>CAWGEP010000007.1:0-481950 GCA_963821635.1 uncultured bacterium | reverse complement strand
CACGGACCGGGCGGCTATGCCGGATCTGGTGGTTTTTCCCGGGTCGGCGGCGGAGGTGGCGGCGATTGTGCGGCTGGCCAATGAGCACCGGTTCCCGGTGGTGCCCCGGGGGGCGGGGACCGGGCGCAGCGGCGGCTCGGTGCCGATAGAGGGCGGGGTGGTCATCGTCCTGACCCGGTTGAACCGCATTCTCGAGATCAGCCGGCCCGACCTGGTGGCGGTGGTGGAGCCCGGGGTATCCTCACCCGGCTGAAGCAGGCGGTGGAGGCCCAGGGCCTGTATTATCCTCCGGACCCGGCCAGCGCCGATTTTTGCACCATCGGGGGGAATGTCGCCGAGTGCGCCGGGGGCACGGTGGCGGTGCAGTACGGGGTCACCCGGGATTATGTCCTGGGTCTCGAAGTGGTGCTGCCCACCGGGGAGCGCATCAGCGCCGGGACCCGCACCATGAAAGGGGTGGTGGGCTATGATCTCACCCGCCTGTTTTTGGGCTCGGAAGGCACCCTGGGGGTGATCACCCGGATCACCCTGCGCCTGGTGGCCAAACCCTCGGCCCGCCAGACCCTGGCGGCGGGATTCGCGACCATGGCTCCGGGCGGCCGAGGCGGTGAGCCTGATCCTGACCTCGGGCCTGGCGCCCACGGCTCTGGAGTTCATGGACCACGTGACGCTGTCGTGCGTCAAGGAGTTGCTGCCCTTTGAGCTGCCGGCGGGAACCGCGGCCCTGCTGCTCATGGCGGTGGACGGCCACCCCCAGGACGTGGAAGACCGGGCGGCCGGCATGGCCCGGTTCTGCCGGGAGCAGGGGGCGGACCCGGTCCTCAGGGCCAAGACCGGGGAGGAGGCCGAGCGCCTCTGGGCCGCCCGGAAGGTGATTTCGCCGGCGCTGTTGAAGGTAAAGCCCCACAAGGTGAGCGAGGACGTGGCCGTCCCCGTGGGGGCCATTCCGGCTTTGATCGCGGGGCTACAAAAGATTTCACGGCGCCGGAGGCTCATTATTCCCAGCTACGGCCATGCCGGGGACGGCAATATCCACGTCAACGTGCTCTATGATCGCCAGGTCCCCGGGGAACGGGAAATGGTGAACCCGACGGTGGAGGATATTTTTACCATAGTGCGAAAACTTAACGGCACCCTGTCGGGGGAGCACGGCATCGGTCTCACCAAGGCCCCCTATCTGGGGATGGAGCTGTCCCCCGCGGCCATCGCCTTGCAGCGGCGGATCAAAGAAGCCTTTGATCCCCATAACATCATGAATCCGGGCAAGATCTTTCCCGGGCTCGCCCCCCGGTCGTGATTGCCTCTTGACGCCGATGGGCCTCCATGTTAAAGATAGATTATTAACGGATATAAGAATTTTTAATGCTTGACAAAAATTTCACAATGACATACGTTTGAAAACTAAAAACCCGGCGATCAAAATATTGAAGGAGGATATCTCTGCATGGCAACCGTGGAATTCAAAGGTAAAACCTTTACGGTAGATGAAGACGGATTTCTGGAAAATCTGGATCAGTGGAATCAGGAGTGGGTGGAGTACGTCAAGGACTCCGAGGGCATCGCTGAGCTCAACGACGAGCATTGGAAAGTCATCAACATGCTCCAGGATTACTACAAGAAGAACGGCATTGCGCCCATGGTCCGGATCCTCTCCAAGGTAACCGGCTTCAAACTGAAACATATTTACGACTCTTCCCCTCCGGACCGGGCAAAGGCGCCTGTAAGATGGCAGGGTTGGCCAAGCCCACCGGTTGCGTCTAAAGCACCCTCCGCAGTTTCATAAGTCAAGGCGACAGATGAAGCAGATTCCCTCCATGCCGGGGGAATCTGCTTCTTCATGCTTTCCTCATGCCGCCCACACCGAGAATTAATTTGACATTCGTGGCGCGGGCCCTTAAAGTACAATAAGGAAATTCTTTATTTCCCTTATAATCCAGGTGCTCACCGGGTAGAGAAAATAGCCGGGGGAGGGGTTTGTTTATGAGAATTTTGCCCCTGGGGTCAGGAGTGAAGTTCCAGGAGGAGTACCACATGACCCGGCCCATTCAGAAGGTATTGTTCATCGAACCCCGGTCTCCCCAGGAGCATATTTTTAGCCGGGTGGCCATTCCCCGGTTGGGGTCGTTGTTGTTGGGGACCATCTTGGAGCAGCAGGGCATGGAGGTCAAAGTGGTGATCGAGGAGATGACCACCCCCAATTACCGCAACTGGACTTTCACCCTGACCTGGTGTGCATCTCCAGCATCTCCTCCACCGCCCCCCGGGCCTACGAGCTGGCGGACTTCTACCGCCAGCAGGGCCTGCCGGTGGTCCTGGGCGGGGCCCACCCCAGTTTCCTGCCCCTGGAAGGGTTGGAGCACGCCGATTATGTGGTCTGCGGCGAGGGTGACGAGGCCCTGCCGGAGTTGGTCAACGCCCTGAACAACGGCGGCAGTCTGGCGGACATCCCCAATCTCTGCTATCGGGACGGAGACACCATCCACCAAAACCCCTGGCGCCCTTTCCTGGGTGACCTGGATTCCCTGCCCATCCCCAATTACACGCTGATTCACGGCTGGAAGGCCCGAAACCGGCGGGGTGTGGTCTCCATCGCCACCTCCCGGGGCTGCCCCTTCAACTGCAGCTTCTGTTCGGTGATCATGATGTTCGGGCGCAAGCACCGCGTCACTTCCATCGACCGGGTCATCGCAGAGATTCGCCAGAACGGCCTCCAGGCCCGCCATATCTTTTTCTGCGACGACAATTTTACCGCCGACCGCCAGCGCACCAAGGAATTGTGCGAGCGCATCATCGCCGAAGGGCTGAAGATCGAATGGAGCGCCCAGGTGCGGGTGGAATCCGCCAAGGACCCGGAACTCCTGGAACTCATGGCCAAGAGCGGCTGCTTCGTGGTCTTCGTGGGGCTGGAATCCATCAACCCCGCCACCTTAAAGGCTTACAACAAGTCCCAGACCGTACAAGGCATCAAAGACTGCGTCAACAATTTCCACCATTACGGCATCAAGGTCCACGGCATGTTTGTCTTCGGCTCCGAAGAGGACCACTTCCAGGTGATCCGGGACACCGTGAAGGTTTCCCGCCAGTTGGACCTGGATTCCTTGCAATACCTGATGCTCACCCCGTTGCCCGGGACGCCTTTCTACAAGGAGATGGAGGCCCAAAACCGGATTATCTGCCGGGACTGGAGCCAGTATGACGGCCACCACACCGTGTTCCAACCCCGGCAGTTCACTCCCTTTGAACTCCAGATGGAAACCACCCGGGCCATGAAGAAGTTTTATAGCTGGGGCTCGGTGATCAAGCGCCTCATTGCCCGGGACCTGTTTTTTGCCAAAATGAAGGCCTACGGCCGCATCATCCTGTGGAAGTCCACCCTGAAAAGAAACAGCTATTTCCAGCAGCTCCAAGAACAGCTCTATGCCCGGGGGCAGCAGTTGCGCCAGTGGCTGCCGCAGAAAGGCCGCCTGCCCCGAGTGGGGATTCCCGGAGACGTCTGGCACCTTTCTTCCTGGGAGAAGGGTCCCCGGGATTTTCTATCAAGTTTCTGGAACGCCTGGGGGTAGGTTTATGGGAGATGAAATGGGACGACGTGAAGCAAAGAGAGACTCAGGCTCGGGCGTTTAGATTTAGGCTGTCACTTGTTCTCCTTCTTGACCAGGTTCTCCTGGCGGTCATCTATCCCGTTGTGATTGAGGTCGATGAAATCATCGTACTTCTTCTCCGCCGGCTTGGCCTTGGTGTCTTTCCCTGCCGGTTTGGTGGTTTTGGCGGCGGGGGCCGGAGTTACCGGCTTGGGTTTCGGCTGCACGATCTTCGGCGCCTCAACCGGTTTCGGCTTTTCCTTCTTCTCCACGGCGCAGACAGCCCCCGCGAAAAGCCACAGGGCTGAGAGCAGTAAAATCAGAGTCCGTTTCATAGCGCTACCTCCATTTAACTTTCTTCGCCGACCCGCCCTGCATCACTCTCTCTCAACGGAGCGAGACCCGCCGAGTGGCGGGTCCCACACTTCTCGCTGACAGCAATGATCGGGTGCCGCGAAGTGCGGCTTAACGTCCTTCTTTACCACCGCCGCCACGGGTGGATTTTCCGCCGCCGCCATTGCCTTTCGGCTGGGCCGCGCCGGACTTCTCACCGCCGCCGGTTTTGCGCGCCGCACCGGCTGAACTTCCGCCGCTGTTGCCACCAGCAGTGCTGCCCTCGCGCTTACCCCTTACACTCGGTGTATTGGTCCCGCCGCCGGAGCTCGGAGTTCCACCGGTCTTCCGCTGGTAATAGCCATCAGAGGTTCCGTTCGACTTCCCGGCCGTGTTGCTCGGAGTATAACCGTTCCGGTTGGATTCTCCCTGCACAGACTTCTTATAAGCTTCATAGCTTCCGGGCTGTGGAGTCTGCGTAGTCGTAGTAGCGGTGCCGTAAGACCGCTTAGTGTAGCCGCGTCCCGCATTCGGGGTCGCGTTAATAGCATCGGTTTCGTAGCCACGGTCAGTTTTGATCAATTTGGCATCGCCGCGGGCATATTTCTTGGGGAGATTGTCCACGAAATTGTCCTGGGAGACTGATCCCGTCCCCTTGCCGACAACATTAGGCGTGGCCACTCGGCCGGCGCCGACAACGGTCTTCTCTTTGGCCACAACCTGGGCAAAATTCGGATAGCCGTTCTTGGCCGGATCGCGAAAGCCGACTACCTGAACCTCTTTGAATTTGGACACCACACCCGGATTGGTATGGATGACCGTACGGTTTAACACCACCGTATTGTAGCGGCTGACGTGAATGTCATTTTCCCAGCAGTAACCAAAGCGGTCATAGACCGTCACAGTGTGCCATCCGCACAGGATCCACGGCACATAGAGCGGGGTGCAGCCCCAATAGCTGCCGTTGATGTAGACCGAAGATCCCCAGGGATAATCGATATACATGTTGCCGCAGACCGCCCAGCTCGGGTAGACCGGCGCATAGACCGGCCGGAAATAGTCGGGCTCCCATTCGTTAACGCTGACGGCAACGCGATCGTAGGAGAAGCGCTGGCCGCTGTAACGCACGAAATAGGTGTTGTCGAGATAATCCATGTAGTCATCGCGATCGCTGTTATCCGCAACCAAGCCCGAATTATGGTACCAGTTGGGGATCGGGAACCGTTCCTGCGACGCGACCATCTGGATGCTTTCAGTGCCGGCCGGGCCGTTGACAACTAGATCGAAATTGTCATCTCCCGACGGAAGGCGATAGGTCTCGCCGCCGCGCACGAAGTTGTCCTGGTTCGGATCGGTCGGGAACAGCAGGCGGACATTGCCGCGGCTGTCGATCGAGTAGATCGCCACGAAGGCATCCCGACTGACGCGATAGTTCAGAACGATGTTGTCGTTCTCATAGAACTCGTTGTCGTTGTGATTCGTCCAAATCTCCGCATCCAGATAGCGGTCGATGCGGACCGAGTTCTGACGATCACTGTTGGCCTGATCGTTCGGCTGATTCGGTTGATTGGCCTGATCCCGACTTTCCTGATCGATGCTCTGGGCCTGAATCAACGGGACCACCAGCATCAGGACAGCCACAAAGGCCGTCGCCAGTTTGATTGATTTTCGCCACATATATTGCCTGCCTTTCATTGCTTTCTATACTCACCGAGCCACGAGGCTCTGGGCTTGCTTGTTGCCGAAATTCGGACCGTGAATCGGCCGCTTAGGACCGCCATTCATCGAAGGAGCCAATTCGGGATTTCCGGTAGCGGTCTGGTAGCCCCACTCGAAGGTCACCGAGCCGGTGATCAAATTGTTGTCGCTGACGCGCATCTTGGCGTAGTGATCATCCTTGGTCCAGATAATGTAAGTGTGCCCGATAATGATCTCGAAATATCCGAGCGTCGACCACCCGCTGTCCTGGGCCACCACTGGGGAGACCGTGATTTCATCAAAATTCGAGGTGTACCCCATATCCATAATGTCCGTGGTATCATTGGCCACGTTGATATACTTCCGCCCCTGGAACTGGTCGAGGTAGATGTCTGCAATCGGGCTGTTGTAATTCACCACGTGCTGGGTCGCCAGATTGAATCCGGCCATAGTCGAATCCAGCTGGAGCGGAAAGAGTATGACCGAGCCCTGCGGCCGTGGCGTATCAAAGGCGTTTTCGGCGGACAATTCAGAGACGCGACCTTCGTGATCCACCGAGGAAACCGCATAGTAGTAGGTTGTGCCGTTGGCGACCGTTGAATCGATATAGCTATAATTCAGAAGGTTGAGATTCGGATTGTCCTCGGCCGCGACTCGCGCGATCTCCGCGTAATTGGTGGTCTGGTCCAAAGAACGCCAGATGACGTATTCTTTGACATCGGTGTCGTACACGCCGTTCCACCATACCTGGACTGCATGATCGCCGGTTATGGTGTAAACTCCTTGAGGAGTGAGCGGGATGTGAGGTTTCACGGCCACCGGATTGTTGTCATCACCGCATGCCGCCAGCAAGAATGCCGTTGCCAGAACCATCCCGAACAGGGCCAATTTCTTCATTTTTGTCTCCATCAACTCATTATCCTCTGGGCAATAGTATATCAAACGGTGTGCCATTCTCGATAACGCACTACTGCATATGAGCTTATACACTCGGATACACTATTATGGAGGGTCTGGCGCACAAAAACAGGGCATCCGCCCCTTTGGGTGCACCAAACTATGGCAAGGAGGAGCGAATCAGTCCTGTGTCAGTTCGTATTCTTTGATCTTTAGGCGGAGAGTATTGCGGTGTATTCCAAGCTGATCGGCGGTCTCCCCAAGATTCCAGCTATTCGAATCCAGACACTTCTTGATATGCTGTTTCTCAACATCGGCCAGTTTGACCGGATGATCCGACTCCGGAGAGCCGCCGAAATTGGTGACCCCCTGAAGTTCTTTCGAAGTTATCTGGTTGGTTTCCGCCAGGACCACAGCCCGTTCGATCACGTTTTCAAGCTCGCGGACATTTCCGGGCCAATCATACCCGGTCAGGATAGCGGCCGCTTTGGGTTCTATGCCGACCACTGGCTTGGCGAGCTTCCGGCGATGCCCGCTCCAGAAACGCTCTGGCCAAAAGCAGAATGTCTCCTCGGCGCTCGGCCAAAGGCGGGACATGAATCCGCACTACATTGAGCCGATAGAACAAATCCTCGCGAAACTTCTTCTCGGCGACCGCTCGTTCTAGTTCCCGGTTGGTGGCGGCGATAAGGCGAAAATCAAGCGCGAGTTCTTTCACGGCTCCCAGCCGCAGCGTCTTGCGCTCTTCGATGACCCGCAAAAGCTTCACCTGCATGCTCAGCGGCATCTCGCCGATCTCGTCGAGAAAGAGAGTGCCGCCATGGGCCAGTTCGAATCTCCCCTGTTTAGCCCGGTCCGCCCCGGTGAAAGCGCCCCGCTCATAGCCAAAAAGTTCCGCCTCCAAAAGCGTCTCAGGGAAGGCGGCGCAGTTGATGGCCACCAATCGGCCTGCCGAGCGGGATGAGACCGCGTGAAGCGCTCGCGCCACGAGCTCCTTCCCCACGCCCGATGGTCCGGTAATGAGGACAGTCGCATCGCGCGGACCGGCCGCCGAAATCAGATCCTTGACCCGCTGCAGCGCCGGTGATTGTCCAATCAGTTCCGAACTCTGAGGGAATATATCCGAAAGGCGCTCTTTCAAGACAGCGTTCTCGGTGATCAAACGATTCTGGGAGACCCCCTTTTCGATTTTCAAAAGCAGTTCGTCCAGATCCTCGACCGGTTTGGTGACGTAGTCGTACGCGCCGGCCCGCATGGCGGCCACGGCGGTTTCGACCGAACCAAACGCCGTCAACATGATCACCTGGATGAAGGGGTTGATTTCGCGGAGCCGCGCGAGCAGTTCCAGCCCGCTCATACCGGGCATCTTCATATCAATTACGGCGGCCGGTGCGAAGCTCGCCTGGTAGCGCTCCAGAGCCTCGGCCCCGCTCTGGGCTTCCACGACGGTGTATCCTTTGCGCGCCAGAAATCCCGCCAGCAGCTGCCGCTGGGAAGTTTCATCATCGACTATCAGGAGAGAGGTCGGCTGCATGACTGAAAAGTACGGCGTTATCAATCGCCGCTCAACCACAAAAAAGCCCGCCAGAGGGCGGGCTTTAGAAAATTCATATTTCCGAGTAAGATCTGCTATTTCTTGCCGAAAAACACCTGGATGCCGGCCCGGAAATCTACGACCGTAATGTTGTCGCCGAACTTGTATTCGACATCCTGGAAAGTCTTGGCGACATTTTTAGTGAAACCCTCGGTAAAATTGGCCTCGACAAAAAAGCCGCTGTAGTCCGAAGTATAGTAGAACGCCCCGACACCGCCGCCGAGGGAGAGCGCCGGTTTGTAGCCCAATTCGCGGTATTTGGGATCGCCGTTATCGTTAACGAAGGTGGAGAACTTGACGAAGGCTGCGCCGGCGTTCACTTTGACATACGGCACCAGGTTCGAGTTTCCAAAAAAGTGATATTTGAGATACAGCGACGGATTATACAGACGGTGGTGCTGCGTGTTATCGATCGCAATCGACTCCATGCCGAGTTGATGATAGGCGAACGACCCGCCCAAAGTCAGGTTCGGGTTTAGGAAATAACCGCCGTCGAATCCAAAGCCAAAACCGGCCTTGGCCCCCAGCGAGTCATTCCAGCTCGTTACCGCACCGAGCGGCAGGCTCACGCCGCCATAAATGCCAAATTCAAGGAGGTCCTTTTCCTGTTCCTCCTGCGCCATCGCGATCAGCGGAAAGAGGAGCATCGCGAGCACGATGCCGATCGTTGCCAACTTCTTCATTCCCAAGTCCTCAAATATCTGACTCAATTCATTCCCAACACGTATCGGTGACAAAGAAATAGATGTTTCCGGTCACCCCAACAGGCTGTGAAGATACGTGATCTTCAGACGGCTTGTCAACAGATTATGTGCAACGCAAAATAACAAAAGCCGGCCTATCCCCAAGGCCGGCTTGAAGCTATCACTGAAATTTATCTACGGGCAGTGCGGTGTCGGCGCCGCGCCGGTCAAATATGCGACCATATAGGTCAAGTCCCCGAGATCAACCGAGCCCACGCAATTAAGATTCGCGCGAGCCAGCGGCGAGGGGACCGGCAATCCTGTGGTTAAATAGGAGACCAGCGCACTTAGGTCTGAGAGGTCGATGTGTCCGTCGCCGCTCAAGTCGCCGACAATATAGGTCTGATAAACGGTTGTGCGAGCAAGATCAGAGAATCGGCTCACTTGTCCCTGTGCGTCGGTCGCTGTCAGTTCATACCAATATTGCCCGGTGGCTTTGTTCGTAAAATTGATAGGTGGTGTCGGTGATACCCGCGACCACTTGCGACGACGTGCCATACAGATCAACGTTCTCGATGTCGTCGATGTACACCCCTTCGCCGAGTGAGTATGAATCCGTAAACAAAGTAAGCCGAATGATCACGTGCTGTCCGGAGTATGGGCTCAAATCAAAGGCAGCGCGCACCCAGGCTCCCGAGTTGCCGGTCATACCGTTCCCCAGATTCATGTTATTGGGATTGGAATTGGTGGTGAGGTTATTGGCCAGATTGGTGAAGCTGAAACCGCCGTCGGTGGACACCTGGGCGTAGAAATAGTCGAAGTCCTGTTCGACGCTGTACCAGACCCAGAATTTAAGGGAGTCGGACGGCTTTACCAGATACGGAGTCTTCAGAGACCAGCCAGTGCTGGGCATTATTGGTGTTATTCGTGTGCCAGGAGGAGTTTCCGGAGTGCTTGCGGGCAGTCGACAGGGACATTCTGGTACTGTTCCAGTATCCCTTGTCGGTTTCGGCGCTGTCGGTCACCGTCTGTTTGTTGGTCAGTTCGTAGAGCGTGAACCCGACCGCCGGATTGATCGTGTCCTTGTGCGACCAGCTGATCTGATAGGATTGGCCGACCGAATCGGCCAGATGTAGCACGGGCTTGTTCGGAGGAGCGAGCAGATACGGGTTGTCGGCAATTCGGGCCAGGAACAGTTCCGCCATGAGATTTTCAGAATCAAGGGTCGGAATACGACTCGGAGCCGGCCAGAACCCATCGTTATCGTTTCCGATTTCAGTGGTCAGAGTGACACCCCGCGGTTTGGAAATCGTGTCTCCCCATATCCAGTCATCGGCGTCTCCATTGGTCGGATAGAGCGTCCAGCTGACTTCCGGAGTATAGTGATTGACCTGGGTCATGGAGTCACCCAGCACATTGTAAAAATCGTCCTGATCGGTATAGATCCGATTATGTCCCCAGGGCCAGAGCACCAGGTTGGAATAGGTGTGGATGTTGTGCGTGATGACGAAATGGTGCGAGTCGATAAAATTCTTCAGGTTCACCGTTTCCGGTTCCGAGAACGGTCCGCTTCCGCGGTACACTTCGCTGGCCGGCGATGGAGAGGAGCCGTTATCATCAAAGCCCCAGGTGAAGCCGAAATTGCGGTTAAGGTCGATCCCATACTGTCCGCCGGCAAGCGGGCGGCGGTTCTTGCGCCACAGGCCTCCCCCGGCGGGATTGGTGACTTCGTTATAGACGTAGCCGTCGGGATTTGTGACCGGCAGGAAGTACAGTTCGCGGGAATTGATGATATTGGTGACGGTCGAATCGGTGCCGTATTTGGTCAGGAGGTACCTCATGAAATTGAGCAGCATGTTCGCCCCCTCTGGTTCACGGGCGTGAATCAGAGAGTTGTAGAATACCGAAGGTTTCCCCTGGTCGATCCGGGGATTGTTGGAGATTTTGACCACCCACTGATCGCGCCCTTCAAGGGTCTGCCCGATCGAGAACTTGGGCGAGCACAGATTCGGAAAGGCCGTCGCAAACGAATCGAGTAAGGCGACAATCTGGCTGTAGGTGCGGAACCCGCCGAAGGCCTGAGTCGACCGCAGTTGATAGTAGGAAACCATGTCCGGTTCGGCGACGGTGTAGCTGATCCCGAGACCGTCCAGTTTGGCCTGATCTCCGGGGTGGGCCAAAAGCTCGATTTTCTGACCTTTGACGCTGAGAATGTCGAACCCCTCAGCCGCCATCTGGAGATACTGAGTCTTGGACATGTCTGTGATGACGATTTTGGAAATCTTCTGACTCTCCCCCAGGGCGGTTTGGGCGGCAAGAATGGTGACGAGACAGACAATGAGTGCAATACCGATGGTGCGTGGCATCCGGTCACTCCTCTGGTTGCGTTAGTTTTGGCCGGGCGGGAAATCCAGCACCGACGGCAAGTAAGTCCAAATTCAAAGTGGCACCTTCAAGATAACCCCATTCCGGATATCGGCAACACCAAAAGCGGCGCGGGACTGGCCGAATTTTCCAGTTGAACTTTCCCTTCAGGTGGGTATACTGTAACTCTTTAGCCAACCCAAGACAGGGAAACATGAATATTCTGGTGATAGGATCCGGCGGGCGCGAGCATGCTTTGGTCTGGAAGTTGAAACAGTCCAAGCATGTAGACAAGATTTTCTGCGTTCCCGGCAATGGCGGTATCTCTACAGTCGCCAAGTGTATCAATGCCAAGCTTGAGAATACGCGCGGATTAATCGAGATCGTCCAGCGCAATCGGATCGATCTGACTGTGGTCGGGCCGGAGCAACCGCTCGCCAACGGCATCGTCGATGAGTTCCAGCGCCGCAAACTCCGTATTTTCGGTCCCGATCGCAAAGCGGCCCAGCTCGAGAGCAGCAAGGTGTTCGCCAAAGAATTCATGAAGCAGTACCACATTCCGTCGGCTCCCTTTCGGGTTTTTCAGACTTCGGCCGAAGCGATCGGCTTCTGCAAGGCCTGTGAATTTCCGATCGTGATCAAGGCTGACGGCCTTGCGGCCGGTAAAGGGGTGGTGGTCGCGAAAGACATGGCCGAGGCCGTGCAGGCGATCGAGATGATGATTACCAAGCGGGCCTTTGGGAAGGCCGGCGATCGCATCGTGATCGAGTCCTGTCTCGTGGGACAGGAAGTGTCGATCATGGCGATTACCGATGGCCGTACGATTGTTCCGATGCTGGCGAGCCAGGATCATAAGCGGGCTTTCGACGGAGATCGCGGACCGAATACCGGCGGGATGGGAGCCTACTGCCCGGTGGACTTTTTGTCCCCGGAGACGCTCGGTCAGATCCAGGAACATATTCTCGAACCGACAATTAACGGTTTGCGCAACGAGGAGATTAACTACTCGGGAATTCTGTACGCCGGCATTATGCTGACAGAAAACGGGCCACGGGTACTCGAGTTCAATTGCCGTTTCGGCGACCCTGAGACACAGGTGGTCCTCCCGATGTTAAAAACCGACCTGGTGGATTTGATGGCCGCCGTGGTCGAGCGCAAACTTGCCAATTTCCCCAAACTGGACTGGCGCAAGGGAGCTTCGGCCTGTGTGATCATGGCCTCCAAAGGGTACCCCAGTAATTACAAAACCGGTGCCCCGATCACCGGTCTCGATGCGCTCAGGGACAACAATTGTCTGGTCTTCCACGCCGGCACACGACGCGAGAATAACCGGCTGCTGACTTCGGGAGGAAGGGTCCTTGGGGTGGTCGGCCTGGATGGGGATTTGCGCGCGGCCATTGACCGGGCCTATGCCGGGGTGAGACGAATCCGATTCGATGGCGCCCAGTTCCGAAAAGACATTGGCGCCAAGGCGTTTCAAAAAACAGAAAGCGCGGTGAAATAGCATATGCCCAAGGTCCTGATCATTCTTGGCTCGAAGAGCGACATGGAGTATGCCGAGGCCTGCAAGAGCGAATTGGCCAAATTGAGCATTGCCGGAGAAATCGTGATCTCCTCGGCGCACCGGCACCCCGAGAAAACCGCCCACCTAACCTCAACCGCCGCCGCCGAGGGATATGAGGTAATCGTGGCGATGGCCGGCTTGTCGGCTGCGTTGCCCGGGGTAGCGGCGGCTCATTCCAATCTTCCGGTGATCGGTGTGCCGCTCCCGGCCGCCCTGTCTGGACTGGATAGTCTGCTTTCCGTCGTTCAAATGCCTCCGGGAATACCGGTGGCGGGCGTGGCGATCGGAATGCCGGGCGCAAAAAATGCGGCGATCCTGGCGGCCCGGATTCTGGCTCTGAAGTACGCTCGACGTCAAGAGCGCCCTTGAGGCACACCGTGCCGGCCTATAGTTTTCTGAATCCAAACGGCTTGAACAGTTGTTTAATTTGCAAACATCTAATAAAACCTGCATGAGGAGATTACATGGTAAGACGGAATCGACAAATCGGTTTATTCCGACTCGGAGTTGTATTGCTCGGACTGGCGCTGTTCGCCACGAGCCTCTACGCTCAGTCCGATAAGGCCAAAGAGGCGTTCAACAAGGGCGTCACAGCCGAGAAGGCTGGGAAGCTTGATGACGCCATTACGGCCTACAAAGAGGCGATCGCCACCGATGCTGAGTACCTTCAAGCTTACCAGAATCTGGGGGCCGTTTACTTCGAAAAGGGGAGCTACGACGACGCCATAAAGACGTTTCAAACGGCGACGGAAAAGAGTCCCAAGAGCGCCGATGTGTTCGCCGATCTGGGCAAAGTTCAACTGGCCAAGCGGAATTTTGTCGAAGCTGAGGCAGCCCTGAAGAAAGCCATCGCTCTGGATGACAAGAATCTTGATTTTCAGAAGCAGTTGGCCCGGGTTTATATGGCTCGGAGCGCCTGGCCGGAACTGGCCCAAACCTGCGAGAAACTGACTCAGGCTCCGGATGCGACCGACACCACTTGGTTCTGGCTGGGGAAGGCGTACGAGAAGCAGGACAAGACCTCCGACGCTATCACGGCCTATGAGAAGTCGATAACAATCCGCAGCAAAAACTACCCGGCCCACTTTGCTCTCGGACAGCTTTACCTCCAAAAAGAGGACTACGACTCTGCCGCCAAGGCGTTCAAGGCCGCGCTGACGGCAGATCCCAAAGGATTCAAAGCGGCCATGAACTATGCCATAGCCGTGGAAACCAAGAACCCCGACAATTACGCGGCCAATATCGGCAACTGGCAGGAGTTCCTGCGCGTAGCCGGAACGAACCCCAAAGCTAAGAACGACGTGGCCACGGCGCAGTCACACCTGAAGGAACTGAAGGACGCCCAGAAGGCGAAAACGAATTAAGCCGTCTTGCTCCTTCACACAGATACTAAGCCCCCGGTCCGGGGGCTTTTTTTTTGGCTGACTGTGCGGCGAATCCTTGGGGCCGTGCTAATATAGACATCGTGGAGCCCGGGACCGAATAGCGCTTGACGCCGGAGCCGGGTCTGCGTATGTTATGGCCATCACAAAAAATATCCGGAGAGTCTTTCTTTGAGTCCCCGTGGGTCTATTTCCTATGCCCTCTTTGGCCCATTTCAATAAGGACTCTCCGAAACTGAGAAGACCGCCTCCGACGGCGGTCTTTGTTTGGTGCGGCGAAAATTTGGGGGAATTTCTATTTGGCGGAGAACTCGACCTTGACAAAGTCGGCCCAGTCGACCTCCACCGTTTTCCCGCCGGAGGCCGTCACGAAAACTCCCCGATTGGATTCATCGACATCGTTAGAACCGCGCAGCCGAAAAGTACGTCCGTCGGCAATCGTCACCAGGGAGGTGGTCGAGGACTGCTTTTCGATCGAGCGGATAAAGCCCATCTCGATTTCAAAAGTTACATCGTGGTACTCACCGTTCAGCATTTCCCACGTGTACTGCTCGTCATTATCCCATTGAATCGTTCCGGTATATTCATCCCCTTCTTCAGTGTAGACCGTGCCGCGAAGCGGACGGCCGCCGTCGAACTGGTTGTAACTGACGGCTCGCGGGGCCGGCTTGAACTCTACTCGGCCGAACTGGTCCCAGGGTATGGTAACCTGTCCGAAGGCCGGATCACTGACCACGATCCCCCGGTTGTCGTCATCGACATCGTTGGAGCCGCGCAGCACCAGATTTTCGCCGGATTTGAGGGTGACCGAGGCACCGCTCGAGCTGTACCGTTCAATGGCGGCGATTTTATCGAAGTGAATTTTGCGCGGACGGTCCTTGACCTCGCCGTCCAAAATGTCACTGCCAAAAACTTCGTCGGCATCCCAGGCCACATATCCGGTGAACAGGTCTCCCCTCCGGGTGGTCACCGTGCCAAATAGGCGGTCGCCGGTCGACGATTCAAGGTCGGCTCTGGCCGGGATGAATTCAACCTTGTCGAGATCTTCCCATGCCAGTTCCGTCTCCCCTTCATGTTTGTCTTCGATGATAATCTGACGAACCTCGGAGCCGATATCGGTCGAGCTTCCGGTCATGTGCAAGGTTTGGCCCGATTGGAGGGTCAGGCGGGCGCCATCGTCCCCCTCCGGTACAATAGTCTTGATGTTTCCCATCCTGATCCCGCACTGCGATTCCAAATTATCGCCGTCGTCCTCCGAGTCTCCGATCTGGACGCCAAAGAACTCGATCTTGGTAGACTTCCGGTGAGCCCGCTTACTCCGCGCGGTCGACACCTCCTCGCCCACTTTGGTGCCGTCTAGTACGTCCACCCACGAAGCTTCATTCTTGTCCCAGCGAATGAGGCCTTCATAGGTGTCGCCATCTTTGGTAGTAATTTTTCCGTACAACCGGCCGGAAGTATCCGCGGCGAGAGCTGCTCCAGCTAACAAAATAGAACAAAAGGTTGCGGCGATTAGTTGTTTCTGCATCCGTATCTCCATCCCAAGCAATCGACTATGCGCATCCTCTCAATACGGCAAAGGGCTCCGCAGGGTTCACCCGGAGTTGGATTTTTTGGAGAATTGGAATTGGATCGAGTTATTTGAGAACGACCAGCTTCCGAACGATCGAGGCGGATCCCGATACAAGCCGGTAGAAATAAATGCCGGACGGAACACCCCGCCCATTTTCGTAGATTCCCGGCCAAGTTACCTGATGCCAGCCGGCTGGGAAGATCCGGTTAAGCAGGAGACTCACTCTCTGACCAAGGACGTTATACAGCTCGAGGGTAACGGGACTGCTTGACGGCAGCCCAAAGCGAATCACCGTCGAACTGTTAAACGGGTTGGGGTAGTTCTGGGCTAATGTCAGTGATCTGGGGAGGCCACCGGAATTACGATCATTTACGTCGGTTTTTGAGCCGACCGTTATTTGCCCGGCGAGGACGGTCGGCCGATTGTGCAATCCTGACTTGGTAACAAGCTCGGCCAAGTTACCGGAACTTGAATCTTCTGCCACCAAAGCCAGGCCGCTGGCCGATTTGCTGTGGAAGTAAAGTCGTCCCAGCAAAGTACTTCCCGGGGGGATTGAATCTGATGACGCGATAAGGGTGCACGTGATTATTGCGGCTCCGGGCGACATACTCGCCGCGCCGGTGGCGATCACACGACTCTTGAAGGGCTGGGCAACGCTCACGGAATCAAATTGAAGCAGGGTATCCGGAAAACGAATCGGTAAGCTCAGACTGGTCATAGACTGTTTTAGCAACGCAGTGAGCGGCACCGAGACCGTATCACCAGGCGCGGTTTCAGCCATACCGATGACGATTGAATCGCTTGAGGCGGACAGTCGGTCGAGCCTGATCGGGATGGTCACACTGACATTAAAGGCGTTGCTGTCGACCACCTGTATTGTGGCGTCATTTTGTCCGGGGCTGACCTGACTCCAGTCAAAGGTTAGGCCTATCGAATCTCCGGCGGCGCCGGAGGTTCGGTTCAATTTCAACCAGCTCTGGTCACTCACAGCTTTCCAATTAAGTGTCCCTGCTCCCGCATTCAACACGACCAACTGCGGATGATCGGTGAGAACGGTGTCCAGAGAGGAAAGGTGCAGGCTGTCAGGCTGTACTTTCACATAGGAGCGGTTAGTTTCGATGCCGAGCGTTACGAGCACCGTGTCCGGGGACCCGCTCACCCCCGGCGCAGAGAAAACAATGTAACCGGAGTGGCTGCCAGTATCCAGGCCCTGCGGGACCACCGTGAGGTTCAAATCCGACGGAGCCGTTCCGTTCAGGGAATTTACGCTCAGCCAAGGGACTGAAACGGTGGCGGTCCAGGGGAGCTGTCCTGAGCCGGCATTCTCGACCGAAATTTGAGCGCGAAGAGTATCGAGAAAACCAAAGAGCGCGGAGAAATTCAGACTGTCCGGATTGACTTTCAAAGCCGGGGCGGTGACATCATATCGAACCGATATGGTCAGGCTTGAGTCATGGTTGTCGTCATCGACGAAATTGAGCGCGCCGTAGTAAGAGCCGTACGGAAGCTTCTGATTGATGGCTACAACCAACGTGTCAGGCGTGAGGCCCGAGGCCGGATTGACGGTTAACCACGTCACCGAACTCTTGGCCCGAAAGTGCACAGCATTATACCCGGCCGTGTTGATGATCAGGCTTTTGGTTGGGAAGACCGTGTCGCTCACATCCATGCCGAACTGGAGTTGTTGCGGCGACGCCGTGAGAGTCGGATTGTTGTAGGTTACAATCGAAGCGTAAATATCGAACTGACCGTTCCGCTTGTCCACCCAAGTCACATACCGGTTTCGGCCGTCGAGCGCTACATCCGGTTGAAGCTGGGCACTGTCGGTAAAGCTATTGGCGCGGAAGTTTACTTCTCGAATCGCCCCGGTGGCATCGATCATTTGTCCGTGCACATCCCATGAGGATGAAGATGAGTCAGACCAAACAATCGCAACATTTCCGTTTCTATCCACGGCCACTGCCGGATCTCGCTGGGCGGCTCCGGCGCCATCGGTGCTGACGCGAATATCCGGAGTCAAGGGTTGAAGAAGGGTATCGAACTTGCGGGCATAGACGTCCGGATTAACCGGATAGACTCCATTTCGCCAGTCGGTCCAGACCACGGTGAAATGCCCGAGGACGTCGGCGGCGACATCTGGATACGCCTGGCGCGCCGTACCGCCATCGGAGTTGACCCGCGTATTAGGTCCCAGGCGTGTCCCCAGTGTGTCAAACCGTTGAACGAAAATATCATCGCTGCCGTATCGGTTATCGTACCAGGTCACAACAAACCAGCCATCCCCCGACATGCTGACTCGGGGAGCGTGCTGTTGACCGACACCGATATCGTCGTTGACTTTGAAATTCGACCCCACCAGGGCGCCAGTGGGTGAAATGAGTTGTCCATAAATGTCCCAGTTGCGGTTGCGATAATCCGCCCAGACCACTACTCCCCTTCCCCAGGCATCGATCGCGATATCGGGAAACTCCTTAAGGGAATCAGGTTTTTCTACCGTTAGATTTCGGTTCGAGCCAACCGCCGCTAGGGCGCTGTCAAATCTCTGAAAATAAACGTGGGGTCCGAACGGATAGGAGCCGTCGCGGTAATCCTGCCACACGACATTGTAATGGCCGGTTCCATCGATCCCCAGGGCAGGCCCGGCCTGGTAGGCGCGGTTGGTATCCGTGTTAACGAGGAGATTTCCCCCGATGGCATCTCCCTGCGGTGTGAATCGTTGGATATAGATGCTGCGATCGCCGCTCCGGTAATCGGACCAGACCACGGCGAACCCCTTTCCGGGAATGACCGCAATGCGAGGCTGGCTGTGTTCGACCGCGGCGCCATCATCGTTCACCTTGAAGTCGCTTCGGTCCGCTCGAGCGCCGGACGCGGTCGCGGCAAGAACGGCGGCCAGGGCGAAGGCTGTTCGGAGGTACGCGTAATTCACCTCAGTGAAGAAGGCAAGAAAAATGCCCGCCTGGTGGGCGGGCATTTCGTTTTCGGCTCAATACAGCCAAGCTCTTGATCGTTTTGGAGTTGGCTTATAGGATCAAAGGGGATTGGTCTCGTGCGGGGGCGGGGCGGGCGGCTCCGTTAGGAACCGAATGCCCAGTGTCTCGCGCGAGTTTTTCCCGTTCGCTACTATCTCACTTTCTTCTTATGGCGGTTGGCGCGTCTGCGCTTTTTCCGCTTGTGGGTATTGATTTTATGCCGTTTGCGCTTTCTTCCGCAGGGCATCGAACCTCCAGTTAATGTTTCGAACTACAACGACAGCTTAGTGATCATGTTCTTAAACTCGTTGGACGGCTTGAACACCGGAACTTTACGATCCGGGACCGGCACCACATCACCCGTGCGAGGATTACGGGCCTTGCGAGCCTTGCGAAGTTTGATCTTGAAGGTCCCAAAGCCGCGAATTTCGATGTTGTGACCATTCTCCACCGACTTCTTGACGGTATCAAGAAACGAGTCAACAACAACGGCTACATCCGTGCGCGTCAGGCCTGTCTTTTCGGCCACTTTCTCGACCAAGTCCGCTTTTGTCACTGCGTCCTCCCTCGATACTATAGGCTAAGGTTAGTTATTCTCGTCTCGTTCATCTTACTTCCGATCCGCCACCCACTGACGAATCCTTAACGGAGATAAGCAGTTGGGGCAGCGGAAGATAATCACTGTTGGACAGAAAAAAAGCGAAAATTAACGATTTGTCTACAATTTTTTAGGGAAAAATGCCTGCAGGCCCAAGTCACTGATAAAGATACATCAGTTGGGGACCCGAAAACCGTCGTTCAACAGCCGAATTGACGCTTCCCATGAACTGGCCAAGCAGGTCCCAAATGGTCGTACGATCCTTGCGAATAGGCCTGACGACGCTCGGCTCGCCACTCAGATGAGCCATGTCGGCCGCCAGCTCAATCGCCTCGTGGAGCCCGCCCAGGGTGTCCACCAGCCCCATATGGTAGGCCTGTAGGCCGGTAAAGACGGAGCCGTCGGCAAACGCATGGACCGAGTCCTTCTCAAGGCCCCGCCCCGACGAAACCACCCCTACAAACTGCTCATAGGAGTCCATAACCACGGCGTGGAGCATCTTCTGCTCCTTCTCGGTCATGGGCCGGGAATAATTGCCTACGTCCTTGAGCTCACCAGACTTAACAGTCTCAAGTTGAACTCCTACTTTATCCATCAGACCTTTGAAGGTGTTGAATTCGAAAATGACGCCGATTGACCCGGTCACAGTCCCGGGATCAGCAACAATCTTGCTCGCCGCACAGGAAATATAGTAACCGCCGGAGGCCGCCACCGAGGCCATTGAGACTACCACCGGCTTTTCGGCCTTAGCTCGCTTAATGGCGTCATAGACTTCCTGGGATGCTGCCACACTTCCGCCCGGGGAGTTTACCTGGATAACGATAGCCTTAATCGAGCCCGTCTTGGCCCAGTGATCCAGCTGGCGAATAAGCAGCCGCCCGCTGTTGTCGTCGATAACGCCCCACATTTCGACCAAGCCGATATCGCCGCTCCCCAAAGAGGCCAGCCCCAGGTCATCGTTCCCCATGAAGCTGCCGACAAAAGTCAGGGCGAAAATGCCGAACACCACCAGAAATGCGACTCCGATGATCACTCCGATAATAATGTCGCGTCGTTTAGCCACAGCTTGATTTCCTATTCAACCTGGATCTTGATACGATCTCCGGGCCGAAGAGATTCGGGATCGTTGATCGAGTTGGTTGCCACAATTTTGGCGATCGTGGTTTTGTATTTCTGGGCGATTCGGCTGAGCGTGTCGCCGTTGCGAATCTTGTAGATGACAAACTGGTTGTCGTCTTTGCCCGCCGACGGGGCGATTATCAACTGCTGGCCGATGAAAATGCGGGCGGTCTTGTTCAGACCATTTTGTTCGCGGATATCCGAGGCGGTTGTCCCGAATTTTTTGGCGATATCCCAGATCGTATCCCCTTCTTTCACGACATAGGTGGCATTGGCGCCCACCGGCTGCGCCACAGCCGAACCGGATTTGGCGTTCGAGCCTGAAGAACTCGGATGGGAGTCAGGGGCATCATTGGGTTGGCTCGCACTCTCGCGGCCGATACTGTCATCCCCTACACTGGCCAGCTGCGGCCCGGACTTGGCGTACGACGGAATGCGCAGTTTCTGGCCGACAAAGATCCGATCATCCTTGTTCAGATAATTGACCTGCCGGAGTTCATCGGCGCTGATACCGAACGCTCGCGCAATGTCCCACATGGTGTCGCCGGGACGCACGGAGTAAGTCGATTTCTCGGTCTTATACTGACGGCTCTTCTGGGCATCGCTGCCGCCGTCACGATCATCGCTGCCGTCATTTCCGGCCGGCACTGGGATGACCAGATCCATCCCCGATTTCAGGTGAGCACCTTTGGAAAGATTGTTGGCATCAAGAATGGCATATTGCGATATGCCGTAGCGGTTGGCGATTGAGGCCAGGGTTTCGCGCCGACGGACCTTGTGGTGGGCGAAACTGGCCCCCTTGGCCTCAGGCATGTTTTCATAGGCCGTCACGAAACTCTGCCGGAAACCAGCCGGAAGCCGAAGCTTGTAATTTTTGGTATTGGGCGGAGTATAGTTACGCAGTAGTTCCGGATTGAGGAATTTCAAGGTGTCGATCGTACAGCCGATCTGGTTGGCCACGACGCGAAGGTCCAGGCAACGGTCGATGTAGACCGAGTCCCAGGTCAGCTCCGGCTCATAAGCGACATCGCCGAATCCATACTTCTCCGGTTCTTTTCCGATAATGATCGCGGCGTAAATAAGCGGGACATAGTCCATCGTCTGCTGGCGAAGGCGCAATTTCCAGAAATCCGAAGTCCGCTGCTGGGCGATCGTTCGCTCCACCCGTCCCGGCCCGCCATTGTAGGCAGCCATCGCCAGCTCCCACGAACCGAATTCTTCGTAAAGCTCCTTGAGGAATTTGGCCGCCGCCATTGTTGATTTTTCCGGGTCCTTGCGCTCATCGACCCACCAATTCCGATCGAGCCCGTACAACTTGCCGGTCTCGGCAATGAACTGCCAGAGGCCCATGGCGCGGGCGAACGAATAGGCATGAGGATTGTACCCCGACTCGACGAGCGACAGATAGATGAGGTCTTCCGGAAGCCCGTTCTCACGCAGAATCCGCTTGAACATCACGGCATATTTCCGGGAGCGTCCCAGATACCGACGGAAGGCCTCATTGGCGACTGTCTGAAAATAAACGATTGAAGCTTTGACCCGCCCGTTCATGACTACCGGCAGATCGTAAGAGACCGGGCTCCGCTCGCTCTTGTAGACATGCATGGTATCGTTCCCGAGCTTGGTCTCGAGATCGCCGAAGCGCTCGACAATGGCCGAAGGAGCGGCGTTTTCGTCAAGACGCCCGAGAGAGCGAAGGGTTGTGCGGTAGTCGGAGACGATATTGTCAAGCAGGGTGTTGTATTTGACCGCTTCAGGGGTCAGGGCGGAATCGGATTCCGTTTCAACATCGACATTGGCCAGGGTTTTCAGGGCCTTCTCAAAATAATACTGGGCCTCTTCCCAACTCGACTCGCGGTTCGCGGTCACCCCCATCTGATAGAACTCATCGGCCTGGTGGAAAGCTTGCCAAGTGGCGTCATCTTCGGGAGGATACTCAGCTTCGGTGCTCGAGGGTTCCCCGACCGCTTTGGGAATCCGGAGAGTCGGGGGCTGACCCGGCTCAGCCTGGCGGTCCGAGCGGTTGTCCCGAGGGATATAGGTCAGTTCGCCGCTGGAGTCGGCCGTAGCCGCTAGCGTGTCCGACTCAGACTCGGGGCGCGTTTCAGACTGGGACGGGTGGTGGAAGACACCGCAGCCAGCCACCAGGAGGGTCGAAACGAAAACCGCGATATAGAGGGGCCGTTGAAACCATGAAAAACTATCCGGCCTGCGAATCATCATGCCACATTCCTTGAATTTTGTTGAACTCACGCACTCCCTTATGTTATCGGACATATCGAGAGAGTGCTTTACCCCCTCTATGGTCGTAACCCATTGGGCGTTAACTAGTACCAAAGAAACGGCGGGTAATCTCTCCGGGCAAGCAAAAAATCATCTCAGACTGTCAGCAAGCCTATCCTGTAACTCGTTAGCTGATTTAAGGAAACGGCAGTCAACCTGGTGCTTGAACCAGGTTATTTGGCGCTTGGCGTACCTTCGCGTCTGCTGCTTGATTTGCCCGACGGCGTCCTCCATTCGCATCTGTCCTTCGGCTACGTTCAATAATTCATTATACCCGATAATGTTGGCGGCGCGTATCCTCTCCATCCAGCCGTCGCGAACCAAGTTTTCGACCTCGGCCAGCCAGCCGGACTCGATCATTTGGTCGGTCCGTCGGTTGATCCGCTCATAGAGCGCCGGCCGATCCGGCAGGAGACAGAAATATTCAAACTCAAATTCACCCTTGCGATAACTTCCGGTGGCAGTCAACTCGGACTTGGTCTTGCCGGTAAGACGGAATATCTCCAGAGCCCGAATCACTTTAACCCGGTTATTGGGATGGATCTTCGCCGCCTCCAGCGGATCGATCTCCTTCAGCCGGCGGTACATCTCCTCCACTCCCAGGCTCTTGGCCTCCCCTTCGAGCTGTTCTCTGACTTGAAGGTCCAACTCCTCAATTTCCACGACCCCATGGGTAAGGGCCCGCAAATACAGACCGGTTCCCCCGACCAATAGTGGCAGGTGATTTCGTTCGAGTATCAATTTGATCGTGCGCACGGCATGGTTGACGAACTTGAAGGCGCTGTAGCGATCTCCCGGATCGATTAGATCAATCAAGTGAAAGGGAACTTGCCGTCTCTCCTCCGGGGTCGGTTTGGCGGTCCCGATGTCCAGGAGACGAACGACTTGCCGCGAGTCGGCCGAGATGATTTCAATCGGAAACCGGGAAGCCAGTGCAAGCGCGACGGCGGTCTTTCCGGAGCCGGTCGGTCCGCAGATTATAGGGATTCGGGGCATTTCAACAGCGTCCGAACTGACGATCCAGATCGGTCTGGGAAATGCGGATGAAGGTCGGTCGGCCGTGGGGGCAGGAGTACATGTTCTCACATTGGAGCAGCCGGTGAAGCAGCCCAACCGCCTCTTCATCGGTGAGCCGATCCCCGGACATGACCGCGGCGCGGCAGGCGACCGATTGGGCAATCGCTTTCTTCAGATCATAGCCCCCGGCCCGAAGCGAGGAGAGATCATCAAGAACTTTGCGAAAGACGGTTTCGGGTGAGCGGCGGGTCAGAATCAGGGGGACGGTCTCAATATTGACCATTCGGCCCCCAAAGGGTGAAACGACAAAACCGGATCGATTCAGAATCTCCGAGGCTTCGGTGAAAACCGCCAACTGTTCCGGACTCAGCTCCACTTGCACCGGCAAAAGAAGGTGCTGGCCCACCAAAGCCTGGTTGTCAATACGCTTAACCGCCTCTTCATAGAGGACCCGTTCGTGCGCGGTGTGCTGATCGACAATAAACAGGTCATTACCGGCCTGCAGGACCAGGTATAGATCAGCAAACCGTCCGATCAGGCGAATCCCGTCGATGAGAGGAGCCTGAGAAGACGGATTTGAATCCGAATGTGACAGACCTGCGCCCGGAGTCTCAGTAATCTCCCCAGTTTCCTTATTGACCTGGAACGTATCGCCCGCCGCATCCGATTTTGAAATGTCCGTGGACCGATAGAGTTCTCTCATCTGCTCTTGATTTACCGGCGTATGCGAGAATACTCCCGGAATACCGGCCTGGGCCGGCGACGGCCGTGAGTAGATTCTGAGCGTCCCTTGCCCGGCTGGAGCCGATGCGGTGGTTTCTGGTGAGGAGGCAGGCCGAAAGACCGGGATGATCCCGTCCTGCCGCAGCGAATCTTTGATCGTGTGAACGATAGCGTCATGAATCTCGCGCTCATGCGAAAGCCGAACTTCGGTCTTGGCCGGGTGCACGTTGACATCGACCTCGGCCGGATCAACGGTCAGTAAAAGCGCTCCGATGGGGTACAACCCCTTGGGAAGAAGTTCGCCGTAGCCGGCCATGAGGGCATGCGTGAGCGTGAGGGAATGAATGTATCGCCCGTTGATGAAGATAAAATGTCCCCACCGGTTGTTCTGCGCCTGGTCCGGGGTCCCGATGAAGCCGGACATCGTGACAACGCCGTTTCCCCCGTTCACGTCGACCAGTTTGTGACCATAGCCGAGCAGATCGACCGACCGGGCCCCCAGCGTTCCGGCGGGAGAGGCAAAGATCGAGCGGGCATTGAGCGTGTAAGAGAATCCGACATCATAGCGCACGAGCGCCATGGCCATGGCGATTCGGGACAGATAACGGGCTTCGGTCGATTCGGCCTTCATGAATTTTCGGCGCGCCGGCGTGTTGAAGAACAAATTTTCAACTTCGATCGTGGTTCCGACAGGAGCGGCATACGGCTTTTTCGATTGAACCACACCCCCTTCGATGATGATCTCGGTGGCATGATCCGACTCCGGCGTTCGCGAGACCATGCGCGTGCGGGAGACGGAAGCGATCGAGGGGAGCGCTTCGCCGCGGAAACCGTATGAAATCAGGCGCTCCAGATCAGCCAGCCCGGAAATCTTGGAGGTGGCATGGCGCGAGAACGCAATTTCGATTTGTTCTTCGGGAATCCCACAGCCGTTGTCGACAATCTTGATCAGGCGTGAACCGGACTTTTCAATGATGATGTCGATCTTGGAGGCGCCGGCATCCAGGGCGTTCTCGACCAGTTCTTTGACCACGGCGGCGGGCCGTTCGACCACTTCTCCGGCGGCAATCTTGTTGATCAATCGTTCCGGGAGCGGACGAATGGGGGAACGGCGCTGACCGACCAAGGGAGCAGTCATCGGTCTTGCTCCTCTTTAAGCTGCCTTAGGAAATCGAACGCCTGGACGGGCGAAAGGGAATTGAGGTCGAGCTCCCTGATCTTCCGCTCAGATTCATTCGGGGGCGGTTCAAACAAACTAGGCTGAATCTTTTCTTTGTAGATACCCCGTCCCAATTCGCTTTGGGAGAACTTACCCGATTCGAGCAGCCGGAGAATCTGCTTGGCCCGGGTAATGATCGACCTCGGGATCCCGGCCAGCCGGGCCACCTCGATGCCATAGGAATCATCGCACCCGCCCGGAATAATCTTGTGGAGGAAAATGACCTGATCCTCCCATTTCTTGACGGCTACCTGGTAGTTGTGAACGGCCGGATACAACTCGGCCATGCCGGTAAGCTCGTGATAGTGGGTGGCAAAAATTGTACGTGGCCGTTTGTTGTCATTGATGTACTCCACAACCGACCAGGCGACCGAGAGGCCGTCGAAAGTGGAAGTTCCCCTTCCGACTTCATCAAGCAACACCAGCGATTGTTCGGTGGCGTTATGGACGATGTTGGCGGTCTCGACCATTTCGACCAGGAAGGTAGATTGCCCTCGAGCCAGATTATCCAGAGCTCCGACCCGCGTAAAGACGCGGTCAACCAGGCCGATTTCAGCTTCATCGGCCGGCACCCAGGAACCAATCTGGGCCAGTATGACGATAAGACCGACTTGCCGGAGATATGTGGATTTTCCGGACATATTGGGGCCGGTAAGAATATGAATGCGCGCCTGGCTATCGGCGAAATCCACATCGTTACTGACAAACGTACCGACCGGCAGCACGCTTTCGATCACGGGGTGTCTCCCCCCGACCAGACGGAGGCGAGTGTCGTCAAATATTTGCGGAGAGCAGTATCCGCGCTGGACGGCCAGATCAGCCAAAGCCGAAACCAAATCGATTTCCGCCAGGAGCGACGCCGTCAAGGCCAGGTCGGCCATCGAAGCCGACAGGAACTCGACAATTTCCTGATAGAGCTCGTTTTCCAGCTTGATGATTTTTTCTTCGGCCGCCAGAATCAGTTCTTCCCGCTCTTTCAACTCCGGTGTGATATACCGCTCGGCGTTGACCAGGGTTTGCTTGCGGATATACTCAGCTGGAGCGGACGAAGCCTGCGCCTTGGTGATCTCGATATAATAACCAAACACCTGATTGAAGCCGACTTTGAGCGTGCTGATGCCGGTCCGTTCGCGCTCCTTTTGCTGCAACGAGGCGATATAGAGGCGGGCTTCTCGAATAGAATCGTTCAGGCCGTCCAGTCTATCCGAATAGCCGACCTTAAGGACTCCCCCTTTGGCGGTGGAGAGCGGGGGCTCATCGACCAGGGCGCCTTCAATCCGGGCGACGAGCGGATCACAGTGAGGGAGGTTTCCGCGCCAGGCCACAATCAGGGGGCTGGTGGCGTTGGCCAGGAGCGTTCTGATTTGCTCGGCTGAGCGAAGGGAAACCGCGATCGAGGCCATCTGGCGCGGATTCAAGCGAGCAATACCGAGTCGGCCGGCAAGACGTTCAAGGTCCGGCATCCCACGCGTTTCCTGGCGCAATTGGAAGCAGAGCTCTCGATCCCTGACCAGCTCGGTAACGGCTCTAAGTCTCAGCTCGATCTTTTCTTTGTTTCGGAACGGCCGAAGCAGATTTCCCTTGAGTAAGCGCGCCCCGGCCCCGGTGTGACACAGATTCACGACCGAGAAAAGCGAGTTTTCCTCGGTGCTGTTCGATAGATTGGCGACCAGTTCCAGATTGCGGACGGTGCTGTAATCAAGGGACATGAACTCAGCGTTGTCATATCGGGTGATCCGGGTAATATGGGCGAGATGCTCACGATGGTTCTCCCTCAGGTATCTGAAAATAGCTCCGGCGGCGGCGATCGCCAGGGTTTCATGCGCGATACCGAAAGATTCCAGGGTGGCGGTGCCGAAATGGTCGTTGAGATCGCGGCGGGCCGATTGAACATCGAAGTTCCAATCTTCAAACGGGCTCAACTGAACCGACATCCGCCAGGTGGCGAACAGTTCCTCCACTCGCTCCCGGCCTAGATCCGAGGGGAAGATGATTTCCGACGGCTCCAGGACGCGGACTCGCTCCACCATTGAGGCAATTTCCCCCTGGTCGATGATAAACATGCCGGTATTGAGATTCAGTACCGCGACTCCCATCCGTCTCCCCTCTTTGGGGAAGATGGCGGCGAGAGAGATCAGGCTCGAAGAGTCTTCGGAATTCTCGACCGTGACCGTGCCGGGGGTGACGATTTCCACTATCTCTCGTTTGACTACCCCCTTGGCCAATTTTGGATCCTCGACTTGCTCGACTATAACAACCTTTTCGCCGCGGGAGGTCAAGCGCGTGAGGTAGCGCTCCAGGGCATGATACGGGACTCCGGCCAGCGGAATCTTGCCGCCGTTACCGTGGCCGCGGGCGGTAAGGGCAATGCCGAGCATCGGAGCAGCTTTAATGGCGTCGTCACCGAACATTTCATAAAAGTCTCCCATGCGGAACATGAGGATTTTGTCCGGATGCTGCTCTTTGATAGCGTGATACTGACGCATGGCGGGGGTCAGATTCTCGTGCTCTTGTTCCGGAGTCGAGTTCATCGGGCGACCACCTGGAAGGAATCGTTCAGCCGCGCTTCGAGTTTAGATTTCAACTGTTCCGCCTCGGCGAAAGTTCGAAACCTCCCCACATAGACAATATAGTAGGTCTTTCCGCCGATCTGTTTGGAGTCTACCGTAATGTTCTGTCCTATTTGGCGGCATTGATCGGCCTGCTGGTCGGCGTTGGCTTTCTGGGAGAACACGCCGACTTTGACGGCATAATAAGTGCCGGTCGCTTTCTCCGCCTGGGCATCTTTGAGCTCCTCCTCGGGAACATCACCCAGCTGGTCGGCAAGCGAAGAGAGACCAACCGCATGGGGAAACTCCTCCTTGAGCAGCCCGAAATACTTGACGGCATCATCAAACTGTTTCGATGCTACAGCGTTTCTGGCGAGCATAATCATGGCGGTCGCGACACCCGGGCCGGATCTTTCCTGCGAGAGTTTCTTCAACGGCTTGACAACTTCGGCAGACTGGTTGTCACCAGCGGCAATCCGGGCCTGGTCAATAAGCAGCCACTGGCGAATCTCGCCACGGGGAAACTGATCCAGGAGGGAATCAATTGATGGCGCAGCCGATTCTGTATCTCCTCCAGGCTCCCGCTCGAGGAGAACAATTCGGGACATGGCCCCGGCAGCCTCCCCTTGTGGACTTAATGACAGATAACGCATCGCTTCTTTGGTCGCCTGCCCTCCATTCCCCTTTACTAAGTAGTAGAAGGCCAGCCGGGAGGCAATCACTTCCTGGAAGCTGCTGTCGACCTTGTTTTCTCGCGAAGATTCCAAAAGACGAGCCGAGGAGTCAGCATCGGGTTCGATCAACCCCCGGTAGAAGAGGACATTTCCGCGCTCGGCGAAAGTCGACCCCAGATCGGTGATCGAGTCGCGCGCTTCAACGATTCTCCCGGTCTGAATCAAATCTAGTATGTCAGCCTTCGTGCCTGATCCGGCCAGAAGCAATACTAAGAATAGAGAACCGACAAAGAGGCGTGTCATGGCCTAAGGATAACATGAAAATCGGAGCGGCGAAAGTGTCAGGAACGGCTGGCAGTCGGGGTAGGCTGCCGCAGATTGGCCGGCGGGCGTTTCTTATCCCGTTTCAGGTCGAGGCGGCGCCGAAGCTCGTGGAGCTTCTTCTGATTCCCCTGTTCCAGATGGATGCGAATCAGCTCCAGGATGGTCTGCACGTCGTCGGGTTCATCTTCAAGAATTTGTTCCAGGGTCTCCTGGGCCGAATTCAGGTCCCCCTTCTTTATGTCAAACTCAGCCAGCGTACGGCGGGCTTCGGCGTTTTTGGGGGATTGCTCAAGGATTCGCCGGCAGATGTCAACGATCTCGCCGAATCGGCCAAGAGTAAAGAGGGTGTTCTTGAGCCGCTCGATCACGGCATGCGCCTGCTCCGGGTTGGCATCGATCAGTTTCGTCCAGAAATTGACAGCATCCTCAAAGCGCTCTTCTTCGAAATACGAATCGCCGATGGCGAGATACGCCGGGACATAAGCCGGGTCGAGCCCGATCGCTTCCTTGTATACGACCCGGGCCTTGTGGAATTCCCTCGCTTTGAACAATTGATCACCCAACTGCGCTTTGAACCGGGCCAGGGGCTTCTTGGATTTGTTGGACTCCAGTTTCAAAAGCAAGGCCGCCGTTTCGTGTGCTTCCTCCCATTGGTTGGCTTTTTCCTGGAGCTTCAGACGGTTGACGTGGGCCCAGTAATTGTCCGAATCGAGCGAGATCAGTTCTTTCAGGGCGGCCTCGGCGGTGGCCGGTTCGTTGAGGGCTAGATAGTCGGAGGCCAGCTCGCGAAGGATAGCTACTCGGTCAGCTTTGCTCAGTCCGTAGCGAAGGGTCAGGTTTTTGTGAACCTCAAGCGCCCGATCGGCCCGACTGTGCTCTCGGAGAATCCTCCCGAGTCGGAGGTAGGCATCGACATTGGCCGGATCTTCGGCAATGACCTGGCGAAGCTTGGTAAAAGCGGCTTCCTGTTTGCCGTCGAGAAGATTGCGAAGGGCCTCGACATACTGCGACGGCTCCGACTGCTGGACCCGCTTATAGTACCGCTCGTACATCAGGTAAAATGAGATGGCGCCGAACAGGAGCACCAGCAGTAGGAGCAATGACTCCAGCATACGCTTTATCCTTCGCTAAAAGGGGATTTGATCTCTGTCAGGCGCGAATCGGCGCCTTTCAGGAGATCGGCCGACTCTTCGATAGGTCGGTTCCTCAGGATACCGACCTCGGCTTCCAATGCCCGGACTTTCCGGCGCGCCGCGTGAAGATCCATGGTCTGTTTAATGTAGATGGTGATAAAGACCAGGAGCGACATGAACATGCCGGTGGCAAAGGCAACGAACACCACCGTCAGGAGCGGCACGTCAACGTAATTGGGAAACAACGGCTTCATGTGAACGTCGACCACCTGCTCCAAACCGGTGTTGGTGTAGGCAAAGGCGATCACCAGGATGAGCACGAGCGCGATCAGGATCGCACGAACGATCCACATAGTTCCTCCGGACTTCGACAGTTACCGGCCGCAGATGAATCCTGCGGCCAAAAATTTATGGCCACGTGCTCGGCGGATGACCCGCCGAAGCGTCACTTGGCGGCTTTGGCAAAAGCGATCGAATTCAGCATGCCGTTAACGTCGGCCGCGACCGGCTCGCGGAACTCATCCTCACACATGGTATGAAACAAGTACAGGACACCGGCATGCTTCATCGCCACAATCTGGCCGTGATACTTGCGATTGACATGGATGACCGCATCGGAAGAGGTCGAGGTCGCTATATCTTTGGCGTACTTGGCTTCCCAGTCACACACGACGGCGGTCTCGCCGGACATGGTCTTCATAATCCTGCCCTTAGGAATGACGTCAGACTGGGACAGGATATCAAACTCGGCCATGATTTCTTTCTTCTGTTTTGACTTGAAGTTGTTGCTCAAGAGCGAGTCCATGAAGGTGGGAGCGCTCATCGACGAGGTATCCGCCCAGACCACCATCTTGGGGATATACGTATAGTCGGAGGCATCCTTGTAATCCGAGGGGATGCCAAATTTCTTCTGAATCAAAATAAGTCGAGCGGTGGCGTCGGCATCTCCAATATTGTATTTCCAGTTGTCGTTGACCTTGATCTGGAAGTCGAACTTGCTGTCTTGATAGACCATATCCTTGACTGCCCCGGCGTACTCTTTTTTGCGTCGAGCATCCGCCCAAGAGAAGGTCAGAATCAACGTCAGTGCAATCAATACCAAGCGTTTCATGGTGTTAACTCCTTTGCCTCGTTTCCAATCCAGTCGAGTCTAAAGTTTACCTTTATACACCCCTCGTCAAGCAATAATTTCGAAAGCTTTTTGATTGATTGACAACGATTTGAGGCCCGACGACCGCTTCGGAGACCGGTGCGGTTGATCAGGCGTGCTCGAACCCGATGGGGCGGCGCGTATGGCGGACCAGAAAATCAGACATGGTAGTGAATTGGCAATCGTCCAACAGCCGATCCAGTTTCTGTTCGAGTATGCTGGTCGAACCGTAAGTTCGAAAGCGCTGAAGCGGGCTCAATCCCTCGACTTCGGGCGGGTGAGGGTCAATCTCCCAGGGGTGAATGTACACCATCGCCGGCATCCCCTGTTTATTCAGCTTTCGCACCATCAGGCGCGAATACCAATATGGGGAGTGTCGCAAGTAGCCGCCGCCGGCCAATGGAAGATTGTAGCCGAAGAACCGAAGGGTGGCGCAGGGGAATTCCCAGAGCTGCTTGCCGTTGGGGAAGCTCATCTTGAAGAGCTGGCGCGGGGCATTGGGCATGCCGTAGATATCGTGCTTAATAGGAAAGATAGAGCTGTCATAATCGAAGCCCAGTTCGGCCAGGACCTCAAAGGCCCAGGAGCAGTCGGCGTTGATCGACCAGCTCGGTGCGCGATAGCCTCGGGGACGCACTCCGGCCGCTTTGGAGATAACATCGATAGCTTTAGAAGTGTCATCCCGGAATTGGGCGGCATCCAGCTTGTCGACTCGAACGTGTCGGTAGCTATGACAGCAAATCTCATGTCCGCGATCGGCTATTTCGGCAATCAGTTGGGGATGTTTTTCGGCCACCCAGCCGAGGACAAAGAAGGTGGCGTGAATATTCTTGCGGTCAAATAGTTGGAGCAGACGAACCGTGTTTTGCACCACCGTGCTTTCGAGCGTCGGCCAATGCTCGAAGTCAAAGCGCTGGTTGAGCGCCTCCACGACATACCATTCTTCCAGATCGACAGTAAGAAAATTCACGGGACGAGACATGGCCCAGACCTACCTGCCTCAGCGCGGCTGATTATTCTTTTGCGGCGGCTCAGCCTTGCGGCCGGACGGCGGCATTTCTTGTACTTTGGAGCCCTCGGAAGACGTGTTTCGGTCGGCCTGAGTCGGCTCTTTGTGCGGCTTGGCAGGATAGTCGTAGCCGTAATAATCCTGACTCAAGTAATGCGGCAGGCTGTCATCGGTGTTATTGAGGATCACGCCCAGCACCCGGTTGGTGCCGGTGGCCAGGATTTCGGAGGCCCGGCGCACGACCTCGCGCTGAGTGGCTCCCGCTTTCACGACAAATAGAACGCCGTCGACTTCATGAGCCAGGAGCATCGGATCTGACACCGGGAGTACCGGCGCACAATCGATTATGATCAGGTCGTAATAGAATTTCATTTCGTTGAGAAGGCGCCCGATCATGCCGGCATCGAAAATCTCGGCCGGCTGCGGCGAAGGTTTGCCCGAAGTGATGATATCCAGCTTATCCAGATTAGTTTTCTTGATCACGGTCTTGGCCAGAGCCCCATCGATCAGGACCTCGCACAGGCCGGCTTCGCGCTTCAAGGCGAATAATTTGTGGATGCTGGGGCGGCGCAGGTCACCATCGATAAGGAGTGTGCGGAGTCCCTTGCGAGCAGCGGTGAGGGCCAGAAAGGAACTCACGGTCGATTTCCCCTCGGCCAAAGTCGAAGAGGTGATCATGACCGTCTTAAGTTCGCGGGTCTTGGCGAGATTCTGGAGGTTGTGAAGAACTCGACGGAATTCGGTAGCCAGACCGCTTTCAAGGGTGTAATGCTCGACCAAAGACAGTTGGGTACGCGCCATGCGGACTTATCAGCCTTTCTCGACTACTTTGTTCACCGTATCACAGATTTGCTGATACAGCTTTTCAGATGATTCCAGGGCGGCGTGCACTTTGCCGAGGGTCGGGTTTAACTCGGCCGTTTTGCGAAAGTGCTCGATCCCTTTTTGCCAGGAGTGACGGGCCAGTTCCAGATAGCATTCGGCCAGTTCGGTTTGCAGGTCAACGTAGGTCGGGTTTTTGGCGATCTCGGCGCTCAAAAACGTAATGCGGTCCTGAATTCCCCGCTCGCTGACCCATTCCGGGAAGAGAATAAACTTCATGTAAAACCCGGCGAATTCCTGGCGGTGGCTTTCCTTCTTCATTTCGCGGCAGGTTCTGAAAGCGTACAGCGCTTTGTCGATCGAGCCGGCCCTCACCGCAGCAAGCCCGGCCTCCAGCGTCTCCGACTTGTAGGCGGGATGGATGAGCGAAGCTTTGTTCATGCAGTCGATCACCTTCTCGACCACGGGAGCGAGCCCCGACGAGTCCTTGGTGATCGTAAATTTGAGCAAATAGGCCAGACCTAAATTGTAGTAGGCGTCAGCATAATACAGATTGATGTTGATAGCTTCTTCAAACTCCCCGACCGCCTTCTTGGCATTTCCGTCGGCCAGATACCCTTCCCCGAGGTTGTTGCGATAATCCGCGAACCGCGGGCGGAGCGTGACTGCGCGTGACAGCGCTTCGATCGCTGCCGGCACATTCCCCATCTGAAGTTCAGTCAGTCCAAGCTGGTTGAGAGATGGATGGTGCTCGGGCGTGAGCATAAGCGCCCCTTTGAGCAGTTCGCGCGCCTCCTGATAAAACCCTTTGTAGAAAAAGGCGGTACCAAGTTGCGCCAGGCTCTCGGTGTCTCCGCCGTTAAGGACGCGGCGATAGGTCTGAAGCAGCGCCTCCACTTCTTTCTTCTTCTCGCCGTGAGTGACCTTTACAAACGAAAGTATGTCCTGCGGCTTGATCTCGGCCGGATGAGGGCAGTTCACGGTCTCGGTGAGAACGCCATCGACATAGATGGCCGTGGCGACCGCCCCGCGATCGTTGTCGTTGGCCGTCTGGATCAGGTATTCCCGCTCTTTTTCGCGAAGCTTGCTGCTTAGCCGGTAGGTTTCCATCGTAACTTCCCTTTGTTGCCTGCCCAGCGCCCGACTTCGGACGCCTCACCCCTGCCGGGTCAGGTCATCACTTCTTGACCTGGTTGATGACCAGAATCAGGGACGTGATAACACCCACAGTTGCTGTAATCGTCGTGAAATTGAGGCCGCCCCCAAGGAAGCCGGTTCCTTTGTCCGGAACAATAAAGGCATCTTCCTTCTGGACAATATATCTGGCCGGGGCGCCCGACTTGGCGTATTTTTCCAGGTTGATCTGCATAGTCTGGCCGTAGTTGCCATCGTGACTCACGATCGTAACTTTTTTCAGATCGGCGGTGGTCAGAGGGCCTCCGGCCAGAGAAAGAAGCTCGAGTACGTCGGTGTTATCCTCAAATTTGACCGGCCCCGGCCGAAAGACCGAGCCGATGACATACACGATATTTTTCTTTTCCACCATCTGTCCGATATCCTGAGCCATTACTCCGGCTATAGTCGGAGGCACATCGACCGTCTCGCCCCGCTCGATTTGGGGAAGGCGATCCAGGTTTCCCGACGCCACTATTGCGGCGACATTTACGATTTCGGCCTTGCCGGGTCCTTCGCCGCTCTTGATGATTGCCACCTTCGTTAAATCGCCGGTCTCCAACGCTCCGCCGGCCTCGTTTATAAGGGTCCAGAGGTCAGGAATCTGTTCGAAGGCCCGCTTGCCGGGCAGCTTAACTTGGCCGATGATGAAAACATAGTTGTAGTTGTACGCCTGTACCCGGACAACGCACTGAGAAATATTCTTGTTAATGCGGGACATTTGCCGGACGATTTCATCCTGAAGCTCTTCGGTGGTTTTACCGGCGGCATCAATTTGGCCGACGATATCGAGCGTGACTTTGCCGTCCTGACCGACTCGAACAACCGTGTTGAGCTTGTCATCCTGCCAGAATTTTATCTCCAGAATGTCTTCGGCCCCGATATGGTATTCCTTCGCCCGTACCAGGCTGGGGGTCAGCATGGCAACGGTAATGACGGCGAGAAGGAGGACCAGAAGGCGTTGGAAGCGGCTATAAGTGCTCATCCGTAAGTGTTTCCCTGCCAAAAGCTTTAACTAGAATCGGCATTTCCCTGTGATTGCTTAAGCAGTCCAATATAGACCTGCCGGGAAAGGGTGTAAAGGTTAAAAACCGGTCTGTTGGGGGGCGGTTCCATCGGCTGAAGTCGCTGGGGGAGCATAGAGAAGATACTGGTCGCGCCCCCTGGCCTTAGCTTGTAGGAGCGCCATGTCGGCCGCAAAGATAAGTTCGTCATCGGTCTCGGCCTGATCGGGGAACACCGCCCCTCCCAGCGAAACGGTGCAGGCAATTCGACCTCCAGTTCGCTGATCTGGAAATGATTGTCGGAGAATTTGAGATGGAGCCGTTCCATGAACCGTTCACACATGGCGGCATCCGCCTCCGGCATGATGACGCAAAATTCGTCGCCGCCGTAACGGGCGACGATATCGATGGCTCGGATACAGCTTCGAAGCAGCGGCCCCATGCGCTGGATCACGGCATCGCCGGCCAGGTGGCCGTAGCGGTCGTTGATACTCTTGAGATCATCCATGTCGAAAATAATCAAGGCCAGGGATCGGCTGTACCGCTTGGCGCGGTCAATTTCCTCTTTGAGGCGCTTCCGAAAATAGCGCTGGTTGGACAACCCGGTCAGGCTGTCCGTATATGACAGCGCCTGCATTTCATCGAACAGCTCGGCATTTGTAACCAGTGCCTGGGTCGAATCCTCCAGATCACTCAGGACGGCCTCAATCTCACCCGGGGAGCCGGCATGATCGAGCGCGATCAGCCCTTTCTTACCCTGGAAGGGGGAAAAGCGCGCCACATAGTGAAAGCCGTGACTCCTCAGATGTGCGGCCCAATCGGACACGAGCGGCTCCGGGTGATCCAGCGGGCCGACCCGCCGCCGGTCAAGACTTTGGATAAGGTGGTCAAACAGTTCGCGCGACGGGGATTCGATCCGGTCAACGGTGCCGCTCTTGGACGCCACGAGGCTGCCGCCTGAAGACTTGGTCTCATAGATCATGATGGCCCGGCTCGCCCCCAACTGATGTTGGACGGTTCCGACCAACTGCGGGATCAAAGACTCACTGCTGGCATGCCGCACTAGTTTGAGAATCGGCAGCGAAGAGGACGGGGACAATTCGGGCCTTGGGATGGCACTCCCCGAATGTTGCGCTGTGGCTGCGACATCTTGCTCCAAACGCTCCAGGCGGGCCTCGTGCCACCTGACGTGATAGGCCGCCGACAGGGAATGGGCGAGACTCGCTACCAGCAGCCGGAATCCGGAGTTGGATACTTCACTGGCGGTCCGCACAAAATAGACTCCATACAGGTTGTCCCGCCAGAAGACCGGAAAGAAGAGATCCAGTTCTTCGGCTTTGAGACGCTGCATGGCGAGTGCCGGAATTACGGACTCTAAAGAAGCGATGGGCTGTGGCAGGAAACTCTCGCGCAGCCGATCGGCCAGTTGTTGGCTGAAAGGGAGGCGGAATTCCGCCCGGTTGAACCTGAAGATGCCGTGGTAGTAATTGAGATCCAGCTGGCCGCGCTGTTTGCGAAGGAAGATTATCTTCTGACAGCCAAAACTCGATTTGAGGAGTTCGGAGACCTTGGCAGCGACAATATGAATCTTGCCGTCCACGCTGTTCGAGCGGAGAACTTCCGCCAACTCGACCAGATTCAAATACCGGTTCGCCAGAGCGAGCCGCCGTTCGGTTTGAATACGGGTCAGGACGAGATAAATCAGCAGGACAGCCAGGACCCCCAAAGCCAATGTGAGCACGATCTGCGTCGTCATCGTTCCTTCGATCTGTGCCGAAACCGCGCGTGTGACTTTAATATAAGCGGTCGAGCCGGGCTGTCAAACTAAAACCGGCCGGCTCACCGTCCCCGCGCATAGTAGAAGCGGGAGCGACGACTCAGAAGGCGATTCTTGCGCAGGACTCCGAAAATCCTCCACCAGCCGATAATCGGCCGGCCGGGGTAACGGTTGACCTCCCGCTTGATTTCGGTGATGCTGGCGAAAGGATCGCGATGGACGGCCCGCAACACTTCCGACTCGGGCGCCTCGGCGTCAAGTTCAAACAGGTTGTGATCGGAAGCGGCAGATCGGGAGAAGGTCGAAGGAGGCGTGGGGGCCAGCTGGTCGAGGACGGTGACTCGGGTTACTTCCCGATCTTTTTTTTTACGTCGAGGTGGGTTGGACCCACGCCAAACGTCTCTCGGGCCTGGTCCGTGGTAGGAAAAGCCTGAAGCACGTTGTCAAATTCGAGCAATTGGTAGATTTCGTACACGTTGGCGACCATGTTGGCCAGCTTGATGTCTCCCCCGTTGGCCCGGACATCCTTGATATGCGAGATGAATATCCCCCAGCCGGCCGACGAAATATAATCGACCCCGGCCAGATCGAAGACAATGCGGAACCGGCCCCGCTTGATCAGCGTGTCGATGACTTCTTCGAGCTCTCCGGCCGTCAGAGTATCTATGACTCCGTCTACCCTGACCTCGGAGACCGAGCGGTCATGGCCGGATTCGGAAAGAGATATGCTGATGTTTTCCATTTTCTGTTTTTCTAGACGTATCTGGGGTGCCGTTCCCGAGCACGCCCGCGGCCTTAATCAAGCAAGATTCGAAGACGGAGGCAAGGGAAATATTGGAATTAAGAGGGGAGCTCCGAGGTGGTATCCCGGGTCGAGCGGTACTGCAATCCGCCTTCATCCGGCGTCGCCTGAGCTTTGTGAATAACCCGGCAGACGATGAAAGTCACGTCATCTCCTTGTTTGGAGAATCCGGAGAAGGCATCGATTTTCTGGACAATTGCCTGGGTGATTTCGCGCACGGGAATCCGGGTCGAAGCCTGCAGCCTCTCTTTGAGGCACTGAGTCAGTCCATCCATGCCGAACTGTTCCCGCTCGCGGTTGACCGCCTCGGTGATGCCGTCCGTATACATTAGGAACAGATCACCGGGCTGCAGATCGATCGTGATTTCCTGCAATCCATCGGCAAATCCCTTGTTCAGGGCAATATCGACTCCCAGCGGCATGCCCGAGGGGTTGACTTTCATTAGCTCTCCTGAAGATTCCTTGTAAAGTAGCATCGGGTTATGCCCGGCCGAGACCACTTTGATATGGCAAGCCAGAGAATCGTAGATGGCCAGAAACACCGTGATGAACATCCCGGGCGGCATGTTCCGAATCAGATACTCATTGACATGGAGGAGCGTGTCGCGTGCCGAGACTTCTTTGTCCGCATAGATCTGGATAACGGTTCGAAGCATCGACATCACGAGCGAGGCCGGCACCCCCTTGCCGGAAACATCGGCCACTACCAGACAGTAACGGTTTTCGCCGATTTGGAAGATGTCGTACAGATCACCGCCAACCATCGAAGCGGCGCGGTAGAAGGTGTCGAGTTCGAGTCCCGGAATCTCGGGCAATTCGTGCGGGAGAAGGGTTTTTTGAATCTGCGAGGCGACCTCGATCTCTTTGGCCATCCGCTCGCGCTCGATCACGTTTTTGCGGTCCCGACTAAGGCGGGTGGTCATGTCATTGAGGGCGCGCGATATTTCAAAGAATTCGTCGGCTCCTTCCAGCGGCAGCTCGGTTTCGAGGTCTCCAGATGAAAAGCGCCGCACGCGCTCGGTAATCTTGAGAATCGGCGTGACAAAATAATTGGACAGAAGATAGATCCCGACAATCCCCATGAGAATCATGACACCGGTGACCATTAAGATCTTGGCCCGGGTGTTGACCAAAATGTCGTGAATTTGCGACGCCGTGTAAGTTACATAGACCCGGCCCAGCAGACGTTGATTGGACATGATAGGAGAGATCAAGTAGCTCAGTGGCTCGTCGCCATCGACAAAGCGCTGCGGGCGGCCGAGCGTGTTCGCGTCCAGATGGGCGGGAGTCTGATAAAGCTTGCGGATGTTGCGGATATCATCGGAATGCGCCAGTATGAGACCGGTCGAATCGGTCAGGACGACCTGGCGAAGCATCGGATTGGAGCGCACATAACTTACGAGCAACTCATCGAATTCGACATCGCTCCGGCGATTGATAATGTAGCCGGCGGATTGCTCGGCCACAGTCTTTGTGAGGGCCTGGACGGTTTCATCGAGATGCGCGTATGCTTCGCCGCTGGTGCGGCTGTTGACAAAATAGAAGGCGGAGCCGACGATGCTGGCGACAATGAAGAAGGTCCAAAAGGAAAACTTCACTCTCAGGGTGAACATGCGCCGGAGCAGCGGCGGTCCGGAGGCCGCCGAGGGCCTGATTCGTTTCACCATGCGCAGTTCGTTGTACTCGGGCGAAGAGATGTATTCGACCGAGTCCATGATCTTCTGGATCATGTAAAAGCCGAGCCCCCCCTTGCGACCGGATTCAACGAGGCGGTCCAGATCAAGGGTGCCGGTCCCGCTGGGCTCAAAGGATCGGCCGGTATCGATCAGCGAAAAAGCGGCAAATTTGTCATAGAGTACGATTCTAAGGCGGATACTCCCCTTTTCGTAGAGGTAAGCGTGGCGGATGACGTTGGTGGCCCCTTCTTCAATGGCGAGGAGCACCGCCGAAACATCCTTGCGCGGCATCCCGACGGCGGTGCAGCTTTCCTTAACGACCCGGCGGAGGCTGTCGAGATACCGCTCCTCGGCGGGATACTCGGCATTGATTTCTTTGATGGGCCTCCGGAACATGGCGTCCTATCGAGAGCGAAATTGGGGCATTCGGTTCACTGCTTCATGCGCAGCCGCGCCTGCTTGATGTTATCTAGAGTGTTGGTGTTGTTGGGATATTTCGCCAGCACTTTGTCCCACACTTCGATCGCCTGATCGTACTCCTTGTTGCGCATGTGGCGGAGCCCTTCGAGATAGAGCGGCCAAATGTCCTTGTCTTTTTGCAGCTCTTCAAGAGTTGACGGCTGCGGAGAGGCGGCCCCGGCGCCGATTCGATTCATGTAGTCGAGCGCAACCGGCTCGTCGGCCTTGATTTTCAGGACAGCTTCAAACTGCTTTCGGGCTTCCTCGACCTGCCCTTTGTTGAACAAGTCAATTGCGCCCTTCAATTGCTGGGCCAGGTCAATTCCGGCGGAGAGGCGCTGGCGGGACTGTTTGGCCTCGGTATCATCGGGGGCCAGTTCAAGAACACGATTGTACGCCTCGATCGCGGAGAGGACGTGGCCGTCTTTTTCGGCGGTCTGGGCTTCCAGTTTCTTGGCGGCGATTTCGGATGTGATCGCCTGGGAAATTTGCATTTTCAGAGAACGGGCTCTTTGATTGGTTGAATCGATATCCAGGATCAGGTTGACCAGATCACTGGCGGCCGGATAGTACTTTCGGGCATAAAGGAAATTAGCCTGATCGTAGTAGGAATTGACCGTCTGGTCCATCTCCCGCTGAGACTCGAGCAGTTTGGCCTCCTGCTCCGCTTTGATTTTCTGGACGTTTTCAATGGCGGCGATCGTCCCGATAATGGCCTGATTCTTCTCATCGAAGGCCAACGCCCGCTGATAATAGGTGAGCGCCGAATCGAGGCTCAGTTGATCGTAGAACGCGTCGGCCTTGTCTTTGAATAGTTTGAACTGGCGTTTCCGCTCCGAGGCCAACAAGGCGGTCCCCCGATTTTGCTCCTCGGCCTCACGCTGTTTCAATTGCTCCGCGACTGAACTGCCGACCAAAATAGAGAGCGAGATACGGTGACTGTCTTCGACATAATCCATAATCTTGTAGGCGTAGTCCAGACGGAACCGTCCGCTCCGAAGGCCTCCGCCAAAAGTCAGGTTGTCGCGGTCGTACCCGGCGCGCAGGGCGTAGTGGTTCCAGAAGTCCAGTTCCATGCCGCCATGGAATTTCAGTCCCCGCTTCTCAAATTTTTCCAGATCAAGACTGGCGGTGAGCCGCGCCTGCTCGCTCAGTTTCATGTCGCTCAGGGCCAGGCCCCCCACAATTGTCCGCGGAATATCTTCTGCGTTGGAATCAAGGGTGACGCGGGGCGGAACCAGGTTGCGGGCCATCAGTCCCAGACGAAGACTGCGATAGATTCTGGTCTGAAACCCCAGATCCATGCCGATGCCGTAATCGGAGTTAACGTCGATGGTCTGATTTACAATTTTGAGGGCCACGCCGAACGAAGCGGCGTCGCCGATCTGCTTGCCATAAGCCAGCAGGAACTGCCATTCCGAAGAATTAAAAGTTCCGCTTTCGATGAAGTTTACGCGGCGCACGATATCGGTCGTGCCGATGCGCATAAACGAGGCGCCGAAGCCGCCGACTCCGACCACCGGATAAACCCAGGAGGCAACATCGTATAACGTGCCTTCGAACAGCGTCACATGCATGAAGGAAAATTCCTGGGCGGGGAGTCGCGGCAGACCCGCCGGGTTGTAATAGACGCTCGAGGCCTCGTGAGCCAGGGCAGTCATTCCCCCGCCCATGCCGAGCGCCCGCGCGCCGGAACCCAGCGAAAACGGAGATTCCTGTCCGGCATCATCGGCTCCGAAGACGCTCCCCGACCACACTACCAACGCGAGCGCGACTGTCCACCAGAATCTCGAGTTCATTTAATTACCGCCAGCTTTAGCCGCGCCGTGATACCGGTCACATCATTTCTCAGCGAGACGATATAAATGCCGTTGAGGACCATGTTGCCGATGCCGTTTCGGCCGTCCCACCCTATCGTGTGCGACCCGATCGTGGATAGAGGGGACCCTGCCGGGATTATCCGTGATAACACCTCTTCGCCCGTCAGCGTAAAAATTCGAAAATCGAGCGCTGTCGGCTGGGCCAAGTTATAGGCGAACTGCGCCTGCCCGGAGGAAGGGTGCCAGGGGTTGTTTTCGACCATGAACGAGGCGGCAAAATCGCTTTGTGATGTTGCGAATAAGGAAGAGAAGACCGCCTGGCCCGCCACTGGGGGCTTGATGTCGACCGGTTGGCCGGAGTCGGGTCCAGAAGCAAAGGAAGCGGCAATGCCGCTGCTGTCGATTCGAATGCCCATCCCTTGATCGAGAGGCGCCAGGGCGACAGCCCTAAAAATGAGATCCAGGGTGTCGGCCGGCAAAATCGATAATCCGGTAAAGCTCATGATGAGTTGATTGTCCGAAGTTGCAGCCCGGGAGGCCAGTTGGTTTCCGATATAAAGTCCGGTCTGATTCAGATCAAAAAGGTTCCTTATATTGAGCAGATTTCCGAGTCGATCGGAAAAGCGGAGAGCAATAGAATTCAGGTTCATGGGGCTGGCCCCCGGAGAGGAGCCGTTGGCCAAATGAATCAGAAAGAGGTCTGCCCTCTCCCCTACCACGAGCGGGACAGAGCGAGTCGGCGTCCCGCCAGCTGTCAAGACAGCCTTGCCGGAAATGACCCGCACGCTGAACTGGAACACCGAATCACTTAGCGCGGCCGGTGAGGCGGTGTTCTGATCGATGGAGGCCTCGGTAATCGAGAACTGGATTCTGAGGGTGGTGTCGATACTCGGGGCGGTAAATGAGAAACTCGCGGGGGATCGGTCGGAGAACTGGCCCAGCGTATCTTCAGGCGGAACTCCCAGGTCCACCCCCCCGGAGGAAAGGTGATAAGAAGCCGGGGTGATTCCCCCCTGACGGTACAAATTCGTCAGGCCCATAACCAGCGTAAACTGCGCGCCATAAGTAACGAGTCCTGACGCAGCCCCCACAATCTCGTGGGTTAACGCAAGGACCGCCGGGTTCTGAATTGTCACCACAGCGATATTGTCGACCGGCGGCAGGACGCGGGCGTCACTCGAGACGACATCGACACTGAACACCTCGGCGATATTGGCCTGGCCGGCGGCCATAACGGTGAAAGTGACCGTGTCCGTGGCGCTGGGAGAAATCGGACCCGCCGTTTTCACCATACTGTCGATGGAGGAACCGTTGCTGGTCAGCCGCAATGTGACCTGGTCCACGGTTGAAGTCGACAGATTGGCAATCTCCGTTACGATCTGGAAATTTTGGCGGGTGTTCACTTTGGGCTGGTTCGGGGCGGCCACATCCACACTGACGATCTGGATCACCGGCTGCTGCTGGACCGCAATCTGCTGCCCTCCAAAATTGGTCGTATATATCAGATAGGTTGGAGCACCGGACAAACGGAAGTGAATCTCGATGCTCGCCTGCAGGTTCGTGTTGAGCTGATTGGCCGGAATAAAGATATTCTCGGTCGAAAGTATGTTTTCCCCGCTTACCAAGCGATTGTTGGGAATGACCAGGTTGACGGTGGCAGCGAAGCCGGTTCCGGCGAGACTGAAGGTCGCCGTGCCTGGTTCGATTTCCAGACCGCCGTTATTGACATTCAGTTTGAACTGAAAGAGGTCTCCGCGCCGGCCGCGACATGTCCGGGCGAAAGCGATCCGGCGACATAGCTCGGGCCGTTTTGGGGAAGAACGTACAGGGAATCCGGGAAAATCCCGCTCAGCACGAATACCGACCCGCCCGAGATAAGTCGATAGGACACTCCGATTCGATACCAGCCCGGGGTCAATGTCAGGTTAGGATCCAGTCGTCCGATCAGGCCGGCGTGAGTAATCGTGTCGTTACTGTAGCTTGCCGGGGTCGAGGGGGCGTTGAAAAGGGTGGCCGCGACCTGTGAACCGGTATCCGGCAACAGCTGAATCAAAGCCGAGGCGCTGTCAATCGGACCGGAGAAACCGGTGGTCAGAAGCTGGAAAGACATGGGGAAATTTGTGCCGGAGTAGGCCGAATCCGGCTTGAAGGAATTGTTCACAAACGAAATGCTGGCCGGAGTGAGCACGGTTACCGGAACTTTGGTGATGCTCACAACCTGATAACTGTTCGAATCCAAATCATAGCGGCTGTCAAGCTCGAGAACTAAAGTGTCCGGCCCCGGAGCAGCGGTAGCGGTGTCAGTGATGGTCACTGTATCGATCACGCCGTCGGAGTGCGGAGGAAAGAAGACCTTTACCGATCCCCCGCCAGAGACGAAATAAGTTCGGAGCGATGGGTTCGTGGCAGCGGTTAAACTCCCGCCGTTGCGTACTTCGGCCCTGATGGCAGTCGGCAACCCCTGGTAAACCTGCGTTAACGGGTCCCCCTTGAAGTCGAAGACTTTCAGAATATCATATCCGCTGAAGGAAACAATTACGTTCGGCGATGAAACCGAGCCGTTACTCGCGTTCACCGGAATTTTTCCCGACAATCCGGTGTAGGTAACCAGAGCCGGAAGAAATTTGACGATTCCGAGACCGAAGAGCGCAGTATCGGAAAGCAGCGAGGGAGTTAAAGTTCCGGTCGAAGGAGTGAGAGTGATCGGATTTCCCGCGAGAGCATAGTCCGTTACGAACTGACTGCTTGAGTCGAGGAGAAAGATTTGTCCGGTGCCATGAAGGGGCTGTCCGACTATTTGGTCCGGAGAAATCGTCAGGACCATTTGGGATACTGAGGAGGCATCCGTGAGCCTGGGGAGAAGGACTGAGAGTAAGACGACGAACGAATAGATAGGAAGTGATCGTCTTAGGGTCACACGCATATCCGTTCAGTCAATTTCAATGTTGTTTAGCCTTGTCCATCGCTCAGAAAGTTGGTTTAAGCAAAGCGTGTGCCCTCACCGCAGTTCGTTGTCACAAAAGGACTTGACGGCCGACCCCGAGAGGACCACAGGGGCCGGACCCGCTATCTCGCCACGTTACGGCGGGTTGCGTTCAAAGGCCACTAAAACTTCGAAATGATAACGTGGAGAGAAAATACCGCCCCGGGAGGGCTGTTCAAAAATTGCGCAGAAACTTGCAACTAAAGGCTAAGCGGTTGCACTAATATGGGTTATCGGGATTCTGTAGTTCGCGACGCTTGCTCCGCGGCAGTTACGGTGTTGCTCATCAACATGGCGATGGTCATGGGGCCGACCCCGCCCGGCACGGGCGTAATATATGCAGCTTTTTCCGCACAAGGTTCAAAGTCAACATCACCGGTCAGCCGATACCCCTTCTTGCTCTTCGGATCATCAACCCGATTAACGCCGACGTCAATTATGACGACTCCAGGCCTGACCATGTCGGCAGTGATGGCGTTAGCTCGGCCGATTGCGACAATCAGTATGTCAGCACGGCGCGTGATCTCCGGCAAATTGGAACTTCGCGAATGCGCGACCGTCACGGTAGCGTCGGCCATTCTCCCCTTTTGCATAAGCAGTGCCGCTATCGGTTTGCCGACGATATTTGATCGACCGACCACGACTACTTCCTTTCCGGACGGGCTAATCTGATAATGTTCGAGCAGCTTGACCATGCCGTGAGGAGTACACGGGAGGAGCCCGCCGTGACCAAGCAGCATCATCCCGACATTATAAGGGTGGAAGCCATCGACATCTTTGGCCGGATCGATCGCCAGGGTTAGGGTGAGTTCATCGAGCGGCGCGGGCAGCGGAGACTGAATGAGAATTCCGTGAATCCTGTCGTCCCGATTCAGGCGCTGCACGAGCGATACCAGCTCCGTCTGGGTCAACTCTGCCGGTTTCTGAATTGACTCCGAGTACATGCCAAGATCCAGACAGGCTTTGGCCTTGCTTGTGACGTAGGACAGCGATGAGGGATCGTTCCCGACCAGAACCGTGGCCAGCCCGGGAGTGATGCCCCGGGCTTTCAGTTTTTCGATGCGGGGTCGAAGACTCTCTTTGATGGCCGAGGCGACCAGTTTGCCGTCAATAATCCGTGCGCTCATCAGGTCCCCGGAGACTAGTCTTCCTCGGTAAAGAGTTCGTTCTGGACGTTGGCGATATCGAACGGGACGCTGAACCGCTCGATATGAGTGGCTCGTCCCGATTCGGATTCGATTTTGACGAGTACACCAGAAAGTCGCACATCGCCGGTAGCCGACTTAAATCGTTTGGGCATGCCGGTGAGGAAGCGCCCCAGCGACGGTCCTTTTTCCATGCCGATGATTGAATCATGCGGCCCGGTCATGCCGGCATCAGTCAGGTAGGCGGTCCCGCGCGCCGAGATGCACTCATCAGCGGTCTGGACATGAGTGTGAGTCCCGATCAGCGCGGAGATCTTGCCATCGAGGAAATAGGCCAGCGCCTGTTTTTCGGATGTAGCTTCGGCGTGGAAATCCACGAAAATTATGTTCGTGCGCTCCGCCATTTCATTGACCAGCCGTTTGCCGATCCGGAAGGGGCAGTCGGTCGCCGGCATATAGGTTCGGCCCATAAGATTCAAGACGCCGATTTTGAGCTCGCCGACCAAGTCGACAAACGATCCACCGCCGGGTGCGCCGGGCGGATAATTGGCCGGCCGAAGCAGTTTAGTGCCGCTGTCGAGGTATTCCAGAATGTCGGCGCGATCCCAGATATGATTTCCGGAAGTCTGCATGTCGACACCGTACGTGAAGATTTTCCGAGACATTTCGGGGGTGATTCCAAAGCCGCCGGCGGCATTTTCCACGTTGGCGATGACATAATTGGCGCCAAATTTTTCACGGAGCGGTTTGGTAAGGTGGGCGGCGGCCTGTCTTCCCGGACGTCCGCAGATATCCGCGATGAAGAGGATAGACACCAGCGACATGAGAAAGCTTTCTAAGGCGAAAAACGAAGACTGTTCGGCCGTTCGCCTGTCGGACCGAGAACAGAGAGGTTAAAGGCGTTCCGGGGAGTGTACGAATACTCCCCGGAATAATCAACGGGAATCGCACCGGGCCTCGAGGCTATTTGGCATACTCGGTGGCGCGAGTTTCACGAATGACAGTCACTTTGATCTGCCCGGGATACTGCATCTCGCTTTCAATCTTCGAAGCAATATCGGACGCGAGCACGGTGGCCGCCAGATCATCGATCACGGCATGTTCGACAATCACGCGAATCTCCCGTCCGGCCTGGATGGCATACGCCTTGGAAACTCCCTTAAAACTGTCCGCCAGCTCTTCAAGCTGCTGCAGACGTTTCACGTACGCTTCGAGCGGCTCGCGGCGGGCGCCGGGGCGGGCGCCGGAAATGGCGTCAGCCGCCTGGACCAGTACCGGGTACGGGCTGAGCATCGGCACATCACCGTGGTGCGATTCGATAGCGTTGATTACGATTTCATTTTCTTTATAGCGCCGCATGAAATCGGCGCCAATTTGCGTGTGGGTCCCTTCGGTTTCCCGGTCAATCGCCTTGCCGATATCGTGGAGCAGGCCGCAGCGCTTGGCCAGGACGGCGTCCAATTCGAGTTCAGCCGCCATCAGACCGCACAGCATGGAGACTTCCTTGGAGTGTCCCAGTACATTTTGGCCGTACGAAGTCCGGTAGTTCAGCTTTCCCATCTGCTTGACGATGTCCACGTGAAGGCCGTGAACGCCCAGTTCGAAACAAGCCTGTTCGCCGGCTTCGCGGACGATCACTTCCATTTCCTTCTTGGTCTTTTCGACAATTTCCTCGATACGGGTCGGATGAATGCGGCCGTCGGTGACCAGCTTCTCCAGCGCCATGCGGGCCACTTCGCGGCGGACCGGGTCGTAGCCCGACAGAATGACGGCTTCCGGGGTATCGTCGACGATGACATCGATGCCGGTGCAGGTTTCGAATGCCCGGATATTGCGTCCCTCGCGGCCGATGATCCGCCCTTTCATTTCGTCCGTGGGGAGATTTACGACCGAGACAGTGGTCTCGACCGCATGATCGGCGGCGCAACGATATATCGACGAGAGGATGATTTCTTTGGCTTCCTTTTCGGCGTCCTGTTCGGCTTTCTCGCGGATTTCCTTGATATGCGCGGCTGCTTCCATCTTGGCCTCGCTGATCATGTTGTCCATGAGCTGGCGTTTGGCCTCTTCCGGGCTCATCTGGGCGATCTTTTGAAGTTTATCGTTCTGGGCGGTGATGATCCCCTCGAGTTCGGTTTCGCGCAGGCCTATCCCTCGTTCCCGACCCTGCATGTTCCGTTCCCGGGCACTCAAATCGCGCTCTTTGGATTCGAGCAGTTCGAAGCGCTTTTGGAGGGCCGAGTCGCGCTCATCGAGGCGCTTCTCTTGCTTCTCAACATCGCGGCGCCGCTCCTCCATTTCCTTTTCAAATGATCCTTTGACCTTCAGCCACTCTTCGCGAGCTTCGAGGGCAGATTCCTTCTTTTTGATCTGGCCTTCTTTTTCGGCTTCGGCGACGATCCGGCGCGCTTCCTCCCTCGAATTGACGACACTGTTCTTGCCGACCCGCTGGGCAACCATCCAGGCGGCCACGAAGGCAATCACGCCAACGATCAAGGCGACACCGATCGTCAGGATGAGGTTGTTCATGAATTCCTCCCATCCAGCCTTGCAGCTGAATGTATCTATGTTCAAAGCTGGGATAGGACGGGAAACGCTTGTAGAAAGGGAGGGCGAATGACGGGCGACTATGAATCGATATTCAACGATTCATTGAGGCGATTCAATAAGTTGTCGACAGTGCTGTCCTGGTCGCTCTGGAGATGGTTAAGCTGGTCTCGCTGGTCGAGCAGTTCGGAAGCCAGAGTGAGCGCGGTCAATATGGCGATTTTATCCCGGGCCTTTGACCGTGAAATGCGGGCAACTTCCCTCATCCGGGCGTCAACAAATTCCGCGATCTTCTGAATCTGATCCGGATCTCCGGCGCCAGTGATGGGGTATTCTTCCCCAAATATTTTGACAACAACTTTGTTTTCAACAAATGAATCAGACATCTAACGTCGTCATTTCGCCGAAAGCGATTGAGTGTCCTATCCGACTATCTTACACGATGTTATACGAATCAAGAGCGTCCCTGTCAACAAAAAACGGTCACTCGGCAAACAGCTCGAGCTCCTCCAAACGGGATAACATAGTGGCCAGCTTGGTTTTGAGCAGTTCCGACTGGTCCGCCTGAGTTCTCCGAAGGGTCTCCAGTTCCTGGCGAAGCTGGGCCAAATCGGCCTGCTGAGACTTGGTCTCCGCCTTCAGCCCCTGGTTCTCCTTCCGGAGACTGTCCATCACCTTGAGCATCTCCTCAAGGCGGCTCTGCAACTTTTCAAGTTTGTCGATCATATCTTTGCCTAGTCCCTTATATCTGCCTGATACTCGCGCTTGAGCGCAGCAATGATAGTCTGCTGAAGGTTGTCTACTTCTTCACTGGAGAGAGATCGATCCGGGGCCCGGTAACTGATCGAGATGCCGATCGAGCGTTTCCCGTCTCCGACTTGTTTGCCGGCATAAACATCGAAGATTCCGACTGACTCGGCGAGACCGCCCGCCAGAGTCTTTACCCTACTCACCAATTCGCCGGCCCGGATAGAATCTGACACGACCACGGCCAAATCCCTCGGAGCGGCCGGATAGACCGGAAGCGGAACAAACTGGGAAAGCTCCCGGCTCAGGGCGATCATGGTGCTTTGATCCAATTCTGCGTAGTAAAGATCTTGCTTGATGTCGAAGCGTTTGGCCAGGCTCGCCTGGAGCTTGCCCGCCAGACCAACGGCTCTTCCGTCGCAAATCAGATTGAAGGAAATCCCTTCCTCCAAATAGGCGGCCGACACGGGCTCGAAGGAGAGTTCCGGCCAATGGAAGTGCCGGGCCAGAGTGTCGATAGCGGCCTTCAGGTCATAGAAGTCCATCGCTCGGGGTTTGTCCCGCCAGTTGGCGGCCGAATTTCCAGTCACTACCAGGCTGAGTCGAGGCGGCTCTTGCCAATCGCGGCCATCGCCAGGGGGACAATAAATGTTCCCAAGTTCGAAAAGATTGAGATCCATAATCCGGAAGGAATGGTTGTGCGATATTACTTGCAGCGCTGAGGGAAGCAGAGAATTGCGCATGATGTCCAGATCGTCCGAGACCGGATTGGTGATCCTGACTTGTGGGACATTCGGATTAAGGCTCTGCGACAGCTTACTATCTGAGAGACCGTGTCCCATAATTTCATCGAAACCGGCCGCCGTGAGAACTCTCCGGACTTCCCATTCGTAGGCGTTGTCCTTGTTGATGGGGGTAAAGAGCGGTCCCTTGTTTTCTACCGCATCCGGAATATTTCCCCAACCATGAATTCGGGCGATTTCCTCGATCAAGTCGGTTTCGGTCTCAGTATCGGGTCGAAAAGTCGGGATCCTCACTTCAAGTAAATCAGAACCCGTTACGGTGAATTCGAGGCTGGTGAGAATTTCTCGCATTCTCGCGGCAGGAAAATCGATCCCCATAATGGCCCGGCAGCGCCCGGGGCGAAGGGTCGCTACTTTGGGCTCAATTTTGTTCGGATAGCAGTCAACCAACCCGCTCAGCACCTCGCCGCCGCAGAGTTCCTGGAACAGATAGGCGGCCCGGTCGATGGCGTACGGAATGTTGTTCGGGTCAGTGCCGCGCTCGAAGCGATAAGAGGCCTCGGTCACCAGTCCGATTTCCTTCCGCCCTTGGCGTATGACGAGGGGATTAAAGTTGGCCGCTTCAAGCAGAATAGTAGTGGTCTTATCGGAGATTCCGGAGCGGAGCCCGCCCATGACCCCGGCCACTCCGACCCCCTCGCGGCCATTTGTAATCATCAGTACTTGCGGCGACACGGCACGCTCAGATTTATCGAGCGTAACGAATTTTTCACCGGCTTTGGCGCGACGGACCACGACCTCGTTTGAACCAAATTGTTCGAGATCGTAGGCATGCATGGGCTGGCCGCACTCCAGCATGATCAGATTGGTGATATCAACAAGCTTTGAAATCGGCCGGATGCCGGCCGTGATCAGCCTTTTCTTGAGCCACCATGGGGAGGGCCCGTTGGTGACCTGACGAATGATCCGAGCGACAAAGCGCGGACAGCCGACCGGATCCTCTATGGCGACCGAAATGTACTTAGAAGTCTTCTCTGAGCTCTCGTTCAACGAGATGGCCGGGCGCTTTACTTTGGTCCCGGCAAGGGCCGCGATGTCTCGGGCAACGCCGATAGCTGACAGGGCATCGCCGCGATTCGGCGTGATCTCAAAACCCAAGGTAAAGTCATCGTAATCGAGAGCTTCAACCAGAGGGCTCCCTACTATGGCAGGGGGCTCCAGAACCATGATGCCGGAGTGATCATCGGAGATGCCCAGTTCCGACTCCGAGCAGATCATGCCGCTCGATTCGACGCCGCGAATGGTTACCTTTTTGATTTCCATGTCGTTGGCCATTTTGGCGCCGATCAGGGCGAATGGAACTTTTTGCCCGACCGCGACATTCGGGGCGCCACAAATTACTTGCAGGCGTTCGCCGCCGGTATTCACCACAGCCTTCTTTATTTTCGAGGCTCCGGCAACTTCTTCGAGCGAGAGCACTTCTCCGACTACGACATTATTGAAGAATCTCGCCGTCGGAATAATTTCCTCGCAGGCGATTCCGCATAACGTGAGGCGGTTCGCCAGTTCCTCGGGCGACCAACTTACGCCCGTCAGTTCTTTGAGCCAGAGATAAGAGATTTTCATGCTTAGCTGAATTGCCTGAGAAAGCGCAAATTGTTATTGAAAAACAGGCGGATATCGTTGATGCGATACTTGAGAATCGCAGGGCGCTCTACGCCCATCCCGAAAGCGAAGCCGGTGTATTTCTCCGGATCATGGCCGGCAATGCGAAGGACGTTCGGATGGATCATGCCGCAGCCAAGAATTTCCAGCCACCCGGCATGTTTGCACAACTGGCAGCCCTTGCCGCCGCATAAATAGCAGGCGACATCGACTTCAGCGGAGCACTCCGTGAAGGGAAAGTAGGACGGACGAAAGCGAAGCTTGAGCCCCTCGCCAAAAAACGAATGGGCGAAGGCATTGATCACGCCCTTGAGGTCACCGATAGTCACCCCTTCATCTACCATGAAACCGTCGATCTGGTGAAACGATATGTGGGAGCGGGTAGAGATATCCTCGTGGCGAAAGGTTCTTCCGGGCATCAGTATCTTCATGGGCGGTTTCGCTCTTCCAATTCCCGGGCCTGAACGGGAGTCGTATGGGTGCGAAGAAGTCGCCCCCCTTCGACAAAAAACGTATCGTGTTCATCTCGGGCCGGGTGGTCCGGAGCAAAATTCAGGGCCCCGAAATTGTAATAGTCGGTTTCGACGTGCGGTCCGCGGGCAATCTCAAATCCCATGCCGTGAAAGATATCGCAGATATCCCCCATCACCTGATTCAAAATATGGATCGTCCCCGGTTGGCGGCCGGTTCCGGGCAGGGTCGGATCGAATGATGAGTCCGCTACAGTCCGGGACAAGGCTGCCTCAGCTTGAGACAGCCGTTCTTCAATCAGTTGTCGCACTTGATTCGCCCGGGCGCCGGTCGACTTCTTTTCTTCGAGCGGAAGAGCTCCGAGCCCTTTGAGGACAGCGGTCAGAGAACCCTTGCGTCCCAGAAATGAGACGCGGGCCTCCTGTAACGAATCGAGCGAATCAGCTTGGCCGATTCGCTCGAGCGCTTCCTGTTCGATTGAGACTAGCTGATCAATCAGGGTCATACCATCAAGAATCGCCTTTAACGACCGGCGGCCATGTTGGCCAGGTTGGTGAAGGTGGCCATATCGCGGGCGGCGATATCGGCCAGCGCTTTGCGATCAAGCGTTACGCCGGCTTTCTTCAGCCCGGTGATGAAGGTCGAATAGTTGAGGCCGCACAGTTTGGCGCCGGCGGAAATTCGGGCGATCCAGAGCTGGCGGAATTCGCGCTTTTTCGCGCGGCGGTCCCGGTAGGCGTAACGCATCCCGCGATGCACCGTCTCAATAGCCGTCCTGTAAAGTTTTCCCCGGCCGTTGAAATTTCCGCGGGCATGCTTGAGGACCTTTTTGTGCCGCCGCTTGGCCGCGACGTTATTTTTTGCACGAGGCATGTTCGATTATCTCCTGTTCTCTACTTTCACGATCAATACGGAATCATCCGCTCAACCTGCTTCTGGTCGGCCTTCGACACATAGCCGGCCTTGCGAAGCTGGCGAACCCGCTTCGAACTCATCTTCGTCTGAATATGAGATTTATAGGCTTTTTTGCGTTTGATCTTGCCGCTCGCGCTGCGGCGGAAGCGCTTGGCGGCTCCACGCTTGGTTTTCAGTTTTGGCATTTCAGTCCTCTATCGTGTTGTATTGTTGCTCTTCAACTCAAAACGGTCTATTCCCCTTCGGCCTGGGCCTCGTCGTCAGAGGTGCTTCCCACCGCTTCCGGGGTGTCCTTGCCGGCTTTCTCGGCCTTGCCGGCCACCAGCTTCATTTGCGCTACCTTGCTCGCCTGGGCCTTCCGGATCACTTCCGGCTTCGGCGCAAGTACGGCTGAAAGACTATTTCCTTCCAGTTTGGCCGGCATATCAATCATGGCCACATCGGCCAATTCCTTGATCACCCGTTCCATCAAATCTCGCCCGAATTCGATATGGGCCATTTCGCGTCCGCGAAACAAGACCATAGCCTTGACTTTGCTGCCGCTTTCCAGGAATTCGCGGATATGCTTGGTCTTGAACGTAAAGTCATGGTCATCGATTTTGGGTCGAAACCGCATCTCTTTCATTTGGAAAGTATGCTGCTTCTTCTTGGCTATTTTGTCCTTCTTGGAAAGTTCATATTTGTACTTCCCAAAATCCATGATCCGGCAGACGGGAGGCCGACTATTCGGAGATACTTCGACCAGATCCAGTCCAAGTTCACGCGCCCGATCCAGAGCTTCTCGAGTCGGAAGGATGCCAACCTGCTCACCGTTGGGTCCGATCAGCCGCACGGGGCTGATTCTAATCCGCTCGTTTACCCTTACATCCTTACTGGAGATAGTTCCCTCCTGGAAACATGGTTAACTTTGGGCCAGCCCACGCGACGAGACCTCGTGTTGCAGGAGCTGCAAGGCTTCATCCACAGACTTTGCTCCGAGATCTCCGGAGCCGTGCTTGCGCACGGACACTTGACCGGCCTCGGCTTCTTTTGCGCCGACGATGAACATATACGGAACTTTAAGTAATTCGGCATCGCGTATCTTGGCGCCGATCTTCTCGGAACGCTCATCCAGGAGCGCCCGGATATTGGCCTGACGCAGCTTGTCGACCGTCTGCCGGGCGTAATCATTGAAAGCATCGGTAATCGGCAGGACTTTCACCTGCACCGGCGCGAGCCAGAGCGGGAAATTCCCGGCATAGTGCTCAACAAGAACTCCGAAGAATCGTTCAATCGAGCCGAGCAGCGCCCGGTGAATCATGTAAGGGCGTTTGTGCTGGCCGTCCTGTCCGACAAACGTCAGGTCGAAGCGCTCCGGCAACAGGTAGTCGAATTGAATGGTCGAGCACTGCCAGCTTCGTCCCAGAGCATCCTTGATTTTGATATCGATCTTGGGACCGTAGAAAGCGCCGCCCCCTTCGTCCATCTGGTACGCCAGACCGGCCCGCTCGAGCGTATTGCGCAGTCCGGCTTCGGCTTTCAACCAGTCGGCCGGATCGCCGATCGCTTTGGCCGGGCGGGTGGCGAGAAAGATCTCGTAATCAGTAAAGCCGAACGCTTTAAGAATATGCACGCAAAAATCGACGAGCCAAACCAGTTCGTCTTCCATTTTGTCCGGATTGACAAAGTGGTGGGCGTCATCCTGAGTAAAGCCGCGGACCCGCATCAGGCCGTGAAGCACCCCGGCCCGCTCATAACGGTAGACTGTGCCGAGTTCGGCCCAACGAAGCGGCAGGTCGCGATACGACCAGAGCCGCGACTTGTACATCTGGATGTGAAACGGGCAATTCATCGGCTTGAGCTGATACTTGCGCTCGTCGACATCCATCGGTCCGAACATATTCTCGGCGTAGAAGCCGGTATGCCCGCTGCGGTGCCAGAGATCAAGATTGGCAATATGTGGGCTGTAAACCAATTCGTAGCCGAACTTCAAGTGTTCTTCGCGCCAGTAATTCTCGATTTCGTTTCGCACCCTGGCGCCGCGCGGCAGCCAGAGCACGAGCCCGGGACCCACTTCATCGGAGAGGTGGAATAATTCAAGTTGTTTGCCGAGCACGCGGTGATCCCGCTTCTTGGCTTCTTCCAGACGAGCCAGGTAATCATCAAGCATCTGTTTCTTGGGAAACGAGATGCCGTAGATGCGCTGGAGCATCTGACGTTTTTCATCGCCACGCCAATAAGCTCCCGAAGTCGCGGTCAGCTTGAATGACTTGATTATCCCGGTCCGCGGAATATGAGGACCACGACACAGGTCCTCGAATCTCGACTGATAATAGAACGTGACCGTATCGGCTTCGATTCCTTCGAGCAACTCGACTTTGTACGTAGCTCCCCTGGTCTTGAAGTAATCGATCGAATCGGTCCTCGGCTTAACCTCACACCGGAAGGGCGCGTCCTCGGCGACAATCTCCGCCATACGCTTTTCAATTTTCGCGAGGTCTTCGGGAGAGAACGGCTGGGCGACTTCAAAGTCGTAGTACCAGCCCTCGTCGATCGGCGGACCGATCGCCAGTTTCACTCCGGGGAAAAGTTCCTGCACCGCCTGCGCCATGATGTGCGAGCTGGAGTGCCAAAACACCTGGCGCCCGTCAGCATCGTCAAAGGTCAGGATTTGCACCGGCGCATCCTTGGGAATTGGATACGACAAATCACGCACCACGCCATCAACTTTCACCGCAATGGCCTCTTTGGCCAAGCGCGGCGAGATCGATGCGGCAATCTGCATGCCGGTGGTGCCGGACTCAAACCCCTTGACGGAGCCGTCCGGAAATTTGATTTGCACGTTTGACATTCGTTTACTAACTCAAACAAAGACGGAATGCCAATGCGCGTATTGACCACGGCATCCCGTAAAACAGCTCAATGGTGGGCGATACTGGAATCGAACCAGTGACCCCTTGCATGTCAAGCAAGTACTCTAACCATCTGAGCTAATCGCCCATCTGTTAGCAGCTTATAACAACTTTGGCCGTCCAAAGGAATCGTAAGTATACGCCCCTTGGTCGGCTCTGTCAACAGATATTTTGACGGGAAATCCCCGCTCAACCATTTAGAGTTCTTACGGTTACGGCAAGCCGAGAGATTCACGAATGAGAGCGAAAGAAGGCTCGAATCGTCTCCACTACCCGCTCTTGATCGGCTTCGGTGATTCCAACAAAAAGCGGCAGGGTTATCGATAAGCGATCGGCAATATAGGAGGCCGGAAAATCATGATCGGCCAAACCATACTTGGATTGATAATATTTCAGCGTGTGAACGGCGTGAGTTCCCTGACGAACTGATATCTTCTGTTCCTCCAAATGAGCCATCAGCCGGTTGCGGATCTTGTTCGCTTCCCCAACCCGTTTCCAGTCTGTAGCGAGCGCGGGATCGCTCCAGGAACCGTATGGCTGGAACAGGCAGACATACGATTGGTAACCGTGGACATAATCCTGCAGAACTTGAGGGGTCAACAATTCGGGGACCGAGGCCAGCAGGCGGTCATAGCGTTGCGCAGCTTTAGAGCGTTCATGAAGAATGTGCTCGAGTTTCGCCATCTGGACCACACCTAGCGCTCCCTGCAAATCCGTCATGCGATAATTGTAGCCGAGCAAGTTGTAGTCCGGAAGCAGTGATCCCCCCTGCTGGAGATGACGTTCAAGATCGGTCTTCGAAGCCCCGTGGTCGCGCAGTTTTCTGACCGTCGAGGCGAGTTGATCGTCATCCGTAACAATCATCCCGCCTTCTCCGGTCGTTATGGCTTTGCGCGGGTGGAAGCTGAAGCAGCCTGCGACCGCCTCGGTGCCGGCATGCTTACCATAGTGAAGAGCGCCAGTGGCGCAGGCCGCATCTTCAATCACGAGTAGTTCGTGCTCGCGCGCCAGTCGATTGATTTCGTCCATATCGGCACAGAGCCCGAACAGGGAGACCGGGATGATCGCCTTGAATTTTCGCCCCCTGGTCCGGCCGGCTGTTTCGAGCAGGTCCTGGAGACTGTGGGTGTCGATCGTGAAAGTTGACAAATCGATATCGAGAAAAACGGGCCTGGCTCCGACATACTCGACGGCGTTGGCGGTGGCAATAAAAGTGAATGAAGGAATTATAACCTCGTCCCCGGGCCCAATCCCGGACGCAATAAGTGCCAGGTGAAGGGCAGTGGTACATGAGCTGGTGGCGACGGCATACCTGGAGCCGGTAAATTCGGCGAAGAGTTGTTCAAACCGTGCGACCTGTGGTCCCTGGACGATCCATCCGCTGTCCAGCACCGCCGCAACCGCGGCCTTTTCGGCCGCATCGAACACGGGCTTGGTGATGGGGATCTGGGTAAGATGATTCGCGGTCGTCGTGGTCATTGCTCTTGCTCTTTCCTCTATCGATAGCGCGCTGAAGCGAACGACCGTGCCGACATCTCCTCGGTTTGCGGCCGTCGGAAAATGACGCGCTGGGTCTGCGTCGACTCGACCGAGTCTCCATCGAGAAACAGCCGGTTCCACCACTCAAAACTCAAAAGCGACCAGATCAGAAGGCGATGATTGATTTTCCCGGTAGTATGTTGTTCGATAATCGTCTCGAGATACTCTTTACGGAAGTAGCCCCGATCCAGACTACGAGGAGAGAGTATGATCGATCGGATGTACTCCACCAACTGCCGCATGTACCAGGACTGATCCGGGGCGCTGAACCCCTGTTTCCGATTTTCGATGATTTCCGAGGGGAGAATCCCGGACATGGCGCGGCGGAGAATATATTTGCCGCTCAGATTAGTATCGGTCTTTACGGCGTCGGTCCAGTTTCTATTTATCAGATACTGTGAGGGGATCCCCATGGCGAAATCGACCAGTTCGTTGTCGAGGAACGGTACGCGCGACTCAAGGGAATGCGCCATGCTGAGTTTGTCTTCGATCACCAGGATTCCATGCAGGAACGTCTTGGCATCAAAATAAAGGGCTCGTTTCAGCGGGCTCTGGTCGGAAGCCGGGCCAAGAAACGGAAGAAATGAATCGTAAGGAGCGTAGGAGCCGATCTGGCCGAGGGCGTGCGGCGAAAAGAACCTCTCCTTGTCTGAGTCCGGGATCAACCGTGACCAATACTGGTAAAGGGTCTGTTCGAACCGATCCGGCGACGAACTGTCTAGCAGGTCATACCGCCAGGGATACCCGGCGAAAATCTCATCGCCGCCGGCCCCTGCCAGCACCACTTTGACGAATTTGCCGGCCAATTGCGACAGATAATAGTGAGGGTAAGACATCCCTACCCGGAGATCCTCGGCGTGCCAGATTACCCGCGGAAGCGCCCACTCCAGATCCCCGGCGTGGATCACCATCTGATAATGCTCGGTCCCGAATTCCCGGGACATTAGTTCGGCTTTGGTGCGTTCATCGAAGAAATTTTCAATGCTGGTAGCGGTGGCGATATCGAACCCGCCGGTAAAAGTCATGAGTCGCGGGATGCTCTTTGAGGCAAATGACGTGATCGTCCCCGAGTCAAGTCCGCCGCTCAAGTAGCTCCCGACCGGAACATCGGACATGAGCTGCCGATTGATGGCGGCCTCGAGGATCCCCTGGAGCTGATCGGCGTAATATTTCTCACCGCGATCCGGTCCCTCATGAAAATTGAAATCCCAGTATTGTTTTCGGGAGAGGTTGGATTCCTCAAAGACCAGGTAATTCCCCGGCTCGAGCAGCTTGATGCCGTCGAACAGGGTCATGTCGCCATAAGTATTTTGGAAAGTGAAATAGGAACTCAACGCCTGATAGTTGAGCCGGGGCCGAATACCATCGACCTTCAGAAGCGATTTGATTTCAGATCCAAAGACCAGGAGGTCGTTCTGAATCGTATAATACAGCGGTTTCGCGCCGTAGCGGTCGCGCGCCAGGATCAGGCGGTTCTTGCGGCCGTCCCAGAGAGCGAACGCGAAAATCCCATTGAGTTTCGCGATAGCGGCATCGCCGTACTGCTCGTAAAGGTGCAGGATGACTTCGGTGTCGGTTTGCGAGAAGAAATGGTGACCGGAGGCCTGGAGTTCCTGGCGAAGTTGCCTGAAGTTGTAAATTTCGCCATTGTAGGTAATCCAGATGCCGTTGGCGCGATTCGACATCGGCTGGTGCCCGGCTTCCGAGAGATCGATAATCGACAAGCGACGGTGCCCGAGCGCGAGGTTGAACTCTCCTTCGCCGTTAGTCAGATTCCCCGTGAAGGCCGCGTTACGTGCTGATCGTCGGTCATTTCCCTGCTCGACCCAGTACCCTTCGGACTTGAACGGCTCGTTGCGGACATGGAAATAGACCGCACCTTCATCGTCCGGACCCCGATGTGCGATGGCATCGCACATTGGTTTCAGGCAATGAGCCGGAATTGGTTTCCGCTTGAGATGATACATGCCGGCGAAGCCGCACATACTATTTGCCGCCTTATCGCATTCCCATGCTTGCAGTTGTACATTGATAGTATCGGCCGCACTGTGCAAAACTTGAGCAGAGAGGTGTGTGAGCTAGGCGGTCTGAAGAATCGGTGTGGCGGGAGTCCGTGTGCCAACCGGACCTATAGCCTGCCTGAGGCCGCAGAGTCGGCCCGGTGCGTCGTGCGGCACACTTTTCAATTCCAGTTCGGCCGCTTTGAGGCCGGCGGCATGCAGTTCGATTACCGGTCGCACACCAAGGTCGGCTAACGTCCGCCACATCCGCTGCGACGGCACCGGATTATCGGGCCGAGTGATCCAGGCGGCGCTTTTGAATGGCTCGAGGTCGAGTCCGCCGACAAACTGGATCAGGTCTGTGCCGGCCTGTTTCCGCAACCAGGCTTCCGCCCTCACTGCGTCTATTCCACCGGACCGGTTCCAGTAATCGAGGTAAATGAGGGCGTCGAGGGTCTGACCGCAGTCGACGCAATCTCGCCAGTCCCGGGCCCGGATAACGTCGGCACCAAGACTTTGCAGCGATCGAAGGACATGGGGTGTAAAGAGATTTTCGCCGAGCAGGCATATCCTGCTTCGAAGGATCTCCCTCCCCTCTTCCAGCAGCATTTTGACCACGAGGTGTCCGGAATAGCGCAGAACATCCACTAGCGGATGATCCTCGTTGGTTCCAACAATGGAAATTCCCCGGGCTGCACACAAACTGAGATCAATCTCATCACGCCTCAGTTCGCGGCTGTCGTACATAAGTGGAATGACGCTTCCGAAGCTCATGCGCGAAATGAGGTTCGTGTCTATGGGACGGACAAACCCGAGGTTCGTAACTATTCGGGCTGAGGAAAAATCTGCCTGCTCCCGGCGGACCACGGTTACGCTCGCCTCAACGCCACACGCGCGGGCGATTTCCACAGTCTCGGCAGAAGCCTGCTCGAACGATCCCCAGGGAGAATCCGCGCCGATGGCAGTCACCCTCGCCCCGGCAAATGCGGCAATGGCGGCCGTGACCGCGAACGGTCCGGTAGCCGCCTCCGTGATGACATTTACTCCGTGCAGGTCTAGTTGCAGGCGATCAGTGACGATCTCATCGAAAAGCCGACAGACGCGAGTTTCGATTTTCAATGCCGTATTCATCGCACAACCGCCGATTTAGTCGGTTTAGAATCGGAAGGTCCGGCCAATTTCGATTTGGCCGGAACGCCGTAAACTACGTCGTTTGACGGCACATCCCGAAGTACTGCAGAGGCCATCCCCACGATGCAATTGTCTCCGATCCGAATGCTGTTGAGCAGCGAGGCCGATGGAGCGATGCGGGTGTTGTCTCCTATGATGGTACTCCCGCCGATCATGGCGTTGGCGATCACCAGAGAATTGTGTCCAACGACAACGTTGTGGGCGATATGAACGAGATTATCAATCCGGGCGCCGGATTTGATAATCGTATGGCCAAAGACTCCCCGATCGACACACGTGCAGGAGCCGATCATAACATTCTCTTCGATAATCACGCCGCCAAGATGCGGCATGAGATGAAGACGTCCGAATTTGTCCGGGCTCTGCTCGTATCCTTCACCTCCGATAACGGCGCCCGGTTTGATCAGGACATGGTCACCGATCCGTGTGTTAGCATAGACGTAGATGTTGCCGACCAGCTCGACCTGTCGGCCAAGCTCGACACCCTCCTCGACAACGACATTCGGTCCGACATAGGTGTCAGCCGGAAAGCTCTGCCGGAATTTCGGCACGACCGGATCGGACATCGCCGTCAGCAAGCGAATAAAGGCGATCTTGGGTTCGTCATGTAATATGACCAGTTGCTCTTCCCCGGGACTGATATGCGAGGCGAGCCGTCGGTCCGCGAATATGAGCGAGGCGCCCGAGGCTGAAATGTCACCGGCGCGACGGGCGGGATCGTCTTTGCCGTCGAAGGAGCAGAAGCTGATGGTGTGGGGGGCCGCTTGTGACAAAGCTGCAAAATAGTCGACGCCGGAAATCACTGTCTCCTGAGTGCCGATAGAACAACTTCCCAGGAATTGTGTGGGATTCTCAATACCTAGCTGAGTCGCGTGGCTTTCAATTATTCGCCCGGCGGAAATGTTTTGAATCGGATGAAGTTTGCGACGCATAATCTCAACCTGTCAGTGAAAAATTTCGGGATAGTCAACCGAGTGCCCGTGATAAATCAAATCGTACAGATACCAGTATTTTTTGACCAGCGACGGAGCGTTAAATTCCTTCCGGGCCCATTCCCGGCAGGACTCGCCGATAGCTTGGGCGCGAGCCCGATCCTTAACGAGCGCGGCCAGGACGGTATAGAGGTTTTCTGCTGTGCCGCACACAATCGGAGCCTCAGGGTAAATCAGACGCGAGAAATTATCGAATCCGGTGATCGGCACGAGGCCCATCGCGGCCGATTCGATCGTGTTGAGGCCGAATCCGGGGATTAACGAGACGACGTGCACATGGCACCGGCTCTTCATTTGCAAACAAGTCTTGTTGTCGACCCCTTCGATAAGAACTTGCTCCACCCCACTCTGGGATTTGGCCAGGTCGGTGATGGTTTTCATGATCAAATCAGAGCGCTTGAGAATCTTGTAATTGGCGCTTGAAGGAGCATGGCATATCCGAATGGTCTCGGCGTGGCCCCAATCAGCCTGCGGCAGTTGGTCGACTTCCAGCATGTACGGCTGAAGGTGATAGTAGCTTGCCGGGAGAAGCCGGTACATGGTCAGATCGACCGCGGTAATGGCCTGGAATCCGGTGCTGGCGTGAAATTCCGAGACCGTCTTGCCGTTATCGCGAAGTTCGCTGCCGTAATATTGAAAGACGCAATTTTCAGGAGAGAGATACTTGTTCCAGTCTATCGCCGGAAAATCAAACAAGCCCCGGCCGAAGTGATAGAAGTCGGCTTTCGGAATGAGCTCGCGAGCTTCCGCCAGGGCAGCTGGAGAGCCTTCCCCTGCCTGGTTTCTCAATAGCAGATCCCGGTCGTACGACAGGTAGTCGTCCTGGAGGATTATGCAGCGCGCCATGTGATTTGTGTACTTGTTCAGGGCCCGCATGAGCGCGGTGCACTGCCCTGCGATATTGAAATCCGAGATGATCAGCACCCGCATTCCGGTCGATTTGTCTGGGGCCCCCTGGGGAACGTGCTTCATAAAAGGGTCGTCGGACAAGGCCGGATCGACGATTTTCCGGGGATATCGCTCCCAGCCCGGAAGAAAATTCTCGGATCGGAAGTAACCGTCCCGTTTCGCGAATTGACGCACCAATTGATCGTCTCTGCTCTTGATGCAGATGGTCTGTTCAAACTGGTCACGCAGTCGGCGGATCAAGTGCTGACCGGTCAGCCAGTCTCCGAGTTTCAGCAAATCGGCATCATTGAGAGAGTCCATGGCGTTCACGACGGCCAAAATGGCCAAAGGAGCTTCCGAGCCCCGGCTGGCCATAAGTTGTTCCAAGAGAAAGCTCAGCTGGCCGGGGTTGAGAGACCCTGCAGCTTTCTTAAGAAGCGAGGTGTCGTCGTGGCCCCACTGGCCGCGGGTCAGGCGGCACAGGAGCGCAGGATAGGCGTACCGTCCGATCGCGGGGATTCCGTCAGGCGGCACCGCATCCAGCAGCTCGGACAGATTCAGGGCAGCGTCCTGGTTTTCCATATCGGACTGCAGGGCGCGGGTGAAGAAGGCGATAGCACCCTCTCGCCGACCGCGCTGGTGAGCGATCACACCGAGGTTGTTAAGAGCCTCGGAATGAGTCGGCTTGAGTTCAAGGACTTTCTGGAATAGCTGCTCAGCCTGGTCGGCTTCCCCACCTAGAAATAGGGCTTCGGCCTCTCGAAGAGTGTGCTCGAACGGGTCCGATTGTGAGCTGTGCGACTTCAGTGCGAGGGCGGTGTGAGTCATATACTTTGTATCGGCAGGAGCAGTCAGAGTTTTAGGGCACCGGCACGTTTCCCACCCGAAATTTGGCGGCGAGCCGGAGCGTCACACACTCGCCGCCGGCACTGTGCGAGGCTCAATTTTTGGGCGAATTGGCCGATAACAAGGAACAGAATCCGTGTGTCATCGGAAGGATCACTATGGACTTAAGCGGAAAACGATTACTGGTTATCGGCGGAGCCGGTTTTATCGGCTCGCACCTGGTCGACCAGCTCACCCGGACAAACGCCCGTGAGATTATTATCTACGACAACTTTTGCCGCGGCACTCGTGAAAATCTCGCCGGAGCGCTCCGCGACCCGCGGGTGTCGATCTTTCCGATCGGGGGGGATATTCTCGAGACCGATATCCTGGCCAAAGCCATGGAAGGGATCGATGGCGTGTTCCACCTGGCCGCCCTCTGGCTGCTCCAGTGCTACGATTACCCTCGGTCAGCCTTTGACGTCAACATGAGAGGGACATTCAACGTCATTGAAGCGGCGGTCGCTGCCGGTGTCAAGCGCGTGGTTTACAGTTCCAGCGCGTCGGTATACGGAAATGCTCTGGAGCTACCGATGACCGAATCGCACTCGTTCAACAATGACACTTTTTACGGCGCCACAAAGATTGCCGGCGAGCAGATGTTTAGGAGCCTCGGGCTCAGGTATAACCTGCCCTGGGTCGGGCTTCGTTACATGAATGTGTACGGGCCGAGACAGGATTACAAGGGGACCTATACGGCGGTCATGCACAAAGTGCTCGACCGGATCGAGCGTGGCCTCTCCCCCCACGTGTATGGAGACGGTACGCAATGCTATGATTTTGTTGAGGTTTCCGATGTGGCTCGTGCGAATGTTCTGGCGATGCAGGCCGAAGGCTCGGGGCAGTGCTACAATGTCGGGCGGGGAATCGGTACGTCGATTAGAGACCTGACCCAACTCATATTGCGCCTGTGCTCCTGTGATCTCCCCATAGAGTATCTGCCCGAAGGAAAAACGTTTGTGACCAACCGGATCGGCTCGACCACGCTGGCCGAGAAGGATCTCGGGTTCCGCTGGTCAGTCACGCTTGAAGAAGGGATGCGGCGGCTGATTGAGTGGCGAAAAATCGTCCAGGTCTCTCCTACCGTCGAGGCTTAGACTATCCGGCGTTGGCCGCCATAAAATCAAAACGCCCTCGCTGACATAGCGACGGGCGTCTTCTAATCAAATGTGAGCGAGTCTCAGCTCAATCCCACCATCTTCATGAAGGTCTCGGCCTTGGCATAATCCTGCTTGAGCAGCTCGGCGTAGACTGCCAGGTCGGTCTCACTCACCTGCATATAGTCTAAGACCCGCTGATCTACCTGGCCAATCAGGTGGCTCTCTGTGAACGCGTCAAAATAGGCCTTCTTCGAGACATAGTTGGCCAGATATACCACATAGGTGATGGCATCGCTTCCCTGATCGAGCTGGGGCGTATGATGGTAGGCAATCGCCTCAACAATTTTGTGCGGCAGTTTCCACTGGGACGCCAGCAGCGAGCCGATCTGGGTATGGTTGAACCCGAGCACGCGGTCTTCGACCTCATAGGTGAGCGATACGTCATCTTTGAGCCGCTCCTCATCGAAGCGTTTGTATTCGCCGGGAAGGAAGCAGCACAGGATGACCTTACCGATATCGTGAAGCAGACCGGCCGAAAAAGCCGAGTCCGGATCAACCACGCCCCTCTGGCGGAGCTTGCGGGCCATAATGCGGCTGCAAAACGCGGTGGCCAGGGAATGACGCCAGAACTTTTCCTGGAATTCGATATCGAGCGTTTTCCCCTTGAACATATCCAGCACCGAGGCCGAGAGCACCAGATTTCGAATAGCCTCGAGCCCGACAATTACGACCGCCTCTTTGACCGATTCAATTTCGCGGGACAGGCCGTAAAACGCCGAGTTGGTGAGTTTCAGCACTTTGACCGACATCGCCGGATCCTCGGCCAGAATTGAGGCAATCTGTCCGGAAGAGACCTTCGGGTCGCTGATAACTTTCTGTATCTGGTGAAACACGATCGGAGGGGTCGGCAGGTTGCGGATATTGGAAATGACCTGCTTGACCTTATTGTCAATGACCATCGTCGTCATGTGCACATCCCGGTAACTCCGTCAAGGCCTGAGATCATCAGTCAGTTTATCAATTATCCGGCCAATGATGTCGGGTCGACCGTAATAGCCCGTCTGAATCCTTTTTCTGACCTCTTCTACTTTGTTTCGGCTCTTGAGCAGATCTGCTTGAGTCGAAACCGTCCCATCGTCCTCTGATTCGGATGAGCGGACGATCTTTTTTCTCGCGGCGTCGGCCATCAGCGACAGTTTGCCCATCGAGACAGCCTCTTCCTGGGAAGAAGACTCGGTCGACTTCATTTCTGCAGAGGTCAACTCTTCGGCCGGTTCCGCAGGCCCGGCGGGCTTGCGATGCGGCGCCTTCCCTTTTTTCTCCATATCTACACCTCCTACTCCGATGGCCGTAGCTACGGTTTGGCCGGATGCCTGGCGGCAGGCCGGCCTCACGCTAATCCTATTTCTTGCCGTCGACAAATTGAGGGGCCGGATCATGCGACTGAATGTAATTGAACACTTTGCCGCTGTTCCGAAGCGCCTCAAGTTCCTCGCAAATCCGGTCGTGGCGTTCGCGCACATACTGCGCGTTCTCGCCGACCAGACTGATGTTCTTTTTCACCAAAGTCACGATTGAGTTGACCAGCTTCCTGACCTCGGGGTGAGCCGCGGCCATTTTGAAAGCCTGGGGCTGGCGCTCTTTCAGGGCGCCGACTTTGGTCTCCGATTCCTGAATGCGAACGTAGCAGCGCTCGATTTCGGAATAGAGGTCCAGAAGATTGTCATCTTTATTGTATTTTATCAGATCGCGCTGCTTGTCCAGGAGAATGTAAAGCGACTGATAAAAGGAATATTCGTCGTTCAGGATTTTGAGCAGGTCCCGTTCGGTCTGAGTAATGCTGTTCTCCGGCATACCAATCCCTCAGGCTGAAACGATGAAAGGTTCCTCGGCGGTCACGGCCTCAGCCCGGCTTTCGGTTCCAGAGCGGCCGGGGACTCGTTTTGAAGACTGCCCGATCTCGTCCCAGGCTGCCCTGAGGTTAGTCAGGACGACGATACAGGAGTCCAAATGCTTGAGATTCTTGGTCGCCTCGATGGCGTCAAATTCGCTCAAAAGATAGACGTACATCTTGCCCAGATTCGTCGCCACTTCCCCGCCCTTGTCAAAATTGAGGGTGGAGTAGAGATGGACAACGAACTTGCGGGCGCGCTCGATTTCCTCGTACCCGGCTTGCCACTGGGATTCCTGGTAACTGCGGCGCGCCTTGGTGAGGCTCCCGAGGGTCGCGTTGTAGATTTTCAAAATGAGCTCGACCTGGGAGCGGCCGAGCGTGTCGACTTCTTCGTACGTGCTGATGGCGTGCTGCATGGTGTTCCTATCACTTTATCCGTTCTTAAAAGTTCCGATTGAGCTTGACGTGGTACCGGAATTGAAATTCCAATTTGCATTTATGCCGGATAGCTGTCCCGTCAGATACTGCGACTGCGCGCTAAGTTGCGAGAGCGCCGTCTCCATGGCGTTGAATTCGGTGAACAGGTCGTCCCGCTTGGTGGCGAGACGAGCGTTCATATCATCGATCTGCGACTGAATGTCCGTAATTTGATTCTGGTAGCTTTTTACCCGCGAGTCGATAAGGCCCACGCCCGAGGCGGTGAAGCTGTCGAGCAGGTCTCCCATTCGCGCGGCGGCTCCTTTGGAGAGAGTGATGCTCGCGGAAGTACCGCTCCCGACCTGCGCCTGGCTCATGGCTACTTTGATTTTTACGCCCGACGTGGTGTTGTTGGTGTCACGGGCGGTCAAAGTCTGGCCGGCGCCGTCGGCCGGTTCGCCGTTGATTGTCCCGGCGACGTCCACGCCCTGCTGGGCGCTTCCGGCGGCCAGCCCGAGCACTGAAAAAGCCGAATTCGTGATGCTGGTCACCATGCTGATCCGTGACTGACTTCCGAAGGTAGAACTCTGGAACTCCAGGCGGCCGCTATTGCCCCCGAAGGAATTCCACGATACCACCAGGCCGCGAGAGCCGATCTGCGGATCGGCGTCAATCTTGCTCTGAATTTCCTTGACCAGGTCGTCGGTGCTGGTATAAGTCCGCGGAGTTAAAATAAGTTCGCCGGAGTTCATGCCATCGACGCTGACCTGCAGGTGATTGTTGGCCGTCGTCAACACCAGCGGAGTGCTGGAGGCATCGGGTATGCCGCTTCCGAAGAACGTACCCTGGGTCGCGGCGCGCGTGACATTAACCTGCATCGATTTTCCGACCACTGCTTTCGCGCCGGCCGAAATGAACTGAATGGAGTCCGTAGAGCTGGTTGCCGAGGCGGTGAAAAGATGGACCACATCGGTCAAGTGATTCTGGAGGGCATCATCAAGCGAGGCCGAGTCCGCGATGGAGAGACTTCCGTCTGCTCCGGTCCGAATGCCGATGGCGAATAATTGATTGTACTGCCCGCTTACGCCCGGCACCAGATTGCTGATCACCCCACGCAGCGATGTTTGCATGGCGTCGAGGGTCATGTCGCCAAAGAGGACTCCGGACTGCTTGGTGTCGGAGTTATACGTATTCTGATCGTTGATGTACTTGTTTACGTCGTTATAGGCGTTGATAAAATCCGAGATCTTGCTCTTGATCGTCTGGGTGTCCACCGCCGTCTGGATATTGACGCTGGTTCCGGCATCGCTCGGCTTCAGGACGTTGAGATCCAATCCTCCGATTACGTTTTGAAAGCTGTTGGTCGGGGAGGTGATTGTGATCGGGGAACCTGAGCCCCCCACCGAGCCGACCGCGACCGAGGCATCGGCCGCCTGCTGCAGCACCGGCGCGAAAGTCTGAATCTGGAATTTGTCGCCGCCGTTGAGGAGCCCCGACGAGAAATTGAGCTTGAGGCCGTCCGCCCCGGTCCCCACCAGCGCGACTTCGCTGTCCGCCTGGGTGACGAGGATGGAACCGGAATTCGTGCCATCCGTCCAGTTGAGCGTGATGTTGTCGCTGCCGATGGTCTTGGCGCCGGTTCCGGCGACGGTGAACGTATAGGTCTTATTGGCATTCCCCGTGTACGAGGCGGTTCCGCCGATTGAAACGGCTGACGTGGTTGATGTCGAACGGTTCAGGGTTTCGGGGGTGTCAAAGACCGCCGTAGAAAAGTTCAACGACTGCGCGCCGCTGAAATTACTGCTGATGGAAATTTTGTTGGCTTGTCCGGTCTTATTGGCCGAGACGATAAGCCTGAAGGGATTCGCCTGGGAGCCGTCGTTGATGATACTCGCGGTAACACCGGCGTTGGCGGCGTTGATCGCCCGGGCAATCCCGGTCAAAGAGTTGTTGGACGAATCGATCGTGATCGTCTGGGCTGAGCCGGTGCCGACCGAGATAGTGATCGTGCCACCTCCGAACAAAGACTGAGCTTGGTCGGAGATTCCCTGGCTGGCCAGCGTATTATTCTTGGCCACTGAAAGCACTTGGATGTCGTACGTACCGGCGCTGGCGCTCGATCCCGCGGTGGCCGTCAGGACGGTGGGATCCGACACCTGAACGGCGTATTTGCTCCAGGTCGCGGGTTGCGCCAGTGATCCGCCCATAGTGGAAAGGGCGAGCATTTTCGCCTGCAGCGCCTGGAAAGCCGTGACGATGTTCGTCTTGTCGGTCTGTTCCTGGGTCAGCTGATCGACCGGCGCCTGCTGAAGCTTCATTAAAGAATCGATGATCTGCGTGGTATTGAGACCGGACGCCAGACCATCGATTGAAGACGTTCCAGGCATATTACTCCTGTATGCTGTTCGACATCACTGTCTCTTCAGCGGCTTTCGGTTTTTGATATCGTCAGGAGGGGCGGCTTGCGCCCCTCCTGAGTCGTGATTATCGGCTACTTGAAAAGCGACAACACTACCTGAGGCATCTGGTTCGCCTGCGCGAGCATGGCGGTACCAGCCTGAACCAGAATCTGGTTCTTGGTAAAGTTGGACATTTCAGAAGCCATATCGGTGTCACGGATCTGCGACTCAGCCGAAGTCAGGTTCTGAGAAGCGATCTGGAGGTTACGCAGGTTGGATTCCAGAGTATTCTTCTGGAAGCTGCCCAACGTTCCACGGGTCGTGGACACCTGGTTAATAGCGTTGTCAATAATCGCCTGAGCATCCTGGGCGCCCTGGACGGTGGTCACGTCGATCCCGGAGAGCGACGAGAACATGTTGCCCGGGAGGTTCTTGCCCAAAGACGAAGAGGCCATATTGCGAATGGCGATCGAGGCGGTCTGACCGACGTTGGCGCCGATCTGGAACACCAATGAAGAATCGGTGTCGTTGATGGTTTCCGAACCACCCTGTGAAGTCAGGGAGTAGTTCAGAATGACCGACTGCGAACGATCCGCGTTGAACACGGTCGTGTCGACGCCGGCGGAAACGGAAGTGGCCGGGCCACCGTCGAGACGGACGTCGAACTTGGCGGCTTTGACGTCGAGAAGCAGGTTACCCAGCTTCACGCCGTTGGCAGCGGTGCCCACCGTCATGTCGATCGTGCCCTGACCAGCGGTGCCGTCAGCCTTGTTCTTCAAGGTCGCGGTGCTGGTGCTTCCGAATTTCACCGAGCTGATCGTGTTGGTGTAGTTGTCGAAGCTCACGAGAGCATCGGTACCGGTCTGAGCCAGTGTGTCGGGCGTCAGCTGCAGAACGTTCAACAGGTCACCGGTGGCCGGAGCACCCTGCGGATTCAACTGCAGACTGTAAGCGGAACCGGCATCCTGGGTCGCGAACTGGATGAAGCTTCCGTTGGCCAATGAGGCGGCGATGTCGGACGGAGCGCCGTTCTTCACCGTACCAAAGGCGGCCGTCAATCCGGTGGTGGCACTGCCGTTGATGGCGGTGACCAGCGAGGACAGACTGGTGTAGGTGCCGGCGTGAATGGTCACGTTGGCGGTGGTCGAAACGTTCTTCGCGGTGTTGACCGTGAAGTTCAGAACGTTGGCGGAAGCGCCGCGGCTCTTGGTACCGGAGGTAAAGTCAAAGGCAGCGGCGGTCGCGGTCGTGGTCGAGTCGACCATTTCCAGCGAGTACTGCCCGCCCGCGTTGGCGGCTTTGACCACGATGTTTCCGGCAGAAGCAATCGCCACAACTTTACCCGCCAAAGACGAGTTCAGGTTGATTTGCGACTGAACGTTGGCGGCGATGGTGGCTTTGGAGTCGCCCGAAGCCACGGCGATAGTCAGCGTCTGGTTTCCGGTCGGGGATTCACCATTCTGCTGATAGTTGACGGTAAGAGTGTAGTTTCCGGCATTGGTGTTGACGGCGTTGGTCACCGTGGCGCTGGTCGTAACCTTGGCCTGGGTGGCGGCGTTGGCGATCGTTAGATCGTTACCGAAGGCATCGGCCAGAGTGATCGAACCGGAAGTCTTCTTGGCCACATCGGACGCCTGGACGACATCGACGGTGTGGATTTTTTCTTCGAGGTTAACCGGATTGCCGGTCGTCTGGGACAGGCTCAGTCCGAGGGACGTCGTGTTCAACGTCGCCTGGGCATCGGCCGTCTTGGTGGCCGACACCGAGTGGGCGCCGGTTTCCAGATTGGACTCAGTCACGGTCAGGCCGGAACTGTTCGCGGACGTAATGGTCGCGATGTTGTCGTTGTTGCCGTTGAGCAACTTCTTCGTTCCGAACTGGGTGTTGGCGGCGATACGGTCGATGGTTTTCAGAGAGTTGGCGATTTCAGCCTGATCGGCAGCGAGCTGGTTGGAATCGTTGAATCCCTGGTTGGCCGCGTGAATGGCCAGTTCTCTCATCGAAACCAACAGGTTGCTGATTTCGGTCAGAGCGCCTTCAGCGGTCTGAACCATGCTGACGGATCCGTTGGAATTGTCGATGGCTTTGTTCAAGCCAGCGATCTGGGCACGGAACTGTTCTGAAATCACCAGACCGGCCGGATCATCAGAAGCAGCGTTGATGCGGTAGCCGGACGACAGTTTCGCCATCGACTTGGACAGCGCATCGGTCGTCTGCTGCAGGTTGTAATTGCTGTTCATGGCAGCAATGTTGTGGTTAATGCGAAGTGACATCTGTCAACTCCTCCTTGGATGTATCAGGTTTCCTTACCTTAATGATGAGTTTTCAATATGTGTCACTTCCGATGTTTGCGAGTGATAAGGTGTTGCCGTTCCGATGAACACCTTGATTGACAGCGAAGTTCGTTCCCTCCTTTTGCTCTCAATTGGCCTGTGCCATTCGATTATCTGGTCCTGTCGAATCATAGATTCTATGTCGGCACTTGAGCCGGGAGCTTTACGCTCTATTGGGAGGAAAATTGACGGAAAGGGCCCGGATTGGCCCGGAGTCGGGCTAGACCCGTGCCGAGCCCTCCAGGAGATTTTCGAGACGCTCCTGGGCCGGGGTATAAAGTGGGTCTAATTGTAGGCTTTTTTGGTACCCAAGTATCGCCGAATCTTTATGTCCCATAAGGAGATAACACTCGGCAAGGCGAAAAAAGGCACGGCTGTCCTGAGGATTTCGCTTAAGATATTCTTCGAAATGGCTTAGCGCTTGTTTCGGGGCTTTTGAAGCCAGGTACAAATCTCCAATAACATGCTGTATATCAGTGTCTTCCGGCTTCTGCTTGAGATACTGCTTCAAGTTGGCAATAGCCAGTTCACTCTTGCCCAAGCGAGCCTGAGTAAGGCCGAGGTTTCGCCGTGACTCAGTCTGATCGGGCAAAAGCCGCAGCGATGATTCATAGCATCTTTCCGCCTGCACAAAGTCCCCTAGGCGATAGTGGCAGTTGCCCAAATCGTTCCAATAGATGGGGCTCTCCCCCTGGCGCTGAATGAGCGAGTCATAGACCGTGATCGCTTCCTGATGACGCCCCAGGCGTGAGTAGGCATCCGCCAGCGCATTGGAGACAGAGGCTTCCCGGCATCCCGCTTCCAGCGCCGCTCGGTACAGCTCGACGGCCCTATCCAGGTCCTCGTTTTGGAGACAGAATCGGCCGAACTCGACCAGAGTGGGGATGTGATGGCTGTCGGTTTGGAGTGACTGCTGATAGAACTGTTTGGCCCGATCCGGCTGTGATTGCAACGACGCAACTTCGGCGAGCGAAAGCAAAGTCTCCTGCACGAGATTGCCGGTCTGAAGCTGACGGGTGAAACAGTGCTCAGCTTGCGCAAAATCTCTTTCTTGAAAGTATATCCGCGCCAGGGCAAAACTTCCGGAGTGGTACTTCGGATTAATATTGAGGGTCTCGATAAAATACTGCTTGGCCGAGCGCAGATCCCTTCTCATCTCAGCCAGCACGCCAAGATTGAACAGGGCATCGGCCCGCCCATTGAGATTGAGGAGAATGATGTTCTCGGTTTCATCGGCGGGATTGTAGGCCGCCTGTGCCGCGAGATACTTTTCAAAGAATTCCTGCGACTTGTCCAACCGGCTCTGACAGTAATAGACATATCCGAGCAACAGGAGCGGGTCAAGATAGCCGGGCTTGGTCTTGAGGGCGCGGAGGCAGTATTCCTCGGCCTTGTCGTATTCCTTCAGATAGTAATGAGTCCAGGCCAATTGGTCCAGACACATATAATAGATATGACGATTATCGGGATTGTCAGGACTAGTGATCTCGATCGCCCGTCCGGCCGTTCGGAGAACGACCTGCGCGTTTTCTAGCTTGAATCCGTCAGGACTGGCGCGGTGAAGTTGCGCAAAATTGAACAAGGCAAAAGCATCGTCCGGATTCTCGGCGAGCTGTTTCTCCAACAGGGCTTTAGTCCGGGCGATCTTTGCCTCCATCCGTTCCTTGCTCAAGCCGTATCCAAAGTGTTTGATGCGGAGGCCGGTCTTGAGAGTCGGAGTTGATTCCGGGACCATCAGCTGATTGTGCACGATGCCGCTGTACTGGAGTCCCAATGATCGGCGGAACAGCCGCTTGGACGGAAGAAAAGTCACCATATCTTCGATATGCGGATAGTGATTGAATACGTTGACCGCAATCAGAGGAAACTGCTTCTGATTGAGCGTCTGGATCACCTGGGGAACATCTTCTTCGACTATCCGCTCGTCGGCATCGATAATCAAAATCCAGTCGCACGTTGCGTGCTCGAGGGTGTGATTACGGGCTTTGGAGAAGCTGTCTTCCCAGGGATGGTGGAAGACCTTTGCGCCATATTGGGCGGCGATTTCGAGCGTCCGGTCGGTCGAGCCAGTGTCGACTATGATAATCTCGTCAACCCAATCACGCAGCGAATCAAGACATCCCGGAAGCATTTCCTCTTCATTCTTGACCATAATACAGGCGGAAACGGTGGCCTGCTTTTTGTAGGTGTCGGCGAGCATGCGAAGCTCGTTGATCCGGCGGCAGTGCTTGAGTCCCGCTTCAATGGTCTCGGAGACTTTGGACCACTCGCGTTGGCGTGCCTGGAGGTTGGCCAGATTTAGATAAGGAAGATGGTTTCCGGCGTCGGCTTCAATCGCCTGATGAAAATAGTCCGCCGCCTCGGCCAGTTTTTCCTGGGCTTGATAGGTTGACCCGATAAAGTTTAGAAGGTGAGTCAGTTGGGTTTTGGTCGAATTGGCGATGTTTCGGTCATTGGCCGGGAGCTGCGTTCTGAACTTGAGAAACGCCTGTCCCGCGACGAGCGCCTGATCGAATTCTCGGAGTGAGAGCTTGACGTAACAGTTCGTGTAGTGAAGATCAAGAGCCTCGGGAGCCAACTCGAGCCCGCGACGGATTACCTGTTCGGCGTCGGGAAATTTCTTGAGATTCGCGTAAGCGAAGGCCAGCAGACGATCATAGCGGAGAGACAGCTCTTTCGAGGCAAACGGGTAGGATTCCTCCAGGGGGCTCAGAGTCAGAAGGACCGCTTCGTTGTTTCCCTGATCGTACTGCTTTTCTGCCAAGTCGACGGCATGGGAGGTTGATTGGAGCGCAGGCGTAGAACTTATGCGCCTTGTTCTTAGCGCCGGACTTCCCTTGATATGGTTGAGCCATGCTGTCGCACCTCCATGTGCCGTTACGCCCGGAATCGCGGGCTATACTTCAACGAGTCGTTCGCGTCTTTCCTGATGGGGCACTCCCTCAAGAACATCCTGCAGGAAATGGCGCACCTGGTATTGCGAGTTTACAAGCACGAGCTGTTTGGCGAGATTATTCTCGGTATTGATCAGGATTGGTCCCTGAAGATTGATCGAGATTTGCGAGGGGATATCCGAGAGCGTCACGATAGCATACGTTTCGATCGATTTGGCCTGCGCCACCCGCAGCTCGGCGATCTCCTTGGGATTAATCTCGATGCGATAGCTTGGATAGAACACGCACGGGTTCACCACCAAAAACGCCACCGCCGGGTCCTCGGTCGACTGGAGCCACATAAACGGCGCCAGATCGGGGACATCCACCAGGCAAAACGAGCTCAATTGCTCGAATCCGAGGATCGGCCGTTCCATCATAATTGTCTTGTCGTCCGGAACCGTTACCGTCCCGAACCTGAGAGTGTTGACCGTGCTCATAGTATCCTATCCTTCGTCCCTTCCTCACTTCAGAAAATCGAGCAGAGTCGGCTGAATGATCCGTGCGGTGGCATTCAACGCTGCCTGGTAGTTATTTTCATAGGTGGCGAGATCGGTCGTGGCTTTGGTCAGGTCCACGTCCTCGACATCGCTCAAAAGTTTCGTAAAATTCAGATTCAAATCCGAGAGGCGGGAATTGGTGCTGTCCAGCCGCACTCCCCTTGCGCCGACAGTGGCGCGCGTATTCAGCATGCTCTGAATGCCGTCATCGAGGCTGCCGAGAAGCATCCCGGTCCCCTGCTGATCATTGTTCTTGAGGGTGTCGATCAGGACGAGCATTGTTCCCATAAGATCCGAGGAGCCGAAAATTCCCAGGTCCTTGGCCGTGTGGCCGGAGCCGGTTTCCTCGACCGTCAGGCTTCGCTTCGGGTCATTATTGACGATCTGGAGTCCGGTCCCCGCCGTATTGAGGCCGGCGGTGATGTTAAGTCCGGAATTATTGACGGCGTTAATAAGATCTTGGACCGTCACGATCGCCGGATTAGTCAGGTCAATCGTGGCGCTGGCATTTCCCTGAGTGATGATGAACGAATTCTTGTCGATGCCGTTGCCGGCCTTGAGGTCCTTCAGATTTGAGTTGAGCGTCAGCTTTGGATTTAGATCGGTTCCGACCAAAGTGGCGGAAAACTGACCGGTTAGCCCGAGGTCTTTGGCGGTTGTGCCGGTGGTCTCCTTAACTGAGAAATCCACGAGCGGCCGCAGGTCGGTTCCGGTGAGTTGAGCTCCGACGGTCCCCACGATCCCAAGGTTGGCCGCGGTTTGCTGAGTATCGTTTACATCTGATATTTTCAGGCCGAGCGGGACAGCGTTTGTGTCGGTAACCTGCAGCCCTTTGCCGGCAGCATTCAGTGACATCGTAACATTGGCGACTCCGTGGGCAGTCAGGGCGGCATTGAATTTGGCAATAACATCGTTTACGTTGACAGAACCGGATAAATCGACATCAAAATCCAGCGCGCCGCCATCGGAAACATGAATGGTCCCGGGGTTCAATTGGACTCCGGCCCCGTTATTCAATTTTGTCAGCGTAGTCGCACCGGACAGGATGCCGTCCTGTACCGGTGTGAGAGCGATGGAATTTCCGCTCCCGGCTACTGAGGCCGTAAGATTGGTGATACCGGCGGCGGTCAATTGGGCATTGATCTTGGCGATGGCGTCACCGACAGTCGCCGCCGGAGGGGCGGTGGTCAGGTCGATGGTCGCGGTCAGCCCTTTGTTCGCGTCGGAAATAGTGAACGTACCCGGGATAAGGCTGACGCCGGTCCCGCCGTGAAGATTTGACAGAAGAGTCGCATTAGTAATTCCGACATCCAAATCAGAGCCATCCCCAAGCGGCTTGAGTTGCTTGAGAAAGGTGTCTGAGCCGTTGAGGTTAATTGTCAGTTTTTGTGAAGCCTCGACTTCGAAATCGATATTCCCAAGGTCACCGGCGTAGGTAACCCCCTTGGCAGAGGCCGTGAACGGCTTGGTCCCGGTCTGGAATCCGGCAAAAATCTGCCGCCCTTCAAGCTGGCTGTTCCCAAGCTGGATCATCTGGTCGAACAGCGACTGGACCTGGTTGGCGGAGGCCTGTCGGGCCACGGCATCGTAGGTGCCGTTGGACATGGCGATGGCGATTTCCTTAGCGTTAGACACGAACCCGTTGACTTCGTTTAAAACTGAGTCATAGGTCGAGGTCCAGTTCTGGGCTACGCCAATATTCTTCTGATACTGGGTGATATTGGAAAGTTCAGTTCGATAGGTCAGGTCCTGAACCGTGCCGGTGGGATCATCCGACGGGGTGTTGATGCGCCGTCCCGAGGACATCCCGCTCTGGAGATTCATGTAACGGTTGATCGACCTTTGCAGGTTGAACACCGTCTGACTGGTGATCATGTTGTTCGTGACACGCATGATGGCTGCTCGCTTCTACAGGGCCTGTCCTTCGCTCCCTTTGTCCGGGCCGCCGTCGGTGCGGCGGTTCGGCGGAGACTCTTTGTAATCGATCTTGGCCGGGCGGGGATCTTTGCCCCCCTTGATTTTCCCCTTGATCGCATTGACCACACCGAGAAGATCCCCTTTCATCGTCTTGGACGCTTTCCGGTTTTCTTCCTGGATCTTCACGTATATCTCTTCCCGGTGCACGACCACTTTGGCCGGCGCTTCTATCCCCAACCGCACCTGACGACCGCGGATACCAAGGACTGAGACCTTGATATCATCTCCGATCGTGATGGACTCTCCTAACTTCCTTGTTAGAATAAGCACGTTATCCTCCGTGACAGGGCCGTGCGCTTACACGGCCGCCTCTATCAACGCCCGACTATACCCATGCCGTTAATGACCGTGTCCAGCGCCTGGTCCATGGTGGTGATGACGCGGGCGGCGGCATCGTAGGCGTGCTGGTATTTGATCATGTTAGTCATCTCTTCATCCAGTGACACTCCCTGGACCGATTGCCGGGAATTGTCCACCTGCTGGACCAAAAGCTCGTAGTTGTTCGCGTACGTCGTCGCTTCCTGTGAGTCAATGCCCAGTTTACCGACCAGGCTGCTGTAATAATCGGACATTGTCGAACTGCCCTTGTCCAGAACCTGTTTGTTGCGAAGGTCGGAGATGGCCAGTGCGATTTGATTGTTTTTTTCGCCGCTCGATGATGTCGCCGCGATCTTGTTCGGATCGGACTGAATTTCTTCGCTGACCTTGATGGTTGCAGCATCGGTCAGCTGGGGGTCAAAGAAAGGTACTCCGGTGCTTCCATTCACGCCGTAACCGCTGGAATGGATATTGTTAACTTCTTGAACGATGGATTTCGTCAGATTGTTCAACTGAGTTAGATACTGGGGGATCACCTGGTCGCGGGCCTGAAGCAACCCGTAAAGCTGCCCGTTAAGATTCGTGAGATTGACATCGGTCCCCTTCCAGACCAACTCGTGGATCTGGGTACCGTTTTGGTTGACGGCCTTTACGCCGATGCTGAAAGAGTCAGAGCCATCGACCAGGACCATCCCGCCCATCGCCACCATCGTTTCACCGTTCGGCTTCTCCACCGTCCGGACATCGATCAGATTGGACAATTGATCGGTCAGGAGATCTCTCTGGTCGCGCAGGTCATTGGCTTTGGTCCCGCCCAATTCCAGGGTCTTAATCTGCTGATTGATCTGGGAAATCGAACTGGTCAGCTGGTTGATCTGGTTGGTGTAGGCGCTCAGGTCCTTATCCAGCCCGGCGCGCATGTCGGTGAGTCCCTGCGCGAGCTGGTGAAAGGAATTGGTCAGGCTGTTGGCCTGTTGCAGGACATCCTGCCGGTTAGTGCTCGAATCCGCGTCACCGGTGGCCAGGCTGGACCAGGAATTGAAGAAGGAGGTCATCAGGTCATTGATCGAGCCGGTTTGCGGCTCGTTCATGAGTGACTCCATCTGTGACAGCGTCTTTTGCATGTAGGTCCACTGGCCCAGCGATTCGTTGGCCGATTGATACTGCTGGTCCAGGAACTGATCGCGATACTGAACGATGTCGGTCGCGGTCACGCCGGTGCCGACATTCCCCTGCGTCGTCGCCTCGGGGTTGGTCGGGACCATATCCACCCGCTGTCGGCTGAACCCCGGCGTATTGACGTTGGCAATATTGTGACTGATAGTCTGGAGCCAGAGCTGTTGCGCGCTCAAGGCCCGCTTGCCGATTTCCAATCCTTGCATTAAACCTGGCATCATGCCCTCCTGTCCAGAGCAACTGCCCGGGACGGGTCGCTCGTGTGACCGGCCTTGGCGTAGGCCGGTTCTGGATTACTCAGCTTGGACAACATGGCCATGGTGCGAGCCACATACTCTCGTGACTGGTTGAGCAGCATGGCATTGCTGTTCCGTGTCTGTACTATCTGGATATTCAGTGACGCGATCGTATCGCGGAGCTGGCGGAGACGGTCCGCTTTGTCCTGGTCGACCACGGCGATCAGGCGGCTCACAGTCAGGTCTCCCTCGAGCGCGTGCTCCTGCTTGAGGAACGCTATAACTTCCTCGCGCTCGCGGCTGAGCAGCCGGCTCTCGGCCAACTTCTCGTGCTGCTTCTCCGTGATAGCCGTCAGGGCCGCATGGTCGTTTTTCACCAGCGCCTGTTTCTGCTGCTCGAACAATTCAAGAAATGTCTCGAAGAGGGCAGCTTCCCTGCTGATGATGTTGATCAATCGATCGATCATATCCTATTTTCCGCGTGTCGCGTTATGTAGTTCAATTGTCGGTCTTTCGCCCCGTACCTTTAGCCGACGCACTCAGCATATCTGTGTGATTCACACTGCCGGTGACCCTGGTCACATAGTCCTGGGTCTCTTTGTAGGGCGGGATGCCGCCGAACTTGTCGACCGTCTTAGGACCCGCATTGTAGGCCGCCAGAGCCAGTTTGAGGTCCTGATAGCGGTCCACGAGGGACTTGAGGAAACGGCTTCCGGCCAGAATGTTCTCGGCCGGGTCGAAAGCGTTCTTTACGCCATAATCCTGGGCCGTGGAATCGGCCAGCTGCATGAGCCCTTTGGCGCCGGCTTTGGACACCGCGTTGGGGTCTCCGCCGGACTCTGCCTGGATCACCGAGGCGATCAAGGTCGAGTCCAATTTGGTCTCGCGGGCCGCGGCATCGATATGCATGCCATACTTGCTCACAATGGGGTTGGCTGGTTTCGGCTGGTGCGGGGCGAGCAGACTCTTGGTCTGAACCGGGATCGGTTGCTTCGGTTCGATTATGATCGGCGTCGGCTGGGGCTTGAGCGGTTTGAGGTTCAGTCCCGGAGTCTGGAGAGGCAGAAATTTGGGCGCCTTGCTCACGTCGGTCGATTTGGGACCGTTTTCGGAATTGAACTTGGCTTCCACCGTCTTCTCCAACGACTTGTAAAGCAATTCCGAGATGGAGCGGGAGCCGCCGGTCCCGGCCTTGGCCAGTTCCATATCGAACATGTCGGTGAATTGCTCCTGGCCATCGGTGTTGCCCAGCGGCAGGTCCTGTTCGAGACCGCTTTTAGGGATGGTCTGGCGCATGGTCTTGAGCATGTAGTAGTTGAAAAACGCCTCAAACTCCTTGGTTGCCTGTTTGAGACGCTTCTTTTCCTGCTCGATTGTCCTCGCGGATTGGAGTTTGGGGGGCCCGGATTTGGAATCCGTCGCCAGTAGGGCTGCGGGGACCGAGAGTTTCATCACATGATCACTAACTCGGAGCGGAGCGCTCCAGCCTGTTTGAGGGCCTGAAAGATCGCGACGATATCTCGCGGCGTTACGCCGATTTTATTCAGGGCATTCGTGATGTCCGATAGCTTGACCGAGGCTTCCAGCTCAACCACACGCGCTTTCTCCTGTGTGACACTGATCTGCGGTTCCTGGGTAGTGGTCGTCTGACCCTGGCTCAACGGCTCAGGCTGAGACACCGCGGGCTTGGTTTCAATATTGACGGTAATGGTTCCATGAGCGATTGCCACCGGCTCGATCGTCACATCCTGACCGGCCACAATAGTCCCGGTCCGTTCGTTTATGATGACGCGAGCGGGAGCATCGGGGACAACCTGCAGCAGGCTGATATTTGAGAGAAAGCGCATCCGGGAATTGGCATCTGCCAGTGAATCCGGAATCGCAATCTTGACCGTACCGCCGTCCATTGCGTAAGACGTAGTGCCATATTCAATATTGATACACTGGGCGATGCGTTGAGAGGTTGTAATGTCCGGATCGGTCAGGGCCAGGTAAACTTCCCGGTCACTGCCTGGAGTAGCTTCGATGGGGACAGTTACTTTTCCGCCGTTAGGAACTCGTCCCACCAGCGTATAGTTGTTGACGATCTTGTTCCCTTCGTCCACTTGGACATTGAAGCCGCCAATTGAAACTGGCCCCTGGGCCATACCATGCACGACCCCGTCGGCACCGGATAGCGGTGTCAAAATCAGCGTGCCCCCTTGAAGCGAGCCGGCATCCCCCACCGATGATACCGTGACATCGAAATAGGAACCGGCGCTCTGTTGGCTGGAAACCCGGGCGGTGACCAGAACCGAAGCTACGTTTTTGACTTTCACTTTTACCGGATCAACCGTCAGGCCCATCCGCTGCATCATGTTGACCAGCGACTGGGTGGTAAACTGGGTGGCGCTTCCATCACCGGTTCCGTCCAGCCCGATCACCAGCCCGTAGCCGACCAGATCAGCTTCCTGTTTGTTCTGAAACGAGCAGATATCTTTGATCCGGACTTTATTGGCATGCGCGGGTGGCGCCATCAAAAGCACTAGCTGGATGGCGATCCAGAGGGCGGCCGGGAGCAGGGGTCTCAAGTGCAGATTTGCTAACATGAGCTCTCCTTAAAACAACCAGCTAAAGAGTCTCGAGAGAAACCCGGGACGGGAGCCGTTGGTCGCACTCCCCTTGCCGGTATAATGAATTTCCGCATCGGCGATGAGATAAGAATCGATGGAATTGTCAGAGCCAATATCCTTGGGCCGGATGGTGCCGCTCAGGCTCATCGTTTCCCGGTCGGTGGAAATGCCGATTATGCGAGAACCTTCCACCACCAAGTCACCATTGGCTTTGACAGCCGTGACCGTGACAGTAATTTTGCCGCGCAGGGTTCCCTGGCGGGTATTCTGCCCCTTGCCGTCAAAATTGTTCGACTGCTTACCGTCGAGGCTGAATGCTGGGATGGCTCGCAGCAGCGGGCCGATACCGGGACCGCCTGAAGTGGACATATCGCCGGCCTTCTCGGTCTTCGTCTCGATCTGCTGGGTCGCCTGACTCTGTTCGTAGACCAGGACCGTGACGATATCGCCGACCTTGTGTGCCTTGATGTCCGTGAAGAGGGACTGGCTCTTGCCGAAATCCTGGCTTTTGACCTTAAGCGCAAACGGCAGCAGGAGCAGGATTATGACGAGCAGAAGGATTTTGCGTAGATTCATAACATACCATCCTTGATTCCAAATCATTTCATGGCTGTACGGCGACGACTTTGTTGCTTTCGACCCGTCCGGTGAGGATTTTCGCCGACGCGCGATTGCGCACGCGAATCTCTTCGCCGATCGATCCGGGCTGCATGGCCTCCCCCGGGACGGTTACTTTCAGGAGTCCGTCGTGATAAACGATGGTCACCTCTTCCCCGACTTCAATGTCAGGGACCGATTCAAGGGCGCTGAAGGTGAGTATCTGGCCTTTGCCGACATTTCGTTTTAGTCTGGATCCGGCGAGGGCGTCCAAAGACTGAACCGGCTGCTCCGGCAAAGAGGTGATATCCATCCGCTGAAGGGCTAATTTGTCCGCACCGGGTTTGGCATGACGCAACAGGTTGTCCTGGGTCACGAGCACCGATGCAAATTTTTTGATATTGAGACTGACCTGTCCGGTTTCGACCGTCTGGCCGTTTTCCGTGATCGAAGCTACCACGCTGAAGAGGCCGAGCGGCTCCTTCTGCGAGATCGGCTTGATCTTCAGTTCCTGTTTTTCGCCGAGCTGCGTCTCATGCAGTTGGCTCGACAATACTTCGACGTCATAACTGGCCGGGTCGAGCTGGTATATCTGCATAATCTGGGTGCGCAACGCCTGATCGAGATCGGAGGCGCGGGCGGAGATTCCGACACTCAGCACCGCCATGATTTCCAACGCGATAATCTGCACTAGTTTCTTCATGGCTTATCTCTTCAGGTTGTTGGCCACGCCGGCCATGTCGTCGGCGGTCTGAATCGCCTTGGAGTTCATCTCGTACGCCCTCTGGGCGACGATCATGTTTACCATTTCATCGACCACGGAAACGTTGGACATTTCCAGATATCCCTGGTCAAGACTTCCCATTCCCCCTTGTCCCGGGGTATTGGTGAGCGGAGCGCCGGAAGCTCCCGTCTGAAGCATCAAGTTTTTGCCTATGGCGGAGAGTCCCGCGGGATTGATAAACCGGGCCAGTTCGATCTGCCCGATCTGCGTGGGCGTGTCCTGACCGACCAATGTGGCCTCGACCGTTCCGTCGCCGCCGACTGCTACCGAAGTAGTGTCTTGAGGAATCGTAATCTCCGGCATGAGAAAGTAGCCGTCAGAGGTTACAATGCGGCCATCGGAAGAAATCTTCAGGGCGCCGTCCCGAGTGTAGGCGGTGGTGCCGTCGGGACGCTGAACTTGGAAGAATCCGTCACCATCGATGGCGAGATCAAGCGGGTTTCCGGTCTGCTGAAGATCGCCGATGACAAATTCCCGAACGCTGGCGGCAGGCTTGGCGCCATAGCCGACAGCCAGTCCGGTGGGAGCTTGTGCTCCGATCGCCGTGGCGACTCCGGGCTGTTTGTAGTTTTGGTAGAGCACATCCTGAAACTCAAGTTTGCTCTTCTTGAAGCCGGTCGTATTGACGTTGGCCAGGTTGTTGGCGATGTTGTCAACATTCATCTGTTGAGCCATCATCCCCGAGGCGGCTGTGCGCATCGCTTTAATCATCTGCGCTCCTTGTTTCTTTCAGTCATCTTGGCGCTCGACTTAACCGTTTACTTTGTTAAAGAGTTGATCAAGCGAACCGTCCTGTTGCTGCAAGGCTTTGGCGTTGGCTTCATAAGTCCGGTAGCTTGAAATCATATCAACCATTTGCTGGACGACATCGACATTGGAGGTTTCGAGATATCCCTGCTGCACGCTCGGCTTGGCGATCGGCGTCAGCGCCTCGCCTGATGGGACGGCAAACAGCGAGTGTCCGATTTTTTTCAACTGGTCCAGTTGACCTACGGTCACCGGGGCAATCCGACTAACCGTCTGGCCGTTAACTTGGACTTCGCCCGTCTGCGCGATATTCACGGACCCGTTTCCAACCTGGATCGGTGAGCCCTCCCCCATCAGCAGATATCCGCCGGGATAGGTCAGAAAGCCGTCGCTATTGACCATGAAAGAGCCGGTGCGGGTGAGATAGGTGTTGCCGTCCGGCCCCTGAAGGCGGAAGAATCCTTCGCCGTCGAGCGCCAGATCGAGCGGATTGTCGGTCCGGTCGAAGGTCCCGGGTGTGAAGTCCGTGTAGGTGGTGTCTCCGATCGGCTTTTGCCAGTCGGCCTTCTTGGGAGTGATCTTCTGCTCGGCCTTGGAAAGCTCGCGCACGAACAACTGGTCTTTCTTGAAACCGGATGAGCCTACATTGGCTAGATTGTTGGCGATCACTTCCTGCTTCTTCACAGCCGGAATCATGCCGGTAGCTGAACTGTACATTCCTCGAATCATAGAATTCTCCACTCGTGATTAAGCAGGAGCCGTGCCGGGTTTCGAGCCGTCCTCGTAACCGATTGTATCACAAATAATTACAATCGACCCGGAATGCCCTGGAGAATAGGAGTGAGTCTAAGTTGGGAAGGAATGGAATGGGTTCGGCGGAATTCTTTTCTGGAAGGCGCCAGGTCAGACCGGCAGCTTTTCGTATTTCGCCTTGGTCTTATTGATCAGCGTATCCATGGCTTCGTGAAAGCGGTGCTCGTCACAAGTTTCCCCGTTGGACTTCTGGTACAGCACACAGTCGGTCTTGTAGCCGAAGCATTTGAGGGATTCAGCCAGATAACAGACTTTTACGTACGCGCAGCGCTCGACTTTGCGATAGGGTTTTGTAGTAGCCATAGTGCTAATATCGGCATTGGGGGCCATTACCTGAGTTTGGCGATGGATTGAGCCAGCCGGCCTAAGTGCCACCGTCCCAGAGTTTTCTTTAAGCAGTCCATTGCATAGGATCGAGCCCGGCCAAAACTCCTTTGCTCGCGCCGGGCTCGTGTGCTATATTTGAACTGTAACGCAGTCTGGTGACTGGCAACGGGTTATTGATTCTCGCTGACAAGCTGCACCTTCCCCGTTCGGCTGTACTGCATTGACGAGATTCCGCACGGATTTTGCTCCGGTAATCTCCATTAAGGACTTCAAGATGAGACGAAGCATCAGAATACTGGCGATCCTCGCCGCCTTGGTGGTATTGGCGGCTCTCAGTTCGAAAAGTGCGCCGCTCGATCCGAATCATCCGGATACGGTCTCGGTCGACACGGTCAGCACGTATATTTCCGGAAGCGGAGTAGTTCCGGTCAGATTCTGGAACGATGAACCGCTCGTGACGGTCGAAGTCACCCTTCATGAAAGCTCCAGCTCGATCAAGGTCGACTCCTTTTCCTTTGCCGGCGGCAGAGTGGCGGCGGCTCAATTCAAATTATTCAGACTGAACTCGGATTCGACCATCGTCGATATTACCGTGTTGGTCGGAAGCCAGGCAGCCATTCCATCGGGAAGCGGTCTCCTGGGTAATCTCTATTTTCACTGGGCCATTCCGGTCGCACCTCAGGTCGTTTCCATCGATACCGTCACGTGGGTGAATCAAGTCAATGTCGAGTATACGACCACCTTCATCGACACTCTGAGTAACTCGTTCACACCGCAATTCAGACCGGGACAACTCAACCTCCAGGCCGACCCGATCCGCTACGATTCACTCTGGGTAGCCAATGTCCAGGCGAATGTCGGCAGCACGGCTACGGTCGATTTGTCCCTATTCAATCAGAAACCCCTGCAAGATATTTCGCTGGCTTTGACCTGGGGCTCGGACCGCCTCACGTTCGATTCCGTCTCCTATACCGGACTCCGCGGCGAGTCCGCGCCAACCAAAGGGCTCAATCGCAGCAATTCGGCCAAGCAACTGCTGGCCACTCTCGCTTATGATCCCGGCAGTTCTCTTCCCGCCGGAACAGGAGTCCTCGCCCGACTCTACTTTACCGCCGCGGCCAACGCACCTGAGACTACCATCGTTATCGATTCGACCAGCTACCAGGGGTCCCAGAGTACGTACGTGGTGCTGACAGCGGCCGACGGAGGGACGCAATTTACGCCGATGTTTCGGTCGGGATCGGTGGCGCTCAAGATCGGTACTGGGGTGGATGACGGCCGAACCGGCAGCCTGCCCAAAGTATTCAGTTTGGATCAAAACTATCCCAATCCGTTCAACCCGACCACGCAGATTCAGTTTGGCCTGCCCAAAGCGAGCCAAGTACGGATCGACATCTACAATGTTCTTGGAGCCCAGGTTCGAACCTTGGTGAATCAGCGCATGGAAGCCGGGTTCCACCGCCTCACTTTCGACGGCCGTTCGGCCGACGGCCGCACGCTGGCCACCGGAATCTATTTCTATCGCCTCAGTACTCCTGAGTTCGTGCAGTCAAAGAAGATGCTTTTAATGAAGTAGTTTCACCGGTATCTGAAAATATTCAAGCGCCCGACCCCGTGGTCGGGCGCTTTTTCAATAAGGAGATGAGAATCAGGATTTGCTGCGGAAGTTAAATCTGATAATGGCTAGTTCGTCGAGCTGTTTGGCTTCCTTCTGCTCCACTGATTCAACGAAACGTTTTTGCAGTTTTTCTTTGTGCTTTTCGTACGTTTTGCGCTCTCGCGCCGCCTCGACCAGTCGCAGCCGTCTCTTCTCGGCCTCTGATTCCAGGCCGTGAAGGAGTTCCCTTCCCATGATGGCGTCCCGCTTCAGTTTGACCAGATAGCGCGTAGCGCTCATCAGCAGCTGGGGCCGGAGCGGACCGCTGAGGAGCCCCCGTTCCTGTTCGATCGTGCTGAGTTTCTCCGTTTCGATCTCCTCAAGCCTCGCCTGCTGACTCATGACCTGTTGCATAGCCAGGGCGTGCTCTTTCTGCCTCAGCTTTTCCAGGTGGGCTTTGATCTTGAGCACCGGTTCGAGACGATAGCGGTATCGCTTCATAGCACGGCTCAAGTGGAGAGAATGCCGATCAATTCCGCCACGGCGGCGTCATGATCGTATTGCTCGTAAATCTTTTGTTTGAAGAACTCGTTGATTGCTTCAATCTTGGAAATGGCGAAGTCGATTCGGGCGTTGGAGCCTTTGACATAAGCGCCGATATTGATCAGATCTTCGGCCTCCCGGTGAGTCGCCACAATTTGGCGTACGCGCGCAGCCAGTTCAATTTCTTCCGGAGTCGCCACATCTTTCATGAGTCGGCTGATGGAATCAAGAAAGTCAATGGCGGGATACTGCCCCAGCGAGGCCAGACGGCGGGAGAGCGCCACGTGTCCGTCGAGGATCGACCGGACGGCGTCGGAAATCGGTTCGTTGAAGTCGTCCCCTTCAACCAGCACGGTGTAAAGCCCGGTCACGGACCCCTTGCTGCAGTTGCCGGCTCGTTCCAGCAAAGTGGGAAGCATGGCAAAGACGGATGGCGTGTATCCTTTGGTCGCAGGGGGTTCGCCGACGGCCAGACCAATTTCACGCTGGGCCATGGCCAAACGCGTTACCGAGTCCAACAGGAGCATGACGTCTTTCCCCTGGTCTCGGAAGTATTCGGCTATAGTCGTGGCGACCAGAGCCCCCTTGATACGGATTATGGCAGGCTGATCTGAAGTCACGGCGACCACAACCGAACGCCGCATCCCTTCGGGACCAAGATCCCGTTCGATAAATTCGCGTACTTCTCTTCCCCGCTCGCCGACCAGCGCGATCACGTTGACATCGGCTGACGAGGCTCTCGCCATGATTCCCAGGAGAACAGACTTACCGACTCCGGAGCCGGCGAATATCCCCATCCGCTGTCCTTTGCCGACTGTGGACAGCAGATCGATAGCTTTTACTCCGGTTCGCAACGGCTCAGTGATCCGGCTCCGTTTCATCGCCGCCACCGGCTTTCCGTTGATGGAACGGGTAGTAGAACAGACCACCGGACCGCGATCATCCAGCGGCTGGCCTAGTCCCCCAGGATTCGACCAATCAGTTCCGGCCCGACCGGTATCCTGAGTTGCTCCGAAATTGAGGTGACAATGGCGCCCGGAGTAATGCCGCTAATTGGGCCGTATGGCATCAAGAGGATTCGATTGTCCCGAAATCCGACTACTTCTGCTTTGGTCTGAGTCCCATTTTCACGATTTTCGATGTTACAGAGCCGGCCTATCGAAACAGCCGGGCCGGCCGATTCGATCACCAGCCCGACAACCTGGGTTACTTTACCAAACTGGCGGATCGTGTTGACCCGGTCAATCCGCTCGGAGTACATGGCATAAGGAATACCCATTATTGGTCCGCGTCTCCGCCCAGTAAAGCGTCGGTCACGATCTCGAACTCCGATTCCAGCCGGGCGTCGATATCACCGTTGGGAGTCTCGATAAAACAGCCCCCCATCCGGACGCGCGGGTCGGCCTCAAAGCTTATTTCCTTGATTGCGGTGGAATTTTGCAGGAACCGGTCAATGTTCTGTTCCATAATCGGCAAGTGGTCCGGGTGAACTTTTATTTTCAGCCGTCCCTTGTCAACGAGCTGATCGATAACGCGGTTGATCATGGTGATGGAGGCCTCTCGGTCGGCTTCGAGGGCATCGAAGGTGACCTTGCGGCTAATTTTAAGCACGAGTTCAAGCACTTTGCTGCGAGCCTCTTCCAACAGGCGGATGCGATCCGAGACAGCATCTTTTATGGCCTGATCGAAATTGCGAAGCACTGCTCGCGCTTCGTTGCGGCCTTCCTCGACGCCGGTCAAATGCCCTTGCCGATATCCCTCCTTGCGGGACAGCTCGCATTGTTCTTTAATAAATTCGTCAATGCGATACACTTCCATGATCGGAATCAGCTTTTCGCCGGTGGTCTCCGTTACGAAATTGATCGTGGGCAAAATCTGCCCCAGGAGCTTTTCGGCCTGAGTCTCGGCTAAAAGGTCCCGCTGCCGTTCGCCGATAAAGACCGATGGCGCCGGCTGGATATGCCTGATAATCCTAGACAATGATATCTTCCTTGCCGCCGCGGCCGGAGATGATAATCTGTCCTTCCTCCTCGAGTCGGCGGACCGCTTCGACAATTCGTCCCTGGGCCGCCTCGACATCGGAAAGCCGGGTCGGTCCCATGAATTCCATCTCTTCCCTGATCATGACAGCCACGCGTTCGGACACGTTGCTGAAGATCTTCCCCTTGACCTCGTCGCTCGCCGCTTTGAGTGCGATCGACAGATCTTTGGTTTCCACTTCCTTGAGCACGCGCTGGATTGACCGGTCGTCGAGCAGAACCATGTCATCGAAGACGAACATCATATTCTTGATTTGAGCGGCCAGTTCGGCATCTTCGGCCTCCAGCGACTGGAGAATATTCTTTTCTGCCGACGAATCGATCAGGTTCAGAATTTCGGCAATCGCTTTGGCCCCGCCGGTAACCGAAAGATCACGCGAGGCCGCTGCGCCGAAGTGCGCTTCCAGCGTCCCTTCGATCTCCTTCAGAATCTCGGGAGAAATCTTCTCCATGGTGGCAATTCGGAGGGCAACTTCGGCCTGAAGCTCCGGAGTCAGTTCCGAGAGCACGGCCGCCGCCTGCTGCGAACTCAGCTGGGTCATTACTAGGGCGATCGTTTGGGGATGTTCTCCCTGGAAGAAGCCGCTGAGCTGTTTGGGGTCGATATCTTTCAGCAATGAGAAACCGTGGGACTTGAAGGACGATTCCAAGCGGTGCAGGATTTCTTTGGCCTTGTGGGACCCGACCGCCTTTTCCAGGATGGTCGAGGCAAAATCAACGCCTCCCTGGGAGATATACTGGCGGGCGATGAAGATTTGGTGGCATTCCTCAATTACTTTTTCTTCGATCTCCGGAGGAACATCACGCAAATTGGCGATCTCGACCGTGATCTTTTCAAGTTCCGTTTCGTTCATCCCCTTGAGGACAAGCGAAGCTACCTCGGGGCCGAATGCGACCAGCGCCACGGCGGCCTTTTGGTTTGATGTCATGCTTTCGAAATCCATGCCGCCTCTAGTCTACCATCATGGTCTTGATGACTTTGGCCACTTCTTCCGGCCGTTCCTTGGCCGTGACCTGCATTTGATCCACGAGTCGTGGTTTACGTTTTTCGGTTATTATTGTCGCCGCTTCGTCCTCGATTGACGAAATGGCGGCGGTGCGATCCGGGCGATGTGTCTGGGCCGGCATCATCTGACCCAGCGCCTTGAAGAGCTTCCCGGACTTCTTCTTGACATAGAACAGGGCCAGAAGCACCAGGAGCACCAGGCCGATCTTCTTACCGATCTCCAGGTAAAAGTCGCGCTGGTACATAGTGTCCAACTGCTGCCGCTCGACATCCAGTTCCTGGCGGTCGAACGGAATATTGTATATCTCGATCTGGTCGTTTCTCGTCGTTTCAAATCCCACGGCGTTCTTTACGATCGCCCCCAGACGGTCCAATTCTTCCTGGGAACGGGGCTGGTAAGTCGATTCGCCGGTTCCGCCGGCTCCGGCGGCCGGTTTTTGATAGGAACCATCAACCATGACAGCTACCGAGAGCCGGTCGATATTTCCTACCGAGTTGATAATATGCTCAACCGTCTTGTTCAGCTCGTAGTTGGTGACGGTAGTCTCGCTGTTTTCCTGATTGTTGCTCTCGCTGGGGGGTTGTGTTTTGTCGGTGGCCGCGTGAGTATTTTTGGTCCGCTCTTCACTGCGCACCGAGGGTGAGTTGGGATCGTAGGTCTCAGCCGTCTTTTCAAGCTGCTGGAAATTCAGATCGGCATTGACCCGCACGATCGCCTTGCCGCCACCGAGAACCCCGTCGAGCATTGACTGGGCCTTATCCTTCAAATACTCTTCTACTTCCTGGCGCACTTCCAACTGGGAACTCGACAACCCGGCCAGAGCATCGGAACGCTGCCCGCCGGAGAGGAGATTCCCGTCATAGTCAACTATGGTAATGTTCTGGGGCTTGAGTCCCTCGACCGACGACGCGACCAAATGGGAAATTCCCGCGATTTGCGGTTTGCCGAGCATTGCGCGGCCCTTGAGTTTGAGCAATACCGACGCCGTGGCCTCAACCTTGTCGTCCTTGAAAAGCCTGTCTTTGGGAATGACGATATGGACGCGGGCGGCCTGAACCTCGGAGAGCTGCATGATCGTTTTGGTGAGTTCCCCTTCCAGGGCGCGTCGGAAATTCAGGTTCTGCAGAAAGTCGGTCATGCCGAGATTATTCTTGTCAAAAATGGAATAGCCGATTGTTCCGCCGCGGGGGATTCCGTCCGCGGCCAGAGAAATCCGTGTCTTGTAGACCTGGTCGGACGGGACCTCGATCGAGCGCCCGCCGTCGGTCAACTGGTACGGAATTTTCTGATCGTTTAGATAATTGATGACATCGCCGGCTTCCCCTTCTTCAAGATTCGAATAGAGGCGGGAATAGGTGACGTTGTGAAGCCATCCGACCAGGAGGATGATTCCCACGATGGAACCGGCCACCACCCCGAAAAGCATCATCACCTGACTGGGAGACATCCTCCCGACAAAGCCGGAGAGATTCTTGAGCGTAGCTTTGAGACTATCCATACGAATTCCTATGTCATCTAGAGCCGCAGCCTTCCATGGCCGCGAGGCATCCCCTGAATTCCTTAAATGGGCATGCGCATCAGTTCATTAAATCCATTGACGAGTCGATTTCGAATTTCCAGCAACAGATCCATCGACAATCCGGCCTGTTCAGCCTTGATCATCACGTCGTGAAGTTCGACATTCTCTCCGTTCAGCAGAGCCTGCTGCATTTGAGTTGACTGTTGCTGCAGATCATTGACCGAGCCGATGGCGTTGGAGAGCATGTCGCCAAAACTGGGAGCCGGCGCCTGTTCGACGGGCGGTTCATCCTGAAGTACCCGCGTAGCAGGGGCAGAGTCCCCCAGTGTGACGGTTCTCCCCTGGGGTTCGATCACCCTGGGGAGCATGGATCCTGTGCCGACAGCAAGGGGCGCCATATCAGACTTTCACGTCGATCAGGCGGCCGAGCACGCCTTCCTCACGCTGATTGTCACCATCCGGCTTGTAGTTGGCGCCAAAGCGGCCGGTGTCCCGAAATTTGCTGAACAGCAGATCCAGCGCTTTTCGTTCATCACCGCTAAGAGCATTCAGGTAGTTGGCTCCCGAAGCCTTCACCGCCAGTTGCGAAGTCGGCGGCTGGGACTTGGGATCAATGCTTACCGTCGATTCCGGCTGCGGCTCGGGCCGCTGAGCGACCGCCGGCTGATCCTGGCGGTTGAGCTGCTGATAAGACTGAATGCCGATCGGGTTAATCTTCATCCTGATTCCCTCACTTTCCTATATGTCCAGGGCGTCCTTTACGATTTTCTTGGCCGAGGCAATGGCGGTGGCGTTTGCTTCATAAGCCCGGCTGGCCAGCATCATATCGACCATTTCATTTATGATCTCGACATCCGGCATCTTCACGTACCCCTCGGCGTTGGCGTCCGGGTGAGTCGGATCGTACACCAGCCGATAGCTCGATGCCGGATCCTGTATTTCCTTGGCTTCGGCCGTCGGGAGCTGCGAATTCTCGCGCAACGTTATCTGCTTTCCTTCCAAATGGGCCGGGTTGGTTCGGGCCATCGGAGTCTCCGCCTGGCGCAGGAAAGAGTCAAAATTCCCTGGCTCAGCGGTTTCCTTGACCACTACCCGTTTGCGGCGGTACGGTCCTCCGGCCGCCGTCTCGGTGGTTTCGGCGTTGGCGATATTGTCAGCCACGACATTCATCTTCTTGCGCTGAATCGTCAATCCCTTGGCTGAAAGTTGAATTGACTGTAATACGCCGCCCATCGCTGTCTCCTACTTGCTCGTGATTGCGGTTCTGAGACCGTCGAAATTCTGTTTGATCAGCTTGGCACCGATCGTGTAAAGCAATTCGTTTTGGGCCATGTTGGAGGCCTGGGCCTCGATATCGACCGAGTTGATATCGCCGTCCTTAATCGGATCCTCATTTACTTTGGGGGGCCGCGCCGCGTGATTCCCCAGCGGAATGTGATTGGGGTTGGTCAGCGCCCCGGCAATGTGATCGCTCTGGGCCGTCATACGGGAATACTCTTCCTGAAAATTGATATCCTCGGCCTTGTAGCCGGGGGTGGAGACGTTGGAAACGTTTCCGGAAATAAGCTTGTGGCGATAGGAGCTCAAGGTCAGATACTTCTGAAAATTGGGCACACCTATCTTGTTGAAGATGAACTTGGTCAGTTGGTTATCAATAGCCATACTTCTTCACGCAGTTTTCCGGCAGATGCAAATGCAAGCCGGATGCCAACTGTGTGGCCGGATTACAAGTCGATTTGATTACAAAGAGTTACACGGATTCGGCTAATGCGCGGGAAGAGTGTCGGCGGGTTGGTCCGGGAAAGAAGTACTGGAGATAACGGAATCGTTTTCCAGGCTGTCCGGTCGCGTGCGTGTGATATAGTAAAGCTGCGAGGAAGGTTCCTTTTCCGTCATTTCCATGGTCAGGATGACCACATCGACCCGCCGGTTCTGGGCCCGATTCTCAATGCTGTTGTTCGGTTTCACCGGGCGATATTCGCCGTAACCAAGCGCCGAAATACGCTCGGGGGAAATGCCGTGAGTATTGGTAAAGTAGCGGACTACGGCCGTCGCCCGGGCGGAGGACAGCTCCCAGTTGGTCGGATATACTGAGGTGTTGATGGGCTGGTCGTCCGTGTGCCCTTCGATTCGCACGTGATTGGGGAGTCCTTTCACTTTCGCCGCGATCAAATCCAGCACCTGTAGGGCCCTGGGCTGCAGAGTTGCGGAAGACGCCTTGAACAGCGCCGATTCCATGATATGCACAACCAGTCCCCGCTCCGTGACTTCCGTCTTGATTTCTCCCTGGCGGTTGATCTCCTTGAAGCGCTCTTCGATCTGCTTTTGGATCATCTTGAGATTGCCGATCTGGAGCAGCCCGTGACCGGTTTTTTTGGGATCGGCCTGGGTTTTGACGATCGACTCGCCTCCCTTGAGCACACCATTGAGAGCTTCAGCGACCTTGCCAAATTTCTTGGCATCGACCTGCGACATGGAGTACATCACAACGAAGAAAGCCAGCAATAGGGTAATCAGGTCGGCGTAGGTCAGGAGCCAGCGCTCCAAGTTTTCATGGGAGTCGAGTTTGTCCCGGCGTTTGCGCACAGCTCAGTCTCCGCGACGAAAGTCAGGGGCGATGAAAGCGTGAAGCCGGGTACGGATATTGCGCGGATTCTCACCGGATTGAATCGCCACGACCCCCTCCATGAGCAGTTCCAGGTGAGCCATCTCTTCATCGTGACGCATCCGCAATTTGTCGGAAACCGGCAGGAAAAAGAGGTTGGCCAGGCCAACGCCCCAGAGGGTGGCGATGAAGGCGCCGGCTATCGAAGTCGCCATTTTGGAAGCATCATCAGTGTTCCCCAGCGTGTGGACCAAGCCAAGGACCGTACCTAAGATTCCCAGGGTCGGGGCAAACCCACCGGCCTTTTGAAAGAAGATTATCCCTCGTTTGTGCCGCTCCTCGACATAGGCAATTTCCGTCTCAAGAATTTCGCGCAGCACCGTTACTTCGGTCCCGTCGATGACCAGCTGGAGCGCTTTCTTGAAAAACGGGTCGGTAAATTCTTTGAGGTTGGTTTCGAGGCCAAGTATCCCCTCACGGCGGGCCTTTTCGGCCAGGCGCACGATCGTATCAATTGATGAAGTCAGGCGGCGGGATTTCCCGAAGAAGGCCAGTCGGAGGTAGTTGGGAACTTGCTTGACAGTCTCAATCGAAGTGGTAATAATCGTGGCGCCCAGGGTGCCGCCGATAACAATCAACATCGGGGCGAAAATGAAAATTGCGCCGAGTTCACCGCCTTCAATCTTGAAGGCGCCAACCACCGCGCCGAACGCCAAACCCAGCCCGATTATAGTTGCCAGATCCATCGCAGCCTCTTGCCAACACTCCTTGTCGCCCCGAATCGCACCGCGAGCCGGGATTATGGGTAGATGCCTACTGTATCGGCAGAGCCTGCTCAAAAGTTAACCACTTCCCCCAAAAGCAAAGCGCCACACTCCAATTGGGTGTGGCGCTAAATTTTACGGTCGAGAATGGCTATGGTGCGAGTGGACTAGTTGTCCTGTCCCTGACCCTGCGGCTCCATCTGCCACTCGGCGAGCTTGTTTCGAATGGTTCGCGGCGTGACCCCAAGTTCTTCGGCCGCCCGGGTCTTGTTGCCGCCGTTCCGCTTGAGGGATTTGATCACCAGAATGCGCTCGGCCTCGTCGAGCGTCATCGGCGAGTCCATGCGAATCGGCATCTCATCAAGTTTGCCCAGGGCGAGCTCGGCTGGGAAATCATCATCCGTCAGAAAATCCGACTTCGACGTAACCACCGCGCGTTCCATCAGGTTTTCAAGCTCCCGGACATTGCCGGGCCAGTGGTACTTCATCAGGAGCCGCATCCCGGCTTCATCCACCTGCCGCACTGTCTTGGCATTCTCAAGATTGTATTTTTCGATAAAATGCTGGACCAGGGCCGGGATATCTTCCTTGCGGTCCTCCAGTTTCGGGAGTTGAATCGGAATGACATTGAGTCGGAAGAACAGGTCCTCACGGAATTTTCCTTCCGCGATAAATTCCTTCAGATTTCTGTTTGACGTCGCCAGGATGCGGACATCTACGGAAATGGTCGCGCTCGAACCGACCCGCTCAAATTCCCGCTCCTGAATAACCCGGAGCAGTTTGGACTGGAGATTCAACGGCATTTCCGAGATTTCGTCCAAGAGCAGAGTGCCGCCGTCGGCCAGTTCGAACCGTCCGCGCGAAGTCTTCTTGGCATCGGTAAAGGCCCCCTTTTCGTAGCCGAACAGTTCGGCCTCGACGAGAGTCTCGGGAATAGCGGCGCAATTCAGTTTTACGAACGGACCTTCGCGGCGGTTGGAGGCGTAGTGTATCGCCCGTGCGACCAGCTCCTTGCCGGTTCCGGAAGCGCCGGAAATCATGACTGTCGAGCGGGCGTCCGCGACCGATTTGATCAGGTCGAACACATCCCGCATGATCTTGGACTTGCCGATGATATTCTGGAAGCGGTTCGCCAGGTCTTCCCGCATGATTCGATTCTCGCTGCGGAGATCAAGCACTTCGGCAATGCGGGCGAGAATGTGCTCCAGCGCTTCGGGAGATACCGGCTTGAGCAAAAAGTCATAGGCGCCCATCTTAATGGCCTTGACCGCCGTCTCGACCGTCCCATAGGCGGTCATCATGACAACAACCGTATCGGGCGCCAGCCGCTTGATGTGTCCCAGGAGATTCAGGCCGTCCAGCTCCTTCATCTTCAAGTCGGTCAGCACGATGTCAAACGTCTGGGCCTTGAACTTGACCAGGGCTTCCTCTCCAGAAAGGGCCGAAACACAGTGGTAGTTGGAGCGTACCAGGGTCTCGGTGAGAAACTCGTTGACGAGATTGTCGTCGTCGACGATCAATACTGAGTACTTCATCGTTTCTGCTCTATCGCTACATGGTCTATCTTCGTAGGAATAAGGAGAGTCAGGCTGGCGCCTCCGGTGCGCGAATTCTCGGCGATCATGTCCCCGCTGTGCGCTTTGGCGATCTTCCAGCAAACCGCCAGTCCCAGGCCGTTGCCATCCTGCTTAGTGGTAAAGAACGGTGAAAAAACGCGGCTCAAATGATCCTGGGGGATCCCCGGACCGTTGTCGCTGACGCTGACTTCAGTGACGGTCTCATCCAGGCCGATCAGCAGTTTCTCGCCGTAGCGGTCGACCGCCGATTGCCGCGGAAGTTTACGATATCTAATCTCCAGTTCCGTCTTGCTGCCGGCCGCTTCTATGGCGTTGGTGAAGAGATTATACAGAAGTTGACGAATCAACATCTGATCGAGGCGCACAACAATGGGCGTCGGCCGTTCCTGGGGAGACTCCAGCGCAAAAGCCGTATCTTCAAGCTTGTCTGCGAAATCATGCCGGAATTGTTCGATGGTTCGGCGCAGGAATTCGTCGAGGATCACATCCTCGCGATTGACTTCTTCAAAGCGAGTGTAATTCAGCAGCGTCGTAACCGTCTTGTTGAGGCTCTCCACTCCCCTGATGATTTTGTCGACCAGTTTCTGTCTGGGGTCGTCGGATTCGAGATCTCGTTTCAATAATGACGCAAATCCGCCGATTCCGGCCAGCGGATTGCGCACCTCATGAGCCACGGTCGCCGCCATCTCACCCAGAGCCGCCAGCGTGTTGAGCCGGGCGATGTCCTGTTCCATCTGCTTGATTTTGGTCAGATCGTGGAACACTTCAACCGCGCCAATCGCCCGCCCTTCGTTGTCATGGAGGATCTCGGTAGAGACTGAAAGAAAAAGGCGAGTCCCGTCCAGGAGTATGATCTTCTTCTCCACAGACGCTGCCGGCTTTCCGGTCTCTATCGCTCTCAGGGCATTGGCGTCCACTGGTTCTCCGGGCGGGACGATATCTCGATAGAGCATCCCCCGAGCTTCGTCGGCGATAATGCCGAGCATGAGCGAGGCCGCCGGATTGAAATGGGTAATCCGGCCGTTGGAGTCCACGGCGATCACACCGGCAGATAAGGATGTCAGAATATTGTTGAGAAACTCAGTCGCGGCGAGGTTGCGGCGGGTCATGTCGACCAGTTTCTGATTCGTGGCCGCCAATTGGCGGTTTTGGTCGCCGAATTCTTCCTTTAGCTCGATATACTGCCGTTGGAGAGAATTGATGATCCGAGTGAAGGAGGCATAGGAGTCAACGAAACGGGACAATTCTCCGTCTGTCTCCCCCGTCCTGACCGGGCTTACTGTATTCTTTGGCTCGTCCATGAGTATGCTCAACCCAACTCTAAGTCAGGGTAAAGAGCACCAGAGAGCCGTTCAACAAAAAACTTTGGATTAGAAGTAGCTGGTGATTTCGGCGGCGACATCTTCGATGGGAGCGATGTGGTCGGCGATTCCGGCCTCAATGACCGCCCGGGGCATGCCGTAGACGACGCACGATTCTTCGTTCTGAGCGATGATCACGCCGCCTCGTCCCTTAAGGTTCTGCATGCCATTGACGCCGTTGTTCCCCATGCCGGTCAGGATGACCCCCATGGTGGCCCGGCCGAATGTGTCGGCCACGGAATTGACCATAATGTCGACGCAGGGCTTATACAGCGTGGTCGAGGGCTCTGAAGACACGACCACGTAGAACGACACACCCTGTTTCCTCACGGTCATGTGCCTCCCTCCCGGTGCGATAAACACGACTCCCGGCTCAATCTTGTCCCCGTCGACCGCCTCGCGAATAGTCAGTTGACTCAGACTATTGAGTCGTTCGGCGAGCGACTTGGTGAAGGTCGGCGGCATGTGCTGCGCGACCAGGACCCCGGCCGGCAGGTTTTTGGGAAGTCTGGTCAGCACCGCCTGGAGCGCAGGGGGACCGCCGGTGGATGAACCGATGGCTACGACATTGACCGTGTGCTGGCGCTTGCGAATGAACCGCGGCGTCGATACAAGCTGTCCCGCCTGGACCGTTTCGACGCTTTTGGGCCTCGCCTCGGCTCCCTTGCCGATCCGGCCAAACTGACGCTGCCGGAACTGCGACATCAGGAGATGCTTCCGCCGGGCGATATCCTTGATCTTGGCCAGCAGGTCATCCTTGATCTTGACGATATCCAGACTGACATACGACATCTGTTTGGGAATAAAATCGACCGCTCCGAGATCGAGCGCTTCGAGGGTCGCCTGAGCTCCTTCGGTGGTGATCGATGATACCATCATCACCGGGGTCGGCTCCGATTTCATGATTTCGCGCAGGGCGGTCAGACCGTCCATGCGAGGCATTTCTATGTCCATGGTTACAAGGTCGGGCTTGAGAAGCTTGACCTTCTCTAACCCTTCTTCGCCGTCGCGCGCTGTGCCGACTACTTTGATGCCCGCATCGGATTCGAGCATCATCGTAATCGCCTTCCTCATGAAGGCGGAATCGTCCACTACCAGGACATTGATTATCCTCTCGGGCGCAGGAGCCATGGCATTCCCTCTATCAACTTAGTTTCTTGGCCAGGCTAAAGAGCCCGATCAAATCGATTATGAGGCGGATCCGGCCGTCTCCAAGAATGGTCGCGCCGGCCACTCCCTCGGTCGTCCCGAGGTAATTGCCTAGCGATTTGATTACCACTTCTTCCTGTCCCAGGAACCGGTCCATGTTAATGCCAAGCTTCTGGTCGGCCAGCCCAATGACCACGATATACGGCTTCTCAGCCAGCATCAGGCCCCGGCGATCGTTCCTGAGCACGTGCGGCAGATTGATCACCGGGATAATCTCGTTGCGGAGCCGGAGCACCGGACGCTGATTAATGTAGCTGACATCAGCCTGTGATGTCTTGACCGTTTCCACTACAGAAGACAATGGCAGAATGAAAATTTCCTTGTCCGACTCGATCAGCAGCCCCTGCAATATGGCCAGCGTGAGCGGCAGCTTGATGGAGATCGTCGTCCCCTGATCGACTTTGGATTCCAGTTCAATCAGGCCGTTCAACTTTTCGATATTGGTTCTGACCACATCCATCCCGACTCCGCGGCCGGACACGTCGGTTACGACTTTGGCGGTAGAGAAGCCGGCTTCGAAGATGTAACGGAAGACATCCCGGTCGGCCATTTTGTCGATCTCAGCCTTGGACGCCAGCCCCTTTTCGATCGCCTTGTTTCGGATGGCGGCAATATCAAGTCCTTTGCCGTCGTCCTGAATTCGGATCACGATATTCGAGCCTTCCTGACTGGCACCCAGGCGCACCGTCCCTTTGGGCGGCTTTCCTTTCGCGACGCGGGCCTCGGGCGCCTCGATCCCGTGATCACAGGAATTGCGGATGATGTGCACGAGCGGGTCACCAATTTCTTCGATCACGGACTTGTCTAGTTCGGTCTCTTCTCCGGACATCAAGAGCTCAATCTGTTTTCCGGAGTCCCTCGACAGATCCCGGACCAGCCGGGGAAAGCGACTGAACACCTTGCCGATCGGCTGCATCCGCATTTTCATCACGGCCATCTGCAGTTCGGTCGTAATGTAATTGACCGTGGCCGCGGCCTGGTTGAGTCGTTCCACATGGCCCGAGGTGCTGTCCTCAACACTGAATCGATTGATCGTCTGGATAAGACTGTTCCGGCTCAGGACCAGTTCTCCCATGAGATTCATGAGTGAATCAAGGCGGTCAACATCGACGCGGATCGTCTGATCCGCCGAACTCTTCTTGTCGGTGCTTCCCTTTTTCGGGGCGGCCTGCCCTTTAGTCGTATCTTCCTGCTCGGCTTTAGGGAAGGATTCCTTGGTCAGCGTGCTCGCTTTGACCGGTTCCTCCTGATTCGCAGCCACGGCGGCAGACTTCTCGGTGGTTTCCGGGGTCGAACTCACTGCCGGCACCGCAGCAACCGGCTCGGTCGACTGAAGTTGTGCCAGCCGCGCAAGAATCTCTTCAAGCGGCAATTGTTCGTTATCACCGGCCCGGACCTTCTCGATCAGGACCTTCAGTAAGTCCAAAGAGGCCAGAAGGACATCCATAACTTCGGCTGTGACGACCATCTCGGCCTTGCGCAGCTTATTGAGCACATCTTCCATCTTGTGGGTCAGGGATGTGACCTGCTCAAAACCGAGAAAACTCGAGGTTCCCTTGATCGTGTGCGCCGCGCGAAAGATCTCGTTTAAGAGAGCCAGATCGCCCGGCTGACCTTCCAGCTTGACCAGATTGTTGTCGAGAGAGCGAAGCAGTTCATCGGTCTCCACAAGGAAATCCTCGACGATTTCCTTCATATCATCCAGCTGTGCTTCCACCTCGTTGGACATGACTTCCCCCTTAACGCGTCTTGGTGCTCCGAAACAATGTATCTATCGCCTGCTGATCGGTCTTCTTCTCGGTCATGTCGGCATGTGGATCGTATGCGCGGACTTTGGTTGGAATCTTGCCGGTCAATCCTGTTGGGTCGTAGCCGACGATGGCCAGGATATTTTGCAGCTTTCCTTCGATCTCTTCGAGCAGCGACGCGGCATGATCCATCTGCTGCGAGGTGATGTCCTGAAACTGAAGGGCGTCCATGATCGTGTAGGCGTCATTCAGATTTGAGTTGGCCTTGTCGAGGACCGCCGTGAGTCCGCTTTTGGTTTCGCCGCCCAGCGAGGTATCCGAGGCCAGAACTTTGGAAAGGCCATCGATAATCTCCTGCTCTCTCTGCGTGATCTGCTCGACTGTGTCGAGCATCCGGTGGGTGGCGGCTTCGGTCTGCTGGCTGATCTTATCCAGCTGGTTGGTGGCCTGGGGGACTTTTTCCCGGGACTCTACCAAAGGACTTCTGAGCTTCTGGAAGTTTTCGATGAGGCCGGCCAGCGCGCGAGACAAGGCCACCACTTCACTCTGTATTCGCACCTGCAGGTTGTCGTTGTCTGACATAATCTATCTCCCTGTGAATCCGGGTTCAGCCGGCCAGGATCTGGTCGATCTTGGCTTTCAGTGTTTCTGGGGTGAACGGTTTAACGATGTAATTGTTGACTCCGGCTTTCATGGCCTCGACAATGTCCTCCTTGACGGAGCGCGTCGTTACCATTAGCACCGGCAGGCTCTTAAATTCGTCGCTGGACCGGAGGGTCGACACGAACGTCAATCCGTCCATTTCGGGCATATTCCAGTCGGTAATGACGAAATTCACTTTTTCGAACTTTCATTTTGGCCAGGGCGTCTTTCCCGTCGCTGGCCTCGATGACGTCTTCGAACCCGGCCCGCTTGAGCGTGTTGATGATGATTCGCCGCATGGTCGGGCTGTCATCAACCGCAATGATCTTCAAGTCAGCCATGTATCCTCCTTCGTGCGGAGCACTATGATTGTTTGTCTCCAAGAAATTTTCCCACTTCCGACAGCAGCAGCGAAGACTTGAACGGCTTCACCAGGTACGATGAAGCTCCGACGGCCAGTCCCCGCTGACGATCGTCGGCTCCGTCTTCAGACGACAGAATAATTATCGGTGTCGCCTTGTATCGCTCGTTCTGCCTCAGCGTGCCGATCAGACTGTACCCGTCAAGGTTGGGCATATTGAGATCGGTAATTACCAGACTCACATCCTCCGGCAGGTGGGACATCTTCTCGATCGCGTCCATTCCATCACAGGCGGTGACAACGTTGAAACCGCTGTTTCGGAGCGAAAACGAAACGAACTTGACCACCGTGGGTGAATCATCGACCACTAGTATCGTCCTGCTCATTGGTCTTGCCTCTTATCTCGAAATCTTTTCTTCCATCATTTGCTGACCGTCATCGGCTTGATCTTGCTCAGCAAGTCAAGGGCTCGATTGGCGGATGAAGCGGCATTGGTCGCGGCCACTCTGGTGGCCGCCGTGGTATTTTCGGCGCCGGCCGGAGCGGCTTCCTTTTGATATACCAGGGCATTCTTGAAATACACGAGCTTGAACGCTTTGGATATCCCGTGGAGCGTCTCCGAGTGCCCGATGTAAAAGTACCCCCCGGGACGAAGGGCATTGTAGAATCCCCGGACGAGCTGTTTTTTCACGTCGTCGGAGAAGTAAATCATCACATTTCGGCAAAACACGACGTCCATGCCGCTGACCAGCGTCAACTTGCGGGGCTCGTTCAAATTCATGTGCGAGAATTTCACGATCGACTGGACTTCCGGCTTCACCTTGTACATCTCGCCTGACTTGATAAAGTAACGGTTCAGGATATCGGGCGACACGGCGCGGAGGGTGATTCCATTGTATTCACCGAGCCTCGCCTTCTGCAGCACTTCTTCTGATATATCATTGGCGATGATTTCGACATTCCACCCGATCAGCGACTTGAGCCGTTCGTGAATGAGAATGGCCAGCGTGTACGGTTCCTCTCCCGTCGAGCAGCCCGCCGACCAGATGCGAAGGCTCTTGGTCCCCCGCTCGGACAGTTTCTGGCTTACCATCAGCGGGAGCACTTCTTCGGAGAAGCTGAGCAGTTGGGGTTCATTCCGGAAGAAGCTGGTTTCGTTGGTGGTCACGAGATCCATGAGGCGGTTGAACTCATGGAGCGAGGCGTCATATTTGACGTGATAGAAATAGTCTCTGACCGTTTTGATCTGGAGTTCGGCCATTCGTTTGGCCAGCCGGTTCTTGACCAGATACATCTTATTCTCGGCGAAGTAGATGCCACTTCGTTCCAGGATAAAATCCCGAATCATTTTAAATTCATCCGGCGACATCTCAAGGTCGTTGTCGATCGCCCCAATCATCTTATTAGCCCGCCCCCTCTAATTTCCGGCTTTTGTCCCTAAGGCTTGTCCTCGTTGACGGCCGATTCGACCGTTTTGTACAACTGGTGAATGTTGAACGGTTTGATCACGTAATCAAACACCCGGCTGCGAAGCGCCGCCACCGCGCTGTCCACCGACGGATATCCGGTCATCAATACGACCGGTAGTTCCGGATGGCTCTTGCGAAGCTCTGCGGTCAGCACCAGTCCGTCCATTTCCGGCATCTTGATGTCGCTGAGGACGATATCAAACGGCCGGTTCCCCAGGACTTCAATCGCGCGCTCCCCGTTTTCTGCGACTGAAATGCTCCAGCCCTGGCTGGAAAAGAAGTCGTAGAGCAGATCGCGGATGAGCAGCTCATCGTCGACCACTAGTATGGACCGGCGCTCGGCCATTGCTACTTTCCTCCCAGGAATGAAACCGCGTGGTCAGCTTCCTGTACGACGTCTCTATTCCGCTGCTGAGACATCTGCCGCAGCGCCGGAAGAGCATCAGTGGCATTCATGGAAGCCAGAGCCTTGGCGGCGGCGATTTTAATGATATCCTGATCGTCATCGAGATACGGCAGGAGATATTCAGCGTACTGCTGACGTTTCAGCTCGGATATGGCGTTGATTGTGTGGTAACGCACCCATACGTCGGCGTCATCCAGCAGCAGCCTGATGTTATTGATGGCGCTTTCGGGACGGAGAATGACCAGGGCCGAGACCGCGGCTTTGCGCACTGCGCTGTTCTCGTCGTTCAGGGCCAGGATGATTGGCTCCACATCCCCGACATTGCCGATACGTGCCAGGGAAGTCACGGCGGATTTCCGTACTCCCGGGTCAGGATGATTGATCGCTCGCAGCAGAGGTTGAATGACGTCCGCTTCGCCGATCCATCCCAGAGCCGTCACAGCCAGGCGCTGGCGTTCGACGCTCTGATGGTACAGATCGGCTGTCAGTTTCGCCACAACTCGCGGGCCTCCCACGATTATCAGGGCGCCGACCACGGCCTCGCGAACATCGGGATACTTGTCGTTCAGGCCGTCCATGATGAACTCGACATCGTCATCGGCAGCCAGCCAGCCCAGGGCCGAGAAAGCGGCCGCCCGGACATGGCCGTTGGTATCCCCGGCGAGCTTTTTTAGAACCGAGATCGATCCTTCGTATCCGGACAACCCCAGCAGGTGGGCAATCTTTTGCCGGACTTCTGGCTCCGGGTCGAAAGCTGCCTGCGTCAGTTCTTTAGCCAATTCTTCATCAAGGAATTGCTTTACGACTTCCAGCAGCCTGAGCTTGGTTTCTTTATCGGAGGATGCCAACTTGTCGATGATCTGCTTTCCGGCCGGCGTGCCGATTTGCGCCAGAGCTTCGGTGACTTGTCCGAGGCGCTGTTCATCGACATACCCGATGACGTCGAGCAGATTGCGCACGACATTCGAACCGTACCAGTGGCTCAACCGAGAGAGCGTAAACTCGGTGATTTCGGCATTTCCGCGTTTGACACCGTCAAAGAGGAAATCGGCAAAGCGGTCGAGGGGCAGGTCCAGGTTGACCTTTCCCTTCTGGCGCACACTTATAGAAACCACAGCACTCATTGCCGCCTCGGCGATCGGCTGATCGTTGTGCTGGAGAAACGGAATCAATCGGGAGACCGATTCGGCCTGTCCCAGATTGCCGATGGCATCAAGCACCGAGTATAGAATCAACGGATCATCGGTGGCGAGCCAATCGTAGAGATGGGGCAGCGCCTGGGCGTTACGGATTTTCCCGAGCGCCTCAACGGCCTGGACCCGAAGGTCGGGGGTTTTCTCGTAAGCGGCGATCAAGTGTGAAACCGCCAGCTGAGACCCGATTTCACCGAGCGCTTCCGCGGCCGAACAGGCCACGTTGGCGTTCTCGTCCCAAAGCCTCTGGCAAATCGCCTCCACCGCCCGCTCATCCTTAATCAGGCCGAGGATGTCAACGATGAATTTCCGGACGTCGTGATCGTCACAGGTCAGCTGATCGACCAGAGCCTCGACCGCCGGACGGCCGATGCGAACCAGGATCTCCGAGGCCAGGTTGCGGGTGCCGATATCTTCGTGGGCCAAAAAGCGCGCCAGCAATTGAGCAGCCGTCGTGCCTTTCAGTTTGGTCAGATAATCGGCGGCCAGTTCGCGGATACCAAGATCGGGATCTTCGATCGCCATGACCAGGCCGGCCACGGCCTCGTCCTCGGTATAGGTCCCGAGTTCCTTGACGGCCGTTTCCCGCTCAAAGAAATCGGGCGATTGCAGCCGTTCCAGTAATTCACCTATTCGTTCCACCGTATCGCTCATCTCCACATCCCCCTTTGAGTTCCCTTGGCGCGCGCGCCTTTTAGTGCACGGCCACCGGATGATAAGAGTTTACGGCTTCTTCTTCGGTCGCGAAGATCTCAAAGATGTGCGAGAGCTGCGTGATGTCGAAGATTTCCTGGACATAGCTGGCCAGATTGGACAGGGTCAGCCGTCCCTTGAACAAGCGTACTTCCTTCATCACCGAAACCAGAGCGCCCAGGCCCGAACTGTTAATGAACTCGACACTGGTCAGGTTGAAGTGGATTGATGTGCAGTTTTTGGCCAGAAGTTTCTTGACCTGGTCCTTCAGCATTGTGCCGCTGGCCAGATCGAGTCGACCGGTGATATTCAGCACCGTGACATTACCTCGTTCCTTCACCGTGATTTCCATTGTATCCTCCATGCGCAGTTATGCGTTTGTTATTTGCTTCTCCGCTCGCGAAATAGAAATAGTAACTTTGAGCCCGCCCTTTTCGGTCTCGGCAAAATTGACCGAGTCTGCAAAATGTTCGATGAGGCCGATCCCGCGCCCCCCTTCTGCAAGCAGCCCGCGGTGCTTCCGGTTCCGGATGCGCTCCAGGCCGCCCTTTCCTTCATCGGTGATATCGGCAGATATGGCCAATTCGTTTACATCCAGGACCACGGAAATCAGGCGCTCCGGATTGGACTTATTTCCGTGCAAGAGGGCGTTGGTAAAGGCCTCGCAGACAGCCAGGAGGAACCCGCGCTGCACATTCTGGCTGACTCCGCCAGTCTCAAGGACTTTGGCCAGGTCATCCAGCAACTGCTCTTCGGAGTCGGTCACCGAGAAATAGGTAAAGGCATAATGAGCCATGGTCAGTCCACCCTCACCTGAAGTATGGTAAAATCGTCCTGGGAGTCTTCCGGGGCATCCACGCTGAACCGGTCTACCCACTCTTTCACTTTCAGACAAAACTCCTTGGGATTCAAATCGATTTCAGCCGTAAAGACCTGCTCAACTCGTTCCCGGCCGAACAACTTGCCGGAGACATCGACCGCCTCGGTAAGCCCATCGGTGAACAGGAACAGTCGATCTCCGGAACCGATAGCGCGCCGCCCTTCTTTGAAGACGGCCCCTTCAAATTGACCCACAATCGGACCGCCGATATTGAGCGATTCGACCGTCTGGGCAGTCTCGTCCCAGAACATGCCGGGGAGATGACCGGCGTTGCAGTAGACCAGCTGCCGGGCTTTGAGATCGAACTTGCAGAAGAAGAGAGTGACGAACATTTCCCGTTCTTTGATGATCTCAGTGGCCAGCAATTCGTTCAAACGCGAAGCCAGGGTGGAGACCGAAATCGACGGATCGCTCTGGACGATGGATTTGATTATGCCGGACGAGGCCGACATGACGAGCGCCGCCGGCACGCCCTTATTGGAGACATCGCCGATCATGACCATGAAGGTAGAATCGTCAATCTTGGTAACATCCCAGAAATCGCCGCTCACGTCGCGCGCCGGGAAGTACACGGCGCCGATCTCCGCTCCCGAGATTTGGATCCCTTCCTTAGGCAGGATCGTCTCCTGCACCTGCTTGGCGATCACCATCTCCTGCTCGATTTTTTGGCGGTCAAGCTGCGCTTTCATAAGCAGGGAGTTGTCGATGGCCACGGCGACGAAGTTCAGGAGCATTTCGAGCGCTTCGCGGTCTTCATCGGAGTAGTTGCCGCCATTGGCTTTGTTGACCGTGATAAGGACGCCGAGGCATTTCTCGGAGGTCCGAATCGGCAGGGCCATGACGCTGTTGAGCGACAGCCCTTCATCGGATTTGATCCCCAGGTCACTCAGGATAACCGGGGCGCGGTTGGTGTAGCAGTAGGTAGCCAAATCCTGGCCATCGGTGTAGATGAGGGAGCGGACGAATTCCTCGGTCATCCCCCAGGAGATCTTCATGGTGAGCTTGCCGTTCTCGGCGAGCATCATGAGACCAACTTCGCCGTCGACCAGCTGAATCGCCATATCAGTGACGACCGAGAGGACGGAGTCGATGTCATGGATCGCGGTGATGACCGTGCCCATAGTGGCGAGATCGCGCAGTTGAGCGCGGCTGGATTCGAGCTTGGCCTCGAGCTCGTCCTGGGCGGCTTGTCTCGCCAGATTCGCTATCATACAAAGAGTTATCGGCGAAAAACCGGATGCGTTGAGGATGATAAGAGACGGCGAGCTAAGAGCTAGCTGCGGCGGAACTTGAGGCGGATCGGGACTCCTTCGAAACCGAAGCGGTCGCGAAGCTGATTAGTCAGATATGATCGATAGCCTTTGTCCACGAGAGTGGGCTGGGTGGTGAAGAAAACGAAAGTCGGGGGCTTGATTTCAGATTGAGTTAAGTACTTAAACTGTATGAATTTGCCTTGCCGGGCCGGGGGCTTCTTGCGTCCAACCGTCTCCTGGAGGAACTCGTTCATTTCCGAGGTTGATATCCGTTTGGTGAATTCCGCATAGACGCGGCTGGCAACGGTCAGGACGCGGCTGACCCGCTGACCGGTCTTGGCTGAGATATAGACTATTGGGACATAGGAATGCTGGGCCAGTTCGTCTTTAAGGTCCTGAGTAAATTTGTCAGCGGTCTTTTCGTCTTTTTCAATCGCGTCCCATTTGTTGACGACGAGCACAGCCCCCCGGCGTTTCTCGAGAACTTCGGTTAGAATCCGGGTGTCCTGACTCGTCAACCCATCGGCGGCATCGACGAGCACTACCGCGATATCGGATTCATCAATCGCGCGGGCGGTACGGAGAGTGGTATAGAATTCGACATTTTCCTGAACTTTGTAGCGACGGCGAAGTCCGGCAGTATCGACCAGCCAGAAAGTCTGGCCCTCAAAATCAAGTTTGGTATTCACGGCATCGCGGGTGGTGCCGGCAATGGACGAGACGATGAGACGATCCTCACCGACGAGTTTGTTGATGAATGAGGATTTCCCGACGTTGGGACGGCCGACGACCGCCAGTTTGATGACATCGGGCGCATCGGCCGGGGATTCTTCGGCAGGGGGAAGACGTTTGGTAACTTCATCAAGAAGTTCGCCGATGCCGAGTCCAGCGGTGGCAGAGATTCCCATGGGGGTGCCAAGACCGAGACGCATGAAGCCGTAGATATCGTTCATGGCATCGGAGTTGTCGGCTTTGTTGGCGGCCAGCAGGACCCTCTCCCTCACTTTGCCGAGTTCGCGGGCGATTCGTTCATCGACATCGGTAATCCCGGTCTGGGTGTCGACGAGAAACAAAATCAGATCGGCTTCATCGATAGCGAACAGCGCCTGGTCATGAATCATCTGTTCCATGAGATCGTTGGAGTCCGGGACCATGCCGCCGGTGTCGACCAGACTGAAATCGCGGCCATTCCAGTCGCAGTCGGCGTAATTCCGATCGCGGGTGATGCCGGATGTGGGATGCACTACGGCGAGCTTTTTATTGAGGAGGCGATTGAAGACGGATGACTTCCCGACATTGGGACGGCCGACAATCGCGACCGTGAGGCGCTTCATGAATACACTTCTTTGACGGTGGCCGCCAGATCGTACTGCCCTACCACGACCGGTTTGTCGAGCGCCGACTTGAATTGATCCAAAGAGAGATTGTCCAGAAACAGATCCTGCTGATTCAGACAGTTGGGCGGGAGCACGACGACATCGTATTCGTTTGAGTGAGTGCGGGCTTCGCGGAGAAGATCCTGCCCGGTCAGAAGGCCGGAGACACTGACGGTCTCTCCCCAGAATTTGTTGGCGACCGGCTGAAGCCGGAGTTTGAGTTTTAGATCGTTCGTAATGTACGGAAGAAGCTCCGAACTGAAGAACGAGTGCGCGGAATAGCCGGTCAGAAACAGGGCGCGGCGCTTGCTCTTAAGATATTTCAGGCGGCTGCGACGGCGGTTGAAGTTGGTGATAAACTCGCGGCACATCCCGATCCCGTTTTCGAACTGGTTCATTTCTTCATAGTGGGCGCGATTCGGAAACGGGCGCCTGGCCTGGACATAAAATTCGTCCGCGACCCAGGCGAAGCGGGTGCCGTGTACGCTTAGGAATTCCTTCTGGCGGGATTCGACGTAGTCGATTACTTCGCAGGCTTCTTCGGGAGTATAGGTGCGGAGCTTTTCGAGATTTTCGCGATATTTGGTCAAACCGACCGGCACCACCGCCAGCGTTTCGACTCCGGGAAAGACGCTAATAAGATCGTCGATCGTGCGGGCCAACTGGGGACCATCGTTAATTCCCGGACACAAGACAACCTGGGTATGGATGCTGATGCCGTTTTCGCTCAGCAATTTGAGACGCGGGATAATCGGCGCAAGCTTTTCGTTTTTGAGCATACAGCGGCGCAGAGTGTCATCGGTGGCGTGCACCGAGATATAGAGCGGGGACAGACGCTGCTCTATGATCCGTTGGATGTCGGCATCGGTGGTGTTGGACAGGGTAATGAAATTGCCGTGCGTAAATGACAGGCGGTAGTCCTCATCTTTAATATAGAGAGCGCGGCGCATCCCCTGGGGCTGTTGGTGGATGAAGCAGAAGATGCAGTTGTTTTTGCAGGTCCGGACTTTGTGGTCATCGAGAGTCAGCCCGAGGTCCCCGGCGGCAACATCATGGAACCGGAAATCAATCTCCTCGCCGGCCGGGTCAGCAAAGACGATTTCGACCCGTTCATCGGAGATTTTGAAGCGGAAATCGATACTGTCCTCGACCCGATGGCCATTGACGCTCTTAACGCTATATCCGGGGCGGACATAGCCGAAGAGCGGGGACATGGGATCGACATCGACAATTTTCATCTGGTTTCCGAGTTGGCGGCGGTTCGGGAGGCAGAATAAACGGCATTTTGGGCCGTAAGTCAAGGCGGACCGCCGCGTGTCGAAACTGCAGGAGTTTCGACCTACCGATACTGCAAAATGGGTTCGTTTTAGATATTTCATCTAAATAGCTTGAAGCTCCTTCCGGGCTGGCGACTACTCGGTTCGGTTCTCGTCTATCGCTCGAACCGACGACGGCGAAGTTGGTTGACATGGTGGCGTATCCCTTTGGGGTGCGAGGATGGCCACGGGGTGCTCCCCCCCACTCTGAAGAGTGGGGCACCTTGAAATGGGTTCGTTATAGACCGGCAGTGCCGGTTGGCAGACGGTGTCTGTTGGCTGCCCTGCACATTCACAATGAGATTGTTGCTGTCGTCCAGCGGCTTGGATTGAAATCCCCTACCCGTACTGGCGCTTTGAAAATGGGTTCGTTTTAGATATTCACATTGAGCCACGACCTGACCACCTGTCATACCCGCGCAGGCGGGTATCCAGACGAGGCAAACATGGCTTTCCACGTTCGCGGGAAGGCCAGGGTGAATGCCGGACATGCGTGATCTCCTTTCGTGAAGTGGAAGTGCGCGGCACACGTCCCCGTGTGCCAGTCCGTGATAAGGGGCAGGCGAGGACGCCCACATTGATGTTCATATAGGGGGTGCGGATTCAGAATCTACATCGATTTACTAGCGTTTTTGCAGAAAGCAGGGCGTAAGTGGTTGCGGGGGAAGCGGCGTAGAGGACGTAAAACTACTTGCAAAGTTGGCGTATTTTGCCGCACGACCTATCGCAATCGGATCTCTAAGATTTCAGTAGCTTCCTTTTCCCAATCTCCGCCATTGGTCCACCGGGTGAGTTGTCCGTTTAGGAAGTACAGGTAGTAGCGGAAGTTCACCCGGGACTTATTTTCAAGCCACTCATGATCGGCCTTGATGTACAGCCAGACCTCGACGGTATCGGTTCCCTGAGTTTTGGATCCGGGGTAGTCGTAGGGTGGGTGTCCAATGGCGGTTTTCACTTGGTCTTTGGTCATACCGATCGTCAGTCGGTCGATTGGGAGTGGTTGGTAGTTGACTCGTCCGTAGGGGTAGGAACATCCGATTAAACATGCCGCTAGTACAGACAAAAACAGTCTCATTCGCACCTCCGTGTACAATGTAGTCCACGCCGTGCGAAGTGTCAACCAGTGAGTCTGTTAGGATAAGCTTGCAGATCGCTGCCAATCTGAATAGTTTGACGGCAAGATAGGTCAACTGGCATCTGAGGACTATCGGTGTTGCTGTAGAGGTTTGCCGGCCCCAATGCCAGTCAATAGCGCACGAAGTGTTGCAACCTAAGACGAGCTTATGGAGAGAAAATATCCGCATGATGAGTGGAACTACCAGCCCGTACTTCAATGATTTAGGGCGCCCGATTTCAGTCGACTCGGTGATAGTCATCGCAGACATCCTTGGCTATAGTCAGTACGTCAAGGCGGCTTCCCAATACGGACAATTTGAAGCACGACTCGGAGACATTTATCACGCTTTGACGCAGTCGTTTCCATCCGTCAGCCATTCAGGCCAAACGAATTGGATAGCGAAAGTAATGTCCGACACCTTACTTGTAGCTCACCCCGTATCCGCCGAAGACCCGACTGAGGAGATATTGGTGGAAGCCTGTCGATCAATAGGTCACTTTCAGCGTGAAATGTTAACGTTTCGACTGCCCATACGCGGGGGCGTTTCTATCGGCGCAATTCACGTGAGCGATATAATGGTATTCCCTGAAATGAACGCATTTTCTGAGTTGCGCGAAGCTGAAGCCATCGCGGGTTCGCCAAGGATTGTCTTGCTGGACTCGGCCAATCAGTTTCTGTCAGAGTTCGCCTTGTCATTCCGCAAAGCGCAGAAAAGCGATTTGGATGACGTTCTTTTGGTTGATGACGACTCCCTGAAGTTTGTGAATTACTTGCGCTCGCATTCAAGACTGCGTTCGAAGAATACGTACATGGAGATTGTTGCTCATAAACAGATCATTGAGGGAGGGCTGGAGAAATTCTGTCAGTGCCAACGCATTTTTCTGAAGTATATCTGGATGGCCAAATACCACAACAGATTCTGTCGCTCAGTATCCGCTTTCAATTCAATGGAGTTCCTAGTCGAATTGGCGAAGTATTGGGAAATAGTGGAGCAGTAATTGCATTTTGAGTTGCGCTGCCAGGACGTTCAATACGGGCGATGGGACTCGAACCCACGACGCCCGCATTTGATAGCCGAGATCAATTCAAGAAAGTGTCGAAACTGCCCCGCTTGAAGGCGGGGTTCTTCGCACCGGTAGAAGATTGGCGCACCGAATTGAGATTGCCACGTCGTTCGACTTCGCCTGCGGCTCGTCTCGCTCCTCGCAATGACGAAAGAGGGGCGCGCCCGGGACGAAGAAGCGGGTCTGGATTCCCGCCTTCGCGGGAATGACAAAGTGTAGAAATTTGTTTCCATTGAAAGAGTAGTGGAGGGTTGGCCGGCCGAAGAATTCGACTAATTCCGCACCCGATGGGTGGGCTACAGAATGCTCGGCCTATTCATGTTGAAAAAAGCGGGCGATGGGTTTTGGTCCACAATGCACGCATTTAATAGCCGAGATCAAATCAAGAATAACCAAAGTGTCGAAACTGCAGGAGTTTCGACCTACTTTTCCTTGCCGCGTCGAATTGAGATTGCCACGTCGTTCGACTTCGCCTGTGGCTCGTCTCGCTCCTCGCAATGACGAAAGAGGGGCGGGCCCATGACGAAGAACCAGGTCTGGATTCCCGCTTTCGCGGGAATGACAAAGTCTAGAAATTTGTTTCCATTGAAAAGGTAGTGGAGGGTTGGCCGGCCGAAGAACTCGACTAATTCCGCACCCGTTGGGTGGGCTACAGGATACTCGGCGTAATCAGATAGAAAAGAGCGGGCGATGGGACTCGAACCCACGACGTCAAGCTTGGGAAGCTTGCATTCTACCACTGAATTACGCCCGCGTGAGCGACGAGGGAATATATAAGAGGCCTTCTCCCCTGTCAACCAAACCGAATTATTGGTAGTGGGTAAATCTACGATCAACCTACCCAAAGTGGGCGGCAGGCGTCCTCGCCTGCCCCGACTTCAGTCGGGCACACGGGGACGTGTGCCGCACACGATTTCAATCTGACCCACTACCGTGTTGTCGGGTTTCTCACCTCGCGAGACGCGGGATATCGAGGGAACGGATTGCGACGTCCCGTCTTTGGCTAGGAACAGGTTGACGGGACTCGCAATGACGGAAAGGGCTGCTCGCCCGTGACGAAGAGCGGTGTCGGGTTCATGGGACGAAGAACAGAATGGTAGTCCGACCTACGGCGAGCCGGTGATTCACTGGATTCCCGCCTTCGCGGGAATGACAGAATGAATTTGTCGACCCTAGGAGCTAGTGGCGTTTGCCGGTGAAGCGGACAACGAGGATGGAGATTTCGTACAGCACGTACATCGGCCCGGCCAAGAGGCATTGATTGAAAATGTCCGGGGTGGGGGTGAGAATGGCGGCCACGATGAGAATGATGACAATCGCGACTCTTCTCCCCTTCGACAAGAACTTCGATGAGATGATCCCGAGGCGTCCAAGAATGTAGGCGGCGACCGGCATCTCGAAACAGAGGCCGAACGCCAGCATCAACATTCCGGCGAAAGTGATGTAGCTGTTGACGGTGATAATCGGGCTGAGCAGCCCCTGGGAGAAGCCGATCAGAAATTTGAGCGCGAACGGAAGCACCAGAAAATAGCAGAACGAGGCGCCCACCAGAAAGAGCGCGGTGGCGGTGAGGACGAACGGCACCACCATCTTCCGTTCTTTCGGGTACAGCCCCGGAGCGACGAATCCCCACAACTGCCAGAAGACGAGCGGAAGCGAAATAATCAGGCCGGAAATCAGCCCGACTTTGAAATACGCGACGAACGAGCCGGTAATTTCGGTGACATATAGTTTGACGTCGCCAAGCGGCGCCAGAAACCAATGCATGATGTAACCGGCGAAATAGAGCGAGACGCCCGTGGCCAGGGCCACGCCAATCAGCGAGCGCAGGATCCGCTTGCGGAGTTCCTCGAGGTGTTCGAGAAACGGCATGGCGAGGAAGGCGTTTTTTTCTTCCGGCGGCTCTGGGACGGTCTCTTTTTGATCCAGGGGGCTCATACGGGAGGAATTAGCGGGAAATTGGCGGGAAAGTCAAACGGCGTCGCAGCATGATCCGAAGGAGACAGCGGCGTGGAGTTATCCGCAGCCGACCGTGCTTCTCGTCTCCGCTCGAAGCGACGAAGGCCAAATGTCGAGCCTCCTGAACGAAGAATTCACTGGAGCCTCGACCTACATCATTTGACCTACATCATTCGCCGCCGGATTCTTTGGGGCGGGCGGGGGATTTGACTTTGCGGAGTTTCTTGAGTTCATCGAGAAACTCGTTCATATCCTGGAAATCGCGGTAGACGGAGGCGAATCGGATGTAGGCGACTTCATCGGCCTCGCGCAGTTTGGCGATGACCAGTTCACCGATTTCCTTGCTGGGAATTTCGGCTTTGCCGAGAGCGTGCACGGCGGCCTCGATCTCATCAGTCATGGTGTCCATCTGCTTCTGCAGGACCGGGCGTTTGTTGCAGGCGAGCTTGATGCCGTGAAGGACTTTGCTTGGGTCGAACGGTTCTCTTCGGCCATCGCTTTTCAGGACGACCAGGGTTCCCTGCTCAACGAATTCATAGGTGGTGAACCGTTCACCGCATTTGAGGCATTCGCGGCGGCGACGGATGGCCCGGCCGTCCTGCGACGGGCGGCTGTCGACCACCTTGTCATCTTCCTCTCCACATTGCGGACAACGCATAAGAGCGGTCTAATCCCGGTCAACTTCGCGCTTAACCCAGGCGACATACTCACCCGAACCCTCAACCAAAGGCAAAGCGATGATCTCAGGGAGTTCGTAGGGGTGGTTTTCGATCACGTACGCGGTCAGCTGTTTGAATTTACGCTGGGTGGTCTTGACGATCAGCAAAGCCTCGTCATCTTCCTGCACGGCGTCATCCCACCAGAAATAAGAGCGGATGCGGGGAACGACATTGACGCAGGCGGCGAGGCGCTGTTCGACCAGCTCGCGCGCCATTTTTTCGGCTTCGTCATGCGGAATCGAAATATACACGACACGAATGGTTTCCATCAGGTACGCACCTTTCGTTTCAAGCGCTTTTCGATCGATTGGATCTTGCCGGTCAGCCGGCCACTCGCCCCTTTGCGGTCATCGATAGTCATGATGATATAAACGCGGTTGTGATTCTTGCGGAGCATCAGCCTCGCTTTGTTGATCACGCGCATGATGTCGGACCAGTCCCCTTCGATCACTGTCGACATGGCGGAGAGTTTGTACGGCAAACCGGATTTGTCGATCAGATCGATCACTTTGGCGACATCTTCGGAAACCGACTCTCCCCTCTTGTCAGTGGGAAACATGGTCAACTGGACGAGCATCAGGCCCCTACTTCTTCCAGCCGTTCTTCGTAGAGCGGGAATTTGTGCGAGAAGGCGGCAACTTCTTCGGCGATTTTGGCCAGGACAGCGTCCTCTTTGCGGTTTTTGATAGCGCGGTCAATAAAGTCAGCGATAATCGGCATGTCTTTTGTGGTCATGCCACGAGTCGTGACCGCCGGGGTGCCGATGCGAATCCCGGAAGTGACGAACGGTTTCTCCGGATCAAACGGGACGGTGTTCTTATTGACGACGATCCCGGCTTTATCCAGCGCGTTTTCGGCTTTCTTGCCGGTCATCCCTTCCTGGCCGACAAAAGAGACGAGCATCAGATGCGTGTCGGTGCCGCCGGTGACGAGTTTATAGCCTTTGGCTTTGAGGGCTTCGGCCAGGGCTTTGGCGTTTTCGACAATTCGTTTCTGGTAATTCTTGAATTCCGGCTGGAGAGCTTCTTTGAAGGCGACCGCTTTGGCGGCGATCGTGTGCATGAGCGGACCGCCCTGGATACCGGGCATGACCATGCGATCAAGATCGGCGGCGTACTTTTCTTTGCAGAGGATCATGCCGCCACGTGGACCGCGGAGAGTCTTGTGAGTGGTGGTCGTGACAAAATCAGCAACCGGAATCGGGGAGGGATGCAGATTGGCGGCGACCAATCCGGCGATGTGAGCGATATCCACCATCATGTAGGCGCCGACTTCATCGCACGCTTTTCGGATCCTTTCAAAATCCCAGAATCTCGGATAGGCCGAGGCGCCGGCGACGATCATTTTGGGTTTCAGTTCGCGAGCCTGCTCGGCCAGTTTATCGTAGTCGATGACTTCAGTTTGCGGGTCAACCTCGTATCCGGTGAACTGATACAGAAACCCGGAGAAATTGATGGGGTGGCCGTGCGTAAGATGTCCGCCATGAGAAAGGGCGAGTCCCATGACCTTATCCCCCGGTTTCAGGACGGTGAAATAGACCGCCATGTTGGCCTGGGAGCCGGAATGGGGCTGGACATTGGCATGTTCGCAATTAAAGAGCTGCTTGGCGCGCTCGCGGGCAAGATTTTCGGCGACATCGACCCACTCACAGCCGCCGTAATAGCGCTTGCCGGGGTACCCTTCGGCGTACTTGTTGGTCATGACGCCGCCGTTGGCTTCCATGACGGCTTCGGACACGAAATTTTCCGAGGCGATCAGGACGATTTTGTGGGCCTGGCGCTCGGTTTCTTTGATCATGACTTCATATAGTTCGGGGTCAGCTTTTTTGAGGTATGACATATATGCTCCTGCCGTTTCCGGCATCAAATCGCAGATTCGAAGAATCGGGCGCGAGCCCGACGGTCCCATCATTCGGAGGGGTAATGTACGGGAAAGAAACGGGCGGGGCAAGTGGGGGGAAGATGCAGAGCGATGTCGGGAGCTAGCCTCGACAAGAGCGGAGGATCGGTTCGAGCTATTTGAGGAGGGTTCCTTTGACGGTCTGCTGATAGTCCGGAGTGGAGAGGCGGAAGAGGTAGACGCCGGAAGCTGCCGGTTGGCCCGTATGATTTTTGCCGTCCCACTGAACTCGGTGAGTCCCGGCGGCAAGTTGTTGGTCGATCAGAGTTCGGACGATTCTTCCGGTGATATCGAAGACGGTGAGTTTCACGGTCTCGCGTTTGGGGAGGTCGAAGGAGATTGTAGTGGAGGGGTTGAAGGGGTTGGGGTAGGCGGGGTGAAGCGTGAACGACGCGGGTAGGTTGTCGTCATTTGTAATTGGCACGTCCGTGGGCTGAGCGTTGTAGCCTTTGATTATGGAAACTTGCCCCCACCACGGCACAAGCCCATAGTCGGTTTGAGAGGTCACGGCAATATCGTCTATCCCGTCTCCGTCAAAATCTCCGATGCCGGCTACAACTACACCGAACCTCCATGGCCCGCCCGGGACCATATTGTCGGTAATGTACAGGTCCCCCACGATGACGGAATCCAATGTAGGCCCTCCCAAGAAGATGTGAATGCTAAACTGACCCGTTGTTTCATTCACGTAGCTCAGCATGAAATCCGGGTGGCCATCGTGGTTGAAATCCCCAATGGCTGCGGCTGACGTTGGCGGAAAGTAACCGAATCCCCCGCGCATGGTGTTCACGATGACATCCGGCTTGGTGTGCATGTGAGGACCGCCATAATAGATGCCACACGCGGAATCATCTCCACCGCAAATTAAGATGTCGTCGGCACCATCTCCGTTGAAATCCCCGATTGACAACATGATACGGCTAAACTCGCCACGCCTAGAGTGAATCTGGAAAGCGGGGACGGTGTCAAAACTCGGTCCTCCCCAATAGAATTTCACCCAGCCCGAATCTAGCATACTCGAGCCGACAGCCAAGTCCTGAAATCCATCTCCGTTAAAGTCTCCCACTGCCAAACTGTGGATGGAACCAAAGGCGGTGTCAAATAGAGTAAACTCCGGGATGGTATCGCGCTGGTTGTCGATCCGAAAGATATCTATGGGTCCGCCGTTGATGTCCCTCGCCAGCGGCAACTCCAAGACATTGCGATTTGAGATCTTCGCCGCGCGGGAAGTCGGCGACAGGTGGCCATGAAAAGTAAAATCGGGTATGTCGTCAAATGAGGGGCCCCCAAAGTAAATGCCGTAGTCGGACGATGGTAGGCGCATCATTCCGTAATCATCGTAGCCATCGCCATTCACGTCTCCAATGGATCCAATGACTGAAAAAAGATTGGCGAACTGCCTAAGCGGGAGCCCAGACGGACTCGGTCCCCCTTGATAAGAATACGCCCAGTTTGTATCAAGTGTGGTTCCTTCCGAACGACAGATTAGTATTTGGGGCATACCTGCGACGGAGGTCCCTAGCGGCAAAATCTGAGACCCGAAGAATTTGTGCTGCAATGTGTCTTGGATTATCAAGAAACGATTGAGCGAGTCGACTTTGGCGCGAGAGGAGAAAATGCCTTTGATCCAATCGGCTTTAACGGCACTACCGAGTGTGAAAATCAAGAGAAATGCGAGAATGAATCCCCCGGCATTTTTCATAACGTGGTCCGCCTTGACCATAAGATAGCATGTTATTGGGAGGTGTCAATGCAGAGATTCAGGATAAGTGAGGGGGCGAGTTGGTGTCGGCCGGCCGGAATGTCGAGCCTCCTCAACGAAGAACCCACTGGAGACTCGACCTACATTATTTGGATCGCTTCGCGCATCCACAACAGGATCGGTGCTGAGAATTGAGGGAACGGGTTGGTCTGGGTGACAGATTCCTACGCCCCGTCCTTGACGAAAAACGGTGCGGACAGGGCTCGGAATGGCGCCTCTTATCGCTTCTCTACTACCGTCTCGAACCGACGGGTTAAGAGCCAGACAAGACGAAGAACCGGGTCTGGATACCCGCTTTCGCGGGTATGACATGATGGGAAGTTCAACAAATTGACGAAGAATCAGAGCTTGGAATGCTCTTCTTCTCTTTCGATCTCTTCTACTCGGCGCTCGTGGCGGCCACCTTCGAATTTGGTATCGAGGAAGGTCTTCACGATTTCATCGAGCTGATTCTCAGGGGTGAATTTGCCCGACAGGGCAAGGACATTGGCGTTGTTATGAGCGCGAGTGAGCATGGCCATCTCAGGATTGAGGGCAAGCCCGGAGCGGACACCGCGAACTTTGTTGGCAGCGATATTCATGCCGTTACCGGTCCAGCAGACGGCGATCCCGTAGTCAACTTTGTGGTCGGCCACGGCATGCGCGACTTTGAGACCGTAATCGGGATAATCGACCGATTTCTCAGAGCTGTTGGTGCCGAAGTCGGTGACTTCGATCCCCAGTTTCTTGAGATACGCCTTTATCTTTTCCTTGAAATCGTACCCGCGATGATCGGCGCCCAGCGCAATTTTCATATCAGACCTTCACCGTGTTCATAACCGGGATCGGCGTCAGCCAGTTGTGTTTGTCGGGAGAGTCCCCTTTGATAACAGCGAAGAAGGCTTTCTGAAGCTGGCGGGTGATCGGGCCGCATTTGCCGGAACCGATTTCGATCTTGTCTACCTGGGAGATCGGAGTAACTTCGGCCGCCGAACCGGTAAAGAAAACTTCATCGGCGACATACAAAAGTTCACGCGGGATATTCTGCTCGACCACTTCGATTCCCATATCCATCGCCAGAGTCATAATCGAATCACGGGTGATGCCGGGGAGAATCGAGGCGGACAACGGCGGAGTAAAGATAGTCCCTTTGCGAATGATGAAAATGTTCTCGCCGGAACCCTCGGAGACATGGCCGTGGGTGTCGAGAGCGATTCCTTCGACATAGCCGTTCATAACGGCTTCCATTTTGATCAGTTGTCCGTTCATGTAGTTGGCGCCGGATTTGGCCATCATGGGGAGGGTATTCGGAGCCGGGCGGGTCCAAGAGGAGACGCACACGGAGACCCCTTTTTCAAGAGCTTCGGCGCCGAGATATTTCCCCCAGTCCCAGACCGCGATAGCGATTTCAACCGGGCTGTTGAAGGGGTTGACGCCGACCTCGCCGTAGCCGCGATAAATCACCGGGCGGACATAGCATTCTTCCATGCGATTGGCCTGAACGGTGGCAATAATGGCGGCATCCAACTGATCCAGAGAATAGGCAACTTCCATCCGGTAGATTTTGGCGGAATGGGCCAGCCGTTCGGTGTGATCCCGGAGGCGGAAGGCGGCCGGACCTTTGGGGGTCTTGTAGACTCGCATTCCCTCAAAAACGGATGAGCCGTAATGAACGACGTGCGACAGGACATGGATTTTGGCGTCTTCCCAGCGGACCATCTGTCCGTTCATCCAGATATGTTCAGTTGGCTTTACCGGCATGGTTCACCTATCTGCCTTTGCTGTTAACATCCTAACCTATCAGATGATAGCAAATTCGGACGAGTCGTTCAATGAAAAAGGACCCTAATAGAGGATATACGTCGACAAAAATGCGAATAATTGGAGGCGGAATATTAAGTTGTTGTGTGACAGCAGAGTTTTGCTATGAAGCTGAAGTAAATTCGACTCAGCGCTGGCGCGTTTTGCGCCAGACGAGCGGCAGGATCCAAGCGGCCAGACCGACCTTGACCAGCATGCCGGGGAGGAACGGTGTGAGGCCCATATTCAGAAGCGCTCCGGAAGGGACAAAACGGGCGAGCCAGGCCAATCCGCCCGCAAAGATGATCGCGTAGCCGACAAGCATCGCGCCAACCGACAGGATAAGACTGCGGTCCCAGCCTTTCTCCCCCAGCCACCCGACGACATAAGCGGCGGCCAAGAATCCGAGGAGGTAACCGCCAGTCGGGCCGAAAAGGACCGGCAACCCAGCCGCACCACCGGCGAAAACCGGTAGGCCAGCAGCTCCTTCAAGGAGATAGGCGAGGACAATGCCAGTGCCACGAACGCGGCCCAGGCCCATAGCCAGAAGCAGAACGCCGAAAGTCTGCCCGGTGATAGGCACGGGGGAAAACGGCAGCGGGAAGGAAACATAGGAGCAGGCGACCAACAACAAATTGAACCCGACTAGAATCGGGAGTTCCAGCCAGATGGAACTGGGGCGAACCAGATCATAGGCAACGGTGGCACGGGTGGTCATGGGTCATAGCTCCTTTAGATTAACGACAGGAGGAATCTATGAAGAATAGATTGCGGCGCAACTACAATTTGGGTGTGACTCATCACACTCTTTTGATCGACTTGAGTAGTTCGCGGGCGATTACCAAACGCTGGATTTCCGAGGTCCCCTCGCCGATCTCACACAGTTTGACATCGCGCCACATCCGCTCGGCCGGGTACGGGCCGGTGTAGAAGCCAATCGCCCCGAGAATCCCGACCGCTGTGGCGGCGGCGCGGGTGCCGGCTTCGGATGCGTACAGTTTGGCCATCGCCGAGACATGGCCGAAAGGCTGGCCGGCATCTTTGAGCTGGGCAGCTTCGTAAACGAGCAGACGGGCGGCCTCAATCTCGGTCGCCATGTCGGCGAGTTTGTGCTGGATGGCCTGATTGTTGGAAATGGGCTCGCCGAATTGCACGCGGTCGGCGGCGTAATGCAGAGCGCAATCAAGGGCCCCCTGCCCCAGGCCGACGGCCATAGCGCCGATCGAGATCCGGCCGCCATCGAGCGTCATCAGCATCTGTTTGAAGCCGTGGCCGATATCGCCAAGCTGGTAATCATCGGAGATACTCAGGTCATCGAAGTGCAGAAACGCGGTGTCAGAACCGCGCAGGCCGAGCTTGTTTTCCTTCTTGCCGACAGCGTACCCTTTCATCCCCTTTTCGAGAATGAAGCAAGTGATCCGGCGGTCGGAGATATCTTCGGAGGTTCGAGCCGAGGCGATCGTAGCAAAGGCTTTGGTGGCGGATGTGATCCAGCATTTGCTGCCGTTTATCACCCAGTGATCGCCGACCCGGCGCGCCATGGTCTTGGTGCCGCCGGCATCGGAGCCGGCTTCGGGTTCGCTGAGGCCGAACGCCATCAATTCCCCTTTGGCGGCACGCGGGAGATATTTCTTTCGTTGCTGCTCGTTGCCGAATTTGTAGACCGGCCAGGCGCCCAGGGAGTTGTGGGCGGCGATCATAATCCCGGTAGAGCCGCAGACGCGGGAGAGTTCTTCGACCGCGATGGCGTAAGTCGTGGTGTCGGTCGGATGTCCGCCGTAATCCTCGGGGATCAACATGCCCAAGAGGCCGAGATCGGTCATCGGCTTCATGTGTTCTTCAGGGAATCGCTGTTCCTGATCGATGACGGCGGCAACGGGAGCTATTTGTTTGAGCGCAAAGGCTCGAATCATTTCGCGAAATTCGTGATGCTTGTTATCCAGCACTGCCTAGTCCTTTAACACGTCGCGGGAGATTACCATGCACTGGGCCTCGGTGGTCCCTTCGTACAGTTCGGTGACACGGGCATCACGGAAGTAGCGCTCGACGGCATACTCCTTGATGTAGCCATAGCCGCCATGAATTTGTACGGCTTCATTGCAGACATAGTTCGCCATCTGCGAACAGAACAGTTTGGACATCGAGGCTTCCCGGGCGCACGGTTTCCCCTCGTCCTTGAGCAGAGCCGCCCGGTAGGCCAGAAGGCGGCCGGCATCGATGCGGGTGGCCATCTCGGCGATTTTGAACTGGATCGCCTGGAAGTTGGAAATCGACTGTCCGAACTGTTTACGGACTTTGGAATATTTGATCGCCTCGGTCAGAGCCGCCTGGGCGATACCAATCGCCTGGAACGACACGCCGATCCGTCCGGAGTTGAGAATCGAAACCGCCATGCGGAACCCATCTCCCACCGTCCCGAGCAGATCGGCCTTGGGGACGATGACATCCTGGAAATTGACTTCGCGGGTGTCAGAGGCTTTGATGCCACACTTCGGTTCAGCTTTTCCGAGAGTGATCCCCTTGGCACTGCTGTCGACGACAAAACAGGAGATGCTCTTGCGCCCTTCGTCCGGAGGAATCTTGGCGAAAACAATAAACACGCCGGCATACATCGCATTTGTCACGAAGCTCTTGGTACCGTTGAGGAGATAATGATCCCCCTTGTCGAGCGCGACGGTCTTCAGAGATGCGACATCGGTGCCGGCATCGGCCTCGGTGACGCAATAGGCTCCAATTTTCTCACCCGTGGCGAGCGCCGGGAGGTATTTCTTCTTCAATTCATCGGAGCCAAATGATTTGATAATCTCACACACGAGGGAATTGTGAACCGAGAGCATGATGCCGAATCCGGCGCTGGCCGAGCAGAGTTCTTCGAGCACCCCCATAAAGCAGGTGGCGGTCTGGCCCAGGCCGCCGAATTCTTCGGGGACCGTGAAGCCGAAATACCCCAGATCGGCGCACTCTTTGATCAGCTCCGGCGGAGTGGCGGCATGTTCGTCCATATCAAGGGCGATCGGATAGATCCGTTTGTCACACAGATCCCGGGCCATTTGCTTAAAATCAAGGTGCTCTTCCGAAAGATGAAATTCCATTAACACTCCCGATTACTGGTAAGAGTAAAACCCCCGGCCCGATTTCTTGCCGAGGTACCCGGCCTGGACCATTTTTCTGAGCAGCGGGCAAGGCCGATACTTGGGATCTCCAAGTCCCTCGTGCAGGACTTCAAGAATCGACAGGCAAACATCGAGCCCAATAAAATCCGCCAGCGTGAGCGGCCCCATAGGGTGGTTCATGCCAAGTTTCATAACGTCGTCGATCGCTTCTTTGGTGCCGACCCCTTCCATCAGGGCAAAAACGGCTTCATTGATCATCGGCATCAGAATCCGGTTGGCGATAAAGCCGGGGAAATCGTTCACTTCGACCGGGGTCTTCCCCAGCTTGACAGCGAGATCCCGAATGACAGCATAGGTATCATCGATAGTGGCAATTCCGCGGATCAATTCGATCAATTTCATTACCGGCACGGGATTCATGAAATGCATCCCGATGAATTGTCCCGGGCGTTTGGTAGAAGCGGCTAACTGGGTGATCGGAAGCGACGATGTGTTGGAAGCCAGGATGGTGTTGGGTGGGCAGATAGTGTCGAGCTTCTTGAACAGCTCAAGTTTAGTTTTGAGATCCTCGGTCACTGCTTCGACAACAAGCTGCGTATCTTTCGCCGCGCTCAAATCGGTCGAAGTGGTCAGGCGCCCCATCGTGGCCGATTTGTCGGCCTCGGTGATGGCCCCCTTTTTGATAATGCGGTCAAGACTTCCGCCGATTGTTGATACCGCCCGATCGAGGAAGCTCTGGTTGATATCAATCAGGACCACATTGAAGCCGTTGGCGGCAAAGACCTGGGCGATTCCGTTCCCCATCGTGCCGCTGCCGATGACGCAGACTTTCTTTATATCATTGACTGTCATATTGCACTCCCGGACTGAAAAATTTAAACCAATTCAATCGCCAGCGCCACGGCATTTCCGCCGCCGAGGCACAGGGTCGCCAGGCCGTTCTTTTTGCCGCGATCTTTCAGGGCATAGATCAGTGTCGCCAGGATGCGGGTGCCGCTGGCGCCGATCGGATGCCCCAAGGCAACCGCGCCGCCATGGACATTCACGCGCTCCCAATCCCAGTTGAGGCCTTTGCCGTCGGCCAGGGCCTGGGCGGCGAAAGCTTCGTTGGCTTCAATTAGATCCCAGTGATTGATGTTCACTTTCATTTTGGCCATTAGTTTCTGAATGGCGTAGATCGGGGAAAAGAACAAGAGTTCGGGAGGTGTGCCGGCCACTGTGTATTCAACCACGCGGGCGAGCGGTTTAAGGTTCTTCTCCCTCATATACTTTTCAGAGACGATGATTGACGCGGCGCTGCCGTCGTTAAGGCCCGGAGCATTGCCGGCGGTGACGGTCCCCTCTTTTTCAAAGACCGGCTTGAGTTTGGCCAGGCCTTCGAGAGAAATATCGGGACGAATGGCCTCATCGGTGTTGAAAATGACCGGATCCCCTTTGCGCTGAGGGATGCCGATGTCAAACATTTCTGCGCGGAATTTTCCGGCCTTGGTGGCCGCGGCTGCCTTCTGATGTGACTTGAAGGCGAACTGATCCTGTTCCTGGCGGCTGATATTGGCCTGGCGGGCGGTCAACTCGGCCGCGCTTCCCATATGCCAGTTCTTGAAGGCGCACCACAGACCGTCGGAAATCATGATGTCTTCGAGTTTCTGATGTCCGAATTTAGTGCCAGTTTTGGCGCCGCGGATGATGTACGGTGTTTGAGACATAGACTCCATGCCACCGGCTATGATACAGTTGGCATCGCCGGCGCGAATCGCCTGGGCAGCGAGCATGACGGCTTTCAGGCCGGAGCCGCATACTTTGTTGATGGTCATAGCGGCGACTTCGGGCGGCACGCCGCCGTTGAGGGCGGCCTGACGGGCCGGCGCCTGACCGGCTCCCCCCTGAACGACCTGGCCCATGATGACTTCATCAATATCAACCGGATTCACACCGGCTCGCTTGATTGATTCGGCGACCGCAAATGCCCCAAGTTGCGGCGCAGTAAATGAGCCGAGTCCACTGTGTAACGTGCCAATCCCGCTGCGGCACGCCGAAATTATATAGGCCTCATTGCGATCGGCCATAGCAATATCCTCCTGGATCGTATCCGTTCGTTGAAAGATTGGGTTTATATAGCCAACAAGTTGCGCAAAATCAAGAGGATGCGGCGAATTCAAGATTGTAGAGATCATATTTATCGACTTTGAGCGAACAAGCATGGTAACACCGTGTTTCAGTCAGGAAAGTTTCTGAAACCGGTGTGAGGTACATGCGTAAAAGGGGGGAATCGTAACGCGGACGGGTACTGAGAGGATGGATAATTCGCTTCGGAAGGCGAATTCGCGGAAAAATTAATCTTTACTTTTTCGTTTGAGAGAAACACTTTTGTTGAGGCACGGGCTGGAGGTTGCCTGGACCGACCAGTTTGTGAATCGAACACCATAGGAAACTAAGTGCTACGGAAAACCAAACCCAAACAGGGAGGTCTCTAATGAGACGCATTTTAGTATTAGCTCTGCTTGTCGTGCTCGCGTTGAGCCTAAGCGCATTTGCAGCGGAAGGCAGCAAAATGCCGATGGCCTTTGGAATCAAGGCTGGATTGAGCCTAGGAAATGCCACCGGTGACAGCCTGACGACGGCTACCGGAGCGAGCAAGTCGATGCTTGCCGGGTTCCTTGCAGGCGCCGTGTTCTGTTTTGAGCCGACCAAGGGGTTAGGCATTCAGCCGGAAATCTTCTATGTGCAAAAGGGCGTAAAGCTGACCTTGGGAGGTGCGGAAGACAAGTTGAAGGTTGACTACCTTGAAGTTCCGGTGCTGGTTAAGTGGCTTCCCCAGATGAAGGACAGCAAAATTCAACCGACGATATTTGCCGGTCCTTATCTCGGTATCCTCTTGAGCTCCAAAGCTGAGAGTGCCGGTGGGGCAAGCGTAGATGAAAAGGACAATACCAACAGCACCGATTTCGGAATCACGGGTGGAGCCGGGCTTGGCTACAAGATGACTAAGGGTGAGTTATTCTTGGATGCCTAGGTATGATCTTGGTCTATCCAAAGTCCAGAAAGCGGTCGGCGGCAGTCAATTTGACACCAAAGCGACCTCTATTATGGTGGCTGTCGGCTACAAGTTTGACATCTAATTCGAGAAATCAAATTCTGATTTTCAAAGCCCGCGCGAGAGCGCGGGCTTTTTTGTGCCTCGAACTCGGGTCGGCCCGAACCTCCCTCGCCTGTATAATGTAAAGAATGGACTATTTGAGGCCGATATAGTGGGTGATCGAAGTTTCTGGTCCCAAATTGGAGGATGACATGAAGAAACTAGTCTTGGTGATCGGATCGCTGGTAGTGCTGGCCGCCGCAGCTGCAGCTCAGGCGCCGGTACCATTCAGCATCTACGCGGGAGGATTAGTCTCGATACCGAATGGTCCGAGCGAATTCAAGGACGCCTACAAAAACGGTTACCACGGAAGTCTGGGGCTTGGTCTGAAGACGATGCCGATGACCCAGTTGGTGGCCAAGGTGGAATACCACAAATTTGCGTACGATCAGGCGAATAATGCGGGTCTGACGGGCGGGGCGCAGAATGTCTGGCTCTTTGGAGCCGATCTGAGATTCGCCATGGGAGCGCCGGTGGCGCCGTTCAAGCCGTTCATTTTTGCCGGAGGCGGACTGGCCAAAATCACCTTCGGCGAATTCAACGGTCCCGATCTGCTGTCTACAGCGGTGCTGAACTCTTCCCTGCCGAACGACCAGAGCAAGTTCTATTACAATCTGGGAGCAGGGCTTGAGTTTAAATTTGCGCCGATGATTGATCTGTTTGCCCAGGCCCGCTATGTCAGCATCAGCACCGACAATCAGAAAACCAGCTTCATTCCGATTACGGTCGGACTCAAAATATTCTAGGCTTGTTTACTCAAGCGGCGACAAAACCGGAGTGTGGACCACTCCGGTTTTCTTTTGCCAAGAAGGGTCCGAGTCACGTATATTGAAGCGGGAACATCGCAAGACAGGAACGGAGTCATACGAACCTGAAGAGACTCATCGGACGAGTTGCCACGGTTACGGCGCTGGTAATCCTGGCGGCCGCGTCAGCATGTCTGGCCCGCACGGGACATCCCTTTAGTGAGATTGAAGTCGGCGGAAGCCTGCCGATCTCGCCGACCTTCGCGCCCGAAGCGGGGGCGCACGGCAGTCTGGCCTTTGGTCTTCAACCGATCAAATCGACTCCGGAAATCTCCCTGTCAATTCGCGGGAGTTACAGCCGATTCTTCAGCGATTCGCCGGCCCGCTGGGTCCGGAGCCTGATCTCGGGGACGGCCAATTTCATGTTTTGCCCCAAACCCAACGAACCGCAGCGCTGGTATTTTCTGATAGGGGCCGGATTTGGACGGGCCGACCAGGAATTTATCAAAGTCACCGACCCAATGGGCTGTATCGGAGTGGGGGCGGAAGTCAACAGCCGGGGCGCCGCACACTACATTGTCGAGCTGCGGCTGAGCGATCTCTCCAACAGCACGTACGGAGATCTGCGCTTCCTGTCGCTTTCTTTCGGAGTAAAATTCTGAGGGAGAGAATGACCGCGAGCTGACGCCGTCTATTCCTTGAGATCGAGTTCGATAATCGGGCGTTCGGTATCAACCTGGTCCCCGGCCGCGAAATGGATCGCCTTGACGGTGCCGTCGGCCCGGGCATTGACCTGATTTTCCATCTTCATGGCTTCGACTATCACCATCGGCTGTTTAATTGTGACGGTGTCTCCGACCGCGACCATGATCTTGACGACTTTGCCGGGCATCGGGGCAAAGATCTTATCCTTGGCGCCGGCATGGGGATCGGCGGAACCGCCTGCAAAAGTGTCTGAGCCGGGCTCGGTTACTTCGACCTGGAGTGAATCAATATCAAGATAACAAACGCCGTGGTGATACACGGCGGCGACGGTCGAGCGAACGCCGTCATGAAGGCAAATGTACAGACCGGGGGCGACGCGGCGGAATTCGAATTTCTTCGTTCCCACCACCGCCACAAACTGGTCGGCGTCGCGGGTGATCTCCGCAGTTGATTTCTCTGACTCAAAGGACAATTCGTGCTTAGCCACGGATACTGTCTCCGATTTGCCATGAGCCGATGAGTTGCCAGGGGGTGACCTGCCGGTCGGCCGATTTCCCGCCCGGTCCGGCTGAAGCTGAACGATCTTCTAGAGCAACCCCGGCCGAAGCGAGCACCAGGTCTTTTAATGAGGCGGTGCGGGCTTCCCGATTGGACATGTGACGATCGATGAAGTTGGTGTAGGTTCGGCCGGCCTGAAATTCCTGATGAGAAAGGACATCGACCATGAAATTCCGAGAAGTCTTTACTCCGAGGATTTTGTAGTTGTTCAACGCGGAGATCATTTTCTGAATGGCCAGGTCCCGGGTTGGGGCATGGACAATCAATTTGGCCATGATCGGATCATAGTTGATGGTGATCTCCGAGCCGGAGACTATGCCTGAATCGACTCGTACTCCGGGGCCGGTCGGTTCCGAATAGAAAAGGACATTTCCTGATGACGGCAGGAATCCGTTCTCTCCGTCCTCGGCATAGATGCGGCATTCGATGGCGTGCCCGCGCTGGGTAAGATTCTTAAGATGATCCCCAAGGGGAAGTCCGGCCGCAACTCTGATTTGCTCTATGACCAGATCCACGCCAGTGACCATCTCCGTGACAGGATGTTCCACCTGAATCCGGGTATTCATCTCAAGGAAGTAATAGTGGCCGGTGTCATCGAGCAAAAACTCGACCGTCCCGGCGTTGGTGTAATGCGCGGTCTGGGCGACTTTGACGGCATCGGCCCCCATTTTGGCCCGGAGTTCCGGTGTGACAGCGATTGAGGGGGTTTCTTCAATAATCTTCTGGTGGCGGCGCTGAATGGAACATTCCCGCTCGAAGACATGAATGCAGTTGCCGTGGTTGTCAGCCAAAACCTGAAATTCGATATGGCGGGGATTCGCAATGTACTTTTCCAAGGTAAACGGAGTCATCGCCCAAAGGCGTTTAACGCTTCGCGCTTGGCAGCTTCGAGAGCCGGGCCGATTTCCGATTCGGTTTGAACGACTCGCATCCCCTTTCCCCCACCTCCGGCGGCAGCTTTGATCAGGACCGGGTAACCGACTTTTCCCGCGGCCTCCTGGAATTCAGTCAGATTCTTTCCGCTCGCTTTCATACCGGGGATGAGCGGGATCTGAGCATCGGCCATTTTGATGCGGGACTCGACTTTGTTTCCGAGGAGGCGCATAGCTTCGGGGCCGGGGCCGATGAAGGTGATTTTCTCGGCCAGGCAACGCTTGGGAAATTCCGGGTTCTCCGCCAGGAAGCCGTATCCGGGGTGGATGGCGTCGCATCCGGCTTGCCTGGCTGCGGCGATAATCTTGTCGATATCGAGATACGATTCTCGTGGCGGCGGAGGACCGATAAGCACAGCTTCATCGGCGAACCAGCGATGTTTGCTGTTGGCATCAGCTTCCGAATAAACGGCCACCGAGGGAATCCCAAGGGTGCGGCAGGCGTTCATCACGCGGACCGCGATCTCGGAGCGATTGGCGACCAGAATTTTCTTGAACAAGGGTTTCGCGGCGGTCATGCTATTTGGTCTTCGGTTTGACCCATTTCGGGGTTCGTTTGTTCAGGAAAGCGTCCATCCCCTCCTGGCCTTCATCGGAGATTCTTAGCCGCGCGATCATTTCAGCCGTAAACGGTTTGAATTCGGCCGGGGACATATTCGGAACCTCGGCCACGAGCTTCTTCGCCATCGCCACCGCTTCAGGGCCCGAACTGAGAATCGAATTGATACAGGTTTCGACAGCGGCATCCAGGTCGGCATCTTCGACCATCTTGTTGACCAGGCCAACCTGCAAAGCTCGCTCAGCGGTCATCCGCTCGCCGGTGATAAACAGTTCGCGCGATTTCCCTTCGCCGATTTTCTTGACTACGTAGGGTCCGATGCAGGCAGGGACAACGCCGATCTTCACTTCAGAAAACGAGAAGGTCGCTGATTTGGCGGCGATCGCAAAATCACACACGGCGACAAAGCCGGTTCCGCCGCCGATGGCGGCGCCGTTCACTCTCGCAATCACCGGTTGGCGCAGTGTGTAAATTGTATAGAACAGTTCTGCCAGAGCGTTTGCCTCGGCGAGGTTTTGGTCGAAAGACTGGCTCACCACGCCGCGCATCCAGTTGAGATCGGCGCCTGCACAGAATGATTTCCCTTTTCCGGAGAGTGTCACGACGCGCAAGGTCTTGTTCTGTCCGATTTTCCTGAACAGATCGAGCATCTCGGCAATGACGGTTGAATTGAAGGCGTTGTGGATTTCCGGTCGGTTGAGGTTAACAGTCGCCACTTCATCGCGAATCTCACAGACAATAGTGGTATAGCTCATGGGTTAGACCTGCTACATTCGGAAGACGCCGAATTTTGGTTCGGGGATCGGAGCGTTGAGAGACATGGAGATCCCAAGCGCGAGGGCCTGGCGGGTTTCCGTCATGCCGAGCAGGCCGTCATCCCAAAGTCTTGCTCCGGAGTAATAGGGCGTTGACTCCGATTCATATTTCTCGATAATCGGCCTGCGGATGGCCTCGACATCGGCCGGGGTCAGTTTGCGCCCTTCCTTTTCGAGTTGCTCGATCTTAACCTGGGCCAAGACGTCGGCTGCTTGTTCGCCCCCCATGACGCAAATTTTGGCATTGGGCCACATCCACATCAGGCGCGGGAAATAACCGCGTCCACACATGGCGTAGTTGCCGGCTCCGTAAGAACCGCCAACCACAACCGTGAATTTGGGAATATCGGCATTAGCAACGGCGTGGACCATCTTGGCGCCATCTCGTGCGATCCCGCCGGCCTCGTACTGACGTCCAACAATGAATCCGGAGATATTTTGCAGGAATATCAGCGGTACTCGGCGCTGGCAGCAGAGCTCGATAAAGTGAGCCCCCTTCTGGGCTGATTCCGCGAACAGGACACCATTGTTACCAATGATTCCGACCGGATATCCCATAATTCGGGCAAAGCCGGTGACCAGAGTGATGCCGTATAGTTCTTTGAATTCCTGGAAGCGGGAGCCATCGACAATCCGGGCGATCACTTCGCGGACATCATATGGCTTGCGGAGATCATTGGAAACGACGCCATAAAGTTCCTGAGGGTCGTAATGAGGATCTTCGGGTTCGGACGCTTCCAATTCCGCTCGCTGAGTCCGGCCGAGAGTCTCGACGATATTACGAGTAATCTGAATGGCGTGTTCATCGTTTAGAGCGTAATGATCGGTGACGCCCGAAGTGCGACAATGGACATCCGCGCCACCCAAATCTTCTGCTGACACAATTTCACCGGTGGCAGCTTTGACCAGCGGCGGGCCGCCGATAAAGATTGTCCCCTGCTTTCTCACGATAACGGCTTCGTCAGACATCGCCGGCAAATACGCGCCGCCGGCGGTGCAGGAACCCATCACGACTGAGATTTGTGGTATCCCCTTGGCAGACATTTTGGCTTCGTTGTAGAAGATTCGGCCGAAATGGTCTTTGTCGGGAAAAGTGCCGGATTGCATCGGCAGGAAAATCCCGCCGGAATCGACGAGATAAATGCAGGGAAGATTGTTGGTCTCAGCCACTTCCTGCGCCCGAGCATGCTTGAGGATGGTCATAGGATAATACGTACCACCCTTGACAGTGGCGTCATTGGCGATGACCATGACTTCGCGGCCGTGGACGACACCAACACCAGCAATGATGCCGGCAGCAGGAGCATCGTTGTCATACATATCGTACGCCGCGAGCGGGCTGAGTTCAAGGAACGGCGTGCTCTTGTCGAGCAGACGCTCCACCCGGTCTCGCGGGAGAAGTTTCTTGCGCTCGATATGGCGTTGGCGGGATTTCTCCGGTCCGCCCAGTTTGACTTTTTCCAGGCGCTCTTTGAATTCAAGATGAACGGCGCGGTTCTTGTCGAAGTTTTCTTTGTAGAGCGCCGATTTGGTGTCGACTTTCGACTCAATTCGAAACATCTATGCCTCTATTTGATCGTCTTGAGCAGTGACGATGGAATTTCTACCGGCATTTGTAACAGCGCCTGCGCGAGGGTCTTCCCCTGCGGGTCGACCAGCAAGGACGTTGTGCCGCCGCCACCCAGAGTTTCCTCCAGAAGAAAGTTCAGGCCGTGCAGATTGTCCAGCTCGTGCCGTATGACTTTCCCTTTAGTGATGCCGGCGAAGAATTGCTTCACTTTGGCGGCGGTCAGGTTGACCGCGATCCAATCGTAAATTTCAGGCGAGCGGGCGAGCACGCCGATGTTGCAGGTGTCCCCTTTGTCACCGGAACGGGCGTAGCAGATATCGTGCAAATTGACCGTGAGTTTCTTGCCGGCCGCGACGTTCTTCGGTTTGGCCCGGACGCCCGGCTTATCCGGTTTCGCGCCTCGTCCTCCCATTACGCGGAGCGGGAAGGTGATCTCAAAGAATTCTTCTTCGCCGTCCGTATCGAGGGTGAGAACCTTGGCTTTTACGCGCGTGCGGTGCATGAGGGCGGGCCAGTAGGCGATTACGGCGACAGGTTTAGGTCGGCCGCGGCCGGTGACCGCCATGCCGGCGGGGCCGGAGAGAATCAAAGTGGAGAGGGCTTTGCCGAATTCTTTAAGGGCTTTGGTATCCCGGTCGCGCACGGCGAAGCGGAGCAAAATTTCATTCGGCTCATATTGCGAAAGCTGAGCGGGCCAGGATGATCCGGCGCCCACCATGGCGGTCTCGGTCGCCTCGAATTTGTGATTTAGTTTCTTCCAGAAAATATCGGCGATCACTTTGGCCTTGCGATAGGTGTTGGGGCCGGAAACCAGCACTTCGCCGACCGCTTTCCAACCATCCTCGTACGACATGGATACTTTGAGTGACTCCGGTTCCGGTTTTCCTTTGATGCCGAACACCCGGACGCGGTCCTTGCCATCCTGTTTCAGCTGAACCGTGTCGAAACGCGCGATACCGTCGGGCGAGATGTAATTGGACGGATCCCCCATCTCATAGACCAACTGCTCTTTCACGGTCTTCTCGGTCACCATGCCGCCGGTGCGGGGATGTTTGGTAACGACGAATTCGCCGGTGGATTCCATTTCAATTATAGGATAACCGATGTTGTGAAAGCTTTTGACTTCGGTCCAGTCGGTGATATTGCCGCCGGTAGCCTGGGCGCCGCATTCGATGATATGCCCGGCGATTACCCCGGCGGCCATCTTGTCCCAGTCATCCATGGCCCAGCCGAATTCGTGAATCATTGGCGCGAGCGTAATACCGGTATCGGTGACACGGCCGGTGACGACCAATTGACAGCCGGCTTCGAGGGCTTTGACGACCGGCTCGGCTCCGAGATAGATATTGGCGGACGTTATCCGTGGGCGGACTTTGAAGAAATCCTCGCCGGTCTCCATGTTCGTGAATTTTTCACCGGCGGCGGTCAGTTCATAGAGGTTGTTCACGATGTCGTCGCCATAGACCACGCCGACCTTGAGATCGAGCTTCATTTTGCGGGCCAGCTCGATGATCTTGCGGCCGAGGCCGATCGGGTTGATTCCCCCGGCGTTGGAAATCACGCGGACATTTTTCTTCACGATCAGAGGAAGGCAGTCCTGGAGCTGGTCGAGGAAGTCAGTAGCGTAACCAAGCTCGGAGTTGGTGGCGCGCTGGCGCTGCATGATGGACATGGTGATTTCCGCAAGGAAATCCATGGTGATATAATCCAATGGGCCGCCGGTTAGCTGGCGCTTCAGCGCGGAGAGATCATCCCCCCAGTATCCGCCGGCATTACCGATCCGAATCTTCTTCTTCAAATGACGTTGGCTTCCTCAGGTTGGCGAATTTTCGCGCAGCTGCGCCGTTCATGATAACCAGAAGTCGATTATACGAGATCACGGGAAGAATGTAAAGTAGGCATCGTTTACCCGAATGCGACAAGATCTGATCGAGCCGGGTTCGATTTGGACCGCAAAAGACTTGGTGTCGGGTCTCATTCCGCGAAGCGCGGAATTCGGCGCGACCTTCAATTCTGCGCAACCCTTGCTTCTCGTCTCCGCTCGAAGCGACAGAACACACGATCTCCGTTCTCACAATCAAGAAAGCCATACTGATTGCTCAGTATGGCTTGATCTAATCACAGTGTCCTCAAAAAGCAAGTCAGGCTAACGTTGCCTAGTACCATTTCGGGACGAACTTGTAGCCGTAGCTGATCACCCCGGCCTCTCCCTCGCTCTGGACTTTGCGGAACTCCAGACGGATTTCCATGCCGATCTTGACCTTGTCGACATCGCAATCAGCCATCTGGGCCATCACGCGGGTGCCATCAGTCAATTCGGCTATGGCCAAGGCATACGGGGCCAGATCTTTGAACTGCGCCGAGGCAGTGCGGATAACCGTGTAGGTGATCACCTTGCCGGTCTCGGGGAGGATCACTTTTTCTGACGCGGTGTCGCCGGTTTCCGGGTCAACTTTGCGCGGCGGGAAATAAGTCTTGCCGCTCTTTTTGAACCGGATCGCTTCATAGCGATAACGCTGGGGATACTCTCTCCAGTTGCGGGAACTGAACATAGTCATCAGGCCACCTCCAGAATATGAACGACCGATGAGGCTCCGGTACCCCCCATATTTTGCGCCATGCCGATTTTGGGGGATTTGGGAATCTGTCTCCCATTTTCGGCCTGAGTGGTGAGTTGCTTGTAGATTTCGACAATCTGCGCGACGCCCGTGGCGCCGACCGGGTGACCTTTGGATTTCAGGCCGCCGGACGGATTGAGCGGGAACTTCCCTTCGAGCGACGTTTCACAGGCGAGGATCGCCTGGCCGGCTTTGCCGGGCTCAAATTTGCCGATTGATTCCGCCACCATGATTTCGGCGATAGTGAAGCAATCATGCAATTCGGCGAAATTGACATCATCGATTTTCTTGCCGGCCATTTTCAGCGCTTTCTGCGTAGCGAGGGTCGCCGATTTGATCGTCGTGAGATCTTTACGCTGAGCCAAAGCAATCGTATCGGTAGCCACAGCAGAGCCGATGACTTTGGTGTACGGCTTGCCGAGTTTCTTGGCGATCTCAGGAGTGGTCACGATCACAGCGGCGGCACCGTCAGTGATTGGCGAGCAGTCCAGAATCCGAAGCGGATCGGCAACCATGACCGATTTGGCGACCTGGTCGGAGGTCATTTCGAACGGGTACTGCGCGTACGGGATTTTTCGCGCCATTGCGATGGTTTTTCACCGCAACAGCCGAGAGCATCTCCCTCGTTGTGCCGTAGCGGGCCATGTGGGCATGGGCCATCATGGCATAAAGACCCGGGAAATTAGCGCCGTGAAAGATCTCGTATTCCTGATCGGCGGCAGCGGCGAGGGCGGCGGTGGCTTCGTCGCCGGAGCAGTCGGTCATTTTCTCGACGCCGGAAGCCATGACGATATCCGACATTCCGGAGGCAACTTCGATAAAGGCCTGACGAAACGCCATGCCGCCTGAGGCGCAGGCGGACTCGACGCGCACAGCGGGCAATCCCGGCATGCCGAGATAGTCAGCCATCAGAGCACCGATGTGTTCCTGGCCGACAAACAGGCCGCCGGACATGCAGCCGACATAGAGCGAATCAAGATGATCGACGCCGGCGCTTTTAATGGCGTTCATTGCGGCATCGACAAAGAGATCGCGAATCGAGGCGCGCCAAACTTCGCCCCATTCGCTCATGCCGACTCCGACTACACAAACTTCTCTCATAGTCGTCATCTCCTAATCGTTCTTTTTGATTTTGTGCCGGAACTTGGCATACGTGCCGTAGTCGACATAGGTGAGGTTTTCTTCAAGCAGTTTCTTAGTTCGGACCGCCTTGTCACGAGCTTCGTCAATCCGCTTGGTGACTTTCCATATGAACGAATCTGACCCGGCGCCGGAACCATAGGAGCACATGAAGATCATGTCCCCCGGTTTGGCGACATCGAGCGTGGCAGTAAGCCCGATCGGCGAAGCACCGGAATAGGTGTTGCCAAGAGTTGGAGCGAGCCAGCCCGGATTGATCTGTTCCTGGGTGAAGCCGAGTTCAAGGGCAACACGCTGCGGAAATTTACCGTTGGGTTGATGGAAGACTGCATAAGCGAAATCAGTCGGCTTCATACCGGATTTTTTGAGAATGGCGTTGGAGGCCCCTTTAGTGTGAGCGAAATAGGCTTCTTCACCGGTAAACCGTCCGCCATGCTGCGGATAAAACTGGTGTTCGCGGCGCCAGAAATCGGGCATGTCGGTCATGTAGGAATGAGTGAAATGGCACTCGGCGATCAGATCCTCTTTCCCCATGATGAAGGCTCCGGCGCCGGCGGCGGCGGAGAATTCTAATGCATCGGCAGGGGCGCCTTGCGACGTATCGGCGGCGATGGCCAGCGCATATTTCATGAAGCCGGATTCGACATGCGAGAGGGCGACGAACATCGCCTCGGAGCCGGCTTTGCAGGCGAATTCAAAATCGGCGCAATGAATATCAGGGGTGGCGCCGATCGCTTCGGCTACCGTAGTACCGGATGGTTTCACCGCGTAAGGATGGGATTCGGAACCGACGTAGATAGCGCCGATATCGGCGGGGTTGACCATCGGAGCGCGCCGAAGGGCGTTGCGGGCCGCCTCGACCGCCAGCGTGATCGTATCCATATCCGGCGGCGGGACTGATTTTTCGCGAAGCATCAGTCCTTTCTTGTAGCTGTTGGCGTCCATGCCCCAAGTTTTCGCGATTTCTTCGACTCTGATACGGTGTCGCGGAAGGTGAGCGCCATATCCGACAATTCCTGCCATGGCTGTACCTCGTGGTTATATGTTCTCAAGAGCTACGCTCGGGTATGCCTCGTTGGTGGGAGGAGTTGTTGCCGGAACATTGATGTAATGCTCCGATATCTTCTCTAACTCATTGCCCAGCAATAAGAAATACGCCACTATGCGGCTCTGGGGAATCAATATACTCGATGAACTCCTGATTGGCAAGTGGGGGACAAGAAGGAAATCCCGGTTGTGGGTCAATTTCCAAGCGATCCGCCGGTGTAGTGGGCGGCAGACGTCCCCGTCTGCCCCTCTCAGGACCGGGCACACGAGGACGTGTGCCGCGCACAGATCTCGAACTGACCTAATACCGAAATCTCAGAATTTCATCGGTGACTGTGTGATCTTTGGCCGAACAGGCGGTTGAAACAAATTGATGTTGCTGGCCGAGGTGAAATGTGGGTATTTTGGGGTACTATTGGTTTGCAACATTGAGGAGGGAATTATGTGGTCCGAGGTAAACATCGCTAGTTTGATTATCTCAGCTCTGATTGGTATTTCGTGCGGGCTCCTGGTCGGGTTCCAGTTTGCGCGGCCACGCTCGTGGCCAGGATTGATCGTGGCAGCAGTTCTAACGGTAATGTCCCCGTGGATTATGCCGACGACTTGGCTTCTCGCCGACGGATCAGCTAAGGGACCTTACACTGGCGTTCATGGTTCAAGCTTGCTAATGACGTTCTGCGGAACCTTGGTACTTGCATTCGTACTCAGACGGCGTGAGGAAACCATCGCCACAAGTCTAAGGGTAAGCATGCAGATTGTCTGGGGGATGGCGCTTGTGTTATGGATGGTCTCCGCGAGTAACGGCTGCGGCCGGCTGCGAACAATCGTTTCATGTCTTTGGAAAGACATGCGGGCGAGAATTGCGTCATCTATTTCCATATGGCGCTGCGCGGGGAATGTATCAAGGACTTCGTCTATGCCCTGCATATTTCCGGGAAAGATGCCAAGCTGTTCACTTTGAATGGAACTGACACCGCCTGGGTGGCGGGATTCCTCAAAGCCCAGCCAAATGAGCCGGGAGTTCAGTTGAAGGATTCGGCGGGAATGTTCCGCATCGATGACAAGGTGATTCTCGCTCCGCCGGACTCTGACCCGACCTTTGCCGAGCGGTTCAATAAGCTCAAGGATACGACTTCGGGCCGCGCCGGAGATTGGCGGAAAACGTGCCGGAAGGGTTGTTTCGACGGTCCCAAATTCTCAAATGCATCGGGCACACTACTCTATTCGCATCCCAGCGGGATATACAAGAATTATTCGATCAGCCAGGCGATCTGGTTTCCGCAGTCACGCTTCCTGGTGCTTGTCACCCACCAGCCGTTGACGGGGAAGGACGGGTACGGGAATCATGGGGTGGTGGTGTATGGGTTGGAAAGCGCCGTGAAGAAATGAGTGGGGGCGAGGCTCGGAGGGAGTATCCCTGCAGCAGACTATCGTGGCTCGATTGTGGCTGAAACCGTGGTAATCCATCGCCGCTGCCAAGCGTCAGGAACGTGCGAAAGGTCCGCCCACTTCAGGCGCCTCAGTATTAGTCTAGCCACAATTGCCTTCAGCCGAATAGCCTCATTGATCAATTCCAGCTCGGCGACTGGCTCATACGAGTGAAATAGTTTGTTCCTCGTGGATAAGAACGTAAACGGGTCAGTACTAGGTGGATAGAGATCGGCTACGGGAACCTCCAGCAGACAAAAGAGTTTCTCTAAAAGTCTCTTCATAGAAGGCCGATTTAGCTCTCCGAGTTTTTCCTTGACGTAACCCGCGTCGGGATTGCCCTTTATCATTTCGTCGAGAAGGTCTGCGACGCGCCGTCGAACCAAAGAGAAGTCTTCTTTTCTAAGAATAGATTGCCACTTGTTTTCCTTCGCGGCCTGATCTTTGAGTTTTTCTAAAGCAAGAAAGAGAAGCGTGAAAATCTCGCTGGGGGTTCGACCGGGCTCAAGGGCATTGACATATAGGCGAATTATCGCGTCAATATCCGTTCCACGTTGCCTTTGACGATGCAACTCACGAGCTGCCCTCTTCGCAAAATCCTTCATCGGAGTGTGTCCGATCGGGCTAAATTCGTTCCAGACGTCCTCCTCACTGACCGGATCCATCTCTCGAACGAATTGAACTGCAGAGTTCATCGACCGCAGATTGTATCCGTACCAAATCACTTTGGCACCTGATACGAAAGAGGCCAGCAGAGTTAGGTCATTCGCGAGCGACACGCCCCTCGCCTCAAACTCGCGATCGCTCAGCTGGTCCAACGGCTGGTCGGTCACAAATACGAGTGCCATGACCAAGGACTGGATCTCAGCCTTGCCTTCCTGCACAAAGTCGTCGTAGAAATACCAAGGCCGAATGCTAGCGCCGAGACCGAAGTTAGCACCGAGGCCTAGAGACGAGTTCATTACTCGAATCGAGTTGGCTCCGTCGAACGATCTGCCACCGTGCCAGTAAACTCCCCAGATATTGCGAGGCCCAGACAGAAGAAAGGACAAATAGCGTTTGGGGCGCGATTTCGAAATAGGTAGAAGTTGTCCCAGTGGGTCTGCGAATTTGTGCGTAATCCTAAAGCTTTGCAGGTGGAGTTGCGCGGCGATGTAGCGACCCGGCCATCCATACTCGCGCATCAGGGATCCCACGACCTCAGCTTGGTCAGAAACATAAGAAATGACGGAGGTATCGGGCTGTTGAATTTCCCCGGAAAGCGTGGCGTACGCTCCTGGTAGCTCGCTGATCCGGGATATTTCAGCCGCGTCTCCCCTTTCGCCGACTACGTTTGCAGTGATTTGACCTGGCTTATGGGAGGCAAATTGGACGATGCACTGGATATTCGGCAATTTCGAATTGCCTTTCGAAAACGATCCCAGGAATTCAACTCTTTCGTGCAAGAGTTTCTTCGGCAGAATTTCATGTGGTGGCATTTTGCGGTCCGTCCGGCCTCCCGAGTCTTCGCGTATGCTAAAGATCACAACAACCTTCGGCATTGTCAATCATGTTCCCCCCTTCAGTCTCCCCTATTTCCTTCCGATATATCCTCTATGCGCAAAATCAGCCTGTTTCTACTGGCTTTTGGGCTGCTGGCGGGCTCCGTCTCGGCCCAGCAGCGGAAAATGATCCTCGATTCCAATACCGCCTTCTACGAAGGGGAAAACCTTCGGTACATCATCCCGGCGCCGGCCGGATTCAAACTGGTGACCGATGAGGCTTTCAAAGACGGCTACTCCATGGCGTTCATCGCCAAAGGGGAGCAGTACGATTCCGCCAGCGTGATTATCGGGGTCAACATCTACAAAACGCGCGGGATGAAATTTGACTCGATATTGGTGCAGGACACGGTGTCGCTTCGGCAACATTACGGCAAGAGCCTGACGATCCGATCGGTTGATCCGCTTCGCGCCCAGACCGGGGATGCTTTGAGAACGTATTATCTCGAAGAAGCCAAGCAGTTCATCCCGAATCAGGTTATCGCGTATTTCGATGGCGGGACCGAGATGGTGATATTTGAATTGGTCTCCTCGCCAGGGGTATTGAAATTCAAGGCGGAGAAGCTGTTCTCCGACTGCGTTCATTCGTTCCAGCCGCTCAAGCGGGGGACGCTGGGGCAAAGGTAGAGACATCTCGCATCTCGTCATCGCGAGGAGCCCCGCTGCCTCTCGCAGCGGGAGCGACGTGGCGATCTCAGTTCATCGTCAAGCCATCCTCACCGTCACACGAGTTCTGATCCTCTGAACAAAACAATTGAGATTCCCACGTCGTCCCCGCGAAACGCGGGTCCTCCTCGGAATGACATAGGGAGAGTGGTTGTTGAACATAGGGGCAGATTGCTTCGTTGTCCCACTTTGGCGGGACTGCCTCGCAATGACTTCTTTGAGTAACGCTCGCTCGAAGCGAAGCCCGAAAAGAATTGTAAAGAAGCTCGCCCCCACCCTAAAGGGTGGGCCACCTAACGGGATTACCAACCAGTGGCGCAAAGGAAGATTCCTGCTTATACTGAGGGGCAGACGAATTACCCGGAGTGATTATTGGATACGAAAATTACTGAGTTCCCCGATTTTGTGCGCAAGCTGCCCGAAGCCGACATGCCCTTCCAAGGACTCCGCGGCTGGCTTCTCCAGACGGAGTCAGGGCTCGTGCTGTTCAATGAAGCCAGCCACGAAGTGCATGTTCCGGAGCACTCGCACGGGGATCAATGGGGAGTGGTGGTCGACGGCAAGATCGATTTGACGATCGACGGCAAGACGCGAACATTCGGCCGAGGGGGATCGTATTTCATCCCCAAAGGAGCCATGCACCGGGCACGAATTTACCGGGGGTTTCGGGCGGTGGATTATTTTGCGGATCGGGATCGGTACACGCCGAAAGCCCAATGAGCATTTCCTGAGACAATAAGTCAGCCTCGCAAGGAGGCTGACCCACAGGAATTTACTCCGCCTGAACCTCCGCTTTTTCCTTCTTCTTCTCCCCTGATGCTTTCATAGTCAGTTCGCCGTTCCTGGCATCGACTTTCAAGGTCTGATCAGGCTTAAGCGATCCGGACAGAATCATCTTGGCGATCTCCTGGCTCAGCTCTTTGTTGATATACCGTTTGATCGGACGAGCGCCGAACATCGGGTCATAGGCAGTTTCGGCGATCTGAGCGATGGCGCCGTCGGAAACATCGAGAGTTATCTCCCGCTCGGTCAAGAGTTTTTCGAGGCGAGTCAATTGCAGTCGGACGATCTTGCGGACTTCGTCTTTAGTCAATGCGGCAAAGACAATTGTCTCATCGATTCGATTCAGGAATTCCGGGCGCAATGAATCTCGGAGAGTCTGAAGGACAGTCCGTTTCATTTCATCGTAGATTTCGGCGCGGTTCTGCTCGGTGATTTTCGATGATTCCTGCTGGATGAAATCAGCCGCGAGATTCGAAGTCATGATCAGAATCGTATTCTTGAACGAGACAGTCCGTCCGCGATTGTCGGTCAGCCGGCCATCATCGAGAACCTGCAGAAGAATATTGAACACCTCCGGATGCGCTTTTTCGATTTCATCCAGAAGCACGACCGCGTACGGGCGGCGGCGGACTGCTTCGGTAAGCTGGCCTCCCTCATCATAGCCGACATATCCGGGCGGCGCGCCGATCAGACGCGACACGGCGTGTTTCTCCATGTATTCGGACATATCTATCCGGACAATCGCTTCTTCGGTGCCGTAAAGGAATTCGGCGAGGGCGCGAGCAAGCTCGGTTTTCCCTACGCCGGTGGGACCCAGGAATATGAATGAGCCGATCGGGCGGTTGGGATCGGAGAGGCCGGCGCGGGACTGACGAACGGCGTCGGCAACCGCCTCGACCGCTTCGCTCTGGCCGATTACGCGCTTGTGAAGTTCATCTTCGAGGCGCAGCAGCTTCTCGGTTTCGGATTCGGTCAAACGAGTGACCGGAATGCCGGTCCATTTGGCGACCACTTCCGCGACCTCCTCTGCATCAACTTCTTCTTTGAGCAATTGGCGCTTGGACTGAATCGCCGTGAGCGAATGAGTCAGGAACTGGAGTTTTTTGTTCGCCTCGGCCAGGTCGCCGTATTTGATCCGGGCGGCAGATTCGTACTCGGCTTTCCGCTCGGCATCGGCGGCCCGCATTTTCAGGGTCTCGATTTCTCCCTTGATTTTGCGGATAGACTCAACAGCTTCCTTTTCTTTTTTCCACTGACTGCTCAAATCATTGCGCTGGGCATAGAGGTCTTTGAGTTCCTCTTCGATGGGGCGAAGCCGGTCGGCGGCATCCTTCTCGCGCTTGACCCCTCTTTCTCGATTTCAAGCTGGCGAATGCGCTTTTCGACAGCATCGAGTTCTTCGGGCAGCGAGTCGATGGAGATACGAAGTTCCGCGGCAGCTTCATCGATCAAATCAATCGCCTTATCCGGCAGGAAGCGGTCGGCGATGTAACGGTCGGAGAGTTTGGCGGCAGCGACGATAGCGGCATCGGAAATCTTAATGCCGTGGAACACTTCGTACCGTTCCCGCAGGCCGCGCAGAATCGAAACGGTCTCTTCAACGGTTGGCGGCTCGATCATGACCGGCGCAAATCGCCGCTCGAGGGCGGCATCTTTCTCGATATGCTTGCGGTATTCATCGAGCGTAGTGGCGCCGACAAAGCGGATTTCGCCCCGGGCCAAAGCAGGTTTGAGCATGTTGGAAGCATCCATGGCCCCTTCGGCGGCTCCGGCTCCGACAATCGTGTGCATTTCATCGATGAACAGGATAACGCGGCCGGCCGACTGCTCGACTTCTTTCAAGATCGCTTTCAGACGTTCTTCGAATTCGCCGCGGAATTTCGAGCCGGCAATAAGGGCGGCCAAATCGAGCGCAACCAGTTGGCGGTCTTTCAGAGTCTCCGGGACTTCACCGTTGGCGATTTTCTGGGCGAGCCCTTCGACCACGGCGGTCTTTCCGGTTCCCGGTTCGCCGATCAGGACCGGATTATTCTTGGTTCGGCGGGAGAGAATTTTGATAATGCGGCGGATTTCATCATCGCGGCCGATCACCGGATCAAGTTTCCCTTCGCGGGCCATGGCGGTCAGATCGCGGGAGTATTTTTCAAGCACGGCGTATTTGGATTCCGGGTTATCATCGACGACTTTGGTCTTGCCGCGAATAGCCCCCAGAGCTTTCAGGAGATCGGGACGTTTGACGCCGAATTCGCGAAGAATCTCCTGCGCCTTACTTTTGACTTCAAGCAGAGCAAGAAGCAAATGTTCGACTGACACGAATTCATCACCGAAATTCTTGAGTTCGGACTCGGCCTTGTAAAGAACCTGGGTGAATTCATTCGACGGATAAAGCTGCCCTCCGGACTGTTTCGGGAGAGCGGCAAGCTGCTTATCGAGCGAAGCAGACAGTTCGTCCGTGTCGACTTCGAGACGCTTGAGGACCTGCCCGACTAGATCCTTCATCCTGCTCGACCAAAGCCGAGAGGAGATGCACCGGGGTCATTTCCGGATTGCCGGCCTCCTGGGCTTTCTGCTGGGCGGTCGTGATCGCCTCGATGGATCGTTGGGTAAATTTGTTAAGGTTCATATATGGTTAACCTGCCTTTCGTCAATTTCAGAGTCAAACCGCGTCGGGTTTGATGCCACGGAATGGATTCGCCGCCAACCTACATCATTGACTTTGGTTCCGTCTCCGCTCGAACCGACGGAACGCAATGCGCCTCGACATCATCGGCCCCACCAAAGGATGGGCCACCGATTCAAGCGTTCAAGATTCGTCTCACATCCTTAGGTCATGCATGTCAGGGCTTGCTCACTTTCTTGCCGAGGCCTGACGCCCTTGGTCGTCGGGCTGAGCGTGGACGAAGCCGAAGCTCCATCAATTGTCGCACTTCCACTCCGCTCAGTGCGACGGAACAAGACTTTCATCGTCCTCGCGCCAACCAGCTAGATTGGTCGGTGACTCGATCACACAATTCGTCGTGTGAAAGCTTCAGTCGAAACCCGACTGCGATCTTTCCTTTGAGTTCTCTCCATTCTTCAGCATTCTTCTGCTTCTCCGTCAGCGTCTTCGGGATCGTGACGTGGATCTCGACATAGTGGTCCCCCTGGTGGCCGCCCGCATTCAGCCCCTGGCCTTTCAGTCGAAGAGTTGCGCCGGGCTGGGTGCCGGGCGGGATTGTCACGGAGATCGTCTTTGACAATGTCCGCACGTCTTTCTTGGTCCCCTTGATCGCCTCGATAAAACTGATCTCCACCGGGCTGTAGATATCGTTTCCCTTGCGCGAGAAATGCGGATCGGGCAACACGTTTACGGTGATGATCAGATCACCGTTGGGACCATCGTGAATCCCCGGTTCTCCCTGGCCGGCGAGACGGATCTTGCCGCCATTGTCGATTCCGGCCGGAATCTTGACTTTGAGCTTTCTCTCGCCGACCTGAACCATTCGGGTTGTGCCTTCGATCGATTCCATGAACGAGACAGTCAGGGTTGCCTGCAAATCTCCACCCTGCTGCGGTTGACGGGTGGTGCGGGTTCGGCGCGGTCCGCCCGGGCCGGCCTGTTGGCCGAAAAAAGACGAGAGAATTTCGTCCCAATCAGCGGCATCGCCGGTGTCATCGACATGGACAGTAGTGCGGCGTCCCCCGCGGCTAAAAGCGTTGGGGTCAAAGCCGCCGAAACCTCCCTGACCGGCACCGCCGGCACTACCGCCGTATTGGCGCACCAGGTCATATTCTTTGCGTTTCTCGGGATCGGAGAGGGTGTCGTACGCCTCGGAGATTTCCTTGAATTTCGCCTCGGCGGTTTTGTCTCCTTTGTTGCGGTCGGGGTGAAACTGTTTGGCCAGCTTGCGGAACTGCTTCTTGATCTCTTCGGCCGGAGCATCCTCTTTCACGCCGAGTCTCTCATAGAAATCATTGGCCATTGTTATCACCTCGTTTTTCTTGCCACATAGCGTGGTTCTCGTCTTCGCTCGAACCGACAGAACGAATAGTTGTCCTCGACCAAGATCCAGTGTCGGGTTTCTCTCCCTGCCGGTTACAGCGAGCCGACAGGTACTCCCTTAATTTAGGCGATTGGGGACGCGAACGGCAGTGACTTTATCGCCCGCGGCCCCTCGCCTCTTGGGTAGACCCTCACAGGTCGCTGGTCTTTTGTACCAGTGAAAAAGGCTGGTCTCATCGACCAGCCTTCCACACGTTTACCTATCCGTTCGATGTCCGGTTAGGAAACCTTAACCTCGACCTCTTTCGGCTTCACTTCCTCAAGCTTGTTCAGCTTGACTTCGAGAATCCCGTTCTTGTAGTCAGCCGAGATCTGCTCGGTGCTGACGGTCTCCGGGAGAGTGAAGGAGCGGCTGAATTTGCCGGCACGAATCTCGGTCCGGACGAAATTCTCATCCTTCTCCTCGGATTTGAATTCCCGCTCGCCGGAGACAATCAGGTTGCCGTCTTTGACGAGCACCTTGATATCCTTCTTTTCCATTCCGGGGAGCTCAAAGAACAGCTGGATGTGATCTTGGCTGTCTTTGATGTTCACGCGAGGCATAAACTCCGCCTCGGAATCAGCCCAGAAGCCCGGGAAATTGAAGAAATCTCCGAATACCCGGTCGGCTTCGCGGCCCAGGCCACGTCTCACGGGACCTACGCAAATGTTGTTCATGGTCAAATACCTCCTGTAGTTCTATTCGTTTTGACTTCGATAAGTCATCTTTCGTTCTGCAATTGGTATAACAAGGGATGTGCCAGATTCGTTTATGGATTGAATAGCAACGAGTTGCGATTATGCGTAGAGGCACCTGACATAATTCGTCATGCCAATATGGCATTATTAATGGCAGTCATAATGACATAAAAATGCCTAACTGGCATATTAACAATGCCAATTAGGCATGTAGTTCTTGACCGTCTATTATTGCCTTGAGAGGATCTCGGCGATAGTCCGGTTGATGGCGGAATTCTTGAAAAGGAGCTTCTGGGCAGGGGTCAACGAGGCTTGGAACTCCTTAAGCTTAGCCAGTGCTTCGCGGTCTCCAATGGTCCCCAAGGCCTTCACAGCGGCCATTCTCAAGTCATCCTTCGATACTTTGCCGACACACAGGGTCGCGAGCTGATCGTCATCGAACAGAAGTTGCCCAAGGAAAGTCTTGGCCTCTTCCCCGCCGAGTTTGCCGATCACGCCGGTCAGTTGGACGATTTCGCCGTTGTTGCGGCGGGCGATATCAATAAGTAGCGGGGCAGCATCGGCACTGCCGATAATGCCGATAGCGCCGATAGCGCTTTCGCGAATTTCTTTGGCGCTGTCTTCGGCCATCAACATGAGCAGATCGACCGCATCATCGCCACCGATTTTTTCCAGAGCGCTCACGATTTCCCGGCGCACGCGAATATCATGGTCGGTGATCCTGAGGCGAAGCGGCGGGACTGCCTCGGTATCGCGAAGCGACCCGAGGACGAAGATCGAATTGCGGACCATGTACCATTTGGGATCGGGCAATTCGTAGCGCTCGGTGTCCCGTTCGAACCAGGAGTCATCCATAATGACGCGCGAAAAGACTTTGAGGGTCGGTTTCCCCAGTTCGGCCAGAATGCGAAGCGACTGCTGGCGCACATGCCGCAACGGGTGGGCCACTACCTGTGAAAGGGCCAGGGCGATTTCTTCGGAACCGACCGCTGCCATGATTCTCTTGAGCCGGTTTGCGGTCTCATGGTCGGCGGGAATCAGTTCCTTGATTAACCGCTCGAGGACTTCGGGACGGTTCAGCGTTTCAAACGCCTTCTTTACAGCCATCGAGTCGTAGACGGTGACGCTTTTGTCGACATAGCGGCGAGCCGCCATGGCCTCGGTGATGCTGGCCATCAAGTCATAGCGGCGCTCGATGAGGAATCGCTCGCATAATTTCCAGATGAACTCGGAGTACTCGTAGGTTTCGCGGCGGGCAGCCAGCTGGGCCACGACAGCGGCAGTCAACTGGTCGAAAATCCGGGCATCGGTTTCAAAACTGAGGCCATCGACCGCGCTCAGCAGCAGGCTCAAAGACTTCTGACGGGTCGCCGGATTTGAGTCCCGAAGCAATTCGATCAGATCGCTCAGGGTCTTCTCGGCTTTGGGGCGAAGCCCGGTCTTGAGCAGCCGCTCGAACGCTTCGGCGAACGGCCGGACATCATACGTCTGGCTGCCGGACCGAAGAATATCTTCGAGCACGGTTTCGATATTTTGGATAGCGGACAGTTTTATGGCGCCGGTAGCGGAGCCGGGATCGGCGGGGCTTTCCCCTTTGGCCCGGTGCTCCATCGACTGGTCATCCAGATTCTTCACGATCTTCTCGCGCTCAGGATGCAAGTCAATGAGTTTGAACAACGTCATGTAGAGATGAACTTCGGTCCCCCGGCTGGCGCCGGCGTCCTTGTTGGCATTGATGACCTTGACCAGTTCTTCAAGTTCGGACCGGATTGAGCCGGCCGGCAGAGAAGCGACCCGCTCCGGAAGCAAATAACGGACAATCGCCGGGTCAAAGTCGATCCCCATTTTCAGCAGGGCTTCATCACTTGACTGATTGATTCGGGCCAGGGCGAGCGGGTCAGTGCCGAGCTGGTCCATCACGAAGCGTTTAACGGAGAAGTCATCTTCGACATCACCGCGATATTGCCGCTGGGTCTCGAAGAACCGGGCGGCCTTCTCGGTGTTGGCTTCGATCGTCTGAATGTTGGTCTTAGTAAGATATGCCTGAAGATTGTAGTCAGGTTCTTCGGGCTTCATCCGCTTGACGAAGCGTTCGACGAAGAGCGTGAAATCACGAAGCGACATATTCTTTTGGAAAAGCAGCGCCTTGATGTCCAGCACCTGCATGGCCTGGAAAATCGGCGCATGATAGACCGCTTCTTTCAGGCAGATATTGCAGATGTAAAGGCTCCCCTTGAACAGATGGAGCCCGACATATTCACGGAAAGCAAACAGGCGGGTAAAAAGCAGATACGGCTTTTCCAGCGATTTGCGGCCGACCGGATGTCCGGAGCTGTAGATGGAGAGTTTCTTGCAGGCCATGGCCAGCTCGCTGGCGAGCGTGTGGGCCAATTCATTCAGATCGGTGCGAAGGGTTCCTTCAGTGATGACTTTCGCTGGACTGCTCATGACGATCTCCAAGGCACAAGATTCGCCCGTCTTGTGTAACCACCAGGACATGTTGACCATCGGAGATCGGAGACCGGGCCAGGGCGCTTTTGAGCTGCGTCCGGGCAACCAGCGTACCGTCGCTGAGCTTGAGGGTAAAGAGCGATCCACCCATCGTGCCGTCCACGACATAGTCGCCGACGACAATGGGAGAAGCTTTGATCACCTCGACCGGGGAGTAGATCCAGACCTGGCGGCCGGACTGACGATCCAGCGCGACCAGATCACCGCCGCTGTGGCCGGCAATCACGAGATTATCGGTCACGGCCGGAGTCGTCCAAATGGGACCGCCCAATTTGACTTGCCAGCGGATAGCGCCGTCGGCTCCGTCAAGGCAATACAGATTCCCCAGGACATCACCGGCGAAAGCATTTCCCGCGACCGCCACTGCGCTCACGATCGGACCTTTAAGACTCACCTGGTACAGCTCTTTACCATCGGTTGCCGAGAGGATATGTATGATCCCCTTCTCGGATGGTTGATATAGTTTCCCATCTCCAAAACTCGGTGGGGCCGAGAAGCGCTCGTTGACATGAAAGCGCCAGTCAGGTTTGCCGTCTGACGGGTTCACGGAGAGCACCGAACCATCGGCCGAAGCGATTATGAGACGGTTACTTACTAATATCGACCCGGGAGGGGCATCCTTAACGGCCGCCTTCCAGAGAGTTTTTTGATTAGTCAACCTGATGCCGTAGAGAGTATTCCTTGGCGGAGCCACCGAGGCAAACCCCACCGAGTCCAGGGCCACCAGACCAATCTGGGACTCTTCGGGAAGTTTGAGCTGTCCGCGATAGTCACCATCGGATATAGCGTAAAACTTGAGCCGGTTTCTCATTGCCGGAAGCACCAGATAGCCGTGGAGGATGGAGATGGGGCCAGAAGGGACCTCGCCAGTTTTACGTATCCAGAGCGTGTCGAGCTGACCAGTGTATTGGGGGGCGGCCATGACGCCGGTGGCTCCGGGATCACCGTGATAGAGCGGCCAGGCGGAAGGGCTGGCGAAATCGGCTTTGCTGAGATAGAACCGCCGGGTGCATCCGCTGAGGATGAGAAGCGTTGCCAGGAAAAACAGCCAGCCGAAGCGTTTCATCAAAAATTCCATCCAAAGAAGAAGTCGAAACCGGTGTTGTTGCTGATCTTGTGATAGTCGGTGGTTCGGGAAAAATCGAATCGGAGAAGGATCACATAAAACAGATTCACCCGGAAACCGGCTCCGAACGAGCCATAGAACTGGTCGAACACATCGTCCCAGGCCGCGCCGGTATCATAAAAGAGAGCGCCGCGAATGTCCTTGAAGCCAAGAGCGCCGATCGGAAGTCCGAGGAACAGGTCATTTATAAGCGGGAAGCGGAGTTCGTTCGAGGCAAACAGAATATTGCGATTGTAGAAGGCGCGGCGATCGAATCCGCGGAAGGACCAACTGCCCCCCAGATAGACGCGCTGAGGTTCCTTTCCGGTTGATGAAAACGCCCATAGGCGGTTGGCAAAAGCGGAGTATTGTCCGAGCCGGAAATAGTGACGGAGATCGACCGAGACGAGCCGGTTGAAAATCTCCCCTCTGTCGATGGCGTGAGTCAGCCCGGCTGTGATATTGTAGCGCCGCCCTTGAATCGGGCCGGAGATATCCCAGAGGGAATTGTCGAAGACGAAACTCACGTAGTTCGACATGAGAAACGCCTCGCGGGAAGGCTGGCCGTAGAGGAAATCTTTCTTATCGTATCTCAGGAAAGTGGTGAAATCGAGGCGCTGGAATTTGGAGACCGGATAGCTGAAGAGTCCGACAACTCCGGCCTGGCGCTCGAAGTAGTATTGGTCGAAGTCGTTGAAATACTCATCGTACAAGTGATAGACCCCTACCCCCCAATTCAGACGGTTCCCCCGGTTGATATAGGTTACGCCGGCATTGAACGAAGAGAGTATGTCTTCCCGAGTCTGGGCGGTATTCGCCAGGAGAAAATAGAAGGACTTGTTTCCTAGCATATCGGAGACGGCAGCCTGAACTCCGCCGACATTGCCGTAGATGGGATCGTAGGAGATGCTGGACTGGGCGATGTCAAAGGAGTAGGCGGCATCATAATGAACGGAGCCGTCAGCAATCGCGCTGTCGATGAAGTCCGGCTTCCAGGGAGCACTGTCGTATTCGGCCGCCTGGGCAATGACCTCGGGCTGCGTCACGATATCCATTTGATATACTTGAAACCCTTCATCCTGGTAGCCGGTGAAAATCAGCCGCTTGCCGTCGGTTGAGAGCCGCGGGTCGAGGGCGGCGGTCACAAATTGAGACTGGCGGGTTAACATCCCCAGGGTGTCCAAAAGAAACAAATTGTAGGTCCCCAGGCGATTCGAGGAAAAGTAGATCCCCTGTGGGGTGCAGGTCGGGGTCTGGTCCAGATGTTCGCCGAAAGTCAGCTGTCGGATAGCATTGGTCGCGAGATCCAGCTTGAACAGATTTACGGCGTCGCGCTTCCCCCCCTTGCCGCGGTCGGAGCAAAACACTATGGAATTCCCGTCAAGGCTGAAAGTCGGGTCGGTGTCGTAGTAAATATCATTGGTGATCTCTTTATGTTCCCCGGTCACCAGGTCCAGCAAATACAGGTCAGAGATACCGCTTTTCCGAACACCCGAGAAGACTGCCTTCTTGCCGTCGGGTGACAACCGGGGAGACAACGATGACACCAGTTCCGGGAACTGGTATTCGCGCACGACCCGCCCCTTCCTCAGATCGTACAGATAAATAACGTCCCGCTCTTTTGATTTGGAAGCAAAGATGAGCTGGCCGGAATCGTTGGCATCGATCCCGGAGCGGAGCAGGTAGAGCGACTCGAATTTTGAAGAGCGGTCACCGGCCACCAGGGTCTTGATTGGGGAGTGGGCAGAATCGGCCTCTTTCATATAGATGCCGGTGTAGCCGCGGCGATTCGCCTTGAACACCAGCCAATCTTTGAGGCCGGTGCCGTTGTCCCAGCGAATCGGAACCCCTTTGACGCTGAAGCCGTCGGCGCTGATCTGCTGGGCCTGCATCTTGGGAAGGCCGAGCTGCTGAATCTCCGGGAAGTACCGCTTTTTGAGCGCGTATTGCCACTTCCTGGAAACCTCGTTGAGATCATCACCAAGCGTCAGCTTGACAATATCTTCAAAGCTCTTCCCTTTGGGCCAATTGTCATAGAGCTGGGTGATCTTCTCCGGGCCATAGGCGGAATCGATGAAGCTGCACACCGACTGCCCCAGCTTGTACATGAAGAAGGAACCTTCGACTTCGTAGAAATTACCGATGGAGAGAAGTTTTCCGCTGATGACCATGTCTTTGAGAATCATGTCGGCTTCGGTGTCCCAGCTCGTCGACCAGAACTCCGCCTGGCCTTCGGTGAACCAGAGGGGCGGGCTGGCGATTCCCTGCGTGGTCATATGGGTGGTGACGGCCTGAAGTTTGGCCAGTTGGAAGACGTGAACTAACTCATGCTGGAGTACATGGACGAAGTCGTAGTAGGAACCGTGGAACGGGCAGCACGACCCGCCCTTTCATGAACTCGGTAAAGCCGCCGACCGATTCGGGGAGAAGGCCCGGGATGACGTTAGTTTGTGAAAAATAACTCGGAGACGAATAGATGATAAGAGGTACTTTGCGTTTTATCTCCAGATTGAACATGGCGGCCATGCGCCGGTAATCCCGCTCGGCAATCTCGGCGGCAATCCGCGCTACTTCCTTCTCCTCTTTGTAGAAATAGATGCGGAAGTGCTGGGTGGTCATCACCTGCCAGTCGAAACTGGTGTACTGGACTTTGTTCTTACCGAAGTAGAATTGGGCGTGGATAGCGGCGGGACAGGTGATGGCGAGAAGCACCATGAGCAAGATGGTACCCAACCGCGGCCATCTCCCATGGGTATAGCCAATAGAGCATTTTCGCGCGTCTGTTATGATCACCACTCTATCCATACTTGAGCCTTAACGGATACAAATATGACGCCGGGCGGTTGGAGGAGCGTCACAGGAATATTATCGGTTCTTTGGCGCATCTTTGGACTACTGCAGGATAGACGTCCGGCAGCCGCACTTTGCGCAAATTCCATCGACCAAACCTCGAATAGAAACCTGGTACCCCGAGCGCTCGATCAGCACGGTCTTACAGCCCGGGCAGTAGGTATCGGAGCCGACCTCCGAAGACACGTTTCCCAAATACACATATTTGAGTCGCGCAGAGGCAAGCTCAAAAGCCGCCAGCAGAGTACTTCGCGGGGTCGCCGGGCGGGTGGCGCGATAGTCCGGGTGGTAAGCGGAGAAATGCAGCGGGATGTCAGTGGAGAGGTCCGCCACAAACTTCACAAGATCAGTGATGTCTTCGCGGCTGTCGTTCTCGCCGGGGATCAGAAGGTTGGTCAATTCGAGATGAATCCCCGATTCAGCAGCTTTGCTAATGTTGTCGAGAACCGGGGCGAGCTTGCCGTGGCAGATTCGGCTGTAGAATTGCGGCCGGATCCCCTTCAAGTCAATATTCATCGCATCCGAGACTTTGAGGAAATCCTGAAACGGAGCCGGCAAGGCGTACCCGTTGGTCACCAGCACGACTTTCATCCCCATGCTCTTCAATATGGGCGCGGTATCCATTATGTACTCATACCAAACCATCGGCTCTGTATATGTGAACGCTATCCCTATGGACCCATGTTCCTTGGCCGCGGCCGCCAACTTTTCCGGAGTAAAGAACACTGTGGCGGCCTTGCGCTGGGATATCCCCCAGTTTTGGCAGTGGGAGCAGCCCAGATTGCAGCAATTGGGTCCGGTCGAGAGGATGGCCGATCCGGGATAAAAGTGGTAAAGCGGTTTTTTCTCGATAGGATCAACCGCCAGGGTCACCAGTTCGCCGTAATTGTTGGTCACGAGACGGCCGGATTGGTTGAGCCGAGCCCCGCAAATGCCGACAGCCCCTTCCCTCAGGCGGCAATCGGCCGGACAGAGCTCACACAAAACGGCGCCGTTGCCAAGACTGGAGAAATAGGCGGCGTCCTTAATCATTTTGGGGCACCCTGTCGAAGATGATCGACCGCCTGCAAGAGTGAATCCGCGACCGGAATCCGGCTCCGGCGATTCTCTTTGAGATTCTGCTCGGTCTTGGTTCCGTGACCGGTCCGGACAAGAATTCCGGAGACGCCGAGCACTCGCGCCAGATTCAGATCATCCTCTTTGTCTCCGATCACGATCGACCTTTGAAGATCAATCCCAAGTTCGCGGGCGGCTCTCTCGGCCATCAGCGGAGCCGGTTTGCGGCAGTCACAGGAGACGGCAAATTCAGCCACCGAACCGCCGGGATAATGAGGGCAATAGAATATGCCGTCGACCTCCACCCCCTGGTCCCGAAGAATCTGTCGAAGCCGGGCATTGACTCGTTCGACCCCGGCCAGGCTGAAAATTCCCCGAGCTACCCCCGATTGGTTGGACAGAATTACAAGCTTGTAGCCAAGCTGGCGGGCGCTCTTAAGGGCCTCGACCGCGCCGGGTATTAATTCAATTTGTTCCGGGTCCGACAGATAATCCTTGTCAACCATTACGGTGCCGTCACGATCAAGAAACAGGGCCGGAGTCCGGGAGTCAGCTTGATCCAGCATCTCGGCAGCGGCAGTTGTAACCATGGCGGCGGTGATTCGGGTAAAGCAGAACCGCTCCGAGCGATAGCAGGGGGTCTTCCCATGAAGCGAACAAGGTCGACAAAACTCATCGACCTCAACGATTCGATCCCATATTCCACGGGGTGAGAAACCCAGGGCCGGATGGGTCGGGCCGAAAATACCGAGGACCGGAGTCCCGACGGCCGATGACAGGTGCATCAAGCCGGAGTCGTTCGAGATCGTGATCCTGGCGCCGGATAGGATACCGCCCAGTGACTCCAGAGGTTCGTCCACCAATTCGATAAATCGCCCCGGCGCGATGAGTTTCTCCAGACTCGATTTACCCCGGTCGCCCGAGGTGACCGCCCAAATGATACCGAGCGATCGTTCCTGATGCAGCCGGAGGGCGACCTCGGCAAACCGCTCTATTGGCCATTGCTTGTTGGCATGGGCAGCCCCAGGTGCGATCACCATGTAAGGGCGGGCTGATTCGGCAAGATTCGAGGGTGTGGCCCTGAGAATCGGTCGTCGCGACGGCGTGGCCAAGCCGAGAGCACTCAGGCAATCGTTGTATGAGTCAATCGTATGAAGCGGAGGATCTGGAAATCGTTTCGTGCGGACAATTTGTAGACGCTCTTCGCGGTGTTTAGAATAGACGGCGCTACGTGGGGATGAAACCATCGTGCGGGTAAACCAGGAGCGAAGATTTCGGTGAAGGTCAACCACGAGATCAAATCGTTCCCGATCAAGATCAAGAGCGGTGCTATAAAGCGATGGGGAAGCCGAAGTCGCGTCAAGCGTACGAATTTCATCGACACCGTCGAAAAGCTCAACCAGGGGACGAAATTGTTCCTTGGTAAAAAAAGTAACCGCACTATCCGGAAAAGCCAGTTTGAGGTTCAGCACCGGGGCCGAGGTCAGGAGGACATCGCCAAGGGAACTGAGACGAATTACCAGTATTCGCTGCGCCATCTTGGCGAAATAATACCGTCTCCGAATGGCGATGGCAAAACAATAGTAGCGGGAAGCTTCTCTCAAACAGGCCGGCTGGCGGCGGAAAACGGTCAGTGCCAAACGAAACAGGCCCCAAGGGGCCTGCAAATATCAGAGAAAATGGCGGCTTCTTACATGACGTTGATGTCAAGACCGAGGAAAACCCCATTGTTGCCGTCTATACTGGAGTTCGCCGTAGAAAGTGACGGTCTTTGTGGCCGCCCAAGCGACGCCGGTATTCAGGCCAAAATCCAAATTGCTGCTTGAAACATTGGTCCCGCTGGCCGCTTCGACCCGAATATTGAATCTGCCATATGGACTCAGGGTGCTACCGTTTCCCATCCTGAAGGGATAAGATCCGATGATATTGCCGCCAATCTGGAAAACCGAGTAGCCGTGTAGATCGACATATTCAAAGGCTCCGCCGAAGGCCATGTCAAACGGTTCGCGGCGGCCCGCTCCGGCCGTCCAGAACTGCCACTTGAAGTCAGCGCCGAAAGTGAGCCGAGTGGTGCTGAATTCATTCAAAAGGCCAAGTTTGAGCCGACCGTCGGTGTATTTGGAAAGGCCGTAGGTGAAGGTCGCGAAGGCGCTGGTGGCATCAGCGATGCCTACCCCGCCGCCGAAATTCCCCACCCCCTGGCCAAGCGTAGTGGCCGTAGTCATGTTGCCAAAGGCCGAGCCATTCGCACCAACTGCGGAGGCATTAGCGCCCAGCGCAATCACCAGTCCGACCGCGGCAAACAGAACTCTCTTCATATTTCAGTCCTCATTGGTCTTAAACGCGAGTGTAGCCATGAACCTATTTAGTTTGTGTACACCTGTCAATAAAAAGAGACTCATAAAACGTCCCGCGACCAGAGAGGGTCACCCGGGAGGCGGCGGCCGCGTCAACGTACTTGATTGCCTCTCAGTCGCTTTTACGGCTGACACGGGCAAAGGTTGCCGTGCAGGCAAAGGCCAAAAGGCTGGAGAAGAAATGGGAATTCAGGAAAGGACCGGCCTGGGCTTTTTAGTACAGGCCGTACTTGGCAATTCGGTCGCGCAAGGTATTGCGTGAAATCCCCAGAATTTCCGAGGTCTTGACCTGGTTGCCGTCGAACTGTTTTAAAGCAGCGGCAAGGACAGCGCGCTCGAGAGCAGATTCGAGGAAGTGATAAATCTGGCCCGGCGAGTTGGCCACCAGTTTGGGCATGATCGGATCAATGATCTTCTTGAAAGTCTCGGCGTAGTCATTCTGGAGAACGGTCAGGTCGAGATCAAGCTTGGTGTTGTCTTCGGCGAGACTCGGAAAATCTTCCTGCTGCAGGCTCTCATTTTTCGACATCACCATCGCGGTATGGATGTTGTTCTCCAGCTCTCTGACGTTTCCGGGCCACTGGTACTTGGCGAGCAATTGCAGGGCCTTTTTCGAAACCTGCTTCGGAGAAATCCCGAGGAGCTGCGAATACTTGTTGCAGAAGTAGTCGACCAGCAGTTGGATATCACCCCGCCGTTCCCTCAGCGGCGGGATGAAGATCGAAACGACTTTCAGGCGGTAAAACAGATCGACCCGGAACGAGCCGTCTTTCATCGCCTGGACGAGTGACTTGTTGGTGGCTGCAATAATGCGGACGTCGACCTTGATCGATTCGTTGCCGCCGACGCGCTCGAAGCGCTTTTCCTGAAGCACGCGGAGGAGCTTGGATTGAGTGAGCATCGACATATCGCCGATCTCATCGAGGAACAGCGTGCCGTTGTCGGCCTGTTCGAACTTGCCGATCCGCTTGTAGTAAGCACCGGTGAAGGCGCCCTTCTCGTGACCGAATAGTTCCGATTCAAGCAGGGTCTCCGGGAGGGCGGCGCAGTTGACCGAGAGGAAGGCGTTGTTCTTGCGCTTGGAATTGCGGTGGATCGCTCGCGCGACCAGTTCCTTGCCGGTGCCCGATTCGCCGAAAATCAGCACCGCGGCATCGGTCTTCGAGACCTGCCCGATCAACTTGGCAATTTCGACGATTTCCGGGGACTTGCCGACGATCTCATCGACCAGCGTGGCGGCGGATTCATCGCGCACCGCCGGAGAAGCCGACTTCTGCTGAAGATTATAACCGCAGGCTTTATTGACCGTATCAAGCAGCTTGTCGATTTCGAACGGCTTGGTGAGATATTCGTAGGCCCCTTCGCGCATCGCTTCCATGGCATTTTCCGTGGAGACGAATCCCGAGATCATCACGACCGGAAGACTGCCTTTGATGGTCTTGATCTGTTTGAGGACTTCGAGGCCGGACAAGGTCGGCAGATTCACATCGAGCAACACCAGATCGACATCGCCGTGATCATTGAGAAACGAAGTGACTTCGGTGCCGTCCTCGAGAAAGTTAAACTTAAACTTCTCGGTGTCGAAGAGATTTGCCAATGACCGGGATACTTCCCGATCGTCGTCCACCAACAGGATATTCTTCATCTCATCTGTGCCCTTACCAGTTCATCAATAGTATCGACCTGCTGAGCAAGAAATTCACAGAGAAAGAGGTGATTTGTTCCGGAATAGCGGGGGAATCAAGTCATTGCGCCAAACGAGCGTGATTCAGCGCCGGCGCCTTCAAAGGATTATTCCGTTTTGGAACAGCGGGGTGGGAAAGCAGCCACAAAGATGAAATTGATTTCAGATTTCGTCGTCGACCAGGAACCGCACGGCGGTGCCCATCCAGACGAAATTGGCCAGCAGGTCGGCAGCCAGCCCCAGCCAGAGGACCCAGTAGACCAGCTCAGGGCGGAATTTCTCGATGATAATGTCCGGGTGATTGGCCGCCGTGGCCAGCAGGACCGGCACAAAGAGAATGATGGATGCCAGGAAGAAACAGGTGAAGGGGCGGTGCAGGAAGATCTGGAACGAGCGAACGAGCGCCTTCCAGAAGCTCTCTCTATAGAGGGCGATTCGAGGAATAACGAAAAAGAAGATTGCCAGGATCAGCGCGTAACAGAATGGGAGGACGACGAACTCGAAGGCGAGGGAGCGGCGGGCGTAGCCCACCAGGAAGGGGCCGAGGACAGTCTGGAGCACCGCGCTCAGACCAAGCGTCAGGACGTTAAACGCGAGGGCGGCAAGAATTAGTTGCGGCCACGAAGAGAGGATCGATGCCCCGCCGCGCGGAGAGCCCGTCTTTTGTCCCAGATAACCCTGGCGGAGAAGCAGGGCGGCGCTGCCGAGAAAAATTCCATCGCAAATGACGGAAATGACAGTCTTGGACCAGCCGAAGAGCAAGGGGAGATAGAGAAAGTGGCCCGGGTAATGAAAGAAACGGGAGGCCACGTCTCCCCCGACCAGCATGGCCGCCAGCCGGACGATCGGATAGCTTACCGGAGAGAAGAAATTGTAAAACCCGTACAAAATAAGCGACATCAGGACAAAATAGGAAAAGAGCACGAGCCAGACGGTAACCCGGCCGAAGCTTCGAAAAGAGTCGAGCAAGAGCGTGAGGAATTGGTTGACGTTGCGGACGAACGGCATCGGGTAGTTCTACTTCTTGGCGATTACCTTGTTCGACCCAGTGAACCGGCCCTGCTTGTCGAACACGAACACGCGGTAGGCGAAGGCGGATTCGTTCCTGCCGAAGGTGTCATCGTAGTTGGTCGTCCCCTGCGAATTGAAGATGACCAGCAGGTTGGCGGTCGTGTCCACTGCCGCCAGCGTATCGGCAGAGCGATACAGGCGGTACATGGCGAAGTTAGCGTCGTTGTTCTGCGACCAGGTAAGTCTGATCGTGGTCGTATCGTTCGATACCGCCAGTACTACCGCCGTTGGCGGAGTGTTGGTGATGGTCAGTTTCTGTCTGGCGCTGATTTTTTGAGCCTGGTTACCGGCCCGATCGGTGAAAGCCCCGGTCACGACACCGGCTGTCACAGCCATGTCGGACGGCACGATGTAGCGCCCGGTATAAATGCCGTCGTTGGCGGTGACATCAGGACTCACGCCGTCATCCAAGAGAGAAATGTCGCCCGAACCCGCGAACGAAACCGTGGCGGTCCCCCCCGGCTCACCGGCATTCAGTCCAAAGACGATACTTTGTCCCGGCGTAAACGAGACATTGGCCGGAGCGAAGAACACCGAGTCGATCTGGGCATGGGTGTCCAGCGTGATCGAGTCGGATACGGGAGTGTCGGTCTGGGTGCCGTCATTATAGAGAAAACGGGCGAAGACATGTTTCACTCCATCCCCGTCGGACAGTCGGAAACTCTGCGGATTTTGCAGCGGTTCGAATTGAACGCCGCTGAGCGTGGAATCTTCCGAGAGCATGATGTGGGTTACCGCGGTCGGAACGTTCGGCGTGATGTTCACCGTCTGAGTATTCGTAAACAGGGCGCCGTTGTTGATGGCGATGGAATAGATCGCCGATGTCACGGCCAGAGGCGGAACAGACTTCCCCCCTTCGATTCCCTGCAGGCCGACTGCGGCAATCTGGAAAAAGTAGCGCTGATTGGCCTGAAGGCCGGTCACGGTTTTGACGAACGAGACGCCGATGGTGGAATCTTTCACGTGGGTATTCTGCCCGGCCGAGTCCGTCAAGTAAATGCGAAAACGTTTGACGACAGTGGAGTCCTGGATTTCCCACGCCAGCGTCGCCGAACCGTTGTCGAGCTTTGCTGAAAGGCTGAAGGGAGTCGGCGGAAGCGGCGGCAGGGTGCGTACCGGGTTCTCCGAATCAATGTAACGGCTGCAACCGGCGAAAAGCACCAGGAGCGATGAGGCCACAAGAGCGGCGGCAAACAGGCACTTTCTCATGGCTAAAATCCCTTCGTCAAGACAAGGCCAAAGGTCCCGGAGCGGGTGCTGGGAGCGATGCTGACCCCTTTGACGCTGAAAGCGCCGTGCTCTTCGGGAAAGAACAGCAGGGCATCAAGAACGCTCAACGACCAGACGCCGATGGCTACACCGATAGTGGCACGCCGCACGTTCTCTGCCTTGTAGGCTTTGCTCTGATCGGTCTGAAGGGCGCTCTGCGCAGACTGCAACTGCTGGTAACTGGCGCCGGCGGCAAAGCTGGAATCGTAGGCGGACACCAACTGCTTGAAGCGATTATTCTTCTGCTGGAAATCGTGATCGGCCACAATGAAAGCGCCGACCGCGCCGGCAGCCAGAAGACAGTACAAGGTACCTTTGGTTTTCTGCTCGCCGTACATCTGGCCCCATCCGGGAATGAACAGCGATCGGGCGGCTGCTTTGATCCGGGTTTTGGGACTGAGCGTGACGTCGAGCGATTGAAGTTTGGTCGGATCGAGCGTGACCTGGGTTGAGTAGCTCTCAAAGCCATGATGCCTGACAGTTACCTGATAAGTACCCGTAAGGTATTGCTGAAAAGTGGTCGGCGTCACGCCGGAGAGAATGGCGTCCCCGCTGACCGTCACTTCCGACCCGGCCGGGGACGATTTGACGCTCAGCCCGCCGCCTGTCGCCTGTTGCGCGTAAGCGCAGAGCGGCAGGAGACTCAGCCAGATCAGCGTCGTTAAAGTCCGTTTTAACAACATTACCCTCTTTGTAAGAAACGCACGCACAATAGATTGTATCGGCAAAGGTAAGACCGGGCCACAGTCGAAACAAGCTCAAAAGTCTTCAAAAAAGTACCGCGCAAAGCGCGGCACTGAGAAGCTTGAGGCAGGCCGGTTATCGGGACGGGATCAGTTGGCTCCCTTGCCGGTGAACACCACAATCACGGTTCGAGCCATGATTTTGACATCGTACCAAAGCGACCATTCACGAATGTACTTGAGATCCGATTTGACTTTTTCGGCGACACTGGCCACCGACGAATCATAGCCGTTCTCGACCTGGGCCAGTCCGGTCAGACCCGGCTTGACTTCGAGACGCTTGGTGTAGTGGTCGACTTTCCCGGACAGTTCACGAACAAAATTGGGACGCTCCGGCCTTGGTCCGACCAGGGCCATATCTCCCTTGAGGACATTGATGAACTGCGGAATTTCATCAAGGCGGGTCTTGCGAAGGAACCGACCAACCCGGGTAATGCGCGGGTCATTCTTGGTGGCCCAGACCGGTCCGGACAGCTTCTCAGCGTCAATCACCATCGTCCGGAATTTGACTACCTTGAACGGCTTCCCCATGTAATCATCGCGGCGGCGATCGCGACCGCGGCGATCGTCATCGGCCACACGCGGGAAACAGCGGCGGCTCTTGCGGCGGCGGTTCACGCCGACCCGGGTCTGGGAATAGAAGATCGGACCAGGAGAATCCAGCATGATCGCGATCGGCACAAGGAGCCAGAATGGGATGCACAGCAAGAGGCCTACACAGGCTCCAATAATATCGAGCGTTCTTTTGACAGTCCGGTTCACCATGGCTTTAATCAATGCCGGGCGGCTCAGCGAAGCCGGCACTGCAAATATATAGACGGTTGACAACACCACAAACATGAATCCGAGCAGTTCGCCGGTGAAGAAACGGAGCCTGGTGGCAGTATCAGGAGCGGCGACCGTACCAGCCTGAGAGGGATAAACCGCTCCGCTGGCGACACCATACTGCAGGCTCCTTTGCGGGAGCGCAATCGAAGTGTCGGAAGGGGTGCGCAAGTTGTCCTGAACGTTTTCCATCTAATTACTAAGCCGGTTTTGGAGTATTGTTTGGCGTTACGGAGGGGATTAGAGCAAAAGTTTTGCCAACAACCGTTAGAACTGTGTATTCTTACACGGAAATGTGGTGATTTGCCATGCGGATTAACTCATTAGACCGTAGCGCATTAACTACCTATAACGTGGATTACTTGGGTACGCATTGAAGGGGTTCCAGCCCTGTAAGGGAGAAATCTGAGTTTGGGACCACTATTTCGACACAAAACTTGCAAGGGGTTGCGCAAAAAGAATGCACACTGTTGAAAGGCAATTCAGGGCAAAAAGCAGCCCCTAATGGGGCTGCCCGATGTCACTGAAGGAGTCAACAGGCCGGTCTATCGGCCAAGGAAAAACTTCAACGAGAAGCGATGAAGATCATCGGAAGTACGAGAATCTTTTGGAGTAAAGGCATAGTCCAGAGCGGCATGACTGAATTTCAGTCCAACACCTAGAGTCGGTTCCGATCCGAAATTCGCCACTTCGCGATTCGGATAGTAATCGTAGCCGGCTCGGAGATAGTATTGAGAATTGAACATGTACTGAAATCCCTGCTTGAGGGTGAGGTCACCGATCTCAGCCTTCTCGACCTCGAAGGCGGTGAGAAACGACTCCCCAAAAGGCGCGATTGAGATGGAGAGCCGCCCGGTAGTCGGCAAATGCTCCGACAACTGCTGATATTTCATGAAAGGGCCGACGTTGGCCAAAACTGCCCCAAACGATACGCGTGAGAGACGATAACTCAAGCCGATGTCACCGGCCACGCCGTTGGCGTTCAGATCAGCCATCTTCTGGTTGATATACTTGCCCGTGACGCCCAGCGATAGTTTGTCAGTCGCGGCCCAACCGATCGAGAGGGCGCCGGCAAAGTCGTATGATGACACGGTACCGGTGGAGATACCATTCATGTCATAGGCGTCGATCGTGCCATAGTCAAGATGAGTCGCTGATAGAGCGATCGTCCACTTGCTGTTGAGCGGAAAAGCCACCGCTCCGTTATTGAGGGTCACGTCCTGATACCAGGCGAAATGGGTGAGGCTGATTTCCGTATTCGACATATTAGCCAGACCGGCCGGGTTCCAATATACGGATGAGACCCCTTGGCTGACGGCGCTATAGGCGCCGCCCATACCGGCAGCTTCGGCCCCGACGCCGATAGTTAAGAAGTCGGCGGCCGTACGGCCGGCATCGGAGGCCGCAAGCGTGATCTTCCCCATGAGGGCGGTCAGGATCATTATGACTAACCAGATAACCAGAATTCGCGTAATGAACCGAGTTTTCATCGCATTTCCCTTACCTTCTGTTCCGCCAAAAGTAGGGCAACACGGGTGCCACCCCATACCCCCCAAGGAAGGCGATGATCGATGAAATTTTCGAACCCCGGCCGAATCCGCAAGCCATTACCAAATAGCACCTTACCCGAGCAATCCCGACACCCGGTTTTGGTCGCTCTTGTACGCGGAGCGGGGGAATCAGACGTTTGGACTGGCTTCCCTGGCCAAAACCTGAGCAGTAGTCACGTACAGCAGGCCCAGCACCCTTGAAAGTGCCTGCTATATGGATGGTTACGACGGTCTGTTCGCGACCTTCGCAACCATATCGCACATGTCAGAATGATGACCACCGAAGCTGATGCGGAGTGGCCTTCTTCCTATACTTTCCGTGTGGAAAATGGGACAACACGCGGCGGGCTTCAACTAAAACTTTTCCCAATAGGGAAAAAATGGCCAGATCGGGACCTTGATGAAAGAGAATCGTGATGTACGGGCGGGCTAGCGCCTGCGTGCGTCAGCCGTTGCCGGCCGGCTTAGAAGGGGGCGGGAGTCTCTTGCGCATTTCCTGGTAGCGTGACTTAGAGAGCGCCAGATTAGGCGGCAGAGTTCCCATCTGGGTAATTTCAGATTTGGCGTTGTTAATCCGCTCTACTGTTTCCGGGTGGGAAGCGGTCAGCTTCTCGAAGACATTGGCTCCCCCTGAGCCGCCAGCCTGCGCGAGATGATCAAACATCGTAACGGCGGCGTTGGGATCATAGCCGGCCTTTTCCATATAGTAAATGCCGAACTTGTCGGCCTCACGCTCGTTGTCGCGCGAATAACCGGCCGAGAGAAGCCCCATGCCGACATTGATGGCCGCGTTGACGACTTCGCTACTATTGTCTCCCAGCACGAGCTTGGTCGCCAGCGCCACGCCGAGGGTGGCTTGGAGGCGCTTGACGCCATGACGGGCGACGACGTGGGATATTTCATGCGCCATCACGGCTGACATTTCAGCCTCATTACCCATAATGCGGAGGAGACCGGTATAGAAGTAGACGTAGCCTCCGGGAGCGGCAAAGGCGTTGATTTGGTCCGACTCAATCACGGTGAAATGATATTCGATATCCTGGCGGTCGCAGACTTTTACGATCTTCTGGCCGACTTCGTTGACGTACGCCTGCCACTGTTCATCGGGCAGCCTCTTCTCCGTCTTGGCGACCTGGTCGGCCATCCCCTGGCCGATGGTGAGCTCCTGACTGGTCGGAATGAGCACCAGCGACTGTCGGCCGCCCGGGCCGGTGGTAGCGCAGGAGATCATGAGCAGGCCAAGAACGATAATTACGGAGTGAATGATTGAGCGCATGGTGCGAACCTCCCGGAAAGGAATCAAAGTTTCATCTTGTCGGCCAGATCACTGACGAAGGGGAGCCGGTATTTCTTCCCCTGAAGAGCGAAGTAGACACCGGCCACCGAAAGCGCGGCCGCTCCAACAAGGGCGGCGCGAAAGACAAAGCGGCCGAGATCATCGATCAACATCAGGACCGCCACAAGTTCGACAAGAAACAACATGATCCCCTGGCGGGCATGAAACCGGGCTTCCTTATTCTCTTTCCAGTGAATGTTGACTAGCGGGATGAAACAGAGAAAGGGAATATAAGATAGGACAGCGGCGATCCGCTCTTCTTCGATCAGCGTGGGATCTTCCGGCTGGGAAGCCCGGGCAGCCGGGTCATCGATACCGGCAATAGTCTGATTCTGGTCGGGAGTCTTCTCAGACTCGGCGGTGTCTCGGAAGAAGGACTCTGTCATAGGGACCGCTCCTTTACATCCGATCGCTTAGATCGGCCAGAACATTTCCCGCAAGGGCTCAGGAATCTCGATCTTTAAGGGCTCGGTTTCCGGGCAGGATTCGAGTTTCTCATCCTGCTCGCACAAGCTGATGCGAACACCCAGCTGGCCGTACATTTTCGCCGGCCAGAGAAACGAGCGCCAAATCTTCAGTTCCAGCAAATCCTCAAGGGCGAACTGAAATTGCCCGGCCGATTCCCCGCGGAATCCGGAAGGGGATCGCTGCAAATTGATCACGACCGGCTCGGGCGTGAGGAGTTCACATCGAATCACCGGCGCCCGGAGCAAGTCTAAGCCCATTTTGTTGTGAAAGTCAAGCCGAATGAAGACGCTCGATTCATCATACCCGAAATAGAGGCCGCTGAAATAGCGCGCCACTTGATGCATCGCGCCCCCGGCCTTCAGCCCGTCGAAAAAGCCTGCGCCGGTCCATTCGTAAAAGTGGGAGATGCGGCCATCGATCGTCGGGCTCAGAGTGTTCTCGGGCTGTCTCAGATAAGTGGCGGCGACCCCCTGCTTGATCGGCTTAAGCAGTTCCGCCGGAATTTCGATCTGGAGCAAGTCGTAAACGGCGGCCAGGTGACGGCGAAAGGTTTTGTCGAACAGATCATTGTGATCGCTGTGATGTTCATCGCCGTACCACCAGCACCAATCAGACCCTTCGGCGATATAGATCTGACGCCAGGCGGACTGGAGTTTCTTTTGATCATAGCCGGTGTGCGTCCGCTCGAATTGAACGAGGGTCTCGCGGGTGCGATCCAGCAGGTCCCAGGCGGCATTGTCTTCTTCGTGGCCGATCCAGATGCGGAAATTGTGATTTATCCATGACCCGGCAAAAACCGAATTCAAAGGGCGGGCCGGAATCTGTTCGGCAGCCTCCGACATGGTGACCGTTTCTATGAGCGGATCGTCATTGAGAGCCTGATAGAGCCCGGCGAGAAAATCGTTACCGTCGTTATCAAAATATTCCCAGGCGTTCTCGCCATCGAGAATCACCGGGACCACGACCCGGTCCAAGTCGTTGATCAGCAGCTTGCGAATTTCCTTCAGGTGGGCGACAAAATCCACTACCGCCCGGTCGGATTTCCAGCCGGAGTAGACAAAACCGATTCGATCGGAGAGGCCGTGATCGCGGAAAAACAGTTTTAGGCCGGAGCTGTGCTCGTACACGGTGTGGATTGGGTTGTCGCTGCGTTTGAGCCCGGATTTGATCAAGGAGTGATAAAGAATCTCTTCATCGGTGGCGGCCCATTTCAGACCCCGGTCGGCGAGCATTTTGATTACCTGTTCCGAGACCGAGCCCTCCGACGGCCACATCCCCTGCATAGGGCTTCCAAAAGCCGCCGTAAATCGGTCGATCGACATTTTCACCTGGGTCTCGGCGTCCTCGGGGTGAATGAACCGTTTTTGAGGGAGTTTGATCTCAGGAAGCGCCTCGCGGGCGACATCGGTATCGCAGAGCAACGGCAAGATGGGGTGATAATAGGGCGTGAAGGAAACTTCGATCCGCCCCTCTTCCCTGAGTCTTCGATAAGTCGGCACGATGCGCGCCATCAGGCTCAATTCCCAGTCCAGCAGGCGGTGTTTGTCCTCTTCCGTAAACTGTTTTTCTTTGGCGAAGAGCGACTTGACGGGTTCCTCGGAGCGAAACATTGGATCGATCCAGGCTAGATTAGACCATACCTGCAAATCGCGAATCTCGGCCGAGGAAAAGAGGGAAGCGAGAATATTGGCCTGACCGTTACCACCGCGCCGGGCCTTATTATAAAGGTCCCAGTAGCGCAGATGAGGTTGAATCATGTGGGTGGGATTGGCCGTAAAGAAGGTCTCGAGAATTTCCAGTTTCAAGCCGGGAGATAGTTCTTCGGCGCTCATCCGGGACAGCTCCAGATGACGGTCAGTGGCTCCGTTGAGATAGAGATCGATCTGATCAAGGAGCGAAGGAACCAAATTGAAGGTGACTTTGACCTTCTCAAACGAAGCCGCGAGCAGCGGCATATCCAAATAGTCTTTGAGAGCGTGGAGCCGGACCCAGGGCATCGACAGCCGGTTCAGACCCGGTTCCCGATAGTTGGGCTGGTGCATGTGCCAGAGTATGGCGACTCTGACCGGAGTGTCCTGGGGACGAGGCGTCATTACGAGCCGGTCTGGCCGCCGCTTTTCTCCGCGAAAAGTCGGCTGGCCTTAATCTCGAGCTCTGTTCCTTTGAATTTGCTTTTGATATCAGTCAGACAGGTGCGGGCCTTCTCCGTGTCGCCGGCTTCGAGATAGCAGCGCATGGCCGACATCTGGTAGTCCCCAGAGGAGGGGCCGTCAGGCCAGGCGGCGAGTGCCTCGGTAAATTTCGCGGCTGCCGGACCGAATTGGCCCTGGTTTTCATCGGCGGCACCGATGCCGGCGAGCGCCGAGGCGTAGTTTAACTTGTGGTCTTTGTATTTCTGGGAGTACTGGTCCCAATAGCGCACGGCTTCGGGGAAGTTCTTTTGCTCAAAGTTGATCCGGCCAAGCATGAAGAGGGCCTGCTGGGAGACATCGGCGTCTTTGCCGTCATCGACCAACTGGTTGAGCGAAAGAATGGCCACTTGCGAATTGCCGCTGCGGTATTCCATGAGGGCCGAGGAGAACTTCTCCCCCGCATCGGTGTGTCCCGACTTGATCGTCCGAAGCGCGAAGAGGACCGCCACGACCAGAAGAATTGCGGCCACGGCGCCGATCGCCCAGTATTGCCAATTGACGGTCATCTGCTCGCGGGCATTGAGCATGAAGGTGGCGAACTTGTCTTCCTTGATCTGACGCTTGGATAACTTGACCTTACCGTGCATGAAAACCTCAGTTAAAATTCCGGACTGCCTGAGATATTATCGGCGTTCACGTCAGCGACATGAACGCCCTCATATCCAATTTTACGGCCGCTTTCAACTCCCGGCCGTCGGGAGCGCCCGAGCGCCTAAAAATACCCGGTGAACATCATCCCGAGGTTATGGTTGCGGGATTTCAATTCGCCGATGCCGGTATCGAAATTAAAGGTCGAATAGGTGTAGGCGACATCAAGATGAATCTGAGCCCAATAGACTCCCGTGCCAACATTCAAGGTGTACATCGTGACCGACTGGGTATTCGAGGTGTCGGCAGTCGGGTAGCTAGGAGCCGGCAGCGGCACATAGCCTACCCCGGCGCGAAGCGGGACGCTGGGGAATATTTTGCTTTTCGTGTTCCAGACGTATTCAGTGCCGGCACGGACCGTGAAAGCGTTGAACCATTTACCGTCCTGGGTGGTGAATACTTCGCGCGTGTCACCGCCCGACAAGATGACGATGGAATCCCGGACCAGCAGTTTCTTACCGGACCAGGGGCGATACTCCATATCAAGCGAGCCAAGCCAATTGGGCTGGATCTTATAGGCAAATCCGGCACCGACAACCCACGGGACCTGGACTTTGACCAGCAAATTATCATTGTAGATTGAGTCAGACGAGGTTCCCTGCACGAGACCGTTGACGGTCACGATATTCTCAGTGAGGGTGTTGAGATTCTCCAGAAGCGAATACCCGGACTTAATGACCAGGCCGAAATCAAAGCGCGGAGAACTGTATTTCGTGGCAAGGGTGAAATTTACGCCGCCGAATCTGACGGTATCAGTCGCCCGGCTGATGGAGTCGTACTGGACCGTCTGTCCGAGCAAACGAACCGAAACCCACTGCGAGGAATTGATGTTAGTGAGTCGGTGTGATACGCTGTTGCCGGTGTACACATTCACGGCCGCGCCGAAATCCCACGAGTGGTACAGGCGGGTACCGAAGCCCAGACTGAAGACGTACGGGGAGCCCTTATAGTCGGTATTGACGGTGTAGGTGGCCTGGGCGTTTTGAATCAGAATGTTCTGATAGTAGTTGGGGAACAGGCCGGAGATACTGTCGGATGCCGACTGGTATTCATCGAACGCCCGGTTGTACGTGGCCGAAAGGACGAACTGGTGTCCGCGGACACGCACGGGAGCCAGGAAGCCCACAAAAGAGGCGTTATCGAAACTTCCGTTCTGTGAGCGGGGAGAAATCGCGCCGCTCTGAGTTATCATGTTGAAGGTGCCACGCGGATCGAACAGCCCGTAGCTGAATCCGAGCACCGGCTTTTCCTGTTTAGCCAGTCCGGCCGGGTTCCACGTAAGGGCCGAAATGTCGTCAGAAACGGCGTAAAAAGCTTTTCCCATCCCCTGAGCGCGCACTCCACCTCCCAGAAAGTCCATTGTTACCTGTGAGTATGCTGCGCCGGCGCATGCCAAAATCAGCAGGCCGGTTTTGATCCACAACCCTTTCATCCCGATGACTCCTTGCCTCATTTCTATCGCTTTCCCAACAAAGACGAAGATCACTCTCAAAATAATCAACGAATATAGTAGTGGTCGGAACGGCTGTCAAACGAAATCGTGCCTTTTTGCACGATCTATCCCGTTATTCGCTATAGACTTCACCAGCCTGCGAGACTTTGCCAACCACCGCAAAAAAAGTACCCCCGGCAGGAATTGAACCTGCGACCTGCGGTTTAGGAAACCGTCGCTCTATCCAACTGAGCTACGGGGGCAGAAGGTCAAATCAAGGCTGATGACCAAACTAGGGAAAGGGGTCCAATCGGCAAGCCCGACTATTCAGAATCGTAAGAGATAAGGAAGTTAATATCGTATCCGGCCAGCTTGGTTCGAAACGGGAGAAAAAGCAGGGCAATAACGGCCGAAATTCCGACGACCTGGCCACCCAGTTTCTCGACCAGTTTGCAGGCAGCCTCCAGCGTACCGCCGGTTGCCAGCAGGTCGTCCACCACAAGTACACGGTCACCTTTGGTAATGGCATCGGCATGTATCTGGAGCCGATCGGTTCCGTATTCGAGCGTGTATTCTTCAGTGATGGTCTTGTACGGGAGCTTTCCCGGTTTGCGCGCGAGCACCAGGCCGATATTCAGACGGTCGGCGAGGGCTGCCCCAAGGACAAAGCCCCGGGCCTCGATGGCAACCAGTTTGTCGGGACGTTTGGTGCGGGCGAATGACTCCATGGCATTCAAGGCCAGTTCAAATCCTTCGGGGTTCAGAAAGAGGGTCGTGATGTCGTAGAAGTTTATTCCGGCTTTGGGAAAATCCGGCACAGTGCGAATGTAATGTCTCAAATCTGTCATAATCTAAGCGGTAATTTGAAAGGATTGGTGTTTACCGGTGAATGGTGTCCAGGCGACGCCAACATCGCTGACCGAGGCGTTCAGGGGACCGATGCGAAGCACATCTATTAGAGCTTCGACTCCACCGCGATCCCCTTCAACATGAATAGAAACAGACCCGTCGGGCAAATTTCGGACCCAGCCGACAAGCTCAAGCTGAGTCGCGTTGCGCCAGCAAAAATGTCGAAAGCCGACCCCCTGAACCATCCCGCTCACTCGAATATCAGCCCCGACAGAGGTCATGCCTTCTTGGCACTAGAGGCCATTTTCATGGCCGCCGCAGCCGCTTTGACCGGATCTTCAAACTGCTCGACTTCTTCCCCCAGTTTCCAGGCCGAAACGGACACCACCGGAATCTCCGCGAGGAGAGCAAATGCCATTTCGGTCAGGGTGCCGTATTTACCGGGAAGAGCCACGACCGCGTCGGCGCTGCGCACGACAATCAGATTGCGGGCGTCGCCGATGCCGGTGGCGATGACATAATCAATAAACTCATTGGCGTCGTCCTTGGACTCGGTGGGAAGCACTCCAATGGTGGTGCCACCGGCTTCCTTGGCGCCGCGCGCCGCACCTTCCATTACTCCGCCCATTCCCCCACAAATCAAAACGCCGCCATTTTCGGCCACATAACGGCCGACTTCGGCAGCCATATCCCTCAACTTTTTAGAACACTTCCCCGCCCCGACTACTGCGATTACCGGTTTTTTGCGCGCCACAATACCTCTTACCTTCTGGTGTGTTTGACATGAACTCGGAACAGGTGCTGCACGAGTGCACGCCGGTGATGAGTCGACGGTGCCAATCAAAATAATCGGGGCGACTGGATTTGAACCAGCGACCTCTTAGTCCCGAACCAAGCGCGCTACCAACTGCGCTACGCCCCGAATTGTCGAGAAGGTATAGTAAATCCCCGGCGCCCTCATTGTCAACTGTTTTGTCGATTGTCTGTCAGCGACGACCCAGCCGGAGCCCGGTAAGACGGTCCAGCGAGGTGCTGTCGGTCAGATCCAGTTTCATGGGGGTAATGGAGACGATGCCTCGTTCCACGGCATCAAAATCCGAGCCCGGAGTGGAACGCCATTTGGGTCTCCCCCCGATCCAGTAATAGGCTTTGCCGCGCGGGTCGGTCTTACGGACGACAATATCGCGGTAGGTGCGAAAACCCTGCGACGTAAATTCGAATTTTCGGTATGGCTTCCGGTTGTCCGGGGGAAGATTGATGTTCAGAAAGGTGGTGGAATCCATTTGAAGTTTCGCGTAGAGCGACAGGAAACGCTCAACAAATTGGGCGGCGCGCTGCATGGGCATCCCCGGCTCCCAATGGGCCATGGAGACGGAGAGAGACGGGATTTTCAAAATAGCCCCTTCGATGGCGGCGGCGACGGTTCCGGAGTAGGTGACATCATCCCCCATGTTCGCCCCGTGATTGATTCCGGATATGATCATGTCCGGTTTCTGCTTTTTGAAGAGCAGGTGGATCGCGAGCATGACGCAATCAGTCGGGGTACCGTCGGTAGCGTATTTGTACGCGTCGATTTTGTGAATTCGCAGCGGCCGGTTTAAGGTCAGCGAATGAGAACTGGCGGACTGCTCGCGGTCCGGCGCCACCAGATAGACCCGGTTACGCTTTGACAGCACGGTGAACAGCGCGTTGATGCCGGCTGAAAAATAGCCGTCGTCGTTGGTCAGCAGAATAATTCGTTGTCGCGCCACGCGGGTAGTTTAGGCCCAGATGCGACCGGGCGCAAGTCCCATTCGTCTCAGGCCCAGATGCGGGTCCAGATCTGGCGAATAAAGCGCAGCGTGTCGTTGAGGGGATTGATGAAGGAATGCGATCCGGCATAGACTGTGGAAATGGCGACTTCGCCCACACTGCAGCCGGCGGCTCCGGCTTTGAACAGAATCTCGGATTCCAGATCATACTTGATGGTCCTCAGCGAAATCGCTTTCAGCAGAGAGACCGGAATCAGGCGGTAGCCCGACTGGCTGTCGCGGACCCGCTGACTGGAAAAAATAGAAATGATCATTGATGTAAGATTGTTGGTCAGCCAGCGATCAAACGGCATGACATCGAGCGTGATGCTTCTGGTCCCCATGAGCAGTCTTCGGCCGTCGTCTTTGGCATAGAAGCGAGGCAGTTCTTCAGGCAGATGCTGCAGATCGGCGTCCACCGTGAGCACTGAGCGATACCCCTTCCTGATGGCATAATCAAAGCCCGCCTGGAGCGCGGCACCTTTCCCACGATTCTTATCGTAAGACAGAATGTGTACTTTCTCCCCTTCCAGGATCCCGAGACTACCGTCGGTGGAGCCATCGTTAACGAACAGGAGGTTTTCTTCGCAGACAAATTGTCTTAATCGGGAGACCAATTCGGAGAGGTACGGCGCGGCATTGTAGACCGGGATCAGAATCAGGGCGGCTTCGCTGTGAAGGAGATCGACCTGGGGCTGGAGAGTTTGGGCTTGATCCATACAGCCCTTATACAAAGCAATGGTCGGAGCGAGCCGATTCGAACGGCCGACCTCTCGCACCCCAAGCGAGTGCGCTAACCAACTGCGCTACGCTCCGACAAATCTCAGCCGCAAAACAGGTTGCAGAGACTATCAAGTAAGCGAAATCACGGGGAAACTCAAGGGAAATATTTGAGCAGGTCCTCAATGTCGGCCCTGAGTTTGCCGACCAAAGTCCGAATTTTGGCGCGATTCTCGAAATTACCCCGCCCTTCACTGCCGCGTTTCATGAGCAATTTGCTGCGGGCGCCGGCAATCGTCAGCTTCTCTTTGGTCCGAAGGTAGTTGATCTGGTTGATCACTTCGATGTCCTTCGACGTATACAGCCGAGTCCCGCCGCTGTTCTTTTTGGGCTTCAAAAGCGGGAATTCTTTCTCCCAATAGCGAAGGACGTACGCTTCCAGCCCGGTCATTCGGGAAACTTCACTGATCGTATAGTAGAGCTTTTCGCTCGTCTCATGATTTCCCATGGACCCTCCGCCGCCGGCTCATTGCCAAATCTCAGCTTTCAGAGTTCGCCCCATCAGGTCTTCCACAGCAACCCGCGGGGATTTACCTTCGAACAAGACCCGGAACACTTCGCCGGTGATGGGCATTTCGACGCCGACTTGTCGGGCCAGGTCCCGGGCCGAACGGGCCGTTTCGACCCCCTCGGCTACCATCGTCATGGTGAGGAGAATTTCGTGCAATTTGAATCCCTTACCGATCTGCTCACCGACCCAGCGATTGCGGCTGTGCCGTGACGTGCAGGTGGTAACCAGATCGCCAAGTCCGGAAAGGCCGGCAAAGGTTTCGGCCCGTGCGCCCAGGGATACGCCGAGACGAGTCATCTCGGCCAGGCCGCGAGTAATCAGGGCTCCTTTAGTATTGTCACCAAAACCGAGGCCATCAACAATCCCGGAAGCGATAGCGATAACATTCTTGAGTGAGCCGCCCAGTTCGACGCCGACGACATCATCGCTGGTGTAGACTCGAAAGGCAGGACTGCTGAAGAGTTCCTGAATTCGACGCGCCACCGACACTGAAGGAGCGGCCACGACCACAGTGGTGGGCATATCGAGGGCGACTTCTTCGGCATGGGACGGTCCTGAGAGCGTAGCGATCTGATCCGGCTCAATACCCGATTCTTCCCGCACCACTTCCGACATCCGGCGCAAGGTTCCGGTCTCGATTCCTTTGGCGACATTGACCACCGGAACTCTGACTGGACGTGAAAGGGGGGCGCTTCGAAGCACCGAGCGAAGGTGCTGCGCCGGCACGGCCAACACCAGCAGGTCAAATCGCGCGAGCGCCTCGGACAAACTGTTGGTCACGCTTACAGACTGAGGGAGTTGAAACTCCTTCAACTTCTCAGGGTCTCCCCTCATAACGGTGAGGCGTTGATATTCTCTTGGATCGTATGCCCACAGAGTCACCTGGCGGGCATCATTGGCGGCCAGCAGCCGCGAGATGGCCATGCCCCACGATCCGGCGCCGAGAATGGTCACCCGCTCAGACATGGGGGCCGGTCTCCGGTTGATGTTTGTCGCGGGCTTTAAAGGCAAAGCGGTTTTCAGTGCCATCAAGGAGACGCCTGATGTTGTGGCGATGGGTGAACAGAATCATGACGGCGAGACAGACGGTCAAGGCCAGGTAGATAGCGGGCGTCTCCGGGCGAAACCAGAGTCTTTCGGCCGCGACCAAAGCGGCCAGCACCAGCGCCGCGCTGATCGAGCCAAGGGAAACAAATTTGCTGACCGCCAGGACAGAAATGAAGATGACCAGCGCAGCAATCGTCTCGAGCGGCAAGAGTGACAGGATAACGCCGAGGCCGGTATTGACCCCTTTGCCTCCTCGAAAACCGAGGTATACCGGGAACACGTGGCCAAAGACTGCCGCCAATCCGGCCAGCACGAGCAGCACCTCTGCCGGCAGGAGAGTCTGAGGGATGAGCCTCGCCAGGCTCACGGCGAGAATTCCCTTGCCGATGTCGAGCAGATAAACCCAGACCGCGGCCCTGGCGCCGGCCACTCGCCAGACGTTGGTGGCGCCGATATTGCCCGAGCCATGGGACCGGACATCGGTGATACCAAACGCTCTGGCGACCAGGAGGCCAAACGGAATGGCTCCCAGGAGATAAGCGACGAGAATTACCGCAAGGACCGGCAACAACGGCACTGGAACACTCCGAATCGGCTACTTGGGTTTGGCCATGCTATCCGCAGGAGGAACGGCTCCAGCGGGCGCAGCTTCAGTCTTCGGTCCGGGCCGATACGGCTCGAGGTCAGGATAGCACTTGATCATCAGATCAATCACGGCTTTGACGGCGGCAGAGTCGACCGGCTTGCTGGCCGAGAAAGCACGAAGGTCTGTTGAGATCTGCATGGTCTGGGCTTCGGTGAGAGGGGCCTTGTCAACTCGGGCGACAAACGAGTCGACCAGCATGTCGAATTGCACGGTATCGAGCCCGGCGACCTTCTGCTGGACCACCTGGACTTTCATTTGCAATACGACATACTTGGTGCCGGCCTGAACGATCTTGTCGCGGTTGGCGCAGATCAGACCGAAGATGATAATCATCAGAAGCAGGAGAACACCGGCGACGATGAGCGCGATCAGACAGCCTTTGGACATTCCTTTGCGAGGCGGCAGCTGTTCCATAGTACCTCCCTAAGAGTTTAGAAACGACCGATCGAGTGATATCGGAGCGACACGAAACCGTTGTAACGGCATAGAGTTCGGGAAACGACTTCACGTTTCAATTTAACTTCGTATATAACATGGCGATTTGGGTCTGGCAAGAGGGGGCGAAAAAAAAGAAGGACCCGTCCAGACTGGGCGGGTCCCGCAAAGTTCGCTTTAGAGGCGAGAAGACTAAGAGCTCTTGGCCTCTTTCTTGGCGGCGGCTTTCTTCTTGGGAGATTTCGCTTTGGCAGCAGAAGCCTTCGCCTTGGCCTTGTCTTTGGCGCGGGCGAAAACGCCCTTACCGGTCTTTTCCTTCTTCTCTTTGTCCTTGGCTTCGGCGGCAAAATCAGGCCGAGGAGTCAAAAGCTCAACCACCGACATTTCGGCGCCATCACCCCGTCGCACACCAAGTTTGATGACCCGGGTATAGCCGGAGGTCTTTTCCTGAAAGTGAGGCAGGATCTCCGCATACAGTTTCTTGAAGACCTCGGGCACGTGGACGGTCTCAGCCACCTGGCGCTTGGAGGCCAGGGTATTCTTCTTGGCGATGGTGATGAGGCGATCGACAACCGGACGAAGCGCCTTGGCTCTGGCATCGGTAGTCCTGATCAAGCGGTGGGTGAAAAGCGACATCGCCATATTGGAGAGCATCGCTTCCTTATGCGTTTTGGTGCGCCCTAGTTTCGGTACTTTGTCCTGGTGTCCCATAATCTATCGTTAGAATCCTATCGTTTGACGGCTTCCATGTATTTCGAAATGTCCATGCCGAAACCGAGGTTCATCTGTTCCAGCAGGGAGCCGATTTCGTTGAGAGATTTGCGGCCGAAATTGCGATACTTGAGCATCTCAGCTTCGGATTTGGTGACGAGGTCCGCCAGCGTCTGGATATTAGCGGCGCGCAGGCAGTTTGAAGAACGGACAGATAGCTCGAGTTCGTCGACCCGGGTCTTGAGCAGTCCGCGAATCCGGAGAATTTCTTCATCCTCAGCCGGAAGTTCTTCGACCATAACCTGTTCATCGAGATGGATAAACAACTGGAGATGGTCTTTGACCAACTTGGCGGCATAACTCAGGGCGTCTTCGGGGGAAATGGCGCCGTTGGTATGAATTTCGAGAATGAGGCGGTCGTAGTCGGTTTTCTGGCCGACACGCGTGTTCTCGACGAAATAGGCGACCTTGGTCACCGGCGAAAAGAGTGAGTCAACGAAGACAGAGCCGACCGGAGCGTCGAGCCGCTTGTTCATCTCAGCGATCTGATAGCCGCGGCCGCCGTCGATATCGAATTCCATTTCAAAATCAATCGTGTCGGTCAATTCGCAGATGTGCAGGTCGGGATTGAGAATCTCGACATCGGCGTCCCCCTCGATCATCCCGGCGGTCAGTTTTCCGCGGGTGTTGGCTTTGAGGCGGACGGTTTTCATTTCGTCGGTATGCAGGCGCACGATGAGACTCTTCACATTCAGGACGATGCTGGTGACATCTTCGTAGACACCCGGAATCGTGGAGAACTCGTGCAAACAGCCCTTGATGCGGATAGCAACCACCGAGGCGCCCTGGATCGAGGACAGCAGGACGCGGCGGAGGCAGTTGCCGAGCGTGACGCCGTAACCGCGTTCCAGCGGTTCGATGATGAAGCGGGACATGTTTTCGGTGGTCGAGGACTGGTCGTTCACGACCTCCTTAGGCATGGTCAATGGCTTCCATTTCATTGTCTGTATAACCCTCCAAACGGGAAATTGCGCATTACTTGGAATACAACTCGACGACCAACTGCTCGTTGGCGGTCAACGGGATTTCGGAACGTTTCGGCAGCGCCAGCAGTTCCCCTTCCAGGGCCGCTTTGTTCAGACGCAGCCAGGGGAATTCTTCGCCGTGTCCCAGCTTCAACGAGGAATGGATCTGATCCAGATTCTTGGAATCATCCTTCACCCGGATCACCTGGTTGGGTCTAACCTGGAAGGACGGGATATCAACGATCCGCCCGTCGACCAAGATATGGCGATGGCGGACGAGCTGGCGGGCCTGCTTGCGCGAGGCGCCGAAACCGAGCCGGTAGACCAGATTGTCCAGGCGGCACTCGAGGAACTGGACGAGATTTTCGCCCGTGATGCCGGTTTTGGCCTCAGCCTTTTCAAAATAGTTGTGGAACTGCGTTTCCAGCACACCGTAGGTGCGGCGTATTTTCTGTTTCTCGCGCAGTTGCAGACCGTAAGCCGACACTTTCCGTCTCATCCCCTGGCCGTGCTGGCCGGGAGCGTACGGGCGGCGTTCGACCGCACATTTGTCGGTAAAGCAGCGGGCCCCTTTCAGGAAGAGTTTCTCTCCTTCGCGGCGGCACAGCTTGCATACGGCATCATGATAACGAGCCATTTATTCTCCTTGACACCTTCTCACATTTCACAGAATCAGACTCGCCGACGCTTGGGCGGGCGGCAACCATTATGCGGAATTGGCGTGACATCTTTGATCAAGGTCACTTCGAGGCCGGTGGCGGAGAGAGACCGAATGGCGGCCTCGCGCCCGGCTCCGGGTCCCTTGACCCAGACTTCGACCCGCCGCAGGCCCTGGTCCATCGCTTCTTTGGCCGCCGAAGCAGCCGCCATCTGGGCTGCAAACGGGGTCGATTTTTTCGACCCTTTGAAGCCGACCTTGCCGGCTGTGCCCCACGAGATGGTCCGACCCTGGGTGTCGGCGACCGTCACGATCGTGTTGTTAAAAGTCGCCGTGATGAACACGATGCCGTTAACCTCGATGGCACGGGTTTTCTTCTTGATGCGTTTCTTCTTGGTTGGTTCAGCCACGAAAATTCCTCTATCAGTTCACGCTAAAATTGTCTTATACCTTGCCGGCCGGTTTCTTCTTCAGGCCGCCGACTGACTTGCGCGGACCCTTGCGGGTGCGAGCGTTGGTCTTGGTGCGCTGTCCGTTCACCGGGAGGCCGCGGCGGTGCCGGATACCCCGGTAGCAGCCGATATCGACCAGGCGCTTGATGGCCATGTTAACTTCCGAGCGCAGGGCGCCTTCGACGGTGTGTTCATTTTCGATCACCCGCCGCAGTTTGGCGACGTCATCGTCGGTCAGCTTATTGACGCGGGTATCGGGACTGACACCGGTCTTTTTGAGAATCTGACGGGCGGTGAAATGACCGATTCCGAATATGTAGGTCAGGCCCACTTCTATTCGTTTGTCTTTCGGCAGGTCAACTCCGGCTATTCGGGCCAACTTGGCACTCTCCTTCTTCTACGTTCAGACCGACGGGTCTTAACCCTGGCGCTGCTTGTGACTGGGATTCTTGGTACAGATCACACGGATGATGCCGTGACGTCTGATGATCTTGCAGTGTTCGCAGCGTTTCTTGATCGCGGATCTAACTTTCATATTCCTGTCTTCCCTCGTCACACTGCTTATTTGTAACGATACGTGATACGCCCGCGGGTCAGGTCATAGGGGGACAATTCGAGGGTCACCTTGTCGCCGGGGAGTATCTTGATAAAATGCATTCTCATTTTTCCGGAGATGTGGGCCAGAACGATATGTCCGTTGTCCAGCTGCACGCGGAACATCGCGTTGGGAAGCGGTTCCACTACTTTTCCTTCAACGGTAATCGTTTCTTCTTTGGGCATACACTCCTTTAGGCTACAGTCAGAATCTCCGGGCCATTTTCCGTAATGGCCACGGTATGCTCGAAATGGGCCGATGGAGAGCCGTCAGCCGTGACCACCGTCCATCCGTCGGGCATCGTTTTCACGTTATAAGTACCCAGATTAATCATGGGTTCGATGGCCAGAACCATCCCGACCTCGAGGACAGGACCTTCCTGCGGAGAACCATAGTTGGGCACTTGCGGTTCCTCGTGCATGCGCCGGCCAATGCCATGGCCGCACAACTGACGAACCACACCATACCCTTTGGTTTCGGCGATCTTCTGGACGGTCGACGAAATCTGCCCTAATTTATTGCCTTTCCGGGCCTTGTCAATAGCGGCCAGGAGCGACTTTTCGGTCACTTCCATGAGCTGCCGCTTCTCGGGAGAGACCTCGCCGATAGCATACGTCCGGGCGTGGTCGCCGTAGTAGTTGTCGACGATTGTGCCGACATCGACCGAAACGATTTCTCCGTCTTTAATGACCCGCTTGCCGGGGATGCCATGGACGACCTCGGCATCAATGGAGACACAGGCCGAAGCCGGGTACCCCTGGTAGTTCTTGAAACCGGGGATCGCGCCGTGGGAGCGGATAAAGTCCTCGACCAGCATATCCACCTGGGCGGTGGTCATGCCGGCGGCGATGTTTTCAGCAACCATATTAAGGGTCATCGCGGCAATGCGGCCGGCCACACGCATCGTCTCAATCTCAGCTTTGGTCTTCAAGACGATCAACGCTTTCCCTGACTTTGCGTTACTGATAACAACTCCTGAAACACGCTATCGGGTGATACATCGGCCTTAATCGCGGCAAGGAGCGACTCCTTGCGGTAATATTCTTCAATCGGCTTGGTCTGCTTCTTGTAAACTTCCAAACGGTTCCGGACAACGGCTTCCTCGTCATCGGGGCGCCGCTGAAGTTCCGAACCATCCTTGTCACACTTGCCGGTCACTTTGGGCAGCTGCATCGGATAATTGTACCCGGCGTTGCAAACCGGGCAATGCCAACGACCCGAAAGTCGGCGAACGATCTCCGCATCGGGCACCTCAAAGAGCACAGCCCGATCCAGCTCCATGCGGTTTTGGTGCAGCATATGTTTCAAGCTCTCGGCCTGCGGCACGGTGCGGGGAAAACCATCGAGAATAAATCCCGCTTTCAGGTCCCCGTGGGAAATCTTCTGCTCGATCAATCCAATGATCAGTGAGTCGGGGACTAGTTCGCCGCGATTCATATAGGCATCGGCCTGTTTGCCGAGCGGGGTCTCATTTCGGACAGCTTCGCGAAGCATATCACCAGTGGAAAGATGAACCAATCCCAGCCGGGCCGACAGGCGCGTGGCCTGCGTTCCTTTGCCTGAGCCGGGAGGACCCAGAAAGATCAGGTTCATCCCTACATTGACCTCCCGCGAATCCGGCCCTTTTTCATAAAGCCGTCGTAATGCCGCATGATCAGGTGGGACTCAATCTGCTGCAGGGTGTCGAGCGCCACACCCACCACAATCAGCAAGCCGGTGCCGCCGAAATAGAAATTGACGTGCAACTGGCCGATTGCCATCCAGGGCAGGATGGCCAGGGCGGCGAAAAATAGCGCACCCGGCAGAGTGATTCTTGTCAGAATCTTCTCGATATAGTCGGCGGTATTTTTGCCGGGTCGAATTCCCGGTATGTATCCGCCATTCTTGCGCATGTTGTCGGCGATTTCATTCGGGTTGAAAACAATGGCGGTATAGAAGTAGGCGAAGAATATGATAATGACCGCGTAAATGATGTTGTACCAAATGGTGCTCGGCGAAAGCGAGGCCGAGACCAGGTTTTGGATCCATTCCGTATTCGGGAAGAGTTGGGCGATAGTCGACGGGAGCATCATGATCGACTGGGCGAAAATGATCGGGATAACGCCGGCGGCGTTCACGGACAGCGGAAGATGGGTCGTGGCGCCTCCGAAAACTTTTCGGCCGATCACCTTGCGCGGATACTGCACCGGAATGCGGCGCTGGGCGCGGGTCATCATGACCACGGCGGCCACCACCGCAACCATAGCCCCAACCATGATCACTTCGAGCCAGATCGGACGGACATCTTCGAGCACGTACTTGGCTTCTTCGAAAACCGCATCGGGGAAGCGGGCAATAATGCCAATGAAGATGATAAGGGAAATGCCGTTGCCGATACCCCGTTCCGTGATCTGCTCACCCAGCCACATGATGAAGATCGTGCCGCAGGTGAAGGTCAGCATGGTCAGCGGGATAAACGGCCAGGAGCCCATATGAACGGCCGACTGGCCGTTGAAATTGATACTCTGAATAAAGATGGCGGTGCCGTAGGCCTGTAAGGCGGCGATCACGACCGTCAGATAGCGGGTGTACTGGGTGATCTTCCGGCGACCTTCTTCTCCCTCGCGCTGGAGCCGCTGCAAGTAAGGCACGACGGCGCCCAGGAGTTGGAGCATAATCGAAGCCGATATGTAAGGCATAATCCCCATGGCGAAAATGGTGGCCTTGTGGAAGGCGCCGCCGGCGAACATGTCCAGAAGGCCAAAGATAGTTCCCTGCCCCATATAGTTGGCGAGAATGGTTCCATCTACGCCCGGAGTCGGGATGTGTCCGCCGATGCGGTATACGACCAAAAGCGCCATCGTAAAAAAGATGCGCTTGCGCAGTTCTTCAACCTTGAAAATCGACTTGAAGGTCTCAAACACTTAGACCACCTCGGCTTTTCCGCCGGCCGCTTCAATTTTGGTGACGGCCGACTTAGAAAATGCATTGGCTTTGACGGTGTAAGCTTTGTCTATGGTGCCGTTTCCGAGAACTTTGAGAGGAATCCGGGCATTTCTGACAATCCCGGCGGCCCTCAAAGTTCCGAGCGTGATTTCGCCGGCAGCGCACTTGGCCAGGTCTCCGACGTTCACCACCTGAAATTCCTTCTGGAAGATATTAGTAAAGCCAATTTTAGGCAGGCGGCGATGCAGCGGCATCTGGCCACCCTCGAAGCCGGATCTATATCTAAAACCGGAACGGGCCTTGGCCCCTTTGTGTCCCTTGCCGGAGGTCTCGCCCATGCCGCTGCCGGGGCCCCGCCCGACGCGCTTGCGGTTCTTGGTCGATCCGGCCGGTGGTTTCAGTGTATGCAGTTCCATGTCCCTTAGTCCTCGCTAGCGTACGTTCGTTATGCCATCTCTTCAAAGGTCACCAGGTGCGTGACCGCACGGATCATGCCGCGAATCTGCGGCGTGTCGTTATGAATTGCAACACTGCGCGGCCGCCCCAGACCGAGCGCTTTAATCGTACGCTTCTGGGGTTCCTTGCAGTCGCAAATACTTTTGAGCTGCGTTACTTTTAGTTTCGCCATGGTTATCGATCCTGCTTTCTCTCTACGCCTCTTCGCGGAAGGCCGCTTCCTGATCGCGGGTCCGAAGGTTCTTGAGTCCATCCATGGTCGCTTTGACGACATTATTGGGATTCCGGCTCCCGAGTACTTTGGCCAGGACATCCTGTATTCCCACGGATTCCAATATGGCGCGGGCGGCGCCGCCGGCGATCACGCCGGTACCGGGAGAAGCCGGGCGCATGACCACGGTGGTCGCACCGAACCGACCGTCGATCCGGTGCGGAATAGTACCGGCCACAAGATTGACTTTGGACATGGTACGCCGGGCCGCTTCCGTGCCTTTGCGGATAGCTTCCGAAACTTCGGCCGCTTTTCCCAGGCCGATGCCGACCCGTCCGTTGCGATCACCGACCGTTACCAGAGCTGTAAAGCTGAATCTCCGTCCACCTTTCACAACCTTGGCCACGCGGTTAACGCTGATGACTTTTTCTTCGAATTCTAGACCTTCAGATTCAAACTTTGCCAACGATCACCTCGTCTATTGTGACGATTACTACTTCCGTTAGAATTTCAATCCGCCTTCACGCGCGCCCTCGGCTACCGCTTTGACGCGGCCGTGGAAACGGTACTGGTTTCGATCAAATACGACCGACTCGATCCCTTTGGCTTTGGCCAACTCGGCAATTTTGAGACCCACGAGCTTGGCCTTGTCGGTCTTGGTCGCTTTCCCTTTGGTGCTTCCGGCAAGCTCTTTCGAGTTGGTCGAAAGGCCAACGAGGGTGGCGTGCTTTTCGTCATCGACGATCTGCACGAAGACGTTCTTCAACGACTTGGCGACCGTCAGACGCGGACGCTGGGCGGTTCCAAGGACATTCCCGTGAACCCGCTTGCGGCGCCGCTCGGCCTTGACGGCCTTCTGAATATTCTTATCTGCCATATTATCTCACTCTGTCTGCTTATCCGGCAGTCTTACCGGCCTTGATGGTCACCTGTTCGCCCACATACCTGATCCCTTTCCCTTTGTAGGGCTCCGGGGGGCGGAAGGAACGAATTTTGGCGGCTACCTGGCCGACCAGTTCTTTATTGATGCCGTCAACTTTGATTTTGTTTTCTTTGGCTTCGACCGTAAGCGTGATCCCTTGCGGCGGGACAAACACGATCGGATGAGAATAGCCGAGATAGAGCACCAGGGCCTTTCCCTTTAATTCCGAACGGAAGCCGACCCCTTGGATCTGCAGCTCCTTGATGAATCCCTGTGACACACCCAGCATCATGTTGTTGATCAGAGCACGGGTCAGGCCATGCAGAGCACGGTGCTTCTTGATGTCGGTCGGCCGGGTCACCACAACTTCCTGTCCGGCGATCGCGACCGTGATATCCGGGTGGATCGAATGCTGGAGTGTCCCTTTGGGACCGGTCACCGAGATGACCGAGTCTTTGATTTCCACTTTGGCTTTGGGGAGAATCGGGACCGGTTTTTTTCCAATTCGAGACATATCTCAATTCCTCAGTTTGCGTTACCAGCAGCGCAGCAGCATTTCGCCGCCGACGCCCTTTTTGGCGGCATCGTAATTGGTCATCAGGCCGGTCGAGGTGGATACGATCGACATTCCCCGCGAGAACCGGGTGGAGGCGACCACGTCCTCGGCGCTGACGTATTTGCGGAGCCCCGGGCTGGAGACCCGGCGGATTCCCTTGATCACCGACACATCGCCACGGCTGTAGCGCAGATAGACGCGCAGGATGCCCTGCTTGTTGTCCGGCAGATCGATGTAATCACGGACGAAATTGTGTTCCTTGAGGATTTCCACAATGGCCCGTTTCAGATTGGAAGCCGGGATGTCGACGGCCGGCTTCTTGGCTTTGGCCGCGTTGCGAATACGCGTCAACAGATCGGCGACCGGATCGGTCATACTCATAGTAGGTTACTCCAACTCCTGACTTCTTACCAACTGGCCTTAACCACGCCCGGCAGATCGCCGTTCAGGGCCATATCACGGAAACAGATACGACAGACGCCGAAGCGGCGGATGAACGCATGGGGCCGGCCGCAACGGCGGCACCGGCTGTATTTGCGCACCGCGAACTTGGGAGTCCGCTTCTGTTTCTCGACCAAACACTTCTTTGCCATGTTGCTCCTATTTGCGGAAGGGCATGCCCATTTCGGCCAACAGCTGCCGAGCTTCATCATCGGTCTTGGCTGTGGTCGTGATCGAAATGGTCATCCCTCGAACCTTGTCGATTTTATCATAATCGATCTCCGGAAAGATCAGCTGCTCTTTGAGACCCAGATTGTAGTTGCCGCGGCCGTCGAACGACTTGGGACTGACGCCGCGAAAGTCGCGAATCCGGGGCATGGCGACATTCACCAGGCGGTCAAAGAACTCATACATCCGCTCGCGGCGCAGGGTGACGGCGCAGCCGATATTCACGCCCTTGCGCAGCTTGAAATTCGAAATGCTTTTCTTGGCCTTGGTGACCAGCGGCTTCTGACCGGTAATAGTCTGCAGGTCCCCCACCGCGGCCTCGAGCATCTTGGCGTTCTGGGTCGCTTCGCCCACGCCCACGTTGACGGTAATTTTGGTCATGCGCGGTACTTCCATGATGGAGGAATACCCATTCTCCTTCATGAGCTTGGGCGTCACTTCTTTAACGAACTTATCTTTTAGACGAGCCATATCATCGCACCTCAGATCTCTTCACCGGTGGCCCGGTTAACGCGGGCTTTCCGTTTTTTGCCATCTTCGATCGTAACCCGGCAGGCGAACTTGGCCGGACCCTTTGAGTCGGAATCATACAGCGCGACATTGCTGATGTGAATTGGCGTCTCCTTGGTCACGATGCCGCCCTTGGGATTCCGCTGCGTCGGCCGCTGATGCTTCTTCCGGTTATTAATGCCTTCCACCAGGCAGGTGTTCTTGTCCGCATTGACGAACAGCACCCGTCCGGTCTTGCCTTTATCCTGTCCGGTTCGAATCCAGACGGTGTCGCCTTTTTTGATTCTCATCATATCTGCATCCCTCTCACAACACTTCCGGGGCCAACGAAACAATTTTCATGAACTGCTTTTCGCGCAGTTCACGGGCAACCGGGCCGAAGATACGGGTGCCGCGCGGTTCGTTCTGATCGTTGATGATCACGGCCGCGTTATCGCTGAAACGGATCAGCGAGCCGTCTTTGCGGTGCAGTTCCTTGGTGGTGCGCACGACGACGGCCTTGCATACCTCGGAGCGCTTCACGGTGCCGCCGGGAATCGCTTCCTTGACCGCGCACACGATAATGTCACCGACCGAGGCATATCTCTTGCGGCTGCCCAGAATGCGAAAACACATCACTCGCTTGGCGCCGGAGTTATCCGCCACCGAAAGGACTGTGAATTCCTGTATCATATTTTTGTCACACCTTTCTCAGTACAACCCGTCGAGCGATTGTCTATTTCGCTTTCTCCACGACTTCCACCAGCCGCCAGCGTTTGAGCTTGGACAGCGGACGAGTTTCCATCACGCGCACGGTATCCCCTTCGCGGGCCTCGTTCTTCTCGTCGTGGGCGTAGAGCTTGGAAAATGTCCGGACGGTCTTCTGATATAATCCGTGTTTCATGGTGCGATTGACGCGCACGATGATACTCTTGTTCATCTTGTCCGAAACGACCGTCCCGACCCTGACTTTGCGCCTGCTGCGCGACACCTCTTCAGCCATCACCGCCTACTCTTTCTTCTTGCCTGATGTCGTCGATCCGAGGATCGTCGTCTTGTTTTCAGCCAGTCTGCGAATCCCCTTTTCATCTTCCACGAGGATGGTGACGATACGGGCCATTTCGCGGCCGATATGACGCATCCGCAGCGGGTTCTCAAGGGACTTCATCGATTGCCGCATTCTCAGGTTGAAATACTCTTCCTGAAGATCGTTGCGCTTCTGGATCAGCTCCGGGCGGGTCAGATCCCGCAGCGGAGATAGTTTCAGCTTCATGCACCCTCCGTGTCGGCACGGCTAACAAACTTGGTCTTCAGCGGGAGCTTGTTCGCGGCCAGTTTCATGGCATCGCGAGCCAGCGGCTCCGGCACACCCTGGATTTCGAACAGCACGCGGCCCGGCTTGACCACCGCAACCCAATACTCCGGGGCCCCTTTTCCTTTTCCCATGCGGGTTTCGGCCGGCTTCTTGGTCACCGGCTTATCCGGGAAAATTCGAATGAAAAGCTTCCCGCCGCGTTTCAAGTGGCGCGTCAACGCCACGCGCGCGGCTTCGATCTGCCGGTTGGTCAGCCAGCACGGCTCGAGGGCCTTGAGCCCGAACTCGCCGAAACTGACGTTCGCGCCGCTGGTGGCGGTACCGGTCATTCGCCCGCGCTGGGCCTTGCGAAATTTTGTTCTCTTGGGCTGTAACATCTCTATCTATCCTCGTTACCCATCATCCATCTCTACTCAGTCTTCGGTCCACTCCCGCCGTCAGGCTTGGGCGTGCTCGGAGCGGGAGCCGCTCGGCGAACGTCTCTGTTCAGGACGTCGGCCTCTCGGGCGGACGATTATCGACACCGCCATCGGGCCGGCGCACTCGTCCACGCGGGCGATGTCCGCCCTTATCGCGCGGCGGGCCGCCACGATCGCCACCGGGTCCGCCCGGACCGCCATCGCGGCCGCGACTTGGCCGGGGCAGTTGAGCTTCGCGGGCCTCGGCTTCAGTCTTGCCGTCCTGGGCCTGACGAAGCATGCCGTCTCCGAGTACTTCGCCGCGGCAGATCCACACCTTGACGCCTATGCAGCCGTACGTGGTGTGGGCGGTCGCAGTGGAATAATCGATATCAGCGCGCAGGGTATGGAGCGGAACACGGCCTTCCATATACTTTTCCGTGCGGGCGATTTCAGAGCCGCCGAGGCGTCCGCCGCACTGAATCTTGATTCCCTCGGCGCCCATCTTCATGGTGCCGGCCATGGATTTCTTCATGGCGCGGCGGAATGAGACACGTCCTTCCAATTGCCGCGCGATCGAATCCGCCACCAGGCGGGCATCCAGCTCCGGCTTGCGGACTTCGACGATATTCAAGAGAATATCCTTCTTGGTCAGCAGCTGCAGCTCTTCACGCAGCTTGTCCACTTCCGCTCCCCGGCGGCCGATGACGATGCCGGGCCGGGCGGTGTGGATGTCAACCGTGACCTTCTTGGGAGCGCGGGCAATCGACACGGTCGAGATGCCGGCGTTATCCAGACGACGGTTGATGTATTTCTTAATCAGCATGTCTTCGTGCACCAGGTCAGCGATATTGCGATACGGGGCGTACCACTTGCTGTTCCAGTACCTGATGACGCCGAGGCGCAGACCGATTGGATTGGTTTTCTGTCCCAAACGTGTCTCCTTATTAGCTCACTACTTTTTGGCGCTCTTTTTAGCCGGCTTCTTGCCTGCGGTCTTTTTGGCCGGCTTTTTGGGAGCTTCTTGGCGGCTTTTTTGGCCGCCGCAATTTTCTTTTTGGGCGCGGCTTTGGTCTCTTCGGTGGCGCCTTCTGCTTTGGTCTTGTCTTTCCCCTGCGGGGCGTTGCCGACCCTTGGAGCAGCCTTCTCTTCGAGAATCACCGTCAGGTGGCAGAAGCGCTTGCGATAGCGGAACACGCGACCCATTGACTGGAAACGGATCCGCTTGGCCGAGGGAGCCGGATCGACAAAGATGTTCTTGACCATCAAGTCTTCGGGCTTCAGGTGGGCGGTCCCTTCCTGCGACAGGGCATTGGCGGCCGCCGATTTCAGCGTCTTGGCGATCGGCATCGCAGCCACTCTCTTAGTAAAGTTGAGAATATCCAGTGCCTTTTGAATCGGCAGTCCCTTCACCAGATTGGCCACCAGGCGCATCTTGCGCGGAGGGATGCTGACATATCTCAAACGAGCCGTAGTCTGAAGAGCCATTACGCCGGCGCTCCTTTCACGGCGGTAGTGCGCTCGGCGAGCCTGCCGCTGTGGCCGCGGAAGGTACGGGTCGGCGCGAACTCACCGAGTTTATGACCGACCATGTTTTCCGTCACATAGATCGGGATAAACTTGTTGCCGTTGTGGACGGCGAAGGTGTGTCCGACAAACTCCGGCGAAATCGTCGAGCGGCGGGACCAGGTCTTGATGACCTTTTTGTCGCCGCTGCGATTGAGATCATCAACCTTCTTCAGCAGCTTCTCATCGATAAACGGACCTTTTTTAAGCGAACGGGGCATACTTTATCTCCGAGCTCATACTTTCTTCTTCCTGCGATCTTCAATCAGATGGGCCAGTGATTTTTTCTTCTTCCGGGTCTTGTATCCCTTGGTTGGTTTGCCCCAGGGGGTACAGGGGTGACGGCCTCCCGAGGAACGTCCTTCGCCACCACCCATCGGGTGATCAATCGGATTCATGGCGACGCCGCGCACCGAAGGTCGGCGGCCGCGCCAGCGCATGGCGCCGGCTTTTCCCGGCACAATGTTCTTGTGATCGATATTCGAGACGACCCCGATAGTGCCGTAGCAGTTGGCCGGCACGGTACGAACTTCACCGGAGGGCATCTTGAGAATGACTTTCTCGCCTTCTTTAGCCACGACCTGGACAAACACGCCGGCGGAGCGGGCCATCTGGCCCCCTTTGCCGAGGCGCATTTCGATATTGTGGGCAAACGTTCCCAGCGGCATGCGGCTCATCGGCATGGCATTTCCGGTCTGAATATCCACTTCACCGCCGGCGACGATCTTGGTTCCGACCTTGAGATCATCGGGAGCCAAAATATAGCGTTTCTCACCGTCGACATAGTGCAACAGGGCGATTCGAGCCGAGCGATTCGGATCGTATTCGATGGAGGCCACGCGGGCTTCGATATTCCGTTTGTCACGCTTGAAATCGACCAGGCGATAGAAGCGCTTGTGCCCGCCGCCCCGCTGGTAAGCGGTCACGCGCCCTTTATTGTTGCGCCCACCGCTCTTGCGAAGCGGCTCCAGCAGCGACTTTTCCGGAACGGTCGAGGTCAGCTCACTGAAATCCGGGACCGTGCGAAAACGCAGCGAGGGCGTAACCGGACGAAATCGTTTAATAGCCATAATTCATGCACCAACTAAATATTTTCGAAGACCGTGATCACCTGATCTTTTTTCAGGCGCACGATCGCTTTTTTCCAGGTTCCCGTCTTGCCTTCGGTCCGCCCCTGGCGTTTGAGCTTTCCCGGGACGATCAGCGTGCGAACATCTTCAACCTTTACGTTGAATACTTTTTCCACGGCCTGGCGAACGACATGTTTGCTCGCCCGCTTGTCCACCTCGAAAACGTATTCGTGATTCTTCTCGCGCAGAATGGTGGTCCGCTCGGTCGCGATATGAGACTTGATAACAGATCGAAGATCACTCATGCGAACACCTCGTGCACTTTCTCCAGACCGGCTTTGGTCAGAATGACGTGGTCGGCATGCAGCAATTCGTAGCCGTTGGCCAGAGCGGCCCGGCGATAGACCACATTGGGCAGATTGCGGCAGGAAAGGGTCAGCTTTTCATTCTGACCTTCATCGAGGATAAGATACTTCTTGCCCTTGAGGTCGAGCTTTCCCAAAATGCCGGCGATCTGCTTGGTCTTGATCTCAGCCAGGCCGAGATTATCAACCACGCGGATCCGGTCTTCCTTCGCCTTGGAAGAGAAGACGGATTGAATCGCCAGTCGTTTCATTTTCTTGGGGAAGTTCACGCCGTAGATGCGCGGCTCCGGTCCGAAGACAGTGCCACCCCCACGCCACAGAGGGGAGCGAATGGTGCCGGCGCGCGCGCGACCGGTTCCTTTTTGACGCCACGGCTTTTTGCCGCCGCCGGAAATTTCGGCGCGCCCCTTGGTGTCGGCCGTGCCCTGGCGCTTGCGCGCCAGATGGTTCACAATGTACTGATGGACGACCGCTTCGTTCGGTTCGATTCCGAACACCGCTTCGTTCAGTTCCACTGTGCCGACCTCGGCCCCTTCCTGATTATATACCTTCACATTCATGGTCATCACCCGTTATTTCTTGCCTCGATTGGTGGTGCGAATCTTGACCAGCGAACCACGCGTCCCGGGGACGGCGCCTTCGATCAAAATCAAATTCTGATCAGCAATGACTCGCGCCACCTTCAAGTTGAGGGCCGTGACTTTATTCTTGCCCATTTTGCCGGCCATCTTCATGCCCTTGAAGACACGCGAAGGATAGGACGAAGAGCCCACCGAGCCGGGCGCGCGCCAGCGGTCGGACTGACCGTGAGTCTTGGGGCCGCCGCCGAAATTGTGCAGCTTCATTACGCCCTGGAAGCCGAGCCCGCGCGAGATGCCGGTCACATCAACCGCTTCCCCTTCCTTGAACAGGTCAGCCTTCAACTGGGCGCCGGTCTCAAGTTCGGTTTCATCATTGCGAATCGTGCGAAGCCAGCGGGTCGGTTCGGTCTTGGTCTTGGCGAAATGTCCCGCCAGCGGCTTGTTGATGAGCTTGGCCCGGCGGGCGCAGAACGCCACCTGGTAAGCCACACCGTTTCGTCCCGGCTGGTTCGACTTGGCGACCACCGCACAGGGACCGGCCTCGATGACGGTCACTGGAACGACTTCACCCGTATCCCTGAAGATGCGGGTCATTCCGATTTTCTTTCCCAGAATTTCTCTCATGGGTTCCCTTATCAGGTCTTTATTTCCACATCAACGCCCGCCGGCAGATCGAGCTTCATCAGCGCATCCACGGTGGCCGGGGTCGATTCGTAAATGTCGATCAATCTCTTGTGCACTCGAGTCTCAAACTGCTCGCGCGATTTCTTGTCCACGTGAGGAGAGCGAAGCACGGTGTAGACAGTGCGCTTGGTCGGAAGCGGCACCGGTCCGACAATGCGGGCTCCGGTACGAAGCACCGTCCGCGCGATCTCTTTGGTGGAACGATCCAGCGAATAGTGATCGTAGGCTTTGAGACGAATGCGAATTTTTTGAACGTCCATAACTTCCCGTCTCTCGGTTATTCTACAATTTCGCCGATCACACCGGCGCCGATCGTCCGACCACCCTCGCGAATGGCGAACCGTAACTCTTTCTCCATCGCGATCGGCGTGATCAACTCGATATTCATGGTCGTGTTGTCACCCGGCATCACCATCTCGATCCCCGGCTGCAACGTCACCACCCCCGTCACGTCCGTCGTCCGAAAATAAAACTGCGGACGATACCCGTTAAAAAACGGCGTGTGACGACCACCTTCTTCTTTGGTCAACACATAGACTTCAGCCTTGAACTTCCGGTGCGGCTTTACGCTCCCCACCGCCGCCAACACCATCCCGCGCTCCAGATCTTCTTTTTCGATGCCACGAAGGAGCAGCCCGACGTTGTCGCCCGCCTGGGCTTCATCCAGCAGTTTCCGGAACATTTCCACTCCGGTTACCACCGTCTTGCGGGTGTCCCGGATCCCCACCACTTCCACTTCCTGACCCTGCTTGATTATCCCGCGCTCCACACGGCCGGTTCCGACCGTTCCGCGGCCGGTAATCGAGAAGACATCTTCCACCGGCATCAAAAACGGCTTGTCCGTCTCGCGCTTCGGCTCCGGGATATAGGTATCACAGGCCGCCACCAGATCGATAATCGGCTTGAACACCGGATCCTGCGGATTAAACGTCCCGGTCGCACCCGCCATCATCGCCTGAAGGGCCGAACCTCGGATGATCGGAATATCGTCGCCCGGGAACTGATACGAACTGAGCAGGTCTCTGACCTCGAGTTCGACCAGATCCAGAAGCTCCGGGTCATCCACCATGTCCACCTTGTTCATGAACACGATGATAAACGGCACACCCACCTGGCGGGCCAGAAGAATATGTTCCCGCGTCTGGGGCATCGGACCATCTGCCGCCGACACCACCAGGATCGCGCCGTCCATCTGCGCCGCACCCGTGATCATGTTCTTCACATAGTCGGCGTGACCCGGACAGTCCACGTGAGCATAGTGGCGCTTGCTCGACTCGTACTCCACGTGCGCCGTCGCAATCGTGATCCCGCGCTCCCGCTCTTCCGGAGCATTGTCAATCGAATCAAACGTCCGGACCGCCGAACCCGTCAGCTTGTTCATCACCATCGTGATCGCCGCCGTCAAGGTCGTCTTGCCATGGTCCACGTGACCGATTGTCCCCACGTTTACGTGAGGCTTCGAACGGACAAATTTCTCCTTCGCCATCGTCAGGCTCCTCTATAACTCTACAGTGCTATCTTTTCCAGCATCTTCTTGGACACTTCCGCAGGGACCGCGGCGTACCGCGAGAACTGCATCGTAAACACGGCGCGTCCCTGAGAAATATTTCTAAGCGTATTGGCGTATCCGAACATTTCCGAAAGCGGAACCGACACGGCTATCACCTGAACTTCACTGCGCGGCACCATGCCATTGATTTTCCCGCGGCGCGAATTCAAATCGCCGACCACGGCTCCCATGTAGGCTTCCGGCACAACGACCTCGACATCCATAATCGGTTCGAGAATGATGGCACCGGCCCGCTTGGCGCCTTCCTGGAACGCGATCGATCCGGCGATCCGGAAAGCCATCTCGCTGGAATCGACTTCATGGTAGGAACCGTCATACACTTCGCAATGTATGCCGGTAACGGGGTATCCCGCAAGGACGCCGTTGGTCATGGCCTCTTTGACGCCCTTTTCTATGGCCGGGACATATTCGCGAGGAATAGTCCCGCCGACGATCTTATTCTCAAAATGAAATTCGCTGCCGTCAGCCGTCGGACGGAGGCGCATATAGACATGGCCGTACTGTCCCTTACCGCCGGACTGTCGGACAAACTTGCCTTCGCACTCCACCGCGCGCGTGATAGTTTCTTTGTAGGAAACCGAGGGACGTCCCACGGTTGCGCCGACGCCGAATTCACGCATCAGGCGATCGACCAGGATTTCCAAATGCAGCTCACCCATACCGCTAATGATGGTCTGGCCGGTTTCGTCGTCCTGTCGGACGCGGAAAGTCGGATCTTCTTCGGCCAGCTTGATCAAGGCCTCGGTCAGCTTGTCCTGATCCGCCTTTGTCTTGGGCTCGATGGAGACCATCACGACCGGCTCGGGGAAGGACATCCGCTCAAGGACGATCGGATGTTTGACGTCGCACAACGTGTCACCGGTAGTGGTCTTGCGCAGGCCGATCGCGGCCACGATATCCCCGGCATAGGCCACCTGGATATCTTCGCGTTTATTGGAGTGCATCCGCAGCAGGCGGGCGATCCGCTCTTTGATATCGCTGTTAGGATTGTACAAATAGGAACCGGCTTCAATTTTGCCGGAATACAGTCTCATGTAGGTGAGGCGGCCGACATAGGGATCGGTCATGATCTTGAAAGCCAGCGCGGCCGCGGGTTCGTCAAAGATCGGTTTTCTCTCGAGGATCTTCTCGGTGTCATCGATATGGTGACCCTTGACCGGCGGCTTATCGAGCGGCGACGGAAGGAAATCAATAATTCCGTCGAGAAGTTTCTGAATCCCTTTGTTCTTAAAGGACGATCCGCAGAGGACCGGAACCATTTTGCCGGCGACCGTGGCTTTGCGAACAGCGGCCGTGACATCGGCCGAGTTGATCGGCTCATCGTGAAGGAACTGCTCGAGGAGATGGTCGTCAAAATCGGCCACCGCCTCCAGCAGTCTCTCCCGATATTCGTTCGTGAGCTCGATCATATCGTGCGGGACGTCAATGTCGTCGTACGTGGTTCCGGCGGAATCCTCGTGGAACACCCGGTTCTTCATGGTCAACAGGTCGATCACGCCGCCAAACATCTCCCCTTCGCCGGCCGGCACGCTAACGGCCACACAGTTGGAGGAGAGGCGCTGGTTCATTTCCGCCAGGGTGTTGGCGAAGGAAGCCCCCACGCGATCCATCTTATTAATGTAGGCGATACGGGGGACATTGTACTTGTCGGCCTGGCGCCAGACGGTTTCTGACTGCGGCTCGACTCCGCCGACGGCACAAAACAGCGCGACCGCGCCGTCCAGTACCCGCAGAGAGCGTTCTACTTCAACGGTAAAATCGACATGACCGGGAGTATCAATGATATTGATGGTGTGCCCTTCCCAGAAGCAGGTGGTGGCGGCCGACGTAATCGTAATGCCGCGCTCCTTCTCCTGTTCCATCCAGTCCATGGTGGCAGCGCCATCATGGACCTCACCGATCCGGTGCGTCTTTCCCGTATAAAACAGGATCCGCTCGGTCGTCGTCGTCTTACCGGCATCGATGTGGGCCATGATACCGATATTGCGAACTTTTTTCAGATCCGGTTCGGCGGGCATAAAAATTCCCTGTCTGATGTCCTATACTCTTGCATGTGCTTATCGAATCGAGAAGCTACATACCGGTCGGTTCCCATCAGCAGGGCAGGAAATACCGGGTCGGCAGCTACTCATCGTTTCCTAGGTTTGGCGCGCAATAGTCACCCTCGGTGTTAGAGCTTTACACAGTGGGACTCACGCTTGCGACGTGGGTCCGGGGAGAGCACGAACTACCATTTAAAATGGGCGAAGGCCTTGTTTGCCTCGGCCATTTTATGGGTATCCTCCTTCTTCTTAATCGAAGCGCCTTCGTTATTGGAAGCCGCCAGGAACTCAGCCGCCAGCTTGTCCGGCAGCGATTTTTCACCGCGACTCATCGAATACGTAATCAACCAGCGGATCGCCAGCGCCGTGCGGCGGTCCGGACGAACTTCGGTCGGCACCTGATAGGTGGCGCCGCCGACACGACGGGATTTCACTTCGACCACCGGCTTGACGTTGTTCATCGCCTTGCGGAAGAGATCAAGACCGCTCTGGCCGGATTTCTTTTCCAGCATATCCAGCGCGTTGTACATGATCCGTTCGGCGGTCGAGCGTTTTCCGCGCTTCATCAAACACGAGATGAATTCGGAAATAGCCCGGTCGTTATATTTAAAATCTGCGGCAGCTTCACGTCTGCCAATTTGTGTTCTTCGCGACATTGCTTAACTCGCCTATTTCTTGGCTTCGCCTTTGGGCCGCTTGGCGCCGTATTTGGAGCGCCCGCGTTTCCGCTCGTTTACCCCGGAAGTGTCCATGGTCCCGCGAATGATGTGGTACCGGACGCCGGGAAGATCTTTCACACGACCGCCTCTGATGAGCACGATCGAGTGTTCCTGCAAATTGTGTCCTTCGCCCGGAATGTACGCCGTGACTTCCATCTGATTAGTCAGACGGACACGGGCAACTTTGCGGAGCGCCGAATTCGGCTTCTTGGGCGTGGAGGTATACACACGGGTGCAGACCCCGCGCTTCTGAGGACAATTCGCCAGCGCCGGGGTCTTGGTTTTTTCCGCGACCACCGCGCGACCGATGCGAATCAACTGGTTAATAGTCGGCAATCAATCTCCAATAACGTTAAAACGACCAAAAAAAATCGCAAAGAGACTCGCAAAGTACTGTGGGCCTGATATTTGTCAAGCGTTTTCTTTGAAAATGTCAGCCACCGTCGCCTCTTCGCTCACTCCGGGCAGATCGACCGGAATTTCTTCCTCGTGCTCCACCTTCACAGACTTGTATTTTTCGATACCAGTACCGGCCGGAATCAAATGTCCGATGATTACGTTCTCCTTGAGTCCCAACAAGTTATCGACTTTTCCGGAGATAGCCGCTTCGGTCAAAACGCGTGTGGTCTCCTGGAACGATGCCGCCGAAATGAAGCTCTCGGTCGATAGTGAAGCCCGCGTAATACCAAGGAGCAGCGGCTCGGCTGTGGCCGGCTCTCCGCCCTCGGCGATCACGCGTTAGTTCTCCTCGACAAACGCGATCTTGTCGACCTTCTCCCCTTCGAGGAAGTTGGTATCCCCGGGGTGGACCACCTGGACTTTCTGAAGCATCTGGCGCACAATAACTTCGATGTGCTTGTCATTGATCTTCACGCCCTGCAGACGGTAGACTTCCTGAATTTCGTTCACCAGGTATTACTGCACGGCATGATCGCCGAGAATCCTCAGGATATCGTGCGGGTCGATGGCGCCTTCGCACAGCCGGTCACCAGCGCGAACGAAATCGTTGGCGTGAACCATCAAGTGCTTGCCGTGGGGAATCAAGATACTCTTTGACTTCGCCTGCTCCCCCTTCACGATCAATCTGCTACTTACCGCGGACGATCTTGCCGAATTCGACTTCACCATCGACCTCGGAAATCACAGCCGGATCGTGCGGGTCGACGGGCCTCGAACAGTTCGGCCACGCGCGGCAGACCGCCGGTGATATCACGGGATTTCGACATGATACGCGGCATCTTGACCAGAGCGTCTCCCTTTTTGACTTCCTGGCCGTCGTGCACCTGGAGCTGGGCATCGGTCGGGATGCGATAACTCGCGACCACTTTGCCGTGGGCATCTTCAACCTGGATTCTCGGGAAGAGCGTTTTGTCGCGCGTCTCCACGATCTTCAACTGGATCAACCCGGTCTGTTCGTCGGTTTCCTCGCGGAAGGTGATGTCCTTGATGATATCATCAAACTTCACCTTGCCGTCGAGCTCGGTCATAATCAAGCCGGTGTAGGGATCCCATTCAAACACGATGTGACCCTTCTTGATCTGCTGACCGTCCTTGATAAGCAGATGCGAACCGTACGGCAGTTTGAGTCGCGTGCGGGTGCGTCCTTTTTCATCAATGATTTGAGCTTCGCCGACACCCTCGCGGCTGACCACGATGGCGGAACCGTCTTCACGATCGACCACGCGAACGTTGTCGAACTTGATGGTTCCATCGTACTTGGCTTCAACCTGCGACTGCTGGGCGATACGAGCCGAAATACCACCGATGTGGAAGGTTCGCAGAGTCAGCTGCGTGCCCGGCTCGCCGATCGACTGGGCGGCAATGACGCCGCAGGCTTCGCCGATATCAACCAGCTTGGTGCTGGCCAGATTTCGGCCGTAGCACTTGGCGCAAACGCCGTACTTGGACTCACAGGTCAACACCGAGCGAATACGCACCGTCTCGATGCCGGACTCCTCAATCAGCTGCCGCTTCTTCCTCCTTGATTTCATCGCCGGAGGAAATCAGAATCTTATCGGTGATCGGGTCATAGACGTCATCGAGCGCCACGCGACCGAGGACACGGTCGCGGAGCGATTCGATCATTTCTTCACCCTCTTTGAGAGCGGAGACTTCCAGTCCGAGAATGGTGCCGCAGTCGATTTCGCGCACGATTACATCCTGGGCGACGTCGACCAGACGGCGCGTGAGATACCCGGCGTCGGCCGTTTTCAGCGCCGTATCGGCCAGACCTTTGCGCGCACCGTGCGACGAGATGAAGTATTCCTGCACGGTCAATCCGTCGCGGAAGCTGGAGAGCACCGGGGTTTCGATAACTTCACCGACACCACCGGTAATCTTCTTCTGCGGCTTAGCCATAAGACCGCGCATACCGGCCAGCTGCTTGATCTGGTCCTTGGAGCCACGGGCACCGGAATCGGCCATCATGAAAACCGGATTAAAACCCTGGTTTTGAGAGGCCAGATTTGTAAAGAGCACCTCGGAGACTTCCGAAGTCGTACGGGTCCAGGTATCGATCACCTGGTTATAGCGCTCACCATTGGTGATCACACCTTTCTCGTACCGCTTCTGAATCTTGGTGACCTCTTTGCGGGCAGTTTCGATAATGGCTGCTTTCTCTTCGGGCACGACTAGGTCGTCGATAGAAACCGTGACACCGGCCCGGGTAGCGAACTCGAACCCGATATGTTTGAGGCGATCCAACAAGTGGATAGTCTCATTCTGTCCAAACATGTGGAATGACTTGCTGACGATCTCCTCGAGCTTCGCTTTGGATGTTGTCTCGTTGAAATACGGGAATCCCTTCGGCAGGATATTGTTGAACAGCAGCCGGCCGATGGTGGTCCGCAAGAACGTCGCATCGGGCATCCGCACATTGATCCAGGTATGGAGCGTTACCTGCTTGTGCTCATAGGCAGCCATGCGCTTCTTCCTGACAGAAGAAGTTCATGTTCTCGCCCTTGGCGCCGGGACGGGCCTTGGTCAGATAGTAGCAACCTATGACAATATCCTGGTTGGGCACGGCGATCGGGCGGCCCGAAGACGGCACCAAAATGTTGTTCGTTGACAACATCAAGACCTGGGCCTCCAGCTGCGCCTCGAACGACAGCGGCACGTGCACGGCCATCTGGTCACCATCGAAGTCGGCGTTAAACGCCGCGCAGACGAGCGGGTGAAGGCGAATAGCCTTTCCTTCGACCAGGACCGGGTAGAAGGCCTGGATGCCGAGACGGTGGAGCGTAGGAGCACGGTTCAGCATCACGGGATGATCTTCGATGATCTCCTCGAGAATGTCCCAGACCTCGGGGCGCTCTTTCTCCACCAGTTTCTTGGCGGACTTGACGGTCTGGACATACCCTTTCTCTTCGAGCTTCATGATGATGAAAGGCTTAAACAACTCGAGAGCCATATTCTTGGGCAAGCCGCACTGGTGCAGCTTGAGTTCGGGACCGACGACGATCACCGAGCGGCCGGAATAGTCAACGCGCTTTCCAAGCAGGTTCTGGCGGAACCGGCCCTGCTTCCCTTTGAGAAGATCGGAGAGCGATTTGAGCGGGCGCTTGGAATCGCCGCGCACGGAATGGGTGCGTCGGCCGTTGTCGAACAGGGCATCGACTGCTTCCTGAAGCATGCGCTTTTCGTTGCGCAAAATGACTTCCGGCGCCTGAATCTCGATGAGCTTTTTGAGGCGATTGTTGCGGTTGATAACGCGACGATACAAGTCGTTTAGGTCGGAGGTCGCAAAGCGGCCTCCTTCCAGCGGCACCAGCGGGCGAAGATCGGGCGGGATCACCGGGATCACGCTCATGACCATCCACTCCGGACGATTCTGTGACTGGCGGAACGACTCGAAAATGCGCAGGCGCTTGAGCAAATCTTTTTTCCGCTGGGCGGAGGTTTCCACTTTCACCTGAGCGCGAAGGGTCGCGACCATTTCATCCATATCGATGCGGTGAAGCAGTTCGCGAACAGCTTCGGCGCCCATACGGGCATCAAACTGCTTGCCGGCTTCTTCCAGCTCCAGAAATTCCTCTTCGGTAAGGACATCTCCCTGCTCGAAAGAGGTATTGCCCGGATCAATCATGATATAGGCTTCGTAATAGAGAATCTTCTCCAGCTCACGGATCGACAGATCGAGCATATGACCGATGCGGGAAGGGAGCGACTTGAAGTACCAGATATGCGAAACCGGCACGGCCAGCTCGATATGTCCCATGCGCTCACGCCGCACTTTGGACTGGGTGACCTCGACGCCGCAGCGATCGCACACGATCCCGCGGAAGCGGATCCGCTTGTATTTCCCGCAGTTGCACTCCCAGTCCTTGACGGGACCGAAGATGCGCTCGCAAAACAGACCGTCACGCTCCGGCTTGAACGACCGGTAATTGATCGTCTCCGGCTTGGTGACTTCGCCGTAGGACCACGACAGGATCACGTCGGGCGAAGCGATCTGGATCTGAATGGCCGCAAAATCCGAGGGCTTTTTCTGCTGCACTGGATTCTTGAAAGCGTCGACCACGGTTTAACTCCTTTTTATCCGTTGCGGGAGTTCCGCCGCGGCACTTGGCCGCGGCGGGGTACCGGCATACTACTTCTCAATCAACTTGACATCGAGACCAAGGGCCTGAAGTTCCTTCACTAAGAACATTGAAGGCTTCGGGATATCCCGGCTCGGGCGGGTTCTCACCCTTGACAATAGCCTCGTAGATACGGCTGCGTCCGGTCACGTCATCCGACTTGACCGTCAGCATTTCCTGCAGCGTGTAGGCTGCACCGTAGGCTTCGAGCGCCCAGACTTCCATTTCTCCAAAGCGCTGGCCGCCGAACTGCGCTTTGCCCCCCAGCGGCTGCTGGGTAACGAGCGAGTAGGGACCAATCGACCGGGCATGGATCTTATCATCAACCAGGTGAGACAGCTTCAGCATGTACATATAGCCGACCGTCACCGGATTGTCGAAGGACTCTCCCGTGTGGCCATCGTACAGCGTGATCTTGCCGCTTTCCGGCAGACCGGCTTTCTTGAGTTCGGCCTTGATGTCTTCGACACTGGCGCCGTCGAACACCGGAGTCGCCACCATCGTGCCGGTCTTGCGCGAAGCCCAGCCCAGGTGGGTTTCCATGATCTGGCCGACATTCATACGAGACGGCACGCCGAGCGGATTCAGGATCATGTCGACGGTGGTTCCGTCGGCCATGTACGGCATGTCTTCGATAGGCACGACGCGCGAGACCACACCTTTGTTACCGTGACGACCGGCCATCTTGTCGCCGACCGAAATCTTGCGACGAATAGCGATGGTCACTTTCACGAGCTGCTTGACTCCCGGCGGGAGTTCGGCGCCGCGCTGCACCTTGTCGATTTCTATTTCCATCTCCGCTTTTTTCTGATTGATCAGGGCGGAGGCCTCGGCGATGATCGAGTCAACGTGCTTGTTCACGTTGTTCTCCGAACTCCAGCCTTCGGGCGCAATAGCGTTTTCAATGTCGAAGCTATCAAAGAACTCCGGTTTGAACTTATGACCGGAGCGAACCATGACTGAATTGTCAACGGCCGAGCGAATCAGCTTCGAAGTTTCACCATCGAGCAGTTCCCCCAAGCGCTTGGCGCGCTGGGTCTGGATATCGAAGATCTTCTTATTATAGAGCTTCTTGATGGCGGCAATTTCGTTCTTCTCCTGCTTTTTCGCATCTTCCGTGCGCTCTTTGCGGGAGAATACGCGGGTCTTGACCACCACACCTTTCATTCCGGGCGGCGCCTTCAAAGAGGCATCTCGCACGTCGCCCGCCTTCTCCCCGAAGATCGCCCGCAGGAGCCGTTCCTCAGGTGAGAGTTCGGTCTCGCCTTTGGGAGTCACTTTGCCGACGAGAATGTCACCGGCCTCGACCTCGGCGCCGACACGAACGATACCGAGTTCATCAAGGTTCAAGAGGGCTTCTTCCGAGACGTTCGGAATTTCCCGCGTTATTTCTTCGGCTCCGCGCTTGGTATCGCGGACCTGGAGCTCAAATTCTTCGATATGGATCGAAGTAAAGATGTCGTCGTGCACCAGCCGCTCGGACAGAATGATGGCGTCCTCGTAGTTATATCCGCGCCAGGGGAGGAAGGCCACCAGGGTATTGTGGCCAAGGGCAAGTTCGCCGCGGTCGCAGGCAGGACCGTCGGCAATCGTGTCTCCCTCTTTCACCTCATCGCCAAGCGAGACGACCGGCCGGTAGGTGATGCAAGTATCCTGGTTGGACCGACGATATTTGGTCATCTTGTATTCGTCGTCTTCGATATAGCCGAGTTCACCGGATTTCAGGCGGACGTTCGGCCGGACGATCACTTTATCGGCATCAACGTAAACGATGGTCCCGGGACGACGGGCGCGAACCACGACACCGGAGTCGACGGCCACCTTGCGCTCGATCCCGGTTCCGATAATCGGGGCTTCGACTTTCAAGAGCGGCACTGCCTGGCGCTGCATGTTCGAACCCATGAGGGCGCGGTTAGCGTCATCATGTTCCAGGAACGGAATCAACGACGTAGCCACCGAGACGATCTGCCGTGGGGAAACGTCCATGTACTGGACTTCCTCGCCGCTGATGAGCGGATATTCGGAGCGACGGCGGGCGAGAATGTATTCATTAGCGAATCGATTCTTTTCGTCGAGCCGTTCGTTGGACTGGGCAATATAGTAACGGTCTTCCTGGTCGGCCGACAGGTAGTCGATCTTGTCGGTCACCTTTCCCTTTTCGACTTTGCGGTACGGGGTCTCAAGGAAGCCGTATTTGTTGATTCGGGCGAAAGTCGCCATGGAAGTAATCAACCCGATGTTTGGACCTTCCGGGGTCTCGATCGGACACATACGGCCGTAGTGAGTGTGGTGCACGTCGCGGACTTCGAATCCGGCGCGTTCACGGGTCAAACCGCCCGGGCCCAACGCCGAAAGACGACGCTTGTGGGTCAGCTCTGACAGCGGATTGGTCTGATCCATAAACTGGGATAACTGGGACGAACCGAAGAACGTCTCAACGACTGACGACACGGTTCGAGCATTTACCAGAAGCTGCGGCGTAACGTTTTCCTGATCTTTCAGAGAGAGACGTTCGCGAATGGTACGGGCCACGCGCGAAAGGCCGACTGAAAACAGATTGGCCAGCAGTTCCCCGACCGTACGAGCACGGCGGTTCCCCAAATGATCGATATCATCTGTGAACCCGTCATCGTTGCGGAGGCCGACCAGATACTTGGTGATGGCCACGATATCCTGGGGGTCGAACACGGTCTTATCGAGAGGGATACTAAGTCCGAGACGCTGGTTGATCATATACCGGCCGACTTCGCCGAGGTCGTACCGCTTGTTATTGAAGAAGAGCTTCTCCAGAAGCGCTTCGGCCATTTCCATGGTCGGATTTTCACCGGGCCGGACCAGGGAATAAATGCGCATCAAGGCTTCTTCACGCGAATGGGTGGCATCCTTGCGCAGAGTCGCCATGATCACGTGGATATACTTTTTGTCGCCGGGCGGGACGATCAGAACCGACTTCTGTCCCTTGTCGGCGATCTTTTCGACGACATCGTCAGTCAGCGGCTCGCCGGCGGTGAACAGAATTTCGCCGGTCTCTTTATCGATCACGCTCTCGGCCAGATAGGCACCTTCGACATCTTTGGCCTTTTTGCCTGACAGGGAGAGCTTTTCAGTCTTGTAAAACTGGTTGACGATATCTTCATCGGTGGAAAAACCAAGTGCGCGAAGCAGCATGGTGATTGGAAGCTTCCGCTTTGAATCGATATACACGAACATGATATCGTTGATATCGAGACTGAATTCCACCCAGCTTCCGCGATACGGAATCACGCGGGCCGAGAACAGCTTCTTGCCGTTGGGATGGATTTCTTCGTCGAACGACACCCCGGGGCTCCGGTGGAGCTGGCTGACGATGACGCGTTCGGCGCCGTTGATAATAAACGTGCCCCATTCGGTCACGAGCGGCAGCTCGCCCAGATATACATCCTGCTCGATGATGTCCTTGATTTCTTTTTGGGCCCCTTCCCCCTGGCGGGTGAGCAGGCGCATAGTCACTTTGAGGGGCGCCGCAAAAGTCATGTTCCGCTCGCGGCACTCGTCGATGCTGTAGCGGGTGGGACCGAGATGGTACTGGACGTACTCCAGAGAATAATTCTCATGGATATCGGTGACGGGGAAGATCTCCGCAAAGATCTGCTGGAGACCCCTCATCTGCCGTTTGGAGGGAGCCACATTTGCCTGAAGAAAGTCCTCATAGGATTTGAGCTGGACCTCCAGAAAATTCGGCATGTCGGTAGCGTCAGGTATTGACGCATAACTCTTCCGTGTGATCAGTCCTGATCGGGCCAAGACGGTACCCTCCTAAAAGCAGAGAACGCCCCATGCGAACAGACGCGGACTGTTCGGGGCACGAACTCCGTTGATTTGTTATTCACGACGCTCTGGTGATCCTGTCATCTATTTCATTATTCTCCCCAGGCACAAGGCTTTAGCGGGGAGCTTTTCATGCAGTCAATCAACCAATTTCAAAGAACAAGGCTGGGAATTCCTGAAACCTACCTGTTAGTATGCTGTGTAACCGGCCGAGACTCCCATAGTTCCCGACCGGCATGGAAAATGCTTACTTGATCTCGACAGCTGCCCCGACTTCTTCGAGTTTGGCCTTGGCGGCGTCTGCCTCTTGCTTGGAGACCCCTTCTTTCACTTTGGCGGGGGCGCCATCGACCAGGTCCTTGGCTTCTTTCAAACCAAGGCTGGTCAGCTCGCGCACGACCTTGATCACCTGGATCTTCTTGTCCCCGGCACCGTTCAGCATGACGGTGAATTCCGTCTGCTCTTCGACTTTGGCGGCGGCCGCCGCCGGCATCATTCCGCCCATCATCATCGGGGCCGCGGCGGTCACTCCAAATTTGGACTGAATGGCCTTGGACAAATCGGCAAGATCCATCGAGCTCAGGCCGGCGATCTTGTCGACGATTTCTTCAATTGCTGCGTTAGACACGGTAATTACCTCACTACTATGATTGACACGTTCTTAATCTTCATCACTATCTACTGAACCTTCCGGTACCCAAACGGGGAGACGAACCCGTTTAGAAGCATGGGCCGGTCAGCCATCCCGTCTCCGAATCGAACTTAAGCCGCCCCCTTTTGCTTTTCTGCCAGCGCATCGACCGTCCGCACCAGCTCCACGAACACCGCCTCGACGGCGCTGACCAGCTGGCTGAGCGGGGATTCGACGGCTGAGACAAGCAGGGAAAGCAGGACTTCGCGCGGCGGCAGGTCGGCCAGACGACCGATCTCGGCGGCCTGGTGAATCTGCTCATCGACAACAAACGCTTTGATCCGGGGAAGCTGCTTTTCCTTGAACGAATCGTTCAGAATTTTGGCGGCAACAGCCGGGTCTTTGAGAGCGAACGCGACGGCGGTCGGCCCCTTGAAATGAGCTTCAAGCGCCGGAGCGCCGGCTTCCTTGGCTGCCCGTTTGAACAAGGTATTTTTCGCCACGACGTAGCGAACATTATTTTCCCGAAGGTTTTTTCTGAGCTGGCTGATGTCGGCGACATTCAGCCCCTGGTAGTCGGTAACGAAGAACGACTTGGCCGACTGAAACGCAGCTTTAAGCTCAGCGACGTTTTCTACTTTTTCCGCTTTGGCCATCTCTGACTCCTCTTCGCTACTTCTTAAGCACCGCGGCGATTTCGCTCTGGTCGAGCTTGATACCGGGACTCATGGTTGTGCAGATCGACGCACCGAGGACATACGACCCCTTGGCCGAGGCCGGTTTGGCGCGCATGATGGCATCGATAAACGTCGTGACATTTTCCACGATCTGCTGCTCTGAAAACGAAATCTTACCGACCGACACGGCTATATTGGCCTGTTTGTCGATGCGGAATTCAATACGGCCGCCCCGAAGCTCCTTGACCGTGCGGCTTAAGTCCATAGTCACGGTGCCGGTCTTGGGATTGGGCATGAGACCGCGCGGGCCCAAAATCTTACCAAGCTGACCGATTACCCGCATCATGTCCGGAGTGGCGACGGCGACGTCGAAATCAGTCCAGCCACCCTTGACTTTTTCAGCCAGGTCCTCGGCGCCGACAAAATCGGCTCCAGCGTCGCGGGCTTCCTGGGCCTTGTCACCCTGGGCGAACACCGCCACCCGGACCGTTTTGCCGGTTCCGTTCGGCAAAGCCACGGTCCCACGGACCATCTGGTCGGCGTGTTTCGGGTCAACTCCGAGACGAATCGCGACTTCGACCGACTCGTCGAACTTGGAGTACTTGTTTTCTTTCAGGATCTTAACCGCGTCTGCGAGGGGGTACCGTTTGCGGCGGTCAACCTTGTCGCGAAAGGCCTGATACTTCTTCGAATGATGCATAATCTCCTATTCTCCCTGGGCTCGGCCACGGCCGTCCAGGTGATAACGAACAGTTACTCCGCCACTGGCGGAGGTTATTTTACCACGTCAATGCCCATCGAGCGGGCCGTTCCCTCGACCATCCTGATGGCCGCATCGACTGAGGCCGCGTTCAGGTCGGACATCTTGGTCTCGGCAATCTGCTTCACCTGGGCGTAGGTCACCCGGCCGACTTTGTCCTTGTTCGGGATCTTGGAGCCGCTCTCAATCTTGGCGGCCAGCTTCAGCAACGTGGACGCCGGCGGGGTTTTGGTCACAAACGTGAAAGACTTATCCGAATACACGGTGATAATGACCGGTGTCAGGAGGCCGCTTCCACCCTGGGTTTTGGCGTTAAAGGCCTTGCAAAACTCCATGATATTCACGCCGCGCTGACCGAGCGCCGGTCCCACCGGGGGGGCCGGGTTGGCCTGGCCGGCCGGTATCTGAAGTTTGACGAATGCGGTGACTTTCTTTGCCACTTGAGTCTATTCTCCAATCAAAACTTAAACTTCAACTTTTGGCCTTGGAAATCTCCACCTGCAGATAATCCAGTTCGACAGGCGTGGGTCGTCCAAAGATCGACACCATTACTTTTACCTTGCGGCGTTCCATGTTTACTTCGCTCACCGTCCCGGAGAAATCCATGAAGGGACCATCTTTTACTTTCACCGGGTCACCGGCGCGGAACGGAACATCGGACGTCTCCTCGGTCCGGCTCCGGTCGATCTGCCCCACAATTCGTTCGACTTCTTCCAATTTCAGCGGCTGCGGTTTGCCGGCAGCGCCGACGAAATTGGTGATTCCGGGCGTATTGATCACTAGGTTCTGGGTCTCTTTGTCCAGATCCATCTCGATAATAATGTAGCTGGGGAGGAACTTCTTGGTGGAAGTGGCCCGTTTCCCCTGCTTCATCTCGATGACCTGTTCGGTCGGAATAAGGATCTGACCGAATTTGTCCTGGAGACCGGCGTTCACGACCGCGGACTCAAGATACCGCTTGGCCTTTTGTTCGTGGCCGGAATAAGTGTGCGCAACGTACCAGCGAAGCGGCATCTACGCTCCCTGTCCAGAAGTAAAAATGAGCGTGACCAGGAAGGTCAGGATCCGGTCGACCACGCCAATGAATACGGCAATGATCAGCGACGTCACGATGACAACCACCGTCGACCCGATTAATTCATCCTTGGTCGGCCAAGTCATCTTGCGAAGTTCGGCCACCGTCTCTTTCGAGTACCTTTTTACTTTTTCCCACATAATCGGGCTAATTCACTTTCTCACCGTGTGAGCAGACCGTCCGCTCGTCTCGTCTCTTTGCCGGGCCCAGGAACAACTCTCACTCGATTCCGGAATCCTGAAGCCGGCCGCAGGTAATTTGGCAGGCCAGGAGGGATTCGAACCCCCAACATCCGGTTTTGGAGACCGGCGCTCTACCAGTTCGAGCTACTGGCCTATAGCTTGTGCTACCGGGTCTCCTTGTGCATGGTATGCTTGTTGCAGTGCGGACAGAACTTCTTGTAATCCACCCGCTCCGGATGCAAGCGCTTGTTTTTCATGGTATCGTAGTTGCGGTTCTTGCATTCCCCGCAGGCCAAGGTAATTCTATCTCGCGGCACAGCAGCACCACTCCAGTCTAAACGATTATTCTACAATTTCGCCGATCACACCGGCGCCGATCGTCCGACCACCCTCGCGAATGGCGAACCGTAACTCTTTCTCCATCGCGATCGGCGTGATCAACTCGATATTCATGGTCGTGTTGTCACCCGGCATCACCATCTCGATCCCCGGCTGCAATGTCACCACCCCCGTCACGTCCGTCGTCCGAAAATAAAACTGCGGACGATACCCGTTAAAAAACGGCGTGTGACGACCACCTTCTTCTTTGGTCAACACATAGACTTCAGCCTTGAACTTCCGGTGCGGCTTTACGCTCCCCACCGCCGCCAACACCATCCCGCGCTCCAAATCTTCTTTTTCTATTCCACGAAGGAGCAGCCCGACGTTGTCGCCCGCCTGGGCTTCATCCAGCAGTTTCCGGAACATTTCCACTCCGGTTACCACCGTCTTGCGGGTGTCCCGGATCCCCACCACTTCCACTTCCTGACCCTGCTTGATTATCCCGCGCTCCACACGGCCGGTTCCGACCGTTCCGCGGCCGGTAATCGAGAAGACATCTTCCACCGGCATCAAAAACGGCTTGTCCGTCTCGCGCTTCGGCTCCGGGATATAGGTATCACAGGCCGCCACCAGATCGATAATCGGCTTGAACACCGGATCCTGCGGATTAAACGTCCCGGTCGCACCCGCCATCATCGCCTGAAGAGCCGAACCTCGGATGATCGGAATATCGTCGCCCGGGAACTGATACGAACTGAGCAGGTCTCTGACCTCGAGTTCGACCAGATCCAGAAGCTCCGGGTCATCCACCATGTCCACCTTGTTCATGAACACGATGATAAACGGCACACCCACCTGGCGGGCCAGAAGAATATGTTCCCGCGTCTGGGGCATCGGACCATCTGCCGCCGACACCACCAGGATCGCGCCGTCCATCTGCGCCGCACCCGTGATCATGTTCTTCACATAGTCGGCGTGACCCGGACAGTCCACGTGAGCATAGTGGCGCTTGCTCGACTCGTACTCCACGTGCGCCGTCGCAATCGTGATCCCGCGCTCCCGCTCTTCCGGAGCATTGTCAATCGAATCAAACGTCCGGACCGCCGAACCCGTCAGCTTGTTCATCACCATCGTGATCGCCGCCGTCAAGGTCGTCTTGCCATGGTCCACGTGACCGATTGTCCCCACGTTTACGTGAGGCTTCGAACGGACAAATTTCTCCTTCGCCATCGTCAGGCTCCTCTAGTGCGAACAAACAAGCCCAGAACCAGGATTGAACTGGTGACCTCATCCTTACCAAGGATGTGCTCTACCAACTGAGCTATCTGGGCCTAATAATTAACTTTATGCTAATTTCAAGCCAGAAAACACCCCAAGACAGACATACCTGTCCCCGGGGTGAACCCGAAGAATATCCCTCTGGCAAGGGGCTGTCAAGGCTTTTTTTGTCGCTTGTGGGATAAGAGGATAAGAAGATTTTGAAGCTGTCTCCGGCGCCACAGCCTGGTGGCCTCGGAAATTGCCGTCGCGCTTATATCTAACAGAACAACAACGGGATAGAATTATTTTGTACCGTTGAGGTGAGAAACGATCTTTTTGAGCGAGTCCATGGCGGGCACTCCATAGTTCGTCCGGTCCCGATCGGAGATGGTCGAGTCATACGGAAGGATATAATAACGGCCAAAGCGGTCCTGGCCGTATTGTGTGGCGTAGCGCTGGCGAAGACCACTGGCGAGGAGGTAGCGGTCGATACTGGTCGCCGCCAGATAGCGCGCGCTATCCAGTCCCTTCCGCACGGCTTCTTGGCACATATAGTAGGCGAGCAGGAAGTTCTCTTTACAGGTAGCGGTATCGGTGGATTGAAGAACTTGAGCCGCGCGATATAGGTCGGTCGGCTCGACCAGGAGAGATTGCGCCAGAAATTGATAGATCTGCTGACGTTGCTTGACAGCCCGCTCGTTGATGACTTCGGATGACACTTTGGCGTCCCGGTACGCCTCTTGTTCCTTGAAGATCGAGGTCAATTCGCCGGTGACAGGTGAATCTCGTCTTTTGACCTGTTCCGGTTTTCGTTCGATACAGCCGGCCAGCACCGCCATCAGAGCGAAAAGAAAAAGGAGTGTAGCGCTAAATAGAGAAATCCGCATCCCTGCCGTCGGTTTCCTTTGCCAGAGAATCAAAAGCGGGAGACGAGGTTCGAACTCGCGACCAACAGCTTGGAAGGCTGTGACTCTACCAACTGAGTTACTCCCGCTTATCTATGAGAACAAAGTACGCGGGTTGGAGGTGCGATTCAAGTAAATTTTGGAGGCGGGGCGCCGATCAAGTGTGGAAACTTGGGGGCACGCCCCAATGAAGCTTGTTGCGCAACAGCTGGTAGTAGCTGCTCTCGGCAAAAGTCACAAATTTGACCCGGTGTTCGGCCCGAGAGATGCGGATGATTTCGCCCGAACGTATGGCAATACCGATCTGGCCGTCGAGTGTCACATGCGCTTCTTCGGGTCTGGGGAGAAGCTGCAATTCTAATAGATCGTCTCCCGCGAAGATCATCGGCCGGGTGGTTAGCGAAAAGGGGGCAATCGGGGCGGCAATCATGGCGTCGTTCTTGGGGTGCATGATCGGCCCGCCTACAGCCAGTGAGTAAGCCGTTGATCCGGTCGGGGTCGCGATGATAAGACCGTCCGCCTTATATGTCACCACTTCCTCGCCGTTGACGCGGAGGTTTATATCCAAAAGTCGCGTGCTCGGACCCCGGTCTATCACGACATCATTGAGAGCGAACGGGATGGTGAGTTTGTAGCGACCATTAGAGACTACTTTGAGCAGCATGCGCTCTTCAAGCTGATATTTGCCTGCCAGAATAGCTTCAAGGCTCGCCACCAGCTGCGCCGGGGTCCGCTGCGTCAGAAATCCAAGTGAACCGAGATTGATGCCAAGGATCGGCACGCCCGATGATCCGACGAGCCGAGCGGTCGACAAAATGGTCCCGTCTCCCCCCATAGAGACAATACAGTCAACTTTGGAGGGAATTTCGGCCTCTTTGGAGAAATTCTGATGATTGACGGCGAAGGGGCGCAACTCCTCTCCAAGCACGAGATCGTGGTCGGAAGCATTCCCCCAGTGGAGAAGAACGGCGATGGCCTCTTTCGCGCCAACCCGTCGAATGTTTGCCGTCACGCCAAAACGCATAGTCACCGAGCCGAATAACGTGCATTCATAATACTAAGGCAAGTGCCGACGCCGGTGATTCACCTGAGGGAGTCGGTCCGGGGCACGTACCAAAACAAGGGACGGGTCTGGTAGCCGGTCACTGGGAGGAACGAGAGAGCGGCCTGGGGCATGCCTGCATAATTCTGGTAGTTCCTCTGCAACGAGGCTGATTCCCACGGCAAATCCAGCACAACCAAACTGAACCGCCGCGTTGTGAACGCCTCGGTCATTTTCTGCGTGAGTTCCTGAGCCATAGCAGGATCGCCGCGAGCCACGTCCTTGACCGCCATCTGGTGGGCATAGGTCTGTTTCCCCACCAGCGACGGAAGGTACCCATGGTAGGGCATGTAAAGATCTCCTTGAACAGATCCCAGAGTCTTGATCAGGGCATCGCCGGCGTCCTCTTCCCACTTGGTCGGTACTTGTGCGGCCGGATTATACCAAAGCAATCCGAATTGGCTAATGACGCCGGTCATCACGAGCCAAGACCACTTGCGAGCGGCAGCCGATTTTCTTGAGGCACTCTCCCCTGTAAAGTTGCCAAGCCGGGCAGCCGCAGTTACACAAAGCACCAGATAGACCGGCATCAGCACGTTGTTATAACCGCCCGTATGCAAGCGGCTGGACCATGAAGCAGCCACGCCGCCCATACAGAGTAAGAAATAGAACCAGAACCCGTTGCGTTCCCTTCCGGTCCAGAAGAGCGTGACCAGGGCGACGGCGAGAATCAACAAGATGGGCACTTGCCTGATAATGTCGTTGGTCCAGAATCCGGCATAGAACCGCGGATCTATCTTGTGATGCGCCGGCAGATTGAAGATGTAATATGAAAACCATCCGTCGTGGATCCGGTCCAGCACCCAGATAATCAGACCGGTCAAAGCCACAAAGGGAGCCAGGAAGTAGACTGACTTCTTTCGGTAGGCATACACGGAGTACAGTATCAGAGGAGCCGCGACAAAAAGGGTCGTCTGCTTGGATAGAAAAGCCAGCCACAAGAGCACCCCGGAAAGCAGTAACCCTCGACCTGTTTGGGCGAACCGGAGCCGGGAGGCTGCGGAAACCAAAAAGAAGATGAAAAGCGAGTCCCCCCGGGCAATATCAAACCAACTCCCCGAAATGTCGTAGGTTGCGGCAAACAAACCGGCGGCGATCAGGCCATGTTTCCAACTCCCATTTTCGTTTCGGGTCCACCGGAAGATGACGGCGAAAATCCCCAGAGAAGCTCCCAGCGAGACCAGCCGGAGCGGCAGAAATCCGATCCCGGTGACCAGCGCTACCAGCGCCGAAAGATAGTAGTACAGCGGCGTGTAAATGTAGGGGATGAATTCAAGCGACGGCCGGACATACAGCAACTGACCGTGGAGAATTCGAGTGACATGATCGACCGCTCCGCCTTCCATCCATTCCAGTTCGTAGGGGTAACGCAGGCGAAGCATGGCCACGACTAAGTACATGAGCACATACGCCGTGCCGGCTACCCAGGCCAGATTAAGCGCGACCCTTTGCAGCGTAACAAGTGTCAGGGTCCGGTTCAGTTTAATTGATCGGTCGGCTGAAGGCGATTTTCGCATCGAGTGTGACTGCAAAAATACCTGGGACGGAGTCCGAAGTCAACGATGAGTTGGGAGGCGAGAAGAATCAGTCTGCGTTCTTGAAGGCATCCCGGATTCGATTGGGGTGCGTCTTCTTGAAGCCGAACCGCTGTAGAAAACTCATGCTCGATTTGGCTTGAAGCGCAGCCATTTCGGAGAGGGATTTGGTGATGCCGTCGACATCCAACCCGACATCCCGCAACAGCTGGGCCCGGCTGCCGTGCGTCACAAACTGGTCGGCCAGGGCGAGGGCCTTGAATTTACCATCGAAGCCGTTCGAGAGCAGGTACTCGGCGACAGTCTGACCGAACCCGCCGCGCAACTGTCCCTCTTCAATTGTTACGATAACTCGGGCATCGGACCGCACTTTCTCCAAAATCGACATATCCAGCGGTTTAACGAACCGTGCATTGACCACCGAAATTTCTATCCCAAGCTCGGCCAGTCGTTCCGCGGCTATCAGCGCCGAGTGCACCATCGTACCGACAGCCAACACGACAAACGGTCCGGGATTGGAGAGCCATTGCCATGTGCCCCACTGGAGGGAGGGGATTTCTGTCGTCATCGGTGAGGGCACCACATCACGAGGGTACCGTATGGCGACAATCCCCTCATTGTGGTTCGCCGCGGTATAGTGCAACATCGCTCGCAGTTCGTTGCCGTCTTTGGGAGCCGCCAGCGTCACATTGGGGATGGTGGAAAGATAGGCGATGTCAAACACCCCGTGATGGGTCGGTCCGTCGTCTCCGACCAGACCAGCGCGGTCCATGCAAATGACGACCGGGAGTTTCTGAATCGCGATATCGTGAATGACCTGATCATAAGCTCTCTGGAGAAAAGTCGAGTAAATCACGACATAGGGTTTCATCCCTTCGGCCGCCAGCCCGGCCGAAAAGCAGGTGGCATGAGCCTCAGCAATGCCGACATCAAAGAACCGCTCCGGGAATTTTTCCGAGAATTCCACGAGGCCGGTACCGGAACACATGGCCGCCGTAATGGCAATGACTTTCGGGTTGGCCTCACCGAGCTCAACCATGGTCTTGCCAAATACCGAAGTGTAGGCGGGCAGATTGGCCCCGCTGGCCGCTGCTTTACCGGTAATCTTGTCGAATTTGCCGACACCGTGATATTTGAATGCATCATCTTCGGCCGGAGCGTATCCCTTCCCTTTTATCGTGGCCACATGGAGCATAACCGGGCCGGGAATATTCTTGATATCCTTCAGCATGTCGATCAAAAGCGGGAGATCGTGGCCATCAATAGGTCCAAAATACCGGAAGCCTAGCTTCTCAAAAAGCAGCCCCGGGACCAGAAATCCCTTCACCGAATTCTCAATATGCTTGATCGTCTCGCGAATGCGGTCGCGGCGTTTGAACCGGCCGGTCAGCTCCCAAATTTCGTTGCGTAGTTTCTGGAATTTTTCGTCGGCAAGGATCCCCGTGAGATACTTTGAAATAGACCCGACATTCTTCGAGATTGACCAGGTGTTGTCGTTGAGAATAACCAGGAGATTTTTCTTGAGCGATCCGGCGTTGTTCATGCCTTCGAACGCCAGCCCGCCGGTCATGGCGCCGTCGCCGATCACCGCCACAACCTTATGGTCTTTTCCGGAAAGATCCCGAGCGAGGGCAAAGCCAAGCGCGGCAGAGATCGAAGTCGACGCGTGTCCGGCTCCGAAATGGTCGTATTCCGACTCCGCCCTTTTAGCGTAGCCGGCCAATCCCTGGTATTGCCGGATGGTGGCAATCTGTTCCCGGCGACCGGTGAGTATCTTATGGGCGTAGGTTTGGTGACTGACATCCCAGATAAGCTTGTCTTCCGGTAGGTCGAAGACGTAATGCAAAGCCAAGGTCAGCTCGACGGCGCCGAGATTTGACGCCAAATGTCCGCCCGTCTCAGAGACCACGGAAACGATCTCGTGCCGTATTTCCCGCGCGACCTCGATCAGTTCCTCCGGGCTCAGCTTCTTCAGATCCGAAGGCCGGCTAATGGACGAAAGATAGTTCATCTGATTTTATACGCCGTTTCCTACTTTTCGCGTTGGCCAATATAGCGGGCCAGGAATTTGAGAATATTGTCATCATATCCGTCAAAGACCGCCAGGGCTTCGTCGATCAGGCGGGCCGCCTCGGAGCGAGCATGCTCCAGCCCCACGGCCGCCGGATAGGTGGCTTTCTGGTTCTTACTATCGGAACCGACTTTCTTCCCCAGCAGTTTTTGATCCCCCTCGATATCCAGAATATCGTCGATTATTTGAAAGGCCAGGCCGATCTTTTCGCCGTAAATAGTAAGTTTGGCCAGCAGCCGAGCATCGGCGTCGGCCAGAATGGCCCCTATCCTGACTGAGCCGCGAATCAAAGCGCCCGTCTTCCGCTTATGAATGTTGGTCACTTCGGACCGGCTGACCTCCGGTTTCCCTTCGGCCTCAAGGTCGGCCACCTGGCCCCCGAGCATTCCGTACGTCCCAACCGCCTCAGCCAATTCCAGAACGGCCTGGAGCGAACCGGTTCTTGCCATCAGTTCAAACGCCACCACATGAAGCCCATCCCCGGCGAGGACAGCCGTAGCCTCGCCGAACTTCTTGTGACAGGTCGGCATGCCTCGACGCAGATCGTCGTCGTCCATGCAGGGAAGATCATCGTGAATCAAGGAATACGTGTGGACCATCTCAAGCGCGGCCATGGCGTACTGAATGGCCTCGTCCGGTCGCGACTTTCCGGCCAGTGTATGTTCATACGCGGCGGCACAAAGGATCGGGCGAATTCTCTTTCCGCCTGCCATCAAAGAGTACCGCATCGCCGCATGGAGTGATTTCGGCTCCTCACTTGCCGGGGGGGTGAAACGGTCCAGCAGCTGGTCCACCTGTTGCCGGCGCTGTTCCAGATAAGCATGCCCGTTAATGGTCGACGCCGTGCCCATCACTTATCGCTCTCCAAAAAGTCTTCTTCCACCGGGCCGTTCTTATCGGCAATGATCTTTATTTTCTTTTCGGCTTCCTGAAGCTTCTGCTCGCAGAAGCGGGCGATCTCCAGTCCTTCGGTATACAGCTCGATCGCCTGTTCCAGCTTGGTATCGCCCGATTCAAGCGCGGCAGTAATTTCCTGCAGCCGGTTCATCGCCGATTCGTAGTCGGCATATTTTTTCTTCACCGTCATATCATGTCCTAACTGCGGTTGGTGCTCGTTTGAACGATGGAAACGATGCTTCCCTTCTCGACCACGGTCTCAAGTTGATCGCCCGAGTGAACGTCCGATGACGATTTGACGATTGCCCGGTCTGCCAAACGCCGCGTGACGGAATATCCACGGGAAAGAATCTTGAGCGGCGAGAGCGTATCGAGTCGAGAGACCAGTAAAGATAACCGGTTTTTGTGCTCCACAAAGCTCATTTTTCCGGTCGTTCCAAGCAGCCGGACCAGGCTGTCGAGATATTGCTGCCGCTGATACACAAGATCATACGGTCGCAAGAAGACCGGGCGAAGCATCACGCTTTCCAGCGCCTCGCGGGCCTGCTGGACGCGGTAATTCAATTCCTCAGTCATGGCGGCCAGAAGGCTCTGCACCTGTTCGCGAAATTCCGACTTTGACCAAACCGCCAGTTCGGCGGCAGCGGAAGGGGTCGGGGCGCGCAAATCAGCCGCGAGGTCACACAAGGTGGTGTCGATTTCGTGCCCTACGGCGGAGATCGTCGGTATCCGAGACCGCACTACCGCCCGGACAGTCGTCTCTGTATTAAACGGCCAGAGATCTTCAACGGACCCTCCCCCGCGCCCGACAATTATCAAATCAATGTCGCTTCGTGTATTGAAATAATCGAGTCCGGCCGCAATGGTCTCTTCAGCGCCCTCTCCCTGGACCTTGGCCGGATAAAGAATCAACTCAATCGAACTGTTGCGGCGCCGGGAAATTTGAATGATATCCCGAATGGCGGCGCCGGTGGGAGAAGTTACGATACCGATTTTGAGCGGAAATGACGGCAGCGGTTTCTTGCGATCTTCCTCGAATAACCCTTCTTTGGAGAGCCGTTCGAAAAGTTGTCGGAAGGCCAGTTCCAGAGCGCCGACACCGATCGGCTCGATCTTTCGGCAATTGATCTGGTAATTGCCGGCCTTCTCATAGACGCTGATATCGCCATGGACCCGCACGTGCTGGCCGTTTTCAGGCTCGAACTTGAGGTAAGCTCCGGCAGAACGCCAGAGGGTACATCTGATCCCGGCGTTTTCGTCTTTGAGATCAAAATAGCGATGTCCCGAAGTGTGCAACTTGTAGTTGGAAATCTCTCCCTCGACCCAGAGGTTCGCGAAATTTTCTTCGAGCGCCCCTTTGATCATGCGCGTGATCGCGGTTACCGTGTACGGTTTGGATGAGGTGGCCATGGGCGGAGTATATGCGAATTAGTAGCGATATGGCAACAACATCTCAGTTGGCCGGCTGCTCCTTGGCGAGTTCCCCGACAATGGTTTGGGCCAGTTTCAACGTGATCCCTTTGACCTTGGCGAGTTCCTCCGGGGACTGATGGCGAATCTGTTCGACCGACCCAAATGTGCGCAGGAGCGCATCCCTTTTGGCTGGACCAACACCTGAAATGCCGTCGAGCGCCGATTGGATCGTCCGTTTGGTTCTCACGGCACGATTGAAGGTGACGGCAAAGCGGTGAGCCTCATCCCGTATCCGTTTCAGGAGCATCAAGCCGGGGGACGATTTTGGGATCGTGATCGGGTCGATTTGTTGCGGCAGGTACACTTCCTCAAGTCGTTTGGCGAGCGAGATGATCGCCTGATCGGCAAAGCCCAATGATTCAAGCTCGGCCAGGGCGGAGGACAGCTGTCCCTTTCCGCCGTCGACCACCACCAAGTCAGGAGCCGGCCTCTTTTCCTCCGAAAGGCGGAAGAAATACCGCCCGACCACTTCTCGCATCATCTTGAAATCGTCCTGCCCCTTAACTCCTTTGATATGAAAATGACGATACTCGGATTTCTTGGGCTTGCCGTTGTCGAAATAGACGCACGAGGCGACCGCGTCAGTCTCGCCGGTATTTGATATGTCGAAACAGACCATAGTGCGGGGCGACTTGGCCAGCCCCAGGTCATCCTTGAGACCAACCACCATTTTGCTGGTCCGTTCGGCGACCGACCGCTTTTTGATCATCCATTCATCGAGCACCAGCCGGGCATTCTTCTGGGCCAATTCCATCACGCGGGCCCGGTCGCCAATCTTGGGAGTCAGCAGCCTGACCGCTCTCCCCTTGACTTCCCTGAGCCAGCTCTCAAGAAGCGGTTCGTCGGCGATGGAGCCCGGGAGCAGGATTTCATCGGGAAGGTTCGGCTGATGATTGTAGTACTGGGTGACAAAAGTCTCCAGCACGGCATCGTTAGCGTCTTCGGCGCTCAGATTGAGCAAGAACTCCTGTCTTCCGATCAGCGCCCCGTCGCGAACCTGCATCACGACCGCGGCGGCATCGGATGATTCCCTTGCGATCGCGACCACATCCTGATCGGTGACCTGGTTCACGTCGACACTCTGTTTGACCATGGTGGCGCGGATGGCGTCGATCTGATCCCGGCACTCTTTCGCCTCCTCGAATCGGAGTTCTTCGGAGGCGGTCTCCATCTGAAGGGTCAGGTTGTCGATCAGATCCCGGGTCTTGCCGGCGAGCGCGAGGAGAAGAGAATTAACGCCGCGCTGGTAGACGTCCTGGGTTTGAAACCCTTCGCACGGCCCGCCGCATCTTCCGATATGGTAGTCCAGACACGCTACGTATTTCTTCCCTTTCGGATGAGGGATTACCAGCCGGCAGCTCCGAATCTTGAACAAGTGGACGAGAAAAGTGACGGTCCTACGCATCGATGCCGCACTTGTGTACGGGCCGAAATAGCGCGCGCCGTCTTTCTCCAGACGGCGCACGATCAGCACCCGGGGAAACGGTTCATGAACGGTCACTTTTATGTACGGGAAGTGCTTGTCGTCTTTGAGCAGAATATTGTAACGGGGTGAGTGCTCGTGGACCAGGTTGGCTTCGAGAATCAGCGATTCAATCTCGTTATGAGTCTCGATCAGATCAAAATCACGGACGTGTTCCACCAGGGCGGAAGTCTTGGCATCTGGATGCTCGGTGGTCTGGAAATAGGTTCTGACACGGTTGCGAAGGTTCTTGGCCTTGCCGATGTAGATGATTTTCTTCTGGGCATCCTTGAAAATATAGACGCCCGGTGCGGTGGGCAAATTTTTGAGCTTTAGTTCGAGATCAGGCTGGGAGCTTTTCATGGCTAATATCAGAACAGGAGCCGGAATCTGTAGTTCCGGTCAGGTCGCGGTAATCGCGGAGGACTCACTTTCGCTCGTGGGAGCGCTTGTACTTCTCGTATCCTTCGTCCTTTTTGTCGCTCCCTTTGTCAGAATCTTTGCGGTCAATCTTGCTCTGGGGAAGGTTAATCACGCGCTTGGCGCCGATATATCGCTTCGCCCAGTACTCTTCGCTCAAGTTGCTGATAATGATTCCCTGCGAACTAGAGGCATGGACAAACGAGTTGTATCCGACGTATATCCCCACATGGGAAATCCGTGCGCGCTCGGTCTGAAAAAAGACCAAGTCGCCCGGTCTCAGCCGGTTGCGGGGAAGGTCGACCCCTCGCTCGAACTGATCCTCGGCCGTCCGCCCGATATCCTTGTGGGCATAATCGCGCATTACTTCCTGGGTGAAGAGCGAGCAGTCGAGCCCCGGTTCGTATCGGGATCGTCCCGCGTACGGCCGCCCAATGTATTGTTGCACGATGGAACCGAATCTCAGGTAATCGTTGGTCGTTGGCTGATCGTTGTCGGGAATAACTTCACGGGGGGAATTGGTGCCGGTGGTCGAATACCTGGCATACGGCGCACAGGCCGCCAGGATAAGCGTACTGAGAATTGGAAGGAACAGGCGTTTCATCGGGTCAGCGACGGATATGTTATTCCCAGCCGTCGCCGGTAGTATACCCGCGTCAGAATCACCAGAACAACAATAAACAGCAGGTACACAGGATAGAAAACTCCGGCCAGGAGAGTCAGGAGCACAATCGGCAGCACAATGGCGAGTTTCAAGGCCTCGCGGCGCTTCACTATGAGCGCAATCGCAGCGAGTCCGGCCGCTGCCACTGAGATTGAGCCCAGAAGGATAAACTCGTTCCGGAATCCCAGATAGGCCGAGAGGACCAGAAGAACCGCTCCCAGAATGAGAGCCCCCGCCTCACCCAACACCACCGCCGCCGTTCTCTTGCCCGCCAACTCGTCGCCGGCCATATCCGGAATGGTGGTCAGGAGATAAATTCCTCCGATAGCGGCTGCAAAATACCAGGGATTGTCCCAGCCCAGGAGTCCGGCATTATGGAAATTGATATTGGGCATGACCGAAAACGAAACTAGGAATCCGATTCCCCAGGTGTTGGCGGCAAATCCCCAAAATGCCCGGTCCTTCATCCTGAATGGGGGGGCCGAGTAGGCGAAGCCGAGCGCGAACAACTGCAAAAGGATGGCGAAGGTGATGCGAGACAGATACCAGCCCCCGACCAGAGCCGCGAGCGACGTAATCAAATAACCGAGCATAAGCTGTCCCGGGACGAGCTTACCGTCGGTCAGAAAGCCCAGCTTGCGGTTAACGGTGTCGGAGGCTACGTCGAAGATTTGATTCAGGTAGTAAGCGCCGGCCGCTAGCAGACTCAGGCAGACCAGAGTTGCGACATCCCTCCAGTCAAAATGCTCTCCCGCCAGATCATTGTGGTATTTTAAGGAGACCAGATAGATGCTCCAAATCGGGACATGCAGCATGGGGCGCGCGGCAAAGACGAGATCCAATGCTCTCACTACAGAATCCAGGTGATATAGACGTACATGAACGGCGCCGCAAACAGGAGCGAATCAAAGCGATCAAGAACGCCGCCGTGACCGGGAATGATTCCCGATGAGTCCTTTATCCCAAGCGAGCGCTTCCACATTGATTCTACAAGATCGCCGAGCTGGCCGAAGAGCGAGCAGCCGACCGCAATGAGTAAGACATGCCCAATCGGCAACTGAGGGAATTTCCAGAAGAACATCAAAAGGCCGATCGCGGCGCCTCCCAAAAGCCCTCCGATGAATCCTTCCACCGTCTTGTTTGGAGAAACTCCCGGCGCAAGTTTGTGACGACCCATCCACTTGCCGAATCCCATGGCGGCCGTATCTCCCACCCAGAGAACGCCGAAGAGGAAAAGCAGAAGGTCCCCTTTAGACGATGGCGCAATGATCTGGTCGAGGGAGGAATCGGCGCCGAGAGCGTAAACAAAAGGATACAAGGCGCCGAGATAGAAGGTCCCCCAGAAGAGGCGGGCATGATCGGCGTACAATTCGTCGGGGGTTTTCTTGCCGATCGCGGCGAGCATGGAGGTCACCAGAAAATATAGGATAAAGATCGGTCCCAGGCAGGTCCAGAATGGGACCGAGAACTTGACCGAGTGCTGCGGTATAGTAGCGTACGCCGCGATCAAGCCGGCGGAAAGGGCGACGAGCGGAAACCAAAAGCGGAGTTGGCCGGGACGGACGCGCTCATTTAGGAGCAGTTCAAACAAGCCGACCCCGGCAAACAAGGTCACCATGCCGAACAGCCAGACCCCGCCGGTATAGGAAATCCAGAGAATAACTGGAATCGCCACGGCGGCCACCGCTATTCTAATCAGTAGATTTCGACTCAAAGGCTCAACCCTCCGTGCTCACTTTGCCGAACCGCCGCTCCCGCTTTTGATACTCCGCAACCGCTTCAAAGAGCTCTTTCTTGCCGAAATCCGGCCAGAGTGTGTCAATGATATGAAGCTCCGTGTAGCTCGTTTGCCAGAGCAGGAAATTGGAGATTCTTTTTTCTCCTGATGTGCGGATGAGCAAATCCGGATCGGGGATTCCGCTCGTGTAAAGGAAGCTCGAAAACAGCTCGTCGTTGATCTCAGGAATATCAAGCACGCCAGCCTTGACCGAGTTTGCGATCGCCTTGACGGCATCCAAAATTTCGGTCCTTCCACCGTAGTTGAGAGCCAAATTAAGCACCAGTCCCTTGTTGTCGCGCGTGCGGCGGGCCGCCTCATTAAGCACGGCCCGGCGAGCCATCGATAGCCCATTGATCCGTCCCGTGGTAATGAGTTTGACATCATTGCTCATCAGCTCATCAAGTTCGGCCAGCGTGGTTTTGGTCAGCAGGGTCATCAAGGACTCGACTTCATCCTTAGGCCTTTTCCAATTCTCGACCGAGAACGTGTAGAGCGTCAGGTATTTGATCGTGAGTTCGGCGGCCGCTTTGACAACCTCTTTGACGGCTTTGACTCCGGCTTCGTGGCCGGCAGTCCGGGGCTGATTACGCGTGGCTGCCCAGCGGCCGTTGCCATCCATGATGATGGCTACATGTGCCGGAATCCGTTCCGGTCGGGACAGAATTGTATCTTTCAGGAATTGGAGTTCACTTGCCATGGTCGGGCCAAGTTAAAGTCACAAAGTAGGTTTGGCAAGGGTGGCGACCCGCATACAAGGGGTCCTGGGCGGCGGCGGACCGGACCGAGTCATTTAGACCGCTATCGATAAATGGTCAGATTCTTGATTCCGGTCTCAAGCCGATACGATGTCGAGAAAAATATTCCGTCAACGGTGGCTACTTCGCACACCGAGTCGGGGAAAATATAACCGTCGCGCTCCACAAATCGCATGGACCGGGAGAATCGACGGAATCCTTTCTTCTCGGGATAAGACAGATAGAGCCAGTCCGGATAATACAGTTGTCGGTCAATCAACACCAGTCCCACCGGCCAGTCAGAGTGACTGCTGTCCGCATCAAAGCCGATGGCGATAGTCTTGCCGCCCGTGTCGTTTGGATAAAAATTGAGGGCGTAGCTGCTGTCAAAAACTGCCGGAAGGCTGAGATCGACCGGCGGAATCTTGTTTCTCGGGGCCAGGAGCGTCCGGGTGGAATCCAACTTGCCGAAGCTGAAGAAATATCCGATTCGGGTTGAATCGGTGCTCTCAATCTTCCCTTTCTCCGCGTACTTCTTGTAGTACGTTGTGGCGGTGAACGAGTAGTTTATGCCGCGCGCATCCGGGTTGGCATTACTGAGGGTGGCTCGGGCCCGGTCCCAGAAAAAGCGGAGGAGTTTGGTATCGTCGGCCCGCACCATGACAAAGACCGAAATACCTACAATGAAGATTGTAAACACCCATTTTGCTCTTGACACAGCGTCGCCTTCGATAGCATCTTTATTTGACACCGTTCTCTAATCTCACGGTGCCCGACCAAGATAGGTCGCCGGGCCGCCATACTCAATCTGTTTTCTGAATGCTGCGTTTCGATCGGTCCTCGCTGTGACACATCCGGCGGCAGGCGACACACCCTGACATTGCGACACTCGTCTGCACGATTTTTTACGTGAGCGGCTGCGTTTGCGGAGCTCTCGCATCTCCCGTAGTGTCGGGCCCTTTGGCCCGATGCTGCGAGGAACCGCTCCGAGCCTGACAGGACGAAGGTAAGGCGCCGAGAGAGAACATCTTTGCTACAGCCATAACCAAGGAGGTCGCACGTGCGTGTCAGAGAACTTCTGCAGACCAAGAAAAGCAGAATCATTACGGCGTCTCCGGCCACGCCGGTCAGACGAGCGATGGCGCTCATGGTCGAGCATCAAATCAGCTGCCTGCCGGTCCTGGACGAAAATGACGGCCTGATGGGTATCATCTCAGACAAAGATATCTTCCGCGCCGTCTATGAGCGAATGCTTGGATTTGAATCCCTCACGGTGGGGAACCTGATGACCACCGGCTTGATCGTCGGCTGTGAGTCCGATGAAATCAGCTACATCGCCGGTATCATGACCAACAACCGGATCCGCCACGTGCCGATTGTCGACGGTGACAAGCTAATTGGCCTGGTCTCGGTGGGGGATATCGTCAAGACTCAAATGACCCACTACGAAATCGAGAACCGGTACTTGTGGCAGTACATCAACGGAAGCTACCCGGGGTAGACCGATTTCCGAGGGACAGCAGGGCGTTCGCAACAAAAAAGCCGCCCGGAGGTCCGGGCGGCCGTGTCGAGTGAATTTCGAGGAGGTCAAACCTCCATTACTTCTTTCTCTTTCTTCGAGACCAGATCATCCACCTGGTGAATCATTTCATCAGTCATCTTCTGAATCTTGTCCAGCGCCTGCTTCTCGGCGTCCTCGGAGATGTCGTGCTCTTTCATCGCCTTTTTGATGTGGTCGTTGGAGTCGCGGCGGATATTTCGAATCGCCACCCGCCCTTCCTCGGCGATATGCTTGCAATGCTTGACCAGGTCGCGGCGCCGCTCCTCGTTGAGCGGAGGAACCGGGATGCGGATCATCTGCCCCTCGGGCAGCGGATTGAAGCCGAGGTCCGCTTTCTGAATCGCTTTTACAATGTCTCCGACGACGGTCTTGTCGAACGCCTGGACAATCAGGAGCCTCGGCTCCGGCGAAGAGACCGTGGCCACCTGGTTGATCGGCATGTGGGTGCCATAGGCCTCAACCCGGACGGTGTCGAGCAGATGAACCGAGGCCTTTCCGGTCCGGATGGCGTTCAGTTCGCGGTGCACGGTTTCCACCGTTTTCTGCATTTTCTCTTTGGTCGCATTGTAAATAGAATCAAGCATACTACTTACCTCAATCTAGGATTAATGCCGCTTAGCAAATAAGCGTGCCAACTTCTTCGCCCATGACAGCGCGTTTCAGATTTCCGGCCCGGCTCAGATCGAGCACGCGCACCGGAATCAAATTTTCTTTCAGCAAGGAAATCGCGGTCGAATCCATCACCCGCAATTCCCGCCGAAGAATGTCCATATATGTAAGCTTGGGATAGAATTCGGCGTCAGGATGTTTCTTGGGGTCTTTAGAATAGACTCCGTCGACATTGGTAGCCTTAATCATCAGCTCCGCCCCGATCTCCATCGCCCGCAAAGAGGCGGCCGTGTCGGTAGTGAAATACGGATTGCCGGTGCCGGCGGCGAAAATGACAAGTCTCCCCTTCTCCATATGCCGTACCGCCCGGCGGCGGATATATGGTTCGGCAAACGCCTCGATCTTGACAGCCGACATCACCCGCGTGAACATTCCGTGCTTCTCGAGGGAATCCATCAGCGCGAGGGCGTTCATCACGGTGGCCAGCATCCCAATATTGTCCCCGGTCACCCGTTCCATGCCCCGCTCGGAGGCATTCATCCCGCGAAAGATATTTCCTCCCCCGACCACGAGCGCCAACTCGATGCCGAGGGATTTGATCTCTTTGATTTGGGAGCAGATATAATCGACCGTGGGAGTATGAATCCCATACTGGGTGGGACCCATGAGGGCCTCGCCGGAGAGCTTGACCAGCACCCGGCGATATTTCGGTTGTAGGCCGTCAGAATCCATGCGTTACTCGCCCAGGCGGAAGCGCGCGAATCTCTTGATCTGAACCGGTTCCCCGAGTTCGGCGGCCTGATGTTTGACCAGGTCGTTGATCGTCTTGTCGTTGTCCTTGACGAACAATTGCTCGGTCAGAACTACCTCGGAGTACCACTTGTCGAGTTTGCCGTCGGCGATCTTGTCGACGATCTTCTCCGGTTTCCCCTCATTGAGGGCCTGGTGCCGGTAAATCTCTTTTTCGGCGGCGATCAGCGTCTGATCCAGTTCGTCGCGGCGCACGCACTTGGGGCTGGTGGCGGCCACCTGCATGGCGATATCGCGCGCAAACAGGCGAAAGCTCTCTTTAGTATCCGCGTTCTTCGCCGCTGCGACTTCGACCAACACCCCGAGCTTGTCACCGGGGTGAATGTAGCTGGTGATATACCCGTCGCCGTTAAAGCGGATGAACCGCTTCAACTGCATATTTTCGCCGAGGGCTCCGATGGTCTCTTTGACAAAATCGGTCACGGTCTTGCCGGCTTTCATCTTCTCGGCCAGCAAAGCATCCACATCGTTCACCTTGGATTCGGCCGCATGCCAGGAAATATCGCGGGCAAACTCTTTGAACTTATCGGTGCGGGCGACGAAATCGGTCTCGCAATTGATTTCGACCAGAACGCCGAGGTGGTTGGCCTGATCGATATGAGCGATGATGATCCCTTCGGAGGTGGTACGCCCTTCTTTGGAAGCGGCCTTGGCAATCCCTTTTTCACGAAGGAGAGCGACGGCGGTTTCCAGATTTCCCTGCGTCTCAGCCAGCGCCTTCTTGCAATCCATCATGCCGGCGCCGGTTTTTTCACGCAGTTCTTTGACTAATTGTGCTGTTATTTCCATTGTGGTCAGTCCTTAATTCTGCGACTCGGAGGTATCCCGGTCCCCCGAGACATACGTCTTGAGCGGCATATTCCGCTCGGCTTCGGCCGCGGCCAGCTGGGCCGGTCCAGCACTGGCGGCCTCGAAGGCCGAATCCACCAATTCTCTCAGCAGAATCCGGATTGACTTGATGGCGTCATCATTGGCCGCGATCGGAAAATCGATCGGGTCGGGATCGGCGTTGGTATCGAGAATGGCGATGATCGGGATACCAAGTTTCTTGGCTTCCGATACGGCGATCTTTTCTTTCTTGGCATCCACGACAATCAGAAGTCCCGGCAGGTAATTCATTTCCTTGATACCGGCGAGTACTTCCATCATGCGGGCAGCTTCTTTATCCAGACGGGACCGTTCCTTCTTGGTGATCTTCTCGTAGGTGCCGTCCTCGCGCATCCGCTCAATATCTTTGAGTTTCTTGATCGAATTCTTGATGGTCGAGAAGTTCGTGAGCATCCCCCCCAGCCAGCGTTCGGTGACCCAGAAGCCGTTGCATTTGGGAGCCAGTTCCAGGATGACTTCGCGGGCCTGTTTTTTGGTGCCGACAAACAGGATCGACTTTCCGCCCTGGACCACCTCGCGCACTTTGCGTTTGGCCTGTTCCAGCGCGTTCAGGGTCTTCTGAAGGTCGATAATGTAGATGCCGTTGCGGGCCGCAAAAATAAACGGCTTCATTTTCGGATTCCACCGGCGCGTCTGGTGGCCGAAATGAACCCCCGCTTCGAGAAATTCACGGATTTTGGGTGCGAGCATGGATACCCTCGAATTATGGTTTCACTTCATCCCGGCTTCAACCCTGAATCCACCCGTAGCATCGGGACCACTGGTCAGGTCAGCCGGGACTGCTTATTTCTTCGATGTTTCCACCGAAGACTGTCTTAGGCTAGCGCTTCGAATACTGGAAGCGTTTGCGAGCTTTCGGCCGTCCGTACTTTTTCCGCTCGACTTCGCGAGGATCGCGGGTCAGCAGGCCTTCCATTCGAAATGACTTGCGCAACTCCGGGGTCATTTGGAGCAACGCCCGGCTGACGGCCAATCTGATGGCGTCCGCCTGTCCGGCTTTGCCACCGCCATTGGTAGTACAGGTGACATCGAGGCGGCCATCCAATTCCGCCACGACAATCGGGCGTCGGGCCGCGTCCACAAGCGTCTCCCGCTGGAGATAATCGCTGATAGCCAGGCCGTTGATGGCAAATTCCCCTTTGCCGGGAGTGATCAGGACACGAGCCACCGCTTCTTTGCGGCGACCGGTCGCGGCATACATGTTTTGTTCCATAGGCTCTATTACTTCAATACCAACTTTTCAGGTTTCTGAGCCCGGTGGGGATGTTCCGCCCCCGGATAAACGTGGAGTTTCTTAAACTGCTTCTTCCCCAGGCGGGACTTCGGAAGCATCCGGCGCACCGCCAGAGCAAAGGCGTTCTCCGGCTTGGTCCGCATGTGGTCAGCGAACGTGATCGTCCGCAAGCCACCGGGATAACCGGTATAATAGTGGAAAGCCAGGTCCTGCGGCTTGTGGCTGCCGGTAACCTTGACGCCCCCGGCATTAATCACGATAACGTGATCGCCGGTGTCCAGGTGCGGCGTAAAGTACGGCTTGTCTTTGCCGCGCAATATGGTGGCCACCTTAACCGCCGCGCGCCCAAGAGTAGCTCCCTCAAGGTCAACGACATACCACTTGCGTCCAGCGGAATCAATTCTCGGAATAAACGTTTTCATCTTCTTACCCTAAATCTTCGGGAGTCTCCAAAACCAAAAGATCATAAGTATAAGGCCCCGAAAGCCATTGTCAAGGTTGCCAACCAAAAAAAGTGGCCTTTCCGTCCCTTCGAGCGTGCGGGGAGAGACTGGTTTGCTGGTAAGTGTTTGCGTTATAATCAGTTACTGCTTTGCGGTATTCTTGTCCGGGAGCAAACGCAACTTGTACCGGGCATCGTAATGGCGGGGGGCACAGGAGCCGCATGAGGACATGCGGAGCCTTTTTTGCCTGGGATACTCCCTCCCGCAGTTTGGGCAGGCATAAATGTAACGGGGAGGCTTGTGCAACGACGGATGCGGTTTGGCCTTCAGGGAAGTGCCGATTCGACGAGCTTCGTCCCGGAAAGCCTTATCGTGATTGAGGTGAATCAGGTGGATCATCTCGTGCTTGAGCGTATCGGCCAGATCCTCCGGAAAAATTTCGTGGTACCTGCGCCCGATCCGAATCAGCATTTGGCTCGGGGTATAACTGCCCGCAGAACTCATGCGCGTGGAGTATTCGATCCGGACTTTCGGCAGCTTGCCGCCGAAATAGATCAGGTTGTACTCGTCGAAGAGGCGGTATAGGTCAGTTACCGGCGGCAGTTCGGTGGTCGAGCCAGCGGCCAATTCGCGGACGACGGCCGCGCGGTTTTCACGCGCCTCATTTAAGATAGCGTTGTAAAGGGTGGCCGAGGCCGGCGGAGTTAAAACCGGATGCCGGAACAAGTCCAGATTGAGCGCTTGCAGCGCTTTGAATTGTCGTTTCGATCGTGTCATTTCAACAGCCGTTGTCCTGCTTCTACTTATTATCGGACTGGGTCAAAAGGTTCTGCAGCGCCGGAGTTCAGTCCGAGAGGGAGCCGTGCCCGCCGCGCTTCAGTCCCTGATCAGTAATGAAGTAATGGATTAGTTCGTTGGGTGTCACATCAAAGGCGGGCGAGTAAACTCTTATCCCCTCGGGAGCGGTAGGTTTGCCAAATCCTTGGGTCACTTCCTCGCCGCTGCGCTCTTCGATGACGATATCTCTGCCGGAGGCCGTGGCGGCGTCAAAGGTCGATGATGGCGCGGCGACATAGAACGGAACGCCATGTCGATCGGCCAGAACAGCCACTGAGTAAGTACCGATTTTGTTGGCAGTGTCGCCGTTGCGAGCAATTCGATCAGCTCCGACAATAACGTGATCGACCCTTCCTTGTTTCATAAGCATGCCGGCAGTGTTGTCGCAGATCAGGGTCACGTCGATCCCTTCCTGTTGCAGCTCCCAGGCCGTGAGGCGGGCCCCTTGGAGCAGCGGACGGGTTTCATCGGCGTAGACGCTGATTCGCTTTCCCTGGTCCCGGCAGGTGTAGATGACGCCAAGGGCAGTTCCGATCCCGCCGGTGGCGAGAGCGCCGGTGTTACAGTGCGTGAGAATGGTGTCGCCGTCATGGATAAGACTCGCGCCGAACTCGCCGATTCGGCTGCACATCTGTCGGTCTTCCTGATGAATCCGTTCCGCCTCGCGCCACAGAATTTCGAGAGTATCCTCGAAACCGGAAGGCTCGGCTTCCTGCAGTCGAGCGAGCACTCGATCAATCGCCCAGAACAAGTTGACCGCGGTGGGTCGGGCGCTCTTAATCTCCCCCGCGTACAGGGCGACATTTTCATAGGACCATTTGCGGCTCCGCTTCACGGCGAGCGCCAGACCATAGGCCGCCGCAATTCCAATCGCCGGCGCACCGCGGATTTCCAATCGCTTGATGGCGGCAATGACATCGAGATAGTCATCGAACTCGCGATAGACGAGCTCGGCGGGAAGTCTCGTCTGGTCGATAATGCGGAGCTTGTCGCCCATCCGCTCAAGGGCTTTGACCTTCATGTGCCGTTAACCGTCCCGGAGCTAGCGATTGAAATAGACAAATCGCTTAATTTTCTTGGTTGAGGTTTTCTCGAGTTCTTCCAGTTGAACTTCGAACCCGCTGATTCTCTTAAAATCGGCGATCTGTTCGTTCAGTTCAGCGACTACTTTTCCGAGCAGCGTAACAATTTCGGGTGAAGTGGAAGATTCATCGGATATCCCGAATTCCGACTTCAGTTGTTCCAGATCGGGAACAATGATCGCCCGGATTTCTTCGCCCTGTCTGGTTTCCCTGGTCCGACCAAACACGACCGCCTCAAGAACATAAGGCGAAGCCAGCAGCCGCTCTTCCAGCTCCTCCGGATAGATATTTTTTCCGGCGGCGGAGACGATCACGTTTTTTTTCCTACCGGTGATCCAGAGGTGATTCTTTCTGAAATGTCCCAGGTCGCCGGTATGGAACCATCCGTCGCGCAAGACTTCGGCCGTCTTGGCAGGATTGTTCAAATAGCCGGCCATCACGGAGTCCCCTTTGACGAGGATCTCGCCTACTCCGTTCTCATCCGGCTCAAAGATGCGGATCTGCAAATTTGACAAGGGGGAGCCGATCGATCCAAATTCAATATCGTCAGGCCGGTTAACCGAAACCACCGGCGAACACTCGGTCAAGCCGTATCCCTGGAGAAATCGATTCCGAACAGATTGAAGAATCGGGCAATTTCGGGCGGGAGCGGGGCTCCCCCGGAGACCAGCATGCGAAGAGATCCGATCCCGGCAGAATTCCGAACCGAGCGGAACAGACCCCGGCCCCATTTTAGGCCGAATCGCCAACCGAGTCCAGACAGTCCCAGTAGCCCATTGAAAATTGCTCGTCGAATCAGGCCGGCTTCGCGGACCTGACGGATGATGCTGTGATGCATTTTCTCAAAAAGCAGCGGAACGCCACACATGATCGTGGCGCCGTTTGAAGCCAAATCCTCAAGGATCTGCTTGGACTTAAGCGACCGGGCGTACACGACCGTTGCGCCGCTGACAAGCGGAGTGATAAAGCCGCAGGTCGCTTCGAAAGTGTGGTGCAACGGAAGCACCGAAAGAAACAGGTCGGCCGGGCCGAACTGGAGAGACTCTTCCACTCCCTCGATGTTCGAGAGCAAATTCCGGTGCGTCAAAACTACAACTTTGGGGGCGCCGGTCGTCCCCGAAGTATAGATCAGGACGGCATTTTCGTTAACTGAGGGGGCGAATTTCTCCGAGGGGAGCTCGATCCGAGACCAGGCGTTAGGCGAGTCATTTTCGAATGAAAGCAGACGAGTATGAGGGTAAGCTATATGCAACGATTGTTCAAAAGAGCCGGACACGAACACCAGGTCAAGCTTGGCGTCCTCAATAATATGATTGATCTCAGCCGGCTTCAGATTGGCATCGATCGGCACGACCGTTCTGCCGGCAGCCAGAATCGCCAGGTAGGCGATCGGCCATTCCGGCCGATTCTCGGACAGCAGTCCCACTCGGTCACTGCCATGCGACTCAAGAGACCGAAGTCCCTGGGCAACCCGTTTTACTTTTTCCGACACTGCCCTGTAGGTGTAGCTCTCCCCTCTCCCTCCTTCTCCTTTCAAGGCAACTCGCTCCCCCATCCGGGCGGCGGTCTCCTGGAAGACGGAAAACAGGTTCCCCTGCTTTGACTTAAGTTGGACAGCTACTGATGACATAGGTCATATGTATAACAAGGCCGGGCGGCAAACGGAACTGAAAATAGAGGCACAAAAAAAGGCCGGTGAGAAATACCTCACCGGCCTTAAAGGTCTAGTTAAGCGTCATTGAGGGACGTTGACGGTGATATCAATACTGATAACGGTCCCGCCCCCGCGTGGGTCGGTATCCGTAATCGAGATGGTCTGGGTACCGCCGGTATCCGGAGCCCGATACTTGAATCCGTACGCTCCGCCGTAAGAGTCGGTTTTCTGGGTGGCGCCGATCACGGTGCCGCTGGTAGCGGACATGACAAGCGTGTGATCTCCCAGCGGGTTGCCGGAGCGATCTTTGATCGTGGCGCTCAAATTGACGGTTTTGCCGGTGTCAACCGAGCTGGCGCCGCTGATACTGGAGTTCCCAATAAAGGTGTTTCCGGTCATCAGCGAGCAGACCACTGTCCGGGTGATCAGACCCGACCGAATCTGGATGAAGTCGACCGCGCCGACGCCGTCGTCGTTTCCGCCGGTCATCGAGTAGTCGGCATCCAGCGTGGATGAGGTAAATTCTAGGATTGCCGAGGACGAATTACATCCGTCGCCGAACACCCCGTCCTGACTCTTCAGCCAGGTGGTCTTGACTTTGACGGCCGACCCGTTAATGAGCGGATTGGCGTTGCCGTCATACGATTCCACAACCATATCGAATTTGCTTTTGCCGTCAGCGGCAATCTTCGTCGGATACGGGTCAACCACAATGCTGGCTGCATAGCCCGAATTGTAGAAGAAGGAGCTGTCCTTCACCGTTCCGCCGCTGGTTTCGGCGCGAATGATGACCTTGCCATCCGCGGTCGGAACGTTATTGCCGGAGAACCAGATGGTATTCGCGATTCCTTCGTGATTCTGCGTCCGCTCCTCGTGGGATTTCATCGTGCCTTCATCGCAGCTGAAATAGACGACCGTGGAGTCGTTCACCGGATTCAGGTAAACGTCCGAAACCACCGCTACGATCTTGTTCGTGCCGGCCACAACATTCCAGTACGGGACGTTGCAAGTATCGGCGCCGACCACGATATGAGCGGGCGGTCCGGAAGAGATCATAACCTGGGTAGCATTCGAGAGTACGGTGTCGGCGTAGGCACGAATCCGAACGGTTCCGGACTTGGTGCCCGAATTAATCGAAACGGTCGCCACGCCCTGGCTGTTCGTGACCGCCTGATAAGGTCCGTAGCCGACGCTGGCCAAATGTTCGCCGCCGTTCGGTCCATCGGTGATGATGAAATTGACGGCCAGTCCTTCGGGAACGGCGTTGCCGTTGACATCGTAACAGGTCGCCCGAAGCAGAGCTGCCTCAATGCCGCCGGTCTGTTTGACCGACAGGTTCATGGAGTCGGAAGAAAGATAGATAGAGCCGATTGAAGCATTCGGGGAGAGCTGCAGCGGAACTTCGCCATAGCCGGTAATTCCCTTGTCGTTGACGGTGGCCTTGATATAGACCGTGAGGGCATCGCTGCCGGAGATGTATCTCACGTTAACCACGCCGGCGCCGCCGGTGACATAGGCGATCGAAGGAATGAAGCCGATAGCGTCCCACTTGCCGTTGTTGTTGGCGTCATAAACCAGCGAATCGATCCCCTGCGACCAATAGCCGTTGTTGTCCTTGTCAATGAACTTCTCCCCCGCCACCAGTTTCACGGCTGTAGAGTCAGGGGCCGGCTGTCCGGCGGCATCACGCACGGTGATTTTCACGTTGGCCGTGTCGGTGCCGTTGGCCAGTAACAGGCTCGGTGTGACGGCCAGCGTCACGTTGCCTGAGCCGGTCTGCTGCTGAGCCGCGATGGCGACGCCGACACTCTTGGTCAGCGTGCCGTTGTTGACGTTCGCCGTAATGTTGGCGTTACCCGAGGTGGTCGCCGTAAAGACGCTGGCGGCCGCGCCACTCGCGTCGGTCGTGTCCATCGCCGGGGTAAAGAAACCGGAGTTCGACGGAGACACGGAGAAAGTCACAACCTGGTTGGCGACACCCTTGCCGCCGCTGACCACGGTGACTTCCACTACGGAAGTATTTCCCTGAGTCACGGACGCCGGACTCGCGGTCATATTGACCGTGGCCCCGGCCGCCGGACTGCTGGACTTGTTCGAAGAGCATCCGCCGACAATACTCACAACAACGGCGGCCAGCACGACGAACAAGATGAGGCGAGATGAAGCATTCTTTAACATGGCCTCTCCTGTTTTTTATCTCTGAATTTTTGTTTTCATGCAGACTTGGTACTTGTCCTCGTCTTCTGTCATTATCGGTAGAATCCCCCAATGGTTTAGAAGCAAAGCGGCCCCTGTCACAGAGTGACAGGGGCCGTCTTTGCTCGTATCGAAAGGGAGCTTACGGTTTGGCTGCCAGGTTTTCGTCCACGATGCTCGGGGTCACAAAAATGACCAGATCGTGGTTCTCGGTCGTCTTGTTGGTGTAGCGGAAGAGGAACCCCAAGAGCGGGATGTCCTTCAGAATCGGGACGCCAATGACGTCTTCGTTTTCGTCCTGGGTCGTCAGGCCGCCGATGACCGCGGTCTGGCCGTTGGCCACGATGACGTGGGTCTCGGCATTGTTGGTCGAGATGATCACGCCGTTGGGGTCAAACGAATAGGTCGACCGCTCCGGCACCAGGTGCATCAGAATCTGGTTCTCCGCCGTTATGTGAGGGGTAACGGTCAGAATCGTACCGACTTCCTGGAACTGGGTGACAACGTTGCCGGCCTGGTCGAAGGTCTTGACCGGGACTTTCTGGCCCATTTGGATCTTGGCTTCTTTGTTGTCGATCGTAGTGATCTCCGGGTGGGCAATGATCTTGCCTTTGCCGTCGTTGATCATGGCCTGAACCAGCGCATTGATCGACCAGCCCTTTTGAAGGGCCGTGATGGTATACTGACCGGCGACATCGCTGTTCCGGTTGGTCAGGACCTGTCCGTTTTGCTCCACGCTATTGCCGTTGGAACTGGTGTAGGTACCGTCCAGACCCCACTTGATGCCGACTTCCTGCAGACCCTTGGCCGAGATTTCGATGAGCTGGGCCGAGATCTTGATCTGCTTGGCCGGTTTGTCGAGCTGGGAGACGTAGTCAATGACTTTCTCCATATTCGACGGGACTTCCTGCAAAATGATCGAGTTGGACCGGGCATCACTGGTCGCCTTGCCCCGCTCGGTTAGCAGGGACTTGACGGCGGTCACGATGTCGTCCGAAGTGGAATTGGAGATCTTGATGATCTTGGTGTCCAGCCCGACCAGCTGCCGCTGTTCCTGGTTGTGCTTCTCGGCCTCGGTAGTCTCCTTGCGGTACATGTCGTTGGGCAGAACCCGCAGGTACCCGGCCTCGTCGCTGACCAGGGCAAGATCGTACGTACGGCAGATAATCTCCATGGCATCTTTCCACATAACGTCATGGAGCTTGATCGTAACCGTACCCTTGACATCGGGAGAGATCACGACATTAACACCGCCGTAATCGGACAAGAAACTCAATACCGACCGGATATCGGCCGACTGAAATTGCACGTTCTTGATCGGCTGTGTCGGGTCCTTGGTTTCTTCGGCTACCACCGGGATAACCGCGGCCGCCAGGACCGCCAGGATGCCCATCCACAGCGCAGGGGTCTTCAGTTTTCTCGACAACATATCAACACCAGCCTTTCACTGTCACTCTGCATTCTCAATTGTTAGCGCCACGGTTCGACTCCAGCCGTATTCGAAAATCTGGAAGTAGACTTTGTCGTTTTCGACACGCAGCACATATCCGCGCTGAACTTTGTCGCCCGACTGCATCATGTAGCTGTAGCCTGCCTTGTCGGAGAAGAGGGCCCGGTTGTCTCCGCCGGGTGACACGATTATCCCGACCAGCTTGAGTCCCTCGATATTCGGGATGCGCTGCTCGTTGGGATGGTCGTTGGTCCGGGTCTCATCGATCAACGTGGCGAAAGGATCGCGATTCCCAAGGTCTTCATATTTGATCACCAGGCGCTGCGGAAATTCCGCCACCAGTGTTCCTTTAATCTTATTGGACGAAAGCGGAGCCCGGCGGAACCGCGCGGTCGGTCGGTTGGGATCTTCCGGCTGGTTCGCTCCCTGGTTGTCAACTTCTGCCAACTGGGCCGGACCAGACATCGGTCCGAGCGCCGGACCGGCGCCCGCAGGCTGCTCTTTAACGGGCGTCTGACTGACTGCCTGATCGGAATCAGCCTGTTTGGGCTCAGTTGCTTTTGGCTCACTCGTTTTGGACTCGATGGCCGTGGGCTCTTCTTTCTTGGCCGGAGTAGCCGGTTCAGCCACCGAGGGCTTCTCGGCAACTTTGGGCGTCGGCTGCATCAGAGGAGTCTGCATCGACGGAAACACCGGGCCTAGAGTCGTCGCGGGCTGAGAAATCGGTTTCTTCGCATCCGGGGCGTTCTGCGCCGGAGCGACAGCAGTCGGAGTAGCCGTAGTCGGAGTTCCGGTCGTGGCCGTCACCGACGGCTTCGCTATGGCAGGAGCGTCGGGTGAGGCCTTGGCAGCAGGCGTGGTTGAAGTTGCTGCGGAAGTAGTCGGCAGTACCGGCTTGGCAGTCTCGGCCGGCTTGGTGGTATTGACCGGCGCAGTAATCTTCTGTGGCGCGGCCGGCGGCTGGGCATTCAACTTGGCAATGGCCGCTTGATCCACGGTGGTCGTGGCACTCGAGGTGGCTGACGGTGTCGGCTTCACTTCGGGAGCCTTCGTCGGAGTTGCCGTTGTCGCTGGAGCCTGTATCGGTTTCGCCTCAGACTTTGTGGCCGAAACCGGCGAAGGAACCGCGTTCGGCGACGGCGAAGCAACGGTGGAAGTCTTCACCTCGGTTGACGGTTTAGCTTGGGCCGTCGGAGAAACCCACTTCACTTCCGGAGTGGCATTCTGCGGTCCGGCACGTAGTGGAAGCCGCCGGTTTGGTGACTTCCGCAGGCTTGGGCATCGTCACAGTCGTGGGCGCCGGCACTGGTTTCGGTTCAGCTTTCTGAACGGAGACGGCCGGAGGCACCGCGTTAGGTGACACTGTCGCAGCCGGAGTTATCGGGGCAGCTTTCGAATTTGTCTGAGTAGCGGTAGCCGGGCTGCTGCTGGCCGGGCTAGTCGGATTTGATTTCACGTCGGCCGGCTTCTGAACGGGAACTGCTTTGCCAGCCGGTGTAGTGCTGACCGATGAATTTGAAGATTCCGTCCCCTTGGCAGCTTTGTCTATTGAGGCAGCCGCAGGAGCCGCAGGCTTTGCCACAGTCGTGGTCTGCGGAACGGGCGTGCTCATGGTCACGGACGTACTCTTGGTAGCCGTGGAACCAGTCGCCTGGGCAGTCGGCTTGTCTACCGGTTTCGCCACTATAGTAGTTGCGGAAGGTTCTTTCTTATCCGCAGGCACAGCCGTCTTGGAAGTTGCGGCGAGACTGGCGGTCCGATCCTGTTCGATTTTCTGGTTGGCCTTCACAGCATCGGTGGCGCCGGTAGATCCTGGGACGGCGGTTGACGCCATCGGCGGAGTCGCTTTGTCGACCGGCTTGGCCGGGGTAGCGGCTGTCTTTAGTGCCGGAGCTCCGGAATTCCACGAAGCAAACGCGGCGATACTCTTGTCCTCAAAAGTCACCTTGATCCAATTCGATTCCGAGGTCACCTGATAGACCGGGGCCTTGGTCAGATCGAACACGATTCGGACGACCTTTTCCGGGGTGACCGCGTACTGGCTGGTCCGGATCCCCTTGATCTGACAGGCCGGCAGGCCGGTGAATGATCCGGCCAGGGCGTTGGCGGCGCCGACCACATCAAGAATCAAACGGTCCGGCTTTCCGTTCTTGGGCACTTCAGTCTGATGAGTGAACTGAAAGGGGCCCTGAACGTCGATGCGTGCCACAGTCGAGCCGTTCTCGTAGCTGAGCGTGACCTTGGTCACCTCGGCGGCCGAGACGCTCGCGGCGACGCACAGCGTCAGCAGTATGAGCATAATCTTAAGCGTCTTCATGTCTCATCGTCTCCTATAGGGCCAGCTCTTTCAGCCGTTCTTCTTCCTTGACATAGTAGGTTGAAAGCGTAAAGGTGGCGGTCATCGTCTCCCGCTTTTTGCCGACCTCGATTTTCGCGGGCGCGGCCTCAGGATTCGCCGGGTTGGTCCCCTGGCTGGAGATGGTGACGTTCTTGGTCTTTATGTCAACATTGGTAATGTTGGCGATGAACGGGAAGTTGGCGACATAACTCATAAATGAGCCGAAATCATGGTAGGTACCGGTCATCTCGATTTCGAACGAGGCGACATTATAGAAGTCCTTCGAGGCTACCGGCAGCGGCTGAATTTTGGTGATCTGGGTGCCGGTGATCGAGGAGGCCGTGTGCAGCTGGACCAGCATCGAGGGAATCTGCTTCACTTCCGGCAGCAACGCTTCGATCTGGTGGTACCGGTCGATCAGCTGCGAATACTCGGACTGCAGCGCTTCGAGCGATTTGGCCTTCATCTCGACATTCTTGAGGTTCGTCGTAATGGTCTCGAACTCCTGGCCCTTCTGAGTAATTTCCTGGTCGTACTTGGTGTAGACCCGCGAATACCAGAAGTAGAGAACGATAAAGAACGACAGAACGCCGATGGCGATTTTCTGTGTTTTGGAATCCTTGAAATCCATTGATCGTCTCTCCTAATTCTGGTTATCCGGTGAAGAGGTCGCCACTGCGGGGGGCGCCGCTTCTTCGTAATCGGCTTCGTTCATGTCCGAGCTGTCCTTGGCCTTGGCCGCCAGCGAGCGGAGCTGATCCTCGGTCAGATAATGGACATTGCAGCTGACCACGAAATTGTAGGCTTTCTCGTCACCGTTGAACTTGGTTTCCTTGGACGACACCAGCTCAACATTATCGAAATAGTCTGAGCGCATCAGGTCGATCATAAAAGCCGCCAGTGCGTTGAGCGTAAAGGCGTAGCCCTCGATTTCAGCCGGACCGAACGAAGGGAGGCTGTCCGCTTCGGGAGTCTGCGGCGTTGTCGATGCCGCGGTTACGCCGGCCGGAGTGTTGCTTGCGGGCGTGGAACTCGGCGGCGTGGAGGATCCGGGCAGCTTGGAGCCGGGCTGGTACGCGGTGCTGGCTGCGGCCGGTTTGGCCTTCAGCTGCGTCTCGCGAAATTCCGCCAACCAAACGAAATCCGGAACCTGGGAGGCCATTTCCTGGAGGAGCCGGACCCACACCGTGCGGTGACGGTCAAGCTTCTCGACCGCCAGCATCCGCTGATTGATCTTGGTCTTGACATCGAGCAGGCCGTCGACCAGCTTGATGTCCTTCTGAAGCATCGCGGCGCGCTCGTTTGCCTTCTCTATGTTGCCTTGCAGCAGACTGACCTGGCGCATTTGATAGAATGTCACCACGATCAACATAACGATCACGCCCGCCACACCGGCCACCACGTAGAGTCCGCTTTTGCCGAGGTTCAGAGCGCGAGTGCTCTTGAGGTAATCTTTTGGAAGTAGGTTTATCTCTATCATGACCCTGTTACCTCGCTTTCCGCATCGCCAGGCCGACCGATACCGCCAAAAGCGGCGCGATCTTTTCCGGCTGCAGGTATTGGAACAGCTCCGGATCGTAGTCGATATTGCGGAGCGGATTGGCCAGTTCGAGCGGAATATTCAATTTGGACTGTAGATACTCGGGCAGATACGGTACCAGCGCGCCGCCGCCGGAAAGCACGATCCAGTCGATCTTGTCGATCTTGGACTGTGACCGGAAGTACGAGAAAGCCAGTTCAAGACCGGAGACGAGTTCGTCGATGGCCGAAGTGATCGTCGCTTTCAGCATATCCTGGTCGATCGAATCGTTCATCTCCCCCTTCATCGCCTTGATCGTCAGTTCGGGGCTGAGACGAAACTCGCGCTGTATGGCATTGTAGATTTCGCGCGTGCCGGCCGAGACGTCGCGAGTGGATTTGAACAGTCCCTCGCTGAGATAGGTAATGTTGGTCACGTCGTGCCCGACATTCACCAGGGCCGTCACTTTGGTCGGATCGATTTCATAATTGTGCTCGTAGGCATTCATGATCGCGAAGGCGTCGTCATCCACGACCACCGGACGGAGGCCGCAATCCTCGATCAGCCCCAGGTACATCTTTAAGTACTCTTTGCGGGCCGCGACCAAAAGGACGTCCATCTTGTTGATGTCGTCGTCGGTCTTGATAATGTGGTAATCGAGGGTGACGTCATCGACATCGAAGGGAGCCCGCTGCTCGGTCTCGAACAGAATGGCCTGTTCGGCCTCCGGGCCGGTCTTCTTGTCGATCGTAAATTTGTCGGTGATCACGCCGTGCCCGGAGATCGAGACGACGACGTCGCGGATCTTGGGGTCGGTCTGATCGATAAGGGACTGGATATTGAAGACGACCGCTTCCCGGTCCCGGATTTCATCGGCGACGATTGCTTCGGGCGGAAGTTCACGAATCCCGATCGCCGACACCGAATAGCCCCCACGGACGTGGTCAAGTTTCACCAGCTTGATGGAACTCGCGCCCACATCCAGGCCGACAGTGCTCTTGCTCTTTCCTGATAGGAACATATCCAACTCTTTATCTGCAGGTATTCACATTTTTCGATTCAAAGAAATTCGCTACTCTCCCATTATCGGCATGGCATGCCGGTAATTAACCGGCCCATCCCAATTTCTTTGGTTGGGGTCCGACGAGGTAATTCGGCGCGCCCCGGCCATGCCCGTGTCCAGTGTATCGGCCGGCAGGCCGGCCCGCTTAACCGCCGGAATCGACTATGGGGATTCTCCTACACCGGCAGCGCTGATACAAAAGAACCCCCGGTTATTCACCGGGGGCTCGGTCAAGTACCAAGGAGGTCGAGGGGCTCAGTAAAAACTGTACGAGTATTGAAGCCGGCCGGTAGCGGCCAGCACGTTAGTCGAATGGAAGGCGACTATATTGTTGTCGTAGGCCAGAGAATAGATGTTGCCGCCGCCGCTGAAACCGGAGGAACCGTTGGGTGCAAACGTCAGAACGTTGTTGGTGCAGTCGGTTCCGATGTAGGTAAACTGCACGGGAAGAGTGTCGACCCGGATAACTGAATCGCCCGCGTCAAAGCTGTAATTGGCCGGATTGACCTTGTCCTTGAACAGCGTAACCGTGCAAGGCGAAGTATTAAATTCGACGCCGAACTGGGCCTTGGAGGCGATAGCATTGGAGCGGGCGAGGCGCAGGATCGAGTTGACGTTGCGCACCGCTGCCCGGAACTGCATCCGCTCGTAGGTTTTTTGCATCCGAGGCACCGCCATAGCGGCCGCAATACCGACAATCACTACCGCCGCCATCAGCTCCACTAAAGTGAAGCCACGAGAGCCGAGAAGACTTTGATTCCGCATATTCGTTATCCTTTGTCACTAGCCCGGCAGGGCTTCCAGGGACGACATTGCCGACGGGCGGCAATGACTTCCCAGTTCCTTTGAGCAGAGGGCGTGCCATTCGACGAGCTACTTGCGCCCAGCGGGCTGGAGAAGATAGGCCATTGGTCGATAGTGAATTAGAGGCCGGAGAGAGATGGTACGGGCGTGAACAGTTCGATTCAGACAAGTCTTGCCGGCAACAAACGTATTGGACCATCCCCATACCAATTGGAGACGTACCAAGTTTGTATTGACAGGTCGGCAAAAGCGGATAGATTGATTGGAAGATATAGAGTTGCCCGCTTTACTCCAACGTACTGCCCCGAAAGGACGCGCCCAATGAGACGTCACCTAACGTCACGCTCGCTGCTCCTCACCGTAATGTTCGCTCTAACTGCCCTTCCCTTTCTTACCGGTTCCGAGGCCCGAGCCGCGGTTGATGCCCTCTACCCGTCTTCCTACACCGTCGACAAGGCACCGGCCGTGATTTCAGATCGGACCCGCTCGATTCTACCTAATCGCGAAGGTTCGGTTGCTCGCGTATGGGTCTTTTTCACCGACAAGAAAGTTTTTGATACCCGTGGTTTCCAGTCGCTCGCGGCATCGGTGACGCTGGAATCGAAGGTTCTGGCTCGGCGCGCCAAGACCGGCACCGACAAGATTATGTTCCTGGATTTGCCGGTAGCGGAGGATTATGTCGGGGCCATCAAGGGGCTGGGCGCTACGCTCAGGCGTGAATCCCGGTGGCTCAACGCCGCCAGTTTCGATATGACAATGGCGCAATTGGACCAGGTTGCGGCTCTTCCCTTTGTAGCCGAAATCAAACCAGTCGCCGGCTATACCAGACCGGCCGATCCGGTCGTGCCGGAAGATACCCGCCCCCAGCAGCCAAAAACATCGAGCGCCATTCAGATCAACTATGGCAATTCTTTCGGCCAGCTTAATCTGATGGGGGTTCCGGCCGCGCACGCCGCAGGCTTCAACGGACAGGGCGTTACGTTGGCCATTTTCGATGCGGGCTTTAGAAAGACGCACGAGGTGTTCGCCTCGGCGCTCTCGGAGGGACGGGTGATCGGCGAATATAATTTCGTCTTTAATGTGGTCAGCACTGCTCCCCAACCGGGTGACGATCCCAATTCCTGGAGTCATGGCACCTCAACCTGGTCTCTGGCCGGTGGATTCAAGGACGGCACCCTCTACGGCGGAGCCTACAAGGCCAATTTCATCCTCGCCAAGACCGAGGACGTCCGGACTGAGCACCATATCGAAGAGGACAACTGGGTGGCCGCCCTCCAGTGGGCCGATTCGCTCGGAGCCGATGTCATCACCTCATCGCTTGGATATTTCACCTTCGACTCTCCTGACACTTCGTACACCTATGCCGACATGAACGGCCTGACGGCCATTTGCAGTAAGGCCGCGAGTACGGCCGACAGCCTTGGCATTGTCGTCTGCAATTCGATGGGAAACAGCGGCCCGGGTGCCGGCACGATCAGCGCTCCTGCTGACGCTTTTAAGATTCTGGCCGTTGGCGCCGTTTCTTCCAATGGCGCCATCGCCGGCTTTTCATCGCGGGGACCGACTTTTGATGGCCGGATTAAACCGGAAATCTGCGCCCAGGGGGTTAATACCTGGGTCGCGTCCTCCAGCGCCGACAACGGTTACTCGAGCGGTTTCAGCGGCACCTCAGCGGCCTGCCCGCTGGCAGCCGGAGCCACAGTGCTATTGGTACAGGCTCGTCCTACATGGCCGCCAGCTCTGATTAGACAGGCCATTCAGGCGTCAGCGTCCCGCGCCGCCACCCCCGACAACAACTACGGCTGGGGAATCATCAACGTCAATGCCGCCCTATCCTGGGGAGTCAACTTCACTCAGAACACAACTCAGGGAATGGCACCTCTCCCGGTCCAATTCACGGACAGCTCTCAGCTGGCGATCTCGTCGAGGCTGTGGGATTTTGGGGATGGCAACACGTCGACTTCCGTCAGCCCGTCGCACACCTATGCGGTGGCCGGCAATTACACCGTGACCTTGACGGGCCAGACCACCTATGGCCCGATCATCCGTCAAAAGGTCGGACTCATAGCGGCCTTGGGAGATTCGGTGTTTTTCGGAACCGATTCCGTGTTCGCGGGTCACCAGGTGGTCAAGTCGGTGCGGCTAAAGAACTCTCAGCCTCTGGTCAAAATCGTAGTTCCGTTCAAAATTGCCGCCTCACCGCTGCGGGTAAGTCTGGATTCGATAAAAGCCGGAAGTCGTACTCTGGCCTATCCGGGCTTTAACATTACGACTTTCGACCAGTTTAGTAACCGCTATAGCGCCGAGATCGATATCGATACTACTTTGGGCCAGCTCCCGCTTCCAGCGGGAGATGGCGAAGTGCTCCGGGTGTACCTCACCGACAATCCGTACGATCTGGGCGGACTCGGAAATGCCATCGACAGCGCCATCATTCCACCCTACACGATGCAGCTCAGTTCCCCGGAAATCGTCTACACGCCGACTATCGAGCCGGGTGTGCTCGCCACCAAGACCATCAAGCGCGGGGATCTGAATCGTGATTTTCGCATTGATCTGATAGATCTGACTTCCCTCGTCTCGTATCTAACCGGAGGAAGCGCCCAACTCCTGACCATACAATCAGGCGATTGGAACGGAGATCTGGCGGTGGACCTTAGAGATTTAAGCGCCATGGTTTCTTATCTGACGACCGGGACGCCGCTTCCCGTAAATCCGTGACCATTGTCGCGAGCACCAATAAAGAGAAACCGGCGCCGAGGCCGGTTTCTTTTTGTCCAAATGCTCCGCCTCTGGAAGCAAGAGCCCGTTCTTCTCGCTAGATAACGAATCTTCCGTTGCGATAAATCGTTTTGCCGTCGGCGCTGATCTCACCGTGGTGCAGATCGCAGATCATGTCCCAATGGAGTGAACTCTTGTTTTTCCCACCGGATTCGGGAATCGAGGCTCCCACCGCCAAGTGACAGGTCCCGCCGATTTTCTCGTCGAATAAGATATTTCGAGAAAATCTCTTGATCTCATAGTTCGTGCCGATAGCAAACTCACCGATGAGTCGGGCGCCACGGTCAAGGTTAAGCATGCTGGTCAGGAACGGGCCGTTCTTCCCGGCCGACTCCTTTACGACTCTCCCCTCTTGAATTCAAGTCGGACATCGGCCACTTCCCTCCCCTGATAAACCGCCGGATAGGAATACCTTATGTGTCCCTCGGCGCTGGTCTCCAGCGGTCCGGTAAAGATCTCGCCGTCCGGAAAGTTCTTGGTTCCGGCACAGCTGATCCATTTGCGCCCTTTCACGCGGAGCTTCAGATCGGCGTCGTTGGAGCGGACATGAATCTGGTCGAGCGTTTCCAGAATCTTGACCAGCCGGCTCTGCTCCGATTCCACCTTTTCCCAGTGCTTGATCGGATCGGCGGAATCTATATGCCCGGCGCCATAGACAAAGTCTTCAAAATCCCTGAGCGACAAATCGGCCTCCTGGGCATCAGCCAAAGTAGGAAATAGCGTTCCCACCCACATCAGTGAACCGCTCCCCATCCGGGCAAACCGCTTCTGTATTAGCGGCTTCATGGCGCGCTGCATAAAGGCCTGGCGTTTGGGATCAACATTGGCCAGGAACCGGCTGTTTTCGGTTCCCCAGATCACCATGAGGGCATCCATCTTGTCCACCTCGACCTTCATCATGGGGGACATATAGGCCAGCTGGGCGTCGCTGCCGAGCTTGTATAGTTGCTCCTCGTTGTCCGGAATCCGAATCTGCACGTATGGGTGAGCCCCTATTTTGAGCGCTTCTTCATACGCGGCTTTAATCAGGGGAAGCGATACGGCCTCTCCCTGAATCTTGAATAGGTCCCCCGGTTTAAGTTTCAGCGAGTAACGAATTAGAACCCGGGCTAATCTGCTGACACGATTTTCCATCATCTGTCTCCGTTCGAATGCATTGTCGAGGAGGCACCAAGCCAACCGGCAAGGTTGTCCCGATGCGCCCCTTCCATTGTCAAAAGTCGTTTTTTCATGTCCAACCCTCCTCCATATCCTCCCAGGCCGCCGGTGGCAACTACCCGGTGACACGGAATCACCAACGGGAGCCGATTGCGGGCATTGACTGAGCCGACTGCCCGAAAGGCCCTGGGATGGCCGACCGACCGCGCAATCTCGCCGTAGCTTCGCACTTCTCCATACGGTATGGCCGCGACCGCCCGATGCACCTTCTGTTCGAAAGGCGTGCCATACCCTTCCAGACTCAACGCGAAAACTCTGAGCTGCCCTTGCAAGTAGCCCGAGAGCTGAACCTCTGCTTCTCGATTAATTTCCCCGCCCCGGGCGAGAGTGCAACCCGGGAAGCAATCCTGGACCAGGCGCTCAAAAGTTTCCTCCGTCTGATTCGGAAGACCCACAATCGCGAGAGCAGTCTCGGTTGCGGCGGTCCGAATGATCCCAAAAGGAGTGTCAAAGGCACTCAGATACAGTCGTGTCATGAGCCGCTCTTACTTTTGAGTTTCCATTCTCCAGAATCTCAATCAGCTCCGGGAGCCGGGCAATCACATAATCGGGCGAGAGGGCTCTAACCCGGTCCGCTCCGCCATAGGGAGAGTCTACGGCCGCTACGCGAACCGGAATCGCTTGGGCAGCCACGACATCGTTAACCGTATCTCCAACAACCAGGGTTGAGGCCGGCCGCGCCCCTAGCCGGGTCATGGCCAACAGAAACGCCTCCGGATCCGGTTTCACGTTGCGGACATCATCAGCCCCCACTCTGGCTTTGAAGTATTTCTCCCAATTAAGTTTGCGCAATATGCGGTTGATATGAGCGTTTATTTTGGTCGTGGCGATGCCGAGGCAATACCCGCGTGCCCCCAAGGCGTCCAGAGTTTCCTGGACTCCGGCCAGCGGCACGGCGGCTCCGACCACCGACTCGGCAGCCCGCACCTGAAAATGCCGGTACAATTCAGGAACCGGCAGGTCGGACACTTGCCGAAAGAACTCTTCCAGGGGAAATCCAATGCTGGCGCGAATCGACTCGGCCGACGGGGGCGTTTCGCCCAGTTGCGAAAAGGCGTAATTCACGGCTTCGACGACTCCTGCGGAGGAATCTATCAGCGTGCCGTCAAGATCGAAAATCACGTGCGTTGTCTTCATCGCGAAAGCCGGCCCACTCGCCCCACCAGTTCCCCCAGACTTACCTGGGACACCGAGGAGACCACTCCTAACTTGACCTCCGCGACCAAAATAGAGTAGCTGTCAACTTCCGTCAATGGCCAGGAGCCGGTCAATTCTCCATTTCCGAGAACCGGTAACGAGGCGATCACGCCGCTGGCGGACAGTATCCCGGCAGCGCACTCGACTTCTTCACCCGGCAATCCCACCACGAGACCGACCTTTCGCTCTCCCCGTTCATTGATGTATCTGACCAGATCAAATCGCTCCGGCAAGGCATGCAGAATCGGTTTCTTCATGAGCGGAATGTTGACCGCGTAGGCGAATCGATTCGCGGTGGAAATGTCGCCGCGAGTTACGTAGGGACTGTAGTCATTGGAATCCCCCCGGAAAAATTCCGGGCGGTTTCTCAGAATCATGTTTCCGGGAGCGGTCGGAGCCAGCAGCTGATAAGCCGCCGCAAACAGGAGCGCCAGTGCGGGCCAAAAAACTTTCGGCGAGAGTCTTTCGCGCTTCTGAGAGATTGTCTTGTGCAGATCAAGAAACGAAAATAAGTAGAAGACAAAAGGCAAACTCAACAGGAGCCACTGGGCCGCCGGCGGCATGGTCACCAGATAGGAGACCGCGAGAAGAACCGCCCCCAACTGCATAATGAGGAAAATAAAAAGTCCGAAAAGATACTCACGATAGAGAGCGTGCGCCAGGCCGGGCAGGAGAAGATGGACGAGGTAGGCAAAGGGTTTGGTCCGGTAGAAAGCGTAGGTCATGGCTTCACGGTGCTCACAGTCTGAACATTTATTACCCCTGGGGCTGGCAATTTCCGGTCATAATCCGATACAAGTAAAGACCTTACGATCAACTCCTCAAGGATGTTGACGAAGATAAGGCCAACAAAGTTGCCAAGGCATTCGGAAAATCAAAAGTAAACTGCCATGATTCATGGTGTTACCAATATTGTCACACAGTGTTACACCGCTTTTGAAACCGAAACCCGGGCATAAGTGTTAAATTGGCAATAAGATAACGGACCCGTCGAGCCGCTGCTCCTGCTTGACAAGTCCCGCCAGTCGAATAAATTGGCCTAAACATAGAGCAATATAGTGGAGGTTTAGATGTTCCGGTATACCAGCCTTCTTTTGGGTATCACCCTTTTCGCCATGTCGTTGATATGGTACGCAAGTCCGGGTGACGCTGTTCAGCTCCCGAAACAGACTGAACCGGTCATGTGGGCTGACACCGTTCATATCAATACCGACGAGGGACAGCAGCCCCCCAAGCTTGATTCCGCCCAGCAGAGCAACGACAATTTCCTGCGCGGCATGAAACGGCTTTCCCAGTCTGCATATTACATCCGCAATCAATACATGGAAGATGTCGACATCGACAAGATCATCAAAGCCGGAATCGTCGGTATGATGTCCGATCTGGATCGTTTTTCGGTCCTGATGGAGAAGACCTCCTATGACGCCCTGATGGAAAGCACCCACGGGAAGTACGAAGGTCTCGGAATGATGATCGACCAGAAGGATGACGGCATCGTGATCGTGTCCCCTATCGAAGGTACGCCCGCGTATCGCAAAGGGCTCCGCGCCGGAGATTTGATCATATCCATCGATGGCCAGGACACTCACGGCATGAAGACCTCGGATGCCTCCAAACTGATGCGAGGAAAAGCCGGTACCAGCGTAAAGCTGGTGATTCGCCGCCCGGGTCTCGCAGACCAGATGGATTTCGATCTCGAACGGGCTGAGATAGAATTGAAATCGGTCAACTACTACGGCATGATCCCCGGCACGACTTACGGCTATGTTCGTCTCTCCCGGTTCGCCGAAGAAACCAGCCACGAACTGCGCGAAGCCATAACCAATCTGAACAATCAAAATGCCACTGCCCTCGTATTTGACCTTCGCTCCAACGGCGGCGGACTGCTCGACCAGGCCAAAGAGACCGCCGAGTTATTCCTGAAAGAAGGAAGCGACATCGTGTTTACCCGAGGCAAGACTCCGGATACCGAGCGCCGCTACAAATCCGAGCGGCCCCCAATCTGGCCCTCGGACAAGCCGCTAGTCGTCCTGGTCGATGAAGGAACTGCCTCGGCCTCGGAGATCGTCTCGGGCGCCATCCAGGACTGGGACCGCGGACTGATTATCGGGAACACCACCTACGGCAAGGGGCTGGTCCAGCAGATCTATAACATCGACGCCAATACGGCGCTGAAGATCACGACCGCGAAATATTACGTGCCGTCCGGGCGCTGCATTCAGAAGCCCGAGAAGGAAGCCAAAGAAAACGCCACCACCATCGCCGCGTCAGATGATCCTGACTCGACGGCTGCCGCCGATTCGCTCAGCCTGTCCAAACGGGAAGTCTTTTACACCAATGGCGGACGGATGGTATACGGCGGAGGCGGAATCGTCCCGGATATCACGCTCGACCGGGAGACCTGGAAGCCGATTGAGATCAACCTGGAACGCAAATCGATGTTCTTTGATTTCGCCGTCGACTACATCGCCAAGCACCCGGACGTCAAGCCGGACCTTGAGATTTCCGACGCGATCGTGAACTCAGTTCCGGGACTTCATCAAGGCCCGGAAATTCACCTACAAGACGACGCTCCAGGTGGAATTGGAGCAGTTCCAGAAGACCGTAGCCGCCGAGCATAAGGACGACGCCTTCAAGAATTCGCTTGGCGAACCTGGACAATCTCGTGGAAAAGGAAAAGGATTCCGATTTCACCAACTCCCAGGACTATATCAAGCGCGCGATCAAGCGCGAGATCGTCTCGTCCATCTCCGGTGAGCGGGGCGTGTACGAACAGATTGTGCTCAGGACCGACAAGGCCGTGCAGAAAGCAGTGGCCGTCCTGTCCACTCCGAAAGAGTATGGTCGGCTGATGACTGAAGGCCAGGGGCTTAAGAAGAAAAGCTGATTCAATTTCGAGCGCTCTAAGGAAGAAGGCGTCCGCAATCCTGCGGGCGCCTTTTTGTATGAACCGTGGTTCCCAGCGTCAAATTTTGTCGCCGCGTCGCTCGGCAGATCAACTTCCCGAACTGTCCGGCGCCGGCAAACCCGGCTCTATCCGCTTGAGCAGCCAGGCATCCTTAACATGCTCGAACGTCAGCGTGGCCGGGCGAAGCGCCTGGCCGGCCGAATCAACGACCACGCAATCCACCCGGGCGCGATCGTTGGTATAGAGGATTATGGCTTTGCTGTACGCCGCGAAAGCAAAGCCGGGACGATCCCCAAAAGAAAACTGAACGACCGAGTCAGCGCCCCCGCGCGAGACATAGTCCGGGGTCAGCAATGCTTCCACCGGCGCGCGGTCCCGTTTTTTGACGGCATCCTGGAGCTTCACTATCTGCTCCTTGATTTGCGGAAAATAATCCCGATTGGGAGTCTTCTCCTTACAGCCGGCGCAGACTATCACTAGGCTGGCCGCGGCTGCCATGATGATCTTTCCGACGCGCGAGTTCACTTGTAATTCACGCCGTTCATGGACTCAAAACGGTACTGGCCGTTATTCCGACGGGTCATGGCACCCTTGGCTATCATCTTGGCGGTAGTTTTGGTGGCAACCTGATTCCAGAACCATAGCACCGTTCCCTGGGTGAAATCGTCGTTCCCCATCTTCGTGAGAGTGCTCTTAAAAGAGGTTACCGCCGGCTGCAGTACTGTCGGAGCACCCGCACCCAGGGCGCGAAGAGCTGGGTTGACCATGACCGTGTCAAACGTAAACATTTCCGGTTTGTCCGGAAGATCGTAGTCGTAGTCACTGGCGAGGAAGAGTCTTCGTTTCCACGGGAACGACTGGGGACAGTTGATCACCGGAATCCGGTCACCGAACAAGATGACCGAGCGGCCGGTCTCGGTACTGTAGTTGTAGTATTGATTGCCGTTCACGACATCTCCACCCTGAATCGCATAAAGATATCGAGTAATATCGGCGTTGCAGGGATCAGTATCCCGATAGACATCCAGCGCGGTGGTTCCCCCGACTATCCCCTGTCCGAGGTCGTACCAGAGCAGGAGCGCCGTAACCACCGGATAGACACGGTACAATACCGTCCCGCCGTTGATAAAATCGTTGCTGTCGGCGGACAAAGTTCCGGCCTTGACGAGACTATCAAGCACCCGCTTGTAGGCCGGAAGGTTCTTGGCGATAAGCTCGGCCAGGTCGGTCGAGGTCTTGTCAACCAGCGGGCGGATAGACTCTGCTTCTTTGGCGCTCAACACCGGGAAAGCCGGAACCACCGAGCTGTCCTTGTTCGAGCGGCCGAAAAACTGCCAGGACAAAAGCGTGTCCTGGAGCTGCTTGAGATAAGTGGTATCCAGTTCGGCGAGCTTGGCGATCTCGGCCAGGGTCTTCCCTTGCTTCATCATGACGATCATGGCCCGTGTGAATTCCGTTCCCAGGTACGGGTTGTGATCCACCATGGGGGTCATGGTGAGACGATCCTGCATGTAGGGGACCATCCCAGGCGGAATATTAAAGCGCATCTGCGCGGCCTGATTTAGCACTTTCTGGCTGGGGAGCAAAGCGTCGACCGTGTCCACGACGTCGTAGACCTCAAAATTGACATGGGCGACGCCGTAATTCGGGGGGACATCGACCGGCACCCCGACCATAATGGTCTTCTGAGGTTCGAGAATGTAATTGGCTCTCGCTCCCCGGGCCGGGTTGAGATATTCTCCTTCGAATTGAAGCGTGACCTTCACCACGACGAACTTGTAGTAATCGGCGTTGTTGGTGATGGGCAGGCTCAGAACCTGGGGGCCCCATTTGTGTTGGGGATTGTCCATATCCCCTACCGAGATGTCCGGGGCGGCGAACGCCGAAGCGGCCGCACCAAGCAAAATCGCTATCAGTGCCGTAAGACGTAAACGCATGTGAGAACCTTCCTCCAGCTATTTCAGGACTCGTGCCGCCAGTTGGCCGCACGCAGCATCAATATCGCGACCGCGACTTTTGCGAACTGTTACCGCGGGTGTCCGCGGGTAAAGCATCCGGCCGAACCAGTCGACATGTTCGTCGCTCGGCCGGTCAAAATGTAATCCCGGCACCTCATTATATGCCAGTATATTTATTTTGCACGGTATCCCCCGCACCAGGTGCGCCAGTGCCCGAACATCATCCATCGTATCGTTGAAACCGTCAAATAGAATGTACTCAATCGTGACCCGCTGGCCGGTGGTTTCGGCATAGTATTTCACTGCCTCCATCAGCCGCTCCAGACCGAAAGTCTCAGCCACCGGCATGATGCGGAGCCGCTTCGCCTGCGTGGCCGCGTGCAAGGAAAGGGCCAGCCGGCACTTCAGCCCGGAGTCCGCCAGCTTGCGAATCTTGGGGGTTACACCCGAAGTCGAGACCGTGATCTTCTTGGCCGAGAGCGCCAGCCCGTGCGGCGCCGACATGATCCGGATCGCCTCAATAATGTTTCCGTAATTCTGCAGCGGCTCCCCCATCCCCATGAAGACGACATTGGTAAAGGCGTCATCACCAAACTGCTCCCGCACATACACTAGTTGCCCGATAATCTCCCCTACGGTCAGATTCCGCAAGAGCCCCATCGTGCCGGTGGCACAAAAGCGACAGCCCAAAGCGCACGCCGGACTGCGAAGAAATGCACAGGGTGTTCCGTTCGTCATCAGGAATCAAGACAGACTCCACGGGGTAGCCATCGTGGAGCTTGAAGAGAAATTTCCGGGTCCCGTCTTTGGATACGGCCTCTTTACTCAATCGCAACGGCTCGGCGGTATACTGATCGGCCAGGCGGCCGCGAAGCTCTTTGGTGAAGTCGGTCATTAGCCGAAATCGAACTGGCGGCTGTTGTAGAGCCATTTGAAGAGCTGGCGCCCTCGAAACGGCTTCTCGCCAAGATCCACCATGAGGCTTTCAAGCTGCGGCTGGGTATAGCCGAGGAGATTCTGCTTCTGCATCGTGCACCAATGTAATCAATTATACCAAATAGGCAAGAATCGGTCGATAGCTTCATTGACAGGCGGCGACAACGACGATCTCGCTGGCTGCCTTGACATAAGGGTCGATTCAGGCTATTATCGGGCCGAGAATTCGGGGTGTGGCGCAGCCTGGTAGCGCACTTGCTTTGGGAGCAAGGTGTCGGAGGTTCAAATCCTCTCACCCCGATAAATTATTGAATACCGGATAGGCCGCCATATGTACCCCACCCTCACCCTCAGACCCGACAAGACTGCCTCAATCGCCTTCCGGCACCCCTGGGTCTTCTCGGGGGCAATTCTATCAAAACCGGGCGATCTTGCACACGGCTCCCTTGTTCATGTGGCCGATCCCCATGGGAAAATTCTCGGCACCGGAACCTATTCGAACCGCGGCTCAATTGCTGTCCGGGTATTCGAATTTGGCGAAGCGCTTATTGATCAGGCCTGGCTGGAAAAGAAGATTCGTGAAGCTCACAACCGCCGCCTGTGGATGCACTATGGTCCGGGCACCGAGACGACCGGTTATCGTGTCGTCTTCGGCGAATCAGACGGCCTCCCCGGTCTGGTGCTGGATCGATATGAATCGACTTTCGTGATGCAGCTCTCGACCGCCGGAGCGGATCAACTCCGCCCAATGATTGTCGCCGCGATTTCCGCACTGTTCAAGCCGTCCTGCTTGATCGAACGGAGCGATATTTCCACCCGCCACGAAGAAGGGCTTGAGGATTTCACCGCCGTTCATATCGGCGAAGCTGCAACCAACGTGGTGTTTAAAGAACACGGTCTGAAATTCAGCGCCGATCCTGCTCACGGGCAAAAGACCGGGTTCTTTCTGGATCAAAAAGACCTGCGCCAAGTGATCCAGTCCTGCTCGGACAAACTGACGATTCTCAATCTCTTTTCCAACTCCGGCTCCTTCGCAGTTGCGGCCCTCCGGGGAGGGGCCAAATCGGTTCATCAAATCGATAGTTCACAAATCGCTCTGGATACTTGTGAAGAGCAATTGAGATTAAATGACCTCGATCCTTCGGCGGTGACTTCCGAGTGCACTGATGTCTTTCAGTGGCTCGGCCACAATTCACAGAGGACTTACGATCTGGTGATTTGCGACCCGCCTGCACTGATAAAATCCCGGAACGACTCCGAGTCGGGCAGAAAGGCTTATCACTTCCTGAACCGGGCCGCGCTTCGACTGGTAAACCATGGCGGCTTGTTTGTGACTTCGAGTTGTTCGAATTACCTCACCGCAGATGATTTCGCCTACACCCTGCGTCGCGCCTCAGGGCAGACCGGCGTGACTTTGAATTTGCTCAAATCTGTCCACCAAAGCCCGGATCATCCGGAGTCCATTTACTTTCCGGAGTCATTGTATCTCAAAAGTCTCGTCTTTGAAGTCTTGTATCTGAAGTAACAGAATCCAACGTAGCCGTCTGCCTCGACTATCAGCCGCTTGCGGGTTCGTACCGAGTATGCCAACTCCCGCAGAGGCTCTCCAACCGTGCGTGTTTGAGGCGTTTCCATAACCACTTGGGCCACAATCTATACAAAACGAGAGTGATTTAGTGTTCTTAATCAGTACAAAATTGATTAAATACCCTATTTTTGACCCTTTCTGTTTGACAAGACCATACTATTATAGTATGATATGTCGATGATAGTATAAACACGACCTTTATTGTGAATTATTTCACAGCCTGGACTTAAAGACCCGGAGGCCAGACTGAGGAGAGACAGCATGGCGATAGATCGTAGAAACTTCTTCAAATTGGCGGCCGCCGGATCCGCCTCGCTCGCCCTGGGAGGGTCCGTATTTGCCGAAGAACATGCCGGCGCGGATTTCGCGGACAGCTTCGGCGTTCTGGTCGACACCGTGACCTGTATCGGCTGTCGCAAGTGCGAATGGGCCTGCAACGATGTCAATCACCTGCCGACGCAGGAACTCAAGGCGTTCGAAGACAAGTCGGTGTTCAAGCAGCACCGCCGCCCCAACGCCGCCGCCTTTACGGTCGTCAACCAGTTCAGTTCCCGTGACAATGCCGACAAGAAGTTCACCATGAAAGTGCAGTGCATGCACTGTCTCGAGCCGGCCTGCGCCTCGGCCTGTATTGTCGGCGCGCTGCGCAAATCGCCAACCGGTCCGGTAACCTACGATGCCTGGAAATGCATCGGCTGCCGTTACTGCATGGTGGCCTGTCCGTTTCAAGTTCCGGCTTACGAATATCACAACGCCCTTGATCCCCAGGTTCGCAAGTGCACGTTCTGTGCCTCCCGCCTGGCCGAAGGGAAAAAACCGGGCTGTGTCGCCATCTGCCCCGAGGAAGTCCTGACTTTCGGCAAGCGAAGCGAGCTGATCGATCTGGCCCGTACTCGCATAAAATCCCGCCCGGACAAATACGTGGATTACATCTACGGAGAGCACGAAGTAGGGGGTACTTCCTGGATGTATCTGGCCGGAGTTGATTTTGGAAACACGGAGCTGCCTAAACTCCCCTCGGATCCAATCCCGGAAAAGACTGAGAAGATCCAGCACGGGGTATTCAAAAATTTCGTGCCGCCCCTGGCGCTTTTCGGTCTGTTGGGATTAATCATGCACTCACTGCGCGAAGAGAAGAAGGAGACCCAGGATGAGCACGCATGACCAGGCCGCCCCGGTGCAGGTTCCCTTCTTTACCACCGGCACTAAAATTCTATTCGGAATAATGCTGGCCGGTCTGGCCGCCTATGCCTACCGGCTGCTTTTTAGCATCGGGGCTGCCACCAATCTGGACGACCAGTATCCGTGGGGAATCTGGATATCAATCGATGTGGCCTCCGGAGTGGCGTTGGCTGCCGGAGGATTTACGACCGCCGCTCTGGCAGATATTTTCCACAAAGAACGCTACCACGTGATCACCCGCCCGGCGCTTCTGACCGCGATGCTCGGCTACACTTTTGTGGTCATCGGACTGCTGGCCGATCTGGGGCGTTACTACAACGTCTGGCACCCGATGCTTCCCATGATGTGGCAAGGGAATTCCGTTCTGTTTGAGGTCGGCATCTGCGTCATGATCTACTTGACCGTTCTCTATATCGAATTCATGCCGATCGCGGTTGAGCGGTTCAAAGGCCGCGTGAATCTTCCCGGTCCCTTGCGCGGATTGAATCGCATGGCCGAATTCGTACTCAGACTGGCCGACCGATTTCTCGGCCGGTTTATTTCCCTGTTCATCATTGCCGGGGTAGTGTTGTCATGTCTTCACCAATCGTCTCTGGGGACGTTGATGGTCATCGCGCCTACCAAAATGCACCCGATCTGGTACACGCCGATTTCGCCGCTGCTCTTTCTTATGTCCGCTATTTCCGTCGGATTTCCGATGGTAATATTCGAGTCCATTCTGGCCAGCCGGTCATTCAAGCTCAAACCGGAGACGCCGATTCTGGCGTCTATTGCCCGGTACACTCCGATTCTGCTGGGCGCTTATCTGGCGGTACGAATCGCCGATTTAACGCTTCGCGGAGCCTGGCACTACGTATTCGAAGGGTCTGTCCAATCGACCATGTTTCTGATTGAGATCGGGCTAGGCGTGATCACCCCGATAGTCCTGCTCTCGATACCAAAAATTCGGGTAACGCTCAAAGGGCTGTTTGTGTCGGCCAGCCTGGTGATCTTCGGAGTCGCCCTGAATCGCGTAAACGTTTTCCTGGTCGCTTATAAACCGCTCTACCCGGTCAAGACCTACTTCCCCTCGATATTCGAAGTCATGGTCACTATCGGCCTGATTTCGGCGCTGGTGCTGGTTTACCGATTTGTCGCTCTGAACTTCCCGGTGGTCACCGGCCACCCGATTGATTCCCGACAGGCCAAAACGGTGTCGGCCGAGCCGTCACCACTCAACGCAGCAAGGATGAACTAACATGAGACTCACCACCGGCCTGACATCCCTCGCGACCCTTGTCTTCATTCTCTGCGGAAACTCCGCGGCCCAGATGCAGCAAAAGGGGGCCGACCAGCCGGCTAAAATTGATTGTCTGCAGTGTCACACCTGCCCGGTCCCGACCGCAAAGGAAATGTGCCTGAGGCAGTGCCCCAGTTTGACCATGACTCACGTCCGGTCCCCCCATAAGCTCAAAGAAGCGCCTGACTCTATGCTGCTGAACGAACTGGCCGCCACCTACCAGGCGGTTCATTTCGACCACAAGCTGCACGCCGGGATGGCGGAAATGCGCGACAGCTGTTCTACCTGCCATCATTACAGTCCCAAAGGGAAAATACCGGCCTGCAAAGAGTGCCATACCCCGGAAGGGGACCCGACCAACCTTCGCCAGCCGGGTCTGAAGGGGGCCTATCATCGCATGTGCCTCTCGTGCCACCGGGAATGGAGCCACGATACCAAGTGCGTCGTCTGCCACCTTCCCCAGCAGGTGGACCCGGCAGCCGCGAAATCCTCAGACCCGACTGACATCGTCGGCGCCTCCCACCCCGTGATCACCGTGCCGGTCAAGAAAGTGTACGATACGCCGTACAAGCTGGGACCGATCGTCACATTCCAGCACAAAGAACATATAGACCTGTTTGGATTCCGGTGTGTGGACTGTCACCGCCGGGAGGACTGCGGGTATTGCCACGATCTGCAGCGGCCGGCGTCAGTGGCCAAAACCCAGGAACAGGTTCATGCGATCTGCAACGATTGCCACTCCAAGGACCTGTGCGCCAAGTGTCATGACACCAAGGAGCGGCCCGGCTTCTCCCATAACAAGACCGGCTGGCCCTTGAACCCGTATCACAACACTCTGGATTGCTGGGCCTGCCATCCCACCGGCAAGCGGATCTCGAAAGTCAGCAAGATGTGCGTCAACTGCCACGCTGGTTGGAATCAGGAAAACTTCAAACATGCCATCACCGGTCTGAAACTTGATGAGGTTCACTCCCAGATGGATTGCACAGCCTGTCATGTCGACCGGAAGTTCGAGGCCGACCCGGTGTGCAGTGATTGTCACGATGACGGCCGCACTCCGACCACCAAGCCGCCGGGGGTCCGCATGAACAAACGAAGTAACTGACAATAGTTTGAAATCCTCATACAGAAGTGGGGGCCTGTCCGGGGCCCCCATTTTTGTGCCATATTGACCCCTTCAAATTTCAACTTTCTGGTTGTGTCATTCGTAAGATTCCCGTTGCTTAACGAGCGTTTTTGATGTCCCAACATGATGAACAAGGCTTACAAAGCGATTTGGGGCGGCGCCACCGCGCTGCTTCATCATTCCCGCCGGATCGGCTGGATCGATCTGGTGCTGTTGCTGTCGTTCTTTGGTCTGGTGTATGCGGTGATCGGCCTCGCTCATCGATGGACCGGTGAACTTCGTCCCACCATCGATATCGATCTTTCCCCCTGGGCGCTCCCCAAATACACGATCTATTCTCTTTCGCGCGGTCTGATCGCCTACGTCCTGTCGCTCGTGTTCACGCTCGTGTATGGATACTGGGCGGCCAAAGATGCTGTCGCCGGGCGGGTTCTGATTCCGCTGCTCGACATTCTTCAAAGTGTTCCGGTCCTGGGGTTCATGCCGGGCCTGATTCTGGCGCTGGTGGCCCTCTTCCCATCCACCAATATCGGCCTGGAGCTGGCGGCGGTTATTATGATTTTCACCGGCCAGGCCTGGAATATGACTTTCAGTTTCTACCACTCCTTGAAGTCCATTCCGGAGGATTTATCGGAAACTTCCACCATCTATACCTTCAACTGGCGCCAGCGATTTCGCTGGCTGGAGCTTCCCTTTTCCGCCATGGGCCTCGTTTGGAACAGTATGATGAGCATGGCAGGAGGCTGGTTTTTCCTGATGATCAACGAGGCCTTCGTGCTCGGGGATAAAGATTTTCGGCTGCCGGGTATCGGCTCGTATATGAGCGTGGCAGTCGCCCAGGGAAACACCCAGGCAATGCTCTTGGCCATCGTGGCCATGATCATCATGATCGTCTTCTTAGATCAACTGCTCTGGCGTCCGGTGGTCGCCTGGGCCCAGAAATTCCGACTTGAGGAAGGCGGATACCAGGAGTCAGTGTCATCGTGGTTTCTGAACTGGCTTCGTCGATCCGAGCTGGTTGAATGGCTGCAAGAGTTTTCGAAGAAAGCTTTTGCTCGCAAACACAAAGCGGCGGCGGTTCCGATTCTGAAACCGACGTCGGGACAGCAGTCCCGTACCGGTACACTTGTCTCACACGCCGCGGTGATTGTTCTCATACTCGTCATGCTGTTCGGTACCACCAAGCTGGTCCGGCTCCTGATTGTAGTGTCCGGAAACGATTGGATAGGAATATTCATGGCGGCTGGCCTGACGCTCGCCCGTGTTCTAACCGCGACAATTCTTGGTACCCTCTGGGCTCTTCCGGCGGGACTGGCGATCGGGCTATCTCCAAAGCTCTCCCGCGTTTTTCAGCCGATCGTTCAGGTCGCGGCGTCGTTTCCGGCCCCAATGCTTTTTCCGGCCGTGATCGCGCTCCTGGTTTTGCTCAATGTGTCTCTCGGCTGGGGGAGCATTTTCCTCATGATGCTTGGCACCCAGTGGTACATTTTGTTTAATGTCGTGGCCGGAGCCATGGCGATCCCGGCGGATATGAAAGAAGCGGCGCGAAGTTACAATCTTTCGCGCTGGCAGCGCTTCTCCGATGTGTACTTGCCGGCCGTCTTCCCGTATCTGGTGACCGGCTGGGTGACGGCGGCCGGCGGGGGTTGGAATGCCAGTATTGTCGCCGAATTTGTCAGTTTCAAGGGGAAGACTCTTTCTTCCCTCGGGCTGGGAGCCCGAATCACCGAGGCCGCCTCGGCCGCCAATTTTCCGGTGCTGGCGGCCGCCATTATCGTCATGTCGATCGTAGTGGTGATCTTCAACCGCACTGTCTGGCGGCGTCTTTATCGTTTGGCACAGGAACGGTTCTCTCTACGTTAAACTAAACTGAAGACTGAAACTATGACTACCTCGACTACCCAAATTGCCGCCCCTCTGTGCGAACTGCGAAGTGTCTCACAGCAGTTTGACATGCCCCATGGGCAGGTCCTGCATGTTTTCACGGATATCAGCTTTGCCGTGAAATCAAATGAGATTCTCGCGCTCCTCGGACCCTCAGGTTGCGGCAAATCGACCATTCTTCGCATTCTGGCTGGACTTATCAAGCCGACCCAGGGTGAAGTACTGTACAAAGGGGAGCCGCTTTCAGGACTGAATCCGGGGCTGGCCATGGTGTTCCAGAGCTTCGCGCTGTTTCCCTGGATGACTGTCTCTGAAAACATACAGGCGGTCCTCAGAGCGAGAAACATTCCCCAGGAGGGCATCCAAAAGGCGGTCGAGGATGTCATCACCCTGGTCGGTCTGGAGGGGTTCGCCGACACTTTCCCGCGTGAATTGTCGGGGGGTATGAAGCAACGAGTAGGGATCGCCCGCGCCCTCTCGGTCAATCCGGAAATCCTCTTCATGGATGAACCATTCAGCCAGGTCGATGCCCTGACAGCAGAGTCGCTGCGCGCTGAAGTCACCGATATCTGGGCGCGCAAAGACCATAATCTCGAATCGATCCTGATGGTCAGTCATAATATCGAGGAAGTAGTCAGCATGGCGGACCGGATTGTCGTCCTGGGGGCCAAGCCGGGCCGGGTCCGCACGATCGTAGAAAATACTCTCCCCCGTCCGCGGGATTTCCGCTCCATTGGTTTCGGACAACTGGTCGAGAAACTTCACGAAATCATCACCGGAGTTGAAATGCCTGACCTTCCGGCCACCGTTCCGGTGCCGGAAATCCTCAGCATTCAGCCTCTCCCCGACGCCCACACCGGAGAAATCACTGGTCTTCTCGAATATCTCGATGCTCGCGGCGGTAAAGACGAGTTGTTCCATATCGTGGCCGACACCAACCGCCCGTTTGGGCGAATCATCCAGGTGGTCAAAGCAGCCGAAATGATGAATTTTGTCGACACGCCGAGGCGAGCGGTTGTGCTGGAGCCAAGGGGCGTTGAGTTTGTTCGGGCGGAGGCCGAAAAGCGCCAGCAAATCTGGCAGGAGGAACTGCTCAAGTTGATGCTCTTCCGCCGGGTCCGGCAGCGGCTCGAAGAAAACAAAGAGCACCAGCTTGACCGCGAAGAAATTCTCGAACTGTTTGTCGTCCATATGCCCCAGGAAGATTACGAGGCGCTTTTCGACACGTTTGTCAACTGGGGACGGTATGGCGGACTATTCGCTTACGATGAGGACTCCGGGCGGTTGACTTTACCGGAGGAGTGAGTAAACTCGAAGATCGGGGGATTTACGAATAAGCGTCATTACTTCTATGTTTCAATCTGGATGGGGCTGCCGTGGTATTTTGCCATGTTTTGGATCCAGACGGTCTTGGGCACACAACCCGCGGCGCCGGGACATGGGTGGCGGGTAATCCAGTCCCAGATCGAATGGCACTACCTGATACCGCTGGTACTGGCGACTGTCATTGGCGCCCGGCTGTTCAGACGCTTTATCCTGAGTCCTAAACGAATCGCCGTCTTTACGATGATCGTCATCTCGCCGCTGATTGGCGCAGTGATCGCCGGTCTCTGTCTCCCCTTTTGCGCTATCGCTATCGACTTGCTGAGACGGCCGTTCTCCCCTGCCGGCGCTTCGTTTACCTGGATAGAGAGCTTTAGGAACTTGATCGAATGCCTGATTCTCTATCCCATAGCTGGTCTTGGCCAAGTGTCCCTTCAGTACTATATTGCATTTCCGTTATCTGCGATTACCGTCTTCGCGCTGCGCAAGGTCTCAGGGCTGCCGGCGATACCGCCTCGTAGCTATCAATAAACTTTGTCTTCATCGCTTCTTTGCCATCATGATCTCAGACTCCTCACATGACCTCAGACTCCACTCCCACTGAGTAATAGTGCCGGTTTTTGGTGAATATTCTCCAGACCCGCTCCGAGAGAACCGTCCCGCCATGACTATCTCATTGATTTACATACGTTTAAGACACTTAATGAGAGCGGCACAGGAGTTGTTATCCATCGGAGGATGATGTGGGAAGAACAAGTACTAGTCCGGCGAGCTCGGGGAAAATGTGTCAGTCCGCCACCGCGACTCACTCATCGAACTCGGAGGTCCGCGAAATGTCATGACAAAAGGCTGCGGCCTCGCACGCGCAGTACTTCACCGTCTTTCGCCGCGACTACAGGAGCATTTCAATATGTTTGGTCATAAACTTCGCTCGTTCACCCTGATCCCATTTTTGGCCGGCGTGATTCTGGGCGCACTGGCCCTGCCGAGCGAAGCGTCGGCTCAAACCGAGTCTACTGACAGTCTCCGCGTTGAGCAGGTCGTGCGCGCTGTCATCCAGAAGAACGATCGGATAGCGGCCGCGAAATTTATGGAAGAGGCGGCCCGGTCCAAAGTCGGACCAGCCGGGGCCTGGGATGACCCCATGCTCATGTTGGGCGTGAACAACCTGCCGACCTCGTTTGATTTCAACATGGATCCAATGACCATGAAGATGGTGGGGCTCAGTCAGACCATACCGTACGCCGGGCAGAAAGGGCTCGAAAAGAAAGCAGCCATGGCCGTGGCCGGCGCGGCGGCTCAGGATCGTTATGCCATGGAAGTTGATATGGCCATGACGGCGCGATATGCGTTCGCCGATCTTTACTATCGAAGCAAATCAATGGCCGATCTTGCCTCTCAATATGAGTTGCTCGAGCAAGTCGTGGCATCAGCCAAAGGCAAGCTCACTACCGATCAGGCCAATCAAGATGAAGTCCTGGGAGCTGAGGCGGAATTGTGGCGGCTTCAGACCCAACTGCTCGAGGCTGAGCACATGGTCGACGAAGCCAGCTACAACTTGAATATTCTCCGGGGCCTGGACCCAACTACGCCGGTGCCGGCGCTGGCAACTCCGAGTTCGGTCGATCTGCCCCGATCCCCGGACAGTCTATTGTCAGCGGCCAGACGGAACTATCCGCCTCTGCAAAAGCTCCTGCACCAATCAGAGTCATACGGTTTTTCCAGTGCCGCCGCGCGGCGCATGGGCTGGCCAATGCTGAACCTCCAGGCCACTTATGGCTTCCGCTCCGGATACGATGTTTCCATGGATGGTCTGTCGACCAAACGGGACAACATGGTCGGATTCCAGGCCAATATTTCGCTCCCTATTTTCGCCGGCCGCCAGCAAAAACGGATGGCCGTTTCCATGGATGCCATGAGAAGCAGCGTCGACGCCGAGGCGGCACAGAAATGGCGCGAAGTCGAGGCCAGAATTCGGCTCCTGCATACTTCGGCGCTGCACCTTGTGCAGACCATTGACTTGTATCAAAACCGAATCATACCGGCGGCACAGGATGCCTTCCGGAGTGCGTTGTCCGGTTACGCCGCGAACAAAGTCCCGTATACCAATCTTCTCATGTTCGCGACTGGCGTCTATCGAGACCGTCTGGCGCTCAACGAGTCCGGCGACCAATTAGCTCGCACCCTGGCGGAAATCGACAGCTACACGGTCGATCCGAAGAGTCTGGCGGTTGATAACGTGAAAGATAATCAGTAACCAAGGGCCATAGATATGTCGGAAGAAATTCACAAATACGATCCGTTCGAGCACGAGCCGATGCCGGAAGGAGAAGAGGACGCTCCCCGGTTTACTCACACCATGGCCGTCGTCCGGTGGTTCATCCTGGGTGGAATGACGCTGTTTGCCTTGATCATGATCCTCAATTATTTCGGCCTGACGCCGGGCAGCGGCGCTGCCGCCGCCCCGATTCAATATCACTGTCCGATGCATCCCACATACGTGTCCAACCAGCCGGGTGAATGTCCGATTTGCGGCATGACTCTCGTACCCATCGACGCCTCCGGTAAAGAGATTAATAAACCGGCCAAGGTGGAAGCCGCGGCGGCGGCAATTCCCGCGACCTCGCAGCCGCTCGCCAAACCGGGCCAGTACACTTGCCCGATGGACCCCGAGGTCATCTCCGACAAACCGGGGAAATGCCCGATATGTGGGATGAATCTGGTTCAGGTCCCGCCGGCCAAGGACTCTTCTCCACAGGGTCAAGACATGAGCGGCATGAGTGGTATGGGAGACCAAACAGGTCACACAGCTTATAACCCCGCCGACATGGGGAGCTCTCCGGTACCGGGCTTGGTTCCAATTACGCTTGAGCCCCACCGGCTGCAGTTGATCGGAGTGCGAACCGGAACGGTGGCGCAACGCTCGCTCGACGGTACCCTTCGTCTCGTGGGTTACATCACCCCTGATGAAACGAAGCTCTCGAATATTCACGTCAGATTCAACGGATGGGTGAAGCAACTTTCGGTCGACCAGACCGGGCAATTCGTCAAAGCCGGCCAAAAGCTTTTGTCCGTTTACAGCCCGGATCTGTTTCAGGCCGAAAACGAATATATCATCGCCCGCCAGTCAACTTTGCGTGTCGGCGACCAGGTCCTGAAAGACACGCGCAACGAACTCCTCAACGCCTCACGCCAGCGTCTGGATCTCCTGGGTGTCCCGACCGAAGAAATCACCAGGCTCGATTCCGCAAAGGCCCCTGATTCTGAATTGTGGGTACGAAGCCCGTATTCAGGCTACGTGCTCGAGAAAAACGTGGTAGTCGGCCAGTTCATCGGTCCGGATCAGAACCTTTTCAGTATCGGTGATTTGAGCAAGGTCTGGGTTCTGGCGGATGTCTACGAGCGCGATCTGGAGAAGATCAAGGTGGGCCAGGCCGCGCACATGACGGCCTCCGCCTATCCGGGAGAGTCCTTCGACGGCATGGTGAGCTTCCTGTATCCGTCGGTATCGGAACAAACGCGAACGTTAAAGATCAGAATTGAATTCTCCAACCCAGCCAATCGCCTCAAGCCCGGGATGTACGCCGAAATCGATCTCGCAGGCCAGGGGAACAGTGTCCTGGCGGTCCCGGCCGATGCCGTCATGGACGACGGGGACAGGCAGTATGCGTTCGTCGTTCATGATGGGACTCATTTCGAACCGCGTCTCCTCAAGCTCGGACGAAGCACCGATGACTATTTTGAAGTGCTGGCGGGGCTGTCGGAGGGAGAACGAGTCGTCACGAGCGCTAATTTTCTGATCGACTCGGAAAGCCGCCTCAAGGCGGCCATCGCCGGGATGGGGAGCACGCAACCTAACGCCCATGCCGGTCATGGAAAGTAACCTGAGGCCGTCTGTATGATTAAAGCCATCATAGATTTCTGTGCGCGGAACCGGGCCGTGGTCATTATCGGGACCATCTTTGCCTGTGCCGGAGCCTGGTACTCCATCAAGAATATCCCTCTGGACGCCATACCGGACCTGTCCGATGTGCAGGTTATTCTTTTCACCGAGTGGATGGGGCGAAGCCCCGACCTGGTCGAAGATCAGGTGACCTATCCTATTGTCACCTCTCTGCTTTCGGCGCCGCATGTGACGGCCGTCCGAGGGTACTCGATGTTCGGCATGTCTTTCGTCTATGTCATTTTCGATGAAGGCACGGACATTTACTGGGCTAGGAGCCGCGTACTCGAGTACATGAAGCAATTTGAGGGGAAACTCCCCAAGGGAGTCACTCCGGTCATCGGTCCCGACGCTTCCTCGGTCGGTTGGGTCTTCCAGTATGCCCTCACCGACACAACTGGGAAGCATGACCTGTCCGAACTTCGGACCTTCCAGGATTTCAATCTTCGCTATGCCCTGGCCTCTGTGCCGGGGGTAGCGGAAGTCGCTAGCATCGGCGGATATCAGAAACAGTATCAAGTCGAAGTCGACCCGGATAAACTCCGTGCCTATAATCTCACGATTGGAGACGTCAGCCGAGCGATCCGCGCCAGCAACAACGACGTCGGCGGCCGCGTCCTCGAACTGACCGAGCGAGAATATTACATCCGAGGAAAAGGGTACATCCAAAGTCTGGACGCCCTTCGTCAAATCGGACTGGGCAAAAGTGCCACCGGTACCCCCATTCTTCTGGGCACGGTGGCCAAAGTCAGCTTCGGGCCGGACATCCGGCGCGGCGTCGGAGAACTGGATGGTCAGGGAGAAGCGGTCGGCGGAACGATCGTCATGCGCTACAACGAAAATGCCCTGCAAGTGATCGAGCGCGTAAAGGCCAAGCTGGAAGAGTTGAGGCCGGCCTTCCCCCTGGTGTCGGGGTCAAGATCATTTACGACCGAAGCAATTTAATTACGCGGGCCATTGAGACGCTCAAGAGCACCCTGGTCGAAGAAGGCATTGTTGTGGCCCTCGTGATCATCCTGTTTCTGCTTCATTTCGGAAGTTCCATCGTACCGATCATCGCTCTGCCGGTTTCCGTGGGATTGGCCTTCATACCGATGTACTTCCTGGGAATCAATGCCAACATCATGAGCCTGGGAGGAATAGCCATCGCCATAGGCGCCATGGTGGACGCCAGCATTGTGCTTGTGGAGAACGCCCACAAGCGCCTGGAGAAAGCCCCGCCCGACGTTTCCCGCACCGAAGTCATCATCGCCGGCGCCAAAGAAGTTGGCCCCTCTATCTTCTACGCCTTGCTTATTATTACCATCGGGTTTCTTCCGATCTTTGCTCTCAACGGACAGGGTGGACGCCTCTTTTCACCCCTCGCATTCACCAAGACTTTTGCCATGTTCTTCTCGGCCGTTGTAGCGATTACGCTGGTTCCGGCACTGATGGTCACTTTCCTCCGGGGGAAAATCCATTCCGAAACGAAGCATCCGGTCTCCCGGCTCCTGATCGCCCTCTACAAGCCCTTTGTATACGTGGCGCTAAGAAATCCCAAGACGACGATTGCCATCGGGCTGGCCGCCATCCTCTCGGCGTTACCGATGATTCCAAAGATCGGGTCTGAATTCATGCCGCCGCTGAACGAGGGTGACATCCTCTACATGCCGACTACTTTGCCGAATATTTCTGTCGAAGCGGCCAAGCAGTATATGCAGTATCAAGACCGGGTCATACGATCGTTTCCCGAAGTGATCTCAGTCTACGGCAAGGCCGGGCGATCTGAGACGCCGACCGATCCGGCTCCACTGAACATGCTCGAGACCGCCGTCCAATTAAAACCAACGGAACAATGGCGGAAAGTCCCCGAAAAGCGGTGGTACAGCAGTTGGGCGCCCGAGTTTCTCAAGAAGGGGCTCCGGCACATCTGGCCAGAGGAGCGCACCATTACGTGGAAGGAACTCATAGCCGAATTTGATAAAGCGATGCAAATGCCGGGCTGGACCAACGCCTGGACAATGCCCATTAAGACTCGAATCGATATGCTCTCCACCGGCATTCGGACGCCAATTGGGGTGAAGATCTTCGGCAACGACCTGTCCGAGATCGAACGAATCGGCATGGAATTGGAGAAGTCGCTGTCATCTATTCCCAGTACGCGCTCGGTCTACTCGGATCGAAACACCGGCGGATTCTTCGTGGATATCATTCCGGACCGACTGAAGATTGCTCGCTACGGGCTGACCATGCAGAACGTGCAGGATGTCATCGAGGCCGCTATCGGCGGCATGCCGATTGAGACTACTATCGAAGGGCGTAACCGCTTCTCAATAAATGTCCGCTACCCGCGCGACCTGCGGGAGAACATCGAGCGACTAAAACAGATTCTTGTTCCGCTGCCTGACGCCGGAAACAGTTCCGCCTCTAGCCCCATGTCGAGTCTGGTACCTGGCGTGCAGAGTACTCCAGTCGCTTCTCCCCTGCTGGCCAGTAACGACCCGGTCGTTGACTACCAGGCTTTTCAGAAGGTGATGGCTCTGGCCCAGGCGGGAACTGACCAAATGGGCGGTGGCTCGGGCGGTGGCTCGTTTCCATCCGGTGCCGCCACCGGAGCCGGCCGTCAGGCCGGTATGCCGTCGCCAAGCGGAATGCCGAAATCCGGACCAGCCACGGGATTTCAGATACCTGAGGGGCGCGCCGGCATCCCCCTCGGTGAGATTGCCGATGTTCACATTGCCACCGGTCCGCCGATGATCCGCGATGAAAACGGTATGCTGGTCGGTTACGTCTACATCGACATGGACCAAAGCCAGCGGGATATCGGCGGATACGTAACAGAAGCCAAGGCGGTCGTAGCCAGGCAGGTCCAGATCCCTCCGGGCTATTATTTGAAGTGGACCGGGCAGTATGAGCTGCTTGAAGTCATGGCCAAGCGGATGAAGGTTGTCATACCGATTACGTTCATCCTGATCATCATCATGCTGTATTTGAACTTCAGGAACTTCACCGAGACCTGCATCGTGCTGGCCTCGGTTCCGTTTGCTCTGGTGGGAAGCATCTGGCTTATGTACTTCCTGGGATACAACTATTCGACGGCTACGCTGGTAGGCATCATTGCCCTGGTCGGATTGGCGGCGCAAACGGGCATTGTGATGATCTTGTATCTGGATCACGCCTACGAGCGACGGCATAAGGCCGGCAAAATCCGGGATTTGAATGACATCATCTGGGCGCACATGGAAGGTACCGTCATGCGCGTTCGACCCAAACTCATGACCGTCGGCACAGCAGCCCTTGGGTTGGTCCCATTACTTTGGGCCACCGGCACCGGCGCGGATGTTATGAAACGGATAGCCGCTCCCATGGTCGGCGGACTAATTAGTTCTACTTTCCTAACTCTGGAAATCATTCCAGTTGTCTATACGTATTGGAGACTTTGGCAGATCAACCAGGAAAAGAAGAAGGCGGAGAGTCAGGCGAACTCCTAGCCTTTTGAAATCATCCGACTGACGGAAGATCGAACATTCTCGACAGTACAACCCGGCCCTCAAGGTCGCGTTCTTTTGTGCCCGACTCCCATAGCAAGCCCCGGGCTGGCTCGGCGCACCGAATCCGGATTGGGACGGTCGGGCCGGAGAGTCCGGGGCGCACCCGGAATTTTCCATTGCCGCTACGCGGCAACTTGCGTATTCTAGCACGGAAAGCGACACCGGTCATGCCCCCGTAGCTCAACTGGATAGAGCATCTGCCTTCTAAGTTCTCGCCGAGCCTCTGAGCCAAAAGCAGAGAGCCCTCATACATGTTCTGGAAAGTTAGTTCATCCGCCGGAGCAATATGCTCAGTCTTCGCCCCGCCCGTATCCGCGTTGGGAATTCAAGACTGGCAAGTCAAAGTGATTGTCCTCGAATTCCTTCAACAATTGGGTTTCTAATTCCTTCGGGTCGCTGGCTCCAAAGTACCTGAATGTCACCGTGTGATTGACCGCTATCTTCTTCAGTCGTCGAGCAGTTGTATGGCGACATAGACGATTCGCGAGTTCGTTCCTCAGGGTGCTGCTTTGGCCGATATTCAGCACCCGTGTTTCTCCCTGATAGCGGCAATACGGTGAGGCTTGTAGAATTTCGAATACGCCTCCAGCTTCGGGGGCGTTTTGGATACCGGTTTTGTCCAGAGGGAATTCAATAGACCACTTGATTTTCTTCGCCATTTTGAGTGTTCCTATAGTGGCTGCTCGCGCGAAATGACCGCGACACGGGTCCGAGAACGGAGCGGAACAAAAGAGACTTGCACCTTCTGATTGAACACCGCCGCAATCCGCTGCAACGTATTCAAGGAATGCCCCGGATAGTCAGCGCTCTCAAGCCGGGAGATCACCGACGGCGTAGTCTTAATCATCTTGGCCAGCTGCCTCTGAGTTAACTTGCTATTGGTCCGAAGTTCATAAATGTCCCGAGCAATCTTGGCATTCACCCGCTCACGTTCGAGTGATGCCTTGCGCCTTGGGTTCCCCTTGTAATAGCGGTTTTGGAGGATCTGAACCGCATCGGTCGTCTTCTTCTTCACTTTTATCACTCCTTTAATGTATGCCGACTCGGCGACTTCTGGAATTCCGTCCGCCGACTGATCGCCAACTTGATTTCACTCTCCGGTACTTTCGCCTGCTGCTTTGAAAACCCGTGAGACAGCACCACGAGTTGTTTGTCGTGAAAGAAATAGAGCACACGATAGTTGATCGACTGCAGCTTGATCCGAAGCTCATAAATGTCGTCTCGCAGGTAATCGGCTTCTGGCCTCCGGAGCTCGTGCCCGAGTTCCTTCAGGCGTTCCATTCGGACCACAATCTTGTCCTGGACTTTTTCCGGCAATTCGTCCAACCATGCCAAGAACGGGGCCGTTCCGCCCGTTTCGCAATAGATGATTACTTCAGTCTTCGGCAATTATAACCTCAATCTCAAATGAAAGTTCGCAAGTTTGCGAACATTGTCAAGTCCTTTTTCAGCCCGCGCGGGAGCAACTTGGGTGCAACTTTTTCAGTTGCAGCCCTTTACCGGAGATGGTAACTTCCAACACATGAGTACCGTTGAAAGTCAGATATGGTCCGGCCGGAATCCGGTATCTCACCACCATGCTTCGCAGGAAAAGGCATCGCAATGTTGCGAACAGAGGGCCTCTGATTTTCCAGGGGATATTGTTACTGATGTCATCGGAAGTCGTTGTCTCGCAACAGACATTGCCCCCGTAGCTCAACTGGATAGAGCATCTGCCTTCTAAGCAGAGGGTAGCAGGTTCGAGTCCTGCCGGGGGTATTTGTAGCTCGCGGGCCGACGTCAAACCGTCCTTTCGTCAATTAACTGAGAACAGACAAAATAAGTCGGCCGCTCTCTGAAAGGAGAGCGGCCGTTGGCTAAAGTGCTTCAGTCTCTTTGTCTAATGACAATCAACCAGTTCAAATGAGCCGCCGGTCAGGAAACTTATCAGCGCACTCAAATCACCGATGTCGACTGCCCCCTGCCCGTTTACGTTCGCAGACTCCATACAGGCCGGAACGAATCCCCCTCCTGTCAAGAAGCTTACCAACGCACTCAGATCTCTCAAGTCTATGAATCCGGTGAGCTCAACATTGCCGCGTTTGCCGTTACAGCATTCGACGTGCAGGACATAGCTCTGATCGGCAGTTCCGACCGTATTGCTCGCCGTGACCGTGACATCGTAGTCACCGCCCGACGTAGACAACCACTGAATCAGTCCGCTTGAAACGTCGATCGTCATCCCCAGCGGTTTCACCGTCAGGGCAAAAGTGGGCGAAGGCAAACCGGAGGCCGTCACCGTGTAGCTATATGGTGAGCCGATCATCCCGATCAAGACCGGAGACGAAGTGATCTGCGGAGCCACTTGACTCGCCTTGAACGTCGCATGAATAGAATGGTCGGCGGCAATAGCGGTGAAAGTATAGCTGGCCACCGCGCCCACGGCGACATTGTCGACGGTGACTACGTCGATCTCGTATCCGGGTTCGGCCGTTACGTCAAAGGTACGGTTTTCGCCATAGGTGACGTGAACTGCACCAGACGGACTGATGCTTCCGTTCACGCCGGCTGAGGCCGTAATGGTGAACTCGTTGACCGCAAATGTCGCACTGATGGTGTGGTTGGCGGTCACATTACTGAACGGATAGGTCAGCACCGCACCCACCGAGACTCCATCCACCAGCACATCGGCCACATGATATCCCGTGTTCGGGGTAATCGCGTAGGTTTGCGCACCACCGTACGTTACGGTCGTCACGCCGGCCGGCGTGACGGCACCGTTTGGATCAGAACTAGCGGTGATGGTGAAGGTGTCGAGGACAAACGTCGCGCTGATGGTATGGTTCACCGTCACATTGGCGAAAGCATATGTCAGCACTGCACCCACCGAAATCCCATCGACCAGTACGTCCGCGACATGATATCCCGTGGTCGGAGTGATCGTATAGGTCTGAGCACCGCCATAGTTCACGGTTGTCACACCAGATGGTGCGACTGTTCCGTTGGGATCCGAGCTGGCCGTTATCGTATACGTGTTAATAGCGAAAGTGGCGCTGATCGTATGATTCTGACTCACGTTCGTGAAAGGATAGGTCAGCACCGCACCCACCGAGACGCCGTCAACCAGTACGTCGGCCACATGATACCCCGTGTTCGGAGTGATGGTGTAGGCCTGGGCGCCGCCATAGTTCACGATCGTCACTCCAGCCGGCGTGACCGATCCATTCGCATCGGAACTCGCCGTGATGGTATAGGGGTTGATCGAGAACGTGGCGTTAATCGTGTGGTTGGCCGTTACGTTGGTGAACGAATATGTCAACACAGCGCCGACTGACTCGCCGTCGACCTGGACATCCGCAACGTGGTACCCCACATCAGGCGTGATGGTAAACGCCGGGCTGGCGCCATACGGAACGGAGACTTCGCCGACCGGGCTAATTGCACCATTGGAACCGGCGGTGGCCGAAATCGTACGAGCAAAATGCCCCGTCGAAAAGTTCCATACCGGTCCGGTCGTGGTCGATTCACCATCGCTGACAGTCACGTACCATTCATAGGAGGTGGCCTCATTGAGCCCGGGCCATCCTGCTGTCGATGTCGTACCGGACGGCACTCCGGAGTTGGTGGCAATAACCTGGTAGTTGTTCGACAACATGTTGTAGGGCATGGTGAACTGGCTATTGGCGTCGGTCTCCCACTGATTCAGCCACGGTGAATAGGTCTTTACCCGGATTTCGTTGTTTGCTGGAGAGAATTCCATCAGGCGCAGCCAGCCGCTCCCTCCGTTGGCCCGGCCTTGATAATCGGACAGCAAAGTGTAGGTTTTGTCGCCATTGAAGACGTCTTCGCGATATCCCTCACCATCAATATGTCCGGATACCATCAGGAACAGGTTTGGGTTGTCCTTCAAGGCGTTGTAGATGGCCGAGCCCTGAGTCGACCAGGCGCCCGGATTTCCGGTCCCGACCAGGTAATGGCTGACTACGATGGCGCGTCGACCGCTGTAGTGGGCCAACAGGCTGTCAGCCCAATTCAGCACCGGAGCGTCAGGAGTCTCGTCATACTCGAGGTACACGACGATGAAACTCATGCCGCCGGCGTCGAAAAGCTGAAATTGGTCGTCGTTGTTGGTGGCAAAATGGCCGCCGTAATATGACCTGCCGCCGAAGCGCGCCTCGCCGAAATTCTGATTGAAGGCCAGAGTCGAGTTGCCATCCGGATTGTTTTTCGGATTCTGCTCGTGGTTCCCCACCGACAGACCGAACGGCAAGCCGTCCGGCGGCAGGACTCCTTCCAGCATTGTGAATGCCGCGCTGACACTCGACCATTCGGTCGTTACCGCGGCATCGTTAACCGCGTCGCCGACATCGCCGACATAGACAATATTCCGTGACAATCGGTTGTCGAGAATCCACTGCATCTGCGAGGTGAAGATGGCCGGCGTGCCGCCGTTCAAACTTCCTGTGTAGTTCTGCGCGTCGGGCAGAACGACAATGGAAAAGTCCTGTGCCGTCTGCACTGGCCGACCATAATACGTTACAGTCATGTTCTGGATGTCCGGGTCGGTCACTCCCACTTGCAGCACCGGTGGAAGCGCGACATCGGCAGCCGCGTTCGCCGGCTGGATCAGATTGGGCTGGTCCGGCGCATGATTGTGGGCTGCGAAGGCCGCAATTTCAGCCGCGCTCAGGGCGCGGTTATAAATGCGTATTTCGTCCATCGACCCCTGGTATTTCCGCTGCAGATCCGACTGCGCGCCGATGCTCAGGGGCAAGGCGTTGGCGGCAATGGTAATGCCGGCCGGCAGGGTCGCATCCAATTGGCCGTTGATGTACATCTTGATCGTAGACCCGTCGTAAGTCGCTGCCACGTGAATCCAGGTTGCTCCATCGTAGGGATACTGGACTGTGGAGTTTAACCGGTAAGTGTTACCATTGGTCTTCTGGTTGAAGCGGACAAAGACTCTTCCGGGCCCGGCGGATGATGATCCTGTTGCCAGGGTCAGTTCATAGCCGTCGGTGTTATCGATGCTGGCTTTCTTGAACAAGTCCTGCGTATCCTGCTTTTCAGGCTTTAGCCAGGCCATCAAGGTAATAGCATTGGTGATATCAAGGCTTGGGTTATCCGCCGCCAGGCCATATTGAGTCGACCCGTCGAAATGCATGGCCAGGCCTTTCATTCCCGGAACCAAGGTCGGTCCGCCGGTCAGCGTGGCGTGGTTGAGATAGGTCGAAGAATCACGCAACTGGTTCCCGACGTTTTCTTCCATCGCATAGTGCACCACCAGATCCGCTACCGGACCATCAACCGCAAAACTGGCGGATAAAGTGTGGTCCGCCGTAACGTTTGTGATCGTGTAGCTCGTCACCGCTCCAAGCGAGCCGCCATCCAGAAGCACGTCGTAGACGTGGTATCCTGGATCAGCGGTAATCGTGAACAACTGGTCGGTTCCGTGGCCGACGACCACGGCGCCGCTCGGGCTGATCGAGCCGTGCACCCCGGCGCTCGCCGTAATCGTGTGCGTGTTCAGGGCGAACGCGGCGCTGATCGTGCGATTGGCAGTCACGTTCGTGAACGCATAGCTTTCAACCGCACCTACCGAGGCACCATCCACCAGAACATCCGCCACATGATATCCCCCGTTCGGAGTAATCGCATAGGTCTGGCCCCCCCCGTAGGCTACCGTAGTGACTCCGGTAGGAGTGACCGATCCGTTGGGGCCGCTCGATGCCGAGATGGTATATGTATTGATCGCAAAACTGGCGATGATTGTGTGAGCACTGGTCACGTTGGTGAATTCATAACTAGTCACCGCCCCGACGGAAACTTCATCCACCAGTACGTCAGCGACATGACAGCCGAGGTTGGGAGTCATGGTGAAAATTTGGCTTCCGCCATCCCCCACGCTGACCGCGCCGCTCGGACTAATCGAGCCATTGGACCCGGCGCTTGCCGTAATAGTGTGGCTGCCGGCCGAGAAGCTGGCACTGATAGTGTGGTTTGCGACCACATTGATAAATTGGTATGTGGTCACCGCGCCGACAGAGGCGCCGTCCACCAGCACATTATCGACATTATACCCCGGGTTCGAAGTAATCGTGTAGGTCTGCGCCCCACCGTAGTTCACGGTTGTCACACCATCTGGAGTGACTGTCCCGTTGGCACCGGAACTGGCCGTGATTGTGTAGGTGTTGATAGCAAACGTTGCGCTAATCGTGTGGTTGGCCGTGACGTTACTAAACGGATAAGTCAGCACAGCTCCGGCCGAGACTCCATCAACCAGCACGTCGACGACATGATAACCCGTCGTTGGAGTGATCGTGTAGGTCTGCGCCCCGCCGTAGTTCACGATCGTCATACCATCTGGAGTGACTGTCCCACTGGCGCCTGAACTCGCCGTGATCGTGTAAGTGTCAATGGCAAACGTGGCGCTGATCGTGTGGTTAGCCGTGACATTACTAAACGGATAAGTCAACACGGCCCCTGCCGAAACTCCATCCACCAGCACGTCGGCGACATGATACCCCGGGTTTGGAGTAATCGTGTAGGTCTGCGCCCCACCATAGTTCACCGTCGTTATGCCGGCAGGTGCAACTGTTCCATTCGCACTTGAACTGGCCGTGATCGTGTAAGTGTCAATGGCAAACGTGGCGCTTATCGTGTGGTTAGCCGTGACATTACTAAACGGATAAGTCAACACGGCCCCTGCCGAAACTCCATCCACCAGCACGTCGACGATATGGTACCCCGTCGTTGGAGTAATCGTATAGGTTTGTGCTCCACCATGGTTCACGGTTGTCACACCATCCGGAGTGACTGTCCCATTGGCGCCAGAACTGGCCGTAATTGTGTAGCTGTTGATGGCAAACATTGCGCTGATCGTGTGGTTTACGGTCACATTAGTGAATTGATAAGTCGGTACTGCGCCGACCGATACCCCGTCCGCCAGGACGTCCGCCACGTGGTACCCCGGATCAGGTGTGATCGTAAACGTTTGGTTTGCGCCAAAGTTGACGGAGACCGCCCCATTAGGGCTGATTAATCCATGCTCTCCGGCAGTGGCAGTGATAGTTCTGGTGTTCGTGGCCAGAGCCAGAATTTCCGCCGCGCTTAGGGCACGGTTGTAAACTCGGGCTTCATCCATCGATCCGGAGAACTTACTGGCGCCGTCGCCTTGGGCTCCTACTCCCAGAGCGAGGGCGTTGGTGCCGATCGTGAAGGCAGCTGCCAGGAAGTTCTCCTGAACGCCGTTCACATACATTCGGATCGTGGCGCCGTCATAGGTTGCGGCAATGTGCATCCAGGTGTTGCCGTCGACTGGGTATTGACTAACGGCGTTTACCCGGAGTCCGTCGGTGCTCGTAGCCTGATTGAAGCGGATAAACGGCCGCTGATTGGCCGCTGAGCCTGCGGCCGCCAGCGATAGCTCGTAGCCGTTCACATTCGTACCGGTCGTGGTTGCTTTTTTCAGCACATACTGCGTTGTCGCTGCATTCGGCCTGATCCACGCCGCCAGAGTGACTGCATTTGTGACGTCCAGACTATTGTTGTCGGCTATGGTGGCGTACTGCGATCCGCTCAAGGACAAGGCCAGCCCTTTGACCCCGCTGACCCAACTGGCTCCGCCTAAGATGGCCGCGTTGTTCCCGTAGGTGGAGGAGTCAATGAGCACTGATCCGCCGTTTTCTTCCATCGCCAGATGCGCCACAAGGCTGGGAAGCAACACAAAGCCGGCGCTGATAGAATGATCCGTCGTGACATTGGTAAAAGTGTAGCTGCTAGGCGCCCCTACACTTGAGCCATCGACCAGGACATCGGCGACGCCGTATCCCGAATTCGGGGTTATCGTGAAGAGCTGGTCAGCCCCCTCCGAGACGAGCACCGCGCCACTCGGGCTGATAGCGCCGTTGGCGCCGGCACTGGCCGTGATGGTGTGCGTTACCGCCATAGCAGCGAAAGAAACGCTTATGCTATGGTCGGCGGTCACAGCGTTGAACGTGTAGCTCGGTACCGCGCCGACCGAACCCCCGTCCACGAGAACATCCGCAACTTGGTAGCCCGGGCCGGGCGTCATAGTGAAGGTCTGGCTGCCGCCATCCGTCACAGAGACCGCTCCGCTAGGACTGATGGAACCATTCGCCCCGGCCGAAGCCGTGATCGTATGCGTGGCGGGCGAGATCATCGCCAGTTGCTGAATTTCGGACAGCGTGAGGGCCCGGTTATAAATGCGGGCGTCATCGATCTTCCCTCCATAGAAATTGATATTGTCCTTCTGCTTCCCGATATAGAGGGAATCGGTATTAGTGAGAATACTGAAGGTCTGCACGGCCCCGGAATCGGTCAATACGCCGTTTATGTACATCCTGATTCTGGAACCATCATACGTCGCCGCCACGTGCATCCAGGTCGCTCCATCGATTGGATGTAAGGCGGTCGAATTCAGTCTATAGGTGTCGGCATTGGTCTTCTGATTGAACCGAACGAAGACTTGCTGTCCAGACGACAATGAAAGCTCGTAACCGTCGCTGGCACTTTGAACCGCTTTGGTTATCACTCGCTGGGTCGCCTTCTTCGATGGCGCAATCCATGCGGCAAGCGTTATTGAACTGGTAATATTCAAGCTGGGGGCGTTGGGAACCGAGGCGTACTGCGTAGTGCCGCCACTCAGGCTGAGGGCGAGGTTCTTCTTCCCGGTCACCCAGGTTGCTCCCCCTCTCAGATTGCCGTGGTTTCCGCGGCCGGATGAATCAACCAGCAGTGTGCCGCTTCCCTCATCCATGCTCCACAGCGCCACCAATGAATCGAGCAGTGAATTCCCTGACGAGGCGAGAACGCTGGACGCATATCCGCCGGTAGTGCTCGAAGCCATGATGACCACACCGTTGGCATAGTTTTGCTTGGTGCTGGTCGATTCGTTATATGAGCCGCTCAACAGGGTTGTCCGCGGCCCGAACGAGATGGATGAGGTGCTGGTTTGCTTGCACACGATGTCCCCGGAACCTTCGCCGGTGGTATAGACTACGGCGATATTTCCGGCGGCCTCATTCAGTACCACAATCGCTCGTGTGCCGCTCTGATCAACTTCGTAGAGATTGTCCCAGGTTCCGGCCGGCCGCCTCACCAGCAGGGCGATCTTAGGATTGCCCGGCGTGTCATACGAGGTTTTGACGGCCGCATATAGCGTCCCGTTAGAAGCCACGGCAACATGCATGTGGTCGTCGGCCATGCCGGCCCCGACGCTGAGTCCGGACTGTGATGCTGGGACTTCATCGGCTGACCACGTTGTCGGACTGACGCCATCGACATGGGTTCGGAAGCCGAAGCGCTGGCTGTTCTGGTTGGACCACAGCACGCCGATGCTTCCGTTATTGAGCGTTGTGACGACGCCGATATCGTCCGTCGAGATCCCGGTGGCCAGCGTGATTGGGGCGCTCCAGCTTGAGTAGGGGGAATCCGAGTACCTCACATTCATGTCGGTATTCGCATCGGACGCAAGCCACATCCGACCCTGTGAATCAAGATCGATTGTAGCTGTCTCGACACCGGCATCGAGTGTGATTGGAACGGCTGTCGGCCGAACCGACCACATCTGATAAGTGTGACTGGCGCTCACATACTCCAGCGACACCAGTTGTGAGGATTGTCCGGCATACAGCAGGACATGCGTGACCGCCCCGGCCGCTTTGGCGTCGGCGTGAGTGTTTGTCGCGGTGGAAAGCTGCAACACGCTTGTCCAGGCCGTGCCGTCCAGGCGATACAAGTAGGTTCCCGATGAATTGGGAAGCACAGACCACCAGTAGCCGCCATATGTCCAGAGCTTGGACTGCGGCTTTTCCCCCGTGTTTTCTGATACCGTGATGTTCTGCAGCGAAGTTGTCGAGTTGAAGGCTTGCGCTGCGGCGGTCGCAAGAAGCGCCATCAGAACCGAACATAATATGATGGCGGCATAACGGCCGGCTTTGCAGCGATTTGGATTCGAATTGCGATTGGTCATAAGTATCCTCCTTAAAGAATCCTGACCCGTAATCTTATTAGAATTCCGTTGGCACCGGGAGTGACCGGTGACGGTTTAAAGGCTAGTGCATGTTGCAGGGGGGATGATCGATATCCGCCGGAGGATTGGACTCCGGAATCGTGCGATCATTGATCGGCAGCTCAAAGAGCGTGAGTTCCATCGATGATATTGAGCAGATTGCGGGGAGCGACGGCATGACGCCTTGACAATGCTGCTCACATTGCACCGAGGTACAGAAAGGACACTCGCCGCTGTCAGTGTCAAAACAATCACACGTGTCGGCGTAGGAAGGACCGGACAGAATTGCGACCACAAGAAGAGTGACCAATAATGACGTGATGCCCCAGGCTACACCTGGATGTTCCGGGCGGATGCGATTGCGGAATCTATTCCGTGGGAGAGACTTGTGGACCGTGAAGATGTTTGTTGCGGATATCCGTTGATTGACCGTCAGAATTGAATCAAAAACACTCAGAAATGAGGGCATCAAGGCAACCGGAATCCTTCCCAAATATGATCTGGTCAGAACCCCCTCCTGGATGCCGTTCTAAAATGGGCTGTGCGTGAGTCAGGGGTACTTCAGATTGAAATTACCAAACGTCCGATCAAATTAAACATCAAAGGCGGCGAAAAGTCAAGCGGAATGTCGATAATATTGGTGATTATACGTAAGAATCTGCTGTCCCCCGTTGCCGATTTCACTGGCCTGAAATTGGATTCGCAATTGCTTCCGAGTCACTCAGTTACGATTTCGATTGCTCCACCTTGTGCGCATCCAATCCGTCTCCGACGGATTGGCCTCCGAGAGGACATCACCCAGTTGCGAAATGCCTCGAGGCACATTAACTTTACGAACAAGCCGGCATGACAAGTGACCGCCGGTGACAAGTTGTTGCCAAATCGCTTTGGAAAAGACGCGCTTGGGCGGGGCGATCAACAAGCCAAGCGGCCATAACTGAATAATGACGGAGGCCCAGCATGCCCGACCAATCCAAATACAACATATCTCTCGATGTCGAATTCGATCACCAGCAATTGATCGACATCCCGTCTATCGTCGCCGCGACTTCGGAGAAATGGTCGAACCGAACTCTTACCCGGGTCAATGATTCCGTCGTCCGCATCGGTATTGTCGAAGGGGAGTTTCATTGGCACAAGCATGACAACGACGACGAATTCTTCTTTGTCCTTGAGGGGACCTTGCTTATCGACCTGGAAGGCCGAACGATTGAACTTGGACCACAGCAGGGAGTGACCATCTCAAGAGGAGTCATGCACCGCCCGCGGGCTCCGAGAAAAGTGATTATGCTGATGGTGGAAACCGCCGGGATTCAACCGACCGGAGACTAGGCGTTTAGTTGCACGGTCTGAAGCCATCGCCCGACCGGACCGTGACTTGATCTCGCCGAAATTCCTGCTTACCCTTGGGCCAGTAGCCCATGACCAGACGTCAGATTCTCATTCTCGTTTTGCTGTTCGCGATCGCCCTGGCTGCCCGCCTGTTTGATCTTCGCGCCGATCCCCCGCCCAATTTTGCCGGCGGAGGACAGGATCTGACCACCGACGGGCCCTATCTCACGCTTTATGCCCGCAATGCCGTCCTCTTTGGTGCCTGGAGTCCGCTTGGTTTCGAGACGTGGGGCGCTTTCAAAATATCGATCGTCTCGGGACTCAGTTACGTCCTGTTCCGCCTGTTCGGCTCTTCCCTGGTGACTTCCAATTTGGCCGGTGCTATTCTGAATCTCGGGGCTCTCATATTGTTCATTCTCGCGTTGCGGAAGTATCTGCGACCTCGCGGCCTTCTCCTGGCCGCGACCTTTATGGCGTTGAGCTTCGAACTCAATGTCTACGGGCGGCTGCCTCTGGCGGAAAATGGCATGCTGTTCTTGATTGCTGCCGGATTTGTCGTATTCAGCTTCTGGTTCGACAGGATTTGGGGCAAGGTCCTGTTAGGAGTGCTGGTGGCAATTTGCGGACTGCTCGGCAAGAGCTTTGGTTTTTTGGTGGCCGCCGGCCCACTAATGCACCTAATCATCTATCGAAAGAAGGGGGACGTCAAGGCTTTCGCCGTGAATCTAGCCTGGTTTGTTGTTCCTCTGGTCTTGGTCTCTGGCGTTGTCCTGTTTTTGACTCAAGGTAAGGGAAGCTTCCTTTCCTTCTTGTGGGAATATGGCGTGGAGGAACACGGGTCTCCCAGAGGGTTTCAGTCCGTCGCAGATTATTTCGAATCCCTGATCTCCTTCGCCCGCACCGGGCTTCACCAATACGCTCCGATCGTCAGCCTGATCGCCTATGTGACCCTCTTTCGACTTGTTGCCGGCGGCAAGTGGGGGGAGTCAGTATCCAAACTGCTGACCTTCATGGTTTCCTGGATAGTGATCTGGGTAATCGCTCTCTCCCCTTTCAATTACCAGCCCACTCGATACCTGTTCGTACTCTACGTGCCGATTGCCGTTCTTGCGGCCGTGCTGCTGGACAATTTGTCACGCGTCGATCTTCCTCCCGTCCGCTTTCGGTCAGTCTGGCGACTCGCCCTGCTTCAATTGCTGAACTGGTACTCATGCTTTGTGGTCATTCACACATTGTTTATGGATTCGTTGAAACCCGAAATCTACCTTCAGGCCGTCTGGTACGCCTTGTCGGCCTCTTTGGCTCTCACTCTTATTCAAGTAATAGTCATTCGTGCCTGGCGATTCATGATACCGGTCCGGTTTCACAAGCCGGCCATTGCGATAGCCTTAACCATTTTCCTTGCGACCGAAGGGCGGCAGTATGTCGAGTGGATCAGTTCCCGCACCTATACTTTGTGCGAGGCTTCCGATGATCTCGCCGCTGTCGTTGAATCGGGCGCGGTGATTGCCGGACAGTACGGCCCCGCCTTGGCCTCCAACACCAGTCTGCAAAGCTTCCCGTATTTCGTGACTGCGGATATTTCCGGCATGCTTACGCGATTCAAACAATATCCGGTTACTCACGTGGCTGTCAGCGCTTCGGAGTGGAATCCATTGTGTCAGGAATTTCCTCAACTCAAAGCGGCTCCGGTGGTCGGGACCTATTGGCTTCGGGATAATGTCGTATACCTGGTTCGGATAGCCGGGATTACCGGCAATCCTACTGCCTCTCAGTATCCGAGAAGTGAATACGAGATCGCTATCGACTATGAACGGGCCGGCCTGTTGGACAGCGCGCAAATGGCGCTTGCCGGTTTCCTTCGGACTCACCCATTGAGCAAATCCGGGTTGACCGAGAAGTACTATGTCGATGTCGAACGGGCGGCCAGCCACGATCTTGCCTCAGTGCAACCGCTTATCGACACCCTTTTGGCTCGTTACGGAACAGATTTCTCGGTATGCGTAATGGGCTCCGCTTATTACAAATGGCTGGGAGAAAACAGCGGCAATCAAAAGTACCGGGACTTGTCGCTTCAGTATCTAAGCGACGCCGTCAAACATAACCGCCACAACGAACAGAATCTTCGAGATCGTTATTCCGGATTCCGTCCCGGCACTCGCGTGCTGCACTAGACCCCGATTTATATTGCGCTAAATCCTCGTAAGGAACCCTCGGCCGCCCTCTGCCATGTGCGAAAAAGCCACGATCATCGGCGAGGTTTCTTCACATAGTCCTTGCAGATTTCCGGAACGGGGAGTACTTTGGACATGAACGTTTGGGAGACAGACGGGGATTGAAAATGAAACATTCTATTCTTCTCGGCTTCATCGCTTCAAGCTTGTTTTTGTGCCTGGCCTGTGCCGAAGACAGAATATCTGACCAGATAGGGCCATTTGGTGTGCCGCCGCCGCACGCTTCTGGAATCACTATCACCAATGAAATTGGAGATAGCCGTGGAGTCATAGGGACCCCTAACGGCTCCTTGTCTCCATATCCGAACCCGTTTTCCTACTCATGTGTAATCAGATTTGTTGCCGAGACCAGAAGCACAGTCGAGATCGAGGTCGTGCGCGCCTTCGGCCCAGGGGACGAACGGAATGACTCGACACCATCGTATCTGGGCGGGACCGGGCTCCCCGAGGAACTGAAAGTTGTTGCCTTTTACACTTCACTAGCGGAAACCGGGCTACACCTAATTTCGATTCAGCCTTATGACGGGAATGGGAAGTTGTGGGCGGAAGGATACTATCGGATTTTCGTGCGCGTAGAGAGCCAACCGCTTGTCTGGGGAGACGTACTACTCATACGAGATCCCTGTCACTCGAAATATCGCTCCGTTGCGTGGCCTTCCATGCCGGGGTGTTGAATGCAACCACAAAGTGCCTAAATACGGGAGTCAAATGTGACTACAAATCGATTGATCGGCTTAGTCCTCTTGACCTTTGTTCTTGGCCCGGTGCTAGCTTCCGGCAGCCAGGCGGAGACCAAGCCACAGACTGACTACACTAAATTCGGAATCTCAGCCGCCTTCCAGAGCCAGCAAACTGATCTGCTGGTACCGATCTGGTTTGGCCGGTATGTCGTGGTAATCCCATCTTTCTATCTGAACACGGCCAGCGACGTCTACACTGACTATGGCTTTGGATTAGCCTTCCGGGGAAACTTGAAAACCGGCAAAGCAATTCCGTATGTGGGCGTGAGATTCGGCACTTTGAACTTTGCTCCCTGGAACCAGGATGGCCAGACCGATTTAATCTATGGTCCCCTGGTGGGGGGCGAATACTTCCTGGACAGTCACTTCAGCGTCGGGGTCGAGGCCCAGCTTAACATCACGAAGTCCGCCGAGAACTCTACGCGCTTCGGCAACCCAAACAGAGGTACCATCAACACCGCCACCGCGGTTATGGCAACATTCTACTTCTGAGTCGCTGAAGCGGATCGATCATAAATCGACTGCGAAAGTTGGGGCCGTTCAACCCCGCCTCGATCTCCAGAAACGGAACGGCCCAGAAGAATGTGACCCGTTTCACCGGATCGGACGCAAATTCGGTAAAGGATTCGACCTGGTCCGGATTCAGAAATTCCTTTGAGTGGAGTCTAATTTGAAATTAGAAGCGGCGTCATTCACAAATGAGCGTCTCGCCAAAGTTGGGATGTATCTCATTGCGGCGCTTCCCGTCTTGATCCTGTACCTGCTTTATAGTGTGAGATTAAAGTATTTCGTCTTCGGATCCGGCTCATGGGCGGTGGGGGTGCTCCTTAAAATGGCAGTTTATCATCTGGTCATCCGAAGGGTCGCCCGCGGTTTCCCACGAAGCAACGCCGCGGCGATCATGAACGGTCTATCATCTGGTCTGTGCGAACTGGGTGCGGCCATGGCTGCCTTTCTGTACCTTGGAAAGATGTCCATCCCTCAGATCATTTCCTTCGGTGTCGGAATCGGCTCATTTGAAGCTTGGCTAGTAGCCTCCATCCCCGATCTCCTTAAAGGAACCGGTTTGGAAGCGGGTGTGAAGAAGTTGGAGCATCTCATAAAGGGACTTGAGCCGTCTCAGCGGCGTCTGTACGAGTTGTACCTTCCGGTACTCGAACGGCTGCTCGCCGGCATGGTGCATGTAGGCACCCGGACTATGGTGTACGTGTCGTTCATTACCCAGGAACTGTTACCGGCGGTCGGCAGCCTCGCTATCTTTGTCCTAATCGATGGCTGGCTTGCATTTCGGCTCCTGATGTCACCGGAACCGAGTCTACATCAACTTCGGCAACTGTACGTCTGGATGGCGGCCCTGGCCACCATATCCGCTCGGGGTGGGATTGACCCTGCTCTGGCGGCTGCCGTAGATAGACGCCATGCGCACGCTGACACATCCTTAAATGTATGGTCATCATCCCAGCTTGTCCGCATTCGTCAACCCCGGAAACATCCGCATCCAGACCAGCGCCACGACAATCGTTCCCAATCCTCCGATAACCACTGATGGCACCGTTCCGAACCAGGCCGCCGTCACACCGGATTCGAATTCCCCAAGCTGGTTCGATGTCCCTATGAACATCATGTTCACCGCACTCACTCTCCCCCGCATCTCGTTCGGCGTATTCAGTTGAACGAGCGATGACCTGATAACGACGCTGATAATATCTCCTGCTCCCAGCGCCACCAGCATCACCAATGACACGGCGAACCAGTGCGACAGGGCAAACCCAAGCGTGGCGATTCCGAACAGTATGACCCCGGCAAACATGGTGTGTCCCACCTTTTGTTTTAGGGGATGACGCGCCAGGTATACCGACATCAGCAGCGCTCCCACTGCCGGTGCGGCCCGAAGAAACCCTAGTCCGCGCGGGCCGACATGAAGGATTTCCGCCGCGTAAATTGGCAGAAGCGCCGTCGCCCCGCCCAGAAGCACGGCGAACAAATCAAGCGAGATTGCCCCAAGGATCACTTTCTTCTGCCAAATGAAATGAATTCCGGCAAACAGCGATCGCAACGTGGCCGGTTCTCGATGATTCGTCTCGCGTGATGGCGGTACGAAGAACGCTAATGTAAACCCGAGCACAAATAGGACGGCCGTAACGGTGTAGGCCTCCCCCGGCCCCAGCACATACAAAAACCCGCCAAGGGCCGGCCCAAAAATGGCAGCCGCTTCCATCGATGACGCCGCTATCGCTGTCGCCCGCGGAAATTCCTGGGGCGACACCAACAGCGGCAAGAGCGCTTGTTGTGCCGGCATTTGAAAAGTCCGGCCCGCGCCAAGCGCAAACGCGATTATCAGGATACTCTCTTTGCTGGTCCAGCCGTAGAAACTTCCGAGCGCCAGGGTCGCGACCCCGATCGCCTGAAAGAGCTGGCAAAGTCCCATGATATTCCGGCGGTCATATCGATCGGCGACATGCCCCGCCACTAGGGTCAGCAGGATCATCGGCAGGAACTGTGCGAGCCCCACCATTCCGAGATAGAACGCGCTTTTGGTCAAGGGCGTACATTTGCCAGCCGATGGCAACTGAAAGCATTTGATAGGCCAGGGTCGAAGAGACGCGCGCCGAACAAAAATATAGAAATGACTTGTTGCGGAGAATATTGCGGGCTGTCGAATCTGCATCGCCGGGGGACGCCATAACTGTATCGCTGAACGTCCTAAGAGACCTTCACGCAGCTTCGTGCGATGTCATTGATTATCCCCGGCCCGCCATAAATGAACCCCGTATACAGCTCCACTAAGTCGGCCCCTGCCTCAAGGAATTGTCTCCCATGTTCCGGTTCCATGATCCCTCCACAGCCGATAATCAGAACCGGCTTCCCTTGCTCGTTACACATGCCCCGGAGAAGCCGGACAGTCGCCAACGATGTCTCCCGTATCGGCTCACCAGACAAGCCCCCGGAAGTCGGTCCCACACTCGCCCATGTGGTCGCCAATTCGCGTGCCAACCTGGTCGAAGTGTTGGTAGCCACAAAGCCGTCGCAGGCATTATGCTCAAGCATCGGCGTAATGATCCGGGATAGCGATTCTTTGGTCCATGGCTGCTCCTGCGCATCTTCCGCCCCGATCTTCACCAGGATCGGGCGCACCCGATCTCTCGGACCAAGTTCCGCGAGTCTGGTGCGCAATGGAACGAGGACAATCCTGGCCAACCCTCCCTGTTCCAATAGTCCTCGCAACCCGGGCGTGTTGGGGGAACTGAGATTGACCACAAAGAAATCAGAATATTCGTGAAGTTTCTCGACCAGTCGAAAGAGTTCGATGCGCGTAAGTTCCGCGGCTTCCTCTCCGGAGCTCGCGCCCTTTATCGAAAGTGGGTGCGGTCCGATATTACTCGCTATCACCATTCCGCTTCTGCGCTTTTCGTGTTCGAATTTCTTCAGTCTTGGGATGATTCCCGGTCAACCCCTTGACTCGGAAACCCGAGGCGATTCCAAATGGCCAATATCGCCGGCAGTCTCTTGAGATTGGGGGTTGGATTTCCCGTGTGCGGGGTCTCCAACACTGTCCCGATCTCGATAAATCCAACTCCAAGCGGCGTAAGGCCGCCCAGCGCCACGGCATCTTTGTCAAATCCGGCCGCAATTCCGAGTCGATTCCGGAACCGTATCCCTTTCCACTCAAACGAATGCTCGGGGCTAAATTCGCCATGCGACTTCCAAATCGGCATTCTGAGGGCCCAGCAATCCTAAATGGTGGGCCAGGGTAGGATTCGAAAGCTTGATGATCGGCCATAAAGTGCGGTACAGGCTCACGCCCACCTCGATCGATCAATTGGCAATGACATCTTGAGGCGAATCTACCGGCATGGCTCGGGATCGTCAACCGAAGAAATAATCTACCTCAGCTTCGGCCTGAGGAGGACTCGGGCCGCGGCCAGACGCCCGGAATCGAAACAATCGTTGACTAACGAAACCTACGTTTGTACTTTCGGAGTCGCTATGACCCTCAAAGCTTTTGCCAAGTCCGACCAGCCCGATCCGGGCAGCCACCGGAATTTCAAGTACTACGATCTCATCATGGCCCTGTTCGTGACTGTGCTGCTTTGCTCCAATCTCATCGGACCGGCCAAAATCTGGTCGATTCACGGCCTCTCGTTCGGCGCCGGAATTCTGTTCTTCCCGATCAGCTATCTGTTCGGCGATATCCTGACCGAAGTCTACGGCTATGCCCGCACCCGCAAAGTTGTCTGGGCAGGTTTTGGCGCACTCGTGTTCGCTTCGATCATGTCCTATGTAGTGCTCGCCCTCCCTCCGGCCGAAGGCTGGCATGGCCAGGAGGCGTTGATTTCGGTGTTCGGAAGTACCCCCCGGATAATTTTCGCCTCGATCACCGCATACTGGGCCGGCGAGTTCGCCAATTCGTTCGTGCTGGCCAAAATGAAGCTCTTCACGCGCGGAAGGTGGCTGTTCACCCGCACGATCGGCTCAACCATCATCGGCGCTGGAGTCGATTCAGCGGTTTTCTATCCGGTAGCCTTTCTGGGGATCTGGACGAACGAGCAAGTCGTCAGTGTGATGATCGGCAACTATGTGCTCAAAGTCCTTTGGGAAGTTCTGGCCACTCCGTTCACCTACAAGATTGTCGGGTTCCTGAAGCGCGTCGAAGAGGAAGACTACTACGACTGGCAGACCGACTTCACCCCCTTCTCGCTGGAGACGGAATAAGCGGACAGGTTCAGCGCAGCGGCCGGTCACTCGGACTGATGCGCTCGACCTTTCTGATCAACTTTGGTCAAACAAGAATGAGCCTGCCTCCCGGCAGGCCCATTTTCACAACTCTTATTCCCACTCGAAGCGCATCTCGGACGGCATATCCTTCACCGCTCGATCATACCATACAAAAACCGAGTCAGGATGCTGCAAGAGCGCGATTGCCTGGTTCCGGTCCTGGCCATCTTTGGAAATATGCTGTACCATCCAGCGCCCCAAGGTATGCGCTAGATCAGGCCGATGTACCGGCATCTCGTTGGCGATTGAATCGGCTCGCTTCCCCGGAAAACATCGGCTCAGAAAGGCCAGTTTTTGATATTGAGCCAGATCCTGATAGGTACTTTCTCTCCAGAGCCTTTTGGAAGCCACGTTATCCGGCAGCAAGGCAAAGCTCGAAGCGTGCTCTTTGAGATCTGAGATCCAGTAGGCAATCACGATCGGATCCTCGGTAATTTCCTTGTCCATGCCGGTAAGCGGATTGCACTGGGTGGCGAGTCCCTCGCTCACCATCTCCCGCGAGAGGGACGCCACACTCGCCCATTTCGGCGAACTCTCCATCGGCGCATCCTTCAGCGCCTGTCGGGAATACATGTGGTGCAGCTCATGGGCCAGGGTTTCTTCAAGCTGCTCACTGGTGATATAGTTCAATCGGGCGAACCGCTCCTCTTTGGGAATGGGATACAAAAGGACGCCGAAGAGGTCAACGCCGATCCCTTCCGGCTGGGCGAAAGCATCGCCGTTCCCGTCGTAATAGAACCGGGTGGGCGGAAGCGGGTAATTCCCGGCCGGGAGCCAGGCCAGGGCGCGCAGGCGGGCCCGGTTCATGTCGATGCGTGGAACGTAGCTCGCCACCCAGGCGCGAACCTCGGCCCGGTGCGGAAAAAGCTCAAAGAGGACATCCGATATCCCGCCCGGAGACGGGATCGCCTCATACGGTAGGTGGCAGAGGATTTCCCGATGAACCTTGGGCGAGACGTTCTTAAACTGGGCATAACAGAGCTTGTACGCATCGCTCGCGAGCAGATCTTCGATCGCGCGCGATATGGTCCGGTCATTCCGGTTCTGCTGCACCAAAGAATCGAGCACAACTCGTCGGCTCGAAACCGGCAGGGCGGCAAGCTTCGCCTCTACCTCCTGAAAATTCGGATTTTTCGCTGCAATGATGTCGAGAAGATCCAGCAATTTGGTGACGCCGGAGCTGTCCAGCGTGGCTTGATCGGCCGGTTGTTTCGAACAGGCCGAGAACATCGCGACCATGGCAATCCCAATCGTCACGACAAGGACACTGATTCGCATAAACCCTCCTGTTTGGATGATCAGAGAGATTGATCCGATGATATAATCTATGGTTCCCCGCCAATTGATACAATGGAAATTCGACCGAATGATCTATGCTCCCCTCTGCCCCCGCCCCGATTTTCGGCCGCCCGGCGGAAAGCCCGGCATCAACTTTTTTTGGCCCCTGGCCCAAAGTTTTTGTTGAACCTGGGCCGTTTTTGTACGTTATTGGAGCTACACAGGAAAGGAGGTGGTCCAGTTTTGAAACATGACCAATGTGAGGTGACTGCTATTTAGCTGCCCCTCCGCAGCCGAGTTAATGGTTGGGCACTAAATAAATCCCAACAGTTCAACCGCCGGGTGACCCCTGTCACCCGGTTGTTTTTTTGCCTCAAGAGACAAAAAGAGAGCCCACCCGACACGGGTGGGCTTATTGTTCTGCTTTGGTCATCCCCAAGAGGAGGATTCCCGGAGAAAACCTATTTCCCTTTTTTGGGCTTCTTGGTTTCCTTTTTCCCCTTGTCCTTTGACTTCGCCATTAACGGCCTCCTTGATAGGTGTTGCTTCGCCGAGGCACTGCCGCTGACACCAGCGCCAGCATTGTGCTCGAGCGGTCATGGTTCCCTGTTTTAGCGCATCCGCCTGGCGGCCGCGCTATCGACCTCTAATCTATGATCCGTTTTATTTTACGCAAGATTTTTTCACCGATTTGAGCGTCTAAATCTTGTGCCTCCAGCGACTTCCGGGACCATCCCTGTTCCTCGGGCACAACTCCGTTTCGTGTACCGGACGAGTCCATTTCTCATCATTGCCTTCATCTTGAGATTGTCTTAAACTACCTACCATCGAGCGCGTCTAATTGAAAAGGAAACAGCCACGCCTGATAGGACGTCCGGCCATTGGCACCGGGAACCATGATAAAAACGAATATTGTCTGCCGGCTGCTTCTCGCGGCGATTCTCTTAAGCTCCCTTTTAGCCCAGGCCCGCGATTCCCGGAATCTGCCCGCCGCTGCTTTTAGTACCGGGTTGAGATCCCATAGCGCCGGCCGGCTCGCGCAACAAGACTCATCTACAGTACCGATCCCTTGGCCCACTCTCTGGGCTTCGTTGCAGACCGGCAAGATCAACGCCATTTTTGGCACCTCCGGGACATTCGGCCTCCCGTTTTCCGACTATCAGGCCGACTACCCGTTTTGGCCCAGAGCGAGTCTTGAATCACCGCCCGGAAGTGGATTTGACTTCTTGTTTGGCGGCGCCATCTGGGTGGGCGGAATTATCGGAAATGACACCCTGGTTTCCGCTGGAAACGACGGCTGGTTTAACGCCCGCGACTTCTACCCGGACAATTACCGCCCCGACGGCCCCGGCTCGATTCAGCCCTTCGATTCGGTGGGAAATCTCTCGCTGCAATCAAAATTCACTGACACCATTCAGGCCGGAATTCCAGGCCGTCCATCGGCTATGGGAGGAGTGCATTTGCCCCTCCACATCGCCCTGATTAATCGCGCCCATGTCTGGACCGCCGCCCCGTTCAACCATGCGCTGATCTATGACCTGGTCATCACAAACATCGGATCGCAGACGATCCACAACGGTTATGTCGGAATGTACGTCGACGGCGACATTGAGGGGCCGGGAGATCAGGCCAACGGCGCTCGTGATGATATTGTCGGCTCGATCCGAAATCGAGGGCTCGGCTATATTGTCGATAATAACGGCGATCCCGTGAACGGAACGTTCAATCCGGCCACGAGCCCACGTTCTCTGCTTGGATTCAAATTTCTCGCCAGTTCCTTTCAGCCCCGGGACACCTCGTTCAACTGGTGGTTTGGCTACCAGTCGCTGGGAGACTGGACCGATTTTGGACCTCAGCGACGCGCGCACTTCAGACCATTCGGACTCGGGGGGGGCGGTCAGCCCCTTACCGATGCTGATCGCTATTTCCTTCTGAGCGGCGGCGAGTGGGATTATGACCAGGTCCAGACCGCTTCGATCTCTCCTGACGACTCGATCTGGGTGACGCCCCCCTCGGCCGCCCTCCAATGGTGCCAGGGGGAAGATGTTCGTTTCTTGCTTTCGATCGGACCATTTGACCTTCAGCCTGATTCGAGCGTCCGATTTCTCTACACGTACCTCGTGGGTGACTCCGTGCATTCCGATCCGCACATCCTCGATTACCTCCCCCTCGCCCCCGATCTTTACACGCAAACCCTGAATTTCAAGCCGACCCTGGCCTCCGCCGATGCCGCCGATTCGCTCGGTCGTCTGGTCATTGCTCCCGACAATCCCTCGTCCGGCCTGAAAGTAAGCTATGGGGCTGGTGATTCGTTGAAATTCTGGTGGGACCCCTGGTGCTTCGATAACATTGACGGCTACAATGTCTACCTGACGCCCATTCCCGACTCAGCCTATGATCGCCCCGGTGTGCTTCCAATCTGGTATCAGCCGAATACTCCCCAGCTCTGGAATCAGGTTGGACGCGGTAACCGGCTGGAAATTTCCGGCTTGAGCAGCCGTTCGGCCTATGCTGTCTCACTAAGCAGCGTCCACGGCGGAATCTCCGGCACGCTCTGTGCCCCTTTACTGATCAAGCCCGGCTTTCGCTCCGGGGCGCCGTTGGTAATCGACACGATGCTCTTCACTCCGGTTTCAGGATCGGTGGAATTTCAGTGGACCCCCGGCAGTTCTGCGCCGCCACATCATTACAACATCTACCGCTTTCCTGACTCAATCTCCTATGCCAGGCGCTTTCTTCCCTTCTATAGCGCCGATTCACAGTCCGTCCCCCGGACTGACTCAGTGGTAAAGAGCAGTCGCAAATACTACTACTTCGCCCTGCCTGTTTTGGCACAGGTACCGGGGAATCAAAACCAATTCAGCGACTCGACCGCACCAACCGGCAGTTTCTTTTGCGTCACAGCCGTGGATTCCAGCGGATTTGAATCCGACTTCTCTGCGCCCGCTATTGTCACGCGGATTGCCCGGTCAAAAGATATTCTGGTCATGTCCAACGGCAACCCCTCGCTGAACTTTGTGTATTCTGACTCAGTGCGTGCGTTCTACGCCCAAGTTCTCAACGGCTATGCCTGGGACTTCTACAGTCTGATAGACACGTTGCAGAAACAGAATTGCCCGGGGTTCAGCCCAGGCTGTGTTGACTGGCATGATTTGCTACCCTATCGAACGGTGATTATCGATGACGGTCTGTCTGATGATGTCCTGACTTCCCCTCTCGAACAAGCCACCGGGGCCTTCACGAAATATTTGCAATCGGGCGGCCGGATCGCCTATTTCGGTTCGTTCACTCATACGCGGACAGTGCCGCTCGACCCTAACGCCCAGCCTGGGTTCGTTTCGATCGGAAGCGCTTTCGCCTCCCGCTACTTTGGGATCGATTCCGTTTACTACGTTGGACTGCTCTACTACTCAAATTTGGGTCCGGTCGTCACTGATCCGGTATTTGCCTTCAAGGGGGCGGCGGGGGGCTCGACCGGCATCCCTTCGGTAACGTTTGACAGCCTCAACACCCGGTTTTCTCAGCGGCTGCGCACCTACTGGCCCCAGCATTCCGCCCCGATCGTCTCGGTTTTCAAGCCCAATGCGCGCGGCGTGACAACCCACCTATTCCTGTCTTCAAGACCGGCGACCTCGCCCGAAGACAGTCTGCCGGTTGGAGTTTTGACGACAACCGATTCCAGCCAGACCTACGCCTTCGGTTTTCATTTGTGGTACATGAAACCGACTGATGCCCGTCAATTGATCGATTGGATGACCGGGGGGGCGTCGGCGGGCCGACCGATCAATTCCCCGGCCGGGGCGCCGACCCAGTTTGCGCTGGTCCAGAATTATCCGAATCCTTTTAATCCGACCACCAGAATTGGATTTGACTTACCGCAGGCAGGCCTCGTGACCCTGACTATTTACAATATTCTCGGGCAGCACGTCCGGACCCTCATAAATGCGTCGTATGCGCCGGGTAAATATCAAGTCACGTGGGATGGCCGGGATGAGCGGGGCGGGAGTGTCGCTTCAGGAATCTACTTGTATCGGCTGCAATCCTTATCGATGATGCTGAGCCGCAAAATGCTATTGCTGCGCTAAGCCGGAAGATCATTCTAGAACGACATCTCGCCGGCCAGCGGACAAAGGGCATAAGACAATCGCACTTCTTTCCCTTTGATGGAGAGCACATGAATGAGGGCGTTGGCCCCCTCGGCTGTCACCAGTCGCACCCAGACTCCGTCGCTAATTGGGACTCTGTCATCTGCGGTCGCCTCGGTGAGAGTTGCCAGCCGCTTACGCACCTGATTGAGGTCCCCCTTCAAGTTTAGCGGGATGAGCTTGGTGGCCCGAAGGTACGCGTTGAGCCGGGTCGGCGACGCCAGATAATCCACGCCGTCCTTGCGGAAGAAGTACAGATCGTTGTCGGCTGCGTCGGCGCGCACGCTCTTATTCTTGGCCAGCGAATAGCCGTCATCGTCGGATTGATAGCGCAGTCCGAGATCAAACTCTCCGCGCGGTCCACAGACCGCGGTCTTTGACCCGGTGGGTTCTGAGAAGGTTCCATCGGGTCGGACGATCCGCACCCACACATAGTACTTGACGCCGTTCTTCAGGTTTTCAGCGGAGTACTGCTCGACGCTGTCGTCCGGATTCGTGTCTCCGGGATAAACTTCCGGGTTAAACGGTTTGACCGGATTTCCGGGCTTGGTAAGATCGGTCGGGCTGACCGGCTGCTCCGAAATGAAGATATCATACCCGCTTGTGATTTCCGAACTGACCACCCGCCATTGCACTATCATCTTCCCGTCCCCGGGAATCAACTGCAAGTCCACGGGTCGGGCATGTTCCACGGTCCGGTGTGACTCTTCGGTCACCTGTGATTTCGGACGAGGGGAAGGTCCGCATTGCGCCAGAAATAGAATGGCCACGAGAAGAAGACTCGTAGTCACCGGTCGATTCCGGGTCACATAGCCAACTCTATTTACGTTCAAATGCATGGCTCCTGAAGTTGGTAGTTCTGATAGTTCTGGCGAATTCCGACGGCATTCTGCGGGCTGAGCCGACAGGCACGCTCCAGGAGATTCTCTGACCGGGCGAGGTCGTCAGGCTGGTGAGACTCGCGATACAGAGATTCATAGTATACCGCGGCGATTTCACAGACGACAAAATCGGTCGGATACAGACTCGTCAATTCTTCGATCGTCTCCCGCTGCGAAGCGAGCGGCGAAACCTCCAGGGTCAGATACAATTTCACGGCCAGGCCGACCCGGGAGCCGGGATGGCCGGCCAGGAATCGACTGAGATAAAACCCGACGCTGTCGCTATTTCCCGCCTCCTCCGCCATAACGCATCGCTCAAAATCCGTCAGAGGAACCTGTGTCGACAGTTTGTTACCAAATAGCCCGGCAATTCTCACGAGTGTGACAATATTGTCCCGCATCCAATACCGTGCCAGCACCGTCCCCTGTCGGAAGATCGGCTGGCGCTTGAGTAGATCCTCCCAAGCTGACTGTCCAATCGCGATATGCGTCACGGGGTACTTTTGGAGCTCGGAAACGAAATCCGAACTGTCCGCGCTGAGGAAAAGTGGGAAGCTGCGCACTCGCGCCTCATACGATATCGCCGGACCGTATTGCCCCGCGATTACCGCCTGGCTGTCGACCAGATCGGCCGTGTCCTGATTGGCATATTCAATCGTCCGAATCGGATTACCCAGCCATTTAAAGTGCTGGTACCCCTCCGTTGCCGCGGTCGCCACCAGAACCAGCACGATAAGCGCCGAAGCTGTCCGACTCGATGCGACAATGGTCTTTTGGCGAAAAGTTAAAGACAAAAGCGCGGTGAGGAGAAGGGCGACCGGCAGAATAAGCCACACGGCATGAAAATATTGGTCGGGAGTTTGATTGCTGATAACGAAATTCATGCTTAGGTAATAGACGAATAACCAGTTGGCGAATAGCAGGAGGATTATCCGCCACCAGACAAATCGGCCAAATCCACCGAAAGTCAGCCCGTGCAGGCGGTCCAAAAAGTCGGCCGCCAGCACTGCCATCGGCACGATCAGCACGAACAAATATCGCAGCGGCAGGTAATTGAATGGCGAGAGGGCCAGTACCCAGGCTATTCCCCAGCACCACATGAATAAACTCAAACGATCCGGCCGATTCTTTCCCTTCCTTCCGAGTAAGATGGAAAGTGCACCCAGATAGAACACGAGGCTGATAATCGGCGAGTAGGTATGAACGCCGTATCGGCCGTACGAAATGAGACATTCAATGAATCCAAGGGGTGATGAGAAACCATGCGGAAATCCGTGGGCTCCGGCCCCGTGCTCCCACAGGAAATTGAGGAAATTCTCGCCCCGATAAAGCGTAACCCAGCAGAGCAAGAAAGCGGCGGCGAACGCCCCCACAATCGATAGCAGGTCTTTAGCCCTGTTTTTTGGGTCCTCCATCAGGATGGCGGCTATCGGTCCGACTCCGACCAGGAATCCGAAGCTCTTGCCAAATAGTCCGGCCAGGGCGATCAAAATTCCCACCACGACTTTTCCCCACAACCGGTCGAACCAGAGCGTGTAGGCCAGAAATACGAGACCGGCGAGAAACAAAAACCCGTCTTCCGAAAAAGGCACCCTGGCGTAAGTCGTGATGATAAAACTGGTGAACAGAACGAAAGCCAGAAGAAGCACAAATCGCCTCGAGCGACGGCTCCAGAAAGCGAACAGGATCAAAAGGATTCCGCCCAAATTCAGAATGCCGCCGGTGGCATTCGCCGTGAGTCTCGATACGCCGCCGATCGAAAAAAGCAAATAACTCAGCCCGGACACGATGGACACTTTGAACGGCATCCAGGTCTGGTACCCGAACAGATCCCACTCTCCGAACTCGGCCGCTTGCCGGGCATGCAGCGTCAAGTAGGCGCCATCGGTGGTCAAATCCTGGCTTCCAGTGGCAAAGAACGCCGGTGGGTCAGCTTTCAGATCGTAGAAACGAATGAACAGTGCAAACGCCAGCATTCCCCCAAGGAGAACCCAAAACAGCCAGCCTTTGAGTGCCGATGGCGGCTTTTCAGTCGGATTGTCTTCCCCTGATTTCTTTTTTGGCGCCGGGCTCATAGTACTCTGTCACTCGGTTTGCAGGTGGCCAGCAGGTGGCGAAGAAACGTCTCATTGCGCGGATTCAATTTGATGGCACGTCTAAGAAGTTCCTCTGATCGATCTAAATCCAATTCATCTCCCGTCGGTCGGCCAAGCCACTTGTAATAGATGGCTCCTAGCATACATGCCCCAAAATCCGTGGGAAGGATTGCGATAATATGATCGACCAGCTCTTTCTGGCTGGCCAGTGGCGATTGACCTAGACTCAGGTAATATAGGTCAGCCAACCCGGCGCGGCAATCAGGATGCGCTTCGGCAAATCGCTCGAGGCAGGCCAGGGCGCTGTCGGCTTGCTGTCGGCTCAGAGCCTGATCCGCCAGTTCATAGTCTGTCAACTTGTATGTTCCCGCCTGTGGGTTTCCGGTTATCTCCGCCACGCGCACGAGCACGATCACTTTGTCCCGCACCCAGAATCGGGTAAGGGGACGGGCCACTGGCGTACGCCGGATACCTGGCGATAAACTCACTCCAGGAGTCATCGCCGGTGATAAGGTGCGTTACCGGATACTGCCTCAGAAGATCCGGTACATCAGCATTATCGGCCGACACAAAGAGCGGGAAATCAGGAATCCGGCTGCTCGCCGTGAAAGCCGGGCCATCTTGACCCGCCACTACCGCCCCCGGACCCAGGAGACTCGCCGTGTCCCGATTGGCATAATCAATCGTGTACATTCTGTTCCCCAGCCATTGAAATTCACGATACCCCTCGATCAGGACCACCGCGACAATCGCCACGACCATAATTACCATCGCCGTTCTCGGCGAGAATCCGATACCTCTCTTCCTGAGAATGAACCAAACACCTAATGTCGCCACCGCGGCAAAGGGCAAAGTAATCCACGCCAGATGATTGTAGGCTTCAATCAGGTCCGACTTCACCGCGAATTCCATCGCGGCGTAGTACACGAGCAGCCACGTGGCCAGAAGAAGCAAAAGCAGCCGCCACCAGACGATTCGTGCCACCCCACCGATATTGATCAGATTCAGGTTATCCAGAAAAGATGCCGCCACAATGGACATCGGAACCATCAGGAGGATGAGATATCGCAGCGGCAAGTAGTTGAACGGAGAGAGCACCAGCACCCATAAACCAAACCACACGAGCGAGAAGGTCATCGCGCCATCCCGCCACACGCCGACCCATCTTCCGGTCAGGAGTGTCAGCAGCGCCAGGTAGAACAATACGCCCACGACGACGGTGTAGCTATGTAAGCCATATCTGCCGTAGGTCACTAACGATTCCAGAAAAGCCAGAGGGGAAGTGAATCCGTGAGGGTAACCATGAGCCCCGGCCCCATGCTCCCATAAAAATGTCAGAAAACCCTGATCTCGGTAAAAGAGCGTCCAGAACAAGGCGAATGTCAGAGCGGCACTGCCGAGCAAAAGAGCCAGGTCCCGCAACCGGTACTCCCTGCCCTCCATGAGAATGGCAATGAGAGGCCCCGCGCCAAGAAGAAACCCGAAACTCTTCCCCAGCAAGCCGCAGAGGGTGATCAGTACCCCCACCGCCACCTTACCCCATATAGTTTGAAACCAACGGGTGTAGACCAGAAAGAGCAGACCGGCCAGAAAGAGCAGGCCGTCCTCCGAAAAAGGAAGCCGGCCATAAGTTGTCAGCATGAAACTGCCGCACAGAAACAGGGCTAGGAGCAAAACGAATCGTTGACTTCGCCTACCGACAAACGACAAAATGAAAAGCAGGATACCTGACAGGCTAAGAAGGCCGCCGGTCATATTGGCGGTCACCCGCGAAACACCAAGCATCTTGAACAAAAGAAAACTCAAACCCGAGACAATCGAGACCTTGAATGGAATCCACTGCTGGTACCCAAACATATCCCACTCGCCGAATAACACCGCCTGCCGGGCATGCAGCGTCAAATAGGCGCCATCGGTCGTTAGGTCCTGGCTTCCGTTGGCGAAATAAGCCGGAGGGTCGGCTCTCAGGTCGTAAAATCGGGTAAAGGCGGCGTATCCCACGAGCAGAATAAGAAGAGCCCAGAACAAAGCCGGGCTCATATTTCTCTCGGGTGTTGGTGGCGTCTGGCTCACCTGGTGCAGTTCATTTCCGTTCGGGATCAATTTTTCGGTCCGGAGCCCCGTCGTAAGTAAAGGGCATTGGGCCAAGTTTCCGCATCGGCTTTTCGCGCGTCATCTCCTCATAGGCATGGGCGAGAAGTCCGGGCATACGCGAAATGATAAAGAATCCTTTCCCCAGCCGCCAGTCGAATCCCATGTCCGAGATAACCGCGGCAATAGCGCCGTCGACATTGATCGGAAGCGGCTTGCCCAGTTTTGCCGCCAGTGATTTCTCCAACGCTTTGCACAACTCGATATGTTTACCGCTATAGCCGTATCTGGCCGCGATTTCGAACAGCTTTCCTGTCCGTGGATCGAAGTTGTGAAGTCGGTGCCCGAATCCCGGCATCCGCCGTTTGGTCTGATTCAGCCAATCAACAATCCCATCGGCGAGAACTGCGGCACTCCCCTCCTTTTTGGCCCATTCCTGAAAAATCCTGGCCGATTGCTCAATCGCCCCGCCGTGGGTGTCTCCAATGACCAAAACACCTCCGGCAAGAGCTGCATTCAAGGGATTTCCTCCCGACACCACGGTCCGTGTGCCGAGAACCGATGGCGGCGACGCCCCGTGATCGACCGACGAGACGAGAATCGCATTCATCAGCGCTGCCTCGGCTTTGGTAGGCAATTCTCCTTTGAGGAGCAAGTACACCGTTTCGGCATACGACAGATGCTCCATAACATCGGCTATGTCGTACCCCCGGACCCGAATCCGCCCCGGCCCAATATCTGTAATCGATGTTTTCCAGTCAGCGTCGGCCATGACCACCTCTATTTCTTAAGCGTGTCTCGTTGAGTCGTGTTATTGTACTTGGGAGCCCCCAGGGTCGCGTACTCCAACCATTCCTTTTGCACCTCGTCTACCGATTTCCCCGTGATCTTCTGAAGCGCCAAGTCAAACGGCAGGCGCGAGTCATACAGCAGTTTCAGCCGGGCCACCCCGTACACACCGATGATATATGCGCAAAACGAGGCCGCTTCCGCCGATTGATGCCGCTCCACATCGCTATCGACCGAAGTATCCACCGCCAGCTTGGCCAGCGGAATAAACAGCGAGTCCCGGGTAAAATCGATCGTGGCTTCGTGGTAATTGCGGCCCCGAAAGTCAAACAGACTGACCAGCCCGTGCCACAAAAACTTGTGCACGGGAAATGTTGGCGACCATCTTCGGATCAAAGCCTGGGCGACCGGGATACCCGGTGCGCACGGAAGCCAGAATCGTCCGACGCCGAGGCTGTCGGCGTAGGCGTAGAAGTGACCGGTGAGCTGTTCTCCCTGGCCGACGCCGGTATAGTAAACAAGTCTGAATGTATCCGTAGGGGGCGGCATTTCCAGAGTCTGGCTGATCGATCGCCAGGCCATCTCGTTCTTTTTCGCGGTCTCAAGCATGGTGGCAGCCTGCGGATGCCCGGGCGAATAATAGACCCGTACGTTTTTGTAGGACTCGACCAACCAGCCCTTGTAATTAGGATTTCCCAGGAGCCAGAGATCCGGGTCAGTCGGCTTTTTGCATCCTGCAATAATCTGCGTGACCAAAAATCCGATAATGAGAACTCTCCATCTAAACCTTAGAAACGAGTATGGTATTAGGCCGGTCTGCAATTGCTACCAATCTCCTCTTATTTGCTTATAAGCCAATAATATGTAAGTATATAATGGGATTGCCGCGCCTCTGTCAACCCGGTTTTAATCGTTAATTTTTTCACATATCGGCTTGACTTAACCGACCTTTTTGGCGATATTTGAAACAAGAACAAAGAAGACGATTTTTGTGCGTATTACGCCTGGCGGACAACTCAAAACGGGAACAGTGATGAGAGACGAACCCTTGATGCAAGCAAGCGATTCCGGCCTCCCCCGTTTCGATAAGCCCAAGCTTGTTCGACGGATCTCGACCATTGTCGGCGGCTACGGCTCCGGCAAATCCGAAGTGGCCGTAAACCTGGCCCGGTTCTTCGTAACTAATCAGACAGAATCAGTCACCATTGCTGATCTGGACATAATCAATCCCTATTTTCGTTCCCGCGAAGCCGCGGCCGAACTTGGGGCCCTTGGGATTTCTTGCCTCTTCCCCCCCGGCGACCAAATCTACGCCGAGCTCCCGATCATTCTGCCGAATATCAAATCCGCCATCCAAAATGGAAATGGGCGGCTGATTCTCGATGTCGGCGGCGATGACGTCGGCGCTCGCGTGCTGAGTTCGTTGGCTGATGCTTTTAACCCCTCGACTCAGGATTTCTTATTCGTTCATAATGCCCGCCGTCCGTTTACCTCTAATCTCGAGGGGTCTTTGCAAGTAATGAAAGAGATTGAAACGTCGAGTCGACTCCATTTCACTGGAATCATTTCCAATACACATCTCCTGACCGAGACGACCCCAGAGATAATTCTGTCGGGCCTCGAACTTGCCCGAATGATTGGCCGCGAGGCGGAGCTTCCGGTCGTATTCATGTGTGCGCTCAAGGCTGTGCTCGCCCAAGTCCCGATCGATTCGATAGATGTTCCCGTGCTCGCCCTTGACCGGGCGCTAGTCAAGCCGTGGGAACGCAAGGGAAACACCTGGACTGATAGAAAGCTGAGGATACACTGATGCCCGGCGTAGTTATCGATAAGAATCACTGCAAGGGGTGCGAACTCTGCGTTAAAGCGTGCCCCATGCAAATACTCTCCCTGTCCAAGGACATCACCCTCCGGGGTTATTTTTACGCCCAGATGCATGATCCTTCGCGCTGCATCGGCTGCCGCATCTGCGCGCTGGTCTGCCCGGATGTGGCCATAACCGTTCAAACCCACGGACAGCAGTATGTCCTGTTCGAGTATTAACCGGCGTAGAGGCGAGTGACTGATGGATAAGATATTGATGAAAGGAAATGAAGCGATCGCCGAGGCGGCGCTTCGAGCCGGCGCCAAAGGGTATTTTTGTTACCCCATCACTCCGCAGACCGAGGTCGCGGAGTACCTCGCCAAGCGCGCGCAGGAGATGCATTGCCTGTTCCTGCAGGCCGAAAGCGAGGTTGCAGTAGGCAACATGTTGTTCGGCGCCGCCGCTACCGGGATGCGCGTCTTTACATCGTCTTCGAGTCCGGGCATTTCTCTGATGCAGGAAGCCTTCTCTTACATTGCCGGCGCTCATTTGCCCTGCGTGATTCTTAATATCATGCGCGGCGGCCCGGGGCTCGGCGGGATTCTTCCGGCCCAGTCAGATTATTTCCAGGCGACTAAAGGGGGTGGTCACGGCGATTACCGCATGCTGGTTCTGGCCCCATCGACCATTCAGGAAGCGGTCGACCTCACCATGCTCTCATTCCACCTCGCCGACAAATATCGCGGCCCGGTTATGCTTCTCGGCGACGGCATGATCGGCCAGATGATGGAGCCGGTGGAGTTCCCGGAGAAATACGAAGAATCGCCCCTTCCGCCCAAAACCTGGGCCGCTACCGGCGCCCAAGGGCGCAAGCCGCACTTGCTGAAATCCCTCTTCCTCGATCCGGTGGCTCTGGAGAAAAACAATCTCGAGTTACAGAAGAAATACGAGCAGATGAAAGTCGAAGAGATTCGGTTCGAGAACTACAAAGTCAGCCCAAAGAATAAAATATTGATCGTCTCTTACGGCACTATGGCCCGTATCTGCCAGACTGCCATTGATGATCTCGAGAAGGACGGCCTTTCCATCGGGCTGTTCCGGCCGATCTCCCTCTTCCCCTTCCCGCTCAAAGCGCTTCGGGACGAGGCCAGCAGGTCCAATATCGAAACGGTGCTGACCATTGAAATGTCCATGGGACAAATGGTCGAAGATGTCGAGCGAGCGGTAGCCGAACGTAAGCCAATCAAATTTTTCGGCCGCACCGGCGGAATTGTGCCGTCTCCCGAAGAAGTGAAAGAACAAGTGCTGAATCTGCTCGGCCAGAAAGTGAAGGTCTGAGCATGGACCAGACCAAAGTCATATTTGAACGCCCCCAGGCTTTGACTGACGTTGTCACCCACTATTGTCCGGGCTGCACCCATGGTGTCATCCACCGCCTCGTGGCCGAGACACTTGAAGAGCTCGGCTTGCGCGAACGCACGCTCGGCGTTGCGCCGGTCGGCTGTTCCGTCTTCGCCTACAATTATTTTAACACGGACTTCCTGGAATCTCCCCACGGCCGAGCCCCCGCCCTGGCCACCGGATTCAAACGGTTAAGACCGGACATGATCGTGTTCACGTATCAGGGGGATGGCGACCTGGCCTCTATCGGTATGGCTGAGATCGTCCATGCCGCCAACCGCGGCGAAAAATTCACGACCATCTTTGTGAATAACGCCATCTACGGGATGACCGGCGGCCAGATGGCTCCCACTACATTGGCCGGGCAGATCACCGCCACTTCTCCGTTTGGCCGGGATACCGCGACAACTGGTTTTCCAATTAGAATGTGCGAACTGCTCGCATCGCTGGCTACCCCAGCTTACTTGGAGAGAGTTGCGGTGCACTCACCGATGCATATCGTCCGCGCCAAGAAGGCAATCAGGACGGCGTTTGAACATCAGCGTGATAATCATTGCTTCTCACTCATCGAAGTTCTCTCCACCTGCCCCACCAATTGGGGGAAGACCCCCGCCGAGTCGACCAAGTGGCTTGATGAAAACATGCGGGCATATTTCCCGCTGGGGGTCTACAAGACACCGGAGGGAAAACGATGAAGCAGTTTGAAGTCACGATGGCCGGATTTGGCGGCCAGGGGATCATGGTTGCCGGCCAGCTTCTCTCCTACGCCGGGCTAAAGGAAGGCAAGAACGTCGTCTGGATTCCCTCGTACGGTCCCGAGATGCGGGGCGGCACCGCCTACTGCACCGTCGTACTTGTCCAACGAGCGGATTGGTTCTCCGATTATCAACAACCCGATGGCCGCCTGCGTGTTCAACCGCCCGTCGTTCGACAAGTTTTCTCCTGAAGATCCGACCGGGCGGATCTGTTGATCGTAAACTCGTCCCTGATCAATGTTCAGACTGATCGCACGGACTTAACCGAGATATTGATTCCGGCGACCCAGATATCGCTAAGCCACGGCAGTAATCGTTCGTCGAATATCGCGGTCCTGGCCTGTTTCGTGGGAGCCACCAAGCTGGTCAAATATGAGACGATGCAAAAAGTCCTCAAGGAAAAACTTGGCTCGCGCAAAGAGCTTCTTGAAGGAAACCTGAAAGTCCTCGAAGAAGGCTACAATCTCGGCGCCACCCATCAACTACAAGTGAGCCTGGTATGAACCACGATTTAAGCAAAATCCCCGATATCCTGGCCAAACATCCGGCCAACCCTGAGTCGCTGATCATGTGTCTTCAGGATATTCAGAAAGAGTACCGCTACCTACCGTGCGAGGCGCTCGTGAAGACCGCCGAGACGCTCGGTGTCCCCCTTTCGCGTGTCTTCTCGGTAGCGACGTTTTACAACGCCTTCTCTCTCAATCCCAAGGGTGAAAATGTCGTCCGCGTTTGTGTCGGCACCGCTTGCCACATTCGCGGGGCTCGTTTGATTCAGGACCAGATCGAGAATTTTATCGGGATCAAAGCCGGCCAGACTACTTCGGATATGAAATTCACGCTCGAAGTAGTCGCCTGCGTCGGCGCCTGCGCCATGGCGCCCGGTGGTAATCGTAAACGAGAAGTATCACGGCTCGGTCAACCCGAGTCAGGCCAAACGACTGTTGAAGGACAAGTGACATGAGTATCAGTACCCCTCAGCAGTTGGAAACTCTGCGGCAGGAATGCCGGGACCGCGAAGCGAAGCATCCTAGGAAAGTAATCGTCTGTTGCGGCACCGGGTGCCTCGCTAACGGCGCCGCCGACATCGTCGAAACGTTCCATAAGGAACTCAAAGAACGAAAGATCAAAGATTTTACGATTGAAGCGGTCAAGGAGACCGGCTGCCACGGCTTCTGCGAGCAGGGACCTTTAGTGGTCATCGAACCCAAAGGGACCTTCTACTGCCATGTCAAACCGAAGGATGTCGCCGAGATCATTGATAAATCGATTGCCGGCGTCGAAGTCGTCGACCGTCTCTTCTACACCAATCCGGTAACTAAACAAAAGGTCGAGCGGTACCCCGATGTCCCGTTCTTCTCGCACCAGCATCGGATTGCTCTGCGCAATCTGGGTAAGATCGCCGCGAATGATATTCGTGAATATATCGCAGTCGGCGGCTACAGCGCGCTGGCCAAAGTGCTGACCTCCATGTCCCCCGATCAGGTCATCAAAGAAGTGACCGATTCGGGTCTTCGCGGCCGTGGCGGCGCCGGATTTATCGCCGGCAAAAAATGGCGGACCTGCCGCGATGTAGTTTCTGACGTCCACTACGTCGTTTGCAACGGCGATGAAGGGGATCCCGGCGCGTTTATGGATCGAAGCATCATGGAAGGGGACCCGCACGCGGTGCTCGAAGGAATGATGATCTGCGCCCACGCTGTCGGCGCCAAACAGGGTCATATTTACGTTCGCGAGGAATACCCGCTCGCCGTAATACACTTGCAGAAAGCCATTAACGACTGCGAGCGCGAAGGAATTCTCGGCGACAACATTCTCGGTACAGACTTTTCCTTCCGCATTCGGATTGCCCGCGGGGCTGGGGCATTCGTCTGCGGAGAATCTTCGGCGCTCATGAGATCGGTGGCCGGCCAAGTCGGCGAACCGCGCGCCAAATACGTCCGCTCCGTTACCAAAGGACTCCACGACCAACCGACCGTTCTGAACAATGTTGAGACCTTTGCCAATATCCCAATCATTATCGATAAAGGAGCCGCCTGGTACAAACAGATCGGCGTCCCAACTTCGACCGGCACCAAGGCGTTTTCACTCGTCGGTAAAGTCCGGAATACCGGCTTGATCGAAGTCGCCATGGGGACCTCCCTCCGCGAGATTATCTACGATATCGGCGGAGGAATAATCGACGGCCGTCCGTTTAAAGCAGTTCAAACGGGCGGCCCATCCGGCGGCTGTCTGCCTGAATCGAAACTTGACCTTCCCTGCGACTTCGACTCTCTCACCGGCGCCGGCTCGATGATGGGTTCCGGCGGCATGATCGTCATGGATGACAAGACCTGCATGGTTGATGTCGCCCGGTACTTCCTCTCGTTTCTCGTTTCGGAATCGTGCGGAAAGTGCACCCCCTGTCGCGAAGGGCTCGTATCAGCTTCACGAGCTGGTGTTGAAGATCTGCAACGGCGAGGGGACTGAAGAAGATCTCGTCACGATGGAGAAACTCTCGGAAGTGGTTGTCTCGAGCTCTCTCTGCGGACTCGGCAAGTCAGGACCGAATCCGTTCTTGTCGACGATCAAATACTTCCGCGAAGAGTATCTCGCCCATATCAGAGAGAAACGGTGCCCGGCTGGTGTCTGCCGTGCGCTGATTACATACACGGTTGTGCCGGACAAATGCACTGGCTGTATGGCCTGTATTACTGCCTGCGCGTACAATGCCATCACCGGCGAACGGAAAAAGCCGCACTACATCGATCAGGAAAAATGCACGCAGTGTGGCGCCTGTGTCGCCGTCTGCAAACCGGACGCCATCCTGGTGGAGTAAGGATTGACTATGGTGACTGTTACAATAAATGGAAAACTGGTCAAGGCGACCGACGGCGAGTACCTGCTCAACGTCCTCCGCCGCGAAAAGATCGACATCCCGACCCCTTGCCAGCACGATGCCGTCGAACCGTATGGCGCCTGCCGTCTGTGTATGGTTGAAATCAGCAAACCGGAATGGAACGGCGGGACTGACATGGTCACGTCCTGTCTCTATCCCGTTACCAATGGACTGATCGTCCATACTCACACGCCGGCGTTGATTGAACTTCGCAAGACCCTCGTCGATCTGATGCTGGCGCGCTGCCCGGAGACCCAATATGTTCAGGAATTGGCCTCCCAATATGGCGTTCTCCAGACCAGCTACACCGTCAACAAAGAACCTGATGACTGCATTCTTTGCGGTATCTGCACGAGAATCTGCGATACCATGGGCTTCTCAGCCATCTCCGCCGTCAACCGCGGCCATGGCCGAGAGATCGCTCCGCCGCAGCACCAGGCTCCGCCGGACTGTGTTGGCTGCCTCGCCTGCGCCCTGAATTGCCCGACCGGCTACATCAAATTCAAAGAGCTTGGCCATAGCAGGGAGATCTGGGGTCGGAAATTCGAATTGCTTCGCGATGAAAAGACCGGCGCCACCGACTATCACGAAGGAATTCTCCGAGTATCTGATCAAACATCGGGAAATCAGCCCGGACTATTTTAGGATCAACGACGACTCTCATCGCAAGGAACTCGCGGTCGGCATGGGCAAAATCGCGCAGTGGAGCCGGGAGGAATGCAAATGAACAACCGCTTTGTGGTCACCCCAAACCGTTGCACCGGCTGCCGGACTTGCGAGCTGGCTTGCTCCTTCGCGCACTCAATCGATAACAAACCGGGCCGAAGCCGCATCTATCCGCTGGCGGCCGGGTTTCCCGATCTCTATGTCCCGGTGGTTTGCTTGCAGTGCGAAGACCCGGCCTGCGTCAAATCCTGCCTCGTGAATGCGATTAAGTTCAACGAAGAAACCGGCGCGTATGAGATCAATCACAATATCTGCGTGAAGTGCATGGCCTGTGTCGCCGCCTGTCCCTTTGGCTGCTCCTTGCACGACAAAGTTCATGATCTCGTGATCAAGTGCGATCTCTGCAAGGGGGATCCGGTCTGCGCCCACTTCTGCCCCACCAAAGCCCTGGAATGGAAACCGATCGAGGTGCGGGTGGTGGAAGAGATAAAGGAAGTCGGGTAATCAACCTCTTACCGAATTTGTCTTGAAGTCATTGCGAGGAGTCCCGTGCTTCGCGGGACGACGTGGCAATCCCGTTAGGCAAGTGTCGTAGGGCACGTCTTTCCAAGACGTGCTTTTTTGTTTACCTCGCCGGCCGTGTCATCGCCAGCGGCAATTGTTTATCCATCGGTTCCATAACCGTAGTGAGGCTATCCCAAGCACGCTCCATTGTCGATCTGAGCAGACCCCGCCCTTTACCAAAATAGAACTCTGTTCTGAAGTCGATCCGATAAGCTGCTCCAATGTGAAAGGCGAACTTTAGCAGATCCTGATAGGTACTGTCTCCCACGGTGAGACTCGGACAGGGAGCTGATCTCGCAGATTGCCTCTGTCCCGTCTGACCCACGCCGCAGTGGAAAACTTGTTACCGATGGCACGATCAGCGAGTCGACTCTGGGGAACGGACAGTCGTAGGGACCGACTTCGGCCCCGATTCCTGAATCATCGACGTAGAAATATGCCATGAACTGAAGGTAGGATCCACCCTCGTAATACACGTTCCCGGACTCGGAAACGTACTGGTAGGCTGAATCCGTGGCCAGTTGTCCCAACCGTCGATTGTTGAACCAGAACCATCGGTACTGGCCGGCGCATGTGCCGACTGTCAAGGCACTGTCCCACACTCCGTTTCCGTTCAGATCGGCGTATGGCATGCGGCGAACGTAGGAGTCGAGCACCGCCGGATAAAGGATATCCCGGTACCAGCAGTGCGGAACCCCGTCGCCGAAGATATCGTCAAAGGGAAGTCCGGAGTAGTCATAGTCACAGGTCGTGCCGGGCAGATCGTACCTTCCATTATGATTCAAATCCTGATTGACCGTAGAATCGCTCGAGACAATAAAGGAATCAATCCCCGCTTCATAGATTCCGTCGTGATTGCGGTCAATGAACGGTTCACCGAAAGTGTACTCGTGAGTCAGAATCGGTTCTCGGTAAGTTTGGCCCCCACCGGTAGATGTCACGACAAAGTTCCGAGTTGTGTCAATGAATAAGTAGTCAGCGGCAGGCAGACGAACAGACAGTTGCTGGGTCGGCGATGTCTTTACACAGGAGCCGATGGCGCCCAGAGTCAGGACCGCCGCCAGTCCGCCAATGAGAGCTCCCCTTTGCATTTTCATTCACGCCCCAAGGAACTTATCTGGCCGCCCGCATCAGCAGCACCGGCAATGCTGTATCCGACACCATCAGCGTACCTTTCAATCCGACCGGAGGCTCACTCTCGACTGCCATCAGCAGACCGCGATTCTTCCCAAAATAGAACTCCCACGATAGCCCCGAAGGGGCTCCCGCTCCAAATATGTACATGATTTGCAGTACATCATTATAGATGCTGTCTCCCAGGACCAGCCTATCCAGCCTTGCCATAGTGACGATCCTGGCGGCCATCGTGTTCGCATAATAAGTCGAGTCTACCTTAGTCGACGGCGCTTTCACCGAATCAGTGCGAGAGATCAGGAGATGGAATTGAGCCGAGACAAACTGCAGACTTTCAGGATACTGCTGGAAGACAAAGGCTGTCCCGCCCGCGCCGTAGCCGTTCATATAGTACTTGAGTCCGGAGTCTGAAACGAAGTAATAAGCTGAGTCAAACCGGAGATTGAGCACGCTTCCGCCGCCGTAGGTCCGGAAACTTCCTCTGGACACGCCGATTCCCGGTGCCGAATCCTGCACTCCGTTACCATTGTAATCCTCGAACGGCATGCGCGAAGCGGCGCTGTCATTCGGGGCCGGACATTCCTCATCATGGGGGCAACGTATCGTGCCGTTTCCGTCAATGTCGTCGAACGGAATCCCCGGGCTCCAGTTCCAGCACAACATATTATCCGGGCCGTCATGCTTGCCGTTGTGATTCAAATCCTGATTTACCAGCGGATCGTTTGAAATAATGAACTGGTCCATTCCTGGTTCATATATTCCGTCGTGATTCACATCGATGAACGGTTCGCCGATAACTTCTCCTCCGACAGGAACGGCTCACAGTGAAAGGCCGCAATGTCCGACCTTATCTCAAACGGCCGGGTCGTGTCTACATAAATGTACTGCGCCAGGTCGACCGTCGTCGATTCGACGGGAGGGTGTTGGATGATTGGATGACTGTCCTGTGTTGCGTGCACGCCCCAAAAGCGAGGGCTAATAATCAGCCCGAAGACACTCGCACGCCAATACTGCTCTTCTCATCTTGACCTCCGCATCATCGCCAGCGGCAATTTCTGGTCCATCACTTCGTAGACGGTGGCCGTACTATCGGGAAATTCCCTGGCCACTGCTTTCAGAAGTCCCCGGTGTCCGCCGAAATAGAATTCCCATTCGGGGCCATTCGGTGGACCGCTATCGATTGAATACGTGATATCGAGAATGTCGGAGTACGTGCTGTCCCCTATTGTCATCGTGGCCAGCGTGTCCGCGTGCCGCACTACCTCGGTCAAACCGGTCTTATAATAAACCGAATCCCGAGTGGTCGATGGAACCCGGAGCGGGCCAATGCGCGACAGCACCCTGTTGAATCCCGGCAATCTCAACGTGAAGTCGTCATGCCCTTGCACAAAACTCAGATTCATCAAATGAGCATCGCCGCCAAAGCCCCCCACGTAATACGTAATCCCGGAGTCGGAGACAAACCTATATGCGGAATCCGCCCAAAAGAACAAGAACGACTCCAGCGGATTGAGCTTCCACTTTCCACGCGAAACCCCTCCTTCAATCAGACTGTCCCAAATGCCGTTTTCATTCAGATCGGCAAACGGCATATACTTCGCGAAACTGTCCTGAGACATCGGAATCGGAAAATCGGCGGAACACCTGATGGATCCGTTCCCTTCGATATCATCAAATGGGATCGCGTAGTCCCACTGGAAACAGTCCATGTTCTCCGGGCCGTCATGCTTACCGTTGTGATTGAAGTCCTGGTTGGTAGCCGGATCGTTGGACATGATGAATCCATCGATCCCCGGATCGTACACGCCATTGTGATTGACGTCGGTGTAGGGCTCTCCAATGAGTCGCTCTTCACTTAAAACCGGTTCACTGGAATGGTAAGGAGGAGCCGAAGTGACCACAAATGGCCGGGCGGTATCGACATATGTATAGGGGGTCAACACGAGGTCCCGCCCCGGAGTTGTGGTGTCTACCGGACCCGTCGTATCAACGGGAATGTTTGAACTTCGATTTGGAGCAGAGTCTTTGGAGCAGGAGCAGAGCGCCCATACGGCAAGATAGACAACAGCTGAGACTAGCAACACTCCCCGGCTCATGCCTAAGGATAGCGCAGCTGGCCCATTCTGTCAAGACTGAAATAGACCGTTTGGTCGTCTATTCATTCCTCAGCGCTTCCACCGGATCGACCCGCGCCGCCCGGGCGGCCGGATACAAACCAGCCACGACACTGACCGTAATCCCGACCCCCATCGCCGCAAAAATCAGCCAGATCGGAAGCGCGAACAAATCGATCCCCGTGACCCCCTGGCGCGCCATAATCGCCTGCCCTACATTCGAGGCTACCCGGCTTACCGCCCAGCCCAGAACAATTCCGAAGATCGACCCGACAAACCCAATCACGCCTGATTCCGCCAGAAACAGAAATCGAATATCGCTCTCGTCAGCCCCTAACGATTTCATCACGCCTATCTCTCTCCGCCGCTCCAGCACTGACATGACCAGCGTGTTGATAATCCCAAGCGACGCCGTCACCAGCGCAATAAACCCGAGCGCCGCCAGCGCCAGATCAAAATAGAAAAACGCCTTCCGAATTTCTTCAAATTGGTCGGCAAAACTGAACGGCCGGAATCCCATCGCCTTGATCGAATCCTGCAAGAGCTTGTGGTTGGCTTTCGGATCGAGATCAAGCGTCACGCGCGGATAAGTGCGGGCATCTGATTGTTTGGCCGACTGAAGCAGCTGCCCCGAAGTCATCATTGACATCAGCGCGGTCGGATCATCGGTTCTAATTCCGCTCGAAAGACGTTGAGCTATGGCGGTCGAAACCATGATCGGCGACATATTCCGTTCTCTGGGACCGTCGGCGCGCAGCACCCCGCTGATTACCAGAGTATCGGTGACTGTTTCCTGGGCATTCAGGAACCCGTCGAGAAATCGTGCCATGGCGCTGTCCACTTCGGCCCGAAAGACTTTTCCGGCATAGCTCTGATTCAAGATCGAATCCAGGTCGATCTGGTCGAAATGTCTCTGGATATAGCTCGTGTCCGATGGCAAGATATGCGCCAAACCGCTGTCCACGCTGGCCATCTTGACGCTTACGATGATCTTTTTCCCAATCGCCGAATCAGGCTGCGTCAGCCCGAAGATCTCGAGGAACCGGTGGGTGACAATTGCCTCCTTGGCGCTGTCGTTTTGGAATGGGGCCCCGGCCGAGAACTGCGAGAAGAATTTAGTCTGAAGCGCCGCCATGGACAAAGCCTGCGCCTGGGTTGTGAGCGAAGAATCTCCCATGACTGCTTTAACATTGAACGGATCGAACGGGTAAGCCAGCCTGACTCCCGGCAGCTGCGACAACTGTTCCAGGGCTTTCTTGTCGAGCACGCGCTTCTCCACGGAATCAGCGGCCGCCGCTTTCCTCTGGGGAGTCACCTGCATCGTGTTGAAAAGCCCCAGCTTTTCAAACTGTTCGGTCACGTACCTCTGGTTTCCCGCGCCGAATGAAAGCATGGCCACGAACGTACCGATCGCGATCACCACTCCCGAGACCGTCAGGGCGGTCCGAAGTTTCATCCTCTTCAAATTTCCCGCTGATATAGCGACCAGATCCGGAAACGTCATGGCCGCGCCTCCGTCTGAAGACCGTCGTCCACAATCTTCCCGTAATGCATTTTTATTATCCGGTGCGCATATCCCTGCGCCGTTTCCAAATTGTGCGTGACCATGACAATGGTCAAACCGTCGCGGTTCAACTCCGTCAGCAGTTCGGCAATTTGCCGGGAATTCTCCTGGTCCAGGTTGCCAGTTGGTTCATCGGCGAAAAGTATCTTCGGCCCTTTCACCAGCGCCCGCGCCACCGCTACCCTCTGCTGCTCGCCTCCGGACAGATCAGCCGGCCGGTGAGTCATCCGGTCCGAGAGCCCCAGCCTCTCAAGCATCTTCTGTGATTTGTGCATTCGCTCGGCCCGATTGGTCTGATTGAAATAAAGAGCCAGTTCCACGTTCTCGAGAGCCGTCCGGTGATGAATAAGATTGAATGACTGAAACACCATCCCGACCTGGTGCGCTCGATACGCCGCCAGTTCCTTCCGCCCGAGGCTGCTGAGCTTCACGCGGTCGAACTCGATCGAACCGCTCGTGGGGGTATCAAGCCCGGCCAAAAGGTTCAAAAGCGTAGATTTCCCTGATCCTGATGATCCCACGATCGCGACAAACTCCTGGGCCTGAATCGCCAGGTCCACGTGGTTCACCGCCTGGATTTCCTGGGGACCCCGCTGGTAGAAACGGCAAAGATCGGATGTCTTGATTAGTGGCTCGGACATTAATATCCTCAATTTGGTCTACGGATGCTGGAGAATAAAGGTTTGAGGAATCATCTGGCAAGGAGAATGGGGAGAGTAATCTGATACAACCCGAAACAGAAGTCACCCTATCCTCTATCGTCGTTCACTCGCAGCCTCAGGCTCTGAGCGCAATAGGTGGCGGCAATAGTGAGTCGTTTTATCCTCGTCGAGTCTCCTTCGCGGTTTCTCGGGTTCTCCGGCGTGACTCCCAGACCTGATCTGGCATTCAGTTGACAAAGTCCCTTAGCCTCGGCCCCATTTTCCCCTTGACTTGCCGTCCAACGGCAAGCTAATTAAAGACTTAGCCCGGAGATCACGCGGCGCAGGCTCCTTTGCTCCGGGCAACTTTGAATCTACGCCCTGCGTAGTTAAGATTATCTCAGAACCGGAGGCAAAGACGATGAAGCTCACCGACCGAGTGCAAAATGGGGTGGTTATACTTGAACCCAAAGGGAAAATCATGGGTGGGCCGGACGCCAGCTTGCTTCACGATCGCCTCTACGACTACATCAAGCAGGATAAGAAACGAGTCATCATCGATCTCGCCCAGGTCGACTGGATGAACTCGACCGGCCTCGGGATTCTGATCTCCGGATACACGACGCTTCGCAATAACGAAGGACAGCTCAAACTGGCCAATGTGACGGACAAAATCCAATCGCTCCTCACCATCACCAAACTGGTCAGCGTGTTTGAGGCGTTCGACAGTGTCGAGGACGCCATCAAGTCCTTCAAATAGCTCATGAGTAAAAAGTAAGCTGTTCACTAATAGAAGCAGGTCGGCGTATGAGGCTGCCTGCTTTTTTTTGGAGTCACCATCGCATGGACAAACCTATCATCTCCGGGGATACTATCACCATCCCCTCGAGCCAGGATTACCTGTCCGATGTGGATCTCTTTATTGAAGGAACTCTGCGGGGCTATGGCGCCGAGGAATCGGTTATCGCCGATATTGCCATATCCGTCTCGGAGCTCGTCAATAATGCCATCCTTCACGGCAACAAGGCGATTCTGGAAAAACCGGTCGTGATCACCGTCTCGCGCAACGGCCGGAAAATCAAGATCTCTGTCCAGGACCAGGGGATCGGCTTCGATGCCGGGCATATCGAGAACCCGATCGAAGACCAGAACCTGATGAAAGAGGTCGGGCGCGGGATTTTCATTGTCCGGGCCTTGATGGATGAAGTTGAAATCAAGGCCACCGGCAGCGGCACCATGATCATCATCTCGAAAAGCATTTAACGGAGCAGAGCGACTGAGCCTATTTATGGACGGCACGAGATGAGCACCGCTACCATCTTCACTCTGGCCAATTTCCTGGCCGGAGGGTTTCTCATCTTCCTCGCAATCACGATCACGCGCGACAATTTTGTCAACCGTCTCAATCGTGTGACCGGGGCTATGCTGTTCTTTGCCGGCCTCGGACCGGTCTTCCTGGCGCTCGGATCGATCATCGACCAACCGACCATCGGTCAATCGAACTTCCAGAATTCCATGCTCTTTCAAATACATACCGTCTGGGAGCTCTTCTTCCCCTGCCTGGTTCTGTTCGCCCTGATCTTCCCGCTGGATCGCACCGGCGAAACCAGGTATGCGCGCTTCCGCACCCTGATCTTTCTCCCGCAGGTGATGCACATCGTCATTGTCGTCTTCTTCACCGACATCAACCGGATGCTCGATGCCGTCAAGCTCGATCCCAACCGCGAAGGCTTTGCCACCATTATTCTCAAGCCCTTCTCCTATCTCTTCACCTATATTCTGTGGCTGATCGGGGCGGTCCGTTCCTATGAGAAAGTGATCTTCGATGTCGTCAACCTGATCTACATCGCGGTGGCGGTCTATTTCATAGAGATGGGAGCCCGCTACCTAAAAGAACCCCGGCTCCTCAGCCAGACCCGCATCGTGCTCTGGGGCTTTCGTCTGGCCCTCGGTCTCTACGCCCTGGCGGTGGTCGGGGTGCTCGCGTTGCCTCACGACATCCCCGGCCAGCTCAACTCCGCCTTGCTCCTGGCCGGTCTCCTCACCGGGACCGGGATTCTGGCCTACGCCATCATCCGGTTCCAGTTCCTCGATGTCCAGCTGGTTTTCCGGCAGTCATTCATCTACACGATCACCTCTGCGCTCCTTGTAGGAGCGTACATTGTTCTCGGCGTGCGGTCCAAAGAGATGTTGACTCCCATCTTTGGCGATCGGGCCGAAATGATTTCCTATGTTCTCGTGATCTTCGTGCTCATGCTGTTCCAGCCGATTTCAAGCTGGCTTGATGATGTCATCCGTTCAATGTTCATCCGCACGCGTAGCGATTATCGCAACGTGATCGAACGATTCTCCCGCCAGGTCATTTCGCTGTTCGATCCCAAGCTTTTGCGCCAGACCATCGACGAGACCCTCAAGACCGCCCTGCTGATCGACAAAGTGTATTTCGTGTTGTACGACGACAGCATCGGCGAGTATGCCCTGCTCGTGAGCGAAGATAACGTCGAGAAGAAAGTCATCGACCGCGATGACCTGATGCTTCGCGGCATCAACCTCCTCGATGCCCCGACTCAGCTCAGCTCGCTGGACAAATACGCCACCGGCTCCCCCCTGGCCGACGTTCTCCGGGACCGCAAAGTCAAGCTGGTGCTTCCCATGAAAGACTCCAAGCATCTTCTGGGATTCCTTGCCCTCACGAACAAAGCCGCCGGCTATTCCTACTCCGCCGAAGATTTCAATCTGCTGGGCGTGCTTTCCAACCAGATGGTCTCCGCCCTTACCAACGCCCGCCTGTATGTCGAATCGATGGAACGGATGCGCCTGCAGGAAGAAGTCAACATGGCGCGCCAGATTCAACTCGACCTGCTTCCGTCGCAGCCCCCGACCCTGGCCTGCTCCGAGATTTATGCCCAGTCGATCCCGTCGCGCACCGTCGGAGGGGATTTCTATGACTTCATCCAGATTGAAGGCACCGAGCGCTGGGGGATCGTTATTGCCGATGCCTCCGGAAAAGGAATGCCCGCGGCGCTGATGATGGCCCAGATTCAGGCGATCATTCGAAGTGAGATCAGTAACGGCCATTCCATTTCCGATATGCTCAAAAATATCAACAAGCAGATCGCGACCTCAAGTTCGGCCGAAAAATATGTCACCCTGTTCTATGCCGAGTTGGATGCCGCCACCTCGACCTTCACGTACTCCAACGCCGGCCACAATTACCCCCTGCTGGTCCGGAAGAACGGCCAAATGGAAATGCTCATCGCCGGCGGTCCGGTGATTGGCGCTTTCCCGAACCTGGAATTCACTTCCACCGCCGTCAAGCTCGAATCCGACGATCTGCTGTTTTTGTTCACCGACGGTCTCTCCGAGGCGATGAATTCTGATGACCAGGAATACGGCGAGGACCGGATCAGGCAGTTTGTGACTGACCGCCGCAGCTTTGATCCCCATACCCTAGTGGACTCAATTCTGGAGGACGTCCGCAAATTTGACCCGTCCGTTCCCCCCCAGGACGATACAACTATTATTGCGATCAAGATGAACTCCAACGGAGGCGCATGACCGAGAAGCACGAGAATTTTGATCAGGATAAGCTCTTTCATCGCAAGAGCCATCATTGCGGCTATCAATTCTGTCCTCTCTGCGGTAAGCCGCTGGCGCGTGGCGAGGTCGAGGGGAGCCTCCGAATGCACTGTACCGATACCGCGTGCGGATTCATCTTCTACCAGAATCCGATCCCCGCGGCCGGAGCGATCATTGTCGAAAATGACGCCATCCTGTTGGTCAAGAGAGCTCACCCTCCCCGCATTGGCTGGTGGTGTCTGCCGGCTGGCTTTATGGAATGGAGCGAACACCCTGCCCAGACTGCCGTGCGCGAAGTGAAGGAAGAAACCGGACTCGACATCCGGCTCAATGGTCTTTTCGACGTGTATACCGGGGTCGATGATCCTCGCTCCAATGCCGTCCTGATCCTCTATCTGGCTGACCGTACCGGGGGCCGGTTGCAGGCCTCGGATGACGCACAGGAAGTCCAGTTCTTCCCATTTTCCGATCTTCCCCAAAACCTCGCCTTTGAATCCCACAAACGAGCGTTTGCCGACTATTCGCGACGGTTCAGAATGAACCGCTGACCTCGGGCTTGTGTAGAACGTTTGATGTCGAGATCCCCCCTTTGGCCCGGTTCGACGCCTGTTGAATCCTTGACTTGCCTGCCGACAACTCCTTACATGCTCTGGTGTAGCGGAGGTTTGATGCGTCGGATAGTCAGCATTCCTATATTTTCTCTTATCCTGTTTTGCGCCGGCCTGATTCCAGGAACAGCGCAGTCGCAGGGAACCGAATACAAAGAATATAAGCCGGCCCCCGCCCGTCTCCCGTACTTCATGCTGACCTACAACAATAAGACTTTTCGTGTCGCGCTGACCGGCGACTCCCTTAAGCCCACCTCCCGGGCCTATGCCACCCCATCCCTCACAGTCGCGGGACCGAGGGTTGTCACCGGGAGAGACACGATCTTTGACGCCGCCGGCCTGCATTTCGGCGACTCAATCCTGCCTTATTCTCAGATTCGGGATATCGAAATCTCCGAATCCGATGACGGCACAATTATCCGGTTCTTCCGTTCTGCCCAAAAGGTGCCCGAGTCGCAGATGACTCGGCGGGGAAACCGGATCACTTTCGCCGACTCCGTGTCTGTCGGTCAGGGAGAATTTGTGCGCGGAACGGTCTTCACGGTCATGGGAACCGTTCATGTAGCCGGCGAAGTCAATCGCGATGTCGTCTCGCTGTTTGGGCCCATTGTTGTCTCTCCCTCGGCCGTGATCCGCGGAGATTTGGCGACTGTCTGGGGGTCAATCGTTATCGCCAAGACCGCCCAGGTCTACGGCGACGCCTATAGACCTGAGTCCAAAGCTGCGAACCGGCGTCACCGCTTCATGCGTAAAGAACATCCGGTCGAACCTGACGGGCGGCTGAGCTACAATCGGGTCGACGGATTTGCGCCCTACTTGTCGGTCTCTTATCACGACCCGGACTCGCTGCTCCCGACTGCCCGCGCCGAGTTCGGCTATGCTTTCGCCTCGAAACGGGCCCGCTTCTCCCTCAGCGCCGAACAACTCATTCTCCGCCAGAAAGCTCTGTCCGTCGGAGCAGAGTATTATCGAAAATTGGGCACCGATGACGATTGGCTTCTGCCCGATTGGGAGAACTCGGTCTACGCCTTTATGGCTACGGAAGATTTTAAGGACTTTTACGAGGCTCAGGGAGGAACCGGCTTTGCCCGCATAACCCCGGTGAAGGCGCTGACATTCGAAGCCCGCTACCGTAACGAGCAAACCAAATGGCTGCACGCCCACCCGAATCTCTGGTCGGTATTTGGTGGAGAAAAGCAATTCCCGGATAACTTTGCTTCGGTGCCGTTCCCCTTTCGGGACTCCGGCATGGCTCAGATCGATACCGGTTCCAATGTCACCCTCTCGACCAGTCTGACCTATGACACGCGTCACGCCGACAGCCTGTTCTCGCTCTCGGCCTGGAATGCTTCAGCCTCTCTTGAGTGGTCATCGACCGGATTAAAATCCGACTATAATTATCGTCGTTACGTGTTGGATATCCGGCGTTACCAATATATCCACAAGTACTCCATGCTGCTTTTGCGCGCCATGATAGGCAGCAGTGACGGCTACTTGCCCATGAACCGGCGCTTCTTCCTCGGAGGACCTGGAAGTCTTTACGGCTACGAACGAAAAGAACTCATGGGGACCAGATTCTGGATGATCAATGCCGAGTACCGCTTCCAGATTCCCAAGACCGAAGTCGCGTTCGGACCGTTCTGGGATATTGCCCAGGTGGCCAACAATCAGGCCTTCAGCCGGGCGGTCGAAGTCAAGAACTCGATCGGCGGAGCCATCTATTTTGGAGAACAATTCCGCCTGAGCGTCGCCCAGCGGCTCGACCGGTCCCAGGTCTCCCCGGAAGTTTACATCCGGCTGATCCCGGCGTTCTAACTGCTCGATTCCAGTTAATCCCGACTGGATGTAGGGCAATCCCCGTAACATATTGCTATAAAACCCTTTACGGGAACACGGTCGTCCCCCCCACCCCTGTCCTCACTTATAGTCTCTTGAACCTGGTCTCCGGTCCGGTTCATCGGCCGCCACTGCCAGAATTTGACACTGGCCCGGAAGCCCGGCGCTTTTGCCAAGTTTAAGTCACTGGAACGGTTACGCCCATTTATCCCCAGCCGGGATTAAACTAGTATGGAATCCGGCCGATAATCTTCAGTAACCCAGAAAGTTTGATAAAGAACGGGTCATATGAAGCAGATCGACGAAGAGAAGACTCAGAAGTACATCCCGCCTCAAGGTTCGTCGGCTCCGAGCAGTCTCCCGAGCAAGAGCGGAAAGATCGCCCTTGAGATGATCGAGGAATTGGAACGGACTCTTGATCAAGTCGCCGAGCAGAATCCGCGTATTGTGGCCGCGACCGAAGCGGACACGACCCGCACTGATGACCTCCGCGCCCTCGTGCAAATCTCCCTGGCCATCAACTCGTCACTTGTTCTCGACGATGTCCTGCAAATCGTGATGCAAAAGGCGGTCGAACTCATGCAGGCCGAGCGTGGTCTGGTGATGCTGTTCGATGAGACCGGAGAGCTTCAGATCAAATCCGCCTACAATCTCTGCCGGGAAGAGATGATGGAGGAAGATTTCCGGATATCCGGAAGCGTCACGGCCCAAGTAGCCGAGACCGGCAAGTCGGTCTATACCTCGGACGCCATGGCGGACGATCGTTATGCCCAGCAGCAGTCCGTGGTGGAGCTGCATCTTCGTTCCATCATGTGCGTTCCGATCAAAGTTAAGTCCGAAGTCATCGGCGTGATCTATCTCGACAATACCAACCAGGCCCGCATGTTTCTCAAGTCGGACCTGTATTTGCTGGAAATGTACGCCCAGCTGGTCGCCAACGCGCTTCATAATGCCCGGATGTACGACTCTCTTTTCAGCATGAAGCGGTACCACGAATCAGTGGTTACCAATACCCCGGTTGGAATCGTCGTGCTGAACGCCGAAGGGCACATCGCCACGATCAATCCGGTCGCCCTGGAAATCATGGATATGAATCGGGACAGTATCGTGCTGGTCGGAGATATTCAGAAAGCCTCTCACTTTGTTGAGAAACTCCCGATCGGCGAGCAGCCCCGCTGGCGCAAGATGATCAGCACCGTCCTGTCCACCCGGCAGGAACTGTCCGATCCGCGCTATTTTCACAATACCGGGTATCTGGAAAAAGTCCTCTCCATCAAGATTTCTCCGCTCGCCGAGTTGCCCGACGGCACCCAGGGGCTGACCATGACCATCGAGGATGTCACCGAGAAAGTCCTGATGGAAAAATACGTGATCCTGTCTGAAAAACTGGTCGCCCGAGGCGAAATGGCCGCATCGGTAGCCCACGAACTCAACAACTACCTGTCCATCATTTCCAATAATGCCGAACTGCTCTCGCTCAATATCGATCGGGAGAAATTCGACAAGGCCAAATTCAACAGCAAATCAATCACCGAGAACATCTTTAAGATCAAGCGCTTTGTCGACAGCCTGATGGACTTCTCCAAACCGGAGCCCGAATACATCAGCTACGACACGCGTCATCTCATTGACGACCTTTTGTTCTCCCTGCGGATTCAGCCCCGCTTCAAGCTCATCCATTTCACCGTCGATCTCGGGACCGATATCCCCAATGTGGAGATGGACGTCGGCCAGATCCAGCAGGTGCTCATGAATTTGCTCAACAACGCGGCCGATGCCATTGAAGACAAGTCGCTTCAGCATCAGAACGATTCGAAAGAGTTCAAGCGCCAGGTCGGCATCGCAGCAATGTATGCGCGCGAAGAAAGCCGGGTAATTATCGAAGTCTCCGACAACGGCCTCGGCATGGCTCCGGAGACGCTCGCCAAGATCTTCAACCTGCATTTCACGACCAAGAAAAGCGGTCATGGCTTGGGGTTATATAATTGTAAGAAGATCGTCGAGCAGCACGGTGGCCAACTAAACGTCAGCTCGAAAGCAGGCGAAGGGACGGTCTTCTCGCTGGTGCTGCCGTTGCAGCAGCCGAAGCACCATACCCCGACCACATGACCATCGAGCAGCCGCTATCCCGATTCAAGGTCCTGGGGCAACTCGGGCGCGGGGGGACTGCCGAAGTGGCCAGGGTATGGGACGCTGACCTGAAAATCCAGGCAGCTCTCAAAACGCCGCTGCCTGAAAACGTCATTGATTTTGCGAAGCTGGTCCGGCGAGAGAAAGCTCTGATTGGCGGCTATCGCTTCCCCGGCCTCGTGCGCCTTCTTGACTCCCCCGGCGACCAGCATCTTCTCCTTGAATTGTGTCCGGGTCCGACCCTCGACCGAATCGGCCGAGTCGAACAGGTTCTGCTCGCCTGCAATCTCCTCTCCGCGCTTGCCCTTGATCTGGAATTCCTTCGCGCCTGCGGCATCGTGCACGGGGATCTCAAGTTACAGAATTTCTTCCTGCCCGAGGATTGGAACGCATCCGGGGCTAATTTCCATGGCTACATCAAGCTTTCGGACTTCTCCCTCGGACGCAAGGATTCCGAACCGGACTCTCTGCGGGCCGGACTTGGAACGGTCGGCTATATGGCGCCCGAGACAATCAAAGACGGCCGAGTCAGCCACCGCTCCGACTTGTTCGCCCTCGGCGTAATTGCGTACCAGCTTCTGTCGGGCAACCACCCGTTTCTTCAGGATGATCCTGAACCGGTCCGCGTCAATGCGCGGACCATTGAGGAGACTCCGCCTCCGCTGAACTCTATCCGCCCCGATCTTCCCGAAAGGCTGATGCAACTGGTGTCTGACTTGTTGGCCAAAGATGAACTGCAGCGTCCTGACACGGCCTGGCAAGTCTGCCAGGAATTGAGACAGTGCGGCGCAAGCTACCCGTTTGAGAAACGGCTCCTCCCCAAACATCTGCTCCGACGCGACCGATCGTTCAAAGAAATGCTCTCTGACGCGCTGGCTATCGACGAAGAAAACACAACTCATCTATCGCTGCTGTCCGATCTCGATCCAAAGCGGCTTCGCCTGTTGCTCGACGCCAATTGGCGCGCCGGTGCCCTGGCCTATGACGACCGGCGGTTCGTTTTCAAAGCTGACGCCATCTGGCCTTCTCGCTTGCGGCGGGATGCCTTCAAAGAGTTCACGCTGGCCTCACCGAGAACCAGAAAATCGGCGATCAGGTCTGCCGTGACGGAATCCTCCTGGACCGAGTCGCATAAGCTCTCGATGGGTTTCCACCGCCGCGAACGGCTCTCCGCACCCCTGTCTCAGCTGCTCCTCCCTTTGCTTCGCGTGTCAACCATCAAGCGTCTGGCCGCTGCGCAGGCTCCCGTCCTTGAGCGGGATGACCAGCACGAAAATGCCTCTTATCTATATGTCATGTCCGGCGACCTCCCCGGAGCCGAACGATGTGCCTACCAGGCAGCCTGCCAGCTGCGGAAGGAGCACCGTCTCCAACAGGCTCTCTCACTTTGCCAGACCGTCATACGACTGGCCGACTTGAGGCGCGACCTCTTCACCGTCCGGGCCCTGATCATGCTGAAAGGGGACATTCTTAAAGAGATGGGAGAAAGTTCTCAGGCTCAGACCACCTATGAACAGCTGGTCACTTTGTATGACGGCCATCTTCCCGACAGCCTCCTGGGTGAAGCCTATAAGGACCTCGGAGACCTGTTCAAAATGAAGCAGGATTTCGACGCCGGTATCAAGAGCCTGGAACGGGCCATGCAGATTTTCGAGCAGATCGGCGACCGCCTTGAAGTCTCTCATGTGCTTAATAATATGGGGAATATGTTCTGGGTCGCCTCTGACCTGTTGCGCGCCCAGAAACATTATCGCCAGGCGCTGGGCATTCAGAAGCGCTTAAAAGCCCAGCACGATATTGCCTCGACTCTTTCCAATATTGGAACCATCATGGCGGTTCGGGGGCGCTTTGCCCGAAGCATCCGGCTCTTCCGGCTCTCTCTCGCCCTTAAAGAAGAAATCGGAAATCTCACCGAAATCGCCCGGACCCTCAACAACCTCGGCTATGTCTCCCTGCTGGCCGGACAACTATCCCAATCCGTCGATTACCTGAGAGAGTCTCTCGATCGAAACCGTCGGACCGGCAATAAGCACGAAGTTCTTATCAACCTCGGCAATCTGGCCCAGGTCACCCATATGGCGGGACGGCTCAAACAGGCCCAGCGCTTTATCGATGAAGGTCTGGCCCTCGCCTCAGAACTTGGGGACAAGCCGCACACGGCTACTTTCAAAATGATCCAGGGAGATCTGCGCGGGAGAATGGGACGATTCTTTGAAGCAGAGGAATCGTTCGCGGAGGCTGCCCGCCTCTTTGGCGAACTCGACGACAGGCACATGAGCATTGAATACAAGCTTCGCTACGCCACCTTGAAAGATCAGGTCGGCGACTCAGCCACCGCTCTGCGGATGGGGCACGAAGGGTATCAGGAAGCTCAGGCCGCCGGCGACCGGAATCTGCAGTTGATGGCCTTGCTGGTACTCACCAAGCATGATTCCGACCAAGGCATGGTCGAAACAGCTCTGGCGCTGGCCCGCGAATTACATTTGATCCGCGAAGAAACGCACCTGCAATTCAATCGGGTAGAACAGGCTATCAACGGGAATATGCCGAAGTCGGTCGCCTCAGAAATTGAGAAAATCACCGCGGCCTGCCATGCCTCCGATGACAACATCGACCTCCCCCACATGTACAATCTGGCTGCCGAATGGCACTTGAGTCTCGGCCATATCGATCAAGCCTCGCAGCTGGTCGAGAAAGCAATTCGCTTCGCTCGCTCCATGGAACTCGATCCGGAATTGGCGGCGGCGTTGAATCTGAAAGGGCAGCTTGAGTCACGAAGAGGCGCCTATGAATCGGCCTACGCGCTCTGTCGGCAGGCCTTACAGATCGTCAAACAGATAGCGGAGAATATTAGTAGTGATTCCGATCGTGACTTCTATATGCAGAAGCGATCGGTACAATTTTTGATTTCGGAGATCAGGCGGCTGGGAAGCCAGTTGGGGCAAAAGCAGAGGGCAGGAAGTAACCCTGCCCTCATTCAAAGCTGAATGCTCACGGTTTACACAACCGGCTTACTGGCCGCCCTGGCTAAAGCCAAGCGGAGCAATACGAACTTCAAGAACCTCAACGGTCAGTTTGTAGTCTGCCATTCGGTCACCTCCTTTATGTGTTTAGTCTCTCCTTCCACGATGGAAGGATTTCCTATATTTGTCGTTCGACTGGATTGAACCTCCGCTTCTAATATAATCAGCAACTCGAATCCGTCAAGAGAATACCGAATATCTACCTGGAATATCCACTTATACCCAAATTCGGGATGGAAATAATTTCCCGAATCTACTATGCAAAGCTCTGCTCACACAGCCCTCACACACTTGAATTCTACGAAATGTGAGTACCCAAAGTTCTGTGTGACCTGTTGTGACTTAAAGAAATAGCTCGAGTTGAATAACCCGGAACACCTACCACCAGGACCATATCCGCACCCGGATCATGGATAAGAAACGGCTGAATAAATAATCGGCCGCTGAAGTCTCCCCTACCGAAATCTTCGCATACCCGGCCATCCCCTGGCGCAACTGCCCGTCGCTGTTGGCCACCAGCACCGCGACTGGAAACCGGTTCCCCCTCGCTTCGTCTACCGTGAATTTGGGAACACGGACCACCGTTCCGCTGAAGCTTGTCTCAGGAAATGGATATACTTTTACGGCCGCGCTTTGATGTAACTGAATCCGCTTAATATCGAAATCAGACACCGGCACTTCAAGTTCGATCACGCTGTTGTCCAGAATGCTGAGTAGTTCGCCGCGCGCCCGACCCAGCACCACCACCCCGGATATCGGAGTCACAACCACTTGGGCTTCCGACTGCGCCTTCAAATAATCTATCTGCGTCTTCTGCTTGTCGATTTCTCGTTCCAATACCGCAACTTCTTCCGGACGCGGCGGCGATTTGACCAGCGCCAAGGTCGATTTCTTGTTATTCAATTCAGCTTTGGCTACTTCAACCGCCGAGCGATCCGTTTCTAGTTTCTCCTGCGAAACTAGATTGCTGGCGGCCAGCCCCTGCGTCCGCTTGAATTCCCGAGCCAGTTGATCGTAACTCGCCTGTGCGGCCGTCAAATCAGCCTGCGCCTGCGCAATCTCTTCTTTCTTTCTCGGAGCTTTGAGTAGCGCCAGATTTCCTTCGAGCCGTTTCAATTCCGCCAGGTTGGACGCGATATCCTTGGTGATTTGATTCGATGTCACGACCGCCAGAGTGTCACCGATTGCCACCGTCTGCCCTTCCCGTACAATTGGGGTCAGGTTGAAGGCGCCGACTTCAGTGGAGGCCAGCTTGAGCACATTGGCGCGCTTCTCCGGATGCTCGCCGCCGAGACGCAATTGCAGATTGACCAGCCCCTCACCGCTTGCGGAAATCGTAAATTCGGAAATCGGCTGAACTTCAATCTCGCCCGAGACCCGGTCGGGCACCGGCAGGAAGAAAAACAGGAAAATGAAGGCCGCCAGAACGACAGCGTAGATAGTCAGACGGATTGGTTTATGTAAGAGATCTTTCATATAGAAAACGTGTCTTGCGACCCCGCGCGCAGTCGCGACAACCTTGTCGCGCAAGATAACCGCCAGAACCACCACCAACAAGAGGATTCCGGCCCCGCCAAACTGCTCCCCGAGATAGACGGCGGCGACAAAAACGAAATACAGCACCAAAAAGCCCGAGTACAGCAGCGCCAGGATGCTGTAAACCGGGAAAATTTTTCGCTCCCGGCGGGTTGCTTCGATCTTTTCAATCGGCCATCCCAGCAAACGCCGCTTCAGGACATTACCAAGATACGCAAACGCCTTCGGTCGAAGATTCGGTATGTCCAGCCAATCGGATAGCAGGTAATATCCATCAAGCTTGATAAGCGGATTGAAATTGAACAAAAACGTGATCCAGCTTACGATCACGCAGATGCGGGCAAAATCATTAATAAAGAAACCCGGCACCGTCACCGCCCACAGCAGCAGCGAAACCGAAAGAAATATAAACTGGAAATGGAGCCCGGCCAGAGTGACCGCTATCCGCTGGGACTTTTTCGGAAACAACCAGGCATCCGAGACATCGGAATAGAAGCAGGGCTGAAAGTACATCAGCAGCAACCCCATCTCCTTAACCGTGCCGCCATAGTAGGTGCAAATCACCGCATGGGCGAACTCGTGCAGACTGATCAGAAGAAAAAGCGCGCAGATTATCGTGACAATCGACCCAATCTGGATCAGCTGGTTCAGTTGCACCGAAAATTCCGATGCATGAGCCATGAGTATTCCGGCGCCCACTAGCATGAGCGCGATTTCGACAGTGAACCAAAAACGTCTATGAAAAGGACGGTAGAGCGAGGTCAGGGCTTTCAGAAATCGACCCGGATTAAATGCCTTAAGCTTAATGAACAACACTCGCGCCGCCAGACTGCGCCGGCGTCGCTGGTCCCGCGCCGCCCGGACCATCTCCTGCTCGCTCCGCCCGTCCTCCAGGAAGAAGAGCTTCCCGAGAGTGGCAATAAATTGCGCGACATTCTCCGCACGCAGTCCGGCGCCAAATTTCGCCTGGAAAGCGGTCGCTATCTCCTCAGCGGAATGAGCCCCGTCAAGCTGGCTCGCCAGCCAGAATTCAGGCTCGCGCAGCCGGAAATAGTTGTCGGTGACCGGATCCTTGATCGTGTAGAGCGTCTGGCCGTCCACCTGGGTCGGCGAGACAATCAGGTCCGGTCGAAGGCGGGCGTGTTCGGGCATGCGGAAATCTAAGAATCCTCAAGCCCAATTGCAACAAACCGGTTGTTGACAATACGCCGACCAGCCGCTACACATTATTCCGGCAATATGACGGAAAGTTGGGCGTAATATCTTGGAATCGTATGTCAGTTGGGTAACCGCAAATCCGCTCCTCTCCGCCGCTATCCAGTTTGGAATTCTGGGGACGCTCGGAGAAATCCTGGCCTTCAGTCTCAGGAGCAAACGTCCGGCCCTTCCCGGCAAACCGTGGCAATTGGCGGCCAAAATTATCGCTTGGGCGCTTCTCGGCCTCCTCATCAAATACGGATTCACCGGCATGAAGGGTGCAACCCGTGCCCTGCTCGATCACCAGCTTCTTCCTTCGTGGTGTAGCGATGGATTGGGCTGGGCAGTGGCCGTGTCAGTGCTGACGAATCTGTTCTTCGGTCCCCAGATGATGTTCTTCCATCGTCTCGAAGACAACCTGATCGCCTGGAAATGGAACACTGCCGGACTGACCACCGCCTGGTGGACCCTGTTTGGTTTTGGATACCCGCGCACACTGTGACGTTCATGCTTCCAACCGAATTTCAGATCGGTTTGGCAGCCCTCTGGTCGGTGATGCTTGGATTGATCCTCGGTCTGACTAAACGTAAATGAGGACAACTTTCGTTTCATTCCAAGTACGGTGTGATAACCCCCGAAAAGAGATTTCATAGTCCCGGTTATTTCCTTGTTTCTCATAGGGTTCCCCATGCCCGTTTACCCTTGACTTTGGGCCGTTTTGTGATAATTTAGTGAAAAAGTTCACGTAATTGCTCGGCTTTCTGGTGAGGGATTTACATGCGTAGCAAGGCGGACGTTGTCATCATCGGCGGAGGCATAATCGGAGTCGCCGTGGCGTTCTATTTGGCCCAACAGAAATATGGCCAGATTGTCGTTTTGGAAAAAGAACCATTCCTCGGCTCCGGCTCCACTTCCAAGGCAGCCGGCGGAATCCGCGCTCAGTTCAGCACCAAGACCAATATTGAGATGTCGATGCTCTCTGAACAGATGTTCTGCCGCTTTAAAGAGGACACCGGGTCCGAAGCCTTGTATGACCAGGTCGGCTACCTCTTCATCCTTTCAGACCAAGATGACATCGTCACCTTCAAAAAACACTATGATCTGCAGCGTTCGCTGGGCCTGAAGGTTGAACTTCTCAAGCCCGAAGATATCCCGCAGTATGCTCCGCACATCCGCCTCGATGACATCAAACTCGGTACCTTCTGCCACGATGACGGCCTCGGCGACCCCAGCGAATTCCTTCATGGTTACGAACATGCCATTCGCAAAATGAATGTCGATGTCGTGCTGGATACACCCGTAACCGGGTTTGAGAAGAATGGCGACAAGATCAAGACTGTCCGGACCAAGAACGGCGATATCTCTACCCCGCTCGTCATCAACTGCGCCGGCGCTTGGGCCGGCGAAATCGGCAAGCTGGCTGGCGCTGATGTCAAAGTCGAGCCATATAAACGTCAGATCGTCACCACCGGTGAGCTCAATTTCGTCAAACCGTTCTTCCCGATGGTAGTCGATGTCAAGTCCGGCCTCTATTTCCACAAGGAATCCAAGGGGCTCCTGCTCGGCTGGGCCGACAAGAATATGAAGCCCTCATTCGATGTCTCAATCGACCCCGATTACACCGATGCCATTCTGGAGCGCTCCCTTGATCGGATTCCGCAGTTGGAGACTGCCGAGGTTGCCAACCAGTGGGCCGGGCTCTACGAAACCACACCCGACCACCAGGCGATTATCGGGTACGATCTGGATGTTGCTGGGCTGTTCCATGTGACCGGCTTCTCCGGGCACGGCTTTATGCATGCTCCAGCCGCCGGGATCGTTACCGCCGAGCTTGTTGCCGGCAAGAAACCGACCATTGATGTCACCCCGCTCGGCCCTGCCCGCTTCCTCAAAGGAGCGGTCGTCCACGAAACAAACGTGATATAGATATAAGAAGAGAGAACGTTTAGTCCGGGAGATTAAATGAAAAAGGTACTGTTGACCGTCACCGCAATTCTGCTGGTGACTTCGATGTTTGCGGCGGCTCAATGTCCCGCCGACAAAGCCAACGAAGGCAAGAAAACTCCGTTCAGCGCGTTTCACGAGTATATGGCTCCGGCCTGGCATACGGCCTATGTTGACAAGGATTATGATGCCATGATCAAAGCCGCCGATGGCTTCGAGAAGACCTTTGTCGACATCGCCGCGATTGAACCGAAAATGAAGAACGCCAAACGCAAAGCCGAATTTCTCAACAACCGCGAGAACTGGGCCAAAATCCTGAAACAGTATGTCGCGTTCGCCAAGGCCGGCAACAAGGACTCGGTCTATGAGACGCTTCCTGCACTCCATGACGCCTTTGAAATGACCGCTATGGCCTACAACCCGATTGAGTATCCCGAATTGAGCGGGCTCCTGATTACGACCAATCTGATCGTCACTAAGCATGTCCCAGCCAAGAATTGGGAAGGAATCACCGGCTCGACCACAACATTGATCGACAAAGTCGCGGAACTCGATGAGAAATCCCTCCCGCTCGATCTGAAGGATCAGAAGGAACCTCTGTTGAAGGAGTTCGAGCTGATTCACAAGACGGTCGCCGATATGAAAACCAGCTGTGACAAGAAAGACCTCGACAGTTACAAAAAGCTGGCCGAGCAGCTCAACGCCAAGCTGAACGAGATGACCGAGACTTACTTGTAGCTTCTCCCACTCTAGTGGTCGGCAGGCGACGTCCTGAGCGAAGCCGAAGGGCGTCCTCGCCTGCCCCTTTCGAGTTCGGGCACACAAATTCTCCCACTATTTAACGGCGGTCTTCGGGCCGCCGTTTTTGTATATTGGCCAACGTCCGGTGTGAACAATGATGTAGGTCGAGGCTCCAGCAGGCTCTTCGTCGAGGAGGCTCTACAATTTGACCTCGGAGGTCTCCATGAAACACACTCTCACCGGCGCCAATCACGGCACCCCGATTCTCGTCTCGGAAGACAACGCCATGAAGATCCTGATGGAGTGGTTGAAAGAGTAGGGGAGTATTGGTGCCCCATCAGCTTGCTGTGGGAGGAAAGCGGTGCCCCGTCAGCTTGCTGTGGGAGGATATTGGTGCCCCATCAGCTTGCTGTGGGAGGATAGTGGTGCCCCGTCAGCTTGCTGTGGGAGGATAGTGGTGCCCCATCAGCTTGCTGTGGGAGGAAAGCGGTGCCCCACCCTTTAGGGTGGGTTCTTTGCTGTCAGCGCGCCGTAGGTCGGGTCACCGCATGGTTCTTCGTCAAATGGGCCCGACAATGCACTTCGTGAAGGGCGCGCCCAAGTGTAAGTCGAGGCTCCAGTAGGCTCTTCGTCGAGGAGGCTCGACAATTTGGCCTCGGAGGTCTCCATGAGACATATTTTCGCTACCGCCAATCACGGCACCCCGATTCTTGTCTCGGAAGACAACGCCATGAAGATCCTGGTGGAGTGGTTGGGGGAGTAGGGGGGAGAAGCACATGGCATTGCAAGGAGAGTTCAACAATCTAGAGTCACTATGGTCTCATGTCGATGAACATGCTTTGGAATTCAAATACCTCATCGACATCGGTGATCTCTTTCAGAATCTTCGAGACAAGTTGCACAAGACCGGAGACAAAGTAGGAGCTCTGAACGCCCAATATGAAGTCGATGCGTTCAACCTTCAGACAAAGGGAAACGACTTAGTGCCGGTCATGACCGGTTCAGACGCCCAAGGTAACGAAGTCCGCATTCCAGATATTGACAAGTTTACATCCCCCGAGTTCGACTATTTTGCGATGAGATTGAATCGAGTCAACCATCCTCGCTTGAAGGCTCGGTACTCCCATATCCTCTGGAATAGTCCCAATAAACGCCGGCAGTACGCCGAGATTGCAGTGGATGCTTATGTCCAGTTGACGGTTCAGTTTGAAGGGCTGGACGCAGCTGTTGGTGACACTGGACTCTCTGGCCCACATTATGGAAAAGACGTTATCGAATCCATTCGGTGTGCCTTTGCCATCTCGTTGAATGGCCGCATCCGAATCGACTCGGTCATACCGGTGATCGTTCGACTAGTGGAGGAGTTCAATTCGCAGAGTAGTTCGTGGTATTCTCTGAATCTTCAATTACTTGAGATGATGATCGAGAACAAAGATCGATTCAATACCGATGTTCAAAAGCGGATTCCTATCCTCTGCCTTACCCGGTCTGATCAGCTTTTCGGCACGGGAAACATCCATGGTGCAATCGCTATTAACAAGCTCGGTATTACGGCCGACCAATTGCTCTCACTGAAAACCGCGAATTGGAACAAGCGGATTGCTCGATGCTATGAATCACTCATGCAAGTCAGGGAAAGATCACCGATGATCGCCGCTGATTGGTGTCAACAGGCGATGGATTACTACCAAGCGGATGGAGATGTGGCAAAGGTGGACGAGCTTGCGCGAAAGCGGGAGAAGTTCAGTGGTGAGATGGAGTTTCAAGAGTACTCAATGGAGATTGATCAAACGACCTATATTGCGTGGTGCGAGTCAGTAGGGAAGGAGCTATCCGCTTCTCCGACGGACGAAATCTTGGCAAGGATTGTGGCAGATCCCAACCTTCTACCATTTAAGGACGACATGGAGTTGCGTGCCCGAGATGCAGCCGAGGCTGCACCGCTATTGACCATAGTCACCGAAAAGGTGATGGACGATAGATTGCATGTTACAGAGCATGCTTCCTCGAAAGAGGAGAAGACCAAAAGAGGAGTTATCGAGGCATTCAAGTTCTGTCTGAAAGTGGATAAAGTACCACTAATTAACTCCGTCATTTATCATGCCTACCGTGCAGAAAAGATCGATTCAAAGAAAGTGATCAAGCACCTTGTAGATTACTCCTGGATAGGTGCTACCTTGAAGAGCCGAAGGGGGTCAAATAGAGAATACGCGTATTGCTGGATCGATCAACTCCGACCGGCCATAAATGAGTACTTTTCATATATGGGCAAACTTCTCAAAGGAAATGAGCCGAAGGAACCTCCGATCACGGCCATTGACTCACTTACCCTAAAGTTTGAAGGACTGGTCCGCGATTTCGCCCAACTCAACGGAATACTGACCCATAAGGATGTTAAGTACAAGGGACGGCGAACTGTCACTCGAGAGTTAGACTTAGCCAAACTACTCTATGCCCCTCAGGTAGCTGGCCTTTTCAATGCGGATGACCTATTGTTCTTTCGATTCCTCTTTGTCGAACAATCCGGATTTACCATCAGACACCGGGTCGCTCACGGCCTCATGCTCATTGAAGACTACAATTTCGGAATTCTGCAACTCGTATTTGTGGCGACAATGCGTCTAGCCAAATACCCGATTAGGACGGGCTGATACCGACGAGCCTCCCGGCCCCCTTCTGTGAGGTGCGGAACCGCCCGCGCTGCGTAATCCCTCCGCTGCTCTCCAATACCCCCCTTACCTCCCAACCACTTACCCCCCGCTTTCCGCAAAATCGCTAGCAAATCGCTAGTGATTACGAAAGCACGCCCCTTTGTAGAAACAACTTTTTCTATGAAAGGACTAATATGTGCCACTCCCGAACCTATCTGAATGACCACGCCGTCAGGCAGGGGGATCCTGACCCCCTTCCCCCGGACAATCCCAACCCCGAGCCCAAGTCCATATCGGACAAACAACTCCAGGCTAACCGGGAAAACGCCAAACTCTCCACTGGCCCCCGCACCCCCGAAGGAAAAGCAACCTCTTCCCGGAACGCCGTCAAACACGGCCTCTTTGCCCGTGATGTCTTGCTGAAATCCCCCCATCACAATGAAGACCCGAAGGAATTTATCTCACTTTTGGAGTCACTTTTTGAAGAACTCAAACCCGAGACCCAGTTCCAGGAACACCTTGTCCGCAAGATTGCTAACTGCCTCTGGCGCTCCCGAAGAGCCATCGTCGCCGAAACCGCCCGCATCAACCGTGATCTTTCCCATGTCGATCGCGAAGTTAGCACCGATTACCAACTCAGATCGGTTCTTAACAGCATGAGTGGTGAAGAACCCGACGCCCCCACCCAGGAGGCGATTGATGACTGCTATGACTATCACATCGGCACCTCCCTCGTTCCCGATCAAAGGTTTGGCCGAAATGTCTTATGGTACGAAATGCGCCTCGACCGCCAACTCGCCCGCGCTTACGGTCTGTTGAATCTCCTGAAACGCCGCTTATCCCCGCCCCTTGACCCGAACCAGGCATCAACAACTCAGGCTCCCGACAATGCCTCTGCACTTTGAAAATTGCCCAAAACGAACCCATTTTACGAGTGTCCGTACGGGGCCGAGATTTCAGCCTAAGGCCATGGACAACAGCGACAATCGCATTGTGAATGCGCAGGGCGAATCAGTCCAGACACCGCCTAAAACGAACCCATTTTGGAAGGCGTTTGTCCCTTTAACAAACCCAATTGACCTAATGGAGTGAATGATATATGCTTGAGTCAAGAGATTCAAAACAACAATCGGATTGCTGGCGTCCGGGTCAAATTGTCAGTCTGTGGGATATGGTGAAGCAGTTCCGTCTGTTAGATGTTGCTGATGCGATTAACCAAATAGAGTCCCTTTCATCACAGATGAGGGTTGGCCGACAAGTCCAAGCACTGACCGCTCGCGTTGGTATGGACCCTACCATATCAAGTGCGATGGCCTGCCTGTTGGATGGTGCCGGGAATTCTCTTATGGGCTTAAGCCTTCCGGGAGTAGACGACCTCATAAGAGAACTTGTGAATTATTTGCGGACCCAGAACCCCGAAGAAGACTTCGTGCGTGATCAGATTGTTCGTATCTTAATCGTTTTACAACACGAGTCACAACGGGCTCGATTCATGTATCTACCGAGCGGGGCCGTTCCCATGCTTGATAGCAATTCCATTCCCTGCTTAATTTGGGAGCGGCTCCCCCGATGTGCACAGGGACTATTGGAGGCCAATGCCTGTCTTGTCTTTGAGCGGTATACCGCTTGTGTAATGCACAGTATGTGCGCCTTGGAGCTTTCCATTCCGCGAATCGCTCAAATGGACCGGGACATAAATCGCTTCTACAAGTCCTCAAAGTCTGACGACGCCACTTGGGGAAACATCGTGAACCGGCTGGAGCAACGGGGGCAGGCCCTTAAGAAGCAATCGCTATCAGACCACAAGCGGACCCATCTCGACGTAATCAACGACCTTTGTCGTCTAATGCGAGCTATCAACTTTTCGAGACGAATACCGTATGTTCATGGGAAAAGGATCGCCACCAAATGGATAGCGGAAGAGACTTTTTCCTCTTCACTTTCCCTACTCTCATTTGTGGCCTCAGGAGGTAAGGATGTTAAATAGCACCATATTCCAAGATGAACGACACGCTCGTGGCTACCTGGAGTCCGTACGTTGGCCCGATGGTCCCGTATGCCCGCATTGCGGAAGCACTGCAAAACCGTATAGCCTTGAGGGACAATCTCACAGGGCTGGCCTATACAAGTGTGCCGATTGCCGCAAGCAATTCAGTTGACCGTTGGCACTCTCTTTGAGCGTAGCCACGTACCACTACACAAGTGGCTCTTGTGCGTTCACCTGCTTTGTGCTTCCAAGAAGGGTCATAGCTCCCACCAAATACATCGGATGCTTGGTGTGACCTACAAGACCGCTTGGTTCATGACTCACAGGGTACGCGAGGCCATGAAAGACCCCGTGTTTACTTCTCAACTTGGCGGTACTGGTAGTATTGTCGAGATTGACGAAACCTATTGGGGCAACAAATACAAGAAGGGCAAAGGCGTTCGCGGCTACGGCTACAAGGAGAAAATCTTCTCGTTGGTAGAGCGCAACGGTAGGGTCCGCTCGTTCCATGTGGAATCGGTAGCGGGCAACAATCTTAAACCGATCATGTACGAGCAAATCGCCCAAGATACCGCGATTATGAGTGACGACATGGGAGCCTATCGGGGAATCAAGGACCATTTTCGTTCCCATGATGTTATCAGACATTCACAAGACGAATACGTGCGGGATACCATCCATACCAACACTATCGAGGGTTACTTCTCGATTCTAAAGCGCGGTTTGCGTGGAGTTTATCAGCACGTTGCCAAGAAGCACTTGCGCCGATACGTGGGCGAATTTGACTTCCGTTACAATAACCGACATATTACTGATGGAGAACGGACCGCCGTTGCCCTAAAGGGAATTGAGGGCAAGCGGTTGTTGTATACGGGGAACTCATTAAGAGAGGCCTAATCTATGACAAAGCCAAAGGCGCGCAAGAAGCAAAAGCCAAACGGCGAAGAAAGCCGACCCGCAAGAACTTTTGATGAGATTATGGGGGCATTAGTTAAGGTGCCCCCAAAGAAGCGGAAAAAGAAGCAGACCGGATAAAACGGCGGCTGGCCCCTCGGATCGCTGGTTAGTATGCTTTTTCGTAGAGCAGCAGCGCTAAAACCACTGTCACTAATAGCACAATCCAATTGCGCTTCATGATCTCCCCCTATCGCTATGGAGCCGCCCCATTGCTGCTCCGCGTGAGCAGGTCGCCGGGTAGGTCACGCAACTTGGTTTGACGGGGGACCAGACGTCACTACAATCTAAACCAACGATTATGGTGCGTCAAGTATACAATCGCCTTTTGGAAAACGCAGTTCGGCCCCTGGAATTACATCAAAATTCTTGGGATTACAGCAGTTCGCTCATCACAAAGCCGCGAAGCGACCAACCGGCTCCGCCCGCTACTTCTTCTCGTCGCTGGGTGGCCCACCGCTTCGCGGTGGGGTTTGGCCGATTCAGCCCCACCTCAGAGATGTGGGCCACCAGACCGGATTGCTCGGCCAAGTCGATTCGTCGGTTCGAGCGGAGACGAGAACCATGGTTGGCAGGTCGAGGCCCCGATGCCGTTACATCGTCCGTCTAAAACGAACCCATTTTGGAAAACGCAGTTCGGCCCCTGGAATTACATCAAAATTCTTGGGATTCCAGCAGTTCGCTCATCACAAAGCCGCGAAGCGACCAACCGGCACCGCCGACTACTTCTTCTCGTCGTCGGACAAGTCGAGCATCTGGGTTCCTTCGCTGTACTCCACCGAACGGGCGGTCGTCAAACGAAGGAGCTTTTGGGTGACATCGCGGATTTTCAGGGCCGAAGTCTCGATTGTCCTCAGCTTGTTCACCAGTTCTTCATCGAGGTCCTGGCGTTTCATCAACAAGAGTTGGACATTGCCGAGAATAGCCGTAAGGGGATTGTTGATTTCATGATTGACCGTAACGGCGGTCTGTTGAATCGCGCCGAACCGCTCACGGTCGATCGTCTCTTTCGCCAACTGGTGGCTCTTCCCCACTTCACCGGCGACAACATTGAGAGACAGGGCGGCGGAGAAGGCTTCAAGAAACAGATCTTCCGAGATCAATTTCTGGGGACCTTCCTGGATGCCGATAACCGCGCCGTAGGTCTTGCCGGCATGTTGCAGCGGCTGGGTAAACGCCTGGATCATGGGCGTGCCACTGAAAGTCATATAGGCAGAAAGGAGTTGGCGATCTTTGCGAAGCCCGGCAAACAGGGTCTGTTCGAGCGAAGTCAGCGTTTCGCGATTGGATTCAGTTTCGGCGAACGTGACCGTGACATTGATTTTGGAATCTTCATTCCAGAGGTACATGGCGGCCCCTTTGAGGCCGACCAGGGTAGCGGCCTGGCTCAGGGCGAGTTCGGCGGTCTGCGCAAGTTCCCCGCCGCGCGATCCGGCGAGGGCGAGCTGCCGCAGGATTTCAAAACGGTCTAGTTCTTTGTTGTCCACAGCCGAGGCTTTCTCCAGAGGTAGCCAGAGCAAACGGGATGCTGGTAAACGGCTCCCCGATATAAAGCTGGAGTAATTCGAAGTACAGGCCTAAGATATAAGGATTTCAGACACTTAACCAGCCTTTTTGGTGTTTAGAAAAGGTACATTGGCCCATTAAGCCGGGGCCTTTCGTGCAGGATGGTTCACATTTTGGCGCCGGCCGAGCCCGGACAAAAGCGTTGACTTTACCGGTACAATGGGATACCATACGGGCTTTTTCCGGGAGGGAAAGGCGAAGATCGAGCAATGTTAGAAGAGATGATCCATGACCAGTGCGGCGTGTTCGGCGTCGTGGGAAACCGGGAAGCCTCTCGCCTGACCTATCTGGGTCTTTATGCCCTGCAGCACCGTGGCCAGGAGTCGGCCGGCATCATCACGTTTGATAACGGCGACGTGCACCTGCACCGAGGCATGGGGCAAGTTTCAGAAGTATTCAGCAGCAAAGCCGTCATGGATAAGCTGACCGGCGACGTGGCGATCGGCCATACCCGCTACAGTACCACCGGGGCATCCTCGCTTATTAATATCCAGCCGTTCTTGATCACCAATCGAAATAAGTATCTGGGGATTGCGCATAACGGAAATCTGACGAATTCATCAGAGCTCCGGCAGGAACTCGATGTTAAAGGATCGATCTTCCAAACCACCTCGGATACTGAGATCATTCTTCATCTGGCAACCCTATCCCGCAAGGAAACGCGCCTGGAGCGGATTTGCGAGGCGCTCAAGATCGTCCAGGGGGCTTTCTCGCTTTTATTTATTACCGAGAATTCGGTCATCGCGGCGCGCGATCCGCACGGCTTCCGGCCGCTGGCGCTGGGGCAATTCGATGGCGCTTATGTGGTAGCTTCAGAGACCTGTGCATTTGATATCATCGGCGGCAAGTATCTCCGCGACATTGAGCCGGGCGAGGTACTCGAGATCACTCGCGATGGGCTCCGGTCTTATTTCCCCATGGAGAAGTCGCAGCCGGCCTGCTGCATTTTTGAGTATATCTACTTCGCCCGTCCGGATTCCAAGATTTTCGGCGACAATGTCGACAAAGTGCGGCGCCGCCTCGGACGACAGTTGGCCAGAGAACATCCGGTCGAAGCCGACATTGTGATCGGGATTCCTGACTCAGCCAACACGGCGACGCTCGGCTTCGCCCAGGAGTCCGGCATACCGTTTGAGATCGGACTAATTCGTAATCACTATGTGGGGCGCACTTTTATCGATCCGGAGCAGGAGATACGGGATCTTGATGTCCGCGTGAAATTCAATCCCGTCCGGGGGGTACTTCAGGACAAGCGGGTGGTGGTCGTCGATGACTCCATTGTCCGTGGAACAACTTCCAAGAAACTGGTGCAGATGATTCGTGAGGCGGGGGCCAAGGAAGTTCATTTCCGGGTCTCTTCCCCGCCGATTATCTCCCCCTGTTTCTTCGGCATCGACATGCCGACCAAAAAGGAATTGATCGGCGCCAATATGTCTGTGCCTGAAATTGAGAAATATCTGGGTGTGGATTCACTTCGCTATTTATCCCTCGAGGGAATGTTGAATATGCCGTCTCTGCCCAAAACATCGTTTTGTCACGGCTGTTTTTCCGGGCATTATCCGATGGCGGTGCCGGAGGCGAACGGCAAACATCGGCTGGGGATGCAGACGGTCAAGCCCTAGCAGTCAGATTCGAAATCTAATCATAGTTTGGGATCGTTGAATCTATGGATTCCGCGGTATACTATCTTCGATCAAAAAGAACAGCCCGAGCGCAGCGGAACAGCCACCTGGTAGCCGGATTCGGAATGCTGGCCCTGGGCGTTGAGGAATTGCTCGGCGACACTCCGGTTCCAAGCTTCAAGCCTATCCTCCAGATAATCGCCGGCGGGCTGCTGTTCGCGGTAGTAGTGATCGAGATGCTTCGAGCCAAGAAAGAGCATCCGCACGAAATGGAGCTGGCGGATTTCTTTGCCGCGCTGGTGGCGGTGGTCGAAGGAGCCCTGAAAATTCACCATGACGGCTTCTGGAGCTCGCATCTGTCGCAGCTGTGGTTCGCGGTCGCCATCATGTTTGTGCTCCGGGGATTCTATTTCTCCAAACTGCCCAAATGGAGCCGACTGGCGTTGACCAACGACGAATTCGTCTACCGCCGGCCGTTTCGGCGCTCCAAGGCGTTCAAGTGGCATCTCATCACTGATATCCAAATATCCGACACGCTGCTCATGATTGAGGCGAGCACCGGAGCGGTGCTTCGGATTGATCTGACTCAATACGAGCAGCCGGAGAAGATCGCCGAGTGGTGCCGAACTCAGACTCCTCGATTCCGGCAGTCCTCGGGTGATCCAAGCAAAGGCCGTTAGAGGAATGAGTAAAGGGCGGCGCGGGAGAATTCCAGAAGGCGATCAGGGAAAAGTCCGAGCCCGAGCGTGCCGATAGCGGTTACGATCAGAATAATCGCGATGGACAGCGGAACACGAACCGGCGTGAGTTTTCCCTCGAACGAATCAAAGTAACTCACCTTGACGACTCTCAGATAATAGTATACGGACAGAAATGAATTCATGACGCCGATGACGGCGAGCAGGATGTACTCCCCCTTCACGGCGGCAGCGAACAGATACAGTTTGCCGAAGAACCCGACCGTCGGTGGGAATCCGGACAACGCGAACATGAAGATCGCCAGCAAGAACGACAAGATATGGATTGCTCCGAGATAGACCGGCCAATTCGCTGAAATCAGATTTGCAGCCGGAGCGGGTCTCAAGGAGAGTGACGATGGCAAAGCCCCCCAAGTTGAACATCATGTATCCGACCAGATAGAAGATGGCGGCGGAAATTCCGTCGGCCCCGCCGACCGCCAGTCCGACCAGGATATAACCGGCGTGAGAAATCGACGAGTAGGCGAGCATCCGTTTGACATTGTCCTGACGCAGGGCCATGATGTTGCCGACGGTCATGGTCAGCACCGCGAGAACCCAGAAGACGTTGGTCAGGAATTCCATCTCGGCGAAGCCATCGGCGAAGATTCGCAGGAGAACGGCGAACCCGGCCGCTTTGGGAGCGACCGAGAAGAATGCGGTGACCGGAGTCGGTGCGCCTTCGTAGACATCCGGAACCCAGGTGTGAAACGGCACCGCAGCGACTTTGAAGCCGAAACCGATCAGGATCAAGGCCGCGCCCGCATAAAGATAGATCCCGGCGTGAGCTGCGATATAGCTGTAATCGGTGATGATGCGATTCAGATTCGTAGTCTCGGCCGCACCGAAAACGAACGCGATTCCCATCAAGAGAAAGCCGGTCGCGAATGCCCCCATGACGAAGTATTTGATGCCGGCCTCGTTGGATTCCAGGGATCTTCGGTTGAATCCGGCCATGACATAGAGTGGCACTGACATGATCTCCAGGCCGAGGAACATGACGACCAGATCATTGGTGTTGGCCATGACCATCATCCCCATCGTCGACACCAGCAGGAGAGCGTAGAATTCCGGTCGGTTGATATGGCGAGTCTGGAAATAGCGGTAGGCCATCAGCAGGCAAAGGATAGCGGCGACGCAGAAGAGAACTTTGAAGATGACTCCGAACTGATCGACCGTGACCATGGCGGCGAAGCCGTCCCCGTTCGCTCCCCACTGGCTCAACGAAAGGCCCAAGGCGGCCATAAGACCAACTAGGGCGATCCAGGGGGCGAAGTGCTCGATCTTCCGCCAAAAGGCGAACAGAAGGATAACCGCCGCCGCTACAAGCAGCGCGATCTCCGGGAAGATCAGGCTTAGGTCTATCGACAATGTCGAAGTGTAGTCCTGCATATTCTCATTTCAGGCGCGACGACCGCCGCGCAACTTAGAATCCTCAGCCTCCGCCAAAGCCGATTTTGAGTTCTCCCTTTTCGACAATGACCGGAACAATCTTTTGACCCTTGGTCAGGGAAAGCACTTTCTCCTGGGCTCCGGGGACTTCTCGAACGTTAATCTCCTCGAACGGTATCCCCTGTTCAGTATAGTGCTGTTTGGCGGCGGCACAGTACGGACAGCCCGGCTTGGTGTAAATGATTACGTCAGCCATTAGTCTCCTCCATTATTACTCGCGCCCGCAGAATCAACAGCCACATCTTTGGCCACAGGTTGGTCGAGCAGAAGTTTACCGGTCGCATCGAGGCGGGCACTGCGCGCCTTGGCGACCTGGGCAATAACCTGCCGCACTGCCGGCTCGATCCGGTCAAAGAAAGGTTTGGGATAAATGCCGATCCAAAAGATGAAGATGACCAGTGGAATCAAGATCAGTTTCTCACGGGCGGAGAGGTCTTTAAGCCGCTCGTTCTCGGGTTTGGTGACTTTTCCGAAGATAACACGCTGATACATCCACAGCATGTAGCAAGCGGCCAGGATGACACCGGAAGCCGCGATGATGGCATACACTTGATTGCGATGAAACGATCCGAGAAGAATCAGGAACTCGCCGACAAATCCATTGGTGAACGGGAGGCCGATCGAGGAAAGTGCGACGATCATAAAGATCGTGGCAAATACGGGCATCACTTTGGCGATGCCGCCGAAATCATCGATCATGCGAGTATGCCGGCGATCATAGATCATGCCGACAAGCAGGAACAGGGCGCCCGTCGAGATGCCGTGGTTGATCATCTGGATCACCGAACCGGACATTCCTTCGACGTTAAGGGCGAAAATCCCGAGCATGACAAACCCCATGTGGGAGACTGACGAGAAGGCGACCAGAGATTTGACGTCCTTCTGGACCATGGCGACCATGGCGCCGTAGACAATTGCAATCACCGCCAGGACACAAATGTAGGGCAAGTACGCGATGGTAGCATCGGGAAACAGCGGCAGACAGAATCGGAGAAAGCCGTACGTCCCCATTTTGAGAAGCACGCCGGCGAGAATCACCGAGCCGGCAGTCGGGGCCTGGACGTGAGCATCCGGCAGCCAGGTGTGGAACGGCCACAGCGGCACCTTGATGGCAAACGCCAGCGCGAAGGCGCCAAACAAATACATTTGCGGCTGATACGGAATCGGCATCTGCATAATTTTAATCAAGTCGAACGAGTACTCGCCGGAGAAATTGTAATAGGCAAAATACAGGTACAGAATGGCAACCAACATTAAGAGAGAGCCGAACATTGTGAAAAGCACAAACTTGATCGCCGCATACACGCGCCGTACTCCGCCCCAAATGCCAATCAGGAAATACATCGGGATCAGCATAACTTCCCAGAAGACATAGAAGAGGAACAGATCGAGGGCGCAGAAGACCCCGATCATGCCGGTAGTGAGGATCAACATGGAAACGAAGTAGCCCTTCACGCCGATGGTGATGGAATTCCAGGACGCGAGCACGCACAGGACATTCAGGGAGGTCGTGAGCACTATCAGAAGGAGCGAGATGCCGTCAATGCCCAAATGATAGCTTATGCCAAGATTCGTGATCCAGGGAATATTGACTTCAAACTGCATGCCGTTGGCGACTGGATCGAAAGCATAGGCGACAAAGATCGACAGGAGGAGCGTTACGACAGAGATAAAGAGCGAGACGCCGCGGATCGAGTCATGCTGGTCAGAGGGCACAAGCAAGAGCAGCAGTGCTCCGAGAAGCGGGAAGAATATCACCAATGTCAGCAGCACGGTTTCCATATTTTTATCGCAGTACCAGATATCCAAGCAATATGACGACGCCGGCCACAAAGAGGGTCGCGTAGTTACGCACGCGACCGGACTGAACATATCTCAGGAGATCGGAAATCCGGGCGTAGATCCAGGCACAGCCGTTGATTGTGCCGTCGATTATAATCACATCGAAGATTTTCCAGAGGAAAATGGAAAGTCCGACCAGCGGGCGCACGATGACCGCGCCGTATATTTCGTCGATGTAATATTTGTTCACGAGGATAGTTTGAATTCGGTTGAACTTTTCGCGAAGCGAAGTCGCGGCTTCGGTTCTTCGGAGATAGAAGTGGCGGGCAGCCAGAATAGCCAGTACCGCCAGGATAACGGTCACAAACATGAGAGTGGTTTCAAGGCCGGTCTCTCCCCCGCCGGCAGCTTCGACATTAACGGCCGCATGTTCTCCCACGGTATGCATCACCGGAGCGAGCCAATCCGCAAAGTAATTTTTCACGCCGAACAGCTCCGGCATACCGATCCATCCACCCACTACCGCCAAGCCAGCCAGGATCATCAGCGGGACGGTCATACTGCGGGGAGATTCGTGGATATGGTGCTTGACCTCGTCGCTCATCCGTTCGATGCCGTGAAAAGTAAGATAGACGACCCGGAACATGTAGAAGGCCGTTAGGGCGGCGGTCACCACGCCCATCACCCAAAGCCAGGGGCTTCCCTGGCCGGAAGAAAAGCTCTTCCAGAGGATTTCATCCTTGGAGAAGAATCCGGAGAATCCGGGAATGCCGGCGATCGCCAGGGTGCCGAGCAGGAAGGTCATGTAAGTTATCGGAAGGTATTTCTTCAATCCGCCCATCTTGCGCATGTCCTGTTCGCCTGACATAGCGTGAATTACCGACCCGGAGCCCAGAAACAGCAGCGCCTTGAAGAAGGCGTGGGTCATCAGATGAAAAATGCCGGCGCTGAAAGCGGCCACTCCGCAAGCCAGGAACATATAGCCAAGCTGGCTAACGGTGGAGTAGGCGAGAACACGTTTAATATCGTTCTGAGCGAGTCCGATGGTCGCGGCAAAAAGCGCCGTGCAGGCGCCGATCACCGCCACCACTGTGAGTGCTGTCGGAGCCATGACATAAAGCGCGTTTGATCGGGCAATCATATAAACGCCGGCAGTGACCATTGTGGCGGCATGGATCAACGCCGAAACCGGTGTGGGACCCTCCATGGCATCCGGGAGCCACACATACAGTGGAATTTGTGCCGACTTGCCGGTCGCACCCAGGAACAGGAGAAGGCAGGCGGCCGTGATAAGTCCCGATCCAGCTACGAAGACGGTAGGGGCGGCGGCGAAAACAGTCTTGTAATCAAGTGATCCGACTTGCCAGAAAATAATGAAAAGACCGATCAGAAACCCGAAATCACCGATTCGGTTGACAATGAACGCCTTCTTGCCGGCATCGGTGGCAGATTGTTTTTCAAACCAAAAACCGATGAGCAGATACGAGCAGAGGCCGACCCCCTCCCAACCGACAAACATCAGCAGATAATTGTTGGCCAGCACTAAAGTCAGCATGGAGAAAGTGAACAGATTCAAATATGCGAAATAGCGGCCGTAGCCAGGGTCGTGGCTCATGTAGCCAACGGAATAGACATGGATCAGGAAGCCGACCCCGGTCACGACCAGGATCATGACAGCCGACAGCGGATCAAGCAAATAGGCGATGTCGACATGGAAGGTCCCGGCCGGAATCCAGGTGAAGAGAATCTGTTCGATCGCGCGTGAGCCTGCGGACATGCCCTGCAATTCGAAGAACGCTGCCACTGAAAGAAGGAAGGACAACCCGATAGAGGCGCAGCCGACAAATGAGATTACGGACTTGGGGAGTCGGCCGATTAGCAGACCATTTACGAGAAATCCGAGCAGTGGGAGAAGCGGTATGAGAAACAGGTAGTCAGCCATTTTCTCCCCTACCACTTGAGCATGCTGAAACGATCGATATTGATCGTATCGCGGTTACGGTGCAGGGTGATGATCATGCCGAGACCGACGGCGGCTTCGGCGGCGGCCACGGTCAAAACAAGGAAGACAAAGGCATGACCATCCATTAGGTTAACGGCGCGCGAGAAGGCGATCAGAGCCAGGTTGGCGGAGTTCAGCATCAATTCGATCGACATAAACAGGACGATCATGTTCCGGGAACTGAGCACTCCAACAATCCCAATGACGAACAGGACAACGGCCAATATGAGATAGGCGCTGATCGGCACGATCATCCTTTGATCACCTCATCGGACTTGGGCTCAATTTGCGGCGCGGCTGGGGGCTCACTGGGAGAAGCCAGCTCGTCCGTTTCCTTGCGGGAAATGACCACGGCGCCGACGACGGCGATCAGCATCAAAACTCCGGTCAATTCAAACGGATAGAGATATTTGGTGAAAAGCAGCATCGAGACCGACTTGATTGAGCCGAACTCGGCAGTGGGGCTGCCGGCAGCAATTCCTGTCGGAGAGAATCCCAGAAACACGCCGCGAATGATGAACAGAAATTCTATAAAGAGCAGACCGGCAATCAGACTCTTGGTGACTTTGCTCATAACAGTGGAGTGGCGTCCAAGATCCTCGTCGCCGCGAAGATTCAAGAGCATGATGACAAACAGGAAGAGCACAAGGATGGCGCCGGCATAGACGATCACGAGCATGGCGCCGACAAACAGGGCGCCCAGTTGGACATAGAGTACCGCCTGGGCGACAAAGGAAAGAATAAGATACAGTACGGAGGCGATCGGGTTGCGCTGGGCAATCATCATGATCGCGCCAAACACAGCGACGATAGCTGAGATGAAGAAAATGATCAGATCAAGCGTCATTTAACGGCGTCCGGTATCCCATACACTTTGCGTTTGGAACGAAACAGTCTCTTGAACGGATTGTCTTTGCGAGGGTGCGGTACCAGCATATCCTGTTTGGTCCAGATAAACGAATTTCGCTCGAAATCCGAGAACTCATATTCCTGGCCAAGGAAGATGGCTTCCTCCGGGCAGGCTTCTTCGCAAAAGCCGCAAAAGATGCAGCGCAGTAGATTGATTTCGTACACTTTGGCTTTGCGCTCGCCGTTGGGAGTCTCTTCCGGTTCCATGTAGATGGCATCGGCCGGGCACGCCGCCGCGCACAATCCGCAGCAGACACAGCGCTCGGTACCGTCATCATAGCGCTCAAGATAGTGACGCCCGCGGTAGCGCGGCGCCATGGGTTTCTTGGTCCACGGGTAATCGAGCGTCACCGGTTTCTTGAAGAGATGTTTGAAGGTGACGACGAACCCCTGCGGCATCTTTATAAATACGTGGCCAAGGGCCTTGATCATTTCCTTCATATCTGCAACCTCATCATGATGTCAGCTCACGCGAACAGGACGATCGCTCCGGTCACCAGTATATTCAAGACCGCCAGCGGGAACAAGACTTTCCATCCGAAATTCATCAGCTGGTCATACCGGAAGCGCGGGAAAGTGCCCCGGAGCCAGATGTAAAAGAACATGAAGCAGAACACCTTTATCAAAAACCAGATGACCGAAAGGCCGGCCGGCAATAATGGAAACGGTCCCTGCCAGCCGCCGAAAAAGAGCGTGGTGCCGACACAGGAGACCGCCAGCATGTTGCCGTACTCGCCGATGAAGAACATGCCGAAGCGGAACGAGGAATACTCGGTGTGGTAGCCGCCGACCAATTCGGACTCAGCTTCCGGGAGATCAAACGGGGCCCGGTTGGTTTCGGCGATGGCGCACGTAAGATAAAGCAGAAAGCCGAGCGGCTGTTTCCAGATATACCAGTGCATGATGCCGGCCTGCTGATCGACCAGTTCCCGCATGGAAAGCGTGTTGGCGATCAGGATGACGCCGACGATAGACAGTCCATAACTTATTTCATAGGAAATCATCTGGGCCGAGGAGCGAATCCCGCCCATAAGAGAGTATTTTGAGCCGGAGGACCATCCGGCTAGAATAATTCCATAGACACCGAGCGAGGTGACGGCGAAGATGAACAGGATACCGATATTGAGATCGGAGATCACTCCGGTAATTTGGTGACCGGCCAAAGAAAAATCGGCGGAAAACGGGATCACGGCAAAAGACAGCATGGACGGCACAAAGGACAAAATGGGAGCGAGGAAATAGGTGACCCGCTCGACGTTATCAGGAACGATATCCTCTTTGAAGGCCATTTTGATGGCGTCGGCGAGTGGCGTCAGCAGGCCGAAGGGGCCGGCTACTGTGGGTCCCATGCGGTGCTGCATATGAGCAATTACTTTGCGCTCCATGTAGGTGGCGTAGGCACAGCCGGTCAGGACTGCGACGAGTACGACAACGACTTTGATTGAGGCGCCGACAATTACTTCAAGCATGGCTTAGTTTGACACCTTGTTGAGGCGGACCCAGTCGACCCGCATTTTCCGGGATAACAGGGCGTTGACCCGGGTGGCCGAGAAATTGCGGGGAACAAACACGACCTCCCCTTCCAGAATCTGAGAAATGCGAACCGGGGCGATCAGTTTGTCTACACGCGATTCGACCCGGACGGCATCGCCGTCCTGCACATCGAGCTTTTCCGCCAGTTCGGACGAGATTTCGGCGTACGCATCGCTGCAAAAGGAGGCCAACGACGGGGACTTTTCGGTCAGGTCGCCACGGTGATGGGGATCATCCCCGACAATCAGTTGAACGGGGTAGTTGGGGTCAGCGTCGGTATTCGTCTGTTTCGCCTCCAGCCAGGTGGACGGCAGAGCCGGCGAGCCGGCAGAGGCTATAAGCGCCGCAATTTCGGCGTCCCGCTCAGCGTCATTGGCAAACAGTTTCTGACCCATCGCGAGCGACATCGCAGCAATCGCCTCGTAAGCGGGTCTTGATTCGTAGAGAGGGCGAATGGCCCGCTCAGTTCTCTGGAGTCGCTGCTCCAGATTGAAGTAATCACCGGCATATTCCGCCCAACTGGAGAGCGGGAGAACCACATCCGCGAGGGCGGTGGTTTCGGTCTCGAACAAGTCACAGGCGACCAGAAAATCCAGTTTCTCGAGGGCAGACTTGGCAAACGCTCGGTCCGGATACATAGTGACCGGATTGGCGCCGACCACGATGAGGCCGTCGAGCTCCCCTTTGGTCATCTGATCGAACATGGCCTCGGTATCGAATCCCGCCGTCTCAGGATATTTCTTCCACAGTCTGGTCATGGTGGCGGAGGCGGTAGAATTCGGACTGGGGAGCAATCCGAGCTTCCCGGCCCCAACGGAGTTGGCGTACATCGATAGAATCGAGATTTGACCCCGACGGCTGATATTGAGCAGGCGGTCCAGATTGCATAGGGCGGCGGCAATCGTGTCGCGGTCTTTGGAGCGGCTCACCTGCTCGCCAATGATGAACGTGATCTTCTTCCCTGCGGCCAGAGCGCGGACGAGCGTCTTCAGGTCGGCCGAAGCAACGCCGCAGAGTGAAGAAGCTTCGCTCAGGTTGGAAGGAGAAATCTTCGATCTTAGATTCGCGGCGTCCGGCAGGCTCGACAGATTCTCTTCAAGGGCCGCGACACAAAGGCCGTTCAGGAATGACTCCTCGGTTCCAGGGCGATAAACCAACTCAAGATCGGCGATATCGGCCGATTTCACGGCAAAGGAATTGATCGAATAGATCTTGGGATGGCTGAAATTGTACGCCTTGCGGATTCTCAGATACTCGTTCGGGTGTTCCCGCAGAAGGTCCGATCCGAATACGACAATGAGATCAGAAGTATCTATGTCGGCGATTCTGAACGGCTGGGCCGCCAGGGTCGAATACGGAGTGTCGGCGGAAGGCGGCAGGGCACGGTAGTCGGTACGGAAATCAATATTGTTCGTGCCGACGATCTTGCGCATGAATTTATTGAAGCTGTGCAGGCTGGAGTTGTCCAGCCCGGGAGAAGCCAGCCCGCCGATACAGACGCAGCCACTGGATTTGTTGATTTCCCCCAGGCGCTTGCCGATATACGTCAGCGCATCTTCCCATGTGGCTTTAACCTGCTTTCCGTTCTTCTTCAGCAGCGGTGATTGAAGGCGGTCAGGGGACTGAACGAACTGATACCCGTAACGGACGACATCGGGGATCCAGCCGTCATCAATCTCATCGTTGCGGCGGGAAGTCACCCTGAAGATCCGATTCTTGTGATCTTCCTTGTAAAACGTAATGTTGGCGCCGGAAGAAGTGAACGGGTCGATGGATCGCGCAGTCTTCGTAAGCCAGACTCTTATCTTGTAGCGCCAATCGGTGTTCGTCAAGGCGCCGACCGGACAGATTTCGACGAGGTTGCCGGAGAACGGATTTCGCACAGCTTGTCCCGGGGCCGCGTCGATTTCGGTCAAATTACCACGATCGTAAGCGCCCAGATCATATTCTCCGAAAGCTTCTTTGTTGGATCGAACACATTTGAAGCAGAGGATGCAGCGGTTTCGGTTCAAAACGATCTCGGGGCCGATCCGCTTGTCATCGAAAGTCGTGTGGGTGTCCTGATCGAGACGCCGTCTTTTGAGAAAGTCGAAACGGGTGTCGTCATAGCCGTGGGCAAAAGTCAGATTCTGAAGATCACACTCTCCGCCCTTATCGCAGGTCGGGCAGTCAAGGGGGTGGTTGATCAGAAGGAATTCGATGACGGCTCTTCTTCCTCGCTTCACCGTGTCAGTGTCGGTATGGACGATCATCCCATCGGTCGCCTCCGTAGCGCAGGAGACCTGGAGCTTGGGCATCTTCTCGATTTCCACGTAGCACATCCGGCAGGCGCCGACCGGTTTCAACTTGGGATGCCAACAGAAAGTCGGAATATGAATGCCGATGCCCAGAGCAGCCTCAAGGACGGTGGTGCCCTTGGCAACCGTGACCGAATGTCCGTCTATCGTAAAGGTGACGGTCCTGATCGTAGCCGGAGCGGGAGTCTCTGTCTTTATCGTGTCAGCCATGTTCTTCTCATGCAAATTCGAAGCGCGTCTTTACCAGGCATTCTTTGTGATCAATATGGTACTGCCACTCATCGCGCCAGTGCTTGATGGCCGACTGAATGGGCATCACGGCCGCATCACCGAGAGGGCAGATCGTGCGTCCCAGGATATTTCCGCAGATGTCCTCGATCTTCTCGATATCGCCCGGTCGTCCCTGGCCATGCTCGATCTTGTGGATAATTTGTTCCAGCCAGCCAGTGCCATCGCGGCACGGGGTGCACTTGCCGCAGGATTCGTGACGGAAGAAATGAATCAATTTATAGATCGCCCAGACGACGCAAGTCCGATCGTCAAAAACAATCACCGCGCCGGAGCCAAGCATGGAGCCGGCCGCTGCGAGAGATTCAAAATCAAGGTTCACATCGATCATCTCAGGAGTGAGAAACGGCGTCGAGGCGCCGCCGGGAATAACTCCCTTCAGCATCCGGTCTCCAAGTATGCCGCCGCCATATTGGGGGTCATAGATCAATTTCCTCAGTGGAAAGCCAAGTTCAACTTCGTAGTTTCCGGGGCGTTTCACGTGGCCGCTGAGGCTGAAGATTTTGCTTCCGGGAGATTTTTCAGTCCCCATCGACTTGAACCAGGCAGCGCCGCGATTGATGATATGCGGGACCGCGGAGAGCGTTTCCACGTTGTTGACGATGGTCGGACAGGCGTAAAGTCCTTCGACCGCCGGGAATGGCGGACGAATTCGGGATAGCCCCTTCTCCCCCTCGAGCGAATTCAACAGGGCCGTTTCTTCGCCGCAAATATATGCGCCGCCCCCGGTGTGAACGACCATATCGAGATCGTACCCGGAGCCATACACGTTCTTTCCGAGGTGTCCCTTAGCGTAGGCTTCTCTCAAGGCTTTTTCTACAGAGCGAATGCACTCGCCAAACTCACCGCGAATATAGCAGAACATCAGGTGACAGCCGATTGCATAGGACGCGATCGCCATCCCTTCGATGACGGCGTGCGGATCCCGTTCCATGATGACCCGGTCCTTGCAGGTCCCCGGTTCGGATTCATCGGCGTTGCAGACGAGGTAGCGGGGTTTGGGGGAATCTTTCGGAACAAAACTCCACTTCATGCCGGTCGGGAAACCGGCGCCACCCCGCCCGCGCAAGCCGGCAGCCTTGACCTCGGCAATGACCTCTTCCGGTTTCATGCTGGTGGCAACTTTGCGCCAGGCCTTGTAGCCGCCGTGGGACTCAAACGTGTCAAGCTTCGGTTGATTCTGATCCTCGACATACCGGAAAAGATGGAGCTTGTCGCTTTTGGCGACAGCTTCAGGCGTTGGTGACGACCGGGGAGTAGAACATCAGGCTTTGGCTCGCAATTCTTCCAGAATCCGGTCGACCTTCTCACGGGTCAGATTCTCATAAAAGTCGTTGTTTATCTGCATCATGGGGGCAGTCGCACATGAACCAAGGCATTCCACAGAAATCAGGGTGAACACGCCATCCTTGGTGGTCTCACCTTTCTTGATGGCAAGTTTCTGCTCGAGATAACTGATCAGACTGTCGGCGCCGAGCAGCGCACATGAAATATTGTGACAGACCTGAATCAGGTACTTGCCGACCGGCGCTTTTGGAAACAGGGTGTAAAAGGTCGCGGCTTCCGCGACCTCGACAAACGGGATATTGATTGCTTTGGAGATTTCCCGGTAGACGTCTTCGTTGAGATGCCCCACCTGATGATAGGCGATGGTCAGGGCCGGGAGGATGGCCGATTTGCGGAGGGGATATTCCGCAGCCTTCGCTTTTATCTGCTGGATTGACTCTTTGGTCAGAATCATCGATCAACCTCACCCAGCACAATATCTATTGAGCCGATTGCAACCACCACGTCGGCAAGCATCCGGCCTTCCACGAGCGCCGGCAGCGCCGCCAGGTTTATGAACGATGGGGGACGGACGCGCACCCGGTTGGGCCGATTGGTGCCGTCGGAGGAAATGAAAAATCCGATTTCCCCTTTGGGGCTCTCGATCGCCTGGTAGACCTGCCCCTTGGGGGACTTAAATCCCTCGGTAATGATCTTGAAGTGGAAAATCATCGATTCCATTTTGTGCAGAACGTCCTCTTTGGGAGGAAGAACCACACCCGGCACATGGGCGCGATAGGGCCCGCTCGGCATGCCGTCGATCGCCTGCTTGATTATCCGCAAGGACTGGCGAATCTCCTGGAGTCTGAGGAGATATCGATCGTAGGCGTCGCCATGAGTGCCGAAGGCGATATCAAAATCGAAGTTCTCGTAGCCGGAATATGGATTGGCTTTGCGGACATCGTATTTGACGCCGCTGCCGCGGAGCATAGGGCCGGACAGAGACCAGTTAATGGCTTCCTCCGCGGAGATGACCGCTACACCGCGGGTACGGTTGATCCAGATTTCATTATCCGTAAGAAGTGTCTCATAATCTTTGAGGCGCTCCGGGATGACTTTCAAAATATTCCGGACTTTGGATTCGAAATCTTTCGGCAGGTCGTGAGCCAGCCCGCCGATGCGAATGTAGCTAGTCATCATCCGCTGGCCGCCGCAAGCCTCGTAGATATCGACGATAAGTTCACGTTCCCGGAAGGCGTAGAGGAGCATCGACTGCGCGCCGATATCAAGGGCGTGCGTGCCGAGCCAGACAAGATGCGAGTTGATCCGGGTCAATTCGGCCAAACAGACGCGGGCCCACTTCACTTTCTCCGGAACATCAATCTCCATGAGCTTTTCGACCGCCAGACAGAATCCGAGATTATTGGACATGGGGGCCAAATAGTCCATCCGATCCGTACATGGAAGCGCCTTATAATACAGCTTGGATTCCATGGTCTTTTCGATGCCGGTATGGAGATAGCCGATAACCGGGCGGGCCTTGACGATTGTTTCGCCGTCGATCTCAAGTTCCACACGCAGCACGCCGTGAGTCGACGGGTGCTGCGGGCCCATGTTGATTGTGATCGTTTTGGCTTCCGGCATTACTTGATCACCTCGGGCGGGAGATTCTTGTTCCAACTGAAAACCGGCTGCTCCCAAGTAAGGGGATAATCGCGCCGAAGCGGAAACCCTTCGAGATCATCGGGAGTCAAAATCTTGGTGAGATTGGGGTGACCGATAAAGACGATCCCCATCAAATCCCACACCTCGCGCTCCAGCCAGTCGGCGGAATGCCAGAGCGGAGTGAGGCTGGCGATCTCCGGCTTCTCGGCGGAGAGTCGAGCTTTGAGGAAGAAACGGTAATGCGTGCTCAGAGAATAGAGATTGTAAATGACTTCGAATCGTCCCAGTTTTTCATCGGGATGGCCAAACCAGTCGACCGAAGTAATATCAGCCAGATACTTGATATCGAGTTCGGCGTTTTCGAACAAGCCCTGACAAATCTCCAGCGGGCCTTCGGGCTTAATCAGAAAGAAATCCTGGCCGCGAAAAGATTCCTGGCCGACGATCAGTTCGGAGAACTCTTTCTTCAAAAATTCGCTGAGGCGATCTCGAATATCCATTCGCTTGTTCCGGATTTCACAATCTCGGCCTAGGCAACTCCATTATTCACAGAGTCCGTGGCCATATTTAGACAGCCGCCCGACCCCATTCATCCCGCTTGTCCTTGAGGGACTCGCGGTCAACTTTTTCCTGGAGTTTCAGGATGCCGTTCATCAACTGCTCCGGTCGGGGCGGGCATCCGGGCACATACACATCGACCGGGATTATTCGATCAACTCCCTGCACGATGGCATAGTTATTGAATACGCCGCCGCAGGAGGCACAGGCACCCATCGATATAACCCACTTGGGGTTGGGCATTTGTTCATAGAGAGTCTTGATCACGGGGGCCATTTTCACCGAAACGCGCCCGGCGACAATCATCAGATCGGCCTGGCGCGGACTGGGACGCATGACTTCCATGCCGTAGCGGGCCAGATCAAAATGCGAGGCAAACGTACTGATCATTTCGATGGCACAGCAGGCGAGCCCAAATCCGAGCGGCCACATCGAGCGCTTGTGCGCCCAGTTGACCATCTTATCCAGGGTAGTCAAGATTATTGAATCAGGAATTCTCTCTTCTAATCCCATTTGAGCGCCCCCTTCCCTAATTCGTAGAAGTATCCGACCAAGACCAGAGCGACGAAAATCAGAATCGAGACAAATCCGAATCCGCCGAGCTCACGGGCCACCACCGCCCACGGGAGCAAAAAGATGACCTCGATATCAAAGAGAATAAATGAAATGGCAATCAGGAAGAACTTTACCGGGACCGGATCCCGGGTGGTGCCGGTAGGGGGCACGCCGCATTCGTAGGGCTGGCCTTTGTTTCCGAGTTTAGTGCGTCGTCCCAGCCACAGTGAGGCGCCGACCATGACGAGCGCAATGAGAGTCGCCACGATCACCAGAATGAGAATCGGTAAGTAGGTTCCGAGCATATCCTTTGCCTTATTCAGCGCGACGCGAACCGGAAAAAAAGTCCGGTAACAGTACCAAAAAGGCCTTTGAATGTCAATCTACATTTTGAAGCCGCTCCGGGGCAAATCACCTCAAAGAGCGATCTTAATATAAGTAAATAGACAAACTTTACTCGACTGTCGTTCAACCGATTGAAACGTCTTAGCGGAGAATTGGTTCCATGGAGATTGTGACTGAATTCTCCTGGAGACGACCAATCGGCCGTGACTTACTCAACAATGATTTTGTAGCCGGCAAAGAACTCAACACCGGCGAGAAGTTCCGGGAGGCCAGCCAGGTTAATGGGGCCATATGCTTTCGATGATCCCCCAAACCGGGCTTCCCGACCGCTCGGATTCCAGGCCAGATGACCGCCGCCGAGTATACTGATCTCGGGGGCTTTGATTTTCAACGTGTCCGGACGACGCTCCCAGACTGCCACAATCTGGCGGGATTCACAGAAGGCGGCGAGCAAATCGGCGTGATAAGCATAGCGGGTTAGCGGCCCTAGAGTCAGGACCAGAGAATCTGCTGACTGGACAAGGACAAACTTGCCGCGAATCGGCTGACCGTTGGTCGAAACCTGATCTTCGGGAGCGAATAGTGAGATTACTTCCAAAGGCGGATGCAAATTCATGGCACTGCTCAAAGACCTATCCGGATGTGGTTTGAAAAAATCCAGCCGCGCGACCGTTTCCAAAGTTCGACCCGATATAAACCCGGCTCGGAGACGGCATAACTAAAATGGCGAGATACGGACTCGGCAATCGGCCGGCCATTCCGAATTAGGAGAATGCGCGCCCGTGATGGTGAGGCCACATGGATAGCTGCTCCAGCGTAATTCATGATAGTTCCGCCACAGACCGCCTTCTCCGTTTCATTTGACGCACTAAATGAGAACTGGCTGGGATCCCCCCAGCGGACATTGGCGCAGAAGACGCGGCAATCTCTCAAGGCTTCAAAGAGTTGCCGCTTGGCGACTTCAAAACTCGAAGACAAAGGCTCGCGGAGAAGGATATAGGTTCTCAAAGAACGAAAATGAACTTTGTAGGGAAAGATCGCGACCGTGAACGGGCCGAGCTTGACCGGGAAGGCGTGCGCGTCGACACTGGCCACTCCGAAAATCTTTCCGGTTAGATTCAATTCGTCCCAGCGAGCGACTGTGGCCGGGGCCGGGCCAATCATCGACTTGCGCGGCGAAAAGGCCATGAAGATTCGATTCATGAGACCGAGCCGCTCCATCCACTCCGACATTTGATTCCACAACTCGATTCCCTGAAATCCTTCGGCGCTCCAGTCGGTCCAGGGGTAGGGGGGGTATCTCCCCTGGCGGGAACGGACTTCATCGGGATGCGCGACTATTCCGAGGGCATGATCGACCGCACCGGCCAGCACATATTCAGCGACCGACATCGACCGAGGATACACGGCGGGCGAATCAAAGAGGAGATAATGATTGTTGTCCTCGGGATCGTTGTGTTCATATCCGACCACGGCCAGCGTGCGGCCGTAGAACCCTTCCTTGCCGTTGGTGCGGTTGGACAGAGTCATGTGATCGGTGAACATGATGAAGTCAAGGCCAACCTCGCGCCCGATAGCGGCGACTTCCTCAAGCGTCCTGGTGCCGTCGGACTCGGTGGTGTGGACATGAATCACCCCGGAATACTGGTACCAGCCGTTGACTTTAGTTTCGTTCATGGCTCAGCATATGGGTGTGGGGGACCTTTCTAAATATCCAGAGGCCGATCACGATCATAATGGCAAGAGAAAGCACTCCCAGCTTATACGGTAAATGAGCGGAGCCGGCCTCAGACAACCCCAGCCATTGACTGGCGGTCTTTCCCATCGGTTGGTCCGGGCGAAACAGATAGACAACCGTGGTCCAGAGCAGAGGGCCAACAACTGCGGCGGCCCGGCCGGAGAGCGTGAAAATACCGAAGAATCTCCCCAGTTCCCCTTCGGGCACAAGTTCAGCCAGAAGAGGACGCGAGGTAGTCCAGAGACCGCCAAGCAGGACGCCGACCGCCGAACCAAGAATCCATATGAGTGTCCGGTTCTCAGTCAGAGCAAACGTTACCAGGGATACCAGCCAGCCGACCATGATTATGGTCAGAAGATGCTTGAGCAGCCAGTGCTCCGCAATTTTACCAATGATAAACGAGCCGATGACGGCGGATATGGTGGAGATGATGAGGAAGGTCGTGATCTGGGCATCATTAAGACCAATTACCAGGGAACAGTAGATGCCGATGTTGATGATAACCGTGGCCACCGCGTCTTCGAAGAAGTAATCGGCGATCAGAAAACGCAGGACCCCGGGATATTTGTGGGTCTCCTTCAGGGCTTGCCAGACATCGCGATAAGATTCCCGCAGAGACCCCTTCTCCGGGTCACGATACTTCTTCTCCCTCACCCAGAAGAAAAGGGGCAGGGCAAACAGCAGGAACAGGATGGCAGTCGGGAGGAAGGCGCCGGATTTCCCGGTCCCTTCGATCCACGGGACCTTGACGCCGAATATGGCGCCCGAAACAAAAGGCAGCACCAGGATCATGCCGCCGATCGAGCCGACATAGCCGAGCGCCACGCCGATACCCGAAACATAGCGAGCCTTCTTACCTTCGGCCACAGAATAGAGCAATGCATTGTAGAACGGGAGTCCGGCTTCGTAGGAAAAATTGGCGATAACGAACAGGGCGAGCAGGATTAGAATCCAGCCGGCCGGAACGATCGACAGAAATCCGACCGAGAGACAGCAAGAAAGCGTGAAGAGGGCCAGAAAGAGCTTCTTTCGGGTGGTCCGATCGGAGAGCGCCCCGAGGGCGGGAAGCACGACCGCCGCTATGAGCATGGAGATGGAAAAGGAAATGTCGAAGTACTGGTCATGGTACCCGAGATCTTCGACAATGTATCGCTTGAGATAAAGCGAAACGATATTCATTGAATAGATCGTATTGGCGAAATCGTAAAGGGACCACGAGATCACATCTCGGCGCCAAACCGTCGATGGTTGGGTCATGCTCAGAGACCGAGCTCGCCTGAAATGGTCAGCATTCCATCCCGTACCAGGAGCAGAAACTGGTCGAGTTCCAGACCAAGATTAGAGCAGGCCGCCATGTTTTCGCGGGTGGCGCCGGCGGCGAATCGTTTTTCCTTGAAGCGCCGAAGCATAAATTCGGAATCGATGACTGCCAGTTTCTTGTCGGGATGCATCAGGGCGCAGGCCACGAGAAAGCCGGTGGTGGGATCGACCGAATAGAGAGCCCAATCGAGCCGGGAGCGGCACGGAACATGTCCCGGGTGCGCGTGGATAGCATACATGAAGTCCTCCGGAAGATGATACGGAGCCAGCCACTCGGCCGTCAAATACGTATGCCGCTTCTCATCATTCTTGGTCTCGTTGTAGTCCAGGTCGTGGACCAGGCCGACCAATCCCCAATAGTCGGCGTCTTCCCCGAAATGCCCGGCCAGCCGGCGCATGCCGGCTTCAACCGACAGAATATGTTTTAGCAGATTGTTGACGCCAATCTTGTCCAGCACAAGCTGATAGGCGATGTCGCGGGTCAGGGTGAGATTCACAGCGGTCAAGTTAAGCTGAGGTGGTCAGTCGTGTCAAGGACAGCAGCGGTCCAAATTGCTCAGTCAAAAAATTTCCAGGTGAAGCCGTAAGAGACAAGCATGCCATCATTGCTGTAATAATCACGAGCTTGATAGAGGCGGGCGAACAAGTTTTGCCAGACGATATGAAATCGAAAGTTCCCCATTTTGAAAGAGACTTTGGCATTGCAGATCACGGTATTCCCCAGATTGGTCTCGAAATAGCCGTCGTACGGTCCGGTATACACGGCTTCGCCGTACGCCCAGAAATTGATCAGTTTCTGTTTCCAGAAATAGTGCAGTTCGGCCCCGCCAAAGGCGTTGTAGCTTGGCTGGTACGGGCGCGAATTATCGCCGTCGTAACTGACATAGTGATACGCGCCGCCGCCATGCAGATTGAAGAAGTCAGTGAATTTCAGGCTCTTCTCCCCCGACACGGTCACGAAATTGATGTGTTCGTTCATAGGGGAAAAGACAACCAGTTCCGGAGTGCTGGGGATGGTGTCGTGGGTCCAGTCAATGCCGTTGAAGATTCTCCCGCCGGTGACCTCGAGACGCAGAGAGTTGTCGGGCTTGCCGCGTTCATAGAGCAGGCTCGCGGTGAGCTGGCGTTCGACCTTGAGGGAGGCATTTCCGGTATCGGCATAGGTGAAGGCCGGGTTTGGATAAAGAGACTGCTGCTCGTAGCGCAAAAACCGTTCGTAAAGCGAGGGCTCTCGTTCTGCCAGGCCAGCAGACGCCATGATGAAGGAACCTTCCGATGAGCGAGTAACCAGCAGAGCAGCCTGGGGCATCAGTCCGTACGACTCGGACCAGCGCAACCCCAATTTTCCGGCCAACTTGGTCGAATCAAAAGGATGAGTGACCGTGAGCGAGGCCTCGGAGGCGTAACGGGCGTGAGAAGTTTGTCCATCGTCATATTTCTCACGATCTCCCGAAATTTCAGCGCGAGCGAGCGTGCCGGATGTCAACCAGTCGTGCCGAGCATAAAACCCGTTTCCACCCAGCTTAAACCGTCCGAAATAAACGCCATCGATAGTGCTTCCGTGACTCTGATAGGAGTATCCGAATTCCCACAATGAGGGCTTCTCCCCTTCCCGGATTTGATAACCAATCTGGGCGGTTCGGTCGAACCGATCACGCGTAGTGGAGGACAGAAAAGTCTTGGAGTTGTCGGGCTGGATGAAAGTACTCCCCTGGCGGCTGTAGAGATGTCCGGTCAGACTGACCGCCTGATTGGGTGCCGTCGGCCACAAAACAATCCCGTCATATTTGTAGGCATCATCGTTAGCGTCGAAAAAACTCCCACTGGCGCTTCGGTAGCCCAGGGAGAGATCCATCATGCGTCCATCGGCAAATCGCTTGGAAAAATATCCCCGCGTGTTGGCGAAGCCAATTTGTCCTTTATCGACTAATAGGGCGCTCTGGGGATCGAGCTGAAGGGGACGGATCGGACGGGTGAACAGCGTACCGGCGGCATTGTCTCCGCCGAAAAGCATACCGGCGGCCCCGGGCAAAATAAAAACGTTGTTGTCCCAGGTGGTCGGAATGTCGTTTAGGTCGATCATACCGTCCGGTTCAACCACATGCTCAAAAGGATGAATTGAAACATTGTCGACGATCGTGTTAAGACGGTCGCCGGTGAGACCGTACGGCTGGACGGTACTTCGCGAAGGTGTGTTCTGATAATTCCGGACGATGAAGGCCGGATCAAAACGAAAATAATCACCGGCATCGTGATACCAGGACTCGTCCAGTTGACTCCGCCGGTCGAGACGCGGCGACGTAAAATAGGTGGTCAGCGAATCAATAAAGGAGAAGTATGGCGGCCGTTTCACTTCGGGTTTGGCCGGTTTGATGCCATGCGCCACGAGCAGCGCCGCATTGAGCGAATCAAGTAGGGACTGGCCGGTTCGTTTGGTTGAATCGGCCTTAATCGCGGAACCGGACGCTTTGGTTGTGTCTCCAGCAGCCGACTTGGTTGAGTCAGACTGCGCCGATACCGAAGAGGCGAGCGCCAGAATCAGGCAGAAGACGGCGGCGATGGAACGCAGTTTCATGTAATGAGCTTCTCTCGCTGATATAAATGCCGCGTGACCGGGAAAAGCAAAGGGAAAATCAGGAGGTTGGAGAACAGCGAGATGAGTGTCCAGACAGCGCCGGTGACAAAGCGCGGCCAGAACGGTTGAAACAGCCAGGCATCTATGAGATTGACCGGGAGATAGAAGGCCAGCGTGCAAATAGCGGCGCTTACGCACAACAGGCCGGTAAAGGCCGGACGCGGCAAAGATAGCCAGGAGGTGTGCGAGACGATCGCGCCGACTACTCCCGACAGCGAGGCCCCCAGCACCTGGGCCAGCATGATCGGAAGAGCAGCCGGACCGTAAGGATTGAGAGTAGTCCAGAGTCCCATACCGATTATACCGACGGTCGCGCCCGCCAGCGCACCCCAGAGAAACCCGGCGGAAAAGACAATAAAGAATATCAGATTCATGTTGGGGAAGAACGAAGTTCCCCATGACAAGACATAAATGAGTCCCGAGAAAAGAGCGATTCGAGTAAGCAATCTCGGACGAACGGTCATCGCACGACCAGGACCTTGACCTTCTTCTCGGCCACCGGGGCGTTCGTCGAGGCGCCGACATAAAGTCGAGCCACGGCGACGTACACGCCCGAGGCCACGTTGTTGCCGGAGGCGTTCTTCATATCCCAGCCGGCCTCGTAAGTTCCTTCACGCACACTGGTGGCTCTGACGTTTGAGACCGTCCGCACCCGTTCACCGGCGACATTGTAGATGTCCAAGGAAATCGCGGGGGTAGTGGTCAGCGGGAGGCTGCTGGCATCGGTCGGCACCTGAAAGCGGAAGCGAAGATCCTGACCATTCATATTGGCCACCACAGCCGGATTAGGGTAAGGGGTCAGGACCGCGCCGGGAAGATCCACGAGCGTGGAATCAAATCCCTTGGTTTCGTCGATCACAAATCCGAGGTAGCGCAAGGTGTCGGCGTCCTGAAAGGAATAATCGTGATAATCGGCGGAGGCAGGAGTGAAGATCAGCGTAATGGTACTGAACTTTGACCGGTTGTACATGTTAATGACGGCCCCGCGACTCCCCGGCGGGCTGAACGGGACAAGAAAGTGTTCTGCCTCGACCGAGTCATTGAGCGCTTCCTGACCAGATTGAGCCGGGTAACCGTAGATGATTTGCAGCCCCCAGGGCCAGGTATTCCCCAAAGAGGCCGAGGCCGGGCGAAGATTGAACGCGAAAGAAATCACCGAGTCACGAACTACCCGGGTAGTGTCCGTGCAATTGTTCATCAGCGTACAGATCGAATCTGAAGGGGGACAATGCCCTTTTATCAGATTCAGGGGAAGTTCGGTCGAATCCTTGATCAGTTCGGCTGTTTGGAACAGCGAGTCGACATACTTCAAGACGCACAGGGTATCGGGGTTCGAGAGATTGCCTTTAGCCCAGTAGCGATCGACCAGCGAGCTGACATCGGTGAGACGAATATAGACGGCGCCGTTGACATCGGGCTGGAACAACCGGCCGGCTCCACCAAGCCCGACAGCCGGATAATTGGTGATCCGCTCGATCTCGGGTCGCCAAAACAGATCAGCTCCATTGGTGAACTGGGTGGAGTCGGGAATGAGCGGATAGTGAGTGCGCTCGGCGTATCCAACTCCACTGGGCGCCTCGGAGGAGCGCGGACCAGTAAAATAATTCCAAAGGGCAAATTCTGAAAAGGCCTGTGGCCAGCGCATGGTGTGGTTTGAAAACGAATCAACGGCCTGGTCGGCAGCAGCCAGGAAGTGCGGCCCGGGGCCCAGTTCACCACTCTTGAGCCAAATGCTCTTGATAATCCCCTGCCCGAATTTCTGGGACAAATAAAGCGGAAGCACCACCGAACCGTACGGATGCAGGTCGTTCAGCTGTTGAACTGCTGAATCGAGCTCATGGGGGTGCCAAAGAAAAATGGCAGATAGTTGTAATAGTCGTTGATCCCTGTGTACTGCTGCTCCTCCATCCAGACGGCGGACATTTCCATCCAATACCGTTTTATAGAACTACCTGCCCCCCTTGGATGACGGTCTCGGATTCAGTGAAGTTTATTCCGAATTGAACCGAGTGGAAAAACTCATGAGCGACCGTGACGCGAACGGCGTCGAGCGGACGGTTTTCATATCCGGAGATTTGCTGGTAGTCGTGATCAAGTTCCATAAATGACGTGGCACGAATAGAACCGGGTCCATCGATTTGCGTGGAGTCGGGATAAGTGAGGCCAAAATCGAACTGCGGTAGCAAGTGGACATAAATGTCGAATTGCGGGCCGTTCGAGTCGTAGAAGCTATCGCTGGGCGGGGCCGGATAACCCATCGAGTCTATGGTCACGCGCCACGCGCGGTCGGCGACGGCAGCGATGCTGTCGATGTAGATCGGCACGCCGTTTTCGTCAACGATATGAGATTGATAGGCCGAATCCGGGCCGGTTGTGGTGTAGTGAATCTTGAAGTGGCCGGAATTGGATATAAGAGTCTTGTCCAGACCCGCGGGGCGGGTGGTGGTATCCACCCCCAGCGCGGCCATGAGACGGCGATCAAGCTTGCTCTTATTTAGGGCGAAATCCATGACGGCCGAGGTTCCGCATTTGAGGGGCATAGTGTCATTTCCACGGATCGAAGCGGCTACCGATGCCGGCAGTCTCTGGCCCCGGACATACATGTAATTTTCAATAATCTGGCGCTGCGCCTCCAGGGAAAGGGGTTCGTCGGCGGCTTGCAGTTGATGAGCGGCAGCCAGGAACAGGAGGAAAAGCGTGAGGATCAGTTTAGGTTTCGCGTGCGCCATGCCTTGTCTTTCATTTTGTCGAGGTAAGTAGCGGGCACTCTTTGAGAGCCGATCATACCGTACCGTCCCTCTCGCCCGTGATAGTCGGAGCCGCCGGTCATCAGCAGTCCGTGGCGATCGGCAATTTTCTCCAGGCGGCTTCGGTCATGGGCGGTATGGGCCGAGTGACGGACCTCGATTCCGTCAAGTCCCATCGCCGCAAGGGTCTCGACATGTTTGGCCATATCATCAATAAATGGATGAGCCAATACTGTCAGGCCGCCGGCCTCGTGCACCAACTTGATCGCCTCGTCAGGGGGCATCATCACTTTGGGCACATACGCCGGTCCGCCGGTCTTAATATAACGATCAAAAGCTTCCTGGTAACCAGAAACGAGTTTCAGGCGAAGCAATGTTTGCGCGATGTGGGGTCGGCCCACTACCGAGCCGCCGGCAGTCACCATGACCTCGGCAAAGGGAATTTTGAGACCGAGCGCCTGAAGACGCAGGACAATCTCCTCTCCCCTCTTTTCTCTCTTTGCTCGAAAGTCGGCCAACGCGGCATCCAATTCCGGATTATCGGGTTCGAACAGGTAAGCCAGCATATGGACATCGTCAGCCCCCAGGTTAACCGAGAGTTCCACTCCAGTCACCAGTTCCGGGTCGCTTTCAGTCAGAAGAGCTTTCACCGCACGGTAACCCTCCAGAGTATCATGATCGGTAATGGCAAAGGCGGAGAGTTTCTTCTCCCGCACGAGGGCAAGAACTTCCGCGGGGCTGCTGGTCCCATCAGAAAGATTGGTATGCATATGCAAGTCAACGTAGGGGGGCATCCGTTAGAGCTTGCTTTCCACCAGCGCGGCAATTTCAGAGGCCAGTGATTCCGACAGCCGGCGAATGGACTCCATTTCGGACCGGGTCTTCTCAACAAAATCCTGATCGGTCAGACTGCGGAGGTTGATCCGAACGTTATAGGAGGCGCCTTCGACCGCCGCCCGTCCGCATAAGCCGGCCACGCCGGCATCGCTGATGGAGTTTTCGTTACCTTTTTCCGCGACGACTCGGGCCAGTTTCAGAGCCTTAAGCGACTTTTTCATGGTCGTCAGGGGAGCGAGCGTGGCCTGCCGGGTGGCGGACTGAATCGCGTCGTCACGCCGGGCGATTTCTTCATCGGTGCCTTTAGGCAGCTTGAACGAATCCATTACGGCATTGAAGGCGTTCTTATCCTCCTCAATGAGGTTCTCCAGTTCTTTCCGAAGCAGATCTCCATCATCGCGCACATTGGACAGTTCTTCTTTCACCGCTTCGTATTTCTTCTTACTGACGGTTAGCCGGCAGACCATGGCGGCGAGCGACGCCGCCAGTGACCCGACCGAAGCGGCAACCGAGCCGCCCCCGGGAGCCGGAGAAGACGACGCGACCTGATCGTAGAAGTTTTCCAACAGATGCGACGGACCGGTCGCGGCACCCGCGGTCTTGAGCTTCTCCTCCAGAATTTGGTGCTTGGAGAAATTTTCAAGACGAAGATAGAAATCGGAAGCATCAACCAGAGCTTCGAGCGGAATCAAGCCGATCACTTCTGAAGAGGTCACGTTAACGCCATACCGGGCCGCCTCGCTCTTGATCGTCTCAAAAACTCGAAAGACCGGCGTCTTGGTGTAGTTAGTCAAGTTCATGGAAATCTGAACCTGGTTGCGCTCTTTGATCTCAAAGCCGAGCGCCTTGACAAACTTGTAGCCGCCGCGAATGGCCCGGACGCTGTCAGCGATCCTGTCGGCGACCCATTTCTTATTAGTGTCCAGATATACATTGAATGCCACAAGGGGAAAGCGGACTCCGATCGCGGTGGAGCCGGCCTTCAGATTCATCTTTGCGGGTCCGTAATCCGGTTTGCGTTCCGGGTCAGTTTCAATGCTGTCTCGGATCCCTTCGTACTCGCCGGAGCGGACGTTGGCCAGATTGCGCCGCTTGGCGGACGAAGCGGCGTCTTCGTACAGATAGACCGGGATCTCGAGTTCCTGTCCCACCCGCTTGCCCAGTTTGTTGGCCAACTCGACGGCATCTTCCAAACTGACTTCGCTGATCGGTATAAACGGGCAGACATCACACGCCCCCATCCGGGGGTGTTCTCCCTTGTGCGTGCGCATGTCGATCAACTCGGCGGCCTTCTGGTACCCCCGGAAGGCGGCGTCGACCGCGAGATCGGGATGACAGACGAAGGTGACAACCGCCCGGTTATGATCGCTGTCCATTTCCTTGTCCAAGAGCGTCACTCCATCGGCCGACGTGATGGCGGCGCAGATGGCATCGATGACTTCTTTACGGCGACCTTCAGAATAATTCGGAACACATTCTACAAGTTTGGCCATGATTGATTCTCCGCGAGGGTAAGCGTGTGCGCGCTTATGAAATGACTCTGGCTTTAAGCCCCCAGGCCAGCAGCGGCACAAGTAATTCGTGATGACCGACGAAGTTGTATCCCTTGCCGGCCTTGAAGGTCGGGCGGGAGACGACATTAACCATCGGTCGGTAATGCTCCAACATATCGAAATTGGCGGTCGTTAGACGGCTGGTCCGGGGATCGACATTTCGGGAGACCGTCAGCGCCTTGAGAAAGACTTCGGGCAAAATTACCGCTGAGCCAATATTGGCGAGGACGCCGCCGCGATCGATCCTTCCACAAACAGAACAGAGAATGCGGAAATCCCGGAACGATGCGGAAGCGGTTTTCGCCGGATCGTAAGTCGGGTGCTGATTAACGATATCGGTACCGATCCCCACATGAACGGTCGCCGGCAAACCGAGAGTTTCGGCCACGGCAAAGACGGACAGGGTTCGGTTTTTGGCTTTGGCCCGATTAATGAACAGGCCGCAGGCGTGCCCCAGTCCGATGTTCTCTTCCTCGGCCAGCGCCGCCACCTCGGCAAACAGTTCGCCGGTCTCTTTGGCCATACCGAACGAGCCATCGCGCAATCCGGCCTGGACATCCTCGGACGTTCCTCCGAAAAAAGCCAACTCAAGGTCATGCACCAGACCGGCTCCGTTGAAGGAGAGTCCAGTGACAATTGAGCGGCGCATGAGGTCGATAAAGATCGGCGACAGACCGACCTTGATCGTATGCGCACCGAGCAGCAGGTGGAACGGGCGGCTGGCTTTACGGGCTTTGGCGACCGCCGTCATGAACTCATTGAGATCAGTGGCTTTCAGGAAAGCCGGCAGCGACGCGAAGAACTCCCTGGCGCCCTTTTTCGGATCAAGTGGTCGGCCGAATCCGCGGATGGAGGTCTTATTGGCCCGCTCGCGAATGGGATATCGGCGGACTCTATTCAGATCGATCGGTTTGGGTCTTTCAGGATGACGCATCGGTTAGAACTCCCGGATTTCTCCGAGCTTGAAGTCAGTCAGCTCCGCCGAAATTGAGCCGACAACGATTTTCGATTTCATGAGCACCGGCATCCGGAGCCGGTCATCGGTGAGCCAGACGGTGAGTCGCCCTTCGTTCTTGAACACTCCAACCGAGCTGGTCAAAGGTTCAACGACAAGACAGTCAAAGGCTCCGGCCTTGACGTTTATGGTTTCCTTGCGGAGCACCCTGACTTCAAGGGCATAGTTCTTGCCGTCCACGAAGTTATCGACAAAGATCGATTTGCCGATTTCCAGCGGCTGGGTTCGGATGTAATACATGACCGAGAGCGCGTCCTGGACATACGCCTTTACATCGAGCGTGTCCTTGTTGTCGAACACGCGATGCCGTTCCTGGTCGAACGTGTAACTACGCTCATTGCGATAACTCCCCTCCTGCAGGCTCTTGCTGAAGTGCCAGCTGAAGAGGCCGGCCGCATCAAGAATTGATTCAATCTTATCATCGACCCGGTAAAAAGTAGAAAAGAAAGAATTGGATTCGGCGCGCGAGATAATTTGATAGCAGGGGCGCTTGCCATATTCGATGAGATGCGAGACCTCTATGGACGCCGTGCCGGCGTTGATGAACCCGTAGTTGATATCGAAGGTGAGCTTTTCGCCGATGCCGAAGGCGACATTATCGATCACGCGATCGATTGGCCCGGCGCCGGAACTGTCCGCCTTCTTCTCGGCGGAGGCAGTGCCGGCCTCGCCGATCCCGCCGGTCAGAAGGAAGACCGCCGGGATGATCAGGCCAAGGGCGATCACCAGAGCAAACAGTCGGAACAAGATCGAGCGCTTAGGCAGGAATTTTTTCATCTATGCGATGCACTATCTCCGGAAGGTGTTTACCCAGATACTCGCCGATCTCCAAAAAAGTTTCATTGTATCGGTCGAGCGTCTGCCCGATGGGATCTTCCACCGCCTCGCCGGTCAGATGAGGCTCCGGGAAGTTCTTGAACAGAAATGTGCGTCCTCTGACCTCGGGCGCCAGCCGAACTATTTCTTTGGCATGTTCGGGGGTCATGGCGAAGATCAGGTCGGCATCTTCAAGAAGCGCCCTGGTAAGCTGCTGCGACTTATGACCGGAAAGATCGCAGCCCCAAATCTTAGCGGCCTCACCGGCATACAGGGTGGCCGGAAATCCGGTGGCGGCAGCCGTTCCGGCCGACATGACCCGAAATTTTCCCGGACGTTCCTTGGCCAGAAGCACTTTCAGCCCCCCTTCGGCCATGGGTGAACGACAAGTATTCCCGGTACAGACGAATAGAATAGTGTACAACTCGCTCATTGCCCTCCCGAATGGTGCAGTGCGGCCTGGACGCCGGCGGTGGAAACGGCTCCCTCTCGCAAGATCACAATCTGGGTGCCGCAACAGTCCACTACAGTCGAAGTTTGGTTCCGGAGCACTCCGGCGTCAAGGTACAAATCCACGGCATCCCGGAAAATCTCACCTATTTCAGCCACCGTATCCAGATCCGGAGAACCGGACTTGTTGGCCGAGGTTGCGGTGACGGGGAAATCGATCAATTTCAGGATGCCGGAAATGACCGGCGAACTCGAGACGCGGACACCGATTTTACCGTCGATCACAAGCGGCTCGCCCCATCCAATGGTGGCGGGCAAAACGAGCGTCAATGGGCCGGGCAACAGACTTCGCGACAGAATCTCGGCGGTCGGCGTGACCCTGGCAAATCGACGGATCGACGCCAGATCCGGCACGAAGATAGACATGGCTTGCCGCGGAGATCTTCCTTTGGTGTTGCAGAGCCGGTCGACGGCGGCTGGTAAGTCAGCCCTCGCCAGCAAGCCATACCGGGTTTCGGTGGGCGCCACAACTATGGCTCCGTGCGCCAGCAGATTCGCCGCTTCGGACAGCAAGTCGTGTGCAGGATTGAGCGGGTCAATCGAGACAATTTTCATGTCAGTTGTGGTCGGCATGGACAGAGTCCGCGGGCTGGCTTTGAATTTTGGAAGATTGGGAGCCGGTGGGATCGTAAATGGCCGGCGCTTCTCTTATGCCCACGGTGGCAATCACGATCAGAGCGTTGGGGTATCCAGCCGTTCGAGCGCGCTGGAGGTATCTCTCGGCAGCCTCTTTGGAAGCAAACTGGCCGACTCGAAGCTTGTAGTATGGGATTTCGAAATCCAGAGAAACGGGTTGGTCAAACATTTCGACAGCCACGGCCAGCGCCCGGCGTCCTTCACCATAGGCATTGAGAGTAAGCAGCTGCACGCGAAATACCTGACTATTAGCGCTCTCGGCGCCGGCGGTCGCTTCACCGCTTATGCGCGACGGCCCGCCTGAGGGAAGAGTAGCATCTCCAGTCAACGCTTGTTTAGTTGGAGTTACAGTGCCGCTCTGGTCCATCTGGGTAATCACGATGGAATCCTGGGCCAGTCCGAGGGGGTCATACTGGCGGCCGGTTTCCGAAGTCTCAGTCGACTGCTTCTCTTCGAGCGGCGGCTCCCGTTTCAAGAGGGTGCATCCGCCAACCACCGTGAAAAGCAGTGAGATCGCCAGAAGCTTATAGATATTTCCGTCGCGTTTCATCTTGACTAAGCTGGCTCAGGATTTCTTTTACCTGGCCGACTTTTGTTTTGTGGGCCACCAGTGTGATATTGCCCGAGCGCACGACCACCAAATCGGAAAGGCCGATACAGGCGATCAGGCCGTCACAGTCATTATACACGGTGGTCTCGTAGGTATCGAGAAGCACCGAGTCGCCGACTAGCACGTTGTTCTCCGAGTCGCGCTCTTTGTATCGTTCCAAGGCATTCCAACTGCCGACATCATCCCAGACGATATCGGCTTTGACAACCAGTGTGTTGGTGGCTTTCTCGAGCACGGCATAGTCGATGGAAATCGGGGTAGCCCGCTGATACAAGTCCAGGCGCGCCGATTCCTCCTTGTTGGTCCCGATGGTCTCGCCATATTGCCGCAGCAACTCCGCGATGTCGGGCTGGCATGAAGCAATGGCCTGCAATATCGATCGAGCCGACCAAACGAACATCCCGCTGTTCCACAAATACTGGCGGCTATAATAGTATTCCTGGGCCACAGTCGGTTTTGGTTTCTCGGCAAATTGGGCGACTACATTAACCTGGCCATCCGGTCCCGCCTTATATGCTTCGCCCAGCTTAATATAGCCGTAGCCGGTTTCGGGGCGGGTAGGAACGATACCGATCGTGATGAGCCGATTATCTTTCCCGGCAATGTCGGACGCCGTGCTCAGGATACTCAATAGTTTTTCGGGCGGACGAATCAGATGATCGGCGGAGAGCACGACCATGACGGCCGACGGATCGGCCTTCTGAAGGTGAACGGCGGCCAATCCGATCGCCAGACAGGTGTTCCGGCCAAACGGTTCGGTGAGAATCTGGTCCGCACCAAGATATGAAATCGAGTTGATGATATGCTCACGCATCGACTCGCCGGTAACGATCCTGATATTCTTGACCGGGATCAAAGGCGTGACACGGGAGATGGTTTCTTCGAGCATGGTCTTGTCGGACGTCAGCTTGAGAAACTGCTTGGGCTTGTCAGCTCGGGAGAGGGGCCAGAATCGTTCCCCTTTGCCGCCGGCCATAATGACACCGTAAATCACATCTTCCTCGACTCAAATTTTACTCTAATCCGTTGATGATAGGTGAGTTGATGGTATTAGTCAAGCACCCTTTGGCCGCCCAAAGATTGCGTAAGAGCCTGACTATCAACAGATAAAGATGACGCCCAAAGCAGGTGTCCGGCTAGGCTTTAGAAAGAACTGCCAGAGCAATGCAGTTGAATTTGCCGTCCGCATTGTCGGATCTCGAGCCGACCGCCACCGGCACCGACCCGCCGACAACAATTCCACCCATCTGACAGTGACCGTACATAGCCATCGCTTTGTAGATGCCGTTGGCCGTCTCGATATTCGGAGCGACCATGGCGTCGGCCTGGCCGGCCACTTGCGAATTTTTCACCCCTTTGGAATGGGCCGCAAACATGTCCACGGAGACATCGAACGACAAGGGGCCGTCAACCAGCGCTCCTTTGATCTGGCCGCGCTCGGCCATTTTTGAAATGATCGCGGCTTCCATGGTGACCGGCATTTGCGGATAGACAACCTCCACGGCGGCCAGGATAGAGACGCGCGGATTGTTGATTCCAATCCCCTGAGAGACTTTGACCAGATTGGCAATCAATTCGAGTTTGCGCTTGAGATCAGGAAGAACCACTACTGCGCCATCGGTGAGGAGCAGGAGTTTTTTGTACCGCGCCGGCTTCAACACCGCGACATGGGACACGGTGCGATCTTTGTGTAGAAACTGGCTTTCGTTCTGGAACAGAATTTTAAGCAGATCAGAAGTCAGCAGTTTCCCTTTGATGATCAGATCAATCTCCCCGGCGGCGGCCATCCTTCCGGCCAAAGTGACGGATTCGACTATGTCGTGGGACTGAATGAATTCTTCGGGCACCAGAGACACCTGCTCGGCTTCGCAGACGATTTCGAGCGCACACTTCTCCCCTATGCCAACTACGCGTATGAGGCCTTCGGCACAGGCGCGGGCGGCGGCGCGAACCATATCGGAGTCAGTGGGAGCGATAAAAGCAGCGCGCAGGGGTCGTCCGGCGGCTTTTGCTTTGGCGCGAGCCTGGATTTGTTCAAATGAGTGAATTTCCGGTATGATCATTTCGGGCAGCGAGGTCATACTTTACCTCCGAAAGTCGTCTGGCTGGAATAGTAGTCGGCGATGACGCAGGCCAGAGCGAGTGAGGCTTTCTTATTTTTCACGGTGTCGGTTCGAGATACGAGTGACACCGGCACTCGGGCCCCGACAATAACGCCGGCAAAAACTGCCTCGGCAAACTGGATAAGGGATTTGGCGACAATATTCCCTTCTTCGATTGAATCAACGAGATAGACATCGGCGTCGCCCACGACCGGCCCGCGAATCTTTTGATACTCCCCGATCTTCTCCGAAGTCGCCGTGTCGAGTGACAACGGACCCTGGATGACGATGTCAGGCATCCGTTCCCGGGCGATCGGGATGATGTTGTCCATGTCGGTCAGGGTGTGGGGCATGGTTTCAGATAGGCGGTCGCTGGCGGCAGACAAGGCAACTTTGACTGGATTCAGGCCCAGGGCGCGTCCCACCAACACAGCGTTTTCCAAAATCTGGAACTTTTGTTCAAGATCAGGCTTCACTACCATGCCGCCATCGGTGAAATTCAGCAGCTTATGGTATCCGGGGATGTCCAGAACGGCGCAGTGGGACAACGTGTTCTTTCCGCGAAGATTGTACTGCTTGTCCAGAACCACCTTAAGAAGCGAAGAGGTCGGCAGGAACCCCTTCATAATGGCGTCAGCATGGCCATCCGAGGCGAGCTTAACGGCATAATGTGCGGCTTCGGAAACGTCTTTCTTATCGATGACTTCGACTCTCTCAATGTCAATTTTATGCTCAGTCGCCAGGGAACGAATTGCGGCCGCATCGCCGACCAGGATTCCGGTCAGAAAACCGTCGGCCTGCGCCTGCGACATGGCATCGATGACATCGGCATCCTGCGCAGCCGCGACCACGACCCGTTTCTTCCGCCCAGCTACGGCTATGTCCACGGCGCGCTCAATGAGTTGATCGGAGGAATGGATCGGAGCGCAGAGATCGTTTCTCATATCAGTACTCTTTCAACTCTTCCTGACCGGTGAGATAGCGCACGCCAGCCGCTGCCAGGGCCTCCATTTCGAATTCGCCGGCCACCACGTCAACGCGACCGAGAAACGAAACATACTGCTTAATTTCCGCCACCAGCCGCTTGGAGTTGGCCATGCCGCCGGTTAAGACAATTGATTCGAACTTGCCGCACAGCACGGCGGCGGCAGCCCCTATCTCCTTGGCAATCTGGTATGCCATGGCCCGGAAATACAAAAGCGCTTTGGCGTCTCCCGAATCGATCATCTTTTCTGTCTCACGGAGATCGGCCACGCCGAGATACGCAAGCAAGCCTGACTTGCGAGAAAGTTTATCTAGCATCTCAGGCTCCGTAAACTTGCCGGAGTAACAGAGCTTGACCAGCCCGCCGATCGGGAGGGCACCGGCCCGATCGGGTGAGAAGGGTCCCATGCCGAGAAGAGCGTCGTTGACATCGACCATTTTTCCGCCTTGAAGGGCCGCCACCGAGACACCACCTCCCATATGCACGGCGACATAGTTTACCTCCTCAAGCTTCTTCCCGGCCTGAATGGCCGCGCGGCGGCAGACTTCCTTGATATTCAGGGCGTGGGCTCGTGATTTCCGCTCGATTTCCGGGATTCCGCTGACCCGGGCGATGTCGGTGAAGTTGTCGGTCGTAATCGGGTCGGAGATCAAGGCCGGCACATGAAAACGTTCTCCGAGGTGATGGGCAATGATGGCGCCAAGATTGGAGGCGTGGTTGGAGTAACGCATCGTGCGAAGATCAGAAAGCATCTGCTCGTTGATCTGGTACGACCCGCCTTCGAGCGGACGGACCGGAGCCCCCCGGCCAATGATCGCTTTGACCTGTTTGGGTTTGAGCTTGAGCGAAGTGATCCAGTGGTTGATTTCGGACATGCGGTAATCAAACTGATCGGCCACGTTTTGGAATTTGATCAATTCCTTGGCATCGTGCCGGACAACTTCCTCGGTGACCTTCTGATCGCCGTCAAACAGTGCCGTTTTCGTGGAGGTCGAACCAGGATTGACGATCAACATATGCATGGACATAACTTCCTCTAGGCCTTGGCAGGCTCCAACTGAATGTTTCGTCCGCGCTGAAACGCCTTGATATTGATATCGACGAGCTTTGGTTTTACGCGGCCGCGAATGGTCTCAAGCCAAAGATCCAGGTCAAACGGAAGAGAATTCGAGAGGACACCCAATAAGATAGTGTTGACGAGCCGAGGCTCCCCCAATTCCGCGGCGATCTTGTCGGCTTCGACTGCAATTACCGTATGCACTTGCTTTCTCATGTCGGCGACGGCATCGAGCGGGTAACTGAACTTCTTCGAAGAGGTCACGATCGCCGGTATGAGAGTGGTTCGGGAAACGATAGCGATGCCGGTCGGTTTCAGCCAATTGATCGCACGCAGCCCTTCGGCCTGCTCGAATGACATTAGCACGTCAGCCTGGCCCTCTTGAATCGTGGGCGAGTAGACTTTGGGGGCGATTCGAACATGCGAGGAGACGACGCCGCCCCTTTGAGACATGCCATGGATCTCAGATTTCTTCACATCGAGCCCCGCCCGCATGGCAGCATCGGATAGGATTTCTGAGGCGAGCAGAACCCCCTGCCCACCGACACCTACGATAAGTATATCGAATGTATTCTCTTTCATCGTGTCCTCACGCTTTGACAAACTGACTTCTTAGGATAATGGCTTCCGGGGGACAGACCTGCGCACACAGCGTGCAGCCAGTGCACAGGGTGTCATCGATGATCGCTTTGGGGTGTCCGTGCTTGTTGGTCAGCGGGGAGGCCGCAATGGCCGGGCAGGAAATCCTAAAACAGGCACCACAGGCGGTGCAGAGATCCAAATCGACCACGTACGGCTCATCCATAATGCGCTTCGGCATCAGGACACAGGGCCGGGTCGTGATTATCACCGATGGTCCCGGGCGATCCATCTCTTCCTTTATGGTGGCCAAGGCAGTGTCATATTCGTAGGCATCAAGCTCGCGGACACTGTTTACCCCAAGTGCGCGACAGAGGGTCGGGAGATCGACCCGGGTGGTTGGTTCACCCATCAGGGTTTGGCCGGTGGCGGGATGCTGCTGACCGCCGGTCATGGCAGTGGCCCGGTTGTCAAGAATTATGACCGTCACATTGCTTTTGTTGTAGACAGCATCGAGCAGACCGGTGATCCCGGAGTGAATGAAGGTGGAATCGCCGATGACGGCGACGGTCCCCTTCTCAGAGCCTTTGACCTTTTCCATGCCGATGGCACTGCCGATCGAAGCTCCCATGCAGATACAGGTGTCGAGGGCATTGAGCGGCTCCATGACGCCAAGGGTATAGCAGCCGATATCGCCGGTCACCGCCACGCCGAGTTTCTTTAACGCCATGAAGGCGCCGCGATGCGGGCAGCCGGGGCAAAGGACCGGCGGGCGGGGAAACAAATCGCCGGCATCGAAAGTCGGTTCCGCAACCTCTTTCACGATTCCAGCTGACTTGAGCCCCTTGGCGACCCGGCTGGGCGAAAGCTCGCCAAGACGATTGAAGTATTTCTTCCCCTCGACCTTCAGCCCGGCGATTTTGAGCTGCTCTTCGTAGAACGGTTCAAGCTCTTCGACGACCAGCACCAGATCGTGGCTCTTTACAAATTGCTCGATTCGCCTGATCGGCAGTGGGAACCCCAGGCCGAGCTTGAAGTAGTCCAGGTCCGGCGCAACTTCTTTCACATATTGATAGGCGACGCCTCCGGTGATGATTCCGATTCTGGAGCCATTGTTTTCCACTACATTGAGCGGGCTTTCCTCGGCGAACTTTTCAAGCTTGCCCATACGCTGGGTGACAACGAGATGGCGGCCACGGGCGTTCGACGGGATCATCACATACTTGGCGGGATCCTTAACGAACCGCTTGTCGGGCCCGGCACTTTTTTCGCCCAACTCAACTATCCCCTTGGAGTGGGAAATTCGGGTGCTCATATGAAGCATCACGGGAGTATCAAAAGCCTCGGACATCTCGAAGGCGGTGACGAGCATATCTTTGGCTTCCTGGCTGTCGGCCGGGGCGAGAAACGGAATCTGGGCGAAGCGCGCATAATAGCGGTTGTCCTGCTCGTTTTGGGAGGAATGCATCTCAGGATCATCGCAGGAGACGATGACAAAGCCGCCGTTGACACCGGTATAGGCAAAAGTCATGTAAGGGTCGGCGGCGACATTCAGGCCGACATGCTTCATGGTGACAAGCGCGCGCTTGCCGCCGATCGAGGCGCCGATACCGACTTCAAAGGCGACCTTTTCGTTGGGAGACCACTGGGAATAAATCGAGCGATACTGCTCCGCCAGAGTCTCCAATATTTCCGTACTGGGAGTCCCGGGATACGAGACAGCCAAGGCGACTCCCGCTTCGAAGGCCCCGCGAGCCACCGCTTCGTTGCCGGACAGAAGTTCTCTCATCATGTTGTCACTCTATCTGCAAGACACTACCATTTTCATCTTTTTTAACGGTATCACAGTCCGACTATTCGACGAGTCTCTATATCACGACAGCGTTGCGGACTGGACCAACTTCGCCGGATCAGTCAAAGAGGCCAAATGCCCTATCATAGACTGAAGCTGTGAAGTTTTTCACAAAATTAACCAAATAATCATTGCCTGGCAAGGGCATTTTTGGCCCCTCATTGCGTGGAGCGATGAAGCGTCGATGGCGGAAAGGCGGACGGATTGGCAGCATACTTGAGAGCGAAGGCCTGAAGGTCAATGGTCGCCGCTGTCAGGAGCCGGTCTTCTTCCATCTTTTCATAGTTCAACTTGACCAGCCCGGAGTCGAGCTGTTCGCCGAGCCAGTCGCCATCGAGCCAGCCGATCTGCAGTGTGTCACCGATCAAGGTCAGCCGACCAAACATGTGGACCGGAACGAGCAGCCCGCGGTAGACTTCATTCTCTGTCTCGGGACCGAACGGAGCAATATCGAGGAACAGATAGTCTCCGAGCTTCACCACCCGGGCATCGAACTCTCCCGGCGCCTCATTCTCGGTGTACTCGAGCGTGTAGGAGGTCGAGTCAACTTGCGAGAATCGCCAGGTTTCCAACCCGTTTCCCTCTCCGAGGCTTTCCCAGTTTCCCTGGAGCCCGGGCAGAGAGGTCAAAGTCTCCGGAGTGTAAAGCGGATGCAAGGTAGGCATACAGCCGCTCAAGACGAGCAGCGCTATGGTTGCGAGCAGGACGAATTTCATGGAACCACCTCATGTGATCTTCAGAGGTTGCAGAATAACATCCACTCTACGCTGTGAGTCACGAAAGGTCAACGGATTATCAACACAAAGAAGAGCGAGGTTTTCTTGGACAAGACTGGTCTATTAGAGTATATTTAGCCAACGAACTGATCCACGGGGACAGAAATGAACTACTACCATATTTGGTGCAATCTCAAGGACTCCCAACGGGATTTGGAGTTTTGTCATCACCTCCAAGGGTATCTCGGGCACTTGCGTCAGAACGATCTCATCGCGGGGTTCAAGATCACCCGACGTAAACTGGGGTTCGGCCCGGACGAACTGGGAGAATTTCATATTATCTTAGAATGCCAGGACCTGGTTCAACTCGAAAAGGCCTTCGAGCAGGTAGCGGCAAGATCGGGAGAGACGGAGGCGTTTCATCGTCCCGTTTGGGAGGCGGTCTGCGATTTCAAATCAGCCCTTTATCGAGACTTCCCCGATCTGCAACGAAAGCAGCCAGTTTGAGCATTTTGGACGAACGGTTAAGATGCTGCTAATGAAAGAGTTAAGGCGAGCGCAAGGTAAATGGCTTTTGGGACAATGAGATGGAACCACACGGGTATGGATTTCGTTGAAGATGATAGTTTACAACTCCGTAAAGATTGCGTATCTTGTCCTGGAGAATGTGAAAAATAGAGCGAAGTAACCTATAAAGTGGCAGTATGAGAATTTCAGCAGTTGAAGAGTACGGCCTGAGGTGTTTGCTTCAGTTGGCCAGGAAGGGACCGAAAGACCAGCTTTCGATCTCGGACATCGCGGAGATGGAGGGGCTCTCGATCCCTTATGCCTCCAAACTACTGGCGATCCTTCGCCGGGCGGGCCTGGTGACGGCGGAGCGTGGTCGTGGGGGCGGGTTCACGATCGCCCGGGAGCCCGGCGAGATAAACCTGTACGAAGTGCTGACCGCCCTGGGGGGGCCGATGCTCGATCCCAACCACTGCGGCCGTTACACGGGTTTGCTGGATCAGTGTGTGCATGTCGGGAATTGCAGTGTCCACGATGTGCTGGGTGGTCTGGCAGGGTACGTGCAGGATTTCCTGTCCAGCACAACACTGGCGGATATGATTTCCAAGGACAAATTGCAGATCTTCAAGCGACCGGGGGAGCATTTGCTCTGACTCATGCGGCGCTGGAAGAGGAATTAAACAAGGTGAGTCCAACTTCACCGATAGAGTAATCCTCCGGAATATCGAACCGGCCGGAGAATACAATAGACGAAAGGACCGATAGTCATGGCCGATAAGAAGCCGCTCTTTGAATTCACCGACGTTCATGTCGAGGTCGACGGCAAACAGGTGGTTGCCGGGATCTCGCTTAATGTATATCCGGGAGAAATCCATGCCATTATGGGGCCGAACGGCTCCGGGAAGTCTTCCCTGTCGAACGCCCTGATGGGGCATCCCTCGTACCAGATCACCAAGGGGCAGGCGAAAATCAATGGCATCGATATCACCCAAATGGCGGCCGACGAGCGGTCGCGGGCCGGCCTCTTCCTTGCATTCCAGTATCCGCTGGCCATTCCGGGTGTGACGGTCGCGAATTTCTTGAGATCGGCGCTCCAGGCGCATCGCGGCAAAGAGGCCGACATGTCTGACTTCCGCAAATTACTGAAGGCGGAAATGGCGGCGCTGGATATCGAGGAAGTCTTTGCCACGCGTTACCTCAATGACGGCTTCTCCGGCGGGGAGAAGAAGCGAATTGAGATCCTTCAGATGGCGGTTCTCCAGCCCAAAATGGCGATTCTCGATGAGACCGATTCCGGGTTGGATATTGACGCCCTCAAGACGGTGGCTGAAGGGATTAATCGCTTTCATACCGACAAGAACGGCATTCTCATGGTGACGCATTATCAGCGTCTCCTGAACTATATCAAACCGCATTTCGTGCATGTGATGATGGCCGGGAAATTCGTCAAATCAGGAGGGCCGGAGCTGGCTCTCAAACTCGAAGACCAGGGGTACGACTGGCTGGATAACAGTGTAGCATCAAAGGCAGGTGTGTAGCCATGTCCGACTCGCTTCAGCAGCAAAAGGACGACCTCTCGACCCTGAACAGCGATTACGCAACCAAATACGGGTTCAGAGATCCGGTCGATTATTTTCATAAAGGGGCGCGCGGGGTCAATCACGAAGTCGTCGAGATGATCTCGCAGATGAAGAAGGAACCGAAATGGATGTCGGATATCCGCCATGAGGCGCTCGACATCTTCTATGCGAAACCGATGCCCCAGTGGGGCGATACCAAGCTTCTGAATGAGATAGATTTCGAGAACATCTATTATTTCATGAAGCCGATTGAGAACCAGCAGAAAAGCTGGGATGATGTTCCGGAATATATCCGCAAGACCTTTGACCGTCTCAGGGATTCCGGAAGCCGAGAAATCGTTTCTGGGAGGCGTTTCGGCCCAGTACGAGTCCGAAGTTGTATATCACTCCATGAAGGAAGAGCTCAAGAAGCAGGGGATCATTTTCCTGGATATGGACAGCGGACTTCGCGAATTTCCGGAGATCGTCAAGAAGTACTTCGGGTCGGTGATTCCATCGACCGACAACAAATTCGCCGCACTTAACACGGCGGTCTGGTCCGGCGGGTCATTCATTTATGTGCCTAAGGGCGTGGATGTAAAAGTCCCGCTGCAGGCCTATTTCCGAATCAACGCCGAGAATATGGGGCAATTTGAGCGGACGCTGATTATCGCCGACGAGGGTTCGCGGGTCCACTACATCGAAGGGTGCACGGCCCCAATCTATTCGACCGACTCGCTTCACTCGGCGGTCGTGGAATTGATCGCTCTTGAAGGATCTTATGTCCGTTACACCACCATCCAGAACTGGTCGCGCAATATTTACAATCTGGTGACCAAACGGGCCACGGCCTACAAGAAAGCCACAGTGGAGTGGGTAGACGGCAATCTGGGTTCGCGCTTGACGATGAAATACCCGTGTGTGCAATTGGTGGGCGAGGGTGCCCGGGGTGAAATCCTGTCAGTCGCCTTTGCCGGTGTCGATCAACACCAGGATGCCGGAGCCAAGGTGATCCATGCCGCACCGAACACCTCCTCCCGGATAACCTCGAAATCGATTTCCAAGGACAACGGCCGGGCATCGTACCGAGGATTAGCCAAGGTCTACAAGAACGCCATAAATTCGAAAGTCTCGGTGGAGTGCGACGCTCTCCTAATCGGCAAAGATGCCCGCAGCGACACCTATCCGACCATGGAGATAGATGCCGACCGGGTCAGCGTGGAGCATGAGGCCAGGGTTTCCAAAGTGGCCGAAGAGCAGCTCTTCTACCTTACCAGCCGGGGATTGACCGAAGACGCGGCGCGGCTCTTGATCGTCAATGGCTTTATGGAGCCATTCACGAAAGAACTCCCGTTGGAATATGCGGTCGAATTGAACCGTCTGATTCAGCTTGAGATGGAAGGATCGGTGGGTTGATGGCCGGAAAGACTGACTTCACGATCCCCGAGATGGCGCCGGAACTGGAACGGGGCCCGAAGTGGCTCAAGGACAAGCGACGCGACGCGCGGATTCAATTCAACAGCACGCCCATTCCGGAACGCGGGCTGCACTTCTGGCGATATACCGATCCGGCCAAGTTTTTGTTCGAACGCTCAATCGTGTCCGATACCGCCTTCGGCGACAACTATGATGCCGTCGAGCGGATCGAAATGGCGCACCTTCGCGAAGGCAAACTAGCCGCTCTCATCAGCGATCTTGGCGGACGAGAGATCAAGACTGCCGGTCTGGAAACCCTGACCAAGCAGGGAGTAGTGGTGGCGCCTCTGTCGGAGGCGGTGGAGAAACATCGCTCGCTGGTTGAGCAGTACTTGTATCAGCTGGTCAATAACAAGACCGGCAAATTTGAGGCAATGAACGGAGCGTTATGGAATGACGGAATCTTCGTCTACGTTCCGGACAACCGGACGATTGACCGCCCGATTCATTTATTGCGCGAAGCCGGACTCGCCGGCTCGGTGACTTTCCCCCGTTTGCTCGTGGTGGTCGGCAGGAACGCCGAAGTAACGCTGATCGATGAATACGGCGGCGGGTCTATCAGCCCTGATAAGGGAACTTCCTACTCCAACGGTGCGATAGAAATTTTCGGACTCCAGGACAGCCGGGTAAGATACGTGTCCCTCCAGCGGCAAGCCTCGGCCATGAATTCATACTTGACTCACCGCGCCAGGATCGAGCAAAATGCCAGTATGCTGACGATTGCGCTGGTCTTCGGCGGTGCTTTGAGCAAACAGAGTTTCGGAGTGATCCTGAACGGCGACGGCGCCGAAAGCAAAATGTACGGAATGCTTTTCGGCACCGACTATCAGCAATTCGACAATCATACGCTGCATCACCATGCCGCCGGGCGCACCAGGTCCAATATTGACTTCAAAGTGGTTCTGAAAGACAAAACCACTTCGGCGTACACGGGCCTGATCCGGATCGACCACGATGCCCAAGTATGCGAAGCTTACCAGGAAAACCGAAATCTCCTCTTGAATCCGGGAGCCCGGGCGGAATCCATTCCCGAGCTCGAGATCCTAAATGAAGAAGTCATGTGCACGCATGGCGCCACCGTCGGCCCGATTGACCCCATGAGCCTGTTCTATTTGAAAAGCCGGGGAATACCGGATGACGAAGCGACTCGCATGATTGTGGCCGGATTCGTAGCGCCGACGCTTCGCCTCGTGCCTGCGGATTTGAGAGACCGGATCACCAGTTTTGTCGAGCAACGGTTGGAGAAGATATAGCTGATGGGGAAATTTGTCCGGGTGGCAGCAGTGAGTGATATTCCGGAAGGCAAGCTTAGGGCGTATGAAATCGACCACGTGAACCTCGTGATTGCCCATTCGGCGGAAGGCATATATGCGTTGGCCAATGAATGCACGCATGACTCCGAGCCGATAGCCAACGGAAGAATTCGAGGTGGCGATATCATGTGCATCCGACATGGAGCCCGTTTTGATCTTAAAACCGGCGCAGTTACTGCCCCGCCGGCCATAGTTCCACTGGACACCTATGAAGTCAAGATTGAGGGGGACGAGATTTTTGTGTACCTTGACTGAGAGGCAGTGCGTCATGGAAGGAAAGAACAATGGCTGATACACAACCGAGAGCGGCGGAGGCCCCGAGAGCTTTGAGCCCGCTTGATATCGAGAAGATAAGAGCCGACTTTCCGATACTTGATGAAAAAATCAACGGCCATCGGCTGGTGTACCTCGACAACGCCGCCACCACCCAGAAGCCCCGCGTTGTCATCAACGCTCTGATCGACTTCTATCGCAAGAACAACGCCAATATTCATCGCGGGCTGCACACCCTGGCGGAGCGGTCAACGGAAGCGTTTGAGCGGACCCGGGCCCATGTCGCCCGCTTCATCGGCAACGTTATGACCGAAGAAGTCATCTTCACTAAAGGGGCAACCGAATCGATCAATCTCGTGGCATATACATGGGGAGAGGAAAATATCAAGGCCGGCGATGAAATCGTCATCTCCGAGATGGAGCACCACGCCAATTTCGTCCCGTGGGTGGTATTGGCGCAGCGAAAAGGGGCGGTCATCAAACGTTTCCCGATCACGGTCTGCGGCCATCTCGACTTGAGCGACATCGACACGATTATCACCCCGAGGACGAAAATTCTGGCGATCAGCCACGTGTCCAATGTCCTCGGCACGATCAACAACGTGGCAGAATTGGCCGCCAAAGCCAAAGCGGTGGGCGCCGTAGTATTGGCGGACGGAGCGCAGGCGGTGCCCCACATGCCGGTTGATGTGAAGGCGCTCGGTGTCGATTTCTATGCTTTCTCGGCTCACAAGATGCTCGGCCCCACCGGGGTCGGCTTGTTGTACGGACGGCGGAGCATTCTCGAGAAGATGCCTCCCTTCAATTATGGGGGTGAGATGATCCGGGAAGTCGGCTTCGATCGCATCACTTTCAACGACTTGCCCTGGAAATTCGAGGCCGGAACGCCGAATATTGCCGACGTAATTGCCTTTGACGCAGCACTCTCCTATCTCGAACTTATCGGCATGGGGAACATTCGCGAGCACGAGGCGAGTATTACTAAGTACGCGATCGACAAATTGTCGGAAATAAGGGGAATTGAGATTCAGGGGCCGCTGGAAACGACCACGCGCGGCGGAGCCGTCTCGTTTACCGATCCGGACATCCATCCGCACGATATCAGCACCTTTCTCGATTCCCGCGGCATCGCGATTCGCGCCGGCCACCACTGCGCACAGCCGCTGATGAAGTCGCTGAGAAAGGTTGCCACCGCAAGGGCTTCGATGTACATTTATAACGACGAGCGGGATATCGACGCTCTGTGCGACGCGCTTATTGAAATGAGAAAGTACTTCGGTGTATGAGCCACTCTCTTGATGACATGTATCGCGAGATCATTCTGGATCACTATCGGTCCCCGCGCGGCAAGAAACATGTCGCCCAGGCGGATATTACTTCATCGGGTCACAACCCGGCCTGCGGGGATGAGATCTCGATGGAGGTCCAGATGGACCACGGCGTGCTTAAAGACGTGCATGTCAACTGCCACGGCTGTGCCATTTCGACGGCATCCGGCTCCATGCTGGCCGAAGCAGTCAAAGGGAAATCCTTCGAAGAGGTCAAGCGGATCGCGGAAGTGGTCAAGAGGATGCTTAAAGGGGAGGCCGGCGAAGTCCCCGAGGACCTCGGCGACCTTGATGCGCTCAAGGGAGTCCGGCAATTTCCAGTGCGGGTCAAGTGTGCCTTGCTGGCATGGGTGACTCTGGTGGAGGGGTTGAAGAATTACGAAAAGGGGAATTCCCACCCCGCCCGCTCAATCTCTACCGAGGATGAAGAGTCCGACTAGGTCTGAGGTCATGCCGGTACCTTCCAAAGAACAAATTATTGACGCGATCAAGCCGGTTCAGGATCCGGAAATCCGGATCGGCGTGGTAGATCTTGGGCTGATCTACGACGTGGAAGTCGCGGAAGATGGTGTGGTCAAAGTCAAGATGACCATGACGACCCCGGCCTGTCCCTACGGAGAAATGCTGCTTTCCATGGTCCATCGCGAGGTTGAGCAGCTGGAGGGGGTGACCAAAGTCGAAGTGCATCTGGTATGGGATCCGCCTTGGGATCCGAAGGAAATGTGTTCGGACTACGCCAAGGACCTGCTGGGCATCTGGTAGCCGTACATCGGCTTTCCCTCAGCCGCGATCTGTCGCAAAACACCCGTCAAATCGGCGCAATTTTGATCCTGTCGGCCGCTATTTCTGTTTATATTAGGCCGCGTTCAAGCACGGTTTAGGAATGGAAATGGAATCACCCGATAGTCCTCGCCCTGATCTTTCAGGGCTCCGAATCGACAAGAGCAAGAAGTACGATGACCGCCCGCGTGGAAAAGGGTGGTCGATAGTCATTGGAGCCGTCGTCATCGCGGTTTTTGTGGTCGGCTATTTTTTGCTCCGGAAATCGATTACCCCGGCCACCAAAGTCAAGGTCGCCACGGTTACCATGATCACCGGTTCTGACGCGGCGGCCAACCTGGTGGCGACCGGATACGTGGTAGCCCAGCGCAAGGCCGAAGTCGCCTCCAAGGGAACCGGTCGACTCAAAGAGCTGAATTTTGACGAAGGGGACACGGTGGAAACCGGGCAGGTCATTGCCGTGTTGGACAATGATGACATTAAGGCCGGACTGGATCAGGCCCGCGCGGGCTTGCACCAGGCTGAGGTTGATACGATGAACACCGGAAGAAATTTCCGCCGCATGCAGAGTTTATCCAAGTCCGGGGCGATTACGGAGTCACAATTGGAGGATGCGGAAGCGGCATATCGCACGGCGCTGGCCTCGGCCAACGGTGCCGCAGCCGGCGTCAAGACCGCTGAAGTGAATTTAGAGAATACGTTTATCAGGGCACCGTTCAAGGGAACGATCCTGTTGAAGAATGCCGAGGTCGGCGAGATCGTGGCCCCGTTTGCGTCTTCAGCTTCGTCCAAAGGCTCGGTCGTCACGCTCGCGGATATGAAGTCGCTCGAAGTTGAAGCTGATGTCTCAGAGTCCAATATCAACAAAGTGGTGATCGGGCAGCCGTGTGAAATCGTCCTCGATGCGTATCCGAGTGTCCGGTATCCGGGCGTGGTGAAGAAGATCGTGCCGACCGCGGACCGGTCGCGGGCCACGGTTCAGACCAAAGTCGGATTCACCCGGATCGACAACAGGGTCCTTCCGGAGATGTCGGCGCGCGTGAATTTCTTCCTTGATTCGGCGGCAGCCGGATCATCGACCGCCCAAATGCTGGCGGTTCCCAAAGACGCTGTGACGAACCGGGACGGGCAGAAAGTTGTTTTCAAAATCGATGGCCAATTTGTAGTTTCGGTGCCGGTTACGACCGGACGGGAGATCGGCACGATGATTGAGATTACCCAGGGATTGACCCAGGGGGAACAGATTGTCCTCTCCCCTCCCGGCATGATGACCAGCGGTCAAAAAGTAGAATTGACTTCCTAGTTCGCAGATACAGGTTCAGATGGCTCAAACACTCGTACAGGTGCAAAACGTCTTCAAATCATACTGGCGCGACAGTCTGGAAATCCCGGTCCTGAATAACATCAGCTTTGAGATCTCCGACGGCGAATTTCTGGCGCTGATGGGACCATCCGGGTCCGGCAAGACCACCCTCCTCAATCTTGTGGCCGGCATCGACCGCGTGAGTAATGGTCGGATTGTCGTGGCGGGGACCGATATGTCCCAGCTCGGCGAAAGCGCGATGGCCAGGTGGCGGCATGAAAATATCGGCTTCGTGTTTCAATTCTACAACTTGATCCCAGTCCTCACCGCCTTTGAGAATGTCGAACTCCCCTTGCTGTTGACACGCCTGAGCAAATCCGAGCGCAAGAAGCAGGTGGAGACCGCGCTCTCGGTGGTCGGACTTCAGGATCGCATAAAGCATTATCCGAACCAACTGTCGGGCGGCCAAGAACAGCGGGTGGCCATTGCCCGGGCTATCGTGACCGATCCCAATCTGATTCTGGCTGATGAACCGACCGGGGACCTCGACAAGAAGTCGGCCGAGGACATCATGGATTTGCTCAGCCGCCTGAACCGCGAGTACAAGAAGACCATCGTGATGGTAACGCACGACCCAAGGGCGGCCGAGAAGGCTCGGGTGGTCCGGCGCCTGGACAAAGGGGAGCTGGTGAATCATGAGAATCCTCAAGCTCATTCGTAAAAACACCTGGCGCCATCCTTTGCGCACCAGCCTAACCGTGCTCGGCATGGCGATAGCGGTCATGGCGTTCATCATGATACGAACCGCCATCGAGGCCTGGTATTCCAATTCCCGGGCTGCTTCCCCCAATCGGTTGGTCACGATTCACGCCGTTTCCCTCACGTTCAGTCTTCCGCTGGCGTATGAGCGAAAAATCCAGGATGTACCGGGGGTTAAGGCCGTCTCTTACGCTCAGTGGTTTGGGGGCATTTATGTCGATCCCAAGAATTTCTTTCCGCAGTTCGCTATCGAGGCCAAAAGCTATCTGGATATGTATCCCGAATTTCTCATTCCAGCTGACGAGAAGGATGCCTTTATGCGGGAGCGAAACGCCTGCCTGGTCGGCCGCAAGCTGGCTGATCGGTTTGGCTGGAAAGTCGGCGATCCGATCCGGCTGACCGGGACGATCTATCCGGGAGACTGGGACTTTGTCATCCGGGGAATTTATGTGGGGGCTAAAGAAGGCACCAACGAATCGAACTTCTACTTTCACTTCCAGTACCTGGACGAACGGATGCGGGCCGAATCACCCGGGCGGGCCGGGCTTGTAGGTTCCTTTATCGAGCAAATTGATGACCCGTCGAAAGTGGCTCAGCTTTCCGACCAAATTGACGCTTTGTTCAAGAATTCGACGGCTGAAACCAAAACCGAGACCGAGGAGGCGTTCGCTCTCAGTTTTGTCGCCATGGCCAGTTCGATTGTCGCCGGGCTCAAGATCATCTCGATCATGGTCATAGGGATCATCCTGCTGGTACTGGCGAATACCATGGCCATGACTGCTCGCGAGCGGATCAGCGAATATGCCGTGATGAAGACACTCGGATTTCGGGCAGTGCATATCTTTGGGCTGATCTTCGGAGAATCGATTCTGATTGCCGTGTTGGGTGGAATAGGAGGCGGGGTTCTGGCCTATTCGGTTGTGCTGCCGCTCATGAAAAAAGGACTTTCAAACTTCTTTCCCTCTGTGCCTGTTGAATTGTCGACTTTTCTCTGGGCCGGAACCGCCGCTCTCGTAGTCGGCTTTTTGGCGGCCATTTTCCCCACTCTCAAAGCGCTGCGAACTTCGATAGTCGACGGCCTTCGAATCATTGACTGAGACAAAATGCCATGAAGCTTATCAGCTACTCGACCAAGAACAGCTTTGCCCGCAAACTCACCTCGATTCTCACGGTCTTCGGTGTGGCGCTGGTGGTGTTTGTTTTCTCCGCGGTCCTGATGCTGGTGAATGGCCTACAGACTACACTGGTGGCGACTGGCTCGGACGATAACATGATTGTAATTCGGCGCGCGGCGCAGACCGAGATCGTTTCGATTGTCGGGCGGGATATGGCGGATATTATCAAGGCGGATCCGGGGATCGAGCGTCTGCCCGATGGCAAGCCTCTCTTTACGAACGAAGTACTCGTTCTCATCAATCTGCTCAAGCGCTCCAATAACGAACCGAGCAACGTGCCTGTGCGCGGAGTCAGCGACATGTCGCTGGCGATTCGGCCCAACGTAAAAATTGTTCAGGGGCGGATGTGGCATCCCGGTACGTCGGAAATCATTGCCGGGCGCAAGGTAGCGGCCGACTTTCAGGGGTGCGGTATTGGGGAGACGGTGCGTTTCGGCCAGCGCGAATGGACGGTGGTCGGGATTTTCGAGGCCGGTAATAACGGATTTGAATCCGAACTGTGGGGCGATGTCGATCAACTGATGCCGGCATTCGAGCGGCCAGTCTTCTCGTCTCTGACATTCAAAGTGAAGCCCGGTACCGACATGAAGGGTATCGAAGAGAGGCTTAAGAATCGATCCGAGGCTGACGATCGATGTCTTGCCGGAGAAGGAATATTATCGTTTGCAGTCACAGCAGTTCTCGGCCTTCGTGACGATCCTGGGGATGTTCATCTCAGTCCTGTTTGCGGCCGGAGCGGTTGTCGGCGCCATGATCACAATGTATGCGGCCGTGGCCAATCGTACGGTGGAAATCGGGACACTACGGGCCCTCGGATTCAGCCGCGGGCAAGTGTTGTCGGCCTTCCTGCTGGAGGCGCTCATTATCTCGATAGCCGGCGGACTCATTGGAGTCGGATTGGCAGCGCTGCTGCAACTGGTAGAGGTCTCGACCACGAACTGGGGTACCTTTGCTGAAATAGCATTCTCGTTTAAAATGTCGCCTCTGATCGGCGGCATCGCCCTGCTGTTTTCGATAGTCATGGGAGTGATCGGCGGATTTTTGCCGGCGGTGCGGGCCTCCCGCCTGAAGATCATCAACGCTCTCCGCGCCAAGTAAGCGCTTCGCTCAGGTTCGAACCTGCCGGGCGCGCCAGATCAAGCTGATAACGACGAAAGCAACCGCCAGCGCGCCAAAGTATATCGGCATGTGAAGTGCGGCAGATTCCCTTGTGGCTCCGGCAAAGTCGAGACCCGGCAGGGCATTGAGCGGCCCGACATACCAAAGTATCGTGTAGATCACCTCGAACAGCTTCCGCCCACCGGATACTACCCCAAACATCAACGCCAAGGACGGTACGAAGAAAGCCCCCGTGATCCAGGAGGCCAGGCCGCCCCAATCGGCGGCGATCGCAAATCGAATTCCAATCCCGAGGCCGGCCGCTGCCGCAACCACGATCCCGGCGATCCAAACCGCAGGAAGCTGGCGCCGAACAACATCGGGGCAGGAAAAGACCAACTGGTCCATCCCGGATAACTTTTCACGGCATCCCATTACCGACCAGAGCGCGATCGGCCAGATCCAGGCGGCCGGGAGAAGAAAACGACGCCCGACCTCGAGGGGAGCGAACATCTCGGCGATAACCAGACCTAGGGCGACAATCAGCCAGAAGCGATTGGCCGAACCGTACATGAGACGAAGTTCTCCGACTAAAATACCCAGGAACGGGCTTTGATTGGATCGTTGCAGCGGTTCCAGATGCGGGGTAAACGATACCGAAGACTGCGACTTCACCCGAGGGGGATCGGTCCTCCCCCGTGCGGGCGGATTTCTGACTTGGCTGAAGTTCGTTGAACCTTCGGAAGAATACGGAAGCCAGGAGCACGATTATGCCGGCAAGAGCTAACCAAACGAAGCGGCCAAGAATTATCGGCCAGGTCCACACGATACCATTCCACACGAACGTGCGCATACTCTGGGCCTTATCGAGGAAGTTGACTCCCATCGAAATGTTGCCATTGTAATCGGGATAGACCTCGAGGGCATCCTTCGTCATTCCATGCAGGATCGTGGTCACACCGGCCAAATCGTTGGTAGCCCGCACCGGCTGGTGCGGCGCGGTGGAAGGATCAATCGAGAGAATGAGACCAGCAATCCAGAGAAAGAAGTAGATGACGTTTCCGCCGGTCCCTCGAAGCACCGGCAATGCTTCGAACAGCACGGCGGTCGCCGCAACGACCGCCATAAACGGCAGCGTCTGGATCAGAAATGGGGCGATCAGGGAGACAAGTTGAATACTAGTGTCCTCGGCGCGAATGAGCTGCATGATTACGACCGTCGCCATTACAACACCCAGCAACGTAGCGAGCAGAAGCAGATTGCTGAGAGTCTTGCCAAGCAGATAGGTGAAAGCCGAAGTCGGTGTGCCGGCGAGGATTTGTCCGACCCGCGTGCGCTTGTCTCGTTCCAAAGCGTTCTTTACTAGATAGAATCCAATAAGTGACAAAAAGGCAGAAGACATGATGGCCAGGGCCGAGCTGACCCAGGCGGTGTTATAGACGCCTCGAATGTCGCCGAGCGCCACGGTTGTAAAGCTCGCACTAATTGGTGGGACGGCCAGACAAGCCAGAATGAGCGTCAGGACCAGAGTTACGAGAAAGCTATACCGGCGGACTCGTTCGAGAAAATCGGCCCGGGCGAACTGGTAGAGAGCGGCGAGAAGATTCATGCCGCTTCCTGAGTCTGTTTGTTACTCACGAAGTAGAGGTAAGCGTCCTCCAAATTGGCTGAAACTTGCTGGGCAGAGGAAGCCGGGGCCCGGTCGGCTACCACGCGAACGCGCACACCGTCCGATCGGCGCAGAGTTCCCGAGACCAGCCACTTCGACTTGAACTCAGTCAGGGCCTCGCTTGGCACGATCGTCTCCCATACTTTTCCATCGAGGGCGCCGAGCAAACCTTCCGGGGTACTGTGCCCGAGCAACTTTCCCTCTTTGATCAAGGCAATCTCAGTCGCGACCGCTTCCACATCTGAGACGATGTGGGTCGAAAGAATCACGATCCGGTCTCCTGAGAGATCCGAAAGCAGATTTCGGAATCGAACTCGTTCCTCAGGATCAAGCCCGGCGGTCGGTTCATCAACGATCAAGAGCTGGGGATCGTTGAGAAGGGCAGCGGCAATGCCGACCCGCTGCTTCATGCCACCGGAGAATCCCCCCAGCGGTCTCTTTCGAGCTTCGGAAAGATTGACTAGCTGCAAGAGAGCATCGATGCGCGCTCTGGCCGGTTGGCCGAACACTTGCTTGGCCGCCGCGATATATTCCAGAAACTCCTGGGGCGTGAGATTCGGATAGACCCCAAAATCCTGAGGCAAATAGCCAAGAATTCGGCGAATCGCATTTGGGTCCCTGGCGGAGTCAAGGCCGTTCCACGAAATTGTTCCGGTCGTCGGTTTTGTGACGGTTGCCAGAATTCTCATCAGCGTGGATTTTCCGGCCCCATTGGGACCGAGCAGGCCAAGCACGCCCGGCTTCAATTCAAGGGAGAAGTCCCGCAATGCCCAGAAGTCGCTCCGATACTTCTTCCCTACATCAGAGATGCGCAATTCCATTGTTGTCCACAGTCGGTTTCGAGTGATTTTGGCCTAATAAACCATACGCGCAGGTTAGAAGCAAAGTTTCCAATTCCAATCGGGGACGAGCATTCAGACCCTCCAGAGTTCGCTTGACAAGTCGCGCGGGGGCGATGTTCTTATCTGCTTGCCGCGGGTCTACCTGCCCTTGACGGGTCTTTAATCTCGCGCATTCAACCGGAAGGCACAATTCGAATGGCTGATAAATACATCTTCACCATGCTCCGCCTGAACAAGTTTTACGGGCAGAAGCAGGTCCTGAAAGAAATCAATCTCTGCTTTTTCCCCGGAGCCAAGATCGGCATTGTGGGAGAGAACGGATCGGGGAAATCCACCGTGCTCAAGATCATGGCGGGATTGGATGACCATTTCCAGGGTACGGCGGAAATCACCCCCGGCTATCAGAGCGCGATCGTGATGCAGGACCCGGTGCTTAACGAAGAGATGACGGTAAAACAGAATCTCGAGCTGGCGTTTGGCGAGACGATGAAATTGCTCGCCGAATACGAGCAGGTCACCGCCAAGATGGCAGAGTCTCTCTCCGACGACGAAATGACCAAGACCATGAATCGGATGGGGGAACTTCAGGACAAGCTGGACGCCCTCGACGCCTGGAATCTGGATCAGGTACTGAACCGGGTCAGTGATGCACTTTGCCTTCCCGATGATACCCGGCTGGTCAAGTCTCTCAGCGGCGGTGAGCGGCGACGAGTAGCGCTGTGCAAAGCGCTTCTGGAGCGGCCTGATCTGCTCCTGTTGGATGAACCAACCAACCATCTCGATCCCGAAACGGTCGACTGGCTGGAGGCACAGCTCAAGGACTATCCCGGCACCGTGATCGTGGTCACTCACGACCGGTATTTTCTCGACAATATTACGAAATGGATTCTGGAATTGGAGGGCGGCAAGGGAATTCCGTACGAGGGAAACTACAGTTCCTGGCTTGAGAAGAAGCTGGTGAAGCTGACGGCCGGCGAAGCCGGCCGGGACAACCCGCGAGCCCGGGCTTTACAGCATGAACTGGCTTGGATCAAGATGAGCAACAAGGAGCGGCATGACATTTCCCAGGCCCGGCTTATCGAATATGAGCAACTGGTTGCCCGCGAAAAGACCGATGGCAAGGATGATCCGCAGGTCATCACCATCGCCCCGGCGCCGCATTTGGGGGACCAGGTTATTGAGTTCGATCATGTGTCCAAAAGCTTCGGCGACACCCTCCTGATGAAAGATCTGTCCTTCAAGCTCCCCAAGGCAGCGGTCGTGGGACTGGTCGGGCCGAACGGCGCCGGGAAGACGACTCTGTTCCGAATGATTACCGGGCACGAGAAGCCGGATGCCGGCAAAGTAAGTATCGGTTCGACCGTAACACTGGCATATGTCGACCAGGAGCGGGAAGCCCTGAACCGCGAAAAGAATATTCTCGATGAAATCTGCGGCGGCGACGTTGATATCCCGCTCGGGAACCGGACCGTCCCGGCCCGTCAATACCTCGCGAGATTCGGATTCAAAGGCCAGGATCAGGGAAAGAAGATCAGCGAGCTTTCCGGCGGTGAACAAAACCGCGCCCACCTGGCCAAGATTCTCAAAACCGGCGGCAACGTGCTGCTTTTCGACGAACCCACCAACGATCTCGATGTGAACACGCTCAGACTGCTCGAAGAGGCGATCAATGCCTTTAGCGGTTGTGCGCTGATCATCAGCCATGACCGGTTTTTCCTCAATCGCGTCTGCACCCACGTCCTGGTCTTTGAAGGGGATGGCGCGCTTCGCTGGTTCGAGGGAAACTACCAGGAGTACGAGGAATGGCGGGTGAAGGAACTCGGCAGTGGTCTGTTTGAGAACCGGCGGCGCCGGTATCACCTTATCAAGTGACCGGAGGCTATGATATGTTCAGTATGGCCAAAGAAACGTCACTGTCGCACAGCGAGTTAAGTTTTTCGGCGCATTCCCCTCTGAGATTCTCCGGAATCGGCGGCAACGAACCGTACTCAGACGGCGTATCTCTTAGAGTGTTGGAACACTCTGTCAAATGACTGTCAACCTCGAACAATTAACCGATAGGAACGATTGATTATGATGTTACGTCGCGTGTTTGCTCTGGCTCTCGCGTTGATGCTCCTGGCCGGCCTGGCCTGGAGTCAATCGAATGAGCGCGGCCTGGATCGCCGCAACATGGACACAACCGTCAGTCCGTGTGACAACTTCTGGCTTTATGCCAACGGGAGTTGGCTCAAGAACAACACCATCCCGGCAGCGTACAGCAGCTGGGGGGTGTGGAACGAAGTACATGATCGCAACTCGGATCTCCTGCACACCATCCTGGAGAATGCCGCCAAGGCCAATTCAGCCAAAGGAACCAGTACCCAGAAGATTGGAGACTTCTACTTTGCGGCCATGGATACGGTCACCATTGAAAAGGCCGGCGGGACACCGCTGAAAGCTGACTTTGCCAAGATTGCCGCAGTTTCAAATGTCGATCAACTCAAGAAACTGATCGCGGACTATCACGCGGCAGGATATCGGATGCTCTTTGACGGCGACCCGGAGGCTGATTTCAAAAACAGCTCGCAGGAAATTTTCTATGCCAGCCAGGGAGGCCTGGGGCTTCCGGATCGCGATTATTATACCAAGACTGACGCCGAATCCCAGAAGATTCGCGACCAGTACGTGGCCCACATGACCGCCATGTTCAAACTGGCCGGAGATGACGATGCCACAGCGGCCAAAGAAGCGGCTGCTGTGATGGACATCGAAACGAAACTCGCTCAGGCTTCGCTTACCAATGTCGAGCTGCGCGACCCGGCCAAATCATACAATCCGATGACGGTGGACAAGGCGGACGCCAGCACGCCGAATTTTTCATGGAAGAAATACCTGGCCAACATCGGTCTTGACCGGGTGAGCAGTTTCTCGCTCGCCCAGCCGACTTTCTTTGCGGAAATGAACAAACTTTTGACCGAGGTGGGTATTGATTCATGGAAATCGTACGTGCGCTGGCATGTAGTGGCGACGGCTGCGCCGTATCTGAGTTCCGCTTTCGTAAACGAAGACTTCAAGTTTGACGACTCCATCCTCTCCGGCGCCAAGGAATTGCTGCCGCGGTGGAAGCGGGCATTGTCCTCCACCAATCGCGCGCTGGGCGAAGTGCTGGGACAGCTTTTTGTCGAAAAGGCATTCCCGCCCCAAGCCAAAGAGCGCGCCATGACGATGATCACCAATCTAAAGACCGCCCTAGGAAAACGAATCGAAGGACTCCCGTGGATGAGCGAAGCAACCAAGAAGGCGGCTTTGAACAAGCTGGCGGCGTTCACCCCCAAGATCGGGTACCCGGACAAGTGGCGGGATTATTCAAAGCTCACGGTAGCTCGCACTTCCTACTTTGAGAACGTGACGGCCGGAAGAGCTTTTGCCCGACAGTATGAAATGAACAAGGTCGGCAAGCCGGTGGACAAGACCGAGTGGGGGATGTACCCGCAGACGGTCAACGCCTACTATAATCCGCTTCAAAATGAAATCGTCTTCCCCGCCGCCATTCTGCAGCCGCCGTTCTTTGATGCGACTGCTGATGACGCTTTGAACTATGGCGCCATGGGGGCAGTCATAGGGCATGAGATGACTCACGGCTTTGACGATCAGGGAAGCCAGTTTGACGCTACCGGCAACATGGCCAACTGGTGGACGGAAGCCGACCGCAAGGAATTTGACAAACGCACCACGATGCTGGCGGATCAGTACGACAAGTACGCCGTTGCCGACAGCGCCCACGTGAACGGCAAGCTGACGCTGGGCGAGAACATTGCCGATTTGGGGGGCCTCCTGATCGCCTATGACGCGCTTGAAACCGCTCTGGCCGGTAAGCCGCAACCCAAGATCGATGGATTTACGCCGGAGCAGCGGTTCTTCCTCTCCTTCGCCCAAGCGTGGAGAGAAAACGATCGAATTGAATCGCTGAAACTTCAGGTCAACACCGACCCGCACTCGCCGGGCATGTTCCGAGTGCTGGGGACTTTGAGTAATCATCCCGGATTTGCCAAGGCCTTTGGCTGCACCGGAGGCAAAGCGATGGTAAACATCGACAGCCTTATGGTTCGAATCTGGTAAAATAACTCATCCGTGACCAAGAAACCTCCGACCTAAAGTCGGAGGTTTTCTTTTGCGGGTAGTCGTGATGGGCCGAAGTCACCGAAAGGGCTGGTCAAAGGAGACGGGACCAAACGGAGAAAGCGCCCGAGGGGCGCTTTCTCCAATACTGCTATGGTCGAGTCTTACTAGAGGACCACGTCGTCGATCGTGTTGGTCAGAATACCGGCATCGGTAATCGTCCAGGTATCGATGGTCGCGTCGTCGTCAATGTTGGCCGTGGCAGTCGCTGTGAATGTATTCACGGCGGCTACGATGGTATAGGTGTAGATGGCGCTGGACTGGATTTCCACACCGATATTCGGGGCGGTGGACAACGCGCCAGGCGTGCTGACAAAGCCGTTATCGCCGTACGTATTGTTGGCCTGGCGATAGGTGTGCTCCATGGTGTAGATCTGCTTGAGCAGCTCTTTGGCTTCCGACTGCTTGGCGCGGGCGGTCGCCTTCATGAAACGCGGGATGGCCATAGCGGCCAGAATCCCGATGATGACCACGACGATCATCAACTCGATCAGGGTGAAACCCTTGCGATTGTGAAACCGTGAGAACATAAAGCCTCCTGACTGGAATTTGGGAAGTTGCACAGTTCAATTTTTCCAGTGTCAGTAAGAACAGAAGTCATGCCAATCAGGACTGTATCAGTGGACCATCCTCGGCCTCCCCTAACCGATTGGAAACCAACGGGAAAGTTCCAGAAGAGGTACCGACAGATACAATTGGACTGGATAAGTCCATTATAGGGTCCGGAAACAGCCGCAGAATGCGAATCGGGTCGGCGATCTGCAAGCCGCCTCAGAGGACAGCGGATCTGACGAAACTGCCCCGACTCAGGGCGGGGCAAAAGTCGCCAGGGAGCCCGGCATTTGGCGGCTTTCCGGATCGATTTTCACCCTTTGAAAACACGGGATTCATGTTATTTTGGATCGGACGTTAGAATATTAGGTTCGATAGGCGGAGAACAGTCTTGTTTCCGTGCAAAGCAGCTCTCATCTTGGTTGGGCTAAGCCTCGGTGCTTCAAGTAGTTGGGGCGCCAATCCGCTCTTTGGTAGACGCGCCGATTTCCCGGCCGGACTCTCCCCTCGCGGGATAGTTGCCGCCGATCTTAACGGTGATGGAAAACTCGACCTGGCCGTGGCGAATGATTCCTCCAACAGCATCTCAATCCTGATCAATCTCGGAGGCGGCAATTTCGCCCCCGCGGTCAGCTATTCTGTCGACCGGTCCCCTATCGCTCTTGGCGCAGCCGATTTTGACGGCGATGGAAAGCTCGATTTGGCCGTGGCCTGCGCGAACTCAGATTCAGTTTCCATTCTTCACAACTCCGGCAACGGCGTGTTCGGACCGCCGGTGAATTACCCGGTTCAGCACTTTCCGGCAGCTATCTGTATCGGCGATTTCAACGGTGACGGTAAGCCTGATCTGGCCATCTCCAACTACAGCTCCAATAGCGTGTCGATCCTCCGGAATCTCGGAACCGGATTGTTCGCTGCGCCGGTTACCTATCCGGTGCTGAGCGGCCCGATAGGGATCTGCGGCGAAGACCTGAATGGTGACAAGAAAAGCGATCTCCTCGTGGCGGATTTTCTCAGCAATTCAATTTCCGTTCTGATAAACAATGGCGCCGGGATCTTTGACTCGGCCGTGAATTATCGTGTCGCGGGACAACCGGGCGGGATCTGTGCGGGTCACTTTCGCTCACCGTATCTCCTTGACCTGGCCGCCGTAAATCTGTTTTCCGATAACGTCTCAGTTCTGAATAATAGCGGGGACGGCACATTTGCCGCTGCGGTAAACTACGCGGCCGGGAAATTGCCCGAGAGCATTTGCCCGATAGATTTCGACAGCTCCGGCTTGCCCGATCTGGCCATTGCTGATTTCGCGTCCGACAGCGTGTCTGTCCTCCACAACAACGGCGCCGGCACTTTCGGATCACCCGTTAATTTTCAGGTCGGTGCCGGACCCAATGCGATTCTGGCGGCCGATCTCGACGGCGACGGCCGCCCCGATCTGGCAGTGACTGATCGCACTTCGGGGACGGTCACTGTGCTATTCGCCTGGCACTGTTGCCAGGGTCTGCGCGGCAATGTAAATGGCGTCGGGGCTGTCGATTTGGGGGACCTGTCGGCACTGGTGAGCTATCTTACCGGGGGAGGATTTGTGCTTCCCTGTCCGGCGGCGGCCAATGTCAATGGAACCGGAGCGGTTGATCTGGGAGACCTGTCCGCGCTAGTGAGCTATCTTACCGGGGGAGGATTTGTGCTCCCGGCCTGCCCCTGATTTTTCCCGGGAGATGGGCGAAGCTACGCCGACTCTACTTCCGGACTTTTTTCCCGCTCGTTACCAGGCTGACGGCAAAGCCGTCATACCCTTTCCCGCTGACAATCTGAAGAATAGTCGAGCTAAGGCGCCTGTCCCGGGCCAACAGGGCGTTGAAGGCGCGCACGCCGTGCACGCGTGGATCGGTCGCTCCGGCGTTGACTACTTCTCCCTTTCGGACGACGTTGTCAGCTATGATCAATGTGCCCTGGCGAGAGAGTTTCAACGACCACTTGAGATACTCTGAATAGCCGGTCTTGTCGGCATCGATGAAGATCAAATCGAATGGTCCGGCTTTTTCCTTCACGAGTGAAGCCAGGGACTCCTGGGCTTTACCAAGGCGAATTTCAATCAGCTTGTTCAACTTGGCGCGCCTAAAATTGGCCAGGGCAACTTCGGCATGTTTGGGTTCCAATTCCAACGTGACCAGGCGGCCACCTTTGGGCAGCGCTCTGGCGAGCCAGATCGTGCTGTACCCACCGAGTGTTCCGATTTCCAGGATTCTTTTCGCGCCAATGGCTTTGGCCAGCAAATAGAGCAGCTTTCCTTGCGCGGCCGTGACATTGATCGCGGGTAATCCGGCCGCGGCGCTGGCACGAAGGCAGGCTTTCAGGACCGGGTCGGACAGGCCGAACAGATCGCTGATGTACTGGTCTACGGCAGACCACTGCGTTTTGGATGAAGTTTCAGTCATTTGTTTACTCATAGTAGGGGAACAAATTATGCCCCTGACTTAAACCGGGCAAATGGTTTCGGCAGAATTTTCTTAATGTCCGCGAAGAATTTCACCGAGGTGCGCCAGCTGCGGCATCCGGAAGCGCCAGGCGATGAACCCATAGGTAAGGACTCCCACTGAGACCGTGGCGACCAGTTCGGCAAACTGAGGAATCGAGGAAAGACGCAGGAGGTATCCGCAGAGATAGACCACCGCGCACATGGCGAGCGAGGCGATAATAGTCGCACGATGAACACGCCAGAAACTGGCAATCTTATCCCCGATCAAGAAGCAAACGGTCAGGTAGCAGATCAGGGCAAGCGCTAGCGAGACCAGCGCTATCGCGGAAGCGACGCCCACCAAATCTCCTTGCAGACCGGCATAGATTCCGACCACGGTCAGGAGGGCGCGGGCGGTAGTGAAGAAGAAGAGCCACTTGGGACGATCCTTTGCGATTAGAATTGCCCCGGTGCCAATCGCCAGCGTTTGAAAAATGCCGGCGGCGCAGAGAATAAGCATCGGGGGATGCACGCTGGTCCATTTGGGGCCCAGAACGACGTCAACAAACGTTCGCGATACGACTGCCAGCCCCAGAAGCATGGGAATGGTAACGAACGCAATGGTGGCATCGGATTTCCAGAAGAGGTCACGGAGATCGGTGTTGTCTCTTTGCAAGCGCGAGAAAGCGGGAAGCAGAACAGTTTTGAAAATTGGACCAATGGCTAAGGGCGGTAACAGGGCGAACTTGACAGCCATCGAATAGAAGCCCAAAACGGAAGTCCCCAGCCACTTGGCGATCATGAACTTGTCGGCATCGTTGATCAGCGAAGAAAGGGCGTTGGTGCCAGTGAGCGAGAGCATCATCGAGGCGTTACTTCTCACCAGTCGCCAGTCTGCTTTGAGTCCGGGAGTCCAGCCGGCGAATACCCAGGACATGCCGGCCGACACAACTGTCAGAGCCATAAAGGCTGAAACCAAAGACCAGACTCCAAAGTGAAGAACAGCGAGCAGCACCGCGGTGCCGCTCTGAAGAAGCGTAGAGGCCACGGTGATAATGGCCAGTTTGCCGAACTTCATCTCCCGGTGCAACAAGGCGTTCGGAACGGCCGAGAGGGATGATATGACAAAGCCAACGCTCAAGACACGAATGATTGGCGCGACCGAATCCTCACCGGACCAATGGGCCAGGAATGGGGCGCCAATAAACATGACGGTCGTGAAGAACAGGCCCGCGATAAAATTGAGGCCGAGCAGACCGTTCAGCAACCCCGGGGGTGTTTCGTCGCGCTGGATGACGACGGCGGTTGTTCCGAGGTATTCAATCACGGAGACAAAACGCGTAAACGAGGCGGCGAGCGCGATCAGGCCGAAATCGGCCGGCAAAAGCAGGCGGGCCAGGGTGACCGACGTAAACATGGCGAGAAATTCGGTAAAGATCTGGCCGACGGAATTCCATCGAATCCCGGAAGAATAGGCCATCGGAATGGATTGTGCGGCGCCGTTTGACAATTGAGCCTCGCGACTAAGCTTTGTCTTGGATGAGCTCGAATTCCCGAATATCGAGCGTTCGTTGGTACGGGATAATTATAATCGACGATCCGGTTTTCGGCAATTGGAAAGTCGGTTTTCACGTCCGAATATTGAGAAATATGAGTCGGGGATACGCGACGATTCGGTTGGCAGCGTGGGGTTGCAGAAATACCGATGCATCCCTAACTTGGAAGTGGACGAGGAGACTGTATGAGCGCATTTGAATTACCCAGCGGCAGAATTTGCCTGACGATTTTAAGTGTAGATCAGGCGGAACTGGCCCGTCAATATTATCTGGAGAATCGCGAGCACCTGGGACCCTGGGAGCCGGCGCGGGATGAGCAGTTCTACTGCCTTGAGGCGGTAACCGCTCGGATAAGAAACTCCGAGGCGGAATTCCGCTCGGGCCTCTCTTGTCATTTCGCGATCATCGAGCGAGAGTCAGGACGGATGATTGGCGCCTGTAATTTCAGCAACATTGTCCGGGGAGTGTTTCAGGCCTGCCACCTCGGATTTGCGATTGCCGATTCACACCAGGGGCGCGGGTACGCTTACGAAGCGGTTCGAGCCGGGATCGACTATATGTTCGCGAGTGTGGGGTTGCACAGAATCATGGCCAATCACCTGCCGCACAACACGCGAAGCGAACGATTACTCCAGCGGCTGGGATTTCAGCGTGAAGGATATGCCAAGTCTTACTTGAAGATCGCCGGAGTGTGGCAGGATCACGTTTTGAATTCGCTGGTAAATCCGGGCGACGAATAACGTCACTGGAGATCAGGCCCATGCTGAGTCGATGTAGCTGATTCCAGAGGAGTCCGCGACCAACTCCTCTCCTCCACCGAAATTGAAAACTGATCGACGACAACCGGGGAACTCAAGCCGCGGAACGTGACCAGGCCCGGCGGCGGGTGAGGACCGTGCCGGCAAGGCCGAGACCGAGCAGAAGAAGAGTCGCCGGTTCCGGAACTGCGGTGTAGCTTTCCTCAAGGAGATCGTTTCCGCAGCCGAGGGTAGCGTGGAAGTTCAGCTTGTTAAAGCTCCCGCCCAAAAGCGCGCGGTCGAAGCGGAATTCGAGTTCATACGTATCGCCGTTGCCGGGCATGATATGAGTGGTCTCGAAATTCGGGGCGTATGTGGTGAAGAAATCCGCATCCCCCAGTTTGCTGGCGCCGCCGCCGACTTCAAAGGCACCTACTTGATTGCGGATGGTGGCGTAATTATAGTAACTGCCCCGGACATTCTGAATATTTGTCCAGCTGTTGTTGACCTTGTAGAATCCGGCCTTGCCGTTGGCCAGCGAGTTAATGTCCAGGGCGTAGTCGTACTTGCCGCCGTTCACGCCGATAAACAGGTCCCCCATGCGGTAGTTCTGGTTCCAATCAGTCGAATGGGCGACCGTCCCAAAGGAATTGGCCAGGGCCACATAAACATAGTTGCCGACTTCTTTGACTTGCAAGCCTTCGAGATCGAATTTCTTTCCCCCCTCACCCAATAGACCGGGTGACGGCAGATTGCCGACCCCGGAGGGGTACTTGATCGGGGCCCAGTTGTCATTGTAATCGAACGGACTGGCGTTTCCCCAGATGCTGCCGTAGTGATACGGGAACGAAGCATAGACCGGGGCGGAAAGGACAATAAGCGTGAGTGTCAGGAACAATAGCTTTTTCACAGTGCAGACTACCTCTAATCTTTAGGTTCACTTGCAATCAAAGTGAGTCAAGGGAACTAAAGCAAAGCTCATGCCATTGGCCCAATTTCGGCCAAGCATACCTATATTGTCTTCTATCAAGGAGTTGCAAAATCGACCAATCTCACTCCCAGGCTCATCTGTGCAAAGCTTTTCGTAAACGTGGAAACCGGCATCACCGCGCGTCCAGTTTTGAATAGACGTAGCGTCTCGCCTGCTCCAGCCCTTCCGCGCTCCAAGCCGGCCGATCGACCGTGCGGCGTTGCAGGGCGTATTGCCCGACAAAGGTCAATGGCCAGGCGCGGCCGAGCAATGATGCCGGAACCGACGACATTCCGCGTGTAAGGGAGATTCCGAGAACCGCAGCCTGGGAGTTTCGGGACAGTTGCCCGAACAAACCTCGTCCCTTCCAAATGTCGGATGCTGCGGCCCGATAAATTGAGGTCTGGCTCCGCCGAACGTAGTTGCTGGGAGTCGGCCGGCAGAACGGCCGGCAGAAATCATCGGGTTCGGTATATATCCCGGGATGGTGGGAAGTCGGAATCATGCGGGCAAGCTCCGGGTCCCTGTTTTGAAGCATAGCTTTGCTGACTTCCGAGCTTCGTTTGATCACAGGCGGGAGTGAGAACAGGAAATCGACCAGGTCGTAATCCAGGAACGGAAAAACCGAGTCCATTTTGAGTGAGAGCAGACCGCAAGTCAGAAGCGCAGTCATTCGACGGGTCCAGTTCGTGAAGTAGAACAGAGTATGCCGGTGATCGAACTCCGGCAGCGCTTGAAGCAACTGCTCCACTCGATCCAATAGCGGCGGGGCATCGATTTTCAGCCGAAAGTGTGATGCCCACAAGTCCGGAAAACGGGTCAGGACCGACTCGGCGAGGAGACCGGGATACGCAGTGTGAGCAGCCTCGGCTTCGTAGACAAAGTTCGATTCGAAAAGAATATCTCCGCCTAGTCCGTCAAAATTGACTCCGCCTGCGGGCGGGATTTCGCGCAACAGCGGCAATATCCAGGGATGGAAATCGGTCTGGAAGTCCAGAAAGCGATGGGTGTGTTGCACGAGCGCGCCGGCTTCCGAGGGATCCGGGAGCTCAGACGCGCGGTGTGACACGCCGAACCGGTCGCAAAGCGCCCTGGCAATCAGAACGTCGTATACGAAGCGGCCGTCGGTATGCACAATCGGTGCGGTGTACGCCGAGATGGGTTTGGATTGGGAGGCAAGCTCGATAAGAATCCGCCGGGAATCATAGCCGGCGCTAAGCATACAGACCGGCTTTTGAATTTGAGCCAGGAGCGTCTTGACTGAGCGAGCAAAGAGGTGCTGGGCGGTTTCGAGAAACTCAGGAACGGTGACATGTTGCGGCGACGGTAATTGATCGTACCACCAATACTTCTTGATCTCCAGGCGTCCGTCCTGAAAAGTAAGGATCGATGAGGGCGGTAACCGATGAACCGAAGGGTACATGGTGCCATCGGATAGCGGATGCCCCAGCGCCACAATTTCCTGAAAAGCCGGAAAGTTGACCTTGTGGTCAGGCTGCAGATTTACCAACCCTTTGATTTCAGAGGCAAAGGCAAATTGAGTTCCGCTATGGCGGTAGTAGAGCGGAGTCATTCCGTAGCGGTCGGAGCCGAGAAGTAGCGTCCGGGTCTCGGCCAGCCAAAGGGCAAAGACATAGCTTCCGCTCAAATTCGCCAGCCAAGACGGACCGAACTTGGGCAGCGAGTAACTCAGAACTTCAGCCGGGTTGGTCGGCTCCAGCGCGCCGTGGGACTCTTCTCCGACCCGCCGACAGAGTGTCGCCAGATCTCGAAAATAGCCGGAAAACGCGCAAAGTGATTTCTGACTATGTTTGGAGAGATGGGTCGAAAAGTTGTAGTTCTTGAAGAAAATCCGTCCAAACGCAACGCCGTCGAGTCTGCGTGTCTCTTCTAAAAAGTCGTCGGAATGAAGCTGAGGTTGGATCAGATGGTGAACGGCAACAGAAATCTGGTCCGTGGAGAGACCCGAATCGACTATCCCGCAAATCCTCGACATATGACAATACCAACCATATTCAGTCCCGGCATGCCGTAAGACATGCCCGGAGTCAGGATTTCAACGTACGCGATTGTTGGAATTGGGGCAATGGGATAGGGGGTGTCAGACACCCCGTGGGTCAGGCGTGAGCCGGCGACTATTTGGCAAAAGACCACATCGGAGGTTGAAGACAGATTGAGTATGCTCGGGGCGTAAAAACGTAGACCTCATGGCGGAGGATTCCCGATGCATATCGAACCGTGTAAATTCGACCTTGAAGCCAACCCCGGAAGTAACTTGTGAGACAAGTACGCGTCACTCCAGCGCCTGCCATAGAATTCGAGACTTTTCCGATTGTGAATGAGAAGGCCGTGCCGGTTCCATGTACTACATGGCGGAGAGGCAGGGATTCGAACCCTGGGACCCCTTTCGGAATCAACTGCTTAGCAGGCAGCTGCCTTCAGCCACTCGGCCACCTCTCCGTCTCGATACGAAATTGTGGGCGGAATATATCCCAATCGGCGGCACGACTCAAGGGGTTTTTCGGAGAGCAAAGAGTGGAATGAATCGGGGTCAGCGCCCCTTGAAATCGGACATCAGGACCTGGTTTCCTTCCATGGTCAACTGACACTGGCGCGCCTCTTCGAGGACTTCGCGATAGATCAGACCAAAGTGGGCCTGGACACCGGGGTAGATGATTTCCTCAGCGATCACTCGGGCATCTTTGTATTCTTTGAGCTTTTCCTCTATACCGGCGCGGGTCTTCTGGAGGGTTTCCAGGTTGCCGGGGAGATCCTTCTGGAACGCTTCGAGCTTTTCAAGAGCGGCTTTTTTGTCGGGCGTGAGTTTACCGTCCATCTGCAGGCGATAGAGGCCATAGAGCGCCTCTTTGATCCGGGCGAAGTCGGCGTTCAGGCGCTGAATCTCCTTCCCCGCCTCAAAATATGATCGCATAAGTTCGGCGTTATAGGCGACACTGAGAAGCGTGTGCGTCCCGGCCTCGGAGCCAAGCACGCAGGCCCGGATCTCCTTGCCGGCTCGAATATCTCCGCCCACGATCTTCCCTTTTTTTCCTTTGACGTAGACGTTTCCTTTGGCGGTGACATTGCAGTTGATCATCTCGCCGCCGATGTAGATGTCTCCCCCGGCCGTAATCTTCTGACCTTCGACGAATTTGACCGTGACGTTTCCGTCGGCGTGCATGACGCCCGTGCCGTTGCCGAAGAAACCCCCTTTGACCATGATATTCCCTTTGGCCGTAATCGTGCAGTCCTCAACACTTCCGTTAACCTCGAGGTCGCCATCTGTGTTGACACTGAAGCCGGCCTTGATATCGCCGGTGATCCTGAGAGAGCCCCGACAGTCAAGGTTACCGACGTTGAAATCAACATCGCTGGAAATGGTCATGACATCTTTTACCGAGACTTCGCCGTCGCGATAGACAATCACGCCGTTGGAAGCCGCCGTCAGCGAATTTCCGTCATCGGACACCTTGGTGTTTGCGCCGATGCGGAAAGGAATGTCACGTCCCGCCACCGGAGGGAGTTCCTTGCCGGTGACACTGTGTCCCGGTTCGCCCAGGGTGGCAGGGGTACGAACAGCCAGCACCATCCCCTCCTGGGCGTTTTGAATGAAGTTGATATCTTTGTAATCGATGCGGCCGTCTTTGTCCTCGCGAGGGGAGTGGTTGTTGGTGGCATCGAATTTGTACTCAAAGGCTGAGTTTTCCCCTTTCACCGGGGGCTGGCCTTTGGCGATGATAATCGGGGTATTGAACAGTTTGTCGCGAAGGCTCGAGTCGACGGCCTCTTCGATAACGCCGAGAACAATGCCGGCGCGTTCGAATTCGGCGAGGATATCCTCTTTGGTCACGGAAGGCTCCCCCGGTTGGGGGGGATGGATAACCATCATCGCGGTCAATCCGTCCTTGGAGACGTTGATCTTAATGCGCTGGCGAACCGATTGAACCGCGTCCGGTGTCATGCCATAACCTGAAATTACGTTTGAGCCCGGCTGGCGGCGGAGACTATGCGCCAGTAGGCCCGCTCGACTACGAGCGAGATTTCGAAACTCTTGAACGGCTTGGTGATGTACTCGTCGGCGCCGAGAAGGAGGGCATCCTTGACTGTAAACGTATCGCCGTAGGCGGTCATCATGATCATGCCGATCTCGGGATACTTGGTCTTAACCGCCTTGAGCAATTCAAAGCCGTTCAGACGAGGCATCTTGATATCGGAAATAATGATCGAGACAGGCCGGCTGCTGAGTACTTCGAGGGCGGCCTGGCCGTCCTCTGCCGTGACGAGGGTGTAGCCGTCGCGCGTGAGAATCTTGCTCAAGAGAGAGCGCATCATCTCTTCGTCGTCGACAACTAGTATAGTGATAGAGCTTTTCATCGTCCCATACTCTGATTGCGGATCGTTGGTGTTGGGGCCCGGTTGGAGCTCAGACATGATCTGTCATTCCCCGCTTTCTTTAGTAAGCGTGATGGCTATTTCATTCAAAAAATCTTCCAGCATGACCGGCTTGTACACAACCCGGCAGGCTCCCTTGATGCCGGCTTCACGCACCAGCTTGTCGGTGGCGTTCCCGGTGACCACCATGACGGGGACCTGGGGACAGAATTCCTTGATGGCCATCAGAGCTTCGAGACCTGAAATGTCGGGCATGATCAGGTCCATGGTAATCAGATCGTATTTCTTGGCGGCCACTTTTTCCAGGGCATCCTTGCCCCCGAGGGCTAGATCGATCTGACAGGAGTTGGTCAGGGCGCAATAGTCGCGGAACACTTCGCGCACGTAGCGCTCGTCATCAACTATCAGGATTTCGAACGGTCGGCCGCGCTTCTGCGCGACTTCAGAAAGTCTTTCAATCACCGCGGAGTGCATAGTTCACCTTATCTGATATATCTGCTTACCGCTCTCGATTCCGGCCGGTTCCCCAAAGAGCCCACAGGCCTTACTCGTATTATCGGCGAAAAGTTCAATTCCTGAACAGACCGGTTCAGGCCCGAATTTCTTTGGCTTGCCGGAGACTGGTCAAGATGCTGCCGCACTGATCGAGCACTGAGCGGAGACGAACCTCGAGGCGGTCCTGCTCGAGCGTTCCGGACGGTACCTCATAAATCATCCGTTCCATGTTCCGGGCGGCGTTCAGGATCAGGGTCATTTCCTGGACCACTTTGACCGTCCCGTTGACCAGTTTGATGAACTCGGGTTCCATCCGGTTGAGGGCTTCGGTCTTGGTCGCGGCCTTCACCTTGGCCAGATAGATGGCCAGATTCAGTGCAAGCGTCCGCACTTCTTCCCCGAGGTAGTCGACCTGGTCGACCAGTTCGAGTTCACGCTGCTGCTTTTCCCTGACAGTTTCGGTCATGCGTTGGCCTTCCCCCTATTACTTCCCGGCCGGGACCGGCGAAGCTGAACGTTCCATTAACTCGTCAAAGCCGCGGAGACGATTGGAGGCTTCGCGTATCCTGAGAGCCGCTTCCTGCATTCGTCGCAGGCGATAAAGGAGTTTTTGATTGCGAATCGTATCATCCACCAGAAGACACTGCAAATTGCCGACCACGACCGCCAACTGATCGTTGATTTCATGGTTAAGTCCCATGGCCAACTCTACAATCGGGGCCACTGGAGTGATAGACGGGGCAATAGCTGGAGAGCCCGCCAGTTTCTTTTGGACTTCTCGAACCGCCGCCTGGGCGTGAGCCAGTTGACCCACATAATTGTACCGCTCCATGAGGAAGGCGAGCAAGTCGCCCACCTGCTGCAGGCTCTCGGCGGCCGAATCCGACAAGGCGTTGGGTTCGGTGAAGCCGACCGTGAGAGCGCCGATAGGCGTATCGGAAACCGGAATCGGCATGGACAGGAAAGTCCCGAAATCGGTGCTTGGGTCAAACGTACGTGACCGGGATCGATCTCTCAAAAAAACCGTATTGCCGCTGAGCGCGGACCAGGCGGAAAGCCCTTGTCCCTGCCCCACGGCGACAAATTCGAGAACCTCAGTCTGCCGTCCCAGGCTGGCCACCGGCTCGAGCTTGTTGTGCGAATCGATGAGATAGATCGTCGCGGCGGCAAATTTGAAATGCGTCTGCAGCAGCTTGAGAACATCCTCGATAAGCGTGGCATCGGGCAGACGCTGCCGGTTGAGGGCCAGCAGTTCAGACACGAGGCCGAGAGGAGCGGCGGCGGCCGTTCGTTTACTTTTTTTCGATTGAGCGCGTGACGTATTCACGGTCCTGCTTTCCCAGGTAAATCTGGCTTACGGTGAAAATCTGATCCGCCAGAAGGTCTTCGAGTTGCCCGAAGAAGAGGAGCTTGGCGGAGGAGGTCATGTTAATATCCGGATCATCCACGTTGTCATCCATAGTAGCCTGAAAAATCCGCTTCCCATTCATTTCAATCTTAAAGGGAGCGGCCTTGATTTGCCGACCCTTTACGACATCGATCAACCGCCACTCCCCCTCGATGACGCCGATGACCTCCCACTTGTGGAAAATGAGCGGGACGGTGAAGGTTTTGCGCCGGTCGTAGCGCTCGCTGTTGATTTGAATGAGCAGGATGTACTGCCCACCGGCGGTTCTGCCGGCGGCGAGCAGATCATCGAAGTCAAAGACACCGGAGGAGTTCCCGTTCGGTGAGATGATCTTCGGCGAGATTTGGCTGACCCGGACTTTCGAGTCTCGGGTCAGTCTCTCCGCGAGCTTGTCGTAGAGGCGCGAGTCAGCCCAGGCGGTCGGCGACTGTTCGATCGCGACCAGTACAACATTATTCTGAGCTTTGGCCCCCGCCGCCGACGCCAACAGCGCCAGCAGGACCAAGAGCGGCCGCCGGAAGATGGTGCGCATCATCACATACTCCCGCTCAGGCGTGCCCGTTGCACGTATTTGTTGAGAACCGCCCGAACCTGATCGTCAAACGCGGTAAGATCTTCGGACAGCAATTCCAGCTCTCCCTCGGTGAAAAGGTCGGCCAAGGCTTCACGGGTAATGAATTCAATGCCGATGAGGAAACTCCCTTCATCCCGATCCGAGCGCTTGACCAACCCCAGCACGTGATCGATGCTCTCGACCGACTGGAGCGTGAAATGCATGGAGACCACGTCTCCCTCGTTGACCGGCTGATCGGTTTCAATCAGAACGCCGCCGCCGGAAATGTTCAGGATCAGGCCTTCGACCATTCGGCGATCGCCGTTCGGCCAGAAATTGCCCGAAATATCCTTGATCTTGCGGAGGTCCATCGGCGAAGAAATTTCAAGCCGGACGAAACGACGCTGGTCTTCCTTCTCCACTCGGAACGGTTTGGCCAGTTCCAGTGTGGATTCGCGTTGTGCGACTTCGGTGATAAACTTGGTTCTTGATTTGGTACTCATAGGTTTCCCCTTTACAATCCTTGTCAGGATGCCGGCATCCATGCCTGTATCTGTTTGTTTAATCTTTCTCTATCGTGAGCGGTGTATTGAAGCACTGGGGCAGGAAGTTCACGGGCCGTCAGACTCGGGACCACGCGCCGGGCCGTCTCGGCGACCACGAATTCGATCCCGGTATTAAACCGGCCGGTCTCGGATGGGTAGCTGTGGCGCACCTGCCCGAGAATAAGCGTCGGAAACGACTCATGCTGAACCTCGATATTCAGGATCAGAAACACTTCCTTTTCCAGTTTGCTGGGAATCTCGATAAGCGCGCCGCCGCTGGAAAAATTCACGGTTTCCGTTTCGATCCAGCGAAGGTGCCCGAGATTCTTTTTGGCAAAAGTGGTGATCGGGAACGGGGCCAGCTTGACCGGTTTGACGAACCGGACCCGGATATGCCGGCGCTGCGAGAGCGGCATTACTTTTTCTTCCATCAGGAAATAGCAGCGCCCGCCGGTGGTACGGCGCAGAGTCGCCCGCACTGAAACGGCCTCCCCTTTGTAGGGAAATTTGATGATGACGCTCTGGTTGTTAACCAAATTTTCCAATTCATTGCGACGATTCTGCCCGTCGAGGTGAATCTGACGGTCATGAACCGAGACGACCCGGCCATGCAGCTCTTTCCCCGGCATCTGTTCGGTAAACAAGGCTATCTCGTGACCGACGAGTCCGGATAGATCCAGAAGCTGTCCGTCGAAACTGACCGGCGGGAGATCAAAATGATTGGCGGGGGTCATCAGAGCAGCCCTTTCTGTCGCAAATTGACTTGCATGTTGAAGACGTGCGAGGCCAGACGGTTCTGCCCGTTGCGATCGAAATCGGCGACCGAAGACGGCAAGGCGACCATTTGTACGGCATTCAGATGAAAGGAGAGTTGTTCGTTGAGCACGAACTCGGCGCCGCACATTTGGTCGTCGCCGTGCTTGAAACTACGGCGCGCCACCGAGACCACAAACTCGCCCAGACCAAACTCATGGAAGAAGTCGAGGCGCAGGAGCACGGGCGTCCCGAGCGGAATCTGTTCTCCAGATTTGAAACTGAAGGCCGCCGCCGCTCAGGTCGGAGGTCTGAGACTGCTGCCAGGCGAGCTGCTCGTCCGGCGACGCGTCACCGGCCAGCGGCGGAATGACGGCATAGGCCATCTTCTTCACGGTCTCAACCCGGACAAACATCCGTCGCTGCACCCGCTCGAATCGTCTCGGCGGAGTCAAAAGGTATTCTTTGGATTCCCTTGAGAGCATCCGTTTGATCTTGGAAGAAAACTGGTAGATGGCATCCTCACGCGTGACCAGCACCAGGACATCGATATCCTCTCTCAGGAGAGTACTTCCCTCGAGAAACTCCGGCTCGGTAATGACTATGCCGCCGTTGACAAAATCCTGAATGCGCGCCAGATAGCGTCCGCTGGTCGGAGGCTCTCCCACAACAAGTTCGATCCGCTCCCAGGCTTTGAGGGGGTGGGAGAGAATGGCGGTGGACGTTGTTCAGGCCGGGCGCGATCATATGGTTCCTAAGCCGGGCGGGCGGCCGCCAGATTGCTTCTTCCCTGTTCGATGGCCAGCTCAAGAATCTTCTTGGCCAGGGCAATACGTGATTTGTCGTTCCGGTTCTGGTAAATGAATTCCTGACCGGACTTAATCGTACTCGTGAAATACTGTTTGGCTTCGTCGTAGTCCCCGATGCGCCGCGAGAGTTCGGCGATCAGGTACGAGGCCTGGATCTGCTGATTGCCCGGGGCGATATCGCGGCCGTTGGCAAACGCTTCCTTGTAATTGAACACGGCTTTCTCAAGCGCTTCGCGCTCGTTGGTGGCCACGCCGTTCCAGGTCCGCTTGGCGTCCTGCAGAAATTCCTGAAATGAGGCGAACTGCCCAAAAGCGCGGCCGCCGGCCGAGCTGTCTCCGCCGAGCATGGTCTGGCGATACTCGTTGACCACTTCACCCATTTGCTCCAGCTGCTCGTTGCCGGCGCTCAACTGGGCGTGGATATCCTTCACCAGTCCCCCGAACCGCTCGCGATACGCCAGGAGTTGCGACTTTGATTCCGCCGACAGTTCTTCGGCATCCACCGGAAGATTGGTGCGGGCAATAAGCTGTTCGATCTGAGCAAGCGTGCCGCCGTAGCGCAGTTCTTGGCGCGGTTATATTCGTCCTGGACATCGTAAACAAGATTGTTTAAAAGCAGACGGTTGGGATCTTCGCCCCGCTCGATATCCCGAAAGACCCAGCCGATCCGGAGATAGAATCGGCCGACATCGAGGCGGCTGTAATGGTCGGCCAGCTGTTCGTCGAAGATGGCCAGATGTAACTTGAGAATGGCCGATTCGTTGGGAAAACGATTGAGGTCCATGGCACCGCCCATCATCTTGATGGCCGAGTCGGATTGCGAGAGCTGATCGAGATGTTTGGGCTTGACCGTCTTCAGCCGGTAAGTCTTGAAATTGAGATCCTCTTTCCAATCGCGATATCCGTTGGTCAACTCGCGCGAGTAGTAGCAGTTGCCGCAGGTGGCGGTGAAGAAGACCAGCGGGTTGTACCCCTGGTACCTCGGGAAACGCCATTTGACGTTGGTGGGGCAGAAATCGGTGTCCCGGCTTTCCTCGGCGTAAGCGCCGACCCGGATCGTTTCGAATTCGTTAATCGTCTTGCAGATCGGGCACTCGACCCGGTAGAGCAAGAAGGGGCTTTCGGTTGCCATGTTTATCTCCCGTTTCCTGTTTATCTACTCGTTGGCAAGCATCGCGAGTTCTCCCTCGGAGATGGGGAGCAGATCGCGGACTTGATCCTGGGTGCGCCCGTCCTGCAGCATTTCGCGGGCAAGTTTGATTACCTGGACTCGATTGCGGCGCTGCTGTTCGGCTCGCGGCGTTTCCGGAGCCGCAACAGCAGGACTGGCGACGGCCGTGGAGCCGCGCAGGTCGACATATTGAAGTTTCCGTTTTTCCCGGACGGCGTCCCCGATGGCTGATCCGGCGGAGGCACTCGAATTCCCCCCGGCCAGCGCCGGTGCGGCCACGCGGGCATTGGAACGGCCGGTAAAGAGCGAGTAGAGCACCATCCAGAGGGCGCCGGCGGCCAGATAGCCCGCGACGCTCAGCCCTACGTCAATCAGTGTGTCCTGTGAAAATTCCATTTTTCACTTATCCTTCGTCTCAAGCCTTCAGATCGACATGTCCGTCGACCGGAGGGATCTTCCTCGGATTCAGGTTTCTCGGGCGGCTCGGGTGTTGAAGCTTCGGAAGGAATCCACTGATCGTCAGCTGATTCCGGCTTTTTCGATGAGTCCTGTCCGAGAGTGACCGAATCATGTTTACTTTTCTTCTTCTGTTCCTGCTCTTCTTCGAGCGTTTCTTCGAGCGTGTCGGAGAAGGAGCGTTCCTTCTCGCGTTCGGACTGGTGCAGCGGTTTCACGGCACCGGTCCCGGGATAGGGAGTAGATTTGTCCACCGAATTGATCGGATTGTCCATCAGGCACTCTTCCCGGCCGCTCGCCAGACTCTTAAGCGGTCAAGGCGAATTTCTCCCTGACCATGTTGCGAAGTTTCATTACGGCGCGGGTGTGAATCTGAGACACGCGCGACTCGGAGATGGTCATGACCTCGCCGATTTCCTTCAGGGTCAGTTCTTCGTAGTAATACAGCGCGATCACCAGTTTCTCCTGTTCGGTCAGCCGATCCATGGCGACAACCAGGAAGGAGCGCAGTTCGCCCTTTTCGATCTCGCCCAGAATGGTGAGCGAAGCCGCATCCCTGATGGTTTCGATTCGGGGAACCTGGCGGTTATCATCCTCCCGATAAATGACTTCATCGAGAGAGAGGATGTTGGTGCTGGAGACATCATCGATAGCCAAGTGAAGTTCCTCCTCGCTAATTTTGAGATACCGGGCCAGTTCCACTTTTTCGGGCGGACGGCCGAGTTGGTTTTCGAGTTCGTTGAGAGCGCGGTCGATTTCACGGGATTTGGCGCGGGTCGAGCGCGGCACCCAGTCGAGAGCGCGAAGCTCATCGAGGATCGCGCCGCGGATACGCGGCACGGCGTAGGTCTCAAACTTGACCCCGCGGGAAGGATCGAAATTCCCGAAGGCCTCGATGAGACCGATCACACCGGTATTGACCAGGTCGGATAACTCCACAGAACGGGGAAAACCCATAGCCATGCGAGCCGCAACGGTCCGAACTAACGGAACATATTTGTCCAAAAGCTTCCGGCGCGCATCTTCCGACTTCGATTTCTGGAAGCGGTTCCAGTCACGCGTGGTGACTTCCCACTTCTTTACTTTCTTAGCCGGATCGGCGACGACAGCAATCTGAACAGCGGTTGCGGTGCTCTTCTTTGGCTTTCTTCCGCGCTTTGCAGGCGCCCGCTTGACTGTTGTAACCATATGAGTGTTATCCTCTTATATCGGCTGTTGCGGTGACTTTATTTATCGTGGTAAAGGGATTGTTCCGACCCGGCTCTCCGTCAAGTAAGAGCATGTCGGACAATCTATTAGCGATATCAATTAATTCATTACTTGAGGCCGAGTCGAAATCGAGTTGCAGCCAGGGAGACTGGTTGGCGATCGATTTGCGGATCAAACTACTCTCCGATAAGAAGCCGCAGTAGATCGGTGCGGTCTTGAGGAAGCGCTGCGTGAGCTCGGGAAACTTGCTGCGAATGTAGCCGACTTCGTCTTCAGACTGCGTGCGGTTGATGACCAGGCCGCACGGGAGATGGCTGTTTAGCCCGACGAGAAACTTGTAGAGACCGTAGGCATCGGTCAGTGACGTCAGTTCCGGGATCACGACCAGGAGGTTAAGATCGGAGGCATGCGCCAGCGTGGCGGATTGATTGGAACGTCCGGAGGCATGATCGACTATGATCAGATCAAATTCGCCGGCGGCGTCAGTCCTGAGGTCGTTGATGAACTGCGCGGTGACCACGACATTGCGGTCCTCGGCCAGCCGTTCGTTCCAGGATGCCGCCAGTAAAGAGAGTCGGTCGTTGATATTGATCACGGCCTCGGGGAGCGGCAGGCGGCGAGTCAGGTACTCGTTGGCGCCGACGCGAGCCTGCACGTTGGCCAAGACATGGAGATTACCGTTGGCGAAATCGGCATCGACCAATAATACGCGGATCCCCTGAGTGGAAAATCGGTACGCCAGATTGAAGGCCAGGATGGACTTCCCCACTCCTCCCTTACCGGAGAGAATTGAGAGCACGCGAGGTTCGCTGACAGCCTGATCGAAATCAGCCACGGGACACCTCGCTATTCAGGATCTGCCGGACAATGAGAACCGGATCGGGAGCGTTGAGAGAACCGATTCCGGCGGGACCGTTCGTGGTAAAGGCAAGTTTCAATTCGGGACTGAAGGCCGCCAGCACTGAGCCCCAGCGGCGGGTGAGATCGAACATCGTCATGATGCCGTGGGTCGGAGCGAGCGCAATCAATCGATCAAGCTGTTCAGAGATATCGCTTGAGCGGGTCAAAGCTGAAGCAACCAAGAATCGATAGTTGGGCTTGAATGCGGCAATCGCTGTGGATAGCCGTTCCTGTTGCTCGGAAGAGTTGGACCAGGCGGGCGTATCAATTAAGGTGACGGATGTCTGGTCTGTTTCATGAGCGGCCGAGTCATCTCCGGCAGTGCGAGCGCCCAGGATATCGGCGTAACTCTGGATTTCTTCGAAAGCCCCGATCTTCACCCGGTCCAGGGTGATCAAGGTGACCTTTCGTTTTTCCTGGAAGGTCAGGCGGGCGGCTAGTTTGCCGAGGACCGAAGTCTTCCCTGCCCCAGCCGGACCAAAGAACACAATCCGGTCGCCGGGCCGGAAACTCAGCGCGGGGGAAACCGAGCGCCCCGTGAGGTCACTGAGCGAACGTTCGACCAGAGTCGCCGGGTCGGTGTTGGCGTCATCGTTTGAAGTCAGAAGATCAACGATGGATGTCGGGAGGTCAGCCTCGGCCATCTTGGCTCGGATCTCGGCGAATCGATCACTCGAATTGTTCGTTCCTGAGCGCTGGGTAAGAATGGTGATCATCTTCTCGATCCGGGCGAGCCGCTCAAACAGATCGCTCGACACCTCAGGCATCACTGACGCGGCCGGGCGGATAGCCGGAACTTGTGTTGGGGGCGTGGCCAGACGGTTGATCGGCTCCGGTGGATTGGCCGATTTGAAAACGGCCGGCCGAACGGAGGGGACGCGCGCCGGGGCCGGTGCCGCTTGTTGCGGCGGTACGGAGGCGCCATCGAGACAGGCCGTAATTTCGATTCGGCCGGTGCCGTTAGGACCTGGGATTTCGCGGGTCTTGAGCACGACTGCCTCGCGGCCAAGTTCGGAGCGAACTTGCTTGAGCGCCGCGGCGGAGGACTCCGCCGTAAAAGTCTTAATTATCATTTCCCAACCTCACTGTGCCGGAAGAGACGAGTTCGACGGTCGGCAGCATTTCGTTGTAAGAGATTACCGCAAGTGATGGATGACTTGACTCGACGAGTCGTCTCAAGGCGAGACGGACATTTGGAGAACAGAGCGCAATCGGCAGGAACCCGCCTGATTGCATCCGTGCCACTTGCTCGCCAATCTTGCGGAGCAGAACATCCGTGGTGGCGGGATCTAGCACGAGCATCAGCCCCTGCTTGGTACTTTGGACGGAGTCAGCCAGCTTCTGTTCGACCGCAGGATCGAACGTGAAGACATTGATCTTACCGGCATTGTCTTTATATAGCTCGGTGATCTGTCTCTTGAGTGCCATGCGGGCATACTCGGAGAGAACATCGGTGTCTTTGGTAACGGCGATATAGTCGGAGACTGTTTCGACAATGCTGGCCATGTCGCGAATCGGGACTCGCTCGGCCAGCAGCGACTGAAGCACTTTGTGCAGGGTGCCGAGCGTCACGACTTCGGGAATAACCGAATCAACCAGAGCCGGATAGTCTTCCTTGAGCGTGTCGGCCAGATGGCGGACATCTTGCCGGGTGAGAATCTCGGCCGCGGCATTCCGGATCGTTTCCGTCAAATGGGTTGCCACGACAGCCGAGGGCTGAACAACTGTAAACTGCTTGGCTTCGGCGACATCCTTGAAGACCGGCTGAATCCAGGTCGCATTAAGACCGAAGGCCGGTTCTTTGGTGTCGAAACCGTCGAGTTTCTCGACCACATATCCCGGATTGATGGCCAGAATCTGGTCGAGCATCAATTCGAATCCGGCGACCCGTATCCCCTTGATTTTGATCTGATATTCATTCGGGCGAAGTCTGATGTTATCTCTGATTCGGACCGGCGGGACAACGATCCCGAGTTCGGTCGCGAGTTGTTTGCGAATGGAGGAAATTCGTTCGAGGAGGTCTCCTCCTTGATTGGAATCTACCAGCGGAATCAGACCGTAACCGATCTCGAGCCCGATGGTGTCAACTTTGAGGAGATCTTCAGTCCGCTCTTTGACCGGCGCCGGTTTGCTTTGGGCTCTAAGAGCGTCGCGCTGGGCGGTCTCTGCTTTGGCTTTGTTTGCTTCGCGAGTCAGATACCCGACTCCGCCGACCAGAACGCCGATTATCATGAAAGTGAGGGTCGGCATCCCCGGCACCAGTCCGAACAGGAACAGGACAGAGGCTGCGACCAAAATCGCTCGCGGCTGGCGGGTCAGCTGACGGGTGAGGTCGGCGCCCATGTTGGAATTGGAGGCTGCCCGCGTGACGATGATACCGGAAGCAGTACTGACTAAGAGCGCCGGAATCTGCGTGACCAGGCCGTCACCAATTGAGAGCAGCGTATAGGTCTTAATCGCATCGGGAACCGACTTGCCGTTCATGGCCACGCCGATAATGAATCCTCCGATGACGTTGATGAGCGTGATAATGATGCCGGCGATCGCATCGCCGCGCACAAACTTGGAGGCGCCGTCCATCGCGCCGTAGAAGTCCGCTTCGTGGGCGATGTCATCGCGGCGGCGGCGGGCTTCCTGCTCGTTGATCATGCCGGCGTTCAGGTCGGCATCGATCGCCATCTGCTTGCCCGGCATGGCATCCAAAGTGAACCGGGCGGCAACTTCGGAAATTCGCCCGGCGCCCTTGGTGATGACGATGAACTGGATGATGACCAGAATACAGAAGATGATGAAGCCGACAACGTAATTCCCCTGCACCACAAAGTGACCGAAGGAGTTGATGACCTCGCCGGCGTAGGCCTGACCGAGAATCAGCCGGGTCGAAGCGACGTTGAGCGCGAGGCGCATCAGCGTGACAACCAGCAGCATTCCCGGAAACACGGACAGCTCGAGCGGCCGCGTGACGTAGAGGGTCGTGAGCAACACGACGAGGGAAAACGTGATATTGAAGGCCAGCGCGAAATCGAGCAGCATCGGCGGAATCGGGATAACCAGCACGCCGATAATGCCGATGACGGCCAGCGCCAGCGCGATATCGGAGCGCTGCGTCAGCGCGTTTAGAATCGTTCCTTTTTCGGGGGGCGTAGCCATCTCAGCTCATCACCTTTCCCTTGAGGCGGTAGACGTACGCAAGGACTTCAGCCACTGCCCGATAGAGCGACTGCGGGACCATCTGGCCGACATCGCACAGTTTATAAAGAGCCTGGGCTAGCTGGCGGTCCTCGATGATCGGTATTTCGTTGGCGATGGCAATTTCTTTGATCCTCTGGGCGATCAGATTTTGTCCCTTGGCGAGAACGTACGGGGCGTTCATCTCGGAGATGTCGTATTTGAGCGCCACCGCATAGTGAGTCGGGTTGGTGATGACGACATCAGCCTTGGGGACATCGTCCATCATTCGCTTGCGGGCGGTTTCGCGCTGAATCTGGCGGATGCGGGCTTTGATCTGCGGGGAGCCCTCAGTGTCCTTGTATTCTTCTTTGATTTCCTGGATCGACATACGGATGGAGCGCTCGAACTCCCACTTTTGATAGAGGAAATCCAGGATGGCGAGCACTAGAATGGCGACGCCGATTTTGATGGCGATAAGCAGGGCGACCTTGCCCATGGTAGCCGCCAAGTTGCGGAACACTCATGTCGGACAGGGCAAAAAAGTGCTCCGCTTCCGATTGGATGACTTTGTAGGCGACTATCCCAACGATGGCGAGCTTGATGGTATCTCTGATGCCGACCACCAGGGAGCGCATCGCGAAGAGCTTGCCGATTCCCTGGAAGACATTCAGCTTTTCAAATTTGGGTTCCAGAGCTTTGGTGGAAACATGGAAGCCGACCTGGGCGACATTGCTGACGAACCCGATCACCACCATGGCGATAAAGACGGGTCCCAGAATCACAAAGAACTTCACGACGTTTTCATTGTAGAGCAGGCTGAAATCTGAATTGGCGGTGCCCAGATGGGCGGCGTTAGCCAACAAGTACCGCATCATTTCCTCTGACGTATTTATGATGTGCGGCCCCAGGGCGAGCAGACTGGCGCACCCGAGCAGAATCATCATGGCGGAATTGAGCTCCATGGAGCGGGCAACTTGACCCTTGTCCCGTGCCAGCTCGCGGCGACGTGGTGTCGCCTGCTCACTTCGTTCCTGGAAGCTGTCGTCAGCCATTTAGACTCAGGCCCTTCCCAGAGCGGCGAGCATGGTGTGCAGCTCGACATTGAGATAGTTGGTGGCTTTTTCGAGCACGTACGCAAAGACCGGCAGCGAGAGGGCCATCATAAGGATCCCCACGCCGATCTTGACGCCAAAGCCGAGAATGAAAACGTTCATCATGGGCATCATCCGGGCCACGACACCCAGCGCGACATCGATGAGCAGCAGCGTGATGATGACCGGAGCGGCCAACTTGATCGCGATAACGAACACGTAGGCGCTGTACTTTATCATCATCTCGCCGACCGAGCCGTTCATGACGACCTGGCCGGGCGGTATCATTTGGTAGCTGTCGTTGAAAGCGCTGATTATGACGTGGTGGCCGTTGATGCCGAGAAATATCAGGGTCGCACAGAGGAACCAGAACTGCCCAAGGATGGACACATCTCCAAGTTCCGGATCGGCGATCGTCGCCATGGAGAGACCCATTTGATAGCTGACGATGTCTCCGGCCCCCTGCACTGCCATCATGAGCATGGCGAACAGGAATCCAATGGCAAGTCCGACCAGGAGTTCTTTCGCGGCCAGGGCCACGAGTTCACCGAGGGAGGCAACGGGCGGGATATACGCTTTATCGAGAGTGGCGACCAGAATGAGCGAGAGCAAAATGGCGAGACCGACCTTGGCCATGGTCGGAAACGACTGATGGCCGATGATCGGAGCGACCAGGAAAAGACCTGAGGCCCGAAGCATGATCAACAGGAAGAGTTGAAGCTTGGCGGCAGCGAAATTAACGAAGTCAAACAAGGTCAAAATTCCTAGACTACGGGTTAATCGACCTTGATCTATTTCAAACCCTGTGCCAATGTGAAACAGGGCGAAAAGATGTTGTAAGTTGTTAAATAGGAATGGGTTGCGGGGCTAAAATGGACTGGAGATTCCGAACGGATCACTTTTGGCGGAAAGATCTACCAACTCTGTGGGAAAAAGGTTCAAAGGGAATTTCATGGCCTCTACCCTACCAGAGTCGGAATAAGGGCGAACATATGGCGCGTAAAATCGGTCATCATGTTGATCATCCAGGGGAGGAAAAGCAGCAGGGCCAGACCCACTGCGAGGATTTTGGGGACGATCGTCAGGGTCATTTCGTTGATCTGGGTCACCGCCTGAAAAATGGAAATGACCAGACCGACGATCAATCCGAGGATCAACATAGGGGCGGCGATCATGAGCGTGACCATGAGCGCCTCGCGTCCGATACTTACTACCATCTGGGGAGTCATAGACAATTTCCTTACATGTGGAACGATTCGACCAGTGATTTCACCAGCAGATACCAGCCATCCACCAGCACAAACAAGAGGAGCTTGAACGGCAAAGAGACAATGCTGGGAGGAAGCATCATCATACCCATCGACATCAAGACCGAGGCGACCACCATGTCGATTACGAGAAACGGGATGAAGATCACGAAGGCGATCTGAAAGGCGGTCCGGAGTTCGGAGATGACAAAACCAGGGACCAGCACCTGAAGGGGAATGTCATCGGAATTCTTCGGCGCCGGCATTTTTGACATATTGACGAACAACGAAAGGTCTTCTTCCCGCGTCTGTGCCAGCATGAATTTTCGGAACGGAGCCACCCCTTTGGTGAAGGCTTCCTCTTTGGTGATCTTCTCGTCGAGATACGGCTTGATCCCTTCCGAGTACGAGGTCGTGAAGACCGGGGACATAATAAACATGGTCAAGATCAGGGCCAGGCCGATCAACAATTGATTCGGCGGCATTTGGGTCGTACCGATGGCGTGACGGAGGAACGAAAGCACGACCGCGATGCGGATGAAGGCGGTGGTCATGATCAGGATGGAAGGGGCCAGCGCCAGGACGGTCAGTAGGATGACAATCTGGAGAGTGGCTGACAAATCACCGGGTTTGGTGGCTTTGCCGACCTCAATAGAGAGCTTGGGCACTGCTTGTGCGGAAGCATCCCCCGCAATCAAGAGGGCGAACGCCGCCACCAGCAACAGAAGAACAGCTTTTTTCGACATTTCCTATATCTCGTTTCAGCTCGCAACATCCATGTCACGAGTAACCTCGACCGCAAAATCCGTGCAGCCGGTTAAAGCACAGCCGTTATGGCTGTATGTCTTTTTTCAATCCAAATACGTTCAGCTTGCTTGAAGCTGATCTCAGCAACTGGCCAAAACTCTCGGTCTGCGCCTTGTGCGCGGCGCTCTCGAGAGCGGTAGTCGTAAGCTGAGGATCCAGTTCGGTCAGCACCGATATCTGGTTGTCGGTCACGCCTATAAGGACGGACTTGTTGGCAACTCGAACCAAAGACAGCGATTTCTTTGGGTCGATGTAGGCAGTCTCAAGAACTTCCAGCAGACTCGTTCCCGAGCGGCTCGAGTGTTTGCGGCTGGTGAGTCTCTTGAGCAAGTATATCCCGCCGTAGATCGCGATAATTACAACTGCGAGCGCCAGGATCATTTTGAAAATTGAAATGGCGGCCACGCCGCTGCCGACCGGGTCTCCGGGAGCCGGCTGAGCTGCCGCACTGAGCGAGTCACCGACCGCGGCCGTCGCCATTGGGCTAGCGTACAAGCTGTGGTGCTCCCCTCCCTGCTTGAGCGTCACCAGGACAAATCCTAGAAACGCCACCGAGAGAATTATGAGGACGGTTATGATTTGACGGCGTTTGCCGGGATCAGTCTTCACCAAGAGCCTTGAGCCTTTCTTCGGGCGTGACCAGCTGGGTAATGCGAAGACCGAAGTTCTCGTCGATCACGACGACTTCCCCTTTGGCCACGACCTTGCTGTTCACCAGCAGATCGACCGGTTCGCCGGCCAGCTTGTTTAATTCGACTACTGATCCGGGGCCGAGCGAGAGAATCTCCTGGATGGCCATTTTGGTGCGGCCTAGTTCGATTGCTACCGGCAGGTCCACATCCATGAGCAAATCGATATTCCGAGGAGCTCCGCTGCCGGCCTGCTGCGACAGCTGCTGGAATTCCGCTTTGGAGGCCGAGGCCGAGCCAAAGTTGATGTCTTCGGCGGAGGCGGACCGCTCTTCCTGCGGCAAACCTTCCAGCATTTTGAGCATGGCGGCTTCGGCGTCTTCTTCCGAGGCATCACTTGGATTGACCACCCCGACCGGCTTGGCGGCGGCCTCAATTTCCTCCGGCTGTGCCGGATCTATTTCTTTTTCGTCTGCCATGGTTAGTTCTCCTTGGACGTCCTGTCATGAACTGCGAGTACCTGGAAGGCCCGTTTCTTTCCCAAAAGCCCGGGACGAGCCGTATATTTTTTGCGGCGATTGACGCAAATCTCTATCGGGAGTTGAATCTTTGATTCGGAAGGGATGATGTCGCCGACTTTGAGCTGCATGAAGTCCCGCATCCTGACGTTGGTCCGGAGCAGCACAGCCGACAGATCGCCGCTGATGCGATTCAGATTGGAGAGATTGACCTTCCGCTCGGCATCGATGTTCTTGCGCTTGGTGGCATCGATCCAGTTCTGTGCGGATAGTTTGGTGATGATCGGCTCCAGCGCCACATACGGATAGCACATGGTCAACAGTCCGGTCGACTGGAACAGCTTTACTTGAAACGAGATCACGACCACCGTTTCTCCCGGCGGCACGATCTGGATAAACTGCGGGTTGGTTTCAAAGCTGATCTGCTCGATCTCCACTTTGACGATATGTTCCCACGATTTCTGCAGTTCGCCGTAGAGCCGTTCGACCAGTCGCCCCATTACGGAGCGTTCAATGCCGGTCAGTTCCCGCTCCGTCTCTAGAATTTTGCCGTGCCCGCCAAACATGCGGTCGATCAGCGAGAAGGTTAGAGTGGGATTGAAATCGACCAGGCAGACCGCTTCCAGCGGATGGGCCGAGAACGTGTAGGTGCAGGACGGCGACACCAGGGACATGATGAATTCCGAATACGTGATCTGGTCAACCGAGACCAAGTCGACATCGGTAATCGTCCGCAGCACTGCCGAAAGGGTTGAGCCGAAGTGCCCGGCAAAGTTGTCGTGCATGTTTTCAAGAGTCCGGATCTGGTCCTTGGACACCCGGTTCGGATGCTTGAAGTCATAGGCGACGATGGAGCGAAGTTTGGCATCCTCGTAGCCGTCTTCCCCGGCGGCGTCCCCTGCCGACACGGTGGTCAACAGGGCATCAATTTCGTCTTGTGAGAGTATCTTGGCCACGGTTATCCCTGCTATTGCAATACAAAGTCAGTGTAAAACACAGCGTTCGGTTCTTCCGAATTCAGCAACTGCTGCAGACGTTTCTTGATCTGCACGCGCATAATTTCTTTTTCCTTGGCATCAGTCAGTTCGGCCATGGTCTTCGATGACAAGATCGTGATCAGGACATCGCGCACGAGCGGCTCGTGACTCTCGAATTCGGTCGCATCCGTCTGGGACAGAAGCTCAAAACCGAACGAAACGGACAAAAATCGGGAGCCCGAGGTGCCGGCGGGATTCACGACGATATCCTTGATGGCGTACACCACGGAGTTTCCGCTCCCTTTACCTTCGGACTTTTTGGGTTTGGGCTTGGACTCCGCTTCGGTCTTCTTGCCTCCCTTGTCGGCCGGAGTCGAGCTTTCCGAGCCGGTCCCGTCGGATGACTTGGACATCATCGGACCGACCACAAACATGGCCAGGGCCACACCGAGGATGACCACGCCGAGGCCGATTCCGCCAAACAGGAACAGTTTCTTCCTGCTTTTCGGAGGATTTGCCGCCGCCGCATCGGGGGCAGCCACTACTGTCTTGTCTTCTTCAGCCGCCATGTCAACCTTCCTTGGCTACATGGTCGGGGTCCGGGGTTTGGACCCGGACCACCGACATTCGTTTGAATGCTGCGACTCGCTCGATGACCTGGTCAATCGTCTCCCGCACCATAATCTTCTTCCCCGTGGTCAGGGAGATGATGGTGTCGGGAATCGCCTCGACGAACTCGATAAGTTCCGAGTTGATAACGAGGACCGAGTCATTGATTCGAGTCACCTTAATCACTAATCACCTATTGTTTCAAATTCACCAGATCGTTGAGCATGCTGTCCGACGTGGTAATGATCCGGGCGTTGGCCTGGAACCCGCGCTGGGCAGTTATCATACTGGTAAATTCCTGGGCAATATCAACGGCGGACGATTCCAGCGCCCCTGAAGTGATCTGGCTGGAGATCGTAGAACCGGCGACTCCTTCGACCGCTTCGCCCGAGTTGGCGGACGGCGAATACATCGAGCGGCCGGCCTTGTTCAAGCCGCCCTGGTTGTTGAAGTCGGCCAGCATGATCTGGGCCAGCACTCGGGTGACGCCGTTGGAGAAGACGCCCGAAATGTTGCCGGCCTGGTCAATGGAGATCTTGGAGAGAATTCCCAGGCCATAGCCGTCCTGGCCGATAATCGATGCCGTGCTGGTGCCGGAGGCAAAGCCAGTGAGTCCGTCATAGTTACCGGGCGTGCCCGCCTTGATGGCGATCTGCATATTTTCAGCGCCGTTGTTCGGGCTGATGTTGATGGCCGAGGCGCCGCCAAAATATGAGAATGTGTTCAGAGAGCCGTCCGGGTTGAAGGAGACATAACCGGTCTGGCCGGCGGTGATTCCTTCACCGTTTAGAGTAGAGGCTTTCCATTCCCAACGGTTCTTGACGGTCGATTTGAAGAACTCCACCGACAGGGTGTGTTTGTCGCCGAGAGAATCATAAACGTTAATTGACGTGGCATAGAGTGTCGGGTCGGTCTTGATCAACAGAGGGGAACCGGCCGTAGCCGAAATGCCGGCTGCGCCTGATTCGATATCAACACCGCCGCCGCCAAGACCGCTCAAACCGGTGACCTTGCCGGAAACATCGTCATAGGTCAGGGCCAGAGTCGAGATGACCGGGCCGGCCGCCGCGCCGATACCGCGATCGGGCGTGAACGTATCGGTCGCGACAAAAGTCGAGGCCGCGCCGCCGGCTGACGTGACGGTCGCGTTGTTGACTCCGAGCAGCACACCGACAATGTTGCCGCTGGCAGCGCCGCCGGTATTGACTCCCGGTCCGGGGACCTGAGTCACGGCGCCAGTGGTCGACGTAAAGCTGAAGTCCGAATTGGCTCCGGCTTTCGTGCGCGTGATCTGGAGCTGACCCCCCACTAACGCCATCTGGATCCCGTCGATCTGGTTGGTGGCATTGATGAGGTCGCTGACAGTTGAGGTCGAGTTAAGACCGCTGATAATCTGCATCGGCTTTCCGTCGACGCTGAATCCGTAGTTGGTGAAGTCAGTAATCCCCAGACTTCCCAGGGTCATGTTGAGACCAAGGTTTCCGATCAGACCACCTGAGCCGTTGTTGCCGAGGTTGGCGCCGGTATATGAAGCGTTCGCCGCCTGGGCTCCCGTGATGACAATGGAATGTGTTCCACCGACACCATCGGTGGCCTTGCCGCTGACCGTCTGGACGCCGGAGTTGCCGGCCTGGGTCAGCGAAGCGTTGGAGTTGGTCGCCGAAGAGTCAATGTTATTCGAGATCGTAATCTGCTGGGTAGCATGCGCCGGGGTCTGCTGTCCGAACGGCAGAGTAATTTTCCCGGTCGTGGCAAGTGACGGGATGACGCCGTTCTGGTCCGCCATCTTCCCCTGGACGAACAGCCCGGTGGCCGGGTCGACCAGATTGGAGCCGGCATCGATGCCGAAAGCTCCGGCTCTCGTGTAAAACTTATTACCGTTGTCATCTCCGAGGATAAAGAAGCCGCTTCCCTGGAGCGCCAAATCGGTGATCTGGCCGGTGGTCTCCAGCCCGCCCTGCAGGAACAGGTTGTCGATGGTCGAGACCTGCATACCCAAGCCGAGCTGCAGGGGGTTGGTGCCGCCTGAAATGGAGCTGGGACGCCCGGCTCCCTTAAAAGTCTGCACCAAAGCTTCCTGGAAATTCACACGCCCCGGCTTGAAGCCGATCGTGTTCACATTAGCGATGTTGTCGCCAATGACGTTCATCATCGTCTGATGGTTCTTCAGTCCGGATACCCCGGCGTACAGTGATGCCATCATGGTTTGCAATCCTCCTTGCGGATTCGCAAGGCCTCCCCATTTAGAATGGGGTCCAGCCCTGAGTGTTGTTTATCTGTCTTTATGTTCTGTTTGTTCATAGGATGACCGCCGAATCGATCGACGTGACGACTCCCTCGCGGAGTTTGTCACGGTCAAACGCGGTGATGATGGTGCGATTCTTGACCGAGGCGACCAAAGCCATGTCATCGAAAAGAATCAGAGTCTCGCGCGAGCCCTTCCCTTCAGCCTTGTCCAGAGCATCTCCGACCTGCTGCATCCGCTGGTCGGTGATGTTGAGGCCGCGTGAATGCAGCCGCTCCGAAGCATGCTTGGACATCTGTACCGGCCTGGAACTCCCCAGCTGCTGGGACATGATGTCCTTGAAAGTGCCTCCTTGAGCCGGTGGCTGCGGTGAGACGCTTCCCCGCTGGGAGATCTCCAGCAAATTGACCGGCCGCTGGTAAGCTGTTATGCGCGTTCCCTGACTCATGACTCGTGCCTCAACAGGTCATTTGGGCGTCATAATTTCGTTAATGTCGCCCAGCGCGATTTCCATTCCATTCACGCTGACATAGGCGGCTCCGTCGCGATAAACGACTGAGTCGACGACGCCGGTAACGGACATCGAAGGCGTAAAGGACGTACCATCGGTCGCGGTCCCTTTGGCGGTGATGGTGTAGAAACCGGCAGGTACGCGGTTGCCGCGAGCGTCGGTGGCATCCCACGCCGCCGTGTTCGGTCCGACCGCGACGTTATTCTGGGTAAAAGTCGTTACGTCATTTCCGGCCGAATCCTTCACGGTGAACGTGATCGAGCTCGCCGGGCGGTCGGTCGTAAATGAAATCGAAGGTTTCTTGCCGTCTTCGACGTAAATGCCGCTGAAGTCAGCGTTAACCTGCTTACCGATCAGGCCGGAGGCCATGGAGTTGTTGATCGACTGCATCGACATCTGGCTCCATTTGTTGGCCGTGGTGATCCCGTCGGAAATGTTCTGCATCTGCTCGAGCGATGAGAATTGGGCCAGCTCGGCCACAAACGCAGAATCGTCGGACGGCTGCATCGGATCCTGGTTCTGCAGCTTGGTGACGAGCAGCTTCAAAAAGTCATCTTTGCCCAGCGATTGCTGACTGCCGGTAGCCTTGGGCTGGCCGCTGGCATCGGATGCGACTGGTGAAATGAATGACATAGTTTGCGCTCCTAGGCGTAAAGGTTGACACTGCGCCGGCTCAGATAAGTGGCCGGAGGCAGATTGGTAGTTTCAATTTTCATACTGTGCTCGATAAACGGATCGTCTTCACGCTGCGTGACGCGCGCTCGCTGAGGCGTGAACCAGTCCTGCGGGCGATGGAAAGCCTGGCTGTCGGCGCCGCCGCCGCGCATGCTGACATCGAAGTGGTCGACCTTAATCCCCACCCTGGCCAGTTGATCGGTCAGTTGGGTGATCGAGTTTTCGACCGCCGCTTTGGCCTGGGGTGTGTCGACCGTCAATTTTGCGGAGAGTGACTCGCCGCGCATGGAGAGGGTCAGACGAGCCGGGCCAAGATAGTCAGGTTCCAGTTTGATATTGATCGACCGGCCGGGGTTGTCCAATAGGCCGGAGAGATTCTGCGGTAGGCTGATTCTGACAGCCGGCTGATCGAGCGCCGGGGCATTGGAAGTTGTCGGGCGAATCATGTTGAGCGCCTTGAGCGAATCACCCGAGAGATCCAGCTTGAAGGGACTGATCTCGGCAGCATCCGAGTCATTCAGAAGCTTCTGAATCAGCGGCGAGTCCTGGGTCATGACCTTGCTGCTGATTCGAACCGCTGCGGTTCGGAAAAGAGGCTGCGGGTCCTGTTCAATAGTTGGCTGAACCGGCGGCGTGGACTTGGACGCATTATTCTGGATCCCGGTATTGGCCAGGATCGAAGGCTTGGTCTCTGATCTTTGAGATGACGCGTTCGAGTCGGAGTCCGACAGATCAGTCGCTGAGGGTTCCGCCGGTTTGGCCTGCGGGTTTGTGAACGCCTTTAGTTGTGCGGCCGGTACTACCGCAACCAGGGCCGGCGCCGCCGGATTGGCGGCATTCAGGAACTTGACCGTGGTCCCCGCCTGTTGAGAGCCGGTCACAATAGCCGGCGTCTTTTCAATCGAGACTTCCGTAATATTCAGTTGGGCGATGAGGTCGGCCAGATTCTGTCGGGGCGCGCCGTGGCTTTCAAGCGAGGTCGACGGAGCTGCCAGACTCTTGGGAGCCAGGTACAGACTTGGGTCGGCAACCGTAGTCGGCGTAACCGAGCTATTGACCAAATCGGCCGGCAAGGTCACATGAAGTTCAGCCTTCGGATTGTCTTTGCTGGCAAGGTGAAGGTCAAGCTTGTCCCCTACGATAGCAGCCGAAATGATGTTGTAATTCCCTTTGGGCAGTTGGCTCGTAACTGTCGTCTGAGGCAATTGGGCCGCGGCGAGCTGCGATAATGTCTTGGAACTCAAACCAACTAGTGAAATTGGCGCGGGAGCGGCAGATTGCGGCTCTGGGCCGCTGTCCTTGTCGAGATCGGCTTGACTACTAGAAGGCATCGCCGGGTTGATATTGAAATTCAAGTTGATCGGAGCCATGAGTCCGGGGATTGTAGGCAGCATACGTATGGGATCCGCCACTTTCGAGGTCGGGCTGGACGGACTGAGGGTGTTGAGGCCGAGCCCGGACAACATACTCAGCAAGGCAGAAAAAGTTGAATCCCCCGGATCAGGGGTCGAACTATTACCGGAACTGTTGCCGTTTGAGCCGGCGCCAATCCCGAGCAGATCGTTGATATTGTTCGCTGCGCCGGTCATTTCTCGTCCGCCAGAGTAATTATCTGTTTAGAAATTGTGGCCGCCCGGGCCGGTGGCAGAAGCGACATGACATCGGAAGCGTTCTTCTGTTTCATCCGGGGAATCAGTTCAACCACGATGGAATCATCGAGATTCGCCATTAGTTTGGCGACTGCTATCGGATCCATCCCGTCATATAATTTGGCCAGATTGGTGACTCGGTCCGAAGTTACTTTTTCGAGTCTCATCAGTTTGGTCGAAATATCCTTTTCTCGCTTGTCTAACTCGGCCGAACGGGCGTTGAGCGCCGATTCCTTCTGCGACAGAGCCGCACGAGCCTTGACCACCCACTCGGTCTCTTTGACTGAATCCTCAGCCGTGAGACTGGGATCGCCGGCGTGCTCCGCCTGATTGGCGTCGCCCATTACTTGAATGGTTTTGGAGAGTTGGGCCATCGCGGCGGCCGTGTCCACCTGGGCCGGGATCAAGTCCGCGGAATCCGTGGGAAGATCGCTTGCACCAAGACTATCGGGCGCGACCGGCTTAGCCGCGGTCTCACTCTTTTCCTGGATCAAAGGCTTGACCGCCGGTTTCTCGGGGAGCTTCGGGACGTGAGCCGTGTCGGAAGTGGCCGCCAGAATCTCTTTCTTGTCCGGCGCTTGGCTGGTCTTCTTGACCTTCAGCCGCACGACAAAAAGAGTACCGGCTACGACGATCGCCAGAAGAGCCAGCGTGCCGCCACCGAGCAACAGATACGGCATCAGGCTCTTCTTAGCCTTGACTACCGGTTGCTGGGCAGCCGCGTCCGTCGGCTGCCCTTGCTTGGCAGCTTCTGGTTTCGAAGCTTCTGGTTTCTGTTTCGTATCCTTTGCCACATCGACTCCGGAAAATGCTATTTTTCCAGAGGCTATCTAAGCAAGGCGTGTGCCCTGACTGTGCCCGATCGGGCAATGCGATGTGTGACAATGAATTGGAGGGTGTGAGAATTCTTCAGAGCAGAGCCAAAGGCCCTCACTTCAAGAAGAAACTTCCGGGCTAAAATGGAAAGGATTTCTGGAAACTGCCAGCCAACACTAAAGATGGCTTAAGAAACGGCGCGAGCCTGCTGATCCAACAGATCCCCCTCGACAAAATCATCCGAGGCCCGACTGATCCGAACGCGCACCAGCTGCTTCCCCCCCTCGACCCAGCCCGGCAATCTGACTTTGATATAGTTGTCGGCCACGCTCCAGAAAGACTCGTCCGGATTACGCTTATGCTCGGCAATCACTTCAAGAGTCTCGCCCATCTGGCGGCGACAGGCTTGGGTGCGTAGCTCGTCGGAAATCGCCGAGAGAATTGCGTTTCGTTCCTTGATGATCTCGGGGGGAATCTTGTCGGGCATGCTTGAGGCCGGAGTGCCGGGGCGATCAGAGTAACTGAAAACATGCAGGTAGTCGATTATGCCGGATTCTGCGAGTGCCCGTGTGTGCCGGAAGTCAGCATCGGTTTCACCCGGAAAGCCGACAATGACGTCGGCCCCGACAATCGTATTCGGCTGGGCGGCTTTGATGTCGGTAACACGCTGAATGTAGGCGCGCTGATCATATGGGCGCTGCATGAGTTTGAGAATGCGCGAGGATCCGGACTGGAGCGGCATATGCATATGCCGGCAAATTCGGCCGGCAGACTCGGCGTAGATGCGCACCAGATCATCCCGCACCGTCTGCGGTTCCAGAGAAGAGAGTCTGAGCCTCGGGAGCGAAGTCTTCTCCATGATCATCCGGCAAAGCGCGGCGAGGTTCTTGGCCTGTGGCTCCACCAACCGATTCTTGTAATGGCCGAGATGGACGCCAGTCAGCACAACTTCGTTGTAGCCGTTAGCTACCAGACTGTTAATCTCGTCGAGAATATCCTGCGCCGGGCGGTTGCGCAGGCGGCCGCGCACGGTTGGAATGATGCAGAACGAGCACCACTGGTTGCAGCCATCGGACGCTTTCAGCCAGGCCCGATTGTGCCCATGAAAATCAGTGATATGCGTGGAGCAGCTTTTGTCCGGTTCGCGGTCAAAGAGCTCCGGAAGTTTCCCCGGAAGAATTCCCGCAATATTGGTCTTTTCGTGGTTTCGAATGACCACATCGACGCCCTGAATAGCCGCCACAAGGTCGGGGTCGTTGTCGACATAGCAGCCGGCGACCACAACGCGACTTTGCGGATTCTCACGCGCAGCCTTCTTGACCATCTGGCGACAATCGGAATCTGCCTTGTGAGTAACCGTGCAGGTATTGATAATGTACAGATCGACCGGCTCACCCGGCAGCGCTCTCCGAAAGCCGAACGGGTACAGCTCGGCTGCCATCTTCTCCGTCTCGTATTGGTTGAGGCGGCAGCCGATAGTGTGGAGGGCTATCTTTCTGGGTTCAGTCTGGGCCATGATCGACAGGAATATAGCCGCTGGGTTGCTCTCCGGCAACCAATCATACTGGAGTGGACGGATTCAATCTCTGTTAGATTCCGCATGCACCCTCGGCCGGAACCGCAAAGAAAATGGCGGCCGAGTAACTCGACCGCCACTGTTTTTTTCGAAAATGTCCGAATCCGGAGCTAAATCTCCTGGGCCGCTTCGTCGGATGGCGGTTGTCCCGCCTCCGGAGCCGCGGCATGGGATTTCAGCTCATCCGGCATTGCCTCGGCGATTGACGGTGCGTCAGCCACCGGGTGAAGCGCGAGATAGGATTCGAATTCCGCCCGGTCACGCTTCTTGTAGTAAGCCACTACGGAGAGTATGACCTTATGCTGGCTCTTGTCGAATTCCAGCACAACCAGGGGAAGCTGTTCCCCTTCCTTGAAAACGCCGGTCGGATCGGCCAGGTCTTTCCCGGCTAACTGAGCCGAGGGGACAAACCCTTCGACCTCATCGCCCAGATCAACAACCACACCGCGATCCAGCACTTTGGTCACCGTGCCGAGACACTCGGCTCCCACGGCGAACCGTTTGGCCAGTTCCGGCCACGGGTCATCCATGAGTTGCTTGAACCCAAGAGAGATGCGACGATTCTCATGATCGATCTTGAGCACGCGAACGTCAACCTTGTCCCCCTTCTTCATGACTTCCGAGGGGTGCTGAATCCGCTTGGTCCAAGACATATCCGAGATATGCACCAAGCCGTCGATTCCTTCTTCGAGCTCGACAAAGGCGCCGAACGCCGTGAGGTTACGGACTTTTCCGGAGACCACTTTGCCCGGAGGGTATTTCATCTCGATCGTCAGCCACGGATCCGGCTCCATCTGCTTGATACCGAGAGAAATCTTCTCATTGTCCTTGTCGACCGAGAGCACGACCGCGTCGACCTTGTCGCCGACATTCATAATCTTGGAAGGGTGCTTGATATGCTGCGTCCAGGACATTTCGGATATGTGGATCAGTCCTTCGATTCCCTTCTCCAGTTCGACAAATGCTCCGTAATCGGTAATTGAGACGACCCGCCCAGTGATCTTTTTACTGATCGGGAATTTCTCTTCGATGTTCTCCCACGGATATGGGGTCATCTGTTTCAGGCCAAGAGAAATGCGGGACGTCTTGTCGTCGAAATCTAGAATCTTGACATCGATCTTGTCACCCAACGAGACCATCTCAGAAGGATGCCGAATCCGGCCCCACGACATATCGGTGATGTGCAGCAGACCGTCGACACCGCCGAGATCGATAAAGACGCCGAAATCGGTGATATTCTTTACGATTCCCTGGCGGACCTGGCCGACTTGAACTTCGCTCAAGAGCGTGGAGCGCATCTTCTCGCGTTCTTCCTCGAGCACGACGCGGCGCGAAACCACGATATTGCGGCGGGATTTATTCAGTTTGATGATCTTGACATCGATCGTCTGGTTGATGAGCGCGTCAAAATCCGGAACCTGGCGGAGGGAAATCTGCGATCCGGGCAGGAACGCATCTACTCCCATGATATCGACCACCACGCCGCCCTTAATCCGGCGGGAAATCCGGCCCGGGATAGTCTCCCCTGAGTCGTGAACCTCGCGTATGCGGTCCCAGACCCGCATAAAATCGGCCTTCTGCTTGGAAAGGATCAGCTGACCGTTGGCATCCTCGATCTGTTCGAGGTAGACATCGATCGCTTCGCCGACCTTGATGTTGATAGGGGCGGTGAATTCGTTGATCGGAATGATCCCTTCGGACTTGAACCCGACATCGACAATAACATCCGTCAAGGTTACGCCGAGCACCCGGCCGCGCACGATTTCACCTTCTTTGATATCCTTGATGGTGGAATCGTACATCTCGACCATGGCGTCGTACTCCGCCTTGTCATAGACAACGCCGGAGACGTCGGTGATTTTCATTGAAGCCACTTCAGTCGGATGAGAGGGCGTGATCACCGGGCGCGTTTTGGCTTTTTCAGCCACGCGCTGGCGTCGGGCAGTAGTTACTTTTTCTGCCAACTCCTCTTCGGTTGCGAGAGCCGTCTTGACATCAACGACTTCTGCTTCCTTCTTGGTGATTTTGGTTTTGACTTTGGTGGTTTTTCGGGTGGCCGAAACTTTGCGTTTGCTCAGTTTGGCCTCGGGGGGCGGACTAACAGCCTTTTTGGCAACAGCCATGCGACTAAGAGAACCTCCTTGCAGTTCCTGAGAGTTTTGATTTTTCCCATTGGGAAAACCCTCAGAATGACCTCCTTTACGACGCCAGGTTAAATTCCGGAGTGTTAGGAAAGGTAGCCTTCGAATATACCCCAATGCGGGATAGACTCAAGTCTTTTTTCGGCCGACTGATTCAGGATCGGCGGCGACCGCTCCAGCTTTAGTCTGGAGAAACTGCCGTTTGAGGTCCAGGACCCGGTCCATCACGGACTGGGTTAGCCTGATGTATCCTTCTTTGTTGTCTGGGAACGAATTCACCCAAGATAGTGAAAACGGTTCGCCAAAGACTACTCGAAGCTTCTCCCGACCCAGAAAACAGTCCTTAAGTCTGTTTGCGCCATGAACATAACCGGGCACGATGACACACTGCGCCCGCATCGCCAGAAGGCCGAGTCCGGGTTTGGGATCAAGGAACTGATCCGTCTTGGACCGAGTGCCTTCCGGAAAGACCGTGAGACCATACCCCTGTTTGATGACTTCGACCGAAGCTTCGATAGCTTTTCGATCGATCGTTCCCCGTTTCACCGGCAGGGCGTTGGTTCGGCGGATAGCCCATCCCAGGATCGGCACATTGAAGAGTTCCATTTTGGCGAAGAAATAGACCTGTCGTGGCGCCCAGCTTCCAAACAGCGGCGGGTCATACCATGAAATATGATTGGTGGCGAGAATAAATCCGCCGGTGCGCGGGAAATTTTCCTGTCCGCTGACCTTGACGCGGAAGACCAATTTGCTGATCAAGCGGAAAATCGTCCAGCCGGTGTAGTAGAGAATCTTCATGAACTAGCGAAGTACCGATTTTAGCAAATGAATGACCTTGTCCACTTGCTGCTCGATCGTCATGTGCGAGGTGTCGACTGTTACGGCGTCCCCCGCCCGGGTAAGAGGAGAATGTTCCCGTCCCGAATCATAGGCATCGCGCCGCTTCAAATCGGTAATCTGCTCTTCGAGCGAAGTGGTGACGCCCATCCTGGCCAGATCGATCAGGCGCCTTTGCGCGCGGACGGCGACGTCGGCATCGAGATAGACTTTGATATCGGCGTTCGGAAACACCACCGTGGTCGTGTCGCGCCCCTCCGCCACGATCCCACCGTTCTTCCCCATTTCTTTCTGTTTGGCAACGAGTACTTCGCGGACCCCCTTATGCGCCGAGACTTCGGACACATGGAGGGTCACTTCCGGAAGACGAATCTCCTTAGTCAGATTCTGGCTGTTCACGAAAACGCGATTGATATCTTCATGGGTTTCGAAGCGAAAATTCAGCTCGCCGGCCAGCTTCGACAGTTCCGGGCCGTTCGAGGAAGCGATTTTTTTCTGCATCGCGAGATACGTAACCGCGCGATACATGGCCCCGGTGTCGAGATAGGCGTAGCCGAGTCGTGCGGCCAGCAGCCGGGCAGTCGTAGATTTGCCGGAGCCGGCCGGCCCGTCAAGCGCGATAATGCGATTCTGGAGTTTGCTCAATTTATACTTGGCTGTAGGCATGAGCCGAAGGTATGTAAATTGGCCAACAGGGTCAAGATTCGTCGGACCGGGATGGTCGGATGGAAATGGAGCTAATGTCCGGCCGGGGGCTCGGTGTCGAACCACTTCATGTGAAGCGTCCGGTAGGTCCCGTTTTTGCGGATTTCGGCCAGCGCCTTGTTGATAGCCGAGCGCAGCTCGGTCTCATCTTTGCGCAGGGCGATCCCGTAATTCTCCTTGCTGAGAATATCCCCCACTGTTTTAGCGGTGCTGTGAGCCCGGATGTACGCCTGGGTAGTCGGATAGTCGTTGAGCACGGCATCGAGATTCCCGTTCTGCATATCGATAAAGGCGGCGCCGATGTTGTCATACGAGAACACTTTGGCGTCCGGAATTTTCTGGGCCATCAGCTCACCGGTCGTTCCCAGTTGCACGCCGACCCGTTTCCCTTTCAGATCGTCGGGCGACTTGATCCCGTTGTCAGCCAATGGCACCGCTAAAGTCTGACCGGCCAGATAATAGGGGTCAGAGAAGTCAATAACCGCTTGTCGCTCCGGAGTAATGGTCATCGAACTGATGGCGACATCATATTTCTTGCTTTGAAGCCCCGGAATCATGCCGTCGAACGGCGTAACAATGAACTCCGGCTTCCACCCGTTGATCTTACAAATTTCCGTGATAAGATCGATATCAAACCCTTCCGGCTTGCCGGTCTCGGTATTGACTGTTTCAAATGGCGGATACGTGGCATCGGTGCCGATTCTCAGAGTCCCCGACTGCGTGCCTGGCGCTTTGTTACCGCAGCCAAAGAGGACAGGGACAAGGAAGAAAATCAGGGAAGTAAGAACGAAGCGGTTCGGAAATCTAATCATGGCTCATAAAGAAGGGGACGGCCGGGAAAGATGCAATAGAATTCCTTCGCGCCAATAAATCAAAAGGCCGGTCGACATCACATCGGACCGGCCTTTTACTGGAGGAGGAAGTAATCAATAGTAATCGATCGACAACGAGCTGAGGCGGTCATCGAGATTTACCACAATATGATTCTTAAGCGTATCGTATCCGCTGTTAACAAAGGCGTCCCCTTCCCGTTTCAGCCCCACCTGGGAGAGATACTCTTCGTCTTTGGAGCCGGTGACTTTCAGCGCGGCCGAAGTGGGCACGCGCAGACGGATGTCGGAGTCCTTGCCGGCCAAGTCAACATTGACATCATCCTGATCGGAGCCCAGTTTCAGATAGATCGTGGCCTGATCGGCATTGACCTTGACTGTCCGGGTCGGCGTAGTGGCCAGGTTCAGATGGATATCGCAGCTGTTGCCGTCGCATTCCAATGATAGCGGTACAGCGTTGGAGAAGGAGAGATACCAGTCGTTGGGGTCTCCACCCTCAATCTTGATCAAGCCCCAGAAGAGTTCTTTGCCGCGGCCGTTGAGCGTCAGGAACGCATCGCTGCCGCTCTCATTGAATTTGATCTCCGGCTTGGCGGTGAATTGTTTGAACTGGCCGGTGACGAGATCATCAGTGGCATCCCGGACGGTCAGATTGCTGTGTCCGAGATTGATCGTCGCATGAATCGCTTTGACCTCCGGCCTGGCCTCCTGGCGGTAGCTGCTTTCCGAGAAAAAGTTATCAGTAGGCCCGCCGCTGCTGCCATTGAAAGCCAGGAACAGGCCGCCCGCGAACAGAACCACCGTGGTGAGATAACTGATGAACTGCAATTTGCTCTTGGTAAAGATTTTTTCGACACCGACTGCAATCAAAAAGATCGGAAAGTAAACGGCGAAGTCGGTCCAGAAGTTGTTGTTGAGGACATCCATGTTCCTCAGGAGCAGGAGCAATCCGAGCAAAATCAGCAGAGCGCCCCATCGAAAGCGAGCCGGGGTCATACGGTAGCCTCCCCGTTATGATGCTGGGCCGGGGCGGGGGGCAAATCGTTCGGATTCGCCTTGTGCGAGTGGTCACTGTGCCGGACCACGAGCAGGAGTCCCAGACCGATCAGGACCAGCGGCCAAAACCGGTGCGCATACCAATGCAAGTCAAACCACCACCAGTTGGCCTGCGCCAGAAAGATGACGCCCAGGCAGATCAGGATCAGGCCGGGCAGATAGCGGCGCCATCCCCGATTGTAGGTGACCGGCGGTTGAATAGGTTCATCGATCGGGCGGGTTCGGGCCGCAATCCAGAGCACGACGTAGGCGAGAAATCCGACTCCGGTGGCAAAGAGCATGACGACGAACAAGATCCGGACCAGGGCCGGGTCAATGTCGAAGTACTCGGCGAGGCCCCCGCAAACGCCGCCGATATACTTGTCGGTGGCCGAGCGGTAGAATCTCCGTTGCATTGCTGTCCTCCTTATCGGATTGCTTACTCTTAGCTTATGATACGAAAGGGCCGGGAAAAAGATTCGCCTGCCGCCAGAGGTAGGAAGCCTTGGCCAGTCTACTTTTGCCCCAGGGAATCGAGATACGCCCCGGCTTTCTCATGTACGGCGGCAGCGGTTCCACTGGTCATCACCTTGAGAGCCTTGATTGCCGTGGTTTTTTCCGCCGGGTTGTCAGTCAGCCGGGCTATCCTGTACCAGGCTTCGACCAGTCGAATCTCTCGGTTTACGGCCGGCGCAGATGCCGCAACGGAAGGCGGCTTTTTCGCGCTGGGCTGATACTGCGAAGTGAGCGCCTTGGTGGCATTCACGCCAAGGGCATCTTTGCGCTCGGCGGAAGCAAGCAGCGAATCTTTCAGTGACCGCCAATAGGCAATGTCACCGACGGTATCCTTGGCCGGCATCTTATCGGCAAGGGAATTCGCAAGCGTTTCAGGCTGGATGTCGAGACTCCTTTTCGGCTCTGCTTGAGCCAACTGGCTGTCTGGTACGAACGCCGGTGCCGCAACTGGAACGGTGTGAGGCATTTCAACAGCGGGCGCACTAGCGCGATCCACCGAACTTTGCTTTTCGTCAGACTTCAAATCAGCCAGAGCTCCCGAAGGCATGACTTTCTCTGCGCGGACCCGGCTATCGGCCGGCTTTGATGATAACTTGTCCTGAGTCTCCTTGACGGCAGTCCCCCCTTGCAGTTCAGCCTGTCTCCCTTCGGACGGGCGATTTGCCTCGTTCCGTCGCGGCTCTTCCCTGTCGAAATCTCTCTTCGTGCTCGAGACCGAATCAGTGGCTAACTGGTCCTTTCCCTGATCTGGACTCGGTTGTGCCACCGAGGGGGCGACTGTCGGAGGAGCACCTTTTTCCAGCGGAAGGATCTTGTCCCGGTTAATCCCCAGATACGCGACGATAATGGCCGAGGCCGCCACAGCCGCCAGTTTCCAGGTCAGCGCCCAGCGCTCTCTGACTTTAGAAACCGGAATTATCTGGGATAGATCAGTCATGCCGATGGCTTTCTCGATTCCGCGCGCCGCCGTGTCCCAGTAGTCGGTGTCGGCGAGCTGACTGTGATCGATGACCAGTTGATCGAGACGGACGTAGTCGGCAAGCTGTCTCTGGCAATCGGGACAATCGCGCAAATGCTCTTCGACCACCACTTTTTCCTGGAGCGGGAGTTCATTGTCGTGATACGCCGACAGTCTGTCCTGAAAATATGAATGTTCCATATCGTCTTGGGCGCGCCTGCTCCGGCCGCGCCGGGTCAGGTCACAAAAGGTCCTGCAGTTCCTTCATCAGCATTTGCCGCGCACGAAAGAGGCGCGAGTCAACGGTGCCGGGAGGTATTTTCAAATAACTGGCAATCTCGACATAATCCATATCCTCAAAATGTCTCAGGACGAAAACCGCGCGATAGGTGCTCGGAAGGCTCATGAGGGCGCGATAGAACCGCTCGTCCGCTTCCCGGCTGAGCAGCTGGTCCAGGGGGCCGAGGTCGGCCGACACGGGATCGTATCCTTTTTCGGTGATCTTATCGAGCGATTCCTTCTTCTCCTCTCGGTTTACATGGTTGAAAGCCAGGTTTCGGGCAATCGTCGAGAGCCAGGGATAGAACGAGTATTCGGCTCGAAACGTTTTGATCGCGCCGTAAGCCCGAACAAACGCATCCTGTACGATATCCTCAGTCTGATCAAATGAACCAACCAGCCCATAAATGTATCTGAAGAGCCGTTTCTGGTGCATGCGGACCAAAAGTCCGAACGCCTTCTTGTCACCATTTTGTGAGGCCTCGACGAGTTTCCGCTCCTCCGGCTTGGCCGTCTCAACAGGTACCGGCGAAACGGGAGTATCTTCCCGCTTTCCGACCAATTCGGTCATCGGGCGAAGGTATTCGCCCGGCTTCTTGTCGGGAGTCTCAGCCATTGGTGGGGCGATTTCCTACCAGGTCCAAAACCAGCATTTCGAGCAAAATCTCGGGCTTGACGCGGGCCCGGCGCATCTCGGCGTCAGTCTCCGCCAGCCGGACTATGATCGCTTCAAGCTGTTGATTGTCATAATCTTCAGCCTGTTCCCGATAACGGTTGGTCAGCCACCTGAGCATTGGCTCAAGGGCACGGCCGTTCTTAACCGAATACAACGCCAGGTAATGCTGGCCGAGGAAAAAGAGGATGCCCGTAGGGGATGTTCCGTCGGCGATCAAGTACCGGAATTGTTCAAGAATTTTCTGAGTGTTGCCGGTGACGACACAATCACCGATTTCAAACACGGAACCGGTCTGTACTCCGGCTGCCACCGATTCGACCTCTTCGATCGTGATCTCCCCTTCGATCCCCTTGAAGTCAATCAGTTTATCGCACTCTGATTCCAGAGCGCCGCGGTCCCCGGCGACAAACTCCATGAGAAGGCTGAGAGCCTTGTCTCCGATGGTCAATTTGGACCTGGAGAGTTTTCCGCGGATCATCTGGCTCACCTCTCCGTCAGTAAGCTTCTTGAATTCGACTTCGCTGGCCACCGCCGTCACCGATCGCAAAAAGGCCGAGTCCCGCCGGGGCTTCTTGTCAGAGGGAGAGCTCATGATGACGATCCGGCTCTTGTCCTGCGGCGAGATCATCTTGAGGACCCGCTCGATCTCTTTGGGTTTGTAGTGCTGAAAATTCGAGACCGCGTACACCTGGCGTTCCCCCAGCATGGGATAGGCGGCGAGTTCCGCCAGAAGTTCCCCCAGGGGGGTCCGCTTCCCGTCGATCCGGCGGAAATTCGTGGCCACCAGTTTCTGAGGAAGGAACTGCGAGGCCACATATTTCTCGGCCTCGACAATGCGGTAGTCTTCGGTACCGTAGAAATAATAAGCCGAGGCAAATTTGCCGGCCTGGATCTCCTTGTTGAGCTGCGCTGGGGTCACCAGGGAAAAATAGAGAGCCCGAAGAAGAGGGTCAACCTAAAAGCGAATCGAAGGCACTGTTGTCCTTGGCCGGTATCCACTCGATGGCAAATTTGTATTTGCGGCGGTATTCGTTGGCCTTCTCCATGAGATGCCGAAACCGCTCCGGCGAGACCTCGCGCCCATTAATCTGATTGATCAGCGTCAAGTTGTTGCCGAACACCTGGAAGGTCTGGTTCTTGAAGTATTTCTGATTAGAATCGATGAATTCGAGCAGCGTCAAAAGGGCCGCCAGATCGGAATGATCCAGATCGGCGGCTTCAAAGGGAGCTTTGAAGCGAATGCCGAGGTCCGGGATATGAAACAGCACCAATGCTGACTTGCCCAGGTCATTGTGCTCCGGAAGCGGATAAGCCCCAAAATAACAATCCATGACCTCCCAGATGCAAGCGCTGTGCCCCTTCCCAGAACAGCCAAAAGAAGCCCGTGGGTGTTGAACGATAACGTCAAAGAAGTGTGGGGTCTTCCCCACAGTGCATCGGCGTGCAGGAAATCTGATTAGCCCGGCTCCGCGCGATCGCACGGAGCCGGCTGGAGCAGGCTAAAATCCCGCAGGATGCTTCTTGTTGAAATCAGTCGCGTCCTGATACGCTTTGGCCACCGCCAACACGGTGGCTTCATCAAAGAGGCGGCCCATAAACGTGATGCTGGTGGGATGTCCGGCGGAGTCGAACCCGTTTGGCACGACCACACACGGATTGCCGGTCAGGTTTGTGAGCAGAAGATTGTTACCTCCGAATGCGGGAGCGATGTAGACATCCACGCTGTCCATGAGCTGATTCATCTGCTGAATCGCCAATTCGCGAAGCCGATTGGCCTGGATATACTCCACTGCGGGGATGAATCGAGAGCCCCGGAATATATTCGGCCAGGCATCCTTGGTTTGCTGGACCATGAGGTCGGTCTGATGGTCTCGAGTAATGTCATCGAAAGCGGCCGCGGCCTCGGCTGACAGGATGACGGCCATGGCTGGAATGGGCATTTTCGGAAGTTCAATCTCTCGCAGCGAGACACCCATCTTGCGGAATTGATCCAGGGTCTGCTCATCATATTTTACGGTCGGTGTGTCCTCTTCGATATCCTTCTTCAGGTACGCTATCCGCAATTTCTTCAGATCGATGTTCGGCGTGTAGTTAAACGGGGCGTCATAGACCGGCTGGTCGATACCATCCGATCCCCTGATGGCGTCAAAAACGATGGCAAGATCTTCGACATTTCGGCAGATCGGCCCGATCTTATCCATCGACCAACTGAGAGCCATCACTCCAGCGCGAGAAACCCGGCCGTACGTGGGGCGCAGGCCGGTGGCGCCGCAACGAGTCGATGGGGATACAATTGATCCCCAGGTTTCAGTTCCGATAGCGAACGGCACCAACCCGGCAGCGACAGCCGAGGCGGAGCCGGCTGAAGATCCGCTTGACCCCTGAGCGGTATCCCACGGATTGCGGGTCATCGCGCCATACCAGACATCCCCCATGGCGAGTTCGCCGTCGGAGAGTTTCGCCACGAGTACCGCGCCGGCTTCGCGAAGCTTCTTGATAACGGTGGCGTCAGCGTCAATCACCTGGTCTTTAAATGGGACCGATCCCCAGGTAGTCTTGTATCCTCTCGCTGCGACCAGATCCTTGGCGCCAAACGGAATGCCGTGCAATGGCCCCCGGTAATGCCCCTTGGCTATTTCTGAATCAGCTTGGGCCGCCTGTTTCAGGGCGAGGTCCTCGGTGAGCGTGATCACACAGTGAAGCATCGGGTCGTATCTTTTGAACCGTTCAAGGCTGAGCTTCGTCAGTTCGGTCGAAGTCACCAGCCGCTTGCGGACCAACTCTCCAATTTGACGGAGGGAATAGAACCGCAAATCATTCAGATCAACCGGACGTTTGAGGTTATCTACTGGCGAGAGGACAATCGGCCGGCTCTTGCTCTCGAAGCGAAATCCGCGCGGAATCGGATTGAATTGAACCGCCGGCGGAAGACTGTTGGGGATCATCGCATGACGGAGGCTGTCATAACTTCGCAGGTTGTCGCGAAGCATGTCGATCATGCTGTCCTGTTGCGCCTCGGTGAAAGTCAGGCCGAGAATTTCCTGGGCCTGCGCGATGCGCTCCCGGGTGATCTTCATGGTGTCCACCTGAGCAAAAGCTCCGGTACCAATGCCGGCGATGAGCAGCACAGCACCGAATCTGCGAGCGAAGTTTGATGCCGTCATGGCGTACTCTCCTTGTGATTATGACTCTCTAAACCGGCCGGAGCCGGAAGCTCATTTTTGCGCATATAACCGCTCGGCATACCGGTCGGTCATGCCGGCGATGTAATCCGCTATCACTATCTGTCTTCTTTCGGATCCCAACATAGTCTGATACCGCTCGGGCATCTTTGACGGATCAGCCATGAAACGGGTAAAGAGCGACTCGATGATTTTGCGGGCACGCTGGGTCATGGCAATCAGTTTGGAGTTCCGGTACAGATTGACGTTGAGAAACTCCTTGAGTTCAGAAACCTGTCGGGCGCGAAGTTCGGAATAGCGGGCAACCTTCGAAGAGGCATGTCGAAGGGTCTCCAAATCGGCTATCTTCTGGAGCTCCAATTGCCGCGCTGTTTCCTCAAGCACATCGCTCGTAATCGACTCTATCAGGAACCGCACCACCATGTAGCGGCGGAGCCCTTCATCAAGACCGGCATGAGCCGCCGGCCGAAACGGATTTCGGTTCGACGATGTCTGCCAGATGGACAAGCTCCCCAGATCATCGAGTCTCAAAATGCCGGAATTGATGCCGTCATCGACATCGTGGGCGTTGTAGGCAATTTCATCGGCAATGTCGACCAATGAGGCCTCGAGGGTCGGCCGGCTCATCGGGTCAAATTCAGGCCGGTCGATCTTGACCTTGGTCTCATGCTTGACAATCCCTTCGCGTACCTCGTACGAGAGGTTCAAACCGGGATGATCCGCGTACCTTTGCTCAAGAAGTTCCACAACCCGCAGCGACTGGTTGTTGTGATTGAACCCGCCCGAGTCCGAGAGCAGATCATCCAGAACATCCTCGCCCGCATGTCCAAACGGAGTATGCCCAAGGTCATGGGCCAGGGCAATCGCCTCGGCCAGGTCCTCATTCAGCATCAGGCAGCGGGCCATCGTCCGGCTCACCTGGGCTACTTCGATCGTGTGAGTCAATCTCGTCCTGAAATGATCCCCTTCGTGCGGTAGGAACACCTGGGTCTTGAACTCCATGCGTCGAAAGGCCGCCGAATGCACGATTCGGTCGCGATCTCGCTGGTAGCAGGTGCGAAGGGGATGCTCAGACTGGGGATAACGACGCCCGCGCGACTCGGCCGCCCTGGCCGCATACGGCGCCAGCATAGCATTCTCCCGCTCCTCGATCCGCTCTCTACCGATTAAAGTCATCGCCGTTGCTTTCTTTGGACCTATGGGTTCCGATTGAAATGGCAATAGTCTGCGATAGTCCAAGCACTGGATGATACGAGGCACCATAGGTCAAAGCTGCGCCACCGAGCCCAAATTCAAATCCGGCTCCGAAGATAACTGGCGCCGTCATTATTCCCCAAGTCAGGGCATTCGATTGCCCCAGTGAGATCCGCTGGCCCAATCCGAATTGAGGTTGTTTCGTCTTCTGTGCCACTAACCGGCCAAGGGTAGCCAATGTCTTTGAACTGCGCAACTCGATTTGCCCGCCGTAGAGCGGAAGGTAAGGGACGGCGCCATTGTAGAGCGTCGGAGAGTTCAAATTGTCCCCGGTCAAGGCTATTGAAAGGTCTTTGGTTCTCCAACCAATCGCCGTCCCGATGCCGAAAGAATGAAGAGTTGGGTAGAGTCCGCCGAAACTGAGATGGAAATAGGAGCCACTGACGCCGACGGTCAGTGAGTCGAGCTGGTACGACAGTGCCGCTTTGACCGTCCGTTCCGCATAAAAATCTTCCTGACCCAGTTGTGCAAATCCTCCGGCCAGCGTGAGCGCCCGATATCGCCCGGCCGCTACGACAAACCCCTGGTCCAGATCCTTGAGATCGAAAGTCCGGGCGATTCCAGTCTCCAGGCGCCAATCACCGGAAGTAAGTCCACCAGTCGGCGAAATCAGCAGGTCACTCGGTTTGGGCTGCGACAAGACCACATTCCCGCCAAGGCCAAGCGCCCGGCTGGAGATCAAGTCAAACGCCCGGATCGATGTTCCGCAAAGCAGCGCACAGATGATGATCTGACCTATTCTCTGCATCTCTTACCGCGCAATCACGACCGTTTGTTTGACCGACTCGACACCGGAGGCCTCGAAATAGCAAATGTAAATCCCGATCGGCAGACGCGAGCCATTATCAGCTCGACCGTCCCACACATATTGTTCTCGGATAAATGTCTGGTTCTCAAACAGGACACGCACGAGACGTCCGTAACGATCATATATTTTGAGCGAATAGCCCGAAGCCTTGGCCGCCTGAAGGTGAATTTGGGTGACATCATCCCGGCCATCGCCGTCGGGAGAGAAGACCCGCGGCGAGATGTCCAAGCCGATGTGATCGGCGCTCGGCTCAAAGACGACACTGTTAGTGCGTCCCGGACTGCCGCCCGCAGCGGCCGACCGACCCCATTTTCCGCCCACGGAATTCTCCCGGGCCCAGGTGTAATTGTCTGGATACACCGTTTGGTATGAAAACTGGTCCGCAACGTAACCGAGTGAGTCGATCAGAATAACCTGGTCGCTGTCATTACTGAAAGTCAACCAGCCGGACGGCTGAAACGCCATTCCGGCGGCACCGGGATAGAATCGATTGAATGCTGCCGTATCAGCCGCCAGCACCAGAAACGAATCAGGCGGTACCAAGAGACTCGTCTGGGAAATGACATGGCAAACGTTGGCATCGCAAAGCTTCCAGCCCTTGAGATCCCACGCCGTGTTCCCGGAGTTTTGAAGTTCCACCCATTCTGTGGTCAGGGGGGAAACCGGATTGGCCATCAACTCGGACAGTCTCACCGGAGGAAACGCTACGCCGGGGACAACGAAATTGCGCCGATTATTCCGAATGCGGTCGTCGTCCTGAAGCGCCAGGCCAATGTGGTGGTAGACGCCGGGGAGATTGAGCGTTACCGGAAGGTCGGTCTTGAAGCCGGGATCGAGGATTTGGATAGTCAGAGTCGTGATGGTGTCTGACTCAGTAGTGGGGCTGGTTTCGTTATAGTGAAAGATGAGCAGCGAGCGATTGGTCAGTTCATTCAGGCCGATATTCTCGACCGTGATGGTCAAATTTGTACTTCCGTTCTGAGACGCAACGAGGACAGTATCAATGGTCAGATCATTGGGCACTGGCGTAAGAGAATTGGTGAACCCCGGGGTGGCGCCGGAATAATCCCTGGAGGGAAGAACTTGGCTGCTGTCGGGGTAGACCCGCTCCCAGGAGACACCATCAGCGCCCGGCGAAGACCAACTCAGTGTGGACACAACCTGGGAAAGCTGCAGAAGCTGGACAGACCCGGAATTGTTTGAAAGGCCAAAATCGGCGACAAACGGTTGCTGATAGTTTTCGCTCGGGTCATCCCCCCATACGCCGGAATTATTCCCCCAGACAGACTCGAATCCGGGCCCGGACGCGTCTCCAAAGAGCTTGCGACAGACAATCATGTATTGGAAGCTCGGAAGCGTTCCCGAGAGCGCTATTTCTGTCGTTCCTATTTGAAGATGATAGAATCCCAGGTTGGCGGCGGTCGCAGAATTGTTGAATAGTTCGATCCACTCGAGCGTCGTGCGCGACCCCGGCTCATTGGACATCACCTCATTGACTTCGAGCGCCGCACGAACTTCGAATGGAATCATAAGACTGACTAGCGCAACGATGAGCGGAGAACAAAATCTGTTCATAATTCGGCAATCAACTCCAGCGAGACGGCGGTCTCGTGACTCTGGCGATTCGCATAATCACAGCGATGGCTCAGTTTGGCGGCCAAATTGAGCTGATCCAAAAGCGGCTGTACACTCCGCACATATCCATACCAGTAGTCTATGGTTCCGTTGATCACGCGGCCGAGATTTGACCAGGCCTCAACCAGGCTGCCGGATTTAGTGGCATGCCTCGCGGAGAAAAAGAGGCTAAAGTAATCCCCCCTGGCCGCAGAGGAAGTGTGAGCCAGGGCGGTTCTTAGAAACGTACTGGAGCTTCGGAAAACGGATTCGAGACGGATTCGCCGGTCGACCGGTTCCGATCTTAGGCTGTCCACAACCCGGGACTTGATCGTGTGCAAATAGTCGAATGTCCAGCTCCATTGGCGATTTAGAGTCCACTCCATCCCGGGACGGATTTGCACCAAGAACGAATCCCGATTGCGCATGGCTCCCAGAAATTCGGTCGTGAGTTTGAGCGAGGGGCCCAATTCAGTGATCGTCTTGGTCAGAACGCCGGACTGTCCCGCCCGCTTGTCGGTGTAGGTAAATCCAATATCCGAGACTGACGAGGTACGGCTGATTGCGGCTGCTTTACTTCCGGAAGTCAAATCGATAAAGCCATTTCCGTAGTGCCAGGCCGCATAGCGAAAGTCGGACTGGCCGGAGCGGTGGACTCCCTCGACCAGCACATTGCCGAATTCCTTCTTTTCCCCTACTTGAGCGCAATATTCCACAGTGGCTGCGCCATCGCGGTATTTCCTGGAAACATTGGCGGCCAGTTTTAGGTCAGTGATCCCTTTCTCCGTTGAACGGTCGGCTATCCGGTTGACGCCGAAAATCAGTGTTTGCTGCCACCCATCCGAATTGTGTTGCAAGAGCTGGGCAGCCGACAGAAGGTGATACGCCGTGTCTCGATTGCTTGAAACGAGCGTGCCCAGACCGAAATTACCGGCTTGCAGAGAGAGATTTAGACCGTTGAATCCCCCATTGTCGGGAAACAAGAACGATTCGTCGTCCAGTCGGCCACGATAGTGGAGGATCTTTCCGCGATACCCAATCACGGAGCCCAGCCCGTAGCGCGTTTGGAATGATCCTATTTGGATGGAGCGAACGGTGCCTGAATCCGAAGAATAGCTGAGCGAGCGCGCGGTAAATCGTTCCCGGCCGGAAAGCTCCTTGGTAATGCGAAGATTTGTGGACCAGTGAGGATTGAAATCGAATGTCATCGACGAGCGATACCGCTCCCTGGCCGTGTCGGCCAGCGTGGTATAGTACTGGTAGTCAATTTGGCGGTGGAGCTTCGACTGGCGCGCGGCTCGCCAGAACGGGCTCATCTGCATGGCTTCCAGCGTAGTGCTATTGGAATCTGAGAGAGAGGTAAAATCCGCCAGGTTAGGAATTTCATCGAGCAGGAAGCGATTCTGGGGAGTGATTCCGGACTCGATCAGTTCAAGAAGAACGACATACTGGTCATAGGTAATTTCTCCTTCGATCAGAGCTTCATAAACTTCATCGACCGAGGGAAGAACTACTGTCGAGAGGTCTTGCGCCATACCTGATGCCGCCACGATCGTTGCAAATACCAGAATCCCCGCCGTCACCCGAAGCATTTTCAAGAAAACCTTTAGTTCAGTTTGTATCTGGTCAATTTGCGATAAAGGGTCCGCTCGCCGATTCCCAGCCGCTTGGCCGTTTCTTTGCGATTGCCGTTGGTCTCGGTCAGGACCTTCTGGATCAAGCGCTTTTCCATCTCGTCTATGCTCATCGAATGAACCGGGGGCTCAGCCGAGCTATCGAACGCCGAGCCGCTGGCATCCCCGGGCAGATGAGATGTGATCAAGTCCCGAAGAATTCGAATTTCCGAGCCCAGCGACAAAATCGCCCGATAAATCAGTTCCTGGCCGGCCTCCTCCACCGTTTTGCCGGTCGTCACCGGGAGGTTAACGGCCGAAGCGTGCTGTTCGCTCAGAAACCGTTCGACATCGGCGGCATCAACCAATCCCTTCGGCTTGAGTGCCGCCATGCGCGAGGCAAAATTACGCAACTGGCGTACGTTTCCCGGCCAGTCATAACGCATCAACAGATCAAGTGCGGCATCGCTGAAGTCGAGTCCCTTGTGAGCGGACCAGAAATACTGCAGGAGCGGCTGAATATCCTGTTTCCGGTCGAGCAGCGATGGAAGAATTATTTTGACGACGCTTATCCTGAAATAAAGATCTTCGCGGAACTCGCGATCGGCAATCGCCTCAGTAAGGTCTCGGTTGGTGGCCGCGAGCACCCGGACATTGGCCTTGCGCGGATTTGATGACCCCACCGGATAGAAGGTCCCGTCTTCCAGAACCCGAAGCAGTTTGACTTGGGTTTCCGGTTTGGTCTCCCCGATTTCATCGAGAAAGATCGTCCCTCCTTCGGCCCTGGCGAAGAGACCTTCGCGTTTTGCCACCGAGCCGGTGAAAGCGCCCTTCTCGTGTCCGAACAGTTCCGACTCCAGGATCCCTTCGGCAATGGCGCCGCAGTTGATCGCCACAAAGGGGTGACCTTTGCGCGAAGAATTGTTATGAAGCGCCCGTGCGACAACTTCTTTGCCCGATCCGGACGGCCCGACGATCATAATGGAAATCTCTGTGGGAGCGATCCTCTGGATCGTGCGAGCTATCGCTTTCATCTGGGGAGAGCGGGCAACCAGGTCGTATGATTCGAGCAGGTCCATATCGGCCAGGATGTCGGCAATTTTCTGAGCTACCCCGTCTTCGCCGAGTTCACGCGAGAGGTGGCCGTCCAGATATAGCTCATCCTCACCGGCTGAGAATTCCGAGGCCACCACTCGCCAAATCTCCGTGAGGCCATGGGGGCGGCGAAGCCGAAGAGCGACGGCGTTGTTGAGTTCGGGGCGACGCTCTCCGACAAGGATGAGGTCAATTTGCCGCTCCTTGACGAGTTGATACAGTTCGGAAATCTCCGTGACCACTGCGCCTAATCGGCTCCAATCAATGCCACCAGGGTCGTTTTGATTGGACTCAATGAGTATGGCTACTCGGTTAATCATGTTAACAATTCCGCCGGCATGCAATCATCGCCGCTTCCGGGATGATCTTCGCGCCGCCGGATGTGGCGGCCGCACAAATTTCTTCCCCTTGGGCTTCTTGGCCTTCTTGCCTCCCGCGCCACGAGCTTTCTCCGTCACCTTGGGCTGCGGGAGGAACAAATCAATTTCAGCCCGGGCCGTGTTTACTTTCAGGACGCCGACATGGATAGAATCCCCAAGTCGGAAGGTGCGTCCCTTATTTCGCCCGGTGATTCGATAGTTCTTCTCATCAAAGTAATAATAATCATCATCAATCGAAGAAAACCGGACCAGCCCCTCGGCGCCCAGATTCTGAAGTCGAACAAAGAAACCGTAAGAAGTAACCCCTGAGATTACGCCGTCGTATTCCTCGCCCAGGCGGTTCGCCATGTAGGAAACCTGCTTTATCTTAATTGCCTGGCGCTCGGCCGCCTCGGCTGCCCGCTCCGTATCGGAGCAATGCTTGCCGACATCATCGATGCGAAGTACGACCTCTTTGGCGTAGGCTGCGCTGAAAGTCCCGTTATGCAGGCGGCGAAGAAGCCGGTGAACCAGCAAATCAGGATACCTTCGGATGGGCGAAGTAAAGTGGGCGTAATGCGTGAAGGCCAGCCCGAAGTGGCCGATGTTGTCACGTTGATATACTGCCTTCTTCATTGATCGGAGCATCAGCTCATTGATAAAATCTGCCTCCGGGAGTTCCTGAATCGAGTCGAGAAATCGCGCGAATTGTACCGGCCGCATCTCGTTTGAGACCGGGAAATTGTGGCCCAGACGAAGGACCATCAGAGAGAAAGCTTCGAGTTTCTCCATGTCGGGCTTATCGTGGACACGATAGAGGCACGGCTTGCCGGCCCGGAACAGCTCCAGCGCCACAGCGCGGTTGGCCGCCAGCATGAATTCTTCCACTAGGCGGTGTGATTCCAGCCGCACGCGGTTCCCCAACTCCAGCACCTCTCCCTTGTCGTTCATGACGATGGCCGCCTCAGGAAGATCAAAATCCAACGACCCTTCCGCTTTGCGCCGCTGGGTCAGAATCTGGGCAAGTTCTCGCGCCAGCATCAGGCTCGATGACACTGCCTGAACTCCGGGAGTGGCTTCGCCGGTATCAAAGTATTTCTGGACATCTTCGTAGGTTAGCTTGGCGCGTGACGTTATCACCGTGTCGTGAAATTTCCAGGAGAGCTGCTTGCCTTTGGCGTCGAAATCAATGAATACAGAATGTGCCAGCCGCCGCCGGTCCTCCCTCAGCGAGCAGACATCGCTGGAAAGCGCCTCGGGAAGCATCGGAATGACCATACCCGGAAGGTAAATCGAATTCCCGCGCCTGAGCGCCTCCTTATCGAGTTCCGTTCCTTCCTCAACAAAGCAGGAAACATCGGCAATATGAACGCCCAGCCGGTACCCGGTTCCGATCCGCTCCACCGACACCGCGTCATCATGGTCCTTGGCGTCGACCGGGTCGATCGTGTAGATGCATTCTTCCGACAAGTCGAGCCGTCCCTTGGCGGCGCCGGCAAGCAGCGCAGCCGACTTCTCCGCTTCTTCGAGAACTTTGGGCGGAAACGATTCGGGAAGATTGAATTCCTTGATGACTGTCAGAATATCCACACCCGGTTCGCCGGGGAACCCGATAATCTCAGTGATCTCCCCCTCCGGATTCAAGTAAGGATCGTCCCAGACCAGTAGCCGGGCCACCACCTTCTGGCCGTCCTGTGCCCCGTTAGTCTTCTCAGACCGAATGTACAGGTCGCGATGAATGCGGGGATTGTCGGGTACAATATGGGCTAGCCCCTGGCCGCTGTGAAAGACGCCGACAATATTGCGCGGCGCTCGTTCCATTACGCGGATAACAGTCGCAGCCTCGCGACCATTGACCATTCCCGCTAGGCGGACCATAACCTTATCTCCGTCGAGCGCGGTGCCGAGAGAAGTCTGTGGAATTAACAGATCGATATCGTGCTTCTCTCGTTCCAAAAAGCCGGTGCCGGAGCGATTGATGGAGATGGTCCCAACCGCCACATTGAGCTGCGCGGCCGGTCCGATCCGGTTCCGTTTCAGGACGACCAGTTCCCCCGTGTCGATCAGTTCTTTGATGGTCTTGCGGAATCCCGGATATTCGCTCTCGCTAATTTTCATGGCCTTGGCCAGTTCCTTCAGGCGCATCGGCCTGTCAGATTTTCCGGCGATGAAACGGAGGATTGACTTGGCGTCCAAGGGCATGAAAGAATGATAGATAGCCTGTATCGCCGTGTCAAGTCTTCACAGCGGCGAATGCCAATTTGGCAGTCTGACACTATATGACAGTGGCCTCGCGGCGTGCACCGGCGAGGGCCCTGCTGCCATCATTCATTTGCATCATTGCCCTACTTAATCCATATACTAACCGGGCCCCAGAGCCCCAAAAAGCGCAACCCCAACCATCCCCGGAGGACAAAATGATTCTGGTGCGTGACATCTTTCAGGTCAAATTCGGCAAGATGAAAGAGGTGACCAGTCTGTGGAAAGAGGGACTGGAAATACTCAAACGGACCGGGCATAAGCCGGTCCGGCTGCTCACCGACGTCACAGGCGAATACTATACGCTCGTTATGGAGAGCACGTTCAACGACCTGTCCGATTTTGAAAACGGCCACAAGAATGCCCAAAAATCGGAAGAGTGGCGCAAGTGGTACCCGCGTTTTCACGATTACGTGGTGTCCGGACGGCGCGAGATCTTCAGCATCCTGGAATAACAAAAGCCCGCCGCGAGGCGGGCTTTTCACGCAGGGCTGCTGCGTTGAACGGGACGAAATGGGAGGAAGGGGCTTTACATGCCGCGTCCGTGGCGCGGGTTTTGTCCGGTGTGCGTGGAATCAGATCCGTTGCCGGCGCGATTGCCGGACCAGGGTCTCATCCGATTCTGGCGCATATCTTTCAGCATGTCGAGCTGTTTGTCAGTCAGTATGGCGCGCATCTGGCGCATGTGACTGAATCGGGCCTTGGCCATGTCGGTCTTGATCCGGGAAACCTCATCGATTCCCTTCATCACGTCGGCCTCGGCCGATTTATCGTCTTGCATCAGGGACGCGGAGTTTGATCTGGGCCTTTTGCAGGTCCGCTCGACGATCGACTGACGCCAGTTGGAAATCGGTGCGGAGCTTCTTGAATTGGTCCTTCTGGGCATCGCTCAACTGAAGCCGGTCGGCCATCTGCATCATGCCCATACCATGGCCGCGCTGACGCATCATGAATCCGCGAATCCGGTTGACCATGGGACGCCACCAGGCGCCACCGCCCCCCTGCGGACCGTCCCCGCCCATTTCTGGACTATCCATGGCGTCCAGGGAAAAGTCCGACTGGTCTCCATCGTCTACAATTTCCGGCTGATCTTCGGCGAATTCAGGCTGATCCGGAGCCTGCGCGATGGCCTCAGGCTGAGGTGGATTAGCTTCTTCGATTCCTTTTGCCTGCGGGGCCGGACTGGTCGGCTGCTGCTTGTCCCCGCTCGAACCGTGTTGGGCGAGAGCGACGGTCCCCAGAATCAGAAGACCGGCAGCCAGGATTAGTAACTTACGCATTTTGAATGCCTCCATATGTGCGGTTTGAATTGTGTTCTCATCGAGATTTCCTCAGTGATCGAATCCTTCTCCCGAGTCCGGCCGGGGGCGCATCCCCATACCGCGCGCCCGCTGGCGCATTGCCTGCAGCCGCTGTGAGACGGTAGAGTCAAAACGCTCGACAAACAGGACCAGTCGGCCCACTTGTTCCGGCGACAGGATTTTCCGCGCAGCGTCAAGAAAATGCAGGCTGGCTTCCCGCTTCTGCTGTTCAATACTGACCAGTTGATCGATCAGGTCATTTATGTCTTTGGTCTCGGGCTTTCGGGCTTTGAGCGCGCGTGACAGCTGCCCTATCGCCACTCGCTTGTCCGCGTCGAGCTTGTCGTTCTGTTTTCGCATGTCGTGATAAGCGGTCAGGAACGGGGCCTCCTGATCATCCGTCAGATCAAGCAATTCCAGCATCTTCATCAGGCGAAACTGCTCGAACGGCCGTTCCCGCGGCGGCATCCCATTCGGGTCACCTGGTCCGGGGTCTGGCGGCTGCTCTCCGTCCCGAGGGGAATCGACATCCGCCGACTTTGGCTGTTCGGCCTGCCCTCGGTCACTACCGGCCGAGGCCGATTCCGGTCGCTCCCCGAGCGGCCGCCCCATAGCAAGGCTGCCCGCCAAGAAGAGCAGCGCCGGTAGCAGCGTGCGCCAGCACCTCATAGCACATCCTCGACTCTGAAATTCTTCTGCAGGTAATTCAACTCGTCCGCCGTTACAGAGTCGAGCGTAGTACTGCTTGGCTCCAGAAGGAGATCCCCTCCGGTATCGGTAGAAGTTGTAAGCAGGTTGTCAAGGAGATCGACCGACGCGGCACTGGTATCAGATCCACTGTCGCTCAAAGCGGTAAACGAGCTGCCGTTCGAATCCCCGGAGCGAAACCACCCGCGCATGTATCCCGTGACTCCGATGAACGACAAAGCCACAACCGCAGCGACGGCGGCATAGCGAGTCCAGCGCAGCGACACGATCCTGGTACGAGGGGCCCAAGCGGTCTTGGCGTCTATTTCGGCGAGCATGGCGTTTTGCTCCGATGGCGCCAGGCGGAACGCGGATTCATCGGCGAGCAACGCCTCAAGGGACCGAAGGCGGTTGGAGAAAAGCCGGCATTCAGCGCACGCTTCCAGGTGGGCGCAAAGAGACGCCGACAGCTCAGTCTCATTGATGAGGAGTTCGATCTCCTCTCGGAACTGCTCACACGTCACGGCCGCAGTCCTTTCTCCTCGGCGAACTCCCGGAGTTTCTTAATCGATTCCCGGTAGTTTGTCTTTACCGTGCCAAGCGCTTTGCCGGTGATTCCGGCGATTTCTTCGAACGTCAGTTGGCGATAGAATCGAAGTTCAAAGGCCAGGCGCTGCTGCTCCGGCAGTCCTTGCATAAATTCAAGAATCAGCTTCTTCAATTCGCTTTTGTCCAGCCGGTCTTCGGGCGTCTCCCCTGATAGCTCGATGTCCGGATCAACCAATTCGATCGGAACTGTCTTTCTCTTTTGGAGGAATCCCATCGCCTTATTGACGGCGATTCGGTAAAGCCAGGTTTCAAATCTTGATTCGGCTCTGAACCCGGCGATATTCTCCCAGGCGGAGATAAAACTCTCCTGGGTTAGGTCGCGGGCTACCTCGCGATCACCGGTCATTTTGTAGGTCAGAGCCATTATGTCGTTCATCAGTGCTTTCACGATGTCCGAAAAGGCCTCCCGATCTCCTTGGCTTGCTTTTCGCGCCAGGTCCTGAATCCGCGGACTGTCGTTTCCGGCCATGTTTTCAATTTCTGAGAATTAGACAGCCCAATCCAGAAAAAGATTAACGCGTAGAACTATTGATACATTTCGAATTAATCCGTTCGCATTCGCCCGTTTGATGGCTGATTGATGAAGGCAGAGCGGCCAACAAAAACCGCCAGACCAACAGGCCTGGCGGCGAACTTTATCAGATTGTAACTGAAGGTCAGTCTTTGCGGCTTCGCTCCAGCACCTTGCCGTACTTGCCGAATTCTTCAAGGACTTTGCCGGCGCCGCGAACAACACAGGTCAGCGGATCTTCGGCGACGTTTACGGGAAGATTGGTTTCCTGCCGCAGCCGCTTGTCAAGCCCGCGGAGCAAAGCGCCGCCGCCAGTGAGCACGATGCCGCGTTCGAGAATGTCCGAGGCCAGTTCCGGAGGAGTCTGCTCGAGCGTCTGCCGGACCGCCTCGACCACGATATCAACCGTCTCCGCCAGCGCTTCGCGAATTTGGACGGAAGAGATCTTCAGGTTTTTCGGAACCCCGGCCACCAGATCACGTCCGCGCACTTCCAGCGAGAGTTCTTTCTCCAGCGGAAACGCCGAACCGATTTTGATCTTGATATCCTCGGCCGTCAGTTCCCCGATCAGCAGGTTGTAGTTCTTCTTGAGGTAGTTGACGATGGCATCGTTGAATTCGTCCCCGGCCACGCGAATGGAAGTGTCGTTGACGATTCCATTGAGAGCGATTACGGCGATCTCCGAAGTTCCGCCGCCGATATCGATGACCATCTGGCCGGTCGGTTGATCGACCGGCAGACCGACGCCGATCGCCGCCGCCATCGGCTCCTGCAGCAAATATACTTCGCGCGCTCCGGCATTTTCGGCGGAGTCACGCACCGCGCGCTTTTCCACCTCGGTGATGCCCGATGGGACCGAGATGACGACCCGTGGTTTCATCAGATAGCGATGCTTGACCACGCGGCGGAGAAAATCCGCAATGAGCTTTTCGGAAATTTCGAAATCGGCGATCACGCCATCCTTGAGAGGCCGCACGGCCTGAATACTGCCGGGAGTACGACCCATCATTTCCTTGGCCGCCGAGCCGATAGCCAGTACTTTTCCGGTGCTTCGCTCGACCGCTACCACCGATGGCTCGTTCAGGACGATTCCCTGGTTCCGAACATAGACCAAAGTGTTGGCAGTTCCGAGATCAATACCGATGTCGTTGGAGACAAAATCAAAGAAACCCACGTAAAATCCTTTTTATCGAAGCCTACAGATGCCGCTATCTTCCTGTGATCGGCAAAGTTAGGCGTAAGTTTACGCCGTATCTCCCGGTCGGGCAACCAAAAAGTCTCGCCGGGGAGGCTTTTTGTCCCCCGGAGTTTGCTCGAGAGTACGCATGCCAGTCAGACACAGGGACTTATAAGCCAAAAGAGAGACTTCGCTCATCTACAAGAAAGCAGCCCGCCAACGCTGGCGGGCTGCTCTTGTCTACGATAACGAAGGTCCGCTCGATGGCCGAGCGTACTGCTATTTCTGCGCGTCCACTACTGCGATCGCGGCCATATCGACAATGGCGTTCACGTCGAGCGTGCGATGCAAGATGTGGACCGGTTTGGACAGACCCATGAGAATCGGTCCGACCGCCACCAAGCCGCCAATTCGTTGCAGCAGCTTATAGGCGATATTGGCCGAATCGAGATCAGGGAAGACGAAGACGTTCGCCGGCTCTTTCAGAGTCGAGAACGGGAAATACTTCTGGACAAAATCCGGCATGACGGCGGCGTCCGCCTGAATTTCTCCATCAACCATCAGCTCCGGCGCCCGTTTCTTGACCAGCTCGGTCGCGTAGGCGACTTTCCTGGATTCAGGATAGGGAGCCGAGCCAAAGTTGCTGAAGGACAGCATGGCGACTCTCGGCTCAATATTGAACCGTCGGGCAACCTTGGACGAAAGTATGGCAATTTCCGCCAGTTCCTCGGCTGTCGGATCGATATTCACGGTCGTGTCGGCGAACATGAAGACCTTGTCCTTCTGAATCAGGGCGAAGAGGCCCGAAACGCGCTTGATCCCATCCTGCAATTTGATAATCTGCAGGGCAGGACGAATCGTGTTCGGATACTCGGCGGTAACACCGGAGAGAACGGCGTCGCAGTCGCCCATTTCAAGCATCATCATGCCGAAATAGACGCTGTCTTCAACAATGCTGTCGGCCTTATCGAGCGTGACCCCTTTGCGGCCGCGCATCTCAAAGAAACGTTTGGCATAGTCGTGCCGGCGATCGGACTTGGTTGGATCGATTATCTGAATCCCATTCAGCTCGATTTCCTTTTGCTTGGCTATGCACTTGATCTGCTCCGGATCTCCCAGCACGATCGGCTTGCCGATTCCCTCAGCCATGATGGTGTGGGCGGCACGGAGAATACGACCGGAAGTTCCCTCGGGGAAAACCACTCGCTTGGGATTACTGCGGGCTTTCTGGTGCAGACTGTTGAGGATGGCGCGCCCTTTCCCAATTCGGCTCGCCAACTGATGCCGGTACTCCTGAATGTCGCGCGGCTTTCTGAGCGACACCGGTCTTCATGGCCGTCTCAGCGACCGCTCCGGCTTCCCAGACCAGTATCCGGGAATCGAACGGCTTCGGAATGATATAGTCACGTCCGAAAGCGGAAGTGATCTTCGCCATAGGCGCGAGCCACTTCCTCCGGGACATCCTGCTTGGCCAGGTCGGCCAGAGCGTGAACGGCGGCAATCTTCATCTCTTCGTTGATCGCCGTGGCCTGGACATCCAGAGCGCCGCGGAAAATGAACGGGAATCCCAGGACGTTGTTGACCTGATTCGGATAATCAGACCGCCCCGTCGCCATGATAAGGTCCTTGCGGACTTCACAAGCTTCCGGATAATTGATTTCCGGATCGGGGTTGGCCATGGCGAAGATTATCGGGTCACGATTCATCGAGCGCACCATGTCCTTGGTGACCATGTCCTTCACCGAGACGCCGACAAACAGGTCGGCGTCCTTCATGGCGTCGGAAAGGGTTCGAAGGCTCGTTTTGCGTACGAACTGGCTCTTATACTGGTTGAATTCCTCGCGCCCTTCGTACATCACCCCTTTGGAATCGCACATGACCAGATTCTCCTGCTTGACCCCCAAGGAGCAGTACAACCTGGCGCAGGCGATGCCGGCGGCACCGGCGCCACAGAACACGACCCGAACCTTGCTGATATCCTTCTTCACCAATTCCATGGCGTTCAGCAGCGCGGCTCCAGAGATGATCGCGGTACCATGCTGATCATCGTGGAACACCGGAATCTTCATAGTCTTCTTGAGCGTTTCTTCGATCTTGAAGCATTCCGGAGCTTTAATGTCTTCGAGGTTAATTCCTCCGAAGGTCGGCTCGAGAAGCTGACAGCACCGGATGATTTCATCAGCGTTGTGGGTGTCCAGTTCAATATCGAAGACGTCGATGTCGGCAAATCTTTTGAACAGTACTCCCTTGCCTTCCATTACCGGTTTGCCGGCTGCCGCACCGATATCACCGAGTCCGAGCACAGCCGTCCCATTCGAGACAACTGCGACCAGATTACCTTTGGCTGTGTACTTGTAGACATCAGCCGGATTCTTGTGGATTTCCAGGCACGGCTGGGCGACTCCGGGGGTGTAGGCCAGAGAGAGGTCCATCTGCGTGGCGCAGGGCTTGGTTGGACTCACCTCAATCTTCCCGGGCTTCCCCAGGGAGTGGTAGTCGAGTGCCTGTTGTTTGGTTATGACCATAAATTTCTCCTTCACGCCCGGCGAAATCACCGGAACATGCAGCGTGAGAGCGTTACATTTTTCACAAGCAACAATATGCCCCCGCAGACAGGTTGTGTCAAGGAGTTTGGGACAATGTCAGCCAGCGGAGTAACTCATAACGTATTGGTATCAAACGATTAAGCCGTTCGGTCGAAAAAACGGAGGAGTGATCAATTCGGGCGGCTCGTTTTACCCTTAGGCTGCGGGGTCCCCGTTACCACTGAACGCGGTAAATCCGCTGACCTTGATAAGGTCCGCCCCTGAGCTTGACCAACCCCTTGAGAACAATCCATCCGAAGGCGAATCCGCCGACATGAGCAAGCCAGGCCACACCACCGCCACTGGAGGTTCCTGTCATGGCCATGAGCAACTGGATGCCGAACCAGATTCCCAGAACAACTTGAGCCGGCAGGGTCACGAAGGTTATGATGAAAAAGAAGATGAGGCAGGTTATCCGGGCCCGGGGGTGAAGCACCAGGTAGGCTCCCATCACTCCAGCGATTGCACCCGAAGCCCCGACCAGCGGGATTCTTGAATCGAGGCTGAAAAGAGAATACATAGCGATAGCGGCCAGGCCGGACAGAAGGTAGAAAAGGGTAAACTTGGTCGCTCCGAAATAGTCCTCGACGTTATTGCCGAAAATCCAGAGAAAGAGCATGTTGCCGATCAGGTGCATCCAGCCGCCGTGCATGAACATGGAAGTCAGCGGCGTAAGATATGTCCACGGAGAGACAATGAATTCGTGATGAGTGTTGAAGAAGAAGTCCGGAATAAAACCGAAGCGGTAAACGAAGTTCTCTAGACTCTCGCCCCCAAGAAAATACGAATACACAAAGACCAGCGAATTGGCGGCGATGAGAGCTATCGTCACCACCGGTTTGCGCCGCGTCGGATTATCATCACGAATCGGAAAAAACAGTGTCTACCTCCCCTTCGGCTGCGCCCCGCTCGCTTTCACGGTGAAATGCAGGTACTGGTAACCCATGTTGCCGGCGCGGTCGGTGACCTCAACGGAGAGATGATGAGACCCGGGCGCCAACGGCGCCATGGGCTGAGTCCGGCAGACATTCATCTCCGGGTCGTACTCGGGAATCTGCCACTTGTCGTCCAATTTGATCACAATGCTGCGATCATCGGCAATTCCCGAACAATCTTCCTTGATCCCGAACGTAAGCACGGGGCGATTATCGGTCACCGTCTGCCCGTCGCGAACGGACAGATCAGTGATGACCGGCGCCTCGAGATCATACACCGACGCGTAGGAACCTCCCAGCCGGGACGTACCGTAAAGCAGTTCTCCTCGCGCGCTGTCGGTGGTCCAGACCCATCGGTCTTTCTTTTCGTCAAGATGGTATATCGCCGAACGAATGGAATCAGGCAGCGGCAGCGGAATCATTGTGACATGGAAAGGATGGCGCATGGCAAAGAACTGGGGCGAGAGCTGGTAGTGCTCGGAGGACAAATGAAGTCCCATTTTGTTAACGATTATGTCTTTCTTGAGGTCGACAAACCGCGGTCCGTAGAGATCGGCCTTCGCGAAGGTAAAACCTAACGACGTGTCGGCGCGCAGAGTGACTGAATCAGCCTCTCCAGCCAGCGCAATATTCAACGAATCAAGACTCACGGCTTTGGGGAAGGTGTCATTCCACGTAACCACGCTGACCCGATCGATATGCGGAAACTGGGGAATCGGCGGAACATACCATGTGGCGGTGACCATGTTGACAAATCGAGCCGGCGGGAGCGCACCCAGAAGACTGTCACGATAGTAGAGCCGGAGCTCGGATTTGCAGGCTCTTCGGGTTTCAAAATCTGCCTTGAAGATCAGTCCGTCATCGGTGAGCGTGTAGCTGATCTCCGTGTGCTGCGGGACGAAGCCGACCAAGCCGTTGAACAACGGTTCTCTGATCAGGCACTTGTCCTTGGTCGCAATACCTAAGCGCAGCGCCACCCACTCGACCACATGCCCGAGGACATGCACGCGAAGTTTGCCATCGGTGGAGCGGCTGACCTTGGCGCTGGGGGTGACTCCCCACTCGGTGCCACGGTTCAGCCAGACCTGAACTGAATCGATCTTCAAATCCTGATACCCGGCGATTGGAGAGAAGTAGAAATTGGTATTGCTGTCGTCGACTTTCAAAGTCGAATCTAGTGCAAAGACGGGGCCGGGGGGCCCCAGACGAATTTGAAGGTAAGACGCGCCTTATTGCCGGCGGCGTCCACTCCTCTGATTTCTGCGACATGTTTGCCAAACCTGAAACCGGGAGTAGGAGGAATCAAACCCTTTGAGCCGTTGAGGGCGCGGATTCCCGGGAAATCGTCTCCGGGCAACACATACAGTCGGCGCACGCGCGCGTCGCCAGAGACCGCCTCGTCAAAATCATAGGTGAGATCGGCCGCTCCGCCGGACTCAAAATCCAAAGTGTCAATCACGGCCCGGTAGTAAAGCGTGTCATCGACATAAAGAGATAAGTCATAGATCGCCTGTTTCATGCCGTCCGGTCGGATCTGATCAAAACAGTCGGCTAACACGCCGAAAGGACTATTGAAGTACAGCACGGTGTCGAGGACGTATTCGCCGGATTTCTTCCCATCCCGAACCGGCCAGTATTCCTCGCGCCCGCCCCTGTCGAAAAGGCTGCGATCATCGGTGAATTGGAAGCCGACCCGCGAGAAGCTCGGCCGCGTCTTGTCCGGCAAAGTATAGCCGTGGATCAGCGGATCAATCGGCTTATTGTCAAGTGTGCGTTCCTCAAAGTGAAGATGAGGCGCGCCCGCGCCGGTCTGACCGGACAAGCCCAGCAGCGAACCGGCCGGAACAAAGATGGAATCTTTGGGGAATTCCAGGTCAACGTAGTACCTTTTGCGGCCGATCTGGGTGGTTTTCACCATCGTGTCCAGAGCCGGAAAGAAGGCCGATAGGTGGCCAAAAACATACAAGTGCCCATCGCGACCGGTGAAATAGAGTCCTTTTCCATAACCGTAGTAGGACATCCGGATGCGCGACACGTAACCGTCTACCGGAGCGCAGACGGAGGCGCCGACAACCCCGCCAGTGCGCAGATCGAGTCCGGCGTGAAAGCGCTCCTGGCGGTAGTCTCCAAATCCGGACGCCAGATCTATCTGGCCCTTGAGTGGCCACTGCGGAGGCGCTCCGTAAGTGGTTGATGAAAAGCCGATTAGGGTAACTAAGACAATGAGGTGAAACGTCGATATCAAGCGCATAGTGCTACTGTCCGGTTCTTTGCTTTCAGGTTGCCGCAAAGTACGCCAATTGCTTTCAGGGCAACAGGTTTTTTTGTATAAGGGGTCAGGAAGGACTAGTTGCCAAAGTGGTCAAACTGCTTATATTTGAGGACTTTGTCGGACCGCTCAACCGCCCCGCCGGCCTGGTGCAGCCGTCCTGGATTTGAATCAGTAAACCGATAGGAGTCTGGAGATATGTTCGAAACGCTGCGGAAGATGATCGTGCCAATCATCGTCATCGTCCTGCTGTTCTTTGTCGCCATGATCGTCTTGGAGTGGGGTCTCGATATTACCGGGCGTCAGAAGGGGGCAACCTCGGCCGATGCGGGCTCGATCAATGGCGAGGTCATCAGTTGGCCGCAATATCAGCAGGCCTATAACAATCTGCTTGAGCAGGAGTCCCAGGGAGGGGCCAAGGACGTGACCGAGTCCCGCACCAAGGAACTCGAACAGTCGGCCTGGCAACAGCTTGTTCTGGATCGCCTCATCATGCAAGAGGCGGCCAAACATAATATCGTGGTCACCGACCAGGAAGTCTTTGCGTACCTCGTGCTTTCACCGCCGCAGTATATGCAGTCGGTTCCCGCCTTCCAGACCAACGGCAAATTTGATTACGACAAATATAAACAGGCCATGGCCGACCCCAAGGCTTCTCCCTTCTGGGCCCAGATCGAGCCGGGTGTCCGGACCGACATTTTGCGTCTGAAAATGCAGGAAATGATCATTCAAACAGCGCAGGTCAGCGAGCCGGAAGTCAAGCAGGCGTTCCTCGATGAACACGAAAAGGTCAAAGTCGGATTTGTGAACGTTCCGTACGTCATGTATGTCTCCAAGATTCCGGCGGAGACGGACCAGGAACTCCAGCAGTACTACGACCAGCATCAGGCCGATTACAAAATGGATGAGCGCGCCAGCATCAAGATCGCCATGCTCGAAAAGCGCACGACCGAAGAAGACTGGCAGCAGACCAAGGCCAAACTGCAGACCATCTATGACTCGATCAAGGCCGGAGCTGATTTTGCGGAAATGGCCAAGAGTTATTCCGAGGACGGATCCGCTTCCAAGGGCGGAGATCTCGGTTGGTTTGCGCAGGGTGCAATGGTCCCTGAATTCGACAAGGTGGCGTTTTCCTTGAAGGATGGAGAGGTTTCGGAGCCGTTCCGATCCCAGTTTGGCTGGCATATCATCAAGCATATGGGGTATCGCGACGACCCCTCCTTCACCGGCAAAAAAGGAACGGCCGCCCCGCGTCAGGCTCACGTGGCTCATATCCTTCTGCGCGCCACTCCGTCGCAAGCCTCGCTGGATGCCCTGTACCAGAAACTGCAGAGCTTCAAAACTGCGGCCGCGGAAAATGGGTTCGATCAGGCAGCCGCCGCGGACACCAGCATCAAAGTGCAAACCCCTCCCCCGTTCACCCGGAACGCGACCATTCCGTTCCTGGGTTCTGATGCGGCGGCAACTGCCTTTGCCTTCAATAATTCGGCCAACGCCATATCAGACGTTATGGAGAACAATTCCTCATACTACGTTATTGAAGTCTTGAGCCGTCTTCCTGCCGGAATTGCCCCATTCAGCGAAGTTCGGGCGCAGGTGAGTCGGGATGCCCAAAGCAAGAAACTGGCAATTATCTGTCATGACACCGCCGCCGTAGTTGCCAATATGATAAAAGGGAGCGGCGACATGCAGGCGGCCGCCAAGCGATATGGTCTCCAGTATCTGGAGTCTGATCTCTTCAACCGAAATGGCTATATCCAGGTGATGGGGCGCGACCCGAACGCCATCGGCGCGGCCTTCTCCATGAATACCGTAGGTCAAACGGTAGGTCCGGTGGACTACGGTCAGGGTTCGGCGGTGATGAGGCTTCTGGACCGCCAGTCGGCCGACTTGGCACTGTACAACGAGAAACGGGACTCGCTCGTGAACGTGGTTCGCAGCGCCAAACAGCAGGAACTGTACGGTCGGTGGGTCGATGATGTAATGAAGAACTCCAAGATCGAAAATAATGTCGACAAGGCCAACCGGGCGAGCATGTAGCCGACGACGACTAGTAACTTAGCCAAAGGCTCCCGGGTCAACCGGGAGCCTTTTTCATGGTCGTGATCAGCCTGACCAGGGCGGCCGCGGCCCAGACTGATTCGAGAACTTCGAAAGGCAGCGCACCGGTCAAGAACGCGTAGACAGCCGCCATCCCGGCACCGACAAAATTCAATAGCAAATAGCCACTGCTGCGCTCAGACATTCTGTTCGCAAGATTAAGCACGAAAGCAGTCAGCAAGAGAAAGACGCCGACCGCTCCCAGGGCTTGGGTCATCATAGCCACGCCTCCATTGAATCAGGCGGCAGATTGGCGCAGGTTTAGTCCGGAAGCAAGCGTTAATTCAGAGTCCTGGGATCGATCACCGAAGAATTCACAGTCCGGGTCGAAGCCGGGGGCGAGATGAGCCGACCGGTTGGTTCGGCCACTCGGTGCAGCTTCTTGCGGAATTCGCGGATTTCATCCAGATCGAGGGTGTAAACGAGCATCCGCTCATTCGACTCCTCCATCGGATTGACCTGCGCCAGCACTCCCCACGGCGCCGCGATAAGTGACCGCCCCTGCAAGGCGTGGCCGAAGATCTGACCCACACCGCACGTCTTGACAACGTATCCGGACGCCAGCAAAGCCCCTTCGATAAAGTACTTTTGATCCCGGTACCTCTTCTGTGACAGGGAGTCCTCAGGCCGAAACGGAGACGTCGTCGGGACAAAGATAAGATCAACTTCGTCAGACAGAAGTTCTTCGTACAACTGCGGGAAGAAAACATCGCCGCAGATTAGAACCGCGATGCGAGTGCCATCGATATCGAGCACCAATTTCTCACCGCCGGGACTGATGCCTTTCGACAACTCTCCGGGTACGGGACGGCGCTTGCGATACTTGCCGACAATCTCACCGTTGTGAATCACGTAGGAAGTGTTGTATAACTCCTTGCCGACCGGTTCCACAATTGTTCCGGCGACCAGGCAAATACAAAGTTCATCGGACAGGTGAACGAAATACTCGAGATCATCCTGGTGTCGCAGGGCGGCCCGGTGAAAATCGGTGATGGTCGAATCGATCTGGGAGTATTCAGGCAAGACGACGAAATCCGGGCGCTGCTTGAAAATATGGATCTTCTTCTCGAAATCCAGCCGCTCTCCCATCCGGGACTGAACGGCTACTACTTTGCTTAACATGACGCATTTCCTTTGCGAAGTACTTTACTTCTACGGTGAAGAGCCGGATAAGTTTTGTTAAAATCCCGCCGGAATGGTGACGGAAGAATGGCTAAAACAAGAGGAGAGGAAATCGAAGGGGTGAAACGCTACAGGTCGGTGTAGTTCGGCCCCTCTCCTCCCTGCGGGGTCACCCACCGGATGATCTGATACGGATCGGCGATATCGCAAGTTTTACAGTGAACACAATTGGAAGGAGTCAGTTCGAGTTTCTGCTTTCCGGGACGTGACGGATCATCCACCATGTTATAGACGCTGGCCGGACAGAAATGCTGGCATGGATTGCCGTATTCCTGCGAGCACCGATTGTTGCAAATGTCGTAGTCGGCAATGACAAGATGCGAGGGCTGGTGCTCTTCATGCTTTGTCCCCGATTTGTAAACGTCGGTGACTTTGTCAAAAGTAAATTGATTGTCGAACTTCACTTCCACCTTATGGGGTGCGGTGCCGAATTTGGCTTGGAAATCCGCGAGCTTCATCATGTAGACGTTGTCGCGCTGATGCGGCTTGTGATCGGACAGCCCCTTTCCTCCGGTGACCATCTGGAGGGCGGCATCGAACACGCCGCCTACCAGCCCCCCCTTGAAGGCCGAGTGGAAATTCCGCGATGACCAAAGTTCCTGTTTGGCCCAGCTGGCATCAAACTTATCGGCATAGCCCTTGAGCGTCTTGGTCGAAAAATCCTGTGACTTGACCGCCTCGAAAAGCGTCTCTCCCGCGAGCATACCGGCTTTAATGGCGATGTGAATCCCTTTCAGGCGAGCTGGATTCAGCATGCCGGCCGAGTCCCCGCAGAGCATCAGCCCATCGTGATACAGTTTCGGAATGGCATAATATCCGGCTACGGGAATAGTCTTGGCGCCATAGTGAAGCATCGTACCGCCGGTGAGAATGCCGCGGATCAATCTATGCGTCTTGTAGCGCTGAAATTTCATGTGTGGATCATTGGTCGGATCGGGGGAATCGAGCCCGACACAATAGCCGACCGATACCATAGTATCGCTCATGCCATAGACCCACCCTCCGCCGTATTCGCTGCTGGGTTGCGGCCAGCCGACCGTATGAATCACTTGCCCGGCTTTGATCCGCCCGGCCGGAACTTCCCAGACTTCTTTCACTCCGGTTAGGTACGACTGCGGCTGCGAGCTCTTGGTCAATTCCGGGATCTTCTCAAGGGCGTATCGCGTGAGTGAGCCGTGCACTCCCTCGCAGAGAACCGTAACCTTGGCGTGTATGAGGGAGCCGGGTTCGAAGTTCGACTTGGGGGAACCGTCTTTGTCCAATCCGAGATCTACGGTTTGAACACCCTTGACGGCGTTGTTCTCGACCAGAAGATCGTAGCCGGCGAGGCCTGGGTAAATGTCGATTCCAAGGCCCTCAACCTGCTGGGCCAGCCATCCGGACAGCTTATTTAGCGAGACAACAAAGTTTCCGTGGTTTTGCAGTGGCGGGGGATTAATCGGGGCCTTTAGAGAGGACTTCTCCGTGAGAAAACAAAAGGAATCAGCCATGACCGGCGACTCAAGGGGGGCTCCCTTTTCTTTGAAATCCGGAATCAACTCGGCGAGACCGCGAGGATCCATGACGGCCCCGGACAGCGCATGGGCGCCAACATAGGAACCCTTGTCGATAAACATGATTTCAGGACGCGGAATGTCCGGGTGGGCCTGAAGAAGCTGGCCCAAGCGGTACGCCAACGCCAGTCCGGCCGGCCCGGCGCCGACAATGAGAATATCGGTTTCAATTACATCGCGTTCGATAGCCATATTTATAGACAGAATAACTCGCCCCTGAAGATAATAGAGGGAAGACCCTCGGAGAAATAGAATTTCGTCGAGGGTTGTTCAGTTATTTGCTGGCGCCGGCGGCCTGTTGCTGGCCTACCCCGTTTTCCCGGTCGTCATCCGACGGTTTGCCGTTCGGACTGAATTGGAGCATTTCGGCTATTTTGCGCTTGTCGCAGCCGATGAGAAACAGACGGTTGTTCCTGATGATCGGGCGCCGGAGCAAAGTATAGTCCTCGACAATCAACCTGATCATTTCGGTCCGGTCGGGCGTCTTCTTGTCCATTTCGAGCTTGATGTACGTCGGCGACATCGGATTGAGGAAATGGTCGATGTTGACGTGGCCGATAAGGCGATCCACCTCGTTAGCCGTCAACGGCTGTTTGGACAGATCGCGAACATCGAGAATCACCCCGGCATTCTCGATGAACTTCTTGGTCTCCGCACATTGCTCATCCTCGCCCCATGTGAGGTAAGTTGCGCGTTTGAGGGGCATAATTCCTCCTTAAAATTTGATACGTACAGCGCCGCTACACGTGGCGACGCAGAAATTACGAACTTGAACGGGCGATTTGAGACTGGAGGACCACTCTCAAAGATACTGCGAAATCCGATTCTGTTCTTAAGCGAATTTTGAGCCGCTAGTAAAGCGATTCAGGGCAGCAATTGTCAATATAAATCTCTTTTTCCATTTGGCAAGTGACCTTCTTCAACTTGTCACAATTAAACAGACAAATGGTGTATGGATTAATCTTCGATGTCTTCTTCCGCGCATGGCCTCGAATCGGATCAATCCATACTGCTCGATCAGCCGCCCTAGTGCGGCCAAAGTGCTCAAACTGCGCTGAAGAGACCCCGTGAAAGTAGTATCGGAAAATTGACGCTGAGCTTTAAGCGTCTCTCACCAGTATACAACGTCTTCTGATGAGTAAAGTTCCATTGGTCTTTCCATACTCCGACACCTGAAACTTATAACCTTTATACGCGAATAGCTACGGCAATGCCATCACGAATCGGCATGATCGTCGTAAAAAAACGTCTATCTTTGTATAGCTTTTTGTTGAACTCAACTATCCCCTTCGTCGCGGCGTCCATGAGCGCCGGTGTTTGCATCACTTTCCCCGACCAGATCACATTGTCGGTAATGAAAAGCCCCCCTTTACGAAGCCTCCGGGCGGCCAGGTCAATGGTTTTGGGATAATCCTGCTTGTCGATGTCGTTGAGAACGATGTCGAATAGTCCCTTCGATGTTCGGGCGACCGCCAGAGCATCTCCGACATGATAATCAAAATGACTGGCCAGTCGAGCCCGTTTAAAATACGCCAGGGCTCGATCGCGATTGTCTCCGTCGGTATCAGTCATGATAATCTCCCCTTTTCGCCCCATCGCCAACGAAAACCAATACGCCGAATAGCCATAGCCCGAACCAAGCTCCAGCACTCGACGGGCGCTTGTCAGCAGGGCCGCCTGATATAGAAACCGGCCAACCAACGGCCCAATAATCGGAAATCCGTGCTTTCGGGCGTACTTTTCCATTTCCTGGAGAACTGGCGGGCGTTTCGGGGTGGCGGCAAGAAGATATTCGTGGATGTCAGCAGGCATAGTCAACCTCACGGAAAAAGGACGTAGATCTCGTCGTCATCTATGACGATGTCATATCGCTTCAGTTTCATGCCCGGTTGAGTCAGGCACTCGCCGGACTCCAGATCGTACTTCCAGCCGTGCCAGCGGCAGGTAAGGATGCCGTCGTGCACTTCCCCCTGGGCCAGCGAAGCCTTCATGTGCTTGCAGTCAGCTTCGAGCCCGTACAGCTTGCCGTCGATATTAAATACGGCGACGCGCCGGGTCAGGATCCGTTTTTCGAGCGCCTGTCCCGGCCGGAGCTCAGCGACTTTGCCCATTTTTATTTTCAACATATAAGGGTGCTCATGGAGGGATAGTCCATGCCCGGATCTGAATTAAGAGCACCTGGAAGAGCCAACCAAGCGAATTCTCAGTCGCCCGAAACGACTTAGTAAGTGGGTTCGGCGCTAGGCGGCATCGGTAGAGACCGGAGCCAGCGATTTGGCGGGCTCGGGTTCCCGGGCGGCCTGAAGCGCGAGGGCCTTTTCTCGCCGCCGCCGTTCGTACATGCTGAGGGCGCCACCGGCGAAGGTAATCATCGCCCCAAACCAGAACAGGCCGATCAACGGCTTATTGGAGAATTCCATGACCAGAGTCGCCGGAGTGGGGGGAGCGGCGACGACGAAGTCCCCGATGACTTTCAGATTCACGCCGCCATCCTCGGGACGAAGTCCGGCTATAAGAATGGTTCCGCGACCTTGATCGAACGAAGCCGTGGTTGGAGTCACGTCTTTGCCGACAACGTTAATTTTCGGAGCGACATCCTCCGACTTTCCGTCATATTTGATAGTGACCAGAGCGGACGCCGAGAGAGCGCTGTCCGTACCGTGATTGGGGACTTCGAAGCGATTAAAAGTGATTTCGTACTTGTCAACCTTGCTAGTCTCCCCTTTTTTCAAGAACAGCGTGCCGGCATCGTTCGACGCCGGGCGGTCCACCGAGACGGGAGACAGGTACAGATCATGGGTCAGGAAGTTGGCCACGTACGGCTTCTTCATAACCCCTTCAGAGTTCTTGGGAAATTCGTGCGGAAGAGTGGCCGTAAAGTACCGGCCGTTGGCGTCGGTGACATCCACGTGGCAGTCGAATCCTTTCGGAGTGTCGGTGACACTGGTGAAATTCAACATGTACCCCATCGCCTTGACCGGCTGATTCTGGATCATGGTCAACTGCTCTTTAGTCTGAAAGCCATTGGCAATGGCGGCGCCAACGAGCGCCGTGGCCAGACCGACATGCGATAAGTAGCCGGGCTTGATCTTCTTCTGAACGAGAGAACTGAAGAAAACATAACCATTCGATGTCAATGACCAGGCCGCGCAGCCGAAGAGAGCGAGATAAATAATCTGGTAGGTGAAGCCGGTGATCAGCATCGTGGCCACCGTAGCCAGCCCTGCGGCCATGCCGATGAACAGCAGCCGCTTTCGGGACATTCCGTCGTTCCATTTGAAGGCCGGAAATAGTGCGGTCAAGAGTAGAATGGCGACGCCAATAGGCGTCATGGTCGTAAAATAGTACGGCTGGCCGACATTAGAAGCTTTTTCCGCCAGACGAGTGATTAGGGGCGCCGAAGTACCGAGCATTACAAGCCAGCCCCCAAGGAACAGGATGACGATGCCCAGAGTGACCAGATACGACCGCGAGGCCACTTTGGAGTAAGATTTCTCCGGTTTGATTTCGCGCCATCTCAAGATCAACCAGAATGAGCCCAGGCCTACAAAGAAGAACAGGCCGCCGATCAAGAAGGCGTTGATTCCCAGATCGACAAAGGAATGGACGCTGAAATCGGCCAGTACACCTGATCGGGTCAGGAACGTGCCATATAAGACGGACCAGAAGGTCAGACAGACCACGAATAATGAGAAACGAAGGAGCCCGCGACGTTGCTGTTTGATAAAGAGCGAATGCACTTGAGTCGTCAGGAAAAGCCACGGTATGAGTGATGAATTCTCAACGGGATCCCAAGCCCAGAAGCCACCCCAGCCGAGGGTTTCGTACGCCCAGTAGCCCCCCATCACGAGCGACACACCCAGCGCACACCAGGCGAACATGGTCCACCGCCGGGCCGCCTCGGCCCAGATGTGGTACTTTCGCTCGACCAGCGCCGTCAGCGCGAAACAGAACGGAAAGACCGCCGTGGAGAACCCCAGGAACATGATGGGAGGATGAATGGTCATCCAGTAGTTCTGCAGCAGGGGGTTGAGCCCGGCGCCGTCTTCTCGGAGCACGGGCGACATCTCAAACGGGGACTTTTTGATGAGAATCAGCAGGAGCGAGATAATAAACAGATTGAGGAAGAACATATTCCCCTTCTCAAACTGTTTGGCGGTAGCCATCATGATCGTTCCGAGAATGACCGTGTACGTGAGCCAAAGCAGGAAAGTCCCCTCCTGTCCGCCCCAAAGGCTCGAGACTAGGAAAAACCAGGGCAAATCATTTGAGGAATAGGAATAGACGTAGGCCACAGAGTAATCGTGGCGGAGAATGAGCATCAGGAGAGTGACAATGGCCGCGACTACAAATCCCGCAGCAAGGCGGTAGAAGTTGCGGGCAAGATTATGGTATTGGTCCCGCCCTCGCCAGGCCAGGAAGAACGTTATTGCCGAGAGGATCGCAAAGGTGAAGGCAGCGTAGATGAAATAATCACCAAATCGAGCCATACTGTCCTCCTAAGGCACAACGGTGAGTGAGGTTCAACCGGCCTGCCGGGCTATACTTCTGATTCGTTCGCGACGCTCAGGCAAGACTACCTCAGCGGTTCCTCCCGAAATATCGACGAGCTTTTTGACGACTTCTTCTACCAGAAATTCAGGGGTCGAGGCGCCGGCCGAGATGCCGACTTTCTCAATCTTTTGATCTTCGCCGTACCACTCCGGTTTGATATCGGCGGCCGAACCGATCAGCAGGCCCCGGCCGCAGATCGCATTGGAAATCTCCGCGAGCCGGACGGAATTGGCCGAGGTCTTGGAGCCGACCACCAAAACCATGTCGACCTGCGGGGCGAGATCCATGATGGCCTTCTGGCGCTGATTGGTGGCATCGCAGATCGTATCGAAAATCTCCAGATGGGGCCACTTCTGTTTGGCCAGGATTTGAAATTCTGCAAATCCTTCCTGGCTGGCAGTAGTCTGGGAGGTCAGGCCGAGACGGCGCTCGGTCCAGGCGGGCAAAGCCTCGAGTTCCGATTTGTCCGAGACCACCGTGATTCGATCCGGGGCATGCCCCACCACTCCTTCGGTTTCATCGTGGTGCCGGTCACCGTAGTGAATGACATAGTAGCCGTTGGCAATAATTTTCTCCACGATCGTATAAATCCGGGTCACCAGCGGGCAGGTGGCATCGACAACATTGAGCCCGCGAGCCCTGGCTTCTTCGATAACCCCCGGAGCGATCCCGTGGGCCGAAATGATTAGAGTGCCGTCGGACACATCCTGCACGGCGAACGCCTGTCCTACCCCCTGCTGGCGGAAGCGCTCGACAACGGCGTCATTGTGGACGATTTCGTTCAGGATGGTGACCTTCGCGTTCTTCTCTTTGGCGGTATCTTCGGCAATGTTAATCGCCCGTTTTACCCCCATGCAGAAACCATGGTGACGCGCGATAATGACTTTCTTCAGCATACCTGCTCCAGCAACGACTGCGACTGATGGAACGCCTTGTACGAACTCCGCACGAGCGGGCCCGCCTCAACATGGCCAAAGCCGATTTCCCGGCCAATCTGGGCCAGCTCCGTAAACTCTTCCGGACGGTAGAACCGCTCCACCGGCAAATGGTTCAGCGATGGCCGCAAATATTGACCTATCGTAAGAATATCAACACCAGCGGCATAGCATTGGTGCATCAATTCTACCATTTCCTCAAGTGTTTCGCCCAATCCGACCATAAATCCAGTCTTGATGATCGGGCGGGACTGAAACTCGTGGGCGTACCGAAGGACCGCCAGGGACCGGTCGAGTTTGGCCGCGCCGCGCACCCGCTTGTGCAGCCGCCCGACGGTCTCGACATTGTGAGCCAGAACATCGACGCCCGAGTTCAGGATAATGTCCAGCGACGAGATCTTGCCGCCAAGGTCCGGGATCAGGAATTCGACTTTCACAAATTTATCCTGCCGTCGGAGGAGCTCTATAGTCCGGGCAAAAATAGAGGCTCCCCCATCGGGCAGGTCATCTCGCGTCACCGAAGTGATGACGACTTGTTTCAACTGTAATTCGGCCACGACATTGGCCAGCCGGGCCGGCTCATCGGTGTCGAGCCCGATTGGTTGCGCTTTGAGGACATCACAGAAGTTGCATCCCCGGGTACAGAACTTGCCGAGGATCATGAACGTGGCAGTCCCCTCGTCCCAGCATTCACGAATATTGGGACAGGCCGCTTCCTGGCAGACCGAGTGCAAGCCGTTGTTCTTAAGGATCTCCTTTACCCGAAGAAAATTTGGCCCCGATTTGGGAGTAATTTTGATCCATCGGGGCAGCTGCAAATGTGGTGTCTGAGCGCGGTCTCGTTCGGGCGGCGCTTTGGGGGTCGGAGCGTGAGCTGAACTCGTTCCAACCGACTGGGTAAAGAAGACTTTTTGCATCGATGTAATATACGTTTATGATCGGCTCTGTCGAGCAAAAAAATTATCAAAAAAGTAGCGCAATAATGTGGTGTCCGGATCGAGCTCGGTATGGAAGGAGGCCGCCAGGAGGTTCCGCTCTCTCACTAATATGGGGATTCCGTTAAGACTGGCCAGCGTCTGCACGCTTGAACCTGCCCGAACAATCTTGGGAGCGCGAATAAACGTGGCTCGGAGCGGATGGCCGTTGCCGAGTTCCGCCGGGATCAACTCTTCGAACGAAAATATCTGGCGGCCGTACCCGTTGCGAAGCACGTCGATATCCATCAGCCCCAGCGGGACTACACCTGAGATGTCATCCGTGATACGCCGGGACAACATGATCATCCCGGCGCAGGTGCCGTAAATCGGCTTGTGGCGCCCGAATTCCTCGAGAGGATGGCGCAATGCAAAGCGATCCATCATGATGCTCATGGTGGTGGACTCACCCCCGGGCATGATTAACGCATCGACCTGCTCCAGATCATGCGGGAGCTTGACCAGGCTCGAACTGGCGCCGAGTTGCTCCACTTGGCGCTGGTGCATTTCAAAGTCCCCCTGGATAGCCAGGAGTCCGATCTTAAGCCCGGAGTAATCATTCATTGCGCTGTTCAACATTGCCAAACCATGATTGTGCCGTTGTGTACTCAATATATCTACGATTAGTCGATCCGAAAAGGACCAGTTGGCCTAGCCGAATGTTGTTCGGCTCTGATCTTGCAACATCTTGGTATTACTACGGTTACGGGGAACGATGCGAATCGGCGTTGAGAGAAACGCCCGGATCGCGGCCTATGCCAGCGGCAGCGATGGTTGGAAGCTGTCGGTAGGAGACGGCAGAGCAGGCATTTCGTCGTAAATGCGGCCGTTGAGGAGCCGCCCGGCTGCCCTTTTGTTGAGTCCACCCCACTGTTTAAAAAAGAACGGGACGTTCTGCTCGCGACACTGCCTTTGTATCTGAACAACCCATTCTTTTTGCATCGGACGGGCCCCGGGGCCGGATTCTCCACCAACAATAGCCCAGTGAATTTCGCGAAGGTCAAGCGCCGGCAGTGGCCCAAGCAGCGGCTCCAGCGACAGAAACCGGACGGCGGCCGGAATCTTGCGAAGGTCATCGATTCGGAATTGGTACGGCTGTGACTCGCAGGTGACCCCCATCCAGACATTGCGTGGCCACGGAAGGTCGGCCGCGAGCCGAACCAGGCGTTTGGATCGTTTTGTCAGAATCTGGAAAATGTGCCAGTCGGCCCGAACCATGACATCGAATATTCGTCTTCGGTATTCGACCGAGACCTTCTCGTGAAACAGATCGCTCATGGAATTGACGAAAATGATCTGCGGTTTCTTCCAGCGGAGTGGAGCTTCGAGGACGTCCGGGTGCAGAGTTACTTCGAAGCCGTTGGCGTACTTGGCGACTCCCATCCCTTGCAGGCGTCGCGCCATCCGCTCGGCGTAGCAGTGGTCACACCCGGGGCTGACTTTGTTGCAGCCGGTGACCGGGTTCCAGGTGGACTCGGTCCATTCTATGCGGGATCGGGTTACCATAGCAATTGCTTTGGAAATGTCAGGCTATCAGTCAAATTAAGTATCGATCGACTCCGGGGCTTGCTCAGGACCCCAATCGGGTGAATCTTTTTGGTGTCGAGCAAGAACTTCAATGCCTTCTGGACGTGTACCGAGCGGTATCTACTGCCGCTTGTCTCTTCGTGCCTGACAATCTCATCTACTGTAAGAGTCTGTCTCAGATATGCCCCCAGAAGTTGTTTAGCATATTCGTGAAGCAAAATCGTGGTGTTCTGTAGCCCTAGTTGTGGAGGGCTGTACTGCTGTGCAAGCACCTGGCTGTGGAGATAGAGAGGGAAATCATCTTGGTCCTTTTGGCTATGCTTGATCATGATATCACGCATCACCTTGAAACCAGTTGGTGACTTGGAGACAAATACGAGAGAATGGCTTGGTCGCCGCCTGTCATCAAACTCTATACAGAATGGCAAGACGTAAACACGATGACGCGAACGAAGGGCGCTGTGGAGCTCATCTATCAGTACTTCCAACAGATTCTTAGAAGAGTGAAGTTGGGCCGCTTTCTGAAGCGCTTCATATCCAGTAGTCCCGACGAGCCTTACAAACTGCTCGCGCTTCGTAGGATCGGTGACGTTTCGTTCCACACCGACTGCAGTCAGGTAGAACAGGCAATCACATCCCCAGTCCCTCGTTGCGAGGTCGATTAAATCAAGTGAGATTTCCTTGTATCCAAATGGGTCGATAAAAGTGAACGATCCAGCGCTTACTACCTTCTTGATTTCAGACAGGTCTGTGTGAGTGATGACTCCAGGAAAAACGCGAGGCGCGAATTTCAGACGGTCATGAGCCGAATGACTCGTCAGTTCACTCATGAGACCTGATACATACCGAACGTCCGCTTCAAAGAAGTGAGTCTCAAGCACGTTCAACATCCAATCGTTTTCCATTACTGCGTCCATTACCCTCAAGGGCGTAGAAGGAGTGCCGTCTTGGTATCTGCCCGGTCCCGAAAACAGATCGATATACTTGAGCCTGTCGCCACGATGACTCTGAATGGACGGCCAGATTATCGTCGCCCACGCTGGGAGATACTCCGTTACGATCTCTGTCTTTATCCGCGAATGATCTTTTTGGCGCTTGAAGAAATCCCGGTTCTGCGCCATCTCGGTCCTCCCGATTGTAGATTTCCTAAAGGGTACGCACTTAGGACCTTAACTCATATCACATTGGCAGACAACAAAAAAACGGCGAACTCCATGGAGCCGCCGCTTCGAGCATTTGTCACTCTTTCCGCCTACTGCATGGGGGGCTGCTCTTTGATGTTTGCATTCTTCTCCGGAGCGTTCTTCCAGATAAGATAGCCAATCAGGCCGCCAATCGCTCCGAACATTGTGTTGCGAAACAGTCTGCCGACCAGGGCCCCAACGCCAAGAAACAGCGGAAGCGCCCACTTATCGTTTCTATCCATTTTGAACTCAGCCAACTTTCCCCTCCTTGCGAGACCGGGCGAACGCGAAGATCGCCCCAATGGCAATACCTACCCCAACTCCAATGGCAAGTTGGTGCACGGCGACACCGACTCCGGCGCCTATCGCCGCGCAGATTCCAATCGGCAGTCTGGCTCTATTTAGTCCCGCGGCATTCATGCTGACTGTTACGGATCAAGAAATGCTTTAGTTACGCCGAATCCGCTTACCGCGTCTGCAACTGGTTTTCGAGCGGAATCGATTCAGCCGCGATTCCCTTCATCGGCTCACCCAGTCCGTGCGACTGCTCGGCAATAATGGCGTAATCCTGCCAATGGGTGGTGGCGCTGACAATCGCTTTGGCCCGCTTCTCCGGATTGCTTGACTTGAAAATTCCCGAACCGACAAAAACTGCCTCGGCGCCAAGATGCATGCACAAGGCGGCATCAGCCGGAGTGGCAACTCCACCAGCGGCAAAGTTCGGAACCGGAAGTTTGCCGAGTTTGGCGACCATCCGGGCGATCTCCACTGAGACGCCGTTCTCCTTGGACAAGCCGTAGAGTTCTTCGTTGGACATCACGGTCATCGACTTCATGACCGAATTGATTTCACGCAGATGCTTGACCGCCTGGGAAACATCGCCGGTGCCGGCTTCCCCTTTGGTCCGGATCATCGCGGCCCCTTCAGCGATCCGCCTCAGGGCTTCCCCGATATTCCGGCAGCCGCAGACGAACGGGACCTTGAACTGCCATTTGTCGACATGGTACTTGTTGTCGGCCGGTGTGAGGACCTCGGATTCATCGATGAAATCGATTTCCATGGATTCGAGCACCCGGGCCTCGATAATATGTCCGATCCGGCATTTGGCCATGACCGGAATCGTGACCGAGCGCTTGATCCGGTCAATGACGTCAAGGTCCGCCATGCGGGCGACGCCCCCTTCGGCCCGGATATCCGACGGGACCCGTTCGAGCGCCATGACCGCGGCGGCGCCGGCCTGCTCGGCGATTTTCGCCTGCTCGGCCGTAGTGACATCCATGATGACCCCGCCCTTCAACATCTCCGCCAGCCCGACTTTGACTTTGTACGCCTTATCTTCGAAACGCTCCATCATACGCTCTACTCCACTTAAAACTCTTCTACCAATTCAACAGCGGCCGGGCGATCCGGTTCAACTTTTGGGTCTCAATGGTCGACGACAGGACGCCCTTTCCCTCTGAAATAAAGATACTATCGTGGGTGAGATTTTTCAACCGGAATTCGCGGATATCTTGTCCGATAAGGCGTTACTGAACGACCTTTGGCGGATCAGGGAAAGAACAGATAAGTTTCGCCAAAACAAAACAGGCTCTCCGGGTCGGAGAGCCTGCGGTCGAAAGTAAATTCGAATCAGGTCTTACTTGCGGACTTTTTTGTAACGGCCGAAATTGTGTTTTCCGAGCGCTTTCTTGAAGCCGTCTTCCTGAACCGACCAGAAATCCTTCATATCGCACTTGTTGAACTGGTCGCAGGAACAGTTCCCCTGCTCAGTGCAGAGATTGAGGTGGATCGGTCCATCGATCGCTTCGATCACATCCAGGAACGTAACTTCCTTGGGCTGCTTGGAAAGCCGGTATCCGCCGGTGACTCCCTGAAATGAGACCAGGACGCCGGCACGGGTGAGATCCTTGAGGATCTTGGCGAGGAATTCTCGCGGGATCGATTCGGCCTCGGCGATTGAATTGATGGAGCCAAGTTTCCCCTTCTGGAGGGTTGAAATGTGGCGAACAGCCCGGAGGGCATAGTCGGCTTTGCGTGACAGTTGCATATCGTTTTTTCCCTTTATCGTTTACGAGTTCAGCCATTAGAGCGAAAACGGTAAAATCACTCTACTCTTCCATTTTCTTGAACCGGATAATATCAAAAAAGATTGTCATAGTCCATTAAAAAGTGAGAAATTGGCGATTTTTTTTGAATGTGACTCCATGTTTCCAGAAGTATACGTGGGTGGCCAGACCCAAGTTCCCTTTAAGTACCTATTTTGTCTTCATTTAGCCCAGGGGATGGCCCTCATCCCCCCGCGCTAAGACCGGTGCAGGGGCCGGAACAAAAACGAGAACTGTTGCGTTTATGCCGATGTTATTATATAGTAGACCGATTAAGTACATTCTGAAAGACCGCAAAGAGAGGCAAGCCAAATATGAGCGAACAGACACAAGTCAATACCAGCGAACAGGTTATCTACGTAACTCCCGGCGCCATCAGTGAGGTAAAACGACTCCTGGCCGATGAGAAGGAGACCGATTTGTTCCTGCGCCTTGGAGTGGCTGCCGGAGGATGTTCCGGGATGTCCTACTCCATGGCCTTCGATAATAACCCCTCCCCGTTTGACCGAGAGTTCGATTTCGACGGACTTAAAGTCAGGGTGGACCTTAAGGCCCTTATGTATCTGGCCGGGACTACTCTGGACTACAAGGGCGGCCTTTCCGGCGGTGGATTCCAGTTTTCGAACCCCAAAGCCAAGCGCTCTTGCGGGTGCGGATCATCGTTTAGCTGCTAATCATAACCGCATCGCTCCCCTTTAATTGCACGAGCCAAATCCGGGAAGCTCATGTCGTTCGAGATTATTGATCCCAAAGAATTCCTAACCGATGGCGTCCTGTTTGAGGACGCCTTTTTGGCTGCCGCCGGCCGGATCGACTGGGAAAGCTACCGGGGGAAAAAGGTTTTGGTGCGCGGGTGCGGCTCGGCCCTCATTCCGCCATGGGTATTTATGTACATAACGGGGAAGCTGGCGGGAGTGGCCAAATCAGTCAGATACGGGAACGAGCACGATCATATCGTGGTATGTCGTTCGAGAGAAGAGTAGAAAAACCCTTGCGGTCGCGGCGTGAAAACGTACAATAGCCGTGCCAGAATGTGAGTCTTTGAAGAATTGATTGAGATGCCCAAAGTTCGGTTTTTGCCGCTGGATATAGAAGTAGAAGTCAAAGAGGGGACGCCGGTGCTTGATGCCGCCCTGAACAACAACATTCAGATCGATCACAATTGCGGCGGGAATTGCGCCTGCTCCACCTGTCATATCGTGATCGAGGATGGTATCGAGACGCTGAACCCGATGAGCGAGGACGAAATGGATATGCTCGACGAAGTCGAGACGCTCTCGGAGACTTCGCGCCTCGCCTGTCAGTGCAAAGTGACCAAAGATCTAATTGTTCGAATCCCGCCCAAGGAATCCAGCTGGGAGAACGACACGTTTTAGCTATCCGCACTCCAAGAATTAATCCATAAGCCTTCCTTTGGCCTCGCCGTTGCGGGGCCGTTTTTGTTGCCGTTCATCGGCTTAGCCTCTCATGCGGTCACCGGAAATGCCGATAATCAACTGTTGGATACAAACCGGCAGCCAGATATGAAAACCAGGGATTTACAGGCGGGATACACGCTTATCGAGATTGTGGTGGTGATCATTATCGTTGCCATCATTGCCGCCACCGCACTTCGATCCATGCGCACGATCAACGATGTCACCAAGACCGAGGCAACCAAGCAGACGCTGGATCGGCTGGCGGTGGCCATTGTCGGGGATCCCAAAACGACTTCGGAGGGGACACGAATCGATTATGGATACGTGGGAGATGTAGGGGCCCTTCCTCCGAATCTCGATGCACTGGTACAGAACCCCGGATCGTATGCCACCTGGCATGGTCCGTACGTCAGAGACCAGTACAGTAGCGGTGGCGCCAATACGGAATTCAAGAAGGACGGCTGGGAGACAGACATCGCGTATTCGGGCGGAGTAACTTTGACCTCCACCGGGGGGGGCAGTTCCATCACGCGGAACCTTGAAAATTCGACCGATGACCTTCTGAGAAACAGAGTCACGGTCGTTGTCCTTGATCAGAGCGGAAATGTCCCCGGGACAATCTACAAGGACTCGGTTCACTTCCTGCTGTCATTTCCAAACGGCGCGGGGGGCAGGTTAGCACGTGTCGGGAACCCGGACAGAAACGGCTATGCGGTCTTTGACAGCATTCCGATCGGCCAGCAAACGCTGAGAGTCATTTACAGTCCCTTCAATGACACTCTGACCCGCATCATCACCGTGAATCCTGGCGAGAATAGTTACAGCCAGGTGAACCTCTTCCGGAAGGCGTGGTGATGCGACAAGTTCACACCAGCATTCGCGGAATGTCGCTTATCGAGCTGCTCGTGGTAATCGTGGTGATAGGGATACTTACGGCCGTGGCGATGAAGACCATGACGACCTCGGTGGAGGACCTGAAGAGAGCGAGAACTCAGCGGGAGATGGAAGAACTGGCCAACGCGGTTGTCGGCAATCCGTCCGAGACTGAAGATCGAACGCGTTCGAGTTTTGGATATGTTGGAGATGTCGGCTCATTTCCGCCCAATCTGGCGGCGCTGGCTGCAAACCCGGGTGGATACGCCACCTGGAACGGCCCGTACCTCTCCCCCGGAATTGCGCAGGATACCAGCGGCTTCAAGTACGATGATTGGGGGAACCCCTATTCGTATTCTGGCGGGCTGACTATAACCTCGACCGGAAACGGAACCCCGATCGTGAAAAAACTCGCCGATGCCGGCTCGGATTACCTTCTCAACCAATTTGTCGGAATTGTCAAAGACAAGAATGATTCTCTTCCGGGAGCCATCAAGAAAGATTCCGTCAGTGTCAAGGTCACCATACCAAACGGCAGCGGCGGGAGTCTCACGAAGAGTTACAAGCCGAATGCGTCGGGCATGTTCACGCTGGATTCCATCCCGGCCGGCAAGCGGCCGCTCCTGGTGATCTACACGCCGCAGAACGACACGCTTAATCGGATGATCACCGTACTGCCCCGGCAGAATAATCTCCATCCGCCGATCTTCAAATTTTCGGCCGGCTATTTTTCCGGCGGAGGCGGGGGGTGCGGCACCAATACCGTAACGCTTCGTCCCAGCGGGCCGGGAAGCAAGACTGACCTCACGTCATCCGGATGTGCCGGAAACTGGCAATGTGTCTCGGAGTCCACGCCGGATGAAGATGCTTCGATCGTGATCTGCGCCGACAACTCCGCTCACGATGACTATTACATGATCTCTGACCCAACGCCTCAGGCGTGTGCGCCGACCAAAGTGACCGTCAACTATCGAGTCCGCCTGACGAAGAACCAGGGATCGGCGGCGGCTGTGCTCTTTATCGGCGGACAGGCGTATGCGGGCACTACCACTGATCCGACCAACAGCTACGCCAATTACAGCTACTCCTGGACGGTCAATCCCAATACCGGCTCGGCCTGGAGTTGGACCGACCTAGCCAACCTACAGGCCGGGGTCCGCTTGGACGGCCAGAACAGCAACTTTCCGGCCTACTGCACTCAACTCTGGATTGTGGTGACGTACTGATGAATGCCGAGTTGAGCCGTCTCCCATTGGCGGATCGCCGCAGACCCAGCGCCGCGCCGGGCGGATTTACGCTCATCGAAATGGTGATCGTGTTAGTCATAGCCGGGATACTGCTGACCGTGGCGATGCGGGCTGGAGTTACAATCAGCCAGTCCGGCAAAGTGGAAGAGACCAAGAAGGGAATGCAGGATATCGAATTTGCAGTGTGCGGGAATCCGACCCTTGAGAACAATGGCGTTCGTTCGGATTTTGGATATGTCGGCGATGTCGGCTCGTTGCCACCGAACCTGGATGCCCTGTACAGCAACCCGGGAAGTTACGGCACGTGGAATGGGCCATACGTAAAACGGCGGTTTCAGCAGGATGTGACCGGATTCGAGCAGGATGCCTGGGGAGTGAATTATCAGTACTCGGGAGGAGTGGGCGTCACCTCGACCGGCTCCGGGAGCAACATCGTTCGCTCGTTCGCCAACAGCACGGCCGATCTGCTGTACAACAAAGTGAGTGGCACAATTACCGATCGCGATGGTCTTCCCCCAGGGCCGACCTACAAGGACTCGCTGAGCGTGCGGCTTACTGTCCCGAATGGAGCCGGTAGCCTGGTGACGATGTCCAAGCACCCGGACCCATCGGGGTACTTTCTGTTCGATTCGATCCCGATCGGCAACCACGACTTGCAGGGGATCTACACGCCGACAAACGACACGCTGAATGCTTATGTCACGGTTACCCCCGCGTCCACCTCGTTTAATCCCTATCGCTTTTCGTACAGCATTTGGGGAACAAGCGCGATCGGCGCCGTGAACGGCTCCGATTCCGTATACGGTTCTCCGCCCTGTACTGATGTATCGTTCTGGATCGTCAATAACTCGGGCAAATCAAAGACGATCTCATCGGTCACCGTATCCTGGGGTTCTCCGACATCCTACTATGCGCAAATCTATTGGGGTGCGACTCAAGTCTTCAATCTTGGCGGAAGCCCCCGCGGAGTGTCGGGGACGAATTACGCGTTTAGCGCCCCGCAGACTATCGCGAGCGGCCAGAAGGTAAGAATTCAGGTGCTCGACTTCCGGGCCAATAACACGAGCGGTGGCGGGAGCCCGGCCGCGATGTCTACTAGCACGATCACGTTTGTCTTTTCCGATGGTTCGAGCTTTACGGAGGTGTTTCCAACATGTCCGTAAGACTCAGAAATGTACGGTCCGGATTCACACTGATTGAAATCGTGATCACGATTATCATCATCGGCATTCTGGCTTCAGTGGCGGTGAGACAGATGAGCAGTTCGGTCGACACCTCCAAATACGAGCAGACCAAGCAGGAACTGGATCAACTGGCCATTGCAGTGCGGGGCAACCCGGCGGTCTACGGATCCGGAACGGAGTCTGACTTTGGGTATGTCGGTGATGTCGGCGCTCTCCCGCCCAACCTTGATGCGCTCGTCCAGAATCCGGGAGGCTACGCGAGTTGGAACGGCCCGTATATCGACCGTGGCTTCAACGCCAACGATTTTAAGACGGACGGTTGGGGAATCACCTACGCCTACAGCGACACGCTGCTGCGCTCGACCGGATCCGGGTCAAACATTGACAAGCTCGTGGCTGATGCTGCCGCCGATCTGCTTGCAAATAATGTCGAGGGATATGTTCTGGATGCCAACAAAACGCTACCGGGAGTAACCTACAAGGATTCCGTCTGGGTTCAGCTTCGCCATCCCAACGGTACAGGAGCCGTGGTCACCGATTCGCTGCACCCAACTAGAGATGGCTATTTCAACTTCTCCAACATAGCCGTCGGGAATCTGATCTTGAAAGTCATTTTCGTGCCCAAGACAGATACGTTAACTGTGCCCGTGACGGTTTATCCCAAACGTGATGTCAAACTGACAGTGGTGTTCCCGGCCGATCTCTGGTGAGATCAGCCGAGAAAAAGGGAATCAAACTATTCTTTGATCGTAAGAAAGATGCCGCGCTTCTTGAGTTGCGGGATGAAGATCCCCGGATTGACGGCTGAGTTCTTGCGGTACTACTCCTCTGGCCTCGATTTGCCCGGAGGCCGCCATCCAGGCGATGATCGCCGCAGGGAAGGCCGTGGTTCTCATCATTGCGGTGAGCCCGGTTTTGGAGTCCTGCCGATCGACAATTTCGTAAATGATCGTTTTCGAGGCATCTCCCTGTTCCCCCTCGATCGTCACCCGAACAAGCACCAGGTCAGGATCATCAAAACTCAAGTTCTTCTCAAGAACAGCCTTCAGGATCGAACGCGGCTCCACGGAATGACCGTTGACCTTTACCGGCGTGCGGGATCCCATCCCGATTTCCAGCATGGTCTTGAACAACTGACAATGACCGGGATACCGGATCGTCTTGTAGTCGAGAAAATCCACCTTTCCTTCAAAAGTCTCCGGCAAGGTTGAGGTCCCGCCTGAAGTATAAAACGCCTCAAGCTTTCCAATCCCGTCGAAAGTCAGCAACTCAAGGCCAGTCATTGGGTTAACCGTCTTCTTCTTGCCGTCCTCGAGAATGACGCACGGTTCCCAGTACTCGTTTATTAATCCCTCCGACGAAAATACCATCTGGTAGTTCAAAGGCGGGCGCGGGGACTGAGGAAGTCCGCCCACTCGAATTTTGACGGAAGTAATGATGTCCAGTTTGGCGATGCCGTCAGCTACGAGTATCGATACCATTCCGGGAGCCAGACCGCAGTCCGGCACCACCACGACATTCATTTTCTTGGCTTCGGCGGCCATATCCAGTTGAGAACGGACGACATCGTTATTTCCGCCCAGGTCAACGAAATGACAACCATTGGCGATGGCGGCCCTGGTCAAATTTGGATTGTATCGGTACGTGACACAGGAGAGGGCAGCATCGTACCCTTTGAGGGCGGCCAGACAGGCGGTCTCATCACCGGCATCAAGTTCTGAGGCTCGGGCGACTCCGTTACCAAATTTGTTGGCTACTTCCTGGGCCAGACGGCCGTCGATATCGAATACGCCGACCTGCTCGACACCATTTACGCGGGCTAAGTCAAAGACGGCGGCCCGCCCCATCAAGCCGGCCCCTACAACAGCGATCTTCATCAAATTCCTCTCTTCTGTGTCCTAGGGGATCGAATATAGATGAGAATGACGGCGGGCAAAAGTAGAAAGTAGAATGTTGCGGCGACTGAAGAACGAAACTGCCGGGGGTGAGGATGAAGGCTTTGTTTGCCGATAATCAGGTAAAGGATATCCCCGGCAAATAGGGCATCACATGAACGAGAGCCAGACCAAAATCCAACCGACCCCGCCTCAGCTGTCGGACGCCGAGATTACCGATGATCTGAAGCTGTTCCAGGCGCTCAAGCCGTATATCGGACACTGCCTCACCATGAACCACGATATCAACAACCCGCTGGCCGGTATTTTGGGATATGCCGAGTTCATGCTGTCCGAGCCGGAAACCCTCAGCGAGGATCAGCAGCATCAACTTCAAAAAATCCTGCACTGTGCCGAGCGGATAAAGAAGCTGGTGGAGGCGTTGTGCGAGGAGAAGATTGCCCTTTCGGAGCAGTGTGACCTGCGGGTCATCACCGACGCCTATAAGAAGGTCGCCAGAGAACTAAAGTAACTGGTTGAGCTTGCGGACAATCCACTCCGCAGTCAGACACAGAATAAACAGGGCCAATAACCAGCCCTGATTCCAGATTACAAATTCCCCCGAACGGCTTTCCTTTACCCTGCCCGCGTTGATTTTGTCGACTGCCTGGCTGAATTGCGAAATGGGATAGAAACTCCCGCCGGAAATTTTAGCTACTGCCATCAGCGCGGCGGGATCCCCCGACTGATCGTATTCTTCAAGGGAGAACGCTTCCACCTGAACGGAACCATCGACTTTCTTCAACTCCTGGCCCTCACGGGTCATGACACCGGTATAGCTGTATTTGCCCGGCGGAAGTTGGTCAAAGTCGGCTTCATACTTGCCGTCCCCCTTTTGCAAAAGATCGGCCGAGGCCTCGTTTCCCTTCTCCTCGTTCTTAAGCTTCACAGTTCCGCTGACACCATCGATGGCGCGGTAACCCTGGTCGAAGGCGAAGCCGTTGAATCGGACCGGTTCGCCCCGAGTAAAGACATCCTTTTCAGGAGTTATCCGAATCGGGTCGAAATCATCGCGGACTGTCAGCCACCGGGTTGTCCCTTCGATAAATCGGACATAGACTGAGTCATCGCCGCCGAACCCAAGACTCTGGAATCCCCAGACCCAGAACGGCAAGGCAGCCGTAGCGAGGAGCTTCCCCGGACCGAAGCGCTTGTATCCCATGAGGGGAGTCCGCAAATCACCGGTTCCGGATTGAGCTACGTAGGCCAGAATCTGGCTGTTCTTATCTACAGCATCGCACCGCACCAGAGATTTGAACGGAGGCAGATTATTCCACAGATCACGAATGGCGGCCCGGTCGTCGGCCAGCCGGACGGAGGGATGAAACAGGTTTGTTTCAGACGGCTCCCCATGGAATTCTCCGTACTCCACCGC
>CAWGEP010000006.1:0-816680 GCA_963821635.1 uncultured bacterium | reverse complement strand
TACTCATACTGCCACCTGAAAAACTCACTGGTCATGGCGCTCGCCATAGTTTGTCAACCGACAACTGGAATCGGCCTTTATGTACCCCATTGCATAAACGAGACTGTCGGCCATAATGGTCGGTGAAAGCAGGGAAAGTACACCGCCTTTTAGCGTATCGCCCTGAGAGGACACTATAGAACCAAGTGACACCACAACTCCCGTAGCATTCTGTTGCCCGCCTGCTTCATGAATACCAGCTGGACAGCAATGCTATCTCCTGGTGATCCAACAATGCTGAGTGAAGGTGAAAGGGGCAGTACAACAGCCGCATGCTGAAACTCTTCGTATGCTCCCACGGAATAGAATTCAGAATCAACTGCCTCAATGGCCTGAACATCGATCCGATAGTTTCCCGAAGGATTTGGAACAGTAATAATCTCCGGATTGCCGTTCGGCACGATAGTTTAACCTGGGATGCCAGTATCGAAATAGCCCCGCTCCCTCTTGTACCATACCCGGTATGATTCCCGTTCTGATCGTACAAGCTGAGATTGAGGGTTTTCTACCCAGGAAACGATAACATCAGTTGAGCTAACCTCGTGCCAGCATCAAACTGAAATGAGTTACTTTGTGTGGTCCCGGGCTTCAAATAACCTTGTGAAGCGATTACGTTCTTGTCCACCCAGTTCTGAAGATTACACTGGTAGTCGTACAGACAGGTGAACGCCTTGGAATAATTCAGTAGAGGTCCACTCGTAATGACTCTGAAGATAAGCTGATAATGGTCATCTTGAAAAAGAAGGCCATTTGCCGTGACCTTGAGCGGTATTGAGAATGACGCGCTCCCATGTGGAGCGATCTGTACCACATTAGACGAATCAGTTCTGATATGCGTAAGGAAACCCTTCGGTCCGACGGCATATAACTCTATTAAGACCTTGGCAATGCCAGCTTGAATACGTCGTTGTTCTTAATTGTGATTGATGGCGCAATATTCACGAATTGATTTATGAAGTCAGCGCATACAACGTCCTGAACATCTGCCGATAGGATAACTAAATTATTTGAGCATGATGGGGTCACATAATTGGTTACGTTGGTTGTGATGTCATCAATAATTCGATTTCGCACAAGGACTGCATGATTGAGGGCACTTGGCCAAGATGCGTTATACTGCAAGAGTGAGTGTGCCAACTTGGTTGTTCGATCGTATTTCATACTTAGTACATTGTAGCCCAAGAGCGAACAGCCGCCGCTATATCCAGTATAAAGGGCTTCAGAGCCACCTATCAATGCAGCGCCCCCAAGACCCCCAATTGGTCCGCTGCACAACAAGGCAATCCCCCCAAAAAACGCTATTTCCTTTGCGCTGAAGGCGAGTGTTCCGGCTGACTCGCCACAAATCAATTCCTGAGTGACGTCCCATTGATCCGAGTTAAGCAGTTTCCATTGCCACATAGTATCTCATCGCTTGCTGATGTTCGTCCCGAATAGATAATTGGTCGCGGAAGAAAGGTTACACTCGTTTGGAAAGGCCCGAGTCCGGCTCGTTCAAATTTGCCTCTTAGAGATGGCGGGCAGCAGAAGGTTACGGACGGAGATCACTCGCAACTGTGTTAACTCTGTCGACGAGTTGATCCATAGGAAAGGATGTGGGCAATTGGTCTGGTATTGGAGGAATAGACAGGCTGGCAATGGCTTGACTCACAGTGAGGGAGTTACCGTCTATGGCGACATTGTTTTTGAAGTAGGTCTGCTGGCTTGGACCAAAGGTAGTGGCGTTACAAAGTTCCGTTAGCGACTGATTCTGTGATACCGCCTGCAATTGAAAGAGCACATCCTCTGCAAGTAGGGTCAAGCCAGAGCCTGGAGCCCCGGCACCGAAGTGCTTTCCCAATAAAGTCTCCAAGACTTTCTCCTGAGCCTCAGTAGTTGACCCCTTCTTGAATGAAGAAAGAAGCTCCTTCCAATAGTCACTTGAATTCTTATTTGTCGGGTAAGACATCTGCATGTACGCCTGGGAATTCGCGTCGAACGCCAGTGTCGTATTGTAATCCAAATAGTCTGAAAGGGCCGAATTAAGATTTTGTATTGCTTGAACAAGCGGGGCGCTGGAGATTCCCGGATCAAACGATCCCGAGACCTGAGCCGTTTCCGTCCCCAGATTTCTATCACTCGCTGCAACCGTGATCGTGATTGCTCCACCGGTTGCCGGGACCCAAATAGCGCCATAAATGCCGTCGTTGGCAGCGCCATCGTTGTGTGCGCCATCATCGAACAACTGAACAGGTGTTTCTCCCGTACTGAAAGTCGCCTTACAGTACTGAACAGTATTTTGAGCCAAGGATTGCCCTAGATCATTGTTCAGAGCCACTTGAATGGAAACATGACTTGCCGATGGCACAGCAAAATCGGGAAGCGGACTGTTTATCAGAATCCGCATCGTCCTCACATTGTGCTGGCCTGCGAACGGCTCATACGTGATGTTTCCGTTGAGTTTTGACTGAATCGTGGCAACGTCAATTGTCCCCCACCAATTGTAAGTGGCAATCAGGGGTCCGGTGCCCAGGTAGGCAATATTGTAACCGCCATTGTCGAATAGGTCACAGCCGTCCGGTGCAGAACCACCCAGCTCACCATTGGTGGTGCGCAATCCATCCGATGTGTTCGTGTATATGGCAGATGCACGAATCACGGCTGGGGAAACATCAAGCCCTCGACCCGCACTACCGTGTATTCTACATCCCTCCAAGTACCACGCCAGGCTCCCATCCGAACCACCAGATATCATGGCTACGCCGTTACCGCCTCCGTATTCCACGTCACAATATCTGAGGCTGTCATTGTGGGAACAATACCAGCCATTGTAGTAGGCGTAAATTTGTCCCCATTCACCAGGCGCCGGAGTAGCGTCTGACGTAATCGGACTCTCTGACTGGGCAAGCCATCAACCACTAGCTGGCCATCAGAAGCATCAGTATAGGTCATTCGCTGGCCAAGCCTTATATTGACACCTAAGCCCATCCGCAGTTCCACGCCCGGAGCGATTCTTAGGCGTACAGTGGAATTCGCGAGATCGCTGTAGACCGAAAGATTGGCGGTGAGCCGGTACGGCATGCCGACATTCTGCATCGTGGAGCTGTACGATATGAGTCCACCTGCGATTTCAATCGCGCTGTCTGCATTGCCGGAAAATAGATTGTTGTCTAAGTCCGGGAAGGGACTACCATTCCCGCCGACGCCGCACGCAAACGTCAAGGGCGTGCCATTGTTACTCTCAAAAGTATTGCCCGTGAACTTGGTCGAGCTACCCGAAGCCCTCAGTACAACTCCATTGCCGTTACCAATGATAGTATTTCCGGAAAATAGAGTGTCATAACACGACGGAGCGTTTACCGCGTAACCAGCATTATTTTCAAATGTACAGCCAACGATTGTGAGCATGCTCCGTATGGCAGAGACTCCATCAAGCCCACACGATCCTATCTGGCATTGCTTGAGATCAAGGATTCCAACATTCGCGATACCGTATCCCGCACATTTCGAAATTGTACTTCTCTGAAGGTACCAAGGACCACTTTGGAGACCGCCGTCAATGGCAGGCTTTCCACCGTAGCCAGCAAATTCAATGTCGCAGTTGATGAGTGTATCGTCCGAGGAGTAATCGGCAAAATAGTACGCCCAAACGGATATTCCTCTCCAGGAACCAGGAGTGCCGGTACCATCTGCGGTGAACCGAATGTGCTGTGCGGGGCTACCCTTTGCTATAATTCGCCCCCCGTTTCCGCAGCATGGGTAGACCGGTATCCAGCTACCCAATTGGAGGCCCGTACCTGATTGAAAGCGTACCTCAACCCCAGCTTCGATTTTGAGTGCAACCGTAGGCAGATATGGATCAGGAGCGGACACAACCAAATTGCTCGTGACAACGTACGGGCTCCCGGCGAGAGTCCAAGTCGTGTTAGATGTGATGTTTCCGCCGACATAGGTCTGTGAATTTACTATCCCGGAACACAAAACCCACATTGCAGCGTACAATGCAGCCCTGAATGTAATGTCAATGCTTCGCGACATGGAGCCTCCTCGCCGGTTCCAACCGACCTCTTCAAGGGTGTGACAATTCGCACCCGGCGCTTACAGAGTCAGGCGGATCGCGCCCACAATCGTCCCAATCTATGTGACGTTCGAATAGCCTACGTCAATTCGGTCAAAATAATGGGCAACTGGGTAAACGTACCCTCCACCGGTAAGATAGCTTACCTAGCGCACTTAGATCCGCCAAATCGACTGCCCCAGCCGCGTTGACATTTGCCTCCTTAGTGCATGTGATGGCATAGCCACCTCCCGTTAGATAACTCACAAGGGCCGAGAGATCCGCTAGGTCAACTCCAGCGGTGCCATTTACGTTGCCGGTGACTCCAACGCAGCAAGATTGCGGTCCGAATAGAGAATAATTCCCGCCTTGTTGAATTGGTACTTGGACTGTTCTATTTGTAGTATCAAATAGAGGACTTGGCACGACTTGCCAAGTGGACGTCAAAGAATCAAGTCGGTAGATATTTAGAAACCGCTCAACTGAGCGAAGGTCAGGAATATCTGCGTATTTAAAAGTAAGCAAATTAATACCGGATAGTGGAACTGCTAACGACCCGAAACCCACATAGTAGGAGCTGCCAATAACCTGAAGTCCCGAAGGCACATTGACTGCTTGAGTTCCTGACGAAATCACTCCAATAGTTGCACTGCCCCCATAGTGCAGACTATCGAGGTCAATCTTGATGACTCCGTCCTGAGATACAATACTCGTCCTATGAGAAGTCGAATCGCCATACGAAATATCATATCGAAATAGATAGTGATTCAAAGAAAGAGCAGAATCTTGTCCAATAAACTCGATTGCTCCAAACCGAGATGAATCTAAAGAAATGACGCACGAATGGGAAAGACCCCCGTTCGATGATGTAACAGCGCTAACGTATGCATTTCCCATTCCGGGATAGACGTTGGCCGCCTGTTCTATATTTAGATTATTGACTTGACTAAGTAGATTTATGTGCAAGGTGCTACTCGACACTCCTTCCAATGGTGAGCTTTGTGAAGTTCGCCAAGATGAATGAGCGCAAGAGATGGTATAATTTAGGCTCGATTCTCCAGAGTATTTAATGTCCGCCGTTTCGCCATCTGACTCCACATGAATAATATCGCCAGAACAAGCTCCCATTACTAGCAAATAGCCATCGTTATCTGTGTTACCCTCTTCAATTTTCGATCCATCCTGTCCAAATAATGTGACCTGAGAATTCTTTGCATCAACTTGTCCGCCTATCCCAAACCCACACTTTCTAAGCCTAAGTAGTACATATTTTGGATCAGAACAGGGGCTTGGAAGCGCACACTAAGCGCTAAAGATTACATTTGAACCGACGTTTTCCAATGCTCCATTGCCGTAATTGCTATCGCCATTTGGCCCATCAAGCCTCTCTCCCCTATCGACGATTGGCTGATACTCCCCCACCTTCGCAACATTGGGGGAAACAATATGTAACCCAGCTCCATTCAGTCGCGGATAGCTAATCGAAGTGCCCTCATAAATTTGCTCGAACCTCGACCAACAAGAACTACCGCAATTGTGGTACTGGTCATTATTCTTGAAGGAATTATTCGCAACATAATCGGGCTCGGATGACATTTCGGAAACATCGGAATTCCCCATCATCATGAGACCCAATATTAATCGGGCCGATGAAGGGTCGCTATAGCAGTTGTTGGTTGGACACGAATACTCATCTTGGAACGAAAATAGGTAGTGCCCCAATTCATGGACCAGTCCATAGTAAAAGACATAGCTGCAGTGAACAAGAGGATTGGATGAACAACTAAAGATCGGAAGGGCTGCCCCTTCAGTCCAGTCCGGCACCGTTTTCATTAGTTGACGTCGGGTTCTGTCTTCATCTAACGCCCAAGCCCTTGGCATCCAAATACTGCTTAATAGTGTTCTTCGTTGGCGCGTACTCTCAGTGAAAAACTGTTCTTGATACCCAAAGGTCCCACACGTTCGCGCATTAATGAGGTTTTCTTCCTTTGTATTTGGTACCCCGTCAGGTGTTCGATGGGCCGCATATATCCTAATATCGGCTCCTGATTCAAAAGTAGATCGAGTAGAGGTAACAAAAATTGTATCAAGAACCACTTGGCCATCAGAAACATCGTACAAATAGTTATTTGCTTCCCGAAACGCTTTGCGGAGATTCTCTACATATGGATCGCTTTCCAGATCTTGTAAATTCCATTCAGTGGCTACTACTAGGCCAAATCTAATCAGTGTATGAACGAGTGGAACGACGGTTTGTTGCGAGCCCGAGTATTGGTAGTGACTTACAATGCTATTGGATCGAATAGTGTCTGAGTCAATAGTAATCCTTCGAATGGGATGTGATGTCCGAATAGAAGACGGCCATTTTGGGGAGAAAACTGAATCAACTACAAAAGATACTCTAATCGGCTCATCTGGCTTGAGGTCGGCAGGCGAAAGAACCTGGTCTGCCTAGGAATCTCACTTCGAGGATGCCATTGGCATCAGTTCTACCTAAAACGGGCAACCAGGTCCCATTCCTTAGTATCTCACAACGAGCATCTGCAACGGGCGCATTGTGGTCACTATCAATTGGGGCAATCGCCTTCACTTTTGGATAGGAAACTGCAATGGTAACTGGTGAAGAAGTCTGATTCTGGCCGCACAAGCCAGCTACGATCGTTACGTTGGTGTTGCCAACGACACGAGGATACCAAGTGCCCGCAAAGATGCCGTCACCCTTCGAACCATCGCTGTGACCGCCGTCGTCATACAGCATGACAGGATCGTCCCCGCTACTGAATTGAGCCTTGACAATTAAGTCGTTAGGCGGTATGCCGTTTTCCAGGACTGTAGCTTGAACGACTACGGGTACCAATTTGACAAAAGTTGTACCGCTCGCTGGAGCTGTTTGGGTAATCGCCAATGTACCAACTTGTGACTTAAGGTGAGGTAACGCGCCTACCCACTGATCGGCCTCCACTTGGCTTGAAGCTATCACATACTGTGAATACCTATCCAGACATACGCAAAACTCAAAGCCGTCAGCAACCAGATAATGCCCCGCAGTATTCCAGGTACTAATAATAGTAGCATAGTTAGAGGCATTTCCTGAAGTTGAGAAGTTGATATCAGATCCGGGAATGTCAAATGCGTAGTTTCCGGTCGGCACGGACCCAAGGATTTTGCCGACTTGACTCCCGTTAAATTCAACTTGTACATCATGCTGCGGCACCCCAGATGAGGGCTCAAAGGTCAGCCCAAGAGTTCCGGCATTGATGGTCGCTGGATCTAGGCCGGAAGGTGTCGTGAATTGAACCGTGACCCTCGGTCTGTTGGTGCAGTACCAGGATTTAACTGATTTGCAGAATCGGACACTGCTGGCCGTACCCATCCAGACCGTACGACCACTTGGTGGGGTAAAGTCCAGAGATTGAGTTTTCTTCTTCGAGGCGTACTTTAGCTCAAGATCCCCTTTCACAATTGAGGCCGCAGATGTTGAGAATTGCGATATCAGGCCTTTTGGTGACCGCTTGAGTGAACCGCCCGTCGTATCCGATACGGTCAAATATGGCACTACGGTAACAAGCAGAGTTTCCGAAGTCTTGAACAAATAGTGCTCAATTTGAGGTTCCAGATATACTTTTTGGGCTATTGAGTCTGATGGCTGAACCGAAAAGTCAGTTAACTGTGCCCCCCTATTCACAATCTGGACGGTCTTGGCTAGTGTGTTTGTGTCGGTATTAATCACCGCGTACTCCAAGTTGTCGTTTGGAGCTAAGACGGTGATTTGCATCGGGATACTTGTTTGGGAAGTATCATCGCGCCAACTTGTCAAGACCAAATTAAGGTTGTAGATACCAGGTTTGGTGTCTTGAGTATGAACACGAAGGTCAAGATTAGTGCTTGAAGAGGTCAGGTACAATGGCTGATCAGGGCTTCCCGCACCGACAAAGCCGATGATTAGCGATGAGTCTGGATTTGTCACATCGGCCTTGATCCAATATGCCAGTGTATCACTTTTCTGAACAGCTACCGTGGTGTGCTGGTCATAGGCCATCTGAAGTGTCTGATTGACTGATGTTGCCGAAAATCTTACGCCACTTAAGTCTTGAAATGAAAGTGTATCGGTAGCAACTGCTCGCCCCCACTGGCCGACGGCGCTTACATACCAATAGTAGGTGTGTCCGTTTAACAGGCCGCTGATGGTGACTGAGTGATTGCGCCCGGTTGCTGTTGTGTATTTTGTCCAGGTTGCGTGAACAGAGTCTCGGGCAACCGACAGTGTGCATGCCGAAGGGCCGGAAGTTTCCCAGGATATGACTGCAGAGGTACCAACTACCGCACTATTTGACAGGGGCCAGCGACCTACTACTCGTGGCTTTGGTGAAATGTATATGGAAACAGGCTTAGTGATAGTGTCTGAATTTGAAAAACTTGTGCTCAAAGTCCAGCTGTGCAAGCCTGTATCGGGTAAGTTGGCTGGTGCAAAAGGTATGCTTACTGATAGTGTTTCGGCAATTGTCTGAGATGCAGCCACTGAGAATGACCAATTGGTTTGAGATAACCAGGCGCTGGGCAGTCCGGAGGCCCAAAGTTGGCCTGTCAATGCCACAGAATTCGGATTTGTAACCGATGCGATGTAGGTCCGAATCCCACCGAGTGAAGTTGAGTCAGAGATCGGCGTTACTGCCACTACGGGTGGATTACTACCAACGGTGAAAACGGTCACTCTGTCACGCCCCGTATGAAAATTGGGTGCGTATACGGTCGCTTCTATTTGGACGATGCTGTTTGGCGGAAGTGTTCCCGGAGCTAGCCATTTGACTTGAAAGGGTGAATTCTTGTCCGAAAAATGCGCACCTCCACCAGGATAGGAAATGTCAAGAGTGACACTATCTACTCTAGTCGAATCATATCCCGCGGCATAGATCCTTAACGTGTCCTTGACATTAGACTGCGATGAATCGACCGGGGTCACAATGGTGACCGTAGGATCAGAATTTGTTGACTGCCAAGGACTATATGTAACGTTCACGCTCACAGAGTCACCGGTCCCAGTTGGGTTTGAAAGCGATTCGGGGACCCAAGTTAGATCCCCACCAGTTGTATTCTGCGTGTACGGAAGGTGAGGTTGAGAAATTTTTTACACCAGCTTGTAAGTTCCCTAAGAAAGCACAATCGTGAATTGCTGGATTGGCATTATTATCTGTCCTAACTCCTACAGTGTTGTTAATAAACGTATTGTCCACGACTTGCGGTTGTGAAGTGCTACCATCCACCCTCACACCCGATGTACCATTTCTGAAGAAAGTACAGCCCTTAACTGTAGGTGATGCGGAGCTAACGTAATCCTCCCGAATAAGCACCTCCACCATAGCGAAAGACACAGTTACTAATCACCGAAGCGTCACTAGCATTCGGACCAAAGCCTACAGCTTCCCAGTCAAACTCGGCACCCGTACCTATCGTACTGCCATCAACAGCACCCAGTGTATCGTCAGTTGCCGATGTAAATACCACGCCGTTGGCCATAAACTGGCCCGACGTGATCCGAATGTCGGCGTCACTCTTACTCTTGATTACCGTACCTGGTTGTAGAGTCCACACCGCTGAAGCTCCATTCAACTCCACATAGTCCCCGTAAAGCCAATAACAGAATCCCGCCGGAGGTACCGGCCAGGTCGTCGATTGCGTGATCGTGCCTCCATTGTAGATTAGGAAGGCATTGAACTTACCATCGGGGCGTGCTTCAAACGTATTGTTGGCCACAACACTGTCCACAGCCCCCGGATGCAATCGAACCTCCCAACCTGTGGCGGCTGAAGTGGTTTTCTTGAACAAATTTCCTTTGACTTTGTCCCCGCCGTTCTCTGAGTTCACGTATAAGCCGGCATCACCGTTTCTATAGAATGTACACCCAGTCACAGTCGGAGCAGCGTTATCAAGCTTCAAAGCAGCATTGAACGCACTGCCACCATAGCGAAAGACACAGTTACTAATCACCGAAGCGTCACTAGGGATTCGGACCAAAGTCTACAGCTTCCCAGTCAAACCCGGCACCCGTACCTATCGTACTGCCATCAACAGCACCCAGTGTATCGTCAGTTGCCGATGTAAATACCACGCCGTTGGCCATAAACTGGCCCGACGTGATCCGAATGTCGGCGTCACGTCTTTGATTACCGTACCTGGTTGTAGAGTCCACACCGCTGAAGCTCCATTCAACTCCACATAGTCCCCGTAAAGCCAATAACAGAATCCCGCCGGAGGTACCGGCCAGGTCGTCGATTGCGTGATTGGTCCAGATGTAATTTTCAGTGCATTGTAGTTGCCATCCGGCCGTGGCGTAAACGTATTGTTGGCCACAACACTGTCTACGGCCCCAGCATGCAACCTTACGGGTTCATTATTAGCATTACCACTTGCAAAGGAATTGCCTCTGACATGGTCTCCTTCATTCTCAAGGTCAATCTGAAGCCCGGCGCCGCTGTTGTTTGAGAAATTGCATCCGGTGATCGACGGGGACCCACCATTGAGCCAGACAGCACAATTAGTTTCAAAGTACCCTCCGTAGCGGATGGAACAATTCGTAAGTCGCCCGGTTGGATCTGCTTGACTGTAGAAGCGGATGGTATTCCAATCCCCAGGATTGGGGGTACTGCCGATAACTCCATCGGCATCGCCACTTGTGTCATCCTTTTTTGATGTGAACGTTACACTATCGGCCACGATTCGGCCCGGACTTCCATTTCCTATTGTGATCGCACGCGAGTCATCAACCTTGACGACTGTGCCGGGTACCACCCGCCACTCCGGGTCACCAGAACCGCCCACATTGATATCTCCGCCATCCGTCAAGTAACAGAACCCAATCGGGGGCTTGGGCCACGTCGTCGATTGGGTGATAGTACCAGAGGCAACAAGAATTGCACTGTACTTGCCGTCCGGGCGGGCAACAAAGCTATTGTTGGCTACAACACTGTCAACCGCGCCAGGGTGAATCCGCACTGACCAGGTTGCCGCAGTCCCACTCGCGAAGCTGTTTCCTCGAACTTTATCTCCCTCATTTTCGTTATCTACTTGCAATCCTGCGTTCTTATTGTTGAGGAAGCTGCACCCTGAGATTGATGGGTTGCCGCCATTTAGCCATACGCCATAGTTGAAGTGCCCCCCATAGCGTATGATGCAATTCCGTAAATGGCTTGCACTATCTGTTTGATTATAGAAACGGATGGTATTCCAATCCCCCGGATTGGGGGTACTGCCGATAACTCCATCGGCATCGCCACTTGTGTCATCCAACGACGACGTAAACACCACGCTGTCAGCTACCAATCGGCCAGCTTGTCCATTACCAACAAGAATGGACAGGCTCCCGCCGACCTTCAACACCGTTCCCGGTAATAGACGCCATTCGGGATCGCCACTACCTCCGACGCTCACGTCGCCGCCACTTGTCAAATAACAAAACCCATTCGGGGGCTTGGGCCACGTCGTCGATTGAGTGATGACACCGGAGCCGACCACTAAAGCACTGTATTTGCCATCTGACCGAGCTATAAAAGTATTGCTGGAGGCAACACCCGCAACGCCCTGGACTGAAATGCCAATAACAGAATACGTGGCGGCGGTATCTATAGTGCAACTGGTCACTAGTGCTGGAATCCCACTGCAATTGATATTGCTCCCCGAACCTCCGTTGAAGGCCTGAACGCGAAATCCTGTCAGCTTTGGTGTATCCGAAGCCGAGCCAGTAAAGGTAACTGTGTTTCCACTTGCGCTTGCCCTAATTGTCGTGACGGAACTGCCTGATTGAGAAATGACCACCAGTTTATTGCCAATGCTGATGTTCTCAAGATATGTAGCAGGTTTTGCCATAACCGTATCAGCAGTACTGGACACGGCAATTCCCTTTGTAATCGTCTTATAAGGATTGGCCTGGGTGCCCGTTCCTGTAGCATCATTGCCGTTAGTGAAATCTACCCATCGGGTTGTGGAATTCGCTGAAGACGACAAAACTAAGAACAGGAAGACTATTTTCGACATGAGTAACGATTGATAACGGGTTTTAGACTTAGCGGAGAACATGGCAGATTCCTCCCGAATGATGGTAGCGGTTCAAGAACTTGGAATGTTAATACAAAACTGTATACTAATTCAGAAAAAGAAATGCCGATTGTCTTACTTGGTCGAGTGAAGCGAGTCAATTTGCCTTCGTTCTCCCTTAATTGATTACACTACTAAGATGGCTTACTTTTGCAAAATGCTCAATGATGCGCGCGACGCCCTCTGCGTGTTTTGAGATAGACTCTGTCAACCGTACATGACAAATTCAAGCGAGACGCTCTAAAGTGACCCAAGTTTCAGAACATAGATTTTGCGAATACGTTGACTGTGGGACAAAACCATTCTTGGTTTCCCCCGTAGCTTTATTCAAGAAAGATAGCTATTGCACTCCTCTTTATGCAATTAGTTTCTTTAACAGGTAATTTTGAAGATGCAAGATCATAAATGCTTATTCGCAAACAGATGCACGACTCTCCGGACTTTGAAGGACCATCTTTGATGAACTGAATGTGGTCGGCCGAATATTTGGCTTGGCCCCCCTGGCGTGGCTCCTGAAACGTGGGAATTAGGGTTGCATATGGTGTGAATTTTGGCGTTACTGGTGAAATTACAAATCGTAAGCACCTACAAAACAATCGGTTACGAATCTCAAGGCGTGAAATAATCCGAACCCCCGCCCGATTTTCGATAGGAACTAAGGATTTTGGACTTCTCTTTTGTCAGCCATCAGCGATCAACTATGGCGTGACCAGTCCACATTGCGTCGGCGGCCTTTCTAACATTTTTCTAACAGAACAAGCCAAAACACGGGACAAGAAGGGACAACACCGGACAAAATGAGCTGACGCAAGTTGTTGTCCTTGTTACAGCTTAGTGTCCAGTGTTGTCCCGTGTTCGGTCGACGCAAACAGCTCATAACTCAAAGGTCTAAAGGACCCTGATCTACACTGACACAACTCCAATCATATGGTGGATTGGCAAACAGGTCAGCAGTCTGAGCTAAGCCGCCGGGCTCCACACGGTAAAGCTCAACGGGGGGAGGTCAGCAACCAAGCTAAAACCGGGCCCCCGGTATTTTTTTTCGTTCTTCCCTGATGCCGCCTCAAACAGATTTCCTAATATCAGAGCGGGCAACCTGATCTCACCCCCAACAGGTCTCTACTTTTCTTGCTGACAAACCCGTTTGCCCGATGTTATAATAGACTCGATTAGTACATATTAAATCGGCGCGAGACCGCCCGGGAGTTAGGCCCGGGGAAGGCCCTCGTCCATAGCGTCTCAATAATACTCCTGCTGTGAAAGGAAAAGAAATGGCGAAAATCCGGATAGTGGTGCTAGGCGCGGGATTCGGCGGACTGGAACTCAGTTCCATTCTATCCGAAAGGCTCGCCGACCGACTCGATCTCACTCTGATCGACCAGAGCGATTCGTTCATATTCGGCTTCTCCAAACTCGATGTCATGTTCGGGCGGAAAACACCGGAGTCGGTGCGCGTGCCGTATAGCGCTATTTCCAAACCGGGCGTGCGATTTGTCCGGGAGGTGATTACCTCGATTGATCCGACGGCCCGCCGCGTCACAACTGCCAACGCCCGATACGAAGCCGATATCCTGGTCGTGGCGCTCGGCGCGGACTACAATATCGCCGGAACACCGGGGTTGGCGGAAGGGGGTAACGAGTACTACTCGGTTGCCGGAGCAGAACGGCTTCGACAAGTCCTCCCAACCTTCTCCAAAGGGCACGCCATAGTCGGCGTCACGGGGCCATCGTTCAAATGTCCCCCGGCTCCAAGCGAGGCCGCATTGTTACTTCACGATTTCCTTGTGACGCGCAAGGTCCGCCAGAACTGTACAATCAGCCTGGTAATGCCGTTTGGAGTCCCAATTCCCCCCTCTCCCGATACCTCCCAGGCGTTGCTCGCAGCGTTTGCCGAGCGGAATATCACTTTCGTTCCAAATCGCACCGTCAAAGCGCTCGATTCAAAGCGGAAAGCGGTTGTGCTCGACGATCGCGGAGAGATGCCTTACGATCTGTTTCTCGGAATTCCGATTCACTGCGCTCCGGATGTGGTGGCGAAAAGCGGCATGGTCGAAGACGTCTGGATTCCGGTGGAGCGCGGGACTCTGAAAACGAAGTATCCCGGTGTTTACGCTATCGGTGATGTAAACAGTGTCGGTACCCCCAAAGCGGGAGTCTTCGCCGAGGGTTCAGCTCAGCACGTCGCCGCTTCGATTATTGCCGATCTGAGCGGTGGTCCGCAGCCCGCTCCGTACAACGGGGCGGCAGGTTGCTTCATCGAGTTTGGCGGGGGGCAAGTCGGACGAGTGGATGTCGATTTCTTTTCTGGTCCCAAACCGACCGGGAAACTCACACCGGCATCAATCGCCCTGGTGCACGACAAAGAACAGTTCGGCGCCAGCCGCTGTGCCAGGTGGTTTGGGATGAAGGGGTAGACTCTCGCTAAATCGAATTTTGGTTTGGGCCACGAGGGCTGGAATCATACCCGAGGCTCCCCCGGCGTTGTTCAACTCAATAATCGACAGAGTTAATCCAAGTTCGCGGCAAAAATAGTTGCATGTGGCGCAGCCCGCCGTATCTTGAGCCCAAGTTGACTGCGCGCCCAATACCGGGTTCGCCAGTGGACAGGGGGCACACAGAGGTATATGGCGATGGAGAATCTCAGGGCTGCCGGCAGACTTCCGGTCACGGGAAGACAATCTCGACCAAAATTGAATTTAAAGTGGGCTACCGTTGTCGGCCTTGCAATGGTTGTGGCGGCCAGTTCAATGGCCAAGGGTCAAGCCGTTCCGATTCTCAAACCTGGGCCGAATGGCGGCTGGTGCAAAACTCAGCAAGTGTTCGAGTCGCATATGCGGTCCCTCTCGCTCAACCCGCTAACGTGCGCTGAGTTTGGCCCATGCGATGAGCCGGGGAACCGGGATCCGCAGATTCCCACCGCGCAGACCTCCTTCACGACCATTCGTATCCGGTTTCACATCGTAACCATGAGCGACGGGAGCAATCCTTCGACTGATATCAACCAGATTCAGCAGAATGTCGACAAGCTCAATGCCAATTATATTCCGGTGAAGATCAACTTCATCTACACCGTGGATACAATCAGGAATTCTCTGTATCGATCCCTGCCGGACTCCTTGATGGACTCGATGAAGACGCATTACGCCGTGCAGCCGGATTCGCAGGTCAATATCTATGTCTCGTATGTGCAGGGGCTCTACTCCTTTGGGACCTTTCCGTGGGATCCCAACTGTCTGGGAAAGTTGGGCGGAATTGTGATGACGACCGATCACTTCCGCGCGATCTCCAGCGCCCTGGCGCATGAGATGGGGCACTGTCTGGGACTCTGGCACACATTTCACGGCATTTCCGAGGTTCCGGCCTGCAGCGACTGCTATGAAAAAGTTGGGGCAACCAATCACGACTTCACCGGTGACTGGTGCTCCGACACCGATCCGACCCCGATCAATTACAACTGCACCCCTCCGCCCGGTGTTGACACCTGCAGCGGACTTTCCTGGGGGCCGACCGATGTGCAGAACTATATGGGCTATTCTGGCGATGCCTGCTGGTCGGAGTTTTCTCCCCAGCAAATGGGCCGAATGCACTGCTGGATGAATTCGGTTTTGTCGTCCTGGATCAGCAATGTGCAGTTCGTGGCCGACACTAATTTTGGCCACGTACCGCTGACGGTCAATTTCAGTTCGGCTTCAGCCAAGGCGGTCAGCGCCTGGAGTTGGCAATTTGGAGACGGGGGAACTTCCAGCCTGCAGAACCCGCAGCATGTCTACAGTCTCCCCGGCTGCTATACGGTAAGCCTGACGATCTCAACCCCGGACGGACCATTCGTCTCAACTCACCAGAGCTACGTTGCTGTCTACGCCGACACTATCACCTGCGCCCGGGTGCATGGCCTGATCGGAAACTCGGTGGCAGTGCAGATTTCGGCGCGCAATTACGTTCCGTTGCAGCAACTGATCTTCCCCATGACCTGGTCAGGGGGGGCCGGATTATCATTTGATTCGTCATCGACCGCCGGTCTTAGAACAGACTCTTTGGCCACCAGCGAGTTTATCAATCTGGACCCGCAGTTTCTTGACCGCGGAACCTACCGGCTGGGCGCCGGGGTGGGCCAGAACCCACTGCCGGCCGGTCAGGGGCCGATTCTCACAATGTATTTTACGGCGACCGGAAACCCGATCACCAATCCGGTTTCTTTTGCCCCGTTCAGTTCGGGCACGAGTACTTTCAGCCCGAGTTTTCAGGCGCCGCAGGGAACGTATTCACCGGCCGCGTTGGACGGAGCAGTTGTTTTCTGCCTGGCCGGGGACGTCAATAACGATGGACACGGACCGGACTTGTCCGACCTCACCATGCTGGTTTCGTATCTCACCGGGTTGAATCCTTCGCTCCCCAATCCCAGCAACGCTAATGTGAACGGTATCGGAGGGATTGATCTATCCGATCTCACGATGTTGGTCAGTTACCTTACCCGGGGGACCCCGCCGCTGATCTGCAACTAAACCCGCCATACCCGGACCGCGCTGAATTTACCGGGACCCTGTACTTTTGTCCCATCTCCGGTGTTATATTGATTAATGGACTGGACAACGAACCGCCCCAAAGCGTCAATCTTATTAAGCGGGCAGAACCGGATCAGTCAGGCAGTATGCTAAGGCAGCGGTTGGTTTCTTTTCTTGGAGCGGCGACAATCCTCGCCGCCGTTTTTTGGCTGGGCCCAATAAGTGATGCCCAGGCGGCCAGCCCCCGGGGGTACATTCCGGGTCGGTTTATCATCAAGGTGAAGCCGGACGCCCGAGTGAGCCGGATGATGGCATCGGCGGCCAGTCTCGGCACTCTTCAGCCGCTCTCCCCCGCACCCGCCACAGCCGGAGCCGAGCAGTTCTCGCGCTACTATGTTTTCAGTGCCACGCGACCTGACATGACCGCCACCGCGGCGGCGGCCGTTCTCGGCTCGGACAACATAGAGAGGATCGAGCAGGACCAGTATCTGGAACTCTATGGATTTCCCACCGACCCGCTCTTTACGGATCAATGGTACCTTCATAATTCCGGTCAGTCTTATCTCGGGGTGAACCGGATCCCGGGGGTCAACAACGACACGCAGATTTTGAAACAGGGAACGCCGGGGGTGGATATGCACATCTCCCGCTATTACCAGGCGCCCCCCTCTGAGACGACCAAAGTAACGGTAGCGATTGTTGATACCGGCGAGGATATGAAGCATCCCGAACTCAAAGGGAGATTCTGGAAGAATCCGGGAGAAATTCCCCTCAACGGCATCGATGACGATCATAACGGCTATGTCGATGACACGATCGGCTACGATATCTCGGGGGACACATCGGCGTTCTACAACATTGTAGGCGACAACGATCCGACCGACCAGATCGGCCACGGGACCCATCTTGGAGGCATCGTCGCGGCCAATGCCGATGGTCAGGGGATTGTGGGTGTGGCCCCGTGGGTGCAGATCATGCCGGTCAAGATTTATCCCAACGCCTATATGTCGATCGGCACAGCCGGAATCCTTTACGCGGTAAATGCCGGAGCGCGGATCATCAACATAAGCTGGGGCTCGCCGTTTGCGTCTTTCGCTCTGCAGGATGCGCTCAGTTTTGCGCGGGCGAATGGAGTGTTCGTCAGTATTGCGGCCGGAAATTCCGGCGATAATACCCGGGGATACCCGGCTGCGTTTGATTCCGCGTTCGCCGTGGCGGCCGGAGATTCTCATGGCTATATGGCATCGTTTTCGACCTTCGGACCATTTGTCGATCTGGTGGCGCCTGGTGTTGACATTCTGTCGCTGAGAGCGGCGGGAACTGACTTGTACGCCGAAGCGGGTGAACCCGGAGTGCATATTGTCGGTCCGGATTCGCTGTACTACCTGGCTGATGGTACCTCAATGGCGGCCCCGGCCGTGGCTGGAGCGGCGGCGCTCATTTGGTCGTTCCGTCCGGATCTCAGCCTGCCGCAGTTGGAAAACGTCCTGCGTATGGGGGCAATCGACATGCTTGACCCGCGCAACGAGGGGGATTCGCTCCCCGGACCCGACACCATCTCAGGCTACGGCTACTTGTGTGTCGAGTGCTCGATGGACCTTCTCACCAATGGCGGCCTAGCCTCTGACCTCCCCCATTCCGCGAAGCCGCTTGAGCGGCGATGTGCCGATCAAGGCCGCGAACGTGGCCGGTTATTCCGGCTCCTGGCAGTTGCAATATTCCGTCGGAGAGCAATCGCAGGACTGGCAGGCGCTGGGACAAGGAAACTCAATTCCGCCAGATTCGACCGTCGTGCATTTCAATCATCCTGAAATCAATAACGTCGTAAATTTTCGGATAACTGACCAATTCGGCACGAGCAAGACGGCGGCCATCAGGTATGTCAACAGCGACTCGCTCGATCTCTTCTCCCCTCATGCGGGGGACACTTTGCGGTTCAGCGTTCCGGTCACCCTCTCAGTCTTTGGAACCACGTATGACTCCCTGGCGATTTCGTACCGGGCCCCTGCCGGAAACATCGTGCATCTGTTCTCCAGCACCAGCGAGTATTTCGACACGTTGGCCTTCACCTGGAACGTCTCGGGCGTTTCCAGCGGATATTACCAACTGATCGTCAGCGGATATTTCGGGGGAGTCGTTCGAACGGATTCGGCAAGAATTTACATGGCCTCAGCGTTTGCCGCCGGCTGGCCTCAGACCCTGCCTGCTCGCGGCGGGCAGACAGTTATTTCCGCCGATTTGTTCGGCGATGGAAAGAAGGAGCTGATCCTCGGCACATTCAACGGGTTATACGCTTATCGAGCCAACGGCCAACTTCTCCCCCACTTTCCGCTTATGCCCACCGAGGACATGCGCTGCGTGCCGGCGATCTACGATGTCGACGGGGACGGGCGCGATGAGATCGTATGCACGAATGCCGATGGCCTGCATGCTTTCAGACCTGATGGCACCGAAGTGACTCATTTCCCTGTCCTCTGCCCGACAGGAACCCTGATTTTTGGCTATCCGACTCCAACGATTGCCCGGCTGTCCCCGGATGGACCGGCCGCGATCATGTTTATCGATGTCTCAGGGACTCTGAGGGCCTTCCGTTGCGGAGAATCGCCGACCGACACCCTCATGGGCCGCCCGCTTTTCTATTCCACCCAGTCAGCCAACACCGGCCTGTTCGCCTACTTCAATCCTAATTCGGGGCAGCCGCTTCCGGCGTACTTTTTCTCCGGGAACGAGCTGTCGGTCGCCGATTTCAAGGGGGACGGCTGGCCGGAAGTGGTCGCGACTTATGCTTCCATATTGTCGCCAAATGGAATCGGTGTCTTTAATGGACGAAACGGAACTCCCGCGTTTGATCCCTTCGTTCCTCAAGTGTTGACGCCCTCGCTGGTATTCGGCTCGACCTTGGGAGATCTCACGGGAGACAGCATCCCGGAGATCGTGGTCACCGGGGAAGATGCTCAGAATAATCGAGACGTCTGGGTGCTCACGCGCACGCCCGACGGCAAGGGGATGATGAATCTTCCGGGCTGGCCCAAAATCTTTCCTGAGGCGAGCGGCTCGCTTGGAAATATTCCGACGATCGCCGATCTGGACCTTGACGGTCGCCCGGAAATTCTCTTCACTTTTTACGGGTTTGACAAAGCTTCCTTGTATGTGTTTCACGCCGACGGAACCCCCTACGGCTCCAATCCGGGAAGGCCCAGCGGCGAATTGTTTACTTATCCGATGACTTTCGGTGTGCCCATGGTCGCCAACCTGACGGGAGACCAGTACCCTGAGATAATCTTCCGGGGCGGATACATTCTGCCGGGAAGCGGCACCGAAAAACTGTTCGTGCTCGATCATGAGGGACAACTGCTGCCGGGGTACCCGATCCCGACCCCCGCCAAGGCCGGTGAAGTAATTTCGAGTCCCTTCGCGCCGATGGTTGACGATATTGACGGCAGTGGCCATGTCGATCTGGTCTTTAGCGGCGACGGGAGTCAGATTTACGTGTGGAATTATGATGCCCCCTCGAATGGCGGAAAGAATCAGGCGCGCCTCGGCTACGACAATCACAACAGCCACGTGTACACATCACCGGATATTCCAACCGCTGTAGTGGATCATCCGGCGTCAGTTCCGTCCGCCTTTGCGCTCGGGCAAAATTACCCGAATCCGTTCAATCCGAGCACCACGATATCGTTCGAGCTCCCGAGCCGCGCCCAGGCCAGACTGGATGTATATAATGTCCTTGGGCAGATGGTGAGGACGCTGGTCGATGCTGATCTCGCGGCCGGCAAGCATGCCGTCGAGTTTAACGCCTTGGGATTGGCCTCGGGCCTGTATCTGTATCGCCTGAGCGCCGGACAGCACGTGGAAGTAAAGAAGATGGTGCTGCTCAAATGAGGCACTACTTCATCGCCCTAATAGCCGCCCTGACTCTGGCGGCGTCAACTAAGGCGGCCATACCTCGCAATCCGGATTTTTCCTTGAGGTGGGATCAATTCAGCTCGGTCCTGGCGGTTGACAGCTTTGTCATCGGCACCGCCCCTGACGGCATGATGGTGTTTAGACGCGGGTCCGACCTCTCCCTCTCTCCTCTGACACCTTATTATCTCAATTCCACCCCGATAAATCAGAAACGATTCGGGTCGGTCCTGGTGGTTCAGACCGCCGCCAATCTCCTGGATTTCTTCGACCTGACGGCTATGCCGAATCTGAATCTGCTGGGCCAGGTCGATCTAGGGGTGCCGATCAACGATCTGGTGCTCCGTGGAAATGATCTGTATATCAGCCGCGGATTTGACGGCCTGTTCCGGTATCGGCTCAACAATTACAGCAGCGCGATCAAATTGGATTCAAGCACTCTTGGGGTACATTATCTGGGTCTGCAGGTCTCGGGGGATACGTTACTGGCGCTGGATGATTACAACGGAGTGCTGTTTTATCAGTTTCAGGATACCGGGTTCGCCCGATTCGAGAATTATCTGTACCTGCCGTTTCAGGTTTCTTCGTTTCTCAAGCAGGACTCGATGCTGGCGATGTCGGTTCGGAACAGCCAACTTTATGTGGCGCGGTTCCGGCCGTCCGGTCCGGTGATCACCGACACGGTCAATCTGCTCGTCCCCCCGCAGCGAATTATGGCCTCGGGTTCGACATTCGTGCTGTTCGATCCCCTGAGCGATCTGGCGCAGGTGGTAGATGTCACGACTGGAAGGCATGGCTCCTCGCAACTGCTCGTTTCGCCTGACAGCAGCCTGAGAGGAGAGATCGTCACGGTAGGCCAGACGGACTACGCTCTGTTTGCGCTGGCCCACGGGGGGATCGGCTATTTCAACGTCGACAGCCTGTCGGGCTACTCCACCCGGCCCATCCTCGGGCTCAAACAGGACGGACAGGTGACCGGGCTGAAGTTCGTCAACGGCAAACTCTTTGTGGGCTCGAGCATGAGCCCGGTGCAGGAATATGATCTCGGATCCAACGGAGACCCGGGGGTGGCGCAGACGCTGTTCAGTTCCCTTGACCGGGTTTCCGGGATGGACGCGGTCGGCGATTCATTATTTGTTACGTATCCGCAGATTCGGCGAACCGTGATCCTCAAAATCAGGCCGGATTCGATCGCCTATGGTGGAGCATTCTTTGTCGACACCAGTCAATTCAGCACTCTTCGTTTCAACGCCGGCAAAGTTGACACCTTTCGGTCGGCATTTCTGTTGGGCGAATCAACCGTCGGCATGTACGCGATAACTGACTCGGGCGCTATGCTCTGGGCCGGATCGTTCAATGTTGTAGGCCGAATCCGGGATGTCGCATTTTCCGACTCGGTGGCGGCGGTCCTGACCAACAAGGGAATCTGGCTCGAACGCATCTTCAACGATTTCTCCGTGGAGTACCGGAACACCATCGGTTTCAGTGACAATGTGTATGAACTCATGCCCTACGGACATGATCTCGTCGCCTTTAATGGAGCTTCCATGGTGCGACTGACGGTGACTGATCCGTACCATCCAAAGGTAGATACGCTGCTTCAGCTTCCCTGGGGGATCGCCCAGGCGACTCAAGTTGGACGGCTCATTTATGCAGTGGGCCAGCAAGGGATCTGCGTGATCGATGCCGGCGGCGCCACTCCGGCGCTGCTTGATGCCGGCGGTCGAGGCGGCTACTTCATTACCGCCGCCAACGGCATCGTGGCGATCAGCGACAGCAACCGGGTCCATCTGTACAATCTAGCCCAATACCCAACGCCCGTGGCCGAGGATCGGCACTCCCTGCCAACCGAGTTTGCGCTGGGCCAAAACTATCCGAATCCGTTCAACCCATCGACCAATATTGAATACCGCATTCCGACTCGCGGCCAGGTCGAGTTGACGATTTTCAACGTGCTCGGTCAGCGGGTGACTACGCTGGTCGATAATCAGCAGGCCGCCGGATCATACCGGGTCCAGTGGAACGGGACGGATGGCGCCGGATCGCCGGTTGCGACCGGCGTCTATTTCTACATGCTTCGTTCGGGAAATTATACGTTTTCGAAGAAAATGCTCCTGCTCAAGTAATTGACCGGGATCATTTGGTACACCAGCCATGCTTCGTTTTGTCATCGTTTTCTTTTTCCTTTCGCTTGCAGCGGCGGCGCTTCCGAAGGAAGCCGCGGCCGTCACCTTTACGGTAAACTCCCCCGGAGAATCCCATGATCCCAGTCCTGGGGACGGCCTCTGCGGCGATCCGGCGCTGCCCGATTCCCTTCGCTGCACTCTTCGCGCTGCTATTGAGGAAGCCAATGCGCTGAACGGGCCCGACACGATTTTGTTCGCGCCGAATCTGAGCACCATCTATCTCTCGCTGGGGCCGCTGACGCTTTCCGGAAACGGAACCGTTATTGAGGGACAGGGTTTTCGCACGGTGATCGACGGTCTCAACAATCCGTTCTTCACCAGTTCGATTGTTGTGACAGCAGACAGCAATGTCATTCGGGGCGTCACGATCCAGAGAGCGCGCTTTCACGGTGTGGTGATCACGGGATCGCACAACTGCATCGGCGACAGCATTGGATCGGATACAACGGCGTTCCTCTCCAATGGTCTTGATCGATCCAACAGTGCAGCGGTGTACATCGCCGGGAATAGTGCGAGCTCCAATCAAATTGTCGGCTGCCGCTTCGGGTTCAATTTGCGCGGTGATCTGGCCCCCAATCAGAATGGAATAGTGATCGATTCGCAGGCCTCAAGAAATGTCGTCGGCGGAGAAATCGTGACAAGCCGAAATTTTGTCTGCGGATGCCGGGGCTACGGCATTTCGGTTACGAACGAGGCCTTCGGGAATCAGGTGCGAAATGGATATGTCGGGCCAAATCCGAGCGGAGCTACCGGCTACCCGAATGTCGCCGGCGGCGTCCTGCTGGCGAATGGCGCCCACCACAACCGGATAGGCGGCAGCACGCTTGGCGATGTCAATCTCATTTCACTCAACACCGGTCCGGGTGTGATCGTTGACGGAGCCGCCACCGACTCGAACACCATCGCCGGCAACTGGATCGGCCTTGATCTCTCGGGAGAAAATCCGATCGGCAACGGCGCCGGGATTGTGCTCTCAGGCGGAACCAGCGGCAACACCATTGGCGGCGTGACGCCTGAGGATATCAACGTCGTGACGGGCAATTACGGCGACGGCGTGCGGATAATTGGCGCAGGAACGTACGGCAATCTGTTGCTTGGTAACTTGATCGGCTCCGACACCAGTTCGTTCGTTGATATCGGGAATGGGCTGACTCAGGGGAACGGTCTGTTCATTGGCGACGGAGCCGGGCGGACCACTATCGGCGGGAGTCAAACCGGAGCCGCCAATGTCATCTCAGGAAATCCGCAGGCCGGGATTTGTTTGTCGGGGAGTTCCCGGAATGTAATTATCGGAAATTTTATTGGCGTGAGCATTTTCAGCCAGAGTTCGGTACCGAACGGTACCGGCATCCTGCTCAACAAGGGCTCAACCGACAACCGCATTGGCGGGGCGGCTCCGGGTGAAGGAAATACGATATCAGGAAATCGGGCCGACGTTTTCCCCAATGGCGCCGGAGTCTGTATACTGGATCCGGGCACTTCGTACAACAAGGTAATCGGCAACATGATCGGCACCGACATGGCGGGAAGCCGCTCGTTGCGCAACGGAAGTTGTGGCGTGATCCTGGGGTCTGGGGCTCAACACAATCAGATCGGCGGACCCAATCCGGGGGAGCGCAATATCATCTCCGGAAACGGATTCGGCTCGATCAGCATAAGTCTCGGCAGAGGGGTTCATATCTTTGGCAGTGGAACATCGTACAATCAGGTGGCCGGGAACTACATTGGCGTCAGCGCGAATGGCGTTGACTCAATTCTGAATCTGGGAACGGGGTCGGCTTGTATGACGGCGCCCAGCACAACCTGATTGGCGGGTTGACGCCGGCCGAGGGAAATCTAATCTCGCGCAACTGTCTGCACGGAATTCTTCAGTCCGGCCCGGGCACAGCCTACAATTCGTTTATCAACAATGCGGTATTCAATAATGACAGTCTAGGCATTGCCAACCGCAGCTCGGGTGTGACTTTGCCCCAGCCTCCCATACTAACAGTTGTGACCGCTTCGCAAGTTGCCGGAATCAATGCCCCGCCCCTGGGTCGGGTCCAGCTCTATCTGGCGGCGCCTGATCCCTCGGGCGCCGGCGAAGGACGGCGGATTGTGGGGGATGGCTACGCCGACAGCGCCGGGCAGTTTAGCTTTGCCGTCAGCGGCTTGACATCGACCGACTTCGTTACCGCCGTGGCCACCGACACCAACGGAAGCAGCTCGCAGTTCGCGGTCAACGTGCAGGTTGATTCACCGACCTCGACTGACCTGCCCCCTCGGGCTTTGCCGGGCACCTATGCGCTGGCCCAGAATTTTCCGAATCCCTTTAACCCAAGCACGACCATTCAATTCTCGATCGCTCGTGCCGGGAAGGCTCGCCTGACCATTTTCAATATCCGGGGAGAACGAGTTGTAATTCTGATTGACCAGATAGTCTCGATCGGGGATCACAATTTATTGTGGGACGGGCGAAACGGAGACGGGCGGGCGGTAGCGAGTGGGGTCTATTTCTATCGTCTGGAAACTGACGAATTTATCGCGTCGCGGAAAATGCTCTTGCTTAAGTAGAGCTCACTCGAGTTTCCTTGCTTAGAGTCGGCCTCCGGGTTCAACGAGCCAGCTTTAGAATAATCTTCCACTCGGTCGGTTTAACCGGTTGAATGGAGAGCCGTGCACCGCGCTGACAAACCATCATTTCTTCCAGACCCGGAGTCTGCTTGAGAGTCGCGAGCGGAATGACCGCGCCGAACTTCTTCACCAACTGAACATCCACGGCGCACCAAATCGGATTGGCCGCGCTCGCCTTGGGATCATAATAATCATCCTTAGGATCCAGAGCGGTCGGGTCCGGATAGGCTCCCTTGACCACCGAGCAAATTCCGGCGATCCCCTTTAGCTCGGTACTGCTGTGATAAAAGAAGACCTGATCTCCGACTTTAATGTTATCCCGTAACAGATTACGGGCCATATAGTTTCTTACCCCCGTCCAGGATGCAGCCTGATTTTGAGAATTGGCCAAATGATCAATCGAAAACTCGTCTGGTTCAGACTTGAAGAGCCAAAACTGCGTCTTCTCAGAATTCTTTGCCTGCGGCATGGCGATCTCCGTTATTTAAGCGCAAAATCTGTTAACTGAGTGGTCGATGTTTTCCGATAATCCCAAATAATGCAACAGGATAGCCCTTGACAAGAGGCAAAAACAGGCTATTTTTAGGGTCGTACGTACTCATTACAAAACGCTGCTAGTTACTTCGCAACCGTTAGCACCGTCCAGGGAAAGTTATGAGAGCACATTTTCTTCTCGCATTGACCATCATGATTTGTGCAGCTCTGGTTGCTGCCGCCAACGGAGCCAGCCTCGATTACGCCGTGAAACTTCAAACCGGCGACATGGCGCCTCAGGCTAGTACTGATCTGGCGGCAAAGGCGACCGGACTGACCGGCAAATATGTCCTCATTCAGTTCAAACAGCCGGTAACGCAGTCCGACAAAACACGCCTGTCGGCCGAAGGGATCACGATTCTGGATTATGTGCCCAACAATACCTGGATTGCCAAAATCGAGCGCCCGATTGGCCAATCGGAACTTTCCAATGCGGATGTCCGCTGGATGGACGGCATCCGGCCGGAACAAAAAATTTCCCCGATCATAACCCAATTGGGGATTCGGGAATCAGTCAAGCGCCCCAACGGCCGGGCACAATTTGCGATCATCATGCAGCGCGATCAGGATTTGGCCCAGTGGTCGAGCCAGTTTCAGACCGATTACGCCGCGGAAATTCTCGGGACTGAGCCAAGCGTAAATAAGATCGACTTGGTGCTTCCCGAAAATGCCTACCTGCAGATTGCCCAGCTCGACGCCGTTCAGTGGATTGAAGAAGGCCCCCCTGAAAAAATTGAAACCAACAATTCCTCCCGCGATAATATTGGCGCTACGACGGTGCAAGCCGCCCCTTTCAACCTGAATGGATCAGGTGTCGTGACCGCCATGTGGGACGGCGGACTCGCCAAAATCGATCACCCGGACTTTTCCGGCCGGGTGACAAACCTCGATGAATCAGCGGTACAGGCCCATGCCACTCACGTCGCCGGGACAATCGTCGGAGACGGAACCCTTTCGAACGGACTTTATCGCGGGATGGCTCCGGCCGCCAGCCTGTTGACCCAGCAGTGGTGGAATTCCGCTTCTCAAGCTGCTACCGAGTACACTAATGTAACGGGCGCATATCATGCGGTCGCAGCGAACAACTCCTGGGGCTACGGAATCACCCCACCCGCCACCCAGAGCCAGTGCGATGGTCTGCTGGGAAATTATTACAGCGAGGATGCCACCCTGGACAATATCGTCCGCGGAGATATCGGAAAGCCGATCACGATCGTCTACGCGGCCGGGAACTCGCGCGGGACCTCTTCGCAGTATTGCGGTTCTATCGGCTGGACCTACAATACGGTCGATCCGTTGGCATCGTCCAAGAACGTCATCTCGGTCGGCGCGATCAATTCCGACAACAGCACGATGACCTCGTTTTCGTCGTGGGGGCCGACTGATGACGGACGAATCAAGCCCGATGTCGTGGGGCCGGGCTGCCAGACCAATGATGATCACGGCGTGACCAGTTGCAGCATCACAAACGGCTACACGACTATGTGCGGGACTTCAATGGCCGCACCCGCGACCACCGGAGTCGTGGCATTGTTATACCAGCAACAAAAACTCAATTTCCCGTCAACTACGATCATGCCCTCCACCATCCGGGGAATCATTATCAATACGGCCATCGACCTGGGCGCCCCCGGCCCCGATTATCAGTACGGGTGGGGGAAGATCAGTGCGGTCGCGGCTGCTACCAAGATCGCTATCGGAAATCCGTCGTACACCGAATCTCAAATCTCCACCGGTGAGAGTCAGTCTTTCAATCTGACGGTGCCGGGTGGGACAACCGACCTGAAGGTAACGATCTCCTGGGATGACAAGGGAGGTACCGCCGTTTCCGGCCAGGCGTTAATCAACGATCTCGATTTGATTCTGGTCGATCCGTTCGGAGGAAATCACCAGGTGTGGGTATTGGATGGCCAGAACCCCGCCAATCCGGCGACGCTTGGGGTCGATCATATCAACAACGTTGAGACAGCCGAAGTCACGAATCCCACCCCGGGGCTCTGGACCGCGCGCGTATCGGGCTACAACATTCCGTTTGGTCCGCAAAAATATTCGATCATCTTCACCCCCGACAATATCAATACCCCGGGAGCAAGCCGGGCCTGGGCCGTGTTTGACAACGGTGACGTCACGCGTAATCCCGGCGCGACCGTGCCGGTTGATTTCTGGGCGACCAATCTGGGCGGCACGCCTGATTCGGCCCGCGTGCAAATCTCCGACAACAGCGGCTGGCTCAGCGGCACGGTGGATACCTCGGTTATTCTCCCTCCGTTTGACTCCGCACATTTCGTGGTGTCGGCAACCGTACCGCCGTCCGTGTTAGCAGGCGTCAAGACAACTATTACCGCCAAGGCAACCAGCAAGAGCGATTCGACCGTGAAATCGCAGAACACGGTAGCGGTAATTGCGGCCGCTGTATACAACGTTCATCTGGCCTCGCTGGCCAATGACACGGTCAAGTCGCCGCAATCTTTGCCGTTTAGTGCCAAAATCACCAATACCGGCAATGCTCCCAGTACGATTACCGTGACCCCGGCGAATTCATTCGGCTGGGTTTGTACTCCCGCTTCCCAGCAAGCCACCCTCAATGCCCACGACAGCGCCAGCCTGTCGTTCAGCCTGGCGGTGCCGGCCGAAGTGCCTGACAAGGCGGTGGATACCATTCGGGTCGTCGCCAGTGGAAACGGGGGTTCAGCCGACAGTACCCGCTTCACCGCGTATGTCTCGAATCCGGTCTTCCCGCCGACTCTGCTCACACCCGACACGATCGTGTATTCGCAGAGCCGCGCGTATAGCTTTAGCTGGAGCGGGGCGGCCGATCACTACACGCTGCTGATCGCAACCGACAGCAATATCTCCTCCCTTGTGCGAACCTACACGGGGTTGGCAACTCCCAACTTTACGATGCCGACTGCCGATTCGCTGCCTGACAATCTTTATTACTGGGGTGTTCGGAAATTTGTCGGTACCGATTCGTCGTCACTGCAACTGCATTCGCGGCGGATTGTGGTGGACACCAAGAAGCCTAACTCAATGTCGCCGAGCACGCCGGCCAACAATGCCATCGTCATCCAAAAGAAGCCGGCCTTCACGTTCTCGGCCGCCACCCAGCCGGGCCCGACCGAAGCGCCGGAGTTTACCGTCCTGCAACTGGCTCCGGATACAATGTTCGTTACCGGGCTTAAGACTTACCAGCCCATCGTAGGGACCAGTTTCCAGACCCCGGATACGCTGGCCGAGGGGCGCTGGTACTGGCGGATTCAGCGGGCCGATTTGGCCGGGAATGTCGCACCCTATTCCTCGGTCCCCAATTTTGTGCTGGATACCAAGGCCCCCAATATCCCGACCCAGCTGGCACCGGCGAATAATGCCACAGTCCGATCGGCTCCGGTGATACTCCGATGGAGCGGCGATTCCTTGCCGCCCTATGCGACCTCTCGCGAGTATTTCTACGCCATGGTGTCGACTCAGGCCGGGTTCTCTAATCCGGTGTATAGCGGTTTTCTCTTTGTCGATTCCCTGGCCCTTACCACCCCCCTGCTCGTCCAAGGGCAGACTTATTACTGGCGGGTGAAGGGGCTGGACTCGGCCGGATTCTACTCCGACTACAGCAACGGCTTCGCGTTCACGTACCGGACCTATATTTGCGGCGATGTGAACAACAGCGGCGGCCAGCCTGACCTCGGAGACCTTGCGGCCATGGTGTCTTACCTCACTACCGGGAGCCCGGTGCCGCCAGTGCTTAACGCCGCCTCGGTGAACTGTGATGCCTCTATTGATCTGGCCGATCTATCCCGATTGGTGGCGTATCTAACGGGTACCGCTACCCTCTGCTGCCAGTAGAGGAGGCTTGCGAAATATTGATAAGGCCGGTGCAAGAACCGGCCTTTTTTCTATTCGAACATACTCCCCTTCCCCGCTGATTCTCCCTATATTTGCCCGGGTATGAATCTATTTTTGGGTCGCAGTCCTTCCTCAGAGGAGGAAGCATATCAGCTTCGCCGCCGGCACATGGTCGACGATCAGATCATCAGCCGCAACGTGCGGGACAAGCGGGTGCTCGAGGCGATGCGGACTGTCCCCCGGCACTTGTTCCTCGCCGACGAGTATCGAAGTTCAGCCTATGACGACAATCCGCAGCCGACTCTTTTGGGGCAGACCATCTCCCAGCCGTACATTGTTGCCTCGATGACCGAACAGCTTCGCCTCAACGAATCAAGCCGCGTGCTCGAGATCGGGACCGGCAGCGGTTACCAGGCGGCCATCCTGGCCCAGATCGCCGCCGCGGTGTTTACCATAGAGTTGCTCCCGGAGCTGCATCAGCTCGCCAAGGGGACAATCGGGCACATAGGATACTCAAAGATCAGCTTCAAGCTCGGGGATGGCGCGCTGGGCTGGCCCGAAGCGGCTCCTTTTGACGGGATAATCGTAACGGCCGCAGCGGCTCAAATCCCGCCCGCTCTGCTGGACCAACTGGCGGTCGGAGGGCGGCTGATAATTCCCCTGAGGAACGAACCTCCGGGGGATCAAATTCTGACACTAGTTCAAAGGGAATCGCACAGTCTAGTCCGGCATGACCTCTATCCGGTCCGGTTTGTGCCGCTGTGTGGGTCAAACGGAGAACCCCGGTAGGCATTTTGTCGTTTCAGGAGAAGAACTTTCGGCCGGTCAATTTCGTATCATTTCTCATACATGAACCTAACTGAATACCGTCATACACAAGGAGATCGCGTATGCGCCCCAGCCGAATTGGCTTGTTGACAGCATTGGTCTGGATTGCCGTGGCCACAGCCGGTTTGATGGCCCAGCCCCTGGAGTATACTCCCACAGGCATTAAGCATCAGCCCAGTACCCCGGCCCAGAAATCTTTACCCGGCGGAGAGGAGAAACCATTCAAAGAATTGATCAAGGATCGAGTTGCTATCCCGGGTCTGTTCACGTTTTACCGGGACACTTTGACTAACACGATGTTCATGTCCATCAAGCCTTCCCAATTGGACAAAATCTATCTCATGGGTGAGACGGTCTCCAAGGCTGAAGGAGCCTTCTTTGACAACGGCTCCATGGGCGAGACCTCGCCGGTCTACTTCAAAAAGGTCGGCAAGAAGATCATGTTCATGGAAAAGAACCTCCGGCTTCGCGCGGACAGTAGTTCCGCTCTCAGCAAGGCGGTAGCTTCCGGGCTGAGCGATCATTTGATTGTGTCCGTGAAAATCGAGTCCAAGCCTGACGACTCAACCAAGGCGATTCTGATCGATCCGGCCAACCTCTTTATTCGGGACGCCGACAATGTCGGCTATTTCCTCGGTACCAGAGCGCAGCTCGGGATCATGCTCGATCGGGACAACAGCTATTTCGGTACGGTCAAGAGTTTCCCGGAGAACAGCGAAATCGACGTGCAGTTGTCGTATCGGACGAGCAAACCGGTCGATGCTCCCACGATGCAGAACCCGTACAGTTTCTTTCATACGTACCACTACTCCCTGACGAATCTACCGGAGAGCGACTATGTTCCCGAGAATCGCCGATGACCGGGTCGGTTACTTCATGACCATGTATGAAGACTACAGTACGCTCGACAAGGAAACCCCCTACGTGCGGTACATCAACCGTTGGAATCTGAAGAAGAAAGATCCTTCGGCGGCCTTGTCTGAGCCGGTCAAGCCGATTGTCTACTGGGTGGAAAACACGGTTCCGCCGGAGTACCGAGCCGATGTCGCCAAAGGGATTGAGTGGTGGAATAAGGCCTTTGAGAAGATCGGTTACAAAAACGCGATCGTGGCCAAGCAAATGCCCGATACTGCCTCCTGGGACCCGGCCGATGTACGCTACAGTTGCGTGCGCTGGATGGTCATTCCGGGCGGCGGTTATGCGGTCGGCCCGAGTCGGGCCAATCCGTTCACCGGTGAGATCTTCGATGCCGACATTCGTATCTCCGTAGATTTCATCCGCTACATGTACAACAACATGGAGACCTTTATCTCACCGGTGTCATTCAACGGCCTGATTCAGGAACAGCTTAAGCCGAGTGATGCGCTGCCGCAACAGCAGTTCGGTTTCGAGTGCGATTACGGCAAGGAATCAGCCCTGGAAGCCGCCTTCGGCCTCTCATATTTGCAGGCGATGACCGGCGACCTGGACAACAAGGACTCGCTCACCCAGCGGTATATTCATGAGTATCTCGTCCAGGTGGTATGCCACGAAGTCGGTCACACGCTGGGACTGAGGCACAATTTTAAGGCCTCGACAATTTATTCGCTGGATCAGATTAACGACACCGCCTTTACGCATGTCCACAGCGACCTCGGCACGACCATGGATTACGCCGCACCGAATATCGCCGGCAAAGGAAAACCGCAGGGAGATTTCTACTGCACTGTGCCGGGTCCCTATGACGACTGGGCCATCTCTTATGGCTATACCGATTTTGGCGCCAAGAGCTCGGCTGAGGAGCTTCCGAAGTTGCAGGAAATTGCCTCCAAGGCGGCCCAGCCGGAACTCGCCTATGGCACTGATGAAGATGCTTTTGCCGGAAGTACCCGGGGGGTCGACCCGACCGCCAACCTCTTTGACCTGGGGAATGATCCGCTCGCCTTTGCGCAGCACAAGATTCAGCTGACGCGGGAGCTCTGGACCAATGGGGTGAAGGAATTTGAGAAGAACGGCAACCGTTACAACAAGATTCTCGCGGTGTTTGCCAACGGCTGGCGGTCATTTATCGAATCCGCCCAGTTGGCTCCCAAATTCATCGGGGGTCTGTACACCTCGCGCGACCACATCGGCGATCCGAACGGGCGTCTCCCCTTCCGGCCGGTGTCGGCTTCCGAACAGCGACGCGCCATGAAATTCATGAGCGATAACGTTTTTGCCTCGGACGCCTACGACATTCCGGCGGGGCTGTTGAATAAGCTCGGACCGGAACGGATGGAAGATTTCTCCGGCTCGACCTTCAGCTCGCAGATTGACTATCCGTTCCAGCAGATGGTACTGATGGTTCAGCGGCAGTCGATCACCCGGTTGTATGATCCGATGACGATCGGGCGGCTCTTGAACAATGTCGAGCGATTCCCGGCCGGACAGGACAAGTACACTATGTACGACATGTTCACCGATGCCCGGAACGCCATCTGGGGCGAAGCGCTCAAGGGACAGAGCGTCAATCCGTTCCGCCGCCAGCTGCAGATGCTCCATCTGAACCAGATCATCGAGATCTACTTGAGCGCCCCGGCGCAGTACCCTTCGGATGCCCGGACGCTGGCCTCGAATGATCTGAACATCATCGAAGCTGCCGCCAAGACCGCTTCGACCGGTAATGCCGATGAAATGTCGAAGGCGCACTACCGCGAAGTGGTTCGCCAGATTGCGGCCGCCAAGTCGGCCCAGAAGCAGTACGAGTGAGGCGACTCGGCAGGCCGCTTGATTCGCGATAATCGTTTCGTATACTCCACTGGCCGGATCCTCGGATCCGGCCAGTGTTATAAGGAGAATTCGCGTATGAAAGCGATTATCGAATTTCTGAACAGCCATGTTTCCGCCCGGCAATTCACCGGCCAGGCTATCAGCCCCGAAGACGAAATCACGATTCTCACCACCGCCCAGCGGTCACCAACCTCATCGAATCTTCAAGCCTATTCCGTGATCTCGATCAGAAATCAGGCGATGAAGCAAAGACTTTCAGAGCTGACCGGCAATCAGGCACATGTCGCGGACTGTTCCCTCTTTTTGGTCTTCTGCGCAGATTTGTACCGGCTCAGTCTGCTCAATAAGAGACGGAGCTACCCGTTCCACGGAGAATACATGGAAGCCCTGATTGTGGCCACTGTAGACACCGCATTAGTGGCCGACCGCGCGCTTGAAGCGGCCGAGGCACTTGGACTCGGAGGGGTGATGGTCGGGTCAATCAGAAATCATCCTCAGGAAGTGTGCGATTTGCTGGATATACCCGATCTCGCGTTTCCGGTAATGGGGATGTCGCTGGGATATCCTAAGTCGCGGGCTGAAGTCAAACCGCGATTGCCCTTGAAGGGAATCAATTTCAAAGAAAAATATCAGATCGATCAGATCGAACCGGCGATTGAAGAATATGACAGACTCGTGGCCAACCACGGCCATCTGGTGGGGCGGGAAGTGTCGCCGGAAAAGTATCCGCAGTTCAAAGGGGAATATACCTGGTCGGAGCATACGGCCCGTCGCATGGCGAGCGATGTCCCCACCACGCTCCGCCCGTTCATGCTGAGTTTCCTGCAGAAGAGAGGGCTGGGGAGGAAGTAACGGTTTCGTCAGTTGAACGACGGCCTCAGACTTTGGTCAGCCGCTTTTTCTTCCCATTGCTCGCCAATGACCGGATGGCGGAATCCGGGAAGGGAAACTTTGAAAAGTTTCTTGCTGCTGTTCCCGTTGTTGTGATTGCCGTTATTGGTGTCAAAGAAATGCTTGATGTAATTCCAGGCATCTTCGGCCTTTTCGGCATAGACGAACAGCTTGAGATCTTCTTCGTCGATTGTCCCTTCGGAGACCAGCCGGTCGAAATCAAGCACTGAGCGCCAGTACTTTTCGCCGAACAAGACGATCGGCAGCGGCTTGACTTTTTTGGTCTGGACCAAAGTTAACGCCTCGAACAGTTCATCAAGCGTTCCAAATCCGCCCGGAAACGCCACGAGTGCTTTCGCCCGCAGAAGGAAATGCATTTTGCGAATAGCAAAGTAATGGAACTGGAGACAAAGTTCGGGCGTGATATACGGATTCGGCTCCTGCTCCATCGGAAGCGTGATATTCAGGCCAATTGACTTGGCGTTGACATCGTACGCCCCGCGGTTGGCCGCTTCCATGATTCCGGGACCGCCGCCGGTCACGATCACATACTCGTGCCGACCGCTGGACTGAATTTCTTCGGAGATCATCCGGCCAAATTTGCAGGCTTCGTCGTAATAGCGCGACTTGTCCAGAAGCGATTTGGCGATGTCCAGTTTCTTGCGATACGCCTGGTTCTTGGGGTAGAGACGAACGTGCTCCTCGGCTTCCTTGACTTTGGCCAGGGCCACTTTCGGTTCGGCAATACGGGTCGATCCGAACGCGACAATCGTCGATTCGATTTTATGCTTACGGAAAATCAATTCCGGCTTGAGCAATTCAAGCTGAAGTCTGATCGGCCGGAGTTCTTCCCAATTGAGGAAATCGAGATCGCGATAAGCTATTTGGTAGGCGGTTGAGCCCTTTAAGCGGCTCTGCATCTTCTCAGTATCAATATTCTTCTTGCGCGGAGGGGTCATGGTCAATTCAATTCCAATTTCATAGCGGTTAACTTCATGTGCTTATGCCCGGTTATCGATGGCATGTTGAGATCATAGTAACAGTTGGACCGGCGCACAAGTTCCTACGTCAGTGAAGGTTGAGCTCCGGCAAAGTATTCCTCGACCCCCATGCCGAGCGGAACGCCGAGGCAAACGCCCATCGCCACCGCTGTTTTGACCCAGGGATGTTCAGGTGTCACCTTGCGCTGCTTGCCGGCCACACTTGAGATCGGTATGGTCGTGATCTCGTTGTTGCGCACGGCGAGCATTTTCCCCATCTCATTGCGATGCACCAGATGCACCGCTTCAACTCCGAGCTGGGTTGCCAGAAGCCTGTCGGCCGGGCTTGGAGCCCCGCCCCGGACCAGATGTCCGAGAATCGTCACGCGGCATTCGACATTAATTACACCCTCGATCTGGGCCGCCAATTGATGTGATATGCCGCCGAGGCGGATGGCATCCGGCGAGTTCTTCACCATTCGGCTGATCACCATGTTGCCGCCGGCCGGTTTGGCTCCCTCGCCGATAACAGCGATGGAAAAATTCTTTCCCTGCGATTTGCGCAGCTTGACTTGCTCGCACACCGCATCAAGATCGTAAGGAAACTCCGGAATAAGGATAATGTCTCCCCCGCCGGCGAGACCCGATCCGAGCGCCAGCCATCCCGCGTAACGCCCCATAACTTCGACAATCATCACTCTATGATGCGACTGGGCAGTCGTGTGAATCTTGTCAATAGCCTCGGTCGCAGTATGCAGTGCGGAATCAAAGCCGAAAGTCACGTCTGTGCCGACCAGATCGTTGTCGATCGTCTTCGGGACCCCCACGATGGGCATCCCCTTATCGACTAGCCCGGACGAGGCCGCCATAGTTCCATCGCCGCCAATTGCAATCAAGGCATCGAGACCAAGCGACTCAAAATTTATCAGGGCCTGCTGGGAACGGTCCAGATACACATAATCGTCCCCCTGGCGGACCGGGTATTTGAAAGGATCGGCGCGGTTGGAAGTCCCCAAAATCGTCCCGCCCTGTGACAAAAGACCCGGAACATCTTTCATATCGATGGTCCGGAATCTATTTTCGACCACTCCTTCGTAGCCGTCGAAAAAGCCGACTACTTCGGTACCATATTCGTTTTCAGCAGTTTTGACGACTGCACGGATGACCGCGTTCAGGCCGGGGCAGTCTCCGCCCCCGGTGAGAACACCTATTCTCTTGCGTTTCCTATTCATAAGTCTCAGTCTACCACATTCATGGGTTAAACAAAATAACAATTGGCACACGGGCCCTCATGTTGTACGTTATTATCGGCAGTCCGGCGAACCCCTTAAGCCGTTTAAGGATATTAAAATAACGGCTCTGAGAAAAGACGGATACGACGGTAAACAATTCGGCCGTTGGTTCGATACAGTCAGAAAAGAGGGTTGGGCGTTATTGATTTCAGGGACGCAATCAAGGTGACGTATGCGCGTTAAGCAATTTCTGGTTCTTCCGAAACTCCCCGAACGAATCAAGCCGCTCCAGGAAATGGCTCACAATCTGTGGTACTCCTGGAACTGGGACATCGTTCGGCTCTTTATCAGGCTCGATGCCGACATGTGGGAATCGAGCTACCAGAATCCGGTTGAAATGCTCTCGCGCCTTCATCAGGATACCCTTTCCAAAGCGGCTCACGATGACGCCTTTTTGGTCAGCCTCGACCGCGTCTACGAGCAGTATCAGGACTACCACACCCGCAAGAAGTGGTTCCACTACAAATACGGCGCGTTTGAGAATAAGAAGATTGCCTATTTCTCGCTCGAGTATGGGCTAGACACCGGCCTTCCGGTCTACTCCGGCGGCCTGGGGGTTCTCTCCGGCGATACGCTCAAATCCGGATCCGATGTCGGACTTCCGATGGTGGCGGTCGGACTCCTGTATCGATACGGCTACTTCCGCCAGTTCCTGTCCAGCGATGGCTGGCAGCAGGAACGATACGAAGAAAACGACTGGTACCACATGCCGGTCCAGTTGGTCAAGAACTCCAAAGATGAGCCGTTGCGCGTGTCGGTCGAACTCGACGGAACGCCAGTGCAGTTGCAGGTCTGGAAAGTCCAGGTCGGACTGACCCCGCTTTATTTGCTCGATTCCAACATTCCGGAAAACTCATCCAAGGCTCGTGAAGTCACTTCCGTTTTGTACGGCGGTGACAAGGACATGCGGGTTCGCCAGGAGATCGCCCTGGGAATCGGCGGCGTCCGGGCTTTGAGAGCGCTTGGCCTTGATCCGGATATTTATCATTGCAATGAAGGACACAGCTGGTTCTTGACGCTGGAGCGCCTCAAACTTTTGATGCAGGAAAAGGGGTTGTCGTTCGCCGAAGCCTCGGCCTATGTCTGGGCGACAAGCATATTTACGACCCATACCCCCGTTCCGGCCGGTAACGAACGTTTCGATCCGGTACTACTGTTCCGGTATCTCGGCGATCTTATCAAGCAGCTTGGAATCACGTGGAAGGATTTCCTGGCGATCGGGCGGGTCAATCCGGCAGATGAAAGCGAACCATTCTGCATGACCGTGGCGGCCTTAAAATATTCTGCGAGCGCCAATGGTGTCTCCAAACTTCACCAGCGGGTAAGCCGCGAGATGTGGCACAATATCTGGCCCGGGCTCCCCAATCAGGAAGTCCCGATCCGCGGCATCACCAACGGCGTGCACATCGCGTCGTGGATTTCTCATGATATGTCCGAGCTGTATGAATCGTACTTCGGTCCCCGCTTCAGCGAACGCCCCGGGGCGCCCGAAGTCTGGGACAAAGTCGACAAGATTCCGGATATCGAACTTTGGCGGGTACACACCCGGCGCCGGGAACGATTGATCTTCTTCGCCCGCAAACGGCTGGCTCAGCAGTTTGCCCGGAGAAGTTCGACTCAGCTTGAAATTCAGAATATCGAAGGGATCCTCGATCCGCAGGCGCTGACAATCGGTTTCGCCCGCCGTTTCTCGACCTATAAGCGCGGCTACCTCATGTTCTTTGATCCGGAACGCCTGGCTCGAATCGTAAACGATGCCAAGTGTCCGGTCCAGATTCTGATCGCCGGCAAAGCGCATCCGCTCGACAATCCCGGCAAAGAGATCATCAAGAAGTTAGTCAGCTTCGTCAACGAAGATCGGTTCCGGAGCAAGATCGTGTTCCTCGAAGATTACGATATCAACGTGGCCCGCTATCTGGTCCAGGGGACCGATGTCTGGCTGAATAATCCGCGTCGCCCCGAAGAAGCCTCCGGAACCTCGGGAATGAAAGCGGCCCTGAATGGCGCGCTCAATTTCTCGGTGCTCGATGGCTGGTGGGACGAGGGATATTCCGAAGAGACCGGCTTCAAGATCGGCAACGGCGAAGAATACGAGAATGCCGACATTCAGGACAAACTTGAAGCGGAGGCCTTCTACAATACACTTGAACGCCAGGTTATCCCGCTCTTTTACGGCCGCAACGGCCGCGATTTCCCGAGCGAGTGGGTAACCATGATGAAGGCCTCGATTAAGATGGCCGGCCAGCAGTTCTCCGCGCAGCGCATGATCATGAATTACGCCGATACTTTCTACGTGCCGGCTCTGACAGCCGCGGCCGAGCTCTCGGCGGACAACTTTGCTCTCAACAAAGATGTTACCGTGTGGCTGGACCGGATTAGCAAGAGCTGGGACAAGATCACGATTTCCGACATCCAGATACCGGAGATCGGACCGACCGTCACGATCGGCCAGAAAATCCCGATCCGGCTGAAAGTATTTCTGGATTCCATCTCCCCCGATGACGTGAAAGTCGAAATCGTCTCGGGTCGGCTCAGTTCGCAGGAGCAGTTGATAAGCTTGAATCCGACCGTGGCCCAGTTGAATGGATCAAAGAAGCCGGGTGAAGCTGTTCCAGAGGGAACTTACGAGTACTCTGGTGAAGTAGTCTGCCGGGAGTCCGGAAGATTCGGTATCACGGCGCGGATTATCCCCAAAAACGATCATCTGATGCACACCAAGAAGCCGAAACTGATCAGCTGGTGGTAAGAGCCCAGCACTAATGCAAAATGCCGCCGGGCAGATATCGCCGGCGGCATTTCTTTTGTGGCACAGCCGATCAATCCTCTTTGTAGTCGCCGTATCCGGTCGTGAGCGACTGCGCCCGCTCGATCAACGACACCAATTCGCGGGTTTCATCATTGGGGCGGTCGTACGAAATCCGCCGCGCTACCGCGAGTACCCGGTCAAAGCAGCCATCGGCATATTTTGTTTGTTTTAGAGTCTCGGCGAACCTCGACGCCGCCACCGCCAGCCGAAGTTCCGGGCGGCTGGAATCAAACTGGGGTATAGCGCCGTGCCGATCAACTTCCTGGCTAACCTCCGTTACTTCATCCTGGGCCAGATTTTTCCACCGGACATTTATCGTCGCCAGGTGATCGTCTTCGCTTCGATCGTTAAGTACCAGTTCATAAAGCGCCGTCACTTCGTGCCCCGCCTTGATCTCTCCTCCGTCCTGTCGATTGTCCCGGAAATTCTGATCCGGGATCGCCCGCTTCTCGTAACCGAGAAGCCGGTACGACGACACTACTGCCGGGTTGAACTCGACCTGGATTTTGACATCCCGCGCGAGCGTCTGGACGGTGCTGACCAGGTGATCGGCGAACAGTTTCTGAGCTTCGTCATAGTTGTCAATATAAGCGTACGAGCCGTTTCCCATCCGGGCAAGTTGCTCGAGCAGGGCATCATTCAGATTCCCCATACCATAGCCGAAAGTTGACATGGTGATCCCTTTGTTGGCATAGCCGTTGATTTGTCCCATGATCGCATCCGGGCTGGTCCGGCCGACATTGGCCACGCCATCAGAAAGCAGAATCACCAGGTTGTTGGCCCCTTCCACATACTGCTCGTTAGCCACCTGATAACCCAACTTGAGGCCGGCCTCGGCAAAAGTCGAACCGCCCGGGGTCAGGCTATACAGAGCGTCGAGGACTCGCCGCTTGTCGCCTCCGCTGGTTGAAGCAAGCGCGACTTTGGCGTAGGAACTGTAGGAAACAATCGCAATTCTGTCGTGTGAATCCAGCCGGTCGATCAACAGCCGCATCGATTCTTTGAGAACGTCGAACCGATTGTCCCAGCCCATCGAACCGGAAACATCGATAACCGCGGTCAGAACCATAGGTTTGCGATGCGACTCGGCGACTTCGCGCCCTTTGACCCCAATTTTCAAATACGCGGTATTCGAATTGAACGGGGAGGCGGCCAGTTCGGTGAAGATTCGGAATTTTCCTTCATCCGGGGGGTTATAGCCGTAGTTGAAGTGGTTGACGAATTCCTCCACCCGGACGGCGTCAGTCGGAGGCATATTCCCTTCATTCAAATACCGTCGAACCAAAGTATATGAGGCATCGCTGATGTCGGCACCAAAGGTCGACAAACGATCCCGCCAAGTATTGACAAATCCGTTCGTGCCATAATCGTGGTAGAACATATCGAACGGCGGCAGAGAGGGGACCTCGTATTCCTGACGCGGCCTGGGCACAACGCGATCTCCTCCCTGATAATTGTTGCCGTCATAGGAATCCTTCTTGAGGTTGGAATATGGATCGTACGTGCTATTCCGGGCCTTAAATTCATAATTCCGATCCCGTACTTCGGCCGGAAGCTTGGTGACTGGAGCTGTTCGGGTAAGGCCGTCGGCATGGGCCGAGGGTACCGTAGTCCCCTGCTTCATATCAGAGGATTTTTCTCTGGTTGGCGTGAGGACAATCTCTAGTTCAACCCTAGCGCCCGCCGCGACTTGGACGTTCTGTCGTACTTCAGTTCCGAATCCCGCGCAGGTAACCTTCAAGTTGTAGCTCCCCGGCGAGAGATTCTCGAAGACAAAGCCGCCCTTGGTCGAAGTCGCACGGTCGAGACCGCTCGTTCCGAGAGAAACTTTTGCGCCCGGCAGCGGACTTCCGGACTCGCCGTTCAACACCGTCCCCCGAATTTGTCCCGTTTGAACTTCACCGCAGGCGACCTCAACCGTGATACCGACGGCAAACCCCAAAACGAGCAGCAGCCACACCAGAATTGTCGGTTTCATCGTTTTCTCCTTAGCTTTTTTGATTGATCAGGTCTTCTAAGACTCGTTACCGCGTGCCGGGACTGATCTTCCCCGCCCGAGAAATGTTTTTGAGTCTGAGGAAATATTGTGGAAGAAATCAGCGACAAATCGGTACGCAACAATTGGGCGACTGGCTCACCTCCCCAGGGCATCCGAATTAGCGAACAAGCTCTTGACAGCTAACCAAATAGCCGGTTAATTCGCCTCCAAACGGGATTTCCACACACGTGTCATGCATGGAGGAACCAATGACCAAATGGAAGCTTAGAGCGGCTCTTCTTTGTGCCGTTCTCTCTTCATGGGTGGTGTCAAGTGCGTTCGCGTTTGATTTCACCGCAATCCAAAAAACGATCTCGGAACAAACCCTCAAGAATGGCCTGCGGGTTATCGTCATGGAGAACCATGATGCCCCGGTGGTCTCTTTTGCCACGATCGTCAACGCCGGCTCTGTGGATGACCCCAAAGGGTACAGCGGGCTGGCCCATATGTTTGAGCATCTGGCGTTCAAAGGAACGACCACTCTTGGCACCAAGGACTACAAGAAGGAGGCCAAGCTGATCGATGTCGAAGATTCGATCTTTATGGAGCTTCGCTCCGAGCGGGACAGACTTCACCCGGACTCGGCCAAAGTGGCGGCTTTACAAAAGTCTTATGAAGCGGCCCGCGAGGCCTCGTATCAATTAGTGGTTCCCAACGAGTTCGGCAACGTGATCGAACGCGAAGGGGGCGAGGGGTTGAACGCCTTCACCGCCAACGATATGACGGCGTATCACTACAGCCTCCCGGCAAACAAACTGGAACTTTGGATGGCGCTCGAATCCGAGCGGTTCCTCAATCCGGTTTTTCGCGAGATGTACAAAGAACGGGATGTAGTGGCCGAGGAACGGCGGATGAGAATCGAGTCCAGTCCGACCGGGCGCATGTTCGAGCAGTTCCTCGAGCTGGCGTTTACCGTCCATCCGTACGGGATGCCCGGAATCGGCGCCATGTCCGACATTCAGTATTACTCGCGCAAAGAAGCGCACGTCTTCTTTGACAAATATTATGTCCCGTCCAATATGGTGGTCGCAGTTGTCGGCGACGTCAAGGCGGCCGATGTGTTCGCGATGGCCGAAAAATATTGGGGAAGAATAAAATACAGCCCGCCCCCGGACCGAATCGCCACTGTGGAACCGCCCCAGATCGGTGAACGGCGCATGGTCATCGAAGACCCGGCGCAGCCGTTCTATATTGTCGGTTGGCATGTTCCGGAAGGAACTAATCCGGACCGCCCGGCCATTGATGCCCTTCTCCAGTATCTGGCCCAGGGTCGGACTTCGGTTCTGTACAAAGATCTCGTCAAAGAGAAGAAGGTAGCGGTGGCGGTTCAGGGATTTGCCGGACTTCCCGGTGACAAGTATCCGACGCTGGCCGCCATGATTGCCGTGCCCTCAGCCGGCCATACTAACGCCGAGTGCGAACAGGACATTCTCGCCGCCATTGAGAAGTGCAAGACCGCGCTGGTGACGGCGGACGATCTTAACAAAATCAAGGCCCAGGCCAAGGCCAATTTTATCAATCAACTTGACGGCAACCAGGGGATGGCTTTCCAGCTGGCCGGATATCAAATTCAATGGGGGGACTGGAAGAAGTTGTTCAAGGAACTTGACCGGATCAATGCTGTGACGGCCGAAGATGTTCAGCGCGTGGCCAAAGAATATTTCACCGAGAAAAACCGCAACGTGGTCATGATGAACACGGTCAAGAGTTGAAGGGAGTACGGTGATCATGAAATCAAAACAGATATACACGTTAGTGGCGGTCGCCTTCCTTCTGCTGTTATCCCTCTCGGCGACGGCCCAGGATGTTTCCAAGCTTAAATACCCCAATCTCGGGGAGCTGCCCTCGATCAAGATCGAGCGGGATACGCTGCCGAACGGCATGCGGCTCTATCTGGTCGTGGACAAAAGTTTTCCGATCTTTCACATGGCCGCCCGGATCAACGGCGGCTCCTACCTTGAACCGGCCGACAAAGTCGGTCTGGCTTCCGTCTGCGGCAACGTTCTGCGCACCGGCGGCACCAAGAAGTGGACCGGTGACCAGATCGACGAGCAACTGGAAAGTATCGGCGGCAGCGTCGAGACCTCGATCGGCCTGACCTCGGGTTCGGCTTCGGTTAATGTACTCAGTGACTATACCGACCTGGGGATCGAAGTGCTGTCGCAGATCCTCCGGTATCCGGTGTTTGACCAGGACAAGATCGACCTGGCCAAGGTGGAAGAGCAGTCCGATATCTCAAGGCGCAATGATAACCCCATGGGGATCGCGCGCCGCGAATTCACCAATGCGATTTACGGCAAGACGTCAGCGTACGCCCGCTATCCCGAATATGCCACCATCGCCAACATCAAGCGGGATGATCTGGTGGCTTTCCATGCAGCGCTGTTCCATCCGGAGAACGTTCAGATCGCCATCTGGGGAGATTTCGACCGGGCGGCGGTGCTGGACAAGATCAAACAGTATTTCGGCGATTGGGAGAAGGGGAACACTCAGGTTCCGCTGCCTCCAAAAGTCGATTACCAGTGGCGCAACCATATCTACTTTGTCAACAAGACTGATATCAATCAGTCGACTGTCCTGATCGGCCATATCGGCGGCCTTCTGGCTGATCCCGATTATCCGGCCCGCATCGTGATGAACAACATTCTCGGGGCGTCTTTCGGAAGCCGCCTGTTCAACGCCGTGCGGTCGAAAGAAGGGCTCGCCTATTCCGCGGGCGGTTCGTACACCGCTCAAATCGCCTATCCAGGAGTCTTCTTTGCTTCGACCTCGACCAAATCGGAGACCACAGTAAAAGCGCTGCTCGAAGTGATCAATCAGATTCGCGGCATGCAGACCGTTCCGCCGACCGTTCAGGAGATGAGCCTGGGCAAAGACTCCTACCTGAATTCGTTTGTGTTCAATTTCGATGACCGGGCGAAAGTCGTCAATCGTGTCATGCAGTACGATTTCTTCGGCCTTCCGGATAATTTCCTGCAGAACCAGTATGCCTCGGTTCAGAAAGTGACCGGAGACGATGTCGTCGCGGCCGCCAAGAAGAATCTGCATCCTGATTCTCTGGTAATTGTCGTGGTCGGAAACGGGGCCAACTTCGATCAGCCGCTCGACAAGATCGGCCGCGGCCCAGTGGACACGGTTGATATCACCATTCCTTCCGGTGAAGTCAAAAAAGAGCTGGCGATAACGCCTGAAAACACGGCCAAGGGAAAAACCATTCTGGACAAAGCCGTAAAAGCCCATGGGACCCTGGCCAATTTCAAGAAAGTGAAGTCGCTGACGTTTAAGGGAAACTATACGCTGACCACTCCGCAGGGGGAATTCGCGATCGGTATCGAAGGCGTGCAGCAATTTCCGGACAAGCTTCGGAATACCATGAGCGTCATGGGACGCAAAATGTATGATATCCGCAACGGCAAAGCCGGTTGGAAGACCGACCAGCGAAGCGGCGAACTGGTCGCCAAGACCGACGACGATATCAAGAAGGACGATCAGGAACTTCTGAAAGATCCGCTTCTTGATCCTTCGTGAAACCGATAAGCCGACTTATCAGCCGGTGTACGACGGCTCCGGCGACTTTGGCGGAGCGGCAGTGGATTGGGTGGCCATCGTCGGAAGCGACGGCAAACCGGTCTGCCGGCTGGCGATCAACTCGCAAAATGGTCAGTTGGTCGGACGCACCTATTGGGGAGAGACTCCGATGGGTGAAGCCAGCATCGAAGAGGTCTATTCCGACTTCAAGACCGTCTCTGGCGTGTTGTGGCCGATGACCGCTGTCAACAATGTCAACGGAAAGAAAGTCGCGACCGTTCAGTATTCAGAATACACGTTCAATGCTCCGGTAGCACCGGACGCGTTTGATAAGCCCAAACCGTAGTACGGTTCGGACGATTATCCGACAAAGCGGCTTCATTTGAGGCCGCTTTTTTTATGGACTAAATGGTCGGACGAAGACAGATGCGCTCGTCTGTCCGCCGGCAAAAGATTCCAAATTTGCCTCGGTCCATCCTGCGCTGCCTCCGGCTCAGCCGTTAGTCGTTGCATTTCAACCGCTTAGGGTCAGACAGGGGATGCCCGTGCGGTACCTTGAGCCATTGGCAAAAGGGCTGAACTTTGGGCCCGCCTCTCCCCTTCGTTCCAGAGACTGGAAGAAAAACTCCATGTTAAAGTGCTTTTCTCTAGACAAAATCGACCGGTGCGACGTCACTTTGTCTGAGCCAATAGCAGGGAGTGTGGAAGATATGACGACGAGATGCGTGTGGCGACTGGGCGTTATGGCCGTCACAATTGCCGCGATCGGGCAGACAGGCTTTAGTCGGTCATTGCCCATGTCGGAGGAGCAGATCCGCCAGCGAGGAGAAGCTTCTGCGGCGGTCACCAAGAAACAATGTATCGCCAGTCACAACGTCGGGCGAGTGAGCCTGGCGGTGACCAACTATGGCACCTACGGTAACGGATTTGCCCAGGGAAACCCGTTTGATTGCTTCACTGGCGCGGCGGTTCCGTCATGTGAATATCCCAAGGGATCCGGAACATATTATCTGTTTGCCGGAGGATTCTGGATCGGCGCGGTAGTCAATAATGATACCATGGTCACCACCGGAATCGATGGCTGGCAGACCTGCCGCGAGATGGACACTCAGATTTCCCCGTTTGGAGACATGCAGCGTCGGTCCATCATTGATCCGTCGAAACCGGAGTTTGTCGGGGCCAAATCGGAGCAGGATTTCATCGGTGTCTATACCGACAGTTTTCGGACGGGAGTGGCCGCGCTTTGCAGCGGCGTCAATGATCCGGTGGACGGATTGAATCATCGGCCACTGTATATCGAAGTTGAGGAACGTTCCTACGCCTGGTCGTATTCTTACGCACAGGATTTTGTGCTGTTTGACTACACCATCAAAAATATCGGCAACTACGATTTGACCAACATGTATATCGGCATATACAACGATGCCGATGTCGGGCCAGCCTCCCAGGATCAGACCGATCGAGCGGCTGACGACGTCACTGGTTTTAGACAGGATATCCCAACACCGTCCGGTTTCACCGGAGGCTGCAGCGGATGGAAAGACACCGTCAATCTCGCTTGGATCGCGGACAACGACGGCAATTGGAACCTCAATCCGCCGACCCCGGCAGTGGGGTCCATGAGAATCGTCCGGACGCCGATCGACTCCATGTATGTCTCATACAATTGGTGGGTGAGCAATCAGACCATCTCTCTTGATTATGGCCCACAGCGGGTGGCGACCTACCGCGACCTCGGCACCGGCGGTCGAGGGACTCCTGAAGGGGACCGGGACAAATACGCGTTCCTGAAGAATCGCGAGTTCGACTACGATCAGGTCTTTACCTGTGATTCCTCCAGCGCCGCCGGTTGGGAACCCCTGGTAGACCAGGGACTCTGCCAGTCGATATCCAAGGGGTATGATACGCGCTATCTGCTCTCGTTTGGACCGTTTCATTTGCCGCCGGGACAATCTCTCCCTCTATCCTTTGCCTATGTCATGGGGGCCGGGTTTCATCGGTCCGATCGCAAGGATAACGGCAAATACCTGACCAATCCGGCCCTCTTCAACCCGAAATTGTGGTATTCGAACCTCGATTTTACAAATTTGGCCCTGAACGCCGTCTGGGCCGGCTGGATTTACGATAATCCGGGCTACTCCGCCAAAGGGGGGCCAAATGACTTCAGGGGAAACAAACGAATCTGTACCGCGCACGGAGTCCCCGACACCATCTACTATACCGGTGATGGTGAGCCGGATTTCCGAGGTGCGGCTCCGCCCCCGGCGCCGGTCGTCTGGGTCTATCCTGAAGCCAAGCAAGTGCGCGTGCGCTGGAATGGTTATCGCTCCGAGACGACTAAGGGAGTCTTTTCGAAGGTGCGCGATTTCGAAGGGTATCGCGTTTACCTTTCACTCGATGAACGGGCAGCCAGCTTTAGCCTGATCGAGTCCTACGACCTTTACGATTTCAACAAGCTTGTATTTGATACCTCGGGCGGCAACGCCGGTTATGTCCTTCGGGATAATCCCTACACGTACCGAGCGCTCGACAGCCTCTACGGCAATGGCGATACCACCTGGAATCCGCTTCATTTTACGGCCGTCAATCCATACCACCTGCCCGGATTTCCGGACTCCGCCTTCTATTTCACGGCTCAGGACTACAATCAGTCCCATTTCGGAAAGGATACGCGTATCACAAAAGCCTATCCGAATGCTCCGAATCCTGACACTTTGAGTCCCGCGACTGTCCCCGATAGTTTGCGCAGCCTCTATCTCACCGAAGACGGCTACTTCAAGTATTATGAATACCAGATGGTGATTACCAATCTGTTGCCGACGATTCCGTATTACGTCAATGTCACCGCCTTCAGCTTTGGCTCACCGGCCTCCGGACTCGGCTCGCTTGAGTCCAGCCCGACCGTGGGATACAAGACCGCTTATGCCGCGGCTTCATATGAACAAAAAACCACAGCCTCCAAGCAGATTTACGTCTTCCCCAACCCGTATCGGGCCGATGGCGGCTATCAGGCCAACGGCTACGAAGGAAACGATGCTTTCTCGAGAGGCAAACCGACCGATCGTCAGCGCCGGGTCCATTTCGCCAATGTCCCCTCCAATTGCACCATCAAGATCTTCACCCTGGACGGAGACCTGGTGCGGGAGCTGGCGCATCCCGATGTCCAGAGTCCATGTCAGGAAGATCCCAATGTGGCTTGTTGGGACCTGATCACCCGGAACACCCAGTTGGCGGTGTCGGGGATCTATTACTGGACGGTCGAAGACGGCCAGGGGAACACACAGATTGGAAAATTGGTCCTGATCATGTAACTTACTCCCATGAGCAGGATTTTAAGTCTTAAGGGTCGCCGCTTCCTTCTGGAGGCAGCGACCCTTCTTCTGTGTCCCCTTACTACCTCCCAGCCGAAAGCGCGACAATACCGAGCTGACTGTGCTTCAGTTTCCGTCGATGCCCCGCTTCCAACCGGTGCGCAAATTTTGTGGGTATAATTGTCCTAATAAGGAAATTCTCGAAACCGACGATTTGGTGAAAAATAACCTTTTTGTCCCTGTTATTCCGAACCATCGGACGCCTAATTCTGTCGCTAGTCATTGAAAATCAATCATTTGCTCGCCGCCGAGAATTTCGGCAAGAAATGCGCAGATGCCGAAAACGGGGGAATTCGCTTGCCAAGCGCATTCCTTTTCCGTAGGTTGGCGCAACTGGAAGAACGGCTATGCTTTTGGCCGAATTTAAGTCCGCATAGTCGACCCGTACGATGCCAAAATGTTGGAACTATTAGGATAAAGTGTGAGGAGTATGTCGACGAAAAGAGTATTACACCTGACTCTTGCCGTAGCGGCGGTCGCGATGATTGCGCAGACGGCTCTCAGTCGGTCATTGCCCATGTCAGAAGAACAGGTCCGCCAGCAGGGAGAAATCTCGGCGGCGGTGACCAAAAAACCATGCGTTGCCAGCCACAATATCGGAAGGGTGAGCCTGGCCGTTACCAACTACGGTACTTATGGCGCCGGGTTTGTCCAGGGAAATCCGTTTGACTGCTTTACCGGAGCCCGCGTTCCTTCGTGCGAATTCCCCAAAGGGTCCGGGATCGACTACCTCTTCGCCGGCTCCTTCTGGATCGGCGCGGTTGTCAATCATGACACTATGGTCACCACCGGGGTCGATGGCTGGCAGAATTGCCGCGAAATGGACCCCGAAGTCTCCCCGTTTGGAGACATGCAGCGCCGGTCGATTATTGATCCCTCGAAACCTGAGTATATCGGGGCCAAGTCCGAACAGGATATTCTGGGCGAATACACCGACAGCTACACCACGGGCGTAGCCGGCCTCTGTACGGGCGCCAACGATCCGGTCAACGGCCTGGGGCACCGTCCTCTAAATATTCTCATTGACGAGCGTTCGTATGCCTGGTCGTACTCCTACGCCCAGGACTTCGTGCTGTTCGACTATACCATCAAGAACAACGGCAACAACTTCCTGACCAACATGTATATCGGCATCTACAATGACGGAGACGTCGGCGCCATCAGCCAGGATCCTACCGTCCGAGCTTCGGACGATGTCACCGGGTTCAGGCAGGATGTACCAACTCCGACTGCATTTACGGGGGGCTGTTCCGGCTGGAAAGATACCGTCAACTTGGCCTGGATTGCGGACAACGATGGCGACTGGGCCTCGCAGAGTCCCGCGCCGAGCGTAGCTTCCATGAGAATCGTCAGAACGCCGATCGACTCCATTCAGGTTTCCTATAACTGGTGGGTGAGCAACGGAGCCGGCGCCCTTGATTACGGACCGCAGCGGGTAGCGACTTTCCGCGATCTGGGAACCGGTGGACGCGGCACGCCTGAAGGAGACCGAAACAAATACGCCTTCCTGAAAAATCGTGAATTTGACTACGATCAGGTCTTTACCTGCGACTCGTCCAGCGCCCCTGATTGGGAGCCCCTGGTGAATCAGAATCTCTGCCAGTCCATTTCCAAGGGGTATGACACGCGGTACCTGCTTTCGTTTGGTCCGTTCAACCTGTCCCCCGGCGCGTTTCTTCCCTTGTCCTTTGCTTATGTCATGGGCGAGGGTTTTCATCCCTCCAACAAAAAGGACAACGGCAAGTATCTGACTGATCCAGCCCTCTTCAATCCGAAATTGTGGTATTCGAACCTCGATTTTACGAATTTGGCCCTGAACGCCATTTGGGCCGGCTGGATTTATGACAATCCGGGCTTTTCCGCCAAAGGCGGACCCACTGACTTTAGGGGGAACTACCGAATTTGTAATGCCGGCGGTGTGCCCGACACCATCTACTATACCGGTGATGGCGAGCCTGATTTCCGCGGAGCGGCTCCGCCCCCGGCCCCGACCGTCTGGCTCTATCCCGAAGATAAGCAAGTACGCGTGCGCTGGAACGGCGTCAGGTCCGAAACCACAAAAGGGATCTTCTCCAAGGTCCGGGATTTTGAGGGGTATCGCGTGTATTTGTCACTCGACGAACGGTCGGCCAGTTTCAGTATGGTTGAGTCGTTCGACCTGCTTGATTTCAACAAGTTTGTATTTGACACCTCCGGCGGCAACGCCGGTTTCGTCCTCCGGGACAATCCGTTCACGTATCGAGTGCTCGACAGCCTCTACGGCAATGGCGATACCACCTGGAATCCGCTTCATTTTACGGCCGTCAACCCGTACCACAAGCCCGGTTTCGCCGACTCGGTCTTCTACTTCACGGCTCAGGACTACAACCGTTCGCGCTTTGGGATTGACACCCGAGTCACTAAGATCTATCCGAACGCTCCGCTCCCGCCAACCTTGGTTCCGGACTCCATTCCTGCGGGTGAACGCGCGACCTATCTCACCGAAGACGGCTACTTCAAGTATTATGAATACCAGATGGTGATTACCAATCTGTTGCCGACGATTCCGTATTACGTCAATGTCACCGCCTTCAGCTTTGGCTCACCGGCCTCCGGACTCGGCTCGCTTGAGTCCAGCCCGACCGTGGGATACAAGACCGCTTATGCCGCGGCTTCATATGAACAAAAAACCACAGCCTCCAAACAGATTTACGTCTTCCCCAACCCGTATCGGGCCGATGGCGGCTATCAGGCCAACGGCTACGAAGGAAACGATGCTTTCTCGAGAGGCAAACCGACCGATCGTCAGCGCCGGGTCCATTTCGCCAATGTCCCCTCCAATTGCACCATCAAGATCTTCACCCTGGACGGAGACCTGGTGCGGGAGCTGGCGCATCCCGATGTGCAGAGTCCATGTCAGGAAGATCCCAATGTGGCTTGTTGGGACCTGATCACCCGGAACACCCAGTTGGCGGTGTCGGGGATCTATTACTGGACGGTCGAAGACGGCCAGGGGAACACACAGATTGGAAAATTGGTCCTGATCATGTAACTTACTCCCATGAGCAGGATTTTAGGTCTTAAGGGTCGCCGCTTCCTTCTGGGGGCAGCGACCCTTCTTTTGTGGCTTGTCGCCGCCTCTCAGTCGCAGGCGCGTCCGGTTTATGCCGGTTCGAAAGAGGAAGCGCTCGCAAGGCGAAGGACTTCGCAGGCAACTGGTCTGCCGCATGTCGACTATGCCGTGCACGACCGCGGGAATATGGTTTTGGCGATTGCCAACAACGGCACATTCGGCACCTATGGCCAGGATCTCCCCGATCCTGTCCTTGGCGGAGCCATTCCATCCTGCATCTTTCCCAAAAACAGCAATCTGGTCTATTTGTGGGTAGGAGCCTTCTGGATCGGCGGGATTGTCGGAAACGACACTTTGGTCTCGGTGGGCACCGAAGACTTTTATCAGACGACTGAATTCTGGCCCGAGACCCCTCCGGGGGCCAACACCCCGTACGGGAATTTTCACTTCGGCTCGATCGACAAAGACAGCCGCTATTATGATCCATCGGCCTTATCCGAACAGGATATATACTGCGAATATACCGACACCAACCGGGCGCTGGCCCTCACCGGTGAGGACCCGACCGACAACCGTCCGCACATTCCCCTTGGCATCAAAGTCCGTCAGCGCTCGATGGCCTGGAGCTATTCCTATGCCTCGGATTTTCTGCTGTTTGACTACGAGATAGAAAATATCGGCGGGAAAACGCTTAAAGATGTCTATATGGGAATCTGGGTGGACGGCGATGTCTGGCATGAGTCTCGGCGCGGGCCGGACGGCTGGAATGATGACGTCACCGGCTTCTATCCCGAGCATCTCTTTCCGGACGCCTGTGGCAAACCGGAAGATGTGAATATTGCGTACCACGCGGACAACGACGGCGACCCCGTGGGAGGTCAATGGGACTATCGCTCCACGCGAAGCGCGGTCGGCGTCAGAGTGATCCGGACTCCCTCGGACTCGCTCAAGTACTCATACAACTGGTGGATTATCAACTATGACGACCCGGCCAGAGATTTCGGACCGAGGCGGCGTCCCACCGCGAATGATCCCTGGCGCGATTTCGGAGGACGACTCGGCACCCCCCTGGGAGATCGCAATAAATACTACATGATGAGCCATCCGGAATTCGATTACGACCTCTATTTCACGGCCGTCGATCACTCCGACAGCGGCTGGCTTCCTCCCCCCCAATTTGCCGCCGATTATGCCCGCGGGTGGGATACCCGGTATCTGCTCTCGTTTGGACCGTTTACTCTCAGTCCGGGGGAACGCCTCCCGCTCTCCTTCGCCTGGGTCGGCGGCGAGAATTTTCACCAGAACCCGACCGATTTCGACCGTCTGTTCAAGCCGACTGCGCCCGACGCATTTTATAAATCGCTTAGTTTCGACAATCTCGCCACAAATTCACGCTGGGCCTATTGGGTCTATGACAACCCCGGCGTGGACACGGACAGCGACGGCTATGCGGGGAAATTCTGCCTGAAATCTATCGACTCTTCGCTGGACCGAATTGATACGGTTATCCGGGGCGGCAACACCGTTATCGATTCGATCTACAAGGTATTTGCCGACACTTTCTGGTACGCAGGTGACGGCGTGCCCGATTTCAAAGGGGCCGGACCGCCCCCTGCCCCGTATATCAAAATCCTGCCGAGCGTGGGGCAATTGACCGTGCATTGGAACGGGTACCGCTCGGAGAACACGCCGGATGTCTTTCTGCACAAGGTCGACTTTGAAGGATACCGGGTCTACTGTGCCCTGGATAATCGCAAAGAGAGTTTTTCCCTGATGGCGTCGTATGACCGCGAGGATTATGATCGGTACATCTGGAAGAAGACTCCGAGCGGAAATTTAGGCTGGGTGCTGGAGGATATTCCCTTCACAGTCGATTCGTTGCGGGCCATCTACGCGGACCCGCAGTTCGATCCGCTCAAATACACGCAAACCAATCCCCAGGCTTATCGGGACTCCCTCTTTTATTACACTACACAGGATTTCAATGCAAGCCGTCTGGACGACCCTCGCGGCGTTCACAAGGCTTATCCGGGAGTCCGGAAACCGCCGCGAGATACCGCGGAATGGACTGATGCCGATGTGACTCTGGAGCACGGCATTCGGCTTCCCAAATACTACGAGTATGAATATGTGATCGATAAAGTACTGCCCACTATCCCGTATTATGTGTCGGTGACCGCCTTTGACTTTGGCTCTCCCAAAGCCGGATTGTCGGCGCTGGAGACCGATCCGCTGAATAACTACATTCGGGAGTACCCGATGGTCCCGGCGGATAGCGTTGAGCAAAAGCAGCTTAACGCCTATGTCTACCCCAATCCGTATCGAGCGGATGCCGGCTACGCCGCCGCCAGCTTTGAAAACCGGCTTGGCCTGCAGGCCGAATCGCGGATGCGCCGGATTCACTTTGCCAACCTGCCCAAAGTCTGCACGATCTCCATTTTCACTCTTGACGGTGATTTGGTGCGACGGATCGACCACAATTTCCCTGAAGGGGGACCGGGATCGATGCACGATGAGTGGGATCTGATAACCCGCAATACCCAGGAAGCGGTTTCCGGCTTATATTACTGGGTCGTAGAGGCAAAGGATCGCACCCAAATCGGTAAGTTGGTCATTATCAGGTGACCGTCATCCCTGGCACGGCAGCAGCGAAGAATGAAAACCAAGTCATCTGATTTCGGCGGACTGAAGATTCTCATAGTGATGGTTCTCGCCTGTCAGTCCGGCGGACTGCTCGGCCGCCCGCTCCCCCCAACCGAAGAGCAAATCAGAGCGCGGGCCCAGACTGCCTCAGCGGTCCGTCTCAACTACTGTGCGGCGACTCATAACGTGGGGAAAATCGTGCTCGGACAAACCAACTATGGCGTCTTTGGCGCCGGGTATATTCAGGGACCTCCGCTTGATTGTTTTACCGGCAAGAATGTCCCTTCCTGTGAATTCCCCAAAGGGTCAGGCACCAACTATCTCTATGGGGCGGCTTTCTGGATCGGGGCTGTAGTCGGCAATGACACGCTGGTGTCGGTAGGGGCCGATGGCTGGCAGATATGCCGGGAGTTTAACCCCGAAGAGCCTCCGATCGGAGATATGGAGCACCGCTCGATTATTGATCCGTCCAAACCTGAGTATATCGGCGCCAGGTCTGAACAGGATTACATCAGCGTCTACACCGACAAATATACGACCGGCCAGGTGCCGGAACTCTGCACCGACGTCATCGACAATCGCCCTCACCGGCCGCTCAATATCCAGGTTGAAGAACGGTCCTACGCCTGGTCCTATTCCTACGCCGAAGACTTCGTGCTTTTTGATTACACCATCAAGAACAACAGCACCCGTCCGTTGAGCCAGGTCTATATGGGGATCTATGTCGACGGCGATGTTGAGGCCACCGGCGATCTTAACGGCGCCAATGATGATGTCACCGGATTCCTGCAGGATGTTCCGTCGCCGCAAATTTCCTCCGGCGGCTGCAGTTTCCGGGATACGGTGAATCTGGCCTGGATCGCGGACAACGATGGTGACTGGGATAAACAGGTGCACCTTCCCGATGTGACCGGCATGCGGATCGTCCGGACCCCGATCGACTCGCTGGCCGTATCCTACAACTGGTGGATCGGCAACCTCGACCCGACTTTGGATTACGGGCCGATGCGGGTTGAGAGCTACCGCGACCTGAGCACCGGTGGCCGAGGTACTCCCGAAGGGGACCGAAATAAATATGCCTTCATGAAGAATCGGGAATTTGATTACGACCAGGCCTTCACTTGCCGCTACCAGCTCACCCCCGGTTGGATGCCGGTTTCCCAGCTGCTTTGCCAGCGCTTCTCGGCCGGCTACGACACCCGATATCTGCTCTCGTTCGGACCGTTCAACATGCAGCCCGGAGACAATCTGCCGCTCTCGTTCGCCTATGTCGGCGGGCTCGGTCTGCACCGCGTAGATCGCAAAGACAACGGCAAATATATTACGGACCCATCCTTGTACAACCCGGAGTTATGGTACTCCAATTTGGATTTCAGCAATTTCGCCCTGAACGCCGTTTGGGCATCATGGATTTACGATAATCCGGGGGTGGCCAGCAAAGAAGGCGGCTATCGGGGCAAATTCCGGGTTTGCTATGCCCACGGCACGGCCGATACGATCTATTACACTGGCGACGGAGAACCCGATTTTAAGGGAGCTTCTCCCCCACCAGCGCCCGAGTTTTGGGTCTACCCGCTGAATAATAAGGTGCGGATCCGCTTCAACGGCTTTCGGTCCGAAACCACGAAAGACATCTTCTCGCGGATTGCTGATTTTGAAGGATACCGCGTCTATTCCGCGCTGGACGACCGCCCGTCGAGCTTTAGCCTGATTGAATCGTATGACCGGCTGGACTTTAACAAGTTCGTCTACAACCCGAACCGGAACGGCGGCGCCGGATTTGAGCTGCGCGAAATTCCGTATACCTATGACCGGCTCGATAGTATCTACGGTAACGGCGACACCACCTGGAATCCGCTCCAGTTCACGGTCAATCATCCCCTGAATTACCGTGATTCCATCTTCTATTTCACGCCCCAGGACTATAACCGGTCCCGGCTCGGAGTCGACACGCGCATCACGAAAATATATCCCACTGCCCCAAAGCCTCCTTACGCCGACCCCGATTCCGTTCCGGCTGCCGAGCGGACTACTTATCTCACCGAAGACGGTCATTTCAAATACTATGAATACCAGATGTATGTGGATAAGCTGCTTCCCACCGTTCCATACTTCTTCAACGTGACGGCCTTTGATTTCGGCTCTCCCGGTACTGGTCTGGCCTCGCTCGAGACCAGTCCGACCGTTGGGTACAAATCATCCTATGCCATTGCCTCGGCTGCGCTCGGGACTACCACCGACAAGCGCGTCTACGTCTTCCCCAACCCGTATCGGACCGATGGCGGCTATCAGCGGGATGGCTTCGAAGGGCGCGATGCCTTGTCGCGCGGCATGCCGAGCGACCGCCAGCGCCGAGTTCACTTTGCCAATGTCCCGATCGACTGCACGATTAGAATCTTTACTCTTGATGGAGACTTGGTGCGCGAACTGCCGCATCCCGATCCGCTTAGTCCCTGCCAGGAAGATCCGACCGTTGCCTGTTGGGATCTGATTACGCGCAATACGCAGCTCGCGGTATCCGGCATTTATTACTGGACCGTGGACGATCAAAAGGGAAATGTCCAGATCGGCAAGCTCGTCCTGATAATGTGAGCTAATCCCGGTGGTTGACTTGCGTGGGCAAACGCCGCCCGAGCAGCCAAAATCCGCCTCCGGCGAACAGCGCCAGCGATGAAATCATAAACCAGGCGAGCACGGAATTGCCGCCAAAGCTGTCAAGCATGTAGCCCCCCCAGAGTGGTCCCAGCGACCAGCCGGCGGTCTCGCAGAATCCCCGAATCCCCATGTATCTTCCAAGTTTTCCGGGTGGAGCCAGGCGTGACGTCAACGTCATTCCTGGAGGGGAAATCATGACTTCGCCGACCGTGACAATCGCCACCGCCAGCATGAAGTAGTGGTAACCGACCAAGTAGCCAAACATGCTGTAGCCGATGAAATAAAGCAACGAGCCGGTGGCGAGTTGTGAGGTGAGGCGAACCTTGCGAAGCATCCTTGTCATCGGAATCTGAAGACAGACAACGAGGATTCCGTTTAGTGAATAGAGCTTTCCGAGCTGTGCCTCGGATATTCCGACAATCGTCACGGTATAGAGCGAAAGCGTCACGACTAGTTGCGCCACTACCAAATAAAGCAGCAAAGTAAACCCGGCGTGCGCCGCCAGATGCTTGTCGTCCCGGACAGCCAGGAGATCCGCCATCTTGAAGCGCTCGGTATTGGGGGTAACAGCCGGAGCTTTCAGGGCGAATCGAAAGATCGCCGCCGAGACCAAAGCAAATATGCCGGAGAAATAGAACAGCACCGCGTAGGATTCGTGGGCGATCAAGCCCCCCAAGGCCGGCCCGGCTGCCCACCCGAGATTGCTCGCGGTGTGCGCGATAGCGTACCCATCGAGCCGCTTCTCCGGCGGCAGAATATCGGCCACCATGGCATTCACCGCCGGCATGTACAATGAGCCGAACACGGAATTGAAAGCGAACAGAACCGCTACCGCCCAAAATCCCCAGGTATAGGCGATGGCTACGCCGAGAACGAGGAATGACAAGGCGCGAAGCGTCTGGGAGTGCACAATGAGGGAGTGCCGTCCGATTCGATCGGAGAGCTCTCCCCCGATCGCCTGAGACACTACTCTGAAGACCGCTATCCCGCCAAAGAACAGTCCAATTTCAGAGGTGGAGAGCCCCAGTTTCTCGCGGAAGTAAATGGACAGAAACGGCATTGACGCCGAGAAACCGATGGCCGCGACAAACCAGCCGAAGACCAATACCCAGAGTCGTGAATCGAACTTCTGAACATAGCGCTTCAACCGGTCAAGCATAACCGGACCAATGTAGTGGTCTAGTTGGTCCCCGACAAGTTGAACCGGTCACTCGGCATAGCGTTCATAGAGTAGATCGGCAATGCGCGCAAACCCGTCGATGCCGTACTTCCCCCAGCCGTTCTCGGCCATTCCGGCTAATTCTCCACGATGTCGTAGACTATTCACGCGCTCGGCCAGCGAGACGATATGTTCTTGAGAAGTTAGATCAAAGGCGACCTTGTGCCTGAGCAAAAGGTCTCGATTGAGTGGTGCAAACGGCCCTATGCATGGCTCCAGGATAAACATGGGCAGGCCCAACCCCACAGCCCAGTTGCTTCGCTCGTGCGAAGGTGAGACCAAGAAATCAAACGAGGGAAACAGGCGAGCCGACAAAACTGATTCCTCCCGACGGGACCGATATTCCACTAAGAGCGCGCGCGGCAGTTCCGTTGGGATGGTGTCAGCCGAGGAGATTTTGCTTAGCATTATCTCTGCACGGACAAACGCTCTCTGGAGCCGGGTCGAAAGTCTCTTGCCTTCCTCGGCGAAAACGATTATTCGCGTCTCCGCACGGCACAAAGCAATTGCACCCTGGATAATCGCCTCCACATGTAAGGCCGGCTCGGCTCCGGACGAATAAAACGCCCCGGTTAACGGCCCATTCCCCGCTATTCGGACCTTTCTCAGTTCGAAGGCGTCCGAAGCTTGCCGGGTGAGCGCCGGTTCGATGCAAAGCCCGGATACAAATAAATTTGAAGAGTCGTATCCTCCGGCGCGAAACCGCTCCGCGACCTCATCGGTAGGCACCAGCACCTGGCTTGCGCCGAGGACCACTGACTCTGGCGGCGCCACCAGTTCACCGTGCTGGTAGAATAGCTCCGGCCGGTTGCGCAGCACTCCGACCAGAATCGGATGCGACACCACCAGCGGTCGAGCGTCCCCGCGGAACCGGCGTCGCAAGGACCTTCCTAAGATCGAAAGAGCGCCGGAATCTCGGTTGTAGTCATTGGAGCGCCTCAGCGAGCCATATAAGCGGCTTACCAGCCCTGGAGAAGCCCCGTGACGGTACAACCAGTGCACGAAGCCCCAGGCTTGTCTGGAAAGCCCGTGGCTCACTTCCAGGACGTCCTCACTGGAGCGGACTATACCGACTCTCCCCTGACGAATCAGGGCATCGTTGATCCCGTCAAGATAGAACGGGTGCCCTCGCCCGACATTGACGTATAAGAATGTGAGTTTTGCCGGAATGGTTTGCTCCTGAACGCTGTTTAGACCGAAACTATGCCCGGCGCCCGGGGCCGTCAAGCCTGTTTGGCCATGTTCTTTGCTTGGCGGTAACGGCGACAATCGGTATTTTTCTGGTGATGCAAATGTTCCGTCCGGATTGGCGTGTATGAGATTGGTGCGACAATTATTCCTGCTGGCCCTGTTTGGTCTGGCCTCAATATTTTATAGCTGCAAGACTACATCCACGGGTCCGATCAACGATATCGGCAACCTGCTCCCCAACGGGAGTTTTGAGCTAAACGGCAAGCCCACCTGGGGTCACTGGGTGCTGCTTGACACTCCCCTTGATACCACGACCCTGTTTGTCCAGGATGTCCCGCTGCTTGGGGGAAGTTGGTGTTTGGAACTTCGACCCAAACCGCCCGATGCCAACTACGCCCGGTCGTTTATCACCGGCACCTCTTCGCTTGGAGCGATTTATCAATTGACTGTCTGGGCCAAAGCCACTAACAGCTGGCCCAACGGCACCGTGGCGCTGGGGAAAATCACTAGTGGGTTTGCCACAATCCTGCAATCCCAACATGCCACTGCGGGAAATTGGACCGAGTATACTCTTGCTGATACACTGGATCTGGCGTCCCAGGATTCGCTCTTCGTCCAATTGTCCACCGGTCTGGACGACCAGGTAGTTCCGGGGACGATGAGGTTCGATCTGGTTAAACTGGAAAAAATCCGGTAGCCGCCCGCGCTTGCGCCGGGGAAATGAAAAGGCCGGTCAGGATTGACCGGCCTTCGTTTTGGCTATGCCCTAGCTATCCCACTCAGGACAGAGCGGCCAGTTCGGCCACATCGATCACCTTGGACAAATCCAAAAAGATCAGCAGGCGATCTTCCAGTTTGGCCACGCCTTTAATGTACTCGGCATTGAGGCCGGTGACGATTTCAGGCGGCGGCTCGATCGTGCTGGAGGGCAGGCGAAGCACTTCGGAGACGGCATCGACGATCATCCCCATGATGCTTCCATTAATGTCGACCACGACGATGCGAGTCGATTTGTCGTACTCCTTGACATCGAGGCTGAACCGTTTGCGCAGGTCAATGATCGGTATGACCTTCCCGCGAAGATTTATGACCCCTTCAACATAGTGCGGCGCCTGCGGCACTTTGGTGATCTCAACCATGCGATTGATTTCCTGAACTTTCAGGATTTCGACCCCAAATTCCTCAGAGCCGATGTTGAACGAGACCAGTTGCAGTTCGTCGCTTTTGACGTTGCTCAGTTTTTCGGTCTGCGTCATGACATCGTTCCTCATTATGAGTATCCCCTTTTCCTTAAGTTTTCATCCCCACGTGGAAACCGTTTGAGCGAACAGTTCGAATAGTCGGATCGGTGATGTTCCCCTCGTGTCCCCTTGTTTGGCCGGTCGCGTTCCGATCCGGTCTTTCTCAGAGTCCCATTCATTGTATCGGTCTATTCGGCCTCTTCTTTATCGTCCGGCCGGAACTGTAGAGAATCGGCGCACCCCGATATCCGGTTGCCTCTTCGCCCTACGGGAGCTATCTTGTCCGCCGGAACAACGACACGTATCGACCAGGAGATATTCATGAAAGACAAGAGAAACGAAATCCTTGCCCGCCAATTGATTGACTATTCGCTCGGGCTGCAAAAAGGAGAGGTCCTTTATCTTGAAATCAAGGGGAAAGAAACGCTCGAACTGGGCAAACAGGTGATCAAGATCGCCACCGAGCGCGGCGCCGTTCCATTTTGGTACTATAACGACGAGTCTCTGATCCGCCAGTGGGTCCGCGAAGCCTCCGATGACCAGCACAAGATTCAAGCCGAGCTGCATCTTAAGCTCATGGAACGGGCCGATGCCTACATCGGACTCCGCGGTTCGGACAATCCCTTCGATCTGGCCGATATCGACCTAAAGAAGATCGAGAAATACAACTCCCTCTTCTACAAGCCGGTCCACCTGGAGGAACGAGTCAAGCGAACCCGCTGGGTGGTCCTTCGGTATCCGAATAACGCCATGGCGCAGCTGGCGCAAACCTCGCAGGAAGCGTTTGAGGATTTCTATTTCGATGTCTGCTGCGCCGACTATGCCAAAATGTCCAAGGCACAGGACAAACTTTTTGCCTTAATGCAGAAGACCGACAAGGTCCGTCTGGTCGCTCCCGGCACCGACCTTAATTTCTCCATTAAGGGCATCTCCCCCATCAAGTGCGATGGCCACCGGAATATCCCGGATGGCGAAGTCTACACCGCTCCGGTCAAGACCTCAATCAACGGCACGATCACCTACAACACTCCGTCCTTGTATCAGGGGGTGGTATACGACCATATTTCGCTGACTTTTGAGAACGGAAAGGTGGTCAAGGCCACCTCCGATGCCAACGCCGACAAGCTGAACAAAATTCTGGATACCGATGCCGGCGCACGCTATGTCGGAGAATTTGCGGTCGGGGTTAACCCGTTCATCCTCTACCCGATGAAAGATACCCTGTTTGACGAAAAGATTGCCGGGTCGATACATTTGACTCCCGGACAGTGCTATGACGAGGCTTTTAACGGCAATCAGTCGGCCATTCACTGGGATTTGGTGCTGATTCAGCGTCCGGATTACGGTGGCGGCGAAATGTGGTTCGACGGCAAACTGGTCCGCAAAGATGGCGTCTTTACCGACCCGGATATGGAAAAAGGGTTCTCCAAGGAGGCGCTCCGCCCGGCCGGCCTGGACTAAACCAGAACTCCGAAAAGAAGTAGACAATGGGGCCGGTCAGGAGACCGGCCCTTTTCTCTTGGGTATCCGGGGCCGAATGAGCTTTACAGCCTGAAATCGACGGTCTATATTCCAGCCTCGTAACAGACTACCACACTCAAGGAGATATATTCTATGACTCCGTATGAATACCTCGAACAAACCAAAGACAAACGTTTTGATGACCTCTTTCAGCTGCTTCGGTTCCCCAGTGTCTCCGCCAAGTCGGAGCACAAAGCGGACAGCCTCGCCTGCGCGGAATGGCTGAAGAATCATCTGGCCTCGATCGGCCTGGACAGCCGCCTCTATCCGACCTCCTGCAATCCGATCGTGTATGCCGACAAAATGGTGGACGAAAAACTGCCGACCGTCCTCTATTACGGTCACTACGATGTTCAGCCGGCGGAACCGTTCGATCTCTGGACCACTCCGGCGTTCGAACCGCAAATCCGCGACGAATACATCTACGGCCGCGGCTCCTGCGATGACAAAGGGCAGACCTTCACCCACATCAAGGGGTTCGAAGCCATCCTGAAAACCGACGGCAAGCTCCCGGTAAATGTAAAGATGATGATCGAAGGGCATGAAGAGGGCGGCAACACCGAAGATCTTTCCAGGTTCATCCGGGAACAGAAGCAGCTCCTCAAAGCCGACATCGTCGTCGTGTCCGATACGGCTCAATTCAACAAAGACCTGCCCGCGGTGACTTTCGGCCTTCGCGGAATTTCCTCGATCGAGGTCTGGGTCTATGGCCCGGACCGCGATCTCCATTCCGGATCGTTTGGCGGCGCGGTCGGAAACCCGGTCAATATTCTGTGCGAAATGATCGGCCAGCTCCATGATAAGAACGGCAAAATTTTGGTTCCGGGATTCTACAAGGACTGCAAACTTCCCACCAAGTGGGAGCGCCAGCAGTTCAAGCGTCTTCCCTATAACGAAGCCAAGTACAAAAAAGCGGTCGGCGTATCGGCGCTCTACGGCGAGAAGGCTTACACCACGCACGAGCGGACCTGGGTGCGCCCGACTCTTGATGTCAACGGCATCAAGGGTGGCTACCAGGGCGAGGGTGGAAAGACTATCATACCATCAGTCGCTTCCGCCAAAATCACCATGCGCCTGGTGCCTAACATGAAGCCGGCCGATATCGCCAAGAAACTCGAGAAGTTCTTTAAGAAGATCGCTCCCAAATGTGTCCGCGTGGAAATGAAATTCCATGGCGGCGCCGAGGCAGTAGTTGTGCCCACCGACGGTCCCTGGCTCGAAGCAGCCGGGCGCGCCATCAAAACCGGCTTTGGAAAGACCCCGGTCTTTATGAAAGAAGGGGGCTCGATCCCGGTCGCTGGTGATTTCAAAGCATCGCTGGGACTTGACACGATCTTCGTCGGGTTCGGCCAGAACGACGACAACATCCACTCGCCGAACGAGCGGTTCCGGGTGGTCGATTTTGAGCGCGGCTGCCGCACCGCCGTGGCGCTTCCCTACGAAATTGCGAAAGTGAAAAAGTAGGGCATGGACTTAGGATTAAAAGGGAAAGGGGCGCTGGTCACCGGCGCCTCTTCCGGTTTGGGCTTTGCAGCGGCGGAAATGCTGTTGAAGGAAGGAGCCGATGTCGTCATCAACTCCCGCAACATTCCGCGTTTGGACACAGCGGCAAAGAAGCTTGAGAGTTTGACCGGCCGCAAGCCTGGAATCGCCGTCGGCGATCTCTCCCAGCCAACCGATATTCCAATTACCGTAAGTCTCGCCCGCAAGGCTCTCTCCTCGGGACGAATCGATATTCTGGTTTCAAACACCGGCGGTCCGCCCGCCGGACTGTTTCTGGAACATTCCCGGGATGCCTGGCCCAAAACGGCTGATGCCCTGCTTCACTCAGCTATCTTCCTTACCCGGGAACTGCTCTCTGATATGATGGAGCGCAACTGGGGACGACTGATTTATATCACGTCCATCGCGGCCTTGCAGCCGGTCGATGACCTTATCCTCTCTAATACTTATCGCGCGGGGTTGACCGGATTTTGCAAGACCATCTCAAATACCTATGCCAAACACGGGATCACCGCCAACACCGTCTGCCCCGGCTACACTGCGACCGAACGTCTGAACGAACTGGCCGACAGCCGCGCGCAGAAAAGTGGGCAGAGCCCTGAGGCAGTGCTAAAGGCTCTCGGTTCTTCATCTCCGGCCGGTCGACTAGGCAAGCCGGAAGAACTGGCTGCCCTGATTGCATTTCTGGCCAGCGATCATGCTGCTTATATCACCGGCGCCAATATTCCCGTTGATGGTGGCAGTCGGCGATCACTAATATAACAGATTGCCTATCAATGAATTGACGTCGTCCATGAAGGTATTGCTTTAAGGGTGGCCAGGCGTGCCGATCAGTCAGTTTCCGGAACAACTTCAAAAGCTCCGGCTCCCAACGGCGGGTTGAGTCTCGCCGTAATTCTCTCAGCCGCACTTGTCCAGCAGACCCTTGGAGCGCTCTGTTTTCCAGTCGGAAGATACGGGCTGACGATTATCGAGCCGTTCACCTTCGCCTTCTTTCGATTCCTGCTGGCCTCCACCGTACTGCTTTCCCTGGCGAAATTCCGGCATCACGAGCGCCCGATCGAACGAGCTGACTACAAGAAGATCTTTCTGCTCGGAGTCATTATCATCTTGGGAAATCAGGTGATGTATCTCTGGGGCCAGTCCATGACTGCCGCAGGGCATGGCGCCGTTCTTTTTGCGACAACTCCGATCTGGGTCGTACTGCTGGCCGTCATCTATTTGAAAGAGAAGATGACCTGGAAGCGAAGTGTCGGGGGAGTGATCGCCCTGATCGGTTCGTTCTTAATCATCTCATCAGGGACGTTGCGCGTCGGGAAAGAGTATTTGGCCGGAGACCTGATTATCCTGTTTTCGGTTTGGGCCTGGGCTGCCTATGCCATTTTGGGTAAGCCGCTTGCCGAAAAATATGGCGCGCTGAGAATTACCGCTTACGCTCTGGCGTCGGGCGCTTTAGTGTACGCTCCGTTCGGATTCTATCGGGCTCTTTCTTTCGATTACTCGCGGGCCACCCTGGGGGCATGGATGTCAATCGTCTACTTTGCGCTGGGGAGCTCGGTCGCCTCCTACGTGATCTGGTACTGGTTGCTTAAGCACATGGCGGCCTCGCGGCTCGCGGTCTTCTCCAATATTCAACCGATCATCGCCACTACCGTGGCGTATCTTACCCTCGGAGAAAGACTGGGAACCGCTTTTTTTGTGGGTGGAATTATTGTCCTCGGCGGCGTGCTCATAACGGAGCTCTGACCGGCGTCCATTGCCAGATCAGCCGAACTCTTCCTCGACTACTTCTGCTCATCCAAATACTGCTGCACTTCTTTGATCCCGGAGCCCTCGGGAAACTGCCGCCGATATTCGGCCAGCGTCGCTCGGGCCTCATCCGTCCGACCCGCTTTCAGTTCCTCTCTTAACAGACCGCGAAAGAGATTGGGCCGGCCCGCACTCGGCGCCAGACGAATTGTCCGACCGAGATAATAGATCGCCGAGTCGGATTGCTGAAGCGAAATGAAATCAAACGCCATATTCTGAAGCGCGCCGTAATCCCATGGCCGAAGATCATAGGCATGGCGGAACTGTCTCAAGGCCTGGTCGACTCTCCCCGCCTTGACCAGCACCAGCCCGGAATACTCCAGGAGCTTGAAATTGTCACTTGTTATCGCGGCGATGCGCGGGAGCAACTGCTCCACCTTGTCACTCTGATTCAAATGCTGCAACACTTCCGTGTACCGCACAGCGTACAGGTCACTCTGGGGAGCGATCTGATATGCCTTCCCGATCAGGACATACGCGGAATCATACTGCTGGTGATTCAGCGCCATCTCTCCCAGATTGTACCAGCAAATATCGGCGTTCGAGTCGACCCCTATCCTCCGCCAAAGATACTTGGCCGCCAAATCATATCTGCCGGTGTTGGTCTGAAGCAGCGCTGCCCACGGGACTCCGCGCAAGGCGCCATCGTACGCGGTCTGGTAATGCGGATCTTCCCAGAGCATCTTGTCCATCCGGGCTGCCGCCTTATCCAGATTCTGCCGCGCGATTACTTGCGGCACGACCGTCAGCGCCATCAATCCAAGGGACAGGGCCGTTAGAAGCGAGGCTGCCTGTCTTCCGGGAAATCTCTTAAGCAGCAGGAGTCCGGCCCAAATTGAGGCCGGAAAGCCAAAGAATGACAGCAGGTCCCAGTCTCTCATCGCCCCAAGTTCCGGGTCGATCCACAAAGTTACGAGAAAGAGCGTGAGCGTGAAGATCGCTAGCAACTGCTCCGGGCCAGACCTGAATTTGCTTTGCTTAGCCCGACCCAAAAAACCGAAAATCAAAGCAAGCAGGAGAAGCAGTGCGACCAGAACAACGAGATTGGCCAGATCCAGCAGATGGCTCGGCAAGAACAGGGAGTAGTCATGCTCCCCCACCGGCCACACCGGCACAAAAGCCCCGCCCCCGGGAATCACCGTAAACAACACTCCGCATATTGCCGAGCACGCCAGGATCAGCCAGGCTAAAGTTGGTCCGGAAAATCCGAATGGGAGGAGACTGCGGCGAGGCTCCGCGCTTGATTCACGAAAAAGCACCGATACCAGCACCACTGGGAAGAGCATGAGTTCCATGCTGAGCGTGAGTATCGCAAAGACAATCACCGGCGCTGCGCTGCCTCGACCGTTGGCCCGGTCAATTGAGTAGGAGAACAACCAGAGCATCATCGCGGTCGGCCAGACATACAGTTCCAGGTGCCCGAACAGGAGGATCGTGCAGCCGCTCGCGAGTCCAGCCGCGAGGAGCGCGATAGCCTCCTCTGGTTTATTCCGAAGCGAGCGAGCCAGCCGCCAAAGCCCCCAAAAGGCCACCACACCGCCGACGCATGACACCAACCCAAATGACAGTTGGGCCGGAAGATTGAGCTGTTTGGTCATCACCGTGCAGCCCAGCCGGTAGAGCATGACCGTCACCGGCCGGAGTGACTCATGAATAGAAAAAAGCGGAGAAGAAAGCGGGAAGGTCGAATTTGAAATGACCCCGAAGCCATCCCCGAATATGGGTGCCTGGGAGCGAAACACCACAAACAACGAGCCCAGCGCCAGCGACAATGTCGTTACCGAGATCGCTTTCACCGTTCGGCCGGAATTCGCCACAATTGAAACAAGCGAGACTAGGCCGGTCTGAATCCCTTTGGCAATAGCAGGCACGGCGCATAAAAGCAAGACCAACAGGGTCGCAAACAGCGGTGCATAGCCGAAGGCGCTCCAACTGTCAAAGCCCCAGGTATGCACGGATGGAAAAGCGCAACCCAATAACTGCAGAGCCGCCACCAGGAAGAACGGCAAAAGAAGTAGGATCGGATATACTTCCCCGGTTGTTCGATGAGTTGAATCGCCGGACTTCTCGGCCGCACTCATGGAGCGCCCGGGCTACCGCCCTTCCCAACTCAGAAAGTTCTTGAAGTGGGCAGAATCAGTGAATCCCTGGGGATCAGCCAGAAATGAAAGAATGTTGTCGATTAGATAGACGTGGTTCTTCTCCTCGTCCGCGATCTGGCCGTATAGTCGCTTCCGTTCCGGATCGACCTCCTTGCCGGCCTCTTCGCGATACATCCGCTCGACCTGCTCCTCGATCTTGAGCGCCTCGGTCCAGGTTTGGCGGACATCTCCTGTCAACAGCTCCTGTTGCCCTTTACTGGCCAGTTCTTTAAACAAGGTCTTATTGGCATTAAGAGTGGGCGATGAAAACTTCAGGGTTGTCGCCGCGGCGTCTTCGTCCCCTTCCTTCAACCGCTTGAAGAACTGGTAATGCCGGGCTTCTTCGTCAGCCAGATTGAGCAGGATTTTCTTGAGTTCTGGTTGCGCCGTTGCCTGGGCTCTCTGTCGATAGAATTCCCGGCCATCGAGTTCCATCTGCAACGCATAATCGATAATATTCACGAGTTACTCCCGGTTGTGTCTTTTGCGGAATTTACTCTGCAGGGAGAGTCAGGACAAGCGGACAATCGATTTTCCGGCCGGCCTCTGCCTGGTCAGACCCGGCGATTCTTGAACCAGGTAGCCGGGTCCTCGACAAACTGCACGCAGGACTTGAGTACCCGGGCGTGCATCGCCTCCTCGTGAATCAGCCAGGTATAGAATTTCTGAATATTCGGGTTGCGCGATTCGGCCACCTGCTTGGCGTAAAACTCTTCAGCTCCGTTTTCAAATTTGAGGGCAGTCTTGTATGCCTCGAGGTCGCTGGAGGCCGGTCTAATTTCGTCGCGAAGCTGGGCCATCCGGTCGTTAAAGGCATGAAAGCGATTCTCTGCGTCGCTCTCCTCGGTCTCCGGGACGGACTCCCCTCCCGAATCCTCGACCATCCGGTACAAATCCTGAATCCGCCGAATATGCTTGTCCTCTTCCGCCGCCAGAAATTCAAACGTCTGGCGGGCCGATTTGCTGCTGACGCGCGCCGCCGCCTCGGCAAAAAACTTCTTTCCTTCTTCCTCCAGTCGGAGCGCGATCCGGAGAGGTTCGAGCATGGTAGCCAGTTTGTGATTTTCACTCATCTCAGGTATACCGGTTCGGATGGTTAAGGGTCTTGAACACGGGTTACAACTCTTTTCGATTGAACAAATATAGGGTCGTGAGGAGCGCGACCAGTCCAAATCCGAGCGTCGCCGGGATAGTCAGCCATTGATCGAGGGGCTCACCCACTGCCAGAGACAATCCATCGCGCGAGAGCTGCGAGGTCTTGGGTACGATCCAGTAGGCAACATCGAGAATCCCGGTTACCACCTTCGAGTTAAGAAGGAGTTCGATCCCCTGGCGCGCGGCGAGAATGGACTGAAGGATCCAAACGAGGAAGGCCGTGACGATCGCTACCGTGGTCGATCCGGAGAACACGCCAGCACCGGCAATAATCGCCAGCCAGACGAACAACTCGAGCAGGCTGAACAAAAGCAGCCAGACGACCCCTATTGAGAAGTTCTGCAGCGCTGCCGCTACAGTTAAATAGACGAGAAATCCGCTGACCAGGATAGCCGCGCCGTACACCCACATGAGACCGACAAATTTCCCCAGGAACAGGCTTGTTCTCGAAAGCGGTTTGGACAGAAAATAGTCCGAACGGCCCCGGCCGAGCATCGACGGCAGGCTGGAAGCCGCGGCCATGGCCGACACAAAAATGATGACGCTCATAAAGCCGCGCAAAAGCACGAGCGCAAAATTCGACCCTTCCGGCGTCGGTCCCCCGCCCGGCCCGGAATGCTCTATCCGCACTCGGACATCCGACATCGAGAGAAGCACACAAATCAGGATCGAAAACAGGACGAGACCGGCGAAAATCCAGAGCACCTTTCGGTCCATTACGTCGTTGAGGGTATCCCGGATCAATCCGTGCATGCTCAAACGCCCCCTTTCGGCCTGACCGTCTCAAAGAACGACTGCTCCAGAGAGACCGCCAGCGGTTTGACCGAGCGAATCCGGATTTTTCGCATTCTCAGAAGATCGATCAAATCGTTGACCCGCTCATCAGCGGTCAATTCCGCCACGAGCTTTTCCGCGGAGACATATATGACCCGTCCGATTTCAGCCGGAAGCTCCAGGAGTTGATCCCCGATTTCCGCCTCAATTTCGTACTGGCTCTGGCGAACCGTCAATTCCGCCATCGTGCCGATCCGGACCAGTCGCCCGTAGTTCAATATTGCCACCCGGTCTGCCGCCATTTCTACCTCGGAGAGCAAGTGGGAATTGATGACGATCGTCTTGCCGCTGTCGCGAAGCTGCTGCAGCAATTGCCTGATCTCCACTTTCCCCACCGGATCGATCCCATCGGTCGGCTCGTCGAGCAGCAGGATATCCGGGTCATTCATCAATGCCTGGGCCAGCCCAATTCTCTGAGACATCCCCTTGGAATATTTCTTCAATTTGGTATTGGCCCATTTCTCCATCCCCACCAACGGCAGGAGCCGCTGGCACTGCGGCTGAATCTCCTCGTTGGTCATGCCGCACAACCTTCCGGTCAACTCAAGCAGCCCGCGGCCGGTAACGTGGGCCGGAAAGCGGTGGTTTTCGGGCAAATAACCGACCTTGTCCCGGGAATGGCAGTCGGTGGGCGGCAGGCCGTTCAAGAGGACCTCTCCGCCGGACTTGGAAATCATCCCCAGGAGTACCCGAAAGAGCGTGGTTTTGCCCGCTCCATTCGGGCCCAGGAGGCCGAAGATCTCCCCCGATTTGATCGTAAACCCGACCCGGTCGAGCGCCATAATAGAGCCTCGACCGCGGCCATCGTAGAATTTGGTCAGATCGGATATTTCAATAACTGTCATATTACTTCTGGGATAGTCCTCTTGGACCGTTCCGGCAGAGTACCCCGAAATGTCGCCGGACACAAGTCAAAAACCGGGGCCACTTGACGACTCGCCCGGGACTCCATATACTGAAAAAATCTTGAAACCATCAGCCCGCTATAGGGATATAAGGACCACATGCGCTTTACTCTAATAGGGACCCTAGTTCTTTACGCCATGCTGGGCGGCTCCGTTACGGCCCAGCCCAAGTTATTCGTGACCGACGCCAAGTTTGACTTCGGCACCGCCCCGCAGGCGTCGACCGTGGTCAACTATTTTTGGTTTAAATCAATCGGCAAGGACACGGTCAAGATCATGCAGCTTAAGACCGGCTGCGATTGCGCCACCATGCCGCTTCCTAAGCACGAACTGGCCCCCGGGGACTCCATGCTGGTCGGCTTCTTCTGGGAAACCCAGCAGAAGATCGGAACGTCCGGCAAATTTCCGTACATTTTCATCGACGGGATCGAGGACCCCTACCGCCTGAACATGCAGGCGCTGGTGATCGTTCGGCCGGACTCGGCCATGCCTCTCGCCCTCAAACCGTTCAAGGCGGAACTCTCCCGTATGCCGAGCAAATCGATCGACAGCGTAGGTTTTGCCCTCATCAATCGGGGGAAGGACAAGCTGGCGTTGAAAGTCGTCTCGACTGTCCTGCCTGAATTCACGTATAGCGTCCCTGACTCGCTTGCCCCGCAAAGCACGGCGATGGGATTCATCAAAGTCGTGCCCGCCCTGCTGGACCGTGAGTTCAAAAGCTCGTTGACAATTGAATGGACCGGGGCGGACAATCAGACCGGACGGATAACGCTTCCGATCCGAAGAAAATTTCTTGGATAATTTGCGCCCGATCCGATATATTATATAGATTAGTAAGCAATTGAACTGTGACGGCCTTGAGAAAGGACCTGTAAGGTATACGATGAGACGTAGGAGCATGTACTCGGCGGTTGCCCTGGGAGCTGCCCTTATGACCGGCATGGCACTGGCCGCCCCCCGGCTCACCATCCCCGAAGGAGAGTTCGATTTCGGATTCGTTCCGCAGAATTCCGAGATCGCCCATGTCTTCTGGCTCCACTCCACCGGGGAGGACAGCCTGAAGATTGTCCAGGTTACCCCTGGCTGAGGATGCACCAAGGCCCCTTTGCAAAAAGAGGCCCTTGCTGTCGGTGACAGCACACAGCTTGAGATTATTTTCAACACCGGGATGTACACCAACCGGGTGACCAAGACGCCGACCATTACGACCAACGAAGGTCCGCCCAACAAGATGGTGCGCATCACCTGTGATGTTTTGACCCGGCCGGATTCGACCTATCCGATCGTGATCAAACCGTACAAACTGGATTTGACCCAGTTCGGAGAGAAGCTTCGTGATGAAATTAAGTTCACGATCCAGAATGTTTCGCAGCAGGCCCTGACGCCGCAGTTGATCTCGGCGGCCCCCGATGTTTTGGAAATCGATCTGCCGAAACAGATCGGAGCCGGCAAGACCGGCGAAGGCATCGTCAAGGTTAAGAAGAGTGCGCTTGACAAACCGTTCGACAAATCGTTTACGCTTCAGCTCAACGATGACAAGAAGAGCCGTTTTACCGTTCCAGTTAAGCGCGCCGTCCGTACCGCCCCCAATGCCGCTGGGCCCAATGTGGCGACACCAGTCCCAACCGGCCACTAGGGAAGCGAAAATCATATCCGATAATCGAGGGCTGTCCCAAGTGGCAGCCCTTTGTTATTCCAGTTTGAATACAAACGCCGTCCTGACGGTATAATCGACGAGAAGGAGATCAATTGATTCCATGAAACTCTATCGAATACTTTCGCTCAACCTCGCCGCCTTGCTGGCGCTTGCTGCCGTTGCCCTTGCGGCGCCGCGCCTGACCATTCCGGAAAACGAGTTCGATTTCGGCTTTTCGCCCCAGAACAGCGAAATCGCCCACGCCTTCTGGCTCCACTCCACCGGGGAGGACAGCCTGAAGATCCTCAAAGTGACCCCCGGCTGCAGTTGCACCCAGGCCCCTCTTCAGAAGAACAATCTGGCCGCCGGTGACAGCACCCAGCTCGAAGTGATCTTCAGCACCGGCCGGTACACCAATCAGGTTACCAAGATGCCGCGCATTCAGACCAACGAAGGTCCGCCGGACAAAATGGTTCGGATCACAACCTACGTTCAGCCGAATCCTGATTCGACCTTCCCGCTCGTGATCAAGCCGTTCAAACTTGACCTGTCTAAAGTTGGAGAAAGCCTCAAGGATGAAGCCACGTTCACTGTGCATAATATCAGTTCGCAGACTCTGAAACTGTCGATGGTTTATGCCCCCACCGATTACCTGGAGATCACTCTTCCCAAACAGATTGCGGCCGGCAAGAGCGCCGAGGGATCGGTCAAAATCAGGAAAGAGTTTTTGGATAAGCAGCTTCTGAAGTCGTTCACGTTTCAGTTGAACGACGAAAAGAAGACCAGATTCACGGTGCCGGTCAATCGCACCCCCCAGGTTGCAGCCCAGCCCGCAAATAAAGTTGCCGCTCCAGTCGGACAGCACTAAGCCCTCGCATCCAGTGGCGATACCTAACGGGCCGCGTCCTCCGCGGCCCTTTTCGTTGGCCTCCGTACGGGGGTGTGAGGCGACAGTCTGCACCCCACCCAACGGGCGCGGACTAAACGATGTTCCTCGGCCGGCCGATCTTAGGCCGCCTCAACACTCGAACCACAGCTCCACGTCATCGCGAGGAGTGAGACGAGCCTAAGGCGAAGTCGAGCGACATAGCGATCTGCCCCTTCATTCAGCGCGATTCTCCAACGCCCGTCATTGCGAGTCCCGTCAACTCGTTCTTGGCCAAAGACGCGACGTGGCAATCTCTGTTTGATAGTCATTCCGAGCCCCGTCCTCGCCGTTCTTCGTTTTAGACGGGGAGTGGGAATCTGTCACCCGGACCAAAAACGTCATTTGGACTCTCAGCACAATTCTCATTGAGAATCCGCAGGGCGAGCCCGTCCAGACACCGTCTGGAACGAACCCATTTTTAGGGGAGGTTAAGTACCGGTCAGGCTGAAATTAGCTCAGGGGCAGATTGAATTCCCGACACCGCCCCTACTCAATCTGTCTCAGGATCGACTCGTCCTGCAACAGCGTATCCCACGACGGGCTGAACGGCTCGCCGTTGACGTTTGAATGGACCAGGCGGTAATCGTTGTCGCCATGAAGATCCTCAAAGACAAACACTTTCCCCCCTTTATAGCCCAGATAGTTCCAGATTATGAACGGATTCCCGACGCGCGGCGACTGGACATCGTTGTGCGTATCGCTCGGACCATAGACAATATAAATCCGGCCTCGGTCGGAATTCCAGCCGTTGGTCTTGTTCAGATCGTGGGAGTACCATTGATTCGCGAATTTGTACCTACGAATGGTTTCTTTGCGTGTTCCGGCTGCGGAGGGATCGTCTTTGCCCCGCTCGGCCAGACGAATGTCGTTTTCTTTCCAGAACTGATTGAGAAAATTGGCCTTCCCGATATCGTTGAGGCGCCCCAGCGTTTCGATCTGATCCGGCGACATGATCCAGTGCGTGCAGTTGATCTTCTCGGTCAAAGACAGGCTTTCCCATTGATCAGCCGTATCCACCGACACTTTCCGCGCAAATGCCTCAGGCGCAAAGATGATCAACGGAGTGTGAACCGTGTCGGTCTCCCCTGCCGATGAATCACTGGCGACTACTTGAAGGCTGTATCGTCCCGGAGCGATGCCGGCCAAATCGAGTGCATCGCTGATGACGGCAGAACTTCCCGGTTTGTCTTTGAGTTGGTAACCGTAGTCCCGGCTTATCGTCGTCGCGGTATCAAGAAGTTGACAGGCCAGCCGAAATTTCGGGCTGAAGTTGGGGCCGGTTTTTAATCCGTAGACTTCGATATACATATAGGCGGTACTGTCGGTCCGGCCAAACACGCCGATCGGATCGTTGAGGATCAAATAACCGTTGCGAACCATCCGCTGATTCCCGGCGGAAGAATCGCCGACGTGCTGCATTTTATAGGCCAACGCCGGATCGCTCAGTTTCAGATGGTCCTTGCTTGGAGTTGGAACCACGAATGTGCCGAAATACAGGTCCTTGCTCTTTTTGCTGACGGCATCGATCACCGTCAAGTGAGCCGTATATTTTCCGGCGCGGGTTTTCAGAGTCAGCTTGTTGAACAGCTTGTAGTCCGGAATGGATGCTTCTTTAAGGGAATCAACGCGAATTGAGAAGTAAGTGTTACTGGAATCGACCGGGAGGTTCATCTCGTTGCGCAAGACTACCTGGGCAAAAACCCGGCTGTAAAAGCCGGCATCGGTGGAATCGGGGCGGAAGAACGAGAGTTCCGCGCGATTGAAGACAAACGGGAATTCGACGATCGCAAAAGAATCAAACGCCGGGTTCGGATACACCAGCGGCGCTGAATAGATGGTCAACTGGCTGGCGGAACTCTGCGCCATAGCCCCGGCCGGAATGAGGGCGAGCATGATCAGCGCCGCCAGAAGTGCGGCCGTCAGCCTAGAAATCCGGGCGCTGATTGAGCCCATCATAGGGGAATTGCAGGCGGTAGTCGCCGTCCTCGTTTTCATCGACAAACATGAAGCGCCGGTAGGCGCCTTCGCGGTAATAGTGCCATACCTGGTACGGCAGAACATCCGGTGACATGGGGAAATCATCAATTTGATCAGGCTCTCCAAATTTTATGTAAATTCGACCTCGATCGGTCCGCCAACCCTCGCGGCGCAGATGTCTGAACTGGTGATTGGCGTAGGTGACTCGTCTGTAAAATTCCTGTTTGACCAGGTTCTGGCCGATCCCGGCGGTCGTGTTGCGCCCTTCCCAGAAGGCGTTGAACGCAGCAATCCGTTCCTCGTTTGTTTTAAGGTCCTTGAGTTTGGCGATCTCGGTCGAACTGGCAATGAGTTCCAGCTGCTCGACAGCGGTCTTGAAATCGTGCTTGAGCATTCGCTCCTGGGACCACTGGATGGTGAACTCTTCGATCCGCTGATCATAGAGCTTGGCGCGCTTTCCGCGAAGGTACACCTCAAGGTAGTAATCTCCCGGCGAATACTCATCGATGGGAATATTATTGAGCTGCTTGAACCCGGATGGCGGTAAAGTGATATAGGTCGTATCGCGGTAGACCATCCCTTTGGTGTCGGAGCGAAGGATCGTCTCCAGGTAGGTGTTTTCGGGCTTTCCCGAGCCGGGATAGATTTCTTCATAGTACAGAAGCTTGGAAGAATCATCCCCGCCGTACAGGCGCGAAACGGACGGGATAATGCTCAGGTTGTCCTTCACGAATACGGACTTCTCGCCCCCGCTCTCACCGGCCGCCTGGGTAAACTGGATATCGGACAGAATGGGGTACGACTGATCGAAAGCAGGCAAATCGATTTTGACGGTCTGGTTGCGGGTCGCCTGGCTGCCCAGGTCCTTTAACGTGCACTCCAGCTCATATTTGCCGGGCGGTACATCGAGATTGAATTGGCTGGAGCGATAATCGAATCGGGAGATGGTCTTGTCGTACGTGGGGACATGAATCTTGCGGGTCTGTTCGAGCACTTTGACCCGGTTGTCGGCATGATCGTTCACGACTACGGTGAAATTGTAGTCCGCCACGTAGTCATTGGTGTCCTTGTGGAACTGAAGGCCGAAATTGTAGACCTGATAATAGATTTCTAGCTTGGAATCACCGGCGATTGTGGAGGCAAACCCGGCATGATCCACAAAGAAGACCGGCTGGCCGACCTGGGCCGGGTGGTTGAACAGGACGTCCCGTGGCAAAGGCGCGGGTCCGACACACCCCACCAGGGGGAGTATCGCCAACGCGGCTATGACCCATCGCAGAGACACCTTGTCACCTCTTTAATCTATGTAACGAGAGGGAGTTATCCGAGTTCCAAAAAGCGGGAAACCGCGGGCAAACGCAAGCTAAAAAGCCGGATCGAAGCGCTACTCGTACCGCAGCGCATCAATCGGGTCAAGCCGGGAGGCTTTGATGGCCGGATACATGCCGGAGATCATTCCGACACTCACGGCCACCACAAATCCGATCACAACCCATAACACTGAAACAGAGAGCGGAAAACTGAACAGGGCGTTGAAACCAAGTCCGAGCAGGACCCCGAGAATGACCCCAATTACCCCCCCGGCACCGGATAAGGTCATGGCTTCTGTCAGAAACTGAAGCAGAACATTCATTCGCTTGGCCCCGATGGCCTTGCGTATACCGATCTCCCGCGTACGTTCCGTCACCGAGACCAGCATGATGTTCATCACGCCAATGCCACCCACCATGAGCCCGACCGAAGTAATAACAAGCGCCGCGATATAGAGCACGCGGGTGATATTGTTGGCGAAATCCTTGAACTGCTGCTGTGTCGAGAGATTGAAATTATTGTCCTTATTGAACGGGACCTTACGGTACACCCGCAGTGCGCTGATGATCTCTTCCTGGGCCTGCTCCATTTTGGTCATCGATGAGGCCCGCGCGATCAACATAAGTTCTTTTTCCCACGGGTATTGTTTATTGAACGTGGAAAGCGGAATGAGTGCGGTCGTATTCAGGCGGTCATTAGTCAGTTTGGCTTTGATCTTTTCAAGCACCCCGACCACGGTGAACACATCGCCATTAATGCGGATCTGCTTTCCCACCGCCGGCTCCGATTCAAACAGCGCATCGGCAATATCTGATCCCAGAACGCACACCGGCAGTCTTCCCTGCTGGTCAGACTCATCGAGAAACCGCCCGGCTGTGACCACGCGATTATTGACTTTGATGAAATCAGGCCAGGTCCCCATGATAAACGGACTGCTCGCCTTGCGGTTCATGTACTTGACATCGTTTCCGCCAGGCGCAAAATAGTAGTTCTGGGGTGAGACGCCGTCCACCGTTGGACACCCCTTTTGAATCGCCTCGGCTTCTCCGACCGTAATTGCGGGGCGATTGCGATCAGCTTCGGTCAGGTCATCATGATCGACATTCATCGCAAACTTGGTCACCATGATGATATTCGAGCCCATGTCGTCGATTTCTTTGGTCAACTCCCCGTTAAGACCGTCGATCACCGAGGCAATGGCGATGACCGAGCAGACTCCAATCATCACTCCCAGGATGGTCATAAATGAGCGGAATTTGTTCGACGCCAGCGAACCCATCGCCATCCCGATCGAGTCCTTGATTTCAACCGAAGTCAACAGCATAGACCGCTCGCTATTCGTAACTCAGGGCTTTAACCGGCGCCAGTCGCGAGGCTTTCATCGCCGGATAGATTCCAAAGAAGAGCCCGACCCCGGTCGAGATCGAGAGACCCAGAATAATCGCCAGGATCGAGGGCGAAATTTCCATGTGGATCATGCCGACCAGAATCTTGGCCAGGATGGCGCCGATCGCCGTGCCGAGCAATCCGCCTCCCAGGGTCAAAAGAAGCGACTCGAAGAGGAACTGAAACAGGATATGCCTTTGCGTAGCTCCCAGCGATTTGCGAATTCCAATCTCGCGCGTGCGCTCGGTCACCGAAACCATCATGATGTTCATGACCACGATTCCGCCGACCACGAGCGAGATGGAAGAGACTCCAATCAGCACCAACCGCACGATGCGCGTGAAATTGTTAATGGCATCAAGAATATTGTCCGCGGTCAGGATATCAAAATCGTCCGGGGCATTAAACGGGACTTTGCGCTGGGCGCGAAGAATCGCCCGGACTTCGTCCTGGGCCTCCTGCAAATCCTCCACCGAAGTCGCCTTAATCGTCAGCTCCACGCCAAACCGGGGATTGCCGAACTGCGAGGTGTACACCGAAAGCGGGATCACGACAAAGTTGTCCTGGCTTTCCCCGAACATCGAGCCCTGGGCCTTGGCCACCCCGATGATCGTAAATTTCTCTCCGCCTACGCTGATTTCCTTGCCGATCGGATCGAGCCCCTCAAAGAAAGTCTTGCGCACCTCATCCCCGACAAACACTACCCGGCGACGGGTGAACTCTTCTTCTGTGGACAGAAACCGCCCCTGTGAGATATCGACCGAGACGATATCCGCATAATTAGCCTTACCGCCGATTACCTGGCAGCGGCTCAATGCCTGCGATCCGTATTTGACCCGGGCATGATTCGACAAAAGCGGCGAAATCATTGCGCAATGCTGACACCCCTTCTCGATCAAACTCACCGAACCCATGGTGATCGACTTCCGCCGAATCTTCTCCATGAACTCTTTTTCAGACTGGGCGATCCCAACTTTGGTAACGATGAACGTGGCCGGCCCCAGGGAATCGAGATTGGATTTGATGGCGTCTGACATGCCTTCGAGGGCGGAGACAATCGTCATGACCGAAGTCACCCCAATCACCACGCCTAGAAGCGTCAGCCCGGAGCGAAGTTTATTCGCCCGGAGAGCATCGAACGAGATTTTGAGGATCGCGCCTGTTATCATTTCGGCCTGTCGGGTCTAAGCGGCACGAGCCGGATCGTTATTGTTCTGGTCGCTCGCAATCTGGCCGTCCAGAATGGAAAGCACTCGCCGGGCATGGCGGGCCACGCCCGAGTCGTGCGTGACCGTGATGATCGTATTGCCGGCGGCGTGAAGATCGTTGAACAACTGCATGATGTCCTGGGACGTTTTGCTGTCCAGGTTGCCGGTCGGTTCGTCCGCAAGAATAATCGACGGACTGTTGACGAGCGCGCGGGCTATCGCTACCCGCTGGCGCTGACCGCCGGAAAGCTCGTTAGGCCGGTGAAGCATGCGGTCCTGGAGTTGGACAATGCTGAGCGCCTTCTCGGCCTTCTCCTGCCGTTCCTTGGAAGGAGTTCCGTTATAAATCAACGGAAGCTCGACATTGTGCAAGGCAGTCGCTCGGGCGAGCAAATTGAAAGTCTGAAAGACAAAGCCAATTTCACGGTTCCGAATCGCCGCCAGTTCATCGTCGTTCATTTTGCTGACGAGATTGCCATTTAGATAGTAGTCCCCCTGGGTCGGCGTATCGAGGCACCCGATCAGATTCATCAGAGTCGATTTCCCCGATCCCGAAGGTCCCATGATGGCGACATATTCCCCCTTCTCGATCTTCATCGTGACACCGCGAAGCGCATGGACTTCTTCGTGCCCCATGATATATGTCTTCCACAAATTGTTGGTCTCAATGAGCGCCATGGCTAGGCCTTGGGTCCTTTCCCCTCAGTATCGCTGGTTTCCATCTTTAAAATCTTCACCGCATCCCCTTCCTTAATGGTACGCAGAATCCGGAACGGACCGGTAACCACGGAATCCCCCTTGGCCAGGCCGGATACAATTTCAATATTGCGCTGGTCGGCCACCCCGGTCTGAACTTGAATAAACTTCACTTTGCCGCCATGAATCACGAACACCCCTTTGAGTTCTTTGCGCTCGGCCGGATTGTCGCTCTTCACCGTCGAGTCCTTGGCCGGCTCGGCGGCCTGAACGGCATTGACGTTTGAAGTTTCGGAAGCCGTCTGCCCCGGAGTCATATTCTTCAAGGAATCCTTGTTAAACGACCGGACCACCACGGCGCTGTAGGGAATGGCCAGCGCCAGATCCCGCTTGGCTGTCGTGATATCCACAGTCGCTGACATGCCGGGGCGAATTTTGGAATGCGTCTCCTGGAACACCACTTTCACTTTGAAGTTAGTGGATTGATCCTGGGTCCCGGTACCGGTCAGGATGGCCGTGTTGCCGATCTCCACGACGCTTCCGGTGAAGGTAGTATCCGGAAAAGCATCGAGCGCTATTTTGGCGGGCTGATTCTGGTCGATCTTGGCCACTTCGGTTTCATCCACCTCGACTTCAACTTCAAAAATGTCCAGGTTGGAAATCGTCATCAGGGTTTTCCCCTGAGTGAAGGCGGTCTGGGCCTGGGCTATTTCACCGACTTCGCAGTCGACGAACGTTACAATCCCTTCCATCGGCGCCACGATTTTGGACTTGCGTAGCACATCGCGCTGTTTGTCCACGCGCGCTTCGAGCTGTTTGGTGGTGGCCACCATTGCATCATACGAAGACTTGGCGTTCAAGTAGCCATAGTGAGCATCCTTGTAGACCTGTTCCGGCGCAAGCTTGTTGTCAAACAACTGCTTCTGCCGCTTGTCTTCATCTTCGGCCTGGAGCAGGCTTGTCTGCGCCCCCTCGAGACGGGCACGCGTTTCGGACAGGGCATACTGGGCGTCATCCAAATCGGCGCGCGGCTGCACGGTGTCAATGACGACCAACGGCTCTCCGACCCGAACCGTGTCCCCTTCTTTCACTGGGAGCGCCACGATTTCTCCGCTCACCTGCGACGTGATATTTACTTTGGTCTGAGGCTGAATTCGGCCCGAAGCGGAGACGGTTTCAACGATGTTTTGATTCTGGGCTGTCTGAGCGTTGACCTCGATGCCGTTCTTGGTATCCATCTTAAGGGCGAAGACGATTATCACCGCCACCGCCACGACACCCAAAATGATCAGCCAGAGCTTTTTCTTTGACATGGTTTATCTTACCTCGCGCCGAGCGTTACATCTTTCCCATGGCGTTTTCGAGACCGGAAATTGCCAGATTCAGATCAAAATCGGCTTGTATTAACGACACCTGGGCCTGTCGCAACGAAACCTGCGCATTAAGCAGATCAAGAATAGTGGCAGCGCCAAGGTTGTACTTCTCCTGCGAAATCTTGAGATTCTCCGTGGCGGCATCCACGTTGGACTGGGCCACGTTCTTTTGCTCTTTGTACTGTTGAATATTCAGATACGCCGTCTTAATCTGACTCGAGACGAGATTTCGGGCATCCGCCAGCTGCGCATTGGCATTGTTACGCGCTACTTTTGCCGACGTTAGGTTTAGTTCCCGCGAAAACCCGTCGAACAGATTCCAGGTCGCCTGAATCCCGTAGGTAAGGCTGTTCAGGTGTGAAGTCGTGACTTGGTCCACATATATCGGCGGTGGGACAATGGCTCGGTTTACTTTGCCGCTGGACTTCGACCAGTCGTATCCGAATGAAGCGGTGGGGCCGATCTTCGGCAAATAATCGGACCAGGCTTTGTTCAGTACTGTCTTTGAGGATTGCAGAGACTTCTCCATGGCTAGCAGGCTCGGTTTGTGATCTATACCGAACTTGATCGCTTCGTCCAGGGTTCCCTCGGACTGCCGGGTGACGAAGGTCGTGTCAAAGGACTGCTCCTGCGCCGGGTCAAGACCGACCGTATATGCCAGCGTGGCTTTATCATTGGTCACGGCATTCTTGGCCTGCAACAATCCTAGCTGATCATTTCCAGATTGGACTTTCTGGGTGAGCACATCAGACTTGGCCGCTGAACCGAGATCGAATCTCGATTGGATTAGTTTGAGCTGTTCTTCGGACCGTTTGACGGCGTCTTCTGAGACTGTCTGATTCTGCACCGAAGCCAAATAAGCATAATAGGCCTGTTTCACCGCCAGAATCAGATCCTGTTCTGAACCGATGACATCGAGTTGCGCAGCCTGGCGATTGGTTCGAGCCGCCATGTAATCAAACAAGGCGTCGGGTAAACTGAATCCCCAGGTAGCGCCGATGTTGAGTTGAGTATTCGTGTGCTTCGTGTTCGGCAGATCATATGATAGCGACGAGTCTGAAGCTACCACTGACACGTGCTGGCTATTGGCCTGGGACGTAATAGAACTCCACGACGCACTCGCGTGAGGCAGGAACGCCCCGAGAGCCGCCGTCTGTCCCATTTTGGCCACATCGGCCGCGCCTCGCGCTGCAATAATGCTCTCGCGATTCTTCAGCGCTAACTCAATACAATCATCGAGCGTCAAATCCTTGGCGCGCGCGGCTACTCCCAGTCCGATAACTCCGGCCAGTGTGAGAACAAAACCCCTGACAAATCGACTCATCTATTACTCCTTAACTAGAACAGCTTTCCAATAGCCGTAATGACCACATGCAAAATCGACAACATTCCCATCGACAGGATCGACAGTCGATACCCGTGACTCGGTTTGACATTATACAGCGCAGTCAGCCCGATGCCGATGGCTGCAATTTCCCAGATCAGGAAGACCGAAAACTTGGATAAAAGGACATACAGCAGGCTATCCGGTCCCTGGCCGGCCGCCAGTACGCCCAGCGACAGGTTGGCCATCAGGCTTCCGCGCGGGAGCATAAGCGCCAGATTGACGATCGCACCCACTGCATAGATAACTTCGCCATATAGCATAACTGACAAAAGCTGACGGAAACTGGCCTTGCCGGCAAAGACGAAATTCCCCCAGAACAGTCCCAGCAGCGCCGCCAGAAGCGGCGCCAGAAGCGTCGCCACCGTCCCGCCTATTACCGTCGAATACACCGTGATCGTTCTTACCTGTTCGAGACTGGCGGGAGAACTCTGCATTCTTTCCTGGAATTTGGGGGAGGACACCGTCATGTCCCAGATCAGATTCCGGATCGCGTAAAGAAAGAGAAACATCAATATTCCCGTCACAATGTACGGGACGAGCACTTTGGGACTCAGGATCAATTTTTTGAAGAATTCCGCAGGCTTGTAAAAGACTTCGACTAATCCGCGAAACGACAAACCGGACTCACTCGAGACCGGCGCCGTCGGCTCAACGACATTTGTTTCCGTCATGTGGTTCTCCCTCATGGTCTGAATTTACGAAGGCCGTTGCCAAAAGTTCCAAAAAGAGACGCTGCGCACTGTATCAAATGGCATCAAATATTCGGCAGTCCGGCATCTCTTTGGCACGTTTATTCGATTGCTCAGTCAGCTTCCGACGTTTCATCATCACTCGCCGGCGGCCGACAGTCATCTCACTCTATTAGCGTGAACATCTTCCAGCCGCTCGATATATTTCTCCGCCGCCACTGCCGCCGTGGTCCCATCTCCGACCGCGTTGGTCACCTGGCGCACCAACTGCGAACGAACATCGCCGCAGCAGAAGATACCGGGAATGGAAGTTTCCATCTTATCGTCCGTGACAATATAGCCGTTGGAGTCCTTCTTGATCGCCTCTCGAACGATGTTCGAATTGGGATGGAATCCCACATAGACAAAGATGGCTCCGACCGGAAGCTTGGATTTCGCCCCGGTCTTGATATTCTTGAGCGCCAGATCGGTCACCACCCGGCCGTCGCCGTTGATGGTCTCCACCGTCGTGTCAAACATGAATTCAACTTTGGCGTTATCGAACGCTCGCTGCTGGATGATCTTTTGGGCGCGGAGCTGTTCGCGCCGGTGAATGATATATACTTTTGATCCGAATTTCGTGAGGTACGTTCCCTCCTCCACTGCCGCATCACCGCCCCCGACCACCGCGATCACTTTCTCCCGAAAGAAAGCACCGTCACAAATAGCACAATATGAGACCCCTTTACCCGAATATTCGATTTCTCCGGGGACAGCGAGCTTGACCGGCGAGCCGCCAGTAGAGAGAATAATCGCTTTTCCGCGATAGAGATTTCCAGAGGCACACTTGGCAATCCGGTCTTCACCTTCGCTGTACACTTCGACCACTTCTTCGAGCTCGATCTCCAGGCCAAACTTCTTGGCGTGGTTCGTGAACTTTTCTCCCAGTTCCGCTCCCGAGATATGCTCGAACCCGATATAATCCTCAACTTCTCCGGTAACTGCGATCTGGCCACCCGGGAGGTACTTTTCCAGGCAGACCGTCCGGCGGCGCGCCCGCGCCGAGTACATACCGGCGCAGAGTCCACCCGGTCCGCCGCCAACTATTACGACATCGTACTGTTTTTCCATCTCCGACCTGACTTTACTACTACTTCAGAAGTCCGATTCCGTGGCTCGATAGCCTCAATTTGCTGCCAAAGGTTACCAGTCTACTCCCTTTTGCGCAAGAATCCCCTTCTGATATGGATGTTTTATTTCTTTCATTTCTGTTACCAAATCTGCCCTGTCTTTCAGCCAGTCAGTTCCGCCTCTTCCGGTGATTACCAGATTCTGCAACTCCCCTTTGGCCGACAGCATTGCTTCCAGTTCATCCTGGGTTACCAGCCCGAGCGAGACCGCTACATTCAACTCATCCAGGATCACCAGCTGGTATCTCATGGATTTGAGCTTCTCGATTGCCAGAGTCACCCCATTCTTGGCGGCGAGACGGTGTTCTTCGAATGACTTGTCGTCATCGAGAATCCCGACAAATCCCTCGCCGATGACATGGAGCTCAACATTCGGCTCAAGTCGTTTCAGGCCTTTAAGTTCGCCGTATTTCCAGCTCCCTTTGACAAACTGAATCAGACAGATATTCCAGTTATATCCGACCGCCCGGACACACATGCCGAGCGCGGCGGTGGTTTTCCCCTTGCCGTCGCCAGTGTAAACGATTAATAGGCCTTTAGTTGAGTCCTGCTCCATAATCCTGTCCAGAATTAGCCAATTTACGTTGCCGGAAGCCCCAAGAAAAGCACTTTTTGCGTTATTTGTCAGAGGGTTGGCTGTATGAATTGAGTGCTTTTTGTGAAAAAAGTAACAAAAGTTGTTGACTTAAAGGTCTATATTGCGTACCTTTTCCGATATAAAGACAGAAGATGTCGGATTTGTATCAAATTCGATAAATCGTCTAAAACGCGCTAAGTGCCTTTGGCAAGGTAGGTCGTTATGCAATTCACCAAAGCGGAAGAATACGGGATGTTCGGCGTACTGTATCTCGCCGAAAAAGACCGTACAATGGTTACCCCGCTTTCGGAGATCTCGGAATCTCAAAATATTCCGGAGAAGTTTCTGGCCAAGATCTTCCAGTCACTGTCCAAATCAGGGATAGTACGGTCGCATCGGGGCGTCAGAGGCGGCTTCACTTTGGCCCGGGACCCAAAGGACATCACTATCAAAGAAGTGTTGGAAACCATACAGGGCCCGTACCACCTCATGAAATGCATCAAGGATATCCGAACGTGCGAGCGAAATGGTCATGAATACTGCGCTCTCCGTGAAGTTATCATGGTTGCCGAGAAGCAGCTGGTGTCCATTTTCGACCAGTACACCGTGGCCGATCTGGTGGCCTGGCAAAAAAGAAAATCGTTGCCAGTATAGTCACTTTTTTTGTCCGATTTAGGCCTAATTCGGTTTACTTTGAGAAAAAAATCACGTATCCTTCGGAAAACGTGGTCTTGAACTCGAAGGAAAAGTGGCCGTGTCTGTCAAGCCGGATCGTTGGATAGTTGAAACCGCTCGCGGGCAGAAAATGATCGAACCGTTCGCCGAAGGGCAGGTTCGGTCCGGAATAAGCTTCGGGGTGTCAGCCTACGGCTACGATTTCCGCCTCGCCGACGAGTTCAAGGTGTTTGATCCGAGCGGTTCGACTGAAATCGATCCCAAAAAGCCGGAGTCGGCCCGGTTTATCGATATCCAGTCTTCCTCCCTGCTGATTCCGGCCAATTCGTTCGTTCTGGGACGCTCGCTTGAGTACTTCCGCATTCCCCGCGACATCGTGACGATCTGCTTCGGCAAGTCCACCTATGCGCGCTCAGGTGTGATTGTGAATGTAACCCCGTTCGAGCCGGAGTGGGAAGGGTTCGCCACCGTTAGCCTGACCAACAGCGCGCCGCGACCGGTGCGGGTCTATGCCAACGAAGGGATCGCCCAGATTCTCTTTTTGCAGGCCGATGAGGTCTGCCAGGTTTCGTATAAGGATAAGAAGGGCAAATATCAGGGGCAGCAAAAGATCACACTGTCAAAGAACGAGTAATAAGGCCGATACTAACTGAGATAGGGCAATCAATTATTCAGGAGTATAGAAGTAATGTTACAGGAAGCTGTGAAAATACAGGAAAAAGACGTGAACCGACCCAAGAAGCGCCGGATGGTGACGATTGATGGCAACAGCGCCGCCGCCCATGTCGCTCACGCGACCAACGAAGTAATCGCGATCTACCCGATCACCCCCTCCTCCAATATGGGGGAAATCTGCGACGCCAAGTCGGCTGCCAAAGAAAAGAACATCTGGGGCACCGTTCCGACCGTGGTGGAAATGCAGTCGGAAGCCGGCGCCGCCGGAGCCGTGCATGGCGCCCTTTCGACCGGCGCCCTGACGACTACGTTTACGGCCTCTCAGGGTCTCTTACTGATGATTCCGAACATGTTTAAGATCGCCGGCGAAATGACGCCGACCGTCTTTCATGTTTCTGCCCGGGCCGTGGCGAGTCACGCTCTTTCCATTTTCGGAGACCACTCCGATGTCATGGCTACCCGTTCGACCGGCTTCGGACTGCTGGCCGCCGGATCGGTGCAGGAAGTCATGGATATGGCGCTCATCTCACAGGCGGCCGCGCTGGCCAGCCGGGTGCCGTTTATCCATTTCTTCGATGGGTTCCGAACCTCGCACGAAGTTCAAAAAGTGGAAGAAGTCAATTTCGATGATATGCGCTACATGATGGATGACGAGATGATCGCCCAGCATCGTCATCGCGCCCTCTCCCCCGACAACCCGACGCTCAAAGGGTCCTCGCAGAACCCGGACGTCTTCTTCCAGAGCCGTGAGGCGGTCAACAAGTATTACACGGCGGCTCCGTCGATCGTACAAGCGATGATGGACAAGTTCGCCCTTCAGGTGGGACGCCAGTATCGTCTGTTTGATTATTTCGGTCATCCCCAGGCCGAGCATGTCATAATCATCATGGGGTCTGCCTCGGAAGTCGTCCACGAGACGGTCGACCATTTGGTCGCTCGCGGCGAAAAAGTCGGGATGATTAAAGTCCGCCTGTATCGCCCCTTCTCTGCCGAGTCTTTTGTCAAGGCGCTACCGAGCACGGTGAAGAAGATTGCGGTCCTTGACCGCACCAAAGAGCCGGGCTCGATTGGCGAACCGCTCTACACCGATGTCCAGGCGGCAGTAGCCGAAGGTCTCGATCGCGGTTGGTCGAAATTCAGCCAGCGTCCCCTCGTGGTCGGCGGACGGTACGGCTTGGGCTCGAAAGAGTTCAACCCGCCGATGGCCAAAGCGGTGTTCGACAATCTCAAGAACAACGATCCGAAGAGCCACTTCACCGTCGGGATCAAGGATGACGTAACCTTTACGTCGCTCGACCCGGACAGCAAATTTGATATCGAAGGGGACAATTTCCGGGGCCTCTTCTACGGTCTGGGAGCTGACGGAACGGTCGGCGCCAACAAGAATTCGATCAAGATCATCGGAGAGAACACGGATTTTTGGGCGCAGGGATATTTTGTCTATGACTCCAAGAAAGCGGGCGCCGTCACCGTGTCCCACGTCCGGTTCGGCAAGGATTTGATTCGTAAGCCGTATCTGATTCAGCAGGCCAATTTTGTCGCCTGCCACAATTTCTCGTTCCTCGAGAAGTACGACATGGTCGACAAACTGATGGAAGGGGGCGTCTTTCTCCTCAACTCCCTCTACCCCGCCTCTCAGGTATGGGACAAAATCCCGCGCGAGGTGCAGCAGCAGATTATCAACAAGAAGGCCAAATTCTGGGTGATTAACGCCATCGAGCTCGGCAAGAAGCTTGGTCTCGGCGCCCGCATTAACATGATCATGCAGACCGCCTTCTTCTCGATCTCCGGAATTCTCCCCAAAGAGAAAGCGATTGAGGCGATCAAGAAGGCCATCGTGAAGACCTACGGCGCCAAAGGCGAAAAAGTGGTCAACATGAACTTCGCCGCGGTCGATGCCGCCGCCGCTGCCCTGGAAGAAGTCAGCTACCCGAACAAAGTGACCAGCAGCATCACCCGACCGCCGATTGTCCCGCTCGATGCTCCCGATTTCGTGCAGCACGTCACGGCTGAAATTATCGCCGGCCGCGGTGACGATCTTCCCGTCTCCGCCTTCCCGGATGACGGAACTTACATGACCGCGACGACCCAGTACGAGAAGCGGAATATCGCGGTCGATATCCCGGTCTGGGAACCGGAGCTCTGTATCCAGTGCAATATTTGCGCGATCGTCTGCCCGCACGCCGCCATCAGGCCGAAAGTTTTCGACGCCTCGTTTGTCGATAAGGCCCCCAAGGATTTCAAGTATATCAAGGCGATGACCAAGCAGTTCGACGGAATGTTCTATTCCCTGCAAGTCGCTCCTGAAGACTGCACCGGCTGTGTCCTTTGTGTCAACGCCTGCCCGGCGGTCAAGAAGAACCCGGATGGCACCAAATCCACGTTCAAGGCGATCAACATGGCCGAGCAGCTTCCGATCCGCGAAAAGGAAGTCAAGAACTGGGACTTCTTTATCAAAGTGTTGCCGGATACTGACCCGACCAAATTCAACCAGGAGACGCCCAAGGGCTCGCAGTTTGTCCGTCCGCTCTTTGAGTTCTCCGGCGCCTGTTCCGGCTGCGGCGAGACCCCGTATGTCAAATTGATGACCCAGCTTTTCGGCGACCGCGCTCTCTGCGCCAACGCCACCGGCTGCAGTTCGATCTATGGCGGCAATCTTCCGACCACGCCATACTGCCAGAGATCTGACGGTCGTGGTCCGGCCTGGTCGAATTCGCTCTTCGAAGACAACGCTGAATTTGGCTTCGGCATGCGTTTGACGGCCGACAAGCTGAAAGAGCATGCGTTTGAACTGGTGCAGGCAATTGTTCCGGAGATGTACGAGGAACTTCACAGCGCCGATCAGTCCAATCAGGCGGCGATTGAAGCTCAGCGTGCCCGCGTCAATCTGCTTCGGAAGAAACTGGACCAGATGAACGGCGATGCCCGAATCGGGCAACTGAAGAACATTGCTCATTTCCTCGTCAACAAGTCGGTCTGGATCATCGGCGGTGACGGCTGGGCTTATGATATCGGCTTCGGCGGACTGGATCACGTTCTGGCATCCGGCCTGAATGTCAACGTGCTGGTGCTCGACACCGAAGTCTATTCCAACACTGGCGGCCAGATGTCCAAAGCTACTCCGCGCGGCTCCACGGCGCAATTTGCCGCCGCCGGCAAGTCGATGCCGAAAAAGGATCTGGGCTTAATGATGATGGCGTATGCCAATGTCTATGTCGCTCAGGTGGCCATCGGCTCGAGCCAGAACCAGGCAGTGAAAGCCTTTGTCGAGGCCGAGAAATACAACGGTCCGTCCTTGATTATCGCCTACGGCCACTGCATTGCCCACGGCATTGACATGGCCCAGGGGATGGATCATGAAGATGCCGCCGTCAAGTCCGGTCATTGGCTCCTGTATCGCTACAATCCGGCTCTTCTCCATGCCGGCAAGAACCCGCTGCAACTTGACAGCAAAGAACCCTCGATTCCGTTCGAGCAGTATGTCTATTCCGAGAACCGGTATCGGACACTGGTCGGCAAAGACCCGGAACGGGCCAAATGGCTGCTCCAGGAGGGCCAGAAGGACTGCACCCGCCGGTGGAACCTCTACCGGCAGCTGGCCGGCATGGATTACGCCAAAGCGGCTGACTGAGAAACTTCGAGATTCTCGTAACTTACTGTTATTGAGGCAGGTCCAAACGACCTGCCTCTTTCTTTTTGGGCCAATCAAGACTCGCCAGACCATAAAGGAAAGCCTCTTCCTCGCCGATATTGTACATAAGTGTCAACCGTTAGCAAGACTCAGGAGGACAGATGCGTTCCCGTATTGCCACTTTAGCTCTCTGCTGCATGATTTGCCTCTCAGCAGGAATGGTCTATGCCGGCGATTCCGAACAGGATGTCGTCAATCGTTTCCTTCAGAAAACCGAAGTGCCCAAAAAGCATAGCCAGCATACCGGCTGGTTCAGCGTCAACGGCCAGTACAATCGGATGAGCCGCGGCACTGATTACAACAAGTTTGACGCCTACCTCAACACCCAGTTGAGCGGCGGCCAGTTCGTCGGACAGTACAACGCCAAGTCGATCGGCGCCGATCTCGGCACGATGATCAGCAAGCGCGTCGCCCTCTCTATCGGCGGCGAGTACTGGCTCAAGTACTCCGAGAAAGTAAGCGGCACCGCCCAGTACACTCCGGCCGGCGGCTCGCCGGTGACCCTGACCGATCCGACCTCCGAAGTCAGCGTGATCGGCGGCTTTGCGGCGGTCCAGGTTTATGTCATGAATGCCCCGTCCGCCCAGCATTTCAACAAGGGAATCTCCGCCTGGGTCGGAAGCACCGTGGGATATTACAGTGTCAACTGGAATGTTTTCCAGCAGTACCAGAACCTGAATTTGTCGACCTCTCAGCCGGATGGCAGCAATGCCGCCTTCACCGGCAGCGCGCCCGGCTTTTCGCTCAATGCCGGCGTCGAATACCCGATCATTCCGGGTCTGAATATGAGCGCCAGCGCCAACTATCTCTATCTGAACTTTTCCAATGTAGCCTGGTATAATGCTTCGAATCAGGAAGTGGTCGCCACCTATGACGGTACTCAGAGTGGACGAGTCAACCTGACGTTCAACGGGCTGCGCGGACAGATTTCTTTGCGCAAGTACTTTAGCTGGTAATGACAAGAGTCTTTTAACGGTATTGACAGGAGTCCGGCCAAGCCTATCTTGTGCCGGACTTTTTATTGTTTCGAGAGGACCCAGGATTTGAAAAATTCAATGACCTTCGCAACTCGGCTGGTCGCGGCCGCCCTGCTGGTTGTGACCGCGGCCGGACTTTCCTACTCCCAAAAACTGCCGGCTTCGCTGGCCGGGACCATCACCGCACCCACCGGGCGGATCGCTTTTATTCGCAACGGCGATGTTTGGGTTATGGATGCCAGTGGGGCTGATCAGCAGATGATCGCCGAAGTGAAGAATGCCGACGGCCGCCTGAGTTGGGCGCCGGATGGCCGGCGGATCGCCTTTACCCGCGCCGGGAAAGTGCAATGGCAGGAACCGGAAAATTCCGGCGGCCAGAAGCGCGTATACGATGTGTTCATCGCCTATCTGGACTCGGCCAAGGCCGGCAATTCGCTCTGGTGGCACCGGATCACCATGAATCTGGGTGGACGCGACCCAGAGTGGAGCGATGACGGCCGGACCATCTATTTCACCCAGGATCTCAACGCCAACACGGTCAACGCCGAATTTATGAATTATCAGATTTGCACCGTCACTCCCGACGGCACCGATTTTCAGATGCTTCGGAAAGACTGGCAGAGTACCAAGGATTTTCTGATGGCCCCCAGTGTCGCGCCGAACGGCGATATCGCCGTGACCCAGCTCTTTGGTGATTCCGCGGCCGCCAAAGAACAGCGCGGCGTCAAGCCGCAAGGGCTGACCATTCTCCCCCATTCGAACTACATGAAATCCTACGATTCACTCCGCGCCATCACACGCAAAATGGCCAACTGCATCGGCCCGCAGTTTTCCCATGACGGCAAGTGGATCGCCTTTATCAAGAGTGACATGAGCCAGTCCGGCGTCTATATCACGACCCCTGATCTGAGTCAGCGATACCTGGTCTTCACCCCTCCGCCCGGCTCGGACCTGTTCACGATGACTCCGTCGTTTTCTCCGGATTCCAAGTGGCTCACTTTTTCGACCAACGATGGCTCAATTTACATTTGCGATATCACCGGAAACGGCGTTAAGAGATTGACCGGCCCCGGATCAGACAAGTTTCCGGCCTGGTCCAAAGCGCCGGCCTCGGCCAGAACCGGCACCAAGAAATAGTCTCTACGAATATCTTCTAATAATTTTCAGGCTGAAGCCGGATGGGATCATCCGGCTTTTCTATACTGTCATAATTCCATCAATCGAATTACTTTTCTCGCCTGTGCCGGACCTGAAAGGTGCGCTTTGTTCGGATAATACGATCAAGGGGAAATCGCACCCTACGGGTGCGGCACCAGAATGGTACGAACCGGCGACATCCTTGACAGAATAATCGGGCAACACGGTTGACACTTTGCGTAGGTCGGACCGAACTTCCCGCCACCGGCGGGAATGAGCGCCCGACACCACCGGCTGCCGGCGTCGGTAAGAACGCTGGTCGAGAACCGCACACTCTCTCCGTCGGGCTGAGTGGAGTAATCCGTCGGTTCGAGCAGAGACGAGAACCACGCCGTGTCATTCCGAGCCCCCGTAGGGGGCGTGGGAATCTCAGTTCACTTATCACGCGAGCTGATTTCGCGTAGGTCGGGTTCCGAAGTCCCACTGGGACGAAGAAACCCGACTGGCCATGCGCGAACCCCAACTCATCATACCCGCGAAAGCGGGTGTCCAGACCCGGTGCTTCGTCTTGTGCGAGCCGTCAAATCCGCTGGGCTGAGCGGAGTCGAAGCCCGAAGTTCGTTGGGTTCCAGTGCCAAGGGTGCGCCCTGGACTTAGGCTCTCCTTCAGCGCCCCGCCGCTACCAGCCTAAAGTCCACCCCGGACACCACATGCTTTGATGGCGTAGTTCCAACACTCCGCGACTGTGTCAGATACCCCTCCTTTCGGCAAATGATATCCCAGCCTCCGCCCAATTCGGTTAGAACGAATTTCCCCAGTGAGTCGGTCAGCACCGGGGTATAGCCGGTTGTATCTTCGACCGTAATCATCGCCGCTGCCAGCGGTACACCCGTGGCTGAATCCACTACCGTCCCCTGTACCGTAGATGCCCAATCTCCCATGATACGGTTCTCGCACGAGAGCGCCGTCAGACACAGGATCCCCCCCGTCATCATCCCAATCAGTAATCCATATTGCTTCATCGTCAACCTCCTACTTCTCATCAGCCACACTATGCTGGAATCAGCACCCGAGCGCCGTGCAGAGTTCTGCGCTCAATAACAACACTGCAAGCGACCAGGTCCACCCGTCAAATAACTTACCATAATACTCAAATCGCCGAGGTCTACTTGTCCTGAGCAATTCACATCTTTCACGATCAGCGGTTCAGGGCTGCCGTTCCCTTCTGTTTGACCTTCCCCCTGTAAAGTGGTCCAGTTGATACCTCGAATCTGGGGTAGTATGTTACCCTGTAGGAGGTCTGGACATGAAGCGATCCCGTTACACCGAAGAACAAATTATCGGCATCCTGAAGGAAGTCGAAGCCGGCTTGAAGGTGGCTGACGCCTGCCGGAAGTATGGTATGAGCCAGTGGACGTTGTATACCTGGCGTAAGAAGTACCAGGGGATGTCGGTGAGCGAAGCCAAGAAGCTCAAGGCGCTGGAGGAAGAGAACCGCCGTCTGAAACAGTTGGTGGCCAATCTCAGCCTCGACAATGCGGCCTTGAAGGATGTCCTGTCAAAAAACTGGTAAAGCCCGCTGCCAAGCGAAGCGTAGTGGGCTATATGATCAGTCAGTACGAGATGAGTCAGCGCCATGCCTGTGAAGTGGTTCAGTGGCACCGGTCGAGTTGTCGGTATCAAGCCAAGCCGGATGGTAACGATGATCTTCGGGATATCCTCAAAGCCCTGGCCGCGGCTCGTCCCCGCTGGGGTCAGGAGCGACTACATGTGCTGGTCCGGCGTCAGGGGTACTTGGTGAACCACAAGCGAACGGAGCGGCTCTATCGAGAGCTGGGACTCTCTCTGAGATTGCGAAGACGTTCCAAGCGGGCCAGTACCGTTCGGGTCCCAGCCGCTCTCCCCGTCGGTCCAAACCAGCGTTGGAGTATGGATTTTGTGTCGGATCAGTTGGTGACGGGTCAGCGGTTGAAGTGCCTGACGGTGGTGGATGATTTCACTCGGGAGTCTCTGGGGATCCTGGTGGCTCGTTCGATCAGCGGCCAACTGGTAGCTGACTTCTTCGATCACCTGGCTGTCACTCGCTCATTACCCGAGGTCATCGTCTGTGACAACGGCCCTGAGTTCACCTGTGTGGCGCTGGATCAATGGGCTGACCGTCATCAGATCAAGCTCTCGTTCATTCAGCCTGGTAAGCCACAACAGAATGCGTTCATCGAATCTTTCAATGGCAAGCTCCGCGTGGAGTGCCTTAACGAACAACTCTTCTACGATCTGGCTGATGCCCGGACCAAAATCGAAGCCTGGAGGATAGATTACAACGAGAACCGGCCGCATCGGTCATTGGGCCAGTTAACCCCGGCCGAATACGCCAAGAACTACGAAAACCTGTTGACTGAAAAACTCGAAACTATGAGGTTATAGCTGGACTAACTGAAGGGGGAAGGTCATGTTAGATAATCTACCAAGGTACTTAAGTCGGCAAGGTCGGTAACTCCATTATCGGTCCAGTCTCCGCAAGCGTACGTGGAAAATTGATAGGTGACTGGACTTCCGTTAGCACCGTCAGGACGCCACGTTGTGAATTTGGCAAAGCACGGGCTGCAGTAAATTTCAGGCAAAGGCTGCTTCTTATTTGGCTTGTCGGCTGAACTGAGGTGAAATTGATTCCATTGTTCCCGTGAAACGAGGAAAGTGTCGTGGTGTATTTTATGATAGGCCCTAATGTCCAGCGACAAATAACAGAACGAGTTCGCAATTTCCCAGCGAAGCGTGTCTAGGCTATACGAGAGATTGTTGATGACCGGCCGAATGGCCAAATTTCGCGGCTGAATTGTGAAAGCGCGGGGGCTCCTTCGTTGATCGTGTAGTAGTAGATCCCCGGTGCGACCTCTTGATCATCGTAATTCATGCAATCCCATAGAATAGTATTGCCGCTTGGCACGGTCTCCATCTTCCGATCGGTAACGGAAATAGCGTTTACAAAGTCGTTGTTGTCGGTGAAAATTCGAACAAGGTCTCCCGGACTTACTAGGTGTAGCAACGCCCATCACGTACTATTGGGATCGATGGCGTCGGGGTTCCCGTCTTCATCGGAATCCGTCCACCCCAAATGCCTTGCGGTGGCGAGGCATAGGTTCCTTTCCTCTCCGTCAGTCCACCGCATTAGGCACGCGGACGACGGGCCACAAAAATGGCAGTTTACGTTTTGATAATTCAGATAACCCCAAATGTCATCACAACCGTCGGCGTTGTGACATGTAGGAGCATCGTTATACTCGTCCGCCGTCCCAAACACATGACTCATTTCGTGTGCAAACAAAGCGTAAGTCTTCTCAGTGGTGGAGCCATAATAGTAGGTGGCAACTGAAAATGGCCCCACGTAAAGATAGGGATTGATTCTCGCAGAATAGTCCATATGGTATCCAAACATGTTGTCCAAGCTATTCGGAAATGTCTCGTTAGGATTATTCTTGACTACGAACAATTGGAGGCCCCAGTCCGTGTGGTCAGCCGCTCGTAGCCAGTTAGCGAATTTGTGAACCCCATCCCATTCCTCCGGAGCCTCAGGTAGCTCAACGCGTCGTTTATCCAACCGAAGTGCCATCATAGTAAGTCGCTTTTTGGATAGTCCGTAAGAATAGGCTCGTAGCCTGTCGGCACTGTTCCATAGATATGATAATACCACCGGAGATCGATGTTGTAGGGTTCACTGTGCATCCACAACAGCTCACAAGCCTTAACCATCGCCGCTGCGGCCGTGTCCTTTTCATATTCATTCCAGTTTCTACCTGATCCATTGCTCTCCATCAATATCAGCCCCACAGATACTGAGCCAATCATGTAGTTCGCGTTAAACATGTTAGTCCGGTCCGGAAACAGAAAGTCCCTGGGTATCTTCGTAGCCCCTCCGGAGGGTAAAGAGTATGTTTACCACAGTAAGGCGTTGAGTCTAAGGTTGGCGAGCTTCGCTCGCCAGATGTTTGTCAGCTCGGAGGATGTCGAATATTCGTTCACCCTCAGACGCAGACCGTGATGTGCGTATGAGCCCGGCGCGTTCTTCAAAGTGCCGCACATAGGCAGTGCTATTCCGAGCCAGGTGCTCGGCTGACGGTAAAGCAGTACGGCGATGAACTCGTTCGGCGGCAGAACATGAACCACTCGAATGCCGCGGGATTGCAACGAACTGATAATGGAATCAGTGTTCGTGATCCTGCGACGCGGACGTAACAATTGGATTGCCCGTGCGACACCTGAATGTCAGCGTAACGACAATGAGAACCCCCAGACTTGACTTGAAAGACATCGTATTATCCCTCCGGTTTTTGAACTCCACTTCCATATAGACGAGCAGGCTCTCCCACTGTCAAGCGAAAAGTCGAGTCAACATCGAGTCTGTGATCTATTTAACCTAATGGGGATTAAGCGCGTCGTGTTTCGTCAAGCCCTCGATCTTCCTTGCACACTTGGGGATAGACTGCAATCTTGAATTTGCTATGTCATCCCACCTGCAAAATCGCTAGTAAATCGCTGGTGATTACGATGCTCCCCCCTACATACGTGAAGTACACTATACCGTCGCCCCAGGCAGACTCAATCCAGAGTCACATCGTCGCGTTTCCTCGGCCAAGGGAGACGTCCCATATCTATTAAATATCTAAAACGAACCCATTTTGGAGAGAGGGTGAATGTACAAGCTGAGCAGAGCGAAGCGAAGAATCCCGCCCTCAAGCGGGACACGGGCGCGTAAGACACTATACCACAATGAATTACGACACCAACAAGAAGGGCAGAGCCGGTTGGCCCCGCCCTCGAGTTAGTTTTGAAAAATGAGGATCAGACCTTCTTCCAATTCGCCAGCATTTCCACCAGCAACCGGAGGCCAAACCCGGTCGCCCCTTTGGGGGTGTACGGCTTCCCCTTATGCTCGACATCGACATAAGGCGATATCAATATGCACCCAGGGCCAGTCCCCGATGAAATTCGACAGGAAAGCGCTGGCGGTCAGGGTCCCGGCCGGTTTCCCGCCGGAATTGACCAGATCGGCAAACGAAGATTTCATGAGCTCCTTGTAGTCATCCCAGAGCGGCATCTCCCAGACGCGCTCCCCGGTGGCTTCTGCGGCCTTTTTGACCTGGTCCATAAGCGGCTTGCGGTTTCCGATGATCGGCGCCCCGGAATACCCAAGAACATAGAGGGCCGCCCCGGTGAGGGTAGCGATATCGATCACCGCCTGGGGCTGGAATTTGTTGGCGTAGTCCAAAGCATCGGCCAGAATCAGCCGTCCTTCGGCATCCGTATTGATAATCTCGACCGTCAGTCCTTTGCGCGAAGTCACGACATCCCCCGGCTTGATGGCGGTCCCCGAGGGGAGATTTTCAGTCAGCGGCATCAGGGTAACCAGATTGACCGGCAATTTGAGTTGCGCCGCCGTGAGAATAGTCGCCAGCATGATTGCCGAGCCGGTCATATCCCCTTTCATCTCGTGCATATCCTGGGCCGGTTTGATCGAGATCCCGCCGGCATCGAACGTGACTCCCTTGCCGACCAGCACGATCGGCTTTTGCGCCGCCCGCGTACCGTTGTATTTCAGGATCAAAAAGCGGGGCGGCTCGGCCGACCCCTGCGCCACCGCCAGCAGAAGCCCCATCTTTTCTTTGGCGATTGCTTTCTCGTCGAGCATCTGGAACTCGACTCCATACTGCTTGCACAGCTTCTGGGCTTCGGCCGCGTAGACTTTGGGAGTCAGGTGATTCCCGGGCAATTGCGCCAGACGCCGGACGAGAATCTGGCCGTTGGCGATAATCTCGCCGCGCTTGACCGATGCTTCAAGCTTCTTCAATCCGGTCTTATCGGGAACCGCAAATATGAGTTCACTTAAGGTTGATTTGTCTTTGGCTTCTTCCCCGCTCTTGAAATCGAGCATCTTAAACGAGCCGAGCAGATATCCCTCGACCGCTCCCTGGAAAAACTCCGGATCGCGATATCGGTCGAAATACACGATTCCCTTCTTACTGGCGGCGAGCCCCTTGGCGCGGGAGACATTCCCCACGGCAATTCTGAAACTCTCGGCGGTCGGTTTCTTGCCAAGTCCGGCGAGGATGATTCGCCGGCATTTGAAGCCGGCCGGGTTCAGAAGGCTGGCAAGCTCGCCCGATTTCCCGGAGAACTCTTTCGAGCTGTGCAACGTGCTCAAAGCGCCGTGGCAGGCGCTGTCGATTTTCTTCAGCAGCGGGTCTTTGATCGACTCAAATTCCGAGGCGAACAGAACCAGGCTGTCGCCGGTCAGCTCTTCCGGTTTTCCGGAGGCAAATGAGAACTTCATGCGTGAACTCCCTTCAGAGAAAGGGTTATGGACAAAGGATTAACTTCAGTATGAACTGTCCAGCCAGCTGGTGTAATTGCGTTCAGTCTCCGCCAGGTTGTCCGAGCCGAATTTGGCCAGAAAGGCGTCCGCCAGCACGAAAGCCGCCGCCGCTTCGCAGATCACAGCAAGAGCCGGGACCACGCAATTATCAGTCCGCTCGACCATCGCCTTGGCCGGCTTTTTGGTTTTCACATCGACCGAATCAAGCGGCTGGTTCAAAGTCGAGAGCGGCTTGCTCGCCACGCGGATGATGAGATCTTCGCCGTTGGTGATTCCAGCCTCAAGCCCGCCGGCATGGTTGGTTTTGCGATAGAATCGCTTCTTCGCCTTCGACCCTTTAGGATCAAAATAGATCTGGTCGTGATACGCCGATCCGCGAATTCCGGCACCCTCAAAACCGAGTCCAATCTCAACTCCTTTAACGGAATGAATGGACATAAGCGCGCCGGCCAATTGACCGTCCAATCTTTGCGAAGACTGCGAGAACCCTCCCAGCCCTATTGGGAGTCCCCGGACAATCAGTTCGACAATGCCGCCGACCGAATCCCGTTTCTTCTTGGCTTCGCGAATGGCGGCGATCATCTTCTTTTCGGTAGCGGGATCGGCACAACGGACCTCGGAGGCTTCCGTGATCTCCCGCAGACGGTCAAGACTCACGAGCTTAACCGGTTTGATCAGTGCGACCTCGCCAATCCGCACAACGTGAGAGGCAAATTCCACGTGGAAATGCTCGAGCAGTTGTCGCGCCAGTGACCCGACCGCAACGCGTGCGGCCGTCTCGCGGGCTGAAGCGCGCTCGAGGACGTTTCGAAGATCGTGATGATTCCACTTTATCCCCCCCGGAAGATCGGCATGGCCGGGACGTGCGGTGCGTCGTCTCAAACGCCAGGCGTTTCAGTTTGAGATTCAGCTCTATTGGGATCGGATTGACCGGATCCATGATCTGGGCCCAGTTCTCCCAATCTTTGTTCTTGATGGCAATAGTGATCGGGCTGCCGATAGTGCGTCCGTGCCGGATGCCTGAAAGAATCTGAGCTTTGTCAGTTTCGATCTTCATTCGGCCGCCGCGGCCGTACCCTTTTTGTCTCCGGGCGAGTTGGAAATCAAGTTGAGCCGGATCGATGGGCAACCCTGCGGGAAGACCGTCGATAATCGCGGTTAGCTGCGGGCCATGGGATTCGCCGGCGGTAAGGTACCGTAACATGGCCGAAAGGTATATTGTTGAGGGAAAATGGTCAACGTGGAGATATGGTTATTTGGCGGCGGGCGTATCGACGGTAACCTTGGCCCGTTCCGAGATGCCGCCCATTTGGGCCAAGTCGCTTTTCGAGGCGGTCATCGATATTCATGGCCTGCGACATATTGTAGAACGCCACTTCGTCGATTGGGGAAATCGCCTTGATTTCATCGAGGACGGCGATTGTCTTGCGAATTCCGTTTTCAATTACGTCGAGACTCTGAGGCATTACCGCCAGCAGTTTCTCCGTATCCCCGCGTTCGAGGCGCTGCCGGAGAATCTGCGTCCGGCCGAACATGGCCATCGCCGCGTTATTGACATAATGAGAGAGCGTGGCAATCGCAATATTCTTGGCTTCAATGGCCCCTTTGGCCCGCTCTTCAGCGAGCAGCTTCTGGGTGAGATCCTCGCGCTCTTTGAACAGGTTCTGCACAATCAAATAAGTCCGCCAGATCTCCCGGTTGGCCCGGGTGAGAATCTCTTCGATGTTGCCGATGTCGGCTTCGAGATATTCGGCGACCTGCACGGCGTCGGAAAGAAGCGACATGGAAATCGTGTCGATTTGCTCGCGCGAAAGGCCGAGCACCGAAGCCAGATGATTGGTATGCTGAAGTTTTTCGAGCGGGTCCCGATCGTATCCTTCAAAAGCATCATTGGCCACAAGTGTCGCCATGCGCATGATGTTGGTCAGCGTGACACCCGGTTTGACTTCAAGGAAATTATGGTGATCGCGAATAGCTTCGCAAATCTGCTGCGGCAGGCGCCATTTCATGGCCAGGTGATAGCCGGCTTCAGCATGGTCGATCCCCAGTTCCTGTCTTTCGGCATCGACCAGTCGGACCGAGCGCTTTTCGTGCTCGATGATTCTTCTGTATTGGTCCGGGTAATGCGTCAGAAAGAACATGATGCCGATGTCGTGCAGCAGCCCCGCAATGAAAGCTTCTTCGGATGACTTGAGACCGCAGGCATGCGCTATTTTCTGTGAGGCAACGGCGATAGTCAGAATCCCGGCGAAGAACTGCTTGACATCAAGATGGGTTGAGACCTTGATCTTGTCGGCGTTGAACACTGATGAGGACAAAGCGAGACACTTGACCGTAGACAGCCCCAGCACCTGGACCGCCTGGTGCACGGTGGTCGATCGGGCAAAACGGTGATAATACGCGGAGTTGGCCAACTTGAGAATTCGGCTGGTCAATGCCGGGTCGCGGAGAATAATTCGCGACAACGAATCCCCGGAAGAATTCGGCTTGTCGACCTCGCGCAAAATCTCCGTCAGGGCCTGAGGCAGACTCAGGATGTCGTCATCGCGGAGAATTCGCTCGATGACCGTCACTTTGTCGATAGAAGTAGGAGACTGCATATCCATCTTCTTTGTCGGCATTTGGGGCGGATTTTGAAGGGGGGGGCGGTAAAGTTCAGCGGCGGCTGGGAGCCGCAGAGCGGACGATATCGGTCAGCTGTTCGATCCTAAACGGCTTATACAGAACCTCCGTAATTCCGGCAGATTTCATCTGATTAGGGTCTATCCCGGCCTCCCAGCCGGTCACCAGGACGATGGGAATGTCCGGATGCACGCGGCGGATTTGCCTGGCAACTTCAAGTCCCGACATATCCGGCATGGCGAGATCGGTCAGGACAATATCGAACTTCTGCGCCTGAGCCAGCCGAACGCCGGCCTCGGCGGTTGAGGCGGTTGCGACCGAATAGCCCAGGGACTGGCACATGGCCGAGATCAGGTCAAGGATGACCGGCTGATCATCAATAGCCAATATTCGGACTGAGGCTGTGCTCCCCTTCGGCTGAGTGGTCCCTTTGAGCGGGAACCGGAAGCTGAGATAGGCGGGCGGCACTGACTGGCGGTCCACGGCATACCCGCTGGAAGTTCCGGCCAACGGTTGCAGGTAGACATCCGAGGGTCTCCCCTCGAAAGCGATTTCGGCGAATTGGTAATCGCCAAATCCGGCCACCGCCTCTACCGGCGGAAAATTCTTGTGGTGCCGGGAGACATCCAGAAAGAGCAGATCATCGCGTCGATAGCTCGATATCGTGAACATGTCGTCATCGGCGGCAATCGACGCGAACCTTGCCAGGGCGGTCTCAAAAAATTGTCTCTGCAGTTCGGTCGACAGGGGGACCTCGGCGTTTCCCTTCAACGCGACCTGAATCTCGCGGGGTCTCCCCCCGGCCATGTACAAGTTGCCCGATATCCGGGACTGCGCCAGTACCTGCTCAACAATTGCGTCGAGGGTCAAGCTCGGAATCGCCGGCAAGCTCGCAGTATTGCCGGCCGAAGCCTTGGGCGTGAGGCTGGAATGGACGATCCCGGCGGCCCGCTCCGCCTCGGCGATGATCCCCTTTAATTGGGCCCGAAGCTCTCCGGGAAGGTCGCCGCGCTGGGACAATAACTCGGCGTTTCCGATAACCGCCGATAGATGGTTGTTGAGTTCGTTGACCGCATACGCTTCCGGTTCTTCAGAGAGCTGTCCTGGTGTGGATACTGGTCGGGTTCGAGATTGTTCGAGGCCAAGCCGCACCGAGAAGAGTCCGGCCGCGAGCTGCAAGAGTCGTTCCCACTCAAGCCGCTCGGATTCGGGAAGATCAAAGAAGAACAGCAGGGCAACGCCTCGGGATTGTTCGGATGAACGTATCGAGAGCGCGGCCATAAAATCGGGCAGGCGGCGCTCACCGAACAGGCGTTGCAGGATTTGCCGGTTCACCGTGTCAAAGCGTTCGATCCCGGCAAACAGTTCACGCTTTCCATACACAAAGCGGGCCTCGCCGCTGGCGGCGGAGTCTCCGACGATCCCCTCCCCTCCGCCAAGATGAAGCTCGGAAACGATATCGGGATCGGCATTAACGCCGCCGCTGAAGCTGAGCAGCCCTGATTCGGCGATATCAAAAGCAATGGCGACCGCAGCTTTGGGAAGGATGTCTGAAATGTGATTGAGAAAGGCCGCTGTCTGAGATGCTCCGGATGGAAGCGGTTTGCCGGAAAGCAACTGGAGCACTTTGTCAATCCCGATCCGGCGGGTGATATCCCGCCGGTGGGTGTCTTGAAAGTCGAGCGCAAGGGCTGCCAGCGCCGCGCAGGAATGCAGCAGTCTCAGATCACTTTCAGAGACGGTGACCGGCCCTGAGTCGCGCACCAGCATGAAGGCATCGACGCTCTTCCGCCGGGGAATTGGAAACACGAGAGACGACCGGGAGACGACCGTCCTTCCCGAAGCATCGGATGACTCGTGATTGATAACGACCGGCTTGCGGCGCTCCAGCGCATCGGCGACGGCCGTTCGGAGACTTTCGTTCATGGTGCCGCCCGGCTCAGTGCCGCCGTAAAATGCGATAGTGCCGTTCTGAATTCCCAAAAGCTGGGCCGAGGAACTTCCCAGCAGTCCTGTCAGGGAGTGGCAGAAGGCGGCAACAGGGTTGTCTGAAGAGACAGACGAAGTCAGGGCCGTCAGGCGACTGAGGAGTCCGTTGGCTCGTGACGTTTGATCGTCAATCTCAGTCCGGACTGCGGCTAGTTCCCGCGTAAGACGCGCCGTTCTTATTTTTTCGGCGAGCCACTCGGCAATCGGAGCCAGGTATTTCACGTCGATTGAGGCAAAGCTTTTGGGCCGCTCGGCGGCCAGCAGGATCGCTCCAATTTTCTCCATTCCGGAACACAAAGGCAGCACAACGCCGGACTGAAACCGGGAATCCATCCGTTTGCCCTCGGCATCGACCAGCTCGACAGTCGAGGTCAGGGTCGGTTCGCCGATTTCGATGGCGCGGCTGACCAGATTGTTCCCCAGGGGAAAGTGCTCCAGATGGGCCGTTTCATTTTTGGTGAACCCGGAGACCGCTCCCAGCACTAGCATGCGCTGCGACCGATTGACCAGAAAGACGGCGCCGCACGTTTCGGGATATTGAAGCAGGGTCTCACGTAATGCGAGACTCAGCAGTTCAAGCAATTGATATGGCCCGCGGGCGTCATGTTGCAAGTTCTCAAGGATGGAGAGCTTTCCTTCGCGGACCTCAACTTCTTCGCTGGCCGTCTGCTGTACCCGGGCGTGCTGATCCAGGCCGAGGACGGTCAGCCCGAGGCCGATCAGGAGAATCACCAGACTGAAGAAACTGATCCAGGGATAGGCGGTGATGATAAACCAAGTACTATACGACGGAGCCGTCGCCAAAGCATTCCAAATCGTAACCAGAAGCACCAGCACGCCTCCCGTCACAAAGGGATACCGGGCATCCGAGAGAAGGCTGAACAACTGAAGGCGCAGAGCCACAAAGACGTATAGGGCGACGACCACGAACGGCAGAATAATGGCCGCTACATGGGCAAGCATCAGTTTGACTCCGCAATCTCGCCATGAAGCGTAAAGGCGTCGGCCGCGGTAACTCGAAGCGGAACAACGGAGCCGGGAGACAGCGGCCGTTCAGTCTTGAACAGAATCGTCTTGTTGCCTTCGGTCCGCGCCCGCAGGAATTCATCGCTTCGTCGGGAATTCCCTTCCACCAGGCTCGTCCGAATCTGCCCCAGTTCCCGCTGATTGCGCTCATAGCTGACTTGCTGCTGAAGCTTGATCAAGCGATTCAGGCGGCGGATTTTGGTCTCCTCCGGGACATCATCCTCATATCGCGCCGCGGTTGTTCCGGGGCGCACGGAGTAGCGGAACATGAACGCCCCGTCGTATTGCACCGTGTTCACGACCTCAAGCGTCTGCTCGTACTCGTCTTCGGTCTCCGAGGGAAAACCGACAATCAGATCGGTCGTCAGAGAGACATAATTCAGATTTTTGCGGATGTATTCCACGATCTTTACATAATGTTCGACACTGTATAACCGGCCCATTTTCTGCAGCACACGGTTGGAGCCGGACTGGAGCGGCAAATGCACGTGGGGCATAATCCTGGGTTCCTCGGCCATGACATCGACCAGCCGCCGGGAGAGATCCTTGGGATGCGAGGTCATGTATCGCACGCGTGAAACGCCCGTCTCACGGGCCACCCGGAGAAGCAGAGCCGGGAAGTCGGTCTCTCCGTGACGGTAGCTGTTGACATTCTGTCCCAGCAGGGTGATTTCTACCACTCCCTCATCCGCCATCTTGCGAATTGAATCGACGATATAATCGGCCGAGTGGGAGCGTTCTTTGCCGCGGACATACGGGACAATGCAATACGTGCAGTAATTGTCACAGCCGCGGGAAATCGTGATAAAGCCGGAATACGGGGTTTCCTTGATCGGCGTGATCATGTCCATATTCTCGTGGCCAAAAGCGGTCATAACCGGACTGGTCCCCTCAATTCCTTCGATAACATCGGGAAGTTCAAAAACCCGGTCGGTTCCGAGCACCCAGTCGACATGCGGTACGCGGGACTTAAGATCGTTTCCCAGACGCTGGGCCATGCAACCGACCACGGCTATTTTCAGATGCGGTTTGCGCTTCTTGAACTTGTAAATCTCTCCAAGGCGCCCGTACACGCGTTCCTCGGCCTTCTCACGAACGGAACAGGTATTGAGGATGATCAGGTCAGCCAGGGACTCTTCATCGACCCGGCGATACCCCCGTGTAGTCAGCGTGGCGGCCAAAGTCGAGGAATCGGCCAAGTTCATCTGGCAGCCATAGGTGGAGATATGAAAAGTCTCAATTTTCTTCTGTTCAGACACGAGAGCGCCTTTGGGTCAGTATAATCGTAGATTCAAACCAATCGAAAATAAGGGACTTTTCCGGGGTAAAATCAACAAAAAAGGAGCCGTGGCAAGCGAACCCGCCAGCCACGACTCGGTCAATTGAAGCCGGTGCTACTGGGCGCAGCCCATGAGGAGGGTTACTCCAGGACTAGTGAGATAGGCCACCATTCGGCTGAGGTCGCCGAGGTCGATGACACAATCGGCGTTGATATCCGCAAGTTTCTTCACAGGCGGAATCGGCTGGCCGGTGGTCAAATACGAGACCAGCGCTGACAGGTCACCCAGATCAATGTTGGGAGACTGAGAAAAATTGACGTCTCCCGGATAGAGCACGGCCGGGCCCACCGCCAGGGTAAAGTTGGCGGTATCCGCTTGAGCGGAAGAATTATCCAAGACACGGAGTCTGAACGCGAAGGTGCCGGTGTCTGTGGGCGCACCCAAGAAGACCCCACTGTTGTTAATGGTCAACCCTGGCGGAAGCGTCCCGCCGATCAGTGAGTAATTCATGGCGCCGGTGTTCCCCAGCGTACGGATAGTATCCTTGTAATTAGTGTACTGCTTACCGGCGGCCAACACCGAGTCGGTCACGATGGTCAAACCCCAGGGCTGCGAGGACTGGTACTTGAGAACCCAATTGCTCGGATCGAAAACTATACCCTGCACCTGGTCGGCGGAGTGCCAGCTCACTACTTTTCGCCGGGAATTCACCATCAGGCTCACGGTGTCAGTGGTGGAATTGGTGGCGTAGAAGAAGTCGATCGGCATTATGAAAGTCTGCGGGCTGGTTGTCTGAGTCTGCTTTACCTCGACATACGTGTCATAGCCGCCCGACGGATTGGGATACGAAGCCCAGGACCAGCTGTAATTTGGGCGATAGGTCCCGTAGATCCACTCGTTGAAGAACCAGTTGAGATTCTGGCCGCTGACCGAGTCAACCACGTTCTGAAAGTCGGTGGTCGTGGCCGAACCATACTGGAACGGGGAATGATACCAGGCATTCCACATCGCCGCGAATTTGGTCTCACCGATGATTCGGCGCAGCATATGGAGAACCCAGGCTCCTTTGTCATAGACGATCGAGCCGAAAATGATTCCAACGTTGGTCGTATCCGTGATAAAGATGGTGCCGCCGCCGGAAAAATCCATTCCGGCCATGTAGTTGTGGTAGGAATCCCATCCGCTCTTGTTCAAATAGTACAGCGCCTCTGAATATGAGGCAAACCCCTCGTTCAGCCAGATATCTCCCCACGTCTTGCAGGTAATCATATCTCCCCACCACTGGTGGCTCAACTCATGTACCACCACCGGTTCGGAAAAACCGAAACTGGTGCCCGTCATCGAGGTCATGGTCTGGTGCTCCATGCCTCCGCCCCACTGGAAGTTGGAGTGACCGTATTTCTCATCCAAATAGGGATAGGGGCCGTAATTCTGCGAAAAGATCGCGATGGCGCCGGGTGTAACGCCCCACGTACTCAGCGAATAGCTGTACATGTCGGGGTACACGGCATTGGTGATGCGCATGGAGTCTTTCCCAACGTTGTAATGATACCAGTCGGTCCAAACGATGTATGGGTAGATCGCAACTGAGAACAGGTAATTCGCCATGGGGTGGCGCATCCGGTAATAGAAGATATGGGTATTGGCGGTATGCTGGACGATCGAGTCTAGCGTGCCGTTGGATCCGCAGTAAAACGAGGTGTCAGTCTCGATAGCGATGTTGAACGAGTCGGCCTTGTCGTCATTGCGGTCCTTGCAGGGCCACCAAGTGCGCGAGAAATATGGTTCGGAGAGCGAGCTTATGATTTTCTTGCCGTTGTGGGTCCCAAAGGCAAAGGCCTGGAAGCCGCCTTGGGTGGGGGTACCATGGTAGTAGAATCGAAAATCGAACTGGTCCCCTTGATTGTAAGAAAGTCCCAGGTTAACCGTGACCACATTCGAGGCTCGCGTATACGACAACTGACCGGATGGTGCGACGATTGAGTCTACCGCCATGTTGTCGAAAAAGTCGACCTGAACGGCGTTGACGCCCGGCTGGGTGCTTGCCGCCACCATGCGCACGGCCCCGTACAGCACATTGGTCGTGTCGTTGACGCGGATATAGATATCGTAGAACTTGACGTCATAATTCGTCTGGGTGTTGACCAACGGAGCCTGGGCGGCCAATTGCTGGGAGTACTGGCGGTCGGCCAGCGTGCGAGCCTTGGCTTCCCACATCTTCTGATGGCGCTCTGCCGGAGTGGCTTTGGACCAGTCAATGTTGTCGTCGGAGGCTGGCAGAGCCGTCTGAACAGTCAATAGGGAGAACACGAAAAGAAGGACCATAACCAGAGATGAACATCGAAGCTTCACAAGACACCTCCACATCGGCGCACAACGTTGTCGAATCAGGGACCGGGGCGTCGAGTTGCGGCGGTTGGCAGCTTCGCCACCAAATGTGGTCCTGGCTTACCGGGTAGTATACCACAATCGGCGCTTTTGTCAATTGTCGGCAAGTTCATCTTCGGATATAAGAGGGCGCGCCGTTATAAGTATAACGGCGCGCCGAACTAGAATTATTGATACAAAATCACGGGTTGCCGCAGAACGAACTGAGCTTGTTGCTCAAGTAGGCGACCATAGCGGTCAGATCGGCCAAATCGACCGTGCCGCTGCAGTTCACATCACCCACAATATATTCCGGCAGCGGGGGGTTGGCGCCGGTGGTAAGGTATGAAATCAGCCGGGTCAGGTCAAAGATGTCAATACGCCCATCCCAGTTGACGTCGCCATGCAGCCGCCAGATCTCCAGCGTTACGGGAACAGCCTTTGGGCTGTTGGACGCCGAGGTTGCCGCGACATAAAACGTGTCCCGATAGATTCCGCGCGTCAATCCGTCCACATCCGCAAGTCCGCTCACCACCGATGGAACATTTCCCGAGGTCCTGGTCGGAGTGAACCAGGGGATGGAGTTCGTGATTGTCCAGGGCATACATCCGGGGTAAACGTTGTCAATGCTGGAGGAAAGCATCACGTTGCCGGTTTGCTCTTGGCGCGGAATCACAAATGAATCTCTGGCCAGAACGATCTGCGGCTGGTGGGTACCGGCGATTCGAATATACTTGATGATAACCGCCCGCGGTGAATTGATGGCATTCGCCGCCGTGAGGAGCAGCGTATCATAGTACGTACCCAAGGGCGGGTTTATGTTGGCGGCCTGAAAGTTGATTTGGAATGGCGCCTCACCGGAAAGCGGTGAAATCTGGGCGAGGGTCGAGTGGGCGATAAGTCCGACATTCAGGGGGTCATCACCGCCGGTATTGTAGACTTGAATGCTGTCGGTTTGAATTGTCTGATTGAGACCCGGACCGCACTCATAAGTGGTGAATGAGATCGTATCCTTGGTGGGCTGGATCACGGCCGGATTGTCCACGAACCGAAACGAGAAAATCACCGGATACGGGGAGTTAGTCGCTTCCGCCGAGGTCACCCAGAGCGTGTCATAGAACTGTGAGCCGGATGGGTATCCGGAGGTTTTGAAGGTCACCTTGACGCTCTCGGGCGCGGTGCCGGACATGGGAACCTCACTGAACAACCGGACGGAATTCTCCGACAGCGTGAAATTAAGCGTCCCGATACCACCGTTGCGGATGTAAATCATGCGCGGCGCCGGAATTCCCGAGCCGGTCTTAATAATGAGATGATTCACAGCCGAATCAACCGCGATAAACGGAAGGTTCGAGCCGAGATTAAGCGACACCGGAATCTTTACGGGATTGTTGGTGGCCAGCGGGTCGGATATTGCGATCGTGTCGGCATATGTGCCGGCGAGAAGGCCGGTGATATTCGCTGTAACGGTGACAGTACCGGAGTCAACGCCGCTGGTCGGGTTGAGACCGAGCCAGGAGGATGAGTGGGTCAGAGCCCAATGTAACGAAGACCCGCCCGAGTTCGTGATTATGAATGTCTGGGGAGCCGGGTTCGCGCCGCCCGTGACTCCTACGAAGGGGAGCGAGGTCTTGTTTACGGCGATGGTCGGCGGAGGCGCCGTTACGGTCAAACTGACTCTTTCCCACTGAGGTGAATTGACAGACGTAGCGGATTGAACCTGGATGGAGTCCAGATAGCTCCCCGCGGCCAATCCAGTCTGGTTGATCGAGACGGTAATCTGTTTCGGCGTAGTCCCACCGGTAGGGGATTTCAGTATCCAGGGGGAATTCTCGATCAGTGTAAAGGTCTGGGGGTCACCTAACGAGTCCCCGGTGGAGGTCACCTGAAACGGTTGGCTCGCCGGCGGCGTTCCGCCGGCCTGACACGTAAAATTCAGTTGAGGCGGATTTACGCCCAATTGCGGGGCATAGATCGTGAAGCAGTAGCCTGAACCGAGACGGGTGCCGGGATTTCCGTCAGAGTACGGTTGGCTGGGTGTCAAGCCCTGCAGGACCGGTATATAAGGCGTCAGGCTTCGACCGATCCAGGTCCAGGTACCACCGGGCTGAAAGAACGCGGTGTCGATGCAAATGTGCTTGCCAGCCGAACTCTTTTTGCCGTCAAAATAAGCCGTTATCGCAAAAACCGAATCGTTCCATGTGGCAGGCATTTGCCGGCCGGCATTTGTAGTACTTCCGGAGCCGAGGCAGGCTACCGTATCCTCCCCCTGACCATCGGCGCTGAACGGGAGCAAGGCAAAGACGACGTTGAAATAGGGTGCAAACCAGGAGGGTGTTCCGTCGACGATTGTGCCAAGACCGGTAATCGTCGTGCTGTCCCAGGTAGCGCCGTCGGGCGACGATAGTTTGAAGCCGTTGGAGATGTCGCACTTCTCCCCGGTATTGTTATTGAAACGGATGAGGAAGCGAATGTCGGCGCCGGCAGTCACGGCCGTGCCGTTGAACTGCCCGCCCACTTTGTAAATGGAAACGACTCCCTGACCGGCCAGCGCGATCGAAGTCGTTACCAGTAACAGAATCATACACCAGGCAATGGCTCGTCCTGAGAATTGTCTCATAGTGTGGTTACTCCTATCTGGATGCGGTTATTGAGTCTCGCTGCGGTGAGGTCGGAGAAACTCCGGCCGCACGATTCCGTGTGAAAAGAGAAATGTATCAGCGCACATCTGTGGCGGGATATTAGCCCCCGGCATGGCAATCACGACGAATTTCAAACGGTCTTTCCTCACTTCCGGCGTCTCCCGGCACGGCCTTCCCGTGCCCTGCTCTGCTCCCCAAGGGGTTGTCGATATCGTCCGCACACTCAGGCGACAGACATCATTCGTGCTTGACTGTCGATTCGAATCAGATGGCTGCCGAAGTTCGAGAGTTGTGCCGATCCCGCAGTAAGTGCTTTCGTAAGTGAAGTGTGTCGTAAGAGATACACGCTCTGCACCAATAATATATCACTCCGCGGCAAGCGGTGTCAAGCTGAAAGTGGATTGCAGTCGGAGACTATCAAGAAGAACGAGAGCGGACTGTGCGAGTCCTATTTACGGCCGGTTCGTTTCTGACCGGAGTGACGGCCGCGGGCCGCCTTGGTCCGCGGGTGGCCGGACTGCCGCTTCCGCTTGGCTTTGGCGACTTCTTTGGCGAAGATTTTTTCGAGAGTGTAAGTGGAAGGTGTGAAATTCATGAGGCAAAGCTGGAACAGTTCGTCCACCCGGTCGATAAACGTGAACTTGGTGCGCCGAATTATTTCGCGCGGCAATTCCTTGATATCCTTCTCATTCTCCCTGGGGAGCGCTACATGAAGAATGCCGGCCCGATACGCGGCCGAGATCTTCTCTTTGATGCCGGCGACCGGAAGTACTCGGCCGCGAAGAGTAACCTCGCCGGTCATGGCGATATCGTTGCGGATGGGACGTTCCGACATAACGGAAGCGATGACCAGACAGACAGTCACACCGGCCGACGGGCCATCCTTGGGAACGGCGCCCGATGGGAAGTGGATGTGAACATCGAATTCGCGAAAATCATTGAAATCAATCCCCAACATATCCGCTTTAGAGCGAACATACGAGTGAGCCGCCTGAATCGATTCGCGCATAACTTCGCCGAGTGAGCCGGTGGTGATAATCTCCCCCGCGCCCTTCATCTTGAGCCCCTCGATGAACATCAGCTCCCCACCAGAGCCGGTCCAGGCCAACCCGGCGGCATTGCCGATTTCCGGCTGTTTCTCGGGCTTCTCCGGAATGAATACGGGCGTGCCGAGGTACGACTCAACCGTCTTGTCGTAGATGTGCCAGGACTTCTGGTTCTTGCCGTTCTCGGCTTTTTCCAGAGCGATTTTGCGGCAGATCTTTTCGATCTGCTGGGAGAACCCTAGAAGGCCGGCCTCCTGCGTGTAATTATTGATGATATACGCGAGCGTCTTCTCGTTGGTCTTGAATTCGGCTTTCGTGAGGCCGTGCTTGCGAAGCAGCTTGGGAATTATATACCGCTTGGCGATGACAATTTTCTCCCGCTCGATGTATCCGGGAAGTTCTATAATTTCCAGCCTGGGCACAAACTGCTCCGGAATCTCCTCGTAGGCGCGGACGGAACAGATGAAGAACACTTTGCTCAAATCGAGCGGAACGCCCACATAGTTATCCAGGAAGCGGTCGTTGCGGCGAGTATCGATTACGTCGAGGAGCGCCATATTGACCGAGGAATCGTTATCGACGTTGAAATAGTCGATATCCTCAATCAAAATCACCGGATCGGATGCGCCGATGGTCCGAAGCGTGCGGACGATTTTACCAGGATAGGCTCCCCACCAAGTACGCGGCGCGCCCTTCAGTTCGTTGACATCGGAGATGCCGCCGACCGAGATGCGGACAAATTCCTTGCCGAGAGCGCGCGCGATCGCCTTGGCAATGGAAGCTTTCCCGGTACCGGGGGCACCGACAAAACACAAGGTCGGTCCCTCGTCCACTCCCCCCATCAGCTTGCGAACCGAGAGGCGCTGCAAAATCTGCTCTTTCAGGCCGGTCGGCCCGTAGTAGTCTGTCGAGAGAATCTTCTCGACTTCGCTGATCTGATACTCTTCCGAGTGGCTCCTCTCCCAAGGGAGATTCAGAATCCAATCCAGATAGCTCTTGGTGGCGCCATATTCGGCCGAGGCCGGTGATAACTCACTGAGGCGGTCGATCTCGATCTTGGCGCGGGCGACTACTTCGGCTGGAAGCTGCGGGCTGCTCTTGATCATGTGGCGGAACCGGGCAGCCTCCTTTTCCTCAGTATACTCCTCGCCGAGCTGGCGTTTGATCTCGTACAATTGCTGGCGGAGGTAATAACGCTGCTGCTCATCCTCGATCCGCTTCTTGACATTCTGGTTGATGTTCAGGAGCGTTGCGACCCGATTCAATTCGTTGTTCAGATGATACAAAAGCCGGTCGAAACGAAGTTCAAGGGCGACCGCCTCCAGCAGCTCCTGTTTGGCGGCCAGGGGAAAATGGAAGCTGGCGGCCACCCGGTCGGCGAGCAACGAGGGATCTTCGGTATTCATCTTCAGGACATTGGTCAATTCCGGCGAGTAGATTGGGTCGAGATGGGTGATTTCGCTGGCGATAGCGATCGCGTTATCGACTTTCGGCTGAATATTTCGCTGAACATACGCCGGCGTGTCGACCGCGGTCGCGACCGCTTTGAGATATGGCTCGGCCGTGAGTATCCGGTTGATCGAGACCCGCTTGGTTCCCTCGATCGTCACCATCCGGCTCCCTCCGGGCCCCTCCTTCAGATCGACAATTCGAGCCAATACGCCGACTTGGTGAATCGGCGCGGCGGTGGCGGTCTCGACCTCGGCATGGGAATAGGACGCCACGAATTCCTTTTTTGAGGCCATGACAGCGTCAAGCAGCAGAAGATTTTCGGGGCGGCCGATCTGGACCGTCATCATCATGCCGGGCATGAGGACGCCGGTCATCAGGGGAAGGACCGGGTATTCGGCCTCGATGTCGGAGCCAACCAATGGGATACGGTTCTTACTGCGAATGATCATATGTAGCGCCGCGTTTGTACTCAGTATCGGCTGCTGAGCCTTCTTTTCAAGAGGAAGGACGCGGAATATCCCGGTATTGTCAACCATGCTGGACGGTTGACTCTAACTTCTTGCCTGTCAGCGATCTCTGCCCATTAACAGGGCAGAGACGCGGAGAGGTTACCGGGCTGAGCCGGATGAGAAACCGGGGCCGCCTGTTCCGCCAGCTGGCGAATCTCATAATCCGGATGGGACTTGAGATTCTCGAAATTGATCCGAATCGCCTCGGGACTCAGATCAAGCCGGTAATAGCCGAGCCGGTTATTCTCGAAAATCTTCCACGGCGACGGAAAACTCTGAGCGATCTCGTTTTTCATCCGGTAAAGATAACGGGCCTGGTTGAAGCCAATCTCGATATCTTCCTTGTAAACCCACCCGGAATCACGTCTTAGGCGTGACCAGGCAAGTTTCATCAGGTACTTGAACGATTTCCCGGTTAGCCGGACCGGAAGGCCGTTCAGACGGATGAGATAACGGTCCCCTTCGAATGTCCCGTCGATCTCCATTGCGACCGGCAAAGCGGCCATGGCGGCCTGACCGGTCCTGGTTGCGGTTCTCATAGAAACCTCCTGTTTAAGTGAATTGAGCTTTGTCATCAAATTCATTTGTCGCTGCGGGTGGGGGATGATCTTTTGGATCTGCTCCTCGGAAAGCTCCAAAATCTCATCCGGAGTGGCGATTCCTTCACGCACCAAGGCGGTCATATCGGAGCGATTAAGGAGAGCCCCAAACGCCTCATAAATATCCCGGAACTCGGCCGGGAGACCATGCCTGAGGCTGAAAGCGTGATCGCGAAGCATCTCAATAGTCGGGTCGAATTGATCCGAGGCTTCGATCATGGCCGCCAGACCATTGACCAAATGGGCGGCGGTCTCGCTCACCCCCTTAATCTGGCCGAGATGCATCTGATACCGTTCCTCGAGCCGCTGCAATTCGACCAGCCGGCACCAGTCATCCAGAAGCAGGATGGTCTTCAACACGGCGCCGGTGCGAAACGCCAGCGGCTCGCGACGGTGATCCTCGGAAAGCAGAAAACCGATCTCATCGACCCCATGATCGAAACGCTGATAAAGCATCCTGATCGGGGCCCCGCTCCGCTGTTCGGACCGGGTGAGAATGCCCGGAGGAAGATCCCAATCCGGAGCGCTGAGAGCGAGCGCCGTCCAGCCGACCGGGGTCTGGGGATAGGCTTGAGCCAGATGTTTACGGAAATGCGAGGCCTGGGTGAGAGTCAACCCTGAGGATGCCACGGCCTTTCCGAGCGAGGTCGTGCGGCAGAATTCCTCCTGCCTGACAATCAGCTTTTCTTCTTCCAGCCGATGCAGGATGGGTGCGGTAACAAGGCTGTCGGGGCGGCCGGACTGAGCGAAATAGCTGCGGCCCCAGACCTTCGCAAGACCGGCGGCACTGTCGGCCAGCCCGCAGACAATCATGTGGAGCGCCCAGTCGGAAAACTCGGCGGAAACCAGCGATGATCCGCAGGGGGCATCTGATTCCCCGACGATGTAATTATTCCAGAGGATATCGCTGTCAAATTCGGAGTAGGCCAGCACGATCGCTCTACCCGTGCGATCGTTCTGCCGGCCTAACCGTCCGGCCCGACCGGTCATATTATCAAATTCGGCGCGGCTGATCGGTACCAGGCCGGGATGTTCCCCATATTCTCCGGACGCAAATTTAACCGTCTCCAGATAGACGGTGTCAGCCGGAAGATTCACACCCAGCGCCAGAGTAGTCGTAGTAAACAGCACGCGCACTTCTTTAGCCTTGAAGGCTTCCTCCACCACGGCGCGCTGATCCCACGAAAGATCGGCGTTGTGGAAAGCGACGCCCCGCCCCATCGCCTGCATCAGGGAGCGGATCAAAAACGATGATTCATCCTGGGCCAGTTGTTCGAGCGCCGCTTTGGCCGGGGGCCAGCCGGAACAGGAAGCCAGACGAAAAGCAGCTTCAACCGTATCGCGGCGGGATTTCAAAAAGACCAGAGTCGAGCCGTCGGATTGGCGAAGCTGCTGGAGAATGGGAGTCAATAAATCCGAAGGATCATCAGAGGCCGCAAACGATTCGCGGCAATCCTGGCCGCTGTTGTACGAGCGAAGTCTGAGTGCGCCGGCGGCGGCCACGCCGCGAAGAAGATCGACCGGGCGCTGCGATTCCGTGACCAGTTCGGCCTCGAGCCACCGGGCAAGCTGCTGCGCCGAATCGTGACCCACCACAGCCGAGAGACCAAGAATCATCGGCTCATACCGCGAAGCCAGGACTTTGGTCAGCAGACGCTCCAGAATGGCGCCGCGACGCGGCTCGGAGATCATCTGGAGTTCATCCACCACTATCAGCGCCACCGACATGAGCGCATCGAGATTGGCGCTCAGGAGCAGATCGAATTTCTCATAGATGGCCACCGCGATCTGATACTGACCATTCAAAAACGGCTGATCGTTTTCGGGATGGTCGGCGGTCACAATCAGGCAGCGGACCCCGAGCGGCCCGAACGACTCATGGAGGACCCGGAACTTTTCTTCAGCCAGCGATTTGAGCGGAAAAAGCATGACCACTTTGCGGCGTTCCGTGATCCCCCGAGCGGCGGCGAGTTCGGCGCAGAAGGATTTCCCCGATGACGTCGGCGCGGAGATAATCAGATTGCGCGATGATTGCGGAGACTGAGTCGTATGGCCAAGCAGACCACGATTAACCGCTTGCCGTTGCACCGGCAACAGCGTCTCCCCCTGCCGGTCACGCCAGATTTGTATCAAGCGCCCCGGCACACCCAACCGCTCCAGATCAGTTACTCGCATATAGCCTCAGTTTAGTTTATGGCGATGTTGTGTCAGAACATGTCAGTGGAAAATGAGTCATCCGCCGCAGGAACCGTAGCCGCACACCGGGCAGCTGAAACAGACTCCAAGCCGGATCATGGCGCCGCTGCACTCCGGGCAGGTCCCCGAATTCAAGTAGTAGACTTCGTCGCTTGCGGGGAGTTCTCCCCGCCACCAGGCATCACCATCCATGACAATTTCACCGCATTCGGCAGCCGGCAGGTTGATGGGAGCGAAAGTCGGCATGAGGGGGGTTGGCCCGGCGGGCTGATGAGCATGATTCATAGAGAATTCTGACATAGGTTCTCTCTTTTGTTTTTCTGTTGATTATCGGCCTGAGACCAGAATACTGCACACTTGTGCAGTTGTCAAGAGGGAATTCTCAGAAAATAACGACAAAAACGTAAGGCACTATATGACAACGCATTACGTTCTACGGTGCTGACAATCTGAGACAAGAAAAGCGGCAGGCATCACTGCCCGCCGCTTCCAACAAACCCCGGCACGGCGCCTCAGGGCGCCAGTTCAGTTCTCCAACCGGAACTGAACCCGATACGAGATCCAGATCGCCACGGGGTAGCCGTTCTGGATGGCCGGGGTATATACACATTTGAAGGCCGCCTCAAGCACGGCCCGGTCGAGGACATACTGCCTCCCTAAGATTAGTTCCGACGGCTGACGGCCGTCGTGAATGTTCAGCAGTGAGGCGGAGTCGCGGTGGGGTGTTTGCTACAGATTAGACGCGGCGAGTCCCGGATTTGTGCGAGAGGTTGGCCAGGCGGCAAAAGAAAAGCGGCGCCATTCACACGGCGCCGCTTTATGCAAATTAGCTGGAAACTGACTTAATCGTTCAGCTTGAAATCGACCTTGTAGCTCACCCAGCACGCGACCGGACGTCCGTTCTGAATGCCCGGTTTGAACTTGTTCTTATACGCAGCGGCCACCGCGGCATCATCGAACGACTGGGTACCCGAAGTCTTGAGCACAACGGCCTGGCGGACATTTCCTTCCTTGTCAACCAGAGCCTTGACCCAGACCATCCCGGTCATGCCGGCCTGCTTGGCAATACGCGGAAATTCCGGCGCCTGCTGGTAAATCATTTCAGGCTGGACTTCGACCGCCACGAACTCATCCGGGGGCGGAAGGTACTCGTCGTCCTTGATGTCGACTTCGACCTTCTGATCACCGGCGTTTGCGCTGATATCGGGAGCCTGGATGTCGGCCAGTTCTTCGCGGCTGGCGATCGTTACATCCTGATCCTGAACATCTTCGTCCGCAACCGGCTTGGGAATACCAATCTTGGGAGCGGCGATATTCGGCTTCTGAACGTTGATCTGCGGCGGCTTCTTGGCGATCGTCGGCGGCGGACCCAATTCGGCGATCGTTTTGATCCGAACCACTCCGGCAACCGCGTCATCATCACCGCCTGTAATGACTTTCACCAGCCAGACGCTGAATAGGATCAGCAGTACCAGCGCCAGGACCGAGAGGGCGCCCAGGGCGAAATTCCTCTGGTACTTGGACTTCAGCTCATACGCGCCATAGGGCGAGTACAACGCATTGGCATGTGCCATTACAACTCACCTCGATTCTTTGCTTCGGCCACGGCATCATCTATCACCTTGTCGTCGGTGTCCCCCCACTCGCCCATCGCATAGCGATAGGAAAACTTCTGGTCGGCCGGGATCTGGTCGACTTTGACCTTGAGCTTGTCGGCCGTGAACTGGTTCCACTGCCGCTCGATATAGTCGATCTGATCCAGGATACTCACCATATCATTATACTTCGCTTTTCGGTTGATGAGGATCAACGTACTCAATTTGTCATTTTCTCGGTTCTTGGCCACCAGGATCGACCTCAGGGAATCGGCGTTGACCAGATAACTCACCGAATCCGGCTTATCCTTGGTCGACGGGATCAATTTGGGCAGATTACCTGCCTTTGGATTACCAATAATCCACCAGTATCTTCCCGGTTCGTCCACCCGAATCGTCAGCAAATTTGACTCTTTAATCTCGATCTGGGTATCCTTCGAGTCCTTGGGGGGCAAGTTGATCTCCATCGCCTGGGGCATGGAGAACACCGTGGTCACCATATAGAAAATCAACAGAAGAAACGCGATATCCACCATCGGGGTCATGTCGATCCGGATCGACACGCGGCGCTTGGGGCGCCGCAGTCCCTTCTTTGAAGTCTTCTTTTGTCGCTCTACAACGTCACCGGCCATCCGGTCATGCTCCTTTCACAGGGTTCGAACAGGCCGCCACAGCGGCCGTCCGATCTGCGAGTATCAGAAACAGGTCTTTTAGGCCTTTTTCTCTTTCGTTTTGTCCGTGATGATCAGGAACCGCTCGAGGCTGTTGTCCTGCATCGATTTCATCACGTCCTGCATTGCTCCAAAGGTAGCCCGTTTATCCGCCTTGATCACAACCAGCGCCTTAATGTTTTTCGGACCGGGCCCGGTTGATCTCGTTGGCCACGCCGGCGGTGGTGGTAGTGATCACGCGGCGGACGTTGGAGTTTACATCCTGACCATCAATGTTAATCTTGGCGATCTCAACATAGTCCACATAGACCGAATCCCACTTCGTCACCGTGATATTGATAATATCCTTGTCCGGCAACTGAATCTGCGAGCGGGACTGCGGCAGCTCGACCGCCCGCGCTTCCGGTGGTTTGAACTGCGTGGTTGCCATGTAGAAAATCAGCAACAGAAACGCAATATCCACCATCGGGGTCATGTCGATACGAATGCCAACCCGACGTTTAGACATAGTTTAGATACCTTCTTTCGCTTTCAAGATCTGCATCACCTCGAACGTGGCTTCGTCGGTCGTGTAGTTGAAAGCGTCTACCTTATTAACAAAGAAGTTGTAGAAGAAGATTCCAAGAATACCGGAAACGAGCCCGAAAGCCGTATTTACCAGCGCCTCGGAAATACCGACCGCCAGCTGGTTGGCGTCAATGACGCCCCCCTCGACGTTACCGGTAGCCGCGAAAGCACGGATCATACCGATCGTGGTTCCCAGAAGCCCGATCATGGTGGCGATCGAGGCGATCGTCGACAGGGCGATCAGGTTCCGCTCAAGCAGCGGTCCCTCGAGGGCGTTGGCTTCCTCAATGGCAGCCTGAGTCAATTGTATCCGCTTTTCGCCGTTGATGGATTTGTCGACCTTGACTTCGCGATACCGGTCGATACCGGCACGAAGCACGTTGGCGGTGGTGCCGCGCTGCTTGTCGCAGGCCGCCAGGGCGCCGTCAAAATCGTCGCTCTGAAGCAGTGTGACGACCTTCTTGAAGAAGACCTGGACCGAGCTTTTCCCTTTGGCGACTTTGTACAGGGAGATATATCGTTCGATCACGAACGACAGGAGCATGAAGAGCACCATGATGAGCACGACAACCAGCGGCCCACCTTTGTAAATGGAACGGACGATTGGGTTTTCAGCCGTACGGAACACACCGTACCAGAGACCAAAGCCGACCACAAACGACAGGATGGCGTCGGCCGTTACGAAGAGCGTCTGTTTAACCACGGAACTAATTCCTCCAGTATATTACGATGTTAAATCTCAATTCCTTTGAAAGCGAGCACCATGAAGGCGCCCAGCGACATGAGCACTCCCCAGGAAAGCGTCCCAAGGAAGGCTCCCGGTCCATAGCTCTTGCCAAGACTGGAAAAACCGCTGGCGACCCCAGGGCCGTAATCAGCGCCAAAAAACGACAGGACAAACGCGGAAACCAGAAGGATCACCGGAATCCAGCAGAAGCGCAAGAGTCGCTTCATCTCCAGCGCAAATTCATCCGAGAGGGTCTTGGCCTTGAACAACTGCATCAGGAGATAAATGGGCAGGCCCAAAGTGGCCAGCGTATAGGCGAGCATAATAACGGCGGTCAGCATCAGGATAAACCCGGACGAAAACAACGAACCTATCGCAGTGATCGAGGTGATCCCCATAAGCGTCTCCGGCGGGGTCCGGTGAATTTTGGCCCTGACCTGATAGCCGGTGATCGTTTCGACATTGCCTCCGGAGGGCGTCTGAGTACTTGGGGCAACCGAAGAAGCGGTCGGCGCAGCCGCCTTTTCTTCGACTTCATTGTAAGCCGAATACCACGGCACCACCAGGCTTACCAGAGCAATCAGGCAAGCCACTATCAGGACTGTCTTTTCAATTTTTGAGACCCGGGCGAACAAGAGTGAGCACTGCTCGCGAAGAATCTGACCGGTGGAACGCTTCTTGACAACCACGTCCACCAGTTTGGCCTTCTCGGCTTCGGAGGTAAAGAGGTCCTTGGGTTTGCCGGGGCAGACCTCAAAACCGATGAAATGAAACCGCTCGTCATCGCTGATTTGACGCCGAGTCGGTGCTTGTTTATCTTGATCAGCCATTCAAACCTCGTGCCATGTAGTTCCCTTCCTATTTATTGAACTCGTAGCGGGTGTTATCCTGACCGTCTTTGGCCGTTTTGTTGCCCGGCTGACACTTCAGAACTTTGCCATACCATTCATAGGCTTGCTTAAAATCCGCGCTCGCGGCCGGCTTGTCGCCCGCCTTCTGAGCCGCCCGGAGATGATAACACTGCGCTATCCAGAGGACCAAATCGACATCTTTGCAGGCGCCGCCCGGCATTGGACATACAGTCGTACGCCTGATTCAAGTATTCCAGCGCCTTGGTGTAATTTTTACCGCAACCGGTATCGCCAAAATAGGCGTAGCCGAGCGACTTCTTGATCGTACAGTCTTTGGGGTCAAGCGGCAACGCCTTTAGCAGAGCTTCCACGCCGCCCGGGCAGTCGCCAAGGTTGTACATCTTGGTGTTGCCGATGAGAGACCAGACCTTGGCATCCGTGGGGACGAACTGAATGTACTTCTCGAGGTATCCGACGGCCGCCTTGTACATGTCGCTGTTGGAGGCTGCGGCAGTACTGTCTTTAGCCGCGGCCGGCGTCTCCCCTCCCGGATCCATTTCGTCGTCGGAGGCCTTGTTACCGGCCAGATTTAGGGCGCAGTAGCCGGCGTTCTTGTAGATGTTGCAGTTGGCCGAATCGATTCCAAGCGCGATCCGCTTGTTGTAAAAATCAAGCGCCTGTTGATAACTTTTGAGCTGGTGATAGCTCAGGGCGATATTCTGGATCACCCGCTTATTGCTGGAGTCGGCATCAAACGACTTGCGGTAGCTCGTGACGGCGTTGCTGAAATCCGGCGGTTTGCGATAGAAATAACTGTCGCCGAGGAACAGGTAGACATCAGCTTCGGTGACGGTGGCCTTGTAGTCCGGACCCTGCTTCTTAATCCAATCAAGATGCTTTTGGAGCATCTCAGCGGCTTTGTCGTAATTGCGGACCCCCCAGAGTGCTTTGCCATAATTGAAATAGATATCGCGCGGCTCATAGGGAATAGAGAGCACTTTCTCAAAGTACGTCACGGCATCCTCGAATCCACCCAGATTCAGGTAGCACATGGCGGTCTCGAAAAACGGCCGGATGTTGGCGGAATCGGGCGTGGCTTTGGACAAGTCCAGATATTTCCGGTACGATCCGAGCGCTTCCTTGAACCGATTAATCCGTTCTTCGCCCCGGGTGCTCAAGGCAGCCTTGAAATAAATGCCGCCGGCCCGGGCCCAGGCTTCGGCATGCGTAGAGTCCTTTTGGAGGACAATGCGAAGTTTTTCGAGGGCGCAATTATAATCCTGCATTTCCAAACAGGCCTCGGCCCAATTGTAGTAAACTTCGGTCGAACCGGTATCGGTTTTCAGCGCCCGCTCATAGTTGGAGACGGCGAGCGACGGAACTTTCATTCTGAAATAGGAATTCCCCAGATGAATCATGTAGAGGGAGTTGGTGGAGTCGAGCCGGACGGCCTCAATGAGAGCCCGCTGTGCGGCATCGAAACTGTCCTTGGCCAACATGACCTGGCCATACACATCCTCAAATTTTGCCCGATCCAGACCCTTGGCCCGATCCAGAACTTCGTTCACCGTCTTGGCGGCGCTGTCGGTCTGGTTCAATTGAAGGTAGCAGAGGCTCAGCCAGTAGCTGGATTCAAAGTCCTTCCTCTTTTTGTCGAGGGCGATCAGGAATTGCTCTTTGGCTTTGGGGTACTGGTGCCGCTGGAAATAGATCATCCCCAGGGTCAGATAGTTAAGATTGTAGGATGGATCGAGCTGGATATCCTTGTTGATCAGGTCGATCGCCGCGGTCGTGTCCCCCGAGTTGAGGGCGGCCCTGATGGGGGGTTTCACATCCTGGGCAAAGGCCACGGCCAGGGCCAGGATAAGGCCGGCGGCGGCCAGACAAACGAAGCCGACAATTCGGTGCAACCTAAATTTGATCATGCCATTACGCATCTTTCCCATAACAAAGACCCCAAAAATAAGCCATTGCCCACCCATGTCAAGAGGTAAATTCTCGGGCGGGCGCTTCTATCACATTGGCAATCCTGCGCTTGTGGCGAAGGCGCATATTTTCGGCCTGAAGCACCAACATGAAGATCACTCCTATCAGGCAACTGAACATGAGCGTCCGCGAGAACAAGTCCGCAAACACTTGGTACATGTAGACAGCGGTGAACAATAGCGTTGCCGTGGTCGTCAGATCCATACACCAGATCAGTCTCCGCATCTCATCTTCCTTCCTTTATACCGTCCGCCATCAGAAATCTTTCAGGCCCGTGAAGTTAAGGGAGCCATGCGCAGAGCTACTGTGTGACAACAACCGTGCCGCAAATCCCTCCATCGAGAGCCTCTCGCGGCAGATTGTTAAGATATTGTGAGACAGCCTGTTCGACGGAGATTTGAAACGTGGCTAAAACAGTCCAGACACCGAGATTCGCAGATTCTGCGGGCAAAATCGTGAGAGGCTAATCCGCAGCGCCTGTAATCTATTAATCTGTAAGATGATAACACGATGGGATCGTGATTTTGGACTAGCGCAGCCAGAGGAACCGGATTCGTACGTTTGTTCGATTTAGCGTCGAAACTTCGGCATATCCCTCAAAGGATTTGGGGCGTCCCGCAAAATCCAGAGCCGGATAAAACCGAAGCGACTTCGCCACAGCGGCGCCGAGCGTGGGCACTCCTGTCGTATCCGCCAGCGGACTCTTCAGATGCACCACCCCTGAGCTGTCCACCTCGCACTCAAAAATGAAACTCTTCCGAGACTGCTTCGGCGAGACTGGGATCTGGAGGCTGCCGGTCGATGGGGCTCGGGGGATCGGCTCCGACATATAGCCGGACGAGTCAGGTAACATCCTCAGAAGGTATTTGCGATGCCAGGTGGAACTGTCCGGCTTGGCGGCCAGCAATGGTTTGGTCGGATACGAAATGCTGGGATAGAAGGTCACCAGCAGGAAATTGCTCGAGGCGACCGGCTTCCCTCCTACTTTCGCCGGTTGATAACCGGCCCATCCGGCCGCGTTGACCAGTTGCCCACCGAATCCAGGGTAGTTGGTCGCGACGAGCTCCTTGCGAGTGAGCCCACCCTTCACCCCAAGATCGACCCGAATGAGGGCAAATCGCGGAATTGGTGTCGTGTCGACAGATGAGACAGTCGCATGAAACCAGGGGAATCGCTTCCAGGCCGCCACTTGAACACTGTTGCCGCCGAGAGAGGTTAGATAAAGATCCTGAACCGACACTTGGGTGTCAGACGAAACGGGAAAGCGCACGCGCGAAAAGGCAGAGTCAGTTGACAACGACAGCTCAACTATCACGCGACAGGACAGCGCGGAGTCGTGGCGCCTGCCTGGCTCAAAGTGAAAGCGAGTAAAGAACCGCTGAATCTGCTGGAGCTGATCCGAACCTATGGCCGTCGTCGGCGCAACATTGGCAACTGCGCCGGCTGTGTCGATAGTGAGCCAGAAGCGAAGCAATTCAATTCCGGGTTTAGCGCCGAGCGAATCGGCACTCCCCGGCGCGACGGTCTGGATAGGAAAAGGCAATTGAAGACCAAGAGTCGCGGGCCGGGCATAACAATCAAGGGGTGCCGGTAAAGCTCCAATCATTACGAGCAGCGTCACAGAGCCGAGGCGAACAATCGTGGAGAGGAAAGAGCTGTTCGGATGAGTCATCTGTAGGTTGCCGTCTTCAACACGACAGATTATACTCTGCCGGGAATCAAACAAAAGGTTTTTCTGTGTCCTTGGGCCGTCAGCTGCTTCGGAACATTGTCTCGTCCTGGATGAGCTACGGGGTGCGTCTGGCGGTCGGCTTCTTCTTTGTTCCGTACATCGCGGCTTCGCTCGGCGGGGAGAAGTACGGCCTCTGGACGATTCTCTTCCAGACCGTAAACTACTTCACGCTTCTGGATTTCGGGCTGGAGCGCGCTGTCATTCGGTTTGTCGGCAAATTTTCGGGCGAACGGGACAGCCGCTCGGTCTCGCGCGTCCTCTCTACGGCCACCGTAATTTACGCTATCCTGGCTCTGCTGATAGCGCTCGGAACCTATCTGGTGGCCCGTTTCTTCTTCGGGCTGTTTCATGTCGATGATCCGTTTCTGCTTCACGAGGCCCGATCCGCCTTTCGGATTCTGGGACTGTTTCTGATGGTCCGATTCATCTTGAACGGATTTACGCAGACGCTGGTCGGGTTGCAGAGAACTGATGTCTACAATGCGCTGGACATTTTCGAAGAACTGGTGCGGATCGGCACGCTGGTCTACTTGTTGGCCAACGGATATCACTTCCCGGCCCTGGCCGCCGGTATTCTGGGAGCAAGCGTGTTGCGGCAGTTGGGGGTCCTCATCTGGCTGCGCGTGCGTCACCCGGAGATTTCCTTTCGGTTCGGATTATTTGACCGTGAACGAGCCCGCGAGCTCTTCCAGTTTTCAAAAATTTCATTCGGCATCACGCTCGGCTGGCTGGTGGTCTTTGGTTCGGATTCCATTCTGCTTGGGTTGATGGCAGCCCCTCTCGCCGCCGGCCTGTACGCGCCGGCCACTCAACTGATGCTTTACCTGCGACATATTGTTAACGCGATAGGGACTCCGTTCGCGCCGGCCGTCTCGCAATTGGAAGCGGAGGCGAATCTTCGCGCGGTCGCGCGAGCATTTCTTAAGGGAACCCGCTACGTCAGCTTTCTCTCGTTCTTTGTCTGCGCCGGAGTGATCGTATTCGCCACTCCTTTTGTGCATCTTTGGCTGCCGGCTCAATTTATGGAAACCGCAAGAGTCATGATGGTCCTGGCGGTTGGAGCCGCTTTCTTTCTCCCCCAGATACTTGGCAATGCGGTGCTTTTCGGCATGGGGCGGCACAAGTACTTGCTCTGGACACTGGCCGCAGAAGCAGGCCTGAAGCTGGCCCTGGCTATCCCTCTAACGCTTCGGTACGGCGCCGTCGGGATGGCCGTAGCCACCGCGATCCCCCAAATCCTGCTCTATACGGCCGTTTATCCGGTAATCGTCAGCCGGCAACTTGGTCTCTCAGCCCGCGAAGTAATTCGGACCCTGGTGCGGAATGCTCTAGTGGCGCTGATGGTTACTCTCCCCATCGGATTCGCCGTCAAACTCCTGATCAGTCCCGACACCTGGCCCTTGCTGATTTTAGACATCGGAGTCGTGACTGCTGTGGCGGGGTTTGTCGCCCTTAGGTATGTGGTGGAGCCCGACGACAAAACGAGATTCTTGACCGCCTTCCGATAACCGTCGCCGGCCATTCCGAGCCAAAAGAAAACCGCCTCCAGCGCTAGGCTGAAGGCGGCTGACTATTGTCGTCAGAATCGGCTAGAAATTATCGCGCAATTCCTCTACGGCCGCGACGATCTTGTCCACGGTCGGCAGGCAAGCCGCGTCGCCGTCGACACCGTAAGCGACCCGGGCATCAATCGCCGTCAGCAATCTCACCGGCGCTTCCAGCGCAAAAAGTCCTTCACCGCTGGTGATGATTGCCGAAATGGTGGCGGCCGCGCCTCCAGGGAACCGGTCTTCGGTCACGACCAGAACTTTTCCGCAGTCTTTGGCGGTCTGGATGATGGCCTTCTCGTCGATCGGCTTTACCGTGCGGAGGTCAACGATCCGGGCATGAATCCCCTTCTCTTTGAGAATTTCCGCCGCTTTTCGGGCCATCTGAACGGTCGCGCCGTAGGTGATAATTCCGACGTCCGAGTGTTCCTCATGGTAGACTTTGGCCACGCCGAATGGAATCAGCTCGTCGATCGGCGGCAGCGAGGTCTCCATCGGGACCCCCTCCCAATCGCGGCGATTATAGAGCGCTACCGATTCGCAGAACAGCACGGGATCATCGGTCGCCCAGGCGGTTTTGAGCAGACCGGCCGCATCATAGGCGTTCGACGGGACAGCGATCAGAATCCCGGGAATGTTCATCCAGGTCCCGAGGTTTCCCTCGGAATGCCAGAACGCCCCCGCCCCCTGCTTGTATCCGCCGTAGGTATTGCGGATCACCATCGGCAGGCGGAACAACCCGCCCGACCGCTGATAGCAGGTCGCGATTTTGTCTTTAAAGACCTGATACGCCGGCGACATGTAATCGAGGAACTGAATTTCCGGAAGCGGACGGCGCCCCTGATAGCAGTGGCCGATCGCCTGGCCGAGAATTCCGATTTCATCGAGCGGCGTATTGAATGAGCGGTCATTGCCGAATTCCCGCTGGAGGTTCTTGGAGACGAGAAAGACGCCCCCCTTCCCTTTCAGCTTGGACTGCTTTTCTTTTTCTTCGATCATGTGTCCGGAGAAATCGGCGACATCCTCGCCGAACATCAAGACATCTTCTGTTAGTTGGAACAGATCGAACAAGGTGTAGTTGATGGCGAACCGCATGGTCATTGGGCCGACATTTTCCGGAAGTTCGGGCGACGTAAAGTACCCTTTGTCGTGATACTCCTTGAACTTCTTGGCCCGGTCAATCTTGCAGGCATCACGGAATTTCTTCCACGTAGCCTGGGCATCCTCAAAATTGTAGGTGTACACCAGACTCTTGACAATCTCGGGCGTCTTGGGTTGGAAAGTCGCCACCGCTTTGGCGGACAACTCATTTATTTCTTTGTCGAGTTCGTCCCAGATCTCGCCGATCTCTTTGGGCGTAATGACCCCATCCTCAATAAGCGTGTTGCAGGTCTTCAGAATGCAGTCATTGTAGGTGTGCCAGTCCTGTTCGACCGGATCCATGTAAAACGACTGGTCATCAGAGCCGGAATGTGAGCCCTCACGAGTCACTCGAACATTCATCAGGACCGGGCCGGATCCGGAACGGGCATAATCGATGGCCTCAGACGCCTTGGCCAGCGCTTCTTTGATATCGGTGCCGTCGACCTGCATGATCTTCAGGCCAAATCGTTTGAATCCCTCGAACGGCGTGGTTGGGTCACCTTCCGGAAACTGTTCCTCGACCGAGACTGAAATTGCCCAGCCGCAATTGTAAATGGCATAAATTGCGCGAGTCTTGTGAAATACCGAATAGAATACGGCGCGGCTGAATTCCGCCTCCGAAGTGGACCCTTCTCCGATCGCACACAAGGTCACGGCATCGGCAGGATAGCATCCCCCGGGATGATGCGACTGCTGGGAGATGGGAGTCGGATTCTTGATCGCCTGAGCTAATCCTGAGGCCTCGATCGCGTGGGAGCCGGTCGGGGAAGCCTGCGGGATGATCGCAAACTCGGGATAGCCGGGGTGGGCCGGAATCTGCTGTCCCCGGTTGGGTGAGCGGGTATCTCCGATCGCCTCCAGCATTTTGTTCCAGAGGCTCGAGCCGCGGTGCAGATCGAACGCTTTGTTGCGGTAGTATCCGGCGAACGGATCGTTGGGGCGAAGATTGTCGGCAAAGGCGACATCGATCAGCTCCTTGCCGCCGCAACCGATGAAGAACCGGTTGTAACCTTTGCGCAAAAGCAGCTTCTCTTCCCGCTCCACGCGGCGGGCGGTGAGCATGGTCCGGAGCATTTTCTTCAGTTCTGCCGGCGTCTTTCCGGAATACCCTTCCAAGGGCTGATTCTCTTTGGCGCGGGACGGGAGTTTTCCGTCGTATTTCTTTATTTTGTCGATCAGAGCCAGGACTTCCAAGCGTCATCCTCCTTGCGGTCTATCGCCTGAGCGCGGTTGAACATGATAGACCCGTATTGATGATTTTTGAATCATTCTACACACTATGCATCGGCCAAGATATCCAAAGCCGCCATAAAGGCAAACCCAAATTTCGGCCGGCAGTTCCAGCCGATTTGCCTCGTCCCAACTCTTTCTCGCCCAAAGCCCTGTGCCCTTGCCGAGCCAGTTTTCGCTTTTGGCCATCCCCGGCGTGTATTAGATTCGCTCCAAAACAGGCTGTTCGAATCAAAGAAAGGCGTTGGATATGCCAAGCGCACGCGCACGGACGGGGCGGCGTCCGATCACAGACACCGACCTTCTCCGGCTGAGTATCGTAACCTCGATTTCACTTTCCCCCGATGAAAAGAAGATCGCTTACACGCTCGAGCGGATAGATCGTGAAAATAATCGCTATTACACGAATCTCTACGTGTACGATCTCGCCCGAAAAAGCGCATTCCAGTTCACCCACGGCAACCACGCCGACCATAGGGCAGTCTGGTCCCCCAACGGCGCCCAGCTCGCCTTTGTATCGACGCGGGAAAAGAAAACCGGCATCTACCTCATGCCGGCCGACGGCGGACCAGAAAAGAAGCTGATTGAGTTGGAAGCTGACTTCGGGGACCTGATCTGGACTCCCAACGGCAAAGAACTGGTCTTTGGCCTTCGATACCAGGACGCCCACTTTATCTCCGATGAGAAGAAAAAGCATGAACCGCCCGCCTTCCGGCATATTACGAAGCTTTACTATCGCCTCGATGGCTACGGGTTCATCCCCCAGGACAAATGGCAGGTGTATGCTCTGAATATTGCCACGGGGAAACTACGCAAGATCACCAAGGGGACCCGTGACAATTTGGCGTCGGCTGTCTCCCCCGATGGCAAGCTGGTCGCCTACATTTCCAACCGCGCCAAAGACCCGGATATCGATGCCCTTCGCGATGATATCTTCGTCGTCCCGATTTCGGGCGGCAAAGAGCGCCTCGTGCCGACCCCGGCTGGTCCCAAGGCGGTGGTCAAATTCTCTCCCGACGGCAAGCTGATCGGATATATCGGCCACGACAATCCGCGCGACGCCTGGGGGGTGACGAACTACCATATATGGACGGTGGGGCTGCACGGCAATCCCAAAGCCAAAGACCTGCTGGCCAGATTTGACCGGATGGCGGCCGATCAGTCTTTGGCCGACATGGACGATGCCCATGACAAAGTGTTCTTGGAATGGTCAGCGGATGGCCGTCGGATCTTCTTCGTCTCCTCTGACACCGGCAACACCAACCTATACTATGTCAATCGGGGGGGCGGCAAGCCGACTCGCATTTTCAAGGGTCAGAGCCATGTCAAAAATTTCAGCGTCAACGGAAGCTGCCGGATCGCGGCCATAATTCATGCCGATCTTGAGACCCCCAATGAGTTGATGGTCCTCCCGACTCAGTTCGGCGGGGAGAAGAAGGCGGTCGTGCTAACCGATCTTAATCCGTTTCTTAAGGCAGAAATCAAGCTCGGCCGGACGCGCGAAGTGATGTTCAGCTCCTTCGACAAGACCCAGGTCCAAGGATTCCTGGTCTTACCGCCGGATTTCAATCCCAAAAAGAAATACCCGTCTATTCTCGAAATTCATGGCGGACCCCGGGCGCAATATGCGTTCACGTTCTTTCATGAAATGCAGCTGCTGGCCGCGAATGGCTATGTCGTGTTCTACACCAATCCGCGCGGCGGTTCGGGGCGGGGTGAGACCTGGGCCGATGCCATCGCCGGAGGCTGGGGTGATCTCGATTACAAGGACTGCATGGCGGCGGCCGACTGGATGGAAAAGCAGAAATTCATCGATCCAAAACGGATGGGTGTCACCGGCGGCTCCTACGGCGGCTATATGACCAACTGGATCATCGGCCATACGAATCGATTCAAAGCTGCCGTCACGCAAAGGTCGGTGGTCGAACTCAAGGCGTTCTTTGGCTCATCCGATCTCGGCTGGACGCTGGAACGCGAATTCAACGGGTTTCCGTGGAAGAACGGCGACAATTACGAAAAGTGCTCCCCGTTGACATACTACCAGAAGGTGAAAACACCGGTCCTCATCATTCACAATGAGAAGGATCTTCGCTGCGCCATCGAGCAGGCCGAGCAGATGTTCACGATGCTCAAGGTGCTCGGGAAGACCGTGGAGTTTGTCCGTTTCCCGGATGAGCCGCACGGGCTGTCCCGCCACGGACGGCCGGATCGCCGGCTGGCGCGTTTGAACTGGATACTCACTTGGATGCACAAGTATCTGAAGAAGTGAGCTTTACAGGCTCACCAATATAGAAAGGGCAGGCTGTTGAACCATTACCCTGGATCAACGGCCTGCCTCTGCTTTGGCGACTTCTACTAGCTAAGTCTCGACCTGCCTCTTCTTGTCAAACCAGTGGTCGCGAAGAAACAGCTCCGCTTCCTCGTGGGTGCGGAAAGTCTGGGAAATCTCTTTCGTGCCGCCGGCCGTGAACATTTCATGCAGCTGGCGGAAGGTACTGGGATTGTTCAACACGTAAAGCGACAGCGCCACATTGTGGAGACGGCTCCACTCCATGTGTTCGCCGATAATGTCGATGACTTCCGGATATGAGGTCCGCCAGTTGCTGAGGTCGATCATTTTGGCCCACGGTTTCTTGATGATCGGCTCGACCTCTTTTTTGAAATCCTCATGGTAATTGCGAGCCGTGTCGGCCTTCCAGATACCGAACACCTTGGCAAAAATGATCGAGTTCTTGCGATCGACGTCAAACGTATATTCCAGCGCCCAGCCACTCATATGCTTGTATACACTTGCCGGGCTGCCCCGGCGGACTTACTAGATGTTAAAATGCTTAGTAAAGATTGCCTGGGTCTAATATGTGTGTTTTAGGCCGATTGTCCAGAGTTTTCAAGACCCGGCAACCCGATCACAAGGCCGCAAACTTCAGCTGGACACTGAACCGTCTTCCCGGACTGGGAAAGTCGCGGTCGGTCAACGAGTACCCCAGCTGGTCGGGACGCTTCTGATTGGTCAGGTCCTGGCCGGATAACGCCAGACTGATATTTCGGCCGAGGCTGGCTGATATCCCGGCATCAATTTCATAAACAGCCGCGAGCGTTTTGGACGAACTCCCGCCAAACAGTATCAAGTACCGATCGGAAGTATAGGTCACCCCGGCGTGGGCACGGAAACGCATCAGGAATTTCGGTGAAGTCATATCGGCGTGCCATTTGAGATTCGGCACATAGAAGGCCTTCACGAAATCGCTGGGGTCTCCGTTGGTCTGCTCAGCCTTTTGCCACACACCGCCCAGCGTCACCGTCAAGCTCTCCACCGGAACGGCTATGAACGAGAAATCAAGGCCGTGGCTCCGGAACTGGTCAACATTGTGCGGCACAGTACGAAAAGTCACCGGGTCCGTAACATATTGAATCAGCGAGTGCACTGTCTGGTTGAAGAAGGTGAATGCCCCTCGGACTCTCCCTGACGGCGTTTCTCCTTCCAGAGTGAGCATGAGCGAGCGGGAAGTTTCCGGGTCGAGATTGATATTCCCTGAAGTGTAGAAGTCGTCCGCGAATTGGTCGGCGATACTCGGCAGACGGAAGGCAAAGCCGTAACCAAGCTTCGCCCGCACATGTGACTCCGGCATTAGAGCTACTCCCAGATCGTAGGACGGCTGCGTTTTGCGATCCCGCACATACTGGAGCCGCCCGCTCAGGTCAAAGTTGATGGTACTCCACGGCTGTATTGAGGCTGCACTCCACAGGTCCAGTTGATTCTGCCCATTCGCCCAGTAGCTGTACGAATGGTATGTGTACTGGTAAGGCGCCGAAGGCCCGACTGTGTTGGTTCCGAGCGTGCGATCATCGCCGGTAGCCCGAAGCGAGCCGGAGAGCCAGTCAACACCGGTACTTAGACGCCCGAAGGACAGCTCTTTGAGAAACCGCCCGCTAACCCCTGATGACCGCTTGTTGTAGATCGATCGCGAGTAAACATCGACTGAATCGGAATTGAAAGCGGAATCAGGCACTCCCCCAACCGTGTCGTAGGAGTAGTAAGGGTTCTGATAATTGTACAGGATATTGTAGTCGAGGTTCTTCTTCTCCCAGAAGGCGTCGAGCTGAGCTTCGCCTACGGTCGAGTCATAATAATGATAGGAAAAATCGGCGGAGTAGTCTTCATCCTGCTGCCGTTGATTCAGGCTGTAAGATTCGGCGTTGCCGTAGACCGGAATACCGTTCGGGTCCGGCATCGGTCCGGGGAGCCCTACGCTGTCCTTAAAATATCTGAGCGCGGCGCTCAGGTGGTGCCGAGAATCCCCGGAGAGATATTCGGAGCGGGCGCCAAACAGTTCACGCTTCGCTCCGGAATTGGCCCGGCCGTTGTCAGTTTGCCCGTATTCGGCAAACGCCGCCGCACCTATTTTGCCGAACGCTCGTGAAGCATCTAGACGATACTGCCGCAAACCCTGGGTACCGGTGCGGGTCGTGACATTGACGCGGTCAACCAGCGCACTCGGGCTGATAAGATTTACCACTCCCCCGACCGCGTCGGAGCCATAGAAGGCTGATTGCGGCCCCTTGACGACTTCGATCCGGTCGAATTCGTCAAGGCTGTAGTCCGCCAGGTTGAATCCTCCGAGCGAGTAGTCTTTTACCGGGCGTCCGTTATAAAGCAGCAACATGTGGCGGTTGAACGTCCCCCAGTTAGATAGCGTGGCTACGGAACCGAACCCGCTGGTCTCGCGAATGTCCAGGCCATACTTGCCGTCGAGCGCCTGCTTGAAAGAGCTCTGGTCCTGTACCTGGTCCAGCCTGATCGCCACCGCCGGCCAGATAGACTTGGCGGCGGTCTCGCCGAAACGGTCAGCCGTGACGATAATCGAGTCCTTTAGGGGGGTCGGGTTTTGGGAATTGGTGGTGTCTGTTTCGGCCCTGGTTCCTACCGCACCACAGGCCAGCGACACGAGAGCGGCAACGAAAATGCGCCTCATGGCATTTCTCCTCTCGAGCTGCCGTCGGCGCACAGGGCGTCTCCGTCGGCCCACGCCGACGGCAAGCAAATGATGTTGCCTCGGCAGGTTTCCTGGCTTGGGCCTAAAACCCCTCTCAGGCGCCTTCCCCGTCACACGACGAGTGGCAGATTGCCTGGAGAGTAACCCTTACAGTAGCGGGGCTGCGACGGCTTCCAACCGTCTTCCCTATTACCCGTCCGCATTGGACGGCACCGAAGCGATGTCGGGCGTAATCTCGCCCCCCTGCCGCAGCGTGTCAAGCAGAGAGTTGGGGTTCAGCGATAAGGAATGTAAATGTGATTGGCGCGATAATCGACGGTGATGACGTGGGACTGAAGAAACGATCCCCCCAAGAGCCCCTGGATGTCCAGTTGAGGGTAGGAATGGCGATACTCATCCATCGACATAACCACTGCCATTACATCGGATGACTGGACATCATCGGTCAAACTCGTGTGGGCCAGTTGAACAAACGGATTGGCCGGATCGAACGAGAGACCGAGTTTGGCGGCGAGTTCGGTCGAAATGATCGTGTAGCTGGAACAGTAATCCAGAGCCATCGGCACGGTCACCCCATTGATTGTGACATCGACCATGATGAGATGCCGGTATGGTTTGAAGGTAATCGTGTGATAGGCGCGGCCGTCCAGATAGCGCGGCGAATCGGTGCGCATTTCGATCGACTGGGCCGGGTAGTCAATTGTGATATAAAATTGACGAAGGACATCAAACCCTATCAGGCCGTCAGGATTGTTACCGCTGGAACCCTGGGATAAGGCATCAAGATCGATCACCGAGCCCTGGACATTCATAAGGGTTGCTTCATCCCCGATCTTGAGCGATCCCACCGCAATATCCTGTGCCTGAGACTTTCCGCTGATACCGGAGGCATGTCCATTGGCGGGTGTCTGAGGCGGAATCAAATCGTTTTGAAGGGCGAAAGATCGATTCAGATACAATTTGTCGGCCCCGGTATCGATTCCAAAGTGGCCAGTGATCTTGCCGTTGATCGTGACCGGGATTTCGACCAACCCCCGTGACGGGTCAAAAGGAATGGTCGTGGCAGCCACCAGGACTATCAAAGCCAGCAGCGACCGGCACAGCGTAAAGGGTCCGCAATACGAAGGCCGGAAATCGTGATTTGAGGTTCGTTCTATATTTGCCCATGTCTAGAGCTAAATCGGCATTATCGAAGCGCAAATTTAGGCAGAGATTTTGGTTACAAATCAGCGGAAGGGGAGGGCCGGCTATTCCAGCCAGACAAACTTAAACAGCAGTACCGAGGCGGTAATCATGATGACGCAAAATGCCACCAGCCCCTGAATTTCCACCAGAATGTCGGACAGGGTTTTACCGTCAAACACTTTGCCGGTGGCGGTCACCAGCATGAACAACAGGACCACCAGAACCGGGAACGAGATAACCGCGAACAGCGCCCCTTTGGCGGCCGCTTTGGAGATGATCGCCGCGATAATGGTCGTCGTGCCGCAAAGCCCGATCACTCCGAGAAACAGAATTATGACAAACGGAAACAAGTTGTCGGTGGGAGCATCCATGAACATGAAATAGAACGGCGTCACTACGATCGCCAGCAGCGCCAGCAAAGTCAGATTGAACAGCAGTTTCCCCCAGTAGACCGCATCCGGCTCGGCCCGAAGCTTGAGCACCAGCGCGGTCCCGGTCTCCTCTTCCCGCACGAACACATGAGACAACCCCGACATGGCCGAGAAGAACATAATGATCCAGTACATTGAGGCCAGCAATTTAGGCGGCAACCCCGCCTGTCCCAGAGAAAATGAAACCACCACGAGCGTCGTGATGCCGAACATGAAAATGGCATTGATGGCATACCGGGTCCGGAACTCCTGGCGGAGATCCTTGGCGTAGACGGCGAAGGCGCGGCTAAGCAATCCGACAGAGTTGGCGGGCATAGCTCTGCTCCTCCTGCTCGTTGGTGGCGATAACGATAATGGCCTGGCTCCGGTACTCCTCGATGACATCGTGAACTATTTTTTTCCCGGCGTCATCAAGATTCGAGGTCGGCTCGTCAAGAAATAGAAATGCCGGTTTATTGAGCAACGCGACGGCGTATTTGAGACGCTGCTTCATCCCGGACGAGTATGTTCCGACCTGGTCCGATCCTCTACCTTCCAGACCGACTTTGGCCAGCAGACCGCTAATATTTTTGCCGGTGATATAGCTTCCCGAAACGGTCGTGAAAAAAACGAGGTTTTCCTCGGCTGTAAGCGTGTCGTAAAGATTGAGGTAAGGGGAAACCAGCGAAGTTTTTGACCGGACGGCGGAGTCGTCCAGCCGCGTTTGCTCTTCAAAAAATCCGACTGTCCCTTTGGTGGGATGCAGGGCTGAAAGCAGCATCATCAGCAAAGTGGATTTGCCGGAGCCGTTCGGCCCAACTACCGCAATCGAATCTCCGGTGGTCAGCTCGAAGGAAATATCATTGATGACTTTGCGTGAGCCGAACCGTTTGAACAGGTGATCCGCAACCAGGCGATGCATGGAGCGGAATTAAGGCCGGGGCGCGGAAAAGTCAAAGCATTTATCGCGACGTGGCCGCGGAAGAGTCCTTGACCTGGTACATCCGGACGATCGGAACCGAGTAGCGCGTTCGGCCGTCATCATTGAGCTCCAGTGCAAACGACTCGGCAAAACTGTTCGGAATCCTGTCTTTCTTCACCATGACAACCCCCTCCACCTTGCCCCCCGCCTTGATCACTTTGGGCACTTCAACTTCAAAGCTCTTTGCCGTGGTGTCGACAATCGAAATCTCCAGATCGGCGCTCGAATTGTTGGTCAGAGTGAAGACGCTGCGGCGGCGCGGTTTGACGGTAAACTGGGAAACATCGACCCGATCGGGAAGAAGTGTCACGGGCTTGGCCTCCGCGGATTTCACCAAAACCTCCGCGTACAGCATCAAGTAAGTGGTGTCACCCGAGCCTTCGACCAGGTAATGGGAGCGTTTGTTGACGAAGCCGATGAAATTGCGCGTATTCAGGCTGACGTCAAGCGGAACGCTGTCGCCGGGAGCGACGGTCGAGTCCTTAAGCATTAACTCTGTGCAAGAGCAATCCTGGAGCGCTTCGGTGATCCGGGCTGTCTTGTCTCCGACAGACTTGATCCAGAACCGTTTGGTCAGGATTTCATGCTGGGTCACTTTGCCGAAACTATAATTGCTTTCGCTGAATTTGATTTTCGGACCGGCGGCAATGGAACTTGCTGCCATGATGACAGCCAGAACAGCTACCGCCCCGCTGCGGAATCTGTGGAGCACTTCTTTTCTCTCCCTACGGGCAAACTCAATTAGTGTATGGGTCGAAACAATCTATCCCATCGGACTTTTTGGAAAAAGTGTCCGACATTGTACAAGAATAACCGCGGCACCGACAACGGGTCGCTGAGAGTGACTTCGGGCGAAGGATATTCGCTGTCGTCCCAGGACCAGTGCACCACCAGCGCCTCCCCCAATACATTCTCTTTGGGACGGCCCCCAAAAACGCGAATCATACGAATTGTCGCGATTGTCCCCCATCATGAAATAGCTGTTGGCCGGCACCACGTACGGACCATAATTGAAGAGCTTGGGGTCGTTCGATGATTCAATAAACTTGGAATGGGGCGGATTGGGAAAGATCGCACCATTAACAAACAGCTGCTTGTCTTTCACCAAAATGGTATCGCCGGGAGTCCCGACACAACGCTTAATATACTTGGTCCCCTTGTCATCGCCGGGAAAAATGAAAATGACCACCTCTCCCCGTTTCGGCTCATGAATGGCCGGAAGCCGCCAGTTGACGAGCGGGAGGCGTGCTCCGTAGATGAACTTGTTGGCCAGCAGAAAATCTCCGACCAGCAGGGTATCTTCCATGGATGATGTCGGGATTTTGTAGGCTTCCACAACCGAGGTCTTGATCAGCAGCGCCAGGACGATGGCGATGAGAAACTGCTTGGTGTTGTCCCAGAGAGAATCTCCGGCGGACGGTTTTCCCTGGCCTCGCTCCGGTTTCCTGACATCACTGCCTGTGCTCTTCATAGCCTCTCCGACTTAACCTGGTTGCGTTTCCCACCGATTGGAGACCGGTCAACGAAACATCCTCAGTATATCATTATACGTTACCAATAAAATCACGCCGAACAGAAAGACGATCCCGATCTGCTGGGCAATCGCCCGGGCCCGCATCGACAGCGGCGAACCGCGCACTTTCTCGATCGCCAAAAACAACAGGTGGCCGCCATCCAAAACCGGTATCGGCAGGACATTCAGGACCGCCAGATTTACCGACAGCAGCGCCATGAAGAAGATCAGACTTGAGATCCCCTTGTGGGCTTCCTTACCGGACTGCTCGGCGATAAAGAGCGGCCCTCCCAGCAATTTGGGGGAAACCTGGCCCGAGACCAGTTTCTTGACAAACTTGATGGTTTCCCAGACGATAACGTGGGTGGTCACAAACCCCTGTTTGAACGATTCCAGCACGCCATCGCTTTCATGCCGAAGAATCTGCTGGGTAAAGCCGATTACGCCGATCGAATCAACCCCTCCAGTCATATTGGGCTGAACTTCGGCCCGGGTGGTGATATCGGCTTGAATCGTATCGGTTCCCCGGAGCCAGGTCAGATGGACCGGAGCGATGACTTTCTTGTTGATCGCCACCCGAACGGAATCGAAAGCCGTTACAACTTTTCCGTCGACCGCGATAATCTGGTCTCCGGTCTTCAGGCCCGGCCCGGTCGGCCGGATCCCCTTTTTCAACAGTTCCCACGACGAGTCGCTGGGTGTCGACAATCGGACGCCCATACAGAAAAATGCTGGTGAAAAGAACCAGCGCCAACAGGTAGTTCATAAACGGTCCGGCGAAAATAACGGCTGTCCGCTGCCACACCGATTTGGACATAAACTCATACGGCGCTCCGGTGGATTCCTCGTCCGGATTTTCTCCGATCATTTTGACATACCCGCCGAGCGGTATGAGCCCGATGCAATAGACGGTCTCGCCGATCTGCCGGGAGAAAATGTTCGGCGGAAAACCGAGCGAGAATTTCTCCACCCGGATGCCGACCCGCTTGGCCACGATGAAGTGCCCAAGCTCATGGATGAAAATCAGAATACCAAGGGTGATAATAAAGGACAGAGCGGTAGTTAGCATTTCACTTCCTGTAAGCGGCGTGTAACCGCGTCGCGAGCCTGACGGTCCGCCTCGAGAATGTCGTCCAGCGACTGCACTGGTGACGCCGCCACCTCGTGCACGGTTTCAGCTACAACTTCGAACAAATCCGTAAACTTTAACTCCTTGCGAAGAAACGCCGCTACCGCCACTTCGTTGGCCGCGTTGTATACAGCCGGGGCGGTGCCGCCGGCTGCGGCCGCTTCGTATGCCAGATGCAACAACGGGAATTTCTCATAATCCGGCAACTCAAAAGTCAGGTCCCGAAGAGCGTTCCAGTCCAACTGGCCGAACTGGGAATCCACCCGCTCCGGCCAGAACAACGCATAGGTTATCGGCAGCCTCATGTCCGGCCGCGACATCTGGGCGATCACCGAGGAGTCGATGAACTCCACCATCGAATGAACGACGGACTGCGGATGAATGACAACTTTTACTTTGTTCGCCGGGATGCCAAAGAGGGTCGCCGCCTCGATGACTTCAAGTCCCTTATTGACCAGGGTGGCGGAATCGATTGTAATTTTGGGCCCCATTTTCCAGGTCGGGTGATTGAGGGCATCTTCGACCGTGATCCGGTCAAACGACTCTTTTGGGCGGTCTCGGAACGGTCCCCCGGAGGCGGTCAGGATAATGTTTCTAACTTCCGTTTTCTTTCCCGACAACATTGCCTGCCAGATGGCGGAATGCTCGGAGTCTATGGGAACGATATTCGCTGTCCCGGCTGCCAGGAGCGGTTGAAATAACGCCCCCCCTGCTACCAGCGATTCTTTGTTGGCCAGAGCGAGCAGTTTGCCGTGCTCAACCGCCTCCAGCGAAGCTCTCAGCCCTGCCGCACCGACCACGGCATTCACGACCACATCGGCATCCTGCAGTCCGGCCAGGCTGACCAGTTCATCCGCGCCGACCAGAATCCGGACTTTCTCGCCGGCGAACGCCAGGGTCAATTCCCGGGCTTTGGACTTGTCGACAAGGCAAATATATTCAGGCTCAAATTCGCGATACTGTTGAATCAGCTTTGGCAGGTTGGAGTAGGCCGCCAGCGCTTTGATCGAGAAAGCTCCCGGGTGTCGTTTCACGACTTCCAGCGTGGCGCAGCCAATCGAGCCAGTCAGACCCAAGAACTACCAATTTGCGGGATTTCATACTGCGTTAAACGAAGAATCAGGGGTCAAGTTCCACTCTGCCACTAAGTGCCAAAAAGGCGGAGAGCGAACTCCGCCTTTGGTTGTCTTGTTTCAAATCAGATCGAAAGAAGATTACTTGATCGGATTCCCGTCGGCATCCGACTGGTACACCTTGGTCATGATAACATCTTTGACCGGAGTTGATTTCTCTCCGCCTTCTCCCATCGCTACCGGGAGCTTCCCAATGGTGTGAAGGACATCAAACCCTTTGAGCAGTTGGCCGAAGACCGTGTACTGGCCATCCAGAAAATGCGCCGGCGCCAGACAAATAAAGAACTGGCAGGACGCACCATTAACGTCGGCGGTCCGGGCCATTGAGAGCGTCCCCTCGATATGGGGAAGTTTGCTGAACTCGGCGTTCAAGCGATAGCTCGCCTCTCCGGAGCCGTCTCCTTTGGGGTCTCCCCCCTGGATCATGAATCCATCGACAATCCGATGAAATTTGAGGCCGTTATAGAATCCCTTTTTCGTCAACGCCAAAAACGAATCGGCGTGGGCCGGGGCGACATCATGGAACAGTTCCAGAGTCATTTTCCCATAGGAAGTTTCAATCGTGACGATCTTGTTGGCTTTGTTTCGAATCGGCGTCCGCTTGGCAGCTTCCGGACTCTCGGGCTTTTTCGGCTTCTCGGTCTTCACTTTGGCTGTATCTGCTTTCTCATCCTGGCTATAGGCGCTGATTCCTGCGAAAACCAGCAGCGAGGCCAGCATGTACGGGAAAATTCGCTTCATTGTATTCCTTTCAGGGCTAACCGTTAATCGGGCGGACCGAATATATTCCGCCCGTTTGAACCTGTCAACCAGAACCGCAAGGAAGGGCCTAGCGCGATGGCTGGTCGAATCGGCGAAGCGGCAGCTCCAGATAGGTTGAGGCCGATACCCCCTCCTGATTCTTCTTCGGAGCCGAGGTCGGCCGATGATTCGTCACCTCGATTTGGAAGATGGTCGAATCAGAATCGGCGGCATAGAGAAATATTCCGCGGCTGGCATATACCATCAGCCTTGCCGGCGGAGGGGTCGGATCGAGAATAACCGTGTCGGGCGTACCGTATGCGTTGACCACATCGCTGAATTTGGATCCAATACCGATTCCCTTGACCGTCTTGCCGGAATAGATGGTCGTTACGATGACCGAGAATACTTTTTCCGTGCTGTCCGGCTTGTGATTTCCGTTCACGTCTGAAATGACCGGAATCACTCCGAACAGCCGTTCATAGTCGGCATAGGTGTAAAGGCCGCTCGGATCAACTTGGATCGAATCCGGGGTTCCAAGTATCTGCTCCACGGTCAAATAATTGTCATCGAACGAGACATACTGCCCCTGACCATGAAGCGACGGATCAAGAATGCTCGCCCTCAGATAGGCGTGGGTCGTGTCATACCCCCGGACGAAGGCGGCCAGGACGGCATGTCCCACCGTGTCGCTGAAGCGATACGTGGGATATGTGTTCCCCAGGGAGTCGCTTTTGATCGAATCGTTAGACAACAGGCCGTCGCCGTCCGTAAGGCGGAAATGGATCCATTCCTGCGTGACCGCGGCGCCGGTGACATCCTGGGACTTAAACACCAGTGGCGGAGTGGTCACGGTCGAGTCCAGTTTGCCTTTGTAGTACGGACCGCCAGTAGCCGAGGTAAAGATGTGCACCGCGGGCGGAGCGACCGTATTACTCTTGCATCCAGCAAAGAGTACCGCAAAGGCTAAAAGCAGAAGACGGCCTTCTCGGCCGCGCAGGTGTCGAAACGTCATATCACGTCCTCAGATTAAAGAAGGCAGCCCCAGTTTGGGGCTGCCATAAATGCTTACTATAAATATACGTCTAATTGGGCGGAAAGTACATCAAATGAAGCGACCGGTCCGCCTGCTCAAGCGCAGTTGCTGCGGCCGGGGGCCGAAGGCCGGGCACCGGGCGTGTCGTGTTGTACCCAAACTGGATCTGCTCGACCGTGGTGTCGGAAGGTTTGAACAAGAAAGCAGCTCCCATGGCATTGTAGCTGGCCGCGTACTCAACTCGAGTTGAGTCGTAACCAAAGTCGTTGGGCGCACCGTAGGCGGCTCGCACATCACTATAACTCGAACCGATCCCTATTCCCTCCTTTGTCTTTTGGGCATAGGGAGCAAAGACCGCTCCACCGAACACCTCTTCGGAGTCCTCAGCTTTAAAGTCATTGTTATGATCAAAGACGTAGAACACAACACCGGCGGACGTCTCATAAGAAAGGTACACGATAGGCACATCGGGCCGCGAATCCCGGTACACCACCGGGTTCGGATCAAAGTCCTTAACCGTAGCCACGCTATCGCTGATCAAGCCGAACTGGATCTGACCCAACGGACCTGGTGTCAGCGCATTAGCCCTGATTCGGACATAAGCGGAGGCCGCCGGAGCATTCCGTACGAACGCCAGGATCTCGGCATGCCCCGAAGTGCCGTTGAAATCATAAGAGACGCTGGCAATCCCGGTGTTGTCCGGCCGGACTGAATCGGCCGACAGCTGGCCGTCCCCATCTTGTTTTACGAAGTGTACCCAGACCTTGCGAAGCGTATCAGTCTGCTCGCCGGTGCACACGAATTTGAGAGCCGGAGTGGTGATTGCTGAGCCAAGCGTCCCTTTATAGAAAAGACCATTTACAGCGGCCAGTCTTTGCGGAATTTCGACCGACACGGAAAACTTGGAGGTATCTGTTCCGACCGAATTGTAAGCGATCAGGAGATAGTTGGCGTTGATCATTGGTGCCACCCGAGCTCTGCCCGAACTGGCGGAAGCCAGCTTACCGGATCCAGTCAGCGTGACGGAATCAGCCCGAAGGGCTTGATACGTGATAAACGCCGAGTCCTTCTGTACGATTGTATCAGCATCAATGCTGGCACTCAACGACGGCACCGAGCTGGCCATGGCCACAACTAAAGAGGCCGAGTCGTGACCATCCTTGTTGTAGGCGAGCAAAAGGTAACGGACCGGATGAGCCGGTTTGACATAAACCGCTCCGGCCGATACGTTGGCCAGGTGAACGTACGGAGGAGTGAGGACGGTGGAGTCGGCTCCGGTGACGGTGTACGTTAATTGAAGTGAATCTCCCGGAGCGATGTCGGCCGGGGTCGCCTCAAACTGACTGATGCTCGGCGGATGAAGAGTCGGCGCCGTGGTGCTTCCGCCTCCACCCCCACCGCAACCGGGCAGTATAAGTGAGATGAAACTCACGGCCAGAAGGCCGCAGGACAGACGTACGCGAGATGTTGTAGACACGTGATCCCCCAATGGATTATGTGTTTGAGAACCCTTCTGTCAGACTTAGCCCTCGGGTCATCGGCTTCCTAATTCCGCATATAGACCTTGATTGCGGCCCCTATATTGAAATTTTTCGGTCGATATCCCGAAGCGAGAAAATCCCAGTTATTAGTCGATGCCAGTGTTACGAAATTCCGCTTGTCGGCGGCCTGCCAGATCTTGAGTTCCGCACCAAAATTCACGCCGAACGCGACATTGGTCTCATTCTCGGAATGATATCCAGGCAGTGTCTGCGAACTTATCCCGGCCGCAAAACCTAGCCCCACAAAGGGAGACCAGGGAGCAGATTCCAGATCGGCAAACAGATAATTGGCGTTAATGCGGATATCATATTGATTGAAGCTCGGCTTGGGGCTCGGGGCGACGAACCCATATTGGCCAGTGGCGTCGGTGTAGGTAATTGTGTCCTTAGGGCGGATATGTGACCACATGAATCCGGCCGAGACGAGCCAATGATTTCCGCGCAGACTACCGTAGGACACGTTCAAGAAATATGACGAGTTGTATAGATTGCTTGCGTCAATGTCTACCGGTGAGCCATTTACTATGAAGTCCGTGACCCCGAGATGGCTGTACGAACCGGTCGGAATAGAATATCCGCCGCTGAATTCAAGGACGCCAAAAGCTCGGGGGACTTTGGTAATGGCGCTGACTGAGGAAACCGTGATCAAAACAGCCGCGACGGCGAGAACGAGACGAAGATACTTCTTAGACATATTGTCTCCCAATGGCTTGGTTGCAGCGTCGAGGCCCAATATAGGCTCTTTTGACGCTATTGTCAATCCTGCGCATGTTACAATTGCATATAATCTTATAACAATTTAGCCCCAAAAAGTCTCCGCACATTTGTGTGATTGCGCCAGATACCTCTTTACTGAATTGTGACTTGCACCGATACATGAATATGCTATACTATCACGGATAAATGGAACGATTGTTACACTTTTCACAATTCACGAAATTGTGAATGAAAGAATTTGAACTATGGCTAGACCTAAAATAGTAGTGGTCGGCGCCGGCATCATGGGACAAGGCCTGGCCGAAGCCATTGCCTCTACCGGCCAGGAAGTGACCCTAGTAGACCGCACGACCAAACTTGCCGAACGAGGTGTCAAACGGGTCTCTGAGGCTGTTGACCGGGAAATCCAGCGTTGGGGCCTCACCAAATCCGATAAGAAGGCGATCCTCGCCCGCATTTTCCCTTCCTCCGACCTTTCGGTCGCCGAGGATGCGGAAATCGTCCTCGAAGCCGTGTATGAGAATCTCGAAGAAGAAGCGCTCGCTGTTTGAGAAACTGGATGGTATCTGCGGTCCGGAGGCGATTTATGTGACGAACACGGCGACGATCTCGATCTCCGAGATCGCTGAAGCCACCACCCGGCCGGAACGGGTCATCGGAATGCACTTCCTAAACCCAGTAACCAAGATACCGCTGGTAGAAATCGTCAAGGGTCTTAAGACCGACGACGCGACCTTCAAAAAAGCAGTCGCCTTTGCGGAAATCCTCGAAAAGAAGTGGATTACCGTCAATGAGTATCCCGGCTATGTCACGACCCGCATTATCGTTCCCTTGTTAAACGAAGCGATGCACGTGCTCATGGAAGGGGTGGCCTCGGCGGAAGATATCGATGAAGCCATGAAGCTTGGATTCGGCTTTAACGTCGGCCCGCTGGCGCTGGCCGATATGATGGGGCTCGATGTGGTCATGTCCTGGATGATGAACCTTCTGGGAGAATTATCGGACCACAAATACAATCCCTGCCCGCTTCTTCGCAAACTGGTCCGCGCCGGGCACCTGGGCGTCAAGACCGGCCGCGGCTTCTTCCTCTACGATGCCGAGGGGAACCGCATTCAACAGCAGCCATCGCAACTCGTGGAGGCCTACAAGTGAACATCCTGGTTCTCAACTGCGGATCATCATCGGTAAAATATCAACTCATCAATACCGACAAACAATTGGCGCTGGCCAAAGGGCTGGTGGCCCGAATCGGCATGTCCGAATCGGTCCTTACTCACAAACCGTGGGACCGCCCGGAAATCAAAGTCTCGGCTGAAATTCTCGACCATATCGTGGCGATCGAATGGGTCGTCTCCATGCTCCTCTCCCCGAACCACGGTGTCATAAAGGACAAGTCGGAAATCAACGCGGTCGGCCACCGGGTCGTCCATGGCGGAGAAGAATTCAAAGACTCTATTTTGATTACCCAGGACCTGATGTCAACCCTTCGGTCACTTATCGAACTGGCTCCCCTGCATAACCCGCACAATATCCGGGGAATCAATGCCTGCCAGAAGACGCTCCCCAATATTCCGCAGGTGGCCGTTTTCGACACCGCCTTCCACTGCAACATGCCTCCTTACGCGTATATCTACGGCATTCCTTATGTGTTCTATACTCGTTACGGTATCCGGCGTTACGGTTTTCATGGCACCTCGCACAAGTATGTGTGTGACCGGGCCGCCGCCATGCTCGGCCGTCCTCTCAAAGACCTGAAGCTCATCACCGCGCATCTTGGGAACGGCGCTTCGATCGCCGCAGTTAATGGCGGAATCTCGGTCGATACCTCGATGGGGTTCACACCGCTTGAGGGACTCCTGATGGGAACCCGCTCCGGCGATCTTGATCCGGCCATCATCCTGCACATTATGGCGCGGGAAGAGTTGTCCCTTCACGAAGGGAACACCATGCTGAACAAGCACTCCGGTCTGGCCGGCATTTCCGGCGTCTCGTCCGATATGCGCGAAATTATCGAAGCTTCTCATAAGGGGAATGAAAACGCCAAACTGGCGCTGGATGTCTTCTGCTACCGGCTCAAGAAATATATAGGCGCCTACATGGCGGCTTTGAACGGTCTGGATGCCTTGATCTTTACCGCCGGTGTGGGCGAAAACTCCAGCGTGGTCCGCTCTCTCACCTGCTCCGGAATGGATTACCTCGGGATTAAAGTCGAGGAAGATAAGAACAAGACCGCGATCTCCAAGGAGATGGACATTTCGGCTCCCGACGCCAGAGTTCGGACACTGGTCATTCCGACTAACGAAGAGCTGGTCATTGCTCTGGACACTCAGCGCATTGTGGCCGAGACGCCTCACAGCCAGCCAGTGTCGGTCCGCAAGTAAACGCGCTCTAGCCGCGCGTTGTAGCTTCTGATTGACAGGACATCGGCGCCGCCCTATCGTTCCGAGGATAAGACCGGATAGCCCCCGTCCGTAATGGAAGAGCAATTTCAAGATTCTCCTGTTCAAACGTCATCAGGCGCCGGGATTCTGCAATCCCCGCGCCTTTACTATATCGTTCTCTCGGCTATTCTCCTCGTGTACATCGTGCTGCACATCGGCGCCGGCAATACGATGCCTGTTCCCTGGCTCGATGAAGCACATTTTATATGGCAGGCCGAGGGGTTCGCCGAGCATGGCAGCCTCTTCTCTCCCGAATTGAATGGCGATCGCACGATCTTTTGGATGCCTCCCGGCTACATGGTTATTCTGGGAGTCGTGCTAAAAGTCTTTGGCCTCTCCTTAGGTGTCGCTCGTACCTTCTCTTTACTCAACATGTTGGGAGTGATTGCTCTCCTGGCCGCTATGGCTCGGCGCTATGGCCATCCCTTGTTGGCGGCCGTACCGATCGCGCTCTTTCTTCTTGCCGGGCCGAGTATCGCGGCCGGCAATGTAGCCCGGATGGATGCAATGCTTCTCCTGTTCGTGATTGGAGGATTCTATTGCTTTCAGCGCGGGCGAATTGTGTATGGCATCGGGCTTCTGGCCCTGTCGCCGCTCATACATCCCAATGGAGCGTTCTTTCTGGCGACCGGTGCAGTGGTGGGCATTGTTCTGCTGATCAAGCGGGAGAAATGGGAACGGCCTACCCGAGGGGAAACGATATTTCTCGGTGCAGTGATTTTGGCCTGGGCCGCTTACGGCCTTTACGTCGGACTCCATTGGCAGGATTTCTTGCAGGACATGTCGCTGCAGTTCCATCGCAAACTCTCGCGGCCCTATTGGCAGGAACTGTTTCTCGCACGCAGCAAAGGGCTCCTTATTGCCACTTCGCTGGCCTCAATCTACTGCGTCGTCAAGAAGCTGCCCGCACTTCTGCTCGTAGCCCTTGGCGCTCCCGCCTGGTGGATCGGCTCGGCCGGCGGGGAAATGTGGTACGGAGTCTTCTCTTCGCTCGCCTACTGTACCGCTCTGCTCTTCTTCGTCTTTGTCGCACGGCAAATGATCGTGGATCGAGTCTGGACCAAATTCCGAACGATTCTCCTTCTGATCATCCCGGTGTATGCCGGCTTCGTGCTCGGCTGGAATCTCCGATATGTCGCCAAGCCCGAGGCCTTCTTCCTGGCTGACACTCGGCCCTGGAACGGCATGAACGCCTCTCCGCTTCCGTACGCCTCAAGCGAGGACCTCTCCAAAGTGTCCGATCTGCTCAAGCAACGATTGTCGACCAGCCGCCCGGTATCGATTCAGTTCTTCCCGGATGCCGACGCGTTTTTCTACGCCAAGCTTCGCAGTGCAGACGTCACGTTCAGCTGCCCGCTGTTCTACGCGCGTCATCCTAACTGGTACCTGTTCCACCTTTCCAGCCGAACCCCACAATTGCTGGGCCGGCTTGGTGCCATCACGTTGCGAGATCTCGGTGTGCACCCAGCCGATATGCCCCGGTATGTCATCTATGCCCGGGACACTAGCGACCAGTGGTTCCTGATCCCGGGAGACTCGGCCCTTCGGCACCCGTAAAAGTTGCTTCCAGATAGAGCGACGGCAGGTGAGTTCGTCACCTGCCGCCGTATTTTGAGAGGTTTGGACGTGACCGTCCTTCACTCAGCTAGAGATTCTTGATAATATTCGTGGCGAACTGCGAAGTGCTCACTTTCGTGGCTCCCGGCATCTGACGTTCCAGATCATAGGTCACGGTCTTCTGCTGAATCGTCTTTTCTATTCCGGCCTCAATCCGTTTGGCCGCTTCATCCCATCCGAGGTACTGAAGCATCAACACCGCCGAGAGCATAAGCGAACCCGGATTGACCATATCCTTGTCGGCATACTTGGGCGCCGTGCCGTGGGTGGCTTCGAACACGCCGATAAAGTCACCGATATTGGCGCCCGGCGCCATCCCCAGTCCGCCCACCTGCGCCGCGCAGGCATCGGAAAGATAGTCACCGTTTAGGTTGGGTGTCGCCAGAATATCGTACTCCTCCGGGCGAATGAGCACTTGCTGGAAAATGGAATCGGCGATCCGATCCTTGATCAGGATTTTCCCGGCCGGAACCACGCCATTGTGGTTATCGAAAACTTCATCCTCGGTAACAATCTTGTCCCGGAATTCCTTCTTGGCCAGTTCATATCCCCAATCGCGGAACGCTCCCTCGGTGTACTTCATGATGTTCCCTTTGTGAACCAGTGTCACGGAGGGGCGATTCTTGTCGACCGCGAACTGGATCGCCTTGCGGACCAGACGCTTGGAGCCGGTTACCGACATCGGCTTAATCCCGATCCCGGAATCAGTTCTGATTTTCGTCTTCATGGTCTTGTTCAGCCAGGAAATCACTTTCTTGGCCTCGGGGCTCCCCTTCTTCCACTCGATCCCCGCGTAGACGTCTTCGGTATTTTCGCGGAAGATCGTGACATTCATTTTCTCGGGATGAACCACGGGCGAGCCAACTCCGGGAAACCACCGTACCGGCCGCACGCAGGCATACAAATTCATCACCTGGCGAAGCGTGACATTCAGCGATCTGAATCCGCCGCCAATCGGAGTGGTCAGCGGACCTTTGAGCGCGACGTAGTACTTCTTGATGGCGTCGATAGTCTCCTTGGGGAGCCATTCGCCATAGAGTTCCTGCGCCCGCTCGCCGGCGTGAACATCCATCCAGGCGATCTTCTTCTGCCCGCCGTACGCCTTCTCAACGGCGGCGTCGACCACCCGGCGGGTCGCTTTCATAATATCACGGCCGATCCCGTCCCCTTCCAGGACCGGAATGATCGGCTTGTTGGGAATGACCAGCATCTTGTTCTTGACGACGATCGCCTCGCCGTCCGCCGGTACTGAAATATGTTTGTACTTAGCCATACTGCTCTCCTAGTAGCCGAGAATCTTGAGATGCTCTTTATACGTTGCGGCCGACTTCTGCAGCGCCGCCAATTCGTCTTTGTCGAGCTTGACCTCAAGCACCTTCTCGATGCCGTTTGCGCCGATGATCACCGGAGCGCCAATGTAGATATCTTTGATCCCAAACTGTCCGGTCAGATGCGCCGAAGCCGCCAGCACCCGCTTTTCATCGATGAACAGGGCGCGGACCATGTCGACCGAGGCCGCCGCCGGCGCATAGAAGGCCGAGCCGGTCTTGAGCAGGCGGACGATCTCACCGCCGCCATCGGCAGTGCGGTCACAAATTGCTTTGATCCGATCCGCCGGAATCAATTCCGCGATGGGAATTCCGGAAACCGTAGTGTAACGGGGCAGCGGCACCATGGTGTCCCCATGTCCGCCGAGCACCATCGCCTGTACATCGGTCTGCGCCACGCCTAGTTCCATCGCGATAAAGGCCCGGAACCGGATGGAATCAAGCACCCCCGCCTGGCCGAACACCCGATTGGTCGGAAAGCCGGTGACTTTCTGCATATGGAAAGTCATCAAATCCAACGGATTGGAAACCACCAGCACGTACGCCTTGGGGGCATGCTTCTTGATATTTTCCGCTGCCATCCCGACGATCTCGGCGTTTTTGGTCAAGAGATCCTCGCGGGTCATCCCCGGTTTGCGGGCCAGTCCGGCGGTCATCACCACGATGTCTGCCCCGGCGATATCCTTGTAATCATTCGACCCGGTCACGCGCGAATTGTATCCGCGTACTGGACCCGCCTGAGTGAGGTCGAGCGCCTTTCCCTGCGGCGTTCCTTCGAGAATGTCCACCAACACCACGTCGGCAAAATTCGCTTCCGCCAGGTACAGCGCACACGATGCGCCTACATTCCCAGCGCCGATTACGGCAATCTTCTTGTTCATACTTATTTCAATTTCCTTCCAGGTATGATATTGTTTCTTAAGACATCTTCAATACGGTATGACCGGCATCATGTACCACGGCCAGCCGGAATTTTGGATTTTTCGCTATCTGTTGATCGATAAAGCTCTGCACGTCCCGGATCGGTTCGTAAAAGACGCGGCGCACGATCTCTTCCGGCAGCATCGAATGAACCATCACTCCGATCCGGCGCGTCATGAGATTCACTCGCCCCAGCTTGTGTGACCCGAATCGAAGAATTCCGTCCTTCGGCTCGTTCGTCGCGCGGTCCCAGAGACCGGCTTGATCGAAAAAGAACTTGGAGCCGACCCCTTCCTCACACTGGGATACAACTATGGCGGCCCCTCCATCCCGGACCGCCGGCTGACAATTCTCGAGCCCCTTTTGCGCCTGATACAGATTTTTGTCCAGGGGGGTAAGGATTTCACAAAGAACCGCGTCGAATGGCCGGTCAACCTGCCGGGCGTAGAGCGTTTGGGCGTAATCCACGGCACGATCGAAGCTCTCTTCCAAACCGCCGCAGAACGATGCTCCGATTCGTCCGCCCGAATCCGCCACCAGTTGAATCGAATAGACGTTTTTCAGATTCGATTAATTTCATCAGCGTCTGCAAATGCTCGTGTACCGGATTCCCCTTCAACCGAAGCGGCATTGCTTCCAGCGAATTCGCCAGATTATGGTTCCGCTCGATACTCGCCAGATCAATCAGCCCCGGAAAGATCGATTTCCGCCCGCCGGTAAACCCAGCAAAGTAGTGCGGCTCAACCGATCCGATTACAACAATTACCCGGTGTTGCGGCACCGCCTTATTGAGATGAACTTTCTGATGGAAGATATCCTCTCCCAGCAGCTGCATCGATGCCGCATCGGTCGCCACATGCCAGCTTATCCGCCGGCGAATGGCCGCAAGATGTTCGCCGAAGATGCTTTTGAGCTGGGGCTCGGTCGGTGGTTCATGCGAGCCCGTGGCAATGATGAAATCAGCCCTCGCCAAAACTCCCGGGACGATTCGTTCGACCCATTCCAGAATCAGGCTCGACGGAGTATGGCGGTAGGCGTCATTAATGACAAACAAAAGCCCGTCTCCCTTGAGAAGAGCCGGGCCGTTGGATTTTACAAATTCAGCTTGAAACTGCTCGAACGTAACCGGGTCGGAGACGCTCGAGGCGACAAATTCGTCGAGCTTGATGTGCGGCGGAACCGCCAACGTGAGATGATCAGATCCGTACACCAGTCTGATTTCTCGCTTTGACATTTGTACGCTTCAGCTCAACTCTTCCCTGACCGGCCGGTTCAAGCCAGGTCGGGAAAGAAAAAAGCAATCTCCTTCTTGGCATTTTCATCGGAATCCGAGGCATGCACCGAGTTCTTCTCGATGTCACATCCGATTTCGTACCGAAGCGTCCCGCACGCGGCCTTGGCCGGATTGGTGGCGCCGATCAGGGTCCGCGTATCCTCGACAGCGTTCTCCTTTTCGAGCACCATCGGAACGGCCGGGCCTGAAGTCATGAACTTCACCAGGCCGTCGAGAAACGGCTTCCCCTGATGCACGGCGTAAAACTTCCGCGCTTCCGGTTCGGTCAAGTGGACCATTCTGATCGCCACGATCCGGAACCGCGCCTTTTCAACCCGGCTGATCACCTGGCCGATCAGGTTCCGCTCGGTCGCGTCCGGCTTAATCATCAAGAGTGTTCTGCTCATCTCTAATACCCGGTCTAAAATTCTACTTCTTCAGTTTTGCGGCTTCGCGGTAGCCGATTTCGACCGCCATCTTGTTGCGATCCTCGGTCCCCCGCGGGGCCCTTTCGAGCACCGATTTCTCCAGCGACTCCCGGCTTACGACCCCGGTCAATTCCGCGATCGCTGCCAGCGCGATCACATTGGCCACCATCACGTGCCCGGCTTCTTCGCGCGCGAGCCGCGTGAACGGCAGACCAAAATACTTCTCGGTCGGTACCGACGTCACCAGAGTATTATCGATAATCAACGTCCCACCCGGCTTGAGGTCCTCGAAATACTTGTCCATCGACTCCTGGGTCATCGCCAGCAAAAGATCCAGTTTCATCGCTTTCGGATAGAAGATTTCATTGGAAGAAATTACGACGTCTGCTTTCGATGCCCCCCCGCGGGCTTCGGGACCATACGACTGCGTCTGGGTGACGTTCCGTCCGTCCCCCCCGCCGATCGCTTCGCCGAAAATCACCGCCGCCAGAATCATCCCCTGGCCGCCCGACCCGGACAGACGGATTTCAAACCGATCGCTCGGGATTTCAACTTTATCAAGTAATTTGGGAGACATCAGCCGTTCCTCCCTTTCAGCAGTTCCACTGTTCTCTGGTACTCATCACAGAATTCCGTCTTGCTGTTGTCATCCTTGAAGACGCCGCACACGATCTTCCCCTTGAGCTGGTCCGAGGTCATCTCGTTCGCCTTGGGGAGCATGACCATGTTGTCCTTGAAGGATTTGATCATCGCCACCGCATCCCCCTGCTTGTTGAGCCGTCCGAAATAAGTGTGGCAGTTGGAGATCGCTTCCACCAGCGAGAATCCGTTGTGCTCGATCCCCTGCATAATCATCTTTTCCAGCTGAGCCGCATGATACACCGTGTGCCGCCCGACAAACGTCGCCCCAGCCGCCTGGGCCAGACTGCACGGATCAAACGGCTTTTCAGAGTTGCCGTAGGGCGTTGTGGTGGAGAATGCCGATGGCGGCGTGGTCGGCGAACCCTGTCCGCCGGTCATGCCGTAGATATTGTTGTTAATCAAAATACAGGTGATATCGATATTGCGACGGCAGGCATGGATGAAGTGATTCCCGCCGATCGCCAGTGAATCGCCGTCACCTGTGATTACGATTACTTTCATATGCGGCTGGGCGAACTTAACTCCGGTCGCAAACGCCAGAGCCCGGCCGTGAGTCGTATGGAGAGAATTAAAGTCCAGATACACCGGCATCCGGCTAGTACAGCCGATTCCGGAAACGAACGCCGTCTTGTCCCGGTCAAGGCCCAACCGGTCGATCGCCCGGATCACCGCGCTCATCACCACGCCGTTGCCGCATCCGGCACACCATACTGAGGGGAATTTCTTCCGGGGGCGCAAGTACGACAGGATGACGTCGGATTTCTGTTTTTCAACTACCGTGGTCGCCATTACAGCACCTCCTCGAGTTTTTCGAGCAATTGTTGCGGAGTGAGGATCTCGCCGTCATAGCGCTGGCAGGTGTGGATTTCTATATCGCGTGGAAGAATCCGCCGGATTTCGTTCACCACCTGTCCCATGTTCAGCTCGGCCACGATTACTTTCTTGCAGCGAGCGCAGAGATTCACCAGGGTCGCATCCGGGAATGGCCAGATCGTCTGCAGTTGAATATTCCCGACTTTGAACCCGGCCTTGCGGGCAATTGAGGCCGCTTGCAGAGCAGTGCGTGCGACCGTACCGTAGGCGATAAAGGCCACCTCGGCGTCATCCATCATGTCGACCCGAAGTTTCTCGATTTCATTCGTGTACCGCATGATCTTGTCCCGAAGCTTATCGAGTTTCGGGCCGATTTCATCGGCGCGGTTGGTGGAAAATCCCATGGTGTCGTGCGTCAGCCCAGTAACGTTATAGCGATAACCTTCGCCATACGCCGGCATTGGGGAGACCAAATTGGGTGTGTAGGCGAATGGCTCAAACTGGTCGGGCGGAACAGTCGGCTTCACGCGGTTGAAGACCGGGTATTCTCCCGGTTCCGGAAGAGTCACCATTTCGCGCATATGGCCGATCACTTCATCGAGCAGGACAAACACCGGCGTGCGGAACCGCTCCGCCAGATTGAATGCCCGGATAGTCTCGGTTACGGTGTCTGCTACTGACGCCGGCGCCAGCGCGATCGCCGTGAAATCGCCGTGAGTTCCCCAGCGCGCCTGCATCGTATCAGATTGACTTACTTTGGTCGGAAGGCCGGTCGAAGGTCCGCCGCGCTGGACGTTTACCACCACGCACGGTGTCTCCGTCATATAGGCGTAGCCGATATTCTCAACCATCAGCGAAAATCCCGGCCCCGATGTGCCGGTCATCGCCTTGAGTCCCGAGATCGAGGCTCCCACCACTGCGGCGATCGAGGCGATCTCATCTTCCATCTGGATGAATCGCCCGCCGATTTTGGGAAGTTCCCGTGCACATCCTTCGGCGATTTCTGTCGATGGCGTGATCGGATATCCGGCGAAAAAGCGCATGCCGGCATAAATAGCGCCGTTGACACACGCGATATTCCCCTGCATTAGTCTGCGTCTTTTCTCTGCCATATCACTGCCTCATTTGTAGTTGGAGGTTATGGCAAAGTCCGGGCAATGGGTCCAGCAGATGGTGCACTGGGTACATGCCTCGGGACGCGCCTGGATCGGCTTACCGTCGCGATCCGGTTCAAAAACTGCGGTCGGACAAAGCGCGATACAAATATTACAGGCCTTGCACCAGCCGAGATTGATCTTCAAAGGGAGCGGTCCCTGAGAATAATCGTATTTGCTCTTGGGGGCCGGCTTTGCGGGGGCGCTGCCGGCTCCACCTTGATCGGTCATTTTATCTCCTCAACGAACATTTTGTCGCATAACTTTGACATGTTTCTCGACATTATTTACGCTTCTTTCCCGAAGACGCAACCTTTTTCGTATTCTTTTTTCCCGACGACGTCTTCGCGGTCGAGCGAGCCTTCGGTTTAGCCTTCACAGCCCTCTTATTACTTTCCGATTTAGTAGACTTTTTCTTCATCAAACCTGCCAGCAAACCCGGAATCTCGGTCGGCGAACCAGCCACCGGAACGCCGACTTTATTCAACGCTTCGATCTTATCCTTCGCCAATCCGCTTCCTCCGGAGATAATCGCGCCGGCGTGTCCCATCCGCTTCCCGGGAGGGGCGGTCTGACCGGCGATAAACGACACCACCGGTTTGGTGACATGCTTCTTGATGTAGGCCGCCGCCGCTTCTTCGTCCGATCCGCCGATTTCGCCGATCATGACGATCCCCTTGGTCTCTTTGTCAGCCTGGAACGCTTCGAGGCAGTCGATGAAATTGGTGCCGATCACCTGGTCGCCGCCAATACCGATACACGTCGTCTGTCCCAGTCCTGCCTGGGTCAGGGCCCAAATCGCTTCGTACGTAAGAGTCCCGGAGCGCGATACGACACCGATCGGTCCGCGTTTCACGATTGTCCCCGGCAGAATTCCTACTTTGGACTGCTCGGGTGAAATTAATCCGGGGCAATTCGGCCCAATCAGGCGTGCCCCTTTGGCTTTCACATACGGATACACTTTCATCATGTCATTTGCGGGCAAGCCTTCGGTGATGCATACGACCAGTTTGATCCCGGCATCGACCGCTTCGTAAATCGCATCAATCGCAAATGACGGTGGAACATAAATTACCGAGGTATTCGCTCCGGTCGCCGCTACCGCTTCTTCCATGGTGTTGAACACCGGAATACTGCCGACTTTCGAGCCTCCCTTTCCGGGAGTAACTCCGCCCACCACCTGCGTGCCATACTTCTTCATCTGCTCGGCATGGAAAGAACCGTCTCGGCCGGTGATCCCCTGGACGAGCACTTTCGATGATTTGTCTATGAAAATTGCCATACTATTCTTCTCCTTCTCCCTGCTATTCTTGGCCTGAGAGTTCGATCGCCTTCTTGACCACACCGTCGAGCGTGTCGGCGGTCGGGAGCTTGACTCCGGCCAGAATCTTCTGCGCTTCCTTTTCGTTGGTCCCAGTCAGCCGGACAACCACGGGAACTTTCGGTTTCAGTTCGGCGAATGCCATCACGATCCCGTTGGCGACATCGTCACACCGGGTAATGCCGCCGAAAATGTTGATCAGAATCGCCTTCACTTTCGGGTCGGACAGAATGATCTGCATGGCCGACACAACTTTTTGCGGATTGGACGAGCCGCCGATATCCAAAAAGTTGGCCGGTTCTCCTCCATACCGCTTCACCAAGTCCATCGTCGCCATCGCCAGCCCGGCGCCGTTTACGATACATCCGATATTCCCATCCAATTTTACAAACGAAAGGTCCGCCTCGCGCGCCTTGACTTCCGATGGTTCCTCGGCATCCAGGTCCCGCATTTCGGCGATCCGCTTCTGGCGGTACAGCCCGTTGTCATCGATATTCAGTTTGGCATCCAGCGCGATGACATGTCCGCCCGAAGTCGTCACGAGCGGATTGATTTCCACAAGGGAGGCATCACACTTCCAGAATACGGTGTACAGTTTCCGGATGATCTCCGCCGCCTGCCGCACCTGGTTGATATCTCGATACAGTTTGTACGCGAGATTTCTCGCTTCATAAGCAGCCAGTCCGCGAATCGGATCGACATAGTGCTTGTGTATCTTTTCCGGAGTCTTGGCCGCAACTTCTTCAATGTCGACACCGCCCGCCGCCGAGACCATGATTACCGGCTTCTTGGTTACCCGGTCGAGAATGATTCCGACATACGATTCTGAGAGAATATCCTCGGCGACCGTGACCAGGACTTTCTTGACGATCAGCCCTTTAATATCCATCCCGAGGATTTTGGTGGCGAGCACTCGGGCCGCCTCGGCATTTTCAGCGAACTTGACTCCGCCCGCCTTGCCGCGCCCGCCGACATGCACCTGCGCCTTGACCATGACCGGTTTATTGTATTTTTCCGCGATCGAGAAAGCCTCAGCCGGGGTGGTAGCAACTTCACCCAGCGGCACCGGTATACCGGCCTCGGCGAACAGCTGCTTGGCTTGATACTCATGAACTTTCATGCATCCTGTCCTTTATCGTTAGCAATGGCATTGTCAGATTTAGCGAGCTTACGGTAGTACTCGCGCGCGAACACTTTCAACTTGGGCACGGTGTTATCCTCGGGTACATCCAGTACCCGTTCGAGCAAATGATCGAGCACCTTTCCCACCGCCGGACCCGGCGGAATCTGGAGCATCTCCATCAAATCGCTCCCGCTCAGCGCCAGATCTTTGAGCCCAAAGGGAGGCTTCTTCTCAATCTCCTCGCGAATCTGTCTTTCAAATACATCCACATCCTCGGTCGTTCGCCCCATTCCCATGGCGGCCACATCGGCACGGCGAAGATCCAACAGATCGAAAATCAAATCGATTCCGACCCGCCTGATCAACCGGCGCATCCCTTTGTCGGTGACCTCGGTCGTGAACATGTGCATTTCGACGAGCTTACCCACCTCATTTCCCAAATCATTGGGGAAGCGGAGCCGGTGCATGACGTTTTTGGCCGCTTTGGCGCCGGCGATCTCATGTCCGTAAAAAGTTGCCCCCTTTTCAACCAGCCGCCTCGCCTGGGGCTTGCGAATGTCATGGAATAGGGCCGCCAGGCGAAGCCGCAATTCCGGCTTGCAGTTGTCAATCGCCCGGATGGTGTGTTCGAAAACATCGTATTGATGAAACCCGCCAGGCTGCTCGACGCCGAAACAATCTTCAAGCTCCGGCAGTACATAGCCCAGGAGATGGCAGTCATGCATCAAGCGAAAGCCGTTGGAAGGCTGTTTCGCCAGCGTCAGCAGCTTGGTCAATTCTTCTGCGATTCTCTCCGCCGACACGGTCGAGATGAGCCGTGCATTCGCGCCGATGGCCGTGAACGTTTCGGGCTCGATACTAAACTCGAACCGGGCCGCAAACTGAATTGCCCGAAGCATCCTCAGAGGATCCTCGACAAACGAATCCGGGGAGGTCATCCGCAGAGTCTTGTTCTCAAGGTCCAGCTTTCCGCCCAGGGGATCCACCAATTCCGAGGAGTCCAGCCCCCAGGCCATGGCGTTGATCGTAAAATCCCGGCGCACGAGGTCATCCTCGACCGAGATCTCCGAATCAAAATTAACCGCAAAATCCTGATGCCCGACCCCGGTGGAATGCTCCTTGCGCGGGAGGGCAATATCGAAAGTGTGTAAGGTCTCGCCCCGGAACTGGGTGAACTTGATCACTCCAAAACTTTTTCCGACCAGATCGACCCGGCCGAAACTCTTGAGCATTTTCGTGAGTTCGTCATACGGTATTCCCGTGACCAAATAATCCCGGTCCTTCACGGCGTCATCGCGCCCGAGCAGGCGGTCACGCACCGCACCCCCCACCTCGTAGATTCGACCGTGACGGAGAATCGTGTCGACCACTTCCTGCGACAGTTTGCTCATGGTCAATCCGGTACAATCCGAGTCCCCGCCTCGCCATAGACAGCATTCCGCGCGTGTTGAAAAGAGGTTATGGTGACCATTTCCCCGCCATCCTCGAGAAACTTGATCGCGGCCAGAATCTTCGGTCCCATCGAGCCGGGCGGAAACTGTCCATCGGCATAGAGCGTCCGGATCTCCGACAATTTGACCTGTTCCAGTTCTTTCTGATTCGGCTTGCCGAAATTGATGGCAACCTTGTCAACCGACGTGAGAATGCACAGCACGCCCGCCCCGATCTCGCGCGCCAGCACCGCCGAGCCGAGATCCTTGTCGATGACTGCATCCATCCCTTCGAGCAGTCCGCGACTATCCACATACACCGGGATTCCACCCCCGCCTCCGGCAATGACGATGGTCCCGGCATCCACCAGTCCCTTGATCGTTTCCCGCTCGATGACTTTGAGCGGCATAGGGGACGGCACTACTCGCCGCCAGCCCCGGTTGCTGTCCGGCTTCATCTGCCAACTGCGTGTCTCGGAGTAGATGCGGGCTTCATCTTCAGTGTAAAATTGCCCGATATACTTGGTCGGATTCTGAACCGCGGCATCATGTTCATCGACCAGCATCTGGGTGATGATCGTGACCACTGTACGATTGATCTTCTCCATCTGCAGCCGATTCTGAAGCGACTGCTCGATCATGTACCCCATGCCCCCCTCGGTGTCGGCGACCAGCACTCCGAGCGGGAGAATTGGCGCTTTTCCTCGGGCCAGCTCAACCCTAAGCAAACAGTTGCCGACCTGCGGTCCGTTGCCGTGGGTCACTACCAGATGAAACCCTTCGCGCGCCAACTCGACAATACCGTCGAGCGAAGCCCGCGTATTGGCAAACTGGTTCGCAATGGTATCTTCCTGCCCCGGCTGCGTGATCGCATTTCCGCCCAGGGCAATGACGGCTGATTTTCTCCTGACGACCGTACTCACGAATTCTTCTTATCGCTCAAGTCTGCCGGCGCTTTCAAGCGCCGGCAAGCTCTCCTTACCGTTTTTTGCCGCGCTTGACCGTTTTCTTCTTCTTGCCGACCAGTTTAGTCAGCACCATCTCGAGATTCGGCTCGCCTATCTCCTGCAAGCTGTACGAAACCCTGGATCGGTCGGTTTGTTGATCTTCACCAGCGCGGCTCAAATCGATCGGCGTCGCTATGAGCACGAGGTCGCACTTGGTGCGATTAATGGTCGTCTCAAGGTCCTTCACCTGTTTGTCGCCATACCCCATCGCCGGCAGCAGCGTTCCGATTTTCGGATACTTGCGATAGGTTGCTGTGATCGACTCGACCGTGTACGGCCGCGGATCAACCAGCTCGGCCGCGCCAAATTTCTGCGCCGCAACGACTCCGGCGCCGTAGGTCATTTCGCCATGCGTGAGGGTCGGACCGTCTTCCACAACCAGGACTCGCTGCCCCTTGATCAACTCCGGTTTGCTGACCGTGATCGGCGAAGCGGCATCAATCACCGTCGCCGTCGGATTGTACTTCCGGATATTCTGACGCATGATTTCGATATTCTCCGGCGAAGCCGAGTCGATCTTGTTGATCACGATCACATCGGCCATCAGCAGATTGTTCTCGCCCGGATAATAGGAGACTTCGTGTCCCGGCGCGATGCGGATCAACCACCGTGATGAACAGGTTCGGCTTGTAAAACGGCATGTCGTTGTTGCCGCCGTCCCAGAGGACGACATCCGCTTCGCGCTCCGCCTGGCGAAGAATCTTCTCGTAGTCCACTCCGGCGTAGACCGTCACGCCGCTCACGATATGCGGCTCGTATTCTTCCCGCTCTTCAATCGTGCACTCGTGTTTGTCCAGATCTTTGAGGGTCGCGAAACGCTGTGAAATCTGTTTGCTCAAATCGCCGTATGGCATGGGGTGACGAATCGCCACTACTTTCTTCCCCAGCGCCATCAGCTCCGCCGCCACTTTTCGCGTGGTCTGAGACTTGCCGCTGCCGGTCCGCGCCGCACAGACCGCCACCACCGGTTTGGTCGATTTGATCATGGTCGGCTCTCCCCCTTCGAGCGCGAACCGTGCCCCCGGCCGCCATCACGTACGCCCCTTTTTCCATGACGTAGTGATGCGACACATCGGAATACGAGAATATTACTTCATCTACCTTGTGCTTCTTGATCAGGTCGACCAGTTCCTTCTCGTCATAAATCGGAATTCCTTTCGGATACAGTTTCCCCGCCAGAACCGCCGGGTACTGCCGCCCCTGGATATCCGGAATCTGGGTGGCCGTAAACGCCACGACTTCTACACTCGGATTGTCCCGGTAGAGGGTATTGAAATTGTGGAAGTCGCGGCCCGCCGCGCCCATGATGATGATTTTTCTTTTCGCGTTCAGCATATCTTTCTCCGCTCAAAACGGTTTATTGTTTGATCGTATCGCCGCCCCCGGTAGGAGAATGGAACCGCTAGATCGAGGATGACTGCCAGATGAACTGCATCAGGTAGGTATGGCAATCCCTGCGCAAGAAAGAATGGTTGAAACGAATTTGAACCACAGGCTCCTCAACGCGGCGGGTGATCGACCCGCCGCTGGTATCAGTTATTGTCAATCTGCGCTCGCTGCAGACTGTCCGAAAAATCGACATACACGGATTTCCACTCGGAGTAGACATCCAGGGCCGCAGTCGCGGCCTCGCGATGGCCGTTGCCGGTCTCTTTCGTTCCGCCGAACGGAAGATGCGTCTCGGCGCCAATTGTCGGGGCGTTGACATAGAAAATACCGGTATACACATCCCGCATGGCGCGGTAGGCATTATTGACGTTGCGCGTATAGATTGAACCGGACAGGCCGTACACCGTGTCATTCGCCATAGCGATCGCTTCGTCAAAATTGCTGAAGGTCCCAATTCCGAGCACCGGGCCGAAAATCTCTTCCTTCCAGATGCGCATTTTGGGTGTGACCTCGGCGAATATCGTCGGCTTGACAAAGAACCCCTTGCTGTATTCTCCGCCGGTGAGTTTTTCGCCGCCGGTCACCAGTTTGGCGCCATCCTTCTTGCCCACTTCGATGTAGCTGAGCACCGTATCGTAGCTGTCCCTGGTTGATGCATGGTCCCATATTCACGCCTGAATCGAGACCGTTTCCGACCTTGAGTCCTTTGGCCCGCTCGACCAAGAGCGAGGTGAACTTGGCCGCAACATCTTTATGCACGATCAACCGGCTGGTCGCCGTGCAACGCTGACCGGTGGTGCCGAACGCTCCCCACAGCGCGCCGTCAACCGCCAGTTCCAGATTGGCATCTTCGAGCACAATCATGATATTTTTCCCGCCCATCTCAAGGCAGCAGTGCTTGAAAGTTGAGGCGCACGCCTCGGACACTTTCCGACCAATCTCGGTGGACCCGGTAAACGACACGATCTTCACCCGGTCGTCCCGCATGAGCGGATCCCCGACCATCCCGCCGGTGCCGGTGACGAGGTTTACCACTCCGCGCGGCACCCCTTCGGCCTCGCACGCTTTCATCAAATTGACCACGGACAGCGGCGTATCGGTCGCCGGCTTGATAACTACCGTGTTGCCACATATAAGAGCCGGCATCATTTTCCACGATGGGATCGCCATCGGAAAATTCCACGGCGTAATAAACCCGCATACACCCAGCGGTTGGCGGACTGTCATATTGAATTTGTTGGGGAGTTCTGAGGGGGTGGTCATGCCGTACAGCCGGCGTCCTTCTCCGGCCATGTAGTAGGTCATGTCGATTGCTTCCTGGACATCGCCGCGCGTCTCGATCAGGACTTTCCCCATTTCGCGAGTCATGTCCCGAGAGTACTCCTCTTTCTGTGAGGCCAGTCGAGCCGCTACCTTGTACAGAATCTCACCTCGTTTGGGAGCCGGAAGCAAACGCCAGGATTTGTACGCTTCCGCCGCCGCATCAACCGCCGCCTTGACATCTTCGGCGTTCGACTTTTGAAAGGTCCCGATCAATTCGTCGGTGTTGGCAGGGTTCCGATTTTCAAACGTCTGGCCGCTGCGCGAGTTGATCCATTCTCCGTTGATGAAATTCTTGTATGCCGGTGCGCTCATTCCTTACTCCTTATCATTAGCTGCGGTCCGAGCCCACCATCGAGGCTGTTGTTGTGAATTTATTCACAGTGGTCCGGCGCAAACGTGGTAATATACCTCTTACTTCCCCTCTGTCAACGGCTTTCGGACCTGCTTTCATCGCCGTTACTCTTTGGCGGACATTACGTTTCCCGGTCTTCGCGTTTCCAGCGCAAGCCCTGGTCCGATTGAGCGCCGTAAGACTGCGCAATTGCTGCCGCCACGTGTTGCAATGATCGCTTCCGAACCGAATTATCCTCAACGAATTCTTAACAACTGCGTTTATATTATTAAGAGAAGTTGGAACGAACATGCATGTACTCCTCGCCCTGATCTGGTTAGCCGCGCCTCTCGCCCCCATCAATCCGATCCAACAAGACACGCTGCCGGCTGTCAGCTTGCACGTCAGCGCCGGTGTAGCGGTCGACAACGGGATCCTCTCGACCGGTCCCCTGATCGGTGTCAAATACGAATGGCGGGTCGTTCATCCGCTCGTTTTGAGGGGCGGTTTCGATTTTCGGGTCGGCCAGGCCGAGACTCGGATCTGGCCCAACGGAAGCCTGGAACCTTCGGCCGTAATCACCGGACCGTTTCAGTCAATGGCGATTGATCTCGACATATTCTATTACCGGGGAACCAACAAACTGATGGGATATATCGGGGTTGGAGCTATTTGCAGCTTTGAGCGCTACAGCGCTAACGACGCTTCGGCCGCCTCGCTCCGCCATGATTTTGGGATCGATCAGGTCGGCATGTCGCAGCAGTTCGGTTACTCCCTGCTGCTGGGGCTTCGGTTCAAAAAATCTTACTCGTTTGAAATCGGCATTTCAGAACTACGCCCCGATGTGACCTACGCCGGTCATCGTTCCTCGGCCTCGTATGTTACAGGAGTCAGTGAAACTCGATTGGGGAGCTTCCGAGTCTCACTGGGGCATATCTGGACCATCCGCGGTACCTGATCCGAATCCCCCCGCCTACAATTCATCCCCTTTTCGAAGCCATGCTCCCGACTGATATCGCGCCAGAAACTGCTTTCGGAATGATTCGAATTTACCATTTTCGAGGCTGCTTCTGATGTCGCGCATTAATTGCTGGAAGAAATAGCATGAGTGATAGGTCGCCAGAACCATCCCGGTGATTTCCTTTTGATTGTACATGTGCCGAATGTACGCCCGGGAATAACGCCGGCAGACCCGGCAGTCACAGTTCGGATCAAGCGGCCGGTCATCATTGGCAGATTCCGCATTACGGTACACCAGCGGACCTTCTGATGTGAAAACGGCCCCGGTTCGCGCATTGCGGGTTGGCAGCACGCAATCAAACATATCGACCCCGTACGACACCGCCATCAAAATATCTTCCGGATACCCCACCCCCATCAGGTAGCGCGGCTTGTCAGCCGGCAGAAACTGGATCGTGTGCGCGAGCATCTCTTCCATCTGGGCTTTCGACTCTCCTACCGAGAGCCCGCCAATGGCATTGCCGGGAAACTCCAGCGAGACAATTTCGCGAGCCGACTGTGACCGAAGCTCCTTGTAGACCGACCCCTGGACAATCCCGAACAGCCGGATATCCCACTTGTCCTGCCCCGCCAGTTCGTGGTGTCTGGTCAGACACTGCTTCGCCCACTGGAAAGTCCGATTCACGCCCAGCAGGGCGGTCGGTTCGTCACACGGATACGGCACGCACTGATCGAACGCCATAATGATATCGGCGCCGATCTGGTGTTGAATTTCGATCGCCTTCTCGGGCGTAAATAAATGCCTCGAACCATCATGATGAGATTGAAACTCGGCCCCCTCGTCAGTGATTTTATTCAGATCGGCGAGCGAGAAGATCTGGAATCCGCCGCTGTCCGTCAGAGTCGGTTTGTTCCAGCTGTTGAATTTGGCCAGTCCTCCCTGAGCTTTGATGATTTCTGTTCCGGGGCGCAAATACAGATGATAGGTGTTCCCAAGAATTATCTCGGCGCCGATGCTTTCCAGATCATCGGATGTCATCGCTTTCACCGCGCCCGATGTCCCCACCGGCATGAAGGCCGGCGTCTGCACAATGCCGTGAGCGGTAGTCAGCCGACCCCGCCGCGCCGATCCGCTGGTGGAATTGAGTTGAAAGAACGGGCTGTTACTCAAGCAGAGCTTCGAGGGCGGTTTGAATGTTGGCGACCTCAATCACTTTCAGCCCTTTGGTGGTGATCTGAGAGGCATTGGGTGACGGAATAATAATGCTGGAGAATCCCAGTTTCGCCGCCTCGCTGGCCCGCCGGTCGGCGTAGGTGACCGCCCGAACTTCGCCTGAGAGCCCCACTTCTCCAACGACTACTGTCTTGGCTTGAATCGGCTTGTTCAGTAACGATGATGTTATCGCCGCCATGACCGGAAGGTCAAGAGCCGGTTCCAGCACGCGCAGTCCCCCAGCCACCGACACAAACACGTCATGTGATGACATGGGATAATCACATCGCTTTTCCAGTATGGCTAACAGAAGCGCCAGTTTCTTGCTGTCGATCCCTCCGGCTACACGCTGCGGCGTGCCATACGACGCCCGTGAAACCAGCGCCTGAACTTCGACCAGCAGCGGCCGGTTCCCTTCGACTACCGCGGCCACCACTGCCCCAGTCCGAGTGCTGGCGTATTCGCCACTGAGAAAAAACGATGACGGATTGACCACTTCTTCCAGCCCCGACTGTCCCATCTCGAACAGGCCAATCTCAGCGACTGAGCCAAACCTATTCTTGGCGGCGCGAAGCATCCGATACAGGTGGGTCGAGTCTCCCTCGAAATAAATCACCGTATCCACCATGTGTTCGAGCACTTTTGGCCCCGCCACAATTCCTTCCTTGGTAACATGCCCGACCAGGAACAGAGCAAATTCATCCGCCTTGGCCAGAGCAATCAGCGCCCCTGCCGCTTCCCGAATCTGCGCCACAGTCCCGGGAGGAGAATCGAATTGCGGCGATGATACCGTCTGGATCGAATCGATCAGGACAATGCCATAATCTCCGGCTTCGATCGCCGCGCTAATGTCATCGATGGCGGTAGCGTTCAGCCCGGTGATTCGTTCCCCGATGATGCCCAGGCGGTCGGCCCGAAGCTTGAGCTGTGACAATGATTCTTCGCCCGTGACATACAGTACCGGAATTCCCTGCTTGGAATACGCTTCCGCGGCCTGCAGCATCAGAGTCGATTTCCCGATTCCGGGATCACCTCCCAGCAGCACCGTCATCCCCGGCAACAACTGGCCGCCGAGCACCCGGTCAAACTCGGCGATTCCCGATACATGCCCCTGCATCCGCTCGCGCGAAATGTCCGGGATTAGTTTGGCATCGGCCGATGAACTTTTCGCGGCCGCCTTTTTGCGATCCGGGAGCTTCTCCTCGATCAAACTGTTCCAGATGCCGCACTCCCGGCACTGCCCCTGCCAGCGCGAATGTTCCGCGCCGCACTGAGTGCAGAAATAAGCTGTTCTGACTTTCTTGGTCATTACCATCAGCGCACCTGAATCGGCCCGGATGCCCGGCCCGCAATAAACTGCTGCACCACCGGATTCTTGGTCGCGATTGTCTCCGATGGGGACCCGTCAAATTCCACCTTCCCCTGGTACAGCATCACTATCCGGTCGGCAATCTTGAACGCCGAGGTCATGTCGTGGGTCACGGAAATAGATGTCACGTGTAATTTGCTGTTGAGTTCGACAATCAGATCGTTGATCACATCCGCCGTAATCGGATCGAGCCCGGTGGTCGGTTCATCATAGAGCAGCACTTCCGGGCTGTTGGCAATCGCCCGCGCCAAACCGACTCGCTTTCTCATTCCGCCCGACAACTCCGCCGGATATTTCTCCGCAGCTTCCGACAATCCTACCAGTTCGAGCTTCTCCATCACCAATTCATGAATCCTGGCCGCGGGAAACTGCCGCGATTCCTTGAGCCCTAGCCCGACATTCTCTTCCACCGACATCGAATCAAAAAGCGCCGCCGACTGAAACAACATCCCAAACCGGCGCCGCATGGCGACCAGCCCGGCGCTGTCCAGAGATTCGATGTCCTGTCCGTCAAAGACGATCCGCCCGGAATCCGGCTCCATCAACCTCAGAAGATGCTTCAGCAGAACCGACTTCCCTGTCCCCGACTGCCCGATTATAACAATGGAATCCCCTCGGTTGATTGTTAAGTCAACGCCGTCCAAAATCACCTGCGGCCCGAAGGACTTTTTGAGGGCTTCAATAGCTATCAGGGCTTCGCTCATCTCTTCATACCCGGAACAACAACAGCGCAAAGAGGAAATTAAACACCAAAATGAGGACTGACGATATCACAACTGAGTTGGTTGTGGCATGCCCTACCCCTTCCGCTCCTCCTTCGGCATTAAAGCCTTCATAGCAGCCGACCAGACCAATCAGAAAACCGAAGACGCCCGCCTTGATCAACCCGTTGATGAAATCCGATATCTGAAACGATGTCTTAAATCCATCCAAAAACATCTCGCTCGAAATATCAACACCGATCACCGCCACCGCCAGCCCGCCCAAAATCGCAATAAAATTGGCGAAAATGACCAGAAACGGCAGCATGAATGTGCACACCAGGACCCGGGGCATCATCAGGTAGCGAAACGGACTGATCCCCATGGCATCAAGGGCGTCGATCTGCTCTGTCACCCGCATAGTGCCGAGCTCAGCCGTGATGCCCGCCCCAACCCGCCCGGCAAAAACCAACGCCGAAAGGACTGGCGCCAATTCGATCACCGTGGCTTTCCCAACCGCTTGCCCCAGATACCGGAGCGGAGCGCCGATGAATTTGAATTGATAGGCCGCTTGCCAGGCCGATACCGCCCCGACAAACACGGCAATGATCATAATTAGCGGAAGCGACTTGACGCCGATATCATACAGTTGGTCGATGATCAGGCTGGCGGAACGGGGAATATCTTTGAGGGAAATAAGAAATCGGCCGAACATGATTGAGAGCCCGCCGGTTCGCTCCGTGAACCGAAGGCCTCTTCGCCCTATTCGCTCAACTCCGTATCCGTACGCCATCAATTCAGCCTAGAACGGGACATTCGTGTCGACCGGCTCTACATCTCCCGGCAGATCTCTTCGACGGGTCTCCATATTCTTGAACTGGGCAAATTCCTTGAGGAACGTCAGCTTCGCCGTCCCGGTTGGTCCGTTTCGCTGCTTGGCCACGATCAGTTCCGCCACTCCAAGCTTGTCGAAATTCTTCGGGTCCTGACGTTCATCCTCGTTAAGGTAATACTCCGGACGATAAACAAACACAACAACATCGGCATCCTGCTCGATGGCGCCCGATTCGCGAAGGTCCGCCAGTTGCGGCCGCTTGTCTTCGCGCTGCTCCACCGCTCGCGACAACTGGGAGCAAACCACCACCGGGACATTCAGTTCTTTGGCGAGGGCTTTCAGCCCTCTCGATATCGTCGCGATCTCCTGCTGACGGTTCTCGGCCCGCCCGGAGGCATGCATCATCTGGAGATAATCGACAATAATCAGCCCAAGATTTGGCGCCTGCGCCTTGAGACGTCGGGCTTTGGCGCGAAGTTGGAGCGTGGTCAGGACCGGCGAGTCATCGATATAAATCGGCATCTGAGACATGTCGTTGACATGCTTCATCAGATTCATCCACTCCGTTTCAGTGAGACGCTTGGCCCTCAGCTTTTGCTGCGTTGTGCTGCTCAACCCGCACAAAATTCGCAAAGCCAATTGCTCCTGCGCCATTTCCAAAGAAAACACCGCCACCGCCTGTGATCTCCCCTTTTGCATCGCAATATTCTCCGCGATATTCATGGCGAACGCCGATTTCCCCATCGACGGTCTCCCCGCCACCACCACAAAATCTCCGTTATGCAATCCCTGGGTAATTCGGTCAAGTTCGGGAAACCCGGTGAGAACGCCGTCCAAAATCCCCTCGCCGGTCTGAAATCGCTCGATCTGGGCAACCACATCGTTGGCGAGTGTCTTGAGCGACACGAATCCGGTCCGGAGCTTGCTCTCCGATAACTTAAAGATGTTCCCCTCGGCGGCATCCAGAAGTTCTTCGACATCCTGGTCCTGCGCAAACGCGGTACGGGTAATTTCGTTCGAGGTAGCAATCAGCTGACGAAGCACATGCTTGTCGCTGACGATATTCGCATACTTTTCGACATTCCCGCTGGAAACCACTCCTTCTGCCAACTCAACCAAATAGGTTCTGCCGCCAATCTTTTCGAGATTCCCAGAGACATTTAGTTCGTTCGCTACGGTCGTTATGTCCGCCGGCTCTCCTTTGGCGTACAGCCGGAGAATCGCACCATAGATGATCTGGTGCTTGGGAACGTAAAAACTGCTCTCCTCTTCCAGAATCTCGATCACCCGGTGCATCGCCTCGCCATCCTTGAGGATGGCGCCTAGAAGATCTTTTTCCGTGTCCGATGACTGCGGGGGGTGAAGCTTATCGAGTTCTTTGGGGAGGTTCTGTCCAAATGCCATATTGCCGATCGATTCTAAGCGAGTTCATCATAGCGTGCTCGAAGGATTTTCATATCCTCCCAGCACTCGCGTTTGTTCGCCGGAAAGCGCAACAGCGCCGCCGGATGAAAGGTCACGAGCATCGGAATGCCGTGATAATCGTGCCACTGGTTGCGAAGTTTCCCCAGCGGCGTGGTTGTCTGCAGGAGCGCCTGGGCCGCCACTCGGCCAAGCGAACATAATACTTTGGGCTTGATCAGCCGGATCTGCTCCAGGAGATAGGGAAGACACTCGTTCATTTCGGATGGCTGAGGGTCGCGGTTGTTTGGCGGGCGGCACTTGAGCACGTTCGCGATATAAACTTCTTTTCTGGAAAGCTGAATCGCCGCCATTATTTTGTCCAACAGTTGTCCGGCCGCTCCGACAAACGGTTCCCCCTGTAGATCTTCCTGCGCTCCCGGCGCTTCGCCGATAAACATCAGCCGGGCATGCGGATTCCCCACGCCGTAGACAAACTTGTTTCGAGTCGATCCGAGCGGACACTTGAGGCACTCGTTGATGGCCCCGCAGTGCGTTTCGACCGATCCAAAGCTCGGTTCCCCAAGCGCGGCATGAATTCCCGTTGTTGGCGCGGCCGAAACGAACAATCCGGCCTGGCCGAGAGCGGCGGCCGTGTCAACAATCACGGGCTTGGGCACTGCTGCTGCAAGTGGTCTGGCCGCCGGCATCTTCGACAACACCACTTCGTTCGTCCCGAGCTCTATCTGTGCTTTTAGCGCCTGGCGAAGCAGTCCAAAAATATCGTTGGAGCCGGCCATCTATTTCTTCTTCCCCACTCCGGTTCTCGAACTTAGCAAGAAGGTGACGCGATCCATCAACCGTGCGGCTACCTCGAGCTTACTCAAGAGCGGCCACGCCTCTGATTTCTCTCCCGGCGCCAGGATTGTAACTTTGTTGGTATCGTGATCGAAGGCCGCCCCCGGCTCGGTCGGGTTATTCAGAACGATCAAGTCGAGCTGCTTTTCATCGAGTTTCCGCCGGGCATTGATCTCGTCATTTTCGGTCTCCACCGCAAATCCAATCACGATCTGCCCTGACTTCCTTTGGCCGGCAATTCCTTTCAGAATGTCCGCGGTCGGTTCGAGCGTGAGTTGAATCGACTTCTCCGTGCGTTTCAGTTTGCTGTCCGAGGCATGCGCCGGGGTAAAATCCGATGGCGCCGCGGCCATGATCAGGCAATCGCACTTCGCAAACTCCCGCAGAACCGCGTCCCGCATTTCGGCCGTTTTTTCCACAGGAACCAGTCTCACCCCTGCCGGGGCACTGAGTCCGGTTGGTCCGGAGATGAGTGTGACCTCGGCCCCGATGGCCGCCGCGGCCTGGGCTATCGCGTACCCCATCTTGCCCGATGATCGATTGGAAATATATCGAACAGGATCGATCGGCTCGCGGCAGGGTCCCGCCGTCACCAGAATCTTACGCCCGTTTAGTGGTTTTTTTTTTGACTCAGTCTCGAAGAACTCTTTGACCGCCTCGAACAGCTCCTGCGGCTCAACCATTCGGCCGATCCCAAACTGCTTCTCCGCCATCTCCCCTTCGGCCGGACCGATGAAATGATAGCCGAGTTCTTTGAGCGTCTCGAAATTCCGCTGGGTGATCGGATTGTGCCACATCCCGGGATTCATTGCCGGCGCAATCAGCACCGGTTTGGGCGAAGCGCAGATAACGGTCGTCAACAGGTCGTCTGAAATGCCGGAGGCAATCTTCCCAAGAAAATTGGCGGTCGCCGGTGCGACCACAATCAGGTCGGGCCAGTTTGCCAGATCAATGTGTCTCGTCCCCACAAATTCCCGCTCGGCGAACATCGAGGTATATACCTGATGCCGCGAAACAGTTTCCAGGGTCAGGGGGGTGATCAGCTTGGTGGCCGACTCAGTCATGACCACACGGACTTCGGCGTCCTGCTTTCCCAGAAAGCGAACAAGGTATGGGACCTTGTAGCAGGCTATCCCGCCGGTCAAACCGACCAGCACCTTTTTCCCACTTAGAGACATAATGTTCAGTTAATGTTAAGTGATGGGTCGATCTTGGCATCGAACACCGAGGGAGCATCCGGCTCGACCAATTCATCGAACAGCACCGCCGAGGCGATCGCCTTGATTTGTTCGAGCGTCACCGGCCGGGCGCCGTACGTCATCGTGCGTTCCAGCACCGCCTCAAGCTGCTCGTCATCAATCACCTTGAGATTGATCAGCTTGATCAAAAACCCGAAGGCGTCGGGCGGAAGCTGCAGACGCTCGTAGGGCGTCAGGACCCGGTTGGAAAAATGCTCGTCGGGAAAATCGGTGAAGAAGGTCTCGCCGTTGCCGTCAAACCGGTCTACCACCCAGGTATAGGCCGATGAAATCTCCCCGTCCGAATAGCCAAGATTTCGAAGCTCCAATGAGATGTCATCCATGTCCGGAAGGCTGCCGTTGTTCTCACGCATATGATCCATGAGGTATACGACAATCTCAAGAACACGATTACCCATTTTGGCTCCGGTTACGTTCATATGCTCAAGTCAAAAGATACTCAACTTGAGGGGCAGGAGCAAGTCAAGATAACGAAGAACGCCATCCGGGACGGAATACCACGGCGCCGGTTCTGCACCCTCTAACCCTCTGGAAAAGATCGGACTAATGCGATATTCACAGTATCCACCGTCCGGGATAACTTTACGAATTAGTGCTTAAAGTGACGCACTCCGGTAAAAACCATCGCAATTCCCGCTTTGTCCGCGGCCGCAATAACCTCTTCGTCCCCCTTGGATCCTCCCGGCTGAATGGCCGCTGTGACCCCGGCCGCAATGGCCACTTCCAGCCCATCCGCCATCGGGAAAAACGCATCCGAGGCCAGCACCGCGCCTTTAGCCCGGTCCCCCGCCCGCCTGACTGCGAGGAACGACGAGTCCACTCGTGAGGTCTGCCCCATACCGATTCCAACCGTGGCGAAATCCCTGGCAATAACGATCGCGTTTGATTTGGTATGCTTTACCACTTTCCAGGCAAACAGCATAGATGCAATCTCGGCTCTTGTTGGAGCCCGTTTGGTGACCACCTTCAGATCGACTTCGGTGGTGACTCTATCATCAGCATCCTGCACCAATAGGCCGCCCTGAAGAAATTTGTAGCTCTTGAGCCCCGACTGTCTCCCCTCAACAATTTGCGGCAACGCCAGCAGCCGTCTCGTTTTCTTCTTGGTCAATAGCGCCAGCGCGTCATCAGAGTACCCTGGAGCCAGAATGCACTCCACAAATGGCGTCTCGTGAAGCTGCGCGGCAGCCGTCATATCCACGTCCTTGTTGAGTCCGATGATCGACCCATATGCCGAGAGCGGGTCGCTGTTGTACGCTGCCGCATACGCCTCTGCCAGAGTCTTGCCGGTCGCCGCCCCGCATGGATTGGCATGCTTGAGCACGCACGCAAACGGTTCAGAAAAATCAAGCAGCATCTCGAGACAAGCGTCGAGGTCGCCGTAGTTATTGTAGGAGAGTTCCTTGCCGGCCAGAATTTTGGCGTGAAGCAGCGATGGCGCCACATAGGCAGGATCACCATACAACGATGCCGCCTGGTGGGGATTCTCCCCATACCGAAGCGATGACGCCCGGACATAATTCAGTGCGAATTTCGGCGGGAACTTGGCGTCGTCCGCCGGGGCTTCTGAAGTCACTCGCTCGAAATAGGCCGCCACCGCCGCATCATAATCGGCCGTGTGAGCGTACGCTTTCTTGGCGCACTGTTTCCTGAATTCCGGTGTCGTCTGTCCCTTGTGCGCTTTCAATTGCTCTGCCAGACTCGGATAGTCCACCGGGTCGCAGATCACCGTGACGAACGGAAAATTCTTCGCAGCTGCGCGAAGCATCGATGGTCCCCCAATATCAATATTCTCAATGATCTCCTCTTCGGTCGCATCCGGCCTCGCCACCGTCTGTTTGAACGGATACAAATTCACGACTACCAAATCGATCCCGCGGTACTCGCTCTGTTGCATCTGCTCGACATCCTCGGTCTTGTCCCGCCGATACAAAATTCCGGCATGCACTTTCGGATGCAGAGTTTTCACCCGGCCGTCCAGAATTTCCGGCGATCCGGTAAAGGTCGAAACCGAAATAGCTTTGATATCTGCGTCTCGCAGTGTCTTGAGTGTGCCGCCCGTCGAAATTATTTCAACATCCAATTCATCCAGCACTTTGCAAAGCTCGACCAGCCCGCTCTTGTCCGATACTGAAACCAGCGCGCGCTTGATTTTTGCCCGGTCGGTCATTTCACACGCTCCCTGTCAGAAGGCGCTGCGCCTCACGATAGCGCGCCGCCGAGGCCGCCACCACTTCGTCCGGAAGTTTCGGGGCCGGCGGCTTTTTGTTCCAGCCGGTCGATTCCAGGTAATCCCGGATTGGCTGCTTGTCGAACGAGGGCTGCGCCTGCCCAACTTTGTACTTTTCCACCGGCCAGAATCGGCTGGAGTCCGGCGAGAGCACCTCATCAATCAACATGAACTTGCGGTCCTTATAGCCGAATTCAAATTTGGTGTCGGCAATGATTATCCCGCGCGTCAGCGCGTAGTTCGCCGCCTTTTTGTACACGGCCAGCGACTTCTCCCGGCACAGTTCCGCAGTCTCCACGCCAACTACTTTGACCAATTCATCGTAGCTGATATTCTCGTCATGCCCGGAATCATTCTTGGATGACGGCGTAAAGAGCGGGTGAGGAAGTTTCTCCGCCTCTCTGAGCCCGGGCGGAAAACTGAATCCATGCACCGTGTTTGAGTCCGCGTTGCGCGCCTGCTGAAGTTCCTTCCACATTGAGCCGGAAATGTACCCCCGCACAATACACTCCGCTTCGATCCTCTCCGCCTTGGTCACGATCATCGACCGCCCGTCGAGAATATGGCGGTAGCTGCGAAGCGGTACCGGATACTCATCTATTTTTGCCGTCACTAAATGATTCGCCACGATATCCCGCAAAAACTCGAACCAGAACAGCGAAGTCTGCGTCAGCACTTTCCCCTTACCCGGTATCCCGTTCGGCATGACCACGTCAAATGCCGAGATTCGGTCACTCGCGATAAACAAAAGCGAATCCCCCAAATCGTATATGTCCCGCACTTTCCCCCGCCGCATCAATGGATACTCTTTGATGTCAGTTGTGAGAACGATCTCTTCCATTACAGTTTGTATTCTCCCTTGATCAGTTTATTCAACGCCATCGGATAGAGCGCATGCTCTGCATCCAGCACCCGGGCTGCCAATGTCTCCGGCGTGTCATCGGCGAGTACCGGCACCCGCACTTGCTCCAGTATCTTTCCATGGTCGTACACTTCATCCGCCAGATGCACCGTCACCCCCGATTCCTTCTCTCCATGAGCGATCACCGCCTCGTGCACTTTCTGCCCATACATCCCCTTGCCGCCGTACGCCGGCAAAAGCGCCGGATGAATATTAACAACTCGTTGCGGATATGCCCGAAGAATCGCCGCCGGCATCATCTTCAAATAACCCGCCATCGCCACATAGCTGATATGATGTTCCTTCAACTTTTCCAACAGAACCCGGTCCGCTTCTTCCAGACTCGGATAACTTTTCCGCACAAACACAAAGGTATTGATCCTGTTCGCCGCGGCCCGCATCAATCCATACGCTTCCGGAGAACTCGAAACCACCAGCACAATCCGGGCATCAAGCCGCCCATCTTTCGAGGCATCGATCAGCGCCTGAAGGTCCGACCCTCTTCCCGACACGAATACTGCCACCCTGACCTTCTCGCCCGCCATGTCAGACTCCCAGCCGTTCTTTAAGAAGTCGATTCACCAGTTCCGGATTCGCCTGACCTTTGGTCTCTTTCATCACTTGCCCGACAAAGAACCCGAACACATTCGTTCTCCCCGCCTTCAGCTTGGCGACATTCTCCGGATTCTCCGCAATGATCCGCTCCACAATCGGTATCAACGCGCTGTCATCCGATATCTGCACGAACCCCTTTTCCTTGATTATCTCCGAGGGTTCCTTCCCCGTCAACGTCATCTCTTCAAACACCGTCTTGGCGATCTTCCCGGATATTTCCCCCGACCCAACTTTGTTCACCAACTCCGCGATCATCTTCGGGCGTATCGTGTAAGTTGAAATCTCTTCCCCGGTCTTGTTCAAAATCCCTAGCAGTTCCGTCTGAATCCAATTCGAAGCTGCCACGCCATCGCGCGTATGCCGCATCGTTTCTTCGTAGTAATCCGCCAGTTCCTTGCTGTCGGTCAATACCAACGCATCATATTCTCTGATCCCGTACTGCTTCACAAACCGATTCGCCTTTTGCGCCGGCAATTCCGGCAGCCCTTCCCGCACCGTCTGAATCCATTCATCCGAGATTGTCAAATTCACTAAATCCGGCTCCGGAAAATACCGGTAGTCATGCGATTCTTCCTTTGACCGCATCGACTCCGCCACCTGCTTCTTCTCATTCCACAAAAGCGTATCCTGTTCGATCACACCCCCGGCTTTCAGCACGCCGATCTGCCGCTCGATCTCGAATTTCAGCCCCCGCTCCACCCCTTTAAAACTGTTCATGTTTTTCAATTCAGTCCGCGTCCCGAATTTCTCCGTCCCGCGCCGCTCTCACTGAAACGTTGGCGTCGCACCGAAGGTGCCCCTTCTCCATATCCCCCGAGCAGACCTCGGTATATTGAAGTATCTGTTTAAGTTTGACCAGATAACCGTATGCTTCTTCAGGACTTCGAATATCAGCCTCAGTAACGATTTCCACCAGCGGCGTCCCGCATCGATTGAGATCGATCCGCGTGGTCGGCTCCCCGTGTTCCGGATGCAGCGACTTTCCCGGCATCTTCTTCTAAGTGTATCCGAATCAGCCGCACCGTTTTCTCCTCGGCCCCGAGACGATATCGAATCTCTCCCCCTTCGCCGACCGGCTTGTCATACTGCGAGATCTGGTATCCTTTCGGAAGGTCCGGATAAAAGTAGTTCTTGCGCGCAAAGACCGAGCGGCCGGAGACTTTTCCGCCCACCGCCAGGATCATCCGCATGGCCAGTTCGACCGCTTTTTTGTTGAGGACCGGAAGCGCACCGGGGAGTCCCAGACAGACCGGACAGGTCAGGGAGTTGGGTTCTGCGCCGTAGCTGACCCGGCACCCGCAGAAGATTTTGCTGTCGGTGAGAAGCTGGGCGTGGACTTCGAGCCCGATCACCGGTTCGTAGCCGTCTACAATGGCCAATTCCCTATCCTTCCAAAAGCGGGAATATAGGGGGCGTTCTGGGGAAGTCAACCGGGGGGCGGAGACCATGCTCAAATCTGCCTAAACAGTCATTGCGAGGAGCGACCCCGCTTCAAGCGGGGGAACGACGTGGCAATCTCTTGGAGAGGCCGTCATTCCGAGCTCTGTCTATATGGTTCTTCGTCACGGACAGGGCGTAGGAATCTGTCACCCGGACCATCCACCTCCCTCGACTTCTCAGCACATGACTTATTGTGAATGCGCGGAGCGATCCAGTGCAGACACCGTCTGCCGCGGAGCGACCAACCGGCACTGCCGGCCCGACACGCTCTTTGTTGCGGGCGAGCACCAACCCCGTCGGTTCGAGCGAAGACGAGAACCACCGGCAGCCGGTCATTGCGAGACGCCGGAGGCGTCGTGGCAATCTCTTGGAGAGGCCGTCATTCCGAGCCCTGTCTATATGGTTCTTCGTCACGGTCAGGGCGTAGGAATCTGTCACTCGGACCATACACGTCCTTCGGCTTCTCTGCACTGCCCTTGTCGTGACTGCGCGGAGCATCCAACTGGCACTGCCGGCTCGACACGCTCTTAGTTGTGGGCGAGCGACTTCGTTGAGTCATCGTGCAAGCCGCGCTCGAGCTCGACACAACCGCCTGAAGTCCCCTGCGATCTCAGACCTCGAAATCTCGATTAAATGGAGCAATTCCAGATTGACAAGCCTCCATCACAAGCTATATTGCGTTGAAACCCGTCTTGGAGGGGAATTATGCCTATTCCGGTGTTTTGTCCCACGTGCAAAAAAGCTATAACAGTGTACTTGCCATCCACGTCCACATGTGCCGCCTGTGGAACTCCGTTCCCTGATGAGCTATTGGAAGTTATCCGCTTCCAGCTAAACGAAGCCACTCACAAACGACCCATTGTGTTGACCATTTCCATGGTCTTCTTTGCAGTGTGGGGTGGATTCGTGCTTCTCGGGATATTCCTCCCACCATTCTTAAATGGTTCCTTTTATATCAATGGAGAAGCTGTGACCGGCGGAGAGTTTCTTCGCCAAGTCGGCTTAGCTTGGGGACTGATGGGACTGTGCGCTGTTGCCATCTTCATTGGAATCTTCCTTCAATCCAGCTGGTCCCGGCACCTGATTGTCTTCTACCCTAGTGCCTGGGAGCGGCATGGTCAATCGCTATCGGCATAAGATACTCCAACTGGTTTCTCGTCATCGTGTACCTGATAATGTTCATAGGGTCTTTCGGTCTATCGATTTGGTATCTCTATTTCAAGCCGAATGTCCGCGAATACTACGCCTATCTTGAATCCAAATCGTCCCCTCCCGCGAAGAAGCAATAGGCCTGTAGCACACCCAACGGGTGTTGAATTTACGACCGGCTGCAAACCCTCCGCATATCCCCTGGATGGGTCGCCTACCTGGACTCGGTTGTCCCGCCGATATGACGTGCCTCCCCCAAATCAACTCAAAATTCCCCCCTAACCCCTTCTCCCGCATCATCCGACCTACAAAATCGCTAGTAAATCGATGTAGAATACGAAGCCGCACCCCCTTCTGAAGCCCTGTTTTCGGAAGGAGACCCGATGCCTGACAACTTTCATCCGCTAATGCTGATACACTCTCAGCACTCCCCTCATTGTGAATGCGCGAGGCGACCAACCGGCATTGCCGGTCTAAAACGAACCCATTTGCCAGTGTTCAATACGGGTCGGGGACTTCAACCCAAACCCATTGACTACGGCAACAATCTGATTGTGAATGCGCAGGGCGAACCAACGGACACTGTCCGTCTGAAACGAACCCATTTTGGTGAACGCTATGTGGCCCCTGAAATTCATTCGAACTCTAACAGACTTCGGCAGTTAGTACATGGCAAAGCCGCGAAGCGACTAAGAAGAACTGTCCGTCTAAAACGAACCCATTTTGAAAAGTCGGTATCGGGTCAGGGATTTCAATCTAAGTCGATGCATTACAACAGCGATTCCGGTTGTAAATGCACGAGCGAACCAGTCCAGACGTCGTCCTGAGCGTAGACGAAGGACGTCGTCTGGCGAACCCATTTCGTGAATTCGAGGCTCTGTATGCAAGGTGGGCGGCAGACGTCCCCGTCTGCCCCACCCCTACTTTCGGGCACACGAGGACGTCCCGCGACTCCATCCGGGACGGGTGTGCCGCGCACGGCGTCGGTTCGAGCAAAGACGAGAACCACGGACTGTTGCTTGAGTTTATCTGTCGTCGCACTGAGCGGAGTCGAAGTGCGGCGACCATACCCGAACCCGGCCTACAATATCCCCGCCAACCACTCCCCATACACGCGATTGAACTCCTCCGGGTTCTCGAGCGTCAGCATATGCCCGAGCTTCGGAAATACCACCAGCCTCGAACCAGGGACTCTGCCGTGAATCTCCCGCGACAATGGCACAAACATCTTGTCATGCTCCCCCGCGACTATCAAAAGCGGCACCGTGATCTTATGAACATTGTCCAGATCGGGCGGCGTGACATATTTGCCGCGCTGCGGGTCCATCCAGATCGCCCCGGAATGATCGTTCACCATCTGCGTCATCAGCTCGGCGATTTTCGGATACCGCGACATCAGCCAGGGCATCGTCATATCGAGCCACGCCTTCTTGACCGCCGCAACTCCCTGCTCCCGCGCAATCGTGTCGAGCTTGGAAAACTTGCTGCTCGCGTTATACCCGGCCGCCCCGGTAGACACCAGACAGAGCGATTTCAAGCGCTCCTGGTGCGCCAGCGCAAACCCAATCGCGTTAATCCCGCCACGAGAAAGCCCGCACAGGTGGAACGTGTCGAGCTTCAAATGATCGGCGAATTTCCAAAGATCATCCACGCGCGTCCCCCGGTCGTACCCGGTAGTCGGCGCATCCGAAAGCCCGTGCCCCCGCTTCATCCAGCACGATGCATCGATACTGCTTGCTGAAATACTCCACCTGCGGCGTCCACTGCCGATGATCCAGCGTAAACCCATGCAGGAGCACAATCGGCTCCCCTGCGCCCTGATCTTCGTAGTAAAGTCTTATCTCCCCAAGTTCAGCGTATGCCATAATCTATCTCAATTGTTCGAGGATATGCGAAATCTGAAACAGCGAAAGTTCATCCAAATATTTCGCCATAAACTGCACCCCGATCGGAAGCCCATCGGACGAAGTCCCATATGGAATCGAAATCGCCGGCACCCCGGTCAAGTTCGCTGTGACGGTATATACATCGTTGAGATACATCGCGAGCGGATCGTTGATTTTCTCACCGAGCTTGAACGGAGGGGTGGGCGAAGTTGGACAAATGATCAGATCAACGGTGTTAAATGCCTCTTCCAGTTCGCGCCGAAGCAGCTCTCTTACTTTCGAGGCTTTGATATAGTACGCGTCGTAGTATCCCGCCGAAAGCGCGTAAGTCCCAAGCATCACCCTTCGCTTGACCTCCGCCCCGAATCCTACCGATCGCGTGTCGCTGTACATCTCAAACAGCGATTTGTCCCCGCTCTCCCGCAGTCCGTATTTGACGCCGTCGAATCGCGCGAGATTCGCCGAAGCTTCCGCACACGCGATCACATAGTACACCGCGATCCCCTTGTCGGTCCTCGGCAAAGAAATATCGACAAAACTATGCCCTGCCTTAGTCAGCGCCGCCCTGGCCGACTCGACAACCTTGGCAACTTCCGGATGCAGCCCCTTCCCAAAATACTCTTTTGGAATACCGACCTTGAACTTCTTCTCGGTCTTGAGTTGTTCAGCATAATCCGGATGCTCGAACGAAACCGAGGTCGAGTCGCGCCGGTCTCGTCCCGCAATCACCGAGTAGAGCAAGGCCAAATCCTGAGTATTCCGCGCAATCGGCCCGATCTGATCGGTCGAGGATGCAAACGCCACCAGCCCATACCGGGAGACCGCCCCGTATGAAGGCTTCAGCCCAAACACGCCGCACAGTGATGCCGGCTGCCGCACCGACCCGCCGGTTTCCGACCCGAGCGCTATCGGCACGATCTTCCGCGCCACCGAGGCACACGATCCACCCGATGATCCTCCCGGCGCCAAATCACTTCTCGCCGGATTCTTCACCGGGCCATAATACGAATTCTCGTTCGATGACCCCATGGCGAATTCATCCATGTTGGTCTTGCCGACAATCACCGCCCCGGCCTCGATCAGCCGTGAAACGACTGTCGCATCATACGGCGGAATGTAGCTGTCGAGAATATGCGAAGCACATGTGCACGGATAATCGGTGTAGCTGATGTTGTCCTTGAGCGCAATCGGCACCCCGGCCAACGGCAGCCTCGCCCCGGACTGGAACGGAGGAGTATGAATGGGGTATCCCTTCGGGTTCACCTTGGCCGGATCGTTCTTTGCTGTCCCCTTACCCGCGCAATGTTCATCGACGACACGCGCCTGGGCAAGCGCCTTGTCTTCGCAGATCGTGATGAAGGAATTGAGTTCCTTCCCTTCACTTCGAGCGAGACCGATCGCAGCCTGTGCGATCTCCACAGCACTCACCTTGCCGGCCGCCACTTGCTCCGCAATCTGCGAGGCTGTGAGGGATTTGTACTCAGACATGGGAGGGAATATATATGCTGGTGACGGATGTTCAAGATAAACCGCGTGACGCGGTTCGTGGCCGAATCCGCCAAGTCTCCACAGAAGAAGCGGATTCAGCCAAGAAAACAGGCCCCCTTCCGGGGGCCTGTAAATCAAACACGGTGAGGAATCAGGTCGCGGCGACTGGCCTACAACACCGGCAGATACTTTTCATGCTCGAACGCGCTGACATGGATGCGGTAGCGGTCCCACTCCATCCGCTTGTTCTCAATCAGCTTGTCGAAAATGTGATCACCGAGCGTCTCCTTGACCAGCTTGGATTTCTCCGCCAGATCGGTGGCCTCAGTCAGCGAGCCGGGAAGCGTCAAGATTTTGTTCTTGGCCTTCTGCTCCGCGGTCATCTCAAAGATGTTTTCTTCGATCGGCTTTGGAAGCTCATAGTTCCCATCGACCCCTTTGAGTCCGGCGGCCAAAATCAGCGAAAACGCCAGATAAGGGTTGCAGGAAGGATCGGGCGAGCGGAGTTCGATGCGCGTCGCTTTCTCTTTACCGACCCGGTACATCGGCACCCGCACCAGACTTGAACGATTGCGGCGTCCCCAGCCAATATAGACCGGAGCTTCGTATCCCGGGACGAGCCGCTTGTAAGAATTCACCCACTGGTTGAGCACAAGGGTAATTTCTGGAACATGCGTCAGGATGCCGGCCACAAAGTGTCGCGCCAGCTTGGAGAGATTGTACTCCGCCTTGCCGTCGAAGAACAGGTTCTTGTCCCCTTTGAACAGAGACATATGACAGTGCATGCCGGAACCGTTCTCGCCGAAGATCGGCTTGGGCATGAACGTGGCGTAAATGTCGTTCTCGAGCGCCACTTCCTTCACCACAAATTTATAGAGCTGGGCGAAATCGGCCATGACCAGCGCTTCCTGGTAGTGCAGGTCGATTTCGTGCTGCGACGGAGCCACTTCGTGATGCGAGCACTCCACCGGAATCCCCATCAGTTCGAGCGCGTTGACGGTTTTCTTGCGAAGCTGCGTGCCCACATCGACCTGGTCATAATCAAAGTACCCGGCGTTATCGAGCACTTTCGTCCCCTGGCTGTTTTCGAAATAGAAGTACTCCAGTTCCGGCCCGACAAAGTATGTCCAGTTCTTCTCTTTGAGCCGTTCGAGCTGGCGCTTGAGCACCATGCGAGGATCCCCGGCGTACGGCGTGCCGTCGGGATTCTGGATATCGCAGAACATCATCGCCACTTTTTCCCGGCGATCTCCCACGGAATAATCCGGAACGTGATCGGATCGGGCAGCGCCATCAGATCGGACTCGTCAATCCGTGCGAATCCTTCCACGGACGAACCATCAAATCCCTGACCTTCCTCGAGAATTCCCTCGAGTTCCGAGCGAGTGATATTCATCCCTTTGATCTTGCCCAGAATATCGGTGAAGCAGAGGCGGATGTACCGTACGCCGGCTTCATCGACCAGCCTTAAAACATCTTCCTTGGATTTGCTCATTTTCTATTTCTCCTGCGTGTATGTGGCTTTTTGGAAAGCCCAAATGTATTTGTTTCAATGTTCAACGCAACCGGTTTTTGGAAAGACTTGAGTTGACTCGGTCAAAGCCCTGAGGATTTCCCGGATCCCTGCAAGTCTATTTCACGTTTGGTCTTATATCGGTCTGATAACCGGAATCCTTAGAACCGGTTCCGTCGGAGGCTGGGGAAAAGTCGAGATTGTGGATTTTCGATGCAGATGAAGGGGAGGTTCCAAAAGCCTGACTACGGGCGGGCGAAAACCCTGACCGGCCGGACCTAAGTCTACTCCGAGACGAAGCTGGATTGTCTTCCGAGTCGGCTCCAACTGCCGCGTCTTGACTCCGGCCATCTGGAAGATCTTTCGGGCAGCGATAAACTTATCGTCGTGGGCGTATTTGTCCGAGAGGTAAACCACTTCTTTAATCCCCACTTGTACTATCAACTTGGCGCACTCGTTACAAGGATATAGGGAAACGAATAACGTGGCCCCATCAAGGTCCGGCTTGTTGGCGGCGTTGGTGATGGCGTTCATCTCGGCATGGCAGACATAGGCGTATTTAGTCTCGAGAAACGCCCCCTCCCGCCCCCATGGTAGCTCGTCGTCCGAGCAGCCGACCGGAAAGCCATTGTATCCGATTCCGATAATCCGCTTGGTCTTGTTGACAATACATGCCCCTACCTGGGTGCCGGGGTCCTTGGAGCGTTGAGCCGAGAGTTCGGCCACCGCCATGAAATAATCGTCCCAGGAGAGATAATCGGTTCGTTTGCCGGTCATACGGCAAGTATAGCACTGGCGGATTGGATGGTCAAGCCCGCCGGTCCTGAGGATACCGGTTGCGCGCTTGACTCAAAACATGTACTTTTTGATCGGCGAACTAAACACTCTGAATCCGTTGGGAGAGGCGTTGCCATGAAGACACTCACGACTGCTTTGCTGCTGGGGATACTGTGGATTTTGGCCGGAGGCCTGTCTGCTGCCGAGCAATCGGCGAAGAGGATTCAGCCGGTGTACACAATTCACACGATTAACGACACGATATGGTGGCGCTTCGGCGATACTTTGCTGCCGGCGGTGCTGACGAAAATGCACAGCCCGGACACTTCGCACATAACATCAGTCGACTCTACCAAGCTCGTTCTTTACTCAGGCCAAGACACCATTGTCATTCCGCCTAGTTCCGAAATGATCCGCATTTGGATGACATCTCCGAAGGACAGCATCCTGGAGCTCTTGTTTTTCACGGCTTATACAGTTGACAGCGGCAAAATCGAACTCCTGCGGAAGTACGGACAATTTGGAGGACTGGCTGCTCCTCCCTCAATTTCTTTTGTCTATCCGGAGCCTTCTGACTCTGCCCTGACCAACTTGAGAACCACGTACAACCTGGACAGTATTGCCGGAACCGGCGACGAGTTCAGTCGCAAGACCAATCTCCTCCATTGGGTGCATTTCGCTATTCGACATGACGGCAACTCGAACATCGCTCTGCCGCAACCACCGACCGCGGCTAATATTCTCGCAGCCGCAATTCACGATCATCGCGCCTTCTACTGTGGTGTTCTCGGTTGGGTCTTGACCGACGTGTATAATGCAATTGGTTTCAAATCGCGCTTCCTCGGCTGCCTACCGTTCGACACTCTCGATCAGGACAGCCACGGTCTGACGATGGTCTGGAGCAACGATCTGCACAAATGGCTCATGATGGACCCCACCTTCGACGTCTGGTTCACCGATACCCTTGGCGTTCCACTCAGCCCTATGGAGATTCGTGCGCGAATGGCTACTGGTGATTCGGTGCGAATGGCCGATTGCATGAACTGGAACGGCCAACCGCGTGACAAGCTCCCTCACTACAATTACATGGCCAAGAATCTCTTTCGGATGCGAACCGGGGCACGTTGGAAAGCCTCTCCCGGACAAGAGTCCAGATTTATCGATCTCTGGTTGATTCCTGATGGATATCGCGATGACCTTCTGGGAGTTGTGGATTTGGCCTCACAGTCCGGTCAGGTCACATATCACACCGACAACGCCGATTGGTTCTTCGCCCCGCCGCAGTGACGCTAGTTCATGTTTTGCAGAAACTTCACGACGACCGCGGTGGAGTTCTCTGCCGCCACCTTGAAGAACTGCTGAATCTCCGTCTTGGCCGAAGATGACCCTGATCCGCCGGCCAAATCCGAGGCCGATCTGAATATCAAGAACGGAACATCGTTGACTGTACAGACCTGTGCTACGGCAGCTGACTCCATATCAGTGACAAGTGCATGAAAACGATTCGCCAAAAACTCCCGCTTCTCTTTGCTGTCGATAAACTGGTTTCCGGTCACTCCCACCCCGCCGACTGTCAGGCGCGGCTTGCGGCCGTCGATCAGTTTTAGGACCAACGAGTCTTGCGGAATCTGTTTCGCATGCGCAAGGAGCTTCTCGCCCGCACTGAACCGGTCTTCGCGAGAGATGGAATCCGAGCGTGGAAGCCTCACTTCAAGCCCCTTTGGCTGAAACCCATCTTTCCCGATATATCCGTAGTCGTGTTCGATCCATATTGAGGGGACGACGATATCCCCGACATGAATCGAAGTATCAATTGCCCCGGCTATCCCGGTAAATAGAACCGCCCTCGGATGAAACCTATCGATCAGCATCTGGGTGGTCATGGCGGCGTTGGTCATCCCCTCGCCGGATTCCGCAAGAACAATCGATTGGCCGACTACCATTCCTTCGATCACCGGCCGTCCAAGTAGCGTGTCATGTTTGGCGACCGTCATCAGTTTGGCCATCGTCTCCCCCTCGGCATCAAAAGCGTATAGGACGAGAATAGGGCGATTTCTGGGGATCGCGATTACTACCTCGTCAAGCAGTACGACAAAGTACCAGAAGATTCAGTTAATCGATTGAACATCATCGTTAGGTCTCTGCCCGGCGTCTCATGCTTTGGCGCAATCGAACCGGATTCATTGGGTCCTTGTGCCGGCCGAACTTCGTCGGTTCGAGCGGAGACGAGAACCGAGGACGGCAGACGAAATCCCTTTCCTCGGACATCGCGAAGAGTCCCGGCAGCGACGCGACAACGTGGGAATCTTGGTCTGTTCGTCATTGCGAGGAGCAAGACGTCCCACGTTTCGCGACGAAGCAATCGGTCCACGCACTCAGCAGCCAATTTTCATTCAAGTCATTGCGAGCCCCGTCAACTTGCTTCTTCGTCACGGACGGGGCGTCGCAATCTGTCACTCGGATTATCCATGACATAGGCATTTCATAGCCAGCATTTGCGGTCCTGTGTTACCCGCTGACGCGGGCAGCTGCCTCTGGATTCCCGCCTTCGCGGGAATGACAATGGGGCCGAGATTCGTAGGTCGGGCCGAACGCCGCGCTTCGCATCATGAGACCCGACACGGGGAGATTCGCGCGCTCCTACTTCCGTCGCCCTGAGCGGAGTCGAAGTGCCGGTTCAAGAGCGTAGCGTCCCCCTACTTCCGTATCACCACCTTACTCCGCGCCAGCGCCTGAGTCTCCGGCGAATACCAGATATCCAGCCATTCTTCAATGGCTCGGTCTTCATGCTTGGCGAACTCCTCGACAATCCGGCGTCGACACAGTAATTTCAGATGCGCGAACGCCGCCTGCGGCTTCTCCCCCATCTCCTCCGCGATTTTTTGAGTTACTCCGAGGAGTTCGGATTCAGATACGACTTCCTGTACTAATCCAAGCTCCTTGGCTTCTTCGGCTACGAACATTGCCCCGGTCGAGAGCACTTTCCAGGCGTTGGCGCTGCCGGTCCAGAATCGAAGCATCTCTGTACTCCCGGCAAACACCGAGGCCCCAAATGTCACCTCGTTAAGCGCGATCTTGGCCTTGCCGCTCACCATTAATCTATGGTCACACGCAAGCGCCAGCATGCATCCCCCGCCGGTCGCATGGCCGTTGACCGCCGCAATGAGCGGTTTGGGATACAGAAACATGTATTCAAGAAGGTCGGTGAATTGATGAATGAACGATCCGAATTCCTCTCGGGGCGAGTCCATGAGCTCCGGAAGATCGAACCCGAACGAGAAGAACTTCCCCGCCCCGGTCAGGATAACCGCTTTCGTTTCCGGATCAGCCTCAAGCTTTTCAAGCTGAGCCCTGAGCTCCTGCACCATCTCCGGATTGATGGCATTTACCTTGCCCCGGGAGAGGGTGAGGGTGGCGACTGAATTGGATTTGTCTGAACTTATGAGACTCATATTAGCCCAGAGATTAACTCATCAGATCCTAAGTCCGCACTGGCCGTCACTGACATTAGGCTAGGTCCAGTTCTGCCACGCTTCTCTCACAGCCGGAATTCAGTCGAAGAAGCCCCAGGTAGAACTCATAAGCGAAACACTAAGGCTCCAGCCATCATCGTGATCCCTTCCCTCAAAATCCAGAAAACTGTTGTGGACTATTCGCACCCCAAGAGTATATAAGGTAGGACAACGTTCCGGGTCCCTCGATTCAGTGCAAAACGCGATGCCGAGATAGGGTCCAAATAGAATTCCGCGGTGCGCTCCATTGATTCGCCACAATAAATAATCTGTACTCAACCCCAAAGCTAACTGAGCTGCAGGTATGGGATTCCAACGCAGACTGCAGTTGGGCAGAAAGAATATCATTTTAGGGGAATTCATCAGATCACAAGTGTCTCTTCCCCCCCAAAACAGATGGTCCGCCACAGCGTGAAGAGAAATCGCGAAAACATTAATTGGGCCTGCCGCACTTAATCTAATCACTTCCTGGCGCCGTACCCAATAGAACGGGAACACGTCAATCTGATAGGAAATCCGGCTCGACCCGAAGTTGCGATTCTCTCCAAGTCCGAAGCCGACACGGCTGAGTCCGTGATGATACATGGACTGCACCTGCACGTCATGCCATTCCGGGCACTGAGCGAATTTCGTCGAATCAGCTGCAATCGCCATGATTGGCAGAAGAAGTTCGAGGACAATCCCCGAAACTAGGTACGCTCCTCTCAAGCCTTCCTCCCGTAGACAGCCAACTATCGAAGCCTTCTCTACCTACTTGGTGCCATCGAACGAGTCAAAGTCCCGGCCGCCCCCCCTCAGCTATGCTTATCCATCATATTCTTCAGCGCCGTCAGCAAATCGATCGGCACCGGGAAGATAATCGTCGAGTTCTTCTCGGCGCTCACTTCGACCAACGTCTGCAAGAATCGTAATTGCATGGCGTTTGGAGCCGAAGAAATAATTGTCGCCGCATCGGCAAGTTTCTGCGAGGCCTGGAATTCTCCCTCGGCATGAATAATCTTGGAGCGGCGCTCACGTTCCGCTTCCGCCTGTTTCGCCATCGCACGCGTCATCTCCGGCGGCAGATCGACATTCTTGACTTCCACCACCGAGACCTTCACGCCCCAAGGTTCAGTCTGGCCGTCGATAATCTTCTGCAGTTCGATATTGATCTTGTCCCGGTTGGAAAGAAGATCATCGAGTTCCTGCTGCCCCAGCACCGACCGAAGTGTCGTCTGCGCAATCTGGTTGGTTGCCTCAAAGAAGTTCGCGACTGACACCACTGCTTTGTTCGGGTCGAGTACCTGGAAATAGAGCACGGCGTTTACTTTGACCGTCACGTTGTCCCGCGTAATCACATCCTGTGGCGGAATATCATAGGTGATAACGCGCAAATCGACCCGCACCATCTTGTCGACAATCGGGATCAAAAAGAAAATTCCGGGCCCTTTGGCGCCGATCAGGCGTCCGAGGCGGAAGATTACGCCGCGTTCGTACTCGCGAAGAATCTTAATCGAATTCCACAGGACAATCAGGACGAAAAAGACAACGATGAGTCCGGGCAAGAACGTATTTGGATTTTGCATAACATTTCCCTCCGTTATGAACTTAATTTTCTGACTTTCAACGTAAGGTTGTCGGTATCGACTACTTCGATCTTATCACCTACTTCAAGCGCCTGATCCGAGATAAATTTCCAGAGCGCCCCTTCGACATACACATAGCGATCCTTGCGCACATCCCCCCGCTTGCCGACCAGCGCCGATTCGCCGGTGACTACGCGGCGGTTCCTCGCCTTAAGCGCCAGCCACATGACCCAGATCAGAGTGCCGCCCATCAGCACCGCGATCGTGATCAGAATGTTCCACGACACGCGCAGATTCGGATCGCTGGTGTTCACCAGCAGCATGCCGCCCAAAACCAGCGAGACTATCCCCCCCGCCGTCAAGAGTCCATGACTAACCACTTTTATCTCCACAATGAAGAGGACAATTGCCAGCAGTATCAGCGCCACCCCCGCGTAATTGATCGGCAGCGCCTGGAATGAATAGAATGCCAGAATCAAGCAGATCGCTCCTATAATCCCCGGGAAAATCGCACCCGGATTGTACAGCTCCAGTACGATCCCCAGCCCGCCAATCGAGAACAAAATAAACGCAATATCCGGCTGGGTGATGATCTCAAGAATCTTTTGAATGAAGGTAATTTTGATGTCACGCGTCTCGGCTCCAGCGAGCGTGAGTTTCCGCTTTCCGGCCGGAACTTCGGTCTCGCGGCCGTCCAGTTGCCGCAGCAGGTCGTCGAAATTCTCGGCGCGAATGTCGATCACATTGCTGTCAAGCGCTTCGTGATCCGTGATCGAAACCGACTCCCGCACCGCCCGCTCCGCCCAGTTGGCGTTGTGATGCCGCTTTTCGGCGCATGCCTTAATCTGCGCGACCGCGTCATTGGTGATCTTCTCGTTCATGATCGAGTCGATCTTCTCCCCCTGCCCGCCCACCGGGTGCGCCGCGCCGATATTGGTCGAATACGCCATAGCCGCAAAATGTGCCGCGTATGTAATATAGACACCGGCCGAACCTGCGCGCGCTCCTGATGGCGCGATATAAACACAAATCGGTACCGGGCTGTTCAAAATCTTCTTGATGATCGACCAGGTCGGCTTGGTGAACCCGCCCGGTGTGTCCATCGTGATGACCAACAACTGGGCGTTGTTGTCCTCAGCCTTGCTGATCGCGTCACCGATCCGGTCATCGGTAACCGCCCCGATCGCCCCTTCGATACTCATCCGATACACTAATGGCCGTGGAATATCCCCCATTAAAGTGGGAGCGGGCGACCCGATCAGCTTCTTCGCGGGCGCCAGAATCGAATCAGCGCTCTTGCCGGTTTTGGTCGTGTCGGCTGTGGCGACCAGCCGTAAAGTTGACGAGATAAAAAGGCTTAGCAGCAGGAGGCCGAAAAGCGCCAGAATCAGTTTACTACGCATACGACTTTCCTTTGCTCTTATACCTAATATCAAGGAATCTGGGTTGGAAAGTCAATCTAAATTGGCTGGGAGCCAACCGGCTACCATCTCAGAGAGGAATCATGGTAAACCACTTTCCCATCCAGGATAGTCGCCAGAACCGCAGTTTGGCCGATTCGAGAAGGTGCGATTTTGGAAATATCCTCCGCCAAAATCGTCAAGTCGGCAGGATAGCCGGGCAACAAGTATCCACGACAATGTTCCTGTCCAGCCGCAATCGCGGGTCCCACGGTAAACCCGAATAGCGCCTGTTCCACCGTGATTCGTTCACTTGGATAGAATACGTCCCTCGATTTCGGACGTGCCCGCCGCACGGCCGCCTCGATGCCGGCCAGAGGATCGAGCGGCTCAATCGGCGCATCCGACCCAAACGCCAGCTCAATTCCGGATTTGAGCAGAGTTTGGAATAGGTAAGCGTTCTTTCCTCTCGGACCCCAATATTTCCGAACTAACTCGATATCCGAAGTACAATGCGAGGGCTGCATCGAAGCCACAATTCCGAGTCTCTTCAGGCGAGGGATATCTGAACGCCGAATCATCTGCAAGTGTTCGATTCGGTGCCGCGCCCCAAATTGCGGCAAAGGTCTCTGTTCCAAAGCCTCCAGAACATTCGAAATCGCCCTGTCTCCGATCGCGTGCACCGCACACGGGAGCCCAAGACGTGATGCCGCCCTGGCATACTCAACTATCTGCGGCACAGTCGTCGTCTCAATTCCGCGATTTTTCTTTGAGCCGATATACGGATTGTAACACAGCGCCGTTTGACTCCCGAGCGAGCCGTCAGCAAAGATCTTCACTCCGGCGATTCTGAAAAACGGTGTGCCGGTACCGTAGTAGGTTTTTGATGAAGTGAGTTGCGGCAGCAGATTGGCCGAGGGATAGTGCTCTATGCGAAGGCCAACTTTGCCCCGCTCTGCTCGTGTCGTAAGGTAAGGGAGCGCTTCCGGACTATCAAACGAATGTACCCCTGTAACCCCTTTGCGATAAGCATAATCAAGAGCCTGGGCCCAGCGCCGGTCAACTTCGCGGTCCGATACCTGTGGAATCTTATGCCACACTCTCAAATACGCTCCGTGTTCGCGAAGTATCCCCGTGGGAACGCCATGCTCATCCCGATCGATCGCCGCATCACTCGGCTCGGGCGTACGAGCATCAATCCCGCCCAATTCCAGCGCCTTGCTGTTCACCCACGCGTTGTGCTGATCTTTTGAAAAAATGAACGCCGGCCGGCCAGAAGTCACTTTGTCCAACATGTGTCGATCCGGCACGACCCGTCGTTTGAATCGATCCGGAGAGTAACCATCCCCCACTACCCAGGCGTCCTTTGGAAGACTCGATGCAAACGCTCTGATCTTTGCAAGGCAAGCATCAAGCGTGGGAACTCCATCGAGAGCGACCCGGCCCAAGGAAACGGCGAAATAATAGAAGTGCGTGTGAGCATCGACCAGCCCCGGCACGATCATTCTTCCGCGAAGATCGATTTTGTCGAATGATCTGAAATCCGGGTCATGGCGAAGTCCGTTGCCGATAGCCGCAATCCGGTTTCTGTGCATGGCCAGCGAGTCGACTACCAGTCCGGCCGCCTGGGTGTAAATGCGGGCGTTATGAAAGAGAACCTTGCTCTTCAAATCGATCTCCTTTGATCCTGATATCTCCTTCGCGCCGGGTAAGTTTGATCCGGTCGGTTTCTTCGAGTATCGGAATCGCATATTTCCGGGAAAAGCCAAAGCGGTCTTTCAGATCCGCTACTGCGAGGGCATGTTGAGTCTTCAAACGTTCGCCGATATAGGCGGTGATCTCCTGCCAGACCTCGGCGAGGAAAATGAACTCCGGGCCGCACTTATGCCCTTCGCCCGAGTCGACGATGTATTTGATGGCTTCTTGATACGGCTTCCCTTGCGAAGCCAGCGCCGACAGCGCCGGCGGTGCATACCGCTCGCGCGTCAACTGGACAAGGATCTTGTCGTGAGCCTCCTTGACCACTCCCTTGAGGGTCATTCCGCGCCCAGCCAGATTGAATTTGTCTCCGAGCTTGACCAGTTGTCCTTTGGATATCAGGAAATCGATCAACGCCTCGCTAGTCGCACGGGGAAACGGCGATAGTGACAGCAGCTCATCGAGCGTCAGCCCCTTCACATGCGATTTATCCAAAAGAAAAGTGGAAAGCCGCTCCATCAGTCGCCCGACGCCGCTCTCGAGACCGCTTGTAAGATACGTCCACTGCCCGAACTGACCCGTTTCCCCCAGGGTGCTCATTCGAGCGGCTTCAGTTTTTACGTCACGTGCGGCGAAATTGGCATTCTCCAGAAGCTGCTCTGTCTGAACCAGCACATTCTTCTCAAGCTCCGACCGAATAATATCGCTCAGCTCCCCGGTCGAGCGCTTGGCGAGATACTCGAGCTCCGCCAACTCCCGTCTTCGGGGAAATCGCGGCAGATGGTCCAGAATGGTCCCGCCGCCGAGCGTGGTTGCAGGAGACGGGAGCCTGATGATGAAGCGATCGCCGATCAGGCCATAGATCGGTTGATCCGGCCTGAAGAAAGCGATTCCGGATGATCCCGGATTGATCGACGCGGTGTCAAATATCCGAAGTTCCCCTTCCATCTCCGTGGTCCCGACCAGGATCAGCAGGCGGCGGCGATCCTCCAGCGGGACGGCGGCGCTCCGAAGCAGCTCAATCGATATGGCGAGCACTGGATTCTCAGAAAAGTGCGACAAGTCGGTCCGATCGCTGATTACCCCTCCGCGGACCAGTAATTCTCTCTCAACGCCCGTAAGTGAAACGGCGGTACGGGACCCCGGAGCAACCTGGGTCGTGTCAACTCCTTTGGATTGCAGCGTGCGCACTTTGCCGGCAATCATGGCCGGCCACATCGACACTGTTTGTCCGACCGCAAGTGACCCTCCGCGCAGCGTCCCTGTAACTACTCCGCCGATACCCTGTTGCACAAACGAACGATCGATATACAGCCTCGCTTTGCCGATATCTTTGCGCGAACGAAGCGTGGCAGCCAGTCTATCGAGCTCTGCCTGTAGGTCATCGAATCCGGCGCCGCTCACAGCCGAGACGCTGACAATGGGTGATTCGGTCAGAAATGATCCCTGAACCTTACCTCTGATTTCCTGCCTCAGTAATTCAAGCCAGTCACTCTCCACAAGATCAGATTTATTGATGACGATGAAGCCGCTCTCGATTCGCAGAAGCTTCAGGATGTCGAAATGCTCCTGGCTTTGCGGCATCCAGCCGTCATCCGCCGCAATCACCAGCATGACGGCATCGATGCCGCCCGCTCCGGCAATCATGTTGCGGACAAAGCGCTCATGCCCCGGCACATCGACAAAGGCAATATCCTCGCCGGAAATCGTTCGGTAGAAGGCGAACCCGAGATCGATCGTCATCCCCCTGGCTTTTTCTTCGGGCAGGCGGTCCGGGTCGGTCCCGGTCAGGCGTTTGACGATTGAAGACTTGCCGTGATCGATATGACCTGCTGTTCCAACAACGATCATACCGATTTGCTATTTGAGAGATGACAGGATCGTTGTGATGGAACTGACGATAAAGGCAAAGTCGCTCTTATCAACTGCCTTCAGGTCAAGCGTAAATCGATCGTTAGCGATTCGACCAATAATCGGCGGATCAAGACGGCGGAAGGCCGCTAGTAGTTTCTCGGCGGAATACTCGGGCGCGAATACCAATGCAACCGAAGGAATGTCGGACTCCGGTAGTGCCCCACCCCCGACAAACGCTTTAGTCGCCTCGACACTGACACCATTTGGAGTGCCGGTCTGCTTGAGGATCTCCTTGCCCGATTTGTACAACTCGGACGCGGGCGTCGAGAGGATGGTCCAGACCGGGACATCCTCGACCTGTGATCCCCGGAGATAGCTGGCGAGCAGCGCTTCAAGCATCGCAAACACGACCTTGTCGACTCTAACCACCCTGAACAGCGGATTCTTCTTAATCTTTTGGACCAACCCCTTTCGCCCCACAATCAATCCGGCCTGCATCCCACCCAGCAGCTTGTCACCGGAAAAACAGGTGAGATCGGCTCCAGCCCGTACCGACTGTTGAACCGTCGGCTCACTGTATCCCAACAGTTCCCTGGTCTCCACAAAGACCCCGCTTCCCAAATCATTGATGACCGGAACGTTTGCCTTTTGTCCGAGCGTCGCAAGCTCCTTCAGCGGTACGTCGTCGGTAAAACCGGCCTGCACAAAGTTACTTTTGTGGACCTTCAGAATCAGCGCGGTGTCCGCATCGATAGCGGTCTCATAGTCGGAGAGGGTGGTAATGTTGGTCGTTCCGACTTCACACAATTTGGCGCCGGCCCTCTTGAGAATATCCGGTATCCTGAAGCCTCCGCCGATCTGGACCAGCTCTCCCCGCGAGATAATGACCTTCTTTCGGCCCGCGAGCGTATTCAGGATAATAAAAAGAGCCGCGGCGCAATTGTTGACGACCGTCGCGCTTTCGGCGCCGGAGAGATTAGCAAGCCGGGTTTCGCAGGCCAGTCCCCGGTTTCCGCGCTGGCCGGTGGCGAGATCAAACTCAACATTGCTGTACCCAGCCACGGCCGGAACAATATCCGCCAGAATTATGGGTGGGAGCGGCGCCCTGCCAAGATTGGTGTGCACGATTATTCCGGTGGCGTTTATAACCCGTCGTATCTCCTCACGCCCCTTGTCCAGAATGATCTGAATGATCGTACGATGCAACTGCTCCAGCGCCACCGGCCGACTCGACTTCTGAAACCGGCTCTTGAATTCGGCCACCACTTCCCGGACAATCTCAACCGCCTGTGGCCGCGGGATGGAACTCACCGCTCCCTCCAGCGCCGGATCCTGCAGCAGTTCTTCGATTGCGGGAAACTCCCGCAGCTCGGTTATGGTTTGCTTGGCCATAATGATTTGTTGTAGGCGATCTGCGCCAAAACCCGGCCGACATTGGCCAGGGACTGAGGGCTGCATTTATCCGGTGTATCGAGCTCGGTGTGCCAATACGGATAATCAAAGTCAATGAGATCGATCGTCGGAACCCCCCCTATGTTCAATGCCAAATGGTCATCCTCCACCGCAAATCTCGTGCTGTCGATGAAGGTTCTGATCCCCAGCTCACGGGCGGTGTTCCAAACCATGTCATTGATTGGTTTGTGGAATCGCTCCGAATAAATTTCACGGCAGATCTGCTGATCTTTCCCGCCGATCATGTCGATCACTATCCCAAAGCGGTACTTCCCGCGAAGCGACTGGGCTGCAAACTGCTTGGCTCCCAAAAAGTAGTAATCGTTGTCCCCTTCCTTCCCCCAGTCCTCACCATCGAGCAAGGCCAGTACCACATCAGAGGCCGGCGGCTGCGCGACAAATAAGTTGGCCAGTTCCATCAGCACGGCCACTCCCGAAGCGCCGTCATCGGCCCCAGGCAGAGAGTCAACTCGTTTCGCATAGGTGGCGCTGTTGTCGCAGCGGGGACGGCTGTCCCAGTGGGCCGCATAGAGAATCGGCACCTGCGATGGGTCTTTCCCCTTGACTCGAATGAGGACATTTACCAGCGGCTTCTCCGTTTTGGAGTAAGGGTCGAGAAACGTGAACGCCTGTGAGTCAACTGCGCAGTCTTAGAGAATGCATTTGATGGTAGAAATATTCGCGACAAAGCCGCCAGGCAATGCTTCCCGGCACTCGGGGACCGAAGCTCACCTGCTTTTGCAAATACCCGAATGCCCGGTCACCGTCAAAGGCAGGAGGGGTCACTTTGTCGGCGGAGCATGACAACGCCAGCAGCAGCGCCGTCAGGAATACGCCCAGTGGGAATTTCATGAACCCAATTTCTCCGGAACGGTCGGCAATGTCAACGGAAAAGCGGGGAAGCCGGCTCAGAAGCGAATTTCCGCCCAGATTTGAAGCTGCCGCACATGGCTCGTTTTGCTCGCGTAGTTATCGTTCGTGTCCTGCCAGAGGCCGGTCAGCCCCCCCTGGATCTGCTGGCTGAACGAGTACGAAATCGTGGGAGAGACGATAAAGTCCGCCTTGTCCTCGAAGGTCGCGAATGGCCCGCCCAGATCGGCCGTCTCGGATTTCGACGTGCTGCGGCGAACATCAAGCTGAAGGTTGACGGTTGAGTTGATCTTGAATTTGCCGAAGATCGGTATGCTTATACCGCCCGGAGCACGGAAACTGTACCTTGCCGTCAGATTGATCGATTTCTGGGTCGAGAGACTCTGCTTCTGAAGGTCGCCGGAAACCGTGCTGTTTTCATCATCACTGGTCAGATTGAGCGTGTAGGCCGCCGACATCGAGAGCGCTTGCCAAACTTTGAATCTGACCGACAGGAGCGGATTGTAGGCGGTGGTGACCGAGTGACTGGTGACAAAGCCGCCGTCGAGGTTCTTCTGCTCCTGGATTTGCCTGCTGAAAGCCGTCTGGGGCTCAAATACTTCGATAAAGTGGTTTAGGTACTTCTTGATCAGCGGGAACGTCTTGAATTTCGAGATCGTGATATCCAGATCCGGCCAGTTCGTGGATTGCTGCTGCATCCTCGCCCCCTGCCGGATGATGTCCTTGGTGACGGCCGTCTTGTAGCCGATATTGGTCGAGATTCCCCCCATTAGCTGAAAATGCGTGGAAACGCTGTAGTTGTATCCACCGTTCGAAAACGGCTGCGCCGCCTGCCCAACGGTCGGTACTCCGGCCACGCGATAGAGACCGAATCGGTACGACCACGATGGGCGTTCCAGCATTCCCGGCAGGGTCGCGTTGTAAGTCTGGGAATACTTGTACTGGAACGGATCGACCCACCCGGTCAGAAATCTCAAGGCCGCAAAGAACGAACTGTAGAACGGCTTTCCCTTGACCTTTGATTTTGAGCCCGGTTTGGGTTTGTTCGAGGCCGGTGGAGGAGTGTCCTGCGATGATTGGTCCGGCTTCCCGAAGAGCACGAGATGTTTGAAATCACCGCCTACCGACCACTGATTGCTCATGCTTGAAGAGCGGGAACTTGTCGTGCGGTCGTAGGTGTCAGTGTAGTTCGCTGAATAGGCCAGACCGGTCCCCAGCCAACCTACAAACCTCGGTGAATAGGTCGAACTGAAGGACTGGGTGTAGTTCGTCTCCAGTCCCAACCGCAACTTGCCGATGTCAACTTGCGTCGGGTCGCTTAGATCCCTTCTCGTGGTCCAGTCGAACCGGGCCGAGAGGTTGCTCAGTACTTTGTAATCGATGCTGCTGCGCAAATCCAGGCCGCGCTGCAGTGACGACACTCGATTGTGGCTGATGTCATCGTTTATGCTCAGGGTCCGGTCAAAGGTCCCGCTCCAGTTCCAGGTCGTCGGCCAGAAATACAGGGCGGTCCCTTTCGTCATGTTGATCAGCGGAATGGATTTGGCCCACGAGAAGAGGCTGAGCGAAGGAGACGTCCTCACCCCCATATCGAATTGGCCGCTGACGTTATAGTTCTCACCGAACGAAAACGGTCGGTTGGCGTCAAAACTCGTGTTCCGGCTGTAGGAGAAGTTGAGCTTCTGCCGGTTAAGGAACAAGTTGAACAGCGGGCTGCGCCCTTTGTAGGTAAAGGCTTCGCTGGCCCTGAAACTCTTGGACACGCTCTGGGACTTCTCCGCCTGCTGCTGATCGGGTGTGAGAATGACATCGGATCCGGTCTCCAGAATCGGAACCTGGGTCGACTTCGAATAGGAGTACCCGATCGGCACCGACGCGCTCCAGGACCTCGGCAGGAATTTTTCCATGTTCAGTGACGCCGTCCAGGAATAGTTGTCGTTGGACATCCCGCTCCCCAAATTGTCCGAGGAGCCGCCTCGGGTCGTGGCCGAAATCCCGCGGAAATACGGATTTCGATTCTCGTACCGGAAATTGTAACTCCCCAGATCGGCGAAGGACCCGTCGACCGATATTCGCCCGGCTCGGCCCACATCCTTGCGGACATCGGTCACCCGCAATTCATCCACCCAGACTGATCCGGTGGCGGTTCGAGTCGTGTCCAGATTGACCACTCCGCTCGCCAGCCACTGAATCAGGTTGATGCTCGGATTTCCCACCACCCGGTAATTGCCTTCTGTAGTGTCCACCTGATTCAGGGTCTTCCCTTTTGGCAGCGCCTTTTGAGCAGCGTCTTTAAGAGCGGTAGCCACATTGAAGTCAATGTTCACGTAGTTGCGGGTATCCCAGTCGGGATGGACCAGCGTATGATACTCGTAATAATTCGCGCTGTCGGCTCCCAGGCGGAACATGAATTGAATCGAATCATTTCTGCCAGGTCCGGTGTCCCCGTGGACATACATCTGCAAGCGGCGATAACCCGAGTAAGTATCGACCGACGGAAGCCGCTTAATTGCGAGGCAAGTATCGCTGTGGCGAATGTTCTTGTACGCCAGGGACAGCCCGCGCTGCGGTTCAGTGACGTTCGTCGTAGGATCGGTGTATGCCACCACGCCCGGGGGCGGAATGTAAATGTGGTCTTCGGTACTGACCGAAGCTACGACAAACGTTGTACTGGAATCGCGCCGGCGGGTTATCAAAGTATCCAGCCAGTTGGATTGAACGAAATACCAGTTCGCAATCAAGACCGTGTCAGGAATAGTGTCCCCCCGGTCTCCCTCGAACCAGACGCGCACATGGGAGACCTGACTCCAATCCGGTTTCTGTCCCCCTCCGGCGACTGAAGTATCCAGCGAGTGGGGATCCTGAATCGGAATCCGGTAGGTCCGCCAGCCATTGAGATTGGAATTCTGGACATAGAAAGAACTGTCGGACAGCGTGTCGGCCAGATTGACCTTGAATGAGAAGTAGCTGTTGACCTGATTGAAGCCGTTTCGCGAGAGCGCTTCCTGATCCGGCTGGCCAACCACGGCGAGGTCCTTCAGATTCCCCTCGGTCCCGTTTAAATATTCATAGTACAGAGGGTCACCCGGATCGTTAAAGCGGGTTCCAAGGTTGCCGCTGGTACAATCATGGTTGGGAAGAGGGCACTCTCCCGTTCCCTGCGACCAAAAGTCGTCACCGTCAGGATCGGGATTTTTGACGGGATCATACCCCTCCTCGGCCGAGTCAGCCACATGATCCAGTCCCACATCTTCGGCCGGTTCGCAGGCGCCGTTGCCGTTCTTATCCTCGGTATCAGCCGAGCCGTTGCCGTTGATATCCTCCGAGATTTTTCCAAAATCGAAATGCAGTTTCCCGCGCCAGCCCTTCAAGCGAACTTCGAACAACTGCGCCCGATACGGATCGACCGCATTCCCAAAGTAGGTCATGATGCCCGCCCAGGCCCGGTGATTGTTCAGGCTGTCAGCCGTGGTGTCCTTTTGACTCACGAACTGGTTGGTCAGGAACCGATTGCGGGGACGGAAGACCAGTCGCATCATGTTGATCTGCCCCTGCCCCTGGGCGGACTGGCGGTCATACACGGAATCCACCGGAATCCCGCCGGGAACATTGTGCCAGAGCATCTTGCCGCGCTCAAATCGGGTCTGATCGAGTTGAACCGGCCACGAGGAGAGGGTCCACGAAGCCCGGCTGCTCGGAAGATTGAGCTGGTCCAGAGCCGCCTCAAAATCATCGATATAGGCCACGTCATTCACGTTCGGATTAGGCCGCGACTCGGCCACCTCGGTGCTGATCGTCATGGTCGACGGAGCCTCGGTGTGAATGAACGGAAGGGCGTTGGCCAGTTTTGTCATGAATTTGGGATACAGTTTCCAGGTGGCGTCGAAGTCCATGACCGACATGGTCGCGGTCTCCTGCCCGACCTGCGGTTTGCGGTCTTCCGCTTTGTCGCTCTTGTACAGGTAGGTCGAGCCGAACTTGAGATCGTTGCTGGCCAGATATTCTCCCCGGAAGCCCAGCAGCGTCTTCTGCTGGAGCGAGAGAAACGGCGCATACTCAAAATCTACGTTCACGGCGGCATTTGGATCGGTCGCTTCCGGCGACAAAAGGGTGACGCGCCCGAAACTGTAGTCGATCGTGTAGTCGACTCCGCGAGTCAGCTGGCGCCCGTTGGCCGTGACTCGTTCGGAGTTCTCGATGATATTCGCACGATTCAAACTTATTATCGATCCCCGGACTTTGCTCGACAGGGAAAGATAGTATTTACTGTTTTGGCTCTGCTCGGCCAGCGATGAATAGTTGTAAATCTTATCGGTCGGGTCCAGAAGCTTGGGCACGGCCACGCCGCCAACAGTGAAACTGGTATCCCCGGAGAAGGGGTGACGGCTAGGGAATATGATCAGCCCCCAGTCGGCCCGGTACACCTCCTGCCGGTCATCCAGTATTCCGTCCGACTGGCTCTGGTTCTGCGTATTGTACTGATCCAGCCCCAGAATCTTGAGATACGTCCCGTCCGTGGTGGACGAGTTTCCGCTTGACTGAGTATTCACGTTTCCGGCTGAACCTTCGGTGCCTGCCGGGCCCTTGTAGATCTGCAGGTTCAGATCGGCCGCCGCCAACCCCTGGGGTACGGAATAGATGTTCCTCCACATATAATTCCAGGTCGGGTGGGTCGGAGAATAGTTGACAGCCGGGCGGACAGTCAGCAATTGAAAAGTGTCGAGGTTGATGTTTCCAACTTCGAAGGTACTCCCATCTGCGCGTTTCACCTTCATCCACACACCGATCGCCCGTTCCTGCTGAGGGGCGTTGAAGACCAGGTAATGCAGCCCTCGCTTTACGTCACTGTATTGCTGGTATTGCTGGGAGGTCGGGTCGATCTTCTGCATCTGTACGCCGAAGTCATTGAACGTCGAATCATTTGCGTTGTGCGGGTCCCTTGGGTCGATGTACAGTTTCGCCACATTGGCATTTCCCAGCGATGTGCCCGTCGACTGGTTCTGCTCGAAGACTTGAATATCGGTGATGACATCGCTGTCCTGCAGGTGTCCCGGTCCCGGATACAGATCGAAGATACGATTCTGAACATAAGCATAGTCACGAATCGTGTTGGCCTTCTCTTCGCCGTTGGCCGACACGGAGGCTCTTTCGGATGATCCCTTTTCCTGCGAGGCGATCGCCGTCAGCGAGAGCTTCCCGATTTGGGCCTCGGTCTTGATGCCGAACAGCCCCTGAATATTCGACGAATAACCCACAAACTGCGTGTTGGGAAGAGACAATGTCGTGTTCCCCGCTTCGATCGACTTGATGATGTCATCATCATCCCCCTTGTAGCGAAGCATAATCCGGTTGGCGAGTGGAATGTCGGTCTGGCTGTCTTCCGAAACTTTCACCGAAATTTTGGTTCCGATCGTCCCTTCAATATCGAAGCGGTAGACCTGATCCATGTTGAGCGACGGAAATCTGCTCTGCGTTAACGCGTCGCTGGTGACACCATCGGTCCAGCTCGATCTCCCGGAGAAACTAATCCGCCGGTACCCGGAAACTTTAAGGTTTCCCCCGCCCTGGCCAAATACCTGATCCAGTTGCTTGGGAAGAGCTATGCCGATCGCCAGTCCACCGGGACCGGATTTCGCCTGGGAATTGGCGAAGCTTTTCTGTCCGAAAAATGAAAAACGCTGGGCGAGGAAGCGATTCTTCCGCCAAACGTTATATTTCTGAGCATCCACGGAAACCGGCACCTGCGATTTTCCGGGATAATATTCCGTATTGAAAGTCAGGTAGTCCTCTTTGAAATGAGAGGCCACGACTTTGGGGGCGAAATTGAATTGGGGTTCTAAAGCCAGAATCGTGGATTTCCGCTTGGCAATATAGAAATCCGCAACCGGCGGACTGTAGCGCGAAACAACCGGCGGAGCCGGATTATCAAACTCTAGTTCGACCGCAGCGTCGACCGAAGAGCCCGGACCGCTCAGCAACAGCAGAAAGCAAACAAGTGAAAGTGTTCCCAGCCAAAAGCGCACGTGTTTACATCAATTTTCTTAATTCGGTCTTTTCTTTAGCAACCGCTCGATAGTCATCCTCCTGTCTAAAATTGTCCGATCTGTATTACTTCTTCCTGCAGTTCAATGCCGAACCGGTCGCGCACCCGTTCCTTCATCAAATCGGCCAGGCGCCGGATATCCTTCGAGGTCGCACTGCCGGTATTCACAATTATGTTGGCATGCTTCTCGAACACTTTCGCTCCGCCGACCTGAAGCCCCTTGGCGCCAACTTCCTCCAAGAGCCTGCCGGCCGGAAGCTTCCCGTATTTTTCACGGGCATCCGGAATATTCTTAAAGAAACAGCCCGCCGTCAAGGAATCTGGGTGTTTTGACTGGCGCAGAGCCAGGATTTCTTCAATTTTGGCGCGAATTTGGTCTTTCTCGCCCACTTTGAGCCGAAGCCGGACATCCACCACGACTTCGTGGGTGGTCTTGAGATAGGAGTCCCGGTACGCAAAGCGACAATATGAAGCCGGCTCGGTGCGGAGTGAGCTCCCCTGAGTCACCAGCGTGACTTCCGATACCACCTGCCCAATCTCGCCGCCAAAAGCGCCGGCATTGCCGTAGACTGCGCCGCCGACTGAGCCCCAGATACCGGCCGCAAATTCCATTCCGACAAGACCATGATCGGCGGCAAAATTCACAAGTGACATCAACTCCTCGCCTGCGCCGCACACGATCTCATCTTTCCCCACTATCCGGATACCGGTCACATTTACTTTAATAATCAATCCGTCGAAACCGTCATCGGAGATAAGCAGGTTCGTCCCGCCGCCAAGAACAAAGAAGTCAATTCCGAGTCGTCGAGCCGCCTCCATTGATCGCACAATCTCGTCGGCGCTGTGACACTCGACAAAGTACTTCGCCCGGCCGCCGGTCTTGTAGCTGGTGAGAGTTTTCAGGTCACGGGCGAATTCAATGTTAGGCCCGAACGCCGCAAGTAGGGTAGCCATAGGTATGGGGCTGGTCGACAGGCTTTTTTCGGTCATTGGTACCTTTTTAATATAGCAAAAAATGGCCTAAAATCAAGTCCGATAGGGGATTTCCGGCCGCTCCTAAAGGCCACAGCACCCGTAACTTATACTCAGGGCAGGCCCAAAAGCGCCTAAAAGGGCCTCAGGACGGCTCTTTCTTAGGATTATCGGCAGAGTCAGCCGAAGAATTGCCCTCCGGTGACTCGGTCGGCGAAGATTCCGACTCGTCCGGCCCTTTGGCCAATTCATCGACATAGTTCAGCCTCAACTCGTAAAGCAGCCCCTCAAGCATCTTCCGCTCGTCCTCGGAAAGGTTATTCTGGGTCTTCTTCTGAAGCATCTCAAGCATGGCGATCGTGTGCTTGGCCATCTCGAGGTTCCGCTCGACCTTCCCCGACATTGGCGACACGGTCTTCCCCAAATGCTGCATCACCCCCATCTGGAGCGATAGTACCAGCTGCAAAAAGTATGTATCGGTTTCGTTTGGCATGACGATCCTCCGGCCAGATCAGTTTTGAGCCGTGCCTACCGGCAATTCCCTCCGGGCAGCCCGACCCACAAGATACGAATAGAGCATCCGGTGGTCTGAGTCAAGTTTTGACCGGTCGTCGCTCATCAATTCCCCCACCACGCTCCGCGCCGCCTCAAGCAGATCCCGGTCTCTGGAGATATCCGCTACCCTCAGTTCCGGAAGCCCGGACTGACGAGTACCGAACAGTTCTCCGGGACCCCGAAGCTGCAGATCCGCTTCGGCAATCTGGAAGCCATCGCCATGCGCCGCGAAATACTCCAGCCGCTGCTGGGCAATCTCTGATAACGGCGGATACGCCAGCGCCACCACGGTAGCCTGGGCCTCGCCCCGCCCGACCCTTCCCCGCAACTGGTGAAGCTGCGCCAGGCCGAATCGCTCCGCATGCTCAATTACCATGATCGTCGCGTTTGGATTGTCCAGCCCGACTTCTATCACAGTGGTGCCGAATAAGACCTCGATCTCCCGGTCGCGGAATTTCGCCAGGGTCTCATCCCGTTTCGCCTGCTTGACCCGGCCATGCACCATCCCGGTGCGAACGTCCGCAAAAATCGATTCCCCCAGTTCCTTATAGGCCTCTTCGACATTCTCCAAATCCACCTGCTCCGACCGGTCGATCAGCGGAAAAATGATGTAGGCCTGTCCCCCTTTTTTAGCTTCATCGCGCACGAAGCTGTAGACTTTGTCGCGGGCATCACCGGTCCGCCAGGCAGTCCGAATCGGTTTCCGACCCGGCGGAAGAGTGTCTATAGTGGATATTTCCAGATCGCCATACAGGGTCAAGGCCAGCGTCCGGGGGATCGGCGTGGCGGTCATCACCAGAAGATCAGGATTGTCCCCCTTGGCGTGAAGTTTGCTCCGCTGCTGGACGCCGAACCGATGCTGCTCATCGATAATGGCCAGACCCAGTCGCGGGAACGTGACATAGTCATAGATCAACGCATGAGTTCCGAAAAGTATGTCGATCTTTCCTTCTGCGCACGCCTCGGCCGTTTTCCGCTTTTTGGCGGCCGGCAAGCTCGATGTAAGCAGCCCGCTCGTGACTCCCACTTTGACCAGCGGCTCCGACCAATTTCGGAAATGCTGCTCGGCGAGGATTTCAGTCGGGGCCATAAACGCGCATTGAAGCCCGTTTTCCGCGGCATACAGCGCGGCCAGGATCGCCACCACCGTCTTGCCGCAGCCGACATCCCCCTGCAACAGACGCGACATGGGATGCACTGTCTTTAAGTCCCTAAAGATCTCTTTGACCGATTTCCTCTGCCCTTCGGTCAGTTCAAATGGGAGGCTTTTCTTGAACTCGGTCAGCCTTTCACCAGGATCGGCATAGGTATGGCCCTTCACCGTCGTCTTCTTTCGCGCCGCCGACAGATGCACCAGATACTGCAAATCCAATAGTTCATCGAACGCCAGCCGTCGCCGGCACTCTTCCACCTGCTCCCGTGTCTCCGGATAATGAATCGCCGAAATGGCCTTGTGAAGTCCGGGCAAGTGAAGTTTCTCAGTAAGTGCATGCGGCACCGGATCAGGAATCTCCTCGGTCAGTCCTTCGAACGCCATGGTCGTAAGCCTTCGGACTCCCTTGCTGTTTAGGCCAACCGAAGTCAACTCGGCAGTTTGAGGGTAGACCGGAATTATCCGTCCGGCATGAATCATCTGCGCGCTCTCGTCTTCGAGCCGCTCCAAATCCGGATGGACAATCTGAAGCCCCATAAAACTGGTCACCATGCCGGTGGCCGCCAGCACTTGACCCTTCTTGAACGCCTTTTGCCAGTACTGAAGCCCCTGGAAGAAAATCAGCGCAATCGCGCCCGGTTTGATCCTGAATGAGCACTTCGTAGCGCCGCCGCTTGCCGTACAGAATCCCGTGCGTCTTGACCTCGCCGACCACAGTCGCCGATTCTCCAATCCGTACTTGCCCGATCGGAACAATACTGCTCCGGTCAAGGTATTTGCGTGGGAAGTAATGCAACAGGTCATCGATCACCGTCATGCCGTTAAGGGCCAGGATCTCCCCTTTGCGCGGTCCCACTCCCTTGAGAAACTGAAGCGGCGTATTAAGCCTCAACTCACCCATGTGAAGAAAGTACGGAGGTTAAATAATCGAGGTCAATGACTTTAGCGCCGTGCCTCTCCCCGTTTCATCAGCCTGGGTGCCGCACGAACCGGCCGCTTGCCAAATATCTGATCGGCCGGTATGTTCGGAGCGGAAGCGGATGTCGTCTGGTGGCGGTCCCGGCCTTCAAAGCCGTGTGGGGGGCAATAGCATTGTCCCTGGTGGGTTCGATTCCCACCCCTTCCGCCATGAAGTAGAGGGAATCGGTATGCTACGCAAATTCACGAACAGTCATCTGCCAAGACTTCGAAGACGCGCTGCATTGGCGGGCGGTCACGGCGTACGTTTGACACTCGCAGCCTAATGGGCGGCGAGCCACTTCGCAGATTCAAAAGAGGAGCAACTCTGAACAGCCTCAACAAAACCGCCTTTCTTGAACTAGTCCTTCTCCTGGCCGCCATGGGCGCGCTAATCTTTCTTCCGGCCTGGACTGTCGACTACTGGCAAGCCTGGGTCTTTCTCGCCCTGTTCGGCGTGTGGGCTGCTGTCACAACCTTGTACCTGATGAAAAGAGATCCCCAGCTCCTGGCGCGGCGTCTGAAGGGGGGGCCGACCGCGGAGAAGGAACGAAGCGAAAGGATCATACAGACCATTACTTCAATTGGATTTATCGCCATGCTGGTAGTTTCGGCGCTGGACCACCGCTTTGCCTGGTCTGGCCTGTCGGCTTACGTATGTGTAAGTGGTGACGTTTTGCTCTCTGTCGGTTTCTTGATTATTTTTCTCGTCTATCGCGAAAACACCTTCGCCTCGGCCACTATCGAACTCGCCCCGGAGCAAAAGGTGATCTCGACCGGCCTCTACGCCCTGGTCCGGCATCCCATGTATTTGGGAGGCTTGTTCTTTTTCGTTGGTATCCCGAATTCGCTAGACTCCTGGTGGGGCTTACTCGTGTTCCTGGTGATGGTGCCGGCGCTTATCTGGAGGATCTTCGACGAGGAGAGATTTCTGACTAAGAACCTTTCGGGGTATGAGGAGTATTGCTCCAGAGTGAAGTACCGCCTGTTTCCGCACATTTGGTAGCCCCCTCCTTTCCAATTGACAACTTCTCCTCCTCAAACGTATCTTATTATATCTATCATCGTCGCACGTGAACCAAGGGAGGTCGTCGTGAAACGTCTGAGTTCGATTCCGATCATATTCGCAATCGTCACCTCAACTTCGCTTCTGCCCGGCTGTGACTCCACCCCTACCGGTGGCGCCTGGGTCGGACCCTTTCCGCCGCATTTGGTCTATCCCTCCGACAATTTTTCGGTCCCCTCGACCGCGCTTACTTTGACATGGTCGGGAAGCCACCCTGACAACGCGCCTCTCACTTATCAAGTCTTAATCGGCACGGACCGTGATCTTCATGTGGTCGCGCTTGATCTGGCGGATACGACCTTTCAGCCCAATTCGCTTCTCCCCAACACAGACTACTCGTGGCAGATTGTAGCCGCTGATTCGTCCGGCCGAAAGGCACACTCTAAGATCCACCGGTTCACAACTGGGACACATTGCGCCTATCCGCTTGTGCCGGGCCACGTATGGAGATACACGGGAAAGAATTGGGTAGACAATGTCAGGCCGGATTCGATCACCGGTCAGTGGATGATCCCCACCTACGCATTGAGCACTGTGACGGTCCTAGGCCGTCAGGACCCAATCGATTTGTATTCCCCCTATGTGGTTGTTGAGTCGTTGTTGTACAGCGAGGAAGAGTTCAATTCCGCTTATGTCAAACAAACTTTGCTGGAGAATTTTCAAGATGGCCTCTTCAATCTGGGAGAATCCGGGAGTTTCGGAGTCGGCCCTACGCCACGAACTTCCCCGCACGCGCCCTGCATGATGCTCGAAGGGATAAAGCTCACCGGCGCATCCGAGTTACTCGGGGTACTGACCACCGGGAACATACCACTATTCAAGCCGGATCCTGATGGCAGCCAGGAACAGAGGTCAGGGTCCCCTCAAGTTGGAGATCAGGTCCTGAAATACCCTCTCAAGGTAGGCGCAAGCTGGGTGTTTCGCGCCGGCACCGGAATAGGCACAATATCCAAGAAAGTTGTGGCCCGAATTTCGGTCACCGTTCCGGCCGGAACTTTTCGCTGCTACAAGATTCAATGGTTGTACGACGGAGGAACGTCCTTCTCCGATGGCTCCCAGATCCTATTTTTCGATTACATCTCAGATGCTGGTCTCGTCAAGCGAGCCATCGAGATTAAGAACGTGACGCTGGCCACTTACGAAAACGCTTCTGGATATGCCCACGGCGACTCCCACATGGAATTCGTCCTGACCGAACAGGACCAGCTGAGACCGATTGATTTCCAGGACGGTGGAATTGAACCCGTGTTCTGACGCGGTGCCCCATAGCTTGCTATGGGGATAAACCTTTCAAAGGTGATTAACGGCCGCTGGGCGATGCCCTAACCCACAGCAGACTGTGAGGCACTTATGGGCGTTCCCGTCATTGCGAGGACTGAGCGCGACTTCGCGCGAACGACGTGGCAATCTCAACTCGTTTCGTCCTTCAGTGCCCCGCCGCCACTAGTCTGAAATCTACTCCCGACTTTTCCCGATTTGAAGGTGTCGTACCGACGTTTCGCCGCTGTGTCAGATACCCCTGCTTGCGACAAATGATATCCCAGCCTCCGCCCAATTCGGTAAGATCGAAATTTCCCAGTGAGTCCGTCAGCACCGGGGTGTATCCAGTCGTATCTTCGACCGTAATCATCGCCGCTACCAGCGGGATACCGGTGGCTGAATCAACCACCGTCCCTCTAACCGTGGAGGCCCAGTCTCCCATAATGCGATCCTCGCACGAGACTGCCGCCAGGCACAGCACTCCTGCCAATATCATCATCCCGAACAGTAGTTCATATCGCTTCATCCTCAACCTCCTCACTTCGTCAAAGCAGATTCTACAAGCCGCAACCAGGCGTTGATGGGGGACGTGGCGGTCTGTTGAGTTGGATCAGAGCGAATCGTCCTCCCAGTCTGCCGACTGCACCTATCTATTTAGACGATCAGCAGACCAGATTGTCAAGCGGAAACGTCACTGAACGTGGAGTTTCCGCACTATTTGCCACGGTGTTGGTGGGCGCCCCGCCCCTCACTCCTGTATCTGGGCCCTAAATCGCGACATCGCCCGGAGCGGGACGAGCCGACGGCGAATTCGAGTGACGTGCCGATCTGCCCCTTCATTCATCACAAGTCTCAAGCGCCCGTCATTGCGAGTCCCGTCAACCTGTTCTTGGTCAAAGACGGGACGTCGCAATCTGTCACCGGGACCAAATACGTACATCGGATTCTCAGAACAGTTCTCAATGTGAAAGCGCCGGGCGACTATCGGACAACGTCCGTCATTCCCGTGTAAGCAGGAATCCAGACCTGGCCTGTTTCCCTACCCTTCAGGGTAGGGACCGGGGACTACCGCGCCTATCTGGGGAGACCGACTGATCCACTCCCCCTCCTCCCAACCACTTACGCACCACTTTCTGCAAAATCGCTAGTAAATCGATGTAGATTCTGATCACACCCCCCCATATGTAGTAGGGCATGAGCCGTGCGCTCATGCCACTCTGCTTCGAAAAAGGAGATTACACATGTTTGGCATTCACTTTGGCCTTCCGGCGTATGTGGATAGCCATGTAGCCCACCTGTGGATACCCGCCTTCGCGGGTATGACATGGGGCCCAGTAATGTGCCCATGTAAATGTCTAGAAACGAAGCCATTTAAAAGGTGCCGGTACGGGTCTGGGATTTCAACCGAAGACTTTGAACCTCAGCAATATGCTCATTGTGAATTCGCAGGGCGATCCAACCGGCACTGCCGGTCTAAAACAAACCCAATTTCGAGAGCCCGGCCCGGCCCCTGGACTTGAGTCCGACGTATTCGGAACCCAGCAACTATTTTCGTTTGGAGATGCGAGAGCAGCCAGTCCGGGATACCGTCTAAGACGAACCCATTTGGGAGTCGTACGAGACGCCACCGGAGTACGTTGCGGAGAAACGCCGTCGGTTCGAGCGGAGTCGAGAACCACGCTAAGCGGGTTGAAGCCCGTGCGCAGATAAGCCATTTGGGGGAAAATGTGATCTCGATGAAGAATTCCAGGCCGAAACTCCGGCCGTTTCGACACAACGAGACTAGAGTCTCTTTTCTACTGCTTCGGCGAACCGCTCAAGGTCCGCCATCTCGTTGTAGATTTGCGCTGAAATGCGCAACCAAATCCGACCGTACCATGCATGAACCTGCGCCTCGATCTGCTCTTCAAAAAGCAGAAAGTCGCGCAAATCGAGTGAGTCCTGTTTGGTCGACCTGAGCTTCACCGGCAACGGCAGACTTGCCATTGTACCGATCATCTCCTCGGGAACATCGAGACTGGTGCCGAATCGCTCGCACAGCATCCTCGCGCCGTTCCAGGCCAGCGCATGATTGTACTTTTGGACTTCGGCGACACCACATCGCTGAAGGAATTCAATTCCGGCCGGAGCGGCGAGAAACGGCGTCGGGTCTTTGGTCCCGACCCAGTCAAACTCTGCCAAATATCCCTTATCCAGACCGTGCGAAATCACCGGCGGGTGAAGATCGGCCTGCAATTCGGGCCGGCACCAGAGAACGCCGCATCCGCGCGGTGCATAGAGCCACTTGTGAAGATTCCCGATATACCAGTCGGCACCGATTTCGGGAATATCCAATGGAATCGCTCCCGGCGCGTGCGCCCCATCGGCAAGGACCCGAACACCTTTGGCGTGGCATATTGCGACAGTCTCCTCGATCGGAAGCAGGAGAGCGCTTTCCGAGGTAATATGATCGATGATCGCTATCCGCGTCTTGCTCGTAAGCGCTTTTGTAACCGCGTCAATTACTTGCGCCGGCGATGTAACCGGGTGCGGCAGGATAACCGTCACTACTTTTGCCCTCTGCTCGCGAGCCACATACGCTGCCGTGTTAGCGACCGCCCCATAACCGACATCGAGTACGATAATCTCGTCCCCAGGATTAAGCTTGGCCGAGCGAAGAATAGCATTCGCGCCGGCGGTGGCGTTGTCCACAAACACAAGATCTTTGCCGGAGGCGCCCAGAAACGAAGCCACTGCATCGGCTGCCACTCTGACCCGGGGTCTTTCAGGGAGCGGGTTGCCGGCCTGAGGAAGCCATTCACGAAGCATGAAGCGCGAGGGCTGCTGCTCCATCTCATCGCGAAGTCTCTGCTGGACTTCGAGCACCGGCTTGGGAGTGGCCCCAACGGTACCGTGATTGAGATAAGTGATTTTCGGATCAAGCCCCCAGTACTGGAGCATGTTATGACCGAATGACGCGGCCGGAGAGCGAGAAATCACAGAAGTCCTTCTGAGCACCAGTGCGGTTATCGGGACGTGAAACCTAGACTGATCGTACCGGCATTGACAGCGGATCGTCGATCAGGATTTGCTCTTTGATGGTATACGCCTCGGCGTATTGCACGCCGACCAGCTGTCCCAATTGCCGGGCCCGCGTATGCATCAGCTCGTAGATATTCAAACCCGGTGCGAAAATGTTCTTGCCGCCGCTCGAGAAGAGATCGTACAGGTTCAGTGCCCCTTTCAGGGCATTCTTCACTGCTTCGCCGGTCCCTTGTCCGAACTGCGACTGGTACGCGCCGACTGCCCGGCACTTCTGCTCGAACTCGTCGGAAATATCGACCATGAACGAGTAGTCGGTGTTTCGGAAATACGAGGCATAGAGAATCTTTCGCGGTCGATGCACTTCGCCATCGATAGGCAGCTTCTTAAGACCGGCCAGAAAGCAGGCATCGTAGCCGAGACGGCTGCAGGCCAGATGATCGGGATGCCGCTGCTCCCAATGAGGGAGTACTACAATTTCTGGCTTGGTCTGGCGGATGGCAGCGGCAATTTTGAGCTTGTTAGCCTGGTTGTATTCCAGTGCGGAGTCTTCCATCCCGAGATTCGACCGGTACGCCAGACCCATAATTTTGGCTGCGTCGGTCAACTCGGCCAGGCGGTCATCGGCGGTGCCGTGTGTGCCGGCTTCACCTTTGGTCAGATCGACCGCGCCGACCGCTTTGCCTCGTTTGACCATTTTGATGAGGAGGCCGCCGCAAGTGATTTCGATATCATCCGGATGAGCCGCAATTGCCAGTATGTCTAGTTTGGTGTCAGCCATTGATTACTTCCTCATAGAATCGCTCGTACTCGGCAACCACTTTTTGCGCCGAGAATTTCTGCATCGCCAGATCGGCCGATGCCTGCTTGAACTCCTTGAGTCTGTTGGAGTCCACCAGGAGCGTGATCCCGGCGCGGGCCATCGCAGTAGTATCCCCGACCGGAAGGAGAAAACCGTCGACCCCGTGATCGACTACTTCCATAAGCCCGGTTCCGAAGGTTCCGATCACCGGCACTCCGCACGCCATGGCTTCGAGTGCCGCGAGTCCAAAAGACTCCTCTTCGGAGGGGAGCAGGAAAAGATCGCAACAAGGAAGCATCGCCTCGACGCGGCTCTGGTTTCCCATAAAGAGGACTTTGCTCTGGAGATTCCGCCTCCCCACCTGACGTCGCGCCAACACGGTGTCCGGACCTTCACCGATAAGCAGTAGCTTGGCGGGAAGTTCGGCGGCAATTTTGTCGAAAATGTCGATCACGTCGAGTGTCCGCTTGACCGGGCGGAAATTCGAAATATGGGCGATCAGAAACTCATTCGGCTCGGCAAATTCCTTCCGCTGGCACTGGTCCGAATGCGGTTTGAACCTCTGCTCGTCGAAGAAATTGTGAATGACTTGAATCTTCTTCTCGACTTTGAACACCTCTTTGGTTTCGTCGGCCAAATAGCGCGAGACCGCCGTGACGCCGTCCGAACAGTTGATGGAGAACCGGGTGATATCAAAAAACGACGGATCAGAGCCGACCAGCGTGATATCCGTTCCGTGAAGAGTCGTGATGGCCTTGGGAACCCGCTCTCCGATGGAGATCAGAATCTGCTTGGCCAGAAAGGCGCAGGTGGCATGAGGAATGGCGTAATGGACATGAAGAACATCAAGCTTCGCGGAGCGGGCGACTTCAGCCATTTTTGCGGACAATGTCTCAGTGTAAGGTGGGTATTTGAAGAGCGGATAGGCGGTCGTCTCCACACCGTGGTAAAAGACGTTGGTCTGGTAGCGATCCAGCCGGAACGGCAGGGCGTATGAGACAAAGTGGACCTGGTGCCCCCGCAGAGCCAGTTGCTGCCCAAGCTCGGTGGCAACTATTCCTGAACCGCCGGCGACCGGATAACAAGTTATTCCAATTTTCATCTAATCGGTCATCTCCGATAGATGGAGAAGTTGATGGGAAGTTTCATCGACCTCCAACTGATCGTGCAGGAAAGATATTACGCCGGTCCCATACTTGGCAATGAAATACCCAATATTGAGCGACCGGTCCTGGGGAGCGTGATTCGGATACAGGGCATGCTGGAGCCGGTAAATTCTTTCTCTGGTCTCCTTTGATTTCTTCTTGTGTGAGGCAAAGACTTTTTCCTCGAAGCTCTTAAGCGAAAAGTCGATCTTGCCGGCGGTCTGTTTGGCGAATTCCTTCAGCGACGGGTCGAATTCGAGTCCGGACGCGGTGAACTGATCGAACCGTTTGGCCATGTCGGACCGCGTTTCCTGGAATCGGCGTTCAAGATCGGGCGGGAACGATCTTTCCAACACCCGATTCACCACCCGTTCTACATCGCCGGTAAGATCCTCAAAGGCGATATCGCTTTCGGTCATCACTTTTTCGAAGCGCTTTTCAACAAGCGTGGCGGTCGGTCTTGGGAGGTGATGCGGTACAGGGAAATCAAACAAACCGAACAAGCGGTTCAGTTGAGCCAGATAGGCGATCTCTGATGGGCCCCCGTACTGGGCCAATACCGGAAACAGATAGCTCTGCATGATCGGGCGCAGAATGACATCCGGCGAAAAATTCTGAGGCGATGCCGTTAGCAGACCTTGAAATTCGGTCACCGAGTATGGGGACCCGTCAACTTCAAACTGGTGACCCGTCGAGGATACCGGCGTGCGCCCATGCCGGCCATTGTAAAATAAGAACGTCGCAGCGTCTGATTTCTCAACCTGAAGATGGTATCCCTCTGAAACGATGCGATCGTTAGTCTCATGAACGGTGGTTCTAACCTCAGCGTTTCGGACGATCACATCACTGAGGAACGGCTCAGCAAGTTGCTTTACGTCGGGATCGCTGGGATTAAAATAGACCAGGCCATACCGGCTGGTCAATCTTGCCATAAGCTTACCGAAGGCGGTGACAAACGTGTCACTACTGCTGTAGCTCTGCTCGATCATCTGATATAGATCGCCAGTAAACTCAGACTCACCGAGAGCGGCGCGGTATTCGGCGACGGCTGATGCGAGGGCGGCTTCATCTGAAAGCGGTGTCAAACCGATGGGCAATTCAATCGATCTATCGGTGCGATAGGCTACGGTCGTCAGAGTCCCTTCCTTATTCAGGACGGTAGTCTGGGCAACCTCGCTGAAATCGTGGTCGTCCCCGGCGATCCAAAAGATGGGGATCACCGGACGGCTAAGTTGCTTAGCCAGTTGCTCAGCCTTTTTGATCAACGCCAAAGCCTTGATCTGTACCAACAGGCTGTGGCCAAACAGGCCCGCTTGCTGGCCGGAAATAATGCACACAGCTCTCGGGTCCATGAGTGCGTCGATGTTCTTAAAGGCAATGCCCGGGGAGCCGAATTCCCGGTTCTGGCGAGTCAGGATTTGAACAAGTTGCCGCCGGTCATATGTGCGGCTATCGATTTGACGGACGGTATCATCCAATGAGGAAGCCAAAAAAAACTGTCTGGCCGACGATTTGCCGGCCAGAAAGTCCAAGTAAAGTCTCGAGTACCCAAGCGCCTTTGATGGTGCTATTAGTCTACTCAACCACAATTCCCTTCTGCGCTGCTTCCAGACTGAGCCCCTTCTTTTTCCTGCGGAAGAAGCCGACGAAATCATCAATCAGCGTATATACCACGGGCACGACCACGAGCGTCAGCAAAGTCGACGAAATCACGCCGCCGACTACGGCTCGGGCCATGGGAGCTCTAAACTCTCCGCCGGGGCCAAGCCCGGTGGCCAAAGGAAGCATCCCGAAGACCATCGCGAAAGTCGTCATCAGAATGGGCCGCAACCGGATCGGGCCGGCTCGAAGTATCGCTTCGGTACGTGGAACACCTTTTGCCCGCTCTTGTTTCACGAAATCGATCAACAAAATGGCGTTCTTGGTGACCAGCCCCATCAGCAGGACAATACCGATCAGTGACTGAATCGACATGGAAGAACCGATCAACCCGACGAACGCGCCGATCAGCGACAGCGGCAGCGAGAGCATGATTGAGAGCGGGTCAAAGAATGACTCATATTGAGAGGCTAACAGCAGATAGATGAAAATAATCGCCAGGATCAGCGCCTTGCCGATATTCTGGAATGACTCGCCGCGGATCTGCTCCATGCCGGTCGGTGCGATGAGATAACCGGGGGGCAACTTCATCTTGGCGACTTCGGTCATGATCTGCTCGGCAATCGTGCCGGTGAAGGCGCCGGCCGAAGCATTGCAGTTCACGCGGACTTCGCGCTGGCGGTTAAACCGGTCGTACTGGCCGATCTCGGCCTTCTTTGAGATAGTAGCTATCCGGTTTAACGGAACCAGCAGCTTGCTCCCGTCCGGCTTGTCCTTCCCGCTTTCAATCAACAAGCGGCCGATATCGTCTGCCGAAGCCCGGTATGGTTGGTCGAGCTGGACGCGTACGTCGTATTCTTCATTTCCTTCCTTGTACCGGGTGACCACCTGTCCTTCGACCAGGGCGCGCACGGTCAAAGGGGTGGTCATGAGACTAAGCCCAAGGTCATCGGCCGCCTTGCGGTCGATTTTGATATGAAGCTCCGGTTTTCCTTCGGCCATGCTGTTATCGATGTCCACCGCACCGGGGGTCTGATTGAAGATTTTCTGAAGGTCGCGGGCCAGTTTGGCCACAACGGCCAGGTCTTCGCCCCGAACCGAAATATCAAGCTGCTTCTCGCTGCCCCCTTCGCCTTCGCCCGAAGACACCGACGGCTTAATGCCGGGAATGTCTTTGATCAGCATCCGGACCGAGTCCATCATCTGTTTGGCGGACAGTTTGCGTTCAGACCGCTCTTTAAGCTTGAACAGGACCCGTCCAGTGGTTACGGGGTCGTTACCTGAGCCAATCGTCACATACGAGGCTCTCACTTCAGGCATAGGAGTGACAATCTTCTCGATCTGGGCGATTCGATCCGACGTTTGCTGCAGAGTCGACCCGGGAGGGGTGATAACGTCGACAGCGAACTGGGCTCGGTCGGATTCCGTAATGAACTCTTTGCCCAGAAATGGCACGGTCAGGAGCGCCGCGACAAATGCCATCACGGCGATGAGCATGACCAACCAGCGCGTCCTGAGTGAGGCCTGCAACAGGTTATAGTAAACCGGCTTGAGCCAGTCGAAGAACCGGTTCCAGTAATTCAGCACGCCATGAAACGCCTTCCAAAAGCCGTTTCGCTTATCGGGCTGACCCGGCGTAATAGATTCCTGGCGCAGCCAGCGCGAGGACAACATCGGGGTAAGCGTGAACGCCACAAACAGCGAGATAATGACGGCAAAGGCCACGGACATGCCAAACTGGTAGAAGAACCGGCCGATGATTCCTTCCATAAAGGCCACCGGCACAAACACGACGACGATGGAGAAAGTGGTGGCCATCACGGCCAGGCCGATCTCCTTGGTCGCCACAAAGGCCGCTTTCCAGGCGGTCTCGCCATTATCAATATGCCGGTAGATATTTTCGATCACCACAATGGCATCGTCGATAAGCATCCCTACAGCGAGCGAGAGCCCAAGCAGCGTCATGAAGTTAATGGTGAACCCCAGCATCTTCATGAGGGTGAAGGTAGCTATCAAAGAAATCGGTATGGAGAGGCCGGCGATCAGTGTCGGGCGAATGTCCAAAAGGAACAGGTACAGCACAACGATCGCCAGGAGCATGCCGAAACCGATGTTGAAATTGATTTCGGAGATGGACTCCTCAATGAACTGGGAATCATCCTGAACAATCTCCAATTTCACATCAGGCGGGACTTCCTTCTGAAGCTTGGCGATCTCCGCCTTGGCGGCATGAGCCAAAGCCACAATATTGGCGCCCGACTGTTTGCTGATACCAAGTGCCACCGACGGTTTGGCATTGTAACGTGACAGGGATCGTTGCTCAAGAGTTGTATCTATGGCCCGGCCGATATCGGCGAGCCTGACCTGCACACCCTGTTTGTTCTTTATGATGACATTGTTGAATTCAGATACCCGGTCGATCCGGCCCATCACGCGAACCAGGTACTCGCGCGAGTGTTCATCCACTCGCCCACCCGGGACTTCAAGATTGGCTGCCGCGATGGCGTTCTGAACATCGTTCACGCTGACGCCGTACGATTCCATCCGTTCCGGATTCAGCGATATCGAGGACTTCCCGTTCCGATCCGCCAATGAGCAGCACCTGGCCGACTCCGGGGATGGTCTCGAGACGTTTCTTGATCAGATTCTTGGCGAGCTCGGTTACTTCACGCGGCGGGCGAGCGCCCGATATAGTAAGGGAAAGCACCGGTCTGGCCTGTGGGTCGAACTGGCTTACGACCGGCTCATCGATGGCTTCCGGCAGGTCAGAGCGGATACCAGCTACCTTTTCGCGCACGTCATTAGCCGCCTCAAACGGATTCTTCTCCAGTTGGAACTCTATGAAAACGAGAGAATAGCCTTCCTGGGAGCGCGACGTAATGTTCCGGACGCCGGAGATCTGGTTGACCGCGTCTTCAATCTTTTTGGAGACTTCGGTCTCAATGGTCTCGGCCGCCGCGCCTTTGTAGACCGTTTGCACGGTCACGTACGGAAAGTCAACCTGGGGCATCTCTTCCACCGCTAGCGATGTATAGGCGGTGTACCCGAGTACCACCAGGGCCAGCATCATCATGGTCGTGAAGACCGGCCGCTTAATCGCAACTTCTGAAAGAGTCATTTGCTCACTTCCCCTGTCAAGGCCAAGGTTACTTTGAAGCCGTCTTCAAGGTAGGTCTGTCCGAGCGTCACGAGGGTATCCCCAGCGGCTAATCCACTTTGAATGACCACCCGGCCATCGAGGTCCTCGCCGAGCGTCAGCTCGTGGCGCACTGCCTGGCCGTTGAGAACGGTAAAGGCGACATACTTGTTGTCCAGCGACACGACCGAGGAGCGCGGAATTGTGATAACATTCACAAGTTTTTGCTGAATAATACTCACTTTGACGAACATCCCCGGCTTGAAATAAGCCCCCTGATTGTCGATCTGCGCTTCCACCTGGAAAGCCCGACTGAACGGATCAGCCGATTCCGCCACAGAAATCACTTTCCCGGAAGCGGTCTGGCGGAAAGCGTCGGAGCTGACAGTGACATCCGCGTTTTTGGTGAAGAAGCCAATGTTGTCGGAATTAACGCCGAACTTGATGCGGAGTTTTCCGATAGTCGCGATCGTAGCCAGCTTCTGGCCCATTTGGACAAAGTCACCCGTGGAGACATCGACCGAAGTCACTGTCCCGTCGATTGGGGACGTGATGTCCACGAGCCGCGCGACCGCTTCGTACGTGGACTTGGCGACTTCGTAACCGGTCTTGGCTTCGTCATGCTGTGACTCGGAAATGGCTCCCTCTTTGTACAGGTATTCCATCTTGGAGTAGGTCTTTTCGGCGTTCAGAAAAAGCGATTTGGCTTCGTTGTAGCGGGCGCTCGGGCCGAACTTGTCGAGTGACACGATCACGTCGCCGGCCTTAACCACCTGTCCCTCGTGGACGTTTACCTTTTCGACCGCCTCGGCCAGTTTGGCGTACAACACCGCCTGCCGTTCACCCTCGAGAGAACCGGTGAAGGATTTCACCACGTCCTCGTTGGCCGGCGCGATCACCTGTGCTTGTACCGCTACGGTCCGCTCCGTCTGCAAAACATCGTCCTTCTTGCCGCATGAGGTGAGCCCCAGAGCTATCAAGGCAGTTAACATTGGTAAGTGCGTGTATGTCTTCATTGGGCATCCAAATCTATTGTGCTTGCTTTTTTCAATCCTGCTTTAGACTGTCGGAAAAAATTGAGCGCCACGGCCAGGGCACGGCGGGCATCCGTCAGCGCGGTCTGTGCCGACAGAACTTCGAGCTGTGTCCCGACGCCCGACTCATAGCGAACTTTGGCGATCTTCAGGCCCTCTTCGGCCTGCGCGATGGTTTCATGCTGAACATCGAGCGATTTCTTCGCCTGAATCAGCCGATCGTACGCTTCCTGAACTTCAAGCGTGATATCATCCTCAAGCTGGGCGTTGGCCAATTTGGTCTTGCGGTAGTCGGCCTTATAAAATGATACGTTACCTTTGGTACGAAATCCGCTGAAAATCGGTATGCTCAGCGTCAAGCCCGCGGTCCATGACCGGGCCTGGTTCTGATTCCAGGCCATCTGATTCGATTGCGACTGCCAAGTGTAATTGGTGAAGGCATCGAGGCTCGGCCAGTAATCCCCCATGGCCACCGCCACCGCCCGCCTGGTGATATTTTCAAGGTGATTCGCGGCCATCATCTCCGGCCGGTTCTGCAGCGCCGTCTTTTCCAGTTGATCCAGAGAGGGCAGTTTGGCCAGAGAGGTGTCATCCGGCTGTTCGAGCAACTGCACGGTATCGGCAAGCTTCAGTCCGAGGAACGATTTCAGGCGGCTTTCAGCCAGGCGCAGATCCGATTCAGCCTGCAGAATATTCGGAAGCAGGTTGGACCGCTCGACGCGGGCGCGAAGCAGTTCGAATTCGGAGACTACTCCCTTGGAATACATCTTTTCCACGACACTGAGATTCTCAGTATTGGCCTCGAGCGCTTTATTCAATACTTCGAGGTTCGCGCGCTGAAGGATGGCTCCATAGAAGAGCTGCTCGGAACTGTAGACGACATTGGCTTCCACAGCGTTGAGATTATCTTCGGAGTAGGCCCGGTACTGACGGGCTATGGCCCAGGCATTGAGCGCCTTCCCCCCCTCCCAGATCGGCTGCTTGATGTTGATGCCGGCGGAAAATTGATTATCCGAACCGGTCGTAAATTGCTGCTCAAAAGTCTTGCCGGTGCTGTCGGTACCGAATATGAAGAACGACGGAATCATCAGGTTCCGGGTGTATCCTCCCGAAGCCGATATGTCCGGCAATACTCCGGCGCGCGCCGTGACGATCTGCGCCTTGGCCTTGGCCAGATCTTCCTGCGCCTGAAGATAGGAGCGATTGTAGGCAATCGCGCGCGTTCGGGCCTCGGCGATCGTCAACGGTATCGTCGCGCCGGCTCCGGATTGAACCAACGCTAATCCCCCCATCAAAAAGCTCAGAAAAATCAATCTAACCTGTCTCATGCTTGTCTGTACTCCCGCACTCCCGGGCTATCCATAGGTTTATTCTTGTCAGTTTTTCTGGTGCGCACCCGCCATCCGGTCGAACAACAGCCTCACCACCTGCATCTGGACCTTGAGATCGACTAACGTTTCATCCAGACACCGGCGCGCCGCAAGACCGTCCATCATGGACAAAATCATGACCGCCAGCTGGCGCGATTGTTTGACCGAAAGTCCCAGTCTGGGATCGAGCCCCTCCGAGATGAACTTGATCTGGCGGCGATAATTCTCATTGATGAATTTCCGGATGCGCGGAACTCTCATCGCCTGGACCCAGATATCAAGGACGCTCTTAAATTCCCGAACATGGGCCCGCCCCTTGTATTTTAGAGACATCTCCACGATGTCGGCCGGATCGATATGTTTTCCGTTCACCGACTTCTCCATCGTGTCCTGATAGTCGTTGACGATCATTTTGATCAGGCCGAAGAGGATGTCTTCCTTGTTTTTGAAATGAAAATAGAGCGCCCCCTTGGTGAGGCCGGCATTGCGAGCGATTTCTTCGGTCGATGTCCCCCGATACCCCTTCTGGATAAACAGTCGGTGGGCCGATTCGAGCAGCTGTTCGCGCCTCTGCACGGCGGGTAGTTTCGGGCTCTGTCGGATCTTGGCCATCGGACCTGTGCTCCTCAATCGGTGAAACCTACTGGCCGGTATGTACAAGATACCTACCGGATGGTATCTATAATAATTCTGGAAACGGCCCCGTCAATTGAAAGTTTCGGCATTTTCCGTGAAAAATGAAAGAAGTTGCGAGAAACTCGAATCACAAATTAAAGACCAAACCGCTCGCCAAATCACATTTGCGAGCCTGTCCCCTGTAGTCTTGCTAGGGAGTCCTGTAACTATTTGACGACCCTACGGTTGAACCAACGAGTAACGCGACTAAATTGACCAATCCGGTCCAACAACCGGCCGGAGGATCAGAGATGCAGAACGAGCAGAATTTAGTTCGCCGGCGAGATTGTATCAAGGGTGCGGCGCTGAATTGGGACAGAACGTTTGTCGGGACCGGCCGGTTATCCGGGCCGGCTACCAGAGATTGCGGTTCATGCGGCGCCTTTGGTCAGACCTTCTCTTCTTCCAGAAAGCCGCCATCCTCGCCGATCTGATTGATGATGGTCTTGTCCTTCGAGATCTGCCGCATGGTTTTCATGATGTTGCGGTCTTTGCGGAAGAAGAATGCCCCAAGGGTGATCACCGGGACCAGATCGATCAAGTGCAGAGCCAGCGCGAACAATACGGCATCAGCCCGCCCCACCGAGAAGGCCGTCAGAGAGGAACTTACCACGATTTCAAAGGTTCCGGCGTTACCCGGCGTGATGGGGATCATCAGCACAATAGCGTTTACGATGACGACAGCTGCGGCCGCCGCGACCGGAAGTTTGAAGCCGAAAGATTCATAGAGCAGCCAAATCACCATAACATGAGAGGTCCACGCCAGGAGCGAGAGCAGAATTGACGTTGCCATGTGCTGGCTCGAACGAAGCAGTTCGATCCCTTTGGCAAATGAGCGAACGCCCTTCTTCAAGCCCACGTAGAAACCGGGCCATCTTTTGGCGAGCCTTCGGCGGCCCACTTCCTCCAGTTTTTGCTGATAATTCAGCATCAGGTACATCAGGAGAAGAACCAGGGCGGTCAGTCCGGCGACGATGAAACTGATCAGGCGGTATTCTTTCGGAAAGGCGAAGGCAAGCGAGGTAAAGAACATGAAAATGAGCAGACTCAGGGCATCAAAGATCACTTCCAAAACCATCGTGGAAAACACAAAGGTCTTCCTCAGGTCGAGTTTCTTGGCATACAGCAACAAACGCCCGACCTGGCCGGTGAGCACCGGCATGGCCATATTGATTACCTGGCCGGCGGCATATAGGGTAATCGTCCTGACGGCTCCACACGGCGCTTGACGGGTAATCATGACGCGCCAGCGCAACGCTCGCACGATCAGGAACGCGAACGAGCACAGCACGGACGGAATGAAATAGTGGTAATTGAGCCGGTGGAACAGTGAGTTGATATCGGTCAGTTTGACGCTCTTGAAGCAGATAATCAGCAGGACCACCGCGATCAGCCCACCCCAGAGCTGCTTGTTTTTCAAGAGTTTCTTCATAGCCGGTCGCGCACCCGTAGGTACGATTCGACTAAGATACCCCTACGGCCGAACGAGTGTCAACCAATTTAAGGGAGGCGAAGAGTCTCAGCGGTTTATACTTCAGCGACCAAGTCTCGTTTAATCCAGCCGCGCCGCTGATTTTCGAACACGACGTTGTAATAGTCGTTGGATTCGGACAGAATTTCCACGACCAGCCCCTGCTCGCCGTGGAGTTCGATGTCGGACTGATCGGACGGACCGGTGCGGACCTCACTCTCAGCGGCCACGATTACGCCTCGTCTCGTCAGGAAATCCTCGCGATACTTGAAGGTCGTGAGAAACGAGATCGTTACGAGTAGAATAAGAAGAACGATCATCGCCGGCTTTAGCCACGAGAACAGGCGCCCTAGTCCGAAGCGGATAATCAGGAGGGCCATGAGTGCGATAAAGAGCAGCGAGGAGTACCAGGCCATCGTGCGAAGCTGATACGGGGACACGATAGTCTGTAGTAGGTTATTGACCGGGTTCAGCGCTACCCCTTCAAGTTGCACGCTGGTCATCTTCCGGGCGAATTCAAGATTGCTTCGGATATCATCATCCCCGGGCGCCAATCGTTTGGCCTTGAGGTAGTACAGAATGGCGTACCCGAGATCCCCCTTCTTGAAGTAGGCATTGCCGAGGTTGAAATAAAGATTGGCCGATTCCTGGCCTGCCGACAATACCAGACGATACGAATCAATCGCCTGCAGGTAATGCTTGTCCTGGAAGAACTGGTTCCCTTTGGCAAAGTCATCCTCGGGCGACGCCAAGACCGTCGCAGTCAGACCAAGCGCAAACGCTGCCGGCAATACTATTAGCAGGATTCTACGCAAACTTCACCCCCTCAATTCGCACCATGAGATCCTCCGCCGAGGCCAGCGCCGACTGAAGATCGCCGGCTTTCAGATCAGCCGATGCAAATCTCGCAAAATCACACTGGCGCAAAAATCCGATGGCATCCGCCACAAGCTTCTCGTCGCCGGATTTCTGGCGCAACAGGTCGGCCACCTGGTCGCTGGTTAATCCGTGAGGCGAAATATTCAGTTTATCCGCTATATACGCAATCAGGGACAGACTCAACTCCGCATAAAATTCCCGAGCCGATTCCTGCCGGGCCAAGGACCGGGCTTTGGCCAATCGCTTATGGGCGGCCCGCGAGGCGCTTCGTGATCTCGCGTAGCCAACGTCACTGGCCAGCCGCTCGCGCCGCTTGCGGACGACTACCAGGCCGGCAAGCAAAGCAACCGGCAGACCGTTGACTAACAAATACAAGGGGCTGAATAAGACTAACCGTCCAATGGGCTGGGTGGAACCCAAACTGCTTCGAATAAAGCGAATGTCCTGGGCTTGATTGCCCAAAGTCGTACTGGGGCCGGAGTAAGGGACATCGGGCGAGGACACATATCCTTCCGGCTTTTTGACATTGAGACTGATCGGCCGTGAAGTGATCGTCTCATAGCGACTGTTCTCAGGATTGAAAACGCTCAGCGTCAGGGCCGGAATTTCCAGGAGACCAGCCCGCTTGGGAATGAAAACCTCTTCATAACTCTTAGTCCCGCCAAGTTTGTCCTGAAGCTTGGTCATGCTCTCATTACTCGAAGCCCGGTAGACCCGGAAATCTGGAAGGTCCGGAATAGCCGGCTCCCCGACGGACTTGATATTTCCCTGTCCCGTGATCTTGATCGTCACCGTCACCGGCTGATTCACCTCGGCATCAGTCTTGTCGGTTTTGGCCTCGATGTTGTACCGCCCAATTGTTCCGCTGAAATCAGTCGGTTTGCCGGCGGTTGGAATTGGCCGGACATTGAGCGTAATCGGTTCTGATCGAACCGTGACCTGGTCACCGCGAGTCATTAAGTCCCCAAACATGTCAAACGGGTCACGCCGCTGCGACGGCGACGCTACCGTCGTGGAGACCGCGGCTCGGCCGATGGTCAATTCACCGGATTGAGTCGGGAACAGGGCGTATTTGATCTCAAAGACGCGATAGTTTCGGCCCCTCACTTTTTCCATATACGGCGTCCCGTTACCGAGCGGTTCCGCCCAGAACCCGGTTGTAGCCGGTTCATTGAGCTCCGGGCTGGAATAGTTCTGGACGCCAAGATAGAATTTCAGAGAAAGCGTTACCTGGTCATTCACGTATGGATTCTTCTTGTCGACACTGGCGATCAGGAAGAGATCCTTGGTCCCGCCTTCAGCATCGGAGGCCCGCTGCTCGAGTTTGGGGGAAGTTGCCTGTCCTTTATTGAGGACGGTCAGCGTGACCAGATTCCCGACATACCGTCGATTATCCACTACAATCGCGATCCCGTCGATCGGGTAGACGCCTGCTTTCTGCGGCATCAGGACATAACTGTACGAAACCGAGGCGCTCACCTGTCCGTTGATGATGCTTATGTTGCTGCTCCGGCCCTGAGAATAGACTTCAAAGGCGGGGAGCGACGGCATCTCCAGATCAGGAATATTCTGCGTTCCGCCTTCGACCTGAACCTGCAGCACGGCCTGGCCATCCAGGCCGATGGTGTCGGGCGAAAGGGTGACCTTGAGCGACAGATCAGGCTTGGAAGCCGCAGCGGCACTTTCGACCAGGCCGGCCACGAGCACCGCAACGACCAGGGTTAGCGCCGAAAACCAGATTTTCAAACTACCAATCCTTGCCGACATAATCACCTTTCACCGTCTCCCGGCGAATCTTCTTCTGGATATCCTGTTCGTCGTCTTTCAAGGCGTTCAGAATCCGCTCAGCATCCTCCTTGGACATCTTCTTAGATTGGTTGGCCTGACTCTGCTGCTTTTGCTGCTGCTGTTGCTGGTTCTGATTGTTCTGCTCCCGCTGATCTTTGTCTTTCTGCTGGTCCTTCGGATTCTGCTGCTGGTTCTGTTGATCCTGTTTCTGGTCCTGGTTGTTCTTCTGATTCTGTTGTCCCCCCTTACCCTGCGGCTTGATCTGATCTTTCAGCATCTTGCGCGCCAATTCCAGATTGAACTTTCCGTCCATGTCCGCCGGGTTTAATTTCAAACCATCTTCATATGCCTGGATGGCGTTTTGGTAATCTTTTTTGCGATAGTAGGTGTTCCCTAAATTGTAATCGGCCTGGGCCTGAAGATTCGGATCACTTGATTTGAGCGCCGCCTGATATTTCTTGATGGCTTCATCGTAATCCCCCTCGCCGTGGAGAGCGCCGGCCATGTTGTAATCGAGTTCCGGCGAGACCGGCAAATCCGGTTCCGCCTGGCGATAGAATTCCATCGCTTTCTTGTAGTCTTTTTGCTGAAACGCCTTGTTGCCGTCTTTCACGGCCGCAATATAGTCCGCTCTGACCAATGGCGCCGCCACAAGCACGAGGGCGGCGGTCGCAATAACCAAGTGACTACGCATTGACAGTGTCTCCCGCCGGACGCTTTCGCTCCGGCACAAAGAATTCCAGTATTATGAGGAACAGAGCCACGAGAAGAGGCCACTGATAGCGATCATCATACTGGGTTACGAGGGTCCCTTCCTGCTCCTTCTTTTCCATCCTTGAAACGTCATCGAAAATCTTGTCGAGTTCGAGCTCGCCGGCCGAAATATTGTAGTACTTGCCGCCGGTGGCCAGAGCCAGTTTCTGGAGCGTGCTCTCATCCAACTTCGAGATAATCACCTCGCCGTTTTCGTCCTTCTTAAAGCCGACCTGGTTGCCGGTACGGTCCAGCATCGGAATGGGCTGCCCGGCCGGGTTGCCGATGCCGATCGTATAGATTCTTATACCATCCTGCCGAGCCTCTTCGGCGGCTTTCTCGGCCCCTCCGGCAAGATCCTCACCGTCGGTCAGAAGTAGCAACACTTTGTGAGATTTCTCCCGTTGATCGAAGGACTTTTGGGCCATCGCGATGGCCGAAGCAATGGAAGTCCCCTGAATCGATACCGAAGTATTATCCGCGGCCGCCAGCAACATTTTGGCGGCGCCGTAGTCCAGCGTGAGCGGACACTGTACAAAGGCTTCGCCGGCAAAGACAATGATCCCGATGCGGTCCCCTTTGAGGCGTTCGATAATGCTTCGGAGTTCCTGCTTGGCTTTGTCCATACGACTCGGCTTGATATCCTGGGCGAGCATGGAATTGGACACATCGAGCGCCACCATGATATCAATCCCTTCCCGCTTGAGCAGCTCCATATGCGTGCCGAATTGCAGGCGCGCCAGAGCGAGCACTACAAACACGAGCGCTAGTATCAGGAGCATCGCTTTGGTCCGTTGGCGGGCAAAGGAGATGTACGGAGACATCCGCATGAGCAAGGGAAGATCGCCGAATCGCTTCAACGCCCGTTTTTTCCGGGCCAGCGCCCAGAACATGAATAGGCCTAAAAGTAGAACCCCAATCAGGAGGACAAAGTTGAATGGATCTGCAAATCTCATCTCTTGGACTATTCCTCAAAGCCCTACGGCAGTTTGCGGAAATACGTGTTGGACAGAATAATTTCCAAGCCCAACAACAGCAAGCCGATGTACGTAAAGTAATGAAACAATTCCCGGTACTGAATGTGCGAAGATATCTTTACTTCGCTCTTTTCCAATTTGTCTATCGTATTGTATATCTCATCGAGATCTTCACTCGACCGGGCCCGAAAATACTTCCCGCCGGTGCGGGCGGCAATTTCCTTAAGAGTCTCTTCATCGACCGTGGTCGGCTGATAGACGTAACGCTTTCCGAAAATCGGGTCCTGCACCGGAAACATGGCGTTTCCTCCCTTGCCGACCCCGATCGTATAGATCTTGATATTGAAAGCGGCTGCCAGATTCGCCGCCGTGAGCGGATCGATCTCCCCGGCGTTATTGTCGCCATCGGTCAGGAGTACCATGATCTTGGATTTGGCGGTAGATTCGCGAAGCCGATTGACTCCGGTGGCGAGCGCCATGCCGATAGCCGTGCCGTCATCGACCGCGCCGATATCCACCTTGTCGATAAAATTGAATAGGACGCCATAATCGACCGTCAGGGGACATTGGGTAAAGGCATAACGGGCAAACACGATCAAACCGATCCGGTCGCTGACCCGCTTCTGAATAAACTTCTTAAGTTCTTCTTTGGCCACCTGGATCCGGTTCTGTGGCTTGAAATCTTCCGCGAGCATCGAAGACGAAACATCCAGAAGCGCCATGATATCGATCCCTTCGGAATTTACGTCAACGACCTCGGTGCCGGAACGGGGCCTGGCGAACGCGACAATGAGAAACGAAATGGCGAGCAGGCGCAGCGTCCACAGCACAAAGCGGTAGCGCTGGCGGTTAGAGCGGGCCGCGCGTTTGACAATCCGCAGATCGGAATACTTGATCGAAGCCGAGGTGAACCGGCGGCGTCGGAAGTGGTAGTAGAGCATCCCCGCCATAATCAAGAGACCGACAATGAATATCACCAGGGCGGAGACATTCGTATCGAAGAAGTTCAGTACATTGAGTCCGAAATCCGCCGAACGTCAGGTTACTCATGATCCGCTCCCGGCTCCAACCGAGGTCGGCTGCGCCTGGTCCGGCGCGGCCGCCAGCGCCAATTTTTGACGTTCGTGCTCGGCCCGCACCGCCTCGATGATATCGTGGGCGGTCGTAAACTCAGATTCAGAGCGTGCTCGTTCCGGCACGTACTTGGCAAATTTTACAAGATCGGCGTGGCGAAGAAAGGCCGCCGTCTGATCGTACAGCCCTTCCGGGAGGGACATCTCCCGGAACCTGGCCAGGAATTCATCGGTGGTCATATCCAGCACGGTGATTTCGTACATACGGCCGAGAAACCAGCGGACGATCTCCGTCAAATCGATATAGAACATTTTGAATTTTTCCGCATCCAGCAGCCTTTTTTCTTTCAACAGGGCGAGGCGCTCGAAGGCGATCTCCCAGGCCGGCCGGAGGTCAACGCGTTCCTGCGCTTCCGCCCGTTTCCGGAATCTCAGGAAATAAAGCGCCACCGCAATCAGCAGCAGAAAGAATCCCCCCAGGACAAAGTAGAGCGTGAGGTCACGCTTGAACTGATAAGGAGCTTTGAGCGGCTTGATGTCGGTACTGTCGCCGTTATTCGCAAGCAGGGATTTAACTTTGATTGGCACAGGGTCCGCCAGCATCACTTTTCTGGTGCTGTCCGGCATTTGGAAGACAATAGGAACGGGAGGGATTATGTAATCTCCAGTCGTAAACGTGCTTAGGGTGAAAGTGGTCTGGTTCTGAATCCGGCCGTCTTTGAGCTTGGTTTCGACATCCGCCTGATAGTCCTTGACGTCGAACGATCCCAGATTGGCGCCGAGCGGCGGCGGAATCAAAGCAATTTTGGGATCGTGGGTAATTGTAACTTGGTACTTGATGAGATCGCCGACATACATTTCGGCCCGGTCAACGGAGGTTTTGATCTCGATGCCCGGAATTGACTTAACAGTATCCGACTGGCTGCCGGCACGGGCAGCAACCGGCCAGAAGTGACATCGAGGTCACAATCGCCAGGAGATATCTCACGGAAACTCTGCTCACGTGCGGGACTACCTTACGTTATTGTCCAAAAATTCTACCTGCTCGGCGGAGGCGAGCTTGCCGATGTAGTCGGCGTAGGCCGCCTCCATTTTGCTATTCTGATAATCCATGAAAACCTGGACCTTCACGGAATCATACGGCTGGCTCTTGTACTTTTCGGCCTTGTTGGCCGTGTAGAAATTGCGCACATCGGCCGTGTCGATCTTGACCGCCGGCATGACCTTGTTCGCTACGTACTTTTGAACTAGCAGATTCTTTACGACCAATTCTTCCCGCTGGCGGATATCGGGATCCTTGTCATATCCTTCCCGAAGCGCCGCGCGATACATCAACTCCACACCGACGTATTGGCGAATGAAATTCTTGCGCGCCTCCACCGACATGAGCTGCTTCTGCGTCTCGTCCGGGAGCGATTGTATTCTTCTTTCGATTTCCGACCGCCAAATCGACGTGGCACCGATCTTGGCCACCGGAACATCGCCGGGTACCGATGATGGCTTATCGATATCGGCGGCCTCACTCAATTCCCGCTTGGCATCGATCAAGTGTCCCAGCTTTTCGAGCGACGCCACCAGATTCTGGGAAGCATCGGAAATGTAGTTTCCGTTGGGATCGTAATCTTTGGACCGCACATAGTAGGCGGCTGCATTCTCATAATCTTTGAGATCTTCGAAATAGATCTTTCCGATCAGATAAGAAATGTTTCCCTTTTCGGCGTTTGAAAGAGAACCGTTGGCCAGAAGGGCGCGGTATTCTTCGATTGCCGCCCCGTAGAGTTTGTTGTCCCTTAAGTCGCCGGCGAGCTTCTTGGCCTGATCGACATCAACAGCACTTCCCGACTTCTGACACGCCGATAGGGCAACCGCCAGCGCGATGAGCAGGCTCACAAAAACGAGGCCACTTGACCGCATGCTTTTCAATCCCATTCCTACATTCTCCGTTCCCGTATCTTGAAGAAGCTGATCAGCGGGACGATGTATGACTGGTCGGTCCGAATGCTGATATAGTCCAAATTGATCAGCTGAAAACTCCGCTTGAGCTGCGAATTATCTTCCTTGGCGCGGCTCTCGAACTGTTTGCGGAACTCTTTGGATCCGGTGTCAACCAGGAATACTTCGCCGGTCTCCGTATCCTCGAGCTCGATCAGGCCGAAATTGTCGAAACTGGATTCCCGCGGATCGGTAATCTTGATCGCGATCACGTCGTGCTTGTTGTTGGCGATCTGCATCGGCTTGAAGAATCCCTCGGACATGAAATCCGAAATCACGAACACCACCGATTTCCGCTTCACGACTCGGCTCATGTACTGCACCGCCCCGGCGATGTCGGTCCCTTTTCCTTTGGGCTGGAAATACAGAATTTCGCGAATCAACCTGAGGACATGAGCTCTCCCCTTCTTGGGAGGAACGAACTTCTCGATCGTATCGGTGAAGATGATAAGCCCGACCTTGTCATTGTTTTTGATCGCTGAAAAGGCCAGCAGAGCGCACAATTCGGCTGCCGTCTCACTCTTGAAACGCTCCCGCGTGCCGAACCTCCCCGATGATGAAGCGTCCACCATGAGCATTACCGACAGCTCGCGTTCTTCCCGAAAGATCTTGACGTACGGCTGTCCGCTCCGGGCCGTGACATTCCAGTCAATCAACCGGATGTCGTCTCCCGGCTGATAGGGACGCACTTCCTCGAATTCCATCCCCTGTCCCTTAAACGTGGAATGGTACTCGCCCGAGAAGAGATCGTTGACCATCCGCCGGGTCCCGATCTCGATGCGCCGTACTTTTTTGAGTATCTCTTTCGGAATCATCGCGTCAATCGATCACGGAACTTCAATGGTGTCAAAGACTTTCTTAACGATATCATCCGAACTGACCTCTTCCGCTTCGGCTTCATAGGTCAGAAGCACGCGGTGGCGAAGGACATCGGCGCCGATCGCCTTGATATCCTCCGGCGTGACATAGCCCCGCCCCTTGAGGAAGGCGTGTGCTTTGGCGGCGAGATTCAGATAAATAGTGGCGCGCGGAGAGGCTCCGAACGCGATCAGGCTGGCAATACTCGCCAGACCGTACTTGTTCGGCTCCCGCGTGGCAAACACGATATTAATGATATACTCTTTGATTTTCTCGTCGACATAGATCGACCGCACGACTTCCCGAGCCCTGACGATATCCTGCGGCCCGACTACCTTTTCGACCTTGATATCGGTCACTGCAGTGTTGCGATCCATGATTTCCCGTTCCTCGGTCGGACTTGGGTAGGTGATCTTCAGCATCAGCATAAACCGGTCGATCTGGGCTTCGGGCAATGGATAGGTTCCTTCCTGCTCAATAGGATTTTGCGTCGCCAGCACTAGAAACGGTTCATCCAACTTGTGTGACGTGTCGCCAATGGTCACCTGCCGCTCCTGCATGGCTTCCAGCAAGGCCGACTGCACCTTGGCAGGGGCGCGGTTGATTTCGTCCGCCAAAATGATGTTGGCAAAAACCGGCCCTTTTTTGACCGTGAATTCCGCTTTCTGGGGATTGTAAATCATCGTTCCGATGAGGTCGGCCGGGAGGAGATCCGGGGTAAACTGCAAACGCTGGAACTTCAATTGGATGGCATCGGCCAGCGTTTTGACGGAGAGCGTCTTGGCCAGCCCGGGCACCCCCTCGATCAGGATGTGACCGTTGGCCAGAATCCCGACCAGCAGTCGATCAATCAAGTAGCGCTGCCCGACAATGACCGAACTCATCTGGCCGGTCAATTTAGTGACAAATGTCGATTCCTTTTCAACTACCGCCTGAATTTGCTGAATATCAGTGTGCATCACACCTCCGTACTATCGGGGAACATTCATTTTCTCAAAGAACTCGCGCACTTCATGCTCAAGGCGAAGCGTCTCTCCGGGAGACGGGGGCAGGGGGCTGAACTTTTCGCGATCCGCCCGCGCCAGCCAGCCGCCGATATTTTCTCTTTCGGCCTCCGGCACCGAACCGGCCTGCATAACCGCCAGAACTTCCTCCAGCGACTGCCCCCGGAACTCCAACTTGTACGCAGCCGACAGATACCAGACCAGATCCTTAAACAGGCCGGTCTGAAACCGCTTCAGGTCATTCCCCGAAGCCTGCTTCAGGAGGGTCAGACGCTCGAGCAACAAGTCCCTGCGGGGTCTTGACGATCTCTTTCGGTTTCCGCCGCTTAACGATTACCAATCCAATTACGCCAATGATCAGCAGCCAACCAACTCCTCCGGCGATCCATACGCTCAGCGGCATGCCGGCCTTGCCGGACGATTTTTTCGCCACCGGCGAAGCTATGTGGAGAGTCATTTCCTCAGTTACCATCTGTCCCGGCACGCTGTCCGGCCAGGAGTAATAAGATACTGTAACCGGCGCAATCCTTCCGACTCCTGAGCCAGTCGGAACGAGCGCGAACGAAAAAGTCTTGGTGGTCTGCTCTCCGGCACTTCCAGTAGCCGAGCTGATCGTCGAGGAATATTGTTGGACCTTCAGGTTTTCCAACTGCGGTTGCAAGGGCTTGTCGAAAATGTACGACGTCTGAGAGCCGGGCCACGAGACCACGATCTGGAGAGTCGCACGATCTTCATACGGAATGTCAGTCTTGTCCAGAGACTGGGTCAGGCTGATTGCCTGCGCACCGGCCGTTGCGAACAAGACTAGCCCAACAATAAATCCAACCCTGTTCATCATTTCGTCCGCCCAAGGATCGACCGCTCACCGGCCTTCCGAGCGAAGCAACTTAATCCCGGCTAACTGTTTGTCAAGTTTCAAGTTACCTATCATTGGCTGAGCCACTGTCGATTATACTGACCAGAGGGCACGTTGTTTCCCTGGTTAACAAAACTTAACCTCTACCCTGCGACCAGAGCAATTAATCCCAAAATCATACCAATCTTGAGATAGTGAGAGGTGTGGCGAAGCCGCACTTCATCCTGATTTTGGAGCAAAGACAAAAGGAGCACAAACGGAGGCAATTCCGCAAGCACGACACCAAGGACTAAATAGCGGAGACCGAACCACCCAAGAAGGAAGGGGACTACCGTTAAAATTATTAGCAGAGTCATCGCAGCCAGGGCTACGATAAGCGCGGGTTTAACGCCGATACGGCTCGGAAGGGTTTTGATGCCTGCCCGAAGATCCCCGTCTCTATCCTCAACATCCTTGACGATCTCCCTCACCAAATGAAAGAAAATGGCGAAGACAGCAGGTATGATCGGTCCCGGGAGGATCAGCCAGCGCTCGGGATCGGCGGCGGCTCCTCCGATCAAGAACGTGAGTCCCGCCGAGAGGGCGACAACGAGATTCCCCGCCAGCGGCGCCTGCTTTAGCCGCAGATCATACATCACGGTCAATAGAATCCCGGCCGCGCCGATAGCCACAACCCAAACATTTACGAGGCTCGCGAGCACCAGTCCCAACGCCATCAAGATTACCGTCATCACCAGGGCCGTTCGCCGGGACAGCGCACCGCGGACCAGGACTCGTTGTGGGTGGCTGATCCGGTCAATGGCGATATCACAGGCATCGTTGAGCGCGTTCCCTCCGGCGCAGACGAAAAAGACTGCCAGCCCGGTAAGGAGCGTATCGGTTGACAGCCAGTGCGGCGAAGTCAAGTACGCTCCGACTGCTACTCCGCAGGCGGCAATGAGACAGTTGATCACTCGAACGAGCCTCAGTGAGTCGGTAAGGGAGCGGAGGATTGGCACGCCCGATGATAGGGGCACAGTTGCTGACGGGCAACTACAAACCGGAGGAGAACTGAATGGACAACTGCGGCTGGTCAATGGTCAGATTCGGGTTCCAACCAAGTGCCACCATGACAGAGCGGTTAATATCGACAACCGCGAGTCCTAACCCGAAGCCGAACCGATACTGTTGATTTGTTTGCACCAAATTGCCGATCGCGACGGGGGTATTCAAATACGCTCCATCATAGAAGCCAAACAGATAGCCACCGGGGAAATGAAAGCGGGATTCCAACGTCCCGGCCACAACTCGTTGCGCGATGAACTGCTCGTTTCGATAGCCGCGCAAACTCCCGGGTCCCCCCACGAAATAGAGCTCCGACACCGGCAGAGGGCTCTCTTTGCTCTGGATTCCCCGGTACGACAGGTCCGCCACGAGACCAATCGGACCGGCGATCCTTTGGTAATACTCACCCTCAAATTGCGCTCTAGTATCATTGAAGCTTCCTCGGCTGGCGCTGGAATCGGCGGTATAGTTGCGGAAGGCATACCCGAGGCGCGATTTGAAGTGGAATCCGGAAATCGGGTTGACCTTCTGGTCCCGCTGGTCGAGGCTGTAGCTGAACTCTGCCGCATACCGCCGGTACGACGGACCGAGAGTTGGGTCGACCCGTTTCCAGGTGAGATCGAGGCCGATGCTTTGCTGGGCCGAAAGATCGACACTGGTTCCGACCGAGGCCGAAAATTCATAAAATTGATCGCGATAGTCGCGCGTATAGAGTTGGGCGCGAACCGAGCCGACTCCAAGGAGGAAAAAGGGTTGAACATACTGGAAATCGAGCAGGTTATGCCCCTGATCCTGCCGGGCCGATTGCACCGAGAGATCCTTACCGTCGCCGAAGAGATTCTGCATCTTGACATTCAGATTCCAAACCAGGCCGGATTTCGTCTCCGGATCATAGCCGGCACCGCCGTCGAACAGAAACTGCTCCCGCTCCCGGAACTTCAGATCGATGGTCACATCGCTATAGCCGGCCAGCGGACGCACAACTGCCGGAGGCAGGAAATCCACGTACGGAATTGACGCCGCTTCCGATTCAATCCGAGCCAGCACCCGGTCAGTGAGCGGTACTCCGGACTGCGCCGGAAGATATTTTTCGATCTGTTTCCGATCTGATCTGACCAGACCATCATACTGAATATTCTTGATTCGAACTATCGGCCCCGGAGAAACGCTTACGAATAAGTCGATTTGCTTCCGAGTCCTGCGCGCCGAGACCACTTGGACCCGGCAGAAGTAATACCCGGAGTCCTGGTATCGCTGCGCAAAGTTCTCCAGCGCACTCTTGAGATTCTCCTGCGAAAATGGCTGAATAACAGAAAGTGACCGGCTGGTGTCGGCGTCGCTACAGATCTTACCCAGAGTCGTTAATTCACCTGTGGATACGTTTAAAGTGTCTCCATTAAGGCTGATCTGGGGATCAAGATAACCGCGTGTTCCCAGCCAGGCTGCGGCGGAATCCTTAATCGACGCGCTTGATTTCGATACACTCGCCAGACGCTGCACATAAGCGCTAAGCGAACTAGCAACTCTGGCGTCGCCGACTACGCGTACTTTGGTGGTCTGGCCAATTACGCTTGAGGTCAGAGTGACGCTCAGGGCGGCCGCGAAGATTATTCGTATTTTCATCAGAACCCCGCCACCACTTCTGCCCGGCCCGTCACTCGGCCGGCCCGATCATCGGAGTGTCGGCCGTTGAGCGAAGCGTTGATTCTGACATTCGATCGAACGGTGTAACTGTAAGATGCGCTCCATAACGCCCCAAGCCTTCCGTAGCGGTTATCGGTAAGTTGGTAGGAATAGACTGTTCCTACGCTCGTGAGCGTTTGGGAATACAACTCCAGGTCGAGTCGAATTTCCCCCTTCTTGCCAAGTTGCACGCGGGTACCAGCAAGACCGGAGTAGGTCCGGGCCCTTTCACCCAATTCCGACGAGGCCTGGCGATAGGTTCCCCCTGCCGACAGTTCGAGCCGGTCGTGGGTGCGTCGAACCTTCCCTCCTACTTTGAAACCACTGACATTTCCGGCGCCGGTATAATAGTTGTCACGCCGCGATGAAAACAAATCCAGCGATTCTTCCAAGAAACAGAGTCCGGCCGCTTGTTTGAGTCCCAAGCTGCCGCGAGAGTCCCGGCGCTGTTCGGGAGAGCCGGCGATGTCGCGCCGCTCCAGATCGTCAGCCAGTGAAATATTTACAGCGTACACTCCGGACAGGGGGAGTAATCGAAGATCTGAGTTATATCGCCTCTCGAGGTAGAGATATGGCTGGCCGGCATCGCTGTAAAACGGCAATAGCCAGATGACGGTCCGCCTGCCGGAAGGCAGAAGTTCTTCGTCAATGTTGGCGTCGAATCGAACGCTATACTTTGCCTCCTTTGCTCAGAGTAAAACTCTTCTCGCCCCGCCGAACTAATTGGCGGTCGGACAACAGTTCCTCAATTTGGATGTAGTTCCCGTTCACATCGGGCACATACTGCCCGTTTATCAGGCTGTAGTTTCCGCGCCCCTGGTCGACCAGGAGGTAGGCTATCCCCTGCGCGTTTCGCAACTCGCTTGACAGAGTGTAGGAACTCGTGATTTGAAGTTGATTGGCGGGGTTGCTGTAAGATAGATTTGTCCTTCCTAAGAAACTCTGTTGCGACTGGCTCGGTTCATCGAGCCATTGCCAGGTAGCGGTGGCGTCGTACGTAAATGCCCGCAAGCGCCGCGTGGAGTGCGCAGTCACGCGCCGCCGAAGGGCGCTTTGATTCCACTGCAGAGTCAGCGAATCCTCAAGATAATTTTCATAAGATATCGCCTCGGTCTGGCTGCTCAGTCCGGTCGACCAGCGAAGAAACCGAGTTCCGCCGAGTTGCCCGGTGTAGTCATTCCGGCGCCGATCATATTCAATTTCCCCCTGGGCTTTATAACTTCCGCCAAGCGCATAGCTGCCGTTGGTTAGCAGGTTGTCCGCCCGTCCGCTTCGATCCGCCGTATCCGAAGGATACCGGGTGGAGATCTCCTTCCAGGTTCCCGCGACATCCAGTCTTGATGACAGTTTCAGGTGGATGCCCGAACCACCGGACCGGGCCCGGAATCTGCCGGCATAGTCAAGGTCGGAGTAGAACGGGCTCAGTTCACTCCAGGAAACGGGGTGAAAGGTTGTTTTCAATTCGTTAAGAGCTTCGTTACTGTTCGGCACAAACTGGGCCGGAAGGAGAAAATCGCGGCTGAAGTCGGGTTGGTCGATCCTGTCCTGAAAGTGGAATTGCGGCTGGAGAAACCGCCGCCGCAGCGAAACTGAATTGGGACTACCAACTGCTCCCCACTGCTTTGACATTTGAAGATTATAGTAGGTCCCGCCCTGAGTCAGATTGGAGGCGGAAGAAAACAGATTGCGATCATAGTTGGTTTGGCGAATGTCGGCCGCAATTTCTCCGAGAGCTTTCGAGCGCCAGCCAATCAGCCCCCGGTAGTAGTCGGTCTGCTCCGGGCGGGCCAGAATCACGACCGGCATATAGTCCCCTTGCCCCTTGCCGGCAAACTGATAGTTTCCTCCGCCGAGAAAACGATAGGTCCCCTTCCCGGCCCCGACGAACGTAAAGGTGATGGAGTACCCCCCGTTTCGTGTTCCGACATATTGGAAAACCGTGTCCGGGAGGCTGTCGCGCAGGAGGATATAACTTCCTAGCGTATCGGCCAGCACTCCTGAGCGAACCGCGTTCGAGTCTCCTGACTGCTGCAGCAAGGCCTTATCTGAATCGGACAAAGCGGCTGTGAGCGGCTGATCTTTGTCGTCCCCTTCCCGAATTGCTTCTACTGAGGCAAAAAAGGATGAATCGGAGCGATTGATTCCGCCGCCTGCAACCAATAGCTGCTGCCGATAGGTCGAAGCTGACGGCTCGAAATCAATCTCAACGCGGCTTCGCCGGTCGATCGGATTCTTGGGCGAGAACGTGATCAATCCGCTGGGGTAGTCAATCGAGTAATCTTTGTCCGCCCCCCGGTCAATTTTCCGGCCATCGAGCCAGACACTCTCCGACCCCGGCACAACCGGCTGCACGCCGGTGCCGCTGTTGATCTGGTACGGGCCCTGATAGCTGTCGTCCCCTTGAAACTTGACCGTGGTGAATCGCCCTTTGGGCCGCGCGGCGGCGGCGTTGACCCGCCAGTTCGGATACTGCAGTTGGAACATCGCTCCCGAAATACTTTTGGAACGGGGCACCATATCATTCTGAAGAACAATGTCCCCCATGCGCACCAACAGCACTTGAGATTTGAGCTGAAGGTTTACCTTGTCCAGTTCATTGAGGCGGCTATTGGCTGTGCCGTAAACCGGATCGTACCCGCGATCAGAGAGGGCGCCCGACAGCTCCAGACCGGGCGACAGTTCGCCGGCAATGTGAAGGTCGAGCGATTGGCCAAAATCCGTGGTTCCGCCGTTTAGAGCGGAGAACCGGAAAGTCTTCGCGCCGGACAATTTGATGTTTTGGACAAAGGTCGAATTGTTCGTCGGCGTCTGAGCTATTGGCGGAATCGACGGGGGATTCCCGGAAGCAGTCGGCTCCGGTATGTCTCGGCCGAACGATTGCAGCATCCATTGGGGAATCGGCGCGTAGATAACTGTCAGCGTATCACCGGGATTGAACTGGCGGCTTGCTAACACGAATGATCCGGTGGCTCGATCCCAATGATAGTCCTGATCGCGCTGCAGGATGGTCGACCCGAGTTTGAGAGTATCCGATCCGACATAAATGCCGTCGGAGGATGTGGCAATCGAAAGCGGTATGTCGGGACCGAAAAACTGGCGAATCGTCCGCGCTAAGGCAACCAAAGCCAGGGGGAAATATAATGAGATGATCAGTGCCGCAAGTCTTGCCATCGGCACGGCATCTTTACGGCTGTGAGAGGATGATCCGGCAGACGATGAGACGATTGTCGCCGGAATCAGTGATCAGCAGGCGATCATTGGACAATGCGGTCAGATCGGCTGGGGTCGCGAGCGGAGCGCTCAGGCCAAATACTTCCAGCCCCTTTTCAGTAATCTTCCTCCCTGAAGCGGTGAAACAAAAAACTCTCTCACTGGCCTGGTCGAGCACCCACAGATACCCTTTGCTGTCGAAAGCTGCCGCCACCGGATAGATCACATCGGGGTCTTTGATATTTCGGGTGAAGGCGCCGTAGGAGTCATACACGGCAATTCGGGCATTCCCCGGGTCACACACGTAAAAATTGTCGTCGTCATCGGAAATGAGTTTCTGCGGATGGTCGAGCTGGCCGCCGGTTGCGCCGTAATCCGCCGCGAACTTGTCGAAGGTCCCGACATTGTCCAGTATGACCAGCCTGTTCTTGTCGTAATCGGCAATCCAGACGGCACCGTATTTGGTCGTGGCCACCCCCGATGGCGCCCCATACTTGAGGGGATCGGTGTCATCGTTCATGACATACTGTTCGACGAAATTAAGCTCCGCGTCAAGCCGCTCGATCCGCCGGTTCCCGGCATCGGACACCAGGACCGCCAGGACATTGTCGACCGTTACGAACTTGGGCTGATTGAATTGCCCCTGTTGATTCCCGAACGAGCCGCGATCTCCGATCGGCTTGAAATTCGGATCGAATTTGATGACCCGGTCGTTGCCGGCGTCAACCACGTACACATTTCCCCGCGAGTCTGAGCTGACGCCCATCGGCTGTTTCAGAGCGAGTCCGAGAATGACGCCGCTAATCTCCGAATCTTTGACCAGCGCTGCCGGGGCTCGCACCGGCAAGTTTGAGTCGGCTGGCTGTTCAGGAGGAACTCCGCAGGCTGCCATGACCAGCAGCGCGAAACTTGTTGTGGCGATGAGGACTCGACTCCGAAGCATCCTTACCAGCCCGTGTGAATGACCAGTGACAGTTGCCCGGAAGATGACATGGGATTGAAGTTCAGTTCCACTTTGCGGTCATCGTACTGCGAGAAAGAACTCTCGGCCGCGCGATTTAGCCGCCGGGTGTCCAAAATCGCATCAATCACCGAAACGACCCGGGCTACGATCGCCAGTCCGATCATGAAATTAGCCCGCCGGTATGCCTCCCGACTCTGGTTCTTGATCGATCGATAGGTCGCCTGATCTGTGGCCGACTGCCATCGCCAATGATTGTCAGGAGTGTCGTATAGATATGGCCGCTCCGGGTCGGAGACGCGGCCAAGAGTATTGTATTCCGTGATATCGGTGTAAAACCCAACCAGGTCGTCAAAATTGTCGGACTTGCCGTCAAGCCGCGCTCCCGCTTTCTGCGCGGCAAACTGGACAAAGTCATTCTTCTTCCAATGTCCCCAAACCTCAAACGACGCGAACCCGATCCAGGTGACAACTTCGGCAGTGAAGAAAACGCGGGCCTTTCCCTTTTCTCCCAGGTAATACTCTCCCCCGCCCGGCACCAGGGCCGACCAGAGAACCGCCTTGTAGACGGACTTCCGGCCCAGGCTGCTCCCCGGAGTCTGCGGTGCTTTGGCTGATTTCGAGGAGTCGGCGCTCTTGGAATTGAACACGTCAGACGGATCCTTGGCGGCCAAGACAGTAACGACGAAATTCGTTCTCAATCGGAGTCGGCCGGAACTCAAAGGCAGTCGCCGTTCCGCACAAGCCGACCAGGGCGCAGACTAGTATCGATACCCGGTTACGCATGCTCAAAACTTGTAAGTCACTTTCATATAGGGCGTGTCGTTCCTCGAGTAGACCGATTTAAGACTGGCATCGAAATGCCAGTTGGAAGAAAACACTTCGGTACTACCATGCGAGGAGCCGTTGTGAATCCGGGTCGTAATATAGGCTTCGACCGCACTGACCACGTGATTCAAGATAGTCCAGTAGGTAAAGGCCCGGGCAACATCGAACTTGTTATTGGCGTCATGCCGAAGCCCTTCATAATAGAGCCGGTTGGCTGAATATGGCACCGTGCCAGGGGCATCCACCGGCGCAGGAACAGCACTGTAAAGCGTGTTCCCGCCGAGCGTGGCGTCATCCCAGCCCCAGGCAAACTGGTTGTATTTGCCGGTCATCTCATAGTATTGACCATCTCCAAAGGGAGGCAAATGATGGGAGATTTCCGTTTTGTCGGCCAGCGATGAGTCATTGTCGGAAGTTATGGCCGGATTGCCGTACGCTTTCTGCAAATAGTAGATGTAAGAAGAATCGGCCCAGTGGGCGGCGTTGAAATTCTGATACTGGGTGGTCATTCTGTTGCCGTCGTTCAGGTTTTTGAAATGAAGCGACAGCGTAGTGATCTCGATTCCCAAAAACAGGGCGGCCTTGATCTTGCTGCCATAGTAAAACTGTCCGGCTCCGGGAACCACGAGCGAAAGCAGGAACGCTTTCGAAGCCGACTTCGGCTTTCCCTGCGGCTCTTCCGACCTGACCTTGGGACTACTGGTATCCGCTGCCGCCGTCGCCGTGATTATCGTTTGAGACGCGTACCCATAGCGAACTCTCTGAAGCTCCTCGGAAATCACTGTGGAAGGAAGTCCGCCCTCCCGGGTTGTCATAGCCGCCGCCGTAGACATGGATGCGGCCACTAACACAAGAAACAGAATGACTCGCTTCATCGTTTCCTTTCTCAACGTATCACCGCCACATCGGTGAAAGCTGTCCGGGTGTCGCCGGCAAAATCGACTTCAATGCGGCAACGGTACACTCCCGGTGTGACCCCGCTGCAATCCCAGCTCTGCTCGTTCTGACCCACCACGTTTGAGCCGAGAAACTCAGTGACCTTCCGCCCGGATAGATCATAAACCGTCAGGATGACTCGATTCGGCGGCTTGGACAAGAAGTAACGGAAATTGGCTGTCCCGGCTGTCACTGGATTGGGATAATTGAAGAACTGGTTGGACGGGAATGGATCGGCGAATTCTTTAACGGGACCGATCTGCTGTTGTCCCAGAGCAAATGTCCCGGCCGGGTCATGCCCGCCCATCGGCCAGACGTTTTTGGTACTGTCGCTGTCCATCTGCCAGAGGTAGAACCAGCCATCGGCGCCGACATATCCCAAATAGCCTCCGGTTGAATCCGTGAAAACCAAGCAGGACCCGGCCGCCTTTACTCCGCCGTTGAGCGGAAATCCGGCGATCTCGCCCCGGTTGATGGCATGGATCGAACCAAGATCGTTCGGTACAATAATCTCGGGGAGTCCCGACCGGTCCAGTTCGCCGGTAATCGGAGCGGCAATAACATCGATTTGTGGAACGCGATCATCGATCATTTGTGGAAAGTCATTCTTCGCCAAGAGGCGCTGATCAAAAGCATATAGGGTGTTGGTGCCGGGTATGATGACGTCCGGGCGGCCATCCAGATCGATATCGGTGGCGATCGGGTTGGCCGTCATTTTCTTTCCAGTTGTGACCTGGGCAAAGAGGCTGAAAACGGGCTGGAGGTTAGACGTGTCGACCGTGATTGCCACGCCCTTGCCGTCATTGGTGAACAGCACAACTTCGGGCTCGCCGTCGTTATTCAAATCAACGGTAATCGGGCCGAGATTATATCGTCCCTGAATGGAAAAGGAGTCTACGGCATGCGTCACGGTGTCCGGAACATAGATCTTTGTTATGAGGGAATCCCCGGCGGCGATGGCCAGTTTGTCACCCAGACGACAGATTCCGTGATATTCAAAATTCGGCACTGAGAAGCTGTCCGGTACGGAGCTAATGTCCTTCTTACGGTACACCATTCCGGCATCGGTCAAAGCCCACAATACTTTGCCGAAGGAAAGCGCGATCGGCGTACCGGTGGTCCTGAATGACGTTCCGACGATGTCAGCGCGCCCGTTCTGATCCACATCAGTCGGTCCGAATTGGTAGACATTTTTTGTGGCATCGCCGACCGCAACTAACTTGGGACCGGGGACCCCAAAATCACCAGTAACAGGGCCGGCTGTGATATTGTCAAAAGCCCGGTAATAGAGCGGCAAAAGGTGCGGCGACCCGGCGAAACTCACCGAGAAAGCCGAGTCGACAAAAGTCGGACAGGTTGTGCAGCCCGTAGTTTTACGAAGGAAATTCTCTCCTGAGTCAGTGACCGCCAGCACATACCGGCCGGATGCCGCAATGATCTCCTTCCGGCCGTTTCCCAGAATATCATCGGCGATCGGCGAGAGACCATATTTGGGATATCCGACCCGGACCGGAAATCCCGGCACCAGTTTGTCGGTTTGGACATCGAAGCGCATTACGCTGTCGGTCACCACTGCCTGCGGACTTCCCACCGGCGCCAGAGTGTCGCGCCGGATATTCGTAATGTAGACGTGAGTATTGTCGCCGAAATTGTCGAAACGCCTGCGGGTTGGTGTTAGGAGTCAGCGCATTGTTCCGATCTTCACGGTACATGTCCGAGGCCGAGCCGAAACCCAACACATAATTGCCGCCGAAATCAACAATCCCGTCCGCTTCCATGAGCGTGATGAACTTTCGCCGGGGATCCCACTGCAGCGTATTGTTCTGAAAATTGGTCTGTCCATTTCCGGCATAGTCCAGTGAGGCCACTCCCTCATCAACCAGATAGATCAGCAGCCCATTGCCCGGGATCAGGAAATCGTACTCGCCGGTGAAATTACGCAGGGTGTCGGACGGACCGAGAATGACATCGGTAGTAGAATCAAGTCTGGTCACCGTTCGACCACTCGGAGAGTTTTGGTCGCGGATAAGCTGATTTCTGTTCTCAATCAGGTAGTACTGGTTCTCCGAGATCGGGACCCGGGCAATCTGAATGCCGTTAGTAACCGCTTCGGCGGCCACCACGCGAAGATCAGTTCCCTGGCGGAAATCAGTGACCGGCACAAAGCCGAGAAACGCCCGCGACCAGGCATCTGGATAGATCGGAATGGCGCCGAAGACATTTCCGACCTTGAAGCCAAAGTCGATCCCGGTGCCGAACCCGTTATCATCCATCAATGAAAAATCCCCCAGTTGCGACAGGAAATTCTGCGTGTTGTACAGATCCACCAGGCCAAGCGAATGCCCGAACTCGTGGGCAATAACCGCATTCAGAGCGGTCGCGCGATTATCCTGACTGGCCGTCTCCGGCATAATCAGCGCAGTGCGGACCCATTTAGTTCCCGTCGAGGTATGGACCAGGAGCGAGTCGCCGAATTTGATGTAGCCGGTGAACAGGTCGGAGCAAGTCGGCGGAAATCCGAGATCGTTCTGACGGTCGGCTCCGGCATGGAACAGGATGATGTCATCGTACTTGCCGAAATCGATCGGCGCGGTGTTCGAGTCAAGCTGATGAACCGTATCGGCCAGCTGGATACAATCCTTGAAGTACTGCTCAAGCCCGAAGATTACGGAGTCGCACCGCCCGTAATGGCTCATTTGGTAAGGCAAGGAGTAGGCTGAATTACTGTCCGGGGGATAGATATCCCATTTGAGGGCTATGTGCCCCTGGGATACCCGATGCCAGTATTCATTGAGGGCGCGCATGTGGGCATTGTAATAGGCAACATTATGGGGAGGCGGATCAATCCAGTGGCCGACGGAATCGTAATAGTCGGTCGAATCTTTGACGGTGAGGAGCCTCGAAACATTCATGATCCCGCGCCCTGTGGTGTTGGGATCATCAACAGTTTCGAACTGAAAATTGAAGCGCAGGACGAGAATATTAAGCGTGTCAGTCTGATTAGGCGCCAGCGCCGCCTCGGGCAGGGACCACGGCCGGGCCCGACGGAGTTGATGCGCCAATTTGTCCGGCACCTGGGGCCTCAGACAGCGCTCACGAATCCGGTTGTCTCCTTTTGGGGGTGGCACCGGAACGCGTTTCCCTATTAGCAATTTGTCGCCGGCGGCGGACTCCCCCGCCACCGACAATATCAACAGACACAGAATCGTGGCGATCCAATGCCACTTTGGTCTATCCAATCAACTTCTCCTCGCGGCCAACCACCTCAGAATATGAATGACAGAGAATAACGAAGCGTATTGTTCAGCGCAACGTTTTGTCCACCGGGAATCCAGGAAAAGTCGAACTTGAGGTTATCGATCGGGCTCAGGCCGCCGCCGACCGTGGCCACGCGCACTTTTCCTTCTTCATCATCCTCGTAGCCGACTCGGCCGGTGATCAGATTGGCATAGCTGAATTCGGCGCCGGTATTGATCACGACCTGGCTCAACTCGGTGACCAGCCCCTGATTGAGTCCCACCAGAAGTTTGTTGACCTCGGCTGTGGCGGTCAGACGGGTATAGGTCCCCTGGATCAGTTTGTAGGAGAAGCCGAACCCAAGGTTGCGCGGCAAATCATCCGACTGGTTGGCATCAATGTAGGACATCTTCGGTCCCAGATTGGTCACGGCGAGTCCCCAATTGAGTCTGGGGGTCATCTGGTAAAGCAAACCAAAATCGAGAGCGAAACCGGTCGAGGTTCCCTGCCCCTGCTCGGCTCCTGCCCCAACACTGGAGAGCTTGGAGTAAATCAACTTGGCCGAGACGCCCGCCTTGAGGCGATTTGACAGCGAATTACCATACGCCAGGGTAAAGGCCACGTCGTAAGACTGAAAATCACCCAGCGAGTTGCCGGTTTCGTCGGTCCGCGTGATCGAACCATAGTTGAGGTAGGTGATATTTCCGCCGATCGTGCCCCAGTTGTTGGTCGGCGCCACAAAAGAGATGAAGCTGTAATAAAGATCGGGGGCGAGATCCGGCAGCCACTTCACGTACATAAGAGAAACCTCTGACCGACCCCGGCTGCTGGTCACGATGCGATCATCTCCGGCCACCCAGAGCTGATCCCGCACCAGACTCATGTCGTGAGCCGGCGCACTCGAGAGGCCTCTGAACTCCGATCGACGGAACAGCTTGCCGTCATATTCCACCAATCCGTCGGTGGTTGCGAACATCATGTTCTGACCGTAGCGCGCCATTTGCTGCACCTCGGGGACAGGACGGTTGGCTACGTGTATCTTGGTCCCGGCCGGAATCGTGTCGTTGGTGATGTCGTTCAGATTCCGCAGCCACTGGGCGAACGCCGCGTCCTGGCTCTTTGAAATATAATTGGCTGCAGTCGTGGTCGAATCTATTTGGGCCTCGGTAACATCGGATACCACCCACTTATCCAGATCCTGCACCGCCGGAACGCGCAGCTTGGTACCCGCTGGAATCGAGTCGCCAGCTAGTCCGTTAAGCGAACGCACAATCTCGATATACCGGTGGCGGTCCTCTAACGCGAGCTTCTTCTGACTGGCCGCGAACTGCTCAATAGTCCGGGCCGAATCGACTTTCACTTGGCGCATCTCCAAGATATTCCATTCCGCGATATCGGCCGAGGCTGGGATTCGAAGTTTGGTCCCGGCCGGAATGGCGTCCCCGGGCAGATCATTTAGGGCGCGAAGGATTTTCAGATAACTGTCGCGACGCTCGCCGGTCCAAAATTGATTCTTTGCGGCGTACGCCTCAACCGTCATGGTCGAATCCACGGTCACCTCGCGATAACCCGGCATGACCCATTTGTCCTTGTCGAGATATAGGATGCCATATTCCGTGCCAAGCCAGACAGTCTTCCCCATCCCCACGCCGACAGCGTTCACCCGCCCTTTAATCTCGCCAAGATAGGGTACGGCAATAGTTGCGGCCGGAGTCATCGAAGGATAGGCCCCGGAATCGGCTCCGCCCCGTAGCTTCTTGAGAAAGGAGCCCTTCTCCTGGGGAGTGCCGTACACGGCAAACTTGTCGGCGATTCTCTCGGGGGTTTCATCCAGGGTCACGGTATAGGGCTGGAGATTCGACCAGCTCTTGCCATCGAAATGGTACAGGTCGTTATCAACGACCGCCCAAATGTTATTGGTATTGTCGCCCCCCACCGCCTGAACGGTTCCAGTCGGGGTATTGGCGGCGGCCGCGTACGGCTCAATCGTCAGCCCATTAAAGCGAGCAATCCCTTTATTGGTGCCGATGAGTACGGAGCTGCCAATGGCAGTCAAATTCAGCACACTGTCAGATGGGAGGCTTCCTTCGGTGTTAAACTCTTGCCAGACCCGCCCGTTGTAACGGTACATGCCATTCGTGGTTCCGATCAGGATGGCGTCGCCCGTTGAGGCAATAGCCGTCATCTCGCCATCGATCTGGATACCGTAAGGCATCGTGACCTGTTCCGGGATGAATCGATTGTGCGCTTTTTCCACGGCGAAGCTGATCCGGTCCATCTTAGTTTCGGTGACCGACTCGCCCCGTCGCGCCTCGGCCAATCTGGCTCTGGCTTCGTTGAAATACTCCCAGTTTATGCGGCAAGCCGGATACAGAGCGACCAGACTGTCGAGACCAACCTGAAGCTGAGTCAGGTTCTTGTAGTCCTTGGGAGCAATGGCGAGAACCGAATCGCGGAAGGCTTCCACGACCTCCAGGCTGGTGCCGTTGTTGGCCGAAGCGACTTTGAGGGTCAATTTGTTGAGCTCGTCTTTGTCGGTAACGCCGTAATATCGCCCAACCAGGCCGCTCATGTTGTCATCGGTCCGAGTCTCCCGAGTTTCGCCGGAACGCCATTTGCGATTGTCGAATCGCAAGAGCCCTTTGGGTGTAATGGCCCAGATGTCGTAGGCGGTGTAAGTTGAGCCGCCGCGAGCTTTCAACGCGGCCAAGCCCTTAAGCGGACGATACTCGTCCGGAATTTTGGCTTCAATCCAATTCTTCGAAAGCGGGGAGGCTCCAAGCCCCGCCGGATTGTAGTGCGTGGCAGTGGCATCATCAGCCACGGCCACGAACGCCTCACCCATGGCGGCTGCGCGCGCTCCGGGGGCAATGCGCAAGAACAGCACGGCCGCATTCGAGATGTCGGCGTAGCTCTGCGAGGCCATCCCCAGGATGAGCAGAAGCAGGGTTGTAAGAAAGGCTGCGCGTTGGAACTTCATACGATCGGAACTCCTGTCTATTAGTTTACAACAACGACTTTCCCAAAGGATTGAGCGGCCGGCCCGCCGTTGCGCGGCAGGGCTGTGGCCTTATAGATATAGACGCCCGTGGCGACACGATCCCCGCCGGCGTCCCGTCCGTCCCAGACGATTTCGAATTCGCCGTTAGGATAGTTATCGGCAGGAAGGTTGCTGCCGATAAATGTCCTGATTTTCCGCCCGGAGAGCGTAAATATGTCCATTACAAATCGATCGACCGGCTGCGTCAGCTCGAAATAGAACTTGGTCGCAGCCTGCATCGGATTCGGATAGTTGAGCAAGTTATCGATGGCAACATTCCCCACCGCCACCAGATTGGCGTTGAATTGGATCGTGGTGGAATTATTGGCCGCATCCCAGGCCCGCAGGACGAAGCTATGCGTGCCGGCATCAAGGCCGGAAAGCGAGTAAGCCAGTTTTCCCGAAGTATAGCTGTCGGGATCATAAGCGAACAGGCTCGTCAAATTCACGGTCTTGTCCGGTCGGCCATCAACTTCCAGGGTAATTCCGTGCCCCAGCCCGCCGGCGAGATTGATACCCGAGGAATCAGTCAGAGTGACTTCCAGTTCATCATTCACCCCAACGGCGTCACCGCTCACAAAATTTTGGCGTCCGCCGAAGGTATATTTCACGCTCGGACCCACGGTATCGCTCTGTGGAGCTACCTGCGAGGATACCGGGATTGAGTCGATCAACCCGATACCATCGATGGTGTCCAGCACAGCGTAGACGGTCACTTTGGCGCCATGACCGCCGAACCCAATGTCTACGGGCGGAATGAACTGAAAGTCGAAACTGCCGCCGGTGATGCTCGCCTCCCCTTTGAAAATGCTCGGACCGGTTTCAGTGTAGCGAACTGAGTCGGTTATCTGGCCGGCAGAATTGACCAGGTTGTGTACTTTGTTTCGATCCGAATCGAAGACCGTGATCGAGAGCTTGCCGTTCTTGGCGACGGTCTGCCCCTGGGCGTCGACCATCCGCCCGACCACCCGCGTATGCAAGAGAGCGGTCAGGCTGTCCGGCTTTTGAGAGAACTGCATGCGCAGGCGGGGCAATCCGAGATGCAAAAGCGGATCGCCGAAAAATTCATACGCGCGGTCATTGTCCTGCCGCTGCGGGATTGTGTCGCCGCCGTACTGGCGCAGCAGCTTCCCCACATACACGGCCTGATCAATCGACAGAGAGTCGTTGTACATGAGCACGTTATAGACGGCCTGATTGAAGGCCGCGTTGTCGGAAGAAAATACCAGCCTCATGGCCGACACTACCGCGACCGCCCCATTCGAGGATGACATCAGGAAATCCTCTCCCATAGCCTGGCGGCGGGGGTCGTCAAAGAACCCGATCGCGCACGAGGCCGCGAACACGAGCGGAAGCCGGTCGGAATTACGGATTTGCGGAAGGTCCGTCGTGCGGTTAAAGACCCGCTGGTGGGACCAGACGTCGGGATTGCCGTGGCCAACATAGTTGACCACCAGAGCCCCTTGATCGAAAGAATTGATGATCGCCTGGTTGACCGCCGGCTTGAGGTTGTTCACGAACGGATAATCCATGAGATAGATCTTGTCGCGGATGAAGTATGGCGGGATGTGCTGCTTTTCCAGATCTTCAGTCTGGAGCGTATGGAAAGTCTCGTTATTGAAAATACCGTACTCATCGTCGGCCACCAGCGTGATGACCGAGCGCCAGTCGCCAAAATCGGTGCTGGCATCATAGGTGCGGATTTTCCCGATAATGGTCGCGATATCCGCGTTCGTCCTGACCGGCCAACGGGCCGTCAGCATGTCGTAGCCGCGGTCTCCCCGAAGGAAACTGTGATCGCTGTCAAGAATGCCGTAATCGCCGAAATAAACGTAGTTATCATCGCTGTAGGTGGCCCCTGTAAACTGGGCCTCGATGGAATTGATATACGACGGCACGTAGTTCGGCACGCCCGTACCCAGATGGTCAAGGATGTCGTAGTTAGCATCGCCGACAAACAGGACCGCCGCCGGAGCCGGCGCGGCGGCATTTTCATATTGATATTTCAGGTAGTCCCGGATGGCGGTCGGGTCGAACAGGCCGAAACCGAAATTGTCCATTATGTCGTCTACCGTAACCACCTTGATATTCAGCCCCTTGGTCCGGCGATAGTCGACATACGGTCCCAGAGCATCTTGAAAAACCGAACGGGTCACGATGATGAGGTCAGCCTGGGAGAGGTCTGCCCGCAGATCGTTGACGGATACCATCGAAAGTGACACAGGCGAAACAACCGTCCCTGCTGTGGCGCAATAGAACCGATTCGGCGCGCTCCGGTCCAGGCTGGCGGCGAAACTCAGGATTCCGGCCTGCCGCGTAAATCCGGTGTCCTGCACCGGATGGAGGGGATCGCCGAGATCCAACAGCAAAGGGGGAGCGCTGAAATTGTCCTGCAGTTGAACCAGTCCAACGTGCGGGGCCGAATCGATTACAAAATCGAGCTTATCGCCGCTCGGAATCAATTGGCTGGGGTAAGTAATTTCGGCGAAGTTGAGATAAGCGGAGTCGGATGACGACATCGGCGTAAGCCGGATGTCCAGGGTATTCAGTCCGTCAACCAGCGACTGGGTTTGGAAGGTGCAGCTGAGGGGGCCGAGAACGCCGTTCGTTAACGGATTGCCGTTCATGTTTCCGACCATGTAGCGGCCGGTGGTCGAAACTCCGGTTCGCCCATCAAGAAGTACTTTAGCCGCACTTCCCAGCACAACTCCCGGAGTCGGTATGTATACGCTCATCTGGGATTTGTCCGACCAGTACCAGGTGTAGTAGTCGTTGACTTCGCCGGATTGAACGATCAGCACATTGTCCTGCTCGGCGTGAACGCGGCGCACGAAAGTCGTGACGGTGGTATCAGTACCTCCGCCCGGCGTCACATTGGCCAACGGTATTCTCCGGGCAGGGTTCGGGAAAGAGCCGCCGGTCGTGAGCCAGTAAATATTCTCGGTGCAGTATGGATTGTTGATATACTGGGGCGCCTGACCAGCCTGATAGACGAATCGATCGACGGATTCACCGTAAAACAAAATCTGATCGTTGGTTCCAAACTGCCCGTCGCCGCCATCGTTGACGATGATCGAAATTTCATCGAAGACCGGACGCGGATGGCTGTTCTGCATATCGAGCGGTTTTCCGCCGGCGTTGAAAATCCGGATTGAACTTGAAGCCAGACCGTTCAGCGACACGCCAGCGGCGGCGAGATCGGCGCCAGTGATCTTAACCAATCCGCTCTGATTGACCCTGATCTTCACCCAATTGTTGCTGTGAGAAAAAGGATCGTCCTCGGGCGTGATTAGTTTTGCAGCCGACCGACTGACCGTCGGCCAGCGCTGCCATTCGTCAAAATTGGCCACCGACGATGAAAAGATCGGATCAAAGACCGGATCCGTCGCAGGATGATCCACACCCTGTGTGCTGCCCCCTTCAAAGACAACCCGGATAGCGACCTCGGTGTACACCGACATCCCCTGTACCGGGTGGACATGAACAAAGACCAGGCGACGTCCTCTGATTAACTCAGGCCCGGAGACCGTAACCAAGGGCTGGCCAGCCGGTCCGAGAGAAGGCGGAAGGGACTGCGATGAAACTGCCATGGGAGACCGCCCCTCAACCGAGGCGATCCTTACACGAGCATCCGGTGGAATTCCCAGCGCTACCGTCTTGACCAGAATTATCGTCGAGTCCTTGAGATGAACGGTCTGGAGTTCTGTGAGGTCGGGCTTTACGGCGACCGTAAAGGCACATTCCTGGGCATTAGAAGCGGTCACAGAAACGCCGTTCGGCCTGGCTAGAGCAGACCCGGCCAGTGCAAATAAGCAGAGGAAAAAGAGGAGCGGCTGTAGTAAAGAGTGCTTCATGACCCGGATCTAGATTCCGACCTTCCGACCCACGCGTCTTGCCGCCTGGTCGAAGGTCGAATTAACTAACGACTGCTTCTGTCTGGACTTAGTAATTCAATTCGTTAGCTATGACTCTATATCGGGGTCTCCTATCTCTTTTAAGCCGCAGGAATATATAAGGTTCCGCCGGAATAGTCAACAACCGGCGAGACCAGCCCGCTCGAGTTTCCTGCAATTATCCGGCCAACCGAATGACGGATCCAGACCTATGCAGGTAACCCATTGCATTTCTTAATGTTATATCGACCAGATGGTCTGTAACTTTAACTCCACCAAATCCCAAAACGCAGTCCAGGCACCGCAAAACGTGAAACTCTGTGCACAAAAGACCTGGTTACCGCAGCAGACGGATGGCGTCGTCAAGCTGGCGCGACATCTGCGCACCCTCGCTGCGAAGATCACTGAGACGGTTCTCGTACTCAGCTTCGGTCCCTTTCGGAAAGAAAACGCCATTGTATACCTTGTAGAAATGATCACGATAGCTCTCAAGTTCCTTCGTCAGGGTCGGATCCACGCCCTGTGATAGCTTGATTTGGTCGATGCCGTAGTCAATCGACTCTTCATACGCCTGGGTGAGAGGCTCCTGAGTCTGATTTGACCGTGTGACCAGATCTCGCATTTCAACATCGGTAACCGGCTGCTTTCGCGCCTCGGCGGCTTGATGCCACTGGTCGGCGATGTTCGCGCCATAGCGAAGGTAGTTGGCGGACACGGAATCGATCAGGTTCTTGGTCAGCGCAAACTTCTGCCCGGCCGATGCCCGGCGAAGACTCTCGGCAAAGGTGACGCGAAAATCCTTCCCCTGGAGATCCGCCGCCTCGGTCCGCCGTTCAGGAGTCTCGGACTGAGTCTGAATCTTTACACACCCGGCCGTCAGCACCAAGCCAAGCAACGCCAAAAGTCGCAGGAACATGATCTCTCCTTCAGGCTCTCACATTGACCGGCTGCATCGGTTCAAGGTCACAGGTAAAATGACGAAGGAACTCTGTCTGCCGAATGATTCGGTATCCCGGGATGGCGGATTTCTTCTCGGCAATCCTAGCCGCCGTCTCGGCGACAAAGTCGATGTGCGAATTGGTGAAAACCCGCCGGGGAAGCGCGAGCCGGACCAGTTCCTTGGGAGCCGCAACCAGTTTCCCCGTTGCCGGATCAGTGCTGCCGAACATCAGGGTCCCAATCTCAACCACCCGGACTCCGCCTTCAAGGTAGAAGGCAATCGAAACTCCCTGGGCCGGAAATTGATCCACGGGAAGATTCGGCAAAAATTGGCCGGCATCCACAAACACGGCATGTCCGCCGGTAGGCTCGATGATCGGCATTCCGGCTTCTTTGATCTTCTCGCCGAAATAACGGACCTGGGCAATTCTGAAATCGAGGTAGTCGTAATCCAGGACCTCGCGCAGTCCTACCGCCAGCACTTCCAAATCCCGTCCGTTCAGTCCCCCGTAAGTCGGAAACCCCTCGATCAAAATCATTAATTCCGTAATCTTCCCATACCATTCTTCGTTGTCCAGCGTGATCAGTCCTCCCATGTTCGCCAGACCATCTTTCTTGGCCGACATCATGGCGCCATCGCAGGCATCAAATAACTCGTGGGCGATCTCCTCAATCGACTTGTGCGAATAGCCGGGCTCATCTCGTTTGATAAAGAAGCAGTTTTCCGCAAAGCGCGCGGCATCATAGAAGAACGGAATCTGGTGATGGTGGCAGATGTCGGAGGTCTCGAGGATGTTGGCCATCGAGACCGGCTGTCCGCCGGAAGAATTATTGGTGATAGTCATCAGTACCATGGCGATGGATTCTCGCCCGTGCTCTTTGATAAACTCTTCGAGCCTGGCCGTGTCCATATTCCCCTTGAACGGAAGCGGCTCATTCGAGCGCGATTCGCGGCACGGCAAATCGATCGGGATTCCCCCTTTGTGCAGGACGTTACCACGAGTCGTGTCGAAATGGGTGTTGTTAATGACGTACTGCCCCTTTTTCATCAGGGTGCTGAAAATCGAGATTTTCGGCGACCCGACCCTGGTGAACGGGTATGACTTTTCGTTTGCGGAAGACCGACTGGACGGCCGCTTCAAATCGGCGGAACGATGCAGCGTAGGCATACGACTCATCACCCATCATCAGGGCGGCCCACTGGCGGTTCGACATCGCCCCGGTTCCGGAATCGGTAAGCAAATCGATATAGATATCGGTTGAGTCGATCTTGAAGACGTTGTAGTGGGCCGCGTTCATGCGGGCCTCGCGCTCGGCTCGATCGAGCAGGCGAATCGGCTCCACCGCTTTGATCCGGTACGGTTCGGCCGGTTGACGACGTTCCATCATGGGACTCTCCTTTCTTGTTTTGGGTTTTGGATGGATAAACGGTTCGAATGAAAGGAGAACGGCTTACAGCACGTCTTTGATGCGGCGACGGTGGTATGTCAGTCCAAGATGTTGAATGTCATTCGTACAAATTTTCATGCCTGATCGACTCTTCTGAGCTTGAATTCGGCCTCAATCCGGCCGGTGACCAGACCGGCGGCATTCCTGACTTCCGGACGCTCATACTGCTCTAAATATGGCAAAACCGAACCCGGTTTGACAATATTCAATTGCCGGAGAGCCTCGATGCAGATTGGCCCGAGCGCCCGGGCATTTCCATCCAGCACTTTGACAGCAAGGCCGATCGGCGGATCGCTGAACCCGATCGCCTGCAAAGCTTCCGCCCCCCCTTTGCAGATCACATTGAACGGGAACGACCGCATCAGATTGTAATCAAATCGTCCCTCACCGCTGTAGAGCAGCGGGAATTCCGACATCGCCTCCCGGATTCGCGTCAGGGCTTTGAGCATGCGCCCCTCGACCCCGTCCAGATTGGCCAGCTTCTTAAACCCAAGCGCGAGTCCGCTGAGCGGCAGCGAAAAATTCGGAGCACTGCAACCATCAGTGCCGACCGACATTTGGTCCTCGGGAAATTCGCAGATTTCCGCCACGGCGGTTTTCACGAGGCGCTGGCTTTCGCTGTCGGGTTTCAGGTACTGCTCTGATGGAACTCCCAGATAGCGGGCGAGCGCCAGGAATCCGGTATGTTTGCCGGAGCAATTGTGGCGCACCGGTTCCTTATCTTCCCCTTTCAACGGATACCGATTTTCCCCCTGCATGCCGATCGGCCAGTGGGCGCCGCAGCGGAGCATCGATGCGTCATTCCCCGCCATTTTGAGATTGGCTATGATCCACTTGACGTGTTCATCGGTCCCGGAATGCGAGCCGGCCATGATGGAGAGATTCGGATTGGCGAAGCCGTATTCGTCCGCGGCGCCGCTTGCGACCAGGGGGACGAGCTGAAACGGTTTGATCGCGGACCGCGCCATGGTGACAAAATCAGGGTTGCCGAGCGCATGAGTCAACCGGCCGTTTTTATCGACGACGGCGATAGCGGCAAAATGATGAGCCTCAACCGTTCGGCCGCGATAGACGCATGCCCCGAGTTCGAAATCCGGCCAAGCCCCTTTTTGATTCTGCGTCACGAGATAGTGTGCTCCGGGCGAGGGGGGATCGCGTCAGCGAAATTTATCCACATATTCAACCACGCGCATAATCACGCTCCTGGGCATCACAATCAGATTCAGCGGATGCCTCGGTCCGGCAATCTCGTAGAGAACAAACTCATCAAAATACCCCTTTTCGATCGCCGGGTTGATAAACCCGAGTTCTTTGTTGGCCATCATCGAGGCAACCAACGCCTCCTTCTCTTCCATCATCGTAAAGGTATTGCCCACCGGGTCGAACCCGAGCATTTTTTTGGCATACCCTGGTTCGTACCTCCAGACCGCTTTCACCGTCGCGTAGCCAATCCACTCCGGCGGCGCGGAAATCTTGACCGTGTCGGCCTTCTTGATGATTCGATACAGGGTGGAAACGGGACGCCCGTTCCAATCCCGCCCGGTGGACAACCGATAGCTTTCCAGTTCCCCGCGGATTTTCGGATCATTGATATTGAGCACATGGGCGATCGTCATTTCCTGGATGGCGGAATCCTTCTTCCCCATTTTCCAGTACGTTTCACCCAGCAGTTTATGAGCGGTGAAATCAATAAAGTTCAGATTAACCGCCTGGTCCAGATTCACTTTGGCGCTGTCCAGTGAATCTTGCATCAGGTACAGCTGCCCGAGCAGCATGTAAATCGGATCGAAATGGGGATCCGTGCCGATCAGCTGCCGGTAGCGCATCAGGGTCGTGGCGTAGTCCTGTTGCTGCAGCGCCTGGTCAGCCATCGCCATCAGCGGCGTGCCCATGGTCGAGAGCGTGTACCGGACCAGCGTCGGTCGGTTGTCAACCATCTTGAGGCGCTGATTTATCGGGACCAACGGGCGGGCCGTATCGGACAAAAGCAGCTCCCGGGATATAGTTTGCACCGTGTCAATCTGGTACAGCAGCGCCGATTTTTTGACAATCTCCATGATCTGATCGATGGTATGGAGTTTCCCCGGAGGAGGTGTAGTCGGCGGCGCCGCCTGACGTTTCTTGGTGGTTGTCGTCTTGCCGGCTGCGGTCGGAGCTTTGGCGGTCGAGCTTTTCTTGACTGTGGCGGAATCGGATTTAGCCGGTGTCGTTGCTTTTGCGGAATCAGCGGTCTGGGCAAGGGCCATGCCGGTCAGGCTGAGCGACAGAATCGCCGCCAGTCCGATACAGCCGAGTCTCTTTACAAATAAGTGCATTCATCTCTCCTGAATCGAAAGTACTCGCGCGTCACCCTTCGGGGTGACCGGACAATATAGCATTAGACACGGAAAAGGGGAAGGGGTTCGGAAGGGGGGGGGCTAGTCAAAACAAGACTCCCAGCCTCAGAGTCAACATATCGACACTTCGAGCGTACTCGTTGGAGTGAGACTTACCGTTGTATTTGATCGCCATGGTGAGATGTCTGCGGAATTCGTATCCAAACCCAAGACTATAGTCGTACTGCATTCCCCCGTACCCCGAAGCGCGCTGGCTGATGAATCCGCCAAGGTCAGTAAAGAATCGCCGGTTGGCCAGCCAGTAGTGCTCCCAAGTAACCGCGTAATATAGATCGGCGATAAAATTGAGCCCCGGTTGGCTTGGCCAACGATACGTTGGGAACAGAGAGTACTGGGGCTCCCAGAAAAGCAAGTCTCGATCGCTAAATCCGTAGCCGATGTCTGCGAAAACGGCGAAGCCTCCTTGAGATACCGATACCTGGTGAAAGTGCCAACCCGCGACGCCGCCTCCGGCGCCGAAGATCAGCCCCTGGTGCTTGCCGTCAAACGCTTCACTGCTTGTGGAGAGCAGCAGTCCGATCAACCCGGTCAGAATCATCCTTCGAAATTTCACATTTCCTCCCTTCGACAACCCCGTATCCTAGAGTGCTGCCGCCTGCATCGCTCACGAAAGGTCCACACCGTAGATTTCTCTTATCGCATCAGTGAGGAAGTAGTGCATCATGTTGGCCGGAAAGTGGGCGACCGGATGGTAGAAATGCACTATTCTCAGGTCCGAATTGACGACGTCAAAGTAAACTCCCCGACGAGTAGGAACTCGACGAGTCGTATCTATTCCCAGAATCTCGGAAATGATCTGGCTCGTCGAAGGACCACAAGAAATTATGAGATTAGGATCATAGATCGTAAGTTGGCGGCGCAAGAGGTCTCCATCTTCAAGGGCCTCACTCCGAAGATTCAATTCGTCGGCGGTTCCCAATCCTGAAGTCTTCTTGAGATTGACCACAGCCACATAGTCAAGCAGCATCGACCTGAATGCTGGAGTACCCAAGCGACCACTGTCTAATGACCAATTCAGATCGATGGACAGTCTCATGATGGCGTCTGTCCATCCGGCAATGGTATTCCACAAGGTGCCACAGGCACCGGCTCTCAGAAATGTCCTGAGATCGGAGTCAGGGTAGTCATTCGGCTCCTTGAGCAAGAACACCGTTCGGAGATGCGATCCCCGAAATTTCTCCTCATTCATGACTCCGTCAGCCACAAATCCCGGTCTTTTTGCTCGCCACTCGGCGAAAAGCTGATCCTCCTGCTCCTTGATGCTCTTTTCCATCTGACTTCCTCCGCATACTATCTGGACGGGAGCCCCGTGGTCCATCCAGTTACGCCCATGCCGCCGGGCACTTCGCCTAGCGGCCGGCTTATGGAAAATTGAAGACTACACCCCCAGCTTCTTCAACGTCGCCGGGATATCCTGGAAAGTCTTGCAGGGATGCGCGCCGGCTTTCGCCAGTAGTTCGAGCTTCTCTTTCGCCGTCCCCATCTTCCCCTCGACAATCGCTCCGGCATGTCCCATCCGCTTTCCGGGAGGCGCAAAAATCCCGCCGATCATCACTAACACCGGAGTCTTCATTTTGGGAATCACTTCGGTTGCCCGCTCTTCGTAGACGCCGCCGATTTCGCCAGTCATGACGACAGCCTTAGTTTTGGGATCGGCCTCAAATTTCATCAGGATTTCATCGAAGGTAGATCCAAGCACTGGGTCGCCGCCAAGTCCGACGCACGTCGTCTGGCCATAGCCAGTACGGGTCAGCGTGTCCGCAACATAGTAGGTAATCGATCCGGACCGCGAGACCGTCCCGACTCTTCCCGGTGTAAAGGCGATATCCGGCATGATCCCGAGGTTCGCTTCTCCCGGCGTGATAATTCCGGCGGTGTTGCCGCCGATCACGGTGGCCTTGTGGCGCAAAGCTTCTTCCCGCACATACAGCATGTCATGAATTGGGATATGTTCGGGTACAACAACCAGGAATTTGATTCCGGCCCGGATAGCTTCGATGGTCGCTTCCTTCACAGCCGCGGCCGGAAGGAAAATCACGGAGACATCGGCGCCGGTTTCTTTCACGCACTCGGCGACGGTGTCGAACACCGGCTTGCCACTGACTATCGCTCCTCCTTTGCCCGGCGATGTCCCGCCCACAATCTTGGTGCCATACGCCAGCATCCGCTCCGTGTGAAATTTGCCGGCTCCGCCGGTGATCCCCTGCACCATCACTTTACTGTTCTTATCAACCAGAATCGCCATGGCTACTTACCTCCCCGCCCTGCGGCCAGTTCCACCGCCCGCTTGGAGATCTCCTCAATGGGGGTCTCGATTCCATGGAATTCGACTTTATCAAACATCTTGGGGTTCTCTTTCTTGGCTTCTTCGAAAATGCGCACCCCCTCCTGCCACATATTGCCAGTCATCCGCATCACGATCGGTTTGGAGAGTCCGTGCGATTTGAGGAACATGACCACCCCTTTGGCAAAATCATCGCACCGGCTGATGCCGCCGAACCGGGCGCCGAAAATCGCCTTCACGCTGGGATTTTCATCCAACAGCACGAGCATCTGGGCGATCCGCTCGGGGGTCGGTCCGCCGCCGGAATCCATGAAGTTCGCCGGCTTGCCGCCATAGTAGTGAATGAAATCGTTCCCCATGATGCCGAATCCGGCTCCGCCGGGAAACATGCCGATATCACCGTCGAGATCGAGATACGGGATCCCCCACTCCTGGGCCTGCTTTTCGCGCGGGCTCATCTCCCCTTCTTCATGCCGTTTTTCGATTCCCATTCCTTTTAGGTCGGCGTGGCGATAGACGGCGTCATCATCGAGCGACACCCGGGCATCGGCGGCGATCAGCTTGCCGTCATCAGTAAGCACGAGTGGATTGATTTCCACAAGCTTGGCGTCGTAGGCTTTGAACATTTTGTACAGCCCCACTATGATGTCCGCCCCGGCCTTGATTAATTCATTTGGGATACCAATGTGCTTGGCGATTATCAGCGCTTCGAACCCGTAGAATGGTTCTTCAATTGAGAGCGACCGCTTAAAGATCTTTTCGGGATGGTTCGCAGCTGTCTCTTCAATATCTACCCCACCCTCGCCGGAAGAAATGATCACCAGGCGATAGTTGGCACGATCGATCGTGACGCCGAGGTAGTACTCTTTCTTGATGGCAAGTTTCGGTTCGATCAAGAGCTGCTCAACCGGATACCCTTTGATCTTCAGCTTAAACAAATCCGCAGCCACTAACCTGGCCTGATCAGGCGTCTCGGCGATTTTGATACCGCCTGCTTTGCCTCGTCCGCCGATCAGTACCTGTGATTTCAGCACGACCGGACAATTTAGTTGCTGCGCCGCCGCAACGGCTTCATCCGGTGATTTGGCCAGACGGCTCTCGGACAATGGAATTTTGAATTTTCGGAAAAGCCCTTTTCCTTCGAACTCATACAATCTCATAACTCACCCTTTGTTGCGATCTTACCGGCTTGTGCGTTTCGTCACAAGCTCTGACAATCTACCGCTTAAGCGCCGGAAGTCAACGTTAATTGGGCCGGCGTAACATTTTGTGGATTAATTACTTACGAATACGGACGGAGACGGTCGGCGAGGCGGGTCCGGCGAGTCTCGGCCGATCAGTAAGCGAAGCTCAACTGCCGGTGATTGAAATCAATGAGGTGATACACCGGGAGAGTCCGGTGAAAACGGCGTGCCGGGGCGTTCGGGAGGGACAGCCGGTTCCGAGCTGGTGGTGTCGAGTGCGTATCTGAACAGGACGCCGCCATTGTAGAATTCGAGCTGTCGTTTCGGTTTGTTAACCACGCGCGGATTGACGCAGTCCCGCGGGGCGCCGTGACGGGTCGGGAGCGCTCCTGACGGATCCGGTAGCCCTACCGGAAAGAAATCGAACACGCTGGCGGACAGGGACAAATTCTCCCCGGTCTCACCTGAAGTCACATTGTCCGTACAGCTTTCCCAAAAGAAGAAGATGGCGGCCGTAGTCTCAGGCATTTGCATAACGCGCTGATTGGACACGACAATCCGGAGCATGGAGACCTCACGGTTGATACCGAGACATTTCGGTTTGGCAGTGTCCCCCATCATGTGCGCCAGAGCCACGGCCTGCCAGAGTGTTCGCGGGTATCCCGGCTTGGCCGAAGTATTTATTGGCTTGGCATTAAAGTACTCCCAGGCACAGGAGTCCTCGAGCTCACCCGGCAGAACTTTGAGGAATGTCGAGGTACGGGCTGTCGCTGCCGAATTTCAATTGAATCCCGCGACCTGTTCGCCAAACGTTTCAATTGTTATCGGGATAGTGTCGTCGATATGGCGGTTCGTCACGTACAGTTTCCCCACTCGTACGATCATTCTCAGGCTGTCGGCGGTCAATGACAGTGGCGTCGCACTGTAGCTGGTCGCAGCTGAGGTGGGACTAGACTGGCCAACCGCAGTCATCACTGTAAGACAGGCGAATGTCCTCAATCCGGATCGCACGAGAATTCGGAGAAGATTTCTCATCTACGTTATTGCCGAAAAATCAAAAGCCCCGCTTTAAGAGCGGGGCTCCGATGGAATCCTCGGATTCCGTTATTTGACAACCCTGAATTTGTAGGGTCCGCCCCATTTGGGGACATCTGACACGATCGCCTTCTCGGTAGTCGCAATCCATCGACCGGCCGGCGGGAAGAAACAGGAGTCAACCTTGAGCATTCCCGCCTCGGGAACTACGAACTGGATCGAATAGGCCTTGGTCTCCGGCATTTTGTCCCAGCGTTTTTTGAAGACATGCATCATAAAGCCCATCACATCAGGCAGCTTGCCGTCCCAGTCCGAAAGCACCACCTGATTGAGCAGATCGAAACGGCTGCGGTCTTCGAATCCATTAAAGGCGATGATATCTCCCTTGGACCCTTCAACAGCTTTCACCGTGCTGTCGACCGGATGAACGATCGTTTTGATGCTTCCATCAGGGGAACTGAACTTGAATCCTACCGACAGCCCCATGTGAGTCGTATCATTGGAAAGATACAGATCCAGCGATACTTTTTGTCCGGCCTTAATCGTTGTATCATTAACTTTCCCCGGGCCCGATAGCTTCATCGAGACCGAAGCAGCCGTGGCGGCGCTTACGAACAGAGCGCAGAGCAATGCCGCTATAATCGTTACTGTGATCCTGGTCATCTACTTCTCCTGCTATTCCTGAAAAACGTGTTTTATCTGATCCGCGAGTGGCGTCAAACACCCAATAGTAAGGGCAGAGTGCGGGCCTGTCAATTGGTTTCCTCCGAGGTACCGGTTCTCACCTGATACCCGGCATCCACAGAATAGTTTCAAAGCGGCCGGCCCTCACACTATCTAGACATTAGCACGCACAGACTCACTGGATGGACCGCTCGGCTGTCAGGCGATCGTGAATTCACTTAACTTGACGCAGTTGCTCCACTTTTTCTACCGATCGTGCACCAGATGAATCCACAACAAGTTAGGAGTATTTTTCGTTTGACTCCCACGACCACTCCGTCTATTTTCGTACAATTCCAGGAAAGGAATTGACATGAGCAATGCGCTGACAACTCGAGCCCAAACTTTTCCCCGGGTGCTCGTCTCGTCTTCGATCGGCAAAAAGATTGTCGTCGCCATTACCGGCTTTGTGGCTTTTGGCTACATCGTCGGTCACATGGCCGGCAATCTTCAGATTTTCGCCGGTCAGGACAAAATCAATAACTACGCCGAGTTCTTGCATTCTCTCGGTCCGATTCTCTGGGTGATTCGGATCGTTCTGCTCTGCTTCTTCGGTTTGCACATTTGGCTCGGCCTCCAACTTAAACTTGAAAACATGGCTGCCCGGCCGGTCTCGTATGCCCGGAAGGTCGAGCAGAAGACGACCCTGGCCGCCCGGTATATGTGGCTGACCGGGACGATGGTGTTCGCCTTCTTCGTCTATCATATTCTCCAGTTTACGGCCCGAGTCACCGACGCCCGGTTTGCGCATCTCACCGACTCCCAGGGACGGTACGACGTGTACTCGATGGTCATCCTCGGATTCCAGAGCCCGGCCATCGCCATCACCTATATCGTCGCGGTCGGGCTGCTCTGCTATCACTTGAGCCACGGTATCGCCAGCATGTTCCAGTCGCTCGGGCTCAACGATGAACGGTACGATGCCAAGCTCAAGCTGCTCGGCAATCTGGTCGCGATTCTGATCTTCCTCGGATACATCTCTATTCCGATTTCAATTCTTCTCGGATATGTCAAGCTTCCCGGAGGCACAATATGAGCAGTATGTTAAATGCGAAAGTCCCCTCCGGTCCGCTCGAAAATAAGTGGGATAATCACCGGAACGAAATGAAACTGGTCAACGCGACCAACAAGCGCCGGTATGATGTCATTATTGTCGGCACCGGTCTCGCCGGCGCCTCAGCGGCTGCCTCGCTGGCCGAACTCGGCTATAACGTCAAAGCGTTCTGCTACCAGGACTCTCCGCGCCGCGCCCACAGCATTGCCGCGCAGGGCGGAATCAACGCCTCGAAAAATTATCAGAACGACGGCGACTCGGTGTACCGCCTCTTCTACGACACGATCAAAGGAGGAGATTTCAGGTCGCGTGAAGCCAACGTCTATCGCCTGGCGCAAGTCTCCGGGAACATCATAGATCAATGCGTGGCCCAAGGGGTGCCGTTTGCGCGGGAATACGGCGGCCTCCTGGCCAACCGGTCGTTCGGCGGCGCCCAGGTTTCACGGACATTCTACGCCCGAGGTCAGACCGGCCAACAGCTTCTGCTCGGCGCCTACTCTGCGCTGTCCCGGCAGATCGGACTCGGTAAAGTCAAAATGTATCCTCGTACTGAGATGCTCGATCTCGTGGTTGCGGATGGCCACGCCAAGGGAATCGTGGTCCGCGATATGATCACCGGCAAAGTGAGTTCGTACGCGGCCGATGCCGTCATCCTGGCAACCGGCGGCTATGCCAATGTGTTTTGCCTCTCGACCAATGCCAAAGGCTGTAATACTACGGCTATTTATCGCGCCTACAAACATGGCGCCCTGTTCGCCAATCCGTGCTACACTCAGATCCACCCCACGTGCATTCCGGTAGCGGGAGATTATCAATCCAAACTTACGCTGATGTCCGAATCGCTCCGCAATGACGGCCGCATCTGGGTTCCCAAGCAGAAAGGGGATAAACGTCCAGCCGGACAGATTCCCGAGGCCGATCGGGATTACTATCTCGAGCGGAAATATCCAAGCTACGGCAACCTCGCGCCCCGCGATATTTCATCGCGCAGCGCCAAGGAAGTCTGCGACGAAGGACGCGGTGTCGGTGAAACCGGCAAGGGTGTTTACCTGGACTTTTCCGAATCGATCGGCCGGCTAGGCAAAGAGGTTATCGAAGAACGGTACGGCAATCTATTTGAAATGTACGAGCGCATCACCGGTGAAAACCCGTACGAAAATCCTATGCGGATTTACCCCGCCCCGCACTATACGATGGGGGGGCTGTGGGTTGATTATAATCTTATGAGCAACATTCCGGGTCTTTATGTGCTTGGCGAGGCCAACTTCTCCGATCACGGCGCCAACCGGCTGGGAGCGTCGGCTCTCATGCAGGGACTAGCCGATGGATACTTTGTCGTCCCGTACACGATCGGCGACTACATGGCGACCGAAGCCAAGAAGAAAGTGACCACGGATCATCCGGAGTTCAAGAAGGCCGAAGAAGAGGTCTCTGCCCGCACCAAACAGCTCCTCGCGATCAAGGGAAAACGGACCGTGGATTCTTTCCACCGCGAACTGGGAATGCTCGTGTGGGAGTATTGTGGTATGGCTCGTAATGAAGCCGGGCTCAAACATGCTCTGAAGAAGATTCCGGAAATTCGCGACGAGTTCTGGAAGAACGTGATCGTGGTCGGCGCCAATGAAGAACTCAATATGACTTTGGAAAAAGCGGGGCGGGTCGCCGATTTCCTGGAATTCGCCGAGTTGCTGGTCACCGATGCGCTCGATCGCAAAGAATCCTGCGGCGGCCATTTCCGCGAAGAATTTCAGACTCCCGAAGGTGAGGCCCAGCGGAATGACAAGGATTACTGTCATGTCTCATGTTGGGAGTATACGGGCGTTGGGAAGACTCCCAACTTTATCAAGGAGCCGCTCGAGTTTGAGAAGATTCATCTGGCCCAGAGGAGTTACAAGTAATGAAACTGACATTACACGTCTGGCGGCAAAAGGACCGCAACGATAAAGGTCGGATGGAAACCCTTGCGGCCGACAAAGTCTCGGAACATATGTCGTTTCTCGAAATGCTCGATGTGGTCAATGAGGATCTGATTCATCAGGGGATCGACCCGATACATTTTGATCACGACTGCCGCGAAGGAATCTGCGGCATGTGTTCCATGGTCATTAACGGGATCCCGCACGGCCACCAGAAGGCTACGACCGTGTGCCAATTGCACATGCGCCACTTCAAAGATGGCGATCATGTCTATATCGAACCCTGGCGGGCCAGGGCCTTCCCGGTCATCAAAGACCTTGTGGTCGATCGCTCGGCGTTTGACCGGATCATGCAGGCCGGCGGATTTGTCTCAGTGAATACCGGCGGCACGCCGGATGCGAATGCCATTCCGATTCCCAAAGCAAATGCCGAACGCGCGATGGATGCGGCGGCCTGTATCGGCTGCGGCGCCTGTGTGGCGGCCTGCCCGAATGCCTCGGCGATGCTCTTTGTCGCCGCCAAGGTCTCGCAGTTTGCCTATCTGCCGCAGGGACGGGTTGAGGCAGAGCGCCGGGTAAAGGGGATGGTCGCTCAGATGGATCAGGAACTCTTCGGCGCCTGCACGAATCATTACGAGTGTGAGGCGGTCTGCCCGAAGGAAATTTCGGTCTCGAATATTGCCAAGATGAACCGCGAGTTCGGCTCAGCGATCAGCAAGACGGAGAAGAAATTCAAAGGGAGCGGGGCGTAGGGATTGACGGTCCAAGCAGATTCGTTGTTTGCTCTTTGAGGATTCTGACGTGGTGTCAGGCGATCGCGCCTGACACTTCCATATTGTGGACATGCGCCGCTCGAACTAGAACTTGACCTTGCCCCCCTACAACTCCACCCTCCACCCATCCGACGCCACAACTAAATTTGCAATCTCGGCAATTCGTGCCCGTCTGGCGATCTCCAGGCCCTGTTCGTCCGACTGCAGATGTGTGATCACATACTGCCCTACCCGCGAGGCCTGGGCGAAATGAAGCAGGCGATCGACATCCAAATGGGCCGCCTCGAGTACCGCATAGTCGTGTCCCTGGAGATATGGTTCCACATCTTCAAACCCGCCGACATCGCCGGAGTGAAACAGGGATTTGCCATTAATGTTGATGTCGTAGGAGAAGCACTGGAGTCGCGAAGGTGAACCGGCCTGCGACACGAACGGAGCATATTTTCTGAGATGGCTATTGGCGATCGCCTTCAGACTAAACGGTCCCTCGAACGTGAACTGGTCGTCGTATCCGACAATCCTCAATTCGAATTTGAATCGGGAGCGAAAAATATACATAGCCTGGAGCATCTGCTCAAACGAATCCACGAATTCTTCCGGCAAGTAAAGATCGACCGGGCTTTTCCTGGAACTCAGATACAGCGATTGAACCAACAGCGGCAATTCCACAACATGATCGGGGTGCGTATGGGTGATGAAAATACGGTCGAGCTTGGTCGGATCGAATCCGGCTCTCAGAAAATTCTGACATACCGAGCCGCCGCAATCGATCAAGGCCAGGCTCTCCCCGGTACGGATCACGTAACCGGAGCTGCCGCGATTGATCTGCGGCACCCCCGCCGATGATCCCAGGATGGTGTAGCTAAATTCACTCATAGTCGCACATCATTTCTCACCAGCACTTTGAATTGATCAAACTCGCGAGCCAGATGATAGTTCCGGGTCGCCATCGGCATGACCGCCGAGTCCGGCTGATTCCAGACCACGTATAGAGCCGGGTTCTCTTCCCGAAGAAGCGAATCCAGATCGGCATTGACCGGCAAATGGTACGCTCTCATTCTGTCCCAAGTCAGCGGCATCGAATACTGAAACCCGATATACTCGAAACCCGGCACCCCAGTCCGATCCGACAGCACCGGCACGCCGGCCCACTCGGCAAGCACCGGCCCGCGATCAGGATACGTCTGCACAAACTCGGACAGCGCTCGAAGGTTCTTGATACTGTAGGGCCGGTCATTTGCGCGAATAACCCCAAGATAAATCACGACAAACGGCAACAGCGCCAGCAAGTAAAGAACGCCAAAAGCCTTCACGACTTTCTGCCTCGTCACTCCAAACAACGTGCCGCGCGGAGACTCAAAGAAGCAATCGAACCCCGGGACCGCGGCAATCAGGGCGAAAGCCAGCGCCTGCTCGAAATACTGGACATGGACCGGGCTCGGAAACAAATACACAAAGGCAATGACGCCGGCGAAAAGAGCGGCCAGCCAAAACGGACTCGCGTCTGTCTCCTTCGGGGTCTGAGCCCCCCGGCGTGATTTCCACGCCACCACCAACCCCACGAACACGATCCAAATCTGCGGATTGAGCAGGAATTTTGTCACCGCCCCAATGCGCTCGATAAGGGAAGCACCAAAGTCAACGCCGGGATTCCGTACGAAGTGAAATCCCAAATTATTGAAATAGAACCGTGCGGGATCATTCACTAAGAGGAGAATCGACGGTAGGGACACGATCACCGCCGGTAGCAGAATGAATGCCACGGCTTTCCAGCGTCCCTCCCTGGGGCCCGATTCCAGAGCATAGGCGATTGGAATCGCCGTAATCACCAGAACGGAGCGAAAGTTCACGGCCAAGGCGAACGTCGCTCCGGCGAGCGCCCACCACCAGACCTTTCGTGATACGGCTGCTTTCAAGAGAGCAAGAAAGAGCCCTAAGAGAAAGAAGTCAGTCCAGCCGTAAGTCTTGGCCACGGCGTGCCAGACCAGAACCAGCCCGGACAGACAATACAAGAACAGCACAAACAAGCGGGTGGCTCTGGCGGCCGTCAGTTCGCGAAGGATCAATACTAATATGACAGGCGTCAGGGCCGCGGGAACTAAGCAGAGCAGCCTGCTGTAGAGCAAAGTCGAAAATCCGTGACCGGAAACGAAAGACAGAACATAGGGCAAGAACGGCATCTGAGGGAAGAAGAAGTCGGTATAGAGAATCCGACCATGCGCTAGGCTCGAAGCTGCCGAGAGATAAAAACCTTCGTCGCGATCCACATAGCGAAATACCGCCAAGTACACCAGAGCCAGGGCATGAAGGGAGATCAGAGCGGTAGCGATCAGGGTCTCGGATCGCCGGGGAGCGGGCGTCCCGTCTGCTGTAGTCATCTGCTTGCCGCCGACAACGACCCTAGTTCAACACGCCCTTCAGTCGGGACAACGCCTCTTCGCAGTCAGATTTGCTGACATCGAGATGCGTCACAAAACGGAGCTTCTTTGGTCCGAACGGAATGCCGAGAACATTCACCTTCATCATGCGTTCGGCCACGATGTCGGAGGTTTCCCCGGAACTAATCTTGGCGACAACAATATTAGTCTCCACCCGGCTGATGTCTACATCGAGGAGTTTGAATTCGTTCAGTCCGGCGGCCAGAAGTTTGGCATTGGCGTGATCTTCAGCGAGCCGCCGTATGTTATGCTTCACGGCATAGAGACCCGCAGCGGCGATTATGCCCACCTGGCGCATCCCTCCGCCAAACAACTTTCGTTCGCGCAGACATTTGGTGATAAATTCTTTCGAGCCGACAATCATGGATCCGATCGGCGCTCCCAGCCCTTTGGAAAGACAGACTGAAATGGTATCGAAAGGGCGCGTCAATTCGGGCAGCGATTTTCCGGTCGCCACATGAACATTCCAGATGCGAGCGCCATCGAGGTGCAAGATCAGGCCAAATTCATCGCAGACTTTCCGGACTTTGAGAATCTCATCCTGAGGGAGGATCGTCCCACCGTGGCGGTTGTGCGAATTCTCCAGCGCCACCATCTTGGTCTCCGGGACATGGACGTTTTTAGGACGAATATTCTCCCGTATCGTTTCGGCGCTGATCATCCCGCGCTCGGTGGTGAGCAAGTTGACCAGCAGACCGGAATGGATCACCGGGCCTGCGACCTCATAGTTGACGACATGGCACTCGCGGTCGCAGAGCAGTTCCCAGCCCCGCTGTGAGACTGCTTTCAGACAGATCTGATTGGCCATAGTCCCGGACGGGACATAAAGCGCGGCATCCCGCTCGAAGAGCTTGGCGATGTAGGATTCCAGTTCCTTGACGGTCGGATCGTCGCCAAATACATCGTCGCCGACCTCTGCGGTAGCCATCGCCTGCCGCATTTCCGGCGTGGGGCGGGTTACGGTATCGGAGCGTAAATCGATAGTCTTCATAGGGGGTCAATATACTCGGATTGGCGAGGAACAGAAGTGAATTGTTAAGGGGCCTCACGGCGTAGCCGAAGGGTAAAGAAAAAGGCCGCCAGACGGCGGCCTTTCGGATCGAACAAGACCTTGCATCAATTCAAAAGTTTTACGTTCTGGGCCTTGGGGCCTTGCTCCGTTTGCGACACATCACACATAACTTCTTGACCTTCTCTTAAGGTCCGATACCCCTGCATGTTGATGGCTGAGTGATGGACGTATACATCCTGTTCCGTGTCGTAGCACTGGATGATACCCCATCCCTTTTGGTCATTAAAGTATTTGACCTTGCCTTTGGACATGAACGCCTCCAATGGGTTTAGGAGTTATGATTCCCACTCTCATTTAAATTATACGCGGGGAGGGCCAGCTCATGCCACAAAAATCTAGCCTGGAATGAACAGTTTTTGTACCAAAGTCATGCCGAGACCGGTTACCAGCGGAACAGAGATATTATCGTCTATTCTGGTCGATAATGCCTCAACGATGGTGGCAAGTATCGCCCCCGGAACCGTAATCTGCCATTGAAGTTGCGGTGTCAGAGCGGCGACAACCAGACATCCGGCCAGACACCCCAGCGAGCCTTCGACTGATTTTCGCCCAAAGCGATGCCGGCCGTAGAGCCGCCCGATGATGGCCGCACAGCTGTCCCCTACGATGATAAACGCAAGAGCCGCAATAGCTACCGGTTTGTGATATAAAGCGATCGTGCAAGAGGCTGAAAGGAGAATGTAGGTCGCGCCGGTGAAGTCTCCGCCCGCTTCGTGCACCCGTATCATCCGCCCGATCAGACGAGCCCCGGCCATCTTCCATATCCACCAGTTTCTGATTCTGCTAATATCCAGTAGGAAAATAAGGACCGATGCCGGTACGAGAACGCTGAGCGTGATTCCCTTGCCAAGACCCAGCAGATAATAGCTCGCGGGGATGATCAAGGCCCCTAGGTGGGTTGCCTTGCGGAGCAATTCTTGGGAGAAGGGGATTTCAGGTCGGGAAGGCTCGGCGCTGAAATTCATTTCTTGCGGGACTTGATTGACTCAAGCGAAACTTGACCAATCTTGTTCGGATATTTGACGTGATACTTGGCAAATAGCCGAGTCTCGAGGCTCTGAAACTCCTGAAACCGTCGCTCTTTTACCAGAGTCATCGCGATCTCGGGTTTCGCGTCCTCAAGGGTTTTGGAGTCTTTGCGGGCGAGCACTTTGATGATATGGTAGCCATACCGGGTCTTCACCGGCCGCGAGATTTGCCCCGGATTCGTTCCCAGGGCAGTTCGGAAGAAAGCCGAATCAACATCGTTGGGTCCGATTTGGCCGAGATCGGCAGCCGGCAGTCGGAGCGCCGTGTCCCCTGGATAATATTCTTTGGCTAATTCGAGGAAATCCACGCCCGCGCTGGCCTGGTCACGGATAAACTCGGCGGTCACCGAGTCCTTGGTCACGATTTGCTGAACGGTCAACGGCTTGTCAATTTGAAAGCGTTTAATATTCGCACTGTAATAGGCCGCAACGGCGGAGTCCGGCGGCGACCAGTCGGGGCCGTACCACTGACGTATCAAAATCCCCTTCGCCAGCGATGTCCGCAGCAGCCGGTCCTGCTCACGAATTTCGGGCAGAGTGTCGAATCCGGCGGCGCGCGCACCTTCAATGAGCAGCGCCCGCTGAATCAAGACGTCCGAAACCTCTTTCTTCTGATCATCCGTCAACCTGGACAGCTGATGACGCTTCATGTAAACATCGAGCGCATTGCGGATCAATAAGACATCGAAAGTGTCCCGACCGTTCACCACGCCGTACCATTCAAGGTCGGGGGCTGTCATGATAGCGCTGTCGATTACGGCCGGATTGAATTCGACTTTCACTCCCTGTCGAAGGCTGTCGAGCACTCTGGTGCCGATCCTCTGGGTTTCGGCGTTGACTACGATCTCTTTGACTTGCGGATACACCTCAACCCGGTTGATCGGATACGGGCCCTCGGCGAGGTGATCCCCGACAGAGATGATATGGTAACCGTCCAGGTCTCGATATGGTCTGGAATACTCTCCAACCTTCAATTGAAACGCCACCGAGTCGAACGGTTTCGGGTAGGTCCCGCGCGTGGTCCAGCCCACTAGTCCGCCATTTACTTTCGTGTAGTCATCCTGCGAATACTGTTCCGCGACCTTCTTAAAGTCAGCGCCGGTCTGCAGGATGGCATAGACACTGTCGACTCTCCTGCGGGCGATACTGTCGACCTGGGCATCGGTGCTGGTAAGGTACTTGACCGAATCAGGCCCGTGCTTGAGAAGCACCGGAGAAACCAGGATCTGAGAGAATTCGATCTTCTCCTTGGTGACAAGCCGTGATTTGTTTTGCTCGTAGAAATCGAGTACTTTCTGGGAGTCAACTTTGACCTGGTCAAGAACCGCGCGCTGGTAGTATGTGCCGGAAAGCAGATTCCCATGGCGGACCCGGTACTCCCGTGCCTCCATCGGCTGGACATCCAAGTCCAACGTTCTCGCCTCGAACCCGGTCAGGGTATCGACAATCACGCTGTCCAGAAATTCCTGGGCCGCCGAATCGGTCAGGGTCCCGCCGAGCGGCAAGAGAAGACTCCAGACGTACTTGGAATAGAGTTCCTTTCCGGTCAACCGGTATCCATTATCAGCGGTCGCGACCAATTTGGTGGCGGACGGAGCCGTCTCGCTGGAGAGGACCACCAGGTGAGAGCAGGCGCACAGAAGCACCGCGCAGAGCAGGGCGGCTCCCGCGATGATTCTTATAGCCGTTGATTTCAAAAGGTATTCGATCAAAGCGCCGTAAGTTACGTCGGCAGACGCCAAAAGCAAGAGCAAAATCGATCAGGAGATGGCGACGCTGGAGCGATCGGAGCGTGTCGTTGTCAACTGATGCACGCGCTCGGGAGCGAAGCGCTGAAAGCGCAGGATAAAGCCGGTCCCCTGTCCCGGCTCCGAGTCCACGCTCAACGAGACCCGGAGCGCCGTGCATATTCGATGGACGATAGCCAGGCCGAGTCCTGTCCCGTGTTTCTTGGTGGAGTAGAACGGCTGAAAAATGCGTTCGCGATGAGCTGCCGATATCCCGGGACCGTCATCTTCGACCCGCAATTGCACTTCGCCGGCTCCCGGATTGTCGTAAACGCGAAATGTCAGGTTTCCGGGGCGCCCCTCAAACGCCTCGCAGGCGTTGACGGCCAGGTTGGTCAGAATTTGTTTGATCAGATCTTCGTCACCAATGACATAGACGATGTCCTGGTTCGAATCATGCCCCACCCGGATGTTGCTTCGGTAAGCATCCTGGTGCTGAAGGATCTCGATGACATCGTTTACCAGGTGGCATAATTCGACCTTGTCGTAGCGGGGCCGGTCGATTCGGGCATAAGAGAGAAAATCGCTGAGAATCTTTGACAAGCGATGGGATTCCTTTACAATAAGATCCATGAGCCGGCCGTTTTCATTGGAGAGCTTCAGATCGCGGCTCAAAACTTCCACCGAACCGGAGATGGCCGCCAGAGGATTGCGAATTTCATGGGCAATCGAGGCCGACATCTCGCCAATCGCGGCCAGCCGGTCGGCGGCCCTGACTTTGTTCTCCAGCGCCTTGGCGTCGGTCAGATCGGAGAAGATCGCGATCAGCCCGCGGACGAGTTGGTCCTCTTCCAGCAAGACTGAGATGGACATGCCGAGAGGTATCACCCGTCGATCCGAACCGATAATCTCGATCTCTTTGCGGGGATGGTCGATCCCAAACCGCAGGCCTTCCAGAAGACACTGGGCCAGGCGAGGCATGCGCTCGGCAAAGACGGTTTCACAGGGCATCCCACGGACATCTTCCTCGCGATAGCCGAGCACTTTTTCCGCGGCGCGGTTGAAGTAGATAATGTTCCCGTGCGCATCGATAGTCAGCAGCCCGGAATTCAAGTGACGCAGAATATCATCCGTCTCCAGGCGCGCCTGCTTGAGGGCGATGGAGGCATCGGCAAGTTTTTTGTTCTGCGTACTGAGACGTTCCGCCAGGTAACCTGAGATGAAGGCCACCAGAAAGAAGATCAGGATGTGGAGGAAGATGGAATAGAACACGAAGTCCTGGGTGGCGAAAATGGTCTTCAGGGCCTGGGCATTCAAGCCGGCATCGGAACTATGACTGAGACCGAACCAGATAATGAACGCGTAGGCGATCGAGACCAGCGAGGCCATGCCGAGCGTGCCGATCATGCGGTACGCCAGCGCGGCCGAAACGATCGTTAGAAGAAACAGCGCCGAAAACGGCGAGTTGACGTTCCCGGTGGTGTAAATGACTCCACCCTCAATGGCGATTTCCAGCAGGAACTGGCAGGCGATGAGGAACTGGATGGCCACATTGAGCCGGAACCGTTTTTCAAGGGCGATCGCCAGGGCGAAACCAAGGGTGCAGACGGAGTAGAAAACGACCTGCGGTTCCAAATACCGCGGCGAGCCCATCCAGAACACCACCACCGCCATGAGAATCACGTAAGTGGCGAGCCGGAGCGGCAAGAACCATTCAAGCCTTTTCTGTCGTTCCTGTTGCTGCATAACAAAAGCGGCGCTCTCGGGGCGCCGCTTCCTTATTCCTGGCGATCAGTCTGACCTTGGCGCGCGGTGGCACGCCCGTGTCAGCTGGTCGGCCGGTTCATCCGATCTTACCGATAATATCGAACATCGGCAGATACATCGCGATCAAAATACCGCCGATGATAGCGCCCATGAAAACGATAATGACCGGCTCGATAATCGAAGTCAGCGCGGCTACCGCGTCATTGACTTCATCGTCGTAAAAATCCGCAATCTTGTTGAGCATATCATCCAGGCCGCCGGTCTTTTCCCCGACGCCGATCATCTGGATAACCATGGGAGGAAACACTCCGGTCTCTTTCAACGGGCCGGTGATTGTGTCGCCCTCGGCGATCGCGATGACCGACTTATTGATGGCGCTGGCGACAACCAGGTTACCCGAGGTCTTGGCGGTAATTTCGAGCGCCTCCAGAATCGATACGCCCGAGGAGAGCAGCGTGCTCAGAGTTCGGGTGAAACGCGCCACCGATGATTTCCGTACGAGCGTGCCCAGCACGGGGGTCTTCAGCAGTATCTTATCAAATTGCAGAGCACCCTGCGGCGTTTTGCGCCACCAAAACAGTCCGGCAAAGAGTCCGACTATTCCGGATATCAGATACAAGTAATTGGACTTCAGGAAATTCGAGATGTCGAGCACGATCTGGGTCGGGGCGGGAAGCTCCGAGCCCACGCCTTTGAACATTCCGGCAAAAACCGGGACGATAAAAGTCAGCATCGCGATTGTCACGCCGGTGGCAACTATACAAATGACCGCCGGGTACATCATCGCGCCCTTGACCTTTCGAACCAGTTTGTCGGCTTTCTCGCGGTAGACCGCCAGGCGGACCAGAATGGCATCGAGGGCGCCGCCCACTTCACCGGCCTCGACCATGTTGCAATAGAGCTGATCGAAGATCTTGGGATGACGCGACAAGGCTTCCGACAAGGTCGATCCGCCCTGTACGCCGTCTTTGACCTGGGCGATGATCTTCGAAAACTCTTTGCTTTCCGTCTGCTGCGAGAGAATCTCCAGACACTGCACCATCGGCAAACCGGCGCCGATCATGGTCGCAAACTGACGCGTAAAGCGCGAGATCTCGATCTTCTTGACCCCGGTTCCGAATTTGATCTGTATGTCGGCGGCCTTCTTGCTGATCGAGGTCACCAGGATGCGATTCTGCCGCAGGACCCGTTCGAGATCCTCTTTGCTCTGGGCCTTCATCGAGCCCTGGACCGCGGCCCCGGCAAGAGTCTTCCCTTTGTATTCAAAGACCGGCATGGTAACTGTCCTTTCTGCTCCTTGTCAGATCTCAGCTATACACGGGGGTTTTGTTCCGTGACAGCATTTCGCTCAGTTCCTGGGTATTGTGGCTATAGCTCATGGCATCATTGATCGTGATCTTGCCCGACGTATAGAGTTCGGAGAGCGACTGATTCATGGTCTTCATGCCGTATTTCTGGCCGGACTGAATCATCGAATACAGCTGATGCACTTTGTCGTCGCGAATGATAGCCCGGATCGCCGGCGTGGCGATCATCATTTCCAGCGCCATGACCCGCCCCCCGCCGACCTTGGGAATCAAGGCCTGCGAGACCACCGCCTGCAGCGTGAACGAGAGGTTTATCCGGACCTGCTCCTGCTGGGTGGTAGGAAAGACGTCGACGATACGGTTCACCGTTTCGGCGCAGGAGTTGGTGTGCAAAGTGGCGAAGGCCAGGTGGCCGGTCTCGGAAATTGAGAGGGCCGCCTCGATCGTCTCCAGATCGCGCATTTCGCCGACCAGCACGACATCGGGGTCTTCGCGCAAAGCGTATTTCAGCGCCGAGGCAAACGAGTGCGTATCCGCGTATACTTCCCGCTGGTTGACCAGCGCCATCTGGTGGCGGTGCAGGTACTCAATCGGATCTTCCACCGTGATGATATGTACGGGCCGCTCTTTGTTGATCTTGTCGATGACGGCGGCCAGGGTCGTGGATTTTCCCGAACCGGTCGGGCCGGTCACCAGCACGAGACCGCGCGGGAGCTTGGAGAATTCGGCGATTACTTTCGGCAGCCCCAGCTCGTCGAACGAGCGGACATTGTACGGAATCTGGCGGATCGCCACGGCGACATTTCCGCGCTGCATGAACATATTGCAGCGGAAACGGCTCATGTTTTCCACGCCGAAGGAGAGATCAAGCTCGGAATTCTGCTCGAATTTTAGTTTCTGCTTGTCGTTCAGCATCGAGTAGGCGAGCTTCTTGATCACTTCGCCATTCAAAACTTCGTGTTGGGTTAAGCGCTGAAGTTTGCCGTCGACACGCACTACCGGCGGAGCTCCGACTGTCAAATGCAAATCTGACGCCCCCATCTTTACCATCTGCTCTAACAGGTCGCGAAGCATCATAGGTCGTGATCTCCTGATTCCAATGAGTCTCTTTAGCCGGTAGAATATCTTCTATCACTATATCGGCTCGAAGGATGGAAACTTGACTGGAAAGTTCCCGGTTTGCCGGGATAAGTGATTGTCTGACAGGCGAATCGGTTGGGTGAATCGGCGCGGCAGGCGCTTTATGTGCCGGAAGTAACGGCGAACACTTCTTCGATCGAAATTATCCCCTGCTTCATCTTTTCCACGGCGGCCATGCGAAGACTGAACATCCCCTCCTCAATAGCCGCCTTGCGAAGCTCCGTGTCCGACTCCCGTTGGAGGATCATTGCTTCCATTCTCGGCGTGATCGGGAGCACTTCAAAAACGCCCAGCCGGCCGGACTTGCCCGTGCCGCTGCAGTCGTTGCAACCGACGCCATGGAAAGCTCGGATATTACGCATCAGGTCTTTCGACAACTTAAGACTGTCGACCTGCTCCTGCGTCAGGTTAATTTCTTCTTTGCAGTGCTGGCAGATCTTGCGGCACATACGCTGAGCCATGATCATCTTGGTGGCGGAGGCGACCAGATAATATGGCACCCCCATATCGATCAGACGAGTCACCGATGATGGCGCATCATTGGTGTGCAAAGTCGAGAAGACCAAGTGTCCGGTAAGAGCGGCTTTAATGGCGATTTCCGCCGTCTCCGAGTCACGAATTTCACCGACCATGATGATATCCGGATCCTGGCGCAAGAAGGAGCGCAGACCGGCGGCGAAACTGAGCCCGATTTCAGATTTCACGGCCACCTGGTTGATCCCCTCGAAATTGAACTCGACCGGGTCCTCGGCCGTCATGATGTTGACATCAATCGTGTTGAGTTGCTGCAGGGCGGAATAGAGCGTGGTCGTTTTGCCCGATCCGGTCGGGCCGGTCACCAGGATGATTCCGTAGGGGTTGTGAATGGCGAGCTGAAACTTATCCAAATCCTCCTGGCGGAAGCCGAGCTGGGTCATATCAATCTTCAGGGCCATCGGATCGAGAATTCGCATCACGACCTTCTCGCCGAAAATAGTCGGAAGAACCGAAACGCGCAGATCGACCGTTCGTCCGCCGATCTTGATCTTAATACGGCCGTCCTGAGGAAGACGTCTTTCGGAAATGTCCAGTTCCGCCATGATTTTGATACGGGACACGATCGCCGCGCGATATTTGTACGGCAGGGGCGCCATTTCGCGGAGATCGCCGTCAACCCGGTACCGGACGCGAATCCGCTTCTCGTACATTTCAAAATGAATATCGGAAGCCCCCATGCGGATGGCATCGGCGATGATCGAGTCGACCAGGCGGACCAGCGGCTTGTCTTGAACAGCCGAGAGCAGGTCGGATTCGCTCGGTGCCTCCTCGCTCGAAACGACTTCGAGGTCCGACTCCTCCAGACCCTTGACGATCTCCGAGAGTCCCCCGGTATCCTGGTAATAAAGTTCGATCGCCTTGTCGATCGCCTTCTCGGGAGCAATCGCCGGCTGAACATTGCAGCCGGTAATGAATTTTACGGCATCGAGAACATAGATATTATTGGGGTCGGAGATGGCGACCAGAAGCGTTTTGTTGAGACGGGAAACGGCGATAACTTTGAACTTGCGGGCGATGTCCAGGGGAATGAGCTTGACGACTTCGGGGTTCAGCTCGATGTCGCTGAGGCGGAGGGCGCCGATCTTGAGATGCTTGCCGACAAACGATGCCAGCTCATCCTCGGACGCCACAGCTCCCAACTGCACCAGGACCGTGGAGAATTTTTCTTTCTTCTCCTTGGCCAGATTGAGTGCTTTGTCAGCCTGCTCCTGCGTGATCTTGCCGGCGCTGACCAGTAAGGAGCTGAGTTCGGTAGACATGTGAGTATCCGTTTAGTCAGCAGCTTCCGAAAATTGTTTAGGCCCCCGGTACTCCTGAGACGTCGAAAATCTCCTAATCCTGGAAGATGTCATCGAGGCGGTCCTGGGCCGCTTCGGCAAACTCGCCCGAGATGCTGTTGTTGCCGGCCCGGGAACCGGTCTTGCGAACGATCTGGTCAAAAATCTTGGTGAGCTCCACGGCCGTTTCTTTTGCGTACAAGCGAACCATGCCGATCGTGGTCCGGTCATCAAATATCACCACCAGAATCGACCGTTCACCGACTATCGTCATGTGGATATGGTCTTTCTTCCCCTGGTGGAATAAGACCGAAAATTCGGGCTCGCCGACGAGACGCGCGATTTCCTTGGTCGAGGCGAAGGCACCGGCCAGAAGCGCCGCCAGCGCGGTCGTATCCAAAGAATGGGTGAATCCCTGACGCGTGATCAGATGTCCATCCTTGTCAACGAGCAGCGCGCATTTCGCCTCGGCCCCCTTCAGCATCTTATTGAGAAGAGCGTCAATCCGAGTGATCTCCTCTTCATAGATGATCAAAGCATCTTCTGACATGTATATACCTCCTGGACGACTTATTTCAACCCGAATAGACGTTTGAAGAAACCGCGTTTCTTCGCTTCCGGACGACGCCGCAGCGGCGGAGCCATCGCCGGCGTGCGCTGGGGAGCCGCGAATTCATCGGCGTGCCGCTCCAACGATGCATAACTCTGGATCGGAGCCGCATTGACGGGCCGTGCCTCGGCTTCCGGAGGGACCGGAGCCGCTACAGGAGTAGCGACTGCCCGCTGCCGCATCGACTCCTGCTCTGAACCCGGATAAGGCCGATACGCCGGCTGATCGTAAGGTGCTGTGGGCGTGCGGGGGTCTTCGACCCGGATTCGCCCCGTATCGGATTCACCCGCCCCGGTCGGTTCGCTCGCCATGCTCGCGGCTAATGGTATCCGGCCGCTGTCACCAGAGACGGTTGGAATCCGACCGCTATCCAGACCAAGTCCGCCCACCGGCACTCGGCCGCTGTCGGATGATCCGAATGTCGGAATACGCCCGCTGTCGGATGGCGTAGTCATCGGCACCCGGCCGCTGTCGCCGGCCGATGGCCGCATCCGCACGGAACTGGCGTTCTTCGCTTTATCTAGAACCAACTTGATGACCAACTTAAGAGTATCGAAGACCCCGTTCCCGACTGTGGCCGAGGCTTCGAAATGCGGCCAGCCGCGCTTGTTCAACTGCGCATCCAACTGGTCGACCGTCAGGACTCCCGGCAGATCCCGCTTGTTGTACTGAATGACAATCGGAACATCTTCGATCGAGTAGCCGTATTCGGAAAGGTTCTCTTCCAGGTTCAAGAGCGATTCAATGTTCTCGTCCATCTTGTCGGGCTGACTGTCGGCGACAAAGACGATGCCGTCGACACCGCGCAGTACGAGCTTGCGCGTAGCGTTGTAGTACACCTGACCCGGAACGGTATACAACTGGAATTTCGCCGAAAAACCGTTGATGCTGCCGATGTTGATCGGCAGAAAATCGAAATAAAGGGTTCGGTCGGCTTCGGTCGCCAATGATATCAGTTTCCCCCGGGTGTTTTGAGGTACTTTGGCATGAACGTACTGCAGATTGGTAGTCTTGCCGGACAGCCCCGGGCCGTAGTAGACGATCTTACAGCAGACCTCGCGTGATGAGTAGTTTATCGATACCATAGTGAAACCCCTGGGATCACCTTTCTTAGGGTTAGCCCGCCATCCTCAGTCGGCTGACCGCGTTCTTGATCTCAAGCCGGATCAACCCGACATTGACGTCCTTCTGCGTGGTTACGACCAGAATACCAAGGCCCGCATCGGTGAAAAACAGTTTGGCCTCTTCCGCTTCAATCGTCACCTGCTGAAGCGGACTGGTCCGAAGCCGGTCCAGCGATTTCTGGATATTGGCCGTAATCGAGGCGGCCAGTGCGCCGACCGTGTCTCCCTCGAAGCCGGCTTCAAGGTCGGCCGCGATAACGATCCCGTCATTGCCGACCACCATCGAACCGGTGACACCGGGTGTCTTGTTCAGTTCATTCAGTACTTGATACATGTATCCTCTCCGCGTTTACCGTCTGACGTGAAGCGTAGCGTTCCGAGTGGTAGCGCCGAATCATGTCCATGGCCTGGATGATCCGGATATTCAGGTTGTCATCACTCTGACGCTCGGCCAGGACCATCAGACTAAACTGCTGGTCCCGGGCAACCACGATTCGCTTATCCTTAAGATTGATGTCGATCTTCTCGGCTCCGCTCAGGCGCGCCTTTTCCAAAATGCGGCGGGTCGAATCAAAAAAGAGCAGGGTCAACGGCGCGAAGTCTTCCGCGACCACATCCCCCCGCTTGAAGTTAGCCAGCAGGAGTCCTTCGTTGTCAACGACGGCCGCCAGGTAGACCGAGCCGTTCTCACCCAGATACCGGGTGGCCCGTTCAAAGCCGCTCTGCTCCTGCGGCCCTGATGACTGATCGGCGTCCGGGGCCTCGTCGGTCGCGCGCCGCATTTCATCTTCGGCCTGCACCGGAGGACGGCCGATATTCGCCTCGGTAACGATCCCCTTGTTTTTGGAAATAACGATCGACCGCATCCCGGTGGACGGTTGGTCCCTGACAATATTTTCGCGCATGATCGTCCGCTCGTGTCGAGGCGAACCAAGCAGATTTTTCATTACCGGTCCAAACACGAACGGGGTGGCGAGCACATGCAGAAACGCCGCCGGGGCGTAACTAAACAAGGCCAGCTCAAACGTGGCCCCCACGCTGAGCGGATAGAGCGCCAGAATTAATACGCCGAGCAGGGCACCGACGACCATACGATAGAGAACAAAAGCCGCCGCCGCGCCCAGAATTCGTCCGGTGCCGGCCGAACGGAACATGAAATACGACACCGCCAGATAGAACGCCAATTCGGCCACACCGTAAGTGACCGACATGTGCAAAAGCGGTGTGCCGAACTGCTGCGGAAATGCCACCATCGGTACTATCAGCAAGATCAGGCTGTATAGTACGGTGCGGCTGCCGACCTGTCCGTTTACCTGCATACCACGTCCTCGCTCACTTGGCGTTATATCGCTCGATCAAAGAGGCAATACGCATCCGCATTGTCCCGAGATTGATCTTGTTATTGGCCACAAAGAGAAACATGCCGTTGACCACCCGCACCAGATAAAAAACCGGACTCCCGGTCTCGATCAGAAGGGTATTCACCCGCCCGAACGAAGCTTTCATCAATTCCGTGCTAAGACTGTTGCTGACTTCGGCCATGGTCGCGCCGCACGTGGCGGCATCGATGGAAACGCCCCACTCCTGTTCCGCCACCAGTCCTTCAAGATTGATAAACAGCGCACCGTCCATATCCGGCAGCGCCACCGCTTTCTGGATAATGTTTGTCGAAGTATAGACGGAACCGGTCTGAAACAGAGGATCGGAATTCGCCGGAGCGGCCTGCGGCAGCGGCGTCGGCTCCTTCAAAGCTCTCTTCATGCCGCCCTGGGATTCCATGATCATAGCCTGTTCTTCAGGCAATTTCAGGGCGATATCGAGCAGCTTCTTGATTTGGCCGTTGCCGGGATCCCCCTGATGAAGTTTCCTCAGGAGCTTGACGGCCGAGTTGAACTCTCCCTTATACATGTAGATCTCGGCCAGGAGCAATTCGATAGCGCGGCTGTTCCCTTCGATCTCGATCGCCTTCTTGATTTCCGCCTCGGCCCAGTCATACAGCCCTCGATCCAAGTTGATCTTGGCCATGACCACATGCGCGGAGCCATAGGAGGGATGAATCCTCAGACCGTTCTGACAAATGCGAAAAGCCCGTTCCAAATCCCCGCGTTTGCGAAACGCCTCCGCCAGAGCGGCGAAAATCTGGGAATTGGGATCGAGCTCCAGAATCCTCTGGCACTTGTCGATTCGATCGTCAATTTCGGCTTTGTCGAAATTCATTCACACATCTTCTATAACTAGCTCGCCGATCAGCATGTTGTCAGCGGGCAGAAATTTTCGGCAGACGTAAAGATAGTCCTCACATTAACTTATGTCAACTCAAAAGGCGCCTAGCTCAAGGTCCGCTTGGTCTCGTACAGCCCGTAAATGAACGCTCCGGTCATCACCACCAACAACCCCGGAATCAGGTACCGGTTGGGAGTCAGAACCCCGAATCCGGACAGCAGCGTTACCACCTGCGTCAGAGCCAGGAGCACAAATCCAAAGGTCATTATAAGCCAACTCCGACTCAACTGCCCGCCTTTAATTAGGAGAAACACCTGGATCGAGAACGCTACACAGGCACAGGCAGAGATCAACAGCAGGATCGTGATCAGCAGGGGCGGAGCGGTCACGACCGCCACCGTCTGCGGCATATCCTGGGCCAGGACCGAAGCCGGGGCGGCCAGGCCAAGTACAACTGCTAACATCTTTTTCATATTCACCCTCGAACTAATTTTACGACTTTATCGGCGCGTTTGATGGTGCCGTAGAATGTGTCTTCAATTCCATATCGCTGCACGAGATCGCGGCGGTTGGCCAGCGGGAAAGCGATTTCCTTTTTCACGCGGTTGACCGACTCGCGGAATCCGCCGGTCCCGATCAATCGATATACTTCGACCAGCTGTTCGGCCAGCATCCGCTCCAGATTGCTCATCACGGTATAGAATCTGGTGCTCTCGGGAACACTGTTGACGGCCGACAAAAACTTGTCGAAGGACGGCATCAGGTCGGAACTTGGATCGACTCCGGGGAAGAAAGTCAGAAGGCCGGTCCGATACTGGGCGACGAACGTCGCAAACCGGGTATTTCCTTCGCCGAGCATCTCTTCGACGTAGCTGCGAATTCGGAAAAAGCAGTTGTTGTAGAGATAGAAGATCACCGACAAGGCGACCTCTTCCTCGTCAACTTGTTCGACCGGCTCCGGCTCGCGGTGACCGGCAACCTCCACCAGGCCGTTGACGATCAGGTGATAGAGTGACCGGCAGGTGACGAACTCGCCCATGGGGGACAAATCGATCAGGGCCGGCACAGTGCGGTCGCCATTGATCAGCGAAAGCATCCGGAATTCATCCAGTGAAAGCGTAATTTCCTCGGACGCATTTTTCGGCGATTTGCAGATGCGGAGAAGGACATCGTCAGGCGGAAGGACTTTTTGGATTTCGATCCATTCGTCGATACGCCGGGTTCCTTCCATGAGGACATTCATGGTGCTGAGTTCGATCAGGAACGGCGCATTGCGGGGAGCGGCGTTTTCATGGAAGATGAAATCCCCTTCCTTCCAGGAGAACAGGTTGTAGACGATCTCCTCGATCTGAAGCTTCAGACACTGCGCGATTTCCTCTTTCTCGAACAAGTTCATGTCAATCAGGGTCGTTCCAAGCTGGCGCCCGGTCTGTTTGTGCAGGGTGATGGCCCGTTCGAGGTCGGTCTTGGATATCTTCCCCCGCTTCAAAAGCATATTGCCCAGGAGATCCTCGGAATTGTTCACCGAAGAAGCATAGATGATATTCCCGTCTTTGAAGGCTACTTCCTTCTGACGCGAGACGGTTTTGCACTCCAGAATCCCGGTTTTCTTGCCTGAAGCCAATAGCTGAAGGATGTCCGGAAAAGCAACGGTCTTTAGGTTTCCTGACAGGCTCATGATCGTTTAATCCTGTAATCCGCAACCGAGTTACGGCGATTTATATGTCGGGTACTTCTGTAGCTTTATCGGGTTAAGGAGAGGTTTTCTTTACGGGGAAACGGCTATTCGGGCGCCCCTTACTCTGTTTGAGTGCCCGGATCGAGAGGAATCACTAGTTCATTCCGAAGGCTCAGATCGTACAGCGGACACGGCAGATCGGTCAAGGCCGGCCTGGCGCTCCCTGCGCCCTGACCTGGCCCGGTCTGCGCAATTCTTGCACAGATCAAGGTGCGTGGCGCCGCGCGCCGAAGCAACATCAGCTCTTCCGGCGTCGGCTTCCAGTTGCCCCCGAGGACAATGACCATGCCTGGGCTAAGAAACCGTTGCAACCGCGCCAGTTCACTCTCGTTGGAGAGAAGCAGCGTTTGCCCGTGCCGCCGTAATATCAGGGCATGCTCCGACGGAAAGTAGCCGTCGCCATTCGACCCATTCATCCCGCCCGGGAAGACTGAAATTCTCTGCCGCAAGATCGGGCTGAAGCTCGAGTCGCGTGAGACTTCCAGCACCGCCTGACGTTGTCGGGAGGATACGAAAACGGAGTCGGCGCCGAAATTCTCGGCGATCCGAAGCGCATCGTCGATAGCCGGATAGGCGGACCTGAGCAACACGACATAGCGGAGCGCAGTGATTTGTTTTGCTTCCAGAATCGGACGGATCACCCGCTCGTCAACGGAGTACTCCTTCCCTGCCATTCCGGTCAAGACCAAGTCGGCCGACTGCCAGTTTCCCCGATGGTGGATAGCGGCTACGCCTCCTGGAATCCGCGAAAAGGTCAGAGTCTCACCCGGTATTTTCACCGAGGAAAGTACTGAAAATAAGAGCACCCCGTTCACGGTGATCAGGGTCGTGATAAGGGCGATGGGGCGGTACTTCCGCCGGGACAGCGCCAGACCAATCAAGCCGAAAGACAGATAGACCCCCGCGATAAGCAGCCAGGACCAAAACCCCGATCGAGCCGAATCAAACTCGAGCACCGAATTGCTCGCCGAGCCAAACAGATTCACCCCGGCAATCGTCAGTTTCATGATCGCATCAACGAACATCCCGATCAGCGCACCCAACGCCGGCACTGCGAGCGCGGAGGTCAGGAGTACCATGACGCCAATGACCGCCACGCTGACCAGCGGGACGATGACCAAATTTGCGGCGAGCGACCAGATGGGGACGCGTCCGAAATAGTAGACGATCAGCGGAGTAGAGCAGATTTGCGCGACGAAAGAAACGATCACCGGAAAAGCCAGGTACCGGTACCACCAGGTGTTGTGGTGGCGTTCAAACAGGGGAGTTACCTTGTTCACGAAGAAAATCAGCCCCCAGGCGGTCGCGAAGGAAAGCTGAAAGCCGATATCATAGAGTTGCGCCGGATCCCACAGAAGCACGATCAACATCGTCAACGCGATGATATGATTCAAATCGAACCGTCGCTGCAGCACCTGGGCTCGCAATTACCAGGGCCGCCATCACAGACGCCCTAATTACCGACGGCTGCCCGTACGACAACATCGTGAAAAGAACTATGACCACCAGGAGAACGACGGCCCTCACGTTTCGGCTCAGCCTGAACGGGCGCAAGAGCACGATAATCACCAGGAGTACCAGGGCGACATTCGAGCCTGAGACCGCCAACAGGTGAAGGGTCCCGCTGTCCTTAAACCACTGGTAGACATGCACCGGGATATTGCGGGTCTCACCGATGAGAAAACCACTCGCCAGAGCGGCTCCATCGGGCGAGAGATAAGCGCTGAACGTTGAGCGAATGGCGTCTCGGAGCTGATCCACGGCGGCGAACAATCCGATACGGCTGCGCTTGTCTATCCGCACGTCCAGCAAGGTTGGTAAGTAAACGATGCCGAACACCCCCTTGAGCTGCAGATATCGCCGGTAGTCGAATCGTTCCCCTCCGCTCTCCCCTCCGACCAGCGGATAGATGCGCGCCCAGAACTCGACCCGGTCCCCACGCTGGAGGGCCGTAGTGGTGTCGGTGACCTTGACCAGAATCGTCCCTTCGACCCTCCGGCAAATTCTCCCGCCAAGGGAATCGACTTCGACTTTGATTTCAGTGAGATTGGCCTTGAGATCCGGCCAGTCGGAGACCTGGCCAAAGATCTGGACCGTGCGTGACTCATCGGCTACCCGGGCGACATGACGCGGCGTCAGATCATAGTGATCCTTGGCAAAGTGAAAGGCCGCTACAAAAGCCAGAGCGACGCCGAAAATAACCGAGGCTACTCGGATCGATCGAAAGGCGACCAAGACCGCCGCCAAAACCGCGGAGAAGGCGCCAAAGAGGAAGACCCATGACGGAATCCGCGCGACGTCGGCGGCCACAATTCCGGCGAGCACTAGTCCGAGAAAAAGCAGGGCAGGATGCTTGCGCAGCATGTACCCGAATCATTCCCCAATTCCAGTCCCCTGAATTTCTCAATTCCACCGGCCGGAGCCCACGCGGCCGGCGATCATCGACGCTTGAAAATCGCGCGCGCCAGAAGTTTGATCTCCGAAACTCCCAGCATATAGCAAAACGCAATGTAAAGTCCTGTGCCCACCGTCAATGGAATCAGCGCGGCCGCCAGTTTTACCATGAGGCCGGAGTGTCCCGCCATCCAACCCATCGGGATAAACCGCGCCGCGGTCCAGGCCAGCACTGCCGCCAAGATAATGCGGATTAACTTCATGAAGAAGAGTGGAAATGAGAATGGCACCCCTTTTCTTGGCAAAAAATACAGGAGCAGTGCGAAATTGAATATGCTCGCCACTGAGGTCGCGGCCGCCACGCCGGCAAAATCCATGAGTTTGATCAGCGGATAGTACAGCAGCATATTCAGCACGACCGACGCGATTGAAGTCCGCATCGGTAAGCGGGCGTCACCCAGAGCGTAATAAACCGGGGCCGTGACCCGGACCGCTCCCATACCGATTATCCCGTACGAGTAGTGCAGCAGAGCGAGTGCCGTGTTCGACGCATCCGGCCCGGAAAATCTGCCATGTTCGTACACCAACGACACAAATTGCTGGCCTAAAAGTGCCAGCGCAAAGGCCGAAGGAATCATGAGCATCAGACTCATATTGAGCGCCTCGCTGAAAGTCTTCCCGAGGCCATCCATGTCTCCTCGACTGGCGATTTCAGTTGCGCGCGGCAACGCTACCGTGCCCAAAGCCACTCCAAAAACGCCGAGCGGAAAGTGCATCAGCCGAAAGGCGTAGTTCAGGTACGACATCGAGCCTTCAGACAAAAAGGAGACCAGGAGCGTGGAGAGCAGAATATTTATCCGGCCGGCCGACAGCCCGATCATCATCGGAGTGAACATCCGCATCATCTTGCGGAGTCCTTCATCGAACAGCTTGAGCTTAAATTTGAAGCGGTAGCCGATAGTATGGAGCGTCGGCATCTGGATCAGGATTTGTCCCAGCCCGCCGATCAGCACCCCGATCGCCATGGTGTATATGGGGACTTTGAAGAAGCTGTAGAACAGGACTACGGTAAGGACGCTGCCGAGGTTGAACATGGTCGGCGCGAGCGCGGGAAGGCCGAAGCGCTCGAACGAATTCAGCATCCCCATGATGAGCGCCGAGATGGACACGAGCGGCAGGAACACCCACATGATCCGAGTCAAATTGACGGTCAGGTCAAATTTCTCTTTATCCTGCGTAAACCCATTGGCTGTCAGATATATGATCGCCGGCGTTCCAACCACCCCCAGCAGGGTGACCACGCCCAGAACCACCAGCATCGCGGTTACGACGATATTGGCCAATTCGAAGGCTTCCGCGTCGGTCTTGTTTACCAGCCGCTCTTTGAAAACTGGGACAAACGAAGACGAAAGCGCCCCCTCGGCGAACAGGTCACGCAAGAGGTTGGGGATGCGGAAGGCCGTGACGTAGGCATCGGTAGCCATCCCGGCCCCGAAGAAATAGGCCATAACCTGCTCGCGGAGCAGCCCGGAAACCCTTGAAAAGGCGGTTCCCAGCGCCACCAGCCAGGCGGAGCGCATGAACGAACTTTTATGGACAGCCGCGGTTGACAAATCGCTCCTTCTCAGTGTATATTCATCCGCCCAATTATTTAAGCGAGAAGGAAAGGATATAGCGTTGCCCAGCCATAAGTCAAATTTTAAGCGCATGAAAACTTCCGCCAAAGAGCGGGACAGGAACCGCGCTTATCGCTCCCGGCTCAGAGCGGCGGTCAAAGAGGTCCGCACCGAGACCAGCAAAGAAGAGGCTTCCAAGAAGCTCCATGAAGCCTTCCGGCTTCTGGATCGTGCCGCCTCCCGGGGCCTGATTCACCGGTCCACGGCGGCGCGAAACAAGTCGCGCCTCGCTCTCGCGGTCAACAAACTCGGCTGAACGCCCTTATCCAAGGCTGTGCCGGAACCCTGCCCACTCAAGGCGCAGGGTTTTTTCGTTTCGGTTTGGATCGGGATGGGATCGCTGAGGCTTTAGCGATTCAGAATGTAAATCTGCCCCTCATACCGCGAAGTGCGGCGGGACTGCTCGCGCAAGCGGAGGAGATCCTTAAGAAAAGTCTCCTTTTCCCGGACCGAGATCTCCGAGCGGAGGACCGATTGGGGAAAATCTATGTAGAACACCCGTGATTCCGTTTGCACGGAAATGATGTTCGGCGGGAACAGGCGATCGGTCTTTGCGGCCGTCTCAAGATCTTCAAGACTGAACTGCGGGAGTTTGATGAAGGCGCTGTATGAAGCGCCCCGGAACACTGTCTCCGAAGCCTCTCCCAGCTCCACCACCGGACGGAATTCGCCGTGCTGGAGAATGTGCCTGAAAAAGAGGTCAATCGAGGCGGCACAGCCGGTGCGGCCCGAATCGCGAAAATACAAGGTCAGCGGCGCCGAGCCCGGAAATTCCACCACCCCCTGCACATATCCGTTACTGGGCTGGCGAGGGGGTTCCATCAGGATCTGATCCGGGTGACGCGCCACCAACCGGCCCAGATCATCCAGATCGAAATCGATAAGGCCGAGCCGCTCGCTTTGCACGCGGATTCCTTTTCGGTTACACAGCTGAACCGGAAGATGGTTAAGGGAAGAAGTTCCAAGGCTGGCATATCGCTCGACATTTTCCAGGAGCAGGTATGATCCGTTTTGAAGGTCCAGCACTGGAAAGGGATGGCGGACGTAGCGAGACTCCTCGTCGCTCCGCTCGTCCGAAGACGTATCCGCAGCGAGCCACTCGAAGGGGAGTAGACGTTCCGTTTCCACGATGCGGATCTGGGATAGGACGGAATCACTCATATGCGGTCACTAAAGAGCAAGCCGTGTGCCTCAAAACGTGCCGCGTAAACCAACACCTTGTGCAGCATAGAGTTAATCCGGGCCTGTCATTGTGCCGGAGGCCCCGGCCCCGACGCTTTGTACTCTATCCCAGCCGGCCGCAAGTGCCTATTTCACAAAATGTGCAAGAATTGGCGCAGCCGGGGACAGAATGAGAAAGGAGCAACCCTTCGGTTGCTCCTTGTGCCTGGTTCTGATGGGTCTTCTGTGATTAAGGAATCACGCATCCATATAGAAGTTCGGGTGCACCGGTGGTAAGGTAATGGACCAACATGGACAAATCCGACAGGTCAACATTGCACGTGTTGTTCACGTCGGCTCCATTGGCATCGGTCAGGGAAACCGAAGCAGTCAAGTAGGCGACCAGAGCAGAGAGATCGCGTAAATCCGTGACGCCATCCCGAGTGTTGTCTCCACCAACGGCGATCACGGCCGTCTCGCCGAAAAACTCCTTCACTTTGGTTATCAGCGCCGTCGCCGATTGAGGAGTCAGATAATACAGCGGAAACGCAACAATTACCCGCTTCCCGTTTGGTCCGTCGTAAGCTACTCCCGCCGGACGTCCTTCAAACTGCGGATCGTTATCCTGGGCATCATATGTGAGTATGACCGTCCCTCCGGGGCGTACCGTCAGCGCCGGGATGTCCGAGCCGTAGCGCAACCCTCGGCTGACGCCACCCCACTGCACCGAGGGCCAGCCATTAACGCCAATCGCTCCATTGAAGATTTCGAAATTGTTGTAATAGAACGACGAGACCATAAACTCTTTGTACAGAGTATGGCTTCCGCTGACGGGAGTCGGGCTCCAGTTCTGAATGGTCTTCATCCCTGAGATAAACATGTTCACCCTGTGACTCAAGTACCAATCCAGAACGCTCTTATTTTCGGCAAGCTGCTTGTTAAAGAAGTCGTCGTCATTCCATATAATCGACGAATACCGTCCGGCAGTCCCCTTATCCAGCTTGTTTCCGGGGACATCGACCCGCGTCAGGGCATGCGGCCGGAAGCTCAGAATCGTGTCAAAAAATGCCGCTTGGTGCGCCTCATCGGCCATATAAGAATAATCCTGGGAGAATTCATCAACAACCAGTATCCCGCCATCAAACGTGGCGGGGAAAGTGCCGGCTTCGTTCGACCAGTCCGACTCGTGTCCGGCCAGATCGACCGCGGTCACTCGGTAATCGTACTTGAAGCCGGTCGCGGGGACCGAATCGGTGAATTGAGATGTGGTCAGGTTGTCGGCCAGAAGCTGCAAATCAGTCGAGGGTTCCATTCGACGGTAGAGTTTGTAGTGGGAAAAGTCGGCTTCAGCGTTATCCGCCCAGTCCAGAATAATCTTCCCTTCCGCGGGATCGGCGATCAAGCTGGCGGGAGGTCGCGGCACAAGCAGCGGCTTCTCTGAAGCCTGGCCTGCCCAGATTGACGGATATCCGTCGCTCGGCGTGCCGAACACTCCGAAGTAGTACGTGGTTCCAAGCGTCAATCCGGAGACCCTGAAAGTGCACTGTCCGCTCGGCACCAGCGCCGAGTCCGTGTACACGCCGGACGATGTCCCCCAGTGCAGCCAGTTTTGATAACCGGGGTTGCATTCGCTCAGAACGATATCAAGGTCGGTTCCGTTTCCGACATCGACGATCCTCGAAATACCTACGGGAGTGCCGGCATTGGCGATGATGGCAACCGAGGCCACGGCCATTTTTACGACCTGCGTCATATACTCGAAATTCATGCGTGAAGTCAGATCAAGATCGGTGTGCCAACCCAGAGTGTTAAAGTCTGTTTCGATGTTGTCGACGATGTCAAAGCCCTGCTCGTAGAAAGCGTAATGATCGGAGCTGGTCCCCATGGAGGTTATGGTCGGAATCAGAGTCGTGACGCGGCCCGGCGGTCTGCGCACAAAGGGAGCGATACGCGGTATTAGGGCCCGACGACATGCTGAGGTCCCAGTATGAGTCGGCCGTGAAACCTACCATATCGTAGTTTAACATGGCTTCAACTTTGGCGCCGGTCGCCCGAAAGTCAGCGGCCGCCGCTGCCGCCCCGACCAACCCCTGCTCCTCGGCCGAAAACGGCATAAATATGACAGTCTTGCGAAGCGGGACGTGGGCCAGCACCCGCGCTACTTCCATCGTTAAAGCAGTCCCGGATCCGTTATCATCGGATCCCGGCGCGTACGTCATCGGATCGGAATTCTGGTTCCAGGTGTCATAGTGTCCGCCGATCACGATTATCTTATCCGGCTCGGCGTACCCGGGCTTGATGACCTTGACGTTGTAGTGGGTCCCGCCGCCGTAGCTGAAGCTCGGCGTCGAGATTTGAGTGTATCCCCAGGCCGCAAATTTGGATTTTATCCAGTCTCGGGAAGCGCGATTGGAATCAGCCCAGATATAACGGGTACGGAACGCCTCCAGCCGCTTGTTGATGGCCGTCACCGTGTCCTGATTTACTAAATTCGCCAGCGTGTCAGTGGGAAAAACGTCGGTTGGAGCAAGGAGACGCGGGGCAGCGTCAGGCTGATACTGGAAGTAGATATGCTTGTCGGCCAGAGGAATAACAAAGGCCTCGCCGCGATCACGGGCGGCTGCAGCCGCGGCCGAGGGCCTGGCCATGAGCACCAGGTCGCTCCCCAGGAGGGTTCCTTCTCCCACCGTGTTTATGTCGATTCCGGACTTCCTCCCCCGGGCTGCCGACTGAACCACGCAGGCGGTCCGGATTGAAGCGTTCGGCAGGACAATTTGAACGGACATGCCGTTGGCTGCGAGCGAGTCCTTTAGGTCGTTCGTGACCAGCACCAAAAAACTGTTGCCGCTCCGGGCGTAGGCGTGTCCAAGGACTCGAGTGGCGGTCTCACTCTGAACCTGGCTCCCTATTTTGACCAGCCCCAGATCATCGGCCAAGGTATAACCGGCCGGCGCCAGCACGATGAGTGCCCCGATCAGGATCCGCGACCACTTCATAAACTACTCCTTCTGCCAGGCGAGTGACAAGATATTACGTTAGTTTGAGTCTAGCAGCCGCACTGTCGGTTGCCGGGCGGTTCTAACTGAAAAGTACGAATATGGGCAAAATTGTCAAGTAAAGACAATCACTTACGGCGTAACACATCCCTCTCGCAAAGCCGGGCTGCCGGTGGTGAGATAGGACACCAGAGCGCTTAAATCGCTTAGATCGATAACGCAGGAGCTATTCACGTCTGCGCCGTTGGGATAAATCAGGCCCGGACTCGCCGTGGTCAGGTAACTGACCAGGCTGGTCAGATCGGCCAGGTCCACTATTCCGGACCGATTATTATCGCCGGGAGGAAAGGTCTCAACCAATTCGCCGAAATACTCCTGTACTTTGGTCATGAGCGCCGTGGCCGATGACGGCGTCAGGTAGTACAGCGGAAACGAAACAATTACTCGTTTTCCGTTTGGGCCGTCGTAGGCCACGCCACACGGCTTTCCGTCAAATCGCGGGTCCGGCGGCTGGGCTTTATAGGTCAGGATGACGGTGGCGCCTGGGCGGACCGTCAGCGACGGGATCTCTGTAGCGTAACGCCAACCGCGGCTGACTCCCCACTCCACTGAAGGCCAGCCGTTTATGCCGGTGGCGCCGTTGAATACGGCAGAGGAGTTGTAATCATAGCCGGAGATCATGAATTCGTTGAAGAGTAAGTGACTCCCCGGCACCGGCGTGGCCGGACTCCATCGCTGGATCGTCTTGGTTCCGCTCACAAACATGTTCACATCGTGGCTGAGATACCAGCCCACCGCTGAGCGGTTATCGTTGAGCTGCTTGTTGAAGAAGTCGTCGTCGTTCCAAATGATCGATGAGTATCGCGCGGCCGTTCCTTTTTCGAGACGGGCCTCCAGCGAGTCAACCCGGGTCAGTCCGTGGAGGCGAAATCCGAGGATAGTGTCAAAGTAGGCGGCCTGATGCCATTCGTCGGCCATGTAGCTGTAATCCTGAGTAAATTCATCCACTACAAGTATCCCGCCGTCAAAAGTCGCCGGATATGCGTTTATTTCCGATGACAAAGCCGACTCATGACCATCGCGATCAACTGCGGCCACTCGATAAATGTACCCGACTCCCGGCGCCACCAAGGCGTCACGATAGAGGGTATCGAGAATTCCCGAGGCATACAGATCGTCCCGATGCTCGCTCTCCAGCCGTCGATACAGATTATAGGACGAAATGTCGAGTTCGCGGTTTGGTCTCCAGTAAAGGTCAATGCTCCTCCCCTCTGGAACCGTGCAAAATGAGGACGGCACGCGCGGTACAGTGAACGGAGTTTCCATCACATCGGTCGCCGAGACGCTCCGATATCCGCCTGGCGGCGTGCCAAAAACCGCGCAATGGTAAGATACCCCGTCCGTCAGCCCGGTGACATCCACTGCGCAGGCCCCTTCGGGGACTCGTACCGAATCGGTGTAGACGCCGGCCTGCAAGCCATAGAGCACCCAGTACGTGTATCCAGCCGTGCAGGGACCGAACGTCACGCGCAGACTCCGCCCGTCACCGACATCGGCGACTTCGGTTTTGTCCACAGCCGCTCCGGCATTAGCCACCATAGCCAGTGACGCAACGGCCATCTTGGCTACTTCCCGGACAAACGGGAAGTTCATCCGTGAGGTGATATCGAGATTGGTATGATATCCGATGGTGTTGAATTGGCTTTCGATCGAGAACGACACCGGCCAGCCCTGTTCCTCAAAGGGAAGATGATCGGAGGCCCGGTCGGGTGTGATAATTGGAGTAACTGTCGTAAGTCTCTGAGCAAAATCAGCGGTCAGGTCCCGATAGATGACATTCGGCCCCGATGACAAGTTCAAAGGCAGGTAATCCGGAAGTTCGGTAAATCCCACCATGTCATAGTTGTACATAACTTCAACGTCGGTCCCGGCGGCGGCCAGATCGCCGGCCAGATCGTACGACCCCCACATCCACTCTTCTTCCGCGCCGAAAGCGCAAAACATGATCGATTTCCGGAGCGGCACATCGGCCAGAATCCGGGCCAGTTCGAGCGTAACGGCAACACCGGAAGCATCGTCATCGGCGCCGGGCGCAAAAGTCGAAGGATCAGACTCCCCGTCATAACTGTCGTAATGCCCCCCGATAACGATAATTTTGTCCGGCTCGGCATAGCCCGGCTTAAAGGCCACCACGTTGTACTGCGTCCTGGCCCACTCGGGAATGGACCACCAGCCGGTCCCCATCTGAAAATCGGGAATCGATATTTGCGCATAACCATACGATTGAAACTTGTTTCTAATCCAGTCGCGCGCCGTGTAAATGGAGTCGCTTCCGATAAAGCGCGACCGAAAATTTTCCAGCCGCCGATTATAGGCGTAGAGCGAATCTTGTCGGACCAGGTTCACCAGGCTGTCGGTGGGATAATCGCTTCTTCCGGGATGTCCTGAAGTAACCGTTGTTTTGGGAAGACGGAACTGAATGCGACAAATCTGAACGGGCGTAACAAAATAACCGGTGGAGCTTCGCAGTTCCTGAGCCTCTTCCGGCGAACACTCAAGATAGAAGCCACTTTCTCCGGTCAACTCGGTCAACGCCGCCGTCACGCCGAGCGCCCCCCGGCGGACTGTTTCCCGGTGATCAGCCCGTACCAGGTAACCGTTTTTGGGATTGGCGCCCACGGTCCGGAGTTCAAAGGGGACTCCGGCCTCATCGAGCGCCGCTCGTTGCGACGGCTCAACGGCCACCAAATACTGCGCCCCCGCGCGCGCAAAGGCGGTTCCGAACAAGCGCTGAGCGACTTCCAGTTGATTTCCGTCTTTGACGGTGATATACCCCAGCTCTGTCCCCAAAATAGAAGCGGCGGTTAAAGACAGAATAATAATCGATGCGATAGTTCCGATGGTTCTCACAAAGTTCCCTCCTGAAACTATGCCGATGGCGGTCCGGTCCGACTGTGTCAATTCACAGACGAACCGTAAGGCAGGATGTCTAATTATAAGATACCGAAAATGGAGTAAAAGGTCAAGAACGGAAAGGGCGAGTGAACTTAGAGGCGGATGCCGCGCTGAAACGGCTTGCACTCGATCTTCTGGTCGTGCTTGACGCTTGGCTTGAGGATCGAAGGAGTCCCTTCCGGCAAAGACGGGAACTCGCCCGGCGACCAAAGACACCGGTTATGGCGGGAATCGATATAGGAAATTTCGAGTTTCATGTGCGTCGAATATTCTTTCAGCAGCTTCTGGCGGGTCGAACCCTTCGCGAGATGTTTGCTCTCTTTCGTGAATGAAAAGACGAACTCCGGGTTCGATGACAGCACGTGGAGCCGGTCAAACTTGTCCTGAAGGAGATATGTTTTCAAGAAGCGGAGCGCCGAGAAGAATGCCCCAAATTCCAGATCGATCAGTTCTCCCTCGGCGCGGCACCGAAACAGCAATCCGAGGTCGGGCACGGCGAAAATGATTAAGCCGTGACAAAATCCGTTTTCTTCCAGATACGGATCGATCCGCGTATTGACGACCGAGCCGATATAACAGCGCAGCGGGGGGAGAGAGACTTCCATATCAATCTCTCAAGCAACAAGAGTGCCGTCGCAGAAACTCCATTAGGGGTACCAAAGGTCTTGCGCCACTTGACCTTTCTGTGGGGCCCTACACCGGGCATTACCCCATACTGACGCGGCGCTTCAGCTATCCTGCACTATTCCACCGAAGTCTTCAGCCGATCCCTGAGTTCCGGCTTGGCCTCCATATAGAGGCCGGTGGCGGTGGCGTACGGCCGCTCATCATCCCCGACCGCCTCACCTTCGGTCGCATACAGCCTTCCCTTGACTGAGGTTACTTTGCCGGAGAAGCGAATTCGATCCCCTGTCGTCACCGGACGTTTGAAGCGGACGGTCAGCTCGGCCGTAACGGCGAATATGCCTCGTGCCAGGATCGCCTTGATCATTACTTCGTCTAGCAAGGTAGCGAGGATGCCGCCGTGATATATCCCCTGGTATCCCTCGAATTGCTCTGAGGCCGTCATTTCCGTGAAAGCCTGAGTCCCATCGAAGAGAAACCGCGCCTTTAGACCACCCGCATTCTGCAGCCCGCAAACGAAACACTTCTTGTAGGAGACTATTTCTTTCATACCGGATTCTATAGCAGGTCGTGACACGTCCGGCAAGGAAAATCGTCCGGTTCAGATCGGCGGGCAGGTTCTCTGATCCGGCGAAATAAAAAAGGCGCCGAGACCCGGTCTCAGCGCCTTAAGAATTGACTATACGGTTCGATCTGTTTCAGATGCGCGTGCGTCCAATTACATCTGGCACAGCGGAGCCGTGAAGGTCTTGGTCCAGGAACCGGCAGTCACCGTGCCGTCCAACACGCCGGCGGTCGCCGTGACTTCATAATTCCAGGAGGTCGTCACCGGGACATTGCCGTCATCAACCGTCTGCACGATCGTTCCGTTGATCGAACCGGACTGCGGGCATCCCTTGGTCCATCCGTTGGAACTCTTCGGGATCACGATACCGGTTGCCACCATCGCAATTTCATAAGTCCGCTTTACGGTCGCGGCGGTCGTGACCTGCTTGGTATGAAGGGTGGCTTGCCGTCCGCCCCAGACGGTGGCAGTATCGGAGTTCAAGCCGCCAAAAAGGAAAGAGGACGCGACTTCGATATTGCGATAGTCGGCGGTAGTGTCCGGGTTTTGAACGCCCCAACGACGGATCACGTGCATCTGGTCTGCGCCCAGAGCGACATTCTGAACATTGCCATGGGAGAGAAAACGGATTGAGTCAACCAGATAAAAGTCGTAGCCCGCGATCAGGTCGGAGGCGTACACGACATGCCAGCCGCCGTCCGCGAGGACGGTTGAATCAGGGTTGATCGGGCTATAGGCGACCTGGATGTCACCGGCCAGAGCCGTCGTATAGGCGTCGAGATGGACGCCAAACTGCGCGACCAGGGAGTCGGCGAAATTCGTGAATTCGGACTGCACGGCGTTGAAGCCGTTGTCGCTCACCGGCGGTGTGACCGGAGAGCTGTCCTTGGAACATCCCACCAGCAACGCGGCCAGAGCACAAGCAGCCAGAGTCGCGACGAAGAACAATTTCTGAGAGCGCATTGCGCGTCTCCTTTCCTTGGTTGTCGTTCTCCGTCGTCCGGGGTCGTTCCTTCGACGCTCGCCTACTTGAGGAGGAAAACCATGATCGCCTTCTGAATATGCAACCGGTTTTCCGCCTGGTCGAAGACCACTGACTGCGGTCCGTCCATCACCTCGTCGGTGATTTCCTTTCCGCGTTCCGCAGGCAGGCAGTGGAGCACGATGGCCTTCGGATCGGCGCCCTTCAGCAGAGAACTATTGACTTGAAATCCCCTAAGTTTTTGTTCCTTTTCATCTGCCAGATGTTTCTGGCCCATTGAGGCCCAGACATCGGTATAGATTACATCGGCACCCGCCACGGCGGCTTTAGGGTCGTCGGTCAACAGAACGCTGCTCTGTAGATTCTTCCGGGCTCGATCGACATAGCTGGGCTCCGGCCGGCACTCCGGGGCCGTTGCAATTCGCAAATCAATGGGGATTAAAGAGGCCAAATTCAGCCAGCTATGCGTGACATTATTTCCGTCCCCGAGATAAGCCACTCTGTATTTCCGGTCCGGCGGTTTGTGTTCGAGAATTGTGAAATAATCTCCCAGGATTTGGCACGGATGAACGGCGTCGGTGAGGCCGTTAATCACCGGCACCGAGGCATATTTCGCCAGTTCTTCGACATCGGACTGCTTGAATGTGCGAATCATGATCATCGAGACATAGCGCGACAATACGCGGGCGGCGTCGGCGACCGTTTCGCGTTTACCGAGTTGAATTTCGGCGTCGGTGATGTATAGGGCATGGCCGCCGAGTTGGTTGATCCCCACCTCGAACGAAACGCGCGTGCGGAGCGATTGCTTGGTGAACACGCAGGCGACGGATTTTCCGGCGAGCGGTTTGGGCGCTATTTCTTTCCGTTTCATTTTGGCACACAGGTCGAAGATCTCGTGAACTTCGGACGCTTTCAGATCGGTGATTTGGGTAAGCGAACGGGGCATGTTTCCTCCTGGAGAGCGGCGTTAGAGGCAGAATTTTCTGGCGGGAATAAACGGGCTGGGGGGAACTGAGTACAAGCCCGGCAGCCCGCCCCTACTTCCTCGCCGCCGCGAACTTCCCGTTCGGCCGGACTGTTCATAAAATGGACACGGCGGCACCACTTCGCCCGGCTCCTGAGGCGAGTATTTTTCTTGCCAGGCGTAACTGGGTGGCTGATATTCCGTATTCATGAGTAGAGAGGTAAAGGACCAGAACAGGATATGAGCAAGAAGCCAAGCATAGCCGGAATCATCCTGATCGCCCTCGGGATACTCCTGCTTCTTCAGACTCTGCACATCCATGTCTGGGGAGTGGCCTGGCCGCTGGTGCTGATCTTTCTGGGCTTTTGGTTTATCTATCGCAAGACGCGGCGTGAAGATCCCTATCGCCAGCAGAGTGCCTACACCTATTCCGCTCCAGACGGCACGTTTACGGCCTCGGCCCAGCAGGGGAAAGCAACCGCGGAGATCAAAGTCAACATCGGCTCGACCGATTCATCCAGTCAGTCTGCACCGCCTCCGCCTCCACCCCCTCCGCCTCCCGGATCGGGAGCTCAAGCTTATTCAGCCCATTTTGGACGGGCCCCCGAGGCTCCGCGGATGATCGGTGAGAAAGTCAAATACAGCAAATTCCTTGGGGATATGTATATCGATTGTAACAATGTCAATCTGCAGAGCGTGGAAATCTCCATGTTCATCGGAGATCTGCAGGTGGATCTGCGCGGCGGGAAACTGGGTTCCGGGCTGAATCGAATGATCGTCAGCGGATTTCTCGGCGATGTCATCGTCCTGGTGCCGAAAGATATGGCCGCCTTTGTGCATTGTTCGGGGTTCATCGGCGATGTAGATCTGTTGGGGAGGCGGACCTCCGGTTTCGGCAACAGCGTCGAGGGGCAGTCCCCCAATTATCAGACGGCCGACTCGAAATTATACATCGCTGTGAATAGCTTCATCGGGGACATCCGGGTCTTCTCGGTTTAGTTACCCCGGCGAAGAGGTAGATTTCCTCCGCCCGATTTAATCCAAGTTCCAAAATCTCCCCCACGACTCTCACCGCCGGTTACAGAATATACTTGCTGAGATCCTCGTTGGAGATGATGTCTGACAACTTCTTTTCCACCATCGCGGCCGAAATTGTGACCTTCTTCTTCTTGACCGGCGGTTCGAAAAGGATGTCTTCCAAGAGCGTCGTCATGACCGTGTGAAGCCGCCTGGCACCGATATTTTCCGACTCCTGATTCACCCGCTCGGCCATCTCCGCGATCTTTCGTATCGAAGCGGCCTCAAACTCCAACTCGACCCCTTCGGACGCCAGCAGCGCCTTGTATTGCTTGACCAGCGCGGTCTTGGGCTCGACCAGGATTCGCTCGAAGTCCCCGGCCGTAAGTGAATCCAGCTCCACACGGATGGGAAACCTTCCCTGCAATTCCGGGATCAGGTCAGACGGTTTGGTGGAATGAAACGCCCCCGCGGCAATAAATAGAATATGATCAGTGTGAACCATGCCATACTTGGTCATAACCGCCGAACCCTCGACAATCGGCAGGATGTCCCGCTGTACCCCTTCGCGGCTGACATCAGGGCCGGTGCGGCTGTCATCCCCGACGATCTTGTCGATTTCGTCGACAAAGATAATTCCGGACTCCTGCGCCCGCAGGAGGGCCTCGGGAATGACTTCATCCATATTGAGCAGCTTGTTAAGCTCCTCGTTGATCAGGAACTTCCGAGCTTCCTTGACCGTCATTTTGCGCCGCTTGGTCTTCTTGGGCATCAGCCCGCCCAGGAGTTCCTGGAAATTGACTCCCAGCTCCTCCATCCCCATCGGCGAAAATACTTCAACGACCGGAAAACTGCTCTGGGGTGCATCCAGCTCGATCTCGCGGTCATCTAGTTTCCATCCAGCAGTTTCTGGCGGAATTTGTCGCGTGTCGTCGGCCCCTCTTCGGCCGGAGCCGCCGACTCACCTTGATGCAGGAGAGCCGACACCGGGGGCAGGAGAATATCGAGTATCCTCTCGGTAGCGTTTTGATCCGCTTTTTCCCCAAGGTCCTTGGATTTCTCCAGCCTGACCATATTGACGCCGATGTCGATCAGATCACGAACCATCGATTCCACATCACGACCGACATAGCCGACCTCGGTGAATTTCGAGGCTTCCACCTTTATGAACGGTGCGCGGGCGAGATCGGCCAGGCGGCGGGCGATTTCGGTCTTGCCGACACCGGTCGGCCCGATCATGATGATATTGTTCGGCATGATGGAGTCGCGAATATCCTCCGGCGCGTTCTGACGGCGCCATCGATTGCGCAGAGCGATCGCCACTGATTTCTTGGCATTGGCCTGGCCGATGATATATTTGTCGAGATGTTCGACAATTTCGGGCGGCGTCGGATATGAACTCTTCGTTTCTTTTAAGACCATAAGGCAAGTCCAACAGAAGTTTGAAAGCGACCTCTTGTAGCGAACTAAACAAGTTCAGGCCGGTTTCTGCACCTGAAAGCTCGGAAATATTTTGTAGGGCGAATCTCGTATCGTTCACCCCAAAGCGCAAGCCATTATTGCGGCCATAGTCGCGGCAATTTCAGTCTCGGCGTCGACGCGGTTTAGCGCATATTGTTCTGCCGGCGCCCAACCTCAGCTGGACTTGATTGTCTCGACTATGATATTCTTATTAGTGTAAATGCAGATGTCCGAGGCGATATCAAGCGCCTTGGCGGCGATCTTGTCGGCGGTCATCTTTGGGCTCGAGAAAATCAGGGCCCGGGCCGCCGCCAGCGCATACGGTCCGCCGGAACCGATCGCCACAATGCCGTCATCCGGCTCAAGGACATCGCCGTTGCCGCTGATCAGGAAGATGTTTTGATCGGTGGCCACCGCTATCACCGCCTCGAGTTTTTGCAGAGTTTTGTCGGTACGCCAGTCTTTGGCCAGCTCAACCGAGGCCTTGGCCAGGTTACCGGGAAACTGCTCGATCTTCTTTTCGAACAACTCGAACAAAGTTAGCGCGTCCGCCGCGGCCCCGGCAAAACCGGCGAGGATCTTTCCGTCCTGCATTTTCCGAATTTTGTTGGCTTTGGACTTGGCCACGACATCATCGAACGTTACCTGGCCGTCGGCGGCGATGGCCGCCTTGCCGTTGTGAATTAAAGCGAGGACAGTTGTACCATGATATTGCATTTAGAGACCTTTCAACGTTTGGAGCCGGAGCGTGGATGAGCCGCCTGGTACACTTTCTTCATCGATTCGGCGGTTACGTGCGTGTATTTCTGCGTGGTCGAGAGCGACGAGTGACCCAGGATTTCCTTTATGAGCATCAAGTCGGCGCCGTTCTCCAGCAAATGGGTCGCGAATGAATGCCGAAGCGTGTGCGGGGTGAACGATAACCCATGCTGCCGTCCGAACTGTTTGACCAGACGGTCAATCGACCTGACCGACAGGCGCTGACCGACATTGTTGAGAAACAAATATGGGGAGCGGCTTCCGCATGATTGCGCGAAAGAGTCCCGGACCGGCAGATAGCGATTCAAGTCAGCGGTGGTCACTTCCCCGACCGGCACCACGCGCTCCTTGTTCCCCTTGCCGATCGTCGTGGCCAGGCCGCGGCCGAGATCGACATCCGCTATCTTCAGATTCGAAAGTTCTTCTCGCCGGAGCCCGGTGACATAGAGAAGCGCAACCATCGTGTAGTCCCGCCAGTATGGGTAACTGTTCTTGTCTTCCCGGGCATTCTCATGCTCGAACAACCGGTCCACCTCACCCTGGGGGATAAACGACGGCAGTTTGCTCGTGTATTTTATCCGGGGGAGTTTGAACAGATACGGTTCGAATTTGGTCTGGTGCGCCAGATGTTTCTGGAACATGGAAAGTGCCGACAAGAAGCGGGCGATCGAACGGTTGGAGACTTTCCCCTCGACCCGCCGCCTCAGATACATCCGAAGGTATAGCGGATCGTTGGCCGAGGCCCCGGGCATCTTGACATGTTGCTCCTGGAGAAACGCAATCCAGGGAGCAAGATCATGCCCGTAGGCGGCGACCGTTTTGGCTGCCCGGTGCCGGGTCGTGGCCAGTTCCTTCAGAAAGTCATCGAGCGCCCTAGTAAGCATGCGGTAAGCTACCCTGAAACAAAAAACGGGTCAACCGCTTTTGAGAGCTGGTTGACCCGATTATCAGACTTGAAAAGCTCAGGATATCGTATTGTTCTCGGCCGGCTTCTTCTCGTGAACTTCTTCCGCCATCTCGTGCCCGCATTCCGGGCACTTCAAGTACTCTCCTTTGACCTTGGTCGACTTCTGCACCAGGAACGGGTGCTGACAGACCGGACAAGGATGGCTCACCGGGCGATCCCAACTGGCGAAATCACACTTCGGATACTTGCTGCAACCATAGAAGAGCCGTTTCCCCTTGGTCTGCTTCTCCATGATCTGGCCCTTGCAGCCTGGCTTTGGGCATGGAATGCCCAGCGTCAGCGGCTTGGTGTTCTTGCACTCTGGGTAGGCTGAGCAGGCCAGAAAACGGCCAAACCGACCGGTCTTAATGACCATCGGCGAGCCGCACTTATCGCACTTTTCATCAGTTTTGCTTTGCGCTTCTTCCTCGGGCAGAGGACGGGTGGACCGGCAGTCCGGATAGGCCGAGCACGCCAGGAAACGGCCGTTCCGCCCCCACTTGACCAGCATAGGGGACCCGCACTTTTCACAGGCGATATCGGTTACTTCGGTGATTGAGTCTTTGATATCCTGATGCTTGTTGTCGAGCTGGCCCATGGTCTTCTTGAACGGCTTGTAGAAATCGTTGACCACTTTCTCCCACTGGTCTTCCCCTTCCTCGACCTGGTCCAGTTCCTTTTCCATGTTGGCCGTGAAGGTCACATTGAAGATGTCCGGGAAGTGCTCGACCAGAATCTTGTTGACGGCAATACCTAGGTCGGTCGGGAATAGTTTGCGTTCTTTCAACTCGACATATTTCCGCTCTTTGATCACGGAGATAATGCTGGCATAGGTCGACGGACGCCCGATGCCGTCCGATTCCATCCGCTTGACCAGCATCGCCTCGGAGTAACGGGCCGGAGGCCGCGTGAATGACTGGGTCGGAATCAATTCAAGCAGATCGAGCTTCTGATTTTCCTTGAGAGCGGGAAGCTTCTCGAAGCCGTTCTCGCCGTTGCCGTTCTCATCCGGTTCCTTCTCTTCGTGATAGATCCGAAGGAAACCATCAAACTTGAGCTGCTGCGCCGTTGTTCTAAGCGTGAATCGTCCGCCGACCATATCTACCGTACGGACATCGTATTTCGCTTCCGTCATTTGGCACGCGACAAAGCGATTCCAGATCAAGCTGTACAGCTTGAACTGCTGGGGCGAAAGATGCTTCCTGACCTTATCTGGCGGGAGAGTCGTATAACTGGGCCGGATCGCTTCGTGGGCATCCTGGGCCTTGGCGCTCTTGCCGTAGAAGTTTGGCTTTTCCGGAAGGTAAGGGGCGCCATAGTTCTTATTAATGTACTCCCGCACCGCGGTCAGCGCTTCGCCGGACAAACGGGTAGAGTCGGTTCGCATATAGGTAATAAGACCAGTCGGACCTTCGGCCCCGATCTCGATCCCTTCGTACAACGCCTGCGCAATCGACATGGTCATTTTCGGAGAAAACCCAAACGCCTTGGCCGCTTCCTGTTGCAGAGTTGAGGTGATAAACGGCGGAAGCGGCCGGCGAACACGTTCGGAATCCTTGATCGAATCGACCGCGTAGCCCTGCTGTTTCATTTCCGCGAGGACCTTGTCGGCAAACTCTTTGGAGTTAATCAGGACTTTCCCCGGTCCTTCTTCTCCGGCCTTGACGACCGTCTCGTTCCCGATCTTGAACAACTGAGACTTAAAAGACTCGGCTTTCTGCCCGGCCGGCGACATCATCGCGCCGATTTGCCAGTATTCCTGCGGGACAAATTTCTTGATTTCTTCTTCGCGCTCGCAGACCAGACGCAAAGCCACAGATTGGACCCGCCCGGCCGACAGATTGCGGGCGACCGTCTTCCACAAAAATGGTGATACCATGTATCCGACCAGGCGGTCCAACACGCGGCGCGCCTGCTGGGCGTTCACCAGATTCATATCGATTTCGCGCGGATTCTTGATCGCTTCGGTGACCGCCGACTTGGTGATCTCGTTGAAGGTCACCCGAACCAGTTTCTTCTTGCCGGCCTTCAATTCGTTGGCCACATGCCAGGCAATCGCTTCACCCTCACGGTCCGGATCGGGCGCCAGGTAAATCTTGTCAGCTTTCTTGGCCGCCTTCTTCAGCTCGGCAATCACCTTTTCCTTGCCCTTGATAACATGGTAGTCAGGCTGGAAATTGTTGGCGACATCGACGCCCAGTTTGGATTTGGGCAGATCAACGATATGCCCGATCGTCGACAGGACTTCAAAGTCATCGCCGAGAAACCGATTCAGCGTCCGGGATTTTGCCGGGGATTCAACTATGAGGAGATTCTTTGCCATGCCGCTCCAATGTGAGATGGTCACAAACCACAGTTATCTACTTCGTATCGGAGCGTTCGAATTTTACTTTACCTTCGGTGAGGTCGCGCAGGGATACAATGGTGATCTTTCTGGACTCGATATCGATGGCGGTATTCTCGGTCTCCCCCAGCCGGGCTAACTTAGCCAGGCGCACGGCGTTAAGGTGACGGGCATGCTGCGCGGAGACGATCACCGCCTCGTAGCGATTGCTCGTCACACGGTCAATGTCTTCAATGTTTATCAGTCTCATCCGGCTCTCCTTCTGGTGGTCTGGTTAAACTACGATCGAACGGATTTGTTCCACGCCGGTCTTGTCTACCCGGCAATGGTGGGCGGTTACGATGGCTAGTACTTCCTGAACCGCCGTTTCAAGTTCTTTGTTCACAACCACATAATCAAAGCGGTTAAATAATTTCATCTCGCGCCGGGCGTTCTCAAAACGAACCGCCAGGTCCTTTTTGGTCTCGGTGCCTCTCTGCCGAAGCCGGCGGCGCAGTTCCCGCACCGACGGCGGGAGGATAAAGACCGTGATCGCGCCGGGATACTCTTTTTTCAGCGCAAACGCCCCATTGACATCAACATCCAAGATCATGACTCCGCCCCGATGAATCACCTTTTCAAGCGGGGCCCGGGGGGTCCCGTAGTCATACAGGTGGACCCGGAAATGTTCGGCGAAAAAGTCCGCTTGCACCTTCCGGTTGAAGTCGGGTGGGGTGACAAACCAGTACTCCCGGCCGTTGCGCTCGCCAACCCGAGGATTGCGAGTAGTATATGAGACCGAAAAAGTCCAGCCCTTCCGGCGCCGGCTTCGCGACAAAAGCCGCCGACAAATCGAGGTCTTGCCACCGCCGGACGGAGAGGAAATAATCAGGATTGTGCCCGGTTGATGCATCGTACGTTCTGGCGCCCTGGTAAGGTCACTCGACATTCTGGACCAGTTCGCGAAGCTTCTCGATTTCTTCTTTTAGAGTAATAGCGAGGTTGGAGACCTCAAAATCGGCGCACTTGGATCCGACCGTATTAGCCTCGCGATTCATTTCCTGAAGGATGAAATTCAGGCGCTTCCCCGATGGTTCCTTCTGATCGAGCGTGTCCCGAAACAGTTCTATATGGCTTTCAAAGCGAGTAATCTCTTCGGTAATATCAGTCCGCTCGGCAAACACGGCGATCTCTTCTTCGAGGCGAAGATTCTCCTTGGGCGCATTGGCCAGGAGCGTGTTGATCCGGTCGGTCAACTTGTCGCGGTACACTTGCACGGAATTGGCGCTCTGCTTCTGCACCTGCTGGATAGTCCGCTTGAGTACCTCCAGCCTCTTCTTCATATCCGTCGCCATCGCCAACCCCTCCTTTTTCCGAACAACGAGGAGCTCGCTGACAGAGCGCGTCAGACCCTTTTCGATGCTCTTCCAAATCTGGTCAAGGTCGATGGCATCGGCGCCGGACTGAACGACATCCGGTACCAAAAGAAGGTCGTGGACACTAATCTCTCCTCCCAGCTTGTGTTCCTTTTGAAGAGACCGAAGTTCTTTGACCAGTCCGGCCACAACCGCCTTATTAATGTGGGTGGTGGCAATGCCGTTGTTCGTGTCCCCGAAAGAGATAAAGGCCGAGATCTGGCCCCGGGTCAGTTTGCTGGAAATAAACTCCCGAACCCGTGACTCCAGCGCCGCCAGTTGGCGGGGGAGCCGGATGGAGAGTTCCAGAAAACGGCTGTTGACGCTGGAAACTTCGACCACCAGCGCTCCAAATTTCGTCGACAGATCAGCCCGGCCAAAACCGGTCATTGAGTTCATATAATGTATCCTTGGCCAAACAAGCCTTCTAAAATAGAGGCAAATCCTCAATTGTCAACGCTTTATCGAGGGAATGAGAAGGATGGAGGGGAATTATGACTTGGAATTCTCTGCCGAAGTCACAGGGAACACAAGAGTTACCGTCGTTCCCTTGTCGATATCTGAGACCACGCTCAGGCGTCCACCGATGGACTTCATGATCTGACGGACGATCGCCAGCCCGCATCCGAGACCGTCGATTGACTGGGTGCGCGGGTCTGGGGCGCGATAATAGAACTCCTGGACGCGCGGCAGGAAGCGATGGGAGATCCCCGGGCCGTTGTCGCTGATGGTCAAAGAGCAGGTGTCGTTCAGAGTAACGGCCTGCATTGAAATCTCAATACCGCCGGTCTTGCCGTACTTGAGCGAATTGACCAGAATGTTCTTGAGAGCCAGACCGAGTTTATTGGGACGGGTCTGGATTTTGGGGAGTTCGTTTCGGTTGATTGTGAAGGCCAACCCGAGAAAGTACTGCGAAGGTCGGCTTCCACGGTTGAAACGAGCAGGTTCAGGTCGATCGTCTGAGTCGGTTCCTGGTCATCGACAATCTGAAGCGAGCTTAAGAGGGCCGTAAGCATCCCGTTCAGTTTGCGAGTCTTCTCCCCCAGGCCGGAGAGATAGTAATTTCCGTCGCGGCCAAGTTCATCATAAAATTCGTGTGCCAGTCGCTCGGTGACCGAGGAGGTCGCCAGAACGGTCGACTGGAGTTCCAGCAGAATGGCGCGGAGGCTGGCATTGTCGATTGAGCCGTCATACTTTTCCGCGTCGCCGCGTGACAGCGGAATCAGGATAAAGCAGGCGCTCTCATTCTGCGCGGAGTGATTCAACCGAACTACAATCATTCGGGCCCGCAGACCGCCCGCGACATTGATCACTTCATCGAAACGGAGTTCAGACTCAGATTCTCCTGGGATGCACACCGTGTCCACAATACTCTGCATTATTTCCGGCCGATTGTGAACGGCCAGTGCGACAAAGAGATCACGGTGACGTTCGATCGAGTTGGTGATGTTCAGACAGGTCTTGAACTGCGGGTCGGCCATCTGAATAGCGCCATCAGGCCCGGTCAGGCAGCAATGAACTCCGGAGCGGTTGAGATGCTCGAGCAGGGCGTCCACGGTCAATTCGACCGCAGCGCGGGCAGTCTCGACCGAATCGGTCGGAGCCAGACGGCAGATTAGGTTGATCGCATGCCGGATGCTCGAGACTGCGGATTGAATTGTGGAGGGCTCGTCCGATTCATCGAACGCGACTCTGATTAAATAATTGCGCCGGCCGGGAAGTTCGAACCGGGTGATGAACTCATTGGGAGCCGAGGCGGTTTTTTCAATGGCGTAGCGGACATGATCCGGGTCGAGGAAGAAGTACTCGTCTTGTCCGGCGGCCACCCACTGGAGGAGCGGTTCAAACGAGCGAACATCTTTCAATTCGTCGAGCCGTTCATCGCTGGAGCAAAACAGATCAATTTGCTCGCCGGTTAGCTCATAAATCAGATTGCGCCTGATTCCGGCGTACCGGTGTAGCAGATGGACCGCATCCGAAGTATAGTTGGCCGGACCGGTCGCTATCAGTTCCGAAGTCAGCTGCTGAAATGATATATCCTCGCGATGAACCGAAGAGTCCATCCGGGATGGCTCCTCGACATCGATAATGATCTGAAAATTCACCGGGTTGCCGGCGATAAAGTTCAGTGAGACGACTATCGTGGCCGATATCTGCTTGCTGCCCCGGTCGATCAAGCCGAGGCGAAGACTCTCGAAAAACGTTTCGAAATGATTGCGTTGGTAAAGAATCCGGGCCACGGTAGGCTGCTCGGCCGCCTCGATAAAATCCAGAAATGACTTGCCGAACAATTCCTCTTTGGAGAATCCGAGGAGTTGCGCCACACCATCGTCGACATAAACGAATCGTCCCTTAAAGTCGATTTTGCAGACGGCGCATCGTTTGATTTTGGCGCTTGAGTCAGCGATCGGGGTCATGTTCGCCTTTGCCAGTTTGATCACCATTCATCATTGACCGATATCCAGACCATAACAGCATGTGGCACAAAGGCTCCATGCACAACCACACGCCCGGCTCAGCATCGTCCTCTCCCTTATTAAAATGTCGGTCATTGCCTCTGAAAAGTTGATGAGGGGAGCCCGTCCGGATTGCAGAAAGTCGCGAATATCTCACCAGACGGGGAGTCCTGCATGGTGCGGTCTGACAGAACATTTTAAGGAATCTCAGCCGGATGAACCGACGTCCGACAAGGCAAGACTAACCTGTTGGGAGAGATTGTCTTACGGAGTAGTTCAGGGCGCTAGCCGTAGCCTCCGGTACCCCGGAAAAACTTGCGACATGTCTTCGTGGAAACCCGAGCCGTATTCAAAGAAGTAGTAGTTGTTGAAGCGGTTTGCGTCCGGGTAATCGTAGCGGGGGTCCAGGATGACAACTCGCGGACTCTTGCGGAGTTCAATCGAGAAATGAGTCGGCCCATCCGGGTTTAGACTATCCGCCGGAATTACTTGAAAGACAGTATCCGTCGAACTGAAGACATATGCTATCGTCATTGGGATTTGCAGTTTCGGCCTTGAGACGATGACGCCGGATGCCAGAACACCTGAATCATTCGAGCGGGCTGTGACATTATCCAGCCGCCAGTCCATCTCTGCTAAATCGAACAGTGTATCGGAAAACCACCTCGTGTCTTCCGTCGATCCTGCTAACTCAGCCTGAACCTCTTCTACTGACCGATAACCCGTCTCCGAAGGTTGGAGCACTTCTCGCATCCGAGCCCAGAAGAGCGAATCCCCTAGTTGACGCTTCAGAAGCTCCAGTCGGGCTGGGATTGTGTACAACTGGTAGAATAGCGCACTGTCGCGCCAACTATACACTTTCGGCTGCCTGATATTGCTAAAGAATCCTATCGGATTTCGCATGACGGGAGAATACGCGTCACTCGTTTCAGAAAGCTCCCTATCAGCAAAATGGCTGTAGTCGTTGTAAGCGTTAATTGGGTCAAGTAGGTCAAGCGCGGTGATGACCAGATAATTGCAAAGCCCAGCCCAAACCGGGTCAACTAATCCGTCGAATTTAGAGGTTATCGGCCGGCACCGGCCAACCGCCAGTTCGAGCGCGAGCGAAGCCTGTCGTTGCTTCATCTCCTGATTTCCATTCCGGAGCAGCCACTCGGCCCCAAAGATTTTGATATAGACTGACTCTGGCTCCATTCACAATGGCAGTCTGCACAAACGGCTGGAAATCGGTGAGTGAATCGAAAATCGCTACAAGCCGCCCGACCTCCTTGGCTGTCGATACGCGCGAACTTGTGTCACGATCCGCGGGGGAGTACAGGTCTACAATTGTGCCATCGCTCACCACTCGATCTAATTCCCATCCTTTCCCAATTACAATGGGAAATCCACTGGCATTCTCGCCCCGCCAGATCCAAGTTCGTTGTCCGTTCTTCGATGGTTCCGGCCCGAGAGTCGTACCCCCTTCATGCTCCAGATGATGCAAAGCGTCAATCACTATTGTGTCCCGTTCGCGCGGCAAAACACCAAAAACATCCCGCTCGTCCAACAACTCCCCGTTGGCGGCCGCTATCCAGCCGCTGTCCAGAGTCAATGAGACGGCGTAATCCGCCGGCTCCGCGATCGTCGGTGCCTCCGAAAATCGGTCGGCCTCTCTCACCCAAAACCCTGCCGCCATTGAAATGTAGGGATGCCACTCCATCAGATTGTAGGTCCTCTGGCCCGTTTCACGGCCTTCGTCCGACAGAATAAGGGATGTAAAACTCAGAAATAGGTGACGCGCCTCTCCAGGCACGAGAGGTTTCGCCAACGGTATTTCAATAAGGACGGAGCCGTCATTCCGGATTTCGGGAACCGGAGTCCCGTCCACTAAAACACTGTCGATTGATGCGACAGTATTTCCGTGAAGTCCGGCTGAAGAATTGGCTAAGTATAGTTTTGAGATTTGACTCTTCGACTGATTCCGGTAATCAATGTCCATTGAGGCATGGACCAACCCGGAATCCAGCCGCACGCGCCCCTGGATGACATACGACACCTGCGGCCGAATCAGTCTTTGGCGGAATGGTCCTTTGTCAGTCGGGCGTTGAGCCTGAGCAGCGTGAAATGGGAATACTAATGCTATGAGTGCGGCCAGTGCCGTTACAAAATAAGCGCGCATACGCTACAGCACTTTTGCCAGAAATTCTTTGGTGCGGGGATGTTTGGGTGCGGCGAGCAGTTCCCCGGGGGCACCAGATTCGAGAATCTTCCCCCCGTCCAGAAAGACGATTCTATCTGCAACCTCGCGGGCAAAGCCGATTTCATGCGTCACCACGACCATGGTCATCCCCTCGCGAGCCAGTTGTTTCATCACTTCAAGAACTTCGCCGATCATTTCCGGATCGAGCGCCGAAGTAGCTTCATCGAACAGCATGATCTTGGGATTCATCGCCAGCGCCCGGGCGATCGCCACCCGCTGCTTCTGTCCGCCGGACAGTTGGGCCGGGTATTGGTCGACTTTGTCGGCCAATCCTACTTTGCCAAGTAATTCAAGCGAAACCCGGGTCGCCTCTTCTTTAGAACGATTCCGAACTACCTGTTGTGCCAGGTTCACATTCTTGAGCACGGTCAGATGCGGGAAGAGATTAAACTGTTGAAAGACCATGCCGACTTCAAGCCGGATTTGGTGAATCTCCTTGTGTTTCCGGTCGATTCGGTGGCCGTCGATGCTGATCTCGCCTGACTGAATATCCTCAAGGGCGTTGAGACACCGGAGCAGGGTTGATTTCCCCGAACCGGACGGGCCGATTATGCAGACGACATCCCCCTTGTTCACTTCCAGGCTGACACCATCGAGCGCAACGATTTCACCAAACCGGCAACAGACCTCTTTGACTTCGACAATCATCGCTTCTCCGTTCCGTATCCCCGGACGGCGACTTTTCGTTCCAGCATTTTGACCACCCGGGTCAAAGAGAGAGTCATAATCAGATAAATGATGCCGACCATCAGCCATGTATGAAAATCCAGAAAATACTGGCTGGAATATTCCCGCCCGGCGCGGGTCAGTTCTCTCAGCCCGATGATGGAAACCAGCGATGAGTCTTTCAGGCAGGCGATAAATTCATTAGCCGCCGGCGGTACGACGATACGGACCGACTGCGGGAGAATAATATGCCTGAGGGTTTGCCATCGGGTCATGCCGAGGGACATGGCCGCTTCATGTTGCCCGTAGTCAATAGCCTGGATGCCGGAGCGGAAGATCTCAGCGAGATACGCGCCATAGCACACGCCGACCGCGAGTACGCCTGCCACAAAGCGATCGAGATTGATGATTTTCCCGAGGCCGAAATAAAAGAAGAAGATCAGGACCAGAAGCGGCACGCCGCGCAGTACATTGATGTACCCGCCGGCGAGAAGTCGTATTGCCTTATTGGGTGAAAGCCGGGCAATCCCAAACCCCAGCCCCAGGGTGAGAGCCAGAATATAGGCGAGCACGCTGATAAGAATAGTCCACTGGACCGTTTGAATCAGATAAAAGAATATCCGGGCCAGAATTCCGAACTGATCAGCTAGCCAATCCACCGCGACTCCTCAATCATAACTCAAGGTAGAGGGGTATTCGAAGCCGGTCAAGACCGCCGCTCCGCGATTTCTTTCCGGTTATTTCTTTTTGGGGAGCAGCTTGTTAAACTGATCCTGAAGCTGATTTTGCAGTCCCTGCTTCAACCCCTCGGTTGCGCTGGAGGTCATCCCGGCAAGGTCAAAGCTCATCTGGGGGCTCGTCAGAGTTCCGCCAATCACAATCGGAAGCTTGATTTTCGAATTGCCGAGCATCCCGGCCATGGCCCCGGCCAACCCTCCTTTGGCCGCCAGCGTTTGTAAAAGCTGCTTGGAGGGGATCAGCGAGCCGGTGAAGTTTATGGTCCCGGCGTCGGTCAATCCGTACGAGCCGGTGAGATCCACATCCCCTATCTCCGGCGCCGTGGTCTTGAGTCCTTCGATCACCACTCGGCCGTCACGGACCTTGATGTTGGAGCGAAGGTTCTTGAGCGCTTGCTCTTGGGAGAAACTTTGTCCGACTTTATCACCGAGTGATTTCAGCATGTCAAATACAGCCCCGGTGGTCTTAAGTTTGCCGTCGATCATACCGCCGTTGCCGTCGACACTGATGGACTGAAGGAATTGATTCTTGTCCCACCCGGCCGCGTTATAGTTACCGGACAGATCGAACTTGCCAAACAAATGCCCGCCGAGCGGGGTGAAGCGCGAGATGAAATCGTCCGCTTCGACCTGGCTGGCCTTGAATTCGCCGGAGTATTTGGGGTTGCTGAAGTCCGATAGATCGATAACCGTTTTGCCGGTCACATCTCCCGTGTACGCCTTTCCGTTGGCTTCGTAGACATCCACCTTGCGATCCGCGATCTTGACCTTCCCCTTGATCTTTGAGAATTCGATTTTCGAGTAGATCAACGTATCGATATCAAAGGTCCCCTGCCCATCGATATCCGGCACGAATATTCCCGGAAGCGAATCGATCGGTTTCTTGGAAAGGTCGGTCCCGGAGCCAGGGACCGCCTCGGGAAACAGCTTGTCCAGGTCAAATCGATTCGAGGCGAGCTTGAACTGGAAGAACGGCTTCGGGCCGCTCGAGCGGTCGATGTTCTTAAGCGGCAAAAGGTACGGAAACGGCTTGGTCAGCGTTCCGGCAAACGAGGCATCGCTGGATACGAATTTCACGTTCATCCTCGTGACCGCAATCGTGTCGGGGGCCAGCGTCAATTCGGCGTCAAAGCGCTTGATCGGCTCCGGCATAAGGGAATCGCTGTAAGTAGCATTGCTGATCGTGACTTTGCCCCGCGGCCGAATGTTGCTCACATCGGCGGTCGATCCGGATAGAGTCAGATTGAAATCAACGGATCCGCTCAAATCGGCTTTGCGCTTGGCCGGTAGAAACGGCTTGGCCAGGGCAAAGTCAGCCTTTCCCGTCAGCGTGCCGTCGATCCCGGGATGAATGTCTCTGGCCGAAATGGAATCAGCGAGCAAATACGGAATCAGGTCATCTATTCTGCCGGTAAAGGAGAGTTGGGCCGATTTCGATGTCCCAACGAGCTTGCGGACGCTGACCACGCGCTTGTCAAAGTAGGCATCAAATTCAAACGACTCAATCGGCTCCGGAAGAAAGGCCGCGTTATAGCGCCCCTTGGTGATCTCGACATCACCGGAGAAATCCAGATTCTTGAGATCCTTCACCTTCCCTTGAAATTTCACATCGAAGCGGGCCTCGCCGTCAAGTTCATGCCGCCCTGCAGCCGGAAGGAACGATCTCAAAAACACGAAGTTGAGATAACCGTTCAAACCGCCGTTAATTTCGGGATCGGCAAAATTGGTGAGGGTAATGTTTCCTTTGAGCGGCTTGCCGTCGAAGGAGCTCTCCTGGATATTCACGCGAAGGTTGTCCTTCTTGAAATCAAGGACCACCCGCTTGAGCTTTAGCTCCCCCACGGCATCCTTGCGGCTCAGGGTCCAGTCAGTAATCACCGCCGAGCCAGTATAGGCGAGCGCCTCCGGGCCGCGCGTGGCGGCATAATCAACATCGAGATCAACGGCAAACAGTCCGCTTACGCGGAACTGCTCGAGCGCCTGGGCCCGCTGGCGCGGAATGAGGGTCAGCATATCCTCGACCGAAATCCCGTCCGCTTTGAGGTGCGCCTTGAGCACCTGTTTGCCCGGCTCGTGCATGAAGTCCCCGGTCAAATCGAGTTTCACTCCGTTGATATCAAAATCGGCTCGCTCAAAGGTTAGGTGCTTCTGGGCCATATCATAAGTGGCACTGTAGTTCAGACCTGCGGCAAAAACCGGTATCGGTTGCGACGATTGAACGCGCACGCTGTCAATTTTGATTCGCCCCGACGACAAATAGTATCCGGCACGCGGATTCTCGAGGCTGGTAGAGAGCTGCAGATTCTCCAGCTTGAGCGTGACGTTGGTGCTGTCATTACGGTAGAGGACTTCTCCCCCGTTGACTTCCAGCTTCTCGAAGCTCACGGCCGCGGCTGCCGTCTTTCCCTCAGCTGGCAGGTTCTGTAATTCTTTAGACGGCAATGATGAATCGGCCGAACCGAAGGTGTAGTTGTTCCGTCCATCGGCCAGCTTCACCATCGTGACTTTGGGCTGGTGGACGACAAAACGATCGATCTCGAACCTTTTGGAGAGGAGGGGCCAGAAGCGAAGCTTGACATCAACAGTGCTGGTTTGCAGCACCGGATCCCCCGACAGGCCGGCCGGATTCCCGATCGAAACATCTTCGAGCTTTACGCCGATCCCGCCCCAGAGCGAGAGACCGACATTTCCAATAGTAATGGGACGGCCGATCGCGGCGCTCCCCTTCTCGATCGCCATCGCCTTGGCTTTATCCAGCGGAAAGAAAAGATAGATGGCCGCAATGGCCAAAATAACCAGACCGACAATTGTGCCGACCGTCCACAGAAGTATCTTGAGTGCCCTGTTCATATTTTCTTGTACACCTTGTCCATGAATTCAGTCGATAGTTTAGCATGACTCCGCCGAGGGCTCAAGTTAAAAACCGCCCGGGCAGACGCCTGCAACGCATTTTGGATGGGAATCCGAGGTTTTTGAAGGATAGAATTGCGGACTAAAGGCGGAGAGATTAGGGCCGGTCGGTCATATCTCCAGCGTGTCGCCAGGCTTGAGAATGACCACGCGGGAACCCTGGACCTTCTGCGCAAACTCCTCGGCCCCTGCGGCAATCGCCGGGAAGGTGTCATAATGGAACGGCACAACTGTCTTGGCACGGAGAAATTCAGCCGCTTTGACGGCATCATCAATACCCATCGTAAAGTTGTCCCCGATAGGAAGAAAGGCCAGGTCGATCGCATTCATCTCCCCGATCAGTTTCATATCATAAAACAGGCCGGTATCGCCGGGATGGTAAATCACCCGATCCCCCAGCGACACGAGAAAGCCCACCGGCGGTCCGGTGTAGATCGATGCATCCTCGCCATATCCTCCCCCGTGATGAGCGATCGTCAATTTCACTCTTCCAAATTCGAACTTGTGGGCGCCGCCGACATGCATGGAGTGGACCTTGGCGCCGAGCCGCCCGCACAGAACTGCCAGCTCGTAGTTGGTCACAATGGTCGCGCCGGTTCGCACCGCGATCTTAACGGCGTCCCCTACGTGGTCACCATGCCCGTGAGTCACCAGGATATAATTGACTTCAATGTCATCTGATTTGACCGGCGCGACAGGATTTCCGTCCAGAAATGGATCGATAATGATCCGATGATAGCCATCGGTCAGGGTGACGCACGAATGTCCCAAAAATCTTGCCTGGACCATAGTACCTTCCTGGTTTGCGAGTAAAGCGGCTTAGCCCGGTCCGCCCGAAATTTCAGGCAATAATGCCGCCGGCGATCACCAAATCACGGTCGTAGAAGACGACTGACTGACCCGGCGCGATCGCGCGCTGGCTAGTCTCGAATCTAACTTCGGCCGTAGACGGCGTCAAGGGGGTTACTGTAGCGCGGGCCGGCTGGTGCAAGTAACGAATCTTGACCTCCGCGCCGAACGGTCCTTCTTCTGGTGATCGACTCACCCAGTTGATCGAATGCGCTTTGAGCTCGGCCCGGAACAAGCTGTCATTCTCTCCGACCACGACACGACGCGCGTCGACTTCGACGCGCTGCACATACAGTGGAGTCGGATGCGCGATGCCGAGTCCCTTGCGCTGCCCGACCGTGTAAAAAGCGGTGCCACTGTGTCGGCCGAGCACCTCGCCGTTCTCGTGGACGATCTCCCCCGGCTCAAACTGGTTCCCGCGCTTGGCTTCGTATTCCGTTAGAAACCGACGGTAATCGTTGTCGGCGACAAAACAGATCTCGCGCGACTCCGGCTTGTTGGCGGTGCGCAGGCTATGCTCGGAGGCAATCGCTCGAACCTGGGTCTTGAGCAGGCTCCCCAGCGGCATGATCGTTTTTGATAGGGCCTCCTGGGTGACCCCCCAAAGGACGTACGACTGATCGCGAGTGCCGTCGACACCTTTGCGGATGCCGTACCGCCCGTTTGAAAGCTGGTCAATGAAGGCGTAATGCCCGGTGGCAATAAGATCGCAGCCCAGCTCCTGCGCTTTGCGCAAAAACTCCGCCCACTTCACGTCGGAATTGCATTTCACGCAGGGATTCGGAGTGTGGCCGGTGCGGTACTCGCTCACGAAATTGTCGATAACCGTGTCGCGAAAATGAGCCGAGAGATTCAACACATAAAACGGAGCGCCAATGGCATCACAGACAAACCGACAGTCTGTGATCGAGTCAATCGTGCAGCAGCGGCCATCGCGATAGACATCCCCGCCCACATCGACGTAATCCCACAATTTCATATGAGCGCCGATAACGTCGTATCCCTGCTCTTTGAGAAGAAAAGCGGCGACTGAGGAATCAACTCCTCCCGACATGGCAACTAAGACGCGCTTGGACATATGGTATCTGGTTAGATCGGGCCGATTACTTATACGACGGGGACAAGGCCCGAAGTCGCTCTATTATTGGCGGCAAAATATTCAGGACATGATCCAACTGCTCTTGGGTAGTCGAACGCCCCAACGAGAATCGAATGGCGCCGCTGGCGACATTGGCCGGTATTCCCATCGCGGTCAGGACGTGCGAAGGCTCGGTGGCCCCCGAAGTGCACGCTGACCCGGCCGCTACCGCTACCCCCTCCATATCCAGGGAGAGAATGATCGGCTCTCCCATCAGTCCTTTAAATGAAATATTCACAGTCTGGGGAATCCGATCATTTCGAGGCGAGTTCAGTACCACCTCCGGAATCTTCGATGTTACGGAATCAATGAAATAATCGGATAGCTTGGAAATTCGCGCGAAATCGTCGTCCATATGCTGACCGGCCAGTTCGAGAGCTTTGGCGAACCCGACTGCTCCCGCGACATTTTCAGTCCCGGGCCTCCGACGCTTTTCGTGCGAACCGCCGTACAACAGCGGCGTGATTTTGATTCCCTGGCGCAAATAGAGCGCTCCGGTTCCCTTAGGACCGTAAATCTTGTGGCCGGTAAGAGACATCATATCCAGCCCGAGCTTTTTGACATTGACTGGTATTTTGCCGACCGACTGAACCGCATCGCTATGAAACAGCGCTCCTTTTTCGTGTGCGGCATCACTCAGGGCCCTGAGATTTTGAATGGAGCCGGATTCATTGTTGGCATGCATGACCGAGACAACACAGGTTTTCTCGCTGACGAGCTTTCTAAGAGTATCGGCGGAACTGAACCCAAGCTGGTCGACCGGCAGGAGGTCTAGCTCGAACCCTTCTTTTTTGTGCAAATGCTCCGCCGCCTCGAGCACCGCGTGGTGCTCGGTTGCGCCCACGATCAGGTGGTTTTTCTTGCCGCGATTCGCATAGGCGGTACCGAATATCGCCAGGTTGTCCGACTCCGTCCCGCCGGAGGTGAAGATCAACTCCGATGGCTCACACCCGATGAACTCAGCGATTTGCTCGCGCGAAGTCTCCAGCGCGACTTTCGCCGCCCGGCCAAACTGGTGGACCGAGCTGGCATTCCCAAACCCTTCGGTCAGAAACGGCAACATAGCCTCGACCACTCTTGGATCGACCGGCGTGGTAGCGTTGTGGTCTAGATAAATCGCTTTCATTGTCCTGTCCAATTTATTGTAGCATAATAGCTTGGCCGGCTCGCCCTGGATCTGATCGGCTGACCGCTTTGTCTTTTAGAACGCGTACAATATAGTAAAGTGCCAGTGAGATTGGAAGTGGAATCCGTTGGCCGGAACGACCTGGGCGTAGTCGACGCGGATCGGCCCGGCGGGTGATACAATCTGGATTCCGGTCCCATAGGTGATCGCGAGGCGGCTCCAATGGAAGTCACTCTCTGAGGGAAATCCGTTGCCGACATCTACAAACACTGACTGCCAGAGCGGAAAGCGTGTGGCAAATCGATCCGACAGCACCTTGAACAGCGGAAATGTCCGCCAGCGAAATTCCTGATTGAACACCGTCGTGAAATTGGCGCCTGCCGGGCTGCCGTCGGGTAGAACCGGCCCTAAAGACTTCTCGCTGAACCCTCGAATGGAGTTCGCGCCGCCAAGATACAAGCGATCGTCGGTCGGGACAAAATCCGATCCGGTAAACGGCACGATCCACCCCCCTTGCAGGCGGGTGGCCGAAATCCATCCGGGCCAGACTCGCTGGTAGCTGGACCAGGAAGCCTCGATTTTCTTATAGTTGTCGTCCCCTCCCAGGAATCCGCCGACATACTGTGCCGTAATCGTGGTGAGCGAACCGCGATCGGGAATGAAAAGATCGTTGCGGCTGTCCCTCCGGTACTGGAGGTAAATTCGCCGCTTGGTAGTGTTGCCCGCCTCTTGCTTGACGCTCGGAAGCAGCGCCGAATCGATATTGGTGATGCTGATCGACTGGTATTCGAAACCGAAATTAATCGACAGCTCGCGGCTGAATTTCTTCACAGTCGTGGCCGAGAGCGACCATTTGCCGATATCGTAATCCTGAATATCCGACTTCAGTTTCGGTTGAATTTCTCCGGTGAAAGTCAGCGGCATCCGGAAGCCGAGAAACCACGGTTCCGTGTAACTCAAATCATACTTGTGCACGATAAGCTGCGAACCCTGACCGATGGCAAACGAATAGGTGGAAGCGACATCGATCCTTCGCGATTTCAGAAAATTGCGCTTGCCGAACCCGGTGCTGAAATCCCAGGTCAGGTCTCGCGTCTGCGACTGCGCCGCTCCGGTCTGGAAGTTCAGATACCGCGGCTTGCGCAACCGAAGTTCAAGCCTGGTAGTGGGTCGGAGCCGGTCGGTGGAGTTTTCATCCATCTTGAGCGACTGGGTGCTAAAGTAGCCTGATTCGTACAGGCGTTGCTGCGAGGCCAGAATATCATCGCGGCGATAAATCGCTCCCGGCGTAATCTTGAGTTCCCGACGGGCGACATAATCGGGAAGGGTGTCCTGATGAGCGGCCGTGTCGACAACCTGCTTGATGACAATGGCTCCGAAATGAACCAGTGAATCTGAAATCACCCGGAACGTGATCGGAGCCAGACTGTCATGCCCGAGGGTATCGAGGGTGTAGTCAATCTGGGCGTAGGGATACCCCTCGTTGGCGAAGATGGTCTTCATTTCAAAAGTGACATTGCTGATCTGAATGAGATCCATCGGCTGGCCGGCCTTGAGAGCCGCGGCCGTCTTGTTGAGCACAAAATTGTAATACGGATCGTACTGCCCGACAAAGCGCTTTTCGCCGAAAAAGAATTGCCGCCCTTCGTGAATCTTAATGATTACCTGCGCTGATGAGTCCTTCCCCATCGGTTCGAAGCGCTCCAACAGACTCGCTCCCAAAAAACCGTTGGTGATATACAGATACATAACTTCCAGGCTGTCCCGCGACATCGTTTCGCGCTGGAGTTTGGCCTGTCGATCATCCCGAATGGTTGACCGCCAAAAATTGCTCAGCTTGGAATACAAACGCCCGGTAATTTCCTTCTCGGAAAAGAACTTGTTCCCCTGAATGGTAATCTTCTTGATCCTGGGCCCTTTCTGGATCCAGCGAAGCAGTGCCCGGTCGGCGGCCTGACTGTCGGCCGCCACGAAGACTAGCAAGATGATTATCGTCAGCGCCCGGACAAGCCTCACTAAAACTCCCAGTGCAGTTTCAGGTCGAGATGGTACAGCAAATCCTGGTCGCGCTGTCCGTCGAGCAGGACGTTCCGATTGAAGCGATATTCGAAGCCGTACGAAAGATCAGTTCGCCCATACCAGTACAAGTTCCCCGAATAGCCGCCGACTGTCACGGACGTCTTTAGCGGATCGAGTTTGCCGCCGTAATAGGGGTCGATGTCGAAAGTCTCGACACCGAGTTTTGGCACTCGTTTAAGCTCCCGCGCCCCGATTTGGGACACCTGTTGACCCACTACCCCCTGGAGCCGGATTCCCAGCTTGGTAATCTCTTTCGTACCAGTTGGATCGTTGGGAGTGTAATCGGCCAAAAGCAGCGGTAAAAGTTCCTCGCGCGAATAGACGGTCTGATCGGTGGCCCCGGCCGGTACAATGGTGTTGATGTCCGGATTTTCCAGCGTGCCGGTGACATGCACACCCACTTCCTGTGCGGTCTGCGAACCGGTATCGGTCGGAGTAAACCCCGCAATGCGGGTATAGCCGGAGATGTCCAGATTGGGGTTCAATTCATTGATGCTGGGAAAGGAGATTGTGCCGGTAAGGTTGTTGAAGGTCTTGTCGAACATGAACGCCCGGCCGCGAATGATATCGAGCTGCCCGGTATAGCTGTATTGCCCCTTCTGGCGGCCGATGTTCATGAGTCCGGAAAATTCGGCATCGATATCATCGTTTTTGATCCAGTAGTTCGAGACGATATCAAGATTGATGTTCACATTCCACGTTTGATCCCCCGACAACAGCTCCATCAACGGTGATCCCTCGTCGGCGGCCGCAAAATTGACGCGGTACTGCGCGCCGAGCACAGTCAGGTCCCCCGACACGGTCGGCGGCGTATCCCCTTCGACTTTCAGGCCGCCCGAAACTACCACCGAGATATCCGCCAGATCATAGTGAATCGGCAAATCCTTGGGGATAGTGATATCGAGGTTGTAATTGAAATTGTTCAGCGACTTGACGGTGATGTCCCCTTCTATGCGGGCCTCGCTTCGGCTGTTCTCACGCCGGGAATCTTTCAGATAGACGGTGATCCCGTCGATGAGGATTTGGTTTTGCTTCAAGTTCACGCTGGCGGAGTCGGTAAAGAGAGTATCCGCCAGATCGAAGTACTTGAGCGACCCTTTGGTCAGGGACGCCACGCCTTCCAGATGAGGAGCGGTTGGAGTTCCGGAGAGCCGGAAGTCGGCCGAGAAAATGCCCCCCATGTGCTCCACCTCGGGAAGAAAGAGCGTCACGAGATTGAACATCGTGTCGCGGGCGACGATGTTGACGTCAAAAGGCTGGTCGACCAGCCGGGCCAGTGTATCCGCTGTGAAATCAACATCGGCGCTGAACTTTCCGGTGGCATGATAGACCCCCGGGTTGGACAACAGGGTCACGCTGTCAAGGGAACAGGTGTGATTGGCGTAAGAGCCGGCGTATTTGACATCGCCGAGCAGCAAGTCGTGATAGAAAAGCGAATCAATTGAACCGTATATTCGGAACGATGGGTCCTTGAATGAGCCGGTGACATCGGCCTGAAATGAAGCCTTTCCATCCGACGGGAAATCATCCCGATATAATCTCGCCCAGGTCTTGATCGGAACGTCATTCACCGACAAAGCCAGATTCATGGTTTCATCGTAGTTCAGCCGACCTAGAGCCATCAGCATGCTTCCGGCTGAGCCGATGGCCGCCTTGATGAAATTGAAACCGACCGTGTCGACATCGACAATCAGTTTCCCTTTGTTGTACAGCACCTGGTCAAACACCGAAAGCTGCATTGTGTCAATTTCAATCCTCTGGGGAGTCTGGCCGTAATCGAATATTCCTCGCCCAAAGACATCGCTATGCGGGGACAGGATCAGGACGGAGTCCATATGTACGACGGTGGAATCCAGACCCAGCACGGCGAAGACGGTGTCGTAAGGAGCATTCCAGAGCTTCCCCCCATACCGCGCGCCACGACCGACCCCTGACGGCCGGTGAGGAACCGGTCGATATCGAAAGTCGCGTCGAACGAGTCTGAGTACATGCCGTACAGCCAGAGCGAATCCGAGGTGAAGTACCCTTTCAAATCAGGATCGGAGGTTCTTCCGCCGAGATGCGCCTGGCCATACCCTCTTCCGCCAGGCTGGTTGATGAAGAGCTTGCCGCGGTATCGATCCAAATTGTTCAGGTGAGCGATGACATCGAGGCTGAGATCGTTGCGGTAGTCAATCTTTCCCGCGACCGTAAACTGGTTCTCATAATACGATACGGCGAATGGTTCCGGGAAAATGATCGAATCGGTGGTGATGATCATCTTGCCCGAACCGGTCTGGATGGGATAGCCATCGAATTCGGATTCGAACAAATCCGCGCCGATCGTCAAGGCCAGCGTCTTGTCCCCGAACGAGCGCCCGTCCAGATGGATCTTACCATTTAGATTGGAATCAAAACTATGCTTGATCAAGTGGGACAGATTGAATCCGTTCAGCGTCAAATCGGCGCTGTACCGTTCCGGGCGGGAAACAAAATCGATCTTGCCGCTTCCCTCGACCCCGCAGTCCCCCAGGATCGTCCCGTACAACGTGTCCAGCGCCAGCTGGCCATGAACCAGCCGAAAACTGACCGTGAGATTTTCAAAATCCGCTATCAGAAACTGCCCGCCCAGAGAGACCGAGCCGCTGAGCGTATCGGCGGCAATGGTGACATTGCCGTAGCCGTCGACAGCCCCGGAGAGTGGAACCCCGGCGAGCGCGCCGACCTCGGCGACATCGATGTTATCTATGTTGAAAGCGACCCGGCCACGCCTGTGCTCCAGGTCGTATACACCGCTCACTTTTACGCGCGTGGAGTCCCGCTCCACGCTCAGGTCTTGCGCGGTGATCAGGCCGTTGCTGAACGTAACTTTCCCGCTCACCTGACTCAGACGATAGGTCTTCTTGTTCGAGCCGGTACCGGCTCGGTGGATTTCCAGAGCAATTGTCCCCTGGTCGCTTTTCACCCCGCCGTCAAAGTTGAATCCGTCGAGAGCCAGCGTATCGGAGGGGCCATCAACCAGAACTCCGCATTGGTTCAACAGGAGACGTCCCACGGCGAAATCGGGCGGATTCTTCGAGGCAGAGGCGCCGGTGTCTTTGGGCAGTTTAGGCAGGATCAAGCCGCCGGCGCTGTCCCGTTTCAAGTGAATCAAGGCGGAATCGATCGACAAGAATTTCAGGGAGTAATTGGCGTGGAGAAGGTCGCGGAGCGAGTAGGTCGCGGAAATTCGCTTCGCTCCAAATACCTGGTACCCCACGAGCGTATCCCGGAATCGGACCGACACGTCTTCCAGAACCAGTTCCGAAAAGACATCTCCACGAATGTGACCGATGGAAATGTCCAGAGGTACCGTGCCGGCCAAAAGCTTGTTCAACTGGCTGGAAGCAATGTTTTCCAGACCGTGCAAATGAAACAGGTAATAGTAGAAGCCGGCCCCAATCACGACCAACGCCAGCACGGCGTACAGAATCCCTTTGATCCAGCGGCGCATTACTTGATCCCGAACTTCTTCAAGATATCGAGCGCGGTCGCATATCCGCTCCCGCCGGCGTCTCCGATATCATGTACAACGGCACTCAAAAGTTCTTCCGTGGCCCCCACATTCAGGGCACCCCGCATATGCGAATGCAGTTGCTGTTCACGATCTTCTACCAACAGGAACGCCACATTGGCCAACTCACGCTCCACAATTCCCAGCCCCGGCCGCGACAAAACCTTGCCGTACCCCTCAATAATCATCCACCTGAAAATATCCGGGGAAAGCGCTTCGATGCGCTTCTTCAGGGGTTCGAAACTGCTCCCGTAGATTCGCTTGCACAGAGACAGCCCGTTTATGTACCAATGTTTTGATTCCTGCTCGCTGACCATCTCCAGGGCCGATTTGCGCTTCTCACTTGGGAAGATCTTCTCCAGATGCTCGATCGCCGCCAGCATCCGCGGAAATCCGAGAAATAGATACGATTGTAAGACAATTTCGTAACAGAGGGGGCGTTCGATCGACTGCTGCCGGGCCAGTTTGAGTGCGGCGGTCATCCCCGGTTCGTCTGAAATCGCGACACTGGCGGCATAAAGGGCAAGGACTCTCGCCGTCACATACTTTTGCGCTCGAAAAGCTTCCACATCGGCCAGGAATTTTTGCGGATCGAGCGATGAACCCATGCGCGAAATCTACGAACTTCTTGGAAGGAGGGGCAACGTGAAAATATATGCTATTTCAAGTGCCGCATCCGGTCTTCCAGATGACCGACCTCGGACTTGAGATAGTTGAGAATCTGAGTGAGCGAGTCGATTTTCGGCTGCATGGTATCTTCGGGAGATCTGACATCAACCAGTGGCTGCAACTGGAAGTAGCTGCGCGGGCCGATTTCCACCCGGGCACTGCTCATGCTGCCATGGCGGACAAAAGAGATGTCAAACACGATCCCGGGTTTTGACTGCCGCACCATGCCGGACAACTCCAGAGCGGAGCTCAGCCGACGGCCGTTGACGGCCAGGATCAAATCCCCCTTCTGGAGACCATCCAATTCCGCCGGCGAACCGGGGACGATTGAAGTTACCAGTATTCCCTGGTCGATGGTGTTGGGAGCGCTGGAACCGGCTGATGCGAGGGCGAAAGGAGACGATACTTCCATCGGCGGGGTAATTTCGATATCAGTAGTCGTTACGCCGATATAACCGGCCTGACGGTCGCCGTGAGTCCGGAGGTATGCCACGATTGAAGGTATCTGGTACGCGGGCACAGCCAGCGCCACCCGGCTTTCCTGGCCAAGCGTTCCGGTGATTACGCCGATCAAGTCCCCGGACAGATCAAACACGCCCCCGCCGACCGAACTTGACGCGACCGGGACAGAAAACTGCAGATTACCGTCGGTGCGAAGTCCGGCGCAAAAACCCATGGCTGGGGAGGCCCGCAAACCGTAGGCGTTTCCCAACGCCACAATCATCTGACCGGCGCACACCTGCTTGTTGCTGTACCGAACCGGCTCACCAATAGGCTGCCCCACACATACGAGGGCCAGGTCGGTGTAGTAATCCACCGCCACGATTCGGGCAGGAACTGACTGGCTTTCAAAGTCGATCATGAGCCGGTCCTGTCCGACGGCGTTCGGGGCCAGCATGAGGATATTCCCCTGCGAATCGCAGACAATGCCGCTGGAAATGATGGTCTGGACCGACTCGGAGCTTCCTCCCGGGCCGTTAGCAACGGCCATCCGCCGGTAGCTTTCAACCGTCACAATCGATCGGGAAAGATCATACACCAAATCCGTCATGCCGCTTTCAAGATTTGAGAGCGGGCGGTCGGCGGCCAAAGTGGTGTTGGAAAAAAAGACCGCCAGGAACAGTACTGAAAGCGGAATCCGGGCGGTCAAAGAGCAGTTCGTTAACATTTTAGTAGATCGAGTTCGCCCCCTCCACTTGAGGTGTACTGTTCGGCTCATAGACGCGCACAACCGGGCGCATCCTGAAGATGATCACGGTGTATGGCATCCGCTCGCCGGTGAACGGATTGGTCATTTCCAGCGTTCCGTGGCTCTCTGACCCAAAACCGTTGCTGCTGGTAAGCATCCCCGAGAGGCGATTGAACCGGGCGGTCTGCCTCATCTGCGATTCAAGCGTCCAATCCTGGCGAAGCTTCGAGGTCATATTCCGATTGCCGATAGGCTGAACGGTCAGGTACGAGTCATCCAGGGGCGAGGATAAACCGCTCGAGGCCCAGGATGTCTCCGACACTCCGAAACGATTTCCAAGCATCGAAACGGCGGCGAAAAGCACAACCGAAACGCCCGCCAAAACCGGCACAAGACGGCTCCACATGACGGTCGGAGCCCGTTTTGGCAGATATGCCTTGGTCCTTGTTTCACTGAAGCGCTCCTGGGCCAGCCGATTGAGCAACTTGGTGTTGAAATCGGCCGGCAAGGCCGGTCCGCGAAGATCCGCCAGCTTCTGAATCATCACTCGCTGGAACTCCTCCTGCCGGCGGCAGGACTCACACCCGGCGAGGTGCTCCTTGACAGCCAATTGCTGCCGCCCGATCAGCTCTTCTCTACAGTAAGCTGACAGGTAGGAGCGTACTCTTTGACAACGCATTCTGTTCCTCCAGTCTCGGCTGTAACTTATCACGAAGGATCAAGCGGGCACGGTTGACCCGCGACTTGACCGTGCCGAGCGGCACACCAAGCACAGCCGCGACTTCTTCGTAAGGCATTTCTTCCACGTCCCGCAGGACGAAAGCGGTGCGGTACTTCTCCGGCAGTTCGCTTATGGCGCTGTTGAGCGCCTGGGGCAAACGGCTCGGCAATTTCATCTCTACCGCAAACTCGGCTTCGTGCCCCTGCATATCGGAGATCTCGTAAAATTTGAATTTCTTGCGCTTGCGCAGTTCATTGCGCGCCAGATTGAGACAGATCGTGTAAATCCAGGTCGAGAAACAGTGCTGAAAATTGAAGGAATTCCGGTGCTGGTACACCCGCACGAATGTTTCCTGGACGATGTCTTCCGCCTCCTCCGATGAACTCAACATGCGGCTAATGACGTTCATGAGGCGATCCTTGTAGCGGTCCACCATGGCATTAAATGCCACCATGTCCCCCTTCTGGATTGCTCTCATAATCGTGAAGTCAATTTCCTTTTCGGTTTCCTTGGCCATAGATAAACCTTACGTAAAAGGGTTCTTGATCTAGTGTACCATCGAAGGGGTCGAAAGTTCCTGTCGTGGCTGCGCTTTCCCGCGAATACTATATGCCTTAACGTAAGTTAACTCGGGATTCTTCATTCGCTCGTAAACTTTTTCGCCCGCCCACCGGCGCCGAATGAAATTACTTGAAGTAAAAGATTCAACAGGTCGTGTAATCGTTTGTTGTTTAACTATTTACATGAACAGATGTCCCCATGATGTCCGTGACAGCACATAAATCACTATGGCCAAAAAAAGTACAGGCGTCGCCATCTGACGATACGCTTTCCCCAGATCAGCCTTGAAATAGCTGTTGCTCAAAATCAAACAAAGGTGGGTTGGTGACAAGAGCATCCCCAGATACCCGGATAGATAGGCCAATAGTATGTTTCCCGGAATGAGATTCGGTTGATACAAAAATCCCGCGAGCAGAGTGTATCCCATTCCGACAAACGCAGCCACCATTCCGGTCAGCAGTCCCAAGGTGAAACAGACCAGGAAAATGACCACCTCAGGAGGAAGGTCGAAATTGGCGGCGAGCCGGGGCACCGAATTAATGGCCCCGGTTAGTTCAAGAATGGTCTGGAATGAAAGAATCCCGAACACCAGAAGGATCATCTTGTAGGAGAAACCTTTCATGGTCGCCTCCCAGAGCTTGGGCCACGCAGGACGAGCCACGATGATGAGGGCGGCCAGCCCCACCGCCACCGCCCAGACGATGTCGATCCGAAACACGGCGTACACGGCAATAGCTCCCAATACGGGCCAGAGGGTGGAGAGGATATCCACAATGGATTTCCGGGTATTTACTTTCAGTCCGTGCTCCTGGTCGATCTTCCGTGAATAGAAAATGCCTCCCAGAATCGCCATGACAACAGCTATGGGGATCTGGAGAAGCGACACTTTAAAAATGGGCATTCCAGTTATTCCCTGGGTCAGGATCACGCCCGGATAGATCGGCCAAAACGGTTCTACCAGATGCCGGAACCAGTAATTGGCAGCAGTCTTGAATTCAGGTGAATACTTCGGCTCCGCGAGAACGTTGTCCACCAGCGGTGCGGATAGTAGTGCCCCTCCCGGCATCGGCATCAGTCCGATCAAAAACGGCAACATGGCGACAGCGGTTCGATTCCCTCCATACAGATGCCGACAGGCGTTGGCCAGTTTCTCAAGATATCCGAGACTGGTCAGCAGCGAACCGAGCGCCGTGATCAGAATCATGACTCCGGTCAGGGACAGGAACCGCTCCGATTTTGCCAGGTCCCAGTATCCCTCGATCACTTCCCCCAGCGAAAGCCGGTACCAGATCGCGGCCAGAAGGCCGGCGCCGAACAGCGTAATCCCGACCGGAGCTTTGAATCTTAAGGCGAGGATAATAATGACCAGGATTACCAAAAGCCGGAGCGCGTCCATCGCGCCAAGATCGGGACGAAGATTGACAAAGTCAACCTTCCGGGATTCAACTTGACACCGGAGAAATCCTCAATAGTTTGGTCGCTTCCCATGAGCGATTTGACCGATCACATCACGGCCGCGACTTCCCTTCTCGCAACGCAGAGAATTGCTGCCGCCTCGGGAAGGAAAGGGACTGCCTGGCTGGACTCGACCTTGACGGTACGAGACCGCGGCACCCGATCTTTGTATGCCGATACTCCGGCGTTCGAATTGGTCCTCGCCGGCGGCATTCTCACCCTGGCCAGCGAAAGCAAGTTGTTCCGATCAGCCGCCAGCGCCCGGGACGCTTTAACGCTTCTTGAGAAGCTGGTGAAGGAGGGACACCGCATCGCCGTAGGCTTTATTTCTTACGAAGCTTCCCTGCAATTTTTGGAACTGCCGCGATTTGAATCGGCCGGCACCCCGGACATTCACTTCTTCATTTACGACCAAGCCACCCTCTGCGATCCTTCGGTTCCCGGCGAAATTGACCCCGGTTTGGGCCCTGTCGATTCGAGTCTCACAACTTCAATCGCACCAAGGACGAACTCAAGAATTCTCAATCACCCGAAATTCGACAAATACCGCCGACAAGTAGAAAGCATCAAGAAGCACATTTTCGAAGGGGACATCTACCAGGCCAATCTCACTCATCGCTTTGAGGTCTCATCGCGCATCGATCCGTTCGGGGCCTATGAGATGCTCCGGCGCGTGAACCCATCCCCCTATGGCGCCTTTATCAACTTCGGCGACTACCAGGTCCTGAGTTCCTCTCCCGAACGGATGTTCGTGCGTCAGGGAGATTTCATATCGACCGGGCCGATCAAAGGGACTATCCCTCGCGGCAGTCACGATTTGCAGGACCGGGAAAACGTCTACCGACTTCAGAATTCAGAGAAAGATTTGGCCGAACATTTGATGATTGTCGATCTGGAGCGAAACGACCTAGGCCGAATCGCCCAAACCGGAACCGTGAAAGTTGACGATCTCTTTCGGCCGGAATCGTATTCCTCCGTATTTCATCTTACAAGCGACATTTCCGCGACCCTGAAACCGAATTGCTCGTTCGCCGATTTGTGTGAAGCGATGCTTCCCGGAGGCTCGATCACCGGCGCTCCCAAACGACGCGCTGTTGAGATCCTTCAGGAAATCGAGGAAACGCCGCGCGGAATCTACACCGGATGTATCGGGTATCTGACCGAAGAGCGCGCTGACTTTAATATTGCGATCAGAACCATCGTTCACCAGAATGGCCTCTATCATGTTCACGCCGGCGGCGCCATTGTGGCCGACAGCACGCCGGAATCGGAATATCAGGAGATGCATTTGAAAGCCCGGAATTTGTTTCGAGCCCTTGGAGTCGAACCAGCCCCATGACCTCTTTCAAAACCGTCACGACCATCAACGGACACTTCGTGCCCCCCAGTAAGGCCGTAGTATCCGTATTCGATAATTCTCTCCTGTATGCCGAAGGTCTGTTCGAAACTCTGCTCGCAGTCGGGGACCGCCCGATTTTCGCCGCCGAGCATCTGGCCCGCCTGAACAAAGGGGCACGCCTGATCCGGCTGCCGTTGCCGGTAACAGACGATAGGCTGCTTAAGTGGATGGCCGCCACACTGCGCAAACACTCCAGCCGGGTCAAAAAACTTCGACTGACTATAACCGGCGGAGAGTCGGCGCGATGGACCGGCCGGGCCGGAAAACCCAGCGTCATTCTGAGCGCTTCGCCGCATCAGATTCCCCGTAAACCGTTTCGACTTTTGGTGTCGGAACTGAAGGTAGACCAGCAGTCGGTAATGCGGAATATCAAAACCATCTCTTACGCCATTAGCGCAGCCGCCATAAGGCAGGCGAAAGATCTGGGATTCGACGACGCCCTTTTGCTCAACGAGCGGGATGAAATCGCCGAGGTCACGTCAGCAAACATTTTCTGGGTTCGTTCGGGCCAGGTATTCACTCCTCCACTTTCGGCCGGGTGCCTGGAAGGGGTAACCAGGGGCCAGGTCTTCCGCGAAGCGGCCCGACTCGGGCTTCGCCTAAAGGAAAAGTCCACTTCGCTGAAGGAACTCTGGGCAGCCGATGAAATCTTCATCTCCAGTTCGCTGAAACTGGTGGTCGGCGTGGCCGAAATTCGGGCTCACCGCTCCGCCCGCAAATTTTCCGAGGGACCGATCACCCGGGAATTGGTCAAGCGGTTCAATCTGCTTCTCGGCCTCTGATCGTTCCGCTTAAGTAATCCCCTTCGGATACTTTCTCAATTCCGGTTTTTATTTTGACTTGGCTTTTCGCTCCAGTCTATACTTCCACTGATTGTGTGAATGTTGATATGAGACCGAAATTGCCATGAAGAATTATTTCGTAATAGTGCTCGCTGCAGTCATCCTCCTGAGTGCCGGCGCTTCGGCGCAAAACCAGCGAACTCCCGACACGACCCGCACTAATCGTCCCATGCACCGCCCCGGCTCATCCACTACCTTGTTCGACATACCGCCGAGACAGTTGATCGACATGCCGACCGCCGGGACCCTGCCCCGCGGCTATTTCAATATTGGACTTCGCGTGTACACCGACGGCGGGGCGCTTGGGTTTACCGATATCGGTCTCTCCAATCGACTTCAACTTGGCCTATCCTATGGCGCTGAGCAGGCTATTTCTAACCAGTCCCCCAAGTGGAATCCGAATATCGAATTTGGCGTCAAGTTTCGGATAATCGATGAGATGCAGTACTTTCCGGCGATTTCGCTCGGCTACAGCTCACAGGGAGATGGCGCCTGGATTCCCTCACAGCAGAGGTATACGTACAAGTCCCGCGGCTTCTATGTCGTGGCCAGCCGAAGCTTCTATTTCTATCGGTGGACCTCCGGATGGCACGGCGGCATTAATCTGTCGCGGGAGTACAAAGTCGATCAGGACAAGAATCTGAATGTCTTCTTTGGCTTTGATGCCACCTTCAATTACAACTTTGCTTTGCTTGCCGAGTATGACCTGGCTTTGAACGATGACCGCGGAACCGCCCCCACGCCGCTGCTTGACAACGTCTCCGGCAAGGGACGAGGCTATCTAAATATGTCAGTGAAGTGGCTCTTCGCCGAGAATCTGGAGTTGGAGTTGCTGTTCAAGGATCTGCTGGTCAATCGGCGCGAATCCAGTACGGTCACCCGCGGGCTCCGACTGACCTATATCGACCACTTTTAGAGAAGAACTAAAGACCGAACTTTCGCCATCGGCTGATTACCATTTCGGCAAAATCCCCGACCGTCTGGCATACACGTGCGCCGATACTCCTGAACCTGGGACAAGTCATAATTGGGATGCCCCTCCCCTTCCTTGTAGAGAAGAATTGTCCCCGGCACCGGATAGACATCGGCCCCCGGTCGGAAGTAGTACGCGAGATCGGGGTCGTACTGATCCTTCCCTCCCAGCGCCGGATCGATTGATTGTACGAGCGCCGTTTCATCCGTCCCGGCATGTCCCCCAACATGGCCAAAGAACTTCTCGGTCATCTGCGCGCACAGCTGCCACCAATGGATGACGGCAATATTCGTCTTACGCTCCCGGCTGAATTCCTCCGCGACCGATTTGAGCGCCGTGTTGTTCCCCCCGTGTCCATTCATCAGAATCACGTTATGGAAACCTGAGTCGGCGTAGGAATTCAGGATGTCCCGGACAAAATCACGATAATGATCTTCCAATATGGTGCTTCCCCCGTTGAACCGGTAGAGCGATCGCGTAATCCCATAGTTGAGTGTCGGCGCCACCAGGGCGTTGAGCCGGTCGGCCAGTTCGTTGGAGATCATTTCGGGAATGAAATTGTCGGTTCCGATACAGGCTGAGCCGTGCCCCTCCACAGTTCCGACCGGCAGAAGAATCGTGTCAATCTTGGCCGGAACCAAATCCCGGACCGAGAGCCAGCTGAGATTCTGAAGTTTCCGTTCCATTACAGCTGCAGGCGGGCGAGAATTCGTTCGAGCACGACCTCGGTTTCGTGGGCCGTGACCTCATCCCCCTCGAACCGATACTGGTTGATGTCACGAGCCATCAATTCGAGATACTCCGATGATTCCACGGCGTACCAGATTTCCAGCTCACTCCACGAGAGCTTCTTTTCAGTGAACGCCTCGGATACCTGGGAATAGATCGAAGAAGACTTCCAGTCGAAATCATCGAGAATAATCTGGTAGCTCCCGGACATGCCGAGCTCATAGTAGCGTCCCTCGGGGGTTGGGCCGAACACGGCATCCGATTCTCGCAGCATCTTGAGCGCGGTCTTCATCATTTTGCCGTTGATAGTCGGCGTCCGGCTCCCGATCAAAAGCACGTGTTTGTAGCCGGCGTCAAAGCAATCGCTGAACACCTGGTGCATCCGTCCGCCCCACCGCTCCTTCAACTGCTCGTGAGTCGTGAAGCGAGTCTTAAGGGCCTCGGACAATTTGCCGGTGAGTTTGTGTTCGAGATATTCCAGGATCACGCGCAACAGCTTCTTCCGATCCGGCTCATCCACGAAATAGAGCCGAATGTCGGCAGCCGGAACATCAAGGGCGTTGACAATGGTATCGCTGATGAAGGCCTGGTGAAGAAACTTGAGATCTTCCCCCTTGATCGCGCCGAGATCCATCGAGGATCCGTCCTCCGTCAACTCCTGGATGCAGATGGCAATAACCGAATCGCACTTCTTCTTTGGTGACATATTCATGCGCTATCGACAGGTGTTCACTTGAGCGCCAATATAGGTTCTTCGATTCAGGCCGTCAAGCCAACGGCGAGTAATACCCGGAGAAATCTCAACCCACGTTTTGGAGCGACGGAAACAGATTCAGGAGATATCCCGAAATTCTCTGCAATAAGTCAAAGAAGATAAGTATTCCGACAGCCATGAGCAAGCCACCTGAAATAATCTCGACCGCCCGGAAATGCCGCTTGATAAATCCGAACGTGCTGATCAGATAGGTGAACAGGACAGCCGTCAGAATAAACGGAATCCCCAAACCGGCCGAATAAAACGACAACAGAAGGATCCCCTGCCCGGCGCCGCCGCCATGCTGGGCCGCCAGTGTCAGAATGGACCCGAGAATGGGACCGATGCACGGGGTCCAGCCGAATGCGAACGCCAGACCGATCAGAAAAGCCCCCAGTATCCCTTTCTGCTTGGCCCCGGTCAGGTGGAAGCGCTTTTCGTAGTTCAGCGCGCCGATCCGGAACACCCCGGCCACATGCACGCCGAACAAAAAGACCAGCACCCCGGCCACCTTATTGAAGATTGAAAGATGCTGTTTGAGCCACCGGCCGATTTCACTCGCCCCGGCTCCCAACAGGACAAACACGAGGGAAAATCCGAGCACAAAAAAGACCGTATTGAGAATGAGTCTCCCATAGTGTCCCCCGGCTTTTTCTTTCGACGTCAGATCTTCGATCGAGACCCCGGAGATAAACGACAGATATCCGGGAATCAGCGGAAGGACGCAGGGGGACAGAAAAGACAAAAACCCGGCGAATATGGCGGCGGAAATTTCAACAGTCGGTTGGGGCAGCACAACTATACCTTTCGGCCAAAAATGTAAATGATAGACGTTCTACAGGCAAGCGGGGAAATTCGACGATCTTACATGCCGCGGCGGCCAAAATGGTTTACGATTTCAGCCTTGATTAGCTGCAGCAATTTGTCGCTGTCAATCTTGGCGACGATTTTTTCAGCGATCTTCTCGGCGATCTCCTGGGCCAATTGACGGGTAAACAGCTCCATCTGCTGCGGAGTGACTTTTTCCAGGGTCTCTTCCCAGCGAAGGTCCTGCCCTTCGGCCTTAGCCCCGGATTTGGATTCTTCCAGGAAAATGCTCTCAGGCTCGTTGGAGCGCAGCCGTTCGATCTCTTTCTTGAACTCGTCGATAAACTTCTCGACCCCGGCGCTCCGATTCTTTCCGGGCGGAAGGCTGCCGGCGTTCGGATCGGCCGTGACCCCACCCGGGCCGGGTGTGATCGGATTCATCATCGCCGCCGTTGACGAGATCTTCAGCCCCTGGGACTCCTGCTGCCCAGCCGGCTTGGGCGGCGCGGCGGGACTCCCCTGCGCCGGCACTTTGACTTCATCCTGCATCGATCGCACGAACCAGTCATAGTCATGGACGTGATCTTCCCGGTGAACTTTGAAGGCGTCGGGATCGGTCAGACCATACTGGTCTTTCATGATTTCGAGCTTGCTTGTGCCTGACGGCGCTCCGGCGACCTTTTTAGGAGCCGCGGGCGCTTTCTTCTCGATTTCACCCTTTTCGTCCCGGATCATCAACGACTCGATCTTGGTCGACTCGGAGAGCGCCTCTTTTTCGTCATGTCCGAACCCGCCCATTTTCTCCTGGTGCGGACTCTTCATGTTGACGTTGGTCCGGTCCAGAATCTCGGAATCGGTGACGTCGATCCGGTCAAGGCCGAGTGCCGCATCGAGGAAATCGTCATCCACCGGCGCCTGGGCAAGCGGATTGAGCGCGCTCTGCCGGTTGGCATCGGACTGGCCGGAGAAGGTCATCACCCGCTGGATCAAATCCTTGGGATCGAACGGCTGCGGCACGATTACTTCAGGGGGAAACGGCAGGTCCATCGGCTGCTCAGGTTCAAATAAGAGTAAGGGCACCGAGGAGGTCTTGGGATTGGCCTGAATTTTTTCGTAGAAGGGGTGCTGGTCGGAAGCCAGCAGATCGGCCCCGACAATAATCAGATCGGGCCGGGCAAACTGGAGAACCTCTTTGGCCTTATCCGCGCTCGAAAGGGCGATCACGTCATAGCCGTTCTGTCGAAGAACGGTCTCGGCGATCGACCGGGTGGCGTCGGCGGCATGAGCTACGAGGACACGCTTGCGCATTAGGCCAGCCTACCTCTCGTTAGGTTCTTTATGTTTCGACAACTGGGATGAGGCTTCCTCAAGAAACTTCCGTTCCGCTTTACTCAAATTCTCAATCCCGACTTCATTGATCTTGTCGAGGATGGCATCAACCCGTTTCATTATGTCTTCGGCTTCCTGACGTCTTTTTTCCAGTTTAGCCTCCTGACGCCGGTAGCGCAAGTTTTTAAAGAAGCCGCCTAATTTGAGCCAGCGCCAGTCCAGTTTCAGGTAGAGAAACCCGCACAAGGCCCCACCCAGATGGGCCATATGGGCGACATTGGCTGACGCGGCAAAGTATCCCAAAACCATCATGATCGGAACGGCATACTTGACCTTCACCGGGAATAGAAAATAGAAATAAAGGTCCCGGTCGGGGAACATCAGCCAGTAGGCCACGAGGATGCCGTAAATGGCTCCCGACGCTCCAATCATGGGAACGGTCTGATGGGGAAAAACGAGGAGCGTCAGCAAAGCGCCGGCGATCCCGCAGATGAAATAGAACCGCCCGAAAGAAAGCGAACCCCAGGTCAGCTCGATCTCGGTTCCAAACATCCAGAGCGCGAGCATATTGAAGAAGATGTGCCAGAACCCCCCATGCAGGAACATGTAGGTGAAGACCTGAAAAATGTAGCGCGGGAAATAGTTCAGGAACAGACCGGGAGTCAACCCGAACAGCAGCGTGAGTTGGGGAAAGAAATACTGGAGGCCCCAGACCGCCACATTGACGATCAACATCGCCCGGATGAAAGGCGAGATCATGCCGGGGCCAAGACTGACCCCGCCACCGCTGTAGCCGCTGCCCTGGAAGTTCCTCATGGTCTTCTGTTTATCGGTCGATTTTTGAACTCTGTTAGGGCGGCCGACCGGGGAAATCCGCCCCCTAGAGAGTCTTGTTAGGCTTGTCTTCTGTCTTGGTCCTGCCCGGATGCTGCTCTTTGTCTCCCGCCGGGAGACGACAACTGGCCGAACTTCACGTGGGAATACCGAGTTTGGGGAATACTTTGGTGACCAGCAGGTACCAGGCCACGATAAGGGCCAGGACGGAGAGAATGTCGGTAAACTCCACGGGTTCCTTTGCGGGTCGAGCCCGCCTTACGCGGGCTCAACCGTTACACAGTTTTAAGCGAGTACTTTTTCGAGACGAGACACCAGCTGGGACTTCGGAATTGCCCCAATGACCTGGTCAACCACCTGGCCGTTCTTGAAAAACAAAAGCGACGGAATCGACATGATGTTGTACTTGCCGGCTGTCCGATTGTTATTGTCAACGTCCAGCTTGGCCACCTTCACCCGATCCCCCATTTCATTGGCCACCTCTTCCAAAATCGGCGCGATCATTTTACATGGCCCGCACCAGGTCGCCCAGAAATCGACCACCACCGGTCTATCGGATTGAAGGACTTCGGTCTCAAAACTAGCGTCGGTTATCTCTACAGGTTTCGCCATTCTATAACCTCCAAGTCTCTAAAGAGTTAGCATTCGTCTGTCTTAAACATATCAAACCAGTGTCAGTTCCCTCTCACCCCTCGGATGGGAGAGTCCCGAGCGCGGCAATATACGCTTAGACGGCAAGGTAAATCAAATGATTCAGAAATAGTAGGGAATCTGACGTTCCCGCGACAAAGAGCGCGCTACGACCTCACCCGGCTCTTTTGAACCGGCAGTCGAGCTTCAAAGGCGCGAACCTGATCGGCAAACGCCTCCAAACGGGTGTCTTCACCCGAGTCTCGAAGTCCCTCGTAGCTGATATTCAGCCACGGGATGTTCCCCAAATCCTCCGAGACTTTCTTCGATAGCGAAGTGACCACCGTGCCGGGCATGCAGTTGAACGGCATGGCGTTGGCTACGCCGCAAGCTCCCGCTTCCGCCATTTCGATCGCCTTTCCTATGGACAAAATAGCTTCCCCTTTGACATCCATGGACAGATACCGCGAGGCCCGCCTGAGCACATCCCCTACCGGCTCGTCATGCGAGAGCGCCAGGTGTTTTCCGGCTGAGCTGAAAATGGCATGTTCCTGATTCCGCTGAACTGCAAGCTGAATCGTCCCGCGCAGCACCCCTTTGGTATCCCGGCGTTTCCAGGAATCACGACGATACTCCCACGAGGTATACAATGGCCATTCCGTGAAAGTCGCCAGGCGAACTTCAAGACCCAATCCCTCAAGCTTGCTAATCAGGTGATTGTTGGAGAATCGATTGTTCCGGAGGTAAATCTCGCCGACCACTCCGACCACCGGCTTTGGCTCGCGCGACATGTTCAGCTGGGAAAACGCCAGCGAAGCTGTTTCCGCCAGTTTCTCAAGCGACTCATCCCGGAGAATCGTCAGCCGCATCTGAGCTAGATAGTGGTAGTACAAGCGCTCGGTCTCGCCGATGTTCCTTTCGTACGGCCGGCAGCGGTACAGCATCTTTTGCAAACAGTCGACAAAGACCATCCCCTTCCAGGCCAGCGTACGGAACGAAGTGCCGTCCAGCCCGAACTCCGAATAGCCGTCTTTTGAGTTGGGCGAAAAGATCGGTACATCCGTGTAGCCTAGATCATCAAGGACCATCCGGTGGAACTGGCTATAAAGCCCGAATCGGCATGGACCGGTGGCCCCAGGCATGAAGAAGACCGCTTTATCCCGGCGGCACTCCTTACTCCGGAGTTTCTTGATCATGTCGCCGGTCGTGATTATGCAGGGAAAGCACTCCTTGCCCGATGTAAACTTCTTGCCGTAGTCGAGAGTCTCTTGATTCGGCTCCTCGAGCACTTCCGCCGACAAGCCGTGCCGCTCAAAGGCCGCCTTCAGGGGGTAGGCGTGATCGCACATGTAGGGGATGTAGATCGTCTTCTCAAACGGCTTGAACTTGTCCGAGGTTAGCGCAAAGCTCGTAACCGGTGGCTGAAACTCATAAAAACGCAATGAATCTATGAATGCTTCACACCGAGTGATGAGTCCGGCGTCCGCCGAGTGCTCGTCGATCTCAAGCTGCAAATACGGCTTGCCGGACATCATTTTCCTGAAGAAGTGGGTAATGAAAGAATCCGGACCGCATCCGAACGATGTCAGGTAAACCGCATACAAATTCGGATGTTTGCGAACGTACTCGGCGGCCCGAAGAATGCGTCGCCCGTAGCGCCAGTACATGTTTCCAAGATCCATCTCCCCTTCGTCGATCGGCAGGAAATCGACCGGAATCACTTTGTATCCTAGGTTCCTGATCTTCTCGGGTATCTCCAGCGAGAGACGCCGGTCGTAGCCGTTGTACGGGCGGCTAACTATGACTAGGGCCTTCTCATCAGATTTCAAATCGGCAAGAATCTTCTCCCCTTCTTCGACCAGCGACTGGCGGAACTGGCTGTACGCACGGAGTCCCGCCTCGACCCCCTTCTTCAAATCCTTGTCCGAGAGTCTCAGCGCTTCGGCCAGCGGCTTGAGCCTTCGGCGAAGTTCTTCCGGGTCGTGGCTGAACATCAACGTAGGATTCAAAAACCGCACCCCTGCCGCCGCGAAATCAAACCGGGCTTGCAGTGACGACCCGATCGACTGAACGTAAGGACAGATGTAGGCGGCCGAGGCCATTTCTTCCTGTTCGTCGGCCACTTTGATCAGCGACGGCAGGAAAATGGCGTCTACCTTCTTCTCAATCAGGTTGGCGATATGGCCATAAACCATCTTGATCGGGTAGCAGGTCTCGGCACTGAACAGTTCCAGCGACTGCTCGACAATCCGCTGACCCGACAAATCGGAATTGATCACCTGAAATCCGGTCGATTCGAACAGCGCCCGCCAGAACGGATAGAAATCGAAAAAATGCAAAATTCGGGGCAGGCCGATCCGGCCGCGGGAGGTCGCCGGCTTCTTGAAATCCAGATACTTCTGATGCAGGTAACGCTGGCGCAAATTCGTGTAATCGGGCGGCCGATTGATCCCGCTCTTCTTATCCAGTTCGTATTTCTCGCACCGCGAGCCATAGTAGAGGGTCTCTTCGTCTTCTATCTCTACTTTCCTGATCTCACAGTGGTTGGAGCAATCTTCGCACGGGAAGGTCGTGACGTTGTATTTCCGCCGGTAAATATCGAATCCTTTGAACGAGGTCCTAAACCCCGTCGCCGAGGCCGCCTCAATCGAGAGAATCGCCGCGCCGATGGCCCCGGTGACATCGTGATGCGGCGGAACCGTGACCGTCTTGTGGATTAGTTTTTCGAACGCGGCCACAACTCCTTTATTCCACGCCACTCCTCCCTGGAAGAAGATATTGTCCCCGATCTTCCGGTCCCCAACCACCTTGGTCAGATAGTTGCTCGCAATGGAATACGCCAATCCGGCGATCAGATCTTCTTTCTTCGCCCCGGCTCTCTGGTGGGCAACCAGATCGGACTCCATAAAGACCGTGCAGCGCTCCCCGCATCCAACCGGGCAGGTGGCGCAGAGCGCCTTGTCGCCAAACTCCCGTTCGATGTTGATATTCAGTTTCTCGGCCTGTTCCTGGAGAAACGAACCGGTTCCTGCGGCACACGCCTTGTTCATTTCGAAATCCACGACCGAGCGGTTGTGGAGCGAAATGTACTTGGAGTCCTGTCCGCCAATTTCAAAAATCGTATCAACGGTCGGATCGATATTGACTGCCGCCGTCGCCTGTGCTGTGATCTCGTTGCGGACGATGTCCGCCCCCACATAATCTCCAATGAGGTATCGTCCCGAGCCGGTCGTGCCGGCCGCCATCACCGTAACCCGGTCTCCGACTTCCAGCCCGATCTCGGCCAGTCCGCGGCGGACCGCTTCAATCGGTCTTCCTTCGGTCATCAAATATCGCCGGGCGATGACATTCCGCTCTTTATCGATCAAAACCACATTGGTTGAGAGCGAACCAATGTCGATGCCGAGATACACTTCCTTACCCTGGGCGAACTCGGGACGAGCCGCCAGTGTCACATCATAGAATTTCGAGTCCGGGAAATCATAGCTCAGCGCCTCTCGTGAGGCCTCGGCATCGTGCTGAAAACTGAGATACGCGGTAATACGTGAAGGATCAAATCTGCTTACCAGCGATTTCTGTTCTTGTGCCAGAAGGGCCGCGCCAATGGCATTGATGACATTGAAATGCTCCGGGACAATCAGCTCACCCGGCTTGAGTTCCAGCACTTCCGTGAAGGCTCGCACCATTCCGGGGTTCGCGGCGACTCCGCCTTCGAACGCAATCGGCGGATCAAAGCGCTTTCCACGGGCGATAGCCCCTTTGAAATTCCGGGCCACGGCAAAACAAAGCCCGGCGACAATGTCGTAGTCAGGCGTGGCAATCTGCTGCAGATGAATCATGTCGGACTTGGCGAAAACCGAGCAGCGCCCGGCGATCCGGGGCGGATGGTGTGACTTGAGCGCCAACTCTCCAAACTCCCCTTCTATGGAAATATTCAGCCGCCCCGCCTGCTGGTCCAAAAACGACCCGGTCCCGGCTGCGCACTGGGCATTCATCGCGAAATCGACTACGGTGCGATTAGATCCGTCGAGAATAAGGAGCTTGGAATCCTCCCCTCCCATCTCGATCACGGTGCGGACATTTGGTAACTCGAAGAAATTCCCGGCCGCCAAGGACGCAATTTCTCCAAACGGCTTGCCGCCCAAAATTGAGTGAGCGGTCTTCCCGCCAATGCCGGTCAGCCCCAGGTACAGTTCCTGACCGGTGAGTTCCGGAAATTCGGTGGTGAGAAGTTGGTGGAGAGTTTCGAAGGGGCCGTCGTCGAACCGTCGATATATGGCGCGGCTCAACGCGCCATTATCAAACAGGACAAGCTTGACCGCTACCGATCCGATATCAACGCCGAGCGACCGCATGGGCGACTCCCTTCGCGAGCCAATTAAGCTCCTGAGGGGTCCACGTCAAGTGCTTTGTTCAAACTGGCGGTTACCGATTGTCTTTCAGGTCGAATGGCCTATATTGGATTTTTGGCTGAGTTAGTAAAATGAGACTGGTAATTCAACGCACCAACGGTGTGGAGCTCTGGATCGAGGAGAAGCTCCACAGCCAATCAGGTCCCGGGTTGCTGGTCCTGTTCGGGACCAGGCACGGTGACCGCGAACAGTCGTGCGATTGGCTGGCTGAAAAGGTCGTGAACCTGCGGATATTCGAAGATGCCGACGGCAAAATGAACCGATCGGCTCTGGAGACTGGCGGCGAAATCATGATTGTCTCACAATTTACGCTTTACGCCGACACCAAGAAGGGAAGGCGCCCTTCATTTACCGAGGCCCAGGAACCGAAAGAAGCCGAGCGCCTCTATCAGCGCTTTATCGATTTAGTCTCGCAGTCCGGACTAAAAACGTCGACCGGCGTCTTCGCCGCACGAATGGATCTTCGCTTCTCCAACGTCGGTCCCGTCACCATCATCATGGATCATGACCTACCCTAACCTCGCGTCGCTTGCCGCTGACCACAAAATCGTGCTGGGATCAGGCTCGCCTCGCCGCCTTGACCTCCTCACGGAAACCGGCATTCCGTTTGTCCAATCCGTCCCATCTATTCCCGAAATTCCGAATCCCGGAGAACTCCCCTTTGACTACGCCGTTCGTCTGGCCGAAGAAAAGGCCCGGGTAGTGAGCCGTCCGCTCTCTACCGGAGAAATCGTAATCGGCTGCGATACGATTGTAATTCTCGAGGAGATAATTCTCGAGAAACCGGTTTCACCGGAACATGCGTTCGAAATTCTCTCTCTTTTGTCCGGGAAAGGTCATGTCGTCTGCTCCGCGGTCGCTTTTGGCCACGCCAATCGCGTTTTGTTGTCAGGCTATGAACTCACACGAGTCTTTTTCAATCCGCTCGACCCGGAGAAAATCCGCGCCTACATCCGTTCCGGCGAGCCGATGGATAAAGCCGGCGCCTACGGGATTCAGGGAATGGGGGGATTTTTGGTTGACAGGATTGAGGGAAATCTTGATACTGTCGTGGGTCTCCCTCGCACGCTCTTGGAACGGCTGGCCGGGGAGGTTTTGCATTCTCTTCGAACGAGTTAACTCATTGGTACGCAGGGCATGACTGAAGTTCACGTTAAACTGGGAAGTCTGTTAAAAGGAGAGCGGGAACGCCGCAATCTCGCCTTGGCGGACATCGCCGGTGATCTCAAGATCGCCGAGCGCCACCTGCAGGCGATCGAGGACGGTGATTTGAATGCTCTTCCGGGACCTCTTTACTTTGGACTCTTTGCCCGGTCATACGCCGAAGCTCTCGGCATTGACTATGCCAAGAGTCTTGAGGCCATCAAAGAAGACATGGGGGAGCCGATTGACTCAGGAATCGATGAGCCGCCAGCCCCTGTCGAGGCAACGCCGGACAAATCCAAACGCTCCGAACGCGCCAAAGCACCGGCGAAACCTGCCGGGCCGAAGCGATCGTCACTAGTCGCCTATATCCTCATTCCGCTGCTGATTCTGGTATTACTTGCGGTCGTGTGGATTGTTCTGAAGAAAGACGGGAAATTCCCGCTTAAAGGATTAACCACTGACGACAACTCCGCTGTAGCGGACTCGGACCGGAACGACGCCACCGGATCGGACTGGTCTCAGGACTATGGAGAAGTTGCTTCTAAAGGCGAGAAGGCCGCGCTGAGTCTGCAGATGGTGGCCAAGGATCGGACCTGGGCGGTTGTCCTGGCCGACGGCGATACGGCCCTTCAGACCAATCTCAAACCGTGGCGCGAATACAATATCGGAGCCCAGGACAAGCTGATTGTCACGCTCGGATCGCCGCTCTCGGTGGAACTCACCCTGAACGGACTGCCGATCGATCTGTCCGATCCCGACAAGGGGACCGTCTCGAATGTCGCCATCACTCCGGATAACATGTCAATGTACGTGCGCCGCACGCCGCCGATTGACTCCGGCACTGTCGATTCGATTGCCGGTGACTCCCTGTCTCCGGCCGACATCACCCGCCGCGCCGCTCCGGTCCGACGCGATACTCAGCGTCCATCGAGACACGACCGCAACCCGAAAAGGCCCGACCACAAAACCGGGAGGGAAAAATGGGACTTAGAAACTGGATCGCCGGGCTGCAGTTGGGTCAGCTCCGGCGCAGGATGGAATCGAACTCTATTCAAATACCTACGGACTTGCTTCGCACCAAACATCTTCTCGTCTGTCTTCCGAGCGGGCTTCGCGAACTGACTATGGTTAAGCAGTTCCTGCCGACGATCGCCACGCTGTTTCGCCAGGCCGATGTCACCCTGCTCGCTTTGCCCGGAATCCAGGTAACGGACATCTACCCGCGCAAGGGATTTCAGATCATTACTCCGTCGATGGACCAGCTCGGCTGGGCCGGACTTCCCAAGCGGGGGTTCCTGCAAATGCTTCGCGGCTACAACGTCGATCTGGTGCTGGATCTGAATCTTGACAGTTCGGTCTTTACGTCGTCCGTCCTGTTGAATTTCCCCAAAGCCGTGCGGATCGGACGCGGAAATCATCTCGGCGAACCGTTCTACAATCTCGAAATCAAGACCAAGTATCTTCGGGATGAGCGGAATATCTACCGGTCGATTCTGGAAACGCTTGGCGACCTGATGAACCGCCGGGTGGTGATGGCTCAGGAAACGGTCGGACAACAACTCTTGGAGGACTAGTGTACCTACGCACGCTTGAAATACTTGGATTCAAATCCTTTGCCAATAAAACGGTCGTCAAATTCTCCAATGGTGTGACCGCCATTGTCGGCCCCAACGGCTGCGGAAAAACCAACGTCTTGGATGCCCTTCGCTGGGTTCTGGGAGAACAGCGCCCCACCATGCTTCGCGGCGGCAAGATGGACGAAGTCATTTTCAACGGCACCCGCGATCTCAAGCCGCTCGGCATGTCCGAGGTCACCCTGACCGTCGTAAATGACCGGGGCGTCCTGCCGACCGAGTATTCCGAAGTACAAATCACCCGGCGCCTTTTCCGCAGCGGCGAATCCGAGTATCTCCTCAACAAAGTCCCGTGCCGCCTGAAAGACATCGCCGACCTCTTCGTAGATACCGGCATGGGCGCGCATTCTTATTCGGTCATCCAGCAGGACATGATCGATTCGGTCATTTCGGACAAAGCCGAAGAGCGGCGGTTCCTCTTCGAAGAGGCCGCCGGTATTACCAAGTACAAACACCGCAAGAAAGCAGCTTTGCGCAAACTGGAGTCCACCGAGGCCGACTTCCTGAGACTAAAAGACATCCACGCCGAAGTGAAGACCCAGGTCAATTCCCTCTTCCGCCAGCACAAGAAGGCGGAGCGCTATCAGAAGATCGCCGATGAAATCAAGGCCTGGGAGCTGTACCTCAGCGCCACCCGCCTTAAGAATATCGAGCAGGAAAAGCGCGAACTTCGGGCGATGTTTGATGCTCTGTCCGATGAGCGCACACGTAAATCGGCGGAATTGGATGAAGCCGGGCTCCGCCTCGAAACCGAACGTCAGAATCTTCTCGATATCGAGCGTGAGCTGAACGCGGTCGGGACCAAAGTATTCGATCTGTCTGAATCCGCTCACACGGGCGAACGAGAAATCTCGGTCCTTCGGGAAAAGCGCACCAACGCCAAGAGTCTCATTGAGAAAAACACGGCCGAAATCGATACCCTCCGAGTACGAATTGAATCTCTGGATGAACAATCTCTGCTGGGGTCCAAGGAACTGGCGGAGATTCAGAATTCCCTGGATAAGTGCAATCAAGAGCTACAAGAGGCAGAATCAGCTCAGGCCGATCTGGATCGCCGCCTCCTTGACGCTCGGGCGTCACGCGAAGATGTCAATCGGCGGCTGATCGATATCGAATCCCGCTTGTCCTCCGGAAAGACCGAAGAAAAGACGCTGAAAGAGCAGGAGACCGATCTCGCCCAGGCGCTCGAAGCCACCGAGAAGCATATCGCCGAGGCCGCCCAGCGTAAACAGGAACTTACCGCCACCGTCGAGAAGCAGCAGCTTGAGATTGGCGTGCTGATTTCTCAAAAGACCGAGACCGAACGGCAGCAAACCGCCCTGGCGATGCAGATGGAAGGGCTGGTTGAACTTGGCGAAGAACTCGCTCTGGAAATGTCGAATCTGGCCGCTTCGATTGAAGCATGCGAGGCCCGCCGCAATCTCCTCAATGACATGATGGTCCACTACGAGGGACACGATTCCGGACTGGTCGCCGCCATGGAGCAACGGGGGCGCTGGCCCGGCATTGTCGGCACGGTGGCCGAAAAACTCGTGCCAGTAGCCGGACTCGAAATCGCCCTCCAATCCGCCCTGGGAAATCTGGCCGGATTTATGATCGCCAAAGATCGGTCCACGGCAGAAGAAATTATTCGCTTCCTGAAGGAAGATGCCAGAGGTAAAGTTGGAATTCTGGTCCCGGATACCGGAACGATCAATCCGGTCGTGAAACGACCTGAGATTCCCTCTGATAATTTCCTGGGCTGGCTTGAGAGCTACGTCTCCACCGACCCCGAGCTTCGCCCCTTGGTCGAAGCCGTCCTGTGCCGGACCGCCGTCTATCGCGCCGGATCCGACCCTAAAGATATTCTCGAGCGTCTCCCCTACGGTTTTAGCGCGGTATCCACTGATGGCGTCTACTACGGCAAGAATGTCATTGTCGGCGGTTCCGATGATCGCTTCCCGCTCTTCCGGCGCAAAGAAAAAGTCCAGGAGCAGGAGCAGGCGATTGCCGAGTTCTCAGAAAAATTATTGTCCGCCAAAGATCGGCGGGCCCAGGCGACGGCCCAACTGGCGGCGTCCCGCGCCGAGTCCGGAGCGTTGGCGGCCTCCCTTGAGGCGCAGTCTGAAGAGATCGACACCAGGCAGAAGGCTCTTGGGGAGCTGGAATTCCAGCGTCGCTCCCTCACCACCGAAACCGAACGCCTGGAAAAAGAGCGAAACCAGACGCGGGGTCGCCTCGACGCCATTCGCAACCGGCAATATTCGCTCGGTCTCGACTACTCCCAGTTGACCGGCCAGAAGGAACAAATTGTCAGCACTATCACCCAGGCCGTTGGGAGATTGGACGAATTTGAGCGCGCCGTCACCGAGGCTGTGGAACGAACCGCCAAACTTCAGGTCGCGGCCGTGGAGGCTCGCAGCAAAGTCGAGCAGACCGAGAGCCGCATAACCCATTTGAACGAAATCAGACATGAATTAGCGCAATCGGCAGAACTCAAGAAGACGGAAATTGAAAACGCGGGCCAGGAGATTCTCAAGTCCGACGAGCGGACGCAGGATCTCGAATCCCAGTTGAAACAGACTTTCCTGCTCCGCGAAGAGCTCCAGCAACAGCAGGAACTGCTCCGTGGAAGCCAGGGCGAGATCCTCGAGCGGACCTCCAGCAAAGAGAAATTCATCAAAACGATCCGTGAAGAACGGGACGCCGTCAACGAGAAAGTCCACGAGCTTGATATTCGGCTGAATACGATCGACTCGGAGATTCGCAGCACTTCTGAAAAGATTCAATCGGAATACGGCGTGGAGTTGTCTGCGCTGGAAGTGACCTGCCCGGACCCGAACGTTCCGATCGATGCCGCCCGGGAACACGTCCAGACCCAGCGCGAACTGCTGCGCAAATTCGGCGCGGTAAACCTGCTCGCCCTCGAAGAGTATCGCACGACCAGTGAGCGGGAGAAATTCCTCAGCGAACAATTGACCGATCTGACATCGGCGCGGAACGACCTGCAGACGACGATCGCCAAGATCAACCAGACCGCCCGCCAGCTCTTCATGGAAACGTTTGAGAAAGCCCGCACTAACTTCAAATCTCTGTTCCAAGAACTATTCAGCGGCGGCGAAGCCGAAATTCGCCTGGAAGATCCCAGCGATCCGCTTGAGTCAAATATCGATATTATCGTCCGGCCCAGGGGCAAGAAGCTTTTGGCGATCACCATGATGTCCGGCGGCGAGCGGGCTCTGACTGCTATTTCCCTGCTCTTCGCGCTCTATCTCGTCAAGCCGTCCCCATTCTGTATTCTCGATGAAATAGATGCCCCTCTTGACGACGCCAACTGCCACCGCTTCCTGAAGATCATCCGTAAATTCTCCCGGCAGACCCAGTTCATTACGATTACCCACAACAAGATCACGATGGAAGCCGCCGATAATCTCTACGGCATCACCATGGAGCAGCCGGGAGTATCGAAACTCGTGGCCGTGAAATTCGCCGGAAATGGCGATGGTTTGGAAGATGACGCCGTGGTGATCACAGAAGTCGAACTTGAACCCGATCCGGCCGATACATCAGTGGTCGAGCCCGAGCCGGTTGCGGCTGCCGGCGATGCCGATGATCTGAGTACCTCCCAGCTGCCGCAAGCCATCCAGGAGCGCTTGAATCCGGGGGTCAAAATTCGCGATGATTCCGACAACTGAGCCTTCTTGACTCATGTTCAATCCGTTTAAGAAGCTCAAGGAGTCTCTGGCCAAGACCAAAGAGACGATCATCGGCAAAATCAGCCAAGTCATCCTCCGCCGCAAAATAGACGACGCCCTTCTCGATGAGATCGAACAGATTCTGATTGAGGCCGACGTCGGTGTCAAAGCCACCCTGCGTCTCATAGAATCCATCAAGCGAAAGGCGCGGGAGCGAAATCTCACCGAAGGCGACGATGTCATCGCCCTCCTCAAGGAAGAGATCGAAGCGATTCTGGCCAAAGAAGATGCCCAGATCGAGCTCAATGGCGCCTCCAAACCTACCGTCTGGCTCATCGTGGGAGTCAACGGCGTTGGCAAGACGACCACCATCGGGAAATTGGCCACCCACTTTTCAGCCCAGGGAAAGAAAGTAGTGATTGGCGCGTGTGATACTTTTCGCGCGGCCGCCATCGAACAGATTTCGATCTGGGCGGACCGAAGCGGCGTCGAAATTATCAAGACTCAGCAGGATGCCGATCCGGCGGCCGTCGCCTTTGATGCCGCCAACGCGGCCCGGGCTCGCAACGCCGACTTGCTCTTGATCGACACTGCCGGACGGTTGCATACCAAATCTCACCTGATGGAAGAACTCCAGAAAATCAAACGCGTCGTGGCCAAAGCGGCGCCCGGCTCCCCCATCCTGAGCAAACTGATCATCGACGGCACTACCGGTCAAAACGCCTTGTCTCAGCTCAAAGTGTTCACCGAGGCGGTCGGGTGTGATGGCCTGATTATCACCAAACTTGACGGAACAGCCAAAGGGGGCGTGATCATCGCCATCGCCGAGGAGTTCGGCGTCCCGGTTGATTTCATCGGTGTCGGCGAAGGGATCGAGGACCTTCAGCGGTTTGATTCAAAACAATTTGCCGAGGCTCTGTTCGAGGCATGATCCACGAATTAGCCGTCCGAAGTTCTTCCCGCGAAGAGTTTATTGACGTCACCTCCCAGATAGAGAAACTGATCCCGGCTACCGGCCCCTCCGCCGGCGCCATAATTTGCTTCGTTCCCCATACTACTGCCGGCATCACGATCAACGAGAATGCCGACCCGGATGTCAGACATGATATGCTCTACTATCTGAAAAGTCGGATTCCACAAAACGAAGCAAATTTCCGGCATGGCGAGGGAAATGCCGACGCCCATATCAAAGCTTCCATGATGGGCTTTTCGCTGCAATTGCTTTATGAAGACCGAAAATTGGTGCTGGGGACCTGGCAGGCGGTCTATTTCTGCGAGTTTGACGGCCCCAGAAACCGCCGCCTGATCGTGCGGGTTGTCCCTCATGCTTAGTATCCGAATCCTCGCGATCGGCGATCACAAAGACAAATGGGTGGCTGACGGCTGTGATCATTTCATCAAAATGCTCTCCCGCTATGCCACAGTCGAACTCAAGTCTATTCGCTCCCCCAAAGGCTCGGCAAGTCTTTCCCCTGCCGAAATCCGCAAAGCGGAAGCCGGGGTGCTGGCGCCGGCTCTTTCCCGGGGAATGATCGTAGCCCTGAGCGATTCCGGCACTCAGCACGACACCCACGCCTTCGCCCGCCTTCTTGAGAAATGGCAAAGCACATGCAAAGGAACGATCACGTTTCTCATCGGCGGTCCCTACGGACTCGATCATACGATCCTCGATCGTGCCGATGTTGTTCTCTCTCTTTCCAAGCTCACCTTTTCGCATCAGGTTGTCCGCCTCACGCTGCTCGAACAGCTGTATCGGGCGTTCAGCATTCTCCACGGCACTGACTACCACAAATAAGAACGCTCCGCCTTTTGGGCGAAGCGCTCTTTGAGGAAAGATAGAAGGGGGATGAATTTCTATTTGAGCAGAATCATCTTCATGGTTCGAGTGAAGCTGCCGGCTTCGAGACGGTAGAAGTAGACGCCTGAGGCCGTCTGGGTCCCGCCCTGCGAGCGGCCATCCCACGTCAGCTCGTATGTCCCGGCATTACTGCTGCCGTCGAACTCCCTGACCAGACTTCCGGCGACATTGAAGATCTTCAGGCTCCAACCGGTCGCCTGCGGCAGGGAGAAGCTGATTTTGGTGGTCGGATTGAACGGATTAGGATAGTTCTGCGCCAGCGAGAAGGCTGTCGGCAGTGTAGCCGCCTTGTTGGCGATCACATATGGCTGGCCATCGTAGTCAGCCGCCTCGGCATGCTCGACCGTCACTGCGCCATCACCACTGTACGGAATCCGGATGATACTGTTCACGCCAGCGTTGATCTTGTTGGTCCCGATGTTGTACACCAGGACTTTCATCTGACCGTCGGCGATCGAGTAGATCATGTTCATTCCGTCGGCGCCATCGGAGAGCACCGGCGTACCCAGAGTCGTGTTATTCCCGACATTGAAGACGAAATAAGCCGCCCCGATCGTCCCGACTGCATCAGTGGTCAGATCGATCGTCCCGTTTTTCCGCTCTGCGTCTACCACCAGCTTCTCGGCAAAGGGCGCTACTTTCGGGATCCTCGGAGCGTCCCCGATCACGACCCGGATCAAGTACGCCAGATCGGCGACCGTCAGCGTCTGGCCATCGGCATTCACGTCGGTCGCCGCGATTTGCCCCTGTACGTTGGCCGTGAAGGCGGCCAGTCCCTTGATGAAGTAGTTGGTAAAGACCACGACATCGGCAATTTCGTACGGCACGTTGTTCAAGTTAATATCGCCGCGCGAATCGATCGAGTCCGGATGGATGATGCAAACGCCGCCGTCAAAGAACTCCACACAGCGTTCCGGCACCGTCTTGCCACCGCTGACAATACAGGCATCCGGCGTACCGACACCGAATGGCCGGGCGGACTCAGGGAAACGCACGTTGTCGTTCTCGTCCCACGTCAAGACTTTCTCGTTGTTATATATCCGATTGTCGATGAACAGATTGTTGCCGGTCGGGTCGGAGAGCGAGTTGTCGCTGCAATCATACCAGACCCACTGGATCGGAACAAACTGCCCGCCCAGATTCTGGTTGCTGGAAATCTGGAAGTCAATCTGGGCCAGGATGCCGTTCGGCTGCAAAGTGGAATCCGGCGGGTGGTGCGCGCCGTTGTTGACATCGGCAATCCCCACGAGGCGAACTAGACCGGGGGGACAACTGCCTCCGCAGTTGGCGTTGTTCAAATTGTACGTAAAGTATTCCCAGCCCTTTATCGCGGCGTTGGTTATGTACGCGGTGCGGAACGCCATGGCCGAGGCATCGTACTTGAAGAGCAGGTCCACACCGCCGATTCGATCGTACGAGGTGACATCGATATCGACTGTCTTTACCACCCCTACCACAGTACACTTTCCGGCGTCGAACGACAGTTTGACGCAGACGTCGCAATCCGTGCGCTGCACGATCGGCACGGTCAAGGTATCCACGACTGTCTGGCAGCCGTCGGTCGCCTGGATGCAGAACTGCTGGTTTTGAATGCTGGCCGGCTTGAAGCAGATCTGCCCCTGTCCCGGCGAAGTCGTGGTGAAGGTCCCGGCGCCGCACGGCATCAACAGGGTGATCGGATTTCCTTCGGCATCAGTTGCGGAAATGCCGGTTATGCAGATCGTATTGGTGTCTTGCGGACAGCGCTGGATGGTCGAGACGACCGGCAAATGAATCACCGGCGCCTGATTGGCCTTGATATTCACGAGTGTAGAACAAACGGCCGTTCCGCACGTGCCGGTGGCGCTGATCTTGACATAGAAGCTTGCGGCTGACGTAACCGGTATGCAAACCGTGCCGGCGGAATAGAATCCGGACGGGCTTACGGTCACCTGTGCACCGGTGCCGGTGACCGTGACTGGGAAGCACATCGTGTCCGGTTTGGCCAGACACAGGGTCGTATCGATACGACCCGGACAGCTCACCGTCGGCGCCACTCCCATATCAACCCGGAGATTGAAATGACAGGTGTCCGTGGCGCACTGCGCCGCCGCAATCACGGTGATGGCGTACGTGCCTCCCTGAGAGGCATAAATCGCGATCCGGCCGTTGACGGGGTCGTACTTGCCAGAAGGAAGAATGGTCACGGTCGCGTTGCTCGGGGTGATCGGCGCAATCACATACACGGTATCCGGCTTACAGACGGATGCAAACTGGTCGCCATCGGGACAGGTGATCTTGGCCTTGGCCCCCTGGTTCACGGTCACTTTGACCAGCCGCGAAGCCGTCACGCCGCAGGAATCGGTGACGGTAATGGTCATATCCGTTTCGCCGTAGACAGTGGGCGTAAAGCAAACACTGCTGCCTCGAACCGTGCCGACCGTAGTGGTAATGGTCTGAATGTTATTGTTCGGGTCGGCCGCCGTGAATGGAATGCATATCTCAGGCAGACTGCAAACCGTCATCGTCGTATCCTTGGCCGTGATCGTCGGCGGCTGGTTGAACGTCGCATTGAACGTGAACGAACAGGTGTCGACTCCGCACTGACCGGTCGCGATCAGCATGACCGTGCGGGAACCCGCCACTATGACCGGAAGGTAAACGCTGTCGCCGCTGATATAAGCGGTGCCGACTACCTTCACACTGGTCACGGACGGTGATATCGTGAACTTGTAGCCGACCGTATCCCGCCCACACAGGAACACATTCTGGTTTCCGGGGCAGGTGATCTTCACCGCCGGCAGTATCTGCACCGGCACAGAGAGCGTGCACGAGTCGCCGGAACACTGGGCCGAGGCCACCACTTTGATCGAATAAGTTCCGGTCGTGTCCGCCTTGAAACAGACTGATCCGTTTTTGTACACTCCGAGGCTGGGCCTGACGGTGAAATCGTGTCCGGTGATTGTCAACGGCACACAGACTGAATCAGGCGCACAGAGCTTGGTCAGCGCAAACGGCCCACTCGGGCACTGAATCTTGGCCACTCCGCCGCTTATGACATGCACGCAAATCTGCGTGGAATCCTGAAGACCGCAGGCATCGGTAGCCACTATGCTTACGCAGACTCTTCCGGTGTCAGTCGGTGTAAAACAAACCAGACCGTTTTTGGAATCGTAGGTCCCGCCGTTCACCGTTACCGTCTTCAGGTTGCCGTCCGGATCGGTGATCGTCAGCGGCAGACAGATCTGGCTGAACGTGCACTGCGAGAACAGCGTATCGTGAGGCGTGTACGAAATGATCGGCTTGGCGTTGTCATGTATCGTGACCGTCATGCTCCGCTGTCCCACCGCACCACACGAGTCGGTCGCTTTGACCGTAATCGTGTATATCCCGGCTCCGGTCGGCGTGAAGCAGACCGTCTGAGCCTGGGTGTTGTATGTTGCGCCGGTAACACTGATTGATGCCAGGTTATTGTCAATATCCCTAATCCCCACCGGGAAGCACAGCTTGGCCGGCGAGCACTCGGTAATCGTGGTATCAGGGGGCAGAATCACCAGCGGGGCACTGTTGGTCTGGACTTTGACCGTAAACACGCCGGTCTTGGTCGTGCCGCAGGCGGTCGTCACTTCGACCGTAATCGTATTCTGCAAACAGCAATCGGAGAAGAAACAGACCGACTGCTTTTTACTGTCCCACCAGACGTTGGTCCCCTTCACTTTGACGGTCGCATCAGAGGGAACGCCAATGACCGCGAAACAAAGCGTATCCGGAGTGCACTGGAAGATGCTGGTATCTTTCGGGAACGTGACATTCACCTGCTGATCGGTCAGAACATTGACTACCGCCGTATCGACCGCCGTCAAGCCGCAACTATCCGTGACCGTTACGATTATCGGATAAGTCCCCATCGAGTACGGCACGAAACAGACCGTGCCGTTCGAATACTGGCCCCGGTTGACCGTCACCGAACGGATGTTGTGATCGACATCGTTGATCGTGATCGGCAGACAAACATTCCGCGGAGCACAGAGATAAAGAGTGGTGTCGCGGAAATTGGATATAGTCGGCGCGCTATTGATCGTCACATTCAGGTTCAGAGTATCTGTAACGCTGGCGCCGCAACTATCGGTAGCCGTAGCGATGATCGTATGCACGCCCGCCCCAGCCTGGGGTGAAGCAAATCGTCTTGGCGTTGGCATCATACTGACCGCCAGTCACTACGACGGTCTTCAAGTTCAGGTCGGTGATAGTTACCGGAATACAGATCGATGCACCGGAGCAGGCAAAGACCGCATGATCGGAGCCGAGATTAACTATCGGCGGCTTGTTGAGCTGGACCGTCACATAGGCCGTATCTACGGCGGTTAATCCGCAATGATCCGTCGCGGTAATCACGAAACGGTAAGTTCCGGCGGAGTCAGGGGTAAAGCAGACCCGGGCTCCAGTGGAATCCATCGTGGCCGTCCCGTGGTCAGACACGATGCTCGTCAAATCAGTGTCCGGATCAGAGACCGCGACATTGAAGCAAATCTGCGAGGCATTGCACTGGGCGACGGTAAGCGGAGCGACCGGCGTGATAACCGGCTTTCGTCCGCCCCTCACGGTCAGGCTCGAGTGGCAGGTATCCGCACTATTGGCATTGTACGCTATGATCGTTATCGGATAGGTCCCCGCCTGGCTCACTGGGAAGCACACATGACCGCTCTGGTACACCCCGGTCGGCAGGACCTTGACCTGAACATCGGTGCCAAGCACCGTAACCGGCAAGCATACCGTATCGTTCGGCGTTACACACAGCAGCGTATCGATCGAGCCGGTGCACTGAACTGTCGGCGGCGTATACTGGCTCACTTGAAACGAGAAATTACAGGTATCGGCATTGCACTGGCCGGTGGCGATCAGTCGGAATGTTCTTGTACCCAGGGAGTCCACAAACACCACTGCCTCGCCGGTAGTCGTGTCGTAACGGCCGCTCGGAAGAATCGTCACGGTCGCGCTGGTCGGCGTCACCGGAATCTTAACTCGCACCGTGTCGGGAATTTTCACTGACACTGGAATCGGCGCTCCGGGGCAAACCACCGATACGCTTGGCGCCACCGAAATGTGCACCATGCTGGTATCGACCGTCTTGGCTCCACAGGCGTCGGTCGCCGTGATAATGATCTGGTAATTCCCCGGCTGGGTCGGGGTGAATGTAACCGAAGAGTCATTGATCACTCCAAGGGTGGATCTGATTTCGGTCACATTATTGTCCGGATCGGTGAGGCGGTAGCGAAGCTTGATCTGGCCGATTGTTCCGCACTCGACTATGCTTGTATCCTCAACCAGGGTCAGCTGGGGGGGCTGATTGACTTTGAGCGTGACGGCGAAACCGCAGCTGTCAACATTGCACTGATTGCGGGCCACGATCTTGATATTGTAGGTTCCGCTGGTATAGTTCGTCAGAGAGACGAATCCGTTCGCGTACACAGCATTGGACGGCGTGACGGTAATCTGCGGATTGTCTCCGGATATCGTCACCGGGAATTTCAAGCTGTCAGTGGTCCCGCAGAGGAACATCGAAGTGTCTTTGGACAGACAGGTCACCTGGACCGGCTTCTGAACAACCACCGGCACGACAAACGAACAGCTATCGGAATTGCAGCCCGACTGTGCCACGACTTTGACGGCGTATCCGCCGCTCGTATCAGCTTTGAAACAGATCGCCCCGTTCTTGAATACTCCGAGGCTGGTCGTAATCTGAGTGTAGCTGCCGGTGATGGTTATCGGTATACAGATAGTATCCGGCTTGCAAAGAGTAAACGGTACCGTCCATTCCTGCGGACAGACCAATTTGACCGAATTCCCAAAAACTACCGTCACACACAGATTGGCGACACTCTGCGCCCCGCAGCTGTCGGTCGCGGTCGCACTGAGACAATACCGCCCCGCCTCGGTCGGTGTGAAACAGACGACTTTCCGAGTGGCGTCATACGTGCCGCCGGTCACCGTCACTGATTTCAGATTCCCATCCTGGTCGGAAACATTCAGGGGCAGACAAATCTGGGTCGACGTGCACTGGCTGAAGAGCGTATCGGTCGGACCGAACGAAATGCTCGGCGGGTTATTCTTACGTACGGTCACCTTCATCTGGCGCGAGGCCGAGGCGCCGCAGCTGTCGGTGGCGCGAACCGTCACCACATAGGTTCCCACCGTATCGGGGGTGACACAGACGGTCTGGCGATAAGCATCATAGGTTCCGCCGGTCACATCGACCCGCGCGATATTGTGATCCAGATCGCTGATCGCGGCCGGGAAACAGACTGTCGCGCCGTTGCACTGGTTGATCACCGTGTCTGGGGGCAGAATTACCAGTGGGGCGCTGTTCGTCTGAACTTTGACCGTAAATACGCCGCTCTTGATCGTTCCGCAGGCGGTCGTAACTTGCACCGTAATCGTGTTCTGGAGGCAGCAGTTCGAGTAGAAACAGACACTCTGTTTCTGGGCATCCCACCAGACATTGGTGCCGATGACTTTGACCTTGGCATCACTGGGCACCCCGGTCACCGGGAAACAAAGCGTGTCCGGGCTGCACAGAGCAAACGAAGTATCTTTGGGGAATCCAATAACGATTTCCTGATCGGTATGAATCGTCACCATCGCCGTGTCCGCCACCGTGGCGCCGCAGGCATCCGTAGCCGTCACGATCACCGGGTATTTCCCGGCGCTGTACGGAATGAAGCAGACACTGTTGTTCGCCAGCTTGCCTCTATTGACCGAGACATTGGTGATATTGTTGTCCGCGTCGGTCACGACCGCCGGCAGGCAAACATACTGGGGCGTGCAGAGGTAGATCGTCGTGTCATGCAGTCCGCTGACTACCGGCGGATGATTGATCGTCACCCGGACCGTCAGCGTGTCGGCCGCCACTCTATCACAGTTGTCCACCGCCGTGACGATGACGCGGTACAGACCGGAGGTGTCCGGTGTAAAGCAGAGCGGGCCGGCCCCTTGGTTCAGCGTCCCGATGTTGGACGTAAGGCTCTTAAGATTGGATCCCAATATGGTTACGTTATAGCAAAGTTGCCCGTGGAAACAGAGCGCACTGTCGAGATGCTTCTCAAAGTGTACAACCGGTTTTTCGTACATTAGTACAGTTACTTTGACCGTAGATGATGCCGTCAGGCCGCACGAATCAGTCGCCACCATCGTTATCCGATAGATGCCGCTTGTGTCGGCATGGAAACAGATCTGATTGGTCGATTTGGTGAACGTGCCGTAGTTAACCACGACCGTCTTGAGATCAAGATCGGGATCGTCGGCGTACGCCTGGAAACAAACGTCCTGGGCCTGGCACAAGACCAGCGCAAAGTCCGCCGGCAGCGTTACAAATGGCGGACGGCCGCCGTCGATCTCCACCGGAACCGTGCAGGTGTCCGCCTGGCCGCAACTGTTGGTCGCGGAAACGACGACATCAAATTTCTGGAGCGAACCGCCACCGGCCACACATATTTTCGACCCCTCGATTTTCGCATTTCCTGAGAGAACCGCGTACGTAATCGGGCCTCCCTGGGGATCAGTCGCCGAGACGTTAAAGCAGAAACTGTCCGGCTTGCAGGCAAAGAACTTTTGCGGGCCGGGACAGACAAAGATCGGCTTCTTATTGAGAATCACGGTCAACCGGACCGTGTCCTGAATGCAAATGGGTGAGCGAAGCTTCTTCCCCGCCAGCGAATCCAGCGGGCAAATATCTCCGAGGCAATACGCGAACATGTAAGTGGCAGAGTCGGCATTGGGCGTGAAACAGACATTCCCCAGCGTATCGCTTGAAATGATCGTCACCCCATTTGACCAACCCACCAACGTTGCGGTGGTCGGTCCACCTTCAGGGTCGTGCGCTCTCGCTTGAAAACAAACCTGCTGGAGATTACAGACACGCAGAACAGAATCCCGCCACGTTAAGTATGGCGGCAGGTTCATCTTCACGGTATCGATGATGTTGGCAGTGTCGGAACCGCACTTATCGGCCGCCGAAACTCTGAACGAATAAATTCCGCTGCCGGTCGGCGTGAAAGTCAACTGGCCGCTAACCGGATCGATTGACCCATTGCCGGAGATCAGTTGGTAAGCAAGGGCATCACCGTCCGAGTCGTGCGCCACCACTTGCAGTGTTACCGGGTACGTCTGGTAACACAATTCAGACTTGAAGTACTGGTCCGCCATGGTGGGGGGCTGGTTGGTGACAACCGTAAACGTGACCGTATCTACCACCACGTGCTGCTGGCGGTCGCTGACCTGCCAGATAAACCGATATGAGCCTCTGGAAGTCGGGCTGAAACAGATCGTCTGCGAGAAAGTACGCCCGTACTTGGCCGTGGTAAAACTGATCGGCCCCGAAAGCAGTTTGAGCGTCAGGCTGTCTCCGGTGTCCGGATCGCTTCCGTTGACCCAGTAGCAGATCTGTCCGGAGCCGCAAAAATTGTAAGTGGTGTCGTGGGGGAGCGTCAAAGTCGGCGCCCAGTCCGGATTATTGGGAGACAGCGTGCCGAGCGGGGTGGCCTGCCCCGAACTTTTCGTCGGGGTATCGGCCGCCATCGTCAGCGACGAAAATAGCAGCAGTACGCAAGCGGATATGGTGAGGGTGCTGAGTGACCGGAACCGCTTCATCTTTCCTCCGAGCGAAACAAGTCGACGCAGAAACTCACGCGTCTTTAACTGGGTCAGCGTTGTCAAGCATTCATACGGGACAAGTCGCTTCATAGCCCCCGGCTGACGCAGTATTTACAATCAAGTCCAAAACCTTTGGATCTGGTGATCGAATAGTAGTAACTTAGGGCAGTAACTTGGTGTAGTTAGCAACCGCACAAATATACGTTTCCTGCCCTGATCGTCAAGGGCTATTCGATCTCAGCAGGCTTAGTTGCAAGAATTGGGCCAACCATTAACCGGTTGTATTTCCAGTGTTTGCAGGCCGTTGTCCACCACCGGCGCAACCCTCTGTCGTATTTATGCAATATGGATTCAAGTTTGTGCCGAGGATTGCTCAAAAGCGGCCTAAACCCCGTTCCGGACGCCTTTTACTGCCCACTTGACAACATGGACTGGTATAATGGATATTGTGGTCATTAGCCCAAGCACAGGAGAACTGGATTCATGCCCGTTACCAAACCGCGTTCCAAAGCTTCGCCAAAACAGACCATCGACGTCCTCCTTCAGGAGAGCCGAACCTTCAAGCCTTCGCCTGCCTTTGCTCGGCAGGCCAACGCCTCCAGCCTCGGCCTTATCACCAAGGCCGACAAAAATCCGGTCAAATTCTGGGAGAGCATGGCCAGAGAACTGGTCTGGAAGAAGAAGTGGCGCAAAGCGCTGGAGTGGAAGGCTCCCGATGCCAAGTGGTTCGTGGGAGGCAAGCTCAACGTCACGGAGTCCTGCCTCGACCGCTGGGTCGAGGAAGGGGCTGCCTGCCACCGCAACAAGGCCGCTATCATCTGGGAAGGGGAACCCGGAGATCGCCGTGTCCTGACCTATTACGACCTCTGGCGCCAGGTCAACAAGTTCGCCAACGTGCTGAAGAAATTCGGAATTCAGAAAGGGGACCGGGTCGCCATCTACCTCCCCATGATTCCGGAACTCGTGATCTCCATCCTCGCCTGCGCCCGAATCGGGGCAGTCCACAATGTCGTCTTTGGCGGTTTCTCTCCGGAAGCGCTCCGCGATCGGATCAATGATGCCCAGGCCAAACTACTGATTACTTCTGATGGCGGCTATCGCCGAGGGCAGATCATTCCGCTCAAACATGACGCAGATAATGCGCTCCAGGACTGCCCGACTATCGAAAATGTCGTCATCGTCAAGCGCGGCGAATTCCTCCTTCGGGTCAAAGAAGGCCGGGACCACTGGTACCACCGCCACATGCAGGACGCCGCCCCGTTCTGCCCTCCCACCTACATGGACTCCGAGGACCCACTCTTTATCCTCTACACTTCCGGCACCACCGGCAAGCCCAAAGGAATTGTCCACACCTGCGGCGGTTACCTCACCGGCTGCCACGCCACCACGAAATACGTCTTCGATATCAAGGATCAGGATGTCTTCTGGTGCACCGCCGACCTCGGCTGGGTCACCGGCCATTCCTACGTCACCTACGGCCCGCTCTCCTGCGGCGCGACTATCGTCATGTACGAAGGGGCCCCTGACTGGCCGGATCAGGACCGGTTCTGGCAGATTGTCGAAGATTATGGTGTCACCGTCTTCTACACCGCCCCCACGGCGATCCGCGCCTTCATGAAGTGGGGCCGCGAATGGCCCGATAAGCACGACCTGTCAACCCTGCGCCTGCTCGGATCAGTCGGAGAGCCGATCAACCCCGAGGCCTGGGTCTGGTACAAGGAAGTAATCGGACGCAATAACTGCCCGATCGTCGATACCTGGTGGCAGACCGAAACCGGCCATATTATGATCACTCCGCTCCCAGGCCTGACCACCACCAAGCCCGGCTCCGCGACCAAGCCGTTTCCCTGGCATCCATGCCAAAATCCTCGATGAACAAGGGAACGAGGTCAAAGAAGGGGGCGGCTATCTGGCCATTACCAAGCCCTGGCCCGGCATGCTTCGCGGCATCTGGGGGGATCGGAAACGGTTCGTCGACACCTACTGGTCCAAATGGCCCGGCATTTACTTCCCCGGCGATGGCGCCAAAATCGATAAGGACGGCTATTTCTGGATTCTCGGCCGAGTCGACGACGTCATCAACACTGCCGGGCACCGTATTTCCACTATGGAAGTTGAATCCGCCCTGGTCGAGCATCCCACTGTCGCCGAGGCTGCAGTAATTGGCATTCCGCATGAACTCAAGGGAGAAGCCCTCGCAGCTTTTGTGACTCTGCGAACTGGGGTCAAGAGTGATGAACGGTTGATCGGACAATTGCGAGACTTCGTCGTCCGCAAAATTGGTGCCTTGGCCAAACCTGAGAAGATAATCATTGCCGCTGACCTTCCGAAGACTCGGTCCGGTAAAATCATGCGTCGATTGCTTCGCGATGTCGCTCTCGGCAAAGTCCTCGGAGACACCACCACTCTCTCCGATCCGGACGTGGTCAACCGCATCAAGCGGAAATACGAGGAAGAGTAGCTTGGGCCGAATCGCATCACAAAGTGCGTAAGACCCAACACCGGCCGCCGGATCGGAGAGTGGTAGTTCAGGTCTTTGTTGAATTTTGCGCTGACAGAGACCTACTACATGCATCCGGCGGCATCACCTCGTCGGTTCGAGCGGCAGACGAGACCACGGTCAGTACTGGTTCGTGTAATAACCCGCAATCGTCATGCGTGGAGTCCGCCAACCCATTCTTGGCGAGCCGGGACGTGCAATCTCATTACTTCCGTCATTCCGAGCCCCGTCCGTACGTCTCCTTGACATCGACTGGGCGTCGGAATCCGTCAACGGACCAGACTACTCCCTTCGGAGTCTCAGCTCGGCTCTAATTGTGAATGCGCGAAGCGATTTTGTGCAGACACTGTCTGTCTCCCCCCTCTTGCCCTTTCCGTTTTTCCTGCCGATACTTGGAAAGCCAAGGAGACCAAATGGACTTTAATCTGACCGAAGAACAAACCTACGTCCGCGATGTCGCCCGCCGCTTCGCCGATGAAAAACTATTCCCCCGCGCCGGTGAATTCGATGAACATGCCCAGCTTGACCGCAAAGTCATCAAGGAGATGGCTGATCTCGGCCTGATGGGAGTCAAAGTCCCGGAGGCTTACGGTGGGACCGGCCTGGACAACCTTGCCTATGCTATTTCAATCGAAGAACTCGCGCGCGGCTGCGCCTCCCACGCTTTGGTTGCCGCCGTGCACGGTTCTCTGTTCGCCATGCCGATTCTCGAATACGGTTCCGAAGATCTGAAAAGGAAGTATCTCCCCCCGGTCTGCGCCGGCGATAAAATGGCCGCCTATTCCCTCTCCGAAGCCGGCTCCGGATCGGATGCCGCTTCGTTGACCCTCACGGCTGTCGAGGACGGCGATTCTTATATCCTCAACGGCACCAAACTGTGGGTGACTCACGGTTCGATCGCCGATTACGTAATCGTGTTCGCAACGGTGAATCGCGAACTGAAAACCAAAGGAATCATGGCGATCATTATCGAGACCGACCAACCCGGATTTCAGGCCAGCAAAAACGAAGTCAAAATGGGGTACAAAGCCTCGCCGACATCAGAGCTTGTCTTCACGGATTATCGTGTTCCAAAATCCAACCGAATCGGCGAGGTCGGCAAGGGATTTAATATCGCCATGGAAACGCTCAACCATGGCCGCATTTCAGTCGGAGCCCAGTCCGTCGGGATGGCTCAGCGAGCCTTTGAAATCGCCGCCAAATATGCCCTCGAACGCAAGCAGTTCGGCCAGGAACTGGGGAAATTCCAGGCGATTCAATTCAAGCTGGCTGACATGCAGAGTAAACTCCTTGCCGCCCGCTGGCTCACCTATCATGCCGCCTGGAAGAAGGATCAGGGAGAGTCGGTCATCAAGGAAGCCGCCATCGCCAAAATGTACGGCTCAGAGGCCGGGACCGAGATCGCGCATGCCGCCATCCAGATTCTCGGCGGTTACGGCTACACGCATGAATACAATGTCGAGCGGATCTATCGCGATGTTCGCCTGTGCGAGATTTTCGAGGGAACCAACGAGGTCCAGCGGATCGTCATCGCCCGCGAAGTCCTGAAAGAATTCGCCGACGCGGTTAGCTGAGCTGCCTCATCCCAGCGGTTTCCTTTGGCCACAGACCAGGCTCTCGCCCCTTAGCGCACTCGAAACGGTACAATGTTTGGCGAAAGCGCCGTCGAAACTGTGTCCGAACCCCGTACCAAATATCTGAGGGCAGCGAAGCCGAATAACTGCCCGGATGCCGACCGTGTGCCGACCGTGTCAATGCAAGTGAAGGCATCGATCGTTTGCATGCATTGGTTGAAATAGCCTGAGTCCTGTAAAATTGAAAGAAGGGGAGGGAAACTCGCGCCGGCCCTGATCTCAACTTGACTGCCGGCCGCCACCGAGCCGAGGTCCCCCAGCTTGACAAAGGCGGGACTGACTACTCCCCCTTTTGAACTCTGATTGTAGAGGCGGCCGTCTCCTGCAAATGAAGCTGACCCGAGCGGAGTGACTGTTACTCCCGAAGGCACCTGCCCTTGCGCGTACCCGTATAGCGTCCATCCGACATACGGCTCGTAATCCGACCCAAGTTTCAGGAAAAAACCGTATCGAACAAGCTGCGTTGTAAAATCCAGGCTCGTCGTACCCGAGGTATCGGTGCGGAATTCGCGGACTGAGAACTTGTCCGTCACGGTGGCTAAGGCCTCGGCTAGGAACCCAAGGTATCCGTAATCGACTTGGGAGCCGACCACCGCGTCAATCGCCCGCGTGTGACTCAGAATACTATCCCTCTTGACCGCCGTGGTACCCGGAATCCGGAAGGCGCCGCGCGGAAAAATGCCGTCCCCGCGGAAAAGCGCGAGCGCGTCCGAGGAGGTCGACATATAGGAGATTATCTGGTCCTTGTCATTTATGAACGGCACGTTCTTCGATTTGCACTCCAACATAAGCGCGCCGGCCACGCCGAGCAGGAGCGCCATCACGGCGCCGTACTTCAACTGTTTCCGTCCGGGAATCTTCATCTGATCCGCCCTCGCTTACCGGCGCCTGCGCTGTTTGATCGCCTGCATATCTTTTTTCATCTGGTCGACCTCGTTCCTGATCTGAATCGCCGTTTCAAAATCAAGATTCTCCGCCGCCGTTTTCATCGCCTTAAGCATAAACGCCAGTTGATCCTCGCCCGACATCAAATGGAAATTCTCCGGCTTGTCGATCAACTCTTCCTCTTCAACTGTCTTGCTGTCCGCGAACATAGTTGACCGAATAATCTCATCCCGCGTCTTGAACACCGTCTCCGGATCAATCCCATGCTCCTGGTTATACGCTAGTTGCTTGGCTCGGCGGCGATTGGTTTCTTCCATCGCCTTCCGCATCGAGTCAGTCACTTTGTCCGCATAGAAGATCACCTCTCCCCCTTTATTTCGAGCAGCCCGTCCGGCTGTCTGGACCAGCGAACGCTCGGATCGCAGGAACCCCTCCTTATCGGCATCAAGTATCGCCACCAGCGACACTTCCGGCAAATCCAGCCCCTCTCGGAGAAGATTTACGCCCACGAGCACATCAAACTCCGCCAAACGCAAATCCCTTATGATCGATGTCCGCTCAATCGAGTCGATCTCACTGTGCAGATACCGGACCTTGATCCCCATCCGGCTCAGATAGTCCGTGAGGTCCTCGCTCATTCGCTTGGTCAAAGTTGTCACCAGCACCCGCTCCCGTCTGGCGATCCTCACCCGCACCTGCTCCAGAAGATCATCTACCTGCGTTCTCAGCGGCTTTAGCGTGATAATCGGATCGAGCAATCCGGTCGGTCTAATCACCTGTTCGACCACGATCCCTTCGGATTTCTGCAGTTCGTATTCCGCCGGGGTGGCTGAAACATAAATCACTCGGTTCATCAGACTTTCAAACTCCTGAAAGAACAACGGCCGGTTGTCCAGCGCCGATGGCAGCCGGAAGCCGTGCTCGACTAATACTTCTTTGCGACTTCGGTCTCCGGCAAACATCCCCCGAACCTGAGGCACCGATTGATGCGATTCATCGATAATCGTTACGAAATCCGGCGGAAAAAAGTCGATCAGCGTCTTGGGACGTTCCCCGGCGACTCGCCCGGTCAAATAGCGCGAATAATTCTCAATCCCGGTGCAATACCCGACTTCTTCGAGCATCTCCAGATCGTACTTGGTCCGCATCTCCAGCCGCTGGGCTTCGAGCAGCTTGTCCAGCCCCCGAAAAATGTCCAGCCTATCCTTTAGCTCCTGCCGTATTCCGGTCACCGCTTCCTGCAGCCTCGGCTTTGAGACCACAAAGTGCTTGGCCGGATAGATCGCCACCTTTTGCCGCTCCGCCAGAATCTCGCCGGTCAGCGGATCGACCTCCGTGATCCGCTCAATTTCGTCGCCGAAAAACTCGATTCGAAGCGCCGTCTCCCGGTACGCCGGGATCAGTTCGACCGTGTCTCCCCTCACCCTGAAATTCCCGCGCGAAAAATCGATATCGTTCCGGTTGTAATGAATATCGATCAGGGTGCGGATCACCTTGTCCCGCTCAATCTCGGCCCCGACCTCCAGAAATAATAGCTGCGCTTTGTACTCCTCGGGCGATCCCAGACCATAGATGCATGACACCGAAGCTACGATAATGACATCGTCCCGTTCCAGCAGCGAGGCAGTCGCCCGAAGCCTGAGCCGATCGATATCCTCGTTCATCCGGGTGTCTTTTTCGATATACGTATCGGTGGTGGGCAAATATGCTTCGGGCTGGTAATAGTCGTAGTAGCTGATGAAAAACTCTACGGCGTTCTTGGGAAAGAACGCCTTCAGTTCTCCGTAGAGTTGGGCGGCGAGCGTTTTGTTGTGCGAAATAACCAGGGCCGGGCGGCCATACTGGGCAATAACGTTGGCGATCGTAAACGTTTTTCCTGAGCCGGTCACACCAAGCAGAGTCTGGTGTCTTTGACCTCGTTCCAATCCGCTCAGAAGTTCAGTAATCGCCTGCGGCTGATCTCCGCTTGGTGAAAAATTGGCCTCAAGCTGAAAATTCGCTCGGGCTCGTTCCGCTTGTTCGGTCGTGAATGTTGACATGTTCTCCTTATTGACGCTCCAACCGTTCAATATAACCAAAGCGGATAGACCGGCAATCGCATTTGGCCGTTACAAACCGACACGCGAACGTGCCACTCCTCAATGGAACCAACCCTATAACCGGGGGTGTAACTCTAAGAACGTGTGAGAAGGAGAGTTAGGCGCCCGAAAAACACCTTGACTTGCCGGACAAATAGATTACTTTGTTGGGCTTAAGTTCAACCGGTATAACGCGTTTAATCGTTTTTGCGGAGGAATTACATGTACGCTGTCTTCCAGATGGCCGGGTTTCAGTATCGCGTCGATGAGGGCACGGTCGTCCGTGTGCCGTCACTCAGTTCCAAGCCCGGCGAAAAAGTCGAAATCAATGATATCCTGCTGATAAAGGATGGCGATAACGCCCGCATCGGAACCCCCTTTGTCTCCGGCGCCAAAGTGGAAGCCGAAGTGGTCGGGCATGCCAAGGCCGACAAAGTCATGACTTTCAAATATCGCCGCCGCACCAAATATCGCCGCACCCATGGTCACCGCCAGCCGTATACTGAGATCAAGATTAACAAGATCGTCAGCCCCAACAATTGACCCTGGCACGCTCCGACATAAGCTTGAGGGCAGGGAGTGCCCTCCTTATATTTCTGAGCTTGTTCGCGTGCACCGCCGCGTCCGCCCAGGAAGCGTACCGGGTCGTTGACCTCGAAGTTGTCGGCAACAAAATCGCCACCACTTCGCTCATCCTCGGCGTCTCCTCCATCCAAAAAGGGACCGCCCTGACCCCCACCATTGTGGAAGAGACCATTAAGCGTCTCTACGGCCTCGGCATGTTCTCCGATGTTCATATCGAGGCCGAGCAGGTCACCGGCGGCGCCAAGGTCTACATCGTTGTCAAAGAGCTTCCGAAGTTGGGTGAAATCCACGTCAAGGGAAACACCAAGTTCAAGACCAAGGAAATTGCCGACAAGCTCAGGATCGCCATCGGCGGCTATATCTCCCCCTACCTGATCTTTCAGAAAAAGGAAGAGATTCTCCAGATGTACGCCGATAAGGGGTATTTCCAGGCCGAGGTTACTCCCACTCTGGTCTACAACGCCGATTCCTCCGAGGCCGCCCTCACCTACGACATCAACGAGCGCTCCAAAGTCAAAGTCGACCATGTGGTGCTGACCGGTAATGTCCGGGTCCCGGCCAATGATTTGATCAGCAAAATGCGGAATCGCCATCGCGGATTCTTGAAGTCATCCGATTTCGACAAGGATAAATACGAAGAAGACCTTCAGAAGGTCGTCGACGAGTACCATAAGCGCGGTTTCATGGATGCCTACATGATCAGCGACTCCACCCACATCGACACCGCCATCAACCGCATGACGGTATATCTGTACACGTATGAAGGTCCGCTGTACTACTTTGGCAAGACCACCTTTAAGAACAATAACGAGCTGTCGACCAATTCGCTCAAAAAGACGATCAAGTACAAGGAAGGCCAGATCTTCAACTCCGATACCTATGACAAATCCCTGACCGAGATTTACACGGCCTACCAGGAGATCGGCCACTTGCATGTCCGCGTGGACGACCAGAAGACTACCCGGGCCGACTCCATTCTCGATATCAGCTACGAGATCGCCGAAGGTCTTCCCTCCCACATTAATCTCGTTCGAATCGTCGGCAATAATAAGACCAAAGACAAAGTCATAAGGCGCGAACTCTCGGTGATGCCCGGGCAGATTTTCAATCGGACACTCTTAATCCGCTCGGTGCGCGATGCCATGGCCCTCAATTATTTCTCCAACGTCGAGCCGAACCCCATCGATCTCCCCAATGGCGACGTAGATTTGGAGATGAAAGTCACCGAAAAACAGACCGGCCAGATCTCGGCCGGCGCCGGATACAACAGTGTCGATGGTCTGGTGGGCAACCTTGGCCTGGGGATTCCGAATCTGGGCGGCAACGGCCAGAGCTTGTCGTTCAATGTCGAGCGTGGCTCCAATTTGAATTCAGTATCGGTATCGTTCACCGAGCCCTGGATGTTCGGCCGCCCGACTTCGTTCGGATCGGATATCTTCTCCAACAACCGCCGCTGGTACAGCGACTACACCGAGGGCCGCGTGGGTGCCTCAATTCGGGTCGGCCGCCGCCTCCGCTGGCCCGACAACTATTTCAAGATTTTCGGCTCGCTCCAAGTCGAGCGCAATCGCTTTTATGATTTCGATTCCACTTATCTCGCCAATAACTCGTATAAATACGTCTATCGGCCCAGTGATACGGCCGTGGTCATCGACAGCGTGCATAACATAAGCCCCTACCCTGGCTCAATCGTGGCCTACAACGGCGAGTGGCACACCGCCTCGCAATTTTCATTCACGATCACGAGGGATTCTCGAAATTTGCCCGAATTCGCCACCAAGGGATCGCAGATTATTTACACTTTCGAGAATACGGGTGGCATCATGGGTGGTTTCTGGCACTACCGAAAACAAACCCTGACCGTCGCAAAGTTCTTTCCCATAATCGGAAAGATGGCGCTGGCCGCCAAAGTCGAATATGGGGCCATCTCGGCCCCTGCAGGGGATGATCGAATTCTCATCTCTGATCGATTCACTCCCGGCGGAACTGCCTACGAGGGTATTGTCCGCGGATTCGATGACGGCTCCCTCACGCCTGACTCAGTTGTCACGCAATCGGATACCAACGTCTTCACGAACAGCTCCAAGACGGTGGACTCGTTGAGGGCCACTAGCAGTAATTTCCGCACTCGCGTCTACGGCAAATATATGTTCGTCGGTAATTTCGAACTCCAGATGCCGATCGTCTCGCAGCAGTTCTACGGCCTCTTGTTCATGGATATGGGAAATTCCTGGCTGGAGCAAAGACAAGTCTTCACTAAACTCTACAAAAGCGTGGGATTCGGATTTAGAATCGTAGTCCCGGCTATTGGTACCATCGGATTTGATTTCGGCTACCCGCTCGACCTCTTGCCGGGGCAAAAACCGACCTGGAAACCACACTTCCAACTTGGAACGACATTTAGATAGCAATAAATCACAGGAGAAGATCACATATGAAGAAACTTCTTTCCGTCACTCTCATAGTGGCTGCAGCTCTGGTACTCTTCGCCGCCGCTAACACCCAGGCCCAGGGGCTCAAAGTCGCGGTGGTCCGGGATGACGTCATCAAACAGCAGTACAAAGCCTTCCAGCGCGCCCAGGAACAGTGGGACACCGAGAAGAAGGCTTGGGACAGCACCGCCGCCGAGATGCAGCAGGCGGTCCAGGATATGATGTCCGACTACGACAAGCAGAAACTGATTCTCTCTGATGATAAGAAGAAACAGCGCGAGGCGGATATCCGCGCCAAACAGGCGGCCCTGGATGCCTTCACCCAGCAGATCTACGGCCCTGAAGGGACCGCTCAGAAGAAGAACGAGGAACTCCTCGGCCCGATTCTGGATAATATCAACAAGGCCCTTGAGATGATCGCCACCGAAGACGGCTACGATCTGATTTTCACCAACGGAAGCGGTCTCGGCTACTTCAAGCCGACTTTCGACATCACCGACAAGGTCCTGGCGACTCTAGAGAAACTTGAAAAATAACGCGGCTCTCACATTGGCGGAGCTCGCCTCCGCCGCCGGGGCTGACTTGCATGGAGACGGATCGGTCATGATCTGCCGAGCCGCCTCCATCGAGCACGCTTCAGTGGGAGATATCAGCTTTGTCGCCAACCCCCATTACCATCGGCATATTGAAACCACTTCAGCTTCCGCCCTCGTTCTGGACCCTTCGACACCATGCGAACGGATTCCCACTCTTCGCCACGCCAATCCTTACCTGATTTTCGCCCGGGTTATCGATCTGCTCTACTCCGATCCCGTCATGGTCACCGCCGGAATCAATCCCACCAGCGTGATCGAACCGGGGGCCCAGGTGGATCCCGCCGCATCTATCGGACCGCTTTGCCACATCCGTCCCGGCGCTCATATCGGCGCCGGAAGCCGGCTGGTCTCCTCCGTTTCGGTCGGGGACGACGTCACCATCGGAAACAACTGCCTGCTCTATCCGGGAGTCCGGATCATGCCCGGATGCAAAATAGGCAATGATGTCATCCTGCACGCCGGCGTGGTCATCGGTTCCGATGGCTTCGGCTATGCGCCGTCAGAGACCGGCATCAAAAAGATCAAGCAGATCGGTTGGGTGGAAATTGAAGATGAGGTCGAGATCGGCGCCAACACAACCGTGGATCGCGGCGCGCTCGGCCCGACCCGGATCGGCCGCGGCACCAAAATCGATAACCTCGTTCAGGTGGCGCACAATGTCGAAATCGGCCCCTATTCCATCCTCTGCGCCCAGGTCGGCATCTCCGGGTCAGCGAAACTTGGAAAAGGGGTGGTTCTTGCCGGGCAGGTCGGTGTGGTGGGACATTTACAGCTTGGTGACGGCGTCCAGGTCGGGGCTCAGTCCGGGGTGGCGCATGATGCCGCGGCCGGTGTAACTCTGCTCGGTTCACCCGCCCGCGAATTGCATGAAGCCAAGCGAATTTATGCGGCTATCGGCCAACTGCCCGAGCTGGTCAAACGAATCCGGAAACTCGAAGACAAGCTCGGCGAAAAATCAGGTCGTTAACCGCTTCTCGATCTCGGCAATCTTGCTCCAATTCCGTTCCATTTCTTCGACAAATTGAAGCGCCAGTTGACTGTTCCCCCGCTCGACCGCTTCTCGAATCTCACACAGTGAATTCCACTGCTGCCGGTTGACGACTTTGAGTGTGGAAACCTGGTGCCCTAACGAACTCACCGCCTGATTTAATTCCGCCACCACTTCTCTCAGCTGGCCGTCCCCTTTGATATTCAGATGAGTTGCCAGATCCCCGCTGTTGAGGTCTTTGAGACGTTCCACGATCCGCTCGGTCGGATCGATCGACCGGGCCGTGGGGAGAATCGTTATGATCGCCACCGCGGTCATCGCCGCAACAACCGCGGAAATCATGTACGGAAGAAACGTGTCGATGGCCAAAGAGATTAGAGATGAAACATCAGCCAGCAGGCTCCCCTGGGCCCACGGAGTCGACCGGACAATAATCGCCCCGCAAATCACGATCGCCGAAATGGAGAGAAGCCAGATTCGAACATACAATTGCCGTTTGATGACCATGCCATGATTCTCGAAATCGATTGCTTCCGCCCGCGACATATGCAGCACTCCTGGCCGGAATTACTCCGAATCTCCGGCGTGAAACCTCTATCCTTGTTGGTCGGAAACGGAATGCCGCGAGATAAGCTGAATCTTGATACAGCGCTGCCCTGAGTCAGGCCAGCGCTTACACTATGAATTGCAGTTGATTATGAAGGCTTGTGCAAAACCGGATCAGAACGGAAGATCGTCGTCCTCGGTGCCCCCCGCTTTTGGGGCCGGTTGATCCCCGGCTTCCGGGGTAATTTCAGAGGGCTCCCCGGTCGGTTTTGAGCCAAGGAATCGGACTACCTGAGCCACGATTTCTGATACATACCGCTTGTTCCCCTCTTTGTCGTCATAGCTCCGGTTCGAGATACGCCCTTCGATATACACTTCCCGCCCCTTGCGAAGATACTCTTTGGCTAGCTCAGCGGTCTTGCCCCAGACCACGATATTATGCCACGTCGTTGATTCATTCCGCTGGCCGTCGGCCCCGGTCCAGGCTTCGCTCGTTGCCAATGAAAAACTGGCCACAGCCTTCCCGCCCGGCGTGTACCGGAGTTCCGGATCCTTGCCTAACCGTCCGATCAGTATTGCCTTATTGACACTCATTTACACCTTCCCAGTTAATCTGGCGCAATGATAGCCGGTGTGCGAACTGGTGTCAAGCACACCTGATACAATTTCCTTGCCGCCGGCCCGATGCGGCGGTATAGTGTGAGCCATTAAACGGCAGAAAAACGACCATGATTGAACGTCGCGGACAACTCTTCCTCGTACCCACCCCCATCGGCAATCTGGGCGACATGACCGCCCGCTCACTCGAGGTTTTGGGTGCGGTCGATGCCATCGCTTGCGAGGATACCCGCGACAGCGGGAGCCTGCTCAAGCATTTCGATATCAAGAAAAGGCTGATTTCGTATCACAATTTCAACGAGTCCTCGCGCGCCGAACAACTTATCGAAATGCTCCAGTCGGGACAGTCTATTGCTGTCATCACCGATGGCGGCTCCCCCGGCATCTCTGACCCGGCCTACCGGGTAGTCCGGGCCGCGCTTGACCAGGGGATTGAGATCATTCCTTTACCCGGCCCAACCGCCTTGATTCCAGCCCTTACCGCCTCCGGTCTCCCGACCGATCGCTTCATCTTTGAAGGGTTCCTGTCCCAAAAACCGGGCCCACGCCGCCGCCGTCTTGAGGAACTGGCCGAATATCCCCACACCCTGATTTTTTATGAGTCCCCGTTCCGCGTTCAGAAAACGCTCCAGGTCATGCTTGAGGTCCTCGGCGACCGCCCCGCCTGCCTGGCCCGGGAAATCAGCAAGAAGTTCGAGGAATTTATCCGGGGAACAGTCAGCTCGATTCTTCAGCAACTGGAGAAACGAACGATCAAGGGGGAAATCGTGCTGGTGGTCGAAGGACTCTCGCGGAAGCTTCGCTCCGAGAAAGATGACTCCGAATGAGCCGCCGAGCGGTCAAAATCTACCCGCTTTGACAAGCTCATCATCGGATACTGCTTCCTGATGGTGCTGCTTATCCTGTTCTTTGGCCGTCCTTTCAACGAATATTTCGACGAAATCTCCGTCTACCTGTCCATGGCCGCCATCGTCGCCGTGATTGTCAGGTTCGTCGATGAATCTCTCTCGGCCGTGCATCGCTTCGTCCGCCTTCTGTATCCTATTCTGTTATTCATGCTTTTGTATCGGGAGACCGGCGGGATGATGTTTCTCATGTTCGACCACTTTTTCGACGCGCAGCTGGTCTCCTTTGAGTCCAGGCTGTTCGGCATGGAGCCAACCTTGTTTATCGACCGCCACCTGCTGTCGACCTGGCTCACCGAACTATTCTCCGCCTGCTATTTGAGCTATTATTTCATGATCCCGGGATTTCTGATCCCCTTGTTCTTCCTCGACCAAACCCGGATCATAAGGCGATCTCTCGCCGCCATGTCGCTGACTTTCTTCTTCTCGTTCTTGCTTTTCTCAATCTTCCCGATCGAGGGACCCCGCTATCACTTTGCCGGCCAGTACCTGCACAACGTCGAGGGCCCATTGTTTCGACGAATCGTGACTTCCGTCATCGATATGGCTGCCGTTCGGGGCGGCTGTATGCCCTCGTCCCACGTCGGCGTGGCGCTGGTGGTTCTGGCCTATACGTTTAAAGTCAGTAAGAAGGCCGGCTGGCTCCTCCTCCCGATCAATATCGGTCTGGCCATAGGGACCGTCTGGGGAAGATTTCATTATGTTTCCGATGTTTTCGTCGGCGCTGCTATCGGCCTCGGTGCAGTATGGTTTGTCGAAAAATACTATGATCGCTGGACCGCTCCGATTGTTACAAGGGAAAATATGGCTATTGTGAGAGAGACCCATGCTACCTGAACTGTTCCATATCGGTCCGATTCCTATCAAGCCGTACGGCATCCTACTGGCTGTTTCTTTCCTGGTGGGGGTATGGTACGTCCAGCGCGTCAGTGAGCCGCGATCGCAAGCCGTTTGATCCCTATCTAACAATCGCTTCTTATATGATCTTCGGCGGCATCGTCGGCGCCCGCCTGGTGTATGTCCTGCTTCACCTGGAGGAATTCTCCGGCCACTGGCTCGATACCATCAACCCTTTCGGCCACGGTCAGTTTGGCATCGCCGGACTAAATCTCTATGGCGGCGTGCTGTTGGCGGTGCTTTTCACGGTTCTCTATTGCCGCGCCAAGAAACTCTCGTTGCTCGAAGTCTTTGATTACTTCTCCCCCACCTTGGGAATCGGCCTGGCCATTTCTCGTATCGGCTGCTTTCTCAACGGCTGCTGTTTCGGCAAGCCGACTGATCTCCCCTGGGGCGTTACGTTCCCACAGGGCTCTATCCCCTGGTATGTCTACCCCGGACAATCCCTCCATCCGACCCAGCTATACAGCTCACTCTACGGTCTGGGCCTGTTTTTCCTGCTCAACTGGATGCTCAAGCGCAAGAAATTCACCGGCCAATTGGTCGCCACCCTCTTCATGTGCGAGGCGGTGTTTAGATTCTTTATCGAGTATGTTCGCTATTATGAACCGGACATGGTGATCAAGATTGGGGATACGACCATCACCTGGAACCAGGTTATTGCAGTAGGCTTATTCTTAGCCGGCGCTATAATCTATCTCGTTCAGAGCAAGCGGGCCGCCGTGACCCAAACCGCCCCGGCTTCACCTCACATCAGCGAGTAACCGCCATCGACAATTACCGTCTGGCCGGTGATCCACGATGCATTCGGTGACGCCAGAAACACCACGACATCAGCCACTTCATCCGGCGTGCCGATTCTCTTAAATGGCGTTCGCTCGGACACTTCCCGCTTCATCTGTTCGTAATTCGGAAACACTTTTAGCGCGCTCGTATCGATAAACCCGCCTGACACGCAGTTTACTGTAATGTGCCTCGGCGCCATCTCCACCGCCATGTATTTGACCATATTCTCAATGGCTGCCTTGGACACGCCGATCGCCGCATAGCCGGGGATATAGCGAATCGAGCCCAGCGATGACAGTGTAACAATCCTGCTGTGATCAGGCATAATCGGCGAGCCCAGCTGAACGCAGTGCAAAAAGGCCCTGGCATTAGTGTGCATGGACAGATCCCATGCTTTGTCATCAATGTTGAGCATCGCCGTATAAAGCCCCAGCGCGGCATTCGAAATCAAAATATCCAGTTTCCCGAATCGTTCTTTGATCCCTTCGAACAGCGACGGCAACTGCTCGTGGTTCCCCATGTTCGCCCGATGGGCATAACAGTCCACCCCGAACCCCTTGATCTTCTCGACCGCTTCGTTGGCCGACTGACGGCTCCTGAAGTAGCTTATCACCACGTCGGCGCCCCGTTTTCCCAGGCGTTCCGCTACCGCCAGCCCGATCCCCCGCGTTCCACCGGAGACAAATGCGACTTTTCCCTTAAGATCCACTGTTACCCTCTTCCAATGAGTGTCCGATGAAAGAACTCAAACGCCGTATCCGCCGGCCTGACTCTCCAGGTCCTCGGCCAGACTTCCTAGATCGATCGAACTGAACACGGTCTCAAATACGGCTGAATAATGAAACATGAGCCGATCGGCAAATCTCTTCATGTCGACTTTGCGGCCGGTCAATTTTTGAAGCGAAGTCATCACTTCGGCATTGAGTCCGCACGGATTGATCTTTTCAAAATCAGCCAGCTTGGTATTGAGATTGATGGCCGTGCCGTGATACGAGACCCACTGCTTCACCGCCACCCCGATCGACGCTACCTTCTGCTCCCCGACCCAGACCCCGGTGTTCTCTCCCACCCGCTTGGCCTCGATCTCGTACTCGGCCAGCACGCGGATAATCCCCTCTTGAATATCGGAGATGAATTTGTGCAGGTCCCGCCCGCGCCGCGTTAAATTGAAGATGAAATACGCGACCAGCTGACCCGGACCGTGAAAAGTCACGTCCCCACCCCGCTCGACAAAAAACGGCTGGACCGGAAGATCCTTGTAGTTCTCTTCGTGCCCATCCCGGCCGACCGTCACGACCGGCGGGTGTTCCACGAGAATAATTGTGTCCCGGGCCATCCCGGTCTGGCGCATCTTTACCAGCCCGTGCTGATACTCCAGCGTCTTGGCATAATCTTCTTTGCCGAGATCCAGCACCCAGCCATAAGTGGTTGTCGCCGCCGCCGTCACCATCATCAGCGAAGCTGCAGCAACAGACTGGTCGGATTAGCCAGGAACTCATGCACCTGGTGCAGGAATTTCACGGCCGTATGTCCGTCTATAAGACGATGGTCAAATGACATGCCGAATGAAGAAATGTCCCGGATGACAATTTGATTATCCACTACCCACGGGCGCTTGGTGATATTATGCACCCCAAGAATCGCTACCTGCGGCTGATTGATAACCGGTGTCGAGGCGGTCGCGCCAAACATCCCCGCGTTGGTCACAGTAAATGTTCCGTCCGACACGTCATCCGGTTTGAGCCGGTTGGTCCTCGCCTTTTCCCCCAGGCTATGGATCTCAACCGCCAATTCGACAACGGTCTTTTTGTCCGCGTCCTTGATGACCGGTACGATTAAGCCTTCGTCCCGTGCTACTGCGATTCCGACATTAATGTAGTTCTTGAGGATGATCTCTTTCTCAGTTAACGACGCGTTTACCGTCGGATACTGCCGCAGTGCCACACAACAAGCCTTTACAATAAACGGCATGAAGGTAATACTCGCGCCATAAGTCGCCTTGAATTCGGCTTTGATCTTCTCCCGGAAATTCACCAGCTCGGTGAAATCAATGTCCTCGAACGTCGTCACGTGCGCCGAAGTCTGCTTGGACCGGACCATGTGGTCCGCGATCATTTTGCGTGCTCCGACCAGCGGAAGGTGCGTCGTCCGTTGAGCTTCTGGCAGCGGTGCAAATACCGGTATCTCTACTTGGACCTTGGGCGCGACCGGCGCGCTTGGCGCCGCCGTCATCGTGCCGGTCGGAGTCGTCGCTGTCGGCATGGCTGGAGCCGGAATCGGTCCGGCCGCTATCCCCGAAGCGCTCGATCTCCCTTCCACCACGCGCATGACGTCCTCGGCCGTCACCAGTCCATCCTTGCCCGTAGGGACAATCGTCGATGGATCAACACCGTATTCGCGAACCATCATCTTGATTTTCGGAGACATCTTCCCCCGACCCGCATCGGCGGTCCCTTTGACTTGTATCGAAGGCGCCGCCTTGACGGGAGCCGCGGCCACGGGAGCCATTTGTGCCGCTGCTGGCGCCGGAGCCGCGGCGGCGGCTCCAGCTTTGCCGTCATCAATCGAGGCAATCCTGGTTCCGACTGGAACCACATCCCCAACCTTGGCATATTGGGCCGTTAACACGCCTGAAGCCTCGGCCGGAATCTCGACATTCACCTTGTCAGTCATCAGCTCCACCAGCGGCTGGTTCAGCGAAACTCGTTCGCCGATCTTCACTTTCCATTCAAGGATGGTCCCTTCGAGGACCGATTCCCCCATCTGGGGGACCAAGACATCTTGAGCCATATCAGAATTCCTTTATTGACAGCACGTTAACATCGTAAACAGAGACAAAATATATGGATGTTTATCGCCCGACGTCAAGAAATCTAAACAGCGCCCGAACTAGTTGATTTCCAACATCTTTGCCAGCGCCAGACGCGCCTCGCTGCGGGTCGGTTCCGGTACCGTGATCGGTTTCAAATCGAGATAATTTTCCAGACAATAGGCCAGATCATTTAGCGTCGTGCGATACATATTGGCACAGACCGGACAAGTGTTGCCCGACAACTCCAAAATCGTCTTGTCACGGTGCTCGTGCGCCATCCGGTTGATCAGATTGATCTCGGTTCCGATCGCGATAATCGACCCAGCCGGTGCTTTGTCGCAATATTCGACAATGAATTTCGTGGATCCGTTCGCATCAGCGGCGGCGACTACTTCGTGCGGGCACTCCGGATGAACCACTACTTTGACTCCGGGAAATTTGGCCCTCACGGCGCGAACCTGCTCCGCCGTGAAATTCGTATGCACATGGCAGTGCCCCTTCCACAGAATAACTTTCGCCCGCTCGATCTGCTCGGCTGAGAGCCCGCCGTCATCGCGTGAGAAATCCCAATGAACCAACTGCTCCGGCTTGAGCCCATAGGCAATTCCCGTATTGTACCCGAGATTCTCGTCCGGAAAGAAGAAGACTTTTTCCCGCTGGTCCAGCCCCCACTTGATCGCCGCGCCGGCATTCGATGACGTACAAATCAACCCGCCGTTACGCCCGGTAAAGGCCTTAAGCGAAGCCGCCGTGTTCATGTACGAAATCGGCATGATCCGTGCCGCCCCGCCGAACGGTTTGAGATAGTCCCAGGCCGCCAGGACATCGGCTATCTCCGCCATATCGGCCATAGGACATCCTGCCAACGGATTGGGGAGGAAGACGTGCTGCCGATCATCGGTCAGAATGTCTGCCGATTCCGCCATAAAATGCACCCCGCAGAACACGATCACGTCCGCTTCCTTCTTGGCCGCCGCTATCTTGGACAGCCCGTAGCTGTCCCCCACGTGATCTCCGAATTCCACTACTTCGATCCGCTGATAGTGATGCACCAAAATACAAAGCCGTTTTCCGAGCCGTTCCCGGGCCGCTCGGATCCGATCTTTCAGATCGTCCGCCGGTGCTTCGCGATACTCTTTGGGCAAAGCAAAATACATATCAAGGCTTCTTTCCGTGCTGTTGTATCCGCTGCCACTTCTTCATGACCAGTTCCTGCTTGTCGGTCGAATGTCCCGGGCTCACCTTGGCGTGCGGGTCGATGTAATTCTTGGCGTTGTTAACCGCGATCGCCACCTCGCCGCACCCGGTGGAAATCAGTTTCAGCTTGCCATCATATGTAACAATGTCCCCGGCGGCATAGATTCCGGCAATATTGGTTCGCATCCGGCTGTCGACTTTGATGGCATTGTGTTCCAGCTCGACTCCCCATGACTCGATTGGCCCGAGGTTGGTCAGAAATCCGATATTAAACACGATCGCGTCCACCGGCATAGTCTGTTCTTCCCCCGTCTGGGTCTGCACGATCGTCACTTCCCGCACATGGTCGTCCCCCACAATCTGCTGCACTTCCCAGAAGGGATACTTCATCTGCACGGTCGAATTCTTGACTTTCCGAACCGAATCCTCGTGCGCCGAAAAGAAATCGTTTCGATGAATATGTGTGATCGATCGCGCGACCGGCTCAAGCATCATGGCATAGTCGAACGCCGAATCGCCGCCCCCGACAATCAGGATATTCTTGTCGCGGAAATCATTCACGCGGCGGACGAAATAATACACCCCGGACCCTTCCAGCCGCTCCACATTGGGGACATCGATCTTCTTGGGGACATATGCCCCCAGCCCGGCGCAAATGACCACCGTCCGGCTCCGGTGCAGTCCCTTATCGGTCTTCAGTTCGATAATCCCTTCCGGCTCCGGTATGTTGATCTCTTCGACTTTTTCTCCGAGGCACAGCGTGTGCGGATATTGGGTGGCCTGTTCGTACAGAAGTTTCGTCAGCTCCTTGGCCATAATTTTGGGAAAACCGGCTACGTCGTAGATGTACTTCTCGGGGTAGAGCGCCATCAGGCCGCCCCCAACTTCTTCCAGCATGTCGATCGCTTTGTACCTGAGCATCCTGAGTCCGGCGTAGTACATGCCATACATGGCGACCGGCCCGGCCCCGATGAAAGTGATATCAAAGATTTCGGAACGGTCTGGTCCGCTCTCGTCTGATTTGTGGTTCGATCATATTGCCGCTTACAACGCTTTTTGCCCGGCCGTGTGCCCGGAACTCGCTGACCCATTCCATGAGAAATCAAAGGTCTTACCTAAGGTTACATGAGAGTATACCCAAAATTAGGAAGGATGGAAAGATGGTTGGTTGGTCGCTTGAAAGTCGAACTTAGTGCTGAAGGGAGGATATGGCCTGCAACAACTTGTCGTTGCTCGGGATCTCCGCAGGCTTGGTCTGATCGATATACCGGATGACGCCGGATTTGTCGATTAAGAAAACGGTTCGCTCGGCGTAACCCCGCCCGCTCAGCACACCGTACAGTGCCGCCACCCGCCCGTGCGGGTAATAGTCGGACATAAGCGGAAAGGATAGCCCCCCTAACGACTTGGCCCAGGCCATATGGCACGGGACCGAATCCACTGAAATCGCCAGAATCTGCGTCTCGGAATCCTCGAACCGGCTCACGATTTCCTGAAAATCCGGAATCTGAACTGAACAGACCGGTGTCCAGTCCCCTGGATAGAATGCCAGAAGAACATTCTTCCGCCCGCGATACCACCCGAGATTCAACTCCCCTTCGTTATGGGTGGGTAATGTGAAATCGGGAGCAAGGTCCCCGACACGGGGATGCACTGCTGCCGCCTGGGTCTTGGCCGTAGTCGTCACCTCGTCGCCTAATACTTGTCTTTCTCGTCCTCGTCGTAGCCGACATCGTCGTCGTCTTCCTCGATGTAGTCTTCCCCGGTCAGATCATCGTCTTCAGTCCACTCAGAGAACTTGCTGCGTGGGGCGCCGCAGACCGGGCAATTATCCGGCGGCTCCTCTTCGTCATGGACGTACCCGCAGATATCGCAGACCCACTGCATGGTTCAAATCTCCTTAGCTCTAAACCGTTCTCATCTGTTGTACCACTTTGCCCCGCATCATGACTAGTCTTCCAGCGGTGCTCCTTCTTCATAACTGAACCAATGGTAGTTCCCGGCCAAGGCCTCTTTTTCGGCCTGCAAAATCTCAAAATGATGATGTTCCTCATCCGCCAGCTTGTCGAAAATCTTTCGGAATTTCGCATCATCAATCAGATCCCGTTCCTCGCGGTAGTATTTGGTGGCCGCCAGTTCCGCCTCAATCGCCAGATTCAGAAACTGCATCTCGGTAGTCCGCTGGGCCAGATGCCCTTTGCTAAACACCTGGGCCAGAGCATTGATCCCCTTGGCCGGCAGCTTGCCGATCTCGCCCCCCACGTGCTTATCAAAAATGCCATACAGGGTCTCTTTGTGCCGGAGTTCGTCATCGCGAAGCCGCTGGAGCTTCCGCCGCGCCTCGATATTGGTCGCCTTCTCCGATAACAAATTATAGAAGAAGTACCCGTCCTCTTCCCCCTTGATCGCTTTCTTCAAGATTAGTGCAATGTCCCGTTTTGTTGTCGCCATAGCTGATTCCCGTGTCAGTTGGTTGTGCGCCCTAATGTTGGCCCTTGGCTCTAATATAGTCAACAGCTTTTTTTAGTCGTTCAATCACAATCGGTTGGCCGAGTGTCGCCAGCAAATCGTACAGCCCCGGACCCACCGGCATCCCCGACACCGCCAGCCGAGTGGGATGTATCAGCCGCGCCTTCTTGAGCCCCTTCTCATCGGCTAGACCAGCCAGCGCTCCCTCCAAAGTCTGGTGGTTGAATTCCTTCAAAGCCGCAAACCGCCCGGCCAGTTCCTCCAGCAGATCGGCCGCCTCCGGGTCCATATGCTGCAACTCCGCCTGCTGGTCATATTTGTAGTCGAAAAAGAAGAAATACCCACCCAGGGTGACGAAATCGGACAGCCTCCTGACCCGCTCTTTCAAGATGCGAATCACTTCCCGAAGGTACTCCCAGCGCGTCTCCAGCCAGTATTTGGTCGTCAGTCCCGATTCCACAAGCAGGGGGGCTACCAGCACCGCCAGGTCATGATCAGATTTCCGTGCGATCTGTTCCTTATTAAACGCCACCAGCTTCTCTTCGTCGAAAACCGCATTCGAGGGATTGAAATAAGCCGGCGTGAATAACCCGATCAACTCCTGTTCAGAGTAAATCTCCCGCTCTGTTTTGGGATTCCAGCCCAGCATGCAGAGATAATTGAACATGGCTTCAGGCAGGATCCCTTCGTTTTGATACGCGGCCACATCCTTGTCCCCAAGCCTCTTGGACACTTTCTGTTTATCCGGCCGCAATATCAAGGGAAGGTGCCCGAACTGAGGAATCTCCCATCCAAATGCCCGATACAAATGAATCTGCTTGAACGTGTTGGAAATGTGATCATTCCCCCTGATGACATGGCTTATTCCCATGTCGTGGTCATCGATTACCACTGCAAAATTGTAGGTCGGACTGCCGTCGGAACGCACTGCGACAAAATCTTCGATATCATCATTCTTACGGCGGATTTCGCCTGACACCATATCATGGTAGGCGGTTTCTCCGTCCGGGATGCGCAGACGGATGACGTACTTCTCCCCGTTGGCGATTCGCGCCTTGACTTCATCGGATGACAACTTCAGGCACTTCCGACTGTATTTGGGAGCTCGCTTCTCTTTCATTGCGAGATTCCGCTCGGCTTCCAACTCTTCCTGTGTGCAGAAGCAGGGATATCCGTGCGGCGTCTCAAGCAGTTTGTTTCCCCAGGTCCTATGCACCTCTGACCGCTTCGACTGGTACACCACCTCTTCATCCCAATTGAGTCCGAGCCATTTGAGGGCATGGAGGATCGGCTCGATGAGCGAAGCATCATTCCGCTCCACATCGGTGTCCTCAATCCGAATCAAGAACTTGCCGCCGTTATGTTTTGCAAACAAATAATTATGAATGGCCGTGCGGGCGGTCCCCACATGGAGATACCCCGTTGGCGATGGTGCTATGCGGACTCTGACTGGTTTCTCGGACATGAAATCTTACCTTATTCGAACGGGTACTGCGTCGGACGGTTCTTGTCCCCCTGCGGATCCACCGGCGGCTGCGGTGGCTGCGGAGCCATCGGGGCTTGATACGGCGGAGGAGGCGGTGGTGGAGCGAACCGAGGGGTGGCCGAGGCCTGCGCGTAATACGCCCCCGGGACGTCCGCTGGACGCGGCTGCGGCGCCGGTTCTCCGCCCAAAGCCTGGAACTCGAATTCAAACCCGCCGGCGAACTTCACGATGAAGTTGTACACGACGGCGCCAAGGAGAGAAATCAGGGTGTTAAACACGCTCATCAAAATCGCGTACACGATCGGCAGAAAAATGATCAATGCCCCGATCGACATCTCCGGCATCCCGAACTGTTGTCCCTGCATCTGCCCCATCCGCGAGGCCAGGGCTAGTATCGGAGCCATGAACAGGGCAAACAACAGCCCCATAATGAACCCGAGTACCAGGCTCACCAGGAATGTCACTTTGATCACCGGAAATACGGCGATCCGCTTCAACTCGAAATGCATCGTTTACCTCCCGAATGCAAAAATCCGCGGCCGATCATTTTGACCGGCCACGGAAGATAGGTTGCGGAAATATCGTTGCCAACTCAATTGTGCGGCTTGCTCCGCTTGATAATGAACCGGGCATCCACTGCTTTGCTCCGGCCCTTTTCCGATGAGGCAATGAACGGATTGATATCGATCTCATTGATACAGTCAAAATCCTTCACCAATTGTGAGACCCGAAGCAGCGTCTCTTCCAGTGTCGGCATATCCACCGGCGGCGCCCCGCGGAACCCGGTCAGGAGCGGGTAAGATTTCAATGAGCGAATCAAATCCTTCGCCCCTTCATCGGTTAACGGGTTCACCCGGAATGAGACATCCTTCATGATTTCCACATAAATCCCGCCCAGGCCGAACATGATTAACGGCCCGAACGACGGCACGGTCGTCATGCCGATCACCGTCTCCACCCCGCCATCGATCATCTCCTGCACCGCAACCGTGAACTTCTCCCCTTTTTTCAGCTTGCCGACCCGGCGCTGGAGTTCCTGGAATCCCTCGCGCACTTCTTTGTCGGACCGAAGGTCCACCATCACCGCCCCCATCTCCGTCTTATGGAGAATCGCGGGCGTGTTGACTTTCATCACAATCGGGTAGCCGGTTTCCTGCGCGACATCGACCGCCTCTTTGGCACTTCCGGCAAAGTAGTACCGGGCGGCCGGAATTCCGTAAGCTTCGAGCAGTTCAATCGCCTTTTCGCCCACGATGGCCCCGTCTTTCCCTTCCCGGCAGTCACCGACAATCCCCTTGGCCTTGGCATGGTCCACCTTGAACGAACGATACTTGCCAACCGGCTTCTCCAGCCACTTGCGATAGCCGTCGATCGTACCTAATGTCTCAGCGATCGCTTCCGGGAAACACGTAAACCGGAATGCCATGATCTTTGAGGTATTCGACTCCGCTGTGATCCTCGCCCGCTCCCATAAAGCAAGCCAGCACCGTCTTGTCGGTCTTGGCCAGCGCCGATTGAATATTCTGGGCTACATCCAACTGATCTATCGTAACCGGCGGAACGAAAATCGGAATGATCGTGTCATAGCGCTCGTCGTTTTTGACGGCATCAAGCGTCAGCTTAAATTCCCGCCCGCGCGCTCCTGCCACCATATCCATCGGATTGGAAAACGAGGCATTCTTCGAACTGAATTTCTTGAGCTCTTTCACCGTCTGAGGCGAAAACGGCGGCATATCCAGGCCGTTGTTAATCAGCGCATCGGTCGCCAATATCCCCGGGCCGCCGGCATTGGTCACCACGACCACTCGATTCCCCTTCGGAATCGGCTGCACCGAGAGCGCCGCCGCGACATCAAATAGTTCTTCCACCGTATCCACGCGCATGACGCCCGTCTGCTCGAACAGCGCATCCACGCCGACATCCACATCCGCTAATTTCCCGGTATGCGATGAGGCCGCCTTGGCCCCGAGTTTGGTCCGCCCCGATTTCACCGCCACAATCGGCTTGATTCGTGAGACTTCCCGCGCAATCTGGGTGAAATGTCGCGGGTTACCGAAATTCTCCACATAGAGCAGAATCACATCGGTTCGCGGATCATCTTTCATGTATTCAAGAATATCATTAACCGATATGTCCGCCTTATTCCCGATCGATGCTATCAGCGAGAACCCGATCCCAAGGTCCTTCGCCTGGTTCATGATCGCTTCCCCCATCGCGCCGGACTGCGTGATGTGCCCCACATTTCCGATCTTGGGAAAGGTCTTTCCGAACGTCGCGTTCAGATTGTAATTGGGGTCGGTGTTCACGATACCGAAACAGTTCGGCCCGATCATCCGCATCCCGTATTTTTTGCAGACCCCAAGCACCTGCATCTCCAGCGCTTTCCCCATTGCGCCAATTTCGGAGAATCCAGCCGTGATAACCACCAGCCCCTTGACCCCTTTTTCGCCGCACTGTTCGGCGACTTCTTTCACCGCCTCGGCCGGCACGATCACAATGGCCAAATCGACCGCATCCGGAACATCCAGCACGGTTGAATAACTCTTGATCGAATGAATCACCGGCGCCTTGGGATTGACCGGAAACACTTTGCCATTGTACTCGGCGCTGAGAATATTGTGAAGAGTTTCACGACCAATGGTCCCTTTTCGCGTGGAGGCCCCGATCACCGCCACCGCGTTGGGTTTGAAAATACAGTCCAGTTCTCTTTTCATAAGACTTTATCCATCAATTAGTTACTACATCCAGGCCAGTCTCTCGGCCGACATTTTTGTCCGCGTTATATAAAATGTCTTCTTTCTCGATGTCGGACGATTTGTGAAAAGAATCAACAACTTATGGCCTAAAAGTCAAGCTAATTTGGGGGGCAACGGCCAGCTGCGGCAGCCGGTGAATTTGGCCCTTCCGCTGGACCGATCTAACAACGAACGGACAAGCGCGAACGGCTGACGGCAAGCAAGCTGCTCCGGAGAACCTCGACTTACTGACTACCGGTTGAGGTTAGATCGTTTACGGTTTTTGCGACATTGTTCGGCTTGACTGAGTTACGTCCGATGAGAGTCATATCGACAAGTGATTTTCCGTCGGAAGCCATCACCGAGACATCGACTCTCCATATTCGTTTGCCGCTCTCCGTCAGCAGCATTAATGCACCTAAAGCCGCATTGGCCCCTCCGACCGTAGCAGCCCCAACTCCAGTCGCATTATTCGTGACTCGCATCTGGGTTCGCAAAGCTCCCTCCGCTTCCGGATTGGGGGTCGCGAGCGGAGGACTGAAGCCTGCCGGAAATATTCTCATTTTGATAACGCCGAAGACCGGCTGATTCACAAAGAACTTGAAGCCATAACGATCCCGAAGATCACTTTCGACTTGAGCGATGTAATCCTGCATAAATCGCAACGCTTCCTTTCGCTTCGTTCTGACTGGAGCAGGTGCTTGCGCCTCCGAAGCGGCATTCCATTGTGCCGAATCAACCCAGACCAGATGCCAGTTGCTAACGCTCCGCACTTCCCCTGATACGGCGCTATGCTTGACCGTCGGACCCGAGCAACTCCAGATAATTGCGCAAGCCAAAGCGATCGTTACCAGTGGACTGACCGCCGGTACTGTGCCGGCTTGACCCGTATTACAGAAAACTCGAAAAATCACTTATTCCCCCGATACTACTCACGAAAAGCGGGCGCTACGGCCTCTGAATGAAAATATCGTCCTGGCAAATGCTCCGTTTTCACCGTACGCGCTCCACACTCCGGGCTCAGAAACTCCCGGAATACGTATTATTCCCCTACAAACAGGCCGGCAGAGCGAAGCCTCCTCCGGTAAGGTACGACACGAGCGCCGACAAATCCCCCAAGTCCACTGCACCGGCTCGATTGACATTCGCTTCCCCCTGACATCCGGGGACAAACCCGCCGCCAGTCAGATATGAAACGAGTGCCGATAAATCCCCCAAATCCACTTGCCCTGTTCCATTGACATTCCCTGTAACTCCTATGCAACAACAGGCATCCCCTATCCCATCATGGTCACTGTCTGCCTGATCTGGGTTGTACTTGGTCGGACAATTGTCCGTGCTGGCGCAGACTCCGTCGTTGTCCACATCGGCGCCCGAGTCATTGGGGCATGGATCGCACAGATCCCCGAGCCCGTCATGGTCCCGGTCTGCCTGATTCGGATTCGCCACGGTCGGGCAGTTGTCGACCTGGTCTTCGACCCCGTCCCCGTCCTGGTCAAACATGATGTTGGCATAAAGTCGATTGCCGGCCACCGACGTCACTTGGACCGTGATCCCGGTCCGCCCGAAATAGCCAGCGCTGCTCGGCACTGTGTTCGGCCCGAAAGTTTCCTGTCCCGCAACATCGTTGGAAAAAGCAGCCCCAAGCTGGGTCTCATACGGGTACCACCATTGGGCGCCGTCGGACAGATGACCTCCCGGATTGCTGAATCTATTGTGGGCCGGGTTGTACCCGGCATCTTCAATCGCAACACCATATTGGTAATAGGGGCGTCCTGAATTGATTCTCCAATAGTACGCTCCCGACGAATCATAGACATGTGTAATCAGAAGTCCGCGATCCAGCCGATCGGCGCCGAATCTCAACTCGGGCCAAAAATACACGCTGTAGTCATTGTCGAGCTTGTCGAATTTCCCTGCCGAGTAAGGATTCCGGTATTCGAGCAGGAAATACTCTCCCCGCGACATATCGATCGGGAGAAGGTAGAGCGAAGAGTCGGTGGAGGTTTCGATATCCTTGATTGTCAGGTTCGTGTAGGAGGCTCTCGGCAATATGATCGGTTGCACCCAGCCCGCTTCCTTCTTGGTCCATCCGCAGGGGTGCCCGGGAATCGAATCACCCAGGGAGAAAATTCCGTACCCGCCGTATCCCATAACGCACCAGTCCTGTACGGGATGATCGTTGCCGTCGTTGGGCGTGAAATACGTGGTAGTGTCCAGTTTGGAATTATAGTCATATAAATCGGGCAAGCCGACATTGTGCAGCAGTTCGTGACAGTAAACCCGAATCGCGGCCACCGCCGTCTCGCCGGAGAAGCCCGGGGGATAACTCGGATCATGCAACGGCCTGAGCTCCGGATCGGTGCACCACCGCGATATACGGACGCCGTCGAACGGTCCCGGGCCGCTGTTCGGAGGATAGATCATTGCGTAGGACCAAATGTCATTGTAATCGTGCGAAAGCTCCTGGCCGGTGCCGGAGCGGATGAAAATCACGGCGTCCGCATCGCCGTCATGGTTGGCGTCATATTGAGAAAAATCCACGCTGGGGTCGAGCAAGGGGAGAATCGTCTCGAAGTCGAAATTATTGTCGTACAATCGAGACGAATGATACGCAATCACTCTTCCGGTGACCTGTATTTTGCCGTACGACACCTCGTCGTAGTAATCCGCAACCGACCCGCCCGGCCAGTAATCGCGCGAAAAGAGCAGGCTGTCGTAGGTCTCCGCCGATTGGGTGCACGGTCGGTCGATCCAGTCGACAAGCACCGCGAGCACTTTGAGCGTGTCACCGGTGAACCGAAAACTCGACATGGCGCTCATATCGGCCGACGTCAGCCGGGACGGCGGCAGCTTGCCAAACTGCTTGATCGCCTGGCTCTCGGGAATGTCCAGCAGAATTCCCCTTGAGAGGTCCAGACCGTAGATCGAAGAGGACAAAACAGAGGCAGTGAGGAGAAGGAATCGGACCAACCACGTGCGCATAGGCCACTCTCCTGTTTTTCAATGGAAGACGTGAATTACCCTGGTTACCCAATAAAGTACTAAGTCTGCCCATTTTCATACAAGAGAAAAGCCGCTGTGACGCCTCACAGCGGCTCTCAAATGTCGAAATTCGGACTGAACCTTACCGCGTATCCCCGCCGCTCCGCTTCTTGCCGGCCTCGCTCTGGCGAATCGAAGCCTGTGCCGCGGCCAACCGTGCAATCGGTACGCGATAGGGAGAGCACGACACATAATCCAGTCCGACCGTATGGAAGAACTCGATCGATTCCGGGTCGCCGCCATGTTCGCCGCATACGCCCACCTTCAAATCCGGCCGGGCTGCGCGTCCCTTTTCCTTGCCCATCTTCACCAGTTGGCCTACGCCGGCCTGGTCGATGGAAACAAACGGATCCTTGGGCAATATGCCGTGGCTGACATAGTACCCCAGGAACTTGCCGGCATCATCGCGCGAGAATCCCATCGTCATCTGCGTGAGATCGTTGGTGCCGAAACTGAAGAACTCGGCCTCGGCGCCGATCTCATCGGCCGTGACCGCCGCGCGCGGAATCTCGATCATGGTCCCGATCATGTATTTCAGGTCCTTGACCTTGTACTTCGCCATCACTTCGTTGGCGACCCGCACGGCCAGTTCCTTCTGGTTCCTGAATTCGTTGATATGTCCGACGAGCGGTATCATGATTTCAGGATGCACATCGATTTTGTTCCGGAACAGCTCGCATGCTGCTTCCATGATCGCCCGCACCTGCATTTCGGTGATTTCAGGATAGGTGATGCCGAGCCGGCAGCCGCGATGCCCCAGCATCGGGTTCAGTTCATGCAGTTCGTCAATTCGCTTGGAAGTCTTCTGCAACTCCGCCAGCCGTTCTTCAAAGTCATCCGATTTCGGATCGAGCTTCTTGATCTGCGCTTCAATCTCTTCCTTCTTGGGCAGAAATTCATGAAGCGGCGGGTCGAGTGTCCGGATCGTGACCGGGAGCCCCTTCATGGCATCGAAAAGTCCCTTGAAATCCTTCTTTTGAAACGGAAGCAGCCGGTCCAGCGCCGCCTGGCGTTCTTCCGGCGAGTCCGCCAGAATCATCTCCTGCACGATCGGAATCCGCTCTTCGGCGAAAAACATATGCTCGGTGCGACAGAGACCGATCCCTTCGGCGCCGAACTTCACGGCCTGAAGCGCGTCACGCGGAATATCGGCGTTGGCGCGGACCTTGAGTCGACGATACTCATCTGCCCATTTCATCAGTTCGGAAAATTCCCCCGACAATTCGGGATCGATTGTCGGCACCGGCCCAAGGATCACTTCACCGGTGGAACCGTTGAGCGTGATAACTTCCCCTTCCTTGATCGTCAGCTTTCCGACCGAGAACTGCTTCTTGGCGAGATTTACCCGGACCATTTCGGCGCCGGAGACACAGCATTTTCCCATGCCGCGCGCCACGACCGCCGCGTGCGAGGTCATCCCGCCGCGGGCCGTCAGAATTCCGACCGCCGTATTCATCCCTTCGATATCATCGGGATTCGTTTCTTCGCGCACCAGAATCGAGGGTTCTTTGGCGCCATGCTTGACCACATCCTCGGCAGTGAAATACACTTTTCCGCAGGCCGCTCCCGGCGAGGCCGCCAGCCCCTTGGCCACGACATCGAATTTGGCGCTGGGATCTATCCGCGGATGAAGCAGATGGTCGATCTGAGCCGGCTCGATGCGCATGAGCGCTTCTTCCTTCGCGATCAGCTTCTCCTTGACCATATCGACCGCAATCTTCACGGCCGCCTGTACTGTCCGCTTGCCGTTGCGGGTCTGCAGCATGTACAGCTGCCCCTCTTGAACGGTAAACTCGAAGTCCTGAATATCACGGTAATGCAGTTCGAGTTTGCTCGTGATCGCCTTGAGCTGCTTATAAATATCCGGCATTTCCTGGTTGAGCTCGGCAATTGGCTGGGGCGTTCTGATCCCGGCCACGACATCTTCACCCTGCGCGTTCACGAGGAACTCCCCGTAAAATTCCTTGGCGCCGGTCGAGGGATTCCGGGTAAATCCCGACTCCCGTGCCGGACGTGTTCCCCATGTTGCCGAACACCATGGCCTGAATGTTTACGGCGGTTCCCAGATCGGCCGGAATGTTGTTCATCCGGCGATAGGAAATAGCCCGCGGGTTGTTCCAACTGCGAAAGACGGCGTCCCGGGCCATGCGCAATTGCACCATCGGATCATCCGGAAACGTCTCGCCCGATTTGCGTTTGATAATCTGTTTGTACCGTTTGATAATATCTTTGAGATCGTTCACCTGCAACGAGCTGTCCTGCTTGACGCGGCGCTCGTGCTTCTTTTCGGTGATGATCTCCTCGAACTGTTCCTTGTCGATCCCGAGAACGACATTGCCGAACATCGAAATGAACCGGCGATAGTTGTCGAGCGCAAACCGCGGATTGTTGGTCCGTTTGGACAGCCCCTCGACATTGGCATCATTGAGGCCGAGATTCAGGATCGTATCCATCATGCCAGGCATGGAGAACTTCGCGCCGGAACGGACCGAGACCAGAAGCGGATGATCGGCATCACCGAATTTCCGGCCGACCGACTGCTCGATCAGGCCGACATACCTCTCCAGCTCTTTATCCAGCGGCTTGGGGACCGCCATGCCGTTTTCGTAGTAGATCTTGCAGACCGAGGTGGTAATCGTAAAACCGGGCGGGACCGGGACTCCGATACTGGACATTTCCGCCAGGTTGGCCCCCTTTCCGCCCAGAAGATCCCGCATCGAAGCATTTCCATCGGCCTTGCCATTACCGAAGAAATAGTAGAATTTCTCGTCGAGCGAGAATTTGGGCGGTGTTGCTCCCTTTGATTTGGGGGCCGCCGCGGGCTTGGGTGCCCTGGGGGTGGCTGCTTTTTTCGTGGTTGTTCCCTTCTTACCCGGCATATAGTCTCCTTTTATATCCACGCAAAGAATATTCTTCCGATTCGATAATACCCATGCTTTTCCGAAGCCGCCAATATAAAAGGCGACCGCTCTCTACGCAACAGAACGGTCGCCTCAAAGTCGACTGTTTGGGAGCTCACATGGTGAAGAGTCGCTCACCACGTATGATTTTTTCCAGCATCCGAACCGTCTTTTCGACCGGCGAATGCATGATGTCGGCAGTGTTGAAGGTGCTCCGTACCACTTCGCGAGAAGCGCTCCCACCCGTTTTGCCGCGTCCACCGCGGAGTTTCTTCTTATGAGTCAAATTGTACTGGCGCTGATACTCTTTTGCTTTCTCCTTGTGCATCTGGTAATATCGGCGCTGGTACTCACGACGCGCTTCAGCCGACGAAAGCCGTGGCCTCGAAGATTCCCTCCCTTCGGCCGCAACAGTCGACTCGGTGCTGGCTTTGGCTGGAGTAATCCGTTCCGTCCGAGCCATTCCCCACCTCACTTTCCCTGTGTTAAATTGTTGCTACCCTTTTGGCTTAGATGTTCGCAACTACCCTGGTTCCTCACACGGGGAAAGAAAAGGAAACTATTTCCTGTATGTCAAGCAGTTTTTTGCAATTTCCTAAAAAATTTCCTCCTAACCGTATTTCCTGTCATCGCTTAGACCGGACAAAAAACTGAGACCACATAAGTCTTTTATCCCTAAAGACTTGCCCGCGGTGTTTTTCGTTTCGACCCTCGCGCTATTTCTAAGACCCACTGTATCAACCGGTTGCGTGTACAATCGAAGTATCGTTCGGTCTTCTTACTCCTTCTTATACGTCATCAATTCTTCCAGTCAACATAAAAATAAAACCCGCCTCGGAGACTCCGGGCGGGTTTGTGAGGTTGGAAGGACGCTTTTTATGTTGTGGTCTTGGTACGGCCGCGATTCGCCAGCTCGCGCCCTATGTACCCGAGGAATAGCAATACCAACGCCCAGAACACTACCTGAAACCAGATACTGTAATTCTGGTTCGTCGAGTCAAAGGCCGGATGAGTCCAGTTTTGCCAGAGATACTGGACGCGGTTCACGAAAAGAGATATACGATTCATCACGGTGAACCCAAAAGTCGCGCCGAAGCCAATCATCAGAGTCCAGACGCCTAAAGTTGCGACAGCTCCAATTGCCCCTCGATGCGGGGTGGAAAAGAAGAAGTACACCAACGCCGCGATGGCGCCCACCAGGATAATGACCTGGGAATACCCGGCCGCGATGTCAAGATAGCCATGTCCGAAGAAGTTGTTCCAGTGGATCGGATCCATCGATGCCACCATTTGGCGCAATACCCGATTGGTCATCTCCAGTGGGATCGCCAGGCCGGCTGATACGCCGATATAGATAGCCATCGGATATCGCGACACCCAGGACCATTTCGCCGAAAATCGGGAGAACATCAGGGCCCCAAGAAGGGCCGGTATGATGTACCATGGGCGCAGCGAGTTAAGCCATAGATAATACCAATCACCGTCGGACAGGCGTTGAAGCAAATTGGGCACCATCGTATTATGCCAGAGAATGACGGCCCAATATCCTGCCGACACGCCCACAAAGAGATGCTCGGCCACCTTATACAACGGGTTATCTTTGTACAGGAATGAGAATATGGCCAGGGTCAGAAACCCGCCGAGCGTAACCCACAAATACGTTCCAATTGTCATCGGCTCTAACTCCTTCCCTGCTGCTTCTGCTGCTGCCGACGCGTGACCAAGAAGCCGATGTTGCCGGCCGCGATAAAGAGAATGATCAGCCAATGGGCCGGCAGTTGTACACGCATACCGTCTTTGGCCAACCCGGGGTTGTCCGCCAGCTTCTCGTATTGCGCCGCGCCGTAAATACCGGGAATGATTCCAAAGATCTGCTTGCTGCTCAGATACGGATAGTAGTCCGCTCCCATTACGCCCGTCAGACCGAAGGCCAATTTGAAGTTGTACCTTCCCTGGCCGTCGGAAATCCAAAAGTCGGCGATGTTGCCGGCCGCCAGGCTGATCACACAGGCGATCTGATCATAGTTTATGATCCCGCGCATCATGGGGATCTTCTCAAGGGGAGTACCATAGTAGTCGTTCGGAAATGGAATTCTGAAATTCTGCCCCATCCCCAGAATCGTAATGGACGGATACGGCTTGTAACCCAGGAACACGTAGTCCACCCCGCGGACCACTTCCCGCCCCTTGTAATGCACGCCATTATAGATCGCATCGTGTTTCATCGAGTCGCAGACATCCCGAATAGCCTGGTCTGCCATCCCCGGACCGTTCGCGGACAAGGCCGTAATGATTACGCGGAGATTCTTCCGGAAACACTGCTCCAGCATCGTGTAGGTCATCGGGTGGAGCTCCGCCAGGTTCGAGGGGTCATAGTCTACCGCCAGGAGTACAATCTGCCCCGGCTTCAGGGAATCGACAAAGTCATATACCGCCCGAACTTCCTCACTCGGCACAATCGGCACTTCAAAGGTCATGGCATACCCAATCAAGCAGACGATAGCCAGGAGGAGGAAGATCCAGCGCCGGTCAAGCGACATCAGTCTTTCAAATGCAGTCATAGTGCCGCCTTTCTTAGCCTTTCCCCATGTAGCCGCGCTCGATGCCGAGCACGACCTTTATGGCTGTTGCCACCATGCCCAACCCGATCCCGATGACGATGGCTCGCTTGGCCGCCAGATTCGGGACATTGAGAAGCCAGGTCGCAGTCTTGGAAAGATACTCTCCCAATCCCGGAATAGGGGTGAACCGAAGCATCAAGATCAGTGCGGCCACTAGAAGAAGAGTGGCCAGGAGGTTGCGGGCCCGGAACGCCCGGTACGAGGCCGAGGCGATGTAGAATGCCAGCAGTGAAAACACCGTCGCCTTCCCGGGAGTCACGATGTAGTCAAACATGTGCTGGAACATGTAGCTCTGCAGCCCTTCCGAAGTCATGAAGCGAAACTCCCAGTGATCGCCGATCTTGGTGAAAAAACCAAAGAACATGATGGTGAAGAGGCCCGCCAGGAGTACCACCGAGTACTGCCAATCCTTCTTTCGAAGTTTGATCTTCACGTATGACACATGAATCAGCGACCAGATCCCAAGAGCCAGCGCAAAGATTCCGATGATCTGGACCCAGTCCAGGAAGAACTCGTACACGCCTTCCGTGCTTCCATGCGGCATGAAATACTGCACAGCCATGAAGGCGCCGAAGATAGTTACCAGAATGAACGGCAATTGTCGTTTCAACATAGGCGCCTCCTACCTTACCACCGTGAAGAATGTTTTAAAGCCCAACCATCCGAAGTTGACGGCAATGGTACCGACGATAGTAAGTACTATGATGGCGGCTTTGGCATAGTCCTGCGCTTTGAGTGACCCGAGAAGAATCGGTTCCCGCCCGAGATAGGCCGACGCCGCATAGAGTTCTTCGCCGATGAGCGTGTAGTCGCACGCGACCACGAAGAACGGAATCTGGGCGATCTCGTCCGTCCCCGCGATCTGGATCGAGCCGGCCAGCGCTCCGGTTTCGGCAAGTATCAGCGATTCGGCGTAGAACTTCCCCATGTAAATATTGGTGGCCGGCAACTGCCGCAGCATGATGCCGTTTACCGCCCCCACATACGCAAACTGATCCTGAGTGACAAAGAAGACGCTGTCCGGCTTATACGTGTCAGGCCGCCCAGCATCCGCATAGGCCGACTTGATGGTCTCCTGCGCGACCGACATCACAATTGGGTCATAGGTCGGCACGATCAATTCGGTCTGATATTCGGCCACGCGCTTTGCTACTCGACCTAGAACCGTGAACGATGCGATGGTGGCAATGTCCGAAGCGGTCCCCAAACCGAGAACATACAGGATCGGCTTCCCCATTTCGGTGGCCCGGCCGATGGCCTCATCCACGGCTTCAATCCCGGCTAGCGGCCGGACGTACAAGTCCTTTCCTTTCCGAGCCAGTTGGACAAACATTACCACGAGCAGGAAGAACAGACCTGTGGCGAATACCGACGGCGTACGGCCGACATTGAACCACTGGCCCGACGATTGGACGGGTCCGACGATATTCGAAGGCGTTCGGACGGAGGGGTCCGAGGTCACGGCATCAACGCGGTAGTAATAGTCACAATGATCCGGCATGTACCTGGGTCGATCCTCGTCCCGCTCACTGTTATTTGTGAACGTCCCCAGACCCGCGTACGCTTCACCAACTTTTTGCCAATGACCCTCCAGGGGATATTTGGCATGTTCCTGCGGCGCACGCTCCCAATCTCGGGCAATCTGAATCTGACGTGCCTTGATGTCGTCCGGAAGAGTCTTTAGTCGCGCTTTCAACGCCAGCGTATCGGACCAATTCGCCAGCGAATCCACGAGGGCCGCCTTGACAGTGTCGTTTTTGGCATTAGGCAGGTCTGTTGTCCACTGCCGCAGCGCCGCCGATGCCCGGGGCAAAAAACCGCGGGCAAAATCCCTCAAGTCGGCGAGAGAATCGACGATATGCTGTGCGGCGTACATGGAATCCATATAGAACGGAACCCACCGGAACACTTCATACTTGAAAACAGACCTCGCCCCCTGACCGTCATCCGCTGAAAGTTTCCAGCTGAGGGTTATTGAGTGGCCGTGATCGTCCGGACTGTCCTTGGCCTGCAGGTCCGTGACCGGCGCGGGCGGCGTCAGGGCCGGCCCCGGCGGCGAAGTCGTGTCGGATCGAATGGAGTCGGTCTGCGCCCAGACTGACGACACCATGAGCAGAAGTCCTAAAAGAACGATTGCGAGAAAGGGTCTCATCGTCCCTCCATAGGTGTCAGAGGTATCGTTATCGAACTATATTCAACCAATCCTGAAACAAGAAGCTTATCCGTCCTACCAGCAGCGTGACACGCCCCATAACCGAATAGCCGAAGGACGCGCCGAACGTTAGCATTAATATCCATATTCCAACCCGCGAGACCCGGCCGAACGCGCCGGTATGCTCTTTGGAGAAGAAAAAGTACACCAATCCGGACAAAACACCAAGCAAAATGATCCAATTGCTGAGCATCGCAATGAATTGTCCTTCGGCGGACAGGGAGAAATGGGAGAAGAATGGTCCGAACCCGTGCCAATTGATCAGAAAGGGTAAAAATGTCGACGATATCTGTTCGATAAAATCAGAGCGAAGTTCCCGTACAAATTTGAGCCCGGCGGTCGTGCCCACAATGAACGCCAAAGCCCAGCGGGATAGCCAGCCGACTTTGCTCGACAAACGCATCAGCAAGAGAATCCCGAATATGATCGGGATGTAAAAGAACCAGTTCGAATAGAAAACCGGAACATTCCCGATTCGGTACCATTCCCCGGGGATGTAGGGAACTTTGAAAAATGCCGACAGATTCTCCGACACCCGAGGTATCAGATTTCCCACGATCGTTGACCAGAACCCCTGCGCCATCCAATACCCGGCTGATATCCCCACATACAAGTGCTCGGAGAATTTGTACAGAGGGTTGTCTTCATACAGAAATGACAAAATAGCCAGAGTCAGGAAAGCCGAGCAGGTGATCAGGAATGCCCTGACTAGATAATGCCCCCCTTCATCGGAAAATTGCCACCCCTTGAGCGCCCAGCTCAAAAGGAAGAGAAGGACGATAACCCCTGTGACAACGAGAGTCGTCCGCTTCATTATCGCTTCGCCCCCTTGCGTGACTTCAAGTAAGCGATGTTGCCGAAGATGATGAAAATCATGATGACCACATGGGCAATCGTCTGCGGACCCATCGCGAGCAAAGCTGCGCGCATCGACGGAAGAGTGCTGGCGCCGAATTTCGGATAGCGGCGGCACAGCTCAAACTCGTACTCGGCCGCCCCCTTGATGCCGCCGACCAAACCGATCATCTGTTTGGGGTAGTATGGATACGACTGGGGCGTAACAACCGCGGCCAGTCCCGAGCCAATCCTCACATTCCCCGGATCTCCCACATATAGCACCCATTCCTTGGGTCCGGGCTGTCCTCCCCCGACGGCGAGTATCAGGTCAACATCCTTGCATGACTTGATGCCTTTCAGGCACGGAATACTGTCCAGAGGGTGTGAGTTTACGTCAGTCGGGTACATCTTCTTGAGATTCGTCACGATAACGTTCAGAACCCCTTCATTGCCCGCCTTGTATCCAAGATTGACCCAGTCCGTGTCCTCTTTCTTCTCCGGAAATTCCGTTCTAACGATGCCATCGATGGTCTGCTGCAACATCGACGGACCAGTCCCCCAGAGTGATATGAAAATAACTTTGAGTCCGCGCGCGAGGCAATGCCGGGTAAAAGCGTTCCCCATCGGCTGTGTCTCGGGAGCCATCGCCGGATCAAAATCGTACGAGATCATCACGTGTGACCCAGGGGGCAAAGCTTCCACCGCATCAAACACCCCCTGCACGGTCGGACTGATTTTTTCCTCAAACGTGATCGGGAAAATGACCGGCGCGGCCGCCGAGAGGAAAATGAACAGGAAGATCAGCCGGCGGTCGACTTCTTTCCCGGCGATCGTCCGCAAAAGCAGCCAGACTAATCCGGCGCCGATGATGATCAGCGAGATCCAAATGCCGAAACCGGCGTTGCCGACCAGAATAGGATAGGCGGTCATCTCAGGTCTTGTCATCTCCCAGATAAGTGCGTTCGATCCCGAGTAATATGCGCAGCGACATGGAGACAATCCCCAGGCCAATTCCGATCAGAATAGCTCTCTGCCCGGCCAGCGTGGGGGTGGCCATAAGCCAGATGGCCAGATTGGGAATTTGCAGAATCGAGAACGATTCCGGCACCCAGGCGGTAAGCATCGTCCCAAAGGCAGTCCGACCCAGCAGTATTATGAAAGCGGCGACCAGTAGAATGGTCGCCTCTCTATTCTTGGCTCTAAAAGCGCGATACGAGGCCGACGCCACAAAAAACGCCAGCAGTGCGTACATGGTCGAATTCAAAGGGGACATGAATGACAAGAACAACGTCTGAAACCATGACCCGGCGGCGGCAAGATCGGCGGAGATTCCGCCGGGATTCCCCAATTTGAATAATCCGGCGAACAGCATGGCGGCAAATCCCGCCAGGGTAACCCCTGAATAGAAGCGATCCTTCTTACCGGCGGCGAGATTCTTGAAATGAATCCGAACCAGATTACCGCCTCCGAGGAAAAACGCAAATACCGCGATGATATCAAAGAAGACAGAGAAATTCTCCCCGGCCGGCTCGATCGGAGGCATGAAGACTGAGACGATCAGCAGGGCGCCGACCAGCACGGTTATGAGCAGTGGAACCTGTCTTCGCATACTCTCTTAATTCGTGGTAAACACGTTGTGCAGAAACGCCAGTATCTTGGTCATAATCTCTACATTCCAGGTTAGGGACAGCGTGGCGGCAATCGCCCCAATCAGGATCACTGCGATAGCGATCCCTTTCCCCACATCCTGTCCCTTGAGCGCCCCAAGTTGTCGCGGCTCGTTGGAGAGGTAAGCGGAAGCCGCGAACAGCTCTTCTCCGATTAGAGTAAAATCACAGGCCGCGACAAAGAACGGCAACTGAGTCGGCATCGCCGTGCCGGCAATCTGGATCGCACCAATGGAATTCCCGGTCTCCGCCATAATGAGCGATTCGGCGAAGAACGCGCCGAGGTAAAAGCAGGCGGCCGGTTTCTGACGCACCATGTAGCCGTCGACCGCCGCTACATACCCGAACTGCTCGTCAGTGACGTATGTCACCATATCATCGTTATAGGCATCGGGCCGACCGGCCGCCATGTACGAAGTCTTGATCGTCTCTCTTGCCGCCGTCATAACCAGAGACCGGGACACCGGCATATACAAGCGCGTGTCGTATGCGGCAATCGTCCGCGAGATGTGTCCCAGAATCGTTATTCCGGCGATCGTCTGAACGTCATCCATATCCTGAATCCCCGGGATAAACAGAATCGGTCTCCCCATCTCCGTCGCTCTGCCGATGGCTTCGTCCACAGCGTCAAGTCCTGCAATCTTGCGAATGAACAGCTTCTTGCCCCGTTTCGCGGTCTCGATGAAATACACGACCGAGGCTGAGACGATAAACAGGATAAGAAGAAGATACCCGCGATCCCAATTGATCCACTCCGCTTGCGGCGTAATCGCCTGCGTGCCGACCGAAAGGCTGCTGTCTGTCCCGGCAAAGGCGGCCAAATAGTACGTGTAGCTCTCCCCCTTGGTGACGCCGTCATCGATATGCGACGTTGTCCCCGGAGCAAGGTCGGCCACCAAAGTCGTAACCCCTTTGGAATCCGTACGAAATAACTTGTACCCCGAGACTCGGCCATGCAGCAGTTGGTCATCGATAGACGGGACCCACTGAAGATCAATGGCGTTCCCATCGTCGTATTTATGGTCGGTTGCAATGAACGATGTGGCAGGCGCCGGAGGTCCGGACTTGGCAGTGACCGGGGTTGAGGGCTCAGAACTCTGGGCGAGGACGTTGGTGCTCGAACTGAACCAGACGAGGAAACCGGTCAGGCATAGCAGATTCATAATAGTCAGCCTGATTCGGTTCATAGCCATCTCTATTTGATCAGGCCGAGCCAGTCGCCGAGAAGATAATCTATGCGCCCGATCAAGAGCGACATACGACTCATGACCGTGTAGCCGAAAGATGCTCCAAAGGTGACCATTAGGAAGAAAATCCCGATCTTGGCCGCCCCGCCAAACGCCCCTTTGTGCTCTTTGGAGAAATAGAAATATATCAAACAGGTGAAGGTAGCCACCGCCACGACCACGTTGCCGACCGTGTCATAGACCGATGGCCCGCCGAGCGGACGAAGGGTGTCCTGCACCTGGGCCATGACATTGGAGGCAAAATAAGTAATGAGGTACAGACCCGCGGTTGCGCCCACGATAAAGGCGAGCGGCCACCTTGAAATCCAGCCGATCTTGGGCAAAAGACGCATCAGCATCATGATGCCGAGCACGCCGCCGAAGATCAGCATATACCAGCCCTCGGCGTGGGGATCACCGTTTTTGGGAAACAGGCCGACCCAGAACTTGCTGTACAAATTGTCCCAAAAATAGGTGACCAAGTAGTACCCGGCCGAAATCCCGACGAAGATCGCCTCACAAATCTTGTACCAGACATTGTCCCGGTATAGGAATGAGAAGATTCCAATTGTCAGGAAGGCGGCCAGCCACAACGCCACATGATCCATAAATCCGGTAGCTGCCATACCTCAGATCACTTTCCTCTTCTTGCGCTCGAACATGAAGAAGGCCACATTTCCAATAAGAATGAAACCGATCACAACGACATGGGCAAACGACTGCGAAAGCATGTATTTGGTCCCTTTGTCGAGATACCCGTACAGTTTTTCAAATTCCGCCGCCCCACTCATGCCGCCCAAAATTCCTTTAAGCTGTCCAGATCGAACGTAGGGGTACATGCCGGTCGCCTGCACGGCCGTGTTTCCGGCGCCGAGCGGGAAGCCGTACTGATCGACTCCTACCAACACCCACTCCTTGGTCCCGGGATAGCCGGCGGAAAGATTGAACACATAATCGACATTGGAGAAATTCTTGACATTCTTGAGCAGCGCAATGGAATCGTAAGGTGTGCCGTGATCGTCTACCGGGAACATGGATTTGAAATCGGTCCCCATCCGTTGAATGACGAATTCGTTTCCGGACTGAAAGCCTATATTGACATAGTCCTTGCCGTATTTGAGGTTTTTCGCCGCGTAAGCCGGCTCGGCGAGGACTTTTGCCAGCGCCAAATCCGCCTGCTGCGGCCCCTGCGGCCAAAGCCCCATCACGATGACTTTGAGGTCATGATCGAAACTGTAACGGAAAAACGTCTCGGCCATCGGCTGAAGTTCCGGCGCGGACGGGGGATCGTAATCAAATGAGGCCAGGATAACTGAGCCGGGCTGAAGCGCCTGAAGGCCGTCGTAAAATGTGTGAGCCTCAGGTGAGACGTTGATCTTCTGGGTCAAGGACATAAACAATGGGACAGCGACGGCAATAGCCACATACAGAAACACGACTCGCCGCCCCGCCGCCTTTCCTCGGACGGTGCGCACGAGAATCCAAACCAGGGACACCGCAATCAGCAGCACGACCGCTACTGAAGCGGCGGTCGAGAGCCGAATCGGCGCTATCCATCCAGTTCGCGTGCCAAGGTAGATGGCCGAGCAAAGCAGAACCGAACCGACAACCAGAATTGCCTCCAGAAGCTTTCGACTCATTCTCGCTACTCCCCTCCCAGATGTGAGCGCTCAATCCCAAGGATGATCCGCAACGAGGAGGAGACAATCCCCAGCGAAATGCCGATCAGAATGGCTCGCTGGCCGGCGGTATTCGGAAAATTCATTATCCAAGTGGCTAATTGCGAAAGTCTGAGTTGCTCCGGCAAGAAGCCGCTCAGAACATCGCCGATCGGCACCCGCCCAAGCATGACAAAAAAAGCGGCCGCCAAAAGCAAGGTCGCCTCCAGGTTGCGCGCCCGGAACGCCCGATACGAGGCCGACGCGACAAAGAACGCCAGCATAGCGTACATGGTCGAGGACAGCGGCGTGTACACGTTTGCATAGAGCCAGAAGAAAGCGCTTCCGCTCTTCGCGTCGCCGTAATTCTGCCCCGCCGCAAATCCGACCACCGCCATGAGGATTATACAGACCACAACGATGACGGAGTACCACCAGTCGGCTTTCCGCTCGTAGATGCTCTGCAAGGACAACTTGAACAGGTTCAGCACCCCCATCCAGATAGCACACGCGGCGATGATGGAAAACCAGTCTGAAAACCAGTCGGCCATTTTGCTGAATGGAAAGTGTGGAATGAAGTACTGGACGACAAAGACGACGCCGACGATTCCGGTGATCAATACAGGTACTTCGCGCCGCATAATCTAATGTATCACCTTGAAGAATTGAGCGAGGTCAAACAGATGGAAAGTCGCCGCCAGTACGCCGATCACGATACAGATCAAAATCAGCCCTTTGCCGACATCCTGTCCTTTGAGTGATCCGAGCTGCCTCGGTTCTCGCGACAGGTACGCAGACGCCGCGAACAGTTCCTCACCAATAAGCGTATAGTCGCAGGCGGCGACAAAGAACGGCAGCTGCGAGGGTTCGCCGGTCCCGGCAATCTGGATCGCCCCGGCCGCATTGCCGGTTTCGGCCAGGATCAACGCTTCCGCATAGAAATTTCCCAGCAAGAACATGGTGGCCGGCTTCTCGCGCACCACAATGCCATCAATCGCGGCCGCATATCCGAACTGATCATCGGTGAGATAATGAACCTGATCTTCTTTGAATGAGTCAGGACGCCCCGCTTTGGTGTACGCTTCCTTGACCACTTCGCGGCAGGCGACCATGACCAGCGATCGGGAGACCGGAACATCGAGAGCCGTATCATATTGCGCGGCGATCCCGGCGACGTGCCCAAGGATCGTAATGGCAGCCAGCGTCTGCACGTTGTCCATGTCTGAGGAGCCCGGTATGTACAGAATCTTCCGCCCCATCTCGGTGGCACGACCGACTGCCTCGTTGACCGCTTCCAGCCCGGCGATTTTCCGGATAAACAGTTCCTTACCCCGGCGCGCCTGGGTGATGTAGTACATGATGAAAATACAGAGGAGTATTACGCCGACAAAAACATTGCGGCGCTGAGTATCAAACCACTGAGCTACAGCCGTGGCCGGTCCGGCTATTGAGGATTCGCTTTGCGTGCTCCAGAAGACCTGGCCATGCACGGCGGAATCATTCACCGCGACCACTTTGTAAAAGAAACTGGCCGTATCTGTCGAATGAAACAGCTTGGCGGAGTATCCTGTCAAGGTTGCGGCGTTTCCGTCCGTAAAGACATAAGTCCCGACCGGAGTCTGGCCGATCGGCTTGAATTCTCCTGGAGTTCCTTTTGCGTTCGGCGCCCGCATAACCAGGTACCGCTTGACCTTGTGATTGGCCTCGTCGGGGGACGCTTTCCAGCCAACATCAATTGACCCGCCGTTGTCATCCGGGGTGTCTTTGGCCGTTACGCCGGTGGGAGGAGCCGGAGTTTTGTCCGGGGGAACCGGAATTACCTGCGCGGAGATGTCGGCCGACCCGACATTTGCCTGGCTTTGGCCGTTTATGACTGAGAAGGGAAGAGACAAATATAGAACACAAAAGAGGAAGAAGAATACAGTAATTGTCTTTCGGTCAGGTCGGCAGAATCGGTACAAAGGGTCTTCCTTAAAACTAAGAGCAGTCTGGCGGACGTAAAGAGCCGGTACTGAAATGACGTGCCGACTCGTCATCTGTTCGACACGAAATTTGCGTCGGCCGGCCCAGTGATCTTCTCGAAACACGCCCGACAAACTGGTTGAATCCAATCTATTTTTGCGCTGTATCCAAGTCAAGCGAAAAAACCTTCCGGCTCCCCTGTTTCCTTCTTTCCGCCAACATTTTAGCCGCGTTGAAGCGAAGTGGTTTTAAGCGGTTCGAGCTGGGCCTCTTCAACTCACAAAGGCTCGAACAATTTCCCGTACTGGAAGAAGATCGCCGAATAATTCTCAAGCAACCAAACTTCTCACAGAGCATAAGACTTGAACGGTCATGTGAAATTTGCCACTTTACAAGAATGGGGATCGGGAGTATAATGCTCGACTTGGAACGACCCGGCAGATGTGTTTCGTTGCCACGCGGTCAGATTCCAGCAAACGGAGAGTAACTCCAAGCAAGAGAGATTATTGCAGGGCATAGATGGCTAAGTTTTCGAACCCCCAGGATATCAAAGTAATCGTCGCCACCGACTGTGGCTCCACTACTACCAAAGCAATCTTGATTGAATATGTAAACGGCGAATACCGCCTTCTCACGCGCGGCGAGGCCCCCACCACCGTCGAGGCTCCGTTCGAGGATGTGACCATGGGGGTGCTCAATGCCGTGGCTGAGCTGGAAGAGCTCTCGGGCCGCAAAATCCTGGACGAACAGGGAAAATTCATCTCCCCTTCGAACGGCAAAGTAGGCACGGATGTTTTCATTTCGACCTCCTCCGCCGGGGGTGGTCTGCAGATGATGGTGGCCGGTGTAGTCCGATCGATGACCGCCGAGTCGGCCGAGCGGGCCGCTCTTGGAGCTGGAGCGATCGTCATGGACGTAATCTCTTCCAACGACAAACGTCTTCCGCACCAGCAGATTGAGCGCATCCGACACTTACGCCCCGACATGATCCTCCTTTCCGGTGGAGTCGATGGCGGGACCACCACTCACGTTGTGGAACTGGCCGAGTTGATCGGCGCCGCCGATCCCCGTCCCCGCCTTGGCACCGGCTACAAACTCCCGATCATTTACGCCGGAAATAAGGATGCCGCAACCGCGGTCAAGGACACTCTGTCTGAGAAAGTTGATCTTCGCGTCGTCGATAATCTCCGTCCCGTCCTGGAGCGGGAGAACCTCGGGCCTGCCCGCGAGGAAATTCACGAACTGTTCATGGAACATGTCATGGCGCAGGCGCCCGGCTACCGCAAGCTCATGTCCTGGGCTGATGCCCCAATCATGCCGACTCCCGGGGCGGTGGGCCTGATCATTCAGACAATCGCTGAGATTTACAAGATCGAAGCAGTGGGCGTTGATATTGGCGGCGCCACTACCGATGTGTTCTCGGTTTTCCGACCGGACAGCAAAACCCCGGTATTCAATCGAACCGTCTCAGCCAACCTCGGCATGTCATATTCCATTTCGAATGTTTTCGCGGAGGCCACTCTTCCCAAAGTCATGCGCTGGGTGCCGTTCCCCATGGATGAGCGGGACCTCCGCAACCGCGTGAAGAACAAAATGATTCGCCCGACCACGATTCCGCAATCGATGGAAGAACTGATTTTCGAACAGGCTATTGCCCGCGAGGCGCTTCGCCTGGCCTTCATCCAGCACAAGAGCTTTGCCACCGTGCTCAAGGGGGTGCAGCAGCAGCGAACGATCGCCGATGCCTTTGAGCAATCAGCCTCCGGCGCCACCATAGTCAATATGATGACCTTGGATATGCTTATCGGTTCGGGTGGAGTCCTCTCTCACGCCCCGCGCCGCCAGCAGTCCGCCCTGATGATGATTGACTCATTCCTTCCGGAAGGTGTCACCCGCCTGGCGGTTGACTCGATCTTCATGATGCCGCAGCTCGGTGTGCTCACCGAAGTCCAGCCCAAGGCCGCCACGGAAGTATTTGAAAAGGATTGCCTGATTCACCTCGGCACGTGTGTCGCTCCATCAGGTACAACCAAGAAGCCGGGTCCCGTCATGAAATACAGCATTGAGTTGCCTGATGGCCCTGTTTCCGGCACTCTGAATCATTTGGAAATGAAATTGTTCAAGCTCGGCATCCAGCCCAACGGGCTGCCGATCACCGTGAAGGCCACGTTTGAGCCGGAGCGAAACTATGATCTGGGCGCCGGAAAGGGCGTGAAGGTCGAGAAAGAACTTTTCGGCGGCGTGGTCGGGATTATTCTGGACGGACGGGGCCGGCCTTTTGACCTCTCATCCTTATCCGAGGCGGAGCGCGTATCCTACCTCAAGACCTGGATAAAGGAGCTGGATATTTATCCTGACTTCTAACCGATGGTGGCACGAATGCGAAAAACTATTGCTATTATGTCAATCCTCTGCCTGCTTGTGATCGCGGGTGCACAGGCAACTCGGGCCGGCCAATTTGTCAGCCTGAACGGCAAATTCCAGATTACGTATCCCGACAACTGGGAGCAACTTGATTACCGCATCGTCGATTCCGCCCTCTTCGGCGGAAGACCCTTCGCCTACGAAGGAGCTTTTGCGCCCAAATCCTCGCCCCTGTTTCTTCTGGGAAACTACCTGGTGGTCACGGTGGATACGGTTGGCCCAAGCACTCAGCACCAGATAGATTCAATGCTTAGCTCCTGGGGGGCCACCTTGGGCGCCGCAACCAAGACCTATGGCCCGGCTGAAGATTTCGCCGCCTTTTGGCGGCCGGTCGAAGTGAGCTATTGGCCCGTGTCCCGGCTCGCTTCCGTCTACACCGAAACCAAACCGATTCAGGGGCAGCACACTAGAAACCAACTGGTCGTAAAATTCTACGATCGGGGAACGGTGAATTTTTACTTCTATGGTGCGGATACTGCTTGGACCACCTTTCAACCGATTATCGAATCGGTGGTGAAGTCATTTACCACTGAAAATATCCAGTCCTCTTTGTCGCACGATCAGGTAAAAGTTGTCGACGCCGAGCAACTTCAATCGCGCAGTGACGGCTCCAGTGCTTCCACCGGGATCTCCCGCAGCGTCATTATTTATGGCTCGATCGCCGTCCTCTTGATTCTCATTTTTGTGATTCGGGTCGCCCTGCGCAAAAAAAGCGGAACCCCTTCGAACACCTAGCAAGGAATAATTCATGGGACATGCCTATACTCCCGGCCTGAAAGTAACCGATCGGGTTCTCGTCAAAAAGTCGCGCATCCTGCCTCTTAAGGGGGACGTGATCGTAAAGGTCGGCGACAAGATGAAACCCGACGATGTCGTGGCCCGGACCCTGCTTCCCGGCAACGTAGTCCCTCTCAACGTGGCCAACAAAATTGGTATTCCGCCCGAAGATATCGACCATGTCATGCTCAAGAAAGTCGGCGATCCGATCAAGGCCGGCGAACTGGTGGCTCAGTCCAAACCGCTTTTCGGCCTGAAGTTTCTAGGAGGCACGAAAGTCGAAGCGACCGTCGACGGCACCATCGAGTCAATCTCCCATGTCACCGGACAAGTTCTCCAGAGAGGGGAACCGACTCCGGTCGAAGTGAAAGCCTATATTCAGGGACAAGTGCTTGAAGTCATTCCGCGCGAAGGCTGTGTCGTCGCCTGCAAGGCCGCCTTCGTTCAGGGCATCTTTGGAATCGGCGGTGAAACTTCCGGCGCGGTAAAGGTCGTCACCCCCGACAACAAGACTGTTCTGTCGGATGCCATGATTAATTCCTCGCTCAAGGGGAAGATCGTGGTCGGCGGCTCGCTCGTCACGGCTCCTGCCCTCAAGAAGGCCATTGCCGAAGGAGTGAAGGGAATTGTTGTCGGCGGATTTGATGACAAGGATCTCAGGGACTTCCTCGGGTATGACATCGGCGTGGCAATCACAGGCAGCGAGGATATCGGCTGCACGCTGGTGGTGACCGAAGGGTTTGGCCAAATCAACATGGCCCTGAAGACCTTTGAGCTGTTCAAGCGCCATGAAGGTGAACTGGCCTGCATCAACGGTGCGACCCAGATTCGCGCCGGCGTGATCCGCCCCGAAGTCGTGATTCCTCAATCTGGGGAATCGGTCCAGACAGATATCGCTGAGGCACCGATCGAGGGTCTGAAAATAGGCTCGCTCATCCGGGTCATCCGCCATCCCCATTTCGGCAAACTCGGCAAAGTGTCCGATCTTCCATCCCCTTTGGCCAAGCTGGAATCAGAATCAAAAGCCCGTATCCTTGAAGTGGAATTTGAGGATGGCCGGCGCACTATTGTCCCGCGCGCCAATGTCGAGATGATCGAAGGTTCGTGAGCATGAACTCCGAAAACACTGAAGGCCTCCTCTGGGAGGCCTTTTTCTTAAAGGGACTATTTGGGCTTTTGAGGCTCCGCCTGAGATTGAGAACTGTCCGGGGCCGCATCAAGCCGGGTCGAGTCCTTTAGCTCATCCGGATTGCCGGCCGGGGCGTCACTCTTCCCCTGTTTGTTGCCGCCGCACCCTACCAGCAGACTTCCTATCGATACCGCCAGCGTAAATGCCAAGGCCAATCGTCTCACGTGCTCTCTTTCCTCTCCCCCTAAGAAAAAACGGTTTTGGTGCCGGAACAAGCATAGAAATCATGTCTGCCGCAAGCCTCGGGTCGATTCTTACACGAGGACTGGCCCGGCCCGGTTTTTGTTGATTGCTCTCGGCGAGTCTTCTAAGTTTGATGGCTGGCCCAACCGCCCTGCTCATGTGCGGTCGCCCGCGGGAATAAAATAATCCGCGGTAGCCCTAACGCGTAGAAAGACATATATGTACGAAACGATACTCCTTAGCCCGGCCATCGGCTCCCTGTGGGACATTCTCGGTGAAACCTCCACCTTCGGCGGAATCGTCCTCACCGTCCTGATCCTGATGTCACTGATTTCCTGGGTAGTCATTTTCCACAAATGGCGTCAGTTTCGGATTGTAGACAGCGACAGCAAGCAGTTCCTGGCCTACTACAAGAGATCCCGTAACCTGGGTGAGATCTCTCCGGAAGCCAAAAAATTCCACAACTCCCCGCTGGCAAATCTCTACCGCGCCGGTGTGGACGAGTTGACTTCCCTGGCGACCGCGTCCGGCACGCCCTCAGCCACCCAGGTGATGGTCGATGAACGCGCGCTTGATGTCATCGAAATGACAATGGAACGAACCCTCACCGAGGAAATCGGCAAACTCGAAAAGCAAGTCGTGTACCTCGCCATTACTGCCACCGCCGCGCCTTTCACGGGACTGCTTGGAACGGTGGTGGGAATTATGACCTCGTTCTGGTCCATCGGCGAGCGCGGTTCCGCCACCCTGGCCGTCGTGGCTCCAGGTATCGCCGAAGCTCTGCTGGCTACGATCATCGGCCTGGGGGCCGCCATTCCGGCGGTTATCGCCTACAACTGGGCCAACAGCCGGATCAAATTCATCCATGACCGCGCCACCGGCTTTATGCTCGAATTTCTCGCCCGCGTCAAGAAAGAGACCATCTGATGCGTCGCCCGCTACGCCGGACTTATCACACTATGGCCGATATCAACATCGCCAATCTGGTTGATGTCTGCCTCGTCCTCTTGATCATCTTTATGATCTCGGCCCCCCTGCTGCAGTCCGGTATCGATGTCAACCTGCCTAAAACCACCGCCGCTCCGGTGGAGCAGGAACACGAAGGAATCGTCGTCACTCTTGATAAGAAAGGCGGTATCTACATTAACGACGTCTGGTCCCGCCTTGATAATTTCGAAGATGCCCTGAATAAGGCCATGAAGGCCAAGGGGACCAAATCGGTTTTTCTCCGAAGCGATTCGACGGTGCCTTATGGTACGGCTATCGAAGTCATCGGAAGAATGAAAGCTACCGGGATCGAACAGATCGGACTGGTGACGACCTATGACGCCAAGAAGAAGGGCGCCCGGAAGTGACCGGCTATGCGACGGGATGTTATCTACTCGGTAATCTTGCACGTTGTGGCCCTCTCCCTCACGGCAGTCTCATTCCCTCTTTCCCACAAGACCTTCAAACCGGGTGAAGTCATCAAAGTTACCTTGACCGCAGGCCTTCCCGGCCCCCCGGCTTCAACGCCAGGACCGGCTCCGGTTGTAGCTGCCCCGGTCGTTAAAGCTCCCCCCAAGGACGCCGCCAAAGCGCTCCCGGACCCTCGGGTGAAAAGAAGCATGGAGAAGCCAAAACCAAACCAGCGCAAAGTGCACGCGGATGAAGAAGCCAGCGCGTTGGCTGACCAAGCCGCGAAATATGAAATCAAGACGCAAAATACCGGTGCAGGCTCTCCTTTTGCCGGGGCTGCGATCGACAATCCAAATTTTGACTATCCCGATTGGTTCACTCTGGCCTTTCGCAAGATTCAGATCAACTGGTCAAATCAGGCCAACATCGACGGCACCGTCGTCTGTGTAGTCTCCTTTCAGGTAATTCGCTCTGGAAGGGTGATAGATCCAAAAATTATCCAGTCGTCCGGTATCGGACTATTCGACCAAGGATGTTTGGCGGCCGTGACGAAGTCGTCTCCTTTCCCGCCCCTACCGAGTGATTTTGCCGATGAGATCATCGGCATTACCGTACCCTTCAAATATCCAAATGAGGCAAAATAATGAAGCGATTCCTGATAGCGGTTAGTATCTGCGCCCTTACTCCTTTCTCTTTCGCAGTCCCTGCCCTCGCCCAATCCTCACACGAGATCCCCAATGTCTTTTTTGATACCGTGCGCACCGGCGAAGTTCAGCCGATCCAGCTGGCCGTTGAGAACATGAAATACATCGGCACCAACTATATTACCGCCGCCGATTCCACCATCATGAACAACATCACCCAGATCGTTCGCGCCGATGTCGATTTCTATGCCGATTTCCAGCTGGTCATTGCCGATTCGTTCTATCTGAAAATGTACGAAATCAAGGAAGTTGATCTGCTCGCCTGGGAACGGCTGGGTGCACAGCACTTAATTAGACTCGAAGCTGAGTTTCCCGGTTCGAATGTCCGGGTCCGCTGGCGCATTATCAATACCGTGGGGGGCGAAGAGTTCTCTAAAGGGATCGAGGAAGGCCCCACCGGTTCCTGGCGCGAGCTGGCGCATGATGTCTCGAACGACCTTGCTAAAGCTCTCACCGGCGACCGGGGAATTTTCCGCACTCAGATCTGCTATATCCGAAAGATTGCGGCCGGAACCAAGGAAATATTCGTCTCCGATTACGATGGCGCCAATGAGCGGCAAGTCACCAAAACGAACAGCATCAATCTCTCCCCTTGCTGGACTCCCGATGGCAAGGAGATTTACTTCACCAGTTTCAAAAATGGAGACCCGCAGCTGTACCGCGTGGAGGTCGGCAACGGCAAGATCAGCAAGATCGGCAATTACCTTGGCCTGATGGCCGCCCCGGCGGTCTCTCCCGATGGAAGCAAAGTGGCAGTTGTTATGACCATCTCCGGCAATTCGGAAATTTATATTCTGGACACGGCCGGACGGGTCATCCTCAGATTGACCAACAGCACCTCAATTGACACTTCACCGACCTGGTCTCCCGACAGCCGCAAAGTCGCCTTCGCCTCTGATCGCACCGGTGCGCCGCAGATTTACATTTGTGATGCCGACGGCCTGAATACCCACCGCGTAACCTTTCAGGGTGACTACAACGACTCTCCCATCTGGTCTGCCCGAGGCGACCGAATCACTTTCGTCAGCCGGACCGAAACCGGGCGGTTTGACCTGGCCTCTATTGACACATCCGGGGCCAAATACCGCGTTATGACCAAAATTGGCATGAACGAAAACCCGCACTTCTCGCCGGATGGTAAACATCTGATCTTTGCTTCCGACCGGCTCGGTACCGGCGATATCTATACTGCCACAGTCACCGGCGGCAAGCAGCGCCGTCTGACTCATTCCGGAGATTGCTCCAACCCTGCCTGGGGACCGCTCAAATAGTTTTGGAGGGGCACGTCTGAGTCTAGTATTTGGTGGGCTTATCGGTCATCTAGTCCCAAACCGTCGAGAATCTGCGGCAGACATTTTTCGATCCGTGACACCCTAGTTTTGGATTGTTTGGGCGCCGAAAAATATAACAGATAGCCCCGCTGCCGCCCCGGTGTCAACGCCTCAAAAGCGTTCCTCAAGGCTGGGATTTCTCTCATCTTATCTTGAAATTCTTCCGGCACCGTGAATTCAGTGGTCTTCTTAAGCTTTACAGTCAGGCCGGCCTTCTCCACTTCAATAGCCTGGTGAATGTAGGTCTTCAGGACCGGCTCCATCGCCGCGATTTCGCGCACATGGGTGAATCTGATCTGGCGCGCCGCCTGCGTATTCTTCGTTTGTTGGACTAAAATCCCTTTCGGATCATTCAGCAGGGCCCCCTTGAAGAACAGTAGCGCGCAGTACTCCTTGAAGACGTGCATCAGAACGATATTACTCTCCTGAAACGTGTAACACGGAACACCCCATTTCAATTCCTCGGTCAGATGACAGTCGAGAACAATCGTGCGCAATTTCTTGAGTTCTGCCTGCCACTTCTTGGCCCGGCTCAAATATCCGTCAACCTTGGGATTCATCGTGCTTTTGGTCATAGCCGGTTACCTCAATTTAGCAGCCACATCCTGTGATCGGTCCAAGTTTCAGTACTTCCTGTTTGCTGTCTTCCGCCGTGATTTTTGTCTTTTGTTCCATATGCTTTTACTGCTTGGTCTTGTATTTGTTCATTACGAGTTCCAGTTTGTCGAACCGGTCAGCCCACAGTTTTCGGAACGGCTCGACAAAGTCAGCGACCTGGTTCATTTGTCTGGCATTGATGTGATAGTAAATCTCCCGCCCTTTCTGCTCCGAATTAAGCAGCTCACATTCGGCCAGAATTTGAATGTGCTTTGAAATGGTCTGGCGGGATGAACTAAAATGCTCGGCAATGGCTCCAGGGGTCAATGCCTGCACCGCCAGCAGCGTGAGTATGGCCCTCCTTGTGGGGTCGGCCAGGGCTTGAAAGACGTCCCTTCTTGGTTCCATAGTGAAGTTACCTGAGTACAAAAATATGTGCAGTCATGTGACTGCGCAAGCCCCCTTTTTGAAGATACTTGTGGAAAAAGGGCACGGTGGCCAACATAGCCCGTGAAGACGGGAGTAGTGTTTAACCGGCCGCCATCGGACTCGGGTCAGGCGCAAACCGTGCGCCAAATTCCGGATCGTTAAATCGAAACCAGATTGGTGTTTACGCGGTATAACGCTAAGTTGCTCACGGCGAATCCAGGCAGGGAAATAGTCCCGGTTTTTTATTTGACCCAAACTGTGAGGACCGGTAACTTCACTGCACGGAAGCATAGACACAAAGGTTGATGTAATCATACACGGAGGAATTTCTGAATGAAGAAGATTCTATTTTTGATTGTGGGTGCCGCATTCCTGGCCCTTGTCCTCGCGGGATGCCCGAAGAAGCCGGCTCCGGTGCCAGAGACCAAACCGACCACCCAGGTCGACACTACTCCCAAGAAGCCGGTGACTCCGCCAGTCGAGACGCCGGTCAAGAAGACGATTGTCGAATCCCAGTTCCAGACCGTCTATTTTGATTTCGACAAGTACAATCTCCGCGCCGACGGCAAAGCCAGCCTGGACAGCAACTACAACCTGCTGAAGATGTTCCCGGATGTGATCGTCAAGATCGAGGGGAACTGCGATGAGCGCGGTACGGTTGAATACAACCTGTCGCTCGGCCAGAAGCGGGCTCAGGCCGCCATGGATTACCTGACCGGCCTCGGCATTTCGGCCAATCGCATTTCGACTATCAGCTACGGCAAAGAGCGTCCGGCGGTGCAAGGACACGATGAATCCGCGTGGGCCAAGAACCGTCGCGACGAATTCCGCATAATTTCGCAGTAGCCGATTTTGGGCATTATGATGCGAAAACACACTTCCTCAATAGCCGCCCTGTTACTGGTGGCGGCTATTGCGCTGGTCCTGCTGGTCGCCGGCTGTGCCACCAAGCGTGATATCGCCGATGTCCAGGCGCAGCTTGACCGCATGGAGCAGCAGAACAAAGACACTCAGCGGATGGTCGCGCGGATGGATTCGGTGATCGCCGCCACCGGCGATGCCGATCGAAAACTGCGCAACGACCTCCAGGTCTCGGTCAACGATCTGCAGACGCAGATTTCACGGCTGCTTGAGAACTACAACGACTTGATGCAGAAACTGAATCAGATCGGCAAATCGCAGGTTATCAAACCCCCCAGCTCCTCCCCCGGAGCCACTGAGACTCCCAATGCCCAGCCGACCGCAGGCGCCAACTGCGACACGCTGTACGATGATGCCTTCGTGCTGGTTCGCAAGGGCCAATATGAAAAGGCGATTGCCGGTTTCAAATCCTTTATGGACAGTTGCCCGCAGCACCAGGCCATTTCCAATGCCCATTATTGGACCGGAGAATGTTACTACTCTCTGGAGAAGTACCCGGATGCCATCACGGCCTTTCAGGACCTCCTGGACAACTACAAAGGAACCGTGAACACCAAGCAGGCCTTGTACAAGCTCGGCCGCTCGCACCAGGAGCTAAAGCACAAGGCAGACGCCAAGAAGATCTTCGATCGCTTGATCAAGGAATTCCCGAATACGCTTGAGGCCGAACAAGCCAAAGAACGGCTGAAGGAACTCAAATAGCCGCATGTCCCGGCTTCTGCCGAAACTTCGAATCTCCCCCCCGACCGGCTTAGTAATCCCCGGCCGGGGGTTTTATCAACTGGAAGAAAACTCGCTCTACGTGCAAATCGGCCCATATTCAAGCAACGGTCGGTTCTTTTCGTATCTAGAATCCAACCATGTCCGCTTCGATATCGACAAAGATGGCCATCTCCTTTTTATCGAAATTGATGCCGGCCGCCACACCTGGAAGGTCGATTCCGCGCTGCAATTTCCCCAGACCGCCCTTCCGGCCGATTTGCACTGGCTCGATTTTCGGTCGTCTATCCCCGATCCCGCCATTCAAACAAACGCAGACCGGACTCTGGTTCATCTCGCCTTCCCCAAGTCAATCCCCAGCCAATTCCTGCAAATCGCCGATTCCGTAATAGTCGAGGCGACCTCCGATGGTCACTTGGCGGGACTTTTCGTGAACGACATAGAAGACGATCTGGCCGGGCAGGAAATTGCCCGCTTCCGACAACAGAACCGCGCCTGATCGGACCGGTTGATGAGACGTTTCAGTTGTGATTGACTCAACGGCTCTGATACTCTTAATTTCGTCTTATGAAATCCCCCGCCCCAGAACTTCTGAAAGAGTACGAAAAACTCAAAGCATCGCTGGAGCATCACAACCATCTTTACTATGTTCTGGACAAACCGGAGATTTCTGATTCTGAGTACGACCGTCTCTTTGATCGCCTTCTGGCGATAGAGAAGGAATTCCCTCAGCTCGCCACAATTGATTCTCCCAGCCAAAGGGTCGGGGCAGCTCCCTCGAAGAAATTCGCGTCGGTCAACCACCGGGTCCCGATGCTCTCCCTTCAGAAGGTCACGACAATCGAAGAATTTATCGAGTTTGACCGTCGCGTCCATGAAGGACTGGAACTCACCGCCGACATCGAATACGTCATAGAGCCAAAGCTCGATGGTTTGGCGGTAGAACTGGTCTATGAGAAAGGACTGCTCACGCTCGGTTCCACCCGGGGCGACGGCTCGGTCGGAGAGGGTATCACGCCCAATCTCAGGACGATTCGCAACATCCCTCTTCGCCTGTCAGCGGAGGCCGTGAGACAATATCCGCTCCTCGAAGTCCGGGGTGAAGTTATTATGCGCCGCTCCGCTTTTGACCGTCTGAACAAACAACTGGCCGGGAAACAGGAACTCCCCCTGGCCAATCCCCGCAACGGCGCCGCCGGATCACTGCGCCAGCTCGATCCTACTATTACCGCCTCGCGCCCGTTGATTTTCAACGCCTATGGCATCTCTGCGACCGATCTGCCCGAGCTCGAATCCCAAAGTACAGCCATTGAGTTTCTTAAGAAGCAGGGTTTTCTTACCAACGAACATATTCGAGTGGTCAAGGGCGTGAATGCCGTTGAAATTGAGTTCAGGCGAATCGAGCAGATTCGTCCCCGCCTGGATTACGATATCGACGGCATGGTGGTCAAAGTAAATCGTTTCGAAGATCAACGAACCTTGGGGCAGATCTCTCGTGCCCCGCGCTGGGCGGTCGCCTGGAAATTTGCCGCCGAACTGGCCGAAACGATTTAGAGGGAGTCGAGTTTTCGGTCGGCCGTACCGGCGTTATTACCCCCGTCGCCAAACTCAAACCGGTTCATGTCTCCGGCGTGATGGTCTCAAATGCTTCCCTTCACAACGAAGATGAACTCAAGCGGCTCGACCTCCGCGTGGGAGATACGGTTATCGTTCGGCGCGCCGGCGACGTAATCCCCGAAGTCATGGATGTTGTCCCGGAAAAACGTCCCAAAGGGGCTCCGGCTGTAAAGTTTCCGAAAAATTGCCCATCGTGTAATCAGCCGGTCGTCCGTCCGGAAGGGGAAGCAGCCCACCGCTGCCTGAACATGGCTTGTCCCGCCCAGCTCGAGGGGAAGCTGTTCTATTTCGCCGCTAAAGGCGGATTTGACATAGAGGGACTCGGCGATAAACTCGCCGGCCAGTTGATTGCCAAGGGATTGGTGCATGACCCGGCCGATCTCTTTTACCTTAAGAAAGAAGACCTGCTTCCTCTCGACCTTATGGGAGAAAAGAAGGCCGACAATCTGCTTGAAGCGATCGCACGTGCCCGCCAAACCGATCTGCCCCGCATAATTTCTTCTCTGGGAATCATCGGCGTTGGCGAAGCCGCCGCCAAACTCCTGGCCGGTCACTTTCATAAGATCGAACCGCTTGAGTCCGCGTCGCAGGAGGAACTGCAGGATATCGCCGGCATTGGCCCGGTGATCGCCGCCAATATTCGGGAATTCTTTGAAAACAAATCAAATCAGAAGATGATCGAAAAACTCCGCGCCGGAGGCGTCAAATTTCCAGAATACCAATCCGCAACTTCCGGCGGCAAACTGAACGGAAGGTCGTTCGTCATCACCGGGACACTCTCCAAACCACGCGATCATTTTAAGCGGATTATTGAATCCAATGGTGGCAAAGTGACCGGCTCGGTCTCGAAAGGCACAGACTACCTGCTCTGCGGCCTGGATCCCGGCTCCAAGCTGGACAACGCCAAAAAACTCGGCGTCGCTATCCTGGACGAGAACCAGTTTCTCAAATTGGTGTGAAAAGTAGGAGAAAAAGACACCTCGGCCTAGTGCCGGAGAGTCGACATGATCACGATATTGACGATCTCGAGCAACCGCTCGCATGAGAACGGCTTCTTGATAAACATGTCTCCGCCCGCTTTGAACGACCGCCCCATGTCATCGCTTCGATCTTTCCCCGTCAGAAATACGATCGGTGTACCGGAAAGACTCTGGTCCTGCTTCATATCCTGGCAGACCTGATAGCCGTCCATATCCGGCATCATGATGTCGAGGATGACGACATCGGGTTTGAATTCCCGGGCTTTGGCCACGGCGCGGCGGGAGGAGTTCTCGACCGTCACGGTATAGCCTGCTTCAGTCAGGAAAGTTTCTACGATGTCAGTGATTTCCGGCTCGTCATCGATCACCAGTACTCTGGCGGTCTGGATTTTGATTCTTTGAGACATGCCGTCGTCCTTGCCGTGCGGGTTTGTTCTGCTTTACCGACTACTGCTCTAAAGTATATATCGGACGAATCGCGCAATAATTGAGCACCGTTTCAGGCGACTTTGATCGACTGCATGGCCAGCCCGACCAGGTCTTTGAGCTGCACGTTCGTGAATGGCTTGCGCATGTAGGCCAAACCGCCGGTCGCAAACGCCCGCCCGCCGTCCTCGCTCGGCGATCTCCCGGTCAGAAAAATGACCGGAACTGCGTGCAGCCTCGGGTCGGCCTTCAGTTGCTTGGTGGCTTCGTAGCCGTCAAGGTCCGGCATCATGATATCCATCAGGATTAAATTCGGCCCGACTTGCCGGGCCAACGCGATCCCCTGGTGGCCGCTGTTCGCAACGTATACCTGGTATCCGTCGCGCCCCAGCACTGTTTTGATGAGATCGGTGATGGTCAGGTCATCGTCAATTACGAGGACTTTCCCGCCACGCTTGGTTTCGTTTTCACCCATAGGGTCAAACCTTTATGCCAAATCGAACTGCTGTTCCGCCCGTACTCTGATTGTCGGCACGAAACGATATTTCATGACTTGGGCAATTCTCATGCTGGGATCCGACCTCCGCCGGTCCTGCCCTCTAACTTCTTCCTCAGAGCCCGGTTACGCTCTCCGCATCATGCACCACGCCGAATCCTTTTAGATTGCCTCAGCTAGCCCAAACCTTTATTCTTCGCCCCATGGCAGAGGAACGTCCGGAACTCAATTTTGTGGCTCGAAATCGCAAGGCCCGCCATGACTACAGCATCGAGGACACCATCGAGGCCGGCATCGAACTTAAGGGATCAGAGGTGAAATCGATTCGCGAAGGGAAACTCAATCTGTCCGATTCCTATGCCATTATTGAGCGGGGCCAGCCGATCCTGAAACACCTCCACATCTCTCCCTACAAAATGGCCTCGTCCCATGAGACTATTGATCCGATTCGGGACCGCCGCCTCTTGTTGCACAAGAAGGAGATTCGCAAACTGACCGCCAAGACCGAGCAAAAAGGGATGAGCCTGATTCCGCTGGCGGTTTATTTCAAGGGATCGCTCTGCAAAATTGAACTCGGCCTGGGGATCGGCCGTAGAAAGTACGATAAACGGGACGCCATCTCCGAGGCTGATGCCAAGCGGAGAATCAACCGTGCCATGAAACAGGACATCAAACGCAAACCATGAAGCCTGCCCTTCTCTTTGCCGCTATTCTTTGTGCCGCTGTCTTCAGCAGCGCCGCGCTCCCGGCCACCAGTTCGGCCAGGATCACCGTGGAAACGGAATCCGGTCAGCAAAATATCGCCGCCTTCAATCAGAACGGCGTTGACTATCTCTCCCTGTCTCAACTTGCGGAGATCATGAACGGCACCCTCGACTGGGAAATTATCGGACACGAAATCAGCTATACCGATCAGAAGAATCGACTCGATTTCTTCATCGGTTCACCCTATTTCCAACTGAACGATCATACCTGCAACCTGACCTATGCGGCGGCATATCGCGACGGCGAACTTTATGTACCGGCCGCGACTTTTATTCCCCTGCTCGACAAGGTCACGACTCAACGAGTCAGCTACGACAAGAAATCATCGCGCGTCAAAATTGAACCGAATCGCAACAATGTCACCGATATCGCCTTCTCGGCCAAAGCCAACGGCCTGCTGATCGAAGTCTTCATGACCAAAGAGCTGGCCTACGATGTCTTCGTCACCACCGGCAACTGGGTCAATATCTCCATTCGCGATGCCCGGCTCAACGCCGCCAAAATCGAATCCCGGCTCGACCCACACCTCATGTACCAGCTCAAAACGCACCAGGAAGAAGGGGTCGGACAGATCTCCATCTGGCTTAAGCAGAAGGTCAAAACGACGCAGCAAAACCTCGCGAGCGATCCGACTCGAATTCAAATCTCCATTCCTGATGTCAATTTCTCGATGGATTCGCTCCAGGCCAATCCGCACCCCGGATTCAACGGCAAGATCGACGTGATCGCGATCGACCCCGGCCACGGTGGCCAGGATTTCGGTGCCGTCGGTTGGAACGGCACCCGCGAGAAAGATGTCACCCTCCAGATCGGTCAGGCCCTGGCCGACCTGATTCGCAAGAAGGACCGCTTCAAAGTCGTCATGACCCGCAACAGCGACAAAACGCTCACCTTGCAGGACCGTGCCGACGTGGCCAATCACGGCGGCGCCAGCCTGTTTGTGTCGATTCATGCCAACGCCAATCCGTCCAAATCGGCCCGCGGTTGGAATATCTTCTTCCTCGCCCCGGCCAAGAATGACTCTGCCCGCGCCACCGAACAGTTTGAAAACAGCTATTTCGTCAAAGAATTGACCGGCCAGTCGGCCGATGACAATGACAAGAAGGGACCATCGTCCGATGATCCTGTCGCCGGCATCCTAAATGAAATGCTGATGACTGAGTTTCAATCCGAGTCGCATGATCTTGCCCTCTTGATCGATAAAGAATTTCACAAACAGCTCGACATCCCGGCGCGCGGAGTCGATCAGGCCGGATTCTTTGTGCTGAACAAAGTCTTCACCCCCTCGGTCCTCGTGGAGACTGCCTTCATCACGAACAAAGCCGACGCGAAAATGCTCAAAGACCAGAAATTCCAGAAATCCGTCGCCCAGGGGATTTATGATGCTATCGAAGAATTTGCGGATAAGTACAATGGCGGCAAATGACCGGCCGCGATTTTTATAGGTTGGGAATTGCATGGAAGCTCCTATAGGTATTTTTGATTCCGGCGTGGGGGGCCTGACGGTCGCCCGCGAACTGTTCAAACTGCTGCCGCAGGAAGATGTCGTCTATTTTGGCGATGTTGGCCGATCCCCCTACGGCGGCCGCTCCAAAGAAATCATCTCCATCTTCGCCCAGCAGGATGTCTCCTTCCTTCTGGAGCACCGGGTCAAGTACATCGTCTGCGCCTGCAACACTGTCTCCGCCGTGGCGCTCGATGATCTCACCAAACACTTTCAGGTGAAAATGGTAGGGGTGATTGAGCCGGGGGCCAAAGCCGCCATCGAACGAACCCGCACCGGGCGGGTCGGCGTAATCGGCACGGTCGCGACCATAACGTCTAATGCCTACGCCCGCGTGATGCACGAGCTGGATCCCAAGATTAAAGTCTTCTCCCTCGCCTGCCCCCTCTTTGTGCCTCTGGCCGAGGAAGGATATATCAACAAGGAAGCTACTTATCTGATCGCGCGGGATTATCTGAAAACCATGAAAGATGTCGAGATCGATACCCTGATTCTCGGCTGCACTCATTATCCTCTGCTCAAAGCCGTGATCGCCGACACCATGGGAGAGAAAGTCACTCTCATTGACAGCGGCGAGGAAACCGCCCGTGTGGCCCAGCGCATCTTGCACGACGAAGGCCTGTTGAACATCAATGTCACCCAGCGTCCCACCGTGACCAGCGAACACAAGTTCTTTGTATCAGATGTTCCGGAGAAATTCTCGCAGGTCGCCACGCGTTTTCTCGGCGAATCGGTCGAGAATATTACGAGGGTGGATATCAGCAGGTACTAGGAAATTACCTCCCCAGCTCCAAGCCGACTCACAAGAGGGAAGAATTCATGCAACTCGTTCTCGCTACCAATAACCGCGACAAAGTCACCGAGATCAAACATCTGCTTGAGGATCTCCCGATCACGATCCTCACTAAAGATGATTTCCTCGAATTCCCCGACCCGTGGGAAACCGGGGACACTCTTGAGCAAAACGCCCGCCTCAAAGCCAAAGAGATCGCCGAATTCACCGGCCTCCCAGCGCTGGCTGATGACTCCGGGCTCGAAGTCGACGCGCTCAACGGCGCCCCCGGCGTCTACTCCTCCCGCTATGCCGGACTCGATGCTACTTACCGCGACAACTATTACAAGCTGCTAAAAGAAATGATGCGCGTCCCGCACGGCAAGCGGACGGCCCGTTTCCGCTGTGTCATCGCCATCGCCTGGAGCCCGGGTGAGATCGAGACAGTCGAAGGAGTTGCCGAAGGATTTATCTCGGAAGATGTCGCCGGGGACAAAGGGTTCGGCTACGATCCGGTCTTCTACTTTCCCCCGCTTAAGAAACGGTTTTCGGAAATGACACTCGATGAAAAGAACCGCGTCAGCCACCGCGGCCTGGCTCTGCAGAAGGTTCACGAACTCCTGGTTAAGCATCTGGGCCGAACAGCCGGATCACAGAAATAATCCGACCACAGACATCCAAACTATTACTTCATATAAAGTTGGTAATATACTGAACTGTAATTAGTTACGACTTGATAGGTCGAGTTCCATATACAGCGTGTGGGGCTCGGGATTGTGGTAATACGCCTCCCGCTCGATAAAGCCGAACGACCGGTACATCGCTACCGCTGTGGCCATCTTCCCGGCGATCGTGTCGAGACACATCTTCTGATACCCGATTGACCTGGCTTCCTCGATCAACCGCTCGGCCAACAGCCGGCCGATCTTCTTCCCTCTATGCTCCGGTCGGACATAGAGCCGCTTCATTTCGCACTTCTGGTCGTCCAGTTTCTTAAGCGCAATACATCCGGCGATTTTCCCGTCGCACATTGCCAGTAACAACCTCCCCGTCGGCGGAGCGTACTTCCCCGGCAGGTTGGCCAGTTCGTCGTCGAATCCCTGGAAGCACAGGCTGAACCCGAGCGAGTCGGCATATTCGACAAACAGCATTCGCGCCTGTTCAATCTCTTCAGGACTCGAAACCGTCCGGATTTCAATCACTGATTCAGTCATACTTTCATTTACGAAAATGCCGGGCCAAAGTGCCCGGCATCCTCTCCATTAGTTCAGCGGAACTTCCCGACGCAGAGTGCAATCGAAAACCCTACATCTTCGCCGCCACCGCCTTGGCTACATCCAACGTACTGGCGTTACCGCCCATATCGTAGGTGCGGACTTTCCCCTCTTTCACGACTGCCGCCACCGCTCCTTCGACCGACTCCGCCAGATTCTTCTCCCCCAGCCAGTCGAACATGAGTTTGACCGTGAGGAGCATCGCGATCGGATTCACCTTGTATTGTCCGGCATATTTCGGCGCTGAACCATGTGTCGGCTCAAACACCGCGTACTTATCTCCGATATTCCCGGACGCCGCAAAGCCCAGTCCTCCCACTAATTGTGCGCACAAATCCGAAATGATATCGCCGAACATATTAGACGTCACAATCACCGAGTAGTCGAACGGGTTCTTCAGCAGCCACATGCACATGGCATCGATATTCGCTTCCTTGAGCGGAATCCCGGGGTACTGCTTGGCGACTTCGCGCGCGGTGCGGACCATCAAGCCCGAAGTCTCGCGAATTACGTTTGGCTTTTCGACTATCGTTACATGCGGCCGCTTTTCCTTCTTGGCGAATTCAAAGGCATCCTTGATGATGTTGTAGCACCCCATCTTGGTGTTAATCCGCAGGGAAACCGCGATCTCGTTCCCCGGCGTTTTGTCGAACCTGCCCATCTTCTTATTGTGTTTCTTGATCGATTCGCGCACCTCATCCGGTAGCGGAAAGAACTCCACCCCCGAATAAAGATCCTCGGTGTTCTCTCGGAACACTACGATGTCGATCCCTTCCCGATAGTTGAGTGGATTCCCCGGATACCCCTTGCAGGGCCGGAGATTCGTTCGCAGGTTGAATTCCTGTCGCATCCGGACGATCGGCGATGAATACACCAACCCTTTTCCCTGAAGGCTCGGAATCAGCGCCTTCTCCGCTTCTTCTTTGGGGAGCGAAGTAATCGCCCCGAACAGGGCGCAATCGGTGTTCTTCAAAAGCTGGGCGGTGCGATCCGGGAACGGATTCCCCTCTTTGCTCCAGAATTCCCAGCCGATGTCGCCGTGAACGTACTCGGCGTCGAGTTTGACTTTGTCGAGGACGATTCGGGCCGCCTCCATGACGTCGTTGCCGACACCATCCCCCGGAAGCCAGGCAATTTTGTACTTGGGCATATCTATAACTCCGCGACGTTATAATTGAAAGGTGAGATTGAAAAGATGTGTCGTTCCCAGATTACTTGTGTACGGCACGAAAGCGTACTCGAACGCCAGATTCCGCCAGTTGATGGATGTTCCGGCGGTCACGTTTTTCGTGTCGTAATTGAACATGTACCCCGCGCGCAGCGCGATGGACTGATATATTTTCGTCTCCGCCCCAAGATGGATGTGCGCTTTGTTATCAATAATGACCGCGTCGACCGCGCCCAGATATTTCTGATATTTGTAGGAGATCCCGACCCGATACGTGGTCGGCAGCGTGATATCCCGCGAGGAAACCTCCCCTTCCTGCGAGAGATTGAATTTCTCGCCAAGGTTCGTGATCGAAACGCCGAATGTGACGTCATTAGTCGGCATGACCAGCGCGCCAAAATCCACGTTGAACACCGAGCCACGGTAGGCGGCGATATTTTCCAAGAACCAGCCGACCGACAACCCGGCGTAAATCTTGTCATCCACCTGGCAGGCTAATCCGCCCTTGAAAGAGACATCGTTGGCATCCGACAGGCCGTCCGGCTCAAGGGTCGGCGAAGTCCTGAGCTGCAATTCGCCGAGATTCGCCCAGCGGATTCCGCCATGGACAGACAATGCTTTGCTCAGCGGCGATGAAAAGTACCCCGTCTCCAGCCTGATATTCTGCCAATAGGCAGTGTGCCCAAAGCTGGCGGTGAACTTGGTCGAGGCCGCTGACCCGGCCGGATTATAAAACGAAGAATAGGCGTCCCCGGCGATCGAGACAAACGCCCCTCCCATTCCGGAGGCTCGTGCCCCGGCCTCGATTTTCATCATGGAAAGGCCGTCATCAGCGGCCGCGCCGCCGGCAAGGCCGCACACCAGGGCAAAAGCAAGAAGAGCACACCACAATCGTCTATTCATGACCAGCGCCTACTTGAACAAGAGATCAAACGAAAAAATGTGTTCCGAGCCCGCGCCGACTTTGTCGCTCGCAAAGGCATAGTCTATCGCCAGCGCTTGGCTCCCGATTTTGAGGACATAGCCGGTCCCGACACCAAACTGTTTGTCGCCGTATCCGGCTCGTAACGCCAGCTCCGGAGTCACAAAGAATTCTGCGCCGGCGTGAAAACTGACCACCTGTTCGAGATTCTTCACCACATCAGTGGCCAGCAGCAATTTATCTTTGAAGAGCCGGCCGGACACCCCCAAACCGGCATCCGCCGGAATCCGGTCGATCTGCTCGGCTCCCGGTGTGCCGTAGTAAAGGGTCGTGTACTTCTCGCTGTTCCAGCGATACTCGGCTCCGATATGCCGGACCACCAGCGCCACCCGAATATCCCGCAGCGGCAGTTTATCCCGATTCTCCCGGTCCATCAATTCATCGATATATAACGTTCCGCCGAAATCAAACGCGATGCCGTTGGCATGCACTTCCGGAAACGAGGCCTCGAGGTAGTTTATCTTAACCCCAGCGGCGAGCGGATCGCTGAACCGCTTGGCGAAAACTACGCCGATAACGTGATTGTTGAAACTGAAACCACGTCCCTGATCAATGCCGTCTTCATCCCGCACCGTAACTGAGCCGCTCCCGGCGTAAAGCCAGTGCACCCCCAGGACCGCCTGATTCCGCACTGGAAACATCGCCGTTACATATCCTAACTTCCGATCCAGCTGCATCACGCGATACGACGATCCGAACAGCGGGTACTTCAGATCAGCCAGGCCGGCCGGATTAAACAGGGCCCCGGCGCCGTCGTTGGATACGGCCAAGTACGCCCCGCCCATGGCCGTGGGACGCGCCCCGATCGGGACCTGGAAAAACGAGCCGGCATACCCGCCGTCCATAGTCTGCGCTGCAACTGGCCAGCACGGCAACGCCACGATCACCACAATGCCTACGACAGAAAACAACTTCTTCATGGTATCACCGCCACCTTCCCCCATTTCACATCTCCGTTATCGTAGGTTATCTTAAAGTAGTACATCCCCACGGCTACCACATCTCCCTTGCCGTTGTGTCCGTCCCAGACCGGAAGTCCCACTTCATGAGGCGCCGGGTGAGTCCCGGCCGCAAAGAAGCGATGGTCGATCGGTCGCGCCACCAGCTTGAGGGCAAAATCGTACACCTCAACCGTCACGTATCCATCCTTGCTCATCGGGAAGTGGAAATTGACCGTTCCCCCTTCCTGGGGACTGAACGGAGCCGGGTACGAGTACACTTCGGCGCTCGGGTCATACACCCGGGTCAGCTGTTGATCGCCGAGATTGCTCCGCTTGACTCTGATCGTCCCCTTACTGGTGCCGATCCACAAAAAGCTGTCCACCACTCGCGCCGCAAACACAGAGGCCTGCTCCGGAACAACCTCGCGGTTGAGCGTATCGATGAATGAAAATTTTGTGACCGCGCTGTCGGCCGTGCCGATGCTCGTGCCCAGAAAGAGCCCCAAGTCTGATGGCATGAGTACCGTGTCATGGGGCGGCGCTCCCATGTGGTCGAAATTCCAGGCAAACGTGCTCATCTGACTCAGTTGATCCCAGCGATAGCGAAATCCGAAAATGGTATCCACCCGGGTGGCCGTGGAGTCAATGGCAGTATCGGGCACTACCCGCCCGTAAGAGACGCCGTCGACGCCATAGATACCGTTGGACCGTCCCGAAGCATACAACGTGGCCGGCACGCCGGGCGTGTTGGAGTACTTGATTCCCAGAGCCGGGATGAAATCTCCGGTCATACCGACCGTCAGGCCGCTGGTCCCCAGGCGGTTTAAAGTATTCAGATAGCTGTAATTAAACATCTCGTCGGCCTTGAGCGAATCCAGGTTCGGTTTGAACACATGGAACAGCTTCATGCGGGCCACCGAGACCGCGAACGTACTGTCACCCGCCAAGATGACGGTATCCCCGCGCACAGCGATCGCCCGGACCTTGTCGTGCGGTAGCGTCTCGGTCAGATCAGACATGACGATGCTCGAATCCACGACATCCTTGACCACCAGGGCTTTGAACGTGAATGCATCGGCCGTGTACCCCACGCCGAATTCGCTCACTACGACTGAAGTATCACCGACAAACCCGAGATCATTGGTGGACACCCCTTGTTCGAATTGCGACCAGTTGAGGCCGCCATCTTTGGATCGCTGAAGCCCGCTCGGCGCGATCGTCGTGTCATAGGACCGGGTAATCAGCCAGAGCGCCGTTGAGTCATTGGAGGTAAGCGTATCGCCGAGGCCATATTGCTGCCGGCGAATCTTGACCACCCGCGGATATTCATAGAGCGTGTAGTTGTCCGGAAAGACGAAATTCCGGCTGGAATCCACGACCCCGGTCGAGTTCAAAAACCAGGTCACCAGCCCCGAATCGGTACCGAGGCGAAGCGTGTCTCCAACCGCCAGCAGGGAATACACATTGTTACGCAAATTCAAAATCGTCGTGTCCGAGCCGTCGACCCACAGGTGCGTCCAACTGTTGCCGGTATCGGCTGATACAAACAGGCCCGCTCCCTGGGCCGCCACGTACAGGCGGTTCCGCACCGGGGCGAAGTCAACCACGCGATAATTCGATAGAGCCACTGCGGTTAAACTCGAAGTCTGAAAGCTCTGGGCCTCATCGTTCGAAAATTTCAGCCCCGTAGAATTCCCGCTGACCGGATTGAACGTGCCGAAAAATAATCGGCCTCCAAACGTCGTCACGGCCGAAACCGACTCCGAAGTATCAGTTGTAATGTAGGGCCCGCCGGTGGTTCTCCCTCGGGCCAGACCGGCTGCGCCGCCGTAAAATACAAAACTTCCGCCCGCCGCCGTGCAGCTGTCGCAGAGGCTGATCGATCCAACCTTGCGCGTTCCGAATTTTTCATTGCGGGCAGCGAACACATATTGAAACACTCCGGCGACCGTCCCTTCCCACAGGAATAGACTGTCCCCGTGCGAAGTATCAATCACACAGGAGAAGGCCCGGTTGGCGAAGGTCAGACTCGTGTCAGTCGGCGGATTGGTTTCCACCACCCCATGATAGTTGACCGAGTCGGCCAGCGTGGGATAAATCCGCCGCCAGGTGACGCCGTTGTCCAGCGAGGCGATAAGTCCCCCCGCGAAACAGGCCGCAAACAGCCAGTCGCGGTTTCGGCGTACATCGTGAAATCCGGTGATATCGTAGATGTTTCGGAAAGGACCGGTGCCATTTCTCAGCGGCGGGTTGAGGGAGTCGAAGGCCACATGTTTCCACAGAAGGCCGTCATTGTCCGAATAAGTCAGGCCGTCGGAGAAACTCAACGGCGATCCCTGAAAAACCTGGCTGTGATTACTCGCCACCCAAAGTCTTCCGTTCATGGATAAAAGGGCCGAGATATCGTTGCTCGGCAGCCCGTTGGCCGAATTGTAGAGCAGCCAGCTCTGGCCATTGTCAAACGTATAGTTGAGCCCGTTGCTCGTGGCCAGAAACACCCCCCCGTGATGCGCTATGATGTCGATCGCGACATTACTCGCATAGGCCGTGTCCGGACGGTCAAAATGTTGGGCGGTGCCTGCTAAAACTGTGAAGGGAAGTACGGTCAGAACGATCAGAACAGAAAAGTGTCGTTTCACTCAAAACCTCGGAGTCTTAATAGGCAATACATGAACACGGAACATGCGATGAACAAGCCCGCATTTCAAGTATTTTGTTTCGCTCAGTCTTATAGCGATTGGTGCCCGGTCGACTCCTTAGTTTTCACGAATATACCGGTTTCCCGTATAAAGGCAAGGAATTAGACGTTGACTGCCGAATGCCCCCTTGCTATATATTCGGCAATTGACCCACTAAGAGAGGTCGGCCTTATCGTGTATACTAAACTGTTTCTATTGGCTATTCTGACCGCCCTGATCCTGAGCCTTTTCTTCGCCTCCGGCTGCGACAAACTGACCACCCAGATCAACAACAATACCTACTACGACTCCACCCTCGGCAATGCCTGCCTCAGTTGCCACGGTGACAACAGCAGCCAGATTTCCGTTCCCAAAGGGCAGTGGGCCAACTCCGGCCACGCTTCCTCCGCGCTGATCTATTCCTATGCAACGTTCGGTGATACGACTCATTACCTAACGGCTCAGTGCGGACCGATCTGCCATACCAGCCAGGGATTCCAGCAGTACGCTCTGACCAAATCCAGCGGCGCTCAGGGAACCCCCTCTGTCATTGACTGCTTCACTTGCCATCTTCCCCACACCGGCGCCTATGGTGCCTGGCGGCTTGATACGCTTCGCGGCAACTTCCCGTTCGTCGATCTGCTCGATCTCTCGGAATACAATATGGGCAAATCGAACCAGTGTGTCGCCTGCCATCAGGCCTCGCAGTATCCGACCCTCACCGGCGGTGTGACCTCCATTCTGTCCGACAGCCTTGGCCCCGATGGACCCCATTCCGGTTCCGAGGCTCAAATGCTGCTCGGGACAAGCGGATTTTTGTTCGGGCAAGCCGCCGACACCATCCATTCTCACCAATCGGTCGCGAGCAAGAACGGATGTCTCTCGTGCCATTACGGACTTTTGTCGGGCAATAATCTCGGGGTGGCTCAGGGATACGACTTTGGCGGGCACTCGTTCAAGCTGCTCGACACGCTTACGCATCAGCAGTACACGGCTAACTGCAACGTGGCCGGCTGCCACACGGTCTCTCCTCCCCCGATCGTGGATTTCTTTACGAACACGAAACTTGATTCGATTCGCGTCTTACGGGACTCGCTGGCAGGACGCCTGATCGCCCTTAACATTCTTCAAAGCACCGGCGACTCGTCGCATTTCTATAAAGACTCGACTCTTTCCCTGTACGCCGCCCGTATCCTGTACAACTATCTCCTGGTCAAACAGGACCGCTCGCGGGGAATTCATAATCCGGGCTACAGCCTCCAGCTCATGGAAGCCTCGTTGGCTCACATCGACTCGATTCCGCACGCCGCCCTCGCCGCCCACGACACCCTTGGCTGCGCCGGCTCGGCCATCACCTTCTACAATCGCTCGAGTGATACCACCCTGGCCGCCACATGGGACTTTGGTGACGGCAGCACACCGAGCCCGTTTGCGCAACATGTCTTTACCAAAGCGGATTCCTTCAAGGTTACTCTGACCATCACCGGCGCCGCCGGCTCTTCGAGCGCCCACATGTACGTCTTTATCGATTCAACGCCGAGGGCAGGGTTCACGTCGGCTGAGGATCCGACCGATACCACTCATTCGACCTGGATTTTCACCGATACCACCGCCAACAAGCCGACCGCCTGGCTCTGGAATTTCGGAGACAGTACTACCGATGTCACTCAAAATCCCAGCCATACCTATGCCGGGCCGCGTGCCACTCCCGACACTGTTCTTGTTAGACTGACGGCATTCAATAGATGCGGTCAGAACACGAAAGACTCTGTCCAAGTCATCGTCCGACCGACCCTCATACCGGGGCTGGCTGCGACCAGACGGAGATAGCGCCTAGGTCTCAATATCATTTGAACAGGACCCTGATCTAAACGAAAAAGCCCGCCATCACGGCGGGCTTTCTATTAGATCTGGAGGCACTCGTTACTTCTTGAGTTCCGCCTCAAATTTTTGGTCAAGGCCGGCACGACCTCAAAGAGATCACCCACAATTCCGTAACTGGCAATATTGAAAATCGGCGCGTCCTTGTCTTTGTTGATTGCCACGATGGTCTTGGCGGTCTGCATTCCGACTAGATGCTGGATCGCGCCCGATATCCCGACCGCAACATAGAGTTTTGGATTCACCGTGCGTCCGGTCTGGCCGACCTGATAAGCATACGGAACCCAGCCGGCATCGACAATTGCTCGCGAAGCTCCAAACGCGGCCCCCATCGCCTCCGCCAGCCCTTTCACCAAAGGCACATTCTCCGGCCCCTTGATTCCGCGCCCGGCCGAGACAATCACGTCCGCTTCCGCCAGATTTTGCGTTCCCGATGTCTCTCCCTTGGCTTCTTTCACGACCGTTTTGCCGGCAAAAAGGGAGGCGTCAACTGTTTCGTTGATCACTTCTCCCGATCCGGATTTCGACTCCGCAAAAATTTTCGGCCTGATACTAACAAAGAACGGCCCAGCTCCATTCGGCTCGACCCGACTGATGACATTTCCCCCATACGACGGGCGGGTGACGGCCACCTTGCCTCCATCCGCCGACACAGCCGTGACATCCGCCGCCATCGCGCCGCCATGGCGAGCCGCCAATCGGGCGAGCAGAGCTTTACCATACGAGCTGGCTGGGCAGAGGATGAGGTCGAAACTGTATTTGCTGATTAGCTGAGACAATACGCGGGCATAGATGTCGTCGGTGAAATACTTTAGCGCCGGATTTGAGACCGCGAGCACTTTCCCGCCACCACGGCTCGCCAATTCGGCCGCCATGGCCGAGGCGTCCGCCGCCAGAGCCGCCGTATACAACTCACCTCCCAGGCTCCTGGCCGCTTCAACGGCCTCGTAGCTGGCTGAGACCGGTTTACCGTCCTTTTGAAGGGCTATAACGAGTACTTTCATTCCGCCTCTACCTTTTGGGTCGCAACAATTTGGCCGACAATATAGCTCCCCCTTCTGACCTCGGCAACCACTTTCAAGTGTGGAATTTTTACACCAGATTCCGCAGCTGACCTGATGAAAATCCCGCCTCAAATCAAGCGTGCTCGGGCCGGTTTAAGTTTCCTATCCCCTTGCCGACAATATAACTAAGTCCTCGGGATAGGTCTGTCGTGGTACCTAGAACAGGCTTGTCCGGGCATCTCGAATAGCTGACAATGAAGCGCAAGGTCTATACCAGGGTGAAAGGATCACCGTATGCCGGAGATAATCGTTAAGTACGAAGACAAGGTTATCGAACGGATCGTGACCGAAAAGAAACGGATTTCCATCGGCCGCACCAACGATAACGATATCGTCCTCGAAAACCGGGGCGTGTCGCGCAAACATGCCATGATCGAATTCAACAACAATGCCGCCGTAATCATCGACAACGAATCGCTCAACGGCACTTTCGTCAACAGCCGCAAAGTCACCGAAGAAGTGCTTCGCGATGACGACGTCATCATGATTGGCAAATACTCGCTCGTGTATCACAAGGAATCCACCCAGAAGGGCGAAAAAGTCGAAGAGATGGACGGCACGATGGTGCTCAACACCAAGCGCCAGAAAGAACTGCTCGAGAACGACAAAGTCGAGCGCGAAATTGTCGCCCGCTACGGCGGTTCGGTCCTGATCGGCGAGGAAAATGCCGACTTCTCGGAGTTCAAACTCGACCGCGAAGTCACCACTATCGGCAAAGCCAAATTCGTTCATGTCAAAGCCCAGGGATTCTTCCTCTCCGGCATCCAGGCCAAAATCGTGCAGGAAAATGGCGGATACAGCCTGGCCAATCTCGGCCGCTCCGGCAAAACCAAAGTCAACGGCGAGCCGGTCAACCGCTGCGTCCTGAAAAACGGCGACATCGTCACCGTGGGAAAGAGTACGTACAAATTCGTTGAAGGCAGCGAAAAATGATGATCGCCATGATATCGGATATCCATGGCAACCTCGAAGCCTTGCAGGCCGTGTTGATGGATATCGAGCAATACAAAGTCGACGCCGTGTGCTGCCTTGGGGATGTCATCGGCTACGGCTGCGATCCGATCCCCTGTCTTGAACTAGTCGACAAAACCTGCCTGGTCAAATTGGTGGGGAACCACGAGTACTCCTCGATGGGTCTCCTCCCGATGGACAACCTGAACAAGACGGCCCGGATGTCGGCCAATTGGACGACCGACCAACTCGATGATCGCGCTTTCGGCATCATCAATCGCTTCACGGTCGATGCCACCCTGGATTCCAGCTATCTCGTTCATGCCTCCTGCTACGAGCCCACCAAATGGCACTATATCCTGACCAATCACGAAGCTGACCAGGCTTTCAAGACTCTCCGGGCCAAGTACTGCTTTCACGGCCATACCCATTTGCCGATGATCTACGCAGAAAGCCCCAAAGGGAGAGCATCGCCGCCAGGTCGGCCACGATTTTCAGCCCGATGAAGATACCCGCTATCTGATAAACATTGGCTCGGTCGGACAGCCAAGGGACAACGACCCGCGGGCCTGTTATGTCACTTATGACAGCGCGCAGGCAGACGTTGCCTACCACCGAGTCGAATATGATATCCAGAGGACCCAGTCCAAAATGCGGCAGGCCGATCTCCCGTCACCGCTGATTGAACGACTGGCTGTAGGAAGGTAAAGCGAGGTCGTCATGGCCAAATACTCGTCATACATCCTGTATCTGCTCATCACCATATTGGTGGTGATACTTTACGTGAACGACTTCGGCCCGCTCAACGGTATGCAGCAGTCGGTCAACGACTTCCTCTGCCGGGCTACCGCCTCCGAAGACGTCCGTCCTAACATTGCGGTCGTAAGCATCGATGCCCGCTCGCAGAAGAAATTCGGCGCCTGGCCCTGGCACCATGATCTGGTTGCCGATCTCATGGCCGCCGCCGCCGGAGCCCATCCCAAAGCCCTCGTCATGGACGCCGAATTAATGGAAGATGCCCGCGAGGATTCTTCCGGATATACCGACATTCTGGCCGGCCAGCTGACCTGGATGGAAAACGTGGTGCTCCCGTACGACATCGCACTCTCCACCTTCCGCAGCGACAAGACCTCGAACCCAAAATATCTCTATGCCAATTCCATTACGGTCGACAGCAAACTCGGCATGATCGATGAGGCCGGCACCCTGAATGTCCGTAAAGTGTTTCTCCCGGCCGAGAAACTCCTCCAGGATAAAGTTGAACTCGGCTTTGACTACACTGCGCCCGACGAAGACAAATCGCTCCGCCACCAGGCAATGGTGATGAACTACGAGGGGTACTGCTACCCATCGCTCCCCCTGCTGGCGTCGGCCATGTACCTGGGGGTCACCCCGGATCAGATCAAACTGAACCAGGGCAAGACTATTCAACTCGGCTCCCAGCGTACGATTCCGATCGACGACCAGGGGCAGTATTTCATCAAGTTCTCCAAGGGGACCCCATTCGTAAAATTCTCCGCGGCCGATGTTCTGGCCGACGGCTTCAACTTTGACGTGCTCAAAGGAAAACTCGTGATCATCGGCGTCGATGATCCGGACGTAAACGAATCGTTTTCGAGCCCGGTTTCCGGCAAGACTTCCGAGCTGATGATCAAAGCCAGTGTGATGGACAATATCATTAATGACAACATGCTCAAAGTCCAGACCGGCACCAGCACCGCCAACATGATCATCCTCTTCGCGCTGGGCGCCCTCTGCGCCTTCATTTTGCCCCGCATCACGCTGTTGTTCCGAGTGGTGGTTCTGGCCGGTTCGGTGATTGTCATCGCCAACATCAACTACTTCATGGTGGCCTCCTTCCACACCCTGCCGCAGCTTGTCTATTTCGCGCTTCAGGTTGTCCTGTTCATGTTTGCCTCGCCGCTTTTGGATACCAATATCCTGGCGGCCGCCCAGATTGCCAGTGCCGAGACGAAGAAGAGTCCCAAGCCTAAGAGTTCGCGTCAGAGTGAACTGGCCGCTCCTGTCCGGGAGCTCAGGGCCAACCCGACCGACCCATCGGAAGAAAAAACCGCCGTTCTCAATACTCGTGACCAGGCTCCGTTCGATCACCAGACTATTAGTCTCGAGTCCGAGAATCAGAAAACCGGCGCCACGGCCTCGGAGACTGACTCCGGCGAGACTCCGCTGAGTGACTCCGATCAGACTCCCCGGCCCGAACTGGCCGATGCCTTCAAGGAAGCCCTCAGCGACAGCGCCAAACTCATGGCCGATGCCAACCGCAATCTCACTCATGACAGCGGCGGCCTGACCACCGGCGAAGAATTGAAGAAACTCGGCCGTTACCAGGTTACCGCCATCCTCGGCAAAGGTGCGATGGGAACGGTCTATAAGGGAATCGATCCCGCCATTAACCGTCCCGTGGCGCTCAAGACGATTCGCCTGGACTTTGTTAACGATCCGGCGGAATTCGAAGAACTCAAAGAGCGGCTGTACCGCGAAGCACAGGCCGCCGGCAAATTGTCCCATCCGAACATCGTGACGATTTACGATGTCGGCTCCGAAGGTTCGCTGCAGTATATCGCCATGGAGTACCTCGAGGGTCAGACGCTCGAAAACCTGATCAAGAAGCGCGCCAAATTTAGCTATAAGATCATCGCCCAGATCATCACCCAGATCTGCAGCGCTTTGGACTATGCCCACGAGCGCGGCATCATTCACCGCGATATCAAGCCGGCCAACGTCATGGTCCTCTCTGACTATCGCGTCAAAGTGATGGATTTCGGTATCGCCCGAATCGATTCCAACTCCATGACCAAGACCGGTATTGCCATGGGGACTCCGAATTACATTTCGCCCGAACAGCTCAAAGGCCTGACGATCGACCGCCGTGCCGATCTGTTCTCGCTGGGCGTGATGATGTACGAGATGCTTCTGGGACGCCGGCCGTTCCGGGGCGAGAACATTACCTCGTTGATCTACTCGATTCTGCATCATGATCCGCAGAAACCCTCCGAGGTCAACCCGCAGATTCCGCTTCTGTTCGATCAGATTATTATGAAGTCGCTTAAAAAGCCGCCGCAGGACCGGTACCAGAAGGCGTCTGATATCGCCGCCGACCTGCACGATTTTGTGGAGTCGTTTACGACCCGATAGAAATACATTCGCTTCATTTTGTTCTCTTACGAGGAAACCGTCACCGAGAGCCAGTGACGGTTTTTTTATGCCGGCATTGCCGGTTGGTTTGCTTCGCGCTGTTGAAACGAGTGAAGTGCTGTAATCCATGAGGGTTAGGATTATCAAGGGAGCCGAATCTCGTCGGCCGAAATGGGTTCGTTTTAGATATTTAATTGATTTCGGGCATCTCGCCAGCTCGATGAAACGCGAGGATGTGAGTCTGGTTTTGGCAAGGACGAGGGTCCGTGATCTGGTTTCATTCATATACAGAGGGGGCCTGCTTCGTAATCAACAGCGATTTACTAGCGATTTTGTAGAAAGGACAATGTAAGTGGTTGTGGGAGAACAGAGAATCTGCCGGTGTGCAATGTAGGTCGAGGCTCAGGGGAGTTCTTTGGGATTAGAGGCTCGACAATCCACAGGATTTGACCCCAAGTGGATGGAATGTCGAGCCTCCTCCACGAAAAACCTACCGGAGCCTCGACCGGCATCGCTCGTTCTCCTCGCTGCCCAAGCGGTGGTTCCTGCTCAAACAAGAGAGGCATGCCGATTATGGCATGCCTCGTATCCGACAAAGACGATATGTCTACTTCTTCAACGTCACGTGGGCAGTGATCCAGTCCCCCATCGTGCTCAAGGCGACTGGAGAAATCGTCTCCTCGATGGTCGCATACTCGAGCGGCGCGCCGGTAGTGGCGGTCTGGAAGAGATGATTCAGGCCCGGAAGCTCCTTGACCAGAAAATCCTTGTTCCCTCCGGCTTTGAGGGCCGCTTCGATCCCCGGCAGATTCTCTTTGGGCGGAACCTGCATATCGAGCGAACCATTGATCGCCAGCACCGGGCATTTGAGTTGGCGCAGAGTCGGTACAGGATCGTACGCCAGGAAATACCGGAACCAGGGGGACATGAGTTGCTTGACGCCGGCTTCGGTGGCGGCGCGAATGGCGGACGCCTGTGCGGTGTCGGCCATGGCCGCGGAGTCGACTTCTTTCATCGAGAGAGCACGGATTTTGTCGGCCGCTTTGGCGGAATCCGGCTCGGTAATCGCGATATCGTACGACTCTTCGTTGAGCTTGAGGGCCTTGGCAATTTCATCGTCCGGCGCCTTCATACCTTTCAGATGCAGCGCGGTCTGAGCCATGAGAATCTGCTTTCCGGTCTCTCCCGGCCCGGCCATCATGACGACAAATTTGACGCTTGGATCTTTGACCGCGACCATCGGGCCGATCATCCCGCCCTTCGCTGTGGCCGATCAAGCCGATCTGTTTGGGATCAATCTCTTTCTGGGTCTTCAGAAATTCGAGGCTGGCCATAACATCACCGACAAAATCAAGGCTGGTGGCGTTCTTGGCGGAGCCGGTCGACCCGCCAATGCTGCGGTCATCGACCCGCAACACAGCGATGCCACGGCGGGTGAGATAATCGGCAATCACCCAGAACGGTTTGTGGTCAAAGAGCTCTTCATCGCGATTCTGCAAACCGGAGCCGGTGATCATAATTACGGCTGGAGAGGGAGTGCCGCTTTTGGGATATGTCAGTGTACCGGCAAGCGTGAGGCCGGCGGCTTTGTTTTCATACGTCACATCGCGCTGATCGTACGGAAATGGGGGCTTGGGCTCCTGAGGGCGGTTCGGTTTGGCGAGCCCCTCGCTACGCGCAAGACTAAGTGGCAGAGTATTGCCGGATTGAGTCCACTGACCGCTGATGACCGACTTGGCGGGATCGTAATCCCCCTCATAGGTGCCTATTATGGCTTTGATGGCGATGTGGAGATGATTGTTGGCGAAGCTGGCTTCATCGACCGGGATATTCTTCACACCTTGATCCGGGCTCGCCATCTTGGCCGTGAACTTGCCCGCCGAGTCGGTCGAGAACGTATAGACCACGCGGAGTTTGTTGCCGGCAAATTCAAGGGTTCCGATCCAGGTCCCATCGATCGGGCCGTTTCCCTTGGCTGGGGATACGGCCGGAGGAGTTGCGGGGGTTGCGGGCTCGACCGGTTTCTGGTTGGAGCGCGAAAGCATGAGCGGCAATCCGGAACCAGCCTGGGTCCAAGTACCTGCGATCGTGCCGTCGGGTTTCAGGTCGCCATCGTATCCCCCCTTGATCGCGGCCATTACCAGGTGGAGATGATTGTTGGTGAACAGGGCGCTGTCGACCGGGATCCCTTTTGCTCCCTGGTCAGGGCTGTCCATGGTGGCCGTGAGATTTCCCTGAGCCGATTTGGAAATATTGAACACGACCGTCAGTTGGGCATTAGGAACCTTCAGGACGCCGGACCAGGATCCCTCGATCACGGCGTTGGTGTCCGCCTGTGCGATTCCGCCGAGCAGAATGGCAATCAGAGAGATGACCAAAACAGATTTGCTGCGCATATAATTCCTCATTCGCTAAACGAAAATCTTCTTGTCCTATACGTGGCGCGGCCGGAAACGGCCGGAAAAATCTGGAGTCAATATGCGGAGGGAGAAGGAAAGAATCGACTTAATTGACGAGTATCCGGAGTAAAGAAAACAAAACTTGTCTGAAATGCCAAGCAATGGAATTGGCGGTTGCGGGTCAGCCCTTGGGTTTCTCCTTGCCGAGGACTTCTTCGGCCAGCGACAGGGCGACTCCGGAAAGCATAACCTCGACGCCGAGCTGCGTGAAGTCCGACGAGATCAATTCGCGGTTGATCGAGGCATAGAGCGAGCAGGAGGCTCCTCGCTCCGCGACCAGGCCAGAGAGTCGGTCGGAATCTTCGGCAATGAAAGTGACCTCACCCAACTCCTCGGACAGGACATAGCCGGTGCAATTGTGAAGCTGAAGATGCGAGTTGCCCGTGTACACGACCACCAGCATCCCGCGCCCTTTACCGAGTCCGGTTTCGGGAAATACTTCCAGCGTCATAATCCGCCGTTCTTCCTGATTGGCGATTTTGAGCCGGAAATGGTCTTTCTCCAACGTGACCTTCTCGGCCCCGAGAACGGCCCCGATTTTGTCGGCATCTGCTTGGCTGAAGTTAGTTCCCATTGCGTAAGCCCGGAGTTAGTTGTTTTGGTTCGGCCGATTCTCCCTCGGGCGATCATCCGGCGGAGGGGGCGGCGTGTACTGCGGCGGAGGCGGATTGTACTGGGGCGGAGGGGGCGCATACTGCGGCGTCTGCACGTTTTGCGGCTGCGAATACGGAATCTGAGTCGGGGCGGTCGGCGGCCGGTTGGCGACATCAACCGATCCCTTGACTTCATCCTCGGTGTCTTTCATCGCCTTTTTGAATTCACGAATTCCTTTGCCGAGTCCCTGGGCCAGCTCCGGGAGCTTCTTGGCGCCGAACAACAAAAGGATCACGAATAGTATGAGCAGTAGTTCCGGTAATCCTAAGAATTCCACATGTACCTCCTGAGGTTCTCGCGAACCTCTAAATATACCAGTAACGGAAATAAAGTATCACTAACAGTACGAACAACACCGACACAAAGTTGATCTTGAAGGTCAGGCCTATGGTAAAGGCGATGGCAAAGAAGTCCACTTTGACCGTGTCGAATCCTATAACGACGGCTTTGGACAGAAGTGTCTTGGCGCCGCCATCGGGCAGAAAATGGCCGACGACGTCTCCGACCAGCCCGCCTAGCACCGCACCTAGGATTAGCGAGACGATAATGAAGGTAACTTCGCGGCTCTTCACGCTCTCTCCACCGGCTTTCCGGAAAGGCAGTAACTTACGACCGACTCAAACACTTTCCGGCCGTCGCTTGAGCCGAGGAGGTCCTCCATGGCCCGTTCCGGGTGGGGCATCATCCCCATGACGTTGCCGTCGGTGTTGGTTATCCCGGCAATGTTATGAATCGATCCGTTCGGATTGGCTTCAGGTGTTATCCGGCCGGCGGTGTCCGCATAGCGGAACAAGACGCGTCCGGAATCCTCGAGCTTGCCGAGTTCGCTGTCAAAGGTGTAGTAGTTTCCCTCGCCGTGGGCGATCGGGATCTTCAGCAGATCCCCGTTTGAGCAGTCGCAGGTGAACGGGGAATCGGTGGTTTCAACGCGAAGGTAAACATGCTTGCAACTGAAGCGCAGATGGCTGTTCCGAATGAGGGCCCCGGGCAGAAGGCCGGCCTCTGTCAAAACTTGAAAGCCGTTGCAGATCCCCATGACCAGTCCGCCCGAGTTGGCAAAGCGAATTACCTGCTTCATGATCGGAGAGAACCGCGCAATGGCGCCCGCTCGAAGATAGTCGCCATAGGCAAATCCGCCGGGAAGCACCACGACATCGCAGCCCTGGAGATCGCTGGATTGGTGCCACAGAAATTCAACATGCTGCCCCACCACGAACTTGATCGCGGCGTAGGCGTCGTAATCGCAGTTCGACCCGGGAAATGTCACCACGCCGAATTTCATTTCGGCTTCTCCACCGAGAATTTCTCAATCACCGGATTGGCCAAAAGCTTGCTGCACACCTCGTTAATCTTGCGATCCATATCGGAGCCGGAGGCCTCGAATTCCAGCTCGAAGAACCGGCCGGATCGAACCGATACAAAGTCCGGATATCCCATCTGGTTCAAGGCTTTTTGGATGGTCACCCCCTGTGGGTCCAGAACGCCGTCTTTGAGGCGGACATATACAACAGCTTTCTTGTTCTCACTCATCATCGTCAACTTTCACCTGCTTGCGACGGCTCATCGGACGGCCGGTAACTCGTCCGACACCTGCCGCAAAAAGCCGATAGAACTCTCGAATCATGCCAAACAATATATAGGAGGCCAGTATTGGAAACAATAGTAGTCTGGGGAAAAAGAGGATTAAAAGTCCGGCTAAGAGCAAGAGTCCCAATTTGATACGGCCTTGCCGGGTGTGGAAATTCTCGGGGATGGCATCGTACTGCACCTGAGAAACCATCAGAATTGCGAACAGGACGATCATGGAGATTAGGTATTCACTGTACTCCAGATCTCCCCAAATCTTGTAGCAGAAAATTATGAAGGCGACCAGGGTCATGGCCGCGATCGGCACCGGCAGCCCGACAAAGTCCTTCTTCTCCTCAGTGTCGGCCATCACGTTGTAGCGAGCCAGCCGGTAGGCTGCCGCCATGATGAACAATATTGATATGATCCAGCCCCAGCGCCCCAGGTCATTAAGCCTGATTGTATAAACAACAACCGCCGGGGCCACGCCGAACGACAGAAAATCGGCCAGGGAATCAAGTTCGACACCGAACTGCGAGGCGCTTCCGCTGAGACGGGCAACTTTGCCGTCCAATCCGTCCAGAAGGGCCGCGCCGAGAATAAACCAGCAGGCGGTGGTGATATGTCCTTCGATGGCATTGAGAATGGCGAGGAAGCCAAACACGGCGTTCCCCATCGTGAAAGTACCGGGAAAAATTCCTCTATAACTGTTCACGGCTCGCCCTGGTCTGCTCCGGAGGCTGGCCCATCCCGATTGGTGCGGGCAGAAAGCCGATGATGGTTTTTCCGCCGGCGACCTTGTCCCCTCTTTTGACATTTATGCTGCTTTCGGCCGGTGCGAATAGTTCTGCCCGTGAGCCGAATCGGATCATACCGAATCGCTCGCCGGCCTGAACATCCTCTTGAGGGGTAAGTCTACAAACGATCCGACGGGCAATCAAACCGGCGATCTGCTTAAAGATAATCCGCTGGCCTCCGACTGTGGTCATGCCAATTTCGGTCTGCTCGTTGAGCTCGGAGGCCTTGTCGGCCCAGGCCGCGAAAAACTTACCCGGATTGTACTTCACATAATCCACTCGGCCACTGGCCGGAACCCGATTGACGTGCACATTGAACACTGAGAGAAAGATGGAGACCTTGACCGCCTTGCCACCGATGTACGCTGGACTGTCGACCGTATCCACCCGAATCACCGTGCCATCGGCCGGCGAGACCAGCGCTCCCGGAATCGGTTCCGGGGTGCGCGACGGGTCGCGAAAGAAGAAGGTCGTGAAGAGCGTCAGGATCCCAACGGCGACCGAAAAGCCAAACAACCAGCCGCTGTTCCAGCGCGACGCGCCCAGGATGAGAACGAGGGTCAGCGCAAAACCAATCAAAATGAACGGCAGCCCTTCGCGAGCAATCATGAATGAAACACCCGTCGAAAAATCTTATCCACGTTTTTGGTGTAATACTTCAGGTCGAAGCAGCTATCGATCTTCTTCACCGAGAGGTATTTCCGCACTTCCCGATCCTTCTTCAGCAGTTCTCGAAACAGGCCTCTCCCCTCGTGGGCAGCCATGGCGTTTCGCTGGACAATCAGGTAGGCCACTTCGCGCGAGCCGATTGTTTTGGTGAGCGCCAGGAGCACGCGCTGGGAGAAGACCAGCCCGCCGGCGTAAAATATGTTCTCACGCATCCGCTTTTCATTGACCACCAGGCCATTCAGCAGATCGAGGAATTTTTGCAATGAGTAGTCTACTACGATGGTGGCGTCCGGGATAATCACTCGCTCCACCGAGGAATGCGCGATATCCCGTTCATGCCAAAGCGCGATATTCTCCATGGCCGAAACGGCGTAGCCGCGCACCAACCGGGCGATTCCGGTAATCCGCTCGGCCGTGATCGGATTCTTCTTGTGGGGCATGGCCGAGGAGCCCTTCTGCCCCTTGGCAAATCCTTCCTGCATTTCTCCAATCTCGGTGCGCTGCAGATTCCTGATTTCTGTGGCAAACTTCTCCAGCGAGGAGGCCATCAGCGCCAGCGACGTGATATACTCCGCGTGACGGTCCCGCTGAACCACCTGGGTACTGACTTCGGCCGGCTGCAACCCCAGATGCCGGCAAACCTCGACTTCAACTTTGGGATCGAGATTGGCAAAATTGCCGACCGCTCCGGAGATCTTGCCCACGGCGATCCTCTCGGTAGCGGCTTTGAATCGAATGCGGGCTCGCGTGAGTTCGGTATACCAGACCGCGAACTTCAGTCCGGCAGTGGTTGGTTCCGCTAGAACTCCGTGCGTCCGCCCGATGCATGGGGTGTGCTTATATTTGAGCGCCAGCCCCTTGATCACCTTGAGGGCAGCTCCCAATTTGATATCGATAATTCCGGCTGCCCGTTTCATTTGGAGGGAGAGCGCCGTGTCCAGAACATCCGAGGAAGTCATTCCAAAATGAAGATACCTGGCCTCGGGGCCAACGTACTCCGCCACCGAGGTCAGAAAAGCGATGACATCGTGGTTGGTCTCCCGCTCGATCTCGGCAATACGATGAACGTCAAAGGTGGCCTTGGTCTCGATTTTCTTGAAAGCCGAGGGAGGAATGATCCGGAATTTGGCCATGGCCCGGGCCGCTTCGACTTCGACCTCAAGCCAGGTCTCGAATTTGGCGGTTTCGGTCCAGAGATCCCCCATCTCTTTCAGCGTATATCTCTTTATCATTATGCCTTGTTCGCCTTCTTGTAGTCGGCGATAAATTTCTCCAAGCCAATGTCCGTTAAGGGATGTTTGATCAACTGGCTGATAACACTCATGGGCATAGTACAAATATCGGCGCCGATCAGTGCCGCCTGCACCACGTGCATGGGGTGGCGCACGGAGGCCACCAACACTTCGGTTTCATAATCGTAATTTTGATAGATTCGGACGATTTCGGAAATCAGGCTCATGCCGTCAGTCGACACATCGTCCAACCGCCCTACAAACGGCGAGCAGTAAGCTGCTCCGGCCTTGGCCACCATCAGCGCCTGCATCGGTGAAAAGATCAGCGTGGCGTTGGTTTTGATTCCCTTTTCATGAAGCGATTTGATCGCACGGAGTCCCTCCAGGATGGTCGGGATCTTCACGACGATATTGTCGGCGATTTTCACCAACTCTGCCGCCTCTTTCATCATGCCGTCATAATCGGTGGAGATCACTTCGGCCGACACCGGACCCTTAACGATCTTGCAGATCTGGGTGAGAATCTCCCGGTACGGGGCAGATTCCTTGGCGGCCAAAGAGGGGTTAGTAGTGACGCCGTCGAGCAGCCCCATGGCAGAAGCGCGGCTGATTTCGTCGACATTGGCGGTATCAATAAAGAACTTCATAGAATCCTCAACTTGTAAAGCTTTTGTAGCTTAAACCGACCAGAGGCCGGTTTGATCGTCCCACCGATCATTAATATTGAACCGAGACCAGGTAGAGGCCGTGGGCCGGAGCCGTAAACACTACCCGCTCGGAATTTCGTCCAAGCATGATATCCCGGAACCGCTCTAAAGTCAAGTTGTGCATATTGTTGTCCGGAACCGTGCCGGCCAGGTTAACCATCGCCCCAACCAGCGACCGGACCATCGAATGCAAAAACCGATTCCCCCGTATTTCATAGACCCACAACGGCCCATATTTGATCCATTGAGAGTGATCTATTGTGCACCGATTGTCTTCCTTTTGCGACGCCACCACGCAGAACGGGGTAAAGTCGTGCTCGCCGATCACCAGTGTGGCGGCTGCCTTTAAGCAGTCCCGGTTCGGCGCCAGGCCCTCTTTCTCCCATCGAAATTCCCGGTAAAGGGCTGAGCGGTCACTCGAGAGCAGATAACGGTAACGCCGGCTCCGGGCGCTGAAGCGCGCATGAAACTGATCGCTGACTTCGTCAGAACTTTTGATTCGAATATCCTCAGGCAGATAGTAATTGAGGGCGTCGCGGAAACGGGCCGGATCGAGCGTGTGCCCGGTCATAAAATTGGCGACCTGGCCCAAGGCATGCACGCCGGCATCGGTTCTGCCCGCCCCCGTCACTTCGACGCTTTCCCCGGTGGTTTTGAGAATGGCCTCAGTGATTTCTCCCTGAATCGTTTTCTGTCCGGGTTGCACCTGCCAGCCCGCGAACGAGGTCCCCTTGTATTCAACGATCAATTTGATATTCTTCACGCGCCCCCTCGCCTTGTGAGATAGAACAGCGCGACCGCTCCGACCGAAGTTAGCAAAATGAAGAGCCAGGCAGAACGATCCAGAGAGGAATCAGAAAACGATGTCCGCTCCCGTTGGCTGTCATAGCCGCGCGCTTCAATCGCCAGCGCCAGTTCATCGGCCCGGCCGATTGCCGCTACAAAGACTGGTATGAGCAAGTAGCTGCTCCGTTTGACCCTGGTTAAAAAGCCGCCCGTGAATTCGACCCCTCTGGTGATTTGGGCATTTCTGATCGCGACAAATTCCTCGTACAGGATTGGGATGAACCGCATGGAAGTGAATACAATCAGTCCGAGATCGTTGACCGGCACTTTCAGGTGTCTCAGTGGTCGGATCAATTTGGTAAACGCCTCAGCCAGGTCCGAGGGAGAATTCGTGAGCGTAATCAGAAAAGCGACCGACATGAAGAGAATGAGGCGGAGCGAGTAGAATTCGGCGCTTTGAATGGCGCCGCTCAAAATACTCCAGCCGAACAGCGTGAATTGCACAGGGGACCCGCGACCGGAGAAGATCAGGTGGTAGGCGGAGGTTATCACGATCAGGAGCAACATCGGCCGAAAATTCCGAAATAACGTCCGGGCTCCCAGCCCGGAGGCCAACAAGCTGGCGAGCAGGATTGCCAGTACTATTAAATAGAAAAGCATCGATCCTGTAAACAGGGCCAGGACCAACACCAAGATTACGGGCAACAATTTGGCGCGAGCATCGAGCCGATGCAGGTAGGAATCGATCGGGCGATATTGCCCGAGAAGTATGGGGCCGGTTTGAGTCATACGGTTGTCTAGCAGGAGCGAGAATAGACTCTTGGAGTGGAAATGTCAATGTCCGGCTATTTGGCCGGCTGGCGCTTGCGGGCCGCTTCGATCTTCTCGTGCATGGCGCAATTTGGGCAGGAGCCTTCCCGTTTGCGCCCCTTCAGGCTGTACCAAATCAGATAGCCCAAGGCGCCGGCGATCGCCAATATTACCGCAATAATCTGCCACATACCGTTAAGCTCCCAATCGACTGGCCACCTGATAAACGATCAAGGCGCCGAAATAGGCCATCACCGTCATGTAACTGAAAACGCCGACCGCATACTTCCATGAGCCGGTCTCCTGGCGGATCGTCACCACCGTGGCGCCGCACTGGCAGCAAAGGGCAAAGAAGACCATGATCGACAGCGCCACGGCCGGGCTGAAGACCAGTTGTCCGGAGCGCGCGCCATCTTCCCACCGGGCCTGTCGCATCTTTTGTATCAGCGAACTCGACTCCCCTTCGACATCCGAGCCGAGATTATAAATCGTGCCGAGCGTGGCGATGATCACTTCGCGAGCCGGAAATGAGGCCAGCGTCGCCATGGTGATTTTCCAATCCCACCCGAGCGGTCTAAAGATCGGCTCGACCGTGCGGCCAATCCGTCCCAGATAGGAACTCCTGAGCTGGATGCCGGCTTTCTCATTCTCAAGGTTTCTAATTTGAGTCTCGACTTGGGGGCCGGACGACTGTCTAAGAGCGGTGATCTGATCGTCATAGGAGCGGGTCTCAGAGTCGGCTCGCGGATAATAGCTCAGGGCCCAGATAACGACGGTAATGGCAAGAATGACTGTCCCGGCGCGGTAAACGAAGGCCTTTGCGCGATTGAGGACGCGGATGATCACCGAGCGGGGGGTCGGCATCTTGTAGGATGGCATTTCCATCATGAAGGTCCCGCGCTGCGTCTTTAGAAGGGTCTTCTTCAACAGCAGCGATACAATGACGGCCACGAGCAATCCGAGCACATAGAGAGAGCACAACAATAGCCCGTGGCTCGTGAAAATCCCCAGCATTCTTCTCGACGGGATAAAAGCAGCGATCATAATGGCGTAAACCGGCAGCCGGGCGGAGCAGGTCATGAGCGGCGCCACGAGAATGGTGATAAAGCGAAGTTTGCGATCTTCGATCGTTCTTGTAGCCATGATTCCCGGCACGGCACAGGCATAGGATGAAAGGAGCGGTATAAATGATTTCCCGGACAGCCCGCACCAGCTGAAACTGCGGTCGACCAGGAAAGCGACTCTCGGCAAATACCCGCTATCTTCGAGCAGTGAAATAAACAGAAAGAGAATGACGATCTGCGGAAGAAAAACCAAAACAGATCCGACGCCCCCGATGATGCCATCGACCAGCAGTGACCGAAGCGGACCATCGGACATCGTGCCGGCCACCATGGTGCCGAGCTGGCCGAAAGCATGATCGATCAGTCCCATCATCGGGGCCGCCCAACTGAAGATTGACTGAAAGATAAAGGCGACGACTGCCACGAGAATCACCGGGCCAAACACGGGATGCAACAGCACGCGATCCAGCCGGTCGGTTAGAGTCTTGATCCGTTTGGCCGGTTCTGTTTTGGAGGCCGCGGCAATGGCCACGGCAGACTGAGTTAACGCCATGGTTTCGGCCGACATGAGAGAGCCGAACTGCTGGGACAACTCAGCGCGGACCGTTTCCAGTACCCCCCTCGCCGATTCCCCGCATTCAGACACAAATTGTCGTTCGGCCGGGCCACGCTCATCGAATAGGATGCGCAGGTACTCGGCACGAGTATGATGTCCATTTCCAGGAACCGCCTGCTCGAGAGTCGCTATGGCACTCAGCGTCGCCGGATGATAAAGATCGGGAGATACGAGGAGCGGATGATCAGCAATTCTCGCCACCTTTTGGCGGAGAACATCGATCCCTTTCCCCCGACTGCCGACCAGCGGCACGACCGGAATTCCGCCCAATTGCCGGGCCAACTCCTCCGGTTCGATGAGGGCTCCCTGCTTTTCAGCGATATCCATCATGTTGAGCGCCACGACAATCGGCTTTCCGATCTGCATGACCTGGAACAAGAGGTAAAGTCCGCGTTCAAGATTGGTGGCATCGATAACGCAAATGATCGCGTCGGGGGCTCGGCCGTCGCCGGTGCGGCCAAACAAAGCCTGTGCGGCGATATACTCATCAGGCGAAAACGCGGCGAGCGAATATGTGCCGGGGATGTCGATCAGTTCAATGGCCGTGCCGTCAGCGAGTCGGAATTGCCCCATCGTCCGCTCGACAGTCACTCCAGGATAGTTGGCGACATGCTGGCGCATGCCGGTCAGGGCGTTGAAGATTGTGGTTTTCCCGCAGTTCGGATTCCCACAGATGGCGATAAGCGGGGCTGATTTTGTCCCGATTTTCGCTTTGGCTGGTCCCTTCGCCGTGTTCACATGGTGAGGCACACTAGCTGTCCAGTTCGACGGCGATCAGAGAAGCTTCGGCGCGGCGCATGCTCAAACAGCTGTTGCCGACCTGAATTTCGAGCGGGTCCTGGAGGGGAGCGTTGCGGAGGTAGGTGATTTGGCGTCCCGGCACCACCCCAAGTTCAGTGAGACGGCGGGCGATCGGGGTGTCATCGGTGAAACCGACAATCGTGCCGGATTGGCCTGGGATCATTCTATTGAGGTAAGTCATTTAGTCCCTCTAAAGTGAATCGTTTGCGTGGGTGAGATAATCCTTGAGGTTGGCGACTTCGTCCGGACGAAGGTTCAGCTTGACGCTGTACTTGTCGGCGGCGGCAATCCACTGCTCGTCAGTCAGGCTCTTCGGATCGATCAGCTTATGACACTTATCGCACAGCCCCTCGTAAATCTGTTTGCCGCGCTTTTGACTGGCGGTCAATTTGGGTCCGCGGCTGCAATCGGCGGCCGTCAGGATCACCAGCGCAGCGCCGAAAGCAATTACGGCTGCGTCAGTGGAGTTCAGTCTTGGCATCCTTATCCTTCTTATCTTTGGCGCGGCATTCTTCACAGTACCCTTGAATTTCCACTTTGAATCCTTCCGGCAGAAAGCCCTGTTCTCGGGAAATGCGGTCGAGCGCTAACACAATCTTCTCGGAACTGAATTCGATCAGCCGCTTGCATGAAAGGCAATACAAATGACCATGAGGCTCGCGCGTAATCCGGTCGTACCGCGTAACACCGTCGCCGAGATTTACCTCTTCAGCCAGCCCTACTTTACAGATCAACTTTAGATTACGCCAGACGGTAGCGTAACCAATGGTCCGGTCGCGCTCGTGGACTTTCTCATACAGCTCGTCTACCGTGACGTGCTTGCCGAGTTCAAAGAACGACCGAAACACGAGCTCGCGCTGCGGGGTCGTCTTAAACCCCTTTGTCTTCAAGAACTCTTTCACAATCGTCTGCCTAATCCAATTATCGGCCAAATGAAAACGAATATCAATTTCAATAAGCGGATAATCCCGAGTTTCGTCAAGCCCCTAATTGTCGTGAGTTTGAGAATTTTGAAGGTCGCGTAAGTTATTGTATCACAATGATAAAGACCGGCACGCGGTAGTGCCGGTCTGAAATTTTGTATGCGACCAAGCGTGGGCTACTTCAGCAGAATCATCTTCTTTGCGGCGTTTTGGTCTCCCCTGGTGAGGCGGTACAGGTAGACTCCCGAGGCCACGCGAGCCCCCCGGTCGTTGTCGCCATTCCAGGCCACAGAGTAATTTCCGGGCCCCTGGTCCACGTTGACCAGCGTCTTAATCTTCTGCCCGAGCACATTGAAGATGGTAAGTTCAGTGTGAACCTTGCCAGAGAGACCGGCCGGGATGGTGTACTGGATCACGGTCGAAGGATTGAACGGATTGGGGTAATTCTGGGCCAGCGCAAAATCAGCCGGGATCGTCCGGCCCGGGTGATCGTTGACCGCGGTGGCATTGCCACCAAAGAATCGCAGAATATTAAGCACCAGGGAGTCCGGAACGAAGCAATTGGAGGCCGAGTCGGTGAAACTCAAGAACTCGGCTCCGAAGCTCAAGAAGACAGTCTTGTAGGCCCCGGAATAGGTAATGCCGCAATTTCCGATGTTGGTAAGGCGAATGCTGTTGGCCGTGTAAAAGGAGGCCACACCACCGTTAAGCGCATTGAGTTTTCGCACCCAGTACATGTTTGCAGGGGTCGCCCCGCCATAGCGGTACTTGGCGCTATCTCCAACAGGGTCGCCGGGCATTCCCAAGAAAAACAATCCTTGAACCGAGTCCACGGGCTGGGTGTGCAGGTAATTCTGCAAGAAGAGGGAATCCAGTCCCTTTAACTGGCTGGCAGCAGTGCCGCTTGAAATTGCCAGATTCCCGCCGTTATCCAGAAACTGTTTCATCGCCGTGACATCAGCCGTAGTGAGTGTGCCGGTCGGTCTGGCCCCCTGCATCCAGATGACGGATCTGAACTGCTCCAGCGTGCCGGCGCTGGGCGAACCGATCGATTTGGTCCAGACCCGGTACGGGGTGTTCAGCCGCTGAAAGATATGAGCGTATACGTCTTGATAGGACTGTCCGTTGTCGTCATCGACCAAAAGCACTTGCGGCGTCCCGAGCATCTTCTGAAATTGAAAAGTCTTGGAGAAGATTCTGTCCCCCGAGTGAAAGGCGGAATCAGCCGTAATGGTCAAGGTGAAGTTGGCAAACGCCCCTTTCGCACCCGGCGCCAGCCGGAACACGACCGCCGTATCGGACTTTTTCGCTCCACCGGTGACGGGATTGAGGACACTGTTCTGGCCGACATTGTTTCGGAGAAACTGCACATCGGGATCGTCGCAGCTAAGCGCCACGCTCCAGTTATAGGCCTGCCGCATGAAGTTCTGAATCCGGCAATAGAACGTTATGGTCTCGCCGGCATCGATGATGGAATCATTGTTGTCTCCGGCGGTCGTATCGAGAAACAGAAGCGAGTCAGTCCCGGTCAGAAGCAAATAGGGGCGCGAATAATTGTAATCGAGATCGGCATACATGGTGGAACCGGTATTGGAGATATTCCAGACCCCGACACAGGTCGCGGAGTCATTGGAATTAAGCTTGGAGTCCGGCTTGCTGAGATTGTTGAAATTGCGGTTGTTTGATGATCCGGGCCAGGGGTCTCCGGCATCTCCCCGGCTGCCGCCAAAGTTCAGTTGATTGAGCCCGTCGGCCTGCATAAGACCCACATGGTAACGCGTGGAGTCATTGTTGTTTGGGACGGCGTTGTCGACATGATAAATCAAGAGGCCGCTGCCGGGGAGGCCGACATCGGAACCCACCTGCTGGCGGTTTTCGACCAGATAGTATTCAGGGCTGAAATAGCGAATCGAGGTGTCGGTCGGGTCGGTCCAGGTGCTGTCTGGAATCTCATAAACAACCGGGTTGAATTCGACGTTGGGAATCGCAGTCTGATGAGTATTCTTGTTCACCAACTGCATAACGCCGGGGTTGATATGTCCCATTTGCACCCACTGCAACTTGCACCAGGCATCAGGATGAGCCGGTGACTGGCTGTTCCCATTATAGTTGCCTGACGCCATAAGCGACCAGTTCCCAAGTCCCTCCGATCCGACATGGTATTGCGTATCGTAAAGGTCCGGCAGATCGAGAACATGGCCGTACTCGTGGCAGAAGACCCCTATGGCCGATAGAGTGGTCCCGGCCAGTTCAGGATTCATCGTATAATCGCCAAAAGAGTAGCCGTTAACCATGACACTTCCGGGGACGCTCGACTTGTGCGACCAAATACCGGCCCCACCCCCTTCGGCCCCGACTCCGGCATGGATGACCACGACATTCGGAATGATTCCTCCCTGAGCGTAAGTGCCCCAGGGGACATCGTTCTGAGCGAGTCCAATTACTTGGGAGACGAGCAGCGGACTATTGCTAAAACCGTTGTCGCCCCCGACATAGAATGAATACGGGCTCGGCGCCATATATGGACCGTATACGTGCCCCTGAAGTTTGATTTTCCCGTACGTGACTTCGCTGTAGAAGTCGATCATCGAGCCGGTGGGGTTAACTCGTCCGCCGGAGGTCTTGTCGGAAAACAAAATGGAATCAAAGGCATTTTCGATGCCCCCGGAGGGTGTGGTAAACAGATTATCAGTGAACTGCACCAGGAGGACCAGCACGTGCTGGGTGTCAACTGAATTCGGATTGGCCGCGGCCGCGGCCAGACCGCCCGGTCTGCTCGTGCTATAGAAGTGGCTGGGACGGCAGCCGCCGGCCGCCAGAAAAGCATGCCAGGAGGCAAGCTTCTGGTCGAGGACACCCTCGGCCTTCCATTTTGCGAGTGCCTCCGCCGTTGGAGCAACCGCCCGGGCCGTGCTCGACAATACCGCGCTCAGCACGAAGAGCGAAAGAACCAAGAATCCGATTCGCCGTAACATGTTCTCAACCCTTTATGAATGGCTCGTTTGACTCAATAACACCGCGCCCTGCGCGCATGTTCAGCCTTTAATATAGCTAAAACCGGAATCATTTCAAAAGAAGCATCTTCCGCGTTTCCGATGCGCCGTTGGCGCTCAGACGATAGAAGTATACCCCGGTGGCTGCCTGCTTTCCCTGGTCATCGCGGCCGTCCCAGGTCGAGACATGCGACCCAGCCTCCTGCTTGCCCGAGAAGATCGTGCGAATATGCCGGCCGAGCAGGTTGTAGACGGTCAGGGTGACATTCCCCGCACGACGAAGTTCGTATTTGATAGTGGTCGAAGGGTTAAACGGATTAGGATAATTCTGGGAGAGATTGAACTCCCCGGGCAGGAGAGCCCGGTCGGTGACATCGGTCGGAGTATCAAAGTGCTTTTGGGCATCAGCCGCAGCCATGACCAGGTCAGAATAATTGTATCCGGCGACGAGAGCGAAGGCGACTCGGCTGGAATCTCCGACACTGAGGGTCATGGCATCACTGTTGACGAAGAACATCAGATCGCCGACAGTCGTGGTATCGACTGAGTCGGCTGCGGCGCTGAGCAGGGCGAACTTTTCGGTGCTGGAGATTCCGCGCTTGGAAGAACCATTGACCAGCGAAGTCAGGTGCAGTGAACTCGAGAGAGAAACCACGCCAATCCAGACGCCGGACGAGGCATGCTGATACAATAGATGGTCCGCCGGGGAGTAACCAAAGCGGTCACCGCCCGCTGATAGGTCGAAATCGGCCAGGAACCCAAAGTGGAGCCCGCTTTGTGCTTCCAAGCTGGTATTGACCACGTAGTAGGACATAATCACGAAAGTGTTGTCGCCGGCAGCGGGGTAGTCAATGATCTCCTGGCGGACAGTAGTCGGTATCTGAATCGCGGCCGCGGCGTCAGTCATGGCGACAGCGTGATGCACTCCCCCCTGCAAATCAGTACTGGCCGCGCCGAGAGACGGCGAGGGACGCGAACGAAAGTCTGATGGCTTGAACAGCCCCTGATCGTTGCGAATGGCGCCGGCCATCTGGAGAGTATTGCGACCCACAATTATCCCGGCCTCATAGAGGAGATTTCCGGTGGAATCGAACTGAAGTCCGCCGGCGCCAAGATTGTAAATCGAGCCCGGAGCGAACCCGAATTGGCCGAAGTCGGAAATAGTCAGGTTCAGTCGCCCGGTGTTCACTGTCACTGTTGCTCCCGGCGCCGGATAACCGACGACCACGGTCAAAGTCAGGCTGTCGAGAATTTTGCCTGTTGGTGAATCCAGTTCAAGGGTGAGCGGCAAGCTGGAGCCGTTGACCACTGAGGACGAAAGTTGTATCTGAAAGGGCTGATCATTGACGGCGGTAGTTCCTCCGGTTCCGAAGGCAAATTGCGCCTGACCGCTCAGAACGGTCGCAAGACCCGGCGAATTGGAAGTCAGGTGGCCCGTCGCCCGATCGACATTGCCCGGAGAATTGGTGAGAGTCAGTTCCAGGCTAAAGGCTGAGCCGGGGACAGCCACTCCATTGCCCAAAATCAGTTGGTTGGCGAGGCTAAATTCGGCCGTGTGAGGGGCCGGGAGGAACTGAATCAATTTAGAGGCATCCGGCAGACCATTGCCGTAATCGTTGTCTTCTCCGGGAGCCCCGAGATCCTGGGCCGATTGAATGATGGCGTACTTGATCTGATCGACAGTAGCATCGGGATTGTATTGGCGGCACAGGGCCACGAGGCCGGCAATGTACGGAGCCGCCATCGAAGTACCGCTCAAATAGGCATAGCCCCCTCCTTTGTAGGAGGACCTGATGCTAATGCCGGGAGCGACAACTTCCGGTTTGATCTGGGTGGTGTCGCAGCTCGATGGTCCGCGGCTGGAGAAATCGGCGATCGTCTTGTCATCACCGATGGCGCCCACACAGAAGGCATTGAGAGGCGTCGAAGCGCGATTGGCCGGATTCCGGATGGTCATAGCACCGTAACGTCCCTCATTTCCGGCCGCGAATATGGTTACGATTCCGGCCGCTTCAACGTTGTCGATAGCCTGCCAAAAAATCGTTGAACAAGGGGCCAGGGCCGAAGGCTGCAAAGTCGGAAGTCCCCAGGAATTGAGAATGACATCCGGGACATCGTTGGTAGTGGCCGTGTCGCCATCGGGATCGAGCACCCATTCGAAGGCAGAGAGAATATTACTTATGGTGGTCGGAAGATCAGGCCCTTGATCAATAACAGCGGCGTTGATCCATTCCGCCCCCGGCGCCACTCCAAAGCTGTCTGATCCGCTGGAACCGACCATAATTCCCATAGTATGGGTGCCATGACCGGAGAAATCATAGGGGGTGGTATCGGGATGAACCAGAGAGAAAAATGCCGCGTTCAGGGGCGCATGATTCCCCCGCCATTTGGAAGCGAGGGCTGGGTGAGTCCCTTCGACACCCGTGTCGAACGAGCAAACCAGTCTCCCCTTCCCGGTAATCCCCTGCTGCCATAAAGTAGGGACACCGAGCAAAGTCAATTCAGCCGAGACCGAGCTGATCGATCCGGGGGCAGGATTAATCGATACGGGAGTCACAAGTTCCAACCTGGCATCCTGGGCGATTTGATCAATCCCCGGCAGGTTGGCGAGATCTTTTAAGGCCGACGCCGGAATCCGGGCTGAAATTGAAGCAACTATCCAGTGGCGTGTTATCGGCGTCACGGAATGATGTTCGAGATAATCTACTACGGCATTGCCGACCGTGGGAATGTCCTTTTGAAGACGCGTGGTGACGAGCTTGAGGCGACTAGCCCGGTCCATTTGCTGATAAGCCGCCGACAGCGAAACCTGATCACGCATCGTGGAGGACTGGAGGAAGACCACCACGCTAACCAGCGTATCGCAATTCGGCACCTGATCAGCCAGCTTTTGCAAGTCGCTGTCGAGTCTTGCCGCAGGATACACTGATTGCGCCAAAAAGACCGGCAGGAGAGTAAGAAAGACAATGGAGATACAAAGTTGTTTTTTCATAGCTTACACCGCCGAACCCTATTTGAGCAAAGGGTATGCCGCAGGGGAGGGTCGTTTGCTCACCGCAGGGATCTGCAGAGGACAAGATGTCGCTATTGTTAATCGATTGTCTTGTATGGTATTACAGGGGGCGAGGAGAGGCATCGGCGTCCATTGACTCTGCAATCCGGAGACTATCTGTGCAAATTGTGGCCTGAGACACCGGAGTCCCTGTTGCGACCTATGCAACTTTGTACAGACCCCAGGCGGGCGGCATCATATATTAGCCGACATGTCGTTCGCCCGCCGAATATGGCAGAAACAGGATCCAATTCTCTTAGCAATTCTCTTCTGCGGACTTCTGCTCAAAGCGGGCTATCTGATTTACTATCACAGTCTCCCGGACTGGGACCAGCTAAGCGTCGACAATTATTACCACCACCATTGGGCCCAGTCGCTGGCCGGCGGCAATCTGCTCGGCGGGACAACTTATTTTCGTGCGCCGCTCTATGTGTATTGTCTGGGCGCTCTCTATGCCCTGTTTGGGGATTCATTATGGGTAGGTCGTCTTTTTGGACTGAGCGTTGGGCTGGCCTCAGTAGTGATGACCTACGCTGTGGCGAAGAGAGTTTTCGATCGCCGCACCGGACTCATGGCCGCCTCGCTCCAGATCCTCTGCCCGATCTTAATTTACTATGAGGGAGAATTGCTGCTTGATTCCTTTTTCTGCCTCCTAGTCCAAATCTGCATCTACCGTGTGCTGGTCTGGCGCGAGCACGCCTCCAGTCGCAATGCCCTATGGGTGGGGATCACTCTTGGTCTGGCCGCCATCGCCCGTCCGACGGCGATCGCGCTCCTGCCGGTGATACTGCTGGTTCTAGTCTGGGTTGTGAAGAAAAGAGGTGCCGTGCTCAGTCAGATCGGGCTAGTTGCGGCCGGCATGGCGCTTCTGATCGGCCCGATCTTCATTCGCAATATTGCGGTAGCCGGTGACCCGGTCGTGATCGCCTCTCAGGGAGGCATAAATTTCTATATCGGAAATAACCCGTCGGCCGACGGTCTCTCGGCCACGCTGCCGGAGCCGCTTGGATTCAACTGGCGCATTGCCGACATTACCGCGATTGCCGAACAGTCGGCCGGTCGTGAATTGAAGCCGGGCGAAGTATCTTCGTATTGGACGGCACAGACCTGGCACTGGATCGGCCGAAATCCCGGCGAAGCTCTGCGCCTCTTTGGACGGAAGCTGTACTTTAGTTTTGCCGACGCTGAAATCTCCAACAACAAGGATCTCAACGCAGTGTTTGGGCAGCTGGTTTTCTTCAGGTTCAATCCGTTGTCTTTCGCACCCATTTTCGGCCTGGCCTGTATCGGGCTGTTCGTCGGGCTCCGCCGCAATTCCGGTGTTCAGGTTCTGGCTCTGTGCGCGCTGTCGATTGTGCTGCTCAACGCCCTTTTCTTTATCAACAGCCGTTTTCGTCTCCCGGTGCTGGTGCTGTTGATCGTTCTAGCCGGTGCAGGTCTGTTAAGTATTGTCGGGCGGATCAGGATGCGACGGTGGCGCACCGCCCTAGTCTTAGTCGTCGCAGCTGTGGCGATCGCCAGTCTGAGCCGGGCGAATATAATCAGCCTGCCTCACGGAACACCGGCACAATGGCTCAACTCCAAGATGCTCTACTATATCGCCACACACGACGACCGTCAGGCGCTTGCCTTTGGACGGTTGGCGGAAAAAGCAGACGGGACCTTCCCGGATGTCAATTTGAACCTCGGCAATATCTGGCTTCGGGAAGGGAACAGAGATTCAGCGGAGTACTACTATCGAAGAGAGGCTTCGACCAATCCGCAGCGCCCCAAGGCGTACATCAATCTGGCATCCATGTACCTGCTGCAGCATTCCCTGGATTCTTCGAGTGCGCTCGCAGCTACCGCCCTGAAGCTGCAGCCTCGTGATCCGACCGCCAACACTCTGGCCATCCGGCTGGCTTCGCAGCTTATGCTTCCGCCGGACAGCCTGCAGCGGGTGATTGACTCGGCCATAAAGCGATCACGCGCCGATCTCAGGGTACTGACAGAGGCCGCCTCGGCGTTCGTGCAACGGGATCTCTTGGCGGCAGCAGAGCCGGTCATTGAACGGGGCATGCAAGCGGTGCCTCCGGCTATTGAGACCGATGATGCGGCCTTTGATCGAGACTTCATCGATAGCCCGGAGCGGTTCAATTTGCGCAAGTCCACAATCTACTACCTGGCGGGCTACGTGTACGGACGCACCGGGCGATTTGAGGACGCTGTCAGATGCAGTCGAGAAGCGCTGGCCCGCGATTCCAATCTCGTCGAGGCGTATGTCAATCTGGTTTCAGGCTACTTCTCATTGGGGCGGCCGACTGAGGCCGACTCTACCCTGACTCAGGCTCTGACCAGATTTCCCCGGAATGAAAATCTCCGGCGCCTGCAGGCGGCCGCCCAGAAAATAAAAAGGGACCGCTAAGTGCGGTCCCTTCGATTCGTCGCAAATTCCGACTGAACTTATTTGTTCGTGATCGGTTTCGGTTTCTTCCCCAAATACTCCAGTCGCTGCTGAGTCATAGCAGCATCCATCTGACGGATCTGCGCTGCCGACAGGCTCAGGCGGGCGTTAGGATACCGGTCAATCGTATTCGGGCGAGAGGGCAGGTACTTGTCGTACAGCCAATTCATGACGCTGTCAACCATGACCTGAGCCGAGTCGTCCTGTATCCCAAGCGGGGTGAAGGCGAAGAAAGAGGTCCGGAACAGGTTTGACTCCAGACGAATGGCGCACGGAGCCCCTTCGTAGCTGAACTGCTGGCCCAGAGGATGGATCGGACCGTACAGCGATTTGTAGAGATAAAGCGGATCGGTAAAGTTCGAACGGAAGGCCCACCCCACTTCGGGCAGACAAGCCAGGGAATCGATCCAGATAAGATGATTGGAATAGGCTCCCGAGAGCCACTGGTACCGACGGTGGAGATTGGCGCTATCCACCATGAGAGACGGCCAAGTGGTCTTGAGAGGATAAGCGCCGATAAAATCTTCGATACGGAACGAGGGGCCGGCGCCAAGGTTGGCATAGAAGCCCCACCCGGTGTAGCGGACCGAGTCAACTCCAAAATAGAGGGAGAACTGCGATCCCGGGCGGTAGAATTGCGGCTGGGTTTTTAGGTCAGGCGCGATGAACGGTGCCCGCGCGCAGAACCACACGTTCACACCGGCATCGACGGCCTTGTAGGTCTTCAGAGCCGGATCGGAGGCGCCTCCGGCCAGATTGTAGAAGCCGGCGCCGATGACGTCGTCGTTGTACAGAATCGCCACTTTGTGCTGGAGGAACAGCTTAAGCGGAACCTGATCCCCATGGCTATTAGGTCTGAAGAAGTCAGTCGTATCGAAATCCAGCGGGAAATTACCGCTATTGGCCGCCCACTCGTGCAAGGTATGATTCCAATAATTGTACGCCGTATCCGCGAGAAGGCCTCCCAGACGTGCTCCAGATACCGGCGGGTTATAGTGTGCGTTCGGGCTCACCTTGTAGAAGTCGACAATAAGGACATCGCGCTCAAACTTAGGATCGATCACGCCGCAAGGGCCATAGGCCGGAGTCAAATCCGGGACAAAGGCGTCGTCGCGGCACCTTGCCCAGAGCAGGAAGCGGCGCTGAATGGTGCTGTCAGATTGAGCACCCGGCGCTTTGTACACGTTATACACCGTATCGTAGGCCGATGAGACCCAGCCGGTGAGGTCGCTGCTCTTGGAACTGTCAACCGGTCGATAGAATGTTGACGCCTTGAAAGCTGAATCATCGACATTGGCAATGGTCTTGATCGTACCAAATTGATTGGTGTGCTGGATCGTGTCGATAAAGAGGGTGTCGCACGGCACCTGGAGCACCGTGTCATGAACGGAATCGATCGAGTCACAGTAGAAGACAATAAATTCGCCCTTCCCGAACCGGTACACCTTGGCATCATTGGTGACAAAGACAGTGTCCAGAATCAGGCTGAGCATTTGGGCGTATTCACCCCCTCCACCTGCGAGTGTATCGTAAGTGTAAGGGCCGAAAAGCTTCCATTGGAACTGGAAAGGGGGCGGATTTACGGGATAATCTGGATCGGCTCCGATCAATTGGAATCGTACGCCTGTGATCAATCCTCCTCGCGTCGGAGATTGATAAATGGAGAAGCCTGTTCGTCGTAGCTGAGAAATTCGACTGCCGTAGACGGCGGATTGTCGTTCCGCTTGAGCAGCCGGTAGGCGACATCCGATTTCAATCCTTGATCGTCAATCGCCTGCAAAAAGACATATTGGGGGACAAAAGCGCTGACCGGATCGGATATGTCCGCCGACATAGTGACCACCGCCTGAGTCTGCGGGTTCGGAAGAGAATCATCGACTCTCAGGTAAACACCCTTCGCGGCCAGAAATCCAAGCGAATCCATCGCCGAAATGGTAGCCGAATATTGCTGCGGAGTCTGCCCATGGAGAGAATCCTGCAGAACGACAATGTACCGGAACGACCGCACCCGTCCGTCGGGATCGCTCGCCGCCCAATACACAACCGGGTTGCGGGAGGACGTGCTCCCATCCGGAGGGATGTTCACGAAATAGACGACCGGCTTCTGATTTGCCTTCATGGTTCCGGTCACCCGATTGGTGCAACCGGCCCAAAAAAGGAGAGAACCCACGAGGGCGCCCAATACTACAAGCAGCATCGTCCGCTGCGGAGTGCTATGTTTCATATAGACTTGTTTCACCTTCGCTTATCCCCCTGGGCTTAGAACGAGATCGCCATACTGAACCGGTGGACTTGTGTAAGAATGCCGAAATCCTGGTATGCGTAATCGAGTTTGAGTTCCTTTTCTCCCCACAGCGGAAGCCGCAGGCCGCCCCCGAAAGTCAGGCCGTCTTCATCATAATGGAAACGCTCACCCACGCGAAGGCTGAACCTGTCCTTGAAAGTATACTCGAGCCCGCCATTGTACTTCTCGAGGTTGTCGGAGGGATGCGTGCCCTCGGCGGAAATGGTTACCACATTGTTCGGGCTCTGAATGAGGTCGATCGACCCGCCGAACTTGAAGTTGATCGGAAGCGGATACGCCTTCTCAATGAACTTGAGGTCCGGACCGAAATTGGTAATGACCATCGCAATCTTGAAATTGCGGAAACCGGTGTTATAGCTGGTGCCGACATCGGCAGCCCAGCCGCTCGAGGTATAGTCGCCGTAATATTCGCCGACATATTTTACATTGATACCGACCGAAAAGCGGTCGGTCAAATATCGGCCATACCCAACTGACAGCGCCATATCCTGGGCCACAAAGTCGCGCCCGGTGCCATCGAAATCACCGTTATTGTAGGTGCGTTCGATCATTTTGCCGGAGTTGAGACCATAGGCGCCAAAACCCAACACACCTCCAACAGCTTCCAGAGGCATGCCGAATCCGACGAAACCATAGCCGATATCGGCCGGCATTTGGACGTAAGTGGCCATGAACTCTTTGCCCTGGAGGGAGGTCAGACCGGCCGGATTGTAGTAGACGGCCGAAACGTCATTGGAAACTGCCGTAAAGGCTTCCGCCATTCCCATGGCCCGGGCTGATACGCCCAGCTCAAGGAACTGCGCACCAGTGGTGCCCACTTTGGCCTGGGCCATTACGCTTCCCGCAGGAGCAACCACCCATACTGCGCTGAGCAGCAAACATAGCGCCACCCAGAACTGCCCGCGGCGCGCCAAGACGCCGCTGCGACGCTCTATTCTCACCATAGCTCTGTCCTTATTTTGAGTCATCACTAATCGCCTCATTTCACACCTTAGAGATTGATCTCCAAGCCGACCCTGACCTGACGGGGGTAATCCCAGTTGTAGGGATTCTGGTCAAAGGCGGTTCCGCCAAAGACCGTCCCGTTGATATTCTGACCCGTGTCCGCACGCCCGGTGGCGGCGTTAACACCGACCACGTTGCGCGCATTGAACAAGTTCTGAACCCAGATGATAAAGCTGTAATCCAGGCCGACAAACTTGAAATCCTTGTTGAAGCGGACGTCGAACACCGCCGTCCCGGGCAACCGCAGCGAGTTGTTTCCGACCGTTTCGCCGGCTGTGGTCGCCAGGTTTGGATAATTGGCGGCCGGAGTAAACGGCTTGCCGCTTTCGATGACCGACTGGATCGAGAGCGCCCAGCCGTTCGGAATGGGAAGCCCAAAGAGGCGCGGCTTGACGCTGGTCGGAATGTAAATCTGAATACCAGCTTTGAGCGAGTGACGAATGTCGTCATTGAGCGGTGACTCATCCAGCGGAGCGCGCGACAGCTCGAAATTGGACAGATAGTTTTCGCTCGTCTGCGAGGCTTTGCCGTAGGCAAAGGCGTAAGTGTAGCTTAATTCACCGTTGACATACCCGCCGCCCCGCTTCTCCAGCGTGAGCTCAAAGCCACGATCGCGGCCGTAGTCCGAGTTCTGGTATTGATTGACTACGCGATTGAAAAGGGTCACCTGCTGCTGGTTGATCTTATCGAACTCGTCCTTGAAATAGCCCGAAAGGTCGACCGAGTAGTTTTCACTCATGGCATATTTCACGCCGAACGAATACTGCACCGTCTTTTCGTAATTGAGATTGTAGTTTCCGACGACATCGTTCTGGTCGATGTTCACGGTGTTACGTGAATACATGTAGCTGTAAGCGGGCTGCTGGTAGAAGTGCCCGTAGTTGAAGTGCACTTTGGCTTTGTCCGAGATCGGGTACGAGAATCCGATTCGCGGCGAGAACACGCTGTGTTCGCCGATAATGGTCCCGGCTCCCAGGTCATCGCTCTTCACCACCGGTACGAGAGCGTTGACGTCCTGGAGGAAAAAGTCCCAGCGCAGACCCAGAAGGGCGATCATCGAGCCATACTCCACGTTATCGCGGATGTACAGATCTCCCGCCCAGGGCTGATAATTGAAGACGTCGCGGAAAGCTCCGCGATCCGGGAACGGCCCGCCGTCGGGACGACCCAGGTACTGGAGGTAACCGCGCTTAATATCCTGGTAGGCGAAATCGTCGTGCTCCAGAGCGCCGCCGATCTTGATTTCATGAGGGCCGATCTGGCGGAACAGCTTTACTTCGCCCCGAAGCGTCTTCGTGACGCGGTGCGCCCATTCGACTTCGGCATCGTAGGTCCCCGGATCGAGGAAGCTCGAAGCGCCGCCGCCATCCCACCGGCCGTTGCCATTGACATCAGTATACGGATCGCCGTACTGATACTGGCCGCTCGGCGGATCGAAAACTCCGTTGCCGTTGCGGTCGACATAGGGGATCCCCGACTGCCACTGGAACGGCGAAAGATTCTCCGGACCGTCGTGACGTCCGTTATGATTCAAATCCTGGTTGGTACGCGGATCGTTGCTCATGATGAACCCATCGATTCCGGGGTCATACCGGCCGTTGCCGTTGACATCGGTAAACGGCTCGCCGATGATCGAATCGCCATCGACATACGGTTCCGGAGTGTGCTGGTTAATCGGCGAAAGCCGATTCTGGTCGAGCTTGCCGTTGCCGTTCTGATCATTCAGGAAGTCGCCGGCATCGCGAACGCCGTTGCCGTTCAAATCAAGGAAGGGCTCGCCTTCGAGGCTGTCCCGATATCCGTTGGTATTAAACCGGAAGCGGGTCGGAGTACTGGTACCGGATTGCCCGTGCGTTTCATTAAAGAACTCGCCGTAGGTGTAGGCCGGACCGTTGACATTGTTGCCATAGTTGGCAGTGTCCGGGAACATATTGATGATCGGCTCCGGCGGATCATATTTGCCGTTGCCGTTCCGATCGGTGAACGATTCCCACTGGTTGTCCTGCAGGAATTGATCCGGGTTCAGACCGTGCCCCGGATTGTTGGGATCCCCGGGAGCGAGATCATAGCTTTTCTGGTAATAAGAAAAGACCGCTTCATAGTTCATATTCTTCGCCAGCTCTTGCGAGACTTCCAGCGAAAGGGAGTGCCACTTGTCGGCGTAAACGGGAAGCGTCGAGGTCGAGTAGAGATACTGCCAGTTGGGCTGGCTCAGCGAATTGGAACCGCTCCAGTCGGTCGCCAGAATCTGGGAATTCTTGTACGAGAGAACCATATTCAGATTGGGTTTCGGTCGGAACTTCAGATTCCCCATTACATAGTACCGGTTCGAGAGCCGGTCCGGAACGTTGATTCCCAGAAGATCAAATCCGCCCCATTGACGGCTGGTCGTAGCAGTATTGTAATTGTTGATCGGATAGTTTCCGTCCCCCTTTTCCACTTCACCATACAGATAATAAGTGAATTCCTTGTCCTGGAGGAATTTCAGGCCGAGGGCCGGCAGGATTCTCGATTTGAGAATCGGATCGGGGCCGGACAGAGAGAAGCGGGCATAATCATAATTCTGTGAATAGGTATTCAGCTGCTTGGTCCCGAGGTTGTCGGTCAAGAACTGGAAATTGACTTTCGTGTTGTCTTTGTTACCGGTCTGGGTCTGGATCTTCACGATACCGGCAAGCGCGTTGCCATATTCGGGATCGAAACCATCTTTAATGATCTGGATTTCCTGAATGGAGCCCGATACGAGCGACAAGTTGGCGCCGGCATTACCCGGACCGCCCAACGGATCGCCCACCGGCACGCCGTCCACCACGTAGGAGACTTCACCGGCGCGGCCGCCTCGGATAAACACCTGGCCGGCTGTGTTGGTCTGAACACCGGCGACTTGACGGAGCAGATTATCGACCGTCTGTACGGGGCGATTCTTGATGGCGGCGGCATCAATCTTGGTCATGTTCGACACTTCGTGAATGTCGATGATGTCCTTGTTAGCGGTACTGGTGATGGTCACACCCAGGTCGGTCGTCTTCTTGGTCAAATTTCCGTTGACTTCGAAGGAGAGATCAGCGCTGACCTTGGCGCCGGAAACTTCGAGCGAGTTGTAGCCGACCGCCGAGATGACTACCACGTAAGTGCCGGGATCGACGCGCGGGATCTGGTAGTTGCCGTCCGGATCGGTCGTGGTTCCCATTTTGGTCCCCTTGATGAGCACCGATGCACCCGGAATCGGTTCCTTGGTGTCCTGATCCTTAACCTTGCCGGTGATCTTTCCGGTTGCCGCCGCAAAAAGAGACGGAGCCAGTAAAGCAGTCAAAGCGAGGCATAGAGCCAGACCGAGAAAAAGCCGTTTAGCGACGCCCTGCATCTTTCTTCCTCCTGGATATATCAACATAACACATTTGCCACTTCCACAACCAGGCGCGTCCTACCGAGCCTGACCCATCTCGAGATCGGGGTGAAGGGAGCAATGGAAAGATACTTCAAATGAGGACCTATCAGTCCGCGGAAGGGGAATCACATCCCAGGTGACCCCAACCCTCTCATTCAGCAGCACAATCCAGCGAGTCCCAACAACCGGAGCCGGATTTGACCCGCAAATTAGTCCGTTGGCGCCGGACAAGTCAAGCGGATTTTTGGAATTCCGGTTTCCTAACTTCCTATCCTATAGACTATTCGCCTGAGCCGTCCGTTTAATTATTTCGCGGCGCCCAAGTGGATTTTTTTTTACCCTTGCGACCATCTCTTCCAAATGCAGAATCTGCGGGACGGCTAACTTGCAATCCTTGAACAGTATGCCGGTCTGTGTGGAAAACGTACTGCGAAGTAAGGTGCGGCACTGCTCGAAGCGATCCTCGGGGCACGCGGGCAACGGGTCGTTCGCCTCTCCCGACAGCCCGGCCAAAGCCGGGTGCGGCGCGAGTCCGGCGAGTTTGATCGAGCCGTGCTGAAGCAGACAGCCGGAATGTCGTCGCTGCGCAGAAGCAATAATTTTCTCGCTCCCCCGAGTTACCTCCCATTTGGCGGCCGAGGCAAAACAAGGCGCTTTGTGGAAAAATGTCGGCCGACCGTTTTCCGGGGAAGAGCGCCGAATGTAGCCGGTGTCTACTCCTAATTTAGACAGAAACAGAACCAGCGTCTCGGCGATCAGCCGTGTGCTGTCGGCTTGGGAGCCGGCGAGCTGTTCCACCGGTAGGTCCTGCTGGTTGACCACCACTGAATAGGTAAGTTCGGATGGGTCGTGATACAATGCCCGGCCCCCGGTCACACGCCGGATCGCGGGGGTTTCTCCTAGGTGCGGCCAGTCCAGGGCTGTCTCGTGACGTTGATTATAGCCGAACGTGATGGCGCCAGGCTTCCACGTATACAGCCGTACCGCAAAATAGCCGGGTCGATCGAACGCCTCGGACAAAAGCCATTCATCAAACCCCATGTTGAAATGCGGCTCGCCCTGGAAGTGCGCGAAAAAATGGCCGGTAGTCATTACCGGTCAATATAGCGGGAAGACGGAAAAATGTAAGGAGGATGTGGGACGCTAATTTACGGCGTCAAGGCGGTCCATGTCGATATCGTACTGCTTGATCTTGAGTCGAAGCGTGGATTCCGGGATGTTCAGCGCCGCCGCGGCGTGTTTCTTAATGCCCCGGTTGTCCTTGAGCGATTTGAGGATAAACCGCTTTTCCCAGAAGGCCAGATAATCATAAAGCGAATAATCGTCGCCAAAGGTCACTTCTGAGGAAGCGGATTCATCAGGTACCGGCACAGCGACTGGGATCTGGGGGGCGCCAATGATTTTTGATGAAAGCACCTCGCTCCCGATCTCCTCGCCGGGTCCGGCGAGCAGCACCAGCTTCTTGACCTCGTTTTCAAGCTCACGCACATTACCCGGCCAATCGTACCCCACCATCGCCCGCATCGCTGCGGCCGAGACTTTCTTGGGACACCCCTCAAGGAAATGATTAACCAAAAGCGGGATGTCCTCTTTGCGCTCACGCAACGGCGGCAGGGTGTAGGACAAGGCTGAAAGCCGATAATAAAGGTCCTGTCGGAAGAGCCCTTTGGCCATTTGCTCCTTGAGGTCTTTGTTGGTGGCAGAAAGAATCCGGACATCGACCTTGCGGGGCACGGTCTCCCCCAGCCGCACCAATTCTTTCTCTTCTAGAATCCTCAGGACCTTCGCCTGAATACTCAGTGGCATATCGGCTATTTCATCGAGGAAAAACGTGCCGCCGTCCGCCTCTTCAAAAAGTCCTGATTTGTCCCGATCGGCGCCGGTAAATGCTCCCCGCTTATAGCCGAACAGCTCGGACTCAAGCAAGGTCTCCGGCAGGGCGGCGCAGTTGACGGAAATAAACCGTTTGTTCCGACGCAGCGAATTGTAATGAATCGCTCTGGCCAGCAGGTCTTTGCCGCATCCGGTCTCCCCTTCGATAGTGATCGAGATGGAGGAATCGATAACCTGTCGAATCTGCGCCAGCATTTCGAGCACCTGGCTGCTCTGGGTAATGAAGTTGGGGAAAGCCGCCTGCTTCTGAAGCTGAGCCTTGAGCCTTCGATTATCCTCGAGGAGTTTCATTTTCTGCAACTCGGCCGCCTTAAAGGCGATAATGTCCGAGAAACCCACGGCGAAATTCAGTTCCGCCTGATTGAACGGATTTAAAGTTCCATCTTCAGAAATCTTGTCCAAATAGAGATAGCGCGGGCACCGGTCCGACATCGAAAACGGCACGACAATGACGCTGGCGATCGACTCCGGATTGTCCGGGAATACGGCGTTGATATAGGGATCCCGGCGAGTATCGAGAAGCAAGGTCGGCCGAACCTCGGAAATCTCCTGCCCCAATAAGGGCTGGAACGCAGCGGCAAATTTCTTGGCCTGAACAGCCGTCAGGTCAAACGAGGCGATAATCGGGGCGGTTTCGAAATCCGCGGAATAAATGAGCGCCCGCTGGGCGCCGGTTTTGGCCAGAAGAATTCGCATCACTTCATCGATCTGACCGGTCTTCAAATCATGCAGCTCGGAGGGAGAAATGAAATTGCCGAACACTTTAAAAGCGTTTTCTTCGGACACCGCGAGGGCGATCGCCTGGTCGGTCAGCGAGTGCAGGAAGGAATTGACGGCCTTCACTTTGGCCCGTTCGTCCAGTGCGACAAAAGTCTTTTCAGCGCGGCTCAGCTTGCGGAATCCGCGCGAGAGATCACCCCGCTGGCAGGCGAACACGCCAGAGCGGAAATCCGCCTCGGCCTGCCAAAAGTCCAGTCGCAGCTTACGAAATATGCGGGAAGCTTCGTCCAGGGCGGAACGGATCGACTCGACTTCGTCTGAACCCGAAGACATCCTGATTTCCGCCAATACCAGAAGGGCCCTGGCCAGATCGGCAGGATCACCGATTTCCCGGGCCAGTTCCACCGCCTGAGTGCCATATTCAAAAGCATCGGGGAATTCCCGGCGGAAGGCGAAGATGCGGGCAATGACCAGCTTGGCCATCGCAACTTCAGTCTTTTCACCCAGTTGCAATGAAAGATCGAGCGCTTTCTGACCGTACTTCATGGCCTCTTCGATATTATCGAGCGCCAGTTCGGCCTCGGCCAGGCGGCGGCTGGATTGCGAAACCAGGGATGATTCCGGCGCCAGCAGGCGACCGGACTGGTAGGCCTCGGAAAACAGATTTTTGGCTTTTAGTGAGTCACCCCGCTCAAGCGCCAGTTCACCGGCGTACTCAAGATAAATGACCCGCTCCCGCTTGAGCTCGAGCCTGTTGATCAGCACGTTGGCGCGATCCAGACTGCGGGAAGCTTGCGTAAAGTCACGACGCCGGAGATGGAGATACCCGAGCGACAGGAGATTCAGGGCCTCCGACAGCTCCTCATGATGCTCCTGATTATGTTTGATCGCGCTGGAGAGGTCGAGATCGGCCTGGGTCCATTGACCCAGTAGAATTCGAATTCGTCCCAGGTTACTGGTCAACTGCGCCAGGCGGCGGGGATTATCCGGAACCATCTGGATGGCGTCATTAAGAAATTCAGTCGCCGTGGCATAATCGCAGCGAATGAATGAAATTCTGCCGAGTTCGCTCAAGGCGGTCACCTGGCCGTCAGGATCGCCGGCCCGGCGGAACGACGCGAGTCCGTCGCGCGCCCTGATTTCGGCGTTCTTAAGATCGCCCAGGGAGGAATAGGCTTTAGATAAGACCAGTTGCACCCGGCCGAAGCGGCGGTTGACCGGAAAATCGGCGAGCAGTTTGGCGCCGCGAAGGGCCAATTCAAGAGCGTCGCGGTACCGGGCCGCGGCGTTAAGACCTTCGGCTTTGAGGGAGAGATAGAGCCCAAGTTCCAGATCGTTGCCCACAAACTCGGCTTCACCGAGATTGTCCAACTCCTTTTGGGCGATTGAAAACTTGCGCTGTCGAAGGAGTTCTTCGATAGCGAGCAGGCGATTATCAACCGTAATGTGCTGTGAGGAAAGGCTCATTCTGCTACTTCATTGTGTTCGCCGTACCACGCAGGTCGCGTCGTAGCGACCCACGCAACTTTCTACCAAATAGAACGCCGCATCTGCACCGATTGCTTGACTTGCACAGGGGCCGGCTTTCCCGTAAGGCCAAAATACTGGCTGACCACGACGGTCCCCAGGCGAATCACGGCGGTCCAGGTCACAGGCTGTAGAGACGACGCGGTCGATGACTGCGGGCCGCGACTATTAGAGTCGCAACCTTGAGCCAGGAAAACACGCGTGTGAGTCGTGTCGTCACAGCCAGAACCATTGGGAGTGCCAGTTGTGCCCGGATGCTGGTTGTCGTTGTCCCAGGGATGCTCAGACGAGAAAACAGGTGTACCGGCAAGGCACGCGGCCACAAAGATCGTCAACATCAAAGTCGTTAACAACTTTATGCCTCGCATTGACTTACCTCCAATAAGATGACGCGTCAGCCAGGTCAGAAACAGAAACCCGGCCAAAGCGCCGTGTAGATTGTTCTTTCAGAACGCACTTTCTGCTGTGAGTAAACTACTTACGTGGCACCGGTTTGTCAAGTGTAAACTGGGAAAGCGCAAAATATGCGCCGTGTCAGGAAACGTGCCTAACGGTCGACTTTTGTGCGGCTTGACGAGACCCGAACTTTGAGTATCCGCTGACCATCGGTCTTAACAATTTCGAATTCCAAATCGTGCCACGGCACGATTATCCCCTGTTTTGGAACCGTCCCAACCAGGTGATAGAGCAGCCCACCCACCGTGTCAAAACTGTCTGCCTCGTAATCGACTCCGAGCGCGTCCTGAAGTTCGTCCAGGGGAAGACCGGCATCGACCAGAAATCGTCCGTCGGCCAGGGCAATCAGTGGGGCTTCTTCTGTATCGTGTTCATCCTGAATGTCCCCCACGATCTCTTCGAGCACGTCTTCAAGCGTGACCATTCCGGACACCCCGCCGTACTCGTCGATGACGATGGCGATATGGGTCTTGGTCTGTTTGAATTCGCGCAGCAGATCGCCGATCACCTTCGATTCCGGTATGAAGTACGGTTTGCGCAGATAGTTTTCAATTCGGAAGATCTCGCCGGGCTGCGGGAGGTCGTTGAACAGATCTTTCACATAGAGTATTCCGAGCACGTGGTCGATGGTTTCCTGATAGACCGGAAATCGGGAATAGCGGTCACGCTTGACGGCCGCCTGGATTTCACGGAAGCTCAGACTCTTGTCGAGGCCGCAGATGTCAATCCGGGGGACCATGATTTCTCGAACCACCGTCTGATCGAGCTGGAAGATCTGGCCGATCATTTTCTTTTCGTCCGCCTCGACCAGGTTCTCCCCTATGCCGGCCTCTTCAGCCAGCGTTTCTATGGCCCGCTCAACAATTTCTTCCTTTTCGTCTTCAGTGGGCTGGTCCTCGGGTCTATGGCGCCTGAGGGCGGCCCGATACAGGCCGACCGCCGGAAGAAACAGCAGATAGATGGTGGTGACCAGCCACAGATAGCGCGGTACGGCCCGATCCAGCACTCGTCGCGAGGCGGCCCGGGGAAGATACTCAACAATAAGAACGTACAGCCCCCAGACCAGGAGAAAGCCGGCGGGATAAAAATACCAGGCGGAGATTTCCCCCAGCTTGGCAATCTGTACCATCATCAACATGGCCACGACGCTGATAAGGACGAGGGCGAATGATTTGTAAATGATGGCGATCTGGAGCAGCGCGCGGGGATCCCCCGCCAGTTTGACAATGAATTCCCGGCGGCGGCGTCCGAGATGTGGAATGAGGGCGTCGACATCGTCCGGATCGAGATACACGGCCAACGAATACAGGCTGACCACATGAGCCGAAACAAAGGCTCCGATGATGACCATGAGATCGATCCAGACTGAAATCATCCGAGCCTCCGGTCGATCTGTGACAAGAACTTCAATTCCTTGCCGGTCATTTTGCGCTTATCAGCGGACCGGATATGGTCGTAGCCGAACAAATGCAGGAGACCGTGGCAGGTAAGCCTCAAGTACTCCTGAGCGAGCGAGAAGCCGTATTCCTGAGCCTGGCGCAGGGCGGTCTCAGAGGAAATATAAACTTCGCCGAAGACCTTTCCGGCCAACGCCGGGTCATCCACATTGAACGACAGGACATCGGTCGGCCGGTCCTTGCTTCGGTACTCGGCATTCAGCTTGCGGAGACGACGGTCGTGGGTGAACACTAAATTAATATCGGCTTTCCAGGCCGGATCGGCCTCTTCTTCCGCGATAAGCGAGAACAACGTGTTGATCGCCTTGGCGGGAACGCGCGTCTTGGCCTCTCGGTATATGTGCAACTTCATGTTCGTCGCATCAGTCTTTCTTGGGGTAGGAGACGCGATGGTGAAACGCGCCAACCAGAATTTGTGCGAAGGCTTCTCTGATTTTGGCCAGATCGCGAAGCGTCAGCGGGCACTCGTCGAGTTCCCCTGATTGAAACCGCTCGTTCATAATCCGCTGAATCAGGGCATGAATGCGCGCCGGCTTGGGGTCATCCAGCGTTCGACTGGCAGCCTCAACTGCATCCGCCAGCATAGCGATGCCAGTCTCACGGACCTGGGGTTTGGGGCCGGGATATCGGAATTTGTCGACGGTCGACGGGTCAGCCCCCTGTTCGAGCGCTTTGTTATAGAAATAGCCCATGACCATCGTGCCGTGGTGCTCTTCGATAAAATTAAGAACATCATCCGGGACATCGGCCTCTTCCCCGAGTAGTCGGCCGCGCTTCACGTGAGCGCTGAGGATCAGCGCCGACATAGTCGGAGCGAGCTGTTCGTGCCGCGAATGGACCCCCAGTTGATTTTCGACGAAATATTCCGGGATTTCGATTTTCCCGATATCGTGGTAATAGCATCCGACGCGCGCGAGCAGCGGATTGGCGCCGATTGACTTGGCCGCCGCTTCGCTCAAATTTCCGACACTGATCGAGTGGTGGTAGGTCCCGGGAGCCTCGAGCGCCAGCCGTTTCAGGAGCGGATGATTCAGATCGGAGAGCTCGAGCAGAGTAATATCGGTCGTGATCGAAAAGAGCGATTCGAAGAACGGCAGTATGCCGATCGTCAACAGACAGGACACAAGTCCGACCAACGATCCATAAACGACTTGCATCAGTATCCCGGTACTGGGCGCCAGCTTCATAGTTTCGACCAGGAGAATCAAGCCGGCATATGAGATCATGACCGTCAGCATGATGCGGTAGAAGTGGGAGCGCTTGCGCACATGGCGCGAACTGAAGCAGGCAGCGGTGCCGACAATCATGGTCATCAGCACCACCGTAAAGTCGAACCGGTTCATTATCCCCAGCAAAAGCGCCAGGATGACCGTGGCGAGGGTACCGACCTCGGCATCAAACAGGATGGTGATGATAATCGGCAATACGGCGACCGGCAGGACATAGACAGTGTGTTCGATCGGCAGTAAATCGATTACCCTGATGAGTACCAATTGCAGAACGAAGGCGAGAAAGATGGCGACTAGCCGGGCATTGGACCGGTAAATCTCCCGGCGGAAGAAATACAAAAAGAGGTAGAAGGCTGAGAAGGCCAGCAAAACCAGCAGCACGCGGGCGAGCGCGGGAAGCACGGCTCCCCACCAGCCTTCATCGGCCGCATGGGCGCGCATCAATCGGGCCATTTCAGTTAAAATTGTTTCTTCGCGATCGCCGATCTTGCGCCCTTGAAAGACGATCGGATCGTTGGTATTGATCACCTCGCGGGCAGCGGAGACTTTGCTCAGCGCCTCTTTCAAACGCCGGGCGTATTCTTCTTTGTCGACAAACAGATTCGGTTGAATGAAATTCCGCCCGACCAGGTAGTAAAACTCGACATCGAGAGAGTCAGTGGTGGCCAGACGGTTGAGGTTGCTTAGGAGGTGAGCGTTGGCCAGTGCGACATCGAGCAGGCGGTCCCGCTGATAGGCGGCATCCAGGCCGCTTCGCCTGACCAGCACGGTGCTGCTTCCCCCTTCAGGAAGCGAGCTCAAATCCTGGAGCACGCCGATCGGGTAGATCTCTTCTCGGTAGATGCGCTCCAACCGCCGTTGCAAGAGGGCCAGGTTATCGGTCCCGGTTATGGCCTTGGTCACGGCGGTTTGGCTCATCAGCGGAAATCTGGACGACACCAGAGCGGCGGCTTGGGCAGGATCGAAAGTCGAGCGTGTCTGCGCCAGAGTCCGGAGGGAGTCGACCAGGCTTACAAATGATCCAAGGGATTGATAGACTCCGGCCGTGATGGCGGAATCGAAATTGAGCATGTACATCTGGGATTGGCGTACATTCTCCCGCTCCTGGTTCAGCTCGCGGTCGGATTTGAAGACGGTGATAGGGAATGGAGCGAGAATATCATGCTGGGCGGTCTCCCCTTTGCGCGGCATGTCGAGCGGATTGTAGATATCTTCGCCGGGATACAGGAGGGCGATCGCCACGGATGTGACAAAAAGAATGACCACTTTGCGCGTCTTGGACCGGGTCGTGATGACCGGCTTTTGGCGTGCGTCACTCTGGACTTTGAGAAGCTTCTTGACTTTCCGCTTCAGTCTGAGAAGAAACGAAAACATATGGCGATCATCCCTGGTCGCCTTACTCCCTTCGCTTGCCGCCCTCGTATCGCTCGTAGGCCTTGATCACGGCCTGGACCAACTGGTGACGGATCACGTCCTTGTCGGTCAGGTAGACGAATTCCAGCCCTTGAATACCCTTCAAAATCTTCTGCGCCCGGATGAGGCCGGAAGCATGCGGTTCCGGGTAAGTCCACCTGGGTGACATCACCGGTAATGACCGCTTTTGATTTTTCCCCGATACGAGTGAGGAACATTTTCATCTGGGCGTTGGTCGTATTCTGGGCTTCATCGAGCACCACAAACGCTTCGTTGAGCGTCCGGCCCCGCATAAACGCCAGCGGTGCAATCTCGATCACCCCGATATCGATCAAATTCCGGATTTTGTCCGGCTGCATCATGTCATACAGAGCATCGTAGACCGGGCGAAGATACGGATCAACTTTGGCGCGAATATCTCCCGGCAAAAAGCCCAGCGACTCCCCGGCTTCGACCGCCGGCCGCGTGAAGATAATCCGGTTGACCCGTTTCGATTTCAGTTCAGCCACCGCCATGGCGACCGCCAGGTAGGTTTTGCCGGTTCCGGCCGGCCCGATGGCAAAGACCATATCGTTGCGGGAAATGGCTTCGACATATTTGGTCTGGCCGATGGTCTTCGGCTTGATGATCTTCTTTAGAGAACTAGTAATCAACGCGTCGGTAGAGATTTCCTCAGCCGGTCCCTGGCCGTTCTCTTTGACCATCGAAATGGCGTACGCCAGATACTGCTCGGTGATATAATCTCCCTGGCGAAGGCGAGTCACGAGATCAGTGAAGACGCGAAAAGCGTGGTCGACATCCTGATCCGATCCCTCGATCGATACTTTATCGCCGCGTGCGACGATCTTGCAGTGAAATTTGCTTTCGATCGTCCGGACGACAAAATCATTTTGTCCGAATAACATGCGCGGATCGATCCCTTCGATACCGAACGTCCGCGACCGTTTCTCTTCAGACTCGTGGTTATTCATCGTTTGCCTGAACTGTCCTCACTTTTGATAATTATTCCAAGTTCGGCGAGCTGCTCCGGTTCGATCGCCGACGGAGCTCCGTCCATAAGAGATTGCGCCTGCGCCGTCTTGGGAAACGCGATTACGTCACGAATTGATTCCGAGCCGGTCATCAAGGTGACCAGGCGATCCAATCCCGGTGCAATCCCGGCATGCGGCGGCGCGCCGTACTCCAGCGCTCGAAGCAAAAATCCAAACATCCGCTCGGCGCGCTCAGCATTGATGCCGAGGATTTGGAGAATCTTTTCCTGCAAATCGCGACGGTTGATTCGCTGTCCGCCGGAGGCGATTTCCCAGCCGTTGACGACCATATCGTACTGCAACGCCCGCGCTTTGCGCCAGGGATGATTCAGATCGCTGCCGGAGAGTTTGCTGGAAAACCCTTCATCGATCAGCGGCATATCTTCAAAAGTCGGGTGCGATACGATATTGTGGGTGGCGTTCCAGCCGCCGGTGGTTTCGTCGAAATCAAACAGCGGAAAATGAGTCACCCAGAGGAATTTGAATTCACCGGCTTTGGCCAGTTTGTGCTCGCGGCCAAGCTGAAGGCGAAGCTGGCCCAAGATGGTTTCAGTCTTGAGTCTCTTGTCGGAAATGATAAAGAGTGCATCTCCCTTGTGACACTGGGCATGCTCGCACAGCTTGTTCTTCAGATCTTCGCCGATGAATTTCGTGATCGGGGATTTGTCTTCGGTTTCGGTGCGAAGCACATACGCCAGCCCGCCGGCGCCGAGTTCTTTGGCTTTGGCGGTCAGTTCATCGAGCTGCTTGCGGGAATAGCCCGATCCGCCTTTCAGCACAATCCCTTTCACCACGCCGCCATTGCCGATCGAGTCGGTGAACACTTTAAACCCGCAGCCGGTGACCAGCGAAGTGAAATCAACGATTTCCATCCCAAAGCGAAGGTCCGGTTTATCGATCCCCCATCGGTTCATCACTTCATCGAAAGTCGCACGCTGGAACGGGCTCTCGATATCAACCGACAACACGGTCTTGAAAAGAAATTTCATCATCCCTTCGACCACCAAAAAGACATCATCAGGTGTTACGTACGACATCTCCATGTCAATTTGAGTATGTTCCGGCTGGCGGTCGGCGCGAAGGTCCTCATCGCGGAGGCAGCGGGCCAGTTGGAAATACTTGTCAAACCCTGAGACCATCAGAATCTGCTTGAGCAGTTGCGGCGACTGCGGCAGAGCGTAAAATTTGCCGTGGTGTACTCGCGACGGAACGACATAGTCTCGTGCCCCTTCCGGTGTCGAGCGCATCAAGAGCGGCGTCTCGATCTCGTAGAATCCGACCGAACTCAGATAATTGCGGATGGCCATGGTTGTTTCGTGGCGAATCCGCATCCGTTCCTGGAGCGGCTTGCGGCGAAGGTCCAAATATCGGTATTCCAGGCGAAGCAGTTCTCCGGCGTTGGTTTCATCGGTGATTTCAAACGGCGGCGTTTTGGATTCGGCCAGAATATAGAACTCGTCGGCTTTGACTTCGATTTCGCCGGTGGGCATTTTGGTGTTGGCGGTCCCTTCGGGGCGGTGCTGCACCGAGCCTTTGACGGCGACCACGAATTCGGCGCGGGCCCGTTGGGCCTCGGCCAGCATATTGGGGTCGAATGACTCCGGATTGATCACGACCTGGGTCAGGCCGTAGCGGTCCCGAAGGTCCAGGAACAGGAGGCCGCCGAGGTTTCGGTAGCTGTTGACCCAGCCGTTGAGGCGGACGGTTGTTCCGATATTGGCAGCGCGGAGTTGGCCGCAGGTGACGGTTCGTTTCAGTTCTGAGAAAGGGGGCACTCAATCCTCTATAACTTTATGCCGTTTAAACAATTATCGGCCTCGACGGCCGTTTGTTGAGGGGGTGATGGTCATGGCATTGTTCAAGATAGAAAAAGGTAGGGGTGAAAGGTGGGGATGTCAAGTGGGGGGGGGCTACATCGAAATGTCGCACATAAGCTTCAGCTAATACGTCTTTCTGAATGCCTCACGCCAAATTGGCTCACCGGGAAATGCATATCTCATATCCACTGACCACTTGTGCCCGGCGATCTCCACGGACTCCCCGTCTCTTAGTGACTTCAAGAATTCACGCACTTTTGCCAAATCCTGGCCTGGAAGGAATATTGAGTAGGATTGCCGCCGGCGGCGTGAGTTTGGAGAGTCGAGACCGGGCCATTCCTTGGGCCAAGGAACGGATCCAATTGAGTTATCAAATCTCGAGATCATTAATTCCACAAAGGCTGGTTCCCACGGCTTCGCGTCAGCAAGGTTGAACGAATTCAAGTAAGTGCTCAAATCCTTGACGAGGTTCGGGAGTGTGTCAGGACTACCCCCTACACTAAGGGCAGAAAAGGCTGGCAAGCCATTGTCAGGCACTATCAGGCCGTAGATTTGTGTTGCGATCTCCCTTTCATCTATCGCCAGATAGATCTGAGTCGTAGGCAGATCGTCTACGTTTGGAGCCAGATCATAGTAGGACTTCAACTTTGCGTAGTCTCCAAATGTCCTTAGCCGCTTCGTAATCTGCACCAGTGAGTCAGAACTGATCTGGGTGTGAAGTAGAATTGATTCGTGTCCCATCTTCTTCTGGAATACGATCTGTCCATCGTCGTAAATACTCACGATCGGCGTATCTGAGCCAATGACCATGAGCCATGGATCGGTTTGAATCAGCACGGCGATCGGTTTCGGTCCCTTGAACGGGTCGAAATCCAGCGCTTGCACAAGTGAGCTGAGGAAAACCATCAAGAAAATCAGAGAAGTCTTCCGCACAATCCCAAGTTTCCCGCCGATAGTTGTCTTGCCCCTCTCTCTACAATCTAATTGCAGAAATCTTCCATCGATTTCCTAGTGTCCTCGCGGCAGTAGAAGTTGGGCACTTCTTCCCGAGACGTGCCAAGTCCTCTGTGGCACGATTGCGAGAAATCGTGCCCTCAAGTGCTATTGTAGGTTCTGAAAGAGCGTAAGCCTCAGATTGGTTTTCTTGTCTGCCTCGACCCTGACACTGCCAACGCTTTTTGCCCACAATCCACCAGCGCTGACAACAAGTGTGTAGACTCCAGGGAAGGCCGGGCAAATTTCGAACTTCCCCTTCTCGTCGGTCATCGCTCGAGCAGAGGTTCCCGCCAACATCACTGACGCCCCCATCACGGGCTGGCGCGTGATGCTATCGACCACGAGACCCTTCACGACTCCAAATGGTGGGCCGGGCGGATCAAAGGTTTCGATTACAAAGTTCGTATCGGAGGGATCGCGTGCGACCAAATCAATATTCAACTGCGTGCGAGTATCGGATCTCACTTGCACTGGTTGGACTTCCTTGGTCACGTACCCAACCGAACTAAATGAAAATCGATAGCTGCCAGGCACAACCTTCTTGATATTATATTGACCGCTGTCATCCGTTAATGCACCAATCTTAGTCCCCATAAGCCACACCGAGGCGCCCGCTATCGGGTGCGTGCCGGCGCTATCGGTTACGTTACCGTGGATTTCCCCGGACCCTCCGGAAGACCGCAGGATGTGGGAACAACTAGCCAAGCCAAGCGCCGAAAGAATAAATGTGGCACCAAAGAATCGCCTCACTGCACTAATTCCTCCAGCATATCTACCAGACGATCGTACTCTCTGTTTGTGAAAGAGAATTCGCCCCCCTACCCCCTCTTCCTCCCCGCATATGCTGAGGCGATCATAGGGAGGCTGATACCCACCCCCGCGCCGCCAAGGAACGACAAGACCGAATCCGCCGTGTGCGGTAGCTCGGTCACTGCACAGATCAGCCCCAGAATGATCCCGATCGACAAGAACAACAGCCCAAGACCCAGTTTCTTTCGATTATCCATATTCACGCTCCTCTCAAACTCGAACTCTCAACTAGAACGGATTCGGACAATTCTGATTCAGCTCGAAGTACTTGGGCAATACCGAATCCGGCTTAAGCAGGTTTGACCGTCTTACTACCTCGCTTCTGCCTCGCCCAATGCCTTGGCCGATGACCGCTGCCGGTCGTCCATGCCAATTGACCCGCACCACATTAGCTCCTGATTTCACCGGGGCCTGCGCGAACATCAGGCGGTTGGTAACGGTGTCCACCAGAACAAGCGTGATCGTATCCCGGTACACAAGAGGACCTGCGTTGTTGCAGCTCGAGTCCATGCGAGACATCGCGTATCCCGATCCAAAGAGCGGAAACGACAGTGAATCTCCCGACTGGACTACCCCTCTCGCGTCAGTAAACCCGATCACATTCGCTTCCGCGTCCGGGAGCCAGTGACTCATCCAGATAGAGCTATTGTAAATGACTGAATCGTTAGCAGTGTCCCGTCTCACAGTGAGCCGAGTCCGGAACAATCCGCATGGAGAGCCGCCCGGGACATCCCAATGAACACTATAAACTCCCGCCCCTCGCGTCCCGAAGTCCATCGAGTCGACCCGCTCCCCGTCATAGTTGTAAATCGCGAGCGATGGGTAACTCCTCGTTGGCAGCGCGAATCCGATGTCAGTTCCCGAGACAATGATAGGCGGGAGAGTGTCGTTACTTGTGCCGGGCATTTCTAACTGCGTCCACCCGCTTATGCGCAACCCGGAGACAGGTTGTATACCGAGACTATCCTTGACCTCCACTCGAAGACTAAACGATTTGGGAGCCGGCGGACAATTAGGGCAATCTGTTGATGTATTGCATCCGATCAAGCCAAACACAATGGCTGCAATTAGTAAGCAAAAAGTCACCGAGTTCACGACTTGTACCTCCCAAGAGTACTCTGATTCCGCTTAAGTAACGTAGATCGCTTGACCGATGTCAACCGGCTTTCTCGGCATACCACAGTCTCATATCCACAGCTACCTCTCGGCACGATTACGGGAAGAGTGCCCTACATTTCGCATTCGGGCACACGGGGACGTGTGCCGCGCACAAGTGCGGCACAATTGCGCGGGGAGTCGTGCCCCACTTGCTAAATAGGACAATGCGAGCTATTATTATTACATAAAGATTCGCCCTGTGCGACCGATAAATGATAAGATGAATCTCTCGCGATACTTGACCGAAGAGCTGGTCAAACTCGAAATGACCACCGTGCTCGACCCGCCGCCGGAAAACGGGGGGTCCGAGAAGTATCGTCTTCACGCCAAGGAACTGATCCTCGGCGAACTGGTGGAACTTCTGGATAGCGGCGCCCGCGTCGGGAACCGGACCAAGCTCCTTTTGGATTTTGTCAATCGTGAGAAACGGGCCACCACCGGAATCGGGTTCGGGGTGGCGATTCCGCACATCCGGTCGATGCAGGCCAAAGAGTTCATGCTGGCGTTTGCGCGGTCGCACGAAGGGTACGATTTTGACGCGCTCGACCACGAGAAGGTCCACATGTTCTTTGTCATGGCCTCTCCCCCGTACGATGACAACATGTATCTCAAAGCGTTCAAGCAGCTCGCGACCATGTTACAATACGACAGTTTCCGCGAGGAACTGATGACCATCAGTTCCCCGGGAGAAGTGATCCGGGCGCTTCGCCAGATGGAACACGCCGGCTGACAGATTAACCAAACGCTCACGCTCCCCTAAGATTCTCCAAACAGGTTTCCGGCACTTTGACTCCCGTCACGCACGGCCAGCCCGGCCGGTCTGACAACCCAAGCACTCGGTACACTTGTAGCATTAGAGGTAAGCGCTCGGTCCGTTCAAACAGTTTCCCATCCTCCACATGCCCGGCATCTCCCTCCCAAGCCGGGTTTCGCGCCCCTACCGACCACCCGTTTTCCAACCGCGGGTGGTTATTTTTTGTCTCTTGACCCGGCCGGGCGGTCCGGCTTCCGGAAAATGAAATATTTGACATCGTGGACCTTTGTTGCTATAGTGGCGTTCCAAGAACAGACCAATCGCATCGCGACAGTCTCCGGGGAACCTTCCTACGGGTGCTCAACTTGGATTCCCGGTTGGTAAACCGAACACTCACACTATCTGGAGGATGACATGACCATTAAGAAAACTACGATCGCGCTGGTGGCGCTTCTGATCGCCGCCCTGGCCGCCGTGGCCTGGGCCGCCGCCGGCACGGCCAAACACGTCGGGATCGAAGGGACTTACAAATTTGCGTCCCGCGTCAAAAGCAGCGCCCCGGACAAGCCGGTCCCCGGGGTAGTCGGAATGCAGACCTTCACCAAAGAGTACCGAAACTTCAACGTTTCCTGGAAAGACGCCAGCGGAAAGACGTTCTCCTATTCCGTGATTTCCAAGTACACCCTGACCGACAGCACCTATACTGAAACCAAACTCTACTCCATTATGGATGATGAGATTGGCGGAACCGGCGTAAAGTGTGACTACGACCCAAAGTCCGAGACCACCAAAGTCACGATGGAGAACGGCAAAGTGACTTTCAAACTCCCGTTCGACCCGGTGACGATCACGTTTGACGGAAGAAAGGCGACCGCGGTCGCCGACGACAAGAGTTTCACCGACCAGTGGACTAAAGTTCAATAGTCGGTTCGGAACTACCGTCGCAAAGTGTTTGAACTGAGTCTGAGGGCTTCCAATCGGAGGCCCTTTTTTATTTAGATGCCGAGACGGCACCCGCCCAAATGGGTTCGTTTTAGATATTTCATAGATCTGACGGACCTCCAGTTAAGCCTTCCCAAACGGGTCGACCAGCCGGTACCGCTCCGGCGTGAGCCGGATCGGGCGGATTTTGACATAGGCATTATCCCTCCAAGCGGCTGTGACATAGGCGGTTCGGCTGGTTCCGCCGGAAGCTCCGATCTGGAATTGATTGTCGAGGCAGATGACGACATGGGTGGCCTTGCCGGATTGATCGAGGGTGAACAAGAGCGCGGCCTCCATTGGGCTAGAGATCACATTTGCAGAAAATTTCCGCATCAGGCTGTCAGCAGTGTGATCCTCGTGCTCGGCGATCAGGCCGGCAGATTTCAGACATTCCAAAACGAAACCGGAGCAATCGAATCCTGAAGGATCATCTCCTCCCCACACATACGGGGTGCCGAGGTACGAAAGGGCGGTGGCGAGAAACCACTTTCTTGGCAGAAGTACAAAGTTCCATAAACTGGGGGACGGAATCGTAATCATCAGCGATTTGCTCGCGAAATTGCCAGAAAGCGTATCGGCATAATTGGTGTTGATTAGGGGCATCTGGCGACGGTGGAATGAGATAGAAGTCAGGGCTTGCGCCGCTCGGCAATCACTACTCCGGCGACTACGAACAGGGCGCCGATGGCGGTGAACAGACCAAACGGTTCTTTGAGATACGCCACACCGAGGGCAGTGCTGGTAAGGGGTTCGACATAGAGAAAAATGCCGGATTTGGCGGCTCCAAGTTTGGAAACCCCAAGCTGCCAGAACCACTGGGCGAGGGAGGTCCCCAGAATGGCAAGAAATAAAAGCGCAACCATCGGCTCGGCCGGCAGAGTTGCCAGCTTGTGCCAATCAAATTCAACCACGAGATAACTGATCATGAGCAAGCCGCAGGGGACCAGAATGGCAAAAGTTACCGCCAGCGGATTGCGGTTCCGCGTGACGGTGCGGGTGACCACCGTATAAATAGCCCAGGTGTGGGCCGAGGCCAGGATCAACCAGTCCCCCGTGCTCTCCAGCCAGCCAATACTCCCCAGGTTTCCTTTCGAGATTAGAAGGAAAATGCCGGCGGTCGCCGCGATGATGCCGATAATCACGTTTCGGCCGATTCGCTCTTTGAGAAACAGGTAGGAGAGCACGGCGAGAATGAGCGGGGTGACTGAGATTATCCAGCCGGTATTGGTGGCGGTAGTGGTTTTGAGGCCGGTGATTTGAATCAAGAAATGGGCGGTAATGACAATCGAGCCAAGCAGCAGCGAAAACTGTTCTTTGGGCTTAAAATTGAGGCTGAGTTTTTTGTAGGCGACGATACCGCCCAGAATCGGCAGGCCGATGAGCATGCGCAGACCGAGGATTTCACCGGGCGAAAAGTAGCCCAGAAGAATCTTGGTGGCGACAAAAGTCGAGCCCCAGATAATCACGGTGAATAAAAGCAGCAGGCGGGTCTTAATCAGGCGTCATGCTCCACGAGTTTCATCCGGCCAAATTTTTCCGATACGTATACGCCCAGACTTATGAGAATCGCGCCGATAAAGAGCCAGATGGTCAGTGACTCTTTCAAGATAAGCCATCCGCCGATCATGGCAAAGATCGGTTCGACATACAAATAGACGCCGACTTCCCCGGCCTGCTGACGCTTGAGCCCTTCGGACCAAAGCCAGAACGACAGCGCCAGACAACAGATGCCGAGAAACAGCAGGGCGACCGATACCGGCGCGCTCAGAGAGAAATATTTATGTATTCCGGTAGTGACCAGCGAGTATGGCACAAAGACAATTCCCGCGATCACGCAGATCCAGAAGGTAGCCACCAGCGGCTCAATTTTCTGACTGATGTCCCGAATCACCACTGTGTAGAAAGCCCAGGTGACGCATGAGCCGAGCACGATCAGGTCGCCGCGCGATCTGATCCAGCCGATATTCTCGAGTCTCCCTTTTGATACCAGCGCCAGAACTCCGGCACAGGCGATTGCCAGCCCGAGCCATTGCCAGAGCGTAAACGGCTCTTTCAGCACAGCCCACGACAGCAAGGCAATGAAGATTGGCGCAGTGGTCAAGATCCAGGCAGTGTTGGAAGCCGACGTGTCTTCCATTCCGGTGGCCATCACCCAGAAATGCAAAAACATGATTAACGCCGCCAGGGCCAGTTGCGGCCACTTTTCCCGCACCCAGATCGGCTCTTTCTTGAATCGTGCGATCAGATAGAGCACGATACTTGCCATGAGAAACCGGGCGGAGATCATTTCGACCGGCTGGAGTTCGGTCAGGCAGACTTTGATGGCGATATAGGAGAATCCCCAGAAGAGGACGGCGAGCAGGAGGTAGAGAGGAGTTCTGGTCATTTCGATATCCAGCGGGCAAACCAAATCCGAAGGTATAACCCAATCATCTAATCAACAAGCCCCCCGTGATCGGGGGGCTTGGGATAAAAATGTGCACCCACCTCTGAACCACAGCCAGATGGTCGTGCGGCGATCGGACTCAGACCGGGAGACCCTGCAACACACATCAGTAACTTCGTACCGTTGCTGCCTTCCGGCCCTGGCGGGATTTGAAGGCTTTTGCTGTACAGGACCCGACCCTCAACGCTCAATACGCCGTCGGTTCCAACCAACCGTTAAGCCCGCGGATGGGAATTCAACCCCGGTAGAGCGGGTTCCGGGTTACAGGGCACCGCTAACTCCCCGTCTAGCACGGACATTGTCTGCTAGTCCGCTTCGCGATTCTCGTGGCAATCTGTAGTGGTCGACTAGGACTGCCATCACTAAGGAACGGCTACACCTCTGTCAAGTCTGCTGAGCCAAAGTTCGGGCACACGAGGACGTGTGCCGCGCACAGTTTGCGCTACATGCGCCCTTCCGTGGTTCTCGACTCCGCTCGAACCGACGGACCAACTGCTTCGAAGAAGCCAGGTCCCCTTTCGTGTTTGGGGAACGCGGAAGTCCGCTCGGTCATTCTGCAACTGCTCCGCGCTCGCCCGCGCACGCAGCCATCACCCTCTGGATTCCCGTTTTCACGGGAATGACAAAACAAGGCAGCCTCGCCGCTCGTCATTGCGAGGAGGCCCGATCGTCAATCGGGCCGACGTGGCAATCTCGTTCCGGGCCAAAACAAAATGGAGCAGATCGGGATCGAACCGACGACCTCCACGTTGCGAACGTGGCGCTCTCCCAACTGAGCTACTGCCCCAGCTTCCGGGCTTCTCCCCGACCCGGCGAACCCCGGTCAGGGCGATCCAAAGTATAGGTGAAGCTCTCCCCCTCGCCAAGCGGAAATTTGGTATGATCGAAATGCGTGGAGTCGTGCTGGAAGCCAGTCGACTTGCACTTCTTAACCCAAAGCAACCCGGAATAGCGTCTGCTTCAGAACAACAGGCCGGCGCGAATGATCGGCGTGATTCCGAGACGATAGTCCGAGACACCATCGCTGGCCAACGGAGATCCGATAAAGCTCAACTCGAGGCAGTACGCGACCTGGTCGGTGTTGAAGAACAGGACTTCGAGGCCGGCTTTCAGGATGAGGTAGTTGGACGAATTGTACTCTCGAAATTGCGCCAGATAGCCGTAGCCGATCCCGATGCCGGGGCGAAATGAGACAAGGCTGGCGGGTGAAAAGAAGGCTCTTTTCAAGTTCAGCGAGATGTCGAACAAGTACTGACCGGTATCGCGCACATGGATTCGATGAATATCCGCGGTGACGCCCCAGAAGGTTTCGCCATGAAGGCGGAAGTCGAACTTCACGCCGAAGGTAAAGCCGGGATCGGTTTGGTAGACAATCGTGTCGGCGGTAAGTTGGCCGGAGCCGATAAATCCGATTTCGAAGCCGAAATACCCTTGTTTGGTCCAGTGATTGATGCTCTTGACAAGGTTGCGCGACTGCGCCGAAACCGGCTGGACAAATGTCAGCAGGAGCGCCAAGACTAACAATAATCGCCAAAAACGGATAGGGAGTCCTTTCGGAATTGCCGGACCGGTTCGCCTCAGCCGGGGATACTTCATAAGTTGAACGCGATTAATATGTTACTCCGTCTATCTTGAGTAAACGTAAGAAAGGGATAATATGATTCCATACGCCAGCACTTTTCGGTATAATATCGGTCTATGAGCTACATGGTGCTGGCGCGGAAATATCGACCACAGACCTTTGATGATGTAGTGGCCCAGGAACACGTCACCCGGACGCTTCGCAACGCGGTGAAGAATAATCGGGTCGGGTCGGGTTATCTGTTCTGCGGACCGCGCGGCACCGGCAAGACGACGGTCGCCCGAATTCTGGCCAAGGCCATCAATTGCATCAACGGACCGACCGAGAACCCATGCGGGGTTTGTCCATCCTGCGTTTCAATCACCGCCGGATCATCTATGGATGTGCTGGAGATCGATGCCGCCTCAAATACCGGTGTCGATGACATTCGAACTTTGAGAGAAAATATCCGGTACCTTCCGACCGCCGGCAAGAAGCGAATTTACATCATAGATGAGGTTCATCGTCTCTCTGGTTCGGCCTTTGATGCCCTGCTCAAAACCCTCGAAGAACCGCCGGCCCATGTCATATTTGTTTTCGCGACCACCGAGCCGCTTCGCGTACCTGAGACGATTCTCTCCCGCACCCAGCGGTACGACTTTCGGCGGGTTGGTCTGGCGGATTTGATCGGCCATCTCGGAAAGATCGCAGCCAGCGAAAAACTTCAAGTATCCGAGCCCGCCCTGGCCATTATTGCGCGCAAGGCGGACGGCTCGGTCCGGGACTCCCTCTCCCTTCTGGATCAGATCATTGCTTTTGTAGGAGACAAAGTTGAGGAGCAGGATGTGGTTAGTGCGCTCGGCCTGGTGGACCGTCAGTTCCTGATGGATTTCACGACGGCTATAGCGGCCTCGGATCGAAAACAGGCGCTCCGGATGACCAAGCAGGTCATTGACGGCGGGATCGACGTGGCCGATTTTATTCAGGAGCTGCTCGATCATTTCCGCACGCTGCTGGTGCTTCAGAGCGACCCGGATTCGGCGAATGCCCTTCCGTTTGTTAAGTCTGAGATCGAAGAACTTCAAAAACAGGCCGAATTTTTCAAACTCGGCGACATTCTCCGCCTGATGAAGATTCTCATCGACATGAATACCGATCTGAAGAGCGGGCTGGACGAGCGTCTGCTTTTGGAAATCGCGGCCGTAAAGATGGCCGAAATGGAGTCGACCGTCCGGCTGGAAGAAGTGCTGTTGCAGTTGAAGTCCGGCGGAACCGGACCGAGCGAAACTTCCTCGGCGATCTCGATTGTTCGACCACCGGAGTCCACCGATTTTTTTCGGCGGCCGCCGCTAAAAGAGGCGGCGCCAACTCCAAGTAGCCCCAGCCGACAATCGCCGGCCCCACCGCCGGAAATTCCGAATTACTCCGGACGAAGTCTTAATCTCCCCCAGGTCAGCGCCGGCTGGGAGAATTTCCTGGCGGTCTTCAGGCAAAGCAGCGCGATGCTGGCATCGCAGCTTCGGATGGCAGAAGTCCACTCGGTCAAGGACAACCAAATCACCCTGATGTTCTTCGCCTCCGGTGAAGCTTCGCGCCAACTGGTGATCAAGACGGAGAATCTCAATTTGATCACCAAGGCGCTTCGCGACCAGTACAAGGCGAACGTGACGATCAAGTGCGAAATCGACCCGGCTAAGGAACATCCTACACTGGTTCAGGAGAAGGCTGAGGCCTCGAAATTCGATCCGAAACAATTGATTGAGCGCTCACCGCGCCTGAAGAGTATATTGGAGAAGACCGATGGCGAGATCATCGGCGTCAAGAAAATCGAATAACAGCGTGCGTGATTAGATAGAAGGAGAATCCATGGCTGGACTCGGCGATATGATGAAACAGATCCAGAAGATGCAGGCCAAAATGGAAGAACTGCAGGCCCAGCTGGAGAAAGCAACGGTCGAGGGGAGTTCCGGCGGAGGTATGGTCAAGGTGGTCGCCAACGGCAAAAATGACCTGATTTCCATTGCCATTGACCCCGAAGTGGTGGACAAGAACGATGTGGAAATGCTCCAGGACCTGATTATCGCGGCAGTCAATCAGACCCGTCAAAAAGTAGCGGAGATGCAGGCGGAGCAAATGTCCGGCCTGACCGGCGGACTGAAGCTTCCGGGGTTGAACCTGCCGTTCTAAAGTCAGTATGTACAGTTCATCTGAGTCGGTTGAAAAACTTGTTTCCATGCTGGCCCGGCTTCCGGGCATAGGGCGCAAATCGGCCTCCCGTCTGGCGTTTCATATTCTCAAACTGTCCAAGGAAGAAGCCAATGATCTGGCCGAGGCGATCAAGGAAGTCAAAGACAAGGTCGGCTACTGCTCGACGTGTTGCAATATATCGGAAATTGACCCCTGTCGGATCTGCTCTGATATGAACCGCAAACGGGACCTGATCTGCGTGGTTGAGGAAGCGGCTGATGCCGCGGCTCTGGATAAGGCCGAGGGGTTTCGGGGGCTGTTTCATGTTCTGGGTGGGAAGCTTTCGCCTCTGGACGGGATCGGCCCGGACGACCTTCGGATTAAAGAACTGTTGGTGCGTCTTGATGATGTCACCGAAATCATAGTCGCCACCAATCCTAACGTTGAAGGGGAAGCGACAGCCGCGTATTTGTCCCGCTTGATTAAACCGCTGGGCATAAAAGTAACAAGGATCGCCCGCGGGCTTCCGGTCGGTTCCGATCTCGAGTACGCCGATTCCGCGACATTGTCGCGAGCGCTCGAAGGACGACAGGAGTTCTGATCGCCGCATGAGCAAGCAGGTCACCGGCGACAAGGGGCTTATTTATTTCCTCGTAACTACCGTCCTCGTATATCTGCTCGGCCGTTATCTCGGTCAGTACCTGTTTGACAGTAACTGGTCATTCATTCACTGGCAGTATCTTCCGGTCTGGTATGGGCCGGTGTGGATTATCGCGCTCGCGGCGGTTGGTTATCTATTTTACCGTCGCCGTTATCTCGAACAGGTGGTCAGTTGGAAGTGGATCGTGCCGGCAGTCGCGGTACTGCTCGCGGCCGTACTTTGGTTCGGCCGTTTTGATTCGTTTTTGTATGGCGGGGGAAATCTTCGGGTGGCACAGATCGCGCAGGCCGACCGCGTGATCATTCGATGGTTTGAATTTGGCTCGATTCTGCTCGCCAAGGGGTTCTTTGGCCTGTTTTCCATTTTCATCGCAAAACCCAACGAAGCCGGCACCGCCTCCTGGATGACCGTTGCCTTCATTGGAGCGGCCCTCTCGGCGGTTGCCGCCTGGCTCATTTCCGTGCGCCTTGGCTCAGACAGAATCCAGCGCGGGTTGCTTTTTGTCATCGTCTTCTTTGGCCCCCAGGCACTGCTCTATTTTGGATTTGTAGGGATTGAACCGTTGATCGTGGCTGGTACGCTTTGGTTCCTGTTGGGATGCTTACGGCTGGCCGACCATTGGACGGGGTCAAACCTCCTGCTGGTCTGGGGGATTCTGATTGCAGGAGTATGCCTTCACGCCACCGCTCTGTATTTATTGCCCGCCGCCGTGTTCGTGACCTTGTCCGGATCATCCAAAGGTCTAGCGCACATTGGCGCCGGCCTCTCGGGGGCCGCGCTGGCGATGGCCGTTTTGGTGGTTGGCTTGTATTATCTCGCAGGATCGAATTTGGAGCTGCAAACTCACTTGCTGTGGCCGGTGGGAACGCCCCCGCTCGCAGGCTACGGTCTGTTTTCGCCGCGACATATCGGGGACCTTGGGCAGATTCTCCTGCTGGCGTCACCGCTGATTGCCCTGACGTTGTACCTTCGAGTTACAGCACATAGTGACGCCAGAACCAGTCTGATGGTATTCACCACCTGCCTGGCACAGCTCGGGGGACTGATTGTCATTGTCATACAGAATCCGACCGCCAGCATGCCGTTCGATTTCCCCCGGTATACCGCCTACCTGGCTCCATCGGCGGTGCTGCTTGGCTTAATGCTCTCGCGCTCCAAAGAAGCGCCGGCATTACAGGCACGCTTCCTTCCCTGGTCGGCCGCGCTGGCGCTCCTTCTCCCCTTCGCCACTCTTCCGATCTATACTCAAATTGACAAAGCCGATCCGTATCTCTCGGCATATTTGGACAAGAATGATAAGTGGTATCGCAATGCTTGCTACACATTTCGCGATGCCTATTTTGGGCTCCGCCCACAGAACGTGGCCATGGCGAATTCCTGGGAATTCCGGCTCCCCAGTAAATCACCGGACTATTTTAATCTCAGGGGGTGCTACAATATCATGCTTCAAGGGGACAACGAAGAGGCGATTCGCCAGTTGTACTATCAGATCGCCAAAGATCCGTACTGGACGGAACCGCGTGCCTTGCTGGTAGGAATCCAACTGAAGCTTTCTCGGTTTGACCGCGCCAAGCCGCAGATCGACACCTGCCTGATGCTTGAGCCGTTCAATCCGGACCATCACGTCATGCTATACAGTTATTTTCGGAGTATGCAAAATTTGCCGATGGCCCTTCAGATTGCCGAGCAGGCGGCGGCGCTGTTTCCCCGTAACAAAGAGATCGCCACCGACCGAATGCTGCTTACTTATCGAACGGGAGGAGTGGCGCAGGCGCTGAAAATGGCGGACGATCTGCACGCAGTGGACTCGACTCTTCCTTTTCCCTATTTGGTCAAAGCGTTCAGCGAAGACAAGTCCGGAAACCTGCCGCAGGCGCTTGCCGATTACCGGTCATTTTTGGCCAAACAAAAAGACCAGCCGGAAACACTCATGGTGAAGCAAAGAATCGATCAGCTGACTGCTCCCACACCCGGAAAGTAGTCGTCAGCGCTGGTGGCGCATGCGGGCGAAACCGTCGAGCGCGGCAACCTTGTACGCCTCAGATAAAGTCGGAAAGTTGAACACCGTATCAACGAAGTAATCAAGTGTGCCGCCGTGGGTCATCACGGCCTGTCCGGTATGGACCAGTTCAGTGGCCCGGTCCCCGATGATATGCACGCCGAACAGCCTCTTGGAGTGGGGGTCAAAGATGATTTTTAGCATGCCGTCGTGATCGTTAATGATCTGGCCGCGCGCCAGCTCATAATAACGGGCCACTCCGATTTCATACTCCTGCCCGGCGGCGGTAAGGGACTCTTCGGTTTCACCGACGAGGGAAACCTCCGGAATCGTGTAGATGCCGAACGGAAGGAGTGTATTGAGACACGAGACATCATCCTTTTTGAAGGCGTGTATGGCGGCGAGGCGTCCCTGATCCATGGAGGTCGACGCCAGTGACGGCCAGCCGATGACATCTCCCACCGCGTAGACGTTCGGCACGGAAGTCTGGTAGCGGTCGTTGACTTTGATAAGACCGTGGTCATCAGCTTCGATGCCTAGAGCCTCAAGACCTAGATTCTCAGTATTCCCGCACCGGCCGGCGGTGTAGAGCAGGCGGTCGGCCACAACCTTGCGGCCGGACTTGGTGACCGTCACAGCCTGATCCTCCTCGGCAAAGACTTCCTCTGCAGATTCACCGAGAATCAGCGTGACGCCATATTTTCGCATGAGGTACATCAGGGCATCGCCGATTTCATGATCGAGAAAAGACAGGAGGTGTTTGCGCGGGTCAATAATCGTCACCCGCACGCCGAGATGCGAAAAGATCGAAGCATATTCACAACCGATGACTCCCCCGCCGACAATTGTCATGGTCCGCGGAAGAATGTCCAGTTGAATGATGGTCTCGGCATCGTAGATATAGCGATTGTCAAACGGGACCGTCGGAGGATGATAGGAGCGGGTTCCGGTGGAGATTATAATGACTTCGGCCTTAATGATCCGGTTGCTGGTGGTGCTGTCGGAGACCACGACCGTGTGCGGATCGGCAATCATGCCGGCGCCGTGAATGACCTGGATGCGGTGGGCCGCCATATTCTGGGAGATGACATCGAGTTCTTCCTGCACCACCTGATCCTTGCGGTGCATCAGTTCCCGCATGGTCAGATCGGATTTGACGCCGCCCAATAATCCAAAGGCGGTCCGCTGGCGAAGTCCGGCGATATAGAGAGCGGTCTCGCGAAGGGTTTTCGAGGGGATGGTTCCGGTATGAATGCAGACTCCCCCTTGCACCGAGTTCCGCTCGATAATGGCGGTACTCTTTCTCATTTTGGCAGCCTCGATAGCCGCCTTCTCCCCGGCGGGTCCGGAGCCGATAACAATCAGGTCAAATTCGTATTCAGCCAATGGTTCAGTCCAGTGTTGAGCTTCCCGAAGGGGTTATCGGCAGACGCGCGCAGATCCTTTGCGCCACACGATGCCGGCTGTGGCCAAGGTAGCGAAGTGCCGGCTTCAAGACAAGCTGCCTGTGGGGCACTATCGGGAGAAATAGCGGTAGTCGCTCTCGGTGGGGAGGGCGGCACCCACCAGCGACGTTTTAAACCGGATGCGCACTTTGCCGGTGCCGGGATCATAATACCCTTTGGAACTGGAGATGCCGAAAATGTACTTGGCCACCAGTTCGTTGGTCGCGTAGTCGTACAGACCGGCTTCGTTCTGATCGTACCGGACGGCGTAACGGAAACCGTCGAAGGGAAGGCTGTCACCGTACTGTTCATCCCAGAGATAGGATTTGCTTCCGGTCAGGCGGGAATCCTTGCCAAAGACCAAACTTCCCTGCGGCGTGAGAGAATCGGTGCTGAATTCGAAATTCAGCCAATCTTTGTCCCGGGAAACTACGAATCGACCCGACTTGAGCAACGGAGTAGCATTGTCGGGTGAGCCAGCCAGCGCGACCGACATTTGAGACATCGCTCCACTCAGATAAGCTTCAAAATCAGCGGTGACTGCCGGCCAGTCTTTTTTGGCCAGCGCCGTGGCGAACTGCTTTTGCAGATTATCCTGGCTCAGGGTGTCGAGAGCATCCATTGAGCCGGACAGCTTCAGATACAGATCGAAAAATTTGGTCTGACCCAGACGCTGCCCCAGATAGGCGCAGAAATCTCCGGCCACCGGATAGGCGATATCCGCCCCAGCTGCGGTGTTGAACCCAGGCACGGTCAGGATGGAGTCAAGGGCGACCAGTTTCTGGTCGTACAGATAGGCCCCCAGATCCATAAGCGCCGAGGGGCGTTTCCCCCAACGACCGCCGTAGCGGGTGGCGATTCCTTCCCGGAGAACTGGGAGGGTGGCGATTGGCACGTCTTTGAGTTTGATATTCACGAGCAAATGGACAATTTCGTGAAAGTGCGGAAAATCAACTGACAGGACATCGTTAGAGGCCTGATCGAGCATCCCGCGCGTGGTCTGTCCGGTGATGGCGGTAAGGGTTTCGGTGTTGTCACAGAAAAAGTACTCGATCTTCTTTGAGGCAATCTCGGCGACCCGCGCCTTGTCCAGCTTGAGCGAGTCACAGACTCTTTGGACGAAAAGATCGGCTTCCTGGAGGACCGCCGGATTCAGATACTGCGCCTTGTCCGGGTGGACATGGATTCGGAAATATTTGCTTTCCTTGACGGGCCAATCCTGAGTGTAGCAATCCTCGGGATAGGTCAGCCACCAGTAGCCGTTGTCGTAATGCTCGTAATAGAACCACTGCACCAGTTTGCCGTCGACGATGTGGTTGACCTCAAGCTTGACATAGTCGCCGTTCAAGCGCTCGGCCTGTTTGGCGGCGGGTCGCAGGTACGGAATCAGCTCGTTGATATTCTGCGCTACGGGGGAAGTGCAGTCGGCTCGAAGGAGAGTGCCAATGAAGTTGATGCCGAACCGCCCGGAACGGTCCTGGGCAGATTCGGACCATCTCATAGCGGCCGATTCGGTATTTCCGGAAGCCAGGTTGTCGAAATAGTCAGCCAGGGCCTGGATGCCGTTGTCGCTCTGCGGCGGGGGAGCCGAGGCTTCGGGCAGGGAGGTCAGACAAAGCAAAGCGAGCAGCAATACCGAAAAGGGGCGGAAATGCATGGAGAATCTCCCGATGTTCATTGGCCTATCATCACGATGTCGCAATATATCATATTTACCCACTAAGTCCAGAATCGCCCAAAAAAAAGCCCCGTCGCCGGGGCTTGCTAATTGTCCTGATAGAAGGAGTCTAGAAGGTAAATCCGACCGAAAATCTCTGGGCTGACTGGAGCCGCCCGAAGTCCTGCCAAGAGTAGTCAATCAAGAGCTTCGTATCGCGGGTCACCGAGGCCCGGACTCCGCCGCCGAACGAGAAATGCTCTTCCTCATAGTTGATCTTGTAGCCGCCCCGGAGGAAGAACTGGTTATTAAATCCGTACTCGGCGCCGAGTGCCCCCTGTTCGGAGTTGTCATTGGGGTGTTTCAGCTCGCTGCAGAGGGTCAGAATGGACTTGGACCCGAAATCGACATCATAGGCCAGACCGACCCGAAAGACCATCGGGAGATCGTACGGCGAAGTTTTGAGCGAAGCCCCCACCGGGCTGTTCGAACCGGTTCCCTGCTGGTCGTCGTAACGGACATCAAGATTCGGCCCGCTGAATTCGAATTGGGGCCCCATGTTGGCGATACTCATGCCGAGTCGCAGCGATTTGAACCCGGTGTACAGCAGTGTCCCAAAATCAAAGGCAAAGCCGGAAGAGCGCTCCTGGTAGATGCGCTCGCCGACATATTTCGCCGTCACGCCGAATGAGAACTTCGAAGTCAACTGACGGGCCCAGGAGACTCCCAGAGCATACGAGGTCGCGGTATAGGTGCTGCCGGTGCCGTCCTGCTGTTGAAAGGTCGTGATTTCCTGCGGACCCATCGACAACACGGCGGCGGACACGCCGAAGACGCCGATGTTCTCAAAGTTACGGGCGTACCCGACATAATTCAGGTCGATATCAAGAATCCAGTTCACGTTGGTGAAGCTGACAGCGGAGTTTTCGATCGAGGTCAATCCAGCCGGATTCCAGTACATGGCGTAAATATCCTGGGCGGTCGCCACCGAGGCCTCCCCCATTCCCTGGTAACGGGACCCGACCCCGATTTTCAGGAATTGGGCGCCGGCTGTCCCGACTTTGGAAAATTGGGCGGAGGCGCTACCGGCCAGACCGGCGAATAGAAGAATTATGATGAACTTTTTCATTTCTCCCGCCTCCCTACTTTATCACCGAAAACCGTCCCAGCTTAGTGCCGTACGGTGATTCGACATGGTAGATGTAAATGCCCGAGGCGATCTGCTGCTGACCGGAGGTCAGCAGATTCCAGCGGGCGGTTCCCGTTCCGGAATTATGCTGAAGCGTCTGAATAAGATCGCCGGCCAGGGTGTAGATGCGGATAGTGCACTGGTCCGGGACGCTCTGGAATTCGATTACGGACTGGCCATCGGCAGTTTCCACTCGAGAAGAGTACTGGGCCAGATACGGGTCCGGCACGACTTTGATTTTGCTCAGATCGTGCGATGCCGCCAGTGGATCGACCCCATCGATTTTGAACACAAACTTATCGCCGGGACCGTTGACCGGTGCCCCAGCCAGGGTGAAGCGATCCCCCGCAACAGGATGGAAATAGGCGGTATCGAACTTGAGATACCAGCTGAAGCTGTAAGGATAAGCTTGATCTATCAAAGTAGACGCGGAAAGCGGTGTGTACGGATAATCGACTACCGCCAGCCCGTTGTAGTGATTCCAGACTCCGCCAAGGGTCCCATCGTACGCCGCCAGAGACACGCGAGTGTTGGTAGTGGTATTCCAGGCTTCGAAGGGAACTTTGTACAGTGCAAAACTCGGATCGGCCAGGTTCGGCGCCTCGGTCGAGTCGGCAGAATACCTCAACTCGAAAGTCGGCCGATACGGTGCATCACCCGAGGTCCCGGCTGGATTGTAAGGGAACGGATAGCCGGCGCGGGCCACCAGGGTCGATTCCGCCCGGATAAAAGTGGTTTGCCCGTATCCGGCCGGCACGCGGTCCGGATTGGAGACGAGTACGCGTAACCCGTCTACAAGCGTCACCAACTGGGGATTGACGTTCACATCAATCTGGTTCTTGAGAACGGTGTCGCCGGTGGTCATGTTAATAAGGTGCCAGTACGTTTGCTCCGGCGTGTCCTGGAAGACCACTTCATACTGGCTGCCTTTTAGTTTGGCTTTATCAAAGAGGACAGGCAGCACGCTCCCTTGCGATTTCTGCCCGGCTCCGGAAAAATCGTGCACGACTGAAGCGGCCGCGGAATAATATCCGGCCGGGTTCTTGGAGGGAGTCGCATTGGCCACGTTGATGGTGACGCCCGGCGATCCGAATCCGGATTGAAGGACGTCCACCGGTACCGAAGGATCCCCTTTGTCGTAGGCGGCCAGACAGTACCAGTAGTCAACGCCATTGTACAGGCCGGAATCGATGAAGGTGTGGGGGATCGGATCTCCCGGGGTGGCGGCGCCGTAGGCGGCGATCGGGAAATAGTCGGTGGTCAGGCAGCTGTTATTGCTGTGCTCATTAAGCCGGCCCCATGATTTCCCCTGATTCTCACTGCGATAAAGTTTGTAACCGGCGAAGTCGTGCTGTCCGGAAAGCGGGTCGACGCTCACTTCGGCGGTGTCGTTCCAGCTTAAGTACACGCGGCGGTCGCCGGCTCGGGCGAGAAGGGTCGGAGCGGTCGGCGGCTGCGGGCCGACGTAATGTTTGTCGTAGAGATACTGGGCCCGGTCGGCGTTGGCTTTAAACGTGGCTTCATCCTGTCCGGCCACGAGCGCGTACACGACTCGAATGGTCTTTCCGGCGGTCAGATTAATGCCGCGCGTGCACATGATGAAATACTGGTCGGCCGGCGGGAGCGGGGTATCGTAGGCGCTGTCGGCGATCAGCTGGTAACGAGCCTTGTCATCGATCGGTGCATCGGTCGGAACCTGCTCCCATTGACCGGTGCGAAGCGCGGTCAGGCCGATATTGTCGGGTGTCTCAAGGAGCTTGGCTCCAAAGAATCCGGGCGTGACCAGCGGGCCCCATCCGGGATCGTAGGACGGGCTCGCCTGCAGATTCCAGGCAAGATTCTTGGCGATATCATAACCGACGCTGTCACCGAGGCGGCCATTTTCGCCCGTGCCGTCCGGTCCGCCAATATCCAAATCAACATACAAGCCAAAACAAAAATTGGTATAATCGACGGCCGAGGTATTCTTGATCTGGAGGATTACATACGTAAAGTCTTCGTTATAACAGTAGTTCCACTGCATCATCGTGTGGGTGATTTCTAGACCCATCGGGCCAAGCGGATCGACGCTTCCACCATCGTTGAATCGGTAGTGCGACTCCTGTAAGGAAGCCGGTCCTCCGGGAAGGAATGAATCGGCCGGCGGATAATAATCCTTGTTGTAGGTCCATTGGGAGGTCTCGGGATTCCAGACTCTCCAGCCACGGGCCGGATTGCCGATCCCGAGTCCGACCGTGTCGCCGCGATTGAAGGCAGCGTAGCGGGTCGTGTCGGTAGAGAGAAGGATCTTGTACTCTTCAGAGCCGTTCACGAGATCGGGCATCCCCTGGAATTCATCCCAGGTGTTGTCAACCATCGTGTCACCGGCGGGGGTGATTCCCCCCATCCAGTACTTGATTTCGCCGATGTAGTCGTGGCCCGAATTGCGGGGCCATTCGCCCGAAGGCAGGTTATAATAACGATACCCGCCGATATAGCCGAGATTATCCACGGTCGTTCTGATATTGCCGACATTGTGAATGATTTCATCGAAAGTTGACGGCAGCGGCGAGAGCGCGACCGAGGAATGGTCCTTGGTGCGGAAGGGATTCCGGCGCGGTCCTTTCATGGCGAAATCGGCGGTCGGCAACAGAATCGCCAGCACGATCACCGGCAGCGCTTTTATGGTACTATGGGTCGTTCTCATCATTCCGTCTCCGAATTAGAATCTGAATTCCAGTCCCGTGCGAACAGTGCGAGGAGCGGAGTAGTTTTGGGGATCGTGGTCGTACAGGTGATCCAGCGTTTCCATCTGATTTACGCCGGCGGTCAGGAGCGTCGTGCGCTGATTGTCGTTGTCGGGCAGACCGGTGTGGGCGTAGACGTTCAGGACGTTCCGGCGATCGAACAGGTTGTCCACTTCGACGAAGAAGGTCAGCAGCGACTTCTGGAACCCCATGCGGAAGTCCTTGTTGAAACGCATGTCGACGCTATAGTTGGCCGGGAGCTGTCCCTCATTGCGCTCGCCCAGGCGGTTGCCGTTCGAGTCGGTCTTGGTGTACGGCAGGCCGGAGCCATAATAGCCGACGAAATTGAATCCCCAGCCACCCGGAATCGGGAGGCCAAATAGATTCCCTTTCCAGTCGGCGGGAACCCGGTAGTCGAGCACCGCGGTCAGGGTGTGACGCTGGTCGAAATCGAGCCGGTATTCTTTCACCGGCGCCAGCGTGTCGATGTTGGAAGTCAGGTAGGTGTAATATGGGTCGGTGGCGCTGGCCCCTTTACCCATGGCGATCATGTAGCCGTATGAGATCGAGCCGCTCAAGTATCCCTTGAGGGCCAGTTTTTCAAGTCCGAAATCGATCCCCTTGACCGAGCCGTAGTCGCCGTTGTCGAACATGGTGATGGCGTTTACGCCGTTCCGGCCGTAGAGCCGCGTGGTCACGAGGTCCGTGACATCTTTATAGTAGGCGGTGGCGTCGAGCCGGAGATTGTCGGTGATCATGTTGTCGATCCCCAACTCATACGCCGACGTCTGCTCCGGTTTCAGATCCGGATTTCCCAGAAGCGGCAGTCCGCTCGAGAGGTCTCCGCTCAAATTCGTGTACATATACGTGTACCGGGGCTGCTGATAATAGACGCCGTAGTTGAAATGCATGACCGCCTTTTCGGTGACCGGGAAAGAGACCCCCAGTCGGGGTGAAAACCGGTAGGTCGGCGAGGCCTGCTTGTAGGTCGGCAGGCTCATGGGCGTATAGTTGTAGGAGATATCGGCGTTGCGGTAGTCGTAGCGCATCCCCAGGTTAATCACGAAGTCGGTGTACTCGAGTTTGTCCTGAGCGTAGAAAGACGCATAGATCGGACGGCTCGTGTATTTCTCGCCGTAGGGATTCGAATTGTAGAACTGCTTGGAATCCCAGTCGACCAGATACCGGCTATACTCGAGACCGACTTTGATTTGATTGCTCTTGTTTATCTGCGTCAGGTAGCTGGCCGAGATAGCGTTGTAGGCCGCCTTGCGATAACGGTAGGTCGGATTGAAATCTCCGGGGCGGGCAAAGCCGGTCACCTGGTACGGATCGGTCTTGTCAATAATGTTATTGTAATTGTTCTGCTGGATGGTCCCGTTATACCGCCCGTTCGAATCCACCGAGTACCCCGGCCACTGATTCCAGTAGACATCGAACAGATTCTGGGGCGCCTGTTTGGATTCGGTCGAGAAGCGGTTGATCGTTCCGCTCAGGATCGACCGCTCGCTGATATTATAGTTGAGCGTGACGCCGGCCAGGTAGGCGGTCCGCTCAAACGACGGAAGTCCGCTTAGGTCAAAGTCATAGGAGCGGCCGTTGACATCGCGATGGGTATACAGGTCTCCTCGGCTGTGGTCGAAGGCAAGATTCGTGACCAGCTTGACACGCGCAGTCGGCTGCATGGCGAGCTTGGCGGTTCCCCCCCATTCCTGGTTGCCATCGTGGGGAAGGTACGAATTGTCCTTCAAGTATTCGCCCGAGGCCGAGAATGTATATTTTTCAGAATTGATCCCCGGAATCGGCCCGGAGAGGGCGCCGGACATGGAACGGTTGCCGGCCCGGGACAGGTTTCCCCAGTTCCCGCTGTTAATGTCGTAGACTTCGGTGGCCCCTTCGTACATACGAAGGCGACCGCGGTAGTGGGAGCCACCCTCAGGGGTGACGGCGCTGACGATACCTGACAGCGCTTCGCCATACTCGGCGGCAAACCCGCCGGAAGTCAGCGACAACTCTTCCAGAGCCGTAGGCATGATGCGCATGCCAACGTTGGCGATGAAGGGATCGACGACCGAGAAACCATCGTACAGATAGTTGATCTGACCCGAACGGCCTCCGCGGACGTGCAGTTCATTCCCTTTGTCGGTCACCACACCGGGATAATTGGAAAGGATTGCCTGAACGGTGTTGACATTAGGAAGGTTATGCAGCCGGTCCGCCGTAAAGATCACTTTTGAGGCCGTGAGGTCTTTCTGGATCAGCGGATTGCTGGCATACACGACCACTTCCTGTTTCAATTCCACCGCCACTTGCCGGACGGTGAAATCGACCGGAGTAGTCAGGTCCAGGAGTACCCGGACCTCCTTTTTGGTGATGAACTCGAATCCGACATGCGACACGGCAACATCGTATTTGCCGCTGGGCACATTTATAATGAAGTACTCTCCCTCCTCATCGGTCATGGCGGCAAGGTCGGTCCCGATCACGCGGACGGTTGCCCCGGTGAGGGGGCCGCCGGACACGGCATCGGTGACGATCCCGGAAATCTTTCCGGTCACGCCGGCCTGGGTCAGCGAATGTGCCACGATCACGCTGACCATAAGGAGCAAGAGCGGTTTGAGCTTGGGCCGTCTATTCACGGCAGCGCCTCCCGAATCTATTGTCATAAGCAGAGAATTCGATTCAATACAAGTGCGCTGAACATAGATCGTTGTGTCCTAATCCTGTTGGGAATATCGACTCGTCAGTCGAATTCCTGAACGGTCAATTCGGACTTTTTCGTCGAGTTTCGGGGGAGCCGGTCAAGTTTTCTGCGCCCCGCCCGATAATTCGTAAACAGGTCAAGAGAATCCATGACGAAACGGAGAACTGTGAGCAACCTCTTGCACCGTTTGCGCATCAAACGTCCTCCCGATCACGAGGCTTGGTGAAGGGAACGATGAAAACGCCGGGATGGCGATATCTATTCCTTATTGGCTGTCTCCTGGGTGTCTCCTCGGTGCAAGCCCAGAGAATTGCCATTATTACGACCGACACCCTGACCTCCACCCAGCGGAGCATCAGCGGAGCGCGCACGGTCATTAAGTCCATCAACCCGAACGCCCAATTTTTTGAGTTTCTGGTCCCCCCGCCCGGCACCCCAGGTGATAAGGTACTCGACTCGATCCATACCCTGAAGCCGGACATCATATTTACCTCAGGCAGCGATGCGACGGCTTACGCCAAAGGGCGTTTCCCCGAGCTGCCGACCGTGTTTTGCTCCGTCATGTATCCCGTAATCTCTGGTTTTGTAGAGTCGTTCAACCGCCCCGGCCACAACATCACCGGCGCCTCCCTCAGCATTCCGCCCAAAACCCAATTTGAATATTTTAAGATGATTCTGCCGGCCGCGCGGACGATCGGCGTTCTGTACACCGACAATACCGCCTCGCTAATTCCGCCGGCCAAGATTGTCGCGAAAAGCGCCGGGGTCGAGTTGATCGCCCTCAAAGTCACGGCGGAGAAAGAGATCCCGTCCAAACTGGACACGCTTATGTCGCAGGTCGACGGCCTCTGGTCATTAGCCGATCCGGTTCTCTTTGGACCACAGACGACCAAGTATATCCTGGTAAATGCGCTCAAGCGGGGGATCCCGCTCATGGGATTCTCCCGATTTTTGGTGGAATCAGGAGCGCTTTTTGCGCTCGACTTTGACTACAAGGCTGTCGGCAGGCAGGCGGGTGAAATCGTCAATCAAATTTTGCACGGCTCGCGCCCCGAAAATGTCACGGTGACCACGCCGGACGTGATCTGGTTCCATTACAACGCCAAGACCGCCGAGCACATGAATATCAGGATTCCCGAGGCCCTGGTCTCGGTCGCCAAGGAGGTGTACCGATGACGTTTCGTCAGCGCCTCCTGCAGACCAGTCTGCGCACCAAATTCGTGCTGCCGATCTCGGCCATGATCGTCGCCAGTATGCTGATCATCAGCGGCTATCTGATCGACAAACAGTCGGCGAGTTATCGTCACGAAGTTCAGGCCTCCGGCGAGACCATGCTCCGGATGCTGGCGATCAACGCCGAAACCGGTGTGCTTTTGGAGTCCAAGCTGGAGCTGGCCGAACTGCTCAAGACGCCGGCTCATTTTGAGGCCGTCACGTATGTGGCGATCTCGAACCGCGACGGGAAGCAGCTGGCCGAAATCGGGGATAGCCTTCGGATCAAAGCCGGGCTCCGGCCGTTCGCCCTGGCCACCGCGCTTAAGGATTCCCTGGGGGTCAACTACGCTAAAGGAGCCGATGACAAGGAATATCTGATCATGTGTATTCCAGTGGTCACGCAACGGCAGCCGCTCAATCGCGAGAATCTGGGGATTACCAGCGGGCTCGATGCTTCCCTTGGCGCCGATTTGCAGAAAGAGACGATCGGCTATATCGAGATCGGCCTGTCGCTGGATCGGGTGAACCAATCGATTCACGAGGCGAAGTTTGCCGCTTACTTGTTTACCGCGCTGATCACCCTGGGCGCGATTTTCCTCCTGGCCTTTATCGTCGGCGCCATTACCCGGCCGGTGACGGCGCTGGTCGAAGTGACCGACCAGGTGAGCCGCGGCGATCTGACCCGCCGGGTGGAGGTCAAGCAGGGGGACGAAATCGGGCATCTGGGCGAGACGTTCAATCGGATGATCGAATCGCTCCAGCAGTCGCGCGATGAGATAGAGAAATACAACCGGAATCTTGAAGAGAAAATCATCGAACGGACCAACCAGCTTGAGGACGCCCAGGCCCAGCTGATTCAATCCGAGAAAATGAGCGCCATCGGCCAATTGGCGGCCGGCGTGGCCCACGAGTTGAACAACCCCCTGGGTGGAATTCTTGGGTACGCCCAGTTCACGCTCGAGAAGCTGCACAAGAACATCCCGGAGAAGACGACCGGCAAGGAGATCCAGAGTTATATCCGTTATGTCAGCGACATCGAGACGCAAGCCCGTCGCTGCAAAACGATCGTGCAGAATCTGCTCCGCTTCTCGCGGTCATCCCGCTCGGTGGATTTCGAAGAAGTCGACCTGAACAAGACGATTGAAGAAACCCTGAGTTTCGTGGCCCATCAGCTGCACTTGAATCAGATCGAGCTGGCTGTTCAGCTGGACGCCCGCCTGCCCCATATTCAGGGGAACTCCGGCCAGCTTCAGCAGGTCTTTACGAATCTAATCATCAACGCCATGCACGCCTCGCGGCCCGGCTCCGTGATCCGGATACAATCCCGCTTCAGCCCCGCGTTGGGCGAATTTGGCGGGGCGGCCGAATTGCTCTTTATCGATCACGGGCACGGCATCAAGGATGAAAATCTCAAGAAGATCTTCGAGCCGTTCTTCACCACCAAGGAGATCGGGAAAGGGACCGGGCTGGGCCTGTCGGTGAGCTACGGGATCATCAAGGAGCATGGGGGTGAAATTACGGTCCAATCGTCGGTCGGCGAAGGGACTACCTTCACGGTTGTCCTCCCGCTTCAGAAACCGGAGTCCGATACCGATAAAAAGAAGGAACAGACGGTAACGACAGGATGAGAACGGTATCCCCGGGATGCAAGACTCCACGAAACATACGATTCTGATAGTCGACGATGAGGAGATCATCAGAGATTTCCTCTCGGAAGTCCTGGAAGACTATTCCGTGACGCTGGCTTGCGACGGCGACGAGGCCATCGAACATCTCAAGAAACACAATTTCGACCTGGTCATCACGGACCTTCGGATGCCGCGCATTCCGGGGGAAGAAGTGGTTCGATTCGCCCGCCAGACGTATCCTGACGCCAAAGTGATCGTGATTTCCGGTTATTCGAGCCTGGCCACCGTCAGCCAGTCGGTGCACAACGGCGCCTGCGCCTTCCTCTCCAAGCCATTCAGCATCAAGGAACTTCTTCAAACGGTGGAAACCGCCATCGGGGGTTGCACCAATGGCTAGAATTCTGATTATCGATGATTCCGAAGTCATGAGAAACCTGCTCGTGGACTTTCTCACCGATCTGGGACATGAAGTCGTGGCGACCGGCGACTCACTCGAGGGGATCAGGATTGCCATGCTGGAAGAATTCGATATTTGCTTTTGTGACCTGCACATTCCCAAGAAAAGCGGATTCGAGGTCTATTGCGAAGTGTCGCCGTTCAAGCCGGCCCTGCAATTTGTCCTGACCGACTCCCTGCCGGATCAACTGGCCGAGCAGGCCAAGGAATGCGGCGTTCGGTACTGCCTGCGCAAGCCGTTTGACCTGAGCCAGGTGCGGGAAGTCCTGTCGAAAATTCTCAAGCCCGTCAAAACACCATGAACGAAAGTTCTTCCGGACAACCCACGATTATCGTGGTTGATGATGAAGCCATCGTCGTGTCGCTGGTTCGCGACGCGCTGGAAGACGAGCCGTATACGATCCACACCGCCCAATCCGCCGAAGAGGCGTTGGCCCTCCTCCGCAAGCACGATTGTGATCTGCTCCTGACCGATATTCGGATGCCGGGCATGGACGGCATTGAGCTGGTCAAACAGGCGCACGACCTACAGCCTGGAATCGGCGTCATTTTCATGACCGGGTACGCCAATCTGAATTCCGCCAAGAACGCCATCAAGCAAGGGGCGTTCGATTATATCATGAAGCCGTTCGAACTCACCGAAATTCGAACGGCCGTTAAGAACGCCATGGGAAAGCTGGCCGAAACCTCCTCCAAGGGGGCCGACCAGGAACTCACCAAGCTGTCCGATTTGAATTACATGCTGTTCACGGCGAACGACCGCTCGTCGCTGGTGACCTCGTCGCTCAAGTTCATCATGATGCACCGTCATGCCAGCGATGGCACTGCCATTTTCTGCGATCGGGAGCGGGACGCCTGTGTTTTTGTCACCATCCGAGACGACCAGGTAGAGGAAACGACGCAACCCCACGGACCCATGACCCATGCCGTTACCGCCGTCAATCTCGATGATCTCAGGCACCCGTTTTTGGTCGACCGGATCGAAGATCACCCCCTGTACAAGGCTGATCCCCAGACCGAGCTCAGAGCTTATCTCACCCCGCCGTGGGCCAAAGAAGGACAGCGGATGGTGGTCGTCCCGGTCACCCGCAGCAATATGTTGTATGGCTTCTTTGTGCTGGGGCTGGAAGATTCGGCAGTGGCCCTCAAGGACGCTGACATAAAATTCCTCGCGATCACGGCCAGCCAGCTGGCTATTACCCTTGAGAACCTGACGCTGCTGGAAGAAACCCAGCGCGCCTACACCAATCTTAAAGAATTGCAGGACGAAACGATTCGCCTGGAAAAAGTGGCCACCCGCGGTCAGATGTCGGCCGAAATCGGACACGAACTCAATAATTTCCTCAGTGTCGTGGTCGGCAACCTGTCGCTTCTGGATGTCAATTTGAAGCGGGGCAAATACCAGGATTTGGACCGGTATGTGTCCCAGATGATGGATACGATCGAGAAGATGAAACGGTTCACCGGCAGCCTGATGGACCTCTCCTCGATTTCCTCGGAGAAGACACTGATCCCGTTCGACAACCTGATGAACGAAGTCATCGAGTTTCTCAAACCGCAAAAGAGATTCCGGGGGGTGCAGTTGAATGTCGCCAAACTCCCCAAAGGAATTCAGTTCGAGGCGGATCAGACGCAGATGCAGCAGCTGTTGTACAATCTCTTCAATAACGCGGCCGACGCCACGGTGGACTGCCCTAAACGCGAGATAACCGTTTCGGTTGAGCTCGACCAGGATGCCGGCCTGTTTCGAACGACCGTCGCGGACACCGGATCCGGATTTTCACCAGAACTGCTGGCCAAGGCGTTCCAGGAACGGTTTACGACTAAGAAGACCGGACACGGATTCGGCCTGGTCGTGTGCAAACGAATTATTGAGAATCACGGCGGACGACTTCACGTTGAGTCAGCGCCGGGGCAGGGATCGTCGATCACCGTCGAATTCCCCCTCGCCCAGGCTACGCCTGTGATGGCGTAATCTCCCCACTCAGATTTTCTTGCGGCTGCCGCGCTGCGTGAGCGGCTCTCCCTTTTGGCATAACGGACAGGACTCAGGGGTCCAGCTTTCGGCGGCTACCTGGGCCAGCGAAAAAGTCGGATAGGCAAATTTGACGCCGCCGCCGGAGCGGTCCAGCAAGAGCCCGATCCCGACTATGGTCGCGTCGTAGCTCTCCACCAGGGAGATGACTTCCGCGACCGAGCGGCCGGTGGTCAGTACGTCGTCGACAATGATTACTTTTTCCTGCGGCTCAAGCGTAAATCCGCGCTTGAAGACTCGTCCCGATTCCCCTTGCTCGGCGTAGATCGATTGTATTCCCAGATACCGGGCGACCTCATAGGCAATTATGACACCGCCGGTAGTCGGTCCAACAACGGTTTGGGCGTGGGCCGCCCGAAATTGTCCCGCCATCGCTTCGCAAATTTTGGTGCAGATCGCCGGATTTTTGAGAAGTGCAAATTTCTCGTAGTAGACGTTGGAGTGCCGCCCGGAGGTCAGAAGGAAATGACCATGCAAGAGCGCTCCTGAGTCCGCGAACAATTTGAGAATGTCGGCCTGGTTCATGGTTTCTCCGAGAGGATGACTACGGCAATGGCATAATTTCGTTCGTGACTGATCGACACCAGGGACTGGAGATGTGACAGCTTTGGCGCGAGCTCGTCCGACCACAGAAGTTGCGGCTGGCCGTTTGTATCTGGGACCACTTGCAGGGCATGAAAGGCCGGCCGTTTGGTCAGGTATTTGCCGAGCGCTTTAATGGCCGCTTCTTTGGCGGCGAATCGTCCCGCCAAAAACTGCTCCTTATCGTGGCGTGCCGCAATCAGTTCACGTTCCCGATCACCGAGCAGATGATCCAGGAAACGCTCCCCGTGTTCGCGGAGAATGCGGCGGACCCGGGCAATGTCGATCAGATCGATACCGATTGAGCTCGGCGGCACTAGCATCAGGAAAATCCTTCCGTTACATTATGAATAAATGAAATGAGAGTGCCCCTGGCAAGCGCTCAAAGAAAAGGCTTGCATCAAGTCGTTTTACTGCTAATTTAGACACCACAAAGTAGAGCTGGAGAGAGAGAGTCATTTGAAAATCTCTAACACTCTGCCCATGAAGGTTGTCTCTTGATTGCTGAGCGTACGCCGTGACCTCACCGCAAGGCGAGTAGCGAAAGCAAGATGCAACAAGTGACTAGAAAGCCTTTAACGTATTAAGACTTTGGAGTTTTTTCAAATTACGAACCTCTCTCCACAAAATAAAAAAACCGGCTCAGTCCAGAGCCGGTTTTTTTTATCGGCATCAATTTATTGTGTCAAACGAGCGACGGGGACACCGCCAATTTGATCTCGCGCTCGTAGTCGATCGTCACATTGACCCGCCGGACGACGATAAAATAGCATTCGGCTCCGCCCGAGGCAAAGTAAAGCCGGTCTTCCTCGATCTCCACCACCCCCGGTTCGCGCGTGTACCCGATGCCCGCCTCGCGGTTGAACAGCTGAATCAGGTCGCGAATATTCCTGAAAATCGGGCTGAACATCCGCTGAAACTGCTCCGAACTGTTTTCGGTGAAGAAGTTTCCGTCGTTGTCCAGAGTGTACACGTGGGTCACTCCGGGAATCTGTTTGAGCTTTTCCTCGGTGGTTAATTCCTGCGGGATCGCCAATTCCGGCTTGGGGCCGTCCGAAATTTCTTCGGCATGCCCAGTCGCAAAGTTAGAATCTCCCTGAAGGATCGTAATCACTTCGCTATGTTGCCGCTTAATGATGACTTCGGTCTTGGTTTGCTCTTCGGCCGACTCGACTTCACGGTCCAACGGGCGCTCGATCTTGTGCAGAACCCGGCCGTTGTTAAGGACGGTGGTCGTGATCCGGGGCATTGGACGATAGGCATACTCCGTCTGTATCTGGAGCACGATTTCTCCGCGCTTGACGGTCGAGGTCCGGCCCGATGGGATAAAATGGTTAGCTGCCATAATTCAAAACACGAGGCACATTATTCCCCGTCTCTTCTTATATCGGAGCGATCAGCAGTTGGAATAGCCGCAAGAAGCGCAGCTGTAGCAGCCGGAATGGAAGACCATGGGCGATGCGCACTCGGGGCAGATTTCCGCGGCCTGGTGAGACTCATCCTGGGCGGTCTCAGGTTTGCCGAAACGTCTGTTCAAAATCTGCGCAATGGCGTCCGGAATCGAGAAGATTCGGGCCCCCTCTGAGAATACCTGGGCAGAACCGCCGATCCCCCGAAGCTGCCTGATGACCTGTTCAACCGGTACGTTAGAACGGAGCGACAGGGAGATGAGACGACAGATCGCCTCGGTATCCGCCATCGTCGTGTAGCCGGACTTGCCGATATGGGCGAAGACTTCGAAGGGGCGTCCATCCTTGACGTTGACGGTGACGTAGAGATTGCCGTAGCCGGTGCGAATCTTCTCGGTGAATCCTTCGAGAATCGCTGGGCGTTTTTGGACCCCGGCAACGGAGGCAATGGGAGCCGATGGTTTGACCGTCGACAACACTTGATTGGGCCGGGAGTTGTCGCGGTAAATTGTCACCCCTTTGCAGCCGAGCTGGTAGGCCAATTCGTACGCGGATTTGACATCAGCCCGGGTCGCTGACTCCGGGAAATTAATCGTCTTGGAGACGGACGAATCGCAATGCTTCTGGAACGCCGCCTGCATTTTGATATGATCCGCAGGAAGAACATCGGCCGCCGTCAAAAAGAGGGCGCGGATATCCTCCGGTAGGTCCGGAAGATCCCTGAGCGAACGGACGCTGCTCACTTTGTGCATCAAATCTTCGGAATAGAATCCCCGCTCCCGGGCGAGCCGCTCGAAGATCGGGTTCCCTTCGACGAGCCTGGTCCCCTCCATGACATTTCGTTCAAACGCCACGGCGTAGTACGGTTCGATACCGGAGGAACAGCCGGCGATGATGGATATTGTCCCGGTGGGGGCCACAGTTGTAACTGTGGCATTGCGCATCAGGAGCTCATCCTGCTGATAGATCGAGCCGCCCCAATTGGGGAATCTTCCGCGTGAGACTGCCAGCTGCGAGGATTGGTTGCGGGCTTCGGATTCGATGAATTCCATGACCCGTTCGCCGAGCGCGACAGCTTCTTCGGAATTGTAAGGAAGGCCGAGCTTGACCAGCATATCGGCCCAACCCATGACACCCAGGCCGATGCGGCGGTTCTTTTTGGTCTGGAATTCAATCTGGGGAATCGGATATCGGTTGACGTCGATGACGTTGTCAAGAAAATGCACGGCGGCATGGACCACTTTGCCCAGCCGGTCCCACTCAATGGCGCGCCAGGGTTCGGTAATCGTGTAGTCCGATGGCAGTGCATCCGGCACGAATTTCCCTAAATTGATTGATCCGAGATTGCAGGAATCGTACGGCGGAAGCGGCTGTTCACCGCAAGGATTGGTGGCCTCAATCTGCTCTGAGGGAGAGGTCGGGTTGCCGCGATTCATCCGGTCGAGAAAAATGATCCCCGGCTCCCCGGTTCGCCAGGCCTGATCGACAATCTTTTCGAAGACTTCGCGGGCATCCAGAGTTAGTTCCTGACCATCGCGAATATACGCATGACCGTTTCGCGGATCGATCAGAGGATATCGCTCCCCTTTTTCGACCGCCGTCATGAAGGAATCGGTTATGGCGACAGAGATATTGAAATTGGTGACTTCGCTGGTGTCCTGTTTGCACGAGATGAATTCCAAAATGTCCGGGTGATCGACCCGGAGAATCCCCATGTTGGCGCCGCGACGGGTTCCTCCCTGCTTGACCGCTTCGGTGGAGGCGTTGTAGACTTTCATAAACGAAACGGGACCGCTGGCAACCCCGGAGGTTGAGGCCACGACCGAATTCTTGGGGCGAAGCCGCGAAAACGCAAACCCGGTTCCGCCGCCGGATTTATGAATGATTGCAGCATGTTTGTTGGTTTCAAAAATTTCTTCCATCGAATCACCAACCGGAAGAACAAAGCAGGCGGAGAGCTGGCCGAGGGACCGCCCGGCGTTCATGAGAGTGGGAGAATTCGGCATAAACTCAAGGGAAGCCATCATGGCAAAGAAAGTCTCGGCGGTTTTGTCGATATGGGCAGCATGAGCGCCATACTGCTGGTCGGCAGAGGCGATGAAGCGGGCCACCCGGACAAACAGCTCGTGCGGGGTCTCGATGACCCGGCCCTCGGAGTCTTTGATGAGATAGCGCCGTTTGAGGACGGTCAAGGCGTTGTCGGAGAGATGGATTTCCTTTTCCTGCCGCATGGTCTTCTTGTCCTAAAGTTCCGGAGATACTTCGGCACCTCTCGGAAAGAGGTGCCCTACAATATTATCGGTTTGGTGGCCGTTATTACTTATAACGTATGAACCGGCGATTTGGTATCACTTTTCTGGTGATTTGCGGAGGGCCAAGACTCACGCCGTGGGCTTCGACTCCGCTCAGCCCGACGGCGGGGACGGCGACAGTAGCGCACCTATCAAGTGTGGATCAAGGAGAGTGCCTTGGTGCCCCATCCCTTTAGGGTGGGGGTGAGGTGTCGGTGCCCTGTCCGCTTTGCGTTGAATGGATAGCCGTCAAGTACTTCCCCCCACTCTAAAGAGTGGGCCACCAAAAACGTGGGGTCGGCATCAAAAACAAACTATTGGCGAACTGAGGCCGCAAGGTCGATATTGAGACGGGTGCGCATGGAACAGCAAGACAAACATCTGGGAGCCGGCAGTTTCACGAAAGACACTGATGCGGTCGGCGGCACTGGTCTGGGGCGGAGTTGGATTATTCCTTTCGATTCGGGCAATCTTCTGGTTTGCACAATCGCAATGGCCGTTTGGTGGATGGTGCTCTTGGCGCTCGCCATTGGACTGGTCAAAGGGAGATTTGTCTTCAGCCGATTCGCACGAAAGAATATCCTGCGGATCAGAGAGCTATCGCCGCAGAAAGAGAAGATTTGCATTTTCGCGTTTCAGGCGATGCAGTCATATTTGATTATCATCGGGATGGTGACACTTGGGATATTGCTTCGGCTCTCCCCTCTCCCCCGCGAGTTGTTAGCGTGATTTACCTGGCGATCGGGAGTGGATTAATGTATGCGAGCGGGGAGTATTGGCGGGGAGCCGCATATAAGACTATAAGGTCCTTTTGCCATACTAGGCTATAGATATTGGAGGGACTTACAAAGATGGATAGTATAAGGGTGATAGTGGAGAACACGCCAAATGCAGTGAGAGATTGGCAACCGATCTTGACATCTCTTCAGATTGCTCTCTCATGCCTGGTCGCCATTGCGGTTCCGGCCATTACATTCTGGTATTCAAGGCGGCTTAAGGAGCTTGATCTGAAGAATTCGGAGAGAGAGCGAAAATTTCAGCTTGAAAAGTCAGTATCAGTAAAAGCGCTGGAAGTGATGGGCATGAGTTACCACTTCACACACAGTATAAATCGCTCACTCAACCTCTATAACTCGGTCGACGAGGCTGGAAAGAAGCAAATCTATCAAGAAGTTGTTAAGGCACGGGAGTATTGGGAGGAGAACCTCTTCTACCTACCAGCATCGTTAAGGAAGCTGGTTATCCCACTGACAAATATGACATTTGCAAGCTTTGGTTCGAAAGTGGGTCAAGGCGAAGTTCAGATGATGGCATTCGATAAGGTACTCGAGATGTTCCGTCAGTTGGAATCTGCATTTGCTGCTCTTATGAGTAAGTACAACCTGTTTGATGGGCTTGGGTTCACACAAACTAATAAGGCTAATGTCAGCAAAAGTAGTGTGGATTCAAATAGCCAGGAGTAATTCTGAACTTCTCCTTTATAAGCGGGCTGCCGATAGTCGCCACTGCCCAGCGGCTCGCTATGCGTTACCAGGTGGAGACATAGATACAATTTACTGTCGGCTGCGCGTCATTTCTCGCTCTGCAGTAGTGCTCACAAGCCAAAAACTCAGTGGTTTAGGCGTTGGCTCCACGAATCGAGTTCGCCACCTCCGAGTCTTGCGAAGAGCTGCTGCCGGAGACCAGAATCCTCTGAAATCGGCCTGCCGCAACCTCGAGTTTGCTGTCGAAGCCAGATTCTGACGGCGCTACGGTAATCAGACTGTTCACTTGTTAATCCGGCCTCGGCGTGAATGGGCGACCGATGGCCAAGCCAGCGAGACCAAGACAAAAGGTCGAAACGCGGGAGGACGAGACCCTCACTGCCAGATACCCCCCTAAATTCGGAACCGTGTGCGCCGTCAGCGGATGTGAATTATTGCTCGGCTGAGCTATTGGATACAGTGTGTCAGCTGATTTGTAATAGAACTGCACTGACCCATTTCTATGTCGGTAGAATATCCCAAAACTGCCTATCGATTGCAGTAGGGCCCCCCGCAGAAGGTCTTGCGGGATGTCGAATGAACTGTGTCCTTGGACAATGGCTCTGCATAGGAGGTCCCATTGTTCGAGATTTGCATCAAATCTCGACGGAGCGCGCAGCGGGCCTATGTATTGTTTCGCTGACCTCTTGGCCTGCAGAAAGGACAGCCCAATCTCACTCCGTGAATCATTGGAATAGGTAACAATGGCTAAGTCAGACAATTCGCATCTGACAGCGTGGTCTCTGCCAAGAATGGACTCCGGAGTAGTAGACTTGGTGTCGTGAACCGTGATACTCCTCGATCTTGCAATACGGCATCGAAGCGACAATTGCTCTCGCGATTGCCCTGAATAGGGGAACTTCTTTGAATGGGACATTTCGCGAATTGCTGTTCCACTGCGTTTCTACGATTCTTAATTCTTTCGTATCCCCCTATCTCTTCCCTGCCACCATCTCCAACCATCCCACTCCCCTGCTCCCGGTGTAGGATTCGGATTTGTGGTAGATGTCATCGTCAGGGCGCTGTCCAAGGGGATGAATTTGTAGCCGTGGTCCTCAAAAGCGGTCAAGATATCATCGATGAAAATGGCGTTCAAACGATTTGCCCGCAATAACAGGATCTGTTTCACCGGGCGGGCTGCCAGTTTGTCCGCGAGCTGCTCCTGCCGGTCGAGAACATCGAAAATGTGGTTCAGATATTCATCGCGCAACGGAAGCAAACGCGCGGAATCGGGAGTTTTGCCCAGCTTCGCCAAGGTCGCGTTGTAGATGAAATCTTCGGGTATCACAGTGGCGGGGCAAATGGTCTCCCCGTGGGCCTCGATGAAGTCGCGAAGATCATGTTTCATTTCAGGCGTTGAACCATACTTGTGAAACGGGAATCGGAAATATCGTTTGGTTTGGCCGAAACTACTGAGGATCCCTTCGATTTCATTCACCCCTTTGACCACTTCGGCTTTGAACTGATCGGCGGTGACTTCGTTGATGTCCTGGTTGTCATAGGTCATGGTGCCGAGCGCGTGACCGGCATCGAGCCACTGCCCGAGGATATCAAGACTGTTATCGATATTCGCGCCGACTACAAAGCCGGTGGCCTTAACATGATGTTTTTTGAAAGCATCGAGCAGCAGATAATTGATGGCATCAGGGTGAACTTCCTCAAACGACGGCGCCGCGGGGAGTTCATCGATAGTGATCGCGATCTGCTTGTCGGCGGCAAATCCGGAAGCTGCGAGCAGACCGAACACCAAAGAGACAATAGTTGCCCGCATAACTTTCATCCTTTCACCTCGTGGAACATCATGAAATTGGTCGCGACGGTCGAGCCAAACGGAGCGCCGCCGGTGATAATCACGCGCTGCCCCGGCTTTGCCAAATTATACGTCCGGCTGATGCGATTGACGGCCCGAAGCATTCCTTCGAACGAACCCGGCTGCGAAATTTTGATGGCATAGACCGAGCGGAGAAGGCTGCACTGGCGCATGACCTCGGCGTGAGGGGTGAGCGCAATCACCGGCTGCGGCGGGAACAGGTTCGAAATCAACGCGGCGGTGAAGCCGGAAGTAGTGAACGCGAAAATGACCGGGACATCCCGGTTATCGCTGGCGCGGCTCACGAGGCGGGCGATCGCCATGGCATCGGAAAAATGCACATGGGGATGACCGGCATCAGCTTCATGCCCGAGCCGTCCCCGCTCGGTAGCTTCGATGACCGAGGCCATGGTTCTGACCGCCTCAAGCGGATACTCTCCCGTAGCGGTTTCGGCGGAAAGCATGACGACATCGGCGAGATCGAATACCGCCGAAGCAACATCGTTTATCTCGGCGCGGGTGGCGCGAGGAGAGAAGCGCATCGACTCAAGCATTTGGGTGGCGACAATGACCATCTTGTGCTGGCGGTTGGCCATCGAGATTATGCGTTTCTGAAGGCGGGGCAATTCTTCGGGCGGGAGTTCCACGCCCAGGTCACCGCGGGCCACCATGACGCCATCGGACAATTCCATGATCAGATCGAGTTCTTCGATCGCTTCGCGCTTTTCCAGTTTGGCGATGATCTTCTGTTTGCCGCCGAACTGGGTGATCAGCTTGCGGGCCTGCTTGATATCATCCGGAGAACGGACGAATGACAGGGCGATGAAGTCGGCCTGGAGCTCCACCGCAGTCTTGATGTCGGCCCGGTCTTTGGCGCCGATAGTCGGAATCTTGATTTTGGAATCCGGAAGGTTGACCCCTTTGGCAGACTGAAGCACGCCCGAATTCAGGGCGCGGAGCTTGACCGTCCGGCTCCCCTTGTTCAGGGCTTGGAGGCCAATTTTGCCGTCATCGATGAAGACCCGCTCCCCTTTGGAGACCGATTGGATGATAGCCGGGTGGTTAACCCCGACTATTCGCTGTTTGAGGTCAGTACGGCCGGTGGTGAGGGTTACAGTAGCTCCCTGGGCCAGTTTCAGCTCTCCATCGAAGCGGTCGAGCCGGAGTTTGGGGCCGGAGATGTCGAACAGAATTCCAACCGGATACTGGACAGACTTTGACCCGGCCCGGATAATCCTGACCGCCTGGATAAAGGAGTTTTGGTCGCCGTGAGAGCAATTGACCCTGAATCCGTTTGCACCGGAGTTAACCAGTTGGCGTACTGTGTGTTGGCTGGAGATAGCCGGACCGAACGTGGCCAGGATTTTGGTTCGTTTCATAGCCTGGAAGTTTCCTTCTAACTCTCTGCAAAGCAACAAAAAACGGCTCAGGCTTGGGAAAAGTGGAACGAGAAAGGGACGTTATAAAAGTGTAAACTTGTTGCCGTTCAAATCCTTACGAGACTAAACAAGCCTGTCAACAACATTTTTCAAGCGATTGCTTGGCAAAAGAGGTAAAAGTACGTATATTATTGACCCCAAACGGAGGGCGGGTTCGAAACCAGAAAGGGAGGTCCGGAAGGATTCAATGGCTAAGAAGGTACTCATAGCCGTCAACAACATGATTTTCACGTCCAAGATTATGTCGGTCTTGGACAGCATGGAGGCAGAGGGGATCAAAGCGATCCGCTCCGACGAGATCTTCACCAAGGCGCAGGAGCTTCGGCCTGATCTGATCATTATCGACCTCAATTTGAACGGGATCGAGGCCCCGTCGCTGATCAACAAGCTTCGGTCCTACGGCGCGACCGCCAAGATACCGATTGTTTGCTATTCGCCGCATATCATGGTGGAGCAGATGAAAGCGGCGATGTCGGCCGGGGCCACTGAAGTATTGCCCAATTCCAAGATGACCTCGCGGATGAACCAGATCCTCGGCAAGTACATCAACAACTAGACCGACAATTCCAGATCATGTTAAGACCGGGCGCGAGCCCGGTCTTTTTTTGGTAGTGGGTCAATTTACGATCAACCTACGCAAAGTGGGCGGCAGGCGTCCTCGCCTGCCCCGACTTCAGTCGGGCACACGGGGACGTGTGCCGCGCACGATTTCAAACTGACCCACTACCCTCTTTTTGGGGCAGGCCGCGTTCGCGCTCATCTTGACCGGGGCGTTGTGTCACCTTAATTACCGGTATGGAGGCAAAACCGGACAGGACTAAGGCCGAGGACCGTTACACGGACGGGACCTATTGGAAGGAGAACCCGTCGTTTCATGAGGAAGACGCCGAGTTCAAGGTGTCCCAGGCCGTCAAACTGCTGACGCGGAATCGCTTCTCACCGGAATCGATCCTTGATGTCGGCTGCGGCAGCGGCCGGCACGCGTATCTTCTCGCAACGCATTATGGCGTACCGACGCTTGGTATCGATATTTCGCCGGCGGCGCTTGATCATGCGAGGAGTGCTTATTCCCGGAGCAACTTGGAATTCAGGCTGGTCTCCGTTGCGGACTATCAGGACAAGGCTCATCTGGGCGTGATGTTCGACGTGATCGAGCATGTCGATGATTATCTCGGCTTTCTGCGGGAGGCCAGACCGAAAGCCGCCCATTGGTTGTTCAATATCCCGCTTGATATGACGGCTCTTTCGGTGGCGACCGGCTCTTACATGAAAGCCCGCAAGCATGTAGGGCACCTTCACTATTTCTCTGAAGTGAGCGCCCTGGCGGCGTTGACGGATTGCGGCTACACCGTGAGCGATCATCACCTGGCCAACCATGTTTTGCACGGACTTCGCACCGCCCCGTCGCTCAAGCGGGTGCTGGCGGCCCTGCCGCGTCTCGGTCTTTCCATATTTGGAACTTCCTTTGGCGTACGGCTTTTGGCAGGCGCGTCATTGATGGTTCTCTGCAAGTCAGATTGATCCGGCCAGAGTGACAAGATGTCTATGCGTTTTTTGGAAATGCATATCGAAGTCGAAGAAATTGAGCGGTCTGTGGCGTTCTACTCGCGGCTTCTCCCTCATCAAACAGTCAGCCGGTGGTCCGATGGCTCGGCGGCGGCGCTAGTATTCGAAGATGGTTCGGCGTTCGGGCTTTGGAAAAGAGGGAAACACGGGTTGTTCAACGGGCGCGGCGCGCAGCATCTTCATTTCGCCTTCCAGGTGGACGATCAGGAGTACGAGCAGTTCAAGGCGCGGCTTCAGGAATTAGGAATCGAGACCTTCGAGCATTTTTGGCCGACCGGCGGAAAGAGTATTTACTTCTTTGATCCGGACGGCCACCAGGGGGAGTTCATGACAGTGGACTGGCTGGATCTAAAACGATTCCCAAAGGACAAAAATTGATTATATTGTCCAAGTAAGCCCTTATCTGCCCGCCGGCTCAAGTACACGTGGGGAAATCGATCGGGGCACACGGGAGGTAGCATGTCCTCAGTAATTTTTCCAGGGGTTGTCGTTTCACGCAAAATTCAATCCTATTACAGCCTTGGTTTGTGGATCGCGGCGGCGGCGCTGTTTCTACTCACGCCGCCGGTGGTGACGGCTTTCGACGGACAGCGCCAGGGATTTGTCCTCGGCTTTGGCCTAGGATACGCCCCAATCGTCGACATATCAGCGCCGGGGTATGGTTTCGAGGAGAGTCAATCAGGGCTGGCAACGGATCTCCTGGCGGGTTATGGCTGGAATAATCACGACATCCTGCTCCTAAGCGATGAAGGGAGTGCGCTGTCGACAGATAAAACCGGCAACGATGTCTCCATTCACGTCATAGGGTCTTTGAAGTGGAATCATTACTTCGGGCTAGAGAAGCATCCGTTTTTTACATCAGTCGGAGTGGGCGTGATTTCGTTTGGCACTCGGTATTTCGATGTCGATGGGAGTGGATTTGGATATACGCTTGGTGTCGGCAAGGAAATCTTTAAGCAAGTGCAAATCGGGGTGCAGTACTATGGCGGGCATACGACCAACAGCTATGGGGTGAGCGCGAATCATTCCGCTGTCAATTTCTTAGTGACGGTGATGGCGTATTAGACGATGAATTGGGGATCGGGAAAGATCAGCTCAGCGCCCCGATCTGAAAATCCATGCCGCATTGGAACGGTTGTGTGTCGGATTCAACCTATGAACCAGCCAGTCGATCGGCGAAGCGCTGATTTCCTTCCATGGTCGGAGTGGACCGGTGAGAGTCTGGACTGAATCGACATATTGCGATAGTTCAGAAGGGTCTCGGGGATACAGCGCGACATAGCTGAAACGGTTTGCGGTTGAATCGCTGCGGCGAAGCGCGCGGAATTCATCCCAGCTCTGGATGATTTTGTGTTCCCTTGGCTCATATCCCAGGTACGCCAGGGGAAAAAACCGCCCGATCTCAGGAGAAAAGAACAGCACCCCGCCAGTCCCGCCATCCTTCTCGATTTGCACCACCGGCTCGACATCTCCCTTCTTCGAATAATTGAGAGTCAGAATAGGAAGAAGGAGCAGATTGATAACAACCGCCGGAACGATCATCCATCGCATCAAACGCGGTTTACGCCGGGTAATGCCGCCCTGTTCATAATCCTGAATGATCGCCAGCAGCGCCAAAACAAGGGCCGGGACGAGCATCGGAATGATATACCGCTCCTGGCGGCTCTCCTGAAAGGTATGAATGATGACAAACGATCCGATCGTGGCGACTGAGTAGGAAATGTCTGCGCCAGACGTCATTTCTAAACCAGAGATAGATCCCAAAGAATGAGAAGGGTGGAACCAGGAGCCCGAGGAGCAGCAAGATATAAATTAGAGGCGTAGTGTGGTACATGGCGGACTCGTGATGAATCTGGGCGATATGATTGATAGTCGAGGAAGCAAAGCTTCCCAGCAGTCCCCAATCCATCAGACCCGATAGAATCAACATCATGGCCACTCCGACACTGTACCAGATAGCGGGACGGATGCCTTTTTCAAGATACCAAATGGCGAGCGGAAGGATCACCGCGGCAGTGGCGATTTCGAAGCGAATCATCCAGGCGAGGCCGGTCAGGAGTCCGGCCAAGATCAGATATCCGGTCTTTTTCGCGCCGAATTGGTAGGCATAGAGACAGACCAGAGAAAGAAGCCAGAAGTGGCCGCTCACCATCTCGATGAGATTTCGGACGCCGAGATACGGGAGTGCGAAATGCGCCGCGATCATGAGCCCGGCTAGCATCGCCCACCGTCTGGATTTGGTCGCCAACTCCACGAGCTTGAATGCTCCGAACACGGAGAGCAGCGAGAGCAAGGCATGAACTGCTCGGATGCCGTACATCATGGTGTCGAGGCTGGTGACGCCGATGGTTTTATGGGCACGCATGATGCCATATAGAACAGGTTGTAGAGCGGGAATCGGGCGGTTTGCGCCCCGGGCCGACCGTCCCACGACAAATGTCCATCGGCATCCCACAAACCGGTCTGCAGCCACTTGTAGGCGACCTGGACAGTCTCGTAGTGATCATCGGAGGCCATAAAGCCTTTGGAGCAGATGACCGCCGGTATTCTCAGCGCCAGGGCGATCAAAAGTACCGATGCCAAGGGATGGTTCTTAAGAAACAGTTTCATCGAATATTATTCGTCCAGAACGGCCGACCCGATGATACTGGGTGCAGCAGACTGGGGCAACCAAATTTAGTTGAGATCCATTTGGAACCAAATCATCGGTGATTCGTTAACATCGGCATACTGACAAGCCTATGACGTTCAGAGATTACAGAGCGCCGGAAAACTTTCCACCGGGGTTCCGTCCGGCAGACAGTACCGACTATTCCGACTTCAACAAATTTTTCAAATATCCACTACTCAACACTCAACCAGGAGGCATGATATGACGCACGAAGAACGCCGTTCACGTTTGGATTCATACGGCCGGGGGCACGCCATGATTGTGGAAGCCCTGAAGGAGTTTCCGCAACAAATGTGGACGTACAAGCCGGGACCGGATCGCTGGTCGATTCACGAAATAGTCGTTCATCTGGCGGACGCTGAAATGAGCGGCGCCGTGCGGGCCCGGTATCTCATTGCTGAACCTGGCAAGACGGTCGGCTTCTACGATCAGGAGGCCTGGACGGAACGGCTTAACTATCAAGGGCAAAGTACAGCCGATACCCTGGAACTGTTCAAGTGGCTTCGCAAAACGACGTTTGAGTTTGTGAAGAACCAGCCGGATTCGGTGTTTGCCAATAAAATCACTCACCCGGAGCATGGCGAGGTCGATATGGATTGGTGGGTTGCAGCGTATGATGACCACGTGAAAAAACACATCGGGCAGATGCGCCGTAATTACGAAATCTGGAAAACGAGCCAGAAATAAGACTATTAAGCCGACGCTCTCTTCGGACTTTTCATGCAGGGCTTGCCGACCGGTTTGTTTTCGTCTAACTTGGCCGGTAGACAATCATGATGGCTTGACCGTTTGATCCTTCGCGCTGTCGGCGCCATTTTCTCGCGGGATAACGGTCAATGCCCGCAAGCCCGGACAAGACGAGGAGAGAAGTATGGCCCGCTTCTTCGTATACTTAGCCGTCATCGTCAGTGGCGCCTCAGTCCTGGCGCTCGAAATCCTCGGAACCCGCATCATCGCGCCCTTCTACGGCTCCGATATCTACCTGTGGTCGGCCCTGATCAGCGTCACGCTCGCCGCCTTGAGTGTCGGCTATGTGATTGGCGGGAGAAAGGCTGACCGCGGCACCAGCGTCGGCTGGCTTTCGACAATTATCGGCCTCGCAGGGGTATGGATAGGGATCATCCCCTGGCTGCGCATCCCGATCTTCAGTCTGGCGGAAAGGCTTGATCTTCAGCTTGCGGTTCTCCTGGTCGCAACGCTCTTGTTCTTTGTCCCGCTCATGCTGCTGGGAATGGTGAGTCCGTATGCGATCAGACTGATGGCTTCAAGCCTGAACGTAGTCGGCCGAACAGCCGGGGACCTTTACGCCCTGTCGACATTGCCGGAGTGCTGGCGGCCATTGCGACCGGATTTATTCTGATCCCCCATGTCGGAGTTCAGCGCCTGACGCTGATGATCGGACTTGTTCTTGTGGCGACGTCCGCGTGCGGACTGGCGATCCGGTATCGAACCGGAGCGGGCGCAGCGGCACTCATTCTCAGCATAATCGGTATTACTTTTGTTGTCAGGGCGGTACCGCTGGAGGCAGCTAATCCTGAGAATGGCATTCTGGCGGTAGAGCAGAGCAGGTATGCGGAAATCCGCGTAGTTGACTATGAGGATGTGCGCTATCTGCTGATCGACGGCGGTTCGCACTCGGCGGCCGATACATCGACCTGGCTCTCAAAGATCCCGTACGTGAATGTAGTCGATCTCACCAAGCAGTACTTTCCCGGCCCCGGCAAGCTACTGGTTATCGGGCTCGGCGGTGGATCTACGGTCAAGAGTTTCGCTCGCGACGGCTGGAGAGTTGACGCGGTTGAGATCGACCCGGTAGTGACTCGACTGGCGAGAGAATATTTTGGGCTGCAGGATAACGACGCGAAAGTTTACGCGATGGACGGACGGCAATTTCTGGCCAAAAATCAATGCCGGTATGATGTCGTGGTGATGGATGCCTATGGCAGCAGTTCGATCCCGTTCCACCTGGTCTCGGAAGAAGCTTTTGGCCTGGTCCACTCGCATTTGTCCCAGGGTGGAGTCCTGGCGGTGAATCTGCAGTCTGTCGGCTGGCATGACCAGATCGTGGCCTGCGTGGCGGCAACCCTAAAGAAGGAATTCCAGCACGTTCTAGCCTTGCCGATCGCCGAGCCCCCCGATCAATTCGGCAATCTTGTGCTGTTGGCTTCGGACCGGATGCTGGCGCTGGAGAAAGATCCGCCGGTTCCCACGGATCGCTTCAGCCCCGAATATGACCGGGCGCATGCATGGGACAACCGCTTTGAACCGGACATAACTGGAGCGCGCATCCTTACGGATGATCTGAACCCCGTTGACATCTGGTCCGGGCGGATCAATTTCGCGGCGCGAAAAGCGCTGCATGGTTCGATTGATAAGCGGGGAATTGCCTGGTAAAAGGAGATCAGCTGTCTTTCATCGGAACGATCTTGCCGCTGACGAGCAGCCGCACCGGGTGACCTTCCAGCACTTGCGGAATCTTCTGATCAATCTCTTTCGAGTCGTTTTCAATAAGCACCAGGATGCAGGGAGTCTTGTCTTCGGTTTCACCGATGGCAACACCGGTCACGCCGGAGATGGCCATGAGATCCTTAGTGTGATCGGCCATAACGGCATTGATATCCCGAAGCGGCATCGGTTTCTGGCTCTCTTTCTGACTGCTGCAGGCGGCGAATAGCACAAGCGCCGAAGAAACTAAGATAAGTCGTCCACATGATTTTGTGATCAGGTAAGGCATAATCAATCTCTTTCCTGTCCGGCTCGCAAGTCGGATCCGGCTCGGCAACTCGGACGCGCAAGAAGAAACCTGTCTCCGGCAAGCCGGAGACAGGTCAATCTTAGAAACGCTCTGGCGCTCATAGCCAAAGCTTTTGATGAACTAGTTTCCGACCATCGTGGCGCCGAGGAAGCTCAGCACCGAATTGATCGGGTTCGCCACCGCGACCGAAGTGCTGCCGGCGAACAAGAGGCCGACCGCACGGGGGTTAGTCGTGACGTCTTCGACCATCAATGAGCCGGAGTCACCGCTGCCGAGGAAACGGCTTCTGGTATTGGTGACCAGAATCTGACCGGTGAAGGTCTTGGTGAAGGCGATACCGCCCGCACACTCGTTCTCGTACTGCACGCTGATCGTGGCGTTCAAGCCGCTGATCGTGCTGCGGGTAAGACCGGTGGTGCGTCCGCTCTTCTTGACTTTTTGGCCGACTGAGGCCGCGACGGTCGCCGATCTAAGCGTGCCAATTTCCAGGATGGAGCCCGAGGTGTTCACCATTCCGGTTTTGATATTGGCGCTGGAGCAGTCAACGTTGCTGGAGGGGAGCGAACTGGTCTTGACCAGAGTCGCCACGTTCTGAGCGCTGGCCGCATTGCAGTTGACATCGATCAGCCCCGGCTGGATGATGTTGTCGCCGGTCTGAGCCACTACGCCATTGCCGCCCGGCACGATGTCGGCCTCAAAAACGTGATAGTTGCTGAGGATGCGCAGCTGCGTGCCGACTCTGATCAGGGAGCCGAGCGTGCCGCCACAGCAGTAGCCGTTGGCCAGATCCTTGGCCCAGCCACCGGAGGTGCCGAGCTGAATCGGCGGAGTCTGTTTGGCCGTATGGCTCACCCCGGCCATGGCGATAATCTTGTCGGTGAGAATGACTTTGACCGGGACCCCTTCGATGGTCTTCGGGGCGGCGTCAAAGGCTTTCTGGGTGGTTACCAGCATCAGGACTGCCGGCTTGCCGAGGTCATCCAGTGACGTGGCAGTGCCGATGACATCCGGATCCGCCATAAGCTGAGTAGGTGTGGCGATTCTGCACCACCATGACCGCCTGGATTTGCGGATTTAGGGGGGTCAGCTCTCCATTGTTGGACTGGTTCGAAGACATCGGGGAGTTATTGTCTCCCGAGCATCCCCAAATCGCCAGCGTGAGGGCCAGAGCGGCCAGGATGAGCAGCATCGACATGCCGCTCGGACGAGTCAACAAACGCTTCATCGAGGTTCTCCTCCACAGTGAGGTTTGAGTGAACGGATTGCGAATCTATCTATCTGAAAAAGATTTCCCGACACACAAGGCCGACAGTATGATATCTGCCCTCGATATCCATAATGTCTTGAATCCGGCCCCGGCTTGTCAATAGAAAAAATTGGAGTGCGAGGGAATTGTTTGATCGCCCCGGGCTGTGTGACGGCGATACATGTGGGCAAAAAGTAAAACCCGATGGGCCGGGCCAATCGGGTTAAGTCTATACTGCGGAAGAGGGGACTCGAACCCCTACGGATTGCTCCACTACCCCCTCAAGATAGCGTGTCTACCAGTTTCACCACTTCCGCAAAAGTCCGAAAACACAATCTTACTTCTTGTCGCCGCCGGCCGGCTGAGCCGGAGTCGTGGTCGGCGTGGCCGATCCCGGAGTGACCTTGATCTGGGTCTGGCCCCCCTTGGAAGTGTCCATCGGAAGCGGCTGCTGCTGTTGCTGCTGTTGTTGCTGCTGCTTCTGCATCTGCTCCTGGGCCTGCTTGGTCACAGTCGATTCGGTATTGCCCGAAGTTGATGCCGCACTCTGGCGCTGTCCGGCGGACATAAACGCGAGCGCGCCGCAGCTGAAAAAGAACACGACCGCCAGAACGGTGGTGGCCTTGGTGAGAAAAGTACCTGCGCCTCGGCCGCCGAATACGGCGCCCGAAACACCTCCGGCAAACGACGATCCGGCCAATCCCTCACCTTTGCTTGACTGCATCAGCACCACCAAGATCAAGGCGACACAGACCAGCACATGGAAAGTCAGAAACACGTAGAACAAGGAGTTACCTCCGCTCAAGCAGCGTTTATAATTGCAACGAACTCATCCGCCTTCAGACAGGCTCCTCCGACGAGGGCGCCGTCGATATCAGGGCGGCTCAACAATCCTTTGGCGTTATCAGCTTTCACCGACCCGCCGTACACCAACGGAACATTCTCGGCGACCACCGGATCTAATCGTTTCATCCGGGTCCGGATGAAATGGTGCACCTCCTGAGCCATCTCAGGAGTTGCGGTCTTGCCGGTGCCGATCGCCCAGACCGGTTCATACGCGACAATTGACTTGCCGAGCATGTCCGGCGTGAAACCGGCAAGGGTGCCGTCGATCTGACCGCCGACAACCTCTTCGATCCGGCCAGCTTCGCGCTCAGCGAGCGTTTCACCCACACAGATGATTGGCGTAAGTCCTGCCGCCAGAGCCACTTTGGCCTTGGCGTTGATCTTCTGGTCAGTCTCCGCGTGGTACTGCCGGCGTTCCGAGTGGCCAAGTATAACGTAGCGCACCCCGACTGTCAAGAGCAGCTCGGCGGAGATGTCCCCGGTGAAGGCCCCTTTGGGCTTGTCCGACATCTCCTGCGCTCCCAACAGGATATGGCTGTTCTGCAAGAGCTGGGAGACGCGGTAGAGAGCTGTAAACGGGGGGCAAATGACGACCGCCACCTGATCCCGATTTGGGGAGCCCTGAAGAAGAGCCGAGACCAGAGCCTCAGCCTCGGCAATGGTCCCGTTCATTTTCCAGTTGCCGGCAATAACTTTCCGGCGCATATCAGTACGCTTCCACTTTGTGGGCGTCGGTCAACGCCGCCACACCGGGAAGTACTTTGCCTTCGAGAAATTCCAACGATGCCCCGCCGCCCGTGGAGACATGGGTCAGGCGGTCGTCCAGTCCGGCCTCGCTCACAGCTGCGGCGGAATCGCCGCCACCTACCACCGTGACCGCGCCCTGGCTCGTCAAATCGGCGAGCAGTTTGGCAATCGCCAGCGTCCCCTTCGCAAACGGTTTGTGCTCGAATACTCCCATCGGGCCGTTCCAGACGATGGTCTTCGCGCCAGAGAGAGCCTGGGTGAACAGGCGGATCGAATTCGGTCCGATATCAAGCCCTTTCATCCCGGCCGGAATCGACTCAATCGGCACCACTTTGGTTTCGGCGGTGTCCGAGATTTCAGACGCGACCACGGCATCCGTCGGGAAAATGAGCTTCACTTTCGAGTTCTGGGCGCGGGCGATGATTTCCCGGGCGAGTTCGACTTTGTCGGCTTCGAGCAGGGAATCACCGATCGAGTAGCCCATGGCCTTGGCAAAGGTGAAGACCATGCCGCCGCCAATGACCAGAATATCAACTTTATCAAAGAGCGATTTGATGACATCGATCTTGCCGGAAATCTTGGCGCCGCCGAGAATCGCGGCAAAAGGACGTTTCGGATTGGTTAGGGCCTGGCCAAGATATTGCAGTTCCTTCTCCATCAGGAATCCTGCGACCGATTGCTTGAAATAGTGGGTCACCCCCTCGGTCGAGGCGTGCGCCCGGTGCGCCGAACCGAAAGCATCGTTGACATAGATATCAGCCAGCGAAGCCAGTTTCTTTGCAAACTCGGGGTCATTCTTCTCTTCTTCCGGGTGGAAGCGAAGGTTTTCCAGAAGGAGAACCTCTCCCCCGCGGAGTTTATCGACCAGGTTACTGGCTTCCGGCCCAATGCAATCCTCGGCGAACTGGACCGACTGGCCTAGTAAATCGCTGAGTCGTTTGGCACAAGGACGCAGGGAGAATTTTGGATCCGGTCCTCCCTTGGGGCGTCCCAAATGGGAGCAGGCGATCAGTTTCCCGCCATCCCCTACGATCTTCTTGATCGTGGGGAGCGCTTCTCTGATCCGGCGATCATCGGTAATCTGCAGCTTGTCATCGAGCGGGACATTGAAGTCGACCCGCAAGAGAACCTTCTGCCCCCGGAAATTTATGTCACGCACGCTGACTTTGTTCATTCTGAAATCCTTTGGCTACATCATTCGGAGCATGTCAACCATGCGGCACGAGAAGGCCCACTCGTTGTCATACCAAGCAAAAATCTTGGCCAGGTTGCCGTGGGCGCCGGTCATAAGCGAATCAAAAACCGAGCCATGCGGGTTGCCGATGATATCGGTCGAGACGATCGGATCCTCGCAATACTCGAGGGTGCGACCCAGCGGATCGGTGCCGGCAGCTTTTTTGAAGGCGGCGTTGATCTGCTCGACTGTAGCTTCCTTTTCTAAAACCACGGCCAGATCGACCAGGGAGGCATCGGGAGTAGGGACCCGGATCGCCAAGCCGTCCATCTTCCCTTTCATCGAAGGAATGACTTCCGCAATCGCTTTGGCGGCGCCGGTGGTGGTCGGAACCATCGAGAGGGCAGCCGAGCGGGCGCGCCGGAGATCCTTGTGCGGGGCATCCATCAAGCGCTGATCGGCGGTGTACGAGTGAATCGTGGTCATGAACCCTTTATTGATACCGAAATTGTCCAACAGCACTTTGACCACCGGGGCCAGGCAGTTGGTTGTGCATGAGCCGATCGAAATGATGTGATGTTTGGCTTTGTCGTAATCCTGTGAGTTCACGCCGAGGATGAAGGTCCCATCGTGCCCCTTGGCCGGAGCAGAAATAAGGACTTTGCGGGCGCCGCCGGCGAGATGTTTGGAGGCATCTTCCTTGTTGGTAAACTTGCCGGTACACTCGAGAATGATTTCCGCGCCAAGGGCTTTCCACGGCAGTTTGGCCGGATCTTTCTCGGCGAGGACCGGAATCTTCTTGCCGTCGATAACGATCTTGTCACCATCGACTGCCACTTCGCCCGGATATTTCCCGTGGATCGAGTCATATTTGAGCAGGTGCGCCAGGGTCTTGGCATCGGTGATGTCGTTAATGCCCACGATTTCGAGATCAGTGCCACGCGCGGCCCGCTGAACTAAACGGCCGATGCGGCCAAATCCGTTAATTCCGACTTTCATTTACTCCTCCTTAAGGTGTGCCCGGCCTGCTTGTGCGAAGAGTAAAGGTACTTGACCCCTACCGTCACGGTGAAAGCGTTATAGTTCTTCGCGCCCAATAGCCCGCCTGAAAAGTTTATCGGCATATAACTCATGTTTACGTCTAGTCCGACCTGTGACGCGAGCGGATAGTCGATTCCGGCCCCGGCGAGCAAACCGACTCGCGTGGCCGACGCCCCTGAATACCCGGCATAAAGATCGTTCGAAAACTGGATGCTGAACCGGCCATAGTAGAGGGCCCCCCCGCCCATAATATACGGCTGGTATTTGTGCGCTCCGCCCCCAAAAGGATACAGTTTGAGGCGGACGGAGATCGGATAGACCATCAAATTTCCGATATAGTTAAATCCGCTGTCGCTGATGTTGACATCGCCGCGGTTGACGATACCACCGGCCACTTCGAGCATCAGCGGCCGGGAGAGTCGATATCCGAAGTAGGCTTCGAAATAGAAATTGGTATTCTTGATATTGGCCTGGTACAAGAATTGGTTGGCGCTGTCGCTGACATTGGCCGAAGGATTATCCCCCTGGCTGGCCCAGGCCCCGAGACGGATACCGGCCTGATGTTTGAAATTGAATCCTTCCTCGGCGGACATCCCCTGATCTTGTCCCATGACCGGGCTAAAGAGAAGACAAACGAGCAGCACCAGGCGGGAGGATCTAACCAAAAAATACCTCGGCAGTTTGATACAGTTCCGGGTCGACCGTCTTGGTAGACTTGGCCACTTCCACAAGTGGTACGGTAACAACCTTCATACCCTGCAAAGCGGCCATCTTTCCAAATTCTTCGAGTCGAATTAATTCAACTGCCACAATGCCGTATCTCGTCGCCAGAACGCGGTCATACGCCGTGGGACTTCCGCCGCGCTGAATGTGCCCCAGACGAACCGAGCGGACATCAAAGCCGGTCTGCTTCCGAATCGTATCGGCGATCCGGTCCGCCACCCCGCCCAGGCGGGCATGGCCGAACTCATCGATTTCGTTGTCGATCGTCACTGGTTTGGCGTCTCCGCCGCCGAAACGAAGTTTCGTTCCCTCGGCTACTACTATAACGGAAAATTCGCCTCCCCGATCGTGCCGTTGTTTTACACTTTGTACCACCTTGTCGACATCGACCGGGAATTCCGGAATCAGAATCATGGTTGCGCCGCCGGCAATCCCGGATTCGATCGCGATCCAGCCGGCATCACGCCCCATGACTTCGATGACAAACACGCGGTTGTGAGCTTCAGCAGTTGTGCGAATGCGGTCGATCGCTTCGGTGGCGACATTTACGGCCGTATCAAATCCGAACGTCCGGTCGGTTCCCCATACGTTGTTGTCGATCGTCTTGGGGACCGCGACCAATTTGATTCCCTGCAGATGAAGGTTGGCCGCTACTCCCAGCGTGTCTACGCCGCCGATGACCAGAAGGCAGTCGATCTTGTGTTTGGCCATGTTGGCCTTGATCTGCTTGACGCCGTCGGGAAGTTTGAGCGGATTGCTTCGCGAGGTTTTCAGAATGGTGCCGCCAAATTTGAGAATGTTGGCAACATCATTGACCGTCAGCGGGGAAATGGTACCGCCATCGAGCAGCCCTTTCCATCCTTCGTGGATTCCGCAGAATTGATAGTTGTAGCGGCTGGTCCCTTTGTAAACGATAGCCCGGACCACGGCGTTGAGTCCCGGACAGTCTCCGCCGCCGGTCAGAACACCAATATTCATAACGTGTTACCCTCTATCTAATGCATGTCGTCAATATAGGATGGGGCTTGAGGGTGTCAAGTTAATATCCCGCTGGGCGGGCACACTCCGCCTTCGTTATCAACTTGTCGCACAGGATCTTACCGAACCATTGACGGAAACATCGCGGACAGATTAGTAGAAAATCAAGCGCGCATGCTGGTAGTCGAAAAGCACGCGGTAGCGCTGTAAAATCTCGTTTCCAATGTTGCCGGCAATCGCCTCTGAGCCGGTCATTCCCTCGGTGGATTTCGACAGCAGGATGGGCAGAGAATCCATAACGAGACTGTCGAGGTCGAATCGACTCAGGGTGGCGCGCACCCCCAGGAGTTCGCCACCGACGCCGTGAAGGGCGCCGGAGTTGGCTGAGTCGGCGGCGAGGCGGTTGGCGAGATCATTGCGCGCGGCGAAGCCGCTGTGCACGAGCAGGCCGTAAGCGTTGCCGAGATCGACGATAAACTCGCCGTCCACATCGAGCAGCCGGGCATGAACGGTCGGCACCTGCATCGTGAGCGTAAACGGGATCGTTTTGCCGCCTTCGGGGGGAACAAAATTGGCGGGGTTGAAGATTGTGATCCGCTCGTTGGCGTAATCGATAAGAATCGGAAAGCGCGAAAGGAAATCGTAGCCGATGATGCCGCCGAACGGCAGGGTGTCGCCCCGGCCGATGGAGCTGAGGTCGCTCGATCCGACGATCTGGCGATAGGTCGTAATTGGGCCGATCCGCATGGAATCAGTTCGGAGCAGCTCGAAGGACTCGAATCCGCCGACCCCTTTGGCGGGTATCGTGCCGGCCGACGGAAGGTTAAGACCTTCGATAAAACTGCTGTCAAACACGGAGGCGGAGCAGCCTGAGTCGAGGATGAATTTCCCTTTCTTGCGGCCGTTCACACTGGCGGTGACATAAATGTGGCCATAGCGATAATCAAACGGAACCGTCACCTGGGCGGAGTCGGACGGAAACTGGAAGTCGGGCGATGAGGAGGGGGGCTCGGCGAAGATCGACGAATCAAAGGGAACATTGAAGGAGACCGAGTCCAGCCAAAACTCCATAAGGATCGGCGTTTCGAGTCCCCACAACTTGGAATGAAAGGGAATCAGGGCGCCGTCCACGGTTCGGAAGTCCGAATTGGAGGTAATGGTATGAGTGTTATCCAGATTGGAATGCTTGATCCGGGGCAGACCGAAAGCAGTATCATAGAGCATGCGAATCGTGTCGGTGCCGATCGGGATGAAGGCCACCTGATGATAGGCGGTGTCGGAATGGACGACAATCCCTTCGTACTTTTTGTCGCCGGGAAGCCGACCCGGAACGACAAAGGAGGCGGTTTCGAAATAGACGGTCTTGAGCATTTCGCGAGCTTCGAAACCGCTCATCTCGGTGGCTTTTCCGTTCAGGTCAGTCTGCCAGGCGATCTTGCCATCATACCCCTGAGCTACGGAGTAGGCATCGAACTTCATGGCGAGATATATTTTGTCCGGCGGCATCACGTGCTCGACAATGGTCCCCTTCTGGCCGTACATGTCGACGCGTCCGGCGGCGGTGTAATATTTCATGTTGGAGTAGGTTTTCAGGGCAGCCTGGCCGCCGATTGACTTGATGAGCAGGGAGTCGAGATTGAAATCCTGCGTCATCCCGGGCGTCGCCATGACAACCAGACAAGCGGCGACCACAAACAGGAGACGGTTCATAACGACAAGATGCAGGAAATCAGTACTCCTGCCAATGATAATCGGCGGCGACAATCAGACCAACCAGCACCCACGAAAGCAACAAAGCCGTGCCGCCATAGCTGACAAACGGAAGAGGCAAACCGGTTACCGGCATCAGGCCGATCGTCATACCGATATTCACGACAAACTGGAAGAAGAGAATAGCGGTTGCGCCGAACGCGACGTTCGAGGCGAACCGCGATCGACATCGAATCGCGATCCGAATACATCGGTAAAAGGCGTAGGTGAATAAGCCGATGACAAACAGCGTGCCGATCAGGCCCCACTCCTCCCCCAACACCGAGAAGATAAAATCGGTGTGCCGTTCCGGCAGAAAATCCAGTTTGGTTTGCGATCCCTGGAGATAGCCTTTGCCGATAATTCCCCCCGAACCGATGGCGATTTTGGACTGAATGATTTGATATCCCGCGCCGCGCGGATCATGTCCCGGATTGAGAAACGTCAGGATGCGGTTCTTCTGGTAGTCGGCGAGCTTCTCCCATATGAATGGTGTTACCATGCCAAAGCCGAGATTGAGCAGCATGATCCCGATCGCGAAGACGATACCGGGCCGATGCAACGCCAGAAAGATCAGCAAAACCACCAGATAAATGGCCCACGACAGCCAGAAGTAAGCGGCGACCATCGACAGAAACGGCGTGCTGATCAAGAGCAGATACCAGATCGACAGACCCGACCAGAACCACAGCGCCAGGAGCATGACCGGGAAGACGAGCGAAGTGCCGAGATCCGGCTGTTTGAGAATGAGCATCATCGGGATGACAATCAAAATTGCCGACAAGGCCAATCGCCGTTTGGAATAGGCCGGGAGTTTGGTGTAGGCGAAAAAGCGCGAGATGGTCAACAGTGCGCCGAGTTTGGCCAGATCGGAGGGTGAGAAACTTATCGGCCCAAGGTCAAACCAGCGTGAAGCGCCCATGCGGGTGTGTCCCATCGCGAGCACCGCCACCAGCATCAAAAGCGAGATAATATAGAGCCAGTACGAACCGGCATCGAACACGCGCTGCGGGAGATTAACCACCACCAGGAAGGCGAACAGGGCCAGGATCAGCCAGATGATTTGTCGAAGGTAGTAGGTGTGTTTGTAGGCCGACTCGGCGTAATACATCGCGGAAAATATGACCACGACCCCGACCAGGGAGAGAATGAAAAAGCTGCCGATCAGCTTCCAGTCCAGTTCGCGATACTTGACCATCAGCGGCTCCCCTGCGGCGCCGCCGCCACCGGTTTCTCCATCAAGCCCAGCTTCTTCTTCATGTAGGCTTCAATGACTTTTCCGCCGACCGGGGCCGCGACCTCGGAGCCGTGGCCGGCGTTCTCGACCAGCGCGACCACGACGATCTCGGGATTATCCAGCGGGGCGTAGCCGACAAACCAGGAGTGATCATTGCCATGCGGGTTTTGCGCGGTGCCGGTCTTGCCGCCAACCGAATACAAATTGTTCTTCAGACGCCGCGCCGTGCCGCTTCCCCCTTCGACTACCAGCCGGATCCCTTCGCGCATGAGCGCCAGGGTGTGGTCGGAAAACGGGAGCTTAAACGAGAGTTGCGGGCCGATATCGACCTTGTGGCCATCGGGGAAATTGATCTGCTTGACCAGATGCGGGCGAAACACTTTTCCCCATTCGGCGATGCCGCAATAGAACTGGGCCAGTTGCAGCGGTGTGACGAGCACTTCCCCCTGGCCGATCGCTTCGTTAAGAACCAATGCCCTGGTCCAGCCATTCTTGCCATAACGCTTGTCGTAGTATCGACTGGAGGGCATGAGGCCGGGGAGTTCGTGGGGAAGATCGATTCCAGTCGGCTTGCCGAAGCCGCTCAAGTCAGCATAATAGTTGAGCAAATCGACACCGACCTTGAGGCCAAGTTGATAGAAGTAGACATCGCATGAGGCTTCTACGGCATGAATCGCAGTAAGGGAACCATGCCCGCGTTTGTCCCAGCATTTGAAGAAGCGATTGCCATACTGATATCCGCCACCGCAGGAGCGGAAGGTGGTATTCTCATCAATGACCCCGGATTCGAGTCCCGCCCCTAAAGTGAGAAGTTTGAAGGTCGAGCCGGGTGGGTAGAGCCCGGCGATAGGGCGGTTCAAGAGGGGGTGGGCTGAATCCGCAGAAATTTGCTGCCACACGCTGTCGCTGATCATGCCGGAAAAGACATTGGGATCAAATCCGGGCGCGGAGGTCATCGCCAGGACCTCACCCGTGCGCGGATCGATGGCGACCACGGCTCCGGCTCGATGAATAACGTTAACGGTGTCCGGTTCCCCTTTTTTCTTGGCGTATTTTACGTCCTGGGAATCAAGGGCCTGAATGGCGGCCTCCTGGACATCATTGTCGATCGTAAGCGTAAGATCGGCCCCCGGAATCGGATCGACCTTGGCCTTCCCTTCATAGTGGCCGAGGACTTCGCCGAAAGCGGTCACTTCGATAAATTCGGTTCCCTCGACCCCGCGAAGCTCCTGATCGTATTTCCGTTCGAGTCCCTTCTTTCCGATAGTACTGCCGAGACGATAGTCGATCTGGTTGTTGCGCTCCATGTCCTGCTCAGATACTTCGCCGACATGCCCGGTAAAGGCTTCGGCGCGGAGATCCACGGCATATTGGCGCACGCGGTCGAGTTGGTAGTTCACCCCCGGAAAGCTGGTGGCCTGTTCCTCGAGCGCGGCGATGGCATCAAACGGCACATCGCGCCGAATCGGCGACGGCTGGTATGGGCTTGCCTGATTTTTGCGAATGCGGCGGCGGAGGCTGGCGGAATCCAAGCCGATGATTGGAGCGAGATTGGCGATGGTCTTCCCTTTTTTCTCTTCGGCCGGGACGACCGAGACGGTATAGGAAGGACGGTTGCCGACAATGATGCGGCCGTCGCGGTCATACATGATGCCGCGGCGCGGCTCGATCGGCACCACGCGAATCCGGTTGTTCTCAGCCAGTTCCAGAAGTTCGCGGTGATCGATAATCTGCAGTTTGACGAGTTTTCCGAAAAACAGGACGAAGATCGCCGCGACGACCGCAAGGGCGACTCTTTCCCGGCTGCTCTGAAGGTACGTGGGCCTTTCCATAGATTAAAAGAGCGCTCGCGCCTGTTTACCGGAATGGCGGCCCTCGAGGATCATCAGGAAAATGGTCGCCACTATTCCGGTGTACACTGTTCCGGACAAGGCCAAACGCCACAATTGATACACGAATTCGGACGATTGGTTGACCAGAATGGAGATGACATTGTGTATCAGGACGCCGCCGATCACCAGAATCAGTTTGGCCGCGAACGAATCGAGGTTCAGGCGCTCGCGGGCATGAAAAGCGACCACCGCCAGCAACGAGAGCACCAGGGCATTCCAGCCCATCACGGTGGGATTGCCAGCCGACATCACAACGCCGACCAGAAAGCCGAACCAGGCCGCGGTCAATTCGGAGCGATAAAGGGCCACGACAATCACGATGACGGCCGGGAGGTTAAGCGTAATGCCGTAAAACGAGGTAACATCGCGAAGAATCACTTCATGAAAGGCCACGAGCAGCAGATAAAAGAGGTACGGGATTGCTCTCATCTTCCTTTGGCTCTCAACACAAAGAGTTCATCGAGGGAATTGAAATCGGCGGCGGGAGCGAGTCGGATAACCAGGAACGGGTCCTGCTTGGGGCGCTCGACCGTCTTGACGGTACCCACGACCAGCCCCGGCGGATAGACGCCCCCCAGGCCGGAAGACAAGATCAGGTCCCCTTGTTTGACATCCCCCTGCGAGGGGACATTGTCGACAATCAGGCCTTTGGACAAGACATATTTGGCAATCCCCATTTCCCGGCTTTCGGCCACTCGAACGGCGACGCGGTTGGTCGGATCGGTCAATAGGGAAATCGTGGCATAAGTCCCTGACACCGATATGACTTTTCCCAGCAGGCCTTCTTCGTTAATAATCGGTTCATTGACATGCACCCCTTCGGCCTCTCCCTTGTTGATCACCGCCGTGGTCGGCATCCGATCGCCGCTCACGGAAAGGACTTTGGCCGGAAGCAGCGTGTATCCGGTGGGCGGGTCAAATCCGATGATCGAGCGGAGCCGAATGTTTTCCCGCTCGGCTTCTTTGAGCATGGCGACCTCAACGGAGGCATCCACGAGCTTTTCCCGGAGTTTCATATTTTCTTCGTGAACGGCCTTCAGATCGGAGACCGCCAGTTTGGCCCGTGAGAAAGGGTAGTAGAGGGTGCTGAGAATCCCCTGGGAGACGAGCGCCGTTACGCCAAGGTCGCGAAAGAGGAGGACACCGGCCAGGAGCAGGATGAAGACAAAATGGGCATTACGCCAATACCTGCTAAAGAGGTTCGATATCCAATTCATACATCATGGCGTCCTTGCCATGTATCATCGGCTATTCGACATTATCCATTAAGGCCAGAACATCGCCAGGGGAGCCGGCTTGCATCAGTTTCTGGCGATTGTCCTCCGATTTCATCAGAAATGAGAGCCTGGCCATGACGTTCAAATGGGCTCCCACCGCGTCTTCCGGGGCGGCGATCAGGAAAAAAAGGTGGACAGGGCGATGATCCATGGCCTCGAAATCGATCCCTTTGGTGCTTCGGCCAAAAGCGATCACAATTCCCTTGGCGGCCCGGGTTTTGGCGTGAGGAAACGCCACGCCGTAGCCGACCCCGGTCGTGACCAGATTCTCGCGCTCCTTGACATCCGTCAGCAGTTCGTCGCGATCCTTGATCATGTTGGAAGCGGCCGCGATGTCCACGAGTTCTTCGAGGACCTTGTCCTTGGTGGTCGCCTTGAGATTAAAAGCCACGAGACTTTCATCGCAGAATTTTGAGAGTTTCATTTCGATTTCTATCCTTATTGAATCGTTTTCGCTTCATCGAGCAGGAGCATCGGTATCCCATGGCGGACGGTATATTCGAGGCCGCACGCACGGCAGATCAGCAGCTCTTCCTGGTGTCGATACACCAGGGTCCCGCGGCATTTGGGACAGGCCAGTTTTTCCAGCAGGCGGGGGGAAAGAGACACGGGCGGCTGCTTCACACTTCCTCGAACACGCCCATCCGGCGGTATTTCTCGATTCGTTCGCGCAGCAGGGTGTCCACATCTTTTTTGGTCAATTCATCCAGCAGCGCCAATATCTCCGTGCGAACATCCTGTGCGATAGCCTCGTGGTCGTTGTGCGCGCCCCCCGGGGGCTCGGGAATGATTTTGTCAATGATACCCAGGCGCATGAGATCATCGGCCGTCACTTTGAGGGCCTCAGCCGCTTCGGGTGCCTTGGCGGAATCGCGCCATAAAATTGCGGCACACCCTTCCGGGGAGATAACCGAATACCAGGAATACTCGAGCATCAAAACGCGATCGCCGATCCCGATCCCGAGCGCTCCGCCCGAGGCTCCTTCGCCGATAATCACCACGATAATCGGAACCCGGAAAGTGAACATGGCCTGAATATTCTTTGCAATCGCCTCGGCCTGGCCGCGCTCTTCGGCGCCGATTCCCGGAAAAGCGCCGGGCGTATCGATGAGAATGACGATGGGGAGTCCGAATTTGTCGGCCATCTGAAACAGGCGAAGCGCCTTGCGGTATCCTTCGGGATGCGCCATGCCGAAATTGCGGATTAGCTTCTGCTTGGTGTCGCGCCCCTTTTGCTGTCCCACGATCAGCACACGGTGATTTTCGATCGTGGCCAGTCCGCCGACCATGGCCTTGTCATCGGCGAAATGGCGATCCCCGTGCAGCTCGATGAAATCGGTTGTGATCAGGTTGATGTAGTCAAGGGTGTACGGCCGTTTGGGGTGCCGGGACAACTGGACCCGCTGCCAGCGGGAGAGGTTGGTGTAGATATCGACGCGGAGCCGTTCGAGTTTCTTTTCGAGTGAGGCGATCTCGCCGCTGAAATCGATATTCTCCCCGGCGGAGAAATCCTTCATGTCGGAGATCTTCTTCTCAAGCTCCAGGATTGGGCGTTCGAACTCCAGATACGGTCCTTCAGCCATTCGTTATCACCACATTCGGTCTGCGCTTAGCGCAAATCATTACCGCCCGTGGTTTTGCGCTTTCCGCGGGTCTGGCTGGCCATAAAGATAAGGAACGCCCCGAAAATAACAACCATAAAAAGGACCAGCGCGCTGAAGACTAACACTCGGTCCCAGAAGAACATAGCCAGAGCAAACAGACCGAAAACAGCGGAGAGTCCGTAGAAGATCCAGACGATCTGCCGCGGCTTCAAACCGGCCAGCGAAAGATAATGAAAGAGATGGCGGCGGTCAGCCTGCATGACACTCTTCCCGGCCGCCAAACGCCGGATGAAAGAACTCGCCGTTTCCAGGATCGGAACTCCCAGCGCCAGCAGCGGCAGATAAAGTGCCGCCGCTGTAAATGATTTGAGCGGCACGACCAGTGAAAGGACCGCAAAATAAAAACCAATTTGCAGCGCGCCGGAATCCCCCAGGAAAATTCTCGCCGGATGCCAATTGTAGTAGAGAAAAGCGGGAAGAAAACCAATCAGGACATAGGCAAAGACCAGCACGGCACCGGCCTGGTAAAGATGACCGACAATTCCCATGGTGACGGCGGCAATCAGCGAGACTCCGCCGGCGAGACCGTCAAGACCATCGATGAGATTAATGCTGTTGGTCAAGAGCACGACCCAAATCACGGTGATGATGATCGAGAATGATCCCAGCGAGATTTGACCCAAAAAGGGAATCGACACCGGATCAATCCGCAGGCCGCCCCAATACAGAAGAAGGGCTGCGATTATCTCCGCGGCGAGTTTGGCCCACGCCGTTTGCGGTTTAAAGTCATCGAGTAAGCCGATCCCGTAAACCACCAATGCACCGGCCAGGATAAAGGGCAATATGGCGTCGAGCTCGCGCATCGACTCCGGGAACAGGACTCTGGCCAAAAGAACAGTGATCCATACGACCAGGAGCGCGGCAGTTCCGCCAAGAATCGGAACCGGCTGGCGATGACGCTTGTGGCGGCCCGGGTGATCGAGCAGACGGAATTTCGTGCCGACTCGAATCCCCAGCGGGAGCAGTACCAGCCCTAGAACGAGCGCGATAGCGAAGACAACTGCAAAGTTCGAGAGGGACGGCACTCAGGCCTTCCTCTCGGGCAAAAGGCAGACAACCACAAGATGCACGGTGAGCAAAACCGGCAGCAGGATAAGCGAAAATCCGTTGGGATAATGTTTGAGGAAGTAGCGCCAGAGCGACTGGTGATGATGCCAGGCCCGCACGAATTTGCCCGCGCTGCTTCCCTTGCCGAATCCATGTACGGCTCCGGCTTGAGGCACAAACAGATTTTTGTAGCCGGACATATCGAGTCGAAGGCAAAGGTCGGTGTCTTCCATATAGATAAAAAAGCGGCGGTCAAATCCGCCGGCCAATTTGAAAAGATCGCGGCGAATGAGCATCATCGTACCGGCGACCGCAGGAACTTCAGTGACTTCGGAATAATCAGGCAGAGTGTAATAACCGGAGTTGCGGAACAGGCGATTCAGGAATATTCGTCCAATAGCCGACCCGCGGGAAAAGAGCAGATTGGAAATCGTGGGAAAGTGCCGGCAATTGGCCTGAAATTGCCCATCGGGATAGCGGAGTCGTCCGGCGGTCACCCCCGCCCTGGGTCGAGTGCGCATGGCCAACAGGAGCTGCTCTATCGCGCCTTGGTCCAGAACCAGATCGGGATTCACGAACAGCAGGTACTCTCCCCCGGCCGCATTCGCGCCGAGGTTGCAGCCATAGGCGAAGCCGCGGTTGCGGTCGCTCGGGATAATTTTTACCTGGGGAAATTCGGCCGCGATGTGAGCGACCGTTCCGTCGGTCGAGTTGTTATCCACCACGATGGTTTCCAGGACCGGCGGCTGGTTGGCGGGACTCACGGCCCGAAGCGCCTCCGTAACGGTGGCCGAAGAATTGTAAGTGACGATGATGACGGAAACAGAGGCGGGTTGTGGCACCGCACCATCCTCAGCTGAATTTGCCGAAGACGGATTTGATCCTCAAGAGCCAGACCATCCAAATGGCTTCCCGAACAATCCGCTTGGACATTTTAGAAGTGCCGGCCAGCCGTTCGTAGAAGATGATCGGGATTTCCTTGATGCGGAATCCCTTTTTCCAGACGCGCATCGACATTTCGATCTGAAAGGAATAGCCGCTGGAATGGACATCGTTGAGATCAATGGCTTCGAGAACAGTGCGGCGAAAGCACTTGTAGCCGCCGGTGGCGTCCTGCAAGGGAATGCCGGTTACCATGCGCGTGTACTTGTTGGCAAAATATGAGAGCAGCAGCCGGGACATGGGCCAATTGATGACGTTAACCCCAGTGATATAACGGGAACCGATCACCAGGTCGTAGTTCTGGATCTCGCGCAGAAAATCCTTGATATACTCCGGGCCATGCGAGAAATCAGCGTCCATCTCGAAAATGAAATCATAGCTCTGTTCGATCGCCCACTTGAACCCGGCCAGGTAGGCCCGGCCCAGCCCCTCTTTCTTCTCCCGATGCAGAACGTGAACCTTGGATTCCTGGGTCGAGAGCCGGTCGGCGATATCACCAGTGCCGTCGGGAGAATTGTCATCGACAATCAAGACGTGGATGCGGGGATCCATCGGCAGCACCGCATGGACAATTTTTTCTATGTTGTCCCGTTCATTATAAGTCGGGAAAATAATCAGAGCGCGCTGGGTATGATTCATGCTGAAGCCTGGGGCGTACCTTTTTTTCGTCGTGAGAGCGTTACATTGGCTCCGATGATAGCCACAATGTACAGCGTTGTCAACCAGGTGATCAGCCGGTCGGTTTTGTAGCGGGGGGACTCATAGTAGAAAGTAACTTTGCGGCTTCCGGCCGGGACGACTACCGCGCGGAACGCGCCGTAGGAACGGAGGATCGCCGCCGGTTTGCCGTCGACCTCCGCGTGCCAGGCATCGTAGTAAACATCCGTCAGTTCCAGCAGCTTGGTGGTGGCCGTCTGCACGCCGACCGTCACGGTGTCAACATCATGATTGATCACCCAAGCCGAATCTCCCGGCGCAAAACTGCTGTCGATCACCTGGTCCGGCTGAGATTCGAGAAGCATCACCGTGCGGAGATCATCCGTTCCCTTGAGGACCAGAGAATCGATCCGCTGGCGATCGGAGTCGACTTTGTACTTGCCCACCAGATAGGCGCGCGGGAAGGCATTGTCGTTTCTGACAATCGGAGTCTGGGCAATGGTGGCTTCATCGGCCAGCGGAGCCGGGCCAAAATACGTGGCGCCGAGTTGCTGAGTGATGCTCTGGGCCGGGAAACCAAGCAGGTAGCGGGCCCCCACGAGATTCAAAAATCTGGGATCATAGAAATTTGTCCGTCCCGGGCCGCCGAGAAGGTCGTCATACCAGCGGAGCTGGTTGCCGTGATAACCGACCACGACATCAATATGATAGAACGGCAGCACGGAACTCTGCGGGTCGGTCATCCCGCCCGAACCACCCATACCTGTCACTCGGCTGTCACCGATCCGGGGTTTCAAATAATCGGCCATCGGATTCGAACCAAAATACGGTGAAGGATCGATCGTCTGGATAAAGCGGGAGTCGAAGCGGACGCCGTCAACCATCGGGACCAGCACCAATCCCAGAAGAATTCCGGAACCGGCCTTCCCGGAGCGATACAGCCAGACGCACGCGGCCGTGATGCCGACAACCAGAAACGCGATCCAGGCTCCGGATTGCAGCGACGGGAGATTTGCGAAAGCGGCATCCAGATGAGTGGCGCGGGTGCCGGGGAAAGTTGTGGTGGCGGCATCAGAATAGAAAATTGAGCAGTAGGTGGAAAGCATGGCTTTGCCGGCGACACTGAACAGAAACGCGAGCAGCAACATCAGCGCGGGAAAACCGAGCAGCAGATAATTGAACCACTTTTCTCGCTTTCCATCGTCACGGGCATTTTCATGAAGCCGCTGAAGCAACATGCCGGCACCAAGTGCTACTGAAAAAACGAACAGGAACATGATCATTGACGGCGCCCTCAGGGAGGACACTTTGGGAACAAGGGTATAAAATAGATGGAAAACCGGCGTGGTAGCCCCCAGGCCATAGAGCAGCGCGATGAAGGCCAGAGCCGCAAAGAAATAAATCTCCCGCCGTCGTACTATTACGAGGCCGAGCAAAGCGAGGAAAAGAGCGGCCACACAGATAGTCTCAGAATTGTCCTTAAAGTAGTTTCTCCCCCAGTAAACCGGCCCCTGATACTTGGCGCTCGCTCCGGCAAATTCCGGGATAAGCAGTGAGACCGCTTCTTCCTGATGCATGGACCACGAAGTAGCCCAATCCCAACCCTTCTTCGTATCCGCGCGCGGAGAGTAGTTGTTGGTATAGTTGAGTCCAGGTCCAAGCTGTATCCAGGATAACGATAGCCCAATCAACACGGCATAAACCACCAGCACACCGTTCAGGCCGACCGGCAGCAGATTCTTGGACTCGCGGTATTTAAGGACGAGCTTGAAGATTGTATAGAGAGCCAGAGCCCAAAGAGTGAAATAGGCCATTTGAAGGTGCGGGCTCAGGATGATCAATCCAATCACGACTCCCAGATAGGTGCAATTAAGAAACGGTTTCTTTTCGAAGGAGCGGTCAAGGAACATCATTGCGAGCGGAAAGAGTGCAGTAACGTACATCTTGCCGTCATGACCAGGGGACACCATTGAAACCAGGAAGGCCGCGAACATGTAGGCCACCGCCGAGAACAAGGCCGGCGATTTCCGCAGTTTGAACTGGCGGGCGCAGAAGTACATGAACAGGCCGGCCAAATAGATATGCAAAATGAGCGTGAATCCCAGGAACCGATGCGTGTCCATGAAGAACCGATAGAGATTGGCGATCGGATAGAGAATGTCGCCATGGAAAGCATCGACAAACGGCAGGCCGCCGTAAATAAACGGGTTCCAGCCCGGCATGTGGCCGTGGGTAACAACATAGTCCTTATAGAACGAGCGGAAGAAGACACCGGCTTGCAGAGTGTCCGAGCTGTTGAGCATGTCGTTGGAAAAGAAGAAATCCCGGAAAAGAAAGATCAGCGCCAGAGCGATGATGACAAAAGCAACCGGGGTAAACCACGGCGACTGTTCCAAAGTAAAGTCGGCAGTTCGCCGGGGACGACTAGTTTGGCCTACCGGCTTGGCTTTTTTGGCCATGGACGATTCCTCATTTGCGAATGGTGGACCATCTCAGACAGATATGCCGGGCAACATAATGAACCGCAACAGCTAGGGCAAATGATTTGTCGGCTTGAGGAGGGCCGGGCCGGCGTCGTCGGCACCGAAAGAGGCTACTTGGTTTTCTTTACTTCGTTCAGAATGGCCTGGGTTTTGCGCCGAAGATCACCGATTTCTTCCTTCAGCGCCGCCTGACCTTCGGACATAAATCCCAGCATAAAGAGACCGAGTCCCAGTCCCGAAAGCAAGATCACCAAATACAACCACTGGCGCTGTCCGGCCTGCAGGAAGTAGCGCTCATAGATAGCGTACAAGCCGATCAGGAGCGCGATGAACATGAGAAACGAGCCGGCCAGTCCAAAATATAGAAGCGGCTTGCGGGCGAACGAGATCTGAAATTTGACCGCCAGCATATCGAGCACGCCGACCGGAATCCGGGCAATTGAGAATTTGCTTTTCCCCCACGCCCGTTCATAGAGCGGAATCTTCTCTTCGGCGACTTTGTATCCTTCGTTCGCCGCCAGCACAACCAGGTAGCGGTGCCAGTCTTTGCGAAGGAAGATATTCTCGATCACTTCCCGCTTAAAGGCCTTGACCGAATTGAGATCGTGAACATCCAGCCCGAAAATTCGTCGGGACAGGCCATTGTAGACCGTGGAGACAAAACGCTTGCCGTATTTCCCCTGTTTCCATCCAGTACAAAGATCGGCGCCGTTGGCGATCGGCGCGACCAATTTGGGAATATCCTCCGGGCGGTACTGCAAGTCCGCCGGATAGAAAACGAAGACATCCCCTTTTGAAATAGCAAACCCGGTCTGGAGCGCTTCGGTCAAGCCGCGATTATGCTGGTGAACACCAAGACGAATGAATGAATATTTCTGCTGATTGGCTTCGATTTTTGAGCGGGTGCCGTCTTTGGAGCCGTCATCGATAAACACCAGTTCCCCGTCGAACGGCGCACTCTTGAGCATGTCATCGAATTGGCGACAGAATTCGTCAACATTCCCTTCCTCGTTCAACGCCGGCACGATGACCGAAACGACGAAGGGGTATTTGCTCATGCTCATATCTGTGTTCTAGGCTCGGATGCGGCACGAAACGCGTGCCCGATGTTCGCATTATACTTCTTGCATCGGAACATAGGACGCGGAGTTGAGTCAGTCAAGCCGGTTCATGGGTAGTGGGTCAATTTACGATCAACCTACCCAAAGTGGGCGGCAGGCGTCCTCGCCTGCCCCGACTTCAGTCGGGCACACGGGGACGTGTGCCGCGCACGATTTCAAACTGACCCACTACCGGTTCATGAGACAATCACCGCGGCCGAAGCCGCGGCAGCATCCTCGGTCATCAGGACGGTCAGATAAAATCCGAACAGAATCAACAGGGGAAGATCCTGCCGGGAGAATGACCCTGGCGCGATTTGCACATCGGCCATGTGTTTCAAAAACGACGAGGAACTCGTCATGGTCAGAATTTCGGTGCCGGTATCAGTCAGCCAGCCCCATTGGGCCTGAAAGAATCCCTTGCAGAACCATTGCACGCGAATTCCGTTGGGGCCTTCAAGTGTGCCACTCCCGGTCCAGCGCGGATAGAAGATCGCGATATCTTGCTCGCTGCCGGCACGCCGGAGATGAACCCGAACATGCAGGAAGCCGGAGCGTTTAAACGTCCATTCTCCCTCAGCACAGGTCGCGGTGGCAAGCGACCCGGTGATCTTTTCCATTTTGAGCGTAGCGACCGGTTCGCCGCCGGCCAGCAATTCCCAGTACCGGGTCATCGCCTGGGGCTGATTCCAGTTCAGAACTTGATTTGTGAGCTTGCTAAATGACTTCAGAATTGACCTCGCTTCTCTCTTTGGATCATAGTCTACCCTTCATAGACCACCCGCCCGCCGAGGATCGTCATGTGCACCTGGCCGGAAAGTTTCCATCCGATAAACGGCGAGTTGCGCGACTGCGATCGAAACTTCTCCGGCTTGACCACCCACTTTCGGTCCGGATCAATAATCGTAATGTCCGCAGGTGAGCCGACCGCCAAAGTGCCGCCGTGAATATTGAAAATTCGGGCCGGATTGATGGTCATCTTTCGAATCGCATCGGCCCAGTCCAGATACCCCTTGTCGATCAGGTAGGTCTTCACCAGGCCGAGGGTCGTTTCAAGACCGATCATGCCCGAGGGAGCCATATCAAATTCGCAGTCCTTCTCTTCAAGGGAATGCGGGGCATGGTCGGAGGCGATGCAGTCGATGGTGCCGTCGATAAGCCCCTCGATCACGGCTTGCTGGTCGTCTTTGCCGCGAAGCGGAGGATTTACTTTGAGATTGGTGTTGAACTCCTTGCCGATTTCTTCGTCAGTTAAGACAAAGTGATGCGGGCAGGCCTCGGTCGTGACGTTGATTCCTTCGGCTTTCGCCTTGCGTATCGCGTCCACCGCTCGCCGGGTCGTGATATGTTGGATATGCAGTCTGGATTTGGTGACGCGGCAGAGGGCGATGTCCCGAAGCACCGCGATTTCTTCGGCCACCGCCGGCGCCCCTTTTAGACCGAGTCGGGTGGACTGAAACGATTCGTTCATGACCCCGCCGCCGACCAGGTACTGGTCCTCGGCGTGCTGCATGACCACCAGATTGAACATTTTGGAGTACTCGAAAGCGCGCCGCATGATGTCCGGATTCTGGAGATAGCTGCCGTCATCGGTAATCGCCACACAGCCCATTTTGACCAAATCGCCGATCTCGGACAGTTCTTTCCCTTCGCGATTCTTGGTGATGGCCCCGGCCACATAGACCCGGGCATCGGCACGCTTGGCCCGATCCTGCACGAATTTCACGGTCTCCTGATTATCAATCGCCGGATGCGTGTTCGGCATGCAGCAGACCGAGGTAAAACCGCCGGCCGCTGCCGCGCGGCAGCCTGACTCAATCGTTTCTTCGTCTTCCCGCCCCGGTTCCCGCAGATGCACATGAACATCGATCAACCCCGGGACCACCAGTTTCCCTTTGGCGTCGATAATCTGATCCTTGTCAAAGCTCTTCAGGAGACGAGTCATTTCGGGCGAGTCTTTTTCCACCCCGCCGATGACGCCGTCTTTGACGAAGACATGGCCATCGGTGCTGAATCCGAGCGCGGGATCGATGATCCGTCCCCCCTTTATTACGTAATCGAATTTCTTGCTAGTCATTGGCAGCCTCCTCTTCTTTTTTCCGACCGGAGAGCAAATAGAGCACTGCCATCCGCACCGCCACGCCGTTGGTCACCTGTTGCAGTATCACCGATTTGTCGCTGTCGGCAACCTCGCTGGTAATTTCCACGCCGCGATTCATCGGCCCCGGATGCATGATCGTGTAGTTTTTGTTGAGCCGGCGCAGGCGATCCCGGGTCAAGCCAAACAGATTGGTGTACTCGCGCTGGGACGGGAACAGCCCGGACTGCTGTCGTTCCAGCTGGATCCGCATGATGTTGACGACATCGGCGCCGTCCAGAGCCGCATCGAGATTGGTGAAGATGTCCACCCCGAATTTCTCGGCTTCGGGCGGGATGAGGGTCGAAGGTCCGCACAACGCCACGGAAGCCCCCATCGTCTTCAGGCCGATCAAGTTTGACCGGGTTACGCGCGAATGTTTGACATCGCCGACCAGCACCACCCGAAGCCCTTTCAGCTTGCCATATTTCCGGCGGATGGTAAACATGTCGAGCAATCCCTGGGTCGGATGTTCGTGGGTTCCGTCTCCCGCGTTGATGATATTCGAGTCGAGGCATTGGGTCAGGTAGTACGGAACACCGGAGGATTGGTGCCGCACCACGACCATATCGATTTTCATGGCTTCGATATTCTGAACCGTGTCACGCAGCGACTCCCCCTTCTTCACCGATGAAGTCGACGGGGTGAAGTTGATCGTATCCGCCGAAAGCCGCTTTTCCGCCAGTTCAAACGAGATCCGGGTGCGCGTGGATGGCTCATAGAACAGATTCAGGACGGTCATGCCGCGGAGGGTCGGTGTCTTCTTGATTTGCCGGTCCAAAACCTCGCGAAAGGACTCGGTGGTATCTAGAATCAGCGTGAGGTCTTCTTTCGAGACTCCTTCAAGCCCCAGCAGATGCCGCGAAGCTAATTGGCTCATTTGCTCCTCCCGCGTTTGCGAACAGTTGGTCCGCTCTTACTCGGAGATTTCCTGGTCAACTTGTGGGGAGCCGAGACGACGCGAACCCGGTCGATCCCCTCTTTTTCTTTCACCTCAAGCACAACCTGGTCGGTCTTTGCCGTTGGAATATTCGCGCCGACATAATCTGCCTTGATGGGAAGTTCCCGGTGGCCGCGATCCACCAGGACCGCCAGTTGAATTGTGCGAGGACGGCCGAAATCGATAATCTGATCAAGCGCGGCCCGGATGGTCCGGCCGGTGAAGAGAACATCGTCAACGAGAATGACGTTTCGACTCTCGACCTCAAAGAGTATGTCAGTGCGCTGGACAACCGGTTGATCGAGCTTGGTGCCCACGTCGTCCCGGTACAGGCTGATGTCCATCAGTCCGACCGGTACTTTGACTCCCTCGAGTTTCTCGATAATCCCGGCAATCCGCTTGGCCAGGAAGGCGCCCCGGGTCAGAATTCCGATTAACGCAATCGTTTCCGCCCCGGAATTGTGCTCAAGGATTTCATGGGCGATTCGGGTGAGAGCCCGGCTTATTTTGACTTCATCAAGCAAAACATCAGATTGAACCGGCAAGGCTAACCTCCAGATCATGGCAAAGATGACAACAGTCAACGAATGGTGATAAAACGGAACGGGCAGCGCACGCCCGAAGAAGATGTTCGTTTGGCATCGACCAACCTTTCGTGATCTCGCCGGATCACATTAAAAGGTGAGGACTCCGCTTCGCCTGTAATTGTCGAGAGGCGGAGTGACGTTCACATTGTCGTCTGAGTATAGGAAATTGCGACAGGGTGTCAAGTCGCGCCGCAAAAAATTTAGATGATGTGGATAAGTGGCGGGGACGGCATGACCGGGCGGTACTGAGAATCTCCAAACCATTGCTCCGGTGACATTTCGACCGCCGAACCGTCACCGCGAAAATACAGCACGCTGTCCGACAAGAGTGCAATTACTTCCGGATCGTGACTGATGATCACTTGCCCAACACCCTGTTTCTTGAGCGCCTGAGATAAGAGAACAAATCGGCTCACCCCTTCCCGGTCGAGCGCACAAGTCGGTTCATCAAACACGACAAACTGCGGCGACATTGAGAGAATCGCCGCGAACGCCAGCCGGCGCTTCTCCCCCATCGACAGCGTAAATGGATCGCGCGTCCGGACAGCTTCAGGCGGCAGGCCGACCGCGAGAAGAAAAGCATCAATCTGGCTGTCAGTCAAAGTCACGCCCAGATTCGATGGGCCAAACTTGACTTCTTCACCGCAAGTCGGAAGAAAGAACTGCCGTTCCGGTTGCTGAAAGACTCCGGCCACGATTCCGGCTTTGCGGCGCAAGTCCAGCCGCTCGCCATCCTGGCCGAGAAAGTTCACCACGCCGTGAGTCGGTGTCGCTAATCCGCACAAAAGTTGGCCGAACGTGCTTTTGCCTGAACCCGAAGGACCCACCACACCAAGAGTCTGACCTCGGCGCCAACAACAATCAAGATCGTGAAGGACCGGTCGATCCGGTGAGTAAGCGAAACCGACGCGAGACAGTGCGATCTCGCGTACTTCAGCCCGCGCTTTAGGAAAGGCTACGGTCGGCATCCGGACCAACTGCCGCTCGTCGACCGAAAACGACAGTCCCCAATCGAGGTGCTGCGAGGCTTGATCGAGAATTTTCCCTGGGGGACCATCGGCGACAAGACCGCCGTTGGCCAGGACGATCAAACGGGAGCAGCTTCTGGCTACTTCAGGATACTGGGTGATTCTAATTTCGATCAGGGCGGGACGCTCGCGATGCAGCCGTACCAACTCCTCTTGAAGGATTCGCTTCCCCGGCTGATCGAGAAACGAATCAGGCTCATCAAGAATCAACACGTGCGGATTGGTGACCATGACCGAGGCCAAGGCGACCCGCTGCTTTTCGCCGCCCGATAGCTCGGTCGTCAGGCGCTTGCGAAGCGGTTCGAGCTGAAAACAATTCAGCTCGTAATTGATGACCCTGACCATCTCAAGCGCAGGCATGGCCAGATTTTCGGGCGCGAAAGCAATCTCCTTATCGACCACCGCTGCCACCATCTGGTTATCCGGATCCTGGAACAGCAGGCCGATCGGAAGAGAATGGTTTTCCTCGGGCTCCGTCGTAACGACCGACAGCGATCCGGAGGATGGTATCAGCAGCCCGGCGATCAATTTGGCGAGAGTTGACTTTCCGCAGCCGTTGGCCCCCATCAGGCAAACTGATTCACCGTCATGAATGGTCAGCGAGAGATTCCGAAGACTCTCCCTTGCCTGCCCGGGGTAGCTGAAATTGAGCCGGTCGATTGTGATCATACTGTGAAAAAGCCGATGCCCCGGGGTTAGAGCATCGGCCTGGTCTTTGGCATACAATAATTGCGGTGTCGGTTACCCGAGATAGTTTACATCAAGCGTGCGCGCGGCATAGCTTTCGTCCAGGCGGCGCACCGGCGTGACATGCGGAGCGGAGGTCACTATCTCCGGATTGGTTTCCGCCTCGCGGGCAATCTGATGCATGACGGCGACAAATTCGTCAAGCGTCTCTATGCTCTCGGTTTCGGTTGGCTCGATCATCATCGCTTCCGGGACAATCAGCGGGAAATAGTTGGTCGGGGCATGCATGCCATAATCCAAAAGCCGCTTGGAAATATCGGAAGTTTTCACGCCGAGTTTCTTCTGGCGGTTTCCGGACACGACAAACTCGTGCATGCAATGCGCATCATAGGGCAGGTCATAATCCTTGCGGACGAGCTGCTTTAGATAATTGGCGTTGATCACGGCGTTCTCGGAGACATAACGAAGCCCCTTCCCGCCGAGCGTTTTGATGTAGGCATAGGCCCGGACAATGTTGCCGAAATTGCCGTTAAAGGTGTGCAGCCGTCCGATGGAATCAGGCCGATCGTAGTTGAAAAACAGCTTGCCGTCGGCGTCCTTCTCGAGCGCCGGAAGAGGAAGATACTTGATCAAGTCGTTGCGGACACCGACCGCTCCGGCTCCCGGCCCGCCGCCGCCATGAGGCGTCGAAAACGTCTTGTGCAAATTGAAATGCATTATGTCAAACCCGATATCGGCCGGGCGCACGATTCCCATGGTGGCATTTAGATTCGCGCCATCCATGTACATCAAGCCGCCGCCGGCATGGACGATCTCGGCTATTTCTTTGACATTCCGCTCGAACAGCCCGAGCGTGTTGGGATTGGTCATCATGATGCCGGCAATTTCGTCGCTCATGACCGCTTTGACCGCTTCCGGAGAAATGATCCCCTGTTCGTTTGAGGCAACCCCAACCGTCGTGAAACCGACCGCCGCTACCGAGGCAGGGTTGGTGCCGTGGGCTGAATCCGGAATAATGACTTTGGACCGACTACTTCCGCGCTCGCGATGATAGGCCCGCATGATCAGGAGCCCGCAGAACTCCCCTTGGGCGCCCGCCACCGGCTGGAGGGACACTCCCGGAAAGCCGGAAACTTCACCCAGGAATTGCTGTAACTCCCACATCATCGCCAGGATTCCCGGAGCGCTGCTGCACGGAGCAAGGGGATGGTGTTCCTGGAGATCCGGAAATGAGGCCGCCTTGTCGTTCAGCTTGGGGTTGTATTTCATCGTGCACGAGCCCAGCGGATAAAAGCCTTTGTCGATATGGTGATTCTTCACCGACAGGCCGACAAAGTGCCGCATGACTTCCGGCTCGGCGATTTCCGGCAGAGCGGCATCCTGAGTGCGCCGGTATTTGGCCGGAATTGCGCCCAGAATGTCAGCTTCGCTGGCGGCAGTTTCGGGCAGAGTATATCCGATTCTTCCCGGAGCCGATTTCTCGTAAATCAATAGTCGTTCAGTCACAGTCATTCTCTCGATCTATCTGAAGGCCGGCGCTTCATGCGCCGGCCATATACTCATCAGTCTTTCTTGTCAGCCGGCGCCGGATTCGTCAAGCGGTCGATCTGCTTCTTGACATAGGCCGTGTCCTCGGACATCGGGTGCTTGACCAGGAACTGCTTGAACGCGCCAACGGCATTCGCCGTATCTTTCATTCGGGCATAGACAATGGCGGTATAGATATCGCCCGATTCGCCGAACGGAGTGCCGGCGAAATCCTTGGAGATCGCCTGGAATGAGGCCAGCGCCTTGGGGTAGTCATGAGCCCGGCTCTGCATGTCGGCAATCGCCACCCGGCTTTCACCCGACATGGAATCGGTCGGAGATCCCAGCCCGATCACCTTCTGATACCAGCCCTCAGCATCGGACGATCCGCCGCGATATTTGTACTTGTCCGCGATATTGAAGAACAGTTCCCGGTCCTGTTTGCTCTTGGCCTGATTAAGCAGGTCGGCCAGGGTCCCGATGCCGTTCTTGTAATCCCGGAAGGTTTTCAAAAATTCTTCAGGCGGAAGATAACCGGCCACGCGGTCAATCTCCTGGCCCTTGGGGTCGATCAGGATTACCGTCGGGAATCCGCTGATGGCGTACTTTTTCGCCAGCACCGTGTCCTTTTCGCCGTCCACCTGCACTAAAATCATTTCGTTCTTAAAGAAGTCGATTACTTTCGGATCTACGAACACGACCGTGTCCAGCCTGTGGCACCACGTTCACCACACGGCGAAGAAATCGACAATAACCGGCTTGCCGGTGGCCGCCCCTTTGGCCAGCGCCTCGGCATAGCTTGCCTCTCGCGGCGCCTCAGGCTTCGTCGTTGTAGGCGTAGCCATCGCGCCACTGATCCAGAGGAGTGTCGCAAGCAGTGCGACGATCGTTACACGTTTTAACATAGGCACTCCTTTTTAGGCCTCTGCTGTTATTGTGCGTCGAGGGTAATCCAGTCGTCTCCCAGAGCCGCCTCGACCACCATCTCCGCTTCTTCCCGGAATTCCTTCGGAACCAAAATCAGGCTGATATCAGGCAACCCATGCCCCGGAAAATGACTTTCGGTTTTGTGTTTCGTCGTTGAGGAAAATTTCGACGACATAATCACCGACGGAATATTGTTGGAGTCGAGCGCCCCTTTGGCGCTCTCGGCTCCATGATTGGAGCGGACTCCGCAAATCTGCACCCAGGACAGATCCGGCACGGCGGCGGCCCCCATCGAGGGCGCGGCCTGCTCAATCAAGGGAATCTGGCAATCAGGGCAGATCCGGTGATCGTCTTCGAATTCAACCTCACATTTGGGACAATAGGCCAATTAATTTTCCTTTCGCTGCCACTTATCGCCGATGGTCATGCGAAGCAATTCATCGGCTTCTTCCAAAACCCCCTGCGGAACGGAAACTTCAAATAACGCCTGCCCTCCGGAGTAAAAGTGGGTGAGGGTGAGGCCGATCGTCCCGAAATAGCCGGACTTGGAGACAATCACGGCCGGTATCTCGTACGCCTTGAGCGTCTCGCGGGCAAAATCCGCCGAGATCTTGTCGGCTATCGTTCCTATCACCACCCAGGGCTGCTCCTTCTGATCCTCTTCATCCTCTTCGAGATCTCGGCCGCAGATCGGACACTGCAGCGTCTCGGATTCCCATTCGGCTTTACATGCGGGACAAAACGCCACTGGTCTTCAGCTCCTTCAGGCCAGCTACCAGTCCGTTGATCTCGGCCTCGCTCCGTTTTTCGGTCAGCGCCACGATGAGGCAGTTACCGATTCCCTTGTACCATCGAGAGGCATCCACTCCGGGCAGGAACCCCTTTTCCAGCATGGCAAGAATAATTTCGGTCGCCGGGAACGGCGTTTTGACGGCAAATTCCCGCACGAACGGTCCCTTGAAAAACATCTCAAAACCGTCCAGCCGGGAGATCTGTTCCGCCGCTTTATGCGCCCGTTCGGCCGAAAGTAGAGCGACCTTCTTCAACCCGGTCTTGCCGAGCAAACTCAGGTAGACCGAGGCCGCGGTCGCACAGAGGGCTTGATTCGTGCAAATATTGGAAGTCGCCTTTTCACGGCGGATATGCTGTTCGCGGGTCTGCAAAGTCAGGACGAAGCCGGTCTTGCCGTCGACATCCTTGGTTCGGGCCACGATCCGCCCCGGCATAAACCGGACGTTCTCCTTTTTGGCGGCAAACACACCCAAAAGCGGTCCGCCGAAAGAGACCGGAATGCCAAGCGGCTGCCCTTCAGCGATGCAGAAATCGGCGCCCAGTTCACCGGGGGTTTTCAGCAACGCCTGGGAAACCAGATCGACCGCCATAATCAGTTTGCCGCCGACCTTATGAATGATCTTTTCGACTGGTTCGACATCTTCAAGTAAGCCAAAAAAATTGGGCTGGCCGATCAGGACACAAGCCGTCTGTTCATCGACAATATCTTCCAGGCGATTCAGATCGGTGACGCCGTCTTTCATCGGCGCCGAGACGATTTCGAGATGCCGTCCCTGCAAATAGGTCGTGATCACTTCCCGGTAAAGCGGATTTACGGTTTCCGCAATGACCACTTTGTGGCGCTTGGTAATGCCGGTCGAGATGTTGACCGCTTCGGCCGCCGCCGAGGCGCCGTCGTACATCGACGCATTGGCGACATCCATGCCGGTCAGCCGGCACATGTGGGTCTGGAACTCATAAATGACCTGAAGCGTCCCCTGCGCGACCTCGGGCTGATAGGGCGTGTAAGCGGTCATGAATTCCGGGCGGCTGATTATCGTGCCCACCGCTGCCGGTATAAAATGATCGTACACCCCACCGCCGGCGAAACACAGCAACCCTTCGCGATTGCGCGAGGACATCTCCTGAATTTCCTTCAGGAGTTCCACTTCGGGCAACATGGGAATATCAAGGGGCCGCTTCATGCGAAGCGGTTCGGGGATATTACTCAGCAATTGTTCAAATGACGAGACGCCGATGGTCTCGAGCATCTTCTTGCGATCGTCGTCGGTGTTGGAAATATACGGACTCTGCATGTAATCGCTTTCTATTCTGGACGTCCCGGAGACAGTTGCCGGATTCGTTAATGTTCTTTCAATATGCTGTTATAACCGCCGGCATCGAGCAATCGTTCGAGCTCGGCCGGGTTTGACACCTGCACTTTGACCATCCAGCCGGCGCCGTACGGATCGCGGTTGATGGTCATCGGGTCGTTGTCGAGTGCCGAATTGACTTCGACTACTTTCCCGCTGACAGGGGCGTACATTTCCGAGACCGCCTTGACCGCCTCGATCGTGCCGCATTTCCCCATCTGGGTGACCTGGGCGCCGATTTCCGGAAGTTCCACAAAGACGATATCGCCGAGTTCCCCCTGGGCATAGTCCGTAATCCCGATCGTCGCCAAGGTGCCGGTAACTTTCACCCATTCATGTTCTTTAGTATATTTCAGATCAGCCAAAACCTTCACGAAAACCTCCAATGTGGGTTATTCACTCTTCTGCTGAATGCTTACTGCCTCCGGTAGGACGGGAATTGCCGCGACGGCGTCGCCCGAGGCCGACTCCGGCGGTCGCTTGAAAGTGACCAACTTTTTTTTTACGTCAGAGGTCCCTTTCTCCCGTTTCAGCGTGCTTTCCAAAAATGACGTATCGTAGTGACCGGCAATAAATTCCGGATCACTAAAGATCTCTTTGTGCAGGGATATCGTGGTCGGCACCCCTTCGACAATGAACTCTTCGAGGCAGCGACGCATCTTGATGATCGCCTCATTCCGGGTCCGGGCCCTGACGATCAATTTGGCAATCATGGAATCATAGTACGGGGGAATGAAATAGCCCGCATAGACCGCCTTGTCCACCCGCACCCCCGGACCACCCGGAATATGAATCGCCTCGATTCGTCCCGGAGTCGGGCGAAAATCGTTCTCGACATCCTCGGCATTGACCCGGCACTCAATCGAGCACCACTTCGGCTTCAATTCTTCCTGTTTGAAAGTCAACTTCTCGCCGAGCGCCACTTTGAGCTGCGCCTGGACGAAATCGACTTCGTACGCTTCCTCGGTGATCGGGTGCTCCACCTGGATGCGGGTATTCATTTCCATGAAATAGAAGTTGCGCTGGTCGTCGACCAGGAACTCAACTGTCCCGACTCCGAGATAGTCAACCATTTTGGCCCCTTTGATGGCGGCGTCCCCCATCTTCTGGCGGAGGGCTTCATCCATCAGGGGCGAGGGGGTCTCTTCGACCAGCTTCTGATGACGGCGCTGAATCGAGCAATCCCGTTCGCCAAAATGGAAAAACTGGCCAAAGCTGTCACCGATAAGCTGAATCTCAACGTGATGCGGATTAACGATTACCTTTTCAAGATACAGGTCCGGGTTGGAAAACGCTTTGGCGGCCTCAGTTGACGCGATATGGAAATTTCGTTCGAGTTCAGCTTCATCGCGGCAAATCCGCATCCCTTTTCCGCCACCGCCGGCGACCGCTTTCAGAATGACCGGGTAGCCGACCGACTCGGCGATTTCACGCGCCAGCTCAAAACTTGGGACCACGCCATCGGATCCCGGGATAACCGGGATTCCGGCCTTGCGCATAACGCTCTTGGCGACCGCCTTGTCCCCCATCTGGCGAATGGAATTGGCTTTGGGACCTATAAACGTAATGCCGCAGGATTCGCAAATCTCGGCAAAATCGGCGTTCTCGGCCAAAAAACCGTATCCGGGATGGATAGCTCCGGCATTGGTGACCTCGGCGGCCGAAATAATGCGTTTGAAATCAAGATAGGATTGACTGGCCGAGGGGGGGCCAATACAGACGTCCTCGTCCGCAAAACGGACATGGACGGCATCCCGGTCCGCCTCGGAATAGACAGCCACAGTCTGAAGCCCTAACTCCCGGCAGGCCCGGATCACCCGGAGAGCGATTTCCCCGCGATTGGCTATAAGAACCTTGTTAAACAAACAATAATCCTTCCTTGCGGCTGAGCTCCCAGAGAGGCACCAACCCTAAAGCATTAAACATAACAGGATTTTGACCCGGTGACAAGGACGAAACCGGCGACCGCAGTCAGGCGCGCTAACTGACTATCAGGTAAGGAATTGATATTCGAGCAACCCTGCCGGCCGGTCGACCGGTTTGACCGCGCTTACCGACTATTCGTACCGCAGAGCTTCGATCGGGCTCAAAGTGGCCGCCTTCCGGGCCGGGTAATATCCGAAAAACATTCCGACCGCGGCCGCAGAGACAAACGAAATCCCGACACTTGTACCCGGTGACCAGCACCTTCCAGCCCGCTATACGGGAGATCAGACTGGTCGCCAAGACTCCCATGCCGATTCCAATCAGCCCTCCGATCAGACTGAGCATGATCGACTCGATTAGAAACTGGGTCAAAATATCCCGGCGACGGGCGCCGATGGACATCCGCAGTCCAATTTCACGGGTCCTCTCCTGCACTGACACGAGCATAATATTCATGATGCCGATTCCGCCAACGACGAGTGAGACGCCGGCAATGCTCGCCAGCAACTTCGTCATAATCCCTGTCGTGGCGCTGGCGGCGGTGGCAATATCGGTCTGGTTGCGAATATTGAAATCATCATCCTGCCAGTCCTGGAGCCGGTGGCGGATTCTCAAGAGGTCGCGAATCTGCTCCTGAGCCGTGGTCATGGTTTCTTTGGAAGTGGCCGAGACGAGCAACTGGCCGACATAATCAATTCCCATGACTTTCTTCTGCACGGTCGAGAACGGGGCCAGAATAAAATCGTCCTGATCCTGCCCCATGGCGGTCTGCCCTTTTGGGGCAAGCAGTCCCGATTATTTTGAACGGAATCTTCCCTACCCGAAACGTTTGTCCCACCGGGTCTTGATCCGGAAAGAGATTTTCTTTGACCGTTTCGCCGATCACACAGACTTTGGTTGCGCCGCGATCATCAGACTCGGTGAACATGTCCCCTTCGGCCACCGTCCAATCCCGGATTTGGAGAAAATCGGGATTTCCCCCTTGAATCGAAGTACTCCAGTTGAGGCTCCCTGCAACCACTTGACGGTTGGTCCTGACGGTCGGTGTAACGTGAGCCACTGCCGAGCACTGATCGCGGATAGCATCGGCATCAGCCACTTCAAGCGTCTGATAGCCGCCCGCTCCGGAACTTACCCCCCCCATAAATGTGGCGGCCGGGAAAATGATCAAAATATTTGTTCCAAGTGACGCGATCTGGGTCTCCACCGCCTGCTGGGCCCCTTTGCCGACCGCCATCATAGCGACCACCGCCGCGACTCCGATGATAATGCCGAGCATGGTCAACAAGGCGCGGGTCTTGTGGCGCATGAGCGAGTCGACTGCCACGCGAAGTACTTCAAAGTGTTGCATTAGCGCCGTGGCCCTCCGCCGCCGCCGCCCATCCGAGGCATGAACGGGTTGGTCCCTTGCTGAGTACCCTGGGCGCCGCCGCCGCTGACTCCCACCATCACCGAATCTCCCTCTTTCAGGCGGGTATCGAAGACTTCAACATAACGCGTGTTCTGAATCCCTTTACCGACCCAGACCGGTCGCGGCATTCCGTTCTCCATGATCCAGACTCTGGCACGGGATTCTTTACCCCATTGCTGTCGCATCTTGCCGCCACCGCTGGAATCGCTGGGACGCGTGGCCGCCATGGCGCCATCGCCGGCCGGTTTTGTTGAGTCACCTGCCCGTGCGCCGTTCGCTGGCTGACCAGCCTTCGGTCCGCGCCCCGTGAATTGACTCATATCCACATCGGGAGGAGTGAAGCGAACCGCCTGAATCGGCACCCGAAGAGCGTCATCCCGGCGAGCCGTCTCGATCGTCACGGTAGCGGTCATGCCGGGCAGAAGCTTCAGGTCCGGGTTATCGACATTGATAATTACGTTATAGGTCACGACGTTCTGCGTCACCACTGGCGCCAGTCGGATTTGTCCGACCGTGCCGTTGAACACGTCATCTGGGTAGGCGTCGACCCGGAAACTCACACTCTGGCCTTCTTTGATGGAGCCCACATCGGCCTCGTCCACACTGGCCGAAACTTGCATTTTGCGCAAATCGTTAGCAATCTCAAAAAGGGTTGGCGCGGAAAGGCTGGCCGCCACGGTCTGGCCGACATCAACATTGCGCGACACAATTACCCCGCTGATCGGCGCAGTGATGGTCGCATAGGCCAGATTTACTTCGGCTTGGTGCAGGCTCGCCTGGGCCTGTCTTAACCCGGCCTTGGCCTGCTCGAGAGCGGTCGTCGAGGCATCCAGATCAGCCTGCGAAGTCAGCGTCTTCTCGAAAAGTCCCTTGGTCCGATCATAGGTCCGCTGGGCATCGTTAAGGGTTGCCACTGCGCGATCGGTGTTGGCGCGCTGTTGCTCCAGCGCCGCCTCAAGAAACGTGGTGTCCAGAAGGGCCAGCAGCTGTCCTTTCTTCACCTGCGAGTTAAAATCCGCATACAATCTGGAGATAATGCCTGAGACCTGGGTTCCGACCTGAACGGTGGTGTCGGCGTTGAGCGAACCGGTCGCGCTCACGCTGACGACTACTTCGCCGCGATCCACCTTGTCGAACCGGTACGACATCTTTTGGGTCCCGTTTTGTCTGAGGAAATACCACCCCACCAAACCCAGGATCACCACAGCCACGAGGATAAACCAATATTTGCCGCGTTTCATCAAGTACCTTTCTTATTGCCAGAGCGTCAAGCTACGGCCTGGTGCCGATTGTGTCAATCTTCACTTGGCTACCGATTGTATACGATCTCATCCCCGCTCGGGGCGTCAACTGAGACAAATCGAGACAATTGAATCAGTTACAGTCTGATACAATCGGAACCCAATCGCCCTTTGTCTGGACGGCTTTGCCCGTCCGTGCACACCTATAGAACATACGCGTGGAACGATGTCTGGCGTCGGTCGGCCGGTTGACGGGTGCGTGCCCAGGTGCTATTCTTGTTTCTGAGGTGAAACTGACGGCGGATTCGGTTGTTTGGAACCTCAGGCTTTCGATCCAAACGCAAAACCGAGGGAAAGACATGGACAAACGTAAACTAGGAAATTCCGGACTCGAAGTTCCCCCGCTGGCGCTCGGCGGCAACGTCTTCGGCTGGACCATCGATGAACCGACTTCGTTTGAGATTCTCGATGCCTTCGTAGGAGCCGGATTCACCCTGATCGACACGGCCGATGTCTACTCCAACTGGAAGACCGGAAATAGCGGCGGGGAATCGGAGACTATCATCGGCAACTGGATGAAGAAGCGAAACAATCGGGACAAAGTCGTCATCGCAACCAAAGTCGGCCACGAGCTGAGCCCCGACAAAAAGGGACTGAAGAAAGAGTACATTTTGCGCGCGGTCGAAGACTCGCTGAAACGTTTGCAGACCGATTATATCGACCTGTACCAGTCGCACAAGGATGATCCGGAGACCCCGGTCGAGGAGCCGCTGATGGCTTACGACATATTGAAAAAGCAGGGGAAAATTCGGGCTATTGGAGCTTCGAACTTTACCGCTGAGCGGCTTACCGCGGCCCTGCAGGCCAGTGAAAAACTTGGGCTCCCCCGCTATGAAACGTTGCAGCCACTCTACAACTTGTACGACCGCGCCGACTTCGAGACCGATCTGTCCCGAGTCTGCGTTCAGAACAAGCTTGGCGTAATCCCCTATTTCTCGCTGGCGGCTGGATTTTTGACCGGCAAATATCGCTCGGAGGCGGACCTCGCCGGCAAAGCGCGCGCCGGAAGAGTCAAACGGTATCTCGAAGATCGCGGATTTAAATTGCTGAAGGCTCTCGATCAGATCGCATCAGAAGTGAAAAGCAGTCCCGGCAAAGTGGCGATTGCCTGGCTTCTGACTCGCCCGGGAATCACGGCCCCGATTGCCAGTGCGACCAATGTTGCGCAATTACATGACTTGGTCGAAGCGACCCGGCTAGAACTCCCGCCCGACGCCCTGGCACGATTGGACATCTGATTTTTCGGTCTGCTTAGCTCCAGGGGTTGGTAAATTCGCCCAACGGCTGCACGGCTTCGGCTACGATTTCGCGCGGAATTTGAAACAGCTTTTCGACTTCAGCCGGAATAGCCTCCCGGCCGGCGAGCGTGCGGGTAGTCACCTGTGAGCCTTCGATCTCAATCACCGTCAAATTGTGCATCACCGTGCCCTGATTCGGAGCATACCGCGCCAGCAACAGGGCATTCATAAATGTCGCCTGGGGCCGGTAAGATGCCTCAACCGCCGGTGCAAAATGGTCGATTGTCCGCTCGGTTGGCTTGACGGTGTACCCATGGACGAGCGTCCCGCCTCGATAGAGATCTAGACGTGACCTCCCTTCGCTATCCTGCGGCTTCAGTACATATCGATCATGCCCTAGCGTGGTGACAAAATCATCCGGTAAATCTCGCGGCATCGGCTCCAAAAACGGCGCGCCGTAGCCGACATCGACCAGATACTCCCGTTCTTCAATTCGCACAAGATTGACCACATGCACATCCGGATTCGTCATATCAGCGCCACAGAGCCGAGCCTCGTATCCGAGGTGGCGCAGAAGTTCGCCAAAGTAGAAATTGTTGGAGTAACAGGTCCCGCCAAAGTGATACCGCTCGATACCTGCAAGATACTGTTCGAACGAAGGAATTCCCCGCAGCCCGAATTTCTTCAAGTAGTATAGTTTCGAGACATTTTCAAAGGGGACACGGGTAAGCTGAGCTTCGACCAACACTTTTAACGCCGTCAGACTCGGCGCCGCCGGGCGCCGCTGCAACAAGCTGAGATAGCGAACATATTGTTCGGTAGAGAAGCTCGGCGAATAGGCTTCGGTCATATCTTGTCTCGGATTTCAAGATGCAGCCGCATGGATATCGCGTCAAATAGAAACCGCCGGACCAGGTGGCCGGCGGTCTTAAGGCTATTCATTCACCCGATTGGTTCAGTGTGCGAGCTTAGTACTTCGTAAATCCCTTGGACGAATTGTCCTTCGGGGGCTCAGACGCCTGGTCGGACCCCTTGGGCTCTTCTCCCCAGCGATCGGCGGCGCCGGTGATTCCGCGCAGGCGCAAATCGAAATCGTCCGGATTGGTCGCATTGGCCATCGCCTCCTCGAACGAAATCATGCCATTCTTGTAATGCTTCATGATCGACTGATCAAACGTCTGCATCCCATATTGCACCTGCCCCTGGGCCATCAACTCGGGAATATCCACGGTCTTTTCCGGCACCATGATGCATTCCCGCACAGCGGCGGAATTCACCATGATCTCCAGCGCCGGGACACGCCCGGGCGTATCGGATCGGGCCAACAGCCGCTGGCACACGATCGACTTGAGGGTACCGGCCAGAAGAAGCCGGATTTGCTGATGCTGGTGAGGCGGAAAGAACGAGACGATACGGGTGATCGTTTCCACTACGTTCAAAGTATGAAGGGTCGTCAACACCAGGTGGCCGGTATCGGCAGCGGTCAGAGCTATCGACATGGTTTCGAGATCGCGGACTTCGCCGATGAGGATAATATCCGGGTCCTGCCGGAAGGCGTGGCGGAGGGCCGAGGCGAAGGTTTCGGTATCTCCGCCTACTTCACGCTGCGAAATAATCGACTTCTTATCGCGATAGATATACTCGATCGGGTCTTCGACCGTGAGAATATTCACCGGCCGCGTGCTGTTCATCTCTTCGACCATCGCCGCCAGAGTCGTGGACTTACCCGATCCGGTGGTTCCGGTGATGACGATCAGCCCGCGGAATTCATGGGCGAGCTTCTTGATGACCGGCGGGAGCGACAATTCTTCAAATGACGGTACGGTAGTATTGACCGCACGGATGGCGATGCCGGTAGTGCCGCGCTGGCGAAACAGATTGATACGGAAACGCCCCAGTTTGGCGACTGAAAGGGCCAGGTCCATTTCGTTCTTGCGGTGGAATCGTTCGAGCTGTTTCTCGTTGAGAATCTGACCGACCACCTGCTCCATGGTGTCGATCGTCAGCGGGTCGGTGGCAATTTGTTCGAGAGTGCCGTTGACGCGGAGGTGCGGGCGAATGCCAACCCGCAGGTGCAAGTCCGAGGCGCGCCGGTTGAGCATCTCAACCAGCATCTGCTTGAGTGTCATGGAACTCCCTTTCCGAAGGAGAGGCGGATCATCCGTTCGGGTCGATCAAGAACAGCCCCTGGCCGAACTCGACCGGTTTGCCGTTCTCGACCAGAATCTTGACGACCGTGCCGCTCACTTCTGATTCGATCTCGTTCATCAGCTTCATCGCTTCCACGATGCAGACGACCTGACCCACCGTCACCCGCTCATTGGGCGAGACATACGACGGAGAATCGGGCGATGGGGCCGCGTAGAACGTTCCTACCATCGGTGACTTTATTTCGACAAGATTCTTCGTATTCTCCACTGCTGTTTGTGCTGCGGTGGGACTTGCTGACGCTGCAACAGGTTGCGGAGCAAGAGGAACGGCGGAATTAGGGGCCATCATCGGCTGGACCACAGTAATCGACTCAGAGTGGCCGTTGGAGCTCGCCGCCCCTTTCTGGGTGATTCGAATCTTGCGCCCCCAGGTTGACACTTCCAGGGAGTCGATATCCGATTCCTCCACTAGCCGAATCAATTTGCGAATATATTCTTCGTTCATGGTTCTTCCCTCTGGGATAAGACAAAAAAGACCCAACCGCGCAAGCTGACTGGGGTCAATCCTTCCTGTGTTGGATTATACCCCGGCTCGATCAGAGCTCCAACAATTTTTTTTCGGCCCGGTTGAGCACCTGGCAACCGGCGCGTGTGACGACGACATCGTCCTCAATCCGCACCCCTCCGAAGCCCGAAATGTAGATTCCGGGCTCGATGGTTATCACATTGTTGACTATGAGCTTATCGGTCGAAAGTTGTGAGACGCGCGGTCCCATATGAATGTAGAATCCGATGCCGTGGCCGGTCCCGTGACCGAACTCTTTGCCGAAGCCGGCCTTGGTGATCACGTTTCTGGCGGCATCATCGACTGCTTTCGCGGCGATCCCGGCGCGAACGCGGTGGATGGCGGCTAACTGAGCCCGCAGGACAATTTCGTAAATTTTCTTCTGACGCGGCGAAGCTTTGCCGATCACCACAGTCCTCGTACAATCAGAGACAAAGCCGTTCACGGTGGCACCGAAATCAATCGTTACGAAATCGCGATGCCCGATTTTCTTTTGCGAGGCCACACCATGCGGCATGGCCGAACGGAACCCCGAGGCCACGATGGTCTCGAAGGCCGGTTTTTCCGAGCCAAGCATCACCATTTGATACTCCAACTCGGCCGCAACTTCGCTCTCCCTCACGCCCGGTTTGACGATCGCCAGGATCCGTTCGAAGGCGACATCCGATATCCTGACCGCCCGCTTGATCTCGGCTAATTCCGCGCGGTCCTTGACCCACCCGAGGCCATGAAGCGTGCTGTCGGCGTTGGTCAAAAGCGCGTTGGGCAGATGTTTCGCCAGCCGCTCGCACGCCGAGACGGTCAAATATTCCCCGCTGAATCCCACCCTGGCGTTCTTGCCCGACAAAAGCGGGTGTTCCTTCAGAGCCGTGAAAGAATCCCCTTTGGTAATGTTCACTTTTGCCCCCTTCACCTGCAGGCGTGCCTGGTCTTTAAACCGGAAGTCCGTCATCAACTCGGCTTGAGTGGGGGTAATAATCAGGACGGCGGTATCGCCGCTGAACCCGGTGAGGTACCGGATCTGGTTCATGTAGGTAATCACCAATCCATCGAGATGGTCGCGTCGAATTTTCGCTCGCAGATCGTTGAGGCGTGAACTAGGCATGAGCTCTATTCCTTCTTGTCTTTCTCTTTCATGGTTCGTTCGGCCAACGCCAGTTTCTCGGCCAGACGGGGACTTTCCGCCTGCTGTTGCAGGCTTCGAAAGACCGCCGCCGCCAGACGGGAATGCCCCTGGGCCAAATACAGATCCCCCATTGTCTCGGTTACAAAAGGGACCTGGCGAAGCGCTACCGGTGTGCCGGCCTCGGCAGTTTCGCCGGCGTGATGCAAGGTGATCGTGGTGGTCGTCTCGCGGGGCCGATTCCGAACTATGCTGAACAGCCCTCGGTTGAACGGATCCAGTTCAAGGACCTTTCCGTAATTGGCCATGGCCGCACACTCGTCCCCCTCGGCAAATTTGATGTCACCAAGATATTTTAGGGCCACCAGATTCTCCGGGTCGCGCACAAGCACGCGGTAAAATTCCTCGGCCGCCGTTTCCGTCTGGCCGGCATGAAACAGCGCCCGCGCATAAATGGTCCGACCCGAAACCAGCTCCGCGTCCTCGGCTAAATTCTGCCGGCAGAGCTGGACCGCCTCGGAGTAGCGCCCCTCGTTCAGGGCCCCGGAGGCCCAGGCGGGCCAATACCCCAGCTCTTCCAGATGCTTGATCTCCGCGGCATGTTGAAATTCCAGAATCGACCTACGCCTTTGCCTGCTTGAGCTTCTTTATAATTTCGCTGGTCGAACGTCCCGGGGTCAGCCTGATCCGGCGGACCTTGCCGCCGTATGACTTGACGAAATCCGCGCCGACAATCTGCTCTTCGTTGTAATCGGCCCCCTTCACCAACACATCCGGACGGACCTGGTGAATCAACTTCTCCGGGGTGTCGTCGCCGAAAATAAATACGTAATCGACCGGCCGCATGTTCAACAGGATGGCGGCCCGATCCATCTGAATCTGGATCGGCCTCGCCGGTCCCTTCAGACGAAAAACCGACGAATCGCTGTTCATGCCGACGATCAACACATCGCCGTAAGCTTTGGCTTTTCTAAGATATTCCACGTGGCCGCGGTGCACGATGTCAAAGACTCCGTTGGTAAAGACCACTTTCCGTTTCGCTCTCCGGAGTTTGGTGAGCGTGGAGGTGAGCGTGTGCAGAGTTAGGAGGTTTCTCATCGGTTCCTTCTCTCTCAGTGATACGATAGCGCTTTCTCCACTGTTTCCTGGGTTCGACGAATCGTCTCTTGGCCGTCTTTGCCCGGGACAGCGAGTATGACTTCACGTTCTAGTTTTTCACTTCGTTCCAACAGGGTCTCAACTTCCATGACAATAGTCAAGCGGGAATGATACCCCGGGCCCGGCCGCTCCATTGCCGCCAGCGTGCTGTCGGCCAGGCCGAAAAGCGTTCCGATCTCGGCCATCGTTTGACCGGAGGCGGCGGCCAGCCGCCTCGGATCGGAATCGGCATACAGGCCGGCTTTCAGACAAAGCTTACCGCCCACTCTCACCGTGTCCTCGAATCTGGTCATCATCAGCACTTGTCGCGAGACGCCGGGGCCAAGTTGAACAGGCGATAGCTGATGTTCCTCCCGGCCCACTTTGAACGGCCGCCCGAGGAGACTGCCGAGCCGAAGATTCCAGTCGTTGGTCTCTTTCGCCGACAGATTAGCGGGAGAAAACACGCGCTTCAGCACCGCGTGCATCGCTGGGGGAGTCAGCGAATCCAGCCGGGCCGCCAGCGGCTCGTAGCCGGTCATCCGAATCCCTTTCCCGTTCCGATTAATGTACAACAGTGTCTCTATTCCGATCAAGAGTTGAGATAGACTATTTTGCAGTGAATCGGGCCGCGGGTGGATGCTCATTTGACTGAGCGTGGACGCCAACAGCCAGCCCGAGTCCGTCTTCTTCAGTTCACACGCATTGACGGTGGCGGTGGTCTCGGCGGCTTGGCCCGGCATGAGCCGGTCACTCAGCCTGATCGTCCGGCTGGTAACCGTAAACGAGATCGAATCCGGGGGATTAAAGTTCAGCAGGAGACTCTCGCCGGCGGCCGACGGCGCCGCCAGGCAGATTGAGAACAGCAGACCTAAAACTGAGAGTAGTGACTTCATTCGGTGTTGAGGGCCGGTTTATTCGAGCGCCGCCGCCATGCTGAGATTGCCGTTACTCAAACTTCGATCGAGCTCGGCCCGGAGTTGGCTCAAAGTGACTGTGGCGGTTCCGATTTGGCTGACGGTATACCCGGCGGCGGCATTGGCGATTATGGCCGCTTCATCGAGTTCCGCTCCGGCACAAATGGCCGCTACGAAAGTTGCGATGACGGTATCGCCGGCCCCGGTCACATCGTACACCTCCCGAGCGAAGGTCGGGATATGGGTCGGTGGGCGGTCATGACAAAAAAGCGACATCCCGTGCGGACCCCGCGTAATCAGGATCGCCTTGCACTGAAGCTTTTCCAACAGCCCCTTCCCCACCTCGAGCAAATCTTTGTCGTTGAGAATCCGGCGGCCGAAGGCCTGCCCGGCCTCGTGGTGGTTCGGCGTGATCAAAGAAACATTCTTGTAGTTGAAAAAATGGGTCTCCTTGGGATCCACCGCGATAAAAATGCCCCGGGCATGACAGACTTCCATGACTTGTTCCAAAAGCGATTTGGTGATGACCCCTTTGCCGTAATCCGAGATGATGACCGCCTTGATCTGATCTGCGACCGCCATAAATCGTTTCATCACCAGCTGCTCGGTATCCCGGTCAAGCTCGTGGGTGCTCTCGCGGTCGGCGCGTACGACCTGCTGGCTGTGGGCGATGATCCGCGTCTTGATCGTGGTCTGACGTGATGAATCATTGACCAGAAAATCTCTGGAGATGGAACGTTCCTTGAGGAGTTGGGACAGCTTGACCGCCGCCTCGTCTTCTCCGACCGTCCCCAGCAAGATAGCCTCGTCTCCCAGGGCGGCGATATTGGCCGCCACGTTGGCGGAACCGCCGAGGAGAAGTTTGGTCGATCCGATCTCGACTACCGGCACCGGGGCCTCAGGGGAGATCCGGGTTACCCGTCCAAAGAGGTACTCGTCCAACATGATATCACCGAGAATCAGGACTTTGGACCGGCCGAAATTCTTTAACAGACCGGCCACTCTCTGGGCATCAAGCATCTATGGGATCCTTCCACGCGCTTTTCGATCCGACGGGCGCCGCCGGCAAACTAAAGGTTGACACGAATGCCAAATATATTAGAATGGGTGTCCACAGACAAGCGAAGTTGTAGAGTCAAGTCAGATAAAAGGTTACCAATGGAACAAATGCCTCAGCAGCAAATAAACATCGAGTTGGGTGAACATGAAGCCGAGGGAATCTATGCCAATTTGGCCATGATTACTCACTCGCCGACCGAAGTCGTAATCGACTTCTCCCGGATCATGCCTCGCACGCCCAAGGCGCGCGTCCTGGCTCGCATCATCATGACCCCCATGCATGCCAAGCTCCTCGAGCAGGCGCTGGCCGACAATCTCAAAAAATTCGAGGCGCAGTTCGGAGAAATCAAGATCTTCGGCGGACCGAATATGGGCGGTAAGACGATCGGCTTCGAATCGACCACGGCCAATCCCGGCGAACAAAAGTAAGCGACCTCGACCCGAGCCGGTTTTAACTTGCCGCAGATGGCGCGTTCCTTTTTCGTAAGGATATGAGCGTCGCCAAAGTATCCGCTACCTGCCCCTTCTGCAAGGAAAGCATCCTGGAAGGGGCCACCAAGTGCAAGCATTGCCAATCCGATCTGTCTGAACTGAAAAGAAAGAAGAAGTCCTATTTTGCGCGCTTTAACACGTTCAAGTTCGGCTTTCTTTTCGGACTGATTCTGGTCACGGTCCTGGAACTGGTCATTTATTTCCGGTTCTTTTTTCACAAATAATTCAGGCGTGTGCCGGCCAGCCCGTTGGGGTTCTCTGCCCCCCACCGATTCGACCTTTTTCCGGGCTAAAACGTTCCTGCAATCTGCCGATATATTCAGCAAACAGATTTAACCACAACGACATCCGTGCGATGCGGGGCTGACTCTTCTTTCATTCCTGGCTTGATCGGATATCTGTGGACGGCGACAAACATTGACCATTTGGCAAAAGCGGTGGAGTGAGATGCAAGCCAGGCAGGCTGAGGGGAACCGGCCAGATATAATCGGGAGAAGCGCACGGCGAATTCCGTGGCTGGGAAAGTTGCTCCGGTCAGAATTCACGGCGCCGGCCGCGATCATTCTCGCGGCGATGGCCATCTCGATCCTCTTTCTCATCCTGGACAATTCTCACAGGCGTGAACTGATTACTCGGGCCCGGGATGAAGCCACTCTTCGCCTGGATTCGTATCGGGCCTCCCTGGAAGGATTGATCCAGAGCGGGTTCGCCTCCCTAAGACTGGTCGACTTACTTGAAAATAGTGAGACCTCCCGGGATCTGGCCCGCCGGGTCGAGGACCGTCTCGGCAGCACTCAGTGGCGCGATTTCCCTCTGAGCGAAATTCATATCATCGTGCAACGCGACTCCTTGGCAGCGCCTCGAATCGTCACGCTCAAATGGGATACTCTGGGTTATTGTTCGGCCGCGGACGAAACGCGGGAGGACGAAGAGGAACTTCAGCTCCATCGATCCTTGCTTGGCATGTTCCGAAAACCGGGCGGAGAAATCTCATGCGTGAAATACTTTTCACACGCCTCCAAAGATGCTCAAACTTTCGACAACGGGTTTCTGCTCTCCGTCCCGCTCCGAGATTCTAGTAGTTTCATCGGCCTGGTCAGCGGGTTTTTATCGGCCTCGGAGCTTTCAGCTTTTCTCGAGCGCGGCAACTACCACAACATGCTGGCGCTGGTCGGACGCGGCGGTGAGGTGATCGGCTGTCAGGATCTGCCTGATTCAAGCCGCACCTGGCTTCGCCGGGAAGCCCAACCCGCGCTCTTCGCTCCGGCCCAGGCAACCGAACGCACCAAGCTCGTTTTTAGCCGATGGACCACGCTATGGTCCAGCATCGAAGTGCCCGGCCTGGAAAGCTGGCGCCTCGTGTATCAATATGACAACGAATATGTGGCTCATCGCGGCGTCGCTGCCGACCTGATGGTCGGCGTGGCCGGCGCGGTGGGGTTGCTGGCGTTTGGGCTGTTGATCGCGATCATGGTCCTTCGGCTCCGGCGCCGCAATCAGCAGCTCGGTGTATTGGTAGCCGATATCCGGGGGCGCGAACAGGCTCTTGAAGGAACGATCTCGCTGCTCAACGCGACCCTGGAATCTTCAGCCGACGGCATCCTGGCCATCTCCAACGCGGGGTTTGTCGTCAACTTTAATCAGCGCCTCTTTTCGGTCTGGCACCTGGATGAAACGGTCTGGCCGTTCGGCCCCGAAGGAGGTTCCCCGGGAGCGCTCGCGGCGCAGGTTCAGAATCGCGCAGACTTCCTCAAGTGTCCGTGCAGTTCCGATTCAAGTCCGGCCGAGGAATCGCCGGTTCTCCTTAGGCTGACCGATGGCCGTGTCCTGGAGCAGACGTGTAGACAACAGACGGTCGAGGGGATAAGAGTAGGCGTCGTCTGGAATTTCCGTGATGTCACCGCCCGCGAGCTGGCCGATTCCGCCATCAAGCAGCATCTGCACTTCCTGCAAGTCTTAATCGACTCTCTCCCGGATCCCGTCTACTACAAAGATACGCGCGGCTGTTACCTGGGCTGCAATGCCGCCTTCGAGCAGGTCATTGGCCGCTCCCGCGATCAAATCGTCGGCAAGTCCGTCATCGAAGTGGGAGGCGTGCCGTTTGGGCAGCAATATTACGGACACGACGCTGTCATTTTAAGAGATCATGCCGGGCAATCATACGAAGGTCCCCTGGTCTATGCCGACGGCACGGTCCATCAAGTCGTCTTCAACAAGGCCGTTTTCTTCAACGCCGATGAGACTATCGGCGGAATCGTCGGCGCGATTATTGACATCAGCGACCGAAAGCGGGCCGAGCTGGCCCTGCGGGAGAGCGAAGCCAAGTACCGGACGATCTTCCAGAGCGCCAATATCGGCTTTATGCTGCTGACCGACGTATTCCTGGACTGCAATCAATCGCTCTGTGACTCCTGGGGTTTTGACCGAGAGGAAATCATCGGCCACCCCCCGTCTGAATTCTCGCCCGAAATCCAGCCCGACGGCCGTCGCTCCGATCTGGCTTCGCGAGAATATATCGACGCCGCTCTCAACGGCGACTCTCAGTTCTTCTACTGGCAGCATCAGCGCAAGAACGGGACCCCGGTGGATTGCGAAGTCAGCCTTCGGGCAACGTCCTACAACGGTCACAATGCGCTGGTGGCCTGCGTCCGCGATATCAGCGAACGTAAACGGTCCGAGGACCGCCTCCGGTCGAGCGAAGCCGCCCTGGCCAAGAGCGAAAAGTACTTCCGCGATATGATCGAGAATTCCACTGATCTGATCACCGTCATGTCGGTCGACGGTACCATTCGTTATGAAAGTCCGTCGGTGTCGCGCTCGCTCGGTCACCCGGCGCACGACTTTACCGGGCGCAATGTTTTCGAATTCGTCCACCCTGACGATATCTCCCCCGCCCGAATCCGGGTCGAGATGATTCTCCGAGGGGACCAGAGTGATCGCCCCCCTTTGAGGCTCAGGCTCAAACATGCCGACGGTACCTATCGCATTTTCGAATCGAAGGCTCAGACCATCAGTGATGTCGACGGTAATTCGGTGGTCGTCGTAAACTCCCGCGACATCACTGAGCGCGTGGCGATCGAAGAAAAAGTCAGAGCCAGCGAGGCCCGGTATCGACGCCTATTCGAGGATGCCGCCGAGGGAGTTTTTGTCGCTGACGCCTCCGGGAATTACCTCGATGTCAACGCCGCCGGATGCCGCCTGATCGGCTACACTCGGGAGGAGATTCTCTCCCTCAATATCAAAGATCTTTTGTTCGGAAGGGATCTCGACACACTCCCGTCGGCGCTCGACAACCTCCGGGGTCATGGCGCACGGAAAAACGAACTCCAGCTGAGACGAAAAGACGGCACACCGATTGTCGTCGAGATCAATTCCAAGATTCTCCCCGACGGGCGGCTGCAGGCTTATGTCCGAGATCTCACCGAGCAGAAGGCGGCCGAGGAGGAAATTCGAAAGCTCTCTCGGGCGGTCGAGCAGAGCCCGGAATCGGTCATCATCACCGACCCCAGCGGGGCGATCGAGTATGTCAATCCCCGGTTCACGGAACTGACCGGCTACAGTCTGGCCGAAGTCCAGCACAAGAATCCGCGGATTTTGAAATCCGGCCTCATGGAACCGGCCATTTACAAAGATCTGTGGGAGACCATCACCTCCGGCCAGCCCTGGGAAGGGGATCTGCTCAACCGGAAGAAAAACGGCGAAATTTACTGGGAAAGCGCCCTGATTTCCGGACTCACCGATCCCGACGGACGCATTACCCACTTTGTCGCCGTCAAACAGGACATCACCGCCCGCATCAAGAGCGAATTGCAGCTAAAGAAACTCTCGGCCGCCGTTGTCCAGTCGGCCAACACAATTATTTTGACTGATCCCCTCGGCGTGATTGAATACGTCAATCCCAAATACACTGAGGTGACCGGCTATGTCGCCTCCGAAACCATCGGCCACAGCATCCTGGAATTCTCCTCCAATTCCTCCAACGCCGAGGAAGTCGAGGCTATGTGGGAATCGGTTCGGACCGGTACCCTCTGGAAAGGGGTGCTGCTTATGCCGCGCAAGAACGGCAAACGCTACTGGGTACGGCGGACGGTTTCCCCCATTCTCGACGATTCCGGCAAAGTGATCAGCATCTTGTTTGTCGGCGAAGATATCTCCTCTGAAATGGAAGCCCAGCAGAAGGCCATGGAAGCCGATAAGCTGGCCGCCGTGGGCGTGCTGGCCGCCGGCGTCTCGCATGAATTCAAGAACTACCTGGGGGGCATCATCGGCAATGCCTCGTTCGCGCTCGATGAGATTGAAAACGGCGCCGCCGATGCCCAGACGCTGGCTCGCGAAACTTTGGCGCAGATCATCACTATGAGCGAGCGGGCCAATCAGGTCGCCATGTCCCTTTTGACCTATTCCAAGGCCAGGCCGGAAGAGCTCTCCTCGACCAATCTCAAAACCCTGGTCACCAGCACCATCAATCTGGTCGAGAAAGAGCTCCGCAACCGGTCGAATCGAGATCGTGACTTACTTCGAGGACGTGCCTGAAGTCAATGTCTCCCCGAGCAAGATCCAGCAACTTCTCCTCAATCTGCTTCTGAATGCCGAACACGCCGTCGAGGAGTCCGGGGTCATCACGGTCGCCCTGTCCTCTGACGCCGAATTCGTGAAGCTAAAAGTAGGAGACACCGGCTGCGGCATTCCCCCCGCGAACCTTTCCCGCATTTTTGATCCCTTCTTCTCAACCAAGGGAGTCTGGGGGAAAGACAAGGTGGTCGGCACCGGCATGGGGCTGGCCATTTGCCGCAATGTGGCCCGCGAGCATCACGGTGATCTTTTGGTGGAATCAACGGTCGGAGTGGGGACAACGTTCACGCTAAGTCTTCCCCTCCGCACTGACGGCCAGGCGGCGGCACCCTCTCCTGATGTCAATCAGCGCATTCGCAAATTTGTCATCTTCTCGCTGGACAAAGGACTGGTCGGGAAATATTTCCAGGAGGCCGCCAAGCTGACAGTCGAGCTGGTCCAGCTTGATGACATTCGCAGGCTGCCGGATGATTTGTCCTCTTTCGCCGACCTTTTGATTTGCGACGCTAGATTCTCCGGAAAGATCGAGCTTTCCAAAATGGCGCAGTTGTGCCACAAAGCCGGCGTTCCGTATGTCATGGTGAATTGCGGGGCGATGGAGTACCAACTGGCCCACCTATACGAGAAAGCCCTGGCCAATTTCCGGGAACTTCCCGAAATGCAGCGTCTCGATGCTCTTTTGTCGGAAAAACCCAAGGATGCCGCCCCGGTCATCCCGTGATCGGCCGCACTAGACCGGCGTCTCGGTCAGAACGAATTCCACTCCCTCCAAAACATCCGCAACAGAGATACTTGTCATGCATTTCATGTGCCGCTCTTTGTTGAGCGGGCACTTGTTCTTGACACAGCTGATGCAGTCCAGCTCGGAGTGATAGATCAGGCGCTTCTGCCGGGCCAACGGGGAAGTCTCCTGCGGATCATCGGCTCCCGATAGTACTACCACCGGGGTATCCACTGCCGCCGCCAAATGAGCCGGCCCGGAATCATTCCCCACAAAGAAAGCCGCCCGCGCCATTATTGCGGCGGACTCGCGGATGGATGTCTTTCCCGCCAGATTCAAAGCGCTGCCGGACGGAAGTTGTTTTACGATCTCATCTCCGGCGGCGGCATCGGCTCCCGCTCCGACCAGGAGTATCGCCAGTTCTCTCGATTCGATCAGGCGGGCTGCCAGTGCGGTGTATTGCTCCGCACCCCATCGCCGTGACAGCGCCACCGCCTGAAACGCCAGGACCGCGAACGGGGTCTCCGGCTTGATTCCGTTCTGGTCCAAAATATCCGCGCCGCGCTGGTGGTCCGTATCATTGAGCAGCAATTTCGGTCGATTGAATTCGACCTCCTGGCCGGTAGATCGGCGGAGCAGATCGAAATAGGTGATCGCCCGATGCTGGCAGTTCAACGGGGTCGGGAGCGGCAGCGGCTTGGTCAAAAGCAGACGGCGGCCATCGGCGATATATCCGATCCGCTCTTTCACGCTGCCCAGCTTGAATCCGGCGGCCGCTCCGAACGAGGGGGGCATGATGTACCCGATATCGAAATGGTGCGGCTCGATGATCTCACGGATCTTCATCACCGCCATCAGGCCGTGCACGTGCTCAACAGGAATATGAAGGATGCCGTCCAGCGCCGGATTCTGCTCGTACAACTCCGCCAGGTTGGCGGGCGTAAGAACCGTTACCGCCGAGCCCGGATACGCCTCCCGGATCTCGTTGATCATCGGGATCGCCATAAGGCAATCCCCGAGATGATTCGGCGTGCGCACAAGTATTCGTGGTCCCATCATTCTCCTCAGCCTGCTGCCCTGATTTCCGGAGCCGGCTGTTGTTCGGGAACTTTCCAGCGCCGGTGCGTCCACATCCACTGCTCCGGATATTTGCGAATCTGCGCTTCGAAAAACCGCGTGTACGCTACGGTCATGTCCCGAATATTGGCTTCCTCGTCCCCCCCGGTAGGCGGATAAATCGGCACGCCCGGGATCAGCACGTGGCGGTCATACCGCTCACGGCGAAGCAGAAACGGAAGGAGCGGACAGCCGGAGCGAAGCGCAAAGAGCGCCGGACCTTTGGGAGTCGAAGCCGGTCTTCCCATAAAATCGAGCACGATTCCGCCGGAGGCCGAGTGCTGGTCCGAGACCAGCCCGGTGATATGATTAGCCTTGAGTGCTTTGAATACCTGGCGCGCGCTGGTCGCCAGCGAGATGATCCCCACCCCCATTTCCCGGCGGAATCCGTTCAGCAGATTGTTCACTTTCTCGTTGTGTTGCGTGCCGGTCAGAAAGTCCATGGGATAGCCGCAGGCGGCGGCCCACACACCCAGGATTTCCCAGTTGCCGAAATGCGCCGTGACAATGATTCCCCCCTTACCTTCCGCATACACCTTCTGCAATATCTCCTGGCCAGGGCCGGTCACAATTCGCCGGATATCCTCAAGCGTCATCTTCCGGAAGCGGGCAAATTCAAACAGCGTCCGGCCAATATTCTGAAAGACCTGGTGAATAATTTCGTTTTGCTGTTGAAGAGTGAGCACATCGCCGAGCGCCCGGTTCAAATTGTACAGCGCAATCCGGCGGCGCGAACTCACCAGATGATATGCCGCTCCCCCCAGCCGGGCAGCCGTGAAATCGGCCATCCCGGGAGACATTATTTGGGCCATTCTGGTTCCGGCCAGGGTGGCCAGATACTCCAGATTTTCGCCTAATGTCGCCATGCCTCGTCTTCGTCCTCATCCGGCTTCTCCGGATTGGCGGGATCGCCGTATTCAAAATCGGTCGACTGGAATTTCTCTTCCTGTTCCCACTTCTTGTAATACTTGCGCCGCTGACGATATTTGACCACCCCGCCGATCACTAACACAAACGCCAAAAGAACCCAGAACCAGAACGTATCCATAAACAGACTGCTGACATTATACCTTTGTTCGAGGTAATCGTGGAACTCCTTGTCAAATTCCGCCTGGGTGCCTCCCACCGAAGCCGTCAGCGCGGAATCGACCGAGTGGCCACGGGCAATTTCGTCCAGAAAGGTATTTACGACATCCGGCTTGTATCGGTCAATGAAATACTTGACCGCCAAAAACGACTCGGAATAGGCAATTTCCGCCTGCGCTCTATTAAGACGGTTAACTTTCTCGATATCCCCAAGAGAAATGAACTGGCGGAAAATGGCCGCCTTCCCCATCGCCAGATTATCCGTCCAGCCCCATTCCATCGAAACATACATGGCCAGCCCTTCATCGAACCATCGGGGCGGCTCATAGAGCCCGGTGCGGTGGGCTAGCGCCACATGGGCATACTCATGGGCAATTAACTCCCCCAGCGGCTTGTTGATGCTGAATTTATCCGGGGATTTGAGGGCGATCAGCCGTTTGTACGGCACGGCCGCGGCTGCTCCCCAGTCCGGAAATCGGCTTCCGACGAGTTTGTTGAAGCGATCTATATCCTCAACCAGGTAAACGTCCGGCGAAAAATTCAGACTGTCGTGAAGTAGCCGTATCAGTGTATGGCGAGCTTGTTCGAGGCTTGTATCAAGCACGCCCAAATAGGAGGCGCGGTCGAGATAGTAATTGGCATGCTTACCGGCTATCGGCACCGGCTCTGAGGCTGTCGTCACCGCCAGCATCAAACTGCAGATGGCCGCGAACAGGAATCTCTTCACGCTCGAATTAAGCCCAATGTCCGGTCAATTGCAATAGCGCGAAAAGATCTCGGGCTTTCCTCTAACTGATTTAGTTTCAATGTGCTAAACCGTCCCCTTGTGAATTAATTCCCATATGCAATTGACTCTTTATGTCTTCTTTTGTACCTTCAGACCAAAGAGGATTTCGCAGACAGCGCGGAGACTAGGTATGAACATATTCGAATACGCCATGCAGATGGAAACCGATGGCCGCAATTTCTATTTGGAGCATGTGGCCAAAGCGCCTCAGCCCGAACTCAAAAAGATCCTGACCGAACTGGCCGATGACGAACTCAAACACTACAACCTGTTCAAAGCTCTACGGGACGGACACAAAGCCGAGTACAAAGAAGAAACCCAGACGACAATTCTCGTGACGGTCAAGAACGTCTTTCAGCAGTTGCGCAGCAGCGACAAGACGTATGCCTTCGCGGCCGACGCCAAGAAGATCTGGGAGCAGGCGCGCGAAGTTGAGCGCAAGTCCGAATCGTTCTACCGCGAGCAGGCGAACATTGTCGACCGCCCGGATCAAAAGAAGATTTTGACCAAAGTCGCCGATGAAGAGCACAAGCATTGGGTCACCCTGCAAAACGTGATCGAGTTTCTGGACCGCCCCAGCCAGTGGCTCGAAAATGCCGAGTGGAACAGCATCGAAGAATAAGGACTCTGTCCCTGCACAAAGAACCGATCTTCAGTCGGACTGATTGAAAACAAATAAGGCGCCCATCACCCTTGACTGGCGCCTTTTTCCTCTGCCTCCGCGACAAGTGCGGATTATTTATGGCTTAATCTCGGTCAGTCAGACCTACCATCCCCTTCAGGCGCGAAATCTCCGACGAATGCAAAAACCGCCACTCCCCTAATTTCATATTTCTGACGGTGATTCCGGCGAACTCAGCTCGGCGCAGCCGCGTCACCGGATGTCCCACTTTCTTGCACAGTTGCTTTACTTCGCGCTTGCGCCCCTCCGGTGAGCGTCAGCCGGACGCGCGTCATGTTCTTCACAAAGCCGAGGACATCGGCCCGTGCTTTTCCGGTCGCACCGTCCTCTAATTTGATCCCCTGCTGCATTTTGGCACCGTCTTCACGGGTGAACTGCCCCTCGACCAGCGCTTCGTAAACTTTCGGGACCTGGTATCTTGGGTGCGCCAGCCGATAAGTAAGATCACCATCATTGGTGAGCAGGAGGACCCCTTCGGTGTCAAAGTCCAACCGGCCGACCGGGTAGACCCGGTGCGGCAGTTTTTTGAGGTAATTTACGACCGTTTTGCGCTTGAACGGGTCATGCAGAGTGGTCATGACATTGGGCGGCTTGTTCAGAACGACATACACCTTTTCATCGACCGGGCGGACTTCGACCCCTTCGACTTTGACCACGTCATGCTCTTCATCGATGATTACTCCCACCTTTTCGACGGTGATGTCATTGACACTCACCAGGCGTTCCTCAATCAAGCCCTCCGCCCCTCGCCGCGAAGTCACTCCGCAGAGCGACAGGTACTTGTTGATGCGAATCACAGATGTCCCTCCAGACATTCCACGAAAGGGCCCGGACAGTGGAGTTGACCCAACCCGGTTATTCGGTCTTCTCGGTGGCTTCCCATTCGCCGGTTGTCACCGGTTCCTCAGTCGCCTCCTCCGTTAAATTCTGGAAAGCGCTCTCTTGTGGACCTGTATTCAGAACAAGTTTCTGGCTTGTCGGGTTCTCGATCGACGCCGGCGAAGCCGCCGTAATAAGCTCGTCATACTCATCACGTTTGGCCGGGTCGAAAGTTCCGTCTGCGATATTAAGCTTGGGTTCAGCCTCGTCCTCGGTCTGTAACTCAAGTTCCGTTTGCGGTACCGGCTGATGCTGCGCCACCAATTCTTCGATCTCCGACATCTTGGGGAGAGAATCGATCGCGTTTAATCCGAAGAATTTCAAGAATTCGTCGGTGGTGCCGTATTGCAAGGGCTTGCCGACTGTCTTGGCGCGGCCGACAATCGTGATCATGTTCTTCTCGACCAGGTTCTGCAATACACCATCGCATGCTACGCCGCGAATCTGCTCGATTTCGGTCTTCGTCACCGGCTGGCGATACGCAATGATGGCGATAGTCTCGAGCGCCGCTCGCGTCAGCCGCATCTTGCGATGCCGGGTGAACAATTCTTCGATATACCCAATGTAGTCAGGCAGAATATGGTACTGGTATCCACCAGCAATTTCGCGAATCCGGAACGATGACCCCGTCTCGGTGTATTTGGCGTTCAAAGATTCCACGGCATCGGATACCTTCGATGGTGTGGTATCCTCTATCACCTGCAGCAATCCGGCGGGCCGGAAGCGGTTCCGGGGAGGCCAGAACCAGCGCCTCGACTATCGACATCAACTGACTGATTTCCATTAACGCACCTCTGCCCGCTCCAGAGCCTCGATCGGATCGACCAGATCAATCGGCCGGTAGGGGGCATCATAGTACTCACCGCGGTAAATCCGAAGCTCCGCGAACGGCTGCGACTGCATAATACGAATTCGGCGGGTCCGCGCAAGCTCCAGAATCGCGATAAACGTCACTACCGCCATGATCCGCTTGGACATCTGGTCGAACAAATCAGTGAAAGTAGCCCCGTCTTTGTCCTGCAAACTCGCCAGGACCACCTTGATTCGCTCTTCGATCGTGATCTCTTCCGGGACAACTTCGTGGAAGGTTTCTTCGCGGCGGGCCGCCAGCACATCCTTAAAGGCGGACAGCAGGTCGAACAGCGTGGTCGCCGGGCTCAGTTCGACTTTCCCCTGAACTTGCTGCACCACCGGCGGCGGGACAAATGTCTGTTCCTCGGAAAGCGCCCGATCCTTGAGTATATCCGAGGCTTCCTTGTACTTCTTGTACTCCAGGAGCGCCATGATCAGTTCTTCGCGCGGATCGTCCTCTTCCGGCTCGTTCTCATCGCGCGGCAAGAGCAGCCTGGCCTTGATATGAATCAGGGTCGCCGCCATCAGGATAAATTCGCCGGCTACTTCCAGATCGAGCGTCCGCATCATGTCCAGGTAAGCTCAGATACTGCTGGGTGATCCGGGAAATCGGAATATCATAAATATCGACTTCCTCTTTCCGGATCAGGTACAGAAGCAGGTCCATCGGCCCGGCGAAGGCATTCAGGTTGACCCGATAATCGGTCGTGGCGGCATCTATGCGTCTCTTGCATTACGCCTTCTTTCGATAATTCATTTTCATGTGGTCGTGCACTTTCGCCATCACACTTTGAGCCCGCGAGCGGGCACGACTGGCCCCGTCCAAAAGCACTTCCCAGACGTATTCCGGCCGCTTCAGTAGATCGAGCCGCTTTTCTCGAATCGGCCGAAGCGCATCGTTCAGGTTCTTGGCCAGCTTCATTTTGCAGTCGACACAGCCAAGTTCCCCGGTCCGGCACGGCGGCGCTATTTCCTGCGCCGCGCCCGGAGTATAAATCCGGTGCAGCAAATAAATCGGACAGCCGTCCGGGTTCCCCGGATCCCCTTTCCGAAGTTTCTTCGGATCGGTGAAAAACGTCTTCAAACGTTTTACGGTCTCTTCCTCGGTAAATTCAAGCGGAATGTGATTATTGTACGATTTGGACATCTTCCGGTTGTCCGCCCCGAGAATCAGCGGAATCTCGGTAAACAGTCCTTCCGGCTCGACAAACGTCTCGCCGTAAATCTGGTTGAACCGTTTGGCCAGATCGTTCGCCAGCCAGATATGCTTCTCCTGATCCTTGCCGACCGGAACTTTGTGCGCGTTGTACAGACAAATGTCGGCCGCCTGAAGCACCGGATATCCCAGGAAACCGTACGAATCCAAAGTCTCCTTTCTTCTCGATATAAGTAGGGAGCCGGGTGAGGGTCGGCACCGTAATCAGCATCGAGAAAATCAAATGGAGCTCGGAGTGCTCTTTGACTTCGGATTGAATGAAAATCGCCACCTTGTCCGGATCGAGCCCAGCCGAGAGGAAGTCGACCGCCATGTTATAGATGCGCTCTTTGAGCCCCGAGGTATCTTCGAACTCGGCCGTCAAGCTGTGCAGATCGACAATGCAGCAGTACATCTCGTACTGATCCTGAAGCCGGACCCAGTTCCGAAGCGCCCCTTCGAGATTCCCGATATGGAGCGATCCGGTCGGCTGCATTCCTGACAGAATGGTCTGTTTGCCGGTGTGGGCGGCCGCCGCCTGGGGCTTGGTTTGTGCTGCTGTAAGGCTCATATGCTTTCTTACCGTTAGGGCGGGATGTTAGCCCCTCGAAAGGTTCAAATCAATTAAAAACTCGCCCGGATTACGCAATAAATCCCTTGCGCCAGGAGCGACTATTCTGAGAGGGAGAAATAAAGGAATTTCGGCCGTTAGTCCATAAACAGGTATTGCCGCCAGCCGTAATCCTGCTGGCCGACATACCGCTGGATAAATGTCACGTGATTGGGCCGGGTAGGACGCTTGTGCAGCGTCATACCGGCTTGATCCGGGGTCTGATCCCCTTTGCGGTTGTTACACTTCACGCAAGCGCAGACGAGGTTGTCCCAGGTATCCGATCCCCCCATGGTTCTCGGAACAATATGGTCCACTGTCATTGGTCCGCGATTGGTGCCACAATATTGGCAGCGGTGCCCGTCGCGCATGAGGATATTCTTGCGGGTGAGCATAATTCGTTTGTACGGGACTTTTTTGTAGTGCCAGAGCCGGACCACCGATGGGAGCGCCCAGCTTTGGTTGACCGAGTGAAAACGAAGCCCGTCGGCGGTCTGGATCATCTCGGCTTTCCCCTGAAAGAGCAAAATAATGGCCCGTCGGGCCGAGCAGATTGACAGCGGCTCGTAATTCTGATTGAGCATCAGCACGTTTCGATTCACTAGCGAACCGGGCATACTAATCCCTACAACACCTGTATCTAGTATCGGTTCGGGTTACAGAAGTTCGAGCGAGACCGTCACATGACAGGTATTAAGCGCCAAAAATCGCGCAAAACCACCGCAAAGTCAATAAGATTTTGCCGATCCCGATGGCTCGTGACCATACGAAGCTAAACAGCGGATCACTGCAAACGCATTTCGACTCCGCTCAATGCGACAACAGGATGATACCGTCAATCTCTCTGGCCGTCGGGCTGAGCGCATTCGAAGCCCATGCAGAGTTTGTAGCCCACCCAACGGGTGGGAATAAAGGGGAGTATTTGGCTGGCCGATCTTTTGACCCCCTCACTTAGTACGAACCCCCAATCCTCTAACTTCCTCACACAATCTTGCACGGAATCACGGCATCTTCATCATAGGAGTAAACCGAGCAGAGCCGGTGGTACCCGTCGGCGATGATCACTTTGCCGCGCTTGCGGTCCCGAACCAACAGCAGCGGCGAGAGTTTCTTCCCTCCGGCAATCTTCTTACGGTCTTTTTCCACGTGGGAATTGCTGATACCGAGAAGCGATAAACCCGACGCCCGGAAAATGTCCTTGGCTTTGAATGATGTGACCCGCGCTTTCTGAAGTTCTTTTACAATGACCGAAGTCTTCTCATCATCGAAAAGGAGCGACAGATAGGATATGGCGGCGGCGTAGTCATGTTCCTGGGGCTCTTCAAGCCAGCGGACAGTTTTCGGATGGGGCATCCGGTACCTCACATTTGTCTTCGATCTACCTCAAACCATCGATGGCCCAATTTCGAGGCCGAAGCGTGATAGCGCAGCGGCGGCCAGGGAGGTCACAGGCGGTCAGGAAAGATAATCAGTCCACGGGCCGAAATCGACTGCTTGGACAATGGACTCTTCAGATTGTAGCATGTCAGCCTGTTCCCCCCTATTCCTAATCGGTCCTGTAGTTATACTGATGCGGGCGGCAGACCTCCTCGTCTGCCCCACCTATCTCGATGGACCGGGCACACCGGGATGTGTGCCGCGCACCGGAATAACGCCCCCCACGTACAAAAAGGCCCGGCTTCCGCCGGGCCTTCGCTCCACACTATAGGGATATGCGATTTGTGAATGCGGAGCCGCGCTCAGTTCTCCTGCGCCGGGCCGACCCAGTTCTCGTTCAGCTCTTCTTCGAGCCCGTATTTCTTGATCTTGTCGAACAAGGTCGTGTAATCGATCTTCAGAATCTGGGCGCATTTCCGCTTGTTGCCGCGCACCTGTTTGAGCACGCGAAGAATGGTCGCTTTCTCCGCCCGCATCTGGGCCATAGCGCCGATCTCTTTCAGGCCGGCCCCTTCGCGCAACTGAATCTCTTCGGTGCGCTGCAGCCGAATCGCCAGGTGTTCCGGCCCGATCTTCTTCCCTTCGGCCAGGATCACCGCCCGCTCGATCGTGTTCTCAAGCTCGCGGACATTGCCGGGCCAGTGGTATTTCTCGAGGAGGGCCATTCCCTCGCGCGAAAGAGATTTCGTTGGTTTCTTCATCTCCCGGCAGTACCGGTCGACAAAAAACTCGGCCAAAGCCGGGACGTCATCGCGTCGGTCTCTGAGCGGTGGAATCAGCAGCGGAAAAACAGAGAGCCTATAATAGAGATCTTCGCGGAACCGTTTTTGAGCGATCAGTTCGTTCAAATCCATATTGGTGGCGGCGATGACTCTCACATCGACATCCACCGTCTTGGTCCCGCCCAGACGCTCGAAATTTTTCAACTGGAGTACGCGCAGGAGTTTCGCCTGCAGGGCGATATCCATATCCCCGATTTCGTCGAGGAAGACCGTTCCGCTGTTGGCGATCTCGAATTTTCCCATTTTCCGGGCATGGGCCCCGGTAAACGCCCCTTTCTCGGAGCCGAACAGTTCGTTTTCCAAAAGCTCGTGCGGGATAGCGGCGCAGTTGATCGCGATATAGGGTCCGTTGTTGCGATTCGAGAGCGTGTGAATCGCCCGGGCAAACAGCTCTTTGCCGGTTCCGGACTCACCCGGCGAGCAGAACCGAGGCATCGCTCTTGGCGACTTTCTGGATCAGTCCGCCGAGTTCGAGCATCTTCTCGTTTTTCCCGATGATATTGGCCAGTCCGCTGCCGGTCAGGAGTTCTTCGCGAAGCAGCGTATTCTCGGCCACCAACCGTTTGTTCTCGAGCGCGCGGTTGACCAGCACGCACAGATGCTCGGTGTCGAATGGCTTGGTGATAAAATCGTAAGCTCCCTTTTTCATGGCGGAGACCGCATCCTCGATCGTGCCGTAAGCCGTCATGACGATCACCGAGGCTTCCTCGTCGATCTGTTTGATCTGCGAGAGCACTTCGAGACCGTCGACCGACGGCATCTTCAGATCGGTCAGGACAAGGTCGTACGCCTTGTTGCGGACCAGATCGAGCGCTTTCTGGCCGTCATCGGCCGAATCCACCCGGTACCCTTCTTCGCGAAGAGTCTCGGTGAGCATGTTCCGCATCGCATCCTTGTCATCGACCACGAGTATAGTGGGCATCGCTTCTCCTTACCGTATATTCTCTTCGACGGGACTCCCTTCCCGAACGAAGACAGGGGGTTCTCTCCCATATATCGGCGTTTTCCCGCACTTTTGAAGGAGCTTTGACAAGTAAATATCGTGTTGTCCGGCCGGGGATTAGGGGGCCAAACGCCGGTCGATCAGGCCCAGATTCCGGAGTTCGGCTGTCCGGCGGCCACGGATCAGCGGTTACTTCTGAAGTCGCCCGGACCGGGTTTGTCCGCAATAGTCGATGGCGATCTTGTATTGGCCGGTCGGCATCTCGGCCGGGCTGATTTTGGAGAGATCACAGGTCAGCTTGTAGTACCCCCCCGTGACCGTCTTTCCTGATACCGGTTGCAGGACTATTTTGTCGCCAACCAAAGTGATCGACACGCGGCACCCGCCCTCCGGCACTCGAAACTTGACGGCCCCCACATCCGGAAGATTCTGACCGGCCGGGCTGGTGAGATCGGGAAGTTCAGGCTGGAGCTTGGCCGGTGGAACCAGAAAAGAGTCGATCCGGTCGGCTCGAATGAGGGTGAAGAGCGAATCCGAATAAAGCACCGTCGGGTCTACCCAGGCTTGCTGCCATACGGCGTCCTTGAGCTTGATCGGCTCCTCTGGTAGTTGGTGCGGAGCCACTTCGAGCTGGTGTCCGCACGCATTCAACAGAATCAGCAGGGCCGCAGGGATGAGGCCTCGAGCGACGGTCTTCATAGTTCCAGTATAGGGGGCCTGACGCTCGCGTCAAGTCCCGGCCGGCCCGGGCCCTGCCGGCGCTGTCCAAGAAAAGACTTGACAAGATAGACCCACAGAGCCCATATTAAGGTGTCCTTCATCTCGGCGCGCATGGCCCTCACATCCTTCCATCCAAGTTGGCGCCCGAGTGCAACCGCCATTTGTTCACTTTGTCGCCCGGGATGACAGCGACTGTGCGTTGGAAAATCAGAGTCCTATGACCATATCGAAACATCTTTTCTACAAGGAGGTTTTATGCTCAGGCGTGCGTTAATCTTGGCCTTACCCGCACTGCTGCTGTGTATGGTGCCGGTAATCGCCAACGCCACCATCCATATGATCAATATGGGTGGCACCGGCTTTGTCTATTCACCGCTCAAGACGCTCGTTAATGTTGGCGACACCGTGCGGTGGACCAACATCGGCGGTACCCATACCACGACATCGGACGGCGGGGTGTGGAATTCCGGTACCACCACCACCAGTCAGACTTTTGACTGGGTCTACAAGGCCACTGATGGTCCGGGGCCGTTTCCGTATCATTGCGCATTCCATGTCCAGTTTGGAATGGTCGACACCATCTTCCATGCCCCTCAGCCTGGGGCCTGCTGTCTACCTTCCGGGACCTGTATCAACACTCTCCTGGCCGACTGCAACGCTCAGAACGGCTTCTTCGCGGGCGAAGGGACCAATTGTGCTTCTGTGCCCTCTCCGTGCAGCCCGCCTCCGACCGGAGCCTGCTGCGTCCAGGGACCGGCCGGCCCGACCTGCGTGCAATTGTCGGCCGCTGATTGCGCCGCTCAGGGTGGAGTATATGGCGGAAACGGCACCGACTGTGCCACCCAGCCTTGCCCATCCACCGCTGAAGGCGCCTGCTGCATTCCCGGTGCCGTATGCACCCAGATGACAGCCGCCGCCTGCAAAAACGCGGGCGGAACTTACTTTGGCGATGGCACCGGCTGCGCCGGTATCAACTGCATTCCGACCGTGACTGGAGCCTGCTGTATGCCCTCCGGCGGATGCATCCAGCTCAGCGCCAATGACTGCCACCTCAAAGGCGGTACCTACTATGGCGACAATGTCACCTGCACCGGCATAACCTGCAATAACGCCCCGACCGGCGCGTGCTGTATTCCAGGTGTACCGTGCCAGTCTCTGACCCAGGCTCAGTGCCAGGCTCAGGGGGGCACCTATAAAGGTGATAATGTCCCGTGCTCTTCAACCACCTGCACCCAGACCGTTACCGGAGCTTGCTGCCTGCCGACTGGCGCCTGTATCCAGGCTACTTCGCTCGATTGCCAGATGCAGGGCGGAAGCTACGGCGGGGACGGTACTGCGTGCGGACCAGTCCCATGTCCTCCCGCCAACCAGGGAGCCTGCTGCTTGCCCGACGGGACTTGCACCACGACGGACGCCATCAGCTGTCGCAAGGCCAAAGGCGTCTATCATGGCAACGGTTCCAGCTGCGTCGGAATTCAGTGCCCGCCTCTACCGGATAGCGGCGCGTGCTGCCTTGAAAACGGGACCTGTATCTATACGACCTCGACCGCTTGCAAGAACCAGCTCGGCGCCTATCAGGGGAATGGATCCAACTGCGCCAACGCCCCGTGCCAGCTCCCCAAAGGAGCCTGCTGCCTGCCTGGCGGCGGTTGCATCGTCATGCCCGTAACCGAGTGCCGCAAGAGACAGGGGAGCTATCTCGGCGACAACGTGCCGTGTATTGCCGGAGCCTGCGCTCCGCTTAAAGGCGCTTGCTGTCTGCCGGCTTCTCCGCTCGCCAGCGGCGGCTGCGTCGTGACCACTCAGGCCCTCTGCCTGGCCCACGGCGGCGCCTATCAGGGGAACGGTACGCTCTGTACTTCCGCGACCTGTCCTCCGCCCGTTCCAGTCGGCGCCTGCTGCCTGCGTGACGGCCACTGCATCCAGACCAACCCAGTCCTGTGCGACCAGTTGGGTGGGCATTATGCCGGTAACAACACCGCCTGCCCGCCGAACCTCTGCTTCGCCCCGTGCTGCGCCGGTCATATCGCCAATGTCAGCGCCACTGGCGCGATTGACCTCGGCGATCTCAGTGCCCTCGTCAGCTACCTCACGGGTGGTGGTTTCATCATTCCGTGTCCTGAGGCCGCGAATGTAAATGGCGCCGGAGCCATTGACCTCGCCGATTTGAGCGCTCTCGTGAGCTATCTCACCGGTGGTGGATTCGTCCTCATTCCTTGCCCGTAATCAGTCGCTTCAGCGACCATGATAAACCCCGCCATCTCGTGAGAGGTGGCGGGGTTCTTATTTGCCACTGTTGGGTCAGTGGTTCTGGCGATGCCGCCTTAAGGCTTACATTCCCGGCACGGACTCAACCCTTCGGCCAACCCTTCCTCACGGGTTTTGAAAGTCCGGTAATGCCCCGGACGCAAGTTCCTCACAGCATCACAGGACGGACGATGCAGCCGAAACGAACGCTCGGTGGAGACGTAATACGTCTCCGGCTCCCGCTGCACCGACCAGAGTCCGACTTTCCGTCGCATGGAGTCACGCTGGGAGTCCAGCATCGCCTTCGCCTGGGGATGCTCCAGATCGTTATCGGCGAACAAATAGAGGTATCCCAGGCCGCTGTCGATCAAAATTCGATTGGTGAGAATCGAGTCATCAACATAAACGTAGCCGAGCAGTCGGCCATAACGATCCCGGCGAGCGTTGCCGTATTCGAGCCGCACTAATTTCCCCAGGATCAGTTTTTCAAGCAGGTCTTTGGCGGCCTCATAGAACCGTTCCCCTTGTTCCGGAGTGTCAAGCGCCAGCAGTCGAATCCGGTCTCCTCCGGTAAGCTCGACGGTGTCCCCATCGATAACCCGCTTCACCCTGAAGCGATCACTCGGCGCCCGCTCCTCGCCGATTCGTTCCGCCAGCCGGAACGAAACGATAATTATGATCAGGATGACGATCACGCTCCAGGTGATCAGGCGTCCCAGCTTCTTCTTTTTTCCGCCGCGGATAATGGCCATCGCTTTTTCCCTTTCTGCGCCGACGTTCGCGCTCCCACAGGCCGCTCATGCTCCCCGTGCTCCAACCTCTCCGGCCGACCGGTTCACGCGGTAACCCGGCAGCACCGACTCGATGCTCGGAGCACCACTCGTGCTCCCGCCCATGAGCGCGGATCACGCCGGAGTCAGTCGACTCTGCCGTCGCTCTCCACGTGAGCATCTGCCAACCACCGGGGAGCATGCCGCGCCAGCGGCGTGAGAGCCGACCGTTCGAAGCATATACCAATGCTCAATAGTGGAAGTCAATAACCTTTGGCGGGCTCAGGCGACTGCTCATCCGGCCGCCGCCTACTCAGACGACCAGGGCGAGGGATTTCTTGGGCGCGACGCAGTGTGGATAGCCGAGGGAGGTAAACGGCTTTTGCGGTGCTTCGGAGCAGAATTACGCCGGGAGCTATCCACATCTCTTCCTCCCAGTCCGGCAGCGTCGCGGTCTACGGCAGGAGCGTGAACCAGATCGTTCGGGTTGGAGTTACCTGTCATTCCGGCTTGGCCGGAGAGCCGGCTTGACGGAAAATCCTTCAATACCCGGCAAAAAATGCCTTTTTAATATTGACAACAGGACTAATAATAGTTATCTTTACCCCGAGCGTGTGTACGGCCGACGACGGGTCCGAGAGCCAAATTGTGATCTGTCCCAAGCCAATTTTACCTCTTTCAACAGAACCTTAATTCGCTAATGAAATGGGCCACCCCTTCGGGGAGTGCTCTGCTTTTTGCTGCCTTCAACGGCAACGATGGAGCACAGAAATCGGCCCGCCTTTAGCCTTAAGCGTTCGCGTCTTTATTTCCTGATCCACTATTAGTGTACTGCGTAAACGAAAACCGACAACCCTTCATTGTGGATTTCAGGAGGTAGCATAGAAATTAGCCTGAAATACGAGCTATCAGAAGCGATCAAATTTGACACGACTATTCAATTATCACGGGAGTATCCGCCCAGTACGAAAGTTCAGAACAGCGTGCTCCTGACTCCAAGATAGGAATGAAAATGAATTCGTTAACCGAGGTTACAATCTCAGCTTTCCCTAGACAAAAAGAGATTATGGTTCCAGGCCTCATGGAAGCCGCAAGGCTGTCCCGGCCGGCGACCGGACCAAGGAAGACGAGTTTCCTTATTCCTTTTTTAAGGAGGAATTAATGTTAAAAAGACTGTTAACCGCGGTACTGATATTGGCCATCTTTATGGTCTTTACTGGTACAGCATTTTCCGGAACAAACAACATCCCGAGCGACGACCACAACAGGGACCATGCCGATTTCGTCAAGAAATCGACTGGCACGTCGTCTCGACTAAAGGCGGTGCCGCCCAAGGCCAACCGGCCCGGAGGCTTCATTGTCGACTTCTCGTCGAGCGTTCCTGCCAACCGGGTGCCACCTCGTTCAGTTAGTAGTACCGATACTACTATTTGCGCGCAGGTTGATTATTACAATCACGAAGCCGGCACTTGCGACGCCCTTTATGGTCTGCGCTCCAATGCTGCGAACCCGAGAGTCGCCATGCGATTCGACGGCCCCCAGCTGCCGAACACCCAGATCAAAGTCAACGGCGTTTGGCCCTTCATCTATTGGACCAACGAAGGCGGTGTTTCTGACGGTATCGTCAAAGTGACCGCTGAAGTCTGGACCGATTTAGGTGGACTTCCGAATACCAAGGTCTATTCCGAGACCTTCGCGCTGCCGATTATCACCTACCCGAGCGGCAGCAATTACTATTTCTTGGGATTCACCAACCCGCCGCTTATGTCTGGTGCCTACCACATAGCGATTATGGCGGATTCCACCGGACCTTCGACCGACACCCTTATCGTCAGTTCCGACTGGGGTGACCGTGGCGTATCCGGGGGCTGTCCTGCCGGTACCTTTACTCCGACCTTCCGCTCCAGCCGTTATAATGCGGGCGGCGCGGCCTGGTATCCCCAGGCAGCGATCAACGGCTTCACGGCGAATTTCGACATGTTTGCCGATTTCTGCCAGGTTTATTCCAGCTGCTACACTGCTGAAACCCCCAGCAACCTGAATTTTCAGGTAGTCGGTGTCCCCGACAACGTGGATTTTCCCGGTGAAACCCTACAGGGTGTGGGGCAGCAGTTCTTTTCAGCGGGACACGACACTGTAAAGTCGGTCACTCTTTACCACTACGACTTTGGCGTCCAGGAGTATCCGCTCGCTGGCACCAACGCCGTGCAGGTGGACATTTGGGGTGACAGCGCTGGTCAGCCGGCGGTTAGCGCCGGAGCTCTGGCAACAGTCATCGTTCCGGGAGGCGTCGCTTCGCTGTTCCCGAACACAGGTGACGCGGGTGCCGGCTTCAACATCGTCAATGTTCCAGTACCTTCGATGCCGGTCGTCATCGGCCCGTGGCACGTCACCGCCAAGATGACGAGCACCAACCCGGCTGACGGTCTACTGGAATTTCTGATCAACAGCAACACGTCTGATCCGGGCAGGGTCGGCGGTTCGGTGAGCTTTACGCCCCCCGCTCCGCTCTGGCGCCGCACCGGAATCTCCGGTCCTTGGACCGGTCTTGGACTCGGCGAGCGAGCCTTCTTCTTTGATGTTGGGCTTTGCAAAGACGAGTTCTACGCCTGCCAGGACGAGCAGACTTTCTTGTTCGGAACCACCCGGTTCCTTTATATGGATAGCTGCGGTTCAGCCGGATCGGTGGGCTCGCGCAACGGCGTGGCTCAGTTGATCCAGGGCGGCATCAGCGGAGTCAACCGCGTTGATAAGATTCGTTTCCAGATCGCCGATGAGTTTGTCATCGACGGCGCTCCGGACGTTCCGAACTCAGTGCGCGTTTCGCTGTTTGCCAACAACGCTGGTGCAGTCGGTGCTACCCTTTATTCGACCGTGCTCACCAACGCCCAACTGACCATGTATCCTGGGTGGACAGAATTGGTAATCCCGGGCGGCATGCAGATTGCAGCCCCCAGTTTCTTCGTTGGGATGGAACCGATTTTCCATCTCGATGCCAACAATGAGTGGCTTTATATGGCGCGCGAGCGCGTAGGTGACCAGCCTGCCATCACCAGCTTGGTGAACGGCGGCATGTATGTCAAACTGTGCGCGGACAACCTGTGGCACCAGAATATTGCAATTGGAGGTGCCAACGACAACGCCATTTTCGAGGTAGATTTCTGCTCGACTCTGCCTTCTGAGTGGACTTGCAATACGCCCGATGATTATCCCACCGCGGGACATGATTACGGACGTACCGGCCACGCCAACGTGGCTCTGAACGATGCTTATTGCCGACTGACGTTCAAGTGGAAGTATGAGGATCCCGGTATTGGGACGGCGACGGCCATCCTGGGTTCTGCGGCGCCGATTACTTTCGACACGTTTGTCGTTTGCAACTTCGGCACCAAGTATCAGATTCTCGATCTGAACAATGGCGCCGTGGTGAAGACCATCACCGGAAGCGGCGCTCCCAACCATATCACCCCTTCGGGTGCCCTGTCGTGTACTCCGACGATCGCGAAGATCACGATTAGTGGAACTCCCACGAACGTGCTGTTCCTCGGCGGCGGTACTACACAGTTCGTCGATGCCTTCAATATGGACGTGGCCGGCTTCCCGCTCATTTGGGCGGTCAATATTGCCAGCAACACGGCCTTTGCCAACTTCGTGACGCTGAATATCGGCGGCACGGACATGCTGTACCTTACCGCCGGCGCCAAGCTGTTCGAGTTGGTGGCCGCGACCGGCGCTGCCGGATCGTGGGGACCACTCTCGTTCCCGGCTTCGCTCTTCCGCGGTATTGCGACCGATGGCACCAATCTGTTCGTCTCCCAGTCGTCCGGGGTATCCATCCTGGGTGACATCTATTCGATCAACGCAACTACCGGCGCTATCAACTGGCAGTTGTCGACTTCGGGTGGACTCAAAGGGGATGGCACGGTCTACACAGCCGGAACCTATCCGGGTGAATCGTTTGCCTCTGGTATTGCCTACAATGGCGGAGAACTGTATACAGTCTCCGGTCAGGCGGGCGGTCTTGCGGCGATCTTCCCGGCCGATGGCGTGTTCTATCGCCTGAATTCCGCCAATGGCGCCGTCAAGTCGGCAGTTGCCTCTATCTACGTGAACAACCCACAGCTTCAGGACGCGACCCCGATCATTGACGCTTCTCACGTCATCATTGCGGGCGCTTCTCCCTGGGCGACCCCGCCGCTGGGTGGAACGGTGCTGTTCTACAACCGGTTTACCGGCCTGCTCTCGGGCGCCGCAAATCCGGGTAATCATGCCGGCCAAAACGGCGTTCGCGGCGATGGCTTCCTGACCTGCGAGCCAGGTGCTCCGGATCAGTTGTTTGTCGGTTCGTCCTTTGGGTATCTCAGTGACTTCAATGCTGATGATTTCCAGGAGACTTTCAACCGCCGTGTCGACATTTTGGGCCCTGCGAACACTGACGGCCTCAGTGATCGTATGGCGGGTGTGGCCATTGCGCCAACCGGAGAAGTACTGGCGGCGGCTCGCGCCGGCGGCTTGTACTGCCTCACCAATCAGTCGCCTCGTCCGCGGCTTGAAATCCTCAACTATACGCCGCAGGCGCCCACCTATGGTCCGCTTACGTCCGTGTTGCTGCACTTCCCCCAAGTGTTTACCAACACCGGGTGTACGCCACTTATTGGGACAGTCTATGCCTTCGATGCGTCGAATGGCTCTTCCCCGGGCGCTCCGCGCGGTTATAATCCGCCCAAGAGCCTGTCGTCTGCTTCTTCTATCGCCGACAGACTGACTACGGCCAGCCTGTCCGGTTTGAAGAAAGCCAGCCCGCAGGCCGGCGTGAGTGAAACCGAGTCTGCTACCAGCACCTCACGCCATCTGTTGAACCGTGCCTCCACGGCGAGCGTCCCGACGTTCATCAACGGTGCCGGTACTTACCCGTTCAATCTGAACCCGGGTGATACCAGTGACGTGGTCTTTGATGTCAAGCAGAACCTGATCAAGCGCGGCCCGAACGTGTTCTGGGCCGACTTCCAGTCCAACGATCCCGACTTCTTCCTGAACAACACCTCGGAAGAACCGGAATGCGTCATGACGATCGTCGGTGGCTGCTTGCTCGATACCACTACGCTGCACTTCGGCTCCGGCGGCGCCAACTGGGCGCTGATTTCCAACACCGGCCGTGTGGCCGATGGCAACTGGACTGCCGCCGCCGGCAGCTGGTTTGTCGACGGCGACAACAAGGCCAACATGTATCAGGGCACGTACATTTATGGCGTGAGCTATGCTCGTATCGCCCTGAACTCGCAAGACTGGTTCGGCGACGGCAAGGGGTGGGCTTCACTCCAGGCTGACCCGAACATCTGCGATGTTGACTGCAAGCCGGCTCTGTCAGCGAGCGTCTCGCTGGGCTCGATCACTTCCAACGGACTCGTTTACACTCCGTTGACCGGAAACTTGATTTGCCGCTCGTTCCTGGATTCCGTCCAGAACTTCGGCCCGCCGAGTTTCGCCAGCTGGAACTGGGAGAACTACACGGCCGGATTCGACAACGATTCGACCATGGGTCTCTACGTGACCAGCCGCGTGGTCGGCTTCCTGAGCGCTCCCGCTCCGTACACGCTTCTGAACAACGTTGTGGTGGACTTCCTGAAGATCTCCCAGCGCGATCAGACGCGGTCGCTGCCGAACTGGAGAATGGGCGCTGTGGTCGACTACGATCTGGGTAACGACACAGGCAACTATGACGCTTCGTCATCGTTGGCCTGGGACTACCCGCATGCGATCACGACCGGCGCCTGGGGCTGGATCAAGCTGCCGTTTGGCGGCTGTGGCGTATCCGCTCTGGCTCCCCTCCGGACCGAACAGGGTTTGAACGAAGACCAGGCTCTGTTCCTCCAGACCGCTGCCGTACATGGCAACGGCTATCTGGATTCGGCCTACTACCATCTGAACAAAGTCGGCGCCGTTCCGTCTAGCTCGCCGACCGGTTCTGATGCGGCCTTCTCCGTGGGCTTCATCGCTCACGACTTCGTGCCGGGTCCCGATACGCTGGCCTTCGCGCTGGCGCATTTCGCCCTGCCGGGAATTACGAACAACAGCAACGTTGCCAACTACCAGCCGCTCGCCCACCTGCTCAACAAGTGGACCGGCGCGGAACGCGGCGACGTGAATAACGACGGTGTCGTGAATCTTGCTGATATCGTTTACCTCGCCAAGTATCTCAACGGCGGCGCCGGGACTCCCGGACCGATTCCGTTCATGACTTGCGGCGATGCCAACGGTGACGGCCTGATCAATGCTGCCGACGTGACGTATTTGATCAACTATTACTTCTACTATGGCCCGTGCCCGGTAAGTAAGCTGGTCAGCTACTAACCTTCGGTTGGTAGTATCCCTTGAAGCGGGGACGAAAGTCCCCGCTTCTTTTTTTGCCCGGATCCTCCCCAGGAATCGACAACTCTTCGGAGCATGGCGTCCGGCCTGTTCGCCGCCCTCCCATGCTCCCCGTTAGTTTCCGGAGCATCGATTGTGCTCCCACGCCTAAATTCGTCTCTGCCCTTCTCCGATCGGTAACTCCACGGTCTCCTGAGCCGGCGGAGCAGTTCCGCCTGTGGGAGCAACCAATCGCCGTGTATTTCTCTCTCTGAAATACGCGGAAGGCCGGAATATCTCGGCGGGAGAGTCTCAAAAACGACTTCACTATCCACTTAATCCGGACAAGATTGCTCCGCATTGTGCATTAATAATGCACGTCAAACATAGATTTTGTAGTCTTTGGTCTTGACTAAAACGAGGACTTGGTTATCTTCGTCCTGAGCGTGTGTAGGCGAAAGACGACTCCGAGAGCCAAATTGTGAATCGTCAGACGCCAAGAGCCTCTTTTAATCGAACATCAACTTGCTAATGAAATGGGTCCCCCCGATAAGGGAGTGCTCTATTTGACTCTGCTTCGGCAGCCTTGATTGAGCACACACCGACCCGCCTTTAGCCTTGAGCGTTCGCGTCTTTGATTTCCTAATCCACTATTAGTGTACTGCGTAAACGAAAACCGACAACCGTCCAAGTGGATTTCAGGAGGTGACTCAGATAACTAGACCTGAATACGAGCTATCAGAAGCGATGAAATTTGACACGACTATACAGATATCACGGGAGTATCCGCCCAGTACGAAAGTTCAGAACGGCGTGCTCCTGACTCCAAGATAGGAATAGAAATGAACCCGTTGAATTCAGTTAGAATCTCAAGCTTCCCTAGACAAAAAGAGATTATGGCGGGTGGCTACATGGCGGCCGAAAGGTCTGCTCGGCCATTCACCGGACTGAAGGAGACGAGTTTCCTTGTTCCTTTTTTAAGGAGGAATTAATGTTAAAAAGACTGTTAACCGCGGTACTAATACTGGCCATCTTTATGGTCTTTACTGGTACAGCAATTTCTGCAACCGACAATACTCCCAGCCCGCGCGGCAAGGTTATCGTTAAAAACGCGACCACGCCGAGCGCTAAGGAGAAGGCGCCCATTGTGGCCCAGAGAGCCGGCGGACCCGACTATAGTGATATAGTCTCAAAACCTGCCGCTCACCGGACGCCGCCGCCTTCGACCAGTGGCCTCGATACGACCGAGTGCCATCTGCTCGAGTACTATACCTATGATCCAGCGTTGTGCGACAACCTGTTCAGTTCGCGAAGCAACAGCCCCTTCCCGGCTAATGCCGAGCGATTTGACGGCCCGACGGCTCCGAACACGGTGATCAAGGTGAATGCCTGTGATCAGTATGTGTATTGGACAGCCGAAGATCCGTCCTTTGCGGACGGCGTCGTCCTGATCAAGGCCTCCGTGTGGACCGATAACTCCGGCCTTCCGGGTACTATGGTCTACAGTGAGACGTTTGCTCTGCCGGTAATCCCTTATCCCGGCCAGTACGTCCATTTGGCCTTTACCAACCCGCCGGCGCTGACGGGTGCCTACCATATCGCGGTGGGTGCTGATCCGGCTAGTCCGACGACGGACAGCTTGTATCTCGGAGCCGATTGGGGAAACCGTGCCGCCTCTGGTGGCTGCCCGGCCGGCACCCATACTCCGACCTTCCGCTCAAGCCGCTATAATGCCTCCCTTTCGACTTGGGTGCCTATGGCGACTTCGAACGGCTTCACTTGCGATTTCGACCTTTATTCCGAGTGGTGTCAGGTCTATTCCAGCTGCTACACCGCGGCGACACCGTCCAACGGCTTCGTTGGGTTGTTTGTCGTTCCGGATCCGGCCTGGACCTGCGGATCGACTATGACCGGTTTTGGCCAGAGATTCGTCTCGACCGGCCCTGACACGATCAATTCAGTTGACTTCCAGCATTACGACCGGTCTGGAACTTCTCCGGGAGCATACTATACTCCGACCAGCACCAATGGTATCGAAGTCAAAATCTGGAAAGATGATGGCACCGGTAACATTGATGTAGGCAGTGGTCCAATAGCGACCCAGACGGTTCCTGGCGGCGTAGCCTCGCTGTTCCCGACGACGGGATTGACGGCTAACGGCTGGAACCACATTATTGTCAATTTCCCGACCAAACCAGTGGTCATCGGGCCCTGGCATGTCACCGTCAACATGACGTCCAGCAACTATGCTGACGGCATGCTGTGGATGCCTTTGAACAGCAGCAGTAGTGATCCCGGCCGCGTCGGCGGATCAGTCTCCTTTACCGCCCCCGATCCGTTGTGGATACGGACCGGCAGCAGTAACTGCTGGACGCTCGACGGTCTCGGTGAGCGGGCTTTCTTCATTCACGTGAACCTCTGCCATGATGAGTTCGCGATCTGTGACGACCAGCTCTCTTACACGGCTGGAACCAGCACAGGGTATGGCCTGCCGATCAACATCGCCCAGCGGTTTGACGGACAGGTTATCAATCGTATTGACAAGATCCGCGTTCAGGCGATCGACCCGGCTCTCTTCGCAGAGAACGGCGGGACCCCTGATATGCTGATCAAAGTCTGGGGAAGTGCGGGTCCGGCGGGCCCTGGTGCGCTCTTAGCCACCTATACGGTTCCGTTTGCCGGCATCACGTACTACCCTGGGTGGACGGAAGTGGTAATCCCTGGTGGACTCCAGGTGGTTTCTTCCAACTTCTACGTGGGCTATGAACTCAGCACACTGGATCCAGTGAACAACTATTTCTATTTCGGTGTGGAAGAGGATCAGGGTCCGCTCATCCGAACTGGTGCCTGGTATTACAGCACCGGCTCGGCGACGTGGAAAAACCTCTCGGCGGCTACCGGCAAAACCGATAACGCTGTGATCGAGGTGGAATTCTGCTCAGTTCCACCGAATGAGTGGGCTTGTGCCACGCCTGACAATTTTGCCACGGCGGGACATGATAACGCTCGCACCGGCCATGCCAATGTGGCTTTAGGTGATGCCTATTGCAACCTGACGGTGAAATGGGGTTACACGGATGCCAACGCCCTTACGGTCCTTGGCCGTATCGGTTCTGCGGCGCCGATTACCTTTGACACCTTTGTCGTTTGCAACTTCGGCACCAAGTATCAGATCTTCGATCTGAACAACGGCGCTGTCCTGAAAACCATCACGGGCGCAGGCACTCCGAACTACATCACCAACTCCGGCGGTCTGGCCTCTACGCCGACCATCGCGAAGATCATGATTGGTGGAACTCCCACCAACGTGCTGTTCGTCGGCGGCGGTACTCCCAACTCGATCTCCGCTTATAACATGGACGACCCAGGCTTCGCCCAGATCTGGTCGATCAATTCGACCACTTTGGCCGCGCTTGGCTTCCCTGGTGCGATTGGCAACACGGCGTTTGTCAACTTCGTGGTGCTGAACCTTGGTGGTACGGATTATCTGTACTTCTGCACCGGTGGTGTTCGTCTGTATCAGGTCGTGGCTGCGACCGGTCATATAGGAACCTGGGGACCAATTTCGTTCCCGGCCCCGACCTATCGTGGCTTGGCTTCCGATGGCTCCAGCCTGTACCTGGCACAGGCGGCGCTTCCTCCGGGAGTTCCGAATGGCGACGTCTTCTCAATTAATGCCTCTACCGGCGCCGTGAACTGGCAGTTGTCGACTGCGGTCGGCGGCGGGCTCAGAGGTAATAACGGTAGTGTTTACCCTGCCGGAAGTTATGGTCCTGAAACCTTCCCGTCAGGCCTCGCGGTTGCTGGCGGCGAAGTGTACACGGTTTCAGCTCCTATGCTGCAGCCGAACCCGACTTCTCCGGCCGACGGTATCTTCTATCGTCTCAACGCTGCGAGCGGCGCCATCAAATCGGCGGTCGCTTCTGCTCACGTGCTCTGCTGGGGCACGAGCGGTAACCTGCAGCAAGGAAACGTTCTCGTTGACCAGAATCGCGTGATCGTTCCTTCGGGCTCGACCTGGTTAATTCCACCGCTCGGCGGCAGTATCCTGTTCTATAACCGGTTTACCGGCCTCCTCGCGGGCGCCACGTATGCCGGCAACAACGCGAGCTTGGGGGATGCCCCTCGCGCGGACGGATTCCTGACCTGCGAACCGGGCGTTGCGGATCAGTTGTTCATCGGAACGACCTTCGGATACATGTCCGTAATCAACGCCGATAATTTCCAGGAGACCTTCAACCGCCGTATCGACATCAACCCTCCGTTTAACGCGGGTGCTGATGATCGTTTGGCCGGCCTCGCTGTTGCGAACACCGGTGAAGTGCTGGTTGGATCCCTCCAGGGAACGCTGTACTGTCTGAGCCCTCAGGTGTCTCGTCCCCGTCTGGAAATCATGAACTACGCGCCGGCAGGCACCACCTTTGGTCCGCTCTCGTCGGTCTTGTTGGACTTCGGAAAGATCTTCACCAACACTGGTTGCGAGCCTTTGACCGGCAATATCGTTGTCACGGCTGCTTCGAACAACTCCGCTCCGGGCGCTGCCAGAAATGGTGGATCAACTCGGAACGCTGCATCGATCGCAGACCGTCTGACGCAGTCGAGCTTTGCGGCGTGGAAGAGCAACCCTGCTACCACCGTACGCGAAGAGTTGTCCACTACCATGGGCCGTTCGATCAACCGTGCGGTTTCTGCCGCGCTGCCGACGTTCGTCAATCCGCCCGGAATCTATCCGTTCATTTTGAATCCGGGTGACACTGGTCACCTCGTGGTTGATGTGATTCAGAATGTGATTAAGCGCGGTCCGAACGTCTGCTATGCCCACTTCGAGTCTAACGACCCCGACTTCTTCCTCAACAATGTTGCGGAACAGCCGGAAGTCACGATGACCGTAGTTGGCGGATGCTTGATTGACAGCACGACGCTGCATTTCGGCGCCGGCGGTGCCAACTGGGCATTGATCTCCAACACCGGACGAATCGCCAATGGCGACTGGACATGCTGCTAACGGTAGTTGGTTTGTCGATGGCGACCACAAGGCCCTTCTGTACCAGGGCTCTTACATCTATGGCGTAACTCAGAAGCGTATTGCTCTGAATACTCCTAAGTGGGACGGCACTGGCGAAGCCAATGCCTGGATCTCACTGCAGGCCGATCCGAACCTGTGCGATGTCGACTGCAAGCCGGCTGTCACAACCGGTATTTCTCTCGGCTCGATCACTACTGACGGACTCACCTACACGCCGCTGACCGGTAACATGGTCTGCCGCGTATTCCTTGATTCCGTACAGAACTTCTTAAACGGAACCGCCTGGGATTGGAAGCTGGTTCCGGCTTTCTTCGACAATGATTCGACCATGGGACTTCACACGTCCAGCCGTGTGGTCGGTTTTGTCGACGCTCCGGCCGCATATCCGGAACTCAATAACGTTGTGGTTGATTTCTTGAAAATCTCCCAGCGCGACCAGACCAAGACCCTCCCGAACTGGAAGATGGGCGCCGTCATAGACTACGATCTGGGTAAAGACTCAGCCGACTATGATGCCTCCTCTTCGCTGGCTTGGGATTTCCCCACCTCGGCTACCTCGGGTGCCTGGGGCTGGATAAAACTGCCGTACGGCGGTTGCGGTCTCAATCCTGTCGCTCCGCTGCGCAACGTTAAGGCTCTGAACGAAGATCAGGCCCTGTTCCTGACGACAGCTGCAGTTCATAGCAACGGCTATCTGGACTCGGCTTACTTCGACCTTAGCCTGATTGGCAGAAACAATCAGAATTCGCCACCCGGATCTGATCAGGCCTGTCACTTCGGCTTTATCGCCCACGACTTCACAGCTGGAACCGACACCTTGAACTTCGCGCTCGCCCATTTCGCCCTTCCGACGATCGCGAACAACAAGAATGTCGCCAACTACCAGCCGCTGGCTCACCTGCTGAATAAGTGGGTTGGGTTCGATCGTGGTGACGTCAACAACGACGGCGTGATTAACATCGCTGATATCGTTTACCTCGCCAAGCATGTCAACGGCGGCGCCGGGGTTCCCGGACCGATTCCGTTCCTGACCTGCGGTGATGTCAATGGTGACGGCCTGGTTGACGCTGCGGACGTGACGTACTTGGTTAGCTACTATTTCTACTACGGCGCCTGCCCAGTAGGAAAGCTCATCACGTACTAATCTCGTTCCAGGTTTGTTGAAACCTCAGAAGCGGGGACGAAAGTCCCCGCTTCCTTTTTTTGTGTCGCCCCGATGCCTTCGTGAATATAATGACTTAATGGATGTGAATTCCGCGGATCGGGAGATCCAGCAGCTTGTCCCCCTCATGGCCGATCTGTTCAGCATCGACGCCGTCTACCGGCAGGCTGACCGCGTCGCCTTCAGCCTCACTCATCGCTATAGCCGCGCCCGGTCCGTTAAGCTGATCCGTGACCGGCTCCGGGTCGGCGGATTCAAGTACACGCTGACGGAGTCTGACGATGGACCGGTTATTCTGACGGTTGATCCGAGGCGGAGCCTGTACATTCCGAAGCTAAATATCATTCTCTTTCTTGCGACTATCATTTCGATCTATCTGGTCCCGGTCTTCTTCACCTCCGGCGGCGATTTTGCGCTCATGAAGCGGAATCTGTTGGCCGGTATGGGGCTGCAGTTCACGGCGGCCCTGGTCTCTATTCTCTTGATCCATGAGATGGGACACTATGTCGCCAGCCGTCGCCGCGGGATCGTGACCACGTGGCCTTATTTTATTCCTGCACCGAATCTGTTCGGGACCTTTGGTGCTGTGATCGCCTCGAAATCTCCGTTTTGGAATCGCCGGGACCTGTTGGAAGTCGGGGCCGCGGGTCCGATCGCCGGATGGATCGTAGCCATTGGCTGGCTCATTTACGGCCTGGCGCATACGCGTATTGTTCCCGTGACTCCGCCACCGGCCTATGGATGGTCGCTGCAGGGAGAGTCGATCATCATGACCGTTCTGGCAAAATTGATGGTTGGGACAGCTCCGGATGGCTTTGCCTATCGTCTGAGCTGAAGCTGCGTTCGCCGGATGGGCCGGTTTGCTAGTCACCGCGTTGAATATGCTGCCGATCGGACAGCTTGACGGCGGCCACATTCTTTACGGCCTGCTTAGAGGAAAACAACGCTATTTCGGTTGGGTAGCGGCGGTTGCACTGCTTGGATTAGGTTTTGAATCCCCCATGTGGTGGCTGATCGGGGGTTTGGGGATACTCTTTCGCGTGCCGCATCCTCCCACGCTTGACGATGATCGCGCACCCTCACGGGTGGCGGTCGCCATGGGGATCACGGCACTGATAATTCTGGTGCTTTCTTTTGCACCGGTTCCGATCCGGATGTAGCCGCCAGCGCTTCGTCAACCTGGGCCAGCTCAAAGTCGCGGCCATACAGTTCGTGCAGGTCGATCAAGTTGGAGCGAAGCAGTCTGAGGAAGAGGTCGACCATGGACGGGTCAAACTGCTTTCCGCGATTGATCTCCAGTTCCCGCACCGCCACCGTCAGTGAAGCTCCCTTCCGGTAAGGACGATCCGAGATGATCGCGTCAAACGTATCCACCACCGCCAACAGCCTTCCTTCGACCGGAATCTGCTCGGCCGCCAGACCTTTGGGATAGCCGTGACCGTCGTACCGTTCGTGGTGCGACAGAATATAGGGCAGGGCCGGTTTGAACAGATCGATGTCCTTGATGATGCGTTCTCCGACCAACGGATGGCGCTGCATCTGCACTAATTCCTCGTCGTTCAAGCGGTCCGGCTTGTTCAGAATCGAATCCGGAACGCCAATCTTGCCTATGTCATGGAGAGTACAGCCCAGGCGCAGGGCGTGGATTTTTGCTTCGGGCCAACCCAGGGCCCTCGCCATTGGCTCAGCCAGACGGATCACGCGATCGGTGTGGCCGGCGGTGCAGCCATCGCGGGCTTCGATAGCGTTCGCCAGGGCTCGGATGGCGGACCAGTAGGAGGATTGGACGTTCTGGTACAGTCTCTGGTTGGCAATCGCAGAGCCGGCAGCGTTGGTCAGAATGGTCAAGACATCCATCTGCCCCTGGTGGACGCGGCGGAAGCGGTCGAGTATGACCAGGTTAATGACGCCGTGCAGGGTCCGTCGGATGTAAATCGGACTGCAGATAGTGGTCTGCAGAAGATTTTCTCGATTGTAGGAGAGCTTCTCCGTGGTCACGACCGGTTCGGAGACCCGGCGGCCGTTGAAGCGGCCGATGGTCGATTGATCCAGAACAGTATTGCGAAAATCCTGATTGGTAATTTCCTGCAGGACGCGGACGGCTTCTCCCGACTTGGGCTCGATCTCGATAATGGCGGCAGCCACCGCGCCGAGTTCGGTCTTGCAGGAACCGAGCACCATCTGGAGAGAGCGCTCAATTTCCACGCCCATGGTCAGCGCACCGGCGGCCTTGAGAAATTCGATCTGGCCGCGCAGTCTGAGATTTTCCCGCATCACCTGCTGATGGGCAAGGCCGCGCCGGATGGTCGCCTTGAGCACTTCCAGTTTGAACGGCTTGACCAGGAGATCGTACGCGCCATTTTTCAGCACGGATATCGCCGTCTCCACCGTGGGGTGGGCGGTCATCAGAACGACGATGGCGTCGGGATGATGCTGCAGCGCTCCCTCGAGGATCTGTACACCGGAGAAATCTCCCATGACCAGGTCGGAGAGCACAAAATCGACTTCGTTTTCCGCAAGATGGGACAGGGCCTGGCGGGGATCGGTGAAAGAGACGATTTCAAAATGCTCGCCGGCCAGGGATTCCCCGACCAGATCGCAGATGTAGCGTTCATCATCGATGACTAGAAGACGGACGTGGGATCGATTCATCATCTTCGCCGTGCACCTCTTTCTCTGTTCTCCCTGATTGTCGGCCCGGGCCTAAGTGAAGGTGAGCAGAGGGCTGGGGAAGGAATCGGAATTGTTCGTAAAAAGTACGTGTCAGCTTTTTGCAAAAAGCGATTCGGCAAGATAGGATGAACGAACCAGCGGTCCTGAAAAGACCGCGGCAATTCCTGCGTTCTCCGCTTCTTGTTGCAGCACGGCAAATTCCTCGGGCGGAACAAAACGCTCAACGGGGAGATGATGTCGCGACGGGGAAAGATATTGTCCGATGGTTAACAGTGAAACACGACTGTTGGCCAAATCCTCAAAGACCTGTTTCAGCTCTTCTTCCGTCTCGCCGAGACCAACCATCAGGCCGGATTTTATTCTGGCCGAGGAATACTCTCCCGCCTGGCGCAGCAGGTTAAGAGAACGTTGATAATCCGCCTGGGGGCGAACGCGAGGATAAAGCCGGGGAACAGTTTCGATATTGTGATTGAAGACATCGGGGCGAGCATCGAGCACCGTGACCAGACTCGTGCGTGCTCCCGAAAAGTCGGGCGTAAGTACTTCGATCGTGGCGACCGGTAATTCGCGACGGACCGCCGCGATGGTCAGACCAAAGTGCGCCGCCCCACCGTCTTCCAGATCGTCGCGTGTCACGGACGTTATGACTACGTGCCTGAGCCCCAGTTGTCGGGCAGCCTTGGCCACGTTTTGTGGTTCCTGAGGGTCGATTTGGTTCGGCGTTCCGGAAGAGACGTTACAAAAACGGCACCTCCGGGTACAGTTTGGCCCAAGGATCAGAAACACGGCAGTCCCCCGGTTGAAGCACTCTCCCCGGTTCGGACAGTTGGCTTCGTGGCAGACGGTATTGAGGCCATACTCTCTCACGAGCGCATTAACCCGGTTAAACTCCTCGCCCCCAAATCCTTTGACCGTGAGCCAGGAGGGTTTCCGAAGCGGTTTCATAGGGGATTCAGAGTCGTTCAACAGCCGCCCTTTCCGGGTCGAGGGTTTCTACAGGCGCCTCTCAAGTATATGGCAAAATGCACGATAATCAAGAGAAACAGGCCTAATTCACTTAAAGGGAGATGCCCAATGTTTTCGCGGATATGTACTTATGTTTCTGCCCTGACATTATGTCTCGCGCTTTCGGCTTTTTCCCTGACGAAACCATCACCAAAATTTCAGCCGATCAGCAAGCCGGAGTTTCAAATGCTGAGATTCGGCCAGATGGATTTCGCGGCGGCCGTCCAGTGCACGGCGTCAAGCGTGACCACCCTGGCGTACCGGATGGACGGCTGGGTGTCCGGCAACGAACTGTACAAGGCCTACATTGATCCCTCCGCTTCGTGCACTAATCCATATCCGTACAAAATTTACGCGGTGTCGATGCCGATGTATTTTGCCAAAGCAACTTCGGTTACGGTCTCGGTCGACGTGGAACTCCCGAACACGACGAATCCTTCGTGTCCGACTCCCGGAAATGCTCTGGCCATTTCGGCAGACCACACGCTCAGCACTTCGGCCGCCGGTTACTATGCCCTGTGGGTGCCGCTGGATTCTCCTATCACTGTCAATGGTCCGTTCTTCGCCGGATTCTTCCTGTCCAGCGTGATCGATACTAGCGTTGGAGCCGGACTTCTTCTTGACGCCAACCCCCTGCATTGCCAGTCATATAATATTTGGGATACAACGATCGGGTTTGTTGACCTGACCAATTTTCCGTCTTCGTTTCCTTCCGCCTACAATTTTCCGGGGCGACTAGCCATGGATGTGGCGGGCTTGCCCGGAGGATCGGCGAGCAACCAGTGCTGCCAGGTAGCACCTTCGACCACGACCGATTTTGGGATCGTGCAGTTCCCCCAGACCAAGGACTTATCATTCGTTGTCACCAACTGCGGCACCAGCGTTTTGAACGCCACCGCCTCTGAAAGCTGCCCGGCCTTCTCTTTGCCTTCCGGCGGCGGATCTTTCTCAGTGGCTCCGGGCGGTTCACATACAGTGACCTTGCGTTTCATTCCTACCACTCCTGGAAGTTACAGTTGTACCGTCAATCTGGGAAATGCCGCCTGCAGCACGCTGACGTTTACCGGTACCGGCGGCACAACCGATCCGGCTCCGCTGGCCGCCTGGGTTATGCCGAGGGCGAACACTGTTCTACTTGGCAAGACCTCGCTTTGGGTGCGTGATACGTCCGGCTCGGGGAGCATTGACTATGCGGTGTTTGAATACTCCAACGGCGGTCCCTTTACCGAAATCGGACGAGACTACGATGGCAGTTCGCCCATCCGCGACGGCGTGAACACCATACAGGCCGGGAACGGCTTCAGCTTCGACTGGAATTTCTCCGGTCTGACGCGCGGGGATTATACTCTTCGGGCCACGCTTTACGATGCCGAGAATCGTACTTCCGCGGTGACTCTGCCGGTGCATCTTGAGCCCAACCCGCCAATTCCGGCGATTACCTTACCCGTGAACGGCTCCGATTTCTGCAGTCCCTTCGGCATCTACACGCAGAGTACGGACCAAACGATGCAAAGCGTGCAGGTGTCTCGTCATGACGCCCAGTCCACCTACTCCAACGGCATCGGGACACTGGGCCAGCAAACTCTCGGGGACGCGAACGGCAACCCTCTCGACGGCAACTACGCCTACAATGGCGAATTCGGTGACTATTACAGCGGACCGGCAGCAGCAGCCCTGGTGGTAAAATCGTGGTCCGATCGCGGCTATACCGGCACCATGAAATCCGGCGGCGCGGCCATGACCATGACCGCCACGGCCGAATCTCTCGCAGTTTCGTTCAACACCCGCGCCAAGAAGGGGACCAGCGATGAGCAGATGTTTGCGGGGCTGGTCAAGTATTCGGCGGCGCGTGGAGATACGTTCAAATTTGACTTCGCAAGAGATCCGGACTACTGGACCCTTCGTACATGGGTCGAGGACGAGCAACGGGGCGTGGTGCTGGGGTTAAGCGGTAACCCCGGATTCTGGGTGGCGGTCGCCGGATTTAACGGTTGGAAACTGCCTGACGGCAACTACGTGGTGACCGTCTCTGACCCGATTTCGGGCTCTCTGACCGACTGCGAATTTAGTCTTACGTCGATGTCGGCCAATATTTACATCGAGGGAACCTGGCACCCGGTCGACATCATGATCTCCATGACTCCCAAAACCTGGTCGGTCACGCGGCAGCCGGTGGCGACCGATGCGAACGGCGCCGACGGTTGGTCGGTTCAGTACACGCCCACCGGGCTAACGGAAGGGAACGAATATTTCTTCCGCGCGGTCGGTCAGAATTCGGGCGGCTATCAGGGGTCATCGACGATCCTGACTCGGTATACCTGTGCGACCAGCTATGCCGTCGGAGACATGAATGGTGACAATGTGGCCGATTTAGCCGATCTGACGCTTTTGATTCAGTACATCACCGCTCACAAGAATCCGCCGGTCGGCGGGGCATGGCGCGCGGACTGCAACTGCGATAATGTGATCAACATCGCAGATATCATATACTATTTCAATTTCCTCTTTGGGCACGGCAGCCAGCCCTGCCACTAGGGGCGGCCGGCTTGTTCGGCATTAAGATGAACGAAAAAGGCGTGGCCTGTCCGGCCGCGCCTTTTTCATTGGGGTAGTCACTTCACCCTCTATTGCCGGGCGGCTGAAGCCTTGACGGCCCGCTCCGCAATGTCCGAAGTGACCCCGCAAATCTCCGCCAATTTCGCAATCGCTTCATCGAGATGTTGCAGCCAGGATTTGTCCGGATATTTTAGGCGAAGTTCACTGATGACTTCGTCGGCGATGACGGTGATGTATTCGGCGAATTTCTTCCGCTTCCCCACCTGAAGAAAAGGAATCACGTACTTTTTCGCCACCCACGAGACCAGCATCAAACCGACCGAGCCGAGCACGCCCAGCCATGAGTCGGCATTCATCGAAAGTAAATTCATAAGTCACCTCAATACGATAAGTTGATGATAAAGCGCCTCTACCAGGTTAACTGCCATGATCCGGTGGCAGGCACCTTGACCCGCTGTCGCAAGATCGTCCCGTCCGTACGGGTAATGCTGAATTCGTACTTGGCGTTGTTCGGCACCAGCGAATCCGATGGAATCAGATCGAGGAAGAAATAGCCCAGCGTGTCAGTCGTAGTCGAGACAGCGAATGGGGATACAACCAAATTTCCGGATCGAGCTACGCCGGACGGAAGAGAGGCAGAAACCCGGGCGTTTCGTTCCGGTCGGCGATCGAGCCCATAGATGTATCCATATACCCGGCAGAGGACGGGGGAAGATGGACTGCCGGGATTAAACCGGAAGCCGAAAACCGTGTCGGTCTGCGGACCGGCGACCGAAATCGACTGTGGCGACGAGAACAGATAACCGGGAGCGGTGGCGATGACCGAAAGATCGCCGGAGTTCAGATTAACGACTGATTTCCCTTCTACGTTGGTCGAGGCTGCCGCGTACAGCGAAGATTGAGCGGCGTTTCGGACGGCCAGCGCCACGCCCGGCACCACCTGGTGAATGACCGAATCGAAGGCCACGATGGAACAGGAGTAGGCTCCCGAGCCGATGCCAAGACCGGACACCTGGGCATCGAGATACTTGCCGAAAGTCCCGCTAAGCGAATGATTGCCGTGCGGCGTATTCCAGACCCAGCGGGCGATCGAAGTCGAATCGTTTCCGCCGGCTCCTCCTTTCGCTGCGGCTCGAAGGAAGTTGACCAGCGAAGTGTCGTTGTCGAGTGCGGCGTTGAAGCTTGACATATCGACTATAAACGAATCGGTGGTCAACGTCCGGGTGGCCGAGGACCAGTTTTCGGACCAGGCATCGGACGCGATCTCGGACGAACCGATCGCGTCGGCGGCTATGACGCTCGAAGTGATGGCGTTGGCGGCGAATTTGGAGGCCGTGATACCGCCATCGGGTAAAGAATCTCCGATCCTGGCTCGCTCCCCGAAGCTCGGTTCGAGGACAAAGGAGAAGGTAAAGGCCTGGTCCAGATGAGCTGCGGAGGCGCCATCGAGCGTATCCACGGCCACGATGACGCCGGCGTAAGTGCCGGAGCGCGGGTTCGGGCCATCGATATCAGCGACATCCTTTAGCCAGCGATACATCTTACGTCCCCCCGACGGTCGCGACTTTGATTTCAGAGGGGGAACCGGTATAGGAGGCTCCAAAAACCGAGTCTCCCCACGGGCTGAACACTACCACATAGAAAGAGTCGGCAGCCGTGAAATTGCCGACTGTGTCGGTAACAAAAAACGTCACGCACAGGGAGTCTTCAGCTTTGCCAGCGACACTATGGTTGTTGACGATAGCGGTTGCGGCCCTGGTCGAATCGGGAAGGATCTCCATCAACAGGATCAGGGTCGCAAGAACCAAAAGTATATGTTTCATCCGTTGTTTTCCTTTCTGGCGCCTCCCATTCAGTGCGGCTGCCGGAGCGCCGGCGACGAGAGATGACCGGTGCTTCGCCGTGGGTTGAGTAGTACGCCGTAACCCGGACCGCCTCCAGACCGGCGCCGAAGTACTTATTTCCGGTTGGGATCGCGCTCTCCAGCGGCAAGGGGTCCGAGCCCAGGTAGAGGCTGTCGGACGAGCTGGCCGTGGCAATGCGCGTGTTGTTTGATGACCCCGCGGCTCTGACCTGGGCACCGATCCAGTACCGCGTGCCGGAACCGATATTGATGGTCTGGTTGTCAAAGTGCAGCATGTACGGATTCAAAATGTCGTTGGGGACAACGGCTGAATCGCGCGACCGTCCTAGCAACGTTCCCGCAGACGTATAGATGCAGGCCGTGACGGTATCGGTCCCGCCATCATTGTTCCGCGCCCAGATCCTTATTGAGTCCAGCGTTCCGGAGCTTTGCGCTGATAGATATTTCCCGAGAACGAGCGCGTTGTTCAGGCAAATTCTCACCGCGGTCGCGGTTGAATCGCCGAACTTGTCCCCAGCATAACCGGAGCCGCAATAGGACAAGAGCAGCACAATGACCAGTGAACTTCTCAGGATTCTCCCTTGTCTATTCGGCATCGCCGGCCTTCACGGGCTCGTCCGGTTTTCTAGTGAAACGGGGATTCTCCTTTGGCCGGGAGCGCTTTGGCGCGAACCCGGTCCAGCATTTTCCAGAACTCCCGTTGAGCCGTGGCACTCGGGGCAAGTTTGTGTCGTAATTCTATCATCTTGATCAGATCTCCAAGTTTAGGATTTGCTTCCATTGAGCCTTTCAGCTTTTCGTAACAGTTCTGGATGAGTTCATCCAGTAGGTCCAGCCCGACGGCTGGCTTCTCGGGGTCCGCTACTCTTCGTTTGGCCATGTCAATCCCCCATTTCCACCACGAGCAGATCGGCCATTACCGGACCGTACTGCGGATTCGCAGAACGGGCCAGTGAGAATCCGCTCGGAGTCTCTTGTCCCACTACGAAGGCGGAATCCACTCCCCTGGCGCGAATCAGAATTTTGGGCGAACGGATTTCGGACGGCAATTTGTTGCCACGGTGATCGGTGAGATCGCTGAAGGAAACGCGCTGGCGGCCATCGGCGAACGAAGAGTAACCGTACAGCACTGCGCTTGTGGAGCCGACTTTCTCCACCGTCAGGTAGTCCAGTTCCCCCAGGCCGACCGTTCCCCAGACCATGACATCCGGCACAAACCACATGCGACGAGCGAGGACTCGTTCAATTCCATTGATCATAGTTTACCTTTCAACTTTTGACGGGATTGGAGGGGCCCGTCACCGGTGGGCGAAACCCCGACAGCAACCGATCAGACTGCCGGCCATATTCGTCGGCCATCTTCAGCCAGAGCAGGGCCACCCGATCCTCGGCCCGGAGGCTGGCGAGCTCGCGCGAAGCTGACGTTCGGCAGACGATTTCGAGCGCGCGGTAGGTCGCGGCCAGCCCGAGCGAAGACTCGGCGCCGAACTGCCCCTCGGGATCGATTTCGCGCTCGATCAGACCATTTGCCTCGGCCACCGCACTAAGCAGGATTTGATCGGTGACATCGGCGTATACTGGTGAATAATCGAGATAGAGCGTTTCGCCGCAGGCAATACTCCCACCGGACAAACGGTGAATCTGCGACCTGTTCAAATCGCACTGGTAGTCCTCGCCCGCAGCGAGCACGGAATAGGGGAGGAACCAGACGGTCACCGGCGCTCCGGAAGTCAGGGAACTGCCAGGTTTCGGCGTGACTCTTCCGGCAGCATAGTCGATGATATAGTCGCGGCTCTCGATGTACACAGTGCCGAGCGAACTATCCGAGGCCACCACCACCGAACCGGGGACAACAGGTGCTGAAGAGAAAGTTGCGCCGCCGGTTGTTATTTCCAGAGAGATCCGGACATGGTTGGAAGACCGGATTGACTTGACTGTGAGCGAGCCGTCGGCAATCGGAACTTCGTGGAATTTCACCGGGTCGTCGGTGAGGCGAACCGGGCGGTCGAACACCTTTTCAAGGAGCGCTGAATTTACACCGAGGTGGCTTCGGACTTGGTCGATATTGGTATATGACATCCCTACCTCCGAAAGATGATGCGAGAAAGTTCGGATATGGCCGCGACATGCGAACCAACCGGTCCAGTGCTGTAGGCAGAAAGGACTTCGAGCTTCACCCAGAACAGATTTCGCCCGGACACGGCCCGCTTCTGCCAGTCTTCGGGGATAGTTGAGAAATCATCCCACAGCAGGATTTTGACATCGGATTGATCCAGATTGGACGCGCCGTTTATGGGACTAAATCCACGCCAATTTGATCCGTCCCAATACGTGTAAGAGACGGTTCCTCCGGCGCCGACTGTGGAGAGACCGAACTCAGCGTAGCGGAAGCGATTCTCCATCCCGAGATAGATCTGATCTCCGGCGTTTTTCAGCATTGCTGCCGAAGCGGCGTGGGCCAGATCGCCGACCGCCATTGTGCCGGCTTCATCGGTAACGTCCTGATAGACGCCCGTGGGAGCGTTGAGGAGGATGACCGAATCAAAAGTCTTCGCGCGCGAGTCCAACGGTACATGCGCGCCAAAGCTGCCGGCGCTTCTCTGGACCACTTTCATGCTTCTCTGCAATCCGGACCAGCCGGCGAGATAACTAACCACCGGGACCTGGTCGCGGAACAAAATCTGAGGGGACTCGACCGGCGCATTCGCCAGGGTCACGATCCCTCCCCAATTCACGCCGTCAAATTCACGGTATCGAAACTGGGTGTCATTGTAGATGACCGCCACCAGTCCATCGGAGCGCACCGCGGCGTCGAACGCATCGGTGAATCCTGACATTCCGGAGGCTATAGTGAATTCGGCCGACCATGAACCGCCGTTAATGGGAATTGACCTCATAACGAGTCGGTCTCCTCCGTAGGCGGCGATCACATAAATTTGGTCCGGTGCGACCAGCAGCTTGGCATACTCGACGAACGCGCCCGCCGTCAATTGCACACCCGGATCGGTGGCGCCGCTTCCCCACGTGGCACCGTCATCGATGGAACTCTTTACCTGGACAAATCGGTTGGGGGCGGCATAGCGGCACCAGGCCACCCAATGTTTGCCGGAGGGCTCAACTCCAAGTGTGGGAGTGAAACAAGGGGCGCCGTCGTAGATTACACTTTTGGCGCCGACACTCCAATTCCCACCGGCAAACGTGAGTCTCCTCGTCACCAGGTGGTCAGTCCCACTTTCCGGATAGACAACCTGGATGTTCCCGTTCAAATCCATGGCGGCATCGCAAACCGAGTCGGCACAATCGGCGGCGATCTCCAGCGGGCTCGACCAGTTGACAAAAGGCGGGTCCGAGTAAACCAGATGGAGACTGGTCGGGGAGCTTTGAATAATAGCGACCAGTCGACCCGAATACGGCCCGGAACCCACTTTGAAGAGGCGTCGCTGGTGTGAATTGCCGAGGGGATACGCCGCCGAAGTCGAGAGAAGTTTCTTGTACATGATTTTCCTTTAGGTATGCGGGGCACACCGGGTGTGCCCCGCGATCTTGCTTACCAGGAAACATCCAGCACGACTGACGCTTCCTTGACGACTTTGGCAAACGCCACCGATTCGGAGATCACGGCCTCCTCGAAGCGCTGCTCGATGATCTTGTCATACTCCACCACCAGCGGCTGAGTGATGACTTCTTCGACCGCAAACCGGCTGTCCAGACCGATGACGAGATCGTTGGGCACTTCGTCAGAACGAACCAGTGAGGCGCCGAGCGGTGTGAACAGTTCTCCGCTCTGCTGGAAACGGTATCCGGCCAGCGGATCTTTGAATTCCGTGAGCGTGAGAATCGATTTGAGCTTGTCGATATGACAGACCATGGTGGTCATTTCGAACGGCGCAAAGTTGGACCAGAGGGTGATCAGGTCGGCGTAACTCAAGGTCCCGGTCGCCGCCGTGTTCACTACTTTGGCCGAGTTGTTGTTACCGTCGCCGTTGACGATCGTGTTCACCACCATTCCGATCTTGTCGGTTTGCATCTTGAATCCGATGTACCACAAGAGAACCCGGAACTGGGCGGTCGAGCGGTAACGCAGGGCCTTGTAGCTCGTGCGAAGGGCCAAGCCGTAGTCGGCAACGGTGATGGCATGGGTCTGCTCGGTGACGAGCAATTGCGGAATCTCTGCCCCTTCACCGACCGGCCGCAGCGAAAATTTCTTGTCGTTGGAGGTGTCAATGAAGAGCGGCGTGTACCGGTTGGTCGCTACCGCCGTGCTGCTGGCCACCAGCTTCCCTAACTCGGGACGCATCGCCTGGCCTTTCTTGATTTCCCGAAGCATGAACTCCGGAAGCAGAGCGGGGGCCTTCTGGTAGAACTGCTCGACCGTAGTCGGCGTGTTGCCGCTCAGGCGCACACCGGCCAGGAGCAGCTGACGCTCGAAGGCATCGAGCGGCGAATGAAGCGGACTCGGATCATACTCTTCCGATTCCAGCAATTCGCTTAAGGAGAGGCCGCGCCCATCCGCCTCAAGATAGAGATCGCGGTTTACTTCGATTGCGGCTGCCCGTCCAAGGTCCAGCGAACCGAATTTCGCTTCTTTCCCCTCTTGACCGGCCAGAGCTCGCCAGGGCATTAGAATTGAGAAAATGATTGAATTCCATGGATAGTCCTTTCTAGTTCAGCAAGATGACACAGTCGGAGGTGCCGTTGACTTCGAGCACCGTTCCGCGCGCGATATTCCCCCCTGCCGGATCATAGCCGGTCAGGACTGGCGCCTGTTTCACCGTGCCGGCAGTGCCGCCGACCACCCGGTTGCCGACTGACGGATTGGTTGCGGATATGGCAAGCCGGCAGATCCCGCCGATCTGAACGGTCGCCAGCCGCTTGCCGTTGTCATTGTCGCTGAGCGTCAGGGCGATCAGTTTTCCCAGGAGCTGTCCGCCGGCGCTGATCTGGCCGACTTCGTTGTTTGCGGTCAGCATCACTGGCTGGCCGAGATTGGTGTCTTTCAGATCATCCACCCCGGCGTTCTGTTTGATTTTGAAGGTGGCCAGAACCGGCGCCACCGTTTCGAGATTGTGATCTCGTACTGACATCGAGTCTTCTCCTTATTAGCGTGAGATGTAAGAGAGTTTGGGAGCCGGGCCTTGCGCGGTCACTCCCGCCGAGTTGGGACGACTGTCCCGCTCTAGGATTTGTATTCGTTCAGCCGCTCTGGGCGGTGCGCGATAGTACCGTTCAGAAAACCGAAACTGGTCGGAAAGGTGTCGCGGAAACGGGCCGCGGTACGCCGATAGCAGCTCACCAGCTCCTCCCCGGTCAGCCCGCCCAAGGACTCGACTGCTTTAAGGGCTTCATCGATCCCCCCGCGTTTCCGGTCAACGGCAGCCATGGCCTTGAGCATCCCGGCAATGCGCCCCTCGTAGTCACCCCGAAGAATCGAGACGCTTTGCTGCATTGAATCGGCTTCGTCCAGCATCTGCGCTGAGATTTTGAGACACTCGCGAAGTTTGTCGAAATCAATGAGCGGCAATTGGTCGTCCGACAATTGGTCGAGCGTCTCTCGTAGGTAGTTACTGTTTCCGTTCACGCGAATCTCCCGTCTGATCGTTTAGATGATCCTCAATTCGACCCAGGCGACTATAGACCTCGGTCGAAAACTTGAAAAATTCCTCCCGGGTAATGGCCCCTTCTTTGAACAGGACCTCCAGATTACCCAGTTTCTTGTCGAGCGTGTTGACCGCTTCCTTCTCCGCCTTGCCGGACAGCTCGACTTTGAGCGATTCGATCGTCATGAAATATCCGGCGGCAATGGTGAGTGCGATCATCAGGAAATTCAGGAATTGACCGGTCAACCTGAAGCCGCGCTCGACCGTTGATTCAGTGCCTCGACCGCTCATGCGTCGGGGCGGCAAATAGCGGCCCGAACCTCGGCCGTTTTGCGTTCGCTGTTTCATCGCCCGTTTCCGCTCAGAAAGGCCAGAAATCGGGCCTGCCCGTCGAGCTGAATCGGCTGAACACAAAGAGTCTCTGCTGATTCGCCTCCGAGCGCCAGTCGGAAACCGCCCGAATCGGTAGCGGCGACACTCGATCCTCTGCAGAACAGGCCGGAGTGATGCAGAGGAATTGCTCCTATCAAGATCGGCGAGAAACCGGGCGCCCCGTTTGAGCCGGGCGAGGTTGAGTGAATGGATGACGAGACGGGTCGATTTGGTCACCGTGCCTGATTTGGAGATAACCGTGGGGACCGCATTCTTTCAGACTCACACAGAAGGAATTTTCCGGGACCTGAGTCTGGATTTTATCCGCCAGATATCGAACCCCGGCGGCAAGTGTCCCGTCTTTAGCGAGCTGCCAGATCTCGATTCCGGATTTGGTCTTCAGAGATTCTGCGCACTCACCCATTCCGGCGGCAGAAGTGAAGCGATGGTGAAAGAGCCTGACCGGTGAGCCCGGCCGCAGACATGTGACTCTGGACCGCTTTTTCATCGGGATACAAGTACAGGATAACCCGTGTAACCGGCCTCTTTCCAGCACGCGAGGAACTGGTACAGATGTTCCAGTGAGCATCGTTCTTTACCCCGATACCCCACGAGCTTGCCGCGCGCGTTCTCGAGCCCGCTTGAGAAAGCGAGATCGGGCAAGTATGACGAAGTTAGTTCCTGACCAGCCATGGTGAAAAGCTGTGTCTGTCCATCACGACTCTCGAGTCTGACATCGAGCCCCTCATAATGAGGAACTACAAGATACCTGGAATCTGCGTTCAGCGAGCCAAGGTCAGCGAGCATGGGGAGCGCGGCACTCGGCGCTGCGCCCACTTCCCGCGCAGTCTCCTCAGTCACTTTCAATTCATTGGAGATGGCCGTGTCGGGCGTAGCTCCGCGATAGACCAGCGAAGTTTCCAGTACCCGCTCAATCTGGCGGTAGTTGAAATGGCAATTCTCGGATTTGCCGTCCACCTGGTATTCCTGGAAGAGATTGTGAGAGCAGCGCCGGATATCCTCGCCACAAACGGAACACTCCGGGAGAAGATAGGTGAATCCGATCGAGCACTCCTTGTAGACGCCGGTGTCAATATTTTCGCGAAGGCTCTCGGCCCCGGCCGCCGATTTGGGCCAGTAAAAATAACTTCGAACCCAAGGGCGTCCCTTTCTCTCTACCGTAGTGGCATGAAAGTTCCTCCCGATCGGTAACGCGTCCTTTCGATGCCCCACCATTACCGGGGAATCCACCAGGAGACCGGAGAGACGATCATGTTCGGCTGCCGGAAACCTTCCTCCATAGCTGTTCACCTGGTCCGACACGATGTACATCGACCGGATGCAAACATCCTCCGGCCCGACCGGAGTCAGAGGTTTAATGTTCTCGTTGATTAAACGAACCAGCTCGGCCGTGACGTCCGGGCCATCCGACTCAGCCAGTTCGGCCATAAGTTGCCCAAAGCGTTCCTTCATATTCCCCTTTCTCAAGAGAGTTCACTAAGGGCTCCTCCCATCAGAATCTACATCGATTTACTAGCGAAATTGCGCAAACCGTTTCAACAATTCAAACGAGAATGGGCTCTTGAAGTCTATCAACTGCGCCGTAACGGATTATTCCACAACATCTTAATATGTCCCGAAGAGGACACTATTTGGTCCTAGGCATGTTTGTTGCTCTTTGTGGACTCTGGAAATAGACACCGCGACAGTTCGTTGAAAGGGCATAGGACAATGAAAGTTTATAAGCGGAAGGAAACTTCCCCGTTTAAGTGGGTCTTTGCGGCCATTGTCTTCGTCATGGCGTTGACCTTCACTTTGGCCGAAGTCAACGGATTCAATTTCCCGAACCGCCCGGGTGACGGAGACAAAGACGGCAAGAATCACCAGAACCACGGCAACCTTCAGTTTGATGCCGAAGGCTGCAATCATCATCAGAGTTGTCCGCCCGACAGCACAACCAATAATCCGGGCGCGGTACCGGAGCCGACCACCCTTCTGCTGATGGCGGGCGGTCTGGGCGTAGCCCTTCTGAGAAAGAACCGAAAGACAGTTTAAGATATATCTCCCAACCCTCCTCCCTCCCTTCAGCGCCTTCTGGGTACCTTCCCCCAGAAGGCGTTTTTTTTTGCTTTCAGACTATTCCGATCCGCGGCTCAATCATGACCGGGGTTCTCTGGCGCAGCGGCCAGAGGGCCAGCCCAAGCGCCATCAGAGCATCACACTCCGTGTTGTCATCCCAACGGGCCTGGCGCAACTCGTCTTCCAAAGACCAAGTTCGCCCCGGGCCATCGGGCAGTTCCCAGCGATCATAAGCCACTCCCCCTTTGGCGTGGATCAACTCGAGATTGGTCAGCAATCCCGCTTTGGAGGTAGGCGTGAAGTTTACGTTGACCGGGTGATAGGAAGACAACTGATCGGAGATGACATCTCCCAGGCCGGTCGAGTCGAGGACCAGCTGGCCGGGAAACTGTTGTTGCCTTTGGGCAATCCGCTCGAGGATGACGGTCCAGTCGGCCATTTTGAATCGCTCCAAAGCTACTACCCGCGCCAGCCCATCGACTACTGCCACCGTGATGCCGACCGTGGCCGTTTTTTTCCGCGCCAGATCCCAGCCGGTCATGAAACGGACATCCGGCGGCAGCAGAGCCTGCTTCTCCTGTCTTCCGCGGTCGAGGGCACTATCGACATAGGCGCCGGGCAGAATCTCGCCGCCTGAATCGACGAACTGGCCCTTGATGTTCTGCTGCAAGCGGGCCTCGGTGAAGTATTTGACGCGCTCGTCGAGATAGTCGCTTGAGATAAACCGGTTCTCGCGGCTGTCGCCATCCTGAAAATATCCGGGACGTTTCCCCGACTGAATCTCCCGCGCACGCCGGTAGAACCAGTTTTTGCCGTTGGGAGTCGAGACCAGGTCGAGCCGCCCTTCGCGATCCGCCAGGCGCATCATGATGACCTCTTCCACCACATACTCCGGGTGCTGCTCGAACGCCACTTCATCGAAAATAAACAGGTCAAAGTCATTCCCGAGCAGATGTTCCCCGCGATTCTGAGTTGACCTGGCTTCGATCGTAGCGCCGTTCCCCAAAGTTACTTTCGGGTACGGCCGCCATTCCACTTCATACGCGGTCAATTCTCCGCAGTCAGCCCGCCTCAGGAGCTGAATCACCTGGTGAAAGACGATGTTCGCCTGGTCCTGCGTGATAGAACCAACCACCGCCCGGTACTTGTCGTGGAGTCAAAAGCCCGACTCCTGATTCGGTAGACGGCGTTGTGCACCAACTTCAGGGCCGACACAAACGACTTCCCCCAGCGGTTGCCGGTGACCAGCAGATTCTCGCGGGCCATCGAATGCCCTGAGCCAGTTAGCCTGACCCTCGTGAAGCTGTACTTTGAGGACTTTCGATGCGAAATATCCCGGACAGAGGGCGCCGCGGTGCCAGTCCTGTTCAGTCAGTATCAAAGGATATGCCCCAGTTTGTCGCGCGCGGCCGCTTCATCGAGCAGCCCTGCCTGGAATGCTTTCAAGATGTTCTCCACGCGTTTGGTTTCTATCTCGATCTGATCGACCGCCTGATAGGCGAAATTGTTGTCAAAGACGAAACGACACCTGGCGTCGATCCCGGCCAGGGCAAGATCGATATTGCCGATCCATTCCATGAAGTGAGCGACTTCGGATTGCACCGATCTCACCTGTCGCATGACGATATCAAACTTGAAATTGGACCAAGTTGTGGTGGCGCCGTAGGAATAGCCCAGCAGGAACGGTGAGAGATTGGTCCCGGCGGCAATGTCTTCGATCATGGCGCGATGATTCAAAAACCAGCTGTTTGTGACCGCACGTGAACTCTCGGGACCGACATAGGAAATCTCCACGTTATTCCAGGTGACCGGGTTCTCGTCGACCTGGCATCCCTTGATCATATCCACAGTGGCATCAAAGTAGCGATTGATCCGATCGGTATAGGCGGCGTCCGATTCGCCGGACATCCGCTCGGGCGGGGCAACTTTGACGTGGAGCCGCGTATATCCGGCGTTGTGGCTCGAGCGCTGCATGTCGGAGACGAGTTGCTGCTCGATATATGAGACAAACGGAATAGCCTGCAGGATGGAGCGTCCGAACGGCTCCGACGGCGAGTTGGTCAGCGCGATATAGTAGAAGTCGGCCCGATCCAGATCGATTAGACGCGCGTCCGTGTCGTATCCCAGGCGAACACCCTTATCGGTGCTCTCGCGCACCAGCCGCGCCGCATCGATCGGCAAAACCTGGTCAACTCCGGAGCCGTCGGTCTTGACGGTCAGGAAACTGCCAAAGATCCCGTCCCGAAACAACGATGTGAACAGTTCGGGCAACAGCGTGCCCATCCCCACACGATTTCCAAGGGCATTACAATAGAGGCGTTCTTCGAGCATGTTGAGACGCTTCTGCGCTTTCTTGGCATGAGCTTCAGACTCCGGCTCCAGTACGTGATATCCGCCCGGGGCGGAACTGAGCCGAACCCAGGTCCAAATGCAAGCACTCACCAGGGGCAGGTAATTACAGAGAAAACGATACAGGAGGACGCGATAGCGGCCGGACTGGATGTCGTCCGGGGACAATCGGAGTACCCGTTCGAGGGTATCAACCGTCCTGAACTTGTTGGGGAGATTGGACTTAGGCGCAGACGCCAGGCGCACCGGAAGGTGCGGTAGAACTTGAGTGGTTTGGTTAGATTGGTTGTTGTTCACGGTCTCTCCTTTTCTTCAGGGGAGGCCGTTCGTAATCACTAGCGATTTACTAGCGTTTTTGTAGAAAGCTATATCTTCTCGATTGTCTCCAAGCGACTTAACAAGTCAAAATCATCCATCATGCGGACGATTGCCTCACATGTGAAAAAAAACGCACTCAAACAGGATGAAAATTGGCCTATTTGTCCACGTAACGATGTGAACGACAAGAGGATGCGAATGGCCCGAAGCTAAGTCGTTTGCGGCACATCCTTTGCTCTTTCAATTTGTGAATTATTATAGCTCGGTTTGAGCGTAAAGCTCGGAGGTAGTCCACATCGTGAAAAAGATTCTCTGCATCGCAGCTCTGCTCTGCCTCGCTTCGGCGTCGGCATTCGCATCGTTCCCGTATCACTACGGCTCAGTTTGGGGTGGCTCGAACCCGTTTGACCAAAACAACAACTGGGCTCCGATCACCTATCCGTATGGGGTGGGAAATCTCCCGTCTCCCGGTACCTTGAGTGAAGGGGGCGAGAAGTTCGACCTCGAAGGACTCCAAGTCCGTGAGGTTGACAACTACGTTTACGTGGCACTCGCCAATTCTTTTGGCACTCAGGTTCGCTCCACGTCCTGGAATCAGACCTTCCGCATGGGGGATCTGTTTATCGGGGTCGATGGCGGCAAATACAACTACGCCCTCGACATCAACTCGCTGGCCAACGGCAAGGCCGGATTTTACAAGGTCAACAACAGCTACAACGGCATCCAGAATGTTCCCGGCAGCTATTACAGCTACACTGACATTCGGAACGCGGTGGGAGCGTTTGAAGTTGGAAGCGGCTCGGCGAAAGTCGGAGATGCTGACTTCTTCACGACCTATGCCGCAAATTTCGAGACCAATTATATGAATCCCGGAAACGGCGACACCTATCTGCTGGAATTCCGGTTTGACAAGGCCCTTCTGGGCGGCAATTTCAGCAAACTGAATTTTCACGCGGCCGTCGGCTGTGGCAACGATCTTCTGGAGAAGAGTTACACGGCGGTCCCCGAGCCGGCTACCGTCCTACTGCTCGGATTCGGACTGGCTGGAGCTATGCTTTCCCGCCGTCGCCGCGCCTAATCGAAATTCGATTCACCAGACTACCTCGAAAACCCGCCAACTGGCGGGTTTTCTCTTTTCATGGAAACGGCCAGACAGATCGGACACTCAGTTTAATCTTGTCGCCCCGTACGCCGGGGGCTATCTTCATGGTTGACAATTACTAATAGGATTTGCAATGCCATATCTCCGCCGCGGGACACAACTTATATTCGCGATTCTCATAGTAACGCTTTTGGCAATGGCTGGTTGTTCCGATCAACGGAACCTTCGACTCCGGTACGAAGCCGAAAAGAAGCTGAATCAGGCCGAAAAGGAGTTGGAGAACGCTCAGATCAAAAACGATCTGTCCAATCCTTCCGTGGTCAAAGCACTGCGCGCGAAATTCCAGGACGTGGCTACCTACAGCATGGCGGCCCTGGATTCCCTGACTCCCGGTGAAAACACCGAAGTCCAGAGCCAGATCGCTGAACTCGCCTTCCAATCGACCACCCGCCTCACCCAGTTTTTGTTTAACGAAGGTCAGTATGACAGCTGTGTCACATTGCTCTACCGTATGTCCGGTAAAGTGAAATTGCCCCCGCTGGAATCGGCGGTGATCTGGGTCAATATCGGCCAGGCGCATCAGGCCAAAGGGGAATGGGACAAAGCGGTCGAAGTCTTTAACAAGGCGTTGGCGCTGACTGACCCGCCGCTGGATCAGCAGGGGGAAGTCATCTACAATGTCTTCAATCTCCCGGCCCATATGTTCGCCATCTACTCCCAAATCGGCGACACGGTTCAGGCCAAAGCTTCATTCGATCGGGCGGTTGGTTATTATCGCCTGTTTGCCGATCGCCAGCCGCGCTCGAAATTAGGCATCGCGTCGGTGGCCAACCTGGCGGCTCTCTTCGCCGATAACCGGATGTGGCAGGATGCTATCGCCCAGCTGGCGCGCCTCACCGACTCCACCGGTCAGGTCAATTGGGAAGCCTCGGTCCGGATGGGAGACATCTATGCCGCCGAGTTGCAGCAATATGATTCCGCCATGGCTTTCTACGGCCGAGCGCGCAATCGCCTCACCGGCGGGGATACCCTGGCCCGGCCGGTCATCCAGTACAAAGAAGGGCTCCTGCTCCTGCAGCAGAAAAAATACGAGGAGGCCCGGAACCAGCTTAACCGTCTGAACCAGGATTATCCCGGTTACTATGCCTCGAATCCGATGGCGCAATTGGCCAAGGCCAAGTCGTTCGACGATGAGGGAAATTGGGATCGTGCCGAAACCGAGTACCGATTTCTGATCGACAACTATGTCGGATCCGATGAGGCGATGTCGACCTACCTGTATCTGGGAGACCAGCTCGCCAAACGCGGGCGGACGGTGGAAGCGGAGCGCTGGCTGGGCCGGGCCGATTCATACTACCAGCAAATTGCCGATAGAAATAGCGGTACCCAGATCGAGGCGCTGGCGATGACCTATCAGGCGGAGCTGCTTCGCCGAAAGGCGGACTGGACCGGGTCTTTGGCGAAGCTGATGCAGATATTCAACAAATTCCCGGACCTTGATCTCGGTCAGCGCGCGGCCCTGGCTGCAGCCGGAGTCGCCCGGGACAAACTGATCGATCCGGCGAAGGCTGACAGCATAATCTCGGCTCTGAAACGGTCCCTGACTAATGTATCGCCGCCGGCGGCTAATTAGGAATCCTGAACCTATCTGGGGTGTACAAGTCACAAGCACAAGAGAGACCCTACTGGAGGTAAAATGACACGTTCGCTATGGAGTATTCTTTTCGGACTTTTGGTCGTCGCCTTGCCCCTTCTGGCGTCGGCCCAGGTCGACAAAATCGGTAAGCCAGATACGCTGGTGGCTGAAATCGGCAAGATTGACCCCCTGCACTGGACTATCACGGTTTCCCTAACCAATGACGAGTACATTCTTGGACTCTCCGTCCCTTTGAAAATGACGGCCGGCTTGAATCGCGTGGTGGCGGATTCGGCGGTATTTGTTGGAGGACGGGTGGCTAATTTCGCGATTAGAGCTTTTCGGGCCGATACGGCCATCCAATGTGTGCTTCTCGGCGCCGTTGCAAGTGTAGGCGGACCAAAAGTGAGATTGGAGCCGGGGACGGGCCGGCTCGCGACCATATTCGTATCATCGCTAGACAAGAAGCCGATTGAAAAACTGGCGATCGATACGACCACCATGCATCCCAATAATTCGCTTATGGCAATCGCCGACTCGGTTCAGGGGACACCTCCCGATACGACCGTGATTAGCGACCAGAAGTCCACCATCATTATTCCGGCCTTTGTGATAAAATTTGCCAAGTAGCTCCGATTACGAATTTATAGAGTTAACGCCCGGGGGAACCCGGGCGTTTCGTTTTTCAAGCCTACCGAAATGAGTGACTGTCTTATGCCTCCGGGGCCTCGCTGCGCGGCTTTCGGACGCTGACCCGGCTTGACTCCCTCGTGACAATGTACTTCTGAATCGCTTCGTGCTGTGCGGGGGACAAACGCTGCTTCTTGTAAATATCCTCCAGGGCCCGAAGATCGATCGCCATCGCTTCCTCCAACTGCCACTGCCGGACCAGAGCCGATATCTCGATAAAGGACTGCGGATCGGCCGTCTTGGTGGGCAGCTTTTCTTCGGTAGCGAGGGTTACCGATACGGTACCGGTTGGCGCCGCCAACTTGGACAGGTGAAGCTCGCGGGCCGTGGTGATAATGCTCTCTCGCAGCGCGTCGAGCTCAGCCTCGGCCTCTTTCTTCCGAGCGTCTACTTCGATATACTGAGCCGCCAGCGTCTCGGCCGACTGGGCCGATTTCTGTTCAGCCTCAGTGACCGTACCGGCTTCATTCGAAAGAATCAGCCGGTGCCGCTTGGCGGGACATAGTTTGAAATACTGGCAGTAGTTACAGAGTCCGCTTTCCCGGGCCGGAAATTCATCAAGCTTCTCAGCTTGCATGGCCTCGCGGATGATTCCCCTGACGCTCTCCTGAAGCAAGTCGATGTCCTCTTCGGACATGCGATACTTCACGGTCTCATCCATCTTGAGGTAGTACTGGACCAATTCGATCTCGCCGAAATCGGGATAGTTTTCTCTCACCAGCAGATGGTAAAGCCCCATCTGATCGAGGAACTTAGGATCACGCCCGCCATGCGGAAGACTCCCGCCGGTCTTGTAGTCGACAATTTCAATGACGCCGTCAGGGCGCTTGGAGAGCCGGTCGATTCTCCCTCTCAGCCGGTACGGGGTGCCGGGGAGACTGCCGAATAGATCGAGCTCTACTCCCAGAACTTTGACGGCCTCAAACGGCTGAAAGCGTTCGTAGTAATTGCGAAGCATCTTCTCTCCGCTGCGGATATAGTCATCGACCGCCATGAACTCTTTTTGAACTTCGATCGCCGCCCGATCCGGCTTCTCCCATTCCGAGCGGTAATACGCCAGCATATCGTCCAGCGACCAGGCGACGCTGTTCGAGGCCAGCTCATAAAGACGCCCGAGCGCCCGATGCACGGCATTCCCGAGGTAGAGATCGGCCGTGACCCGATCGGGAACTTCGGTGCGATCAATGTAGCTGAACTTGAACCGGCGCGGACAATTGGCGAAACTATCGAGCGAGTTGTGGCTGTAGGTTCCTAGCATACGGGTGCCTCCCGGCTGAGCTTAAACGGTTTAGGCAGGAAAGGTAGCAGTAACGGAGCCGATGTAAATCACAAAGATTAGTCTGAGGCCGGCAGTGCGGCGCAGGCCCGCACGACATCGAGGAACTGCGCGGCCCGGGCGGACCAGTCACAGGAGGCGTTGACCATGCGCCAGCCGTGCTCGGCCAGTTCCTGCCGGCGCCGCGGATTTTCCAGAAGGCTGATAATCGCGCCGGCAAATTCACGCGGGGTGTCGGCGATAAGCAGGTCGCGATTTGCGACAACCTCAAGTCCCTCGGCCCCATACGAGGTCGACACGACCGGACATTTGAGCGCCATCGCTTCATACAATTTTACGCGGGTGCCTCCGGGAACCCGAAGCGGCACGACAAAGACCTCAGCCTGGCCGAGATATGGCCGAATGTCCTCGACCCAGCCGGTCACGCGAATTGAGCGGTCCTTCTGACCCAAGGCGACGACTTCGGAGGCCGGATTGCGCCCGACAATATCAAATGTGATATCGGGAAAACGGCGTCTGACCAAAGGATAGATTTCCGAGACAAACCACAGGAGCTGGTCGATATTGGACAACAAATCCATCTTGCCGGAGAACACCAGACGATGCGGAATCGTCTTATAGGCCGGATCAGGTCGGAAATAATCGCAATCAACTCCGACCGGAACGACCGATATCGGCTTGCCGACATGGTATTCGCCGATCAGGGATTCGCGATCTCGCTCCGACGAAGTAACGATCGAATCAAACCGATTGCACATATCGCTTTCGAAGGCCGCAGTCCGTTTGGTTTCGTAATTGAAATAGGTCCGCTGAATAGTGTTGGTCGCCGACTCATAGCGCTGCCGCCACAAGGGGGTTTCGAGGCTGTGATGGTACAGTACTTTGTGAATCTTCCACGAGAAATCGACATTGAGGCTGGCGTCCAGACCATCGCACAACAGCAAGTCAAATTTCTGCTCGGCGATCACTCCGGAGAGATAGGCGCGAAGTTCGGGGCTCGCACTCCTCCGGGCAAAAAACGGGTAGCGCGAAAGCAGATTGGCAATAACCCGAAAATAAATCTCCGCCCCTCTGGTAGTCTCCACCTCTTTGGGGAGACAGTAGAGGCTCTTGACGCACCCGGCCAGAGGTTCATCCGGTTTCTCTCCCTGAACAGGCGAAAACCCGGCGTAAACAAGTTCGGCTTCATGGCAAATTCGTTTCAGGAGGCTGAAAGTTCGGTTGCGACTGCCGGTGGTGAGGGGAAAAAGGTAATCGGCCCGAAGCCAGAGGATCCGCATTTTAGGCGTATGGTCTTCCCGATAATCTCGGCTTGTGGAAGTTCAGATTAGTTGCTTTGGAGATTAGAGCACAAGCATGCCGGCGGCAAGTTTTAACTACCGGATCTATTGAGCAGTCCGGCCGAGCGAACGAGGTTAGAAATAGCGTCTGGAGATTGTGCTGGGAGATTTAGACAAAAAAAAACAGCCTACTGGCATAATAGGCCATTTTCTCGGTTTGCTACTTTGGACCAACCCCCTCGGTCCTCGAACGACCCCCAGAAATTAAGCAGCTCCCCTTTTCTACTTTAGCCCCCCAGTTGTTTCGATGGTCAGCCCCACCCGATTCCATCGAACCTCCCCCAATTTCCTCCCGAAACACAGTCCGAAGACTGTGATGCCGTCGAGAGGCGATTACACATAATGTAAGAATCGTGCCACGATGGAGAACGTTGTGGCAATTTGGCACGAAAGACCGTAAGTCAATGGTAACATGGACAATACAGTTTACGCTGATTCACCATTGCCATCGGAAAGAAGACCAGGTATGGGCTTACTGGTTCACGACGCAACAATCAGTGTTTCAGGTCGGTCTCTTTTGAAACAGTTGAGACAGGGGAACGCGCCAGATCGGTCTGGCTTTGATCGCCGGTAATCAGCCGAGCGCCGCGATTGAAGGTGAGGTAGCTCCAGGCCCATTGGATCAAGACCAATAACCGATTTTCAAACTCCACCAAATACAGCAGGTGGATGAAGAGCCAGGCCAGCCAGGCCGGATATCCCCAGAGATTGACTGGACCGATCTTGGCCACCGCCGCTGCCCGGCCGATAGTGGCCATCGTCCCTTTGTCGAAGTAGTGAAACGGTTTCACGGGCTTCCCCTCCACTCGGCAGGTAATGGCTTTGCCGACATATTTCCCCTGCTGTAAGGCCACGGGGGCTACCCCCGGAAGGGGTGAGCCGGTCTGATGGGGAAAGACCGCCAAGTCCCCAATCACAAAGACTTCGGGATGCCCCGGGGCGGTCAAATCCGGTTCGACCATTACCCGACCTGATCGATCCAACTTCTGCTTATCTCCACCGACCAAAAGCAGCCCGAGGGGTGAAGCTTTGACCCCTGCGGCCCAGAGGACCGTTCGAGTCGGGATTCGTCGTGTGCCGGAAAGGTCTTGAATGTCTACACCGGAATTTTCGACCATGACTACCGCCGTATTCTTCAGGACGGTGACCCCCAGGCGGTGCAGGGATCGCTCGGCTTTGGTTGAAAGGGCCGGCGTGAAAGTTGCGAGGATCTGCTCATTTCGCTCGATAAGCAGGATGCGGGCACTGGCGGTATCGATAGTCCGAAAATCGTGTTTCAGAGTGTCGTGGGCGATTTCCCCGAGGGCACCGGCCAACTCCACGCCGGTCGGGCCGCCTCCGACCACCACAAAAGTGAGGTACGCTTCGCGATTAGCCGGATTGGTCTCACGCTCGGCAGCTTCAAAAGCGCGAAAGATTCGACTTCGAATCTCTGTGGCATCCTCGACCGTTTTGAGCCCGGGTGCAAATCCGGCCCAGGCACTCTTGCCAAAATAGTCATGGCTGGCGCCGGTGGCGACCACGAGAGTCTCATACGGCAAGTAACTCCCGTCATCAAGGCTGACTCGCCGTTGCGCCAGGTCGATTCCGACAACCTCACCCAAAACCACTCTTGCGTTCTTTTGTCTTTTGAGCACAGCTCGAACCGGCGAGGCAATATCTCCCGGCGACAGGCCACCGGTGGCTACTTGGTAGAGCAGCGGCTGGAAGAGATGGAAATTGCGCCGGTCAATTATCGTGACGTCGACAGGGCTGTGCTTGAGATATCGGGCCGCATTCAATCCGCCAAATCCGCTGCCGACTATGACCACTCTGTGCTTCACCGCTGTCAACTCTCCAATTCTCCGTTGGGATGCCTCTCACGTTAGTCAGCCATGCCCGATCTCGCAGGCATGGCCGACTGTTATAACGCAGTTTGATGTGACCCGGTTCTAAGCGGAAATCAGTGCCCGGCCCGGGCCGCGGCCTTCAACTGCTCACCCGCGAATATGCCGATCACGATCCGCCGGTTGGCTTCAAGCGCTTCTGGTCTGTTGGAAGTATCGGCCGGCTGTGCTTCTCCGTAGCCAATCAATTTCAGCCGAATTGCGGCCACACCCCTGGTGATTAGGAAATTTCCGACCGCCTCGGCCTGCCGTTTCGACAACTCCAAGTTATACTGCACCGTGCCCAACGAATCGGTATGTCCTTCGATGATCAGCTCGGTCCCTTTATATTTTTTGAGGATGCCGGCCAGAGAAGAAAGGACCTTCTGAGCCGTGTCGCGCAGGGTCGCGCCGTAGAGGTTGAACAACTTGGACGTTGGCACCGTGATCTCGATTCCTTCTTCGAGTCTTCGGGCGTGGCCAAATGAGAATTGCTTGTTCAATTCGATTGTCTGCCGGTCCATCTGGGCCGCGATATATTCACCCGCAGGTCCCCCGACCGCTGCTTTGTGAAGGGCGTCAGGGATTGAGTTGGCTGCCGGAGTGCCGGTCGACATGTCTCCGGCTGTGCCATTGGTAGCCACAAGTGGCGTTTCATCCTGGTGCCGCGCCGGTGAAATACAGGCGCTGAGGACTGCTAACAAAAGTAGCAGAGAGATTGACAGTTGGGTTCGTTTCATCAGGCTTACTCCAGGCAAGATCCGGTGCCACCAAGATACGCGACCCGCTCGTCGCTGTCACAGCAAAAATTTCCATGTCCGGGGGCGCCGAGGAGCGATGGGTGCACCCGGCCACGTCCATCATTCTACTTGACCGGGACTAAAATGGTCTCTAATTTAGTGCGATCAACCGAGACTCACCACACGACAGAACGACCATGAGGCTAAGCAACGTGCCGCCCGGATTCTGTCGCTGGTACAAGCTCTGATCGCCACGAGGTTTAAGACTGAAGAGACTTGACACGTAATAAATCTATTCCGAGTTGCATATAAAGTCCGGGAAGAGGCTTGACTCAAAGCTGAAGAAGGAGAGTCATCATGCTGAAAGAATTCAAAGAGTTCGCGATGCGGGGGAATATGGTGGATATGGCCGTCGGTATCATTATCGGCGCCGCCTTTGCCACGATCGTGTCCTCGCTGGTTAACGACGTGCTGATGCCGCCGCTGGGACTGCTGATCGGCAACGTCGACTTTTCCAACATGTACGCGGTGCTGCGCCACGGGGCGACCGAGGGGATGAAATACAGTTCACTGGCGGATGCCCAGCATGACGGGGCCACTGTCATCGCGTTCGGCAAGTTCATCAACCAGATCATTAACTTCGTACTGGTGGCGTTTGCGGTGTTCATGATGATCCGGGGCATGAATCGCCTGAAACGGGAGAAAGTCCCGGCCGATCCGACGACCAAGGAATGCCCGCACTGTTACTCGAACGTGTCGATCAAAGCGACCCGGTGCGCCTTTTGCACGTCGGAACTGAAGAGCTGATCGGTTGTTTCGGTATAACGGTTAGGAGAGACTTATGAAAACAATAATTGCCGCCATGATTGGACTCGTTATGACCGCGATTGCCGCCCAGGCCAAAGTACAGACCAAGACTATTGACTACAAGCAGGGGGACAGCGTGCTCCAGGGATACCTGGCCTGGGACGACGCCGTCTCGGGCAAACGTCCCGGAATAGTTGTCTTTCATGAATGGACCGGACTGGGCAAGTATGTCCAGATGCGCTGCGAAAAACTCGCGGCGCTTGGCTATGTCGCCTTTGGCGCAGATATTTATGGCAAAGGGGTGCGCCCCGCTAATTCGCAGGAAGCGGCCGCGCAGTCTTCGATCTACAGCAAGGACCGCCCGCTCATGCGGGCCCGAGCCCAGGCGGCGCTGGATGTCCTGAAGGCTCAACCTAATGTCGATATCGCCCGGATAGCGGCCATCGGGTATTGCTTTGGAGGGAAATGCGCCCTGGAGTTGGCACGAAGCGGCGCACCGATTGTCGGAACAGTCAGTTTTCACGGGGCACTCGATACACCCAACCCCGGTGACGCGAAAAATATCAAAGGGAAGGTCCTCGCCCTCCATGGCGCTGCCGATCCGTTTGTGACGGCCGACCAGGTGACGGCTTTCGAGAAAGAGATGACTGATGCCGGGGTTGATTGGGAACTGACCAAATACAGCGGCGCCGTCCATGCCTTCACGAATCCCGATGCCGGCAACGACCCGTCGAAAGGGGCCGCCTACAACGCCGAGGCAGATGCCCGGTCATGGGAGGCTATGAAACAGTTCTTTGCGGAGATCTTCAAATAGCGATCAACGGGACGTCACGCTTTCTTCTTTACTCATGCGCACTGCACTTGTCGTCGGCGCTACGGGATTAGTCGGGGGGCATTGTCTGCGCCTCCTGCTGGCGGATTTGTCATATGCGCAAGTCACGGCGCTGGTGCGCCGCCCGGTGAATCTGAGTCATCCCAAACTCAATCAGGTAGTGGCGGATTTCGAGCGCCTGGAATCGTTCAAGGCTGAGATAGCGGCCGACGACATTTTCAGCACACTGGGGACCACCACGGCGGCAACCAAAGATCGCGACTTGTATTACAAGATCGATGTGGCGTACCCGGCGCAAGTGGCAGCCATCGGCAAAGCGAATGGGGCCCGGCAATTTCTGCTGGTCAGTTCGCTCGGAGCCGACCCCAAATCGGGCCAATGGTATCTAAGGACTAAAGGGGAAGCCGAAGAGGCAGTGGCGGCTGCCGGCCTCGAATCGGTTCACATCTTCCGCCCGTCGTTTATTGCGGGACGGTCCGAGAATCAGCGATTGCGCGAAAAGCTGGCACTGGCCACTTTCCGTTTCTGGTCGTTCGCATTCCGGGGAAATGCCAGGCGCTTCCTGCCGATGGATGCCGAGCTTATCGCCAAGGCCATGATCGCGGTGGCGCATCAGGGTAGGCCCGGGCAGCACAGCTACAATCGGATCGAGATGCTGGAAATGCTTGGGCTCATGCCATAAAAAGGGGCAGGCTCCAGCCATCGTCCGGATAGAAATACCACTTTCCCGCAACCCGAATATCCCCTAATCTACAGGTTCAAAATCGCCACGATTTGTGTCCGCTCAGAAACAACCTGTCGGACAGAAAAGGAGATATTGCATGTCCTCTCGCCACTGCACGCTGCCGCGCCTCGTCGTATCAACCCTCATACTGCTGGCCTCGATGGTTTGGGGAGCCGAGACGCCGGTCATCAAGCCGGATTCGGCCAATAAGAAATGGGATGTCACCGTTCCCCATGTACCAAGCGACACGCTTGAATTCGACGAGTCCGAAGGAACCTGGATGACGGTGGATGTCTCACCCGACGGCAAGATGATTGCATTCGACCTGCTTGGCGACATCTATACCATGCCGATCAGTGGCGGAAATGCGAACTGCATTGCCGCAGGGCTGGCGTATGAGATCCAACCGCGCTGGAGTCCCGACGGGAAGAAGATCCTCTTTTGCTCCGACCGTGGCGGCGGCGACAATATTTGGATGATGAATCCTGATGGCAGCAATAAGCAGCAGATTACGAAGGAGTCGTTTCGGCTTCTCAACAATCCGGCCTGGCATCCCAGCGGGCAGTATATCGTCGCGAAGAAGCATTTTACGAGCGAACGAAGCATGGGGGCAGGCGAGATGTGGATGTACAAGATTCCCGACGGCGGGTCCGGCATCCAGCTTACCAAACGCAAAAACGATCAAATGGATGCCAACGAGCCGGTCTTCTCGCCCGATGGGAAGTATTTGTATTGGTCGGAGGATATGTCTCCCGGCCAGTCGTTCCAGTACAACAAGGATCCGAACGGCACGATCTATGTGATCCGCCGCCTGGATCTTGCCACCGGGGAAATCCGCGACCTTATCCGCCTCAATGGCGGGGCCTGCCGGCCGCAGATCAGCCCTGACGACAAGACGATGGCGTTCGTGCGCCGAGTCCGCACCAAATCAGTTCTCTCCCTGTACAATCTTGAGACCGGCGAGGTACGTCATCTCTGGAGCGGTCTGAGCGATGATCAACAGGAAACCTGGTCACTGTTCGGCGTGTATCCCGGATTTAGCTGGACGCCGGATGGCAAATCAATCGTAATCTGGGCCAAAGGGAAGATCTGGCGAGTCGATGTTGCTTCGGGCTCCGAGACTCAGATTCCGTTCAAAGTGCATGTCACTCAGGTAGTTGCCAGGGCCAACCGCTTCCCGCAACAGTTTGGGGACGCGACTTTCCCGGTGAAGGTCATTCGGTGGCCGCAGATCGCCAATGACGGCAAGACGGCCATCTTCCAGGCCCTCGGGTATCTCTACAAGAGAACTCTTCCGGACGGCACACCAATTAGAATTACCAAACAAACAGATGAATTCGAATTCGCTCCTTCCCTTTCCTCTGACGGAAAGAGCATTGTCTACGTCACCTGGAACGATACACTCGGCGGTAGAATAAAGATTGTCGGAATCGATGGCGGCAGTCCGCGCACGCTGATCGCACGTCCCGGACACTACGTTACGGCCCATTTCTCCCCCGACGGATCGATGGTCGTCTATCATCGAGGGGGCGGAGACGGGTATCGGGGGCGCATCTTTGACGAGGATCCCGGAATATACGTGGTCGACTCCAAGGGCATGACGGAGTCAAAACTCCTCACTCGTGAAGGCGAGAATCCACGCTTTTCCAAAGACGGCCAGAGAGTCTATCTGTTCAGCGGCGAAGGAGATAAAGCGGCGCTGGTGAGTGTCGATCTGCTTGGTTCTGACCGCCGCGTGCATGCGACTTCGCAGCGAGCCGTAGATATCGTCCTCTCCCCCGATGAAAAATGGCTGGCCTTCGAAGAATTGTGGCAAGCGTACGTAGTGCCCTTCCCGACCGTCAGCGCTCCAATCGATTTGGCGCCGGACATGAAAGACCTGCCGGTGAAGCAACTTTCGGTCGACGCCGGAACGTATCTGAGCTGGTCGCCGGACTCCAGGACGGTCCGCTGGAGCCTTGGACCGATGCTGTGGAGTATCGATGCCGCTGCGATGTTCCCCACGGACACGAGCCTTAAGCCAAAGCCGGACTCGTTTAATCTGGGCTGGAGTCAGACGGCGGATATTCCCAACACCGATCTTTACTTTGTCGGGGCCAGAATCCTGCCGATGGTTGATACTTCGATTATCGAAAACGGCGTGGTGCATGTGAAGGGGAACCGGATCGCCGAAGTCGGCACAAAAGATAAGATTCAGATCCCCAAGGGCGCGAAGGTCATCGACGTCTCCGGCAAAATACTCATGCCGGGAATAGTTGACATTCACTCCCACACTGGTTCGAGCAATAATTCGGTTTACTCCCAGCGGAATTGGTCCTTCCTGGCCGATTTGTCGTTCGGCGTGACGACCCTCCATGATCCCAGCAACAACACGCAAATGATCTATGGCGAATCCGAATTGATCCGGGCCGGGATGCGGATCGGGCCGCGCGTGTTCAGCACCGGGACGATTCTGTACGGCGCCGAAGGGAATTTCAAGACCGTGATCGACAAGTACGAAGACGCGGTGAGTGCTGTTAAACGAACCGCCGCCTGGGGACCGTTCTCGGTCAAGAGTTACAACCAACCGCGCCGCGAGCAGCGCCAGATGGTAATCAAGGCGGCGCGCGAGCAGGGGGTCATGGTGGTGCCCGAAGGGGGCTCGACGCTGAATGACAACCTCACTGAACTCCTGGACGGTCACACCACGATCGAGCACTGCCTTCCGGTCGCGCCTTTGTACGATCCCGAACTGAGATTGCTCGGGCGCTGGAACACCGGCTATACGCCTACCTTGATTGTTGCCTACGGCGGAATGTTCGGTGAAAACTATTGGTATCAGCATATGGATGTCTGGAAAGATGAACGGCTCTCTCGCTGGGTGCCGAGAGTCGTGTTAGACCCGCGTTCAATTCGAAGGATGATGGCGCCTGATTCCGAGTACCATCATTTGCTCGTCACCAAGACGGTCACCGATGTGCTTCACCGGGGCGGGAATGTTGAACTTGGCGCCCATGGCCAATTACAGGGGCTAGGCGCTCACTGGGAGCTCTGGATGCTTCAACAGGGAGGAATGAGCAATCACGAGGCGTTGCGCTGTGCGACCTGGATGGGAGCACGGGCCCTCGGACTCGACAAGGAGATAGGCAGTATCCAGCCCGGTCTGCTGGCTGATATTATCGTATTCGATGGCGATGTCTTGAGCGATATCCGGCAGTCAGAAAACGTCCTGTATACGATGATCAACGGGCGGCTGTATGATGCGAAGACCCTGGAGCAGATCGAGCCGATTCACAAAGGCGTTCCCAAGGGACCAAACCTTGAAGGTGTGGTCGGCGCTGATGTAAATTTTGATTGTCTGGGAGACTAGCAGAGAAGCGGATAGACCATCAGATTTAGGTAGTAGGTCAATTTACGATCGACCTACCCAAAGTGGGCGGCAGGCGTCCTCGCCTGCCCCGACTTCAGTCGGGCACACGGGGACGTGTGCCGCGCACGATTTCAAACTGACGCACTATCCAGATTTAGTCGAATGATCTATGGCGCCGGTCAACTCAGATCGGCGCCATCTCGTTTGTAATGTTCGAACATTTTGCGCTCGACTTTTTCATTTCCAAAAACTGCCGTTTTCCCTTACCTTTCCGCCTTATTCGACACCCGGTTATCGGGTTTACCCGTTGTCCGATAACGCCATGTGAGCGACCACCAAAGCTGCGAAGAGATAGAGATGTCAGAGAGCGAAAACAAAGATTCCGCTACACCGGCGCAACCCGGAGCTTCCACCAATTTCATCAAAGAGATCATCGATGAGCACAACCGGATAGGGAGATTTGAAAAGCGTATCCAGACCCGGTTTCCTCCGGAACCTAATGGATATCTTCATATCGGGCACGCCAAATCGATCTGCCTAAATTTTGGCATCGCCAGAGATTACGGCGGTCTGTGCAATCTCCGTTTCGATGACACCAATCCAAGCAAAGAGGATACCGAGTATGTCGATTCGATTCAGGAAGATGTTCGCTGGCTCGGGTTTGACTGGCAGGACAGGCTCTTCTTTGCCTCTGATTATTTTGACAAGCTGTACGAATGGGCGGAGCAACTGATCAAGCTGGGGAAAGCTTATGTCTGCGATCTGAGCGCCGAAGAAATGCGGGCATATAGAGGGACGCTTACTGAGCCGGGGAAGGACAGCCCGTACCGGAACCGGTCGGCCGAAGAGAACCTGGATTTGTTCCGCCGCATGAAGACCGGGGAATTCCCGGATGGCTCCCGCACGCTTCGCGCCAAGATCGATATGGCCTCCGGCAACGTGAATATGCGCGACCCGGTGATTTACCGGATACTCCGCGCCACGCATCACCGCACCGGCGACAAGTGGTGCATCTATCCGATGTATGACTACACGCACTGCCTGTCAGATTCGGTCGAAAAGATTACGCACTCGATCTGCACGCTGGAATTCGAGGATCACCGGCCGCTGTATGACTGGGTGCTGGACCAGCTCAAAGTCTATCATCCCCAGCAGATCGAGTTTGCGCGGCTGGCGCTGACGTACACGGTCATGAGCAAGCGGAAGCTGCTCCAGCTGGTCAAAGACAAACTGGTCTCGGGATGGGATGATCCGCGCATGCCTACGATCAGCGGATTTCGCCGTAAGGGGTACACGCCGGAGTCGATTCGCCTCTTCGCCGAGCGGATCGGGGTGGCCAAACGGCACACGGTGGTCGAAGTGGGCGTGCTCGAAGACTGCATCCGCGAGGATCTCAACAAGCGGGCTCCGCGCATGATGGCAGTACTTCGTCCACTGAAACTGGTGATTGATAATTACCCGGACAATCAGCTCGAGGAATTTGAAACCGTAAACAATCCGGAAGATCCCTCGATGGGAACCCGCAAGCTTCCGTTCTCCAAGGTACTGTTCATCGAACAAGAGGATTTTCGTGAAGAACCCCCGAAAGGGTATCACCGCCTTTTCCCCGGCTCCGAAGTCCGCCTCAAAGGAGCGTATTTCGTCAAAGGCGTCAGCGCCGTGAAGGACCCCTCGGGAATGGTTACTGAAATACATTGCACCTACGACCCCGACACACGCGGCGGCGAAGCCAAAGACGGCCGCAAGGTAAAAGGGACAATTCACTGGGTCTCGGCCTCTCACGCCATGTCGGCTGATGTTCGACTATACGATCAGCTCTTCACGAAAGAAGATCCAGGAGATGTGGACGAGGGTGAAGACTGGAAGAGCAATCTCAATTCGAATTCGCTCGAGATATTGTCCGACTGCAAGATCGAGCAGAACATCGCCTCCGCCAAGCCGGGAGAGAAATTCCAGTTTCTTCGGCACGGCTATTTTTGCGTGGATAGCGTTGACACCAGGCCCGGACGTCTCGTCTTCAATCGAACGGTCTCGCTCAAGGACAGTTGGTCTAGAATTGAGAAGGGTCAGAAGAAGAGCTAACCCCGGCAAGAGCTTCCGCCTCGGGCCACCCTATTCAATCCGGGACCACTTTGTCCCCACCCCAAGGAACTCTGGCCACAGCGAGCTTGTTGTATATCCCAACAGGCAGGCTTGCCGACTTCATTTCATCATGAACCGCCACAATTTGTAAGCCGGCCGAGTTTTTCCTCGAATATGAGTTCTGGTGGTGTCGATGCTCCGGGAGTAGATGGAAAATGAAACGTACCCTAATCCTGCTTTTCATAATCAGCACGGCGTTCCTGGAGTATGAGAACCTTGAGGCCTGTTCGGTTTGCCGATGCGATGAAGGGATGCAGCTATGTTCCTGTCCCGCCTCAGACCAGAATAGCCAGGCGCTGAATGGGCTACCCGATAAAGGGAAACTACGCTTCCAGTTCGAAAACCTGCTGCTTGCGAAGTCCAACGGCCTCTCCCCTGATCCGATTCCGGCCGGAGCCGCGGCCAAACTCGCCCAGGTAGCGGCGGCCACCGGGACAGAATCAGAGCGGGAGATTCGTCCGGCACTGCGGGCCAGCTACGGGCTTACCAACAGTCTCACCATTGCGGCCGAGCTTCCGTACTCGTTCAAACGGATTCAGGAACAGCGTGTGGACGGCGCCTCACTTTCGAGTTCTTCCGGGCTCGGAGATGCCGAGCTTAGTCTAGCCTGGAGCGGACCAATTGCCCGCAGGAAAACTAACAATTGGACAATCGGTTTTGGCGCCACGATGAAAATTCCCACCGGCAAGAACGATCTGTTCCAGGGAGGCTCCAGAGTTGACGAACATCTCCAGCCCGGCACGGGGAGTTATGATTGGCAGGTCGGCTCAGCCTTGACCCGAATCAGCGCAACTACTTCCTGGCATCTGAGCGCGTACGTGAGAACCCACGGTACCAATAACTTTGCCTATCATTACGGCGATGATTTCTTGTACAATTTAGGCTGGCAGCGGCGGGTCAGTTCCATCATTGCGGCGACCGCACAGTTCAATGGCCGATATGCCTCTCGTGATTTACAGAGCGGAGCCTCGGTCGATAATACCGGCGGCTCGGTAGTTTACTTCACGCCCGGTATTCGCCTTCGAGTGACTCCAAGAGCGAGCTTCGTGACGAACGTTCAGATTCCAATCTATGAGAATCTGTATGGGATCCAGTCTGAGAAAGCGGTCCTGAATACCGGCGTCAGCCTCGACCTCTAGACTCGCCGCGACATTTTAACCTAAACGAACCGGCACCCGCTTGGCGCCCCACTTTCCGGGCGGGCCGTCAAAGACTCCCGCGCAACTCGTCCCGCAAAAGAGACAATCCCCCGTCTCAGACAAGTGCCAACCTCCCAGAATATACCAGTCGCGTGAGATCACTTTCTTGCCGCAGGAATGGCAATAGGTACTGCTGCCCTCTTCGTCATGTACATTCCCGACATAGCAGTAGCGAACGCCATTGTTCATGGCGATCCGGCGAGCTTTGCGTAACGTCTCCGGCGGAGTCGGAGGATGGTCCATAAAGAGATAGTCCGGATGAAAGGCCGTAAAATGCAGCGGCACATCGGGCCCCAGCTTCGCCACTAGCCACTGTGACAATTCTTCAATTTCTCGCTCCGAATCATTCTCGCCGGGAATCAGCAGAGTCGTGATTTCAAACCAGACTGAAGTCTCATGTTTGAGGAACTCGAGCGTTTCCAGCACGGTTCTCAGGCGGCTGTCGCAGACCCTTTGATAAAAATCATCGGAGAAGGATTTGAGATCGACATTGGCAGCATCCATATACTTGTAGAATTCCACCCTGGGTTCCGGCCGAATTTCTCCGGCGGTGACGGCAACCGCTTTGATGTCCAGTTCATGACAGGCCTGGGCGATATCAATCGCGTATTCCATGAAGATGACCGGATCGTTGTAGGTGAACGCAACGCTTTTACAGCCCAACTGCGCCGCCGCCTGGGCAATTTTCTCGGGCGAAGCCTGGTCGGCCAGAATGTCTATTTCTTTGGACTTACTGATATCCCAGTTCTGGCAGAATTTGCACCCCAGATTGCAGCCGGCGGTGCCAAAAGAGAGAATGGGGGTTCCGGGCAGGAAATGATTAAGCGGTTTCTTTTCGATCGAATCGATACAGAATCCGCTAGAGCGTCCGTAGGTAGTCAGAACGACTTCATCGTCGTGGCGCATCCGGACAAAGCAGAAACCCCGCTCCCCTTCGTCCAGCTTACAGCCGCGCGGGCAAAGATCGCATTGGACCCGCCCGCTCTTGAGCTGATGCCAGTATTTGGTTGGATGAAAAGTCTGCGAATCGCGCGCCATGAATGAACGGCCCAGAACAATCTATTCAGCTTATGCCCGGTCTTATCTCTTAACCGATGCGATTATCGACTGTTCCGCCTGAGAATCAGCTCACTTGGCTTCAGCGCGCACGTGCATCCGCTTCAGCTGGCCGAACGAGATAAGCCGATTCCCTTCTTCGTCCCAGAGGCGAAAAGTCAGCGACTTGAGGCTCGACCAAACCCGAATGGTCGGCGCCGCCTGCAATTCAGGGATCTTCTTCTGGCATTTCGGCAAATTGTAGTTCGGAATCCGGGGGTTCAGGTGGTGGACGTGGTGAAAACCGATATTACCGGTGAAGAATCTCAGGATCGGCGGGAGCTTGTAGAAGGAACCCCCTTCGAGCGAAGCCGAGTCAAAGTCCCAGTCGTCACTTCGTTTCCAGTAAACCCCGTCAAATTGGTGCTGGACATAGAAGAGCCAGACCCCGGCCGCGAGCCCGATAAAGAGAATCGGAAACTGCAGCAGCAGATACGCCTTGATCCCGAGGAGCCAGATCAAGAGACCAGCCAGCACGAGGATGCCGAGATTCGTGAAATAGACACTGAGCCGCTGCGACAAAGTGGCTTTACGAAGGACGAAACGGTGGGAAATCAGCAGGATAAAGAGTGGCCCAAGGCCAAGCATCACAAACGGGTTGCGATAGAGCCGGTACTGCAGACGCTCCTTGGGCGAGGATTGGTTGAATTCCTCCACCGTCATCATCCAAACATCACCCCAGCCCCGTTTGTCGAGATTTCCCGAGGTGGCGTGATGGCGGGCATGGTTGGCTTTCCAGTAATGATACGGGGTGAAAGTCAGAATACCGGTGATAAAGCCGACGATATCGTTGGCGCTGGACGAACCGAAAAACGATCCGTGGCCGCAGTCATGGAAGATAATAAAAATCCGGACCATAAATCCGGCGGCCAAAATTATGGCCGGTATCGCCAGCCAGTAGGAATAATGCATGGCCCAGTAGGCGAGCCCCCAGCAGGCCGCATAAGGAATCAGCGAGTCCGCGACCTGCCAGATGCTCCGGCCGGTGCTGGAATGCTGATAGACCGATACCTTGTCTTTGATCGCGTGGTGCGCACGCGCCGAATCCGTGGCTTCACGTGAACGTGGCATACACGTCCCTTCACTTCATAGTGATTTATCTATATTTTGCCCGGAATCTGTCTTAGTAAGGACGCTTACCGAAACGGGGTTTGCCGCCCTTTTTCTTGTTCCCTCCGCCGGAACGGCCACCGCTGCGACCGCCGCCGCCGCCACCACCAAATCCACCCCGGCCGCCGCCGCCGCCAAAGCCACCGGAACGGTTGCTGTTGAAACCGCCGCCACCGCCGCCGGTCCTTGGGCCTCTGTCCGGCATCGGACGGGCTTCATTCACGGTCATATTCCGGCCGCCGAATTCATGGCCGTTTAGCGCCTCGACCGCCGCCTGTGCTTCGGTCTGATTGGGCATCTCGACAAACCCGAAACCCCGCGATTCATTGCTGAACCGATCTTTAATAATGCTCGCAGATTCGACCTGGCCGTGCTGCTCGAACACCTGGCGAAGGTCATCGTCGGTTACGTCAAACGCGAGGTTTCCCACAAATAGCTTCATGCTTTCTCCATACAAATTCTCTGTTCAAAAATGAGGGATCCAACTTGGGGTTGAGATCCCTCGACATTCCACTCGGTCCGCGGCTTACCAGGACCGGTTGTAGCCGCCGCCACCGCCGCCGCCGGAACGACGATTGCCGCCGCCACCGCCGCCGCCATCCGTACGCGGACGGGCTTCGCTCACGTTGAGCGTGCGACCGCTCAGGTCGGTTCCGTGAAGCTCGGTGATCGCCGCCTGGGCGTGCTCTTTGCTCGGCATTTCGACAAAGCCAAAGCCGCGCGGTTCGCCGCTGAATTTGTCAGTGATGATGCTGACTTTGGACACTTCCCCGTACTTCTCAAAAATCTGACGAAGTTCGGATTCGCCTGTCTGGCGTGGCAGGTTGCCGACATAGATGTTCATGCTGCTCTCCAATTTCGTTTATCCGGTTGCATGAACAAACTATAAAGCTGCCACGCCGGCGGACAAACCGATTACTGCGCCTTATTGCGCTGCTGTCGCCTGATTAATGTCTGCAAGGATTGTTCTTAAGAGACCAAGCTTGGGAAACGATTAAGAGGGACATACTGTTTCAAGCGGCAGTATAACCGCCGGTTGTTGTAAAGTCAATAACATTATGCCCTTTCGGAAGTTCCAGCCAAATTCGACCAAAGGAACCGGGCCGTAACACCGGGCCCCATCGGGCTCAACCATATGGGCTTAGGAATTCGAAACAGCTTCGCCGAAACTAGTGGAGATCGGGCCAGCGAGTCGAGAAGGAAGCCCCGCGACTGGCAGCTTCCCCAACCGCGATCGAGCCGTGATGCAACTCGAGAATCCGACTCACGATGGCCAGCCCAAGCCCGGCTCCCGCCGGCCCCTTGCCATTGCTTGGCCCGGAGCGATAGAACGGCTTCATAATCAGATCGCGCTGCTCCTTGGGAACCCCCGGACCATCATCGTCAACCTCGACAATTGTAGCCTCGTCTTCCCTTCGGTACTTAATCGTGACGTGGCTGTCGGCAAAGCGGATGGCGTTCATTACCAGATTCTGGACCGCGCGACGGAATAAGAGGCGGTCGGCAACTACCTGGCAGTCCTCTTCGGAAGGTGCAACCACTTCCATATTGATCTCGGGCCGAAAATCCTGGAGCCGTCGGTTGACTTCTTCAAGCACCGGTCGAACCGCCACGGATTGCCAAGTCAGTTTCAAGGCATCGGACTGGTATCGATTGTAATCGAGCAATTCTCCGACCAGTTGATCGATTTCGGCGATTTCATTATCGATTTCCTGCGCCCGTTCTTCGCGTTCTTTCGATGTCGGGGCGCTGGTCAGCATGTCCAAACTGAAGCGGATGCGAGCGATTGGAGTCCGAAGTTCGTGTGACACCGATTGGAGCAGCTGGCGTTCGCGCTGAATCATCTTTTCGATACTTCCAGCCATCTGGTTGAAACGGCGCGCTACACTTCCGACCGCGTCTCTCGATTTGACATCCGCCCGGCTCTCCAGAGCCCCTTCGCCAAATCGCGTCGCGGCGGTTTCCAGGAGTCGGAGATTTCGAGCCACCGGCACAACAATGACAAAGCCGGTGATGGCAACCACCAGGAGGGTCAGGCCAATCAGAATGACCAGTCCGCGGGTATCCGGCTTGGGAGGTTCGGGGAGCGGTCCCATGACCAGCATCTTGCCCGCCTTCCTCAGGGGCAAATACATCATCCGCTGCCCATCAGTGCTTTGGACCTGATAAAGGCTGTCAACGGGACCTCTTTTCATTATGGTCGTCGGGAGAAGCGAGTCCTGGGCATCGACGAGCTGAAGCGGATAGTCCACCAGTTTGGCCAGGAGGTCAACTTCCTGAGGAAGATCAGCCGGCGCGACGGCGTTGAGGCGATTCATGAGGACTTTGCCCGAACCGTGGGTCAGGACCTGCACCGGCGGACGGAGCTCGTTGCGATTGAGATAATGAAAGAGCCAGCGCGGCATGGAGAAGGAAAACACCACCACAATCAAGACGCCGAGGATGACTCTGAAGTACAGTCGTCGCATTTATTCCGGAACCCACATATAGCCGGTGCCGCGCACCGAGCGAATCCGCTCCGGCTTGCGGCCGGCATCGCCAAGTTTTTTGCGGAGCCGGGACACGCACAAGTCAATCGAGCGTCCCTGGCCGTCCCACTCATAACCGCGGAGGGCGTGGCTGATCTGATCCCTGGTCACAATCTCACCGGCCCTTCCGGCCAGGAGGTACAACAGGTCAAATTCCGCGGTGGTCAGGTCGATGACCTGGTCACTCAGGACTGCCGAGCGCCGGCTTGGATCTATCTGCAACGAACCCACTTTCAGCTGCTGATTCTCCCCGCCGAACCGTTGTGACCGGCGCAGGAGCGTGTTGATTCTGGCCAGCAGGAGCTGCGGTCGGACGGGTTTGGCCATATAGTCATCGGCCCCGACGCCCAGACCGGTCAGTTCATCTGCTTCTTCCCCCCGGGCGGTCAGCATGAGAATCGGGTGTTTGTACTGAGTCCGGACCTGGCGGCAAACTTCAAAGCCGTCCATCCCCGGAAGCATGACATCGAGAACCACCAAATCAGGGCCCTCCTGGACGATGCGCTGCACCGCCCGGTCACCACGTTCCTCGACCGATACTTCGTATCCGTTTCGTTCGAGAAACTCTTTTACCAGTCGAGCCAGCTTGACATCATCTTCCACGAGCAAGAGTCTGGCGGCCGACATATTGCTGGTCCGTCCCACCGTTTCCTCGGCGTTCATTTGCTTTTCGTTTTGCATCGGCGTCTCCTTTCAGACAGCCGCGCACCGGCGTGACGCCGGTGGTGCGAATTGAAAGTCCATGTTAATTATATCATGGTACGCCGACAGCCGCTCGCGCTGTCCGCAAGATTGGTAACAAAATGTATCGATTGGTGCAAGTTATTTGGCAGGAGGTAGATCGGCGGGCCGGCCTGAGGAGAGCATTCGAACGCGCCAGTCAAAGGTGTACCGGCCGAAGAGCTTATCTCCGGCCGGTGTAGGAGGTCACCCGACCACATTGAGGGTCGATTCGGGAGCGAGCTGGGGGATTAGGCCAGTCGGCTGGTAGGTGGAGGTCGACGACGAACTGTTCTGCGGAGCCTGTGCGTTCAGGGTATCCACCACGCTCAACGAACTGAGCTGGACAGTGTCGGTGGGTGAAGCGGCCGAAGTACCGTTGGCCTGAGCCTGGTCCTGCGCCTGCAGTTTCTGCAGGAACGCCTCAAACTCAGACTTGCTGATACTGCCATCACCGTTGCTGTCGATCTGGGAGAAGAGATCGGAGGCGCTGGCCTGAGATCTCATTTTCCCGCCGTGCTTGTGATGAGCCGCCATGAATTCGGTCTTGTCGATCGTGCCGTCGCCATTCGTGTCGAGCTTCGCGAAAAGCTGATCCGGGGTTAACTTGGCGTTCCCCGAAGCGGAGTTCTGCTGGAGCGCGGCCAGAAACTCGGACTTGTCGATCTTGCCATCACCGTTGGTATCCATCTTGGCGAACATTTGCTCGCGGCGGGACTGGATAGCAGCGGCATCGTTTCCTGTTCCGAAACTGTTGGCGGGGCTGATGGTGCTGATCATGATTCACCTCCTTCGGTGATCCTTCCGTGTGAGTGGTTCATTCCTTTTGGTCTCGGCCCTCGATTGTCTCGCGGCCGCGGCCTCATGCCCATAATGTTCGACCGACCGGCTCCATTCTTGCGCCCCTCGCACGCACTTATCTGTCTCAATTTGTAACCGGCGGTTGATTAGTTCAGGCGGGCTGGTGACTTTGCGTGTAAGCCACACAGCAGGATGACGGCCCGGGCAAGTCTGTACCGAAAATGCCGCATCTTTCAGGAGAGGTGATCGCGTGAGATACAAATCTGAGTCGAAATTGATACAATGCCGGCCACGAAGCCCGAAGGCGAGTTTGTCCGTTCTGAAGTTAGCGGGCGGCAGCGCCCTACTTCTGCTCGTTTCGTTAGTAGCTTTTGCGTCGGCCGCCCAGGCCAGGGATCCGGAAGCGAATTCCGTCTGGGCGCCTGGTGCCATCACCCTCGATGGCCAGCGCACGGACTGGCCGGAGAACTCCATAAGTTCTCTTCCCGACGTAAAGGGGGCCAGCTTTGGCGTCTGCAATGACTCGCAGAATGTCTACGTCATGCTCTGCTTTCAAAACGATCAATGGGCCCGGGTGATCAAAATGGGAGGACTGACCGTGTGGCTCGACCCGCAGGGAAAGAAAAAGAAGCAGTTCATGCTTAAACTCGTGGGGGGGCCAAGTTGGGAAGAGATCATGAAGGCCTCGGGGCGCACTCCCCGGCAAAATCAGCGCACCCCGGGAGACTCCGGACAGGAGAGCGGGCGGGAGCGGATGCGACGGGCCGACACCGTGTTCACCTGCATGCAGAAAGATTACCTCGAAGAAAAGGCGATTCCGATAAACGGCAAAGAAGGTCCGGCTGCAGCCTTTGCCATAGACAAGGGCTTTTTCGTCTATGAGTTTAGTGTGCCGCTCAGAGAAAGCTCCGTGCTTTATTATGGCCTCGGTACGCAGCCGGGCCAAGCTATAAGTGTCGGCCTGGTTTGGGGGGATATCGATCGTTCCAGTATGAGAGGTCAGGGGAATGAATCCGGGTTTCAAATGGGAGATCGCCCCGGACGAGGCGGCTTCGGCGGAGGCGGCGGATTCCCCGGCGGCATGGGGCGTGGAGGCGGTCACCGCGAGGGGGGCGAGGGAGGCGAAGGTCAGCGCCAGATGCCACAGAAGGAAGAAGTCTGGTTGAGGGCCCGGCTGGCCTCGACCGACGCCCCATCCAAGACCGAGACCAAGTGAGTTCAATCGGCCTTTGAATTGGTGCCGGGGCTTTTCGGCAATTGACCGGCACCTCTAGCGCCGATCAGCCTGACCAATCCTTGTCTGATCAAACGAAGTCAGCCTAAGGCGCGTACTTCCTTAAGATTGGGCTAGGATCCACGGAACTGAGCACCCTACACACCCATCTCAGCTGGTTCCCAGGAAAAGCCAATTAGAATTTTCGCACCCCTTATCCGGTCCCACCCAAATGAGGAGCCATTTACACTGGCTCCTTTCTTTACACAGTTGAATTGAGAGCCTGGAGCCCTGGATTGGGCCGCTGGTCAGATTTCCTTGACAATGCCTTCGATCCGGTTTACATACGGATCGCGGCGGCTCCCGGCAGACCGTCGACAGCGGAACAAGTTACATCTAAACAGGGACCACATTCATTGCCTGCAGCCAAGCCGAACCAATCCGTCAAATTACCGCAAAGCCTGTTTTTAGCCGGCTGTATCGCTCTGCTCGTGGCAGTATTCGCCTCAGGGCTTTTATCAGCAAAACACATCTGGGCTTTGAGCCTTCCGGGTTGTGGCGAAGGAGGGGGCTGCGAGTGGGCCATGAGCGGTCCATGGAGCGGCATTTTCGGGTATCCGGTCGCCTTTCTCGGATTCGCTATCTTTGGCGGCTTGCTCGCCACCTGGTTACTCTCCGGACGCCACGGCGTATGGCCTCCTCTATTGCTGGTAACCAGACTGGGTGTCCTGGGCTCGGTCACTTTCTTAACCGTGATGATCGTGGCCGGACATATCTGTCCCTGGTGCCTGGCGGTCCACCTTGGCAATCTCAGCTGGTGGATTTGTCTCGAACTGGCCTCCGGCCGGGGAGGCCGCTACCGCGCCAACCCGGCTAAGCCTGTTCTGATTGGATTGGCGCTTTTTGCTGTCCTAGGTGTCTCGCTGAAGTTTGTGGAGGCATTTCAAAAGCAGACCGTGGCAGCGTCGGCAGGTCAGGCAGCGGCCGAGTCGATCGCCAAGATCGGTCAATCGGCCCCGGAAATCCCAAGCGAGAGTGCAAACCGCACCGGTACCGACACCGCGACAAAACCATCGCTTTCCCAAGCCACGTCAACTCGGTTCGGCGGACGCTTCTGGACCGGTGATCCGAACGCCCCGGTCCGAGTGGTGCTGTTTCAAGACTATCGCTGTGAGCTTTGCCGCGAAGCCGAGTCAACCTTGACGATCCTCCTCGCGACTCGCTCTGATGTCTCCCTCTCCGTCAAGCAGTGGCCCTTTGACAAAGAGTGCAATAAAATGATCCTGGGCTCCAGTATGCATCCGGGCTCCTGCCTCGATGCGCGATGCGCCGAAGCGGTGGGCATGGTCGGGGGCAAGGATCTCTTCTGGAAGTTTCACACCTGGCTGTTTCAACGCGGCGGAGACGTTTCAATCATGGAAATAAAAGCCGAGGTCGCGGTTCTCGGAATCGATCCCGGCAAATTTGAACAGGCACTCCAGAACCCGACGGTCGACAGTCTGATTTCTGCCGATATTGCCGACGGCGTCAAATATGGCATCAAGTTCACGCCCATGGTGTTTGTCAACGGATATGAGCTCAAAGGGTGGCAATCCCCCGGCGCCCTACCGGCCATGATTGAGAAAGCCTCGCAGTTTGCGCACCAGAAGCCGAGACCGGACGATCTTCCTGACCCGGCCATCAATCAGCAATTTCAGGAATGGTTCAGCTCCCCTCCGGCGTCAATTGTGATTAGTAACGATGATCACATGAAGGGTCAGCTCAGCGCGCCGACATCCATTATGTTGTACGGCGATATCACTGAGGCATTCAACGCCGATGCCTTCAAGACGCTGGCCCGCGTCATTACCGACACGCAAAAAGTGCTGTTTATCTTCCGCACGTTCCCTCTTCAGGCTGAGTGCAATGATATGGTCAAGCGCCCGATCCAGCCTCGTGCCTGTGAGGCGGCTCGCATCCTTGAAGCGGCGGGGCTGGTGGGCGGAGCGCCGGCCTTCTGGAGAGTTCAAAACTGGATTATCGCTCACTCCGACAGTCTTCCGGCCAAGCTGCTGGAGCAGGTCGCCGCCAACTGCAATCTTGACCAAGCGGCTCTCTCCAAGGCGATGACTGATCCGCGGGTCGATGCCCGCATCGGCCAATGCATCGAGTCCGCCAAACAGCTCGGGGTCGATACCTCACCGTCGATCTTCATCAACGGACGGCGGGCTCGCGACTGGAGAACACCCGGCCTACTACAGCGGATTCTCGCCGCCACGGCCACGGCGCAATTGTACAAGGAGCCGTCCAAGTAAGCCGCTGGTCGGCGACGTATTCAGGGCGCATCCAAAATTGGGCCTATTTTGGCGGACCGACCCTCTCCCTCTTTCTTGTTTTCGCCACTGTTCCAGCCGATTATGTTATATTCTCCTGTTGGCTCCGGTCGGCTACACCAGCAATAGCACTAATTCCGAACAAATTGCGGCCGATCGCGTTTAGACAACGAATTGAAGTGCGCACCTAACCAGGCGACGAAAACGAAAGCATGACACAAGACCGGACAGATATTCTCAAGCAGGCCGCCCGAGAACGAATTTTGATTCTCGATGGCGCCATGGGGACGATGATTCAGTCGTACCGCCTGGGAGAGACTGACTTCCGCGGAAGCCGGTTCGCCGACCACAAGTCCCCGCTCAAGGGGAATAATGACTTGCTCTGTCTGACCCGGCCCGACCTGATCGAGACCATTCATCGCGCCTACTTGCAGGCCGGGGCTGATATTATCGAGACCAACACCTTTAATGGCACCGCGGTCTCTCAGTCCGACTACCACACGGAAAGTGCTGTTTACGATCTTAATCTGGCCGGTGCGCAGATCGCGCGCCGCGTGGCGGATGAGTTCTCTGCGGCGGAGCCGTCCAAACCCCGCTTCGTTGCCGGGATCCTCGGACCGACCAACCGCACCTGCTCGATGTCCCCCGATGTCAACAATCCAGGATTTCGGAATATCTCCTTTGATACTCTCCGCGATGCCTACTATGAGCAGGCCCGGGGGCTAGTTGACGGCGGCGCGGATATCCTCTTGGTGGAAACGATATTTGATACGCTGAATGCCAAAGCGGCGCTTTTCGGCCTTCAGACACTCCTTGCCGAAAGAAAATCGAAGCTGCCGATCTGGGTATCCGGCACGATAACCGATGCCAGCGGGCGGACTCTTTCCGGCCAGACTCCGTCGGCGTTCTGGATCTCGGTCAACCATGCCGATCTCTTTTGCGTCGGCTTCAACTGTGCCCTGGGGGCGGCTGCTTTGCGTCCGCATATTGAAGAGATCTCCGCCGCGGCGAATACGCTCGTTTCGGTCCATCCGAACGCCGGGCTCCCGAACGAATTCGGAGAGTACAACGACACGCCGCAGTACATGGCGGAACAGCTCGGCGAATTTGCCCGAAGCGGATTTTTGAATATCGTCGGCGGTTGCTGCGGCACGACCCCGAGCCATATCAGAGCGATCGCTGAGGCGGTGGCCGGCGTGCCACCGCGGGTGATACCGGAAATTCCCCCATACTGTTACCTCAGCGGACTCGAACCGCTGGTGATCCGTCCTGATTCGCTTTTTGTGAATGTCGGCGAGCGGACAAATGTGACCGGTTCGGCCAAGTTTTCGCGCCTGATCAAAAATGATCAGTACGACGAGGCCCTAGAGGTGGCCAGGGACCAGGTCAGAAACGGTGCCCAAATTATCGACATCAACATGGATGACGCCCTGCTGGACTCGAAAGCCTGCATGGAGAGATTCCTTCGGCTGGTCGCCTCCGAACCGGAGATTACGCGGGTTCCCGTGATGGTTGATTCTTCGCGCTGGGAAGTACTCGAAAGCGGGTTGAAGTGTCTTCAGGGAAAAGGAATCGTCAACTCGATCAGCCTCAAAGACGGCGAAACCGAATTCAAGCGGCGCGCCGGTCTCGTGCGCAAATATGGCGCGGCAGTGATCGTCATGGCGTTCGACGAAAACGGCCAGGCCGATTCCTATGAGCGGAAGGTGGCGATCTGCGCCCGATGTTACAAAATTCTGACCGAAGAACTTCACTTCCCTCCGCAGGATATTATTTTCGACCCCAATATATTCGCTATCGCCACCGGCATGGATCAGCATGACAATTATGCGGTCGACTATCTCAATGCCTGCCGGACCATCAAAGAAACTCTCCCCAACAGTCTAGTCAGCGGGGGGGTCAGCAACTTGTCATTTGCCTTCCGAGGAAATGATTTCATTCGGGAGGCGATGCACTCGGCGTTCCTCTATCACGCCGTGCAGGCCGGCATGGACATGGGGATCGTCAACGCCGGACAACTGGCGGTGTACGATGAGATTCCCAGGGATTTGCTGGTGGCGGTGGAGGACGTGATTCTTAATCGCCAACCGCAGGCCACCAATCGCTTGCTCGAACTCGCCGGTTCGGTCCGAGGCGAGAAGCACAAGACGGTCGAGAACACCAGCTGGCGGGAGAAGCCGGTCGATGAGCGTCTGTCGCACGCGCTCGTGCATGGCATTGCCGATTTTGTCGAACTGGACGCCGAGGAAGCACGGCTGGCGCACGGGAATTCGCTGCGTGTTATCGAAGGTCCGCTGATGGACGGCATGAACATTGTCGGTGACCTGTTTGGCGCCGGTAAAATGTTCTTGCCCCAAGTGGTTAAGAGCGCCCGGGTGATGAAGAAGGCGGTGGCTGTGCTCAATCCCGTATCTCGAGGCCGAGCAGTCGAAACTTGGCTCCAAAAAGGGAAAGATTCTCCTGGCAACCGTGAAGGGGGATGTGCACGACATAGGCAAGAACATCGTTGGGGTCGTTCTTGGCTGCAACAATTACGAGATCATCGATCTGGGCGTCATGGTATCAGCCGAGCGGATTCTGGAGACTGCCCGGAAGGAAGATGTCGACATCGTCGGTCTCAGCGGCCTGATCACCCCATCGCTCGACGAAATGGTTCATGTTGCCCGCGAAATGGAGCGTGAGCATTTTGAGCTTCCTCTTTTGATCGGCGGCGCAGCCACTTCGCAGGTTCACACGGCCGTGAAGATCGAGCCGGGGTACCACGGCGCTACCGTGTACGTTCCGGATGCATCTCGAAGTGTCAGTGTGGTCGGCCATTTGCTTAGCGCCGACAAGCGTGAGCGGTTTGCCATAGCTGTCCGGGAAAAGTATTCACAGGTGCGCGAAGATCATGTTGGACGGCGCGCAGCCTCCACGCTGGTCCCGCTTTCTGAGGCCCGTAAACGACGCGTCGAAATTCAGTGGCAGGGTTATCAGCCGACCCGTCCGCACCTTGACGGGGTGAAGCATTTTGACCATTACCCGATTGAAGAACTGGTCAAGTATATCGACTGGACGCCGTTTTTCATGGCCTGGGAAATGCCCGGAAGGTATCCGGATATTCTGCAGTCCAAACATCTGGCGACCCAGGCGCGCAAATTGCTCGATGATGCCCACGCTCTGCTGAAACGAATATGCCGCGAAAAACTGTTGGTGGCGCGCGCGGTGATCGGTTTCTTCCCGGCCAACGCAGTTGGCGACGATGTCGAGTTGTATTCCGATTACGATCGGCATGAGCGCCTGGCGATGGTTCATTTTCTCCGGCAGCAGAAAGAGCGTGAGGCCGGCCGGTTTGACGCCTGCCTGAGCGATTTCGTCGCGCCCCGGGAGACCGGGATTCCCGATTACATGGGCGGGTTTGCCGTCAGCACCGGATTTGGCGCGGCTGAGCTGGCCAGAGAATTTGAGAACGATCACGATGATTATAACAGCATCATGGTCAAAGCGCTGGCGGACCGGCTGGCCGAGGCGCTGGCCGAACGGATGCACGAACTGGTGCGCCGTGAATACTGGGGACACTCCCCCGACGAGCGCTTGTCGAGCGCTGACCTGATCAAAGAAAACTATGTCGGGATACGGCCGGCCCCAGGCTATCCGGCCTGTCCCGACCATACTGAGAAGCGCACGCTTTTTGACCTGCTCGGAGTGGAACAGAAGATCGGCATTACTCTCACTGAGTCCTTCGCCATGTATCCTGCGGCCTCAGTCAGCGGCTGGTATTTCTCCCATCCTCAGTCATATTACTTCGCGGTTGGGCGGATCGACCGGGACCAGGTCCAGGACTACGCCAAACGCCGGAATCTGCCGATTGAAGAGATCGAGCGCTGGCTCCGCCCGAATCTCGGTTACCAGACCTCAAATGAACAAAATGGGTCACGGGTATAAGTCCGGCAAGGGTGAGCAGACGGAGAATTACAGGAAACAGTAGCACATGTACGTGACCGAGCATCTTGACCGGGCAAAGAACCCACTCTTCAGCTATGAGATTATTCCTCCCATGCGGGGAAAAAGCGCGCGCGATATTCTCGATGTCGTCGAGCAAGTTATGCCGTATCAGCCGCCGTTTATCGATGTTACCAGTCATCCCGCGGAGGCTTATTACGAAGAACGCGGGGATGGGACGATCCGGCGCCATATCCGGAGGAAACGTCCCGGAACCATCAGCATCTGCGGGATAATTCAAAATCGATATCGCATCGACACGGTCGCGCACTTGCTCTGCCGGGGATTTCTTCGCGAAGAAACGGAGGACGTAATTATCGAGCTTAATTATCTCGGCATTCACAATGTCCTGGCGGTTCGAGGAGACGAGACCAATTACCGGAAGCCTCATGACGGCGTTCAGGTGGTCAACCAGTTCGCCGGTGAACTCGTGACGCAGTTAAACGACCTGCGCGACGGCAAGTATCTCGAGGATTTGATCGATTCCGAGCCGATCAATCTCTGCATCGGGGTGGGCGGTTATCCGGAGAAGCATATCGAATCCCCCAACACGACGCTTGATCTGAAATATCTCAAGCAAAAAGTCGATGCCGGCGCAAATTACATTGTCACCCAAATGTTCTTCGATAATGCCGATTTCTTCCGCTTTCAGGAAGGATGCCGGACGGCGGGGATCGAAGTCCCGATTATTCCGGGGCTAAAGGTCATTAAGAGCGAGAAGCAACTGAACAGTCTTCCCAAAAATTTCCATATCAGCATCCCGGATCTACTGGTGGATGAACTCCAGGCCAATCCGAAACACGGCGAGGAAATCGGTGTGCGCTGGGCGGCCGGGCAGTGCCGATCGCTTCTCGATTCCGGCGCCAAGTGCGTTCACTTCTATGTGATGAACGACGCCGACCTGGTGATCAAAGTAATCACTGAACTCGGATTCTGAGTCGTCTTCTTACCGCCTCGTCAAATCCACGCGCACGGGACAAGACAGTCGATATCGCTGTCCGTACCGTGAGTCCCCTTGTGTTCTCCCGGCGGCGCGTCCAGGACATCATGCTGGCCATGATCGGACAGGATAATCACGCCGTATCCGAGCGGCCTGAGCACGGTTATCAGCTTCTCCAATCGGTGATCGGTTTGCTGCAACATCGGAATCACAGCCGGCGATGACGGTCCAAATTCGTGAAAGACGTCGTCCACTTGGCCGAGCTGTACGATCATGAATTCAGGATGTTGGTCGTGGGCAATTTTCACAGCCAGGTCAGCGATATCATCATCCGTGCCGTTGCCGGCATCGCCGCAAATATCGGCGTACCTCCCGAGCAGTTCACAGCCGGTATAGCCGCTGAGGCCGACTCCGGCGCTTTTTCCGCCCCGCGCTCTTACGACATCGTAGATCGTCTCGCAGGCAATCTCACTCCGAAAGGTTTCGACTCCATGTCCTGCCTGGTCGGTGCCGCAGATCATGGTGGCGAAATTGACGGGAGTTATCGAAGGCATTACAGACCGCAGGATTACACTTCGGGATTCGTGATGCGAGCGAAGATACGGCATCTTGTCTTTCCAGAGATTCCAGGCAAAAAGCCCCAGTGCGTCGGGTGCAAGAACAGCAATTCGTGCGGATCCAGCCAGATCAGCGACAATCCGGCCAATTGGTTTCCCTTTCGCTTGACCCGGAGCCGGCAGACCCAGGACGGTGGCCACTGTGGGGGCAACATCCATCATAGAGAATTCCTGGTTCATTCCACCCAGATCTCCTTGGGAACCGGGTGACTGAGGAAGTGGGTCATGCCTTCGGTGAATCCGTAAGCTCCGGCCATGCCGAACGCCAGGAGATCTCCGGATTGAATGTCGGCGATCATCACGGTCCCCAGCCGATCAAGACTCGTGCATAGCGGGCCCGCCAGGGTAATTTTACGGTGAGCTTCCGTTCGCCCAATCGCCCGGATGGGAAACGCCTGACCCGTCAAAAACGGTCGGAGCAGATGGTTTATTCCCCCTTCAAGAATCGCGAACCGTTCTCCCCGGCTTTCCTTGATCCGGACGACCCGGACCAAATAGACGCCACAAAAGGCCGCCAGATATCTTCCGGGCTCAATCAAGACCTCTCCTGCGAACCAGTTGTGCTGCGCCATGAGCTTCGCTAAGCCGTCACCCAAGGCGGTGATATCCAATTCCGTTTCAGAATCTGAATAGGGCACGCCGAGCCCGCCCCCGAGATCGATCAGGTCGAGCGGCAGCCCAAATTCTGAGGTCATTCGCTTCGCCAAATCGAAAGCCATGCCGTAGATTCCAAGCAATTTAGCAGCATCGCGCTGATTCGAAGCGATGAAAACGTGCAAACCGGCGATCCGGACTCGGGGGAGCGCGCGAGCTTTGTCCAGCAATTCCGGGAGCTGTTCTTCGTCGACTCCAAAGGCTGAGGGGCCGCTTCCGCCGATTATCCGCCCTCCCTCTTCAGATCCGAATAATGGGTGGACCCGGATATTGACTTTGGTCGGTTCCGAGGCGAGTTCGTTGACCTGTACGAGGTCTTCCCAACCTTCGGCATTTAGTCTTGCCCCGAGAGACAGCGCTCGGGAGATTTCAGCGCGACGTTTCCCCGGACCGGCAAAGAGGATTTTCTGTCCTTTGTGCCCGAGTCGGGCGACTCGTTCTAGTTCTCCCTCGGAGGCGCAGTCAAACCCTGCCCCGAGGGACGCAAACAGCTTTAAGAGATCATGACAGGGGTTGGCTTTGACCGCGTAGGCAATCTTGACTCGGGCCGGAAGAGCAGCGCGAAGACGCTGGAAATTCTCCGAAGCCGTAGCCGCACTGTAGGCAAATATCGGGGTGCCGTGCTCTTGGGCGAGCCGGGCACAGGTGTCGTCATCGAAAGAGAACAATTTCATTATTTCCGCCAGTAAGGCGCGAGACGGCGAATCCCTTCGGTCACTTGGTCGGGAAACGCGGCAAAGCTCAACCGGACATGCTGCTTTCCGGCCTCGCCAAACAGAAATCCCGGGACGAGAATCACTTTGGCTTCATCACGAAGTTTCAGGCAATACGCCAGCGGGTCCTTTCTGCCTTCCTCCGGTAATTCGACCCAGTAGTAGAAAGCGCCGTCCGGCTTTTCCGGAGAGATTCCGGCATGCTGTTTTAGAGCTGACTCTAGCGCGTTCCACCGGGATGAGAGCTCATCCCGGGCTTCGGCATGAATAGCCGTAGAATTCTCGAGGAGCGCGATTGCCGCCTTTTGGGCTGGTATCGAGACTCCGGTCACCATATAGCTGTGAATCGTTCGGGACGCCAGAATTATGGCCGGGTCGCCGATAGCCCAGCCGACGCGAAGGCCCGGTGATCCCCACGCTTTGCTCAGAGAGCTTACGACCACGCCGTAGTCGGAGACGTCGCGCAAAGTTAATGGTCGTTGACCAAAATAGAGATCGCGGTAAACTTCATCGGAGATGAGAAGTAATCCCTTCTCCTGGCAGGCCGTGGCGACCGCTCGCAACTCAGCCTCCGGCGCTCCGGCGCCGGTCGGATTTCCCGGATGATTCAACACCACCGCTTTGACTGACGGATTGTCCAACTCGGCCAACAAGGCCCGAGCTTCCAGCCGGAAACGATTTGCAGGATTAAGACGATACCGGATCACGGTCGCACCGGTCAGCTGGGAGATTCCCGGATAGGCGACAAATCCCGGATCGGGAATCAAGACCGCATCACCGGGGCCGGTGAAGGCATGCAACAGAGCATAAAGCGCCGCCTGCGATCCGGAGGTGACTAGTATGTGGTCGGCATCGGTGCCATAGTAATGACCGAGCGACTTCCGCAATTCAGGAAGCCCCTGGTTGTGACCATAGCCACACACTCCGCTGAACTGCTTTAGGGCCTGTTCCGCGGCCTTGGGCATATTCCAGGTCGGCTCGCCCAAGCCGAGCGAGATCGCGTCGGCGGGGGCCCCTTCGGACAACATTCGAACGGGGCTCGGGCGCATCCCCTGCAATCGGGCGGCAATATTCATCTAAGACTTCCTTCCAGAGCCGTGACAGCATCAGTCTTGGCGTCGCGGTATTTGACGATCAACGGAGCATTGACGGAAAGACCTCGGCTCTTGGCAAAATCCCCCGAAGCTGGTCTGGTGCCGGGGACAACCACCGCCCCTTCCGGCACTTCGCGTTTCAGCTCCCGCCCGTTGACCAAATCGTAAATCACGGTCGAGGCTGTCAGGGTCACGCCGGGAGCGAGCACGGCTCGTTTCCGTACCACGATTCCCTCAAACAGACCCACCAGACCGCCGACAAAGGCATCATCCTCGACCACTACCGGCACAGCTCCCGATGGCTCCAGCACTCCGCCGACCTGGGCGGCGGCGGACAAATGCACCCGCGCTCCGATTTGCGCACAGGATCCGACCAGGGCGTGAGAATCCACCAGAGTCCCCTCGCCCACATAGGCTCCGACATTTATGTACGATGGCGGCATCACAATAACTCCCCTGGCCACGAACGCTCCGCGGCGGATAGTCGCCCCGAGCGGAACCTGACGGATGCCGTTCACTAAACTCAATTGTCGCGGCGGGTAGGCCGACTTGTCGAAATTCGTGAATCCGCCAAACGGAAGAGGGGTCAAGACTGTTGAGCGGAAGCCGGCCAGAATGGCGGCTTTCACCCAGGCGACAGCTTTCCAGATTCCATCCGGACCCATTTCGGCGGCTCGAACTTCACCGGCCTCAAGTTTCTGCAATAGCTGTTCGTGAATGGCCGGATCGAACTTTCGCTCTGAATCCGTTTGCTCGTAGAAAGACCGAAGTTCAGCAACTGTCACTTTTCCTCCATAACCCCTTTGAGAGCTGCCACGATAAGTCGCCTTGTTTCGGGCTGCGGCGTCGTGAGCGGCAGTCGCAATGCTGACCCGGAGAGACCAAGATGCTCCATGCCCGCCTTGAGCGGAATCGGGCTGGTCTCTACAAACAGCGCATCCATGAGCGGAAGCAGCTTGGCCTGGATTTCCCGTGCGGCCTCCAACCTTCCGCCGCGTGCCGCATCGATAAGCGCCCGCGTCTGTTTGGGGACAAGATTTCCCAGCACTGAAACCAAACCGGAGGCCCCGACCGCGATCGAGGCCAAAGCCAGATTGTCGTCCCCGGACAGAAGGCGCTTATCAGCCGGGAGATTCCGCCCAATCACACCAATCTGTGAAAGATTTCCGGAGCTTTCTTTTACAGCCACGATTGACGGAATCTTCCAGAGAAGATCAAGTGTCGACGGGAGCAGGTTCAGCCCGGTGCGTCCCGGGACATTGTAGACGACCATCGGAAACTCCGGCACCGCCTCGGCAATGGCGCTGTAATGCGCTACCAGGCCCCCCGGAGTCGGCTTATTGTAAAAGGGAGTAACCACGAGCGCGCCTTGAGCGCCGAGATGTTTGGCCCGGGCCGTCCACTCAATAGTCTTCCAGGTGGCATTGTGGCCGGTTCCGACTACTACGGGGACATTTCGGGCCTCATCGAGACAGGCAGTAATTACCTGATCTCGCTCCTCTTCGCGCAGAGTGGCCGCTTCGCCGGTCGATCCAAGCGGAATGACTCCGTTCGCGCCCCCCGTGATGACATGGCGGACCAGCTTGCGAAATCCGGCTATGTCCAGATCGCCATTATCTTTGAACGGCGTTCCCAGAGCAATCCACAATCCCTCGACAATTAACTTCATAATTTCCTCGATTCAGCTTGAAAAATCGAATCTAATATCGGTGCTACGACATCTGAGAACTGGTAGACGCCGGTTTTTCCTTGGATCCATCGAGCCGATTCAAGCGCTCCAGCGGCAAAGACCGAGGCTGACCTTGCGACATGTTGAAACTCGATTACTTCCGAGGGATGATCCACACCGATCGTGTGGGAACTGTACGTGGCGCCGGCTCGAAGAACCGCCACGCTCAATTGCTCCGCCTTGAGCGGCCCGCCTATTTTCCAGTCGGTCTTTCGAGGACAGGCGCGCAGCAACCGTTCGATCAGCATTTTGGCGGTGCCCGACGGCGCATCTTGTTTGCCGGCGTGATGATGTTCGATCAAGTACATATCCCGCTGCGGATCGAGCGAGGCAAATTTCCCAAGGACCGTCGCCAGCCGCGCAAAAAGGGCCACCGCCATGCTGAAATTGGGCGCGACAACTACGCCAATCTGAGAGCCGACCAGAGAGGACAGCTGGGGGATGGACCAGCCGGTGGTTCCGATAACCATTGGGATTTTGTTTTGCACGGCCCATTTCAGATGCGATTCGAGTACCTCCGGACTGGAGCCGTGAATAACCACATCGACATTGGCTTGCGGCTCCCCTTGTCGTCCAATCTGCCAGATGACTTGGGCGCCCGCTTCCCGCGCTATGGCCGAGCCGAGCCGCCCGCGACCAAATAGTCCAATTCTCATTTCACTTCCCTTCAAAAAGTGCGGCATGCAGCCGCCGGAGCGCTTCGGGTGCTTCATCTTCTCTCACGACCAGGCTCAGGTTCAGTTCGCTCGCGCCCATCGAGATCATCTCGACATTTATGGTTCCCAGGGCAGTCAGAATGCAGGCCGCCAAACCGGGGGTTTGCTTGAGCCTCTCCCCGACAATTGCAACTATCGCACGCCCTTCGGCTACCTGGACTTTGGCAAAGCCGGATAATTCAGCAATAAGAGACTTCAGGGAAGTTCCAGTATCGACCGTCAGTGATACGCTGACTTCGGCCGTAGCGATCAGATCAACCGAGATACGATGCCGGGCGAAAGCGTCAAACAGCCTCGCCAAAAAACCGCTCTGCTGTAGCATACGGGTTGAAGTCACCGTGAGAACGGTGGTCTTTCCGCGCGACGCCAGCGCCGTGACCGAACGGCCGGTTGAGACTTCCGATCGGATGGACGTAAAATGCCCGTCGGGGCGCTGCGTGTGGCGAACGGTTACCGGAATTCCGGCATCTACCGCCGGTTGAATGGTGGCGGGGTGGAGCACCGAGGCGCCAAACGCGGCCAGCTCAGAGGCCTCCGCGAAACTTAGTTCTTTGATAGCCGTCGCTTTCGCTACAATTCGCGGATCGCAGGTCAGCACTCCTTCGACATCGGTCCAAATCTGAACCTCACAGGCCCCGATCGCCGCGCCGAATAAAGACGCGGAGTAGTCGCTCCCCCCTCTGCCGAGGGTGGTGGTGAGTCCTTCGGCTGTAGACCCAATATATCCCTGCGTCACCGCGGCCTTGCCGGGCTGGAGAATAGAAGCCAGCAGCGCTTTGGCCAAATCCCGGATGCTCTCTATCTGCGGCTCGGCGGCGCCAAAATGATCATCGGTCCTAAGGATAGTTCGGGCATCAATAAGAGCTGTCTCAATTCCCTCGGACCGGAGCAGCGCGGCGAAGAGTATGGTGGAAGTTCGCTCCCCAAAACTGGCAATTGCATCCATCGATCTGGGAGTCAATTCCCTGAGAAGAGCTACTCCGCGAATCAGGTGCTCCAGTTCGGAAAATCGATCGCCAAGCGCTTGCTCCGCGTCGATCATCTCCGTCCCCGAGCAAAGCAGCTCCTTTGCTGTTTTCAGATGAAGATCGCGAATGACTTGGACCTCGGCCAAAGCCTTGTCCAATAATCCCTGTTCAGCCGAGCGCGCCGCTGCAAAAAGAGCATTAGTGGTCTTTCCCATCGCCGACAGCACAATCAGCGGCGCCTCAGGCAGCATCCGTTTTACGACGCTCATTACCTGGCGCATACAGGCGGCATCGGCGACCGATGAGCCGCCGAATTTCATGACGACGCTTTTCAAATCAGTCCTCTGGCATGCGCCAGTTCGGCGTTGAGCACCGATCCGCCGGCCGCGCCGCGATGCGTGTTGTGTCCCAGGACCGTAAATTTGATCCCCAAAATCGGGCAGACCCGGATTCTGCCGACATGGATCGACATCCCATCATCGTGCTCAACATCCAGTCTGGGCTGGGGTCTGTTTTCCTGCTGGTAGACTCGAATTGGGATCGCCGGTGCGCTGGGGAGCTTGAGCCGCTGTGGCTCCGGAGACCACTCCGTAAAGGCGCGGGCGACTAGTTCGGGCGAAGGATTGCCGCCAAGTTTCACCGACACCGCTTCAGTGTGACCATCCAGAACGGGCACGCGATGGCAGAGCGCTGACACGGCCATGCCGGCCCTCTTGATACTTGTTTGATCAAATGTGCCAAGCATTTTGGGTATTTCATCCTGGATTTTTTCTTCTTCGGACGAGATGTACGGAATCACGTTTCCGATAATATCCAGTGATGGCACCCCCGGATACCCGGCACCGCTTACGGCCTGCATCGAAGTCATCATGACCGCTTCAACTCCGAATTTTTCATGAAGCGGAGCCAGGGCCATCGCCAACACGGTGGCCGTGCAGTTGGCATTACAGACTATCCCCCCCTTCCAGCCGCGCCGAGTGCGCTGGGCAGCCAATAACTCGAGATGCGACGGATTCACTTCCGGAATAAGGAGAGGGACATCCTCAGCCATGCGAAAGGCAGAAGCGTTTGAAAACACCAGCGCCCCGGCTTGTGCAAACGACGGTTCGATCTCTTTGGCCGGAGCTGTGTCCAGGGCTGAGAATACCACCGGACTAAAGGCGGCCTGTGGATCACTGGCCTTCAGAATTATCTGTTCGAATCCGCCATATGGAGTACTTGTGAGCCGCCACGCCGCACTTTGAGCATAAGACTTCCCGGCAGAACGATCACTGGCGGTAAGATGAGCAATTTCAAAAGACGGATGCCTGGCAATCCGTTCGACAAATCGTTGTCCGACGACGCCGGTGGCCCCAAGAATTGTGACTGGAATCCTCAGATTATCTCTACCTCTCACACGACTGAGTATCTTATCTGAACTGGTAAGCGAGGGGGAAAAATGGCTCCGCCGCGTGGGAATTGTCAAGGAGATTCCGAGGCAATCGCCGTAACACGGGCCGGGATACTGTGCGCCGCGGTCAGGCCAGCAATTCGACTGCTTTATCGACCCGGTAACCGGCTCGATCGGCGGCATCGAGTATCTTCTGGGCGGTGCGATCGAGCTCCGACCAGAGTTCGGTTCGCGATCCCCGCTTCCGCTCGGTAGAAAGCCAGACGGCCAGCGCCAGGGCGTAAATCATCCGCTCCAACCGTTCCTTGTTGAACCAGAGCGAATCCTCGTAACTATGTACCTGGAGATAATCTCGCACCACTGGGTCGAGCAGCAGCCTGCGGAACGACTCCTTGACAGAGCCGACACCCGCCAGCTCAAGTAGATCCAGGTGGGTCAGGAGAATCCGAATCAGCCGCGAGTCCCAATAAGCCAAATCAGGATTGGACGAAGAAGTCTCAAAGACCTGCCGGATTCCTTTCTCAAGGAGCCAGTCATCAAGGCCTTGAATCGCCAGCCCGGCTGATTTCCGAGCGCCATCTTTGGGCAGCAACTGATCCAGCCATTCTACTGTCAGCCAGGCGAAAGCGACATGGCCAAGGTCCGTGCAGACGGAGGCTGCAGAGCCGCTGTCAAACTTGGGAGTCTCGCCCGCTGTTTTTTCGTCTGCCGGTTCCGGCATAGAAGCCACAAGCAGATCAAGGCGCGATTTGAATCGCTTGAGAACGGGGGCAATTGATCCGGCCAAGCCGGCCTTCGCTTTGGCGGCTTTAAAGAATTCCCCGGCGGGAGTCTCAATCAGGTCGCCTGCAGTTTTGTCACCGGCCTTGATCGACTTCAAATGCTCCGCACTCATCAGTTTTCTATACGGTCCGAGGACCGGTTCAAGCAACAGTTCCTGATGCGCTTCTTCGACACTCGCCACTCCGCCGCCCGACATCCGGCGCTCCAATTCGCGCCAGGAACCATCGGAGTCATGAATCTCGCGGAAATCGAGGAAGGCGTGGTACTGATAGCCAAAAAGTTCGGCGAACAGACCCTTGCCGGCCAGGTCCCTTCCAGAGCGGAGAAACTCCAGCCCGGTGCGGTAATCACGGAACGCGTAGAAGCAATTTTCCTCAGTATTCAGCGCGAGAGCCTCGCCAATCGTGCGGCGAACGAACGTCGCCTGATCGGCATCGCCGACATTTATCGGGGTCGAGAGATGGACATTCCCGCGGGTCGTGTTGAAGGCGTTGTTATACAGGATGAGAGCCCGCTCCTCCCCCGATCGATTGGAATAGGCAAAGACATTTTCATCGACCCAGCCCTCGGGGGACACGAAATCATAGAAAGCAAAGTTGGCCGCCCCGCTGAATAGATGCCGCCGCCGCATCAGCGGGAAGATTTGGGCTTCATGGCGCCGGACCATCCCCTCGTCCACTTGTTCGTCCCAATACGACCGACGGTATTCCATGCCATATTTTTCGACAAAACCCTCGATCTGGCCGTGGCCGAACATCGGCAGCCCCGGCATCGTCACCATCATCATGGCTACGCCGAAATACTTATCATCGCGGCCGAATTGATCGACCGCGGTCCGTTCATCGGGATTGTTCATGAAATTTACGAACCGCTTAATGACCTCGGGACTGAACTCCAGCACGTTTTTGACGGTCGTCCGGTACTTGGAGTTCTCCTCCATCTTGAGCATGTTCATAAAGGCGCTGTTGTAGACCCGGTGCATCCCGAGGGTGCGGACAAAATATCCTTCCATCAGCCAGAACGCCTCGGCCAGGAGCAGCGTCTCCGGCACTTCCTGGGTCACGCGATCGACGACTTCACGCCAGAATTCCTTTGGTATCTGAGCATCGAACTCCCCCTTCGTCATCGCATGCTCGGCCCGCGACGGGATCGCTCCGCCGTCCCCCGGCTGGGGAAACCAGAGCCGTTGGTAATGCCGTTTGGCCAGCGTCATGGCGGCATCGAAACGGATGATTGGAAACTTGCGGGCAACATGGAGAATGGTCTGAATTACCGCCTCGCGCACTTCCGGCATCAAGAAATTCAGCTGGGCCGTGTCATTCCAGGGCATGCTCGTGCCGTCGTTGCCGTGATAGATGTAGCGCACATCCCCGGTCCATTTATCGATCCGCTTGAACACGACCGCGGCATCCCGATGCTGCCAGTAACCGTCTTCAATTTGAACGCATACGCGCGGATCCTCGGACAAATCAACGCCGGTAAACTGATAGACCGGAAAGGGGGGATAATCGGATTGAACAAACCACTGCGGATGTTCGATCACCCATTTGGAATAAATCCCCATGTGGTTCGGTACCATGTCGCTGGCGAGCCGGATGCCGCGCTGCCATGCCCGGCGCTTGAGTTCCTGATACGCCTCCTCGCCGCCCAAATCGGCCGCAATAACATAATCGTAGAGTGAGTAGGCGGAGGAAGCCGCCTCCGGGATTTCCCATAATCTGCTTGATCTTCTGTGAAGCCGAGGAGCGCTCCCATAACCCGATCAGCCACAGTCCGGTAAATCCCCAGCGGGCAAGGCGATCGAGTTCTTCATCGGGAATGTCGCTCAGGAGCCGAATGTCCCGGTTGTACTTTTTCGACAACTGGAACAGCCAGACATAAATCGTCTTGGCGATCAGCACGACATTGGACATCCAGTCAGCATCCCGGCTGAAGGCGGCCGGTTCGGCGTAGCCAAGATCGAAGCCAAATGCTCCCTTGCCGAATTGAAGGACAGGGCTGGCGCCGAGATTGTCTCCCCGCAGCCGGTGCTCCTCGGTCAAAATGTCGAGCGCCAGGAGCAGCCGTTCGAGCAGATCGAGCGGAAGGAAATGGGCCCAGTGCTTGCGAATGTAATCGAGCTGCCCTTCCAGCGAATCCGGAGCGGCGTTGATCGGCGCGTAGAGACATTCAAACAGTGTCAATCCAACCGGGCCGAACGCCGGCTGGGTGGCGAAAAACCGCTCCAGCCCTTTGATCAACAGAACGTACGGCGACTCTCGCTTCAAATCGTCATCATCGAATAGCGGCCGAAACGGCCGGAAAGCCGGGTTCGACGTCGACAGATGAAGCAGGATTATTTCGCGAACTACGGTATCCTGCGCAGTCGGCGCCGAGAGCGTGCTTCGGAGATAGTCGGATTCGGTTTCCTTCCCGCTTAGAACCGAGACCGGCGGGAAGAACCGGACAAATTTGGGGGGGGGGCTGTGAGACCGTGGCTTTGCCGAAATCGGATGAAGTTCGTTCCAGTCCGCGGGGAATGACCCCGGGCTGTTCCTCATGGCTGTAAATTTCTATGATGTAACGGAAAATATCGACGAGAATACCGACCGTCGCGAGTTGCCCGGCATGAAGCGGGTCAAGCGGCTGGGCACTATGGATCCGTTTACCGTTGATCTGGTCAGCCAGTTTGCGAAGAAGGAATATCTCCGAGGCCGAACCGGACTCGGCATCGAGTACCAACGGACGTCCCAGCCAGTCCCATGTCTTTTGTGAGACCGGGAAGCCAAAAACGCAGTAATTTCGAAGCAGACCAGTTAACCCGGATTTCGTTATGCCCATAGCGTTCAAGGTCATCAGGATTAGGTTTTAAGTCAAGCAATGAATCCCCCAGGACCAGGATGCGAGCAGATCGACCAAGAGCAAACCACTCGAACGAGGAGTAAACAAGACGAAAGGAAGAGTCGGCGGCTAACTCAGGAACTAATCAACCGGCTTTGATTCTACCGCGAAGACTGGCGGCATCGAACGGTCCCTTCTCGGAAATCAGTTGCCGGGCGGTGTCGACCTTACCCCATACATTCCACAAGAGCACACCGCGCACCCGTTGATCTTTAAGATAATACACTACGCCAGTACGGAACTCTTCCTGCCAGTCCTCCACGATGTCAAGGCGCGGATCCAGCTCTCCAACTGCTTCATAACCCAGCTCAAACAAGTCAGAGTAAAAGAAGGGCAAGTGATGATACGTGGTCTTTGCCCCGGCCATGTTTGCGCCCGCCGTCTTGCCGCCGGTATTCGCGTTATCTTCGTGCTCCACGCGCATACGCTTATCAAGGGCCGGGTTGAAGAAATTCGCGACATCCCCGGCAGCATAGATATCGGGCTGGCTCGTCTGAAGAAACTCATCGACCATAATGCCGTTGTCTATCTTCAGTCCCGCCGCCTGAGCTAGGGCGATATTAGGCTGAATGCCGATCCCGGCCACGACGCCGTCGAACACATATTCATCAAATCCGGTGGTGGTGACGCGATAGTTCGAACCCTGCCTGACCAGGTCCCCCACACCGTCATTGGCCAGAATCTTGACTCCTTTGGACTCGAAATAGCTGTTCAGGAAACTGCTCAGACGGGGCGGATAGATGCGGGTGCCGAGGCCGCTTTCAGGAAAGATCATCGTGACCGACTTACCGGCCATCGTTAAAGCCGCTGCCATTTCCGATCCGATAAACCCTCCGCCGATCACAGCAAAAGTCTCCTTGCTATCGGCGAGGGCACGAAGATTTCGGTAATCTTCCAGCGTGCGATAATAATTGATCCCGTCAACGTTCCACGGAAGGCGCCGCGCAGTTCCGCCGGTGGCCAGGAGAAGTTTGTCATAGCCGTAAGTTTGACCCTTTTCATCAACGACTTTCTTATGCGCAGGATCGAGACTCGTGACGCTCAGCGAGAGGTGAAGTTCCGCTTTCCCTTTGGAAGCTTCCCGCCAGACACTGTCCAACGGCTCTCCTTTCCACAAACCCTTGGAGAGCGGCGGCCGGTTGTACGGTGAATCGGGCTCATTGCTGAATATTCCAATCGAGCCGTTTGAATCAATTTCGCGGATTCCCTGAACCGCGGCATCGGCGGTCATTCCGCCTCCAACGATCAAATACCTGTAATCAGACATATCGAGTCTCCCTGTGCGCTTTGTAACTCAATCGTTCGGTGCGAGGACTTCAAAACAGTATCGCATCTATACTCACGGGATTAAACCACCGGCCGGGACAATTGTTTCTCACGAAGGAGTCGGCCGGCGTCACGCAAGATCGGCGAGTCTATCTAGCCGGCGCAGTTGGGCGGTCCACCCAGGCTTTCATCCGGGTTTCGAGCAAATCGAGCGGCAGACACCCGTAGCGTAGAAGCTCATCATGGAATTTCCGGAGATCGAACTTGTCGCCCAGCTTCCGCTCGGCATAAGACTCGGATTTCCCTGATCTTGAGTTCACCGATCTTGTACGCCAGCGCCTGACCAGGCCAGACGATATATCGATCGATTTCGACTTCAATGTCGTGAAGCGGTTTGCTGGAATTCTGCTGGAAGAAATCAATCGCCTGCGGCCGTGACCAGCCTTTGCTGTGCATTCCGGTGTCGACAACCAACCTGACGGCCCGCCACATCTCGTAAGTCAGCTGCCCGAATTTGGCGTACGGATCGGCATAGAATCCCATCTGCTCCCCCAGACTTTCGGAATAGAGGGCCCAGCCTTCGCCATAAGCCGTGATCCAGCTGTGTTTCCTGAACTCCGGAATACCCTCCATCTCCTGAGCGAGGGCGATTTGCAGATGGTGCCCGGGAACCGCTTCGTGCAGGGTGAGCGCTTCCATTTCCCATTTGGGACGAGACTTGAGATCATACGTGTTGGCGTAAAAATAACCCGGACGCCCGGCTTCCGGTGAACCGGGCTGATAGTAAGCGGTGGTCTGCGATTTCTCGGCATAAGATGGAATTCGAATGACTCCATAAGGGAGTCGCGGAAGTCGCCCGAAGAACCGGGTCAATTCGGGGTCGACCCGCTTGGAAATATCGCGGTAGGTCCGAAGCAATTCCTCCCCGTCGCTGAAATAGAATTGCGGGTCGGTCCGCAGGTATTCGCAGAAGGCCGCAAAATCCCCGGTGAATCCACTCGATGCGATAACCTCCGTCATTTTGCCGCGAATCCGCGCAACCTCCGATAGGCCGGTTTGGAAAATCTCGTCCGGGGTCATGGTGGTCGATGTATGTTTTCTCACTAGCGACGCATACCATTCCCGGCCGCTGGGAAGCTCGGACCACGCCGTTCCCTGCCTGCAGGCCGGTAGATAGGTGTCCTGCATGTACCGGTGCAGCTTTTTGAACGCCGGGATCGCAACCTCACGATATGCTTTTTCCGCCCGCTGTTTGAGAACGGTAAATTCGGCCGCCGTGAGGTGCGATGGCGCGATCTTAAGCGTCGATAGCATGGCCGCCTCGGACGGATTTTCAATTATCTGGCTGGAAATCTGGTTTGGGACTTCCGTGACGCAGACCCGTGGAGGCGTAATTCCCTGCTTCATGCCTTGATCGCACAGACGAATCACCTGATCGGTCAACCCGCCAATTCGCTCCAGCCGGGTGATGAAATTTTCAAAATCCGTAGACGTTCTAAGTGAAGTCATCGCCAGAAGACGCGGTACATCCTGCTGAATCCCGCCCATCTGGTTGATCGGGAGCAACTCGTTGGGGAACTGATTCTGCTCCTGTTCTTCGGTGAGGGCTCGCACCATCAGATCGTAGCTGAGCCCGTCAACGTCGTTGAGTCCCCCCGCTGAATGCTTGCGAGCACTTTCAGTTGGATGTTCACTTCTCCCTTGCGGCGTTCTATCCCTTCAGCCGAAAAATCGGTCCACCGGTCATCGAACCCCGGATACCCTATTTCAGTTGCCCATTCCGGATTGTCCGCCATCTTGTGGTGCCAGGCGCGCTCCAGGAACAACTGGAAGCGGGCAGTTTCCGAGAGCCCCCCTTTGGCGGCGAGGATTTGGTCACATTCGGCGCGGAATGAATCTGGCGTGGTCATGAGAATCTCCTGTCAGCAAGAAACGGGAAAGCGACACGGTATTGAGTTGTGGGAGACAAAACGTTCATCGCTGAAAGATAGAGCTCGATGAACCGTTGGCAACTCAGAATTTGGACCGTGTCGCTTCTCTTATCGGGCCGTCCGACCTGCCGTTAGAACCGCTTGGTATAGATATGGCAGTACGGGGTGTGGCCGTTATTCTTGTAATAATCCTGATGATACTTCTCGGCTTCCCAGAAAGGTCCCGCTTTGACTACCTGGGTCACTACATTGTACCCTTTCCCCTTGAGTATCCCGATCAGCTTTTCCGCCGTTTGTTTCTGGGCATCGCTGACATAGAAGATCGACGAGCGGTACTGGTCCCCGACATCCGGTCCCTGGCGGTCCAGTTCAGTCGGGTCATGAATCTCGAAGAAGTACTTCGCCAGGGCCTCATAGGTTGTCTTAGTAGGATCGAACACGACTTCAACCGTTTCGGCATGCCCGGTCCCATGTTCGCACACTTCGCCGTAAGTCGGCTTGTCGGTGTGCCCCCCCATGTACCCTACTCGGGCCGAGACTACGCCCGGGGCCTGCTGCAGAAAGTATTCCGTTCCCCAGAAGCAGCCGCCCGCGAAATAAGCGGTTTCCGTCTTGACCTGGGGGCTTGTTTTGCCGCCGCCTGTCGGACTTCGGCGGCCTCAGCACTGATATTCTCCGCCGTCGCCGGAGTGAAATTCATCGAGATCGAGTTAACGCAGTATCGGGCATCCTTGGGCGTAAAGTGCTCGCCGGTGAAAACATGTCCGAGATGCGCGCCGCAACGAGCGCAGGTGATTTCAGTCCGCTCGCCATCGGCGTCAACCGTCTGCTTAACTGCGCCGGGGACGGCATCATCGAAGCTTGGCCAGCCGCAACCCGCATCAAATTTATCGGTCGAGCGGAACAGCTCCGCCCCGCACCGTTTGCAGGTGTACACTCCGGCGGCCGTATTCTTGTAATACTTGCCGGTGTACGGCAGCTCGGTTCCCTTATAAAGGATTACCTGCTCTTCTTCAGGCGTCAGCTTATTGTAGGTCATGCTCTTCTCCGTCTTTACCCCGGTAGTGTCCTTGGACTTCATGGTCAGCGGCAGCAATCCGACCGCCAGCACGGCCGCCAGACTACCCCAAAGCAGGATGCGCTTTACTGACATGTATTTGGTACGCATGGACGAAACTCCGTCGCTTTCCTGGTGTCTTTGTTTGTGCCCGGCTGGTGAATTCTACTCCCTAAGACAAGTCCGGCGATCGGTTAGTTCCGCCCAACCGATGTGATAACAAACGTTAACAGTCTGACCCTGATTTTGTCCGGCTGCGCGTCTCGGAGGGGCATGAGTCAAAACGTTCGATCTTGTTGCTAAGGGGGAGCCCCGAATCCGCCGAAAGAACAGATATGAGCGGAACAACTCTTTTCCTGGGACTCATTCTTGGCTCGATTGGCACCGGCTATTTCATGTACGGTAAGAAGCAGCGTCGCCTGGTTCCGATGATCTCCGGGACCGGACTCTTCTTCCTGCCTTATCTCGTTCAAAATGTAGTGGCGCTCTCCGGCATCTCCCTGGTTCTCTGCCTGCTCCCCTTTTTCATTCAACCCGACTGAGCTGTCCAAGTCGAATCGGCTGGTTTTCGGTATCATAACTATGCATGAGTCACAACCCGGCGGGAGCGGGTCAGATTGAGATTTGTGCGCGGCACACATCCTCGTGTGCCCGGCCCATGAGGGGGAGACGGGGACGTCTGCCGCCCATTTTATTGGCATATCACCTTCAAACTGACTCACCACCAACCTAGCCCCCGGTTGACAATTTAGACTGGGGAGACGTTCTTAGGAAATCATGAATAGCAACTTACCTGTAATTAGCCAAGCCGGACGAGCCGAAATTCGATTTCATGTCTTTCGCGGCAAGACGTTGCTGAGGTCTCTGCTTACCTTAGCTCTGGTTCTGTCTATTCTTGCCGGTACGGCTTTGGCCGATCCGCAGCGGGAGGCCACGTTGATGGTGGGAACGCTGGCGCCATCCGGCAGCTCAGCCCCTTATGCCGATGGCGGTCTGCTGCTGGCGGGCCGACTGAGCCAGCGTGTGCCCTCTTTTCCGGCGCTCAGTTTTTGGGCCGAAGCCGAAGTGCAGGTTTTCAATGAAAGTGGTTCGAGCTTCTTTCAAACCAAAGTCCAAAGTAACGCTTACGCCGGGGTAGTGGGAGCTCAGCTCGGTTCAGCCTCAGACCGGGCGCTGATTCGACCGCGGATGGCTGTGGGCCTTGGGATTTATGGAGTGGAGACGAGGCGGACACTGCTGGGTGGGAGTTCGCAATTCAACGACACGTCGAGCGCCAATCAGAGTGTCGATTTCCGGCTCCGTCCGGGGATGAAGGCCAGCACCGGGATTGACTTCTTCTTCAGTTCCGGCTGGGGATTTGGAGTCGAGTTATTCTGGGAAGATATCTTTGCATTGCGCAGTGCCGATCCAAAAAACAACGTTTCCGGCTCGGTCCAATTTCAGGGCGCGTCGTTCTGCGTGGTGCTCCCCCTGGGACACAAGTAACCCGCAGATCCTGCGGGCGCCGCCCGACCTAACTTCCGTTTTACAGTTCGTTACTCAGCCGTCGAACCGGTCCCGTTACCTCTCTCTCTTCCCCTTTTCCTGTTACGAGTTGTGACAGTTAAATAGGAAACCTTTACCTCTCTCCAAGCGCTACACTTATAAACTGATGAAGAAACGGAGCGTGAGAAAAGCCATGAAAACCGGTCGAGCTTTCTTCTGCATAATTCAAGACGGTCCAAAACCGGGCAGTCCCCAAATCACCAATATCGGCCTCCTGCTCATCTGTTCAGATTTTCATTTCATCCAAGCCAAGTTTCTCGCCAACATCGAGAGGCTTAAGGACGCGGCTGAGACCAGGTTCAGTCCGAAATCGCCTGAGTCGGGCCCCGATCAGTCTCTGGAAGCGCCGACGCCGGCCCGGAAATCCTTTAGAGACCTAACTCATTTGAAGGATTTTGTGGCGTCCTTCTCGGACGGTATTTCCCTTTCAGCATCGTCGCCAAGAAAAGTCACGGACCCGGCGGCTGAGCTTAGCTCCCTGTATGACTTGTATGTAGCCCGCCAACACCAGCCAACTGCGGGTGGAAAGCAAGTGTCCCCCTTGAGCTGCGTGGCGTGCTGAATTGCGGCTTTAGTGTAACAAAAGTTCTCCGATAGAGAAGTAGGTCGATTGGGATGGACAGGGTTCTGAGGAGAAGTTGTTATGAAAGATCTTAGCAAACAGCCAACCGGGCATGGCCCGGAATTCCCGGCCTACAGCCAGCGGGTTTGGAAGTCGGCCCAGTCCCTCCTGGCCAACGTTATCTGGATTATGGTCTCTTTTGGCGGCCGGTAGTCCAAGGGGCGTGATTGGTCCACCTGTTAGGCAGCCAAGGCAGTCCCGGCCGACGCCAACTCGGCAGCGCCTCTTTTTAGGGTCAATATCGAACCAAATAGTCCATTAAGCGTTAAAGGACTGACATTGTCCGAAACATGACTATGGCAAGAGGGACCCAGGCACAATGAATGTGGCATTAAGACACACCTTCCGACTGGTCGGGCTGGCGCTGGTCATCGCGACCGTCTGGCTCCCCCGGGAGGGTCAGGCCAAAGATGCTCCCAAGTCCGTCTCCGCTCTGAATTCCGCCCTGGCCGATTCCACCGTACTTCATAATAAGGTCGTCTACGTCGATTTCTGGGCTTCATGGTGCGCCCCCTGCAAACAGTCTCTCCCCTGGATGCGTGAATTATTGGCGCGGGACGCCAAGAAAGGGCTTGAGATTGTGGCGGTCAATGTCGATCGCAAACCATCTGACGCCCGCGACTTTATGGACCATCTGAAATCACCACTTCAGGAAGTCACGGAATCGCCGGCCGCCTGGAACAACCTCTTCCAGGGAGTAGTGTTTGACTCCAGTTGGACCCTGGCCAAATTATATGGATTGGATGCACTCCCCACGTCCTTCGTCTATGGTCGTGATGGCCTGCTTCGCAAGGAACATCAGGGCTTTGAAATAAAAGACACCCTCACGCTGGATTCGATACTAACCTCGTTGCTCGCGGAGAATATGCAGAAATGAAGCTACTCAGACTTGCCCTCGCGTTTACAGCCGCGGTTGCGCTGTGGTCACTCCTGGGGAGTTGTGCCAGTGTGAATGTGTGGCAGCGTGACATTCTGGCCAAACCGGAAATGCAGCTTGATAATCAGGCCAACGACAAAGAAATCGACGACCATATTTATTTCAGCAAGGAAGCGTCGAGCGGGGGACGCGGCTTCGGAGGCGGCGGCTGCGGATGCAACTAGGCCGGGTCGTCCCTATTCGAAGTACCCTCACCACTCTGACCGCCGCCCTGCTTGGCACGGGCGTGGCCGGCGCGGTCAACCTGGGCGAGTCGGAAACTTCCGTCTTAATCTACTCGGAGTCCAATCGTGTTAATGCGACCGAGTTGATGTACAACATGGACCGGAATATCGGCGGTCCCTGGTCGATCGGTCTGAAACTCACCTACGACGGCCTCACGGGCGCGACCCCGACCGGCGCCGCACCCTCAAAAAACACTCAGTCCGTCAGTCGTCCCTCGGGCGGCTCGGATGTCATCGTCCAGGCCGGGGAGATTCCTCTCGATCACAATTTCAAAGATGCCCGCTTTGCGGTCGATGGCAGCCTGTCCCGGACGCTGGGCCGGATGACCTCGTTGAGCCTCGGTGGACATGCCTCGGGCGAGCGTGACTACACCTCTTTTGGAGTAAATGGCGGTTTGACCCGCGACTTCAATCGCAAGAATACAACCATCGGACTAACCGGATCGTACTCTCACGACGTGGTCGCTCCGATCGGCGGTATCGGCCTTCCGTTCACTTCTCCGGATTCCAGTTACCCCTGGCTGCCGGCAGCCAACATGCCCAAGGAAGTGTACGACTATGTCGTCAGCCTCACCCAGATATTAGGTCAGCAAACGATCTTCCGGGCTAACTTCTCCTTCGACCAGGCCACGGGGTATCTGAACGACCCGTACAAAGTACTGAGCATCGTCCAGGACTCGAGTTCACCGGACGCCGGCGAACCGATTGAGAACATTCACGAGAATCGCCCGGATTTCAGAATTAAGAGAGCGGTGTTCGGAGAACTGCGCCGATATCTGTGGGGCCACTCCATTGATCTGTCCTATCGCTATTTTTGGGATACCTGGGGGATCAAGTCACATACGGTGGATGTCGTGTTTCAGTATCGGCTCGAAGGGGGCAGTTCCTTTCAGCCCCATATCCGATGGTACCGGCAGTCCCAGGCCGACTTCTACCGTCCGTTCCTGGTTCAGGGTGTGTCGCTGCCGGCCTTTGCTTCATCGGACAGCCGCCTGGCAAAATTTGACGCCTTTACGGTTGGACTCAAATATCTCTTTTCCGTAAGCGATGATTCCCGGCTCGCCATTTCCGCCGAGTACTATGCTCAGCGCGGCGACGGCAGCCCGCCGGAAGCGTTCGGCACGCAGCGCCAGTACAATCTGTTTCCGGCGCTGGATGCGATCATGCTGAGAGTGAGTCTTCTGCATGACCTATGAGCCGACCCAACAGTTCAGTCTCAAGCAGGTAGATTCGCACTGGGTCATCGCCTTCAAGGCGATGGCCAGTCCCTGCGAGATTCTCGTTCCTTGCACTAGTGCGAGCGAGGCCCATGAATTGGCCTTGCTCGCGCATGCCGAAACATCCCGAATCGAACAGAAATTCAGCCGCTATCTCCCGGACAACGTCGTCTTCGCCATCAACCACAGCAACGGCGAACCGGTGAACATCGACGATGAGACTTTCCATCTGCTCAGCTATGCCGGCGAGTGCCATGCCCTCAGCGAAGGGCTTTTCGATATTACTTCGGGAATCCTCCGCCGGGCCTGGAATTTCAACGGACAGGAAGTCCAACCGGACAAGAAACTGATCGCCTCGCTGCTGAGACTGGTCGGGTGGGATAAGACCAGACTGGATGGCGCCAGTTTCAGTCTGCTCCCCGGCATGGAGATTGACCTCGGCGGTCTGGGCAAGGAATATGCCGTCGACCGAGTGGCTCAGATACTGTACAAGGCTTCCAACCGCCCGCTCATGGTCAATTTTGGCGGAGACATCAGGGCGATCAGTCCAGCCTCAGTCTATAGACCGTGGAAAGTCGGGATCGAAGATCCGGAGCAGACCAGCCGCTCACTCGGCGCGATCGACCTCGCCAACGGCGCCATTGCGACCAGCGGCCTCTCTTACCGGCACTGCTATGTCAACGGGAAACGCTTGGGACATATTCTCAATCCTCAAACCGGCTGGCCGGTCGAAGATGCCCCTCGAAGCGTGACAGTGCTGGCCGGATTTTGCACCGAAGCAGGATTGCTCTCAACCATGGCCATGCTTCAGGGGAAAGGCGCCGAGACTTTTCTGGCGGCCCAGCAGGTGAAGTACCATTGTATCCGCTAAAGTTGGCGGCGAGAAATTGTGGGCCGGCACGAACTTCAAACATCGAATATCGTTTGACAATTCAGTGCCGCATAGATCAGTTTTGCCCGAAATCGGTCAACAGCAAAAAGGAACCAACCAATGGAACAGCGAAAACTTGGCAGTCAGGGACTAACCGTCTCGGCGATCGGACTCGGATGCATGGGGATGTCCGAATTCTACGGCACCGCCGGCGAAAATGATTCTATCGCCACCATTCACCGCGCCATTGATTTGGGGATCACGCTTTTTGACACGGCCGACGTTTACGGCCCGCACAAGAACGAGATGCTGGTCGGCAAAGCGCTCAAAGGAAAGCGGGACAAGGTCGTTCTGGCCACCAAATTTGGCATAATCCGAAGCAATGATCCGGCCTATCGGGGAGTCAACGGCCGACCCGAGTACGTGCGCTCGGCGTGTGAAGCCTCCCTGCAACGTCTCGGTGTCGACTATGTCGACATCTACTACCAGCACCGCGTGGATACGAGCACTCCCATTGAGGAAACGGTCGGCGCCATGGCCGAGTTAGTCAAAGCAGGCAAAGTGAAATATCTTGGACTTTCAGAAGCCTCGGCTGAGACGATTCGACGGGCCCACAAGACTTATCCCATCACGGCGCTTCAATCCGAGTATTCGCTGTGGACCCGCGAGCACGAACAGACGATACTTCCGACCCTAAAAGAACTCGGGATTGGGCTGGTCGCGTACAGCCCGCTCGGACGCGGATTTCTCTCGGGGCAGATCAGACGATTCGAAGATTTGGAGCCGGATGATTACCGCCGCACGCTTCCTAGGTTTCAGGGAGACAATTTTCAAAAGAACCTCGATCTTGTCGACAAGGTACGGGAAATCGCCCAGCGCAAAGGGGTAACGGCCGGCCAGCTGGCGCTCAAATGGGTTCTGGACCAGGGGAATCATATCGTTCCGATTCCGGGTACCACCAGCCAGGCGCATTTGGAGCAGAACGTGGCCGCCCTGAACTTAAAATTGTCCCGACAGGAATCGGCAGAAATTGAAAAGGCCATTCCGCCCGATGCGGTCGTAGGGACGCGCTACGCGGAAGCAATGTTGCGGTTGTTAGGCCGATAAATCACCCAGACTCCCCGTCTCTCACGGTTCACCATGTCCGGAAGGCCGTTGGGCGCCTTCGGGTCCACCGTTAATTCTCATACTTGTTCGTCCTTCAGCAATTTAGCCTCTCAGTGTAAGCCATTGTTGCATTGCGGTTTAGGCGACATATCGAATAAGCTAAAGTTGACCTTTTCAGTCACCGAAAGATAGACAGTAACAAGTCAGCGTATTTCCGTCTGGGGCGAGGCCGATTTCCCCCGGACACTCGGTGGAGGATGGTTTCGAAAGGAGACCAAGATGAACGGTATGATCAAGACCTCACTCGCGTTGTTGATGCTGGCCGGAAGCCAGGCGTCGGCAGTGGACATGAAACCGCCTTCAGCCAAGAGTATGCCGTCCCCGGGAATCGTGTCTTATAAATCGTTCTTTATCGGCCAGGTGTTTACTGGCTACTATGGCGGCGTAGGTTTGACCGCCACCGGTACGATCGCCAACTTTGCCGAAGGATTCCCGTTCGAATTGAGACTTGGGTTGGGATACAATCGCGTCGATGCCGGCGATCCGCTCCTCGCGCGAAAAGTGTTCATCAACAATAATGCCAACGGCACTCCGACCAAGACAGCCACGGTGTGGGATGAGCGGCTTGATGTGCTCTACCCCATCAAGCTCTTCTCGCTTACGCGCACGATGTTCTTTGCCGGACCGCGCCACAGCAATTTCGACGCGCATTTTGAGTACATCGGCGGCGCCGAAACTTTCGATGTCGTCGATGACCAGTGGGGCATGGGAGCCGGAGTGGAAACCTCGTTTGCCCTCAGTCCGCGCGTTGATATGGTGCTCACCGGTGGCGCCGACTACTTCTTCCCGGCTGAGCTGTCCGGACACGATACGTATTACCGTCCGAACAACGTTAACATCCACCCGATCGACAACTACACCTACAAGGATGCCGAGGCAGCCATCAACCAGCCGGGAGTTATGACCCGCCTGATGGCCGGTATCGCCTATCATTTCTAGATCGGGCAGGTGGTCAACCATGAAAGCGATTAGATACATTGTCAGCGCCGGTCTCAGACTGGCGCTGGTCAGTTCCCTGACCGGCTGTGCCGGCGTTGGTGTCAAAGTGTGGCAGCGCGACATTCTGGCCAGACCGGAGATGCAGTTCGACAGCCGGGCGAACGACCGCGCCTTTGACGATCACGTCTACTTCAGCAAAGAAGCTTCGAGCGGCGGTCGCGGTTTCGGCGGCGGTGGTTGCGGGTGCAATTGAAGAGCACGAGTTCGATCCGAGGCGCTGTCGCTACCATGACGGCGGCACTTCTGGGATCTTCTTTGGCCGCGAGCGCGGAGCCTAACCAGTCGGAGACCTCCTTCCTGGTTTACTCGGAGAAGGACCGGGTCAAGGCGAATGAAGGACTGTTCAGTCTGACGCGCCAGCTCAACCCGGTCTATTCGCTCAAGCTCCACGTCACCTACGACGGCATGACCGGCGCGACCCCCACCGGCGGAGCGCCGTCATCCAAGGCTCAGACCATCACTCGTCCGTCCGGAAGTGTCGGCACGGTAGTTCCAGCCGGGCAGATACCTCTCGATCAAAATTTCCGGGATACCCGTTTCGGAGTCGATGCAGAGCTGTCCCGGCCTTTGAACAGACTCACACAACTTAATTTTGGTGGTCACGCGTCTAGCGAACATGATTACACTTCGGTTGGAGTCATCGCCGGCTTCACCCGGGATTTCAATGGAAAGAATTCGACCGTCGGACTTTCGGCGGCCTATTCGCACGACATCAGTTCACCTGTGGGTGGGCTCCCGGTCGCTTACTCGCCCGTGATAGCGCCAGGGCAGAATCAAGCAACCAGTACGATGCCGGATTACGGCAACAGCCGGTCCAAGGAAGTGTACGATCTCGTCGTCAGCTTCAGCCAGATTCTCGATCAGCGAACTCTCGCCCGAATCGATTACTCGCTGGATCGATCACACGGTTATCTCACCGATCCGTACAAAGTGATTAGCCTAGTGCAGGCTCCCGACTCGGTCAATGCCGGTGAGCCGGTGCAGGATATTTATGAGAACCGCCCCCTGGTACGTACCAAAAGCGCTCTGTTCGGTGAGCTTCGGCGTTACGTGATAGGCACCGCGCTCGACCTGTCCTATCGTTATTTCTGGGATGACTGGGGAATCATTTCACACTCGGTTGAGGCGTCCTGGCGTTTGGATCTCAAGAGCGCCGGTACGATCGTGCCGGACCTAAGGTGGTATCGCCAATCTCAAGCCTCATTTTACCACCCATTTCTCGTCCAGGGAAATCCAGTGCCGAACTACGCCTCGGCTGACAGCCGCCTGGCCAAATTCGATGCCTTGACCTACGGGCTCAGCTACAGCGTACCTGTAGGAACGCAATACGTCTTGAATCTGGGAATCGAGATTTACTCGCAGCGCGGCGACAACAGTCCGCCTGAAGCGTTCGGTGTGCTCAAGACGCTTAATCTCTTCCCGGATTTAGATGCCACGATGCTTCGTCTCGGTCTTTCGCACAGCTTCTAAGCCGGTTGTCACAATAGGATTCGCCGAGTCGACTCGAAAGATTATAAGCTGAGAGCAGTCTAGGAAACGGGCGAACCCAAAAGGGTCCGCCCGTCGATAATCAGATTAAGCATTGTGCTACCAGATAGCAACTCGAGCCGAGTCCGAAGGGACCATGGCTCCCGACTTGCATCCAAAAGCCTGATAGAACTCCTTCATATCGGACAACGGTCCGTTCACTCGGAAATTATTCGGTGAGTGCGGGTTGGTGTTCACTTGAAGCTTGAGCGACGCGGCCCGGTAATTGGTCCGCCATCCCTGGGCGAAGCCAAGGAAGAACCGCTGTTCCGGCGTGAAGCCGTCGATCTTGGTCCTCGGTTTCCCCTTAAGGGAATTTTCCAAGGCATCGTAGGCGACCAGCAGGCCGCCAAGGTCGGCGATATTTTCACCGAGTGTAAGCTTGCCGTTGACGTGCAGGCTGTCGACCGCTATAAACGAATTAAACTGGTCGACCAGTTTCTGGGTCCGTGCCTGGAATTTCTTGTGGTCGTCATCAGTCCACCAGTTCTTGAGATTCCCCTCGCCGTCGAACTGGCTCCCTTGATCGTCGAAACCATGAGTCATCTCGTGGCCGATCACTGAGCCCATCGATCCGTAATTGAGCGCGTCATCGGCGTTGGCATCGAACATCGGCGGCTGCATGATCGCGGCCGGGAAGACGATCTCATTCAGCGACGGATTGTAATAGGCGTTTACCGTCTGGGGGTACATTCCCCACTCGGCGCGGTCAACCGGCTTGCCGATCTTGTTCAGTTCGCGCCGCTGTTCGAAGGCATCGGCCCGGCGCACGTTTTGGAGAAACGAGCTGCGGTCGATCTTGAGGTCCGAATAATCCCGCCATTTGTCCGGGTAGCCGATTTTGGGCATGAAGGCCGCAAGTTTCTTCAGCGCCATCTCTTTGGTGGTCGAGCTCATCCAATCCAAGTTTTTGATTCGCTCACTCAAAGCTTCCCGGAGATTCTTGATCATTTCCTGGGCGCGCGCTTTTGACTGGGGCGGAAACGCCTGTTCCACAAACAGCTGTCCGAGCGCCTCTCCTAGAGCGCCGTTGGTGGCCGCTAGCGCCCGCTTCCAGCGCGGCTGAAGTTCCTTGGCGCCGGTCATGATCTGTCCCGTGAACCGGAATCGCTCGTTCACAAAAGCCGAACTCAGGTACGGCGCGGCAGAGCGCACGGCATGCCAGCGAAGGTAGTTCTTCCAGTCGCTCAGCGGAACCTCGGTGAGCATCTTGTTCATTTCCGAGAAGAACTTGGGATGAGCGTAGGAGAATCCCTCGAGTTTGGTTAATCCGACCGTTTGGAAAAAACTGCTCCAGGCGAAATTCGGCGTCAGACTGTCGGCCTGCCTGACACTAATCGGATTGTAGTCAGCCTTGGGATCCCGGCGCTCGACCCGGGTCAAGGAGACTTTGGCCAGCCGAGTTTCAAGCGCCATAATCGACTGTGCCTCTGCCTTGGCGTCGGCTTCCTTATCTCCCAAAAGCTGCAGCATGTTGGCAATGTGCTCGACATACTGGTCGCGCATCTTTTGTGATTCGGCGTCGGGCCGGAGATAGTAATCCCGATCCGGCAGTCCCAGTCCCCCCTGCATGGCGTAAACGATCACTTTTGAACTGTTCTCCAAATCCGCTTCGACGCTCATGCGAAACAGCATGCCTACCCCTTCAGACTGGAACTCGGCAAGAAGTTTCTGGAGTCCCTTCACATCCGCCACGGCCGCGATCCGGTCAAGGTCCGGCTTCAACGGGCCGGCGCCATCGGCCTCGATCTTGGAACTGTCCATGGCAGTGGCGTAGAAGTCGCCGATCTTCTGACGGTTACTTCCGGGCGCAGCGGCGCGATCGGCAGCCGCGTCTTCCAGAATTTTGTGCAGGAGCGTATTATTGCGTTCGTTGATTTCATTCCCGATCCCCCAATTGGCATACTGCGGCGGAATGGGATTGTTCTTCAGCCAGCTGCCATTGGCGTATTGGTAAAAATTGTCGCAGGGGTTGACGGTCGTATCCATATTTTTTGGATCGAGCCCGTGATCATTGGTTTGTGCCCATGCGACTGACCAAATCAGGCCCATCACAGCCACAGACGTTCCGATTGTGAGATGTCTCAGCGACATTCCTTCGCCTCCTTCCGCATCGGCGGTTTGTTCTAAAGATCCTCGGTTGCCCGGCAAATCGAAACCCGAAGATAGCGTGAATCGCGGCGGCGGGCCAGACTCGTTTTTCAATAAGCCATAAGACTGATACAATCCGGCTCATACCGCACTAGCAGTGATCATCGGCCGGACTCAATGTTCGAGGCGGGTAATTCATCTCACCGGCTCACCCCGTGACTAGGCAATCCAACCGTGGCGTCGTGCACCCTAACGGCGCCCAGGACTAACGTCTTCGCCGACTAACCTCTTGCCGGGCTTGGCCTTCAGGCCGGAACGGAAAATGCCGATACATATCTAAACCGAGGTGGAAAAAGGGAACGAGAAAGGTCTATCATCCGTGCACGAGAAGAGAGTCATACCGCGAGAGCACAAAAGTCTCCCATCCGACGGGAGACACGCCGTCGGTTCGGGCCGCCTCACCAGCCATGTATTGCAGTCAGTGGCGGAGATCGAAAAGCTGCGAGCGTCCGGCAAACATTCGCCATCGCGCGACTGGCGTTGGAGCGCCTATCAACAGATCAGACAGCACGCTACTCACGCCGATTTTCCCTGCTTCTTCGCCGCCAAGGCCTTTGAATCTGAAGCACCAGTATTTTTGTTTGCAGACTCAGCAAAGCAGATCGAGAGTCGCGCCGCAATAGCCGGCGCGTTGACTGAATATCTGGGGATGGTGTCCCAACGTTCCGGCTGGGAAGCCGCCTCCGCGGTGCTGTTTATCGTGTTCAAGCCGCAGCGACCGGCCCGCCCGCTGGTGACCTATCACGAGCAAGCTTGGGAGATTCTGGGCTATCTGCACCATCACGATCCCAAAGCTTGGCCGCGCGATATCCCGACCGAGATCGACGATCCCGACTGGTCGTTCTGCTTCGACGGCGTTCCCATGTTCGTAAACATCAGTTGTCCCGCTCATACTAGCCGAAGAAGCCGCAACCTTGGCGAATCCCTTACGCTAGTCATGCAGCCGCGCGCTGCCTTCGATGAGATCGCCGGCAATACGCCTGCCGGGCACCAGGTGCGGCGGCGAATCCGGGCTCGTATTCAGAAGTACGATCTGATCGGGCCATCCCCCGCCCTTGGCGCGTATGGTGATCGGAAGAATCGCGAGTGGGCACAGTACGGACTGGAAGAACAGAACACCGAAATTCCGACAACCTGTCCTTATAAGAACGCTTTCAAAAAGAAATAGAGGCGAACCGAGCTCAATTGCCGGGGCTGCCTCAGACCTGCTGAAACGCGCACGAACTTATGTCTCGAATCTGTGGAGTAGTTGACTTCGCCGCCGAAACTCAGCCCATCGCTGAGGTTCTCCATGCGCTCGCCCAGCCAATGCTTCACCACGAGAAATTTGTTCTGGAAGAACATCTCGCCGAGCCGGCGGCCCTGGGTCGAATCCATTTTGGCGTCAGCGCAAATTTCAGTTCGGCGTCACGCGGGAAATTCGAGGACGCCGTGTGTGTCTGTGCCGGCTATATCACCGAGTTGCCGGAGTGGTCGCGACGGGTCCAATCTGAATCGGCCGGGAAGTACACGATTGATAATCCCGCCGATCTCCTGGCGTACTTGTTAACCCACGACGGGCCCGCATCACTCAAGCAACTGAATGGAATTTTTGCCTTCGCATTGTGGCAGCCCGGTCCAAAACAACTTTCCCTCGGCGCGGACCGTTACGGACTCAAGCCATTGTATTATCTCCACAGGTCGGGTCGCGTGCAGTTCGCTTCAGAGCTGAAATCGATCAGCTATACCAACGACAATTTGAGCCTCAGTCGCGACGCCCTCGAAGATCTCGCCGTCCTCAGCTTCATCTCCGGTGATGATACTCAGAATGAGGAAAACAAGCGGATCCCGATCGGCACGGTCTTGACCTTCAGCGATGATAAGAGTACCTCGCATCGCTACTGGTGGTTCGACCGCTATCGAATCGATCCGAAATTGTCTGTCGAAGATTACATCACGGAAAGCGACCGCCTGCTGAAGCGCGCTACTGCGCGCCTGGTGCCGCTTTGCGACCGACCCATCTGTACCTTGACGTCCGGGCAGGACTCGCGAAGAGTGTTTCTTGATCTCGTGGAATGCGGTGGACCGGCGCAGGTCTACTCGTCGGCCGTGCAACTCAAAGACTATCGGTGGGAATCCGATTCCGTCGTTGCGGCCGCACTGTGCCGGGAATTCGGTCTTCCCTGTACGGTGATAGGATTGCACGAGGCGAAACTTGAAGCCGACCTGGCCAATTGGACTCAGACATTGATTGATCAGTCGACCACCCAGCACCGTTGGGCGCTGCCGATGGTAGCCGACATTCCCCTCAACTCGGGAGTAAACTTCGACGGTTTCGGCGGAGATATCTTCGTTTACGACACCTCGATTACGGCCGACACCCTCGGAACCAAAATCGACAGCCTGGCGCTGGCCCAGCATCTCATTGCGTTCAACTCCGGTCTGCCGGAACGGCACTATTTCCGAACTCCGGGCTCAGCTTCGATGGCCCGGCGCTTCCAGACGTTCTTCGACACGATTCCCAAAGACGACAATCGCCATTCAAATTGGTTCATAGCTCAATGGGCGCGCCGTCGGACCGGCCCGTTTTCCCAATCTCTGATGAGCCTCAAAGTGGAAACCGCTCTGCCCTACTTTGATAACGAAGTTGCCGATTTTTCGATGAGTCTCCGGCCCGATCTGAAGATCGGACGCAATCTCCAGCACGAGATACTTTGTGCGAAGTATCCTGATCTGATGAAACGGTTTCCGACCACGAGTTGCCCCGGTTTGCTCACCAATCCGGGGGAATGCCTGCGACCGTTCGTCCAGCCAATCCCGGACAACTATTTCAACGACCGCATGCGAAGCTTGCTCATCGACGTCAGTCATCAGATTGCGGCCACACCCAGGATGTACTCAATGCTTTCTTCCGCAGCGCTGGCCAGCGCCCTGGCGGTGGCCACGGCCGCCCGAATTGGAGTCGTTTCAGACAAACTCCTTGCGTCGTCGTGGCGCCTGATACCGCTGGGGTTGGTAAGCCAAATTACCCGCCACTTCAACAATTCCCGGCGGTCATGGAGTGACCTTCAGCGGGCGCGCGCCTTCGTGTACAAGCGTTGACCGGTGGACCCGGCTACACCTCGATCTTCTGTCCGGCGAAACGTTCCATTCCGCCCGCTCAAGGCGAGGTCTAGCGCGGCCAGAGCCAGCCGAATGTCCCGGCCGTCAGCAGGGCGTAAATCAAGCCGTCGATCGTCATCTTGATAGTGATACTCCAAGCCCGGCGATACCAGATGGACATTGGCCAGAGCGCGAAGGAATAGGCCATGAAAGCACTCGCCCCGACAAACCGAAAGACCGCCAGATAATTCGCTCCGACGGGCAGTGCGCGCCCGGCGATGTAGCCGGCAAAGAGGGCGATGACTACTGTGTAGACAAGCCACATTACCATGCTTCCCCCCATCCGCATCGGACCTTTCGGGAAGACGGTCATCATCACTACCGGGCCCTTGGCAAATTTCTCCTGGAATTCCGGAGTTCTCATTTCCTGCCGGGTCGATGGCCTCGGAATCATGTAATCCCCGGCGGGAATGTCACACGAACGCAGGGCATCCTGGACCTTGTCCTGATTGGAAAGTCTGGGGAAGTCATTCTTGTGCCAAGGCGACAACATGTGAATGATAGAACTCACGATAAACACGATCACCGATGATAACAGAATCGGGAGCCAGAGTGCGCTTAATCCCGTCATACGGACCTCCTGTAAGTGTACGGTTCATCTCGGTAAGTTGTTTTTCTAGGGTCGGCACTGTAATTCATGGCCAAGGTCGTGCCCGCCTATTTCGGGCCGGTGGTAGAGGCGGGAGCCGGGCTCCCAGTCTCAATGAACGATTTGAGTCGCCTGAGTTGAGCTTCCAGCACGTGGTCGACCGGCCCGGCAATGCTTTGTAGCCCCCCCTGAAAATATCCGCCGACACTATACACCAGCGTCACTTTCGTTCCGGTGTCACTCTTATCGAGCTGCCAGGTCATACTCCCGGCCAGCCCTGATCCCTGAAGCGGTCCCAAGGCGCCGCTCAGGCGAAGCATCTCTCCCGGCGACGCATAAACCACGGTCATGTGCAGCACGCCCCCGCCGTTGGGAAGTTTCTCCGCGAAGGCCCCGCCCGGTCTGGGATCGATTGATAGATTCTTCGCATCATGCGAGTAAGTGTGTTCGGGGTCCCACCAGCTTCCCACCTGGCCGACCAGAACATCGTATACTTTGGCCGGCGAGGCTTTGATTTCGGCGACGTTTGCAACTAACATACCACTGGCCGAACTGTCTTTGACCTCGGCGCGGACTGTCCCCATGATGACGATGCACCCGAAAAACATGGCTGCCGCAGTTGTGAGCTTCATAGGAAGTTCCTCTCCTTGTCTATCTGATCTCAATTTGATGGCGAGTCGAGCGTGCTGATCCCGCAAATTACCGTACCCAAGGGCTGGCCGCAATCGCTTTTGCCGGTCGATTTTGACCTTAATCCCGGCCACCTCCCCCCTCACCCAAGTCGCCGCTCCGCCCGCTGCGTCCTCGAGAGAAAAAATTTGCTCCCAAAGCGGTTAACATGTAGTATTGAAATATGAGAAAGCCCAAATTCACAAATCTCGCAGTGTTCGTGATCTTCTTCGGCATTGCCCTGATCGAGGCCTTTCAAAAGAGTAATTGGATAGAGGCGGCGCTGTTCTTGTGTTTAGGCGTGTTGTCTCTCTGGGGTGACATCCGGAAGGCGTGAAATCGACATTCGGGTGATCGAAGCGATTGAATCCCCGGACAGTTTCAACCGGCCACTCGGGCTGGACGTCAACGGCCTGAACGCGCCGCATATCTCAGGGCACTCCGATGTCTGCCGACGTTCCCGGCCTTGTGTACCGATACAAACCGGATCGAAATTTATATCGACTTGATAGGTCCGTAACCATCGTTTTAATAAGCTCCTTCGGATTGAGAAGTATCAGCATACTTTCGCCGTCTCAAGAGATGTTTATTCGCCAAAATGATCTCCGGAACCCTGCGCACACTTCCTTCAATGCAGTGAACGGGTTCGGCCGCCGCTCGGTGTCTTGACCATAATTCATTCCTTCCCACGTTTTCGTGAACGATTATCGCAATTGCGCCGTGAGTTCAAACAATCGTTTCGCAACATTCAATCTGTGTGACGGATTTTAGTTCTTTCTTCAACGTCATCATCAATCTCACACAGCGCAGTTCCTGCGACAATTAGACATCGCGGACCGACAAAGTCGAATTTTTTGACGATTCGAAGAAAAAACGGAAACTCACTTTTTGAGAACTACGTAGAGAATGCTGTATTGAGTTAACGGATCCTCACCCGTGTCGGCTCGTTGCCCCCGAGCCGAAGATACAAACCTTGGTAAGCGAAGGGAGTTGAATCTGTCCGCGTCACACAGCGGAAATCCTGACCAGATTATCCGGTCTGCGGACAATCCATCGAACCGTTTGAACGCGTGCATCACGAACTCTTGACCGGTTGGCCAGCCGCTCGTGAGGAGCCGGTGGCCGACTTCTACCCTCCAAAAGCAGACGAGGTGAAGGGAGGTGAGTCCTTAGACTAGAGTAACTCTCAGCGCGGCCGGCATTCGCTCATGTCTTTATGTCGGCGCACCCCTTTTCTGAACCGGGAACGGGAAGGGAAACAAATGTTCTTGCCGAGCAGCACAGTCCTTGGTTGGGACTGTCGCAAGAATTGAAAGGAAGATCAGAATGATAAGAAAATTCTCCTATTTGATCGTTCTCGTTTCGGTACTGTTGCCCTTTGCTCTCAGCGTACAGGCGAGAGTTCTGGCACCCGACCCGCGGCTCGAACGGATCAATGAACTATTCAGGTACCCCCGCATGGGATTGGCTGATGACATTCACCCTGCCGCGTCGACCCAGGCGGCTCGTCCGGCCCGACTTGGCTCCGCCCTCGTTATCCCCAACTCGCGGGGAGCGCTAGTTGCGCAGACGTGGCGTGACTGGCAGGCGAACGCGGGCATTAACCGTACCATTGCGGTAACCGAACCTGGCTCTAGCTTTGGAGCCGGCGTCCAGTTTGCCTATATCGCTTTAGCCAGCGCCGCTCCCTCCGAATTCGCTCGTTGGGGCTGGAACGCCTACGACGGAGTGGCCGGCGCCTTCATTAAGCCGGGTGGATCCACCGTGGTCCAGGATAACTCGCCTGGTTCGGTTGAAGCCGGATCATATCCCAAGATATTCGTGAATCCCTCAAACGGGCAGGGCGTGATTGGGTCCTACGACTTCACCGATGCCTCTAACAATCCGAACTATCAACAGATGCACCTCTCATTTGAGGCGCTGCCGTTCGCCGGAACGTTCGGCACGATATCCGATGGTACGGTGATGCCTGATTCGACAAACCAAAAGGGGAACATCGGCGGGGCCGGTGACTATTGCATCTGGCCCGCAACGGCCATCAGTTGCACGGCAACTGACACCGTTGTTTATATGTTTGGGTTCGAAGCAACCCCGGTTGCCAATGCACCAGGTACGGTCAAGGTGTTTCGCCGCGACCTCCCAGCCGGTTTCAATGGTACAACATTCAGTTATCCCGACAACGGCTGGCAGTTGGTATTTACCGATTCCTCATTCTTCCCGACCTGTGACTTTGCGGCCTCCCAGGTATCGACGAAAGTGGCGGCAATTTGGACGAAGTGGAGTCCGTTGCACCCGCTCAGCATATCCGACGTGGATGCCTTTTACGCCACCTCCCCCACCGGTTTGTCCGGCACCTGGACGCGACATGATCTGACCAACTACACCGGGAGCACCTATCGCGCCTGGCTGGAGGTTGAGGGCTTGTATGACTCGGCAGACAAGCTGCACATCGTCTGGAACGCCGGCGTCACGAATGATGGCGGCAACACCGTGCTCAGGAGATGCCGTCTGCTTCACTGGTCGGAATACAATCCTGCCAATTTCTATACCATGTACAATGCCGACTTCGATGCCGGTACCCTCAAGTGTGTCGGCGGCTTCAACGTGTTAAACGTCGGCAGGTTTTCGATCGGTGAATGTAACGGAAAACTCTACGGCACCTTTACCGACTTCAACGATCCCACCTTGTCGGACTCGACCGATGACTGCGCCAAGAGTGCCGACCCTACCTTCGGCGCCAACGGCGAACTCTGGCTGGTCGTCTCGAAAGATCTTCAAGGAAAGAGCTGGGACAAACCTCGCGATCTGTCCAACAATATGACTCCGAACTGTGACACCATCACCGGGGCTCCCGGCGCCAACTGCGCCGACGACCGATGGTCGTGCCTGTCGACTCACGGCATTGATGATGCCCTGTACCCGGGGACCGAGAACTGGGGTCCCTCCGGAGCCACTTACGATCCGAGCGGCAACTATACGGGGACAGCGTACACCGAGTTGTCCTATATTACCGACCGATTCCCGGGCGGCGCCGTGTTCAGTGGCCAGGGTCCGTCCACTCTGAACGACATTCGGTGGATCAGACTCGCCTGCGTTGACCCGATTACTTCGGCCAGCTTGGCGGCCACTCCGGGTACAATTGACTTCCCGGAATTCACGCATCCCGGAGTGGAGAAAGACAGTGTCATTACTCTGGAGAATACCGGTAACACGACTCTGACTTTTTCGCCTGGCATTGCCAAATCTGAGGACAGCTGCAAGGGAGCCGGTTGCGTGGCCGGCTGGCTGGCAATTTCCGGAGCACCAGCCTCGATCCCGGAGGCTACTCAAACCACTATGACCGTCAGGCTAAATGCCGGTGGCGTGAGCAACGTGACCTCCGGTCCGACCCGCTTCTGGGGTCATCTGCAGATGAACTTCGGCCCCCCCACGCAGAACTTTACCTTTCCGATCAGCCTTGTGGTGGCGGACTCAGTGGCCAACACCGTCTGGGACACGATCACTACCAGCACCAACATGAAGCTGGCGGTCGGTTCCAATGGAAATCAGGGCGAGAATTACCTCGGCAAGGTGAATTTGAACTTTAACCCGCCGGTTGAGTGCGACAATGACTCTTCCACGAGCGGGCCGAATTATAGTCGTGGAAACGCTCAAATCTACTTGGGAGATGCCTCTCCGGTGATTATCCGAAAGCCGGGCACGACGAGCAACTTGGTTGCGAGCTGGTCAATCTTTGGCCAGGGCTATGTCCAGTCCAATGGGTTTAAGCCGCTGCCGCCATCTCTTGGCAAATCTCCCGCCTTCAAAGATACCACACTTTATCAGCGCTTCTTCTCCGGCACCTTTACTACTGTCGACTCCGTGTTGAAAGTGGAAAAGACCTGGTACGCGCCGAAAACGTCTGCAGATACCAACAGCTTCGTCATTGAGAAAATGCAGATCTGGCCGACTGTGGCCGGATCCAAGGTCGACAGCCTGTACATCGGAGAAGCCTACGACTGGGACATTCCCAGTGATTCCGGCAACGGCACCAACGTCGGTGGAGCTTCGAACATTGGCAACTTCGACGCTACCCGAAGGTTGGTGTACCAAGAAGGGTTCTTGTCATCTGACACGATCGCGACGAAGGGCTATGATTGTTCCAACAACGCGATGCGTTATGGCGGCACGGCCCTGATCGTCCAGGGTATGACCAACGACTGTTCCGCTGCGATGACTGACACCCTCTGGGGCGGCTACACCGCGGCGAACGATTCGTTTGTCTTTCCTGCGAGCGGTTTTGTGCCGGTTCAATTGTACACGAACATGAGGGCCCCGGGATACTCGAAAGAAACGAGAATCACCGACCTCCATACCGTGCTGACCTATAAAGCCTCGAACGTAAATCCGCCGACTCCAGCCACCGGCTGGACTCTGCCGGCGACCGTTCACGACACGCTCACGGTCTACTCGATCATGGGTGTGGTGAGAAAGGGGACCACTGCGGCCGCCGGTCTGGATTCGCTCAAAGCGGTCATAGACAAGGGCAAGAAGTGGGCCAATTACTGGATCCGCAATTGCCGAAGCTGCTGCGTAGGAAAACGCGGCAACGTCAACTGCACGGGCGCCATCGACCTCGGAGACCTGTCCGCTCTGGTCAGCTATCTGACGGGCGGCGGCTTCGTGATCTGCTGCCTCGATGAAGCGAATGTCAACGGCGCAGGCGCCGTCGACTTGGGAGACCTCTCCGCTCTGGTCAGCTACCTGACAGGAGGCGGCTTCGTTCTGGTGAACTGCCCGTAGATTTCCTGTTCGTCCTTTCCTTTCGACAGGGGACGTCGCCCGCGCTCTGCGGGCGGCGTCCTTTTTTAATAGATGTCACTCTCGGCAAGCCCATCTGATTGAACAATTGGAAATATGCCAGTCCTACTCCAGATCACAAAATCAGCCGGATTCGGCACTATTTACATTGGACAAGGCGCGGCAAATCTCTCGACCGAAACCCGACTGTGACGCCTGTTATGCTGAGGCTCAGCGTCTGATCTTCTTGATTGCTCTTGGATTTGTCGATGCGGGATTAGCCGACTCTTCAGGAATAAGCCGGGAGACAGGGAGACGATCGGGCGAATCTCCTCGGCCCTTCCTTCTCGGTGGGTTATAACCTAACTACCTGCCGGGGAATGTGATCGATGTCTAGATTCTCTCGAGTCCGCTTGAGCTTTTTCGAACAGTCTTCAACGATAGAAGGCACAAAACAGACACAGATGCTTAGCACAAACATGGACTAGCACGTTACACGGAACAAATGCGGGTGTGGGCCATCGATGGTTTCGGTCACGATTCGAAAAGAAATCAGATAGGCCTTAAGGAATATCCACTCCGCTCCGGACAACTCGGCAGCACAAATCCCCCGCCGGTCAGGTAACTGACGAGAGCAGTGAGATCCCCTAGATCGGTCGTACCCTGACCATTTACGTTGGCTGCGTCGGGGCAGGGCAGCACAAAGCCGCCACCTGTCAGATAGCTCACCAAAGCACTCAGATCGGCCAGATCGACAGTACCGGTCAGGTTGACGTTGCCTCGCTTTCCGACACAACAGGATTGCCCAGAGCCGTTTCCGCCAGTATTGAAAAGGACCGATACGGTACCCCAATAAGAATTGGGGCTTCCCGAATTTATGACGGCCAGGTCTACCCTTCCATCCTTGTTCAGATCGGCCGCGGCAAGGGCAAGAGGAGCATTCCCTACCGCATAATCGACCGCGAGCGAAAACGTCCCATCTCCCTTATTGGTCAGGACCGACACTGAATTGGACGCACTGTTCACGACTGCCAGATCAACCTTGCTATCCCCGTCGAAGTCTGCCACATCGACGCCCCGAGGACTACTCCCCACTGCATAGTTAACCGCAGACGCGAAGGACCCCTGCCCCAGATTCCTGAGTATTGAAACCGAATTGGCGTTTCTGTTGGCAACTGCTAGATCAATCCTTCCATCGCCATCGACATCGGCAGCAGCAACTCCTCGAGGGCCTTTTCCAACGCCAAAGTCTACTGCGGGCTCAAAAGTGCCGTCACCGCTGTTTCTCAGGATTGAGACGGTGGCGGAGCCATAGTTCGCAACCGCCAGATCGATCTTTCCATCTCCGTTGAATTCTGCGGCTGTGATCGCGCGAGGAGATGTCCCCACCGGGTAATTGACCGAGACGGCAAAGGTCCCATCCCCGTTGTTTCGAAGCACGGAAACCGTATTGGAACTGCTGTTCGCAACGGCTAGATCGACTTTCCCATCCCCGTCCAGATCGGCGGCTGCCAGGGAGAAAGGATATGCTCCCACCTCGTAGCTCACGCCAGGTGCAAAAATGCCGGCACCGTTATTTCTGAGGATCCACACCACATTCAGGTTTCCATCTGCAACCGCCAAATCGGGCTTACCATCACCGTCGAAATCAGCGCTCGAGATCCAGACAGGCACGCGCCCAACCGGGTAGTAGACGGCTTTCGCAAACCTACTCACACTAGCGTGCGTCAGTACGGTGACAGCACTGTCCCAGGTGTTCACGACCGCCAGATCAACCGCGCCATCTCCGTCAAAGTCCGCTGTCGCAACGGACTGAGGCAGGAGGTCCAAAAGATAATCGACAGCGGTGGCGAACGTGCCGTCCCCGTTGTTCTTCAGGATGGAGACAGTGTTGGAGTCCGTGTTCGCAACCACCAAGTCGAGCTTTCCGTCCCCATCAAAGTCGGCGGCCTGTGCGGATAATGGGAAGACCCCCACTTGATAGAAGGCGGTCACCGAGAAGGTCCCGTCGCCGTTGGGCTCCAGAGCCGAAACCGTGTTAGTGAATGAATTTGAGGTCACCAACTCCAGCTTACCGTCTCCATTGAGGTCCGCTACCGTCATGAACTGGGGGTAATCCCCCACCTGGCAGCAAATGGATGGCGGTGAAAAATGAGCGTTGCCGTCGTTCCGCAATACGAAAACCGTTGTGTCAAAGGGACTCACGGCAAGCAGATCGATTGCCCCATCGCCATACACGTCTGCGGCGCAAAGGCATACGGGCATCCCCCCCGCATTGTATTGGTCCGCTGCCGCAAACGTACCGTTCCCCTTGTTCCTCAGGATGGATACTTCTCCGTACTGATCATCGGCCACCGCCAAATCGGCTCGTTCATCGCGATCAAGATCTACTGCGAGGATGAAGCAGGGGCCGGTTCCGGCGGCATAAGTAGCAACCGTCGTGAAACTGCCGGTGCCGTTGTTCTTCAAAATGGAAACCGTATTTGAACTTTGATTTGCCACGGCCAAATCGATCTTTCCATCTCCATCGAAGTCAGCGGCAGCCAGAGAACCAGGATTACCGCCTACAAGGTAGTTGACAGCACGCGCGAAAGTTCCGTTACCATTATTCATGAAAATCGAGATTGAACTGTCGTTGTAATTGGCTACCGCCACATCAATGCTTCCGTCCCCGCTAAAATCAGCAGCAACTACAGCGCGAGGAGCCTTGCCTGCTGCGTAGTGGACGGCATTCGCAAACGTGCCGTCTCCGTTGTTTCTCAAGATCGCAACAGCATTCGATCCGAAACTTGCGACGGCTATGTCTGTTTTCCCGTCCCCGTCAAAATCTGCCGTACAGACTGATGTCGGGCCGCCTCCCACCTGATAGTCGCTTCGCTGCTTAAAGAGCGGACTAGAGGAAAGGGACTGGGCTGCAAGTAAACCAAGCAAAGAAGGGACCACGAATGCGATCCTGACCGAGTTCACAAAAAGACTCCCAGCGTGGCGATCACAGACTTACTCTCAGAGTTAGGAAGTAAAGACCATCACCAAACCCATTATTGACCGGACTCGCAAAGGTGCCGTCCCCGTTGTTCTTCAAGATGGACACAGTATTACTCGACATAATCGTTACCGCTAAGTCCGGTTTGCCGTCTCTGTCGAAGTCAGCTGAGATCGCGGCATTGGGATTGCCGCTCGCCAGACAGTCAATTCGAGAACTGAAAAGCATCCCGGCGCTGGAGGAAGTCGACAGTAAGACCAGCCAAAGACTGACGGAGGCCACGATTGTCTTCATTTTTCCCCACACCCAGTGCGATTTTCTTGCCAGCTAATGGGCCGTGCGGCTCATCTGACCGCTTGGTTTCTGCAGATACTCCCCTGTTGAGCACGGAGGCAAGCTCACGGATCCCGGTGCGCCGGCTAAATATGCTACCAGAAGTGACAGATCAGAAATATTGATGCTGCCCTTCATGTCAACATTGGCCGATACGCGGCACGGAAGGGTGACGCCAGGCAAGGTTAGATACTGGACAAGATAGGACAGGTCGGCAAGATCGACCTTTCCGGAGCCATCTAGGTCGCCTCGGGTCTGACCAGTGCAGCAGACGAAGTACAGTGCGCCCAGGTCATTGCGAGTTCCATCAGGATCATTGTATTGCGCGTCCGGGTCCCCTGCATTAATGCATGGCGAAGACCCTGTTAAACTGTAGTCGCCGGCCAACTTTGGATCCACATTGATGGACCCGATTCCTGAACCATTTACATTGAGGTAGTTGGAGCCATTCCCAAACACGTCGTTGTATTTTAGGTTGGCAGGTGAGGATTCAACTACCGCGATGCCATACCCTTTGTTAAAGGCAACTATGTTGTCTTCGATGGTGGGAGCTGGAGAAGAATAACTCCAAATCGCTCCGTTCTGACTCCCGACGATCGTGTTATTGACAATCTTGGCTGGGGAGTTTCCGAGAAAACCCCAGTCGTCTGAAGTTAAGACGATAGAGGCCACATCCGGGGTCGTCTGGTTGTACATCAAGTTATAGCGAATGGTGGGAGCAGAATTTTTGCACCACACCGCAAATCGGCCACCGACTAAAGAGAATCCTTCCACAACCGTCCGACTGTCCACACCTCCACTAAATATGATCAGGTCCCGCCCAGGTACCTCGACCATAATGGTGCGGAGAGGACCGGCGCTCGAGCGGAGAACAATATTTCGTTGGGGGAAAAGAACGTTCCCAGGATAGGTTCCGGGCCCGACCAGAACGGTGTCTCCTTCACCAGCAGCTTCAACGCCTTCCTGAATTGACCCGAAGTCTGCCGGCACATTAATGGTGATCGGTGGGCGAGCGATGAAGAGAGCTGGTGCCGACCAGGGGGAGTAGAGGGTCCCGTCGAACGCCCTGGCTCGCCACCACTTATTGCCGCTTGCAGATAAGCCCAGGAATGCGTCAGATGCCGTCGAATCCTGCTGGCCGGGCACACCGTATTCACTCCCCAGCTGGAAGGTCAGGTTCGGGTCAGCAAAGACCTCAAAGTCGTACTTCAGTGAGTCGGCTTCAAAATCACTGCTGTTGAAAACCTTGAGGACGACAGCTGCGACCGGCACAAGCGCACCAGCGGTCGGAGTCATGAGTACGGGCACGGCGGGAGGCGCATCCAGGTGAAACGACTGGAAGGTCCAATTACTCCAGTTCACTCCATCGTATACTCTTATCCGGAAAAAGTAAGTTCCACCCTGGCTCAACGCCACCCCGGCATAGCGGAGCGCTGTGTCCGAGGAATTGATTACCCCCGGCTGCCACATTACTCCCGTTGTCCCAGCGGGGTCCGTGGCGACTTCCAGCTCGAAAGCTGTTTGGCCTGCCGACTCACGGGCCAAACTCCAACAAAAGGTCGGATTGAGATTCGATACCCTGCTCAACTTGTCTTTGCCGACATTTATCTTCCAAACGTACGGCGGTGCGTACGGCACGGCGCCCATGTCGTTGCGTGTACCGTTGGAATCGTCGAACCTCGGTGACGGGTCGCCGGCATCAATGCAAGGGGAATTGAACGCCAAACGGTAGTCATAATTGGCAGAGTCAAGAAAGAGGGGATCCGAACTGATGTTTCCGACACCCTGGGTTACACCCGAGAAAGAGCCGTTCACTGAGAAAATGTCGTTATATGAACAGAGGGCTGAACTCAGCGATGCTCCTCCGGCAATTGCGAATCCCTGGGGCACATTGCAGATAACATTATTTCGAATATCCACGGGACCGGTACACTGGAGCAAAATGCCATGATACGGAGCCGAAGTGATAGTGTTATTGTAGATAGTCAGTCCGGTCACGGCGCCGGCCGCACGAATCACTCCGATTGCATAATCATCATGGAACACATTGTAGCAGATTGTATCGTTTGAACTGGGCGCTCCATTATCACTCACATTGATTCCCGCACCAACGTCGGAGGTATCGGAGGCGACGATGTTTCCGCACACAAAGCTTCCAGTCGTGCCATTCAGTGAAATGCCGGAGCTAACGGGATGTATGAAACCGCCATTTGCGAATATTCTATTGCCAATGATCGTTGGGGAAGAAGAGCTGCACGTCACCCCGCCGACTGTGCTGCCGGTAATGGTGAATCCCTGGATAGTGGTCCCTTTCGGCTCGCGATTGATCATCTGGACCGTGGGGGCATTGGGAGCGAAGGCCGTGATCGTAGTGAAATCCGGACCGGCAGAGCTCGTTAGTACTAGGCCCTTCCCTTTGAAGTTGATATTCTCGCGGTACACACCGGGGGCAACGATTAGAGTATCACCAATTGATGCGGCATTGATCCCCCCCTGGATGGTCCGTTGCTCTGACGGAACGTGAATCGTTGAGGCAAATGCGGACGAGACTGCAAAGAACCAAATCGTGGCAATGACGGCGGCTTTCATATTTCCCCACAGCGAGTAACTGTGTAATGATAACGTTTTATAATAGGCTGAATTATCGCTTATGTCAATGGGAGAATTGAGGCGCCAAGCTATCGGGCGCATGCGGATTATTGTACCAAGGAGTCAAGAATAAGCCCTCTCCACGGCATGTTGGCAAGCGCGTAGCGTGGAGAGGACCACAACCGGCAATCCTGAAGGTACGGGAAGGAGGAAACGGGTAAGATTGCCGAGTTGAAAGCATGCAACGCCTACCGGTCATTTTGGTTCCACGGTTTGTGGTTCGGATAGTTTGTTTGCCGGCCCATAAGCGGGCTGGGATAAGCTCTCATAAGTACTCTCTCAAACCACCCCACCTTTGGCCTGATGAGTGAATCCCCGGCATCTGAAACCCGGGCATACTTCAGCGGGTCATTTGGGTTGACCGCATTCCGCTCCTCGGGCCGTCAGCTGCTCCGGCGGGGCCGTCTTCAGCTCGTTGGGGTCAATAAGGGATCCGGGTCGATGGCCTGGATGTCATCTTTTGTAATTGCACCAGTTCATTTGCCACTGCTTCTATAATCAGTACGCCTGACAACAGCTTTTGGGATGGAAACATGTGTTGAAGACTTCCCTCTGGGGCGGAAGAAGGGGGCAGTGATCTTCTGCCCTCGTCCCTGCCGTTTGGGTTCTTAGAGACGCAGATTCGAAATGGATAGGCCCGGACATTCAGATCCACGTCATGTCTCGATCACCGGGGCCGCCGTTTGAACGGGGGGGCTGGTTTGCTTTTCCGATGGTGGGGTTATAATCTCAGCTCCTTCAGGTCGATCGCTCGGTTCGTTCTCCCAACCTGAGCACGTCGCTGAAGGCAGTGATTCGGGGAATACGCCGGGAGACAGGGAGACGCGTGGGTAGATCTTCTAATCCCTCCATTCTCAGCGGGTTATAACCTAACTAGCTGCCGAGCAATCTGGTCGTGACTAATCGGGAAAGACCAGGGAGTTCAATTTTGCAACCGCTGATGAGACAGAGCCGACACTCTGATCGACTGACGCCACCACCTCTACCCCACCTTCCGGTAAAGGCCTTCGTACACCCTGACCCCCTCATGTCGATTACGTAACGATTCCGACCTCCGGGGCGCACAGGCAGTTGCGAATTTCGTCCAGCCGGTGAAGCTAACGGTACCTTCGGGAATCTCCTCCCCTCGCCGAGCGCTGAGCGTAACTTCAAACCGTTTGTAGTACGATTCTATTCGATCCCGAGTAGCCGCTCCAACTACGCCTCAGCAGTTTGCGAACGAGCTCAGAATTGAACATACTTCCCAACCGGGCATGGGCCCAGGTGGAAATAGTAATCAATCAAGTACGTCACATCCGCAACATCAATGGCGCCGTCACCATTCACATCGCCGCAGATAAAGAACGGAATTGGTCCGGGTGTGCCGTCTCGTCCGTTGATGTACCTGGCAAGGTAAACCACATCTGCAAGGTTCACGACGCCGTCATTGTTAACGTCACCACGATCGAATCCGACCCACTTGTTCAACAGGTGCGCCAGCGGCCGGAATGTCGTGGCGCTCTTGTTGTCCGGGATCGAGGAAAGTGCGAAGTGAGCCAGGGCGAACTCAAGCGTGTCATGACCCGGGACAAAGTCATGAGCAACGAAGCCGAAGTGGCAGGCGGCGTCGGAGCCGGACGGCGAGTTCTGATTATTGCGGCCGACTTGATTGAGATAGTAGTAGGCTGAATCCAGATAGCCGTTGCCCTCGACCGCGGCGGTCTTGTTGAAGAATCCCTGATCCATGTTGAGAGCCTTGACATTCCGCAACGGGGCCGCTGAGGTGACGCCGCAGCCGCCAAAGGGCAATTTCACCCATCCCCATGCTCCCCGGGTCAGCGAAGTCGGAAAATCCCAGGCCAAAGATGACGAAGCATCGTAATCCGCCGAATCCCTGCCCAGATCATAGTCAACGACCGCCCCCATTCTCCAGTTGGGAAGAGCTTTGGTTGAATCGCGCTGAGAGACCTTGAGAAAATCAACCACCACGTTGTTTAGCTCGGTAAACGGCGCCGGGACATTGAGAAATCCCACCACATGGCTGCTCAAAGACAGACCCATGGTCAAAGAGTCTTCAAAGGGAGCGGTGTAATTGACCCAACTCCAGCTGCCAAAGTAAGGCGGCCCGAAGTTCTGAACCGAGTCGACAATTGAACGGCAAATCAGATTCCCGGTCAGAGGCGTGTAGGTCAGACCGTCAGAAGTGATCGAACCAAGCGAAACGACGGACATCAAAGCCGGTTTGCAGTCGACATCGCATGAATTGGGGCGAGCCAGCAACGAGAACCATCCGTTGCCGTCACCGAACCAGTTAGGGGTATTGATAGCGATACGGTGGCGGTCGACGCCATAGATATAGCTGCCCTGATAAAGATTGCTGCTGTAGTCACCGTCAACTTGCCAGCTACCATGGGCAGAAGTCCAGGCGCCGTCCGCGAGTCGACCACTATTGGAAATCAACGCCCAGTTGGCAGCGCCGGCACCAAAATGTAGTGTTGTGGTGTCGATCAGGCAACCGCCGAAAATGGTCATTACACACTCGGGCTCCTCCGACGGATTATTGAGGAAGAAGTCCGGGTCATTTGACTGGAAGTCGGCATAGAATATGTTCGGCCCTCGAACGATGAGGTTCTGCTTGACATCAATAACAATATGTCCGGTGTCGCCTGGATTCAGACCAAAGGAGTAGAGTCCGGTCCCGTTAACAAACGCCGGCACGCCGGCTGTAGCGACTTTGTTAAGCAGGTCCTTTGTCCGATTCAATATGGTCTCATTGGGCGTCGCCAGGGGATTACACTTGAAGCCGGCAATACTGGATTTGGTCAGCTGGTCCGCTATGGAAATTGCGGCCTTTGATGTTTCCGTCGGAATCCACTCTCGCGCCGCACCTGGTGCTGAATTGTTCGAGACATCCCGGACGGAAATCTGGCCACTCAGCGGAAGGCAACCGGTGTTGGTGAAAACGGGACCGAAATCGAGTCTGACAGAAGGTAAGGGGCCAAACGTTGCTGCCTTTGGCATATAATTGAAAATCTCCAGACGAGGGCGAGGTTGCTGTCGGCTCAGGCAGTACAAAGTGCCCTGCATGGTTCCGACCAGTACCTCACCAGTCTGGGCCAGTGCGAGTCCGGCCAGACGATCATCGGCGCCGGCATTAAACGGCGGATTGAGGTCGATCCGGCGATTGAAGATCGATTGAAACCTGTCGGCATCAAAGACCGACAGATACCCATAGGTCGTACCAACGAACAATTGATCCGGAGCATTCGGTTCGCAGCTAAGAAATCCATCGGCACGAATTCCATCTGATCCCACATGGTCGCCTGGATTGGCAACCCCGGCCAGCTGCCCGGTGAACCGGCTGTAAAAGAGGAGGCTACCGCCGAGAGGTGGAGAGTTCCAGAGCGACGTAGTCGGCACAATTACGCGGGCAGCGTCAATAATCACATTCGCCTGCTGGAGATTGCCGGCCGCAGACAGTGAGTTCACGTGTTGGGACGCGACGGCGCTTTTTACTGCCCCGTTAGCGGCGTTGATACGGTAGAAAACTCCATCGTCGGGAAACACTGTATCTGGCATTCATTGTGGCTGACACAGTGTATACTTCACCCCCGCTCACCGCAAGACCCGACGGGAAGGTTTCCGGACCGTAGGTCCCGGCGGCATATACCGAACCGTCCCCTTTGAGACCCCCTGACGAAGACAATTGCCAGTTGAGAGCACCGGTGGTGGCGTTGAGGGAATACACATCACCGTTGAGCGACACCGGAGGAGCAGCCGCCTGAGAGACGAACAAGTTTTGCCCGTCGGAGGCCAGGCCACGATAGGTGGGACCGGGCAGAAACGTTGGTCCCCAAGTGCCCCGGTGGCCGGTCGCGGCCACCACATTGTAAATTCGACCACCTCCCGTGCAGAAGTAAAGCCGGTCAATTCCTCCGACCGTGAGAACCACAAAGTTCGCGAAGGAAGTATTGCCGATCGCCTCATTAAATCCCAACCCGAGGCCGGAAGAAGGGTTAAGCGACCAAATGAGCGCCAATGAAGGATCGTCCATGTTAAACGCGTCGATCGAATTGGTACTCCCCCCGCCAACAAAAAGCACATGAGTCGGATTGCCACCCAGTGTGACCAGGGCAACTGTCGGAATGCATGCCAACCCTCCGGAATTGGAGATGTAATACGGAGCGCCCGGACCGGTAATGGTTTTCAGAAGAGCGCCCGTATTGAGACTGAAGATCTGGTACTTGGTGCCGAATTCGCAAACCACAAAGGTGTCAAATACAATCGGTCCGGCGGAACCAATACAACCGCTCGCCGTAAACGCGTTGGGATCGGCGTAACCCCACTTATAGGTTAGATTGCAGTAGGCATCTCCAACTGCCACGTTGGCATGGCCGGTTCGCCCGAAATCGTGCCCAGCCGTAGCGTAGTCGTCAGGCACGCCGCACACCGACGGCGATTCAATTGAACAGAAGTCGACGTCAATCACGGCGTTGTCGATTCTGCCTGGGGCCATCGATAATTTTTGCCACCGCGCCGCGTCGGTGCTGTAAAACCAGGCTCCTCCCCTAATCATGGGGCCCTGGTTTTCTTCTATGCCATAGAGGAGGTAGCTATTCACAGAATTCGTGGTATCAAGCTGGTATCCTACAAAGAAACTTGAGGAAGCGACCTGCAGGCCTCCCGGAATTGACAGTTCGGTCCAGCCTGGATAATAGCTAAGCCCTGAAGAGGGAACGCTGTAGCTCGCCAACTCCTGGCCCGGGCCGTAAGCACCGGAGCCGCTCCAGACCTTGATAAGCAAGTTTGGTGACCCGCCATTCTCTCCGAATGATGCCGGATCGACCAGTTGAATGCGGATCTTTTCGATTTGATTGACCGGTTGCCCATCGAATCTCTGAGCAATATTGAGCGGCAGGCGGTAACCGACCGAGGTGCCGGCCGTGTAGCCGGCCTGCGATTGGCAGCTTGAAAACTCGTTGCGACACAGATCCACATAAATCAGAAAAGCACGCTCGTTCTCACCGTTCAGAGTCCAGCAATTGCTCGATCCGGTCCGCTTCCAAAGCGGTTCGGGGGCTGTGAAAGAGACTGATCCGCCGATTCGTCCGGGATCCCACTGCGTGCTATTGAGCGGAAAAAGCAGGACTCCGTCGGCAGGATTTGAAGAGGTCATCCTGGCGGTTACATGCCATGGCCCCAGTACTACAGGCGGAGTGGGGAACTTCACTTTAAGGTAATTCCACCCATTGCCTGACTCATTTCCGCCAGTCTCAGGAAACAGAGACGCTCTTCCGCCCGGGATCGTGGTCTGAGCTATCGGACCCTGAGAATAGTCGATGTTCCCAGTGCCATCGTCTTTCCATAATGCAATTTCCACGGAATTGGTCCCGTTAGCCGGATACAACGGCCCGGAGGCTTGAGAGTAGTCATAGTGGAGAAAGTCGATGGATACTACAGTATCGGGGCCTGGCGAATCAAACCGCTGGCCGAACCCGGTCAAACGTGAGCCACACTCCCAGGACGGGTCCGGGACCTGGTAAAGACTGACATATCCGTTGGAGGGCGCCAGTTGCGTATAGCAACTGGAATAGACTTGGCAAAAATCCGAATACATGTCAAAGTCTGAAGTGAACCCGTTCACATCCTGTTGCGGATACCATCCCGCTGGAGAATTGAGATAACGGCTCGAGCGAAATGCCGGAGAATAACCACTGGCCGGACAGCCTGTCAAAGCGTAATGGTCGCCAAAGTCCGAGCGCAGGAACAAGGTATCCGTGTCAGGACCACTCAAGTCAGCGCCGAGAGCTATGTGATAGGAACCTGACATCAGGGGTGGATTTGAAAACGGCAGATCAAAATAACCGCCGGTATCTGCAATGATGGGAAGCGCGAAGGTCTCAGCATACACCATCGAGTCAGGCAGTCCACCCAGGTCCGTCCAGACCTCGGCAGTAATTCTGACCGCGCCGTCGGCGATGCTCCCCTCCGAAGTCCGCCAGATATACGGAACAACTCCCTTAACCTTGATGACGGTGTTCGGAGCTTGCGGTCCGTCGAACCGCATAGCTAATTTTGGAAAACGGTATTGAGAGTGCAGGCGATAAACGAAGTCGCAACTTCCGAGTTCGTGATGGTAGTACGTGACCTTCTTGCAGACGGTTGTATCGGCGCCATCGGTACTGCTGGGCGTCTGCCACGCCCCGGATGGGATCGGAGAAAAGTCGATATAGGGTCCATCCGCAAGCTTCGGCGCTGCCGGCACTCGTTCCTTCGGGCCGGGATGGCTCGCATGATTCGCGAGAGGCCGGCCGACCGGGTAGAGGGTTTCTTCTGAGGCAAGGGTCGCGGCGGGCATGAAAGTGCACAAAAGGCTCAACTTCAGAAGATTAATGATTAGTCTTTTCATTGAAGATCCCTCACCAGCGCGCCGTTCAGGCGTTATCAACACGCGCGTATGCACCGTTCCATTAAGCCATCATACTTTGGCGACTGCTGATTTGTAGAAACGAATTCGACCTACGGCAGCTCGGAGAGTAAGAAGATTCCCCCAGAGCAGGCGAAGTGCAAGATTGCATTTCATGAAGATAATATAGACATAACTGTCTAATCATCAAAGTGGAATCTTAGGGCGCATTTCCCCTCCAGCGAGAAGTTCTGCACTGATCCCGGAGTCGTTTCATCACTACTCAAATGGCTGAGTACATAGTGAGTCTGCCGGGAAGGTCCAACTGGACAGGCCGGTCGACAAATTAGCGGACCTTTTCGGGCTGATAGTCCAACCAACTCAACGAGCGATGGTCCAGCGGCTACCGCGAGCCGCCGACTTGTATCTACTGGGAAGGACTACTGTATCAATTAATAATGTCCGCCCGTTGTAATAGCGCCAAGCCGCTAGCACGAAAGGCATGACCACTCCGATACTGGCGCCAAAGCGGCTGATATGGCGACCGAGGGAGCGATCACTTATGGGCAACTCGGCAGCACAATTCCTCCACCGGTCAAGTGGCCGACCAGGGCACTCATTTCCCCCGTCCGTCAACGTCCATATTGGGCTTGGCCAAGAGCAGAGCGTAACTTCAAGGAATTCCTCGCACAGGCTCTGTTCGATTCCGACCTCCAAGCAGAACCGTCTCGGACACGTAAACACTAAGCATCCCTTTGAACCTTGGTCGAGGTCCATGGAGTCAGTGCAGCCCTCATGCTTCAAGAGCAAAGCATCATGCTCGCGGTTCGGAGACCTGTCGCTCGTTGGGCCCGAAAGTAGCGCAAAACGGGGAACTTGATTTCCTAGAGTGCTATCTGTGTGGTCGATAATAGATTGGAGGACCCCTAAGGTCTGAGCCGGGAGACAGGGATACGGGTGGACAGACTTTGTAAGCATTTCCCGCTCAGTGGGTTATGACTTAACCGATGGTCGGCGAAAACGTTCGTTCTGTTGATCATTTCAAGTCCCTTTGAACCCTTTCGAACAGTCTTGAACGAAACAAGGCACAAAATTACGAATTTAACATGGACTCTGCGACTCAATATCGCGTTCTGTGCTACTTGACAATTTGAAAAAGTCGTCTGGAGCTGTACTTGCGTACAGTAGTGAGTCGAGTTTGTTCGAGCGAATTTCAAGTGCCCGCCAACACCTTGATGGGCTATGTCAGAAGCAGATCAGTAACGTCCGGGGAGTGCAATCAACGAAACCCTGATCGATGTGGGGAACTCAGCAGAGGCGTTACGAAGCATCGGCCGGATCCACGGTGGGCCAGGAACGAGCAGTCAGATCAACCGTGAGTCATGCTCTTGTATAGAGTTGGGCATACTTCAGTTTAATTAGGTCGGTTTCGGCAGTCAGTGGGCACAAAACGGGCACAAACGAGAAGTGCGGCCTTTACCGAGCGTCATCACATCAACAGAAGTGTTGTTCGCGGACAAATAGCTTTGCTTCAAACTGGTGTATCCATGCTGATGGACTTGGGCAGCAGTGCTAGCACCTGCCTCACCTTTGATAGAGAATGGTCTGGAAATCGTCCGTCGCACCCTCTATCGTCAGAAGTAAAGCACAGTACCTTTCGAACTACGCCCTCGTATGAGCTGTCTTAAGGATCCTGTGCCCATGATTCCCGGTACGAATCGATTGTCAGCGCGCCCGACTGTAGAAGTTCGGCCGTTATCACGGCTTCACGAACGCCAGTCAATCCACGTTCTCCTGACATCACTGTCCAAACCTGAGAAGTCGATTCTTCAGGAAGGATTAGCATTCCACTGAAGACAAACCCCATGCCTTCTGACTTCTTGAACACGATCGACATTGCCCCAACCGGTGTGTCCAAGAAATTGACTTCGATCAGACCGGACTGGCGACTCTCCGCAAAATCCCGTCCCCACTTGCGCAGAGTTCCTTCGCCCGACCATTCAAGTGCGGAATCGACGGTCGCCAATGTCAAGACATCACCCTGACCGTTCTTCCATACCCTCGTGGCATCGGTTCCCCGCATTTCATTCCATCCCTCTAGAGCGAGCCGCACTCGATTCATGGATCCCTGCTTAGGAGGGGTCGACGGATTGGCCTGCTTTCTGTTGAACCAAGAAACAGAGCTTTCCCTTGAACGCCTCACAGATTGGCCAGCCGCCCATTTACGGACAACTCGGCAGCAGAAATCCGGCTCCCGTCAGATAGCTGACGAGGGCACTCAAATCTCCAAGATCAACGATCCCTGCGCCATTTACGTTCGCGGCTTCCTGGCAGCACACCGTGAATCCGGCGCCGGTCAGGTAATTTACGAGGGCCGAGAGATCGCCGAGATCGACGATGCCGGAGCAGTTAACATTGCCGCGCTTCCCGACGCAGCATGACAGACCTCCGTAGGGAGTGAACGCGCCATACACACCCGATCTGCTGATGGTGGCTGTAACAATGTCTTTAGACGTGTCCACCTGGCCGCCTATCAGCTCCCATTGCGAAGCACCCGGGTTCCAGCGATAGACGCGCAGAGCCGATTCACTGCCCATCACCGTTCCAGTGGCATCCTTCAAGTCTTCAGGCGAATACGATAGGTGAATACTATTCTGACCTACGAAAGTTTCCCCAGTCAACACCGACAACGAGTGGGTCCGACCCGCCTGTACCGTCCCAAGTGCAAGTCCGTTGAGCATGGGCGGATACTCGGACGACAAGATCATGGCCCTTTGGACTGACGAGTTGGCAGTGTCCAGGTGAATCATCACGTCCCCTCCGGGGCCGACCAGCTTTCCAATTTGCGTTGAGCTCGCAACATCTATGATCGCATATGGAGTCTGAAAGAAGAAACCCGAGGCCGAGTCATCGACTCCCCAGACCATCGCACTTCCGGAGACAGCGAGGTTTTCGGCGACTGAACTTCCATAGCTCCCCGTGCCGACTGAAAATGCGGCACTGGCGGACTCCCCGGTGTTAGAAAGGAGGTCAAGTTGAGGAGACTGAGGCAGAGCTCTTTCAAACTGCATTCCGTACTCCCAGCCCGAGCCAGTCAGAGTACCTGAACAGACCATCGGGTAGTCCCCCTGAACGGGCCTCAGAGAGAGCGTCACGGTATCTCCCGACGGAGACTGAGTTGCATGAGTCCCAGTTCGACTGACTCCGCTTCCCATCTGCGCCTGGGCGCAAAACCAACGTCTCGTGATCCCCGGTTGCTTTGATGCCGCGGCTATTCCCCCGGCCCCGACCGCGTTGTAGGCATGCCCCGAAGCAACAATGACATCGGATGCAAAATCCACTCCCAAAGCCCAGATGTGGCCGACGTCGGTCGTTCTGCCTTGAACCGTCTCCATGGGAGGCGCGCTATTTCTGAAAATGGACACCGCGACCCCGCCGACCGGACTTCCCGCGACCGAGACGTTCATCGATTTGGCATTTGCCGATGGAGGTTCCGGCGTCACGGGGAAGTCGATCAGGCTGCCGACGTCGTAGTCCAGGTGATTCAAATCATCATTGGGTCCGGGGAAATAGGTCAAACCGCTCGGGGTTATGCGCTCCAGAGAATCATTCTGTTCAGGTCGTAGTATCGGGACAAATATCCCGTTAAGCGTCCTCTCTGCGGTTTGCTCAAGATAGTCCCAGCACGACGCCTGGCCATCGCTAAACCACTGATCGGTGATCCGACAGGCCCAGTTTTGGTAGCGATATCTGCTGGACATTTCAGAGGCATAAGGTCCGTAGTATGGAACCACATATTGGGCATCCATGAAACCGTAGTTGCCATCGGGGAGATCCTGGCAACGCGGAGCCCCCTTGTCCGGGAGCTCGTTGTATAGTCGGTCTCGATACTCATCTCCGAATCCGAGAGCAAAATGACCAAACTCATGTGCTATTGTCCGATAGTTATTGGGATACACGATTCCCAAAGGATGCCTGCGATAGCTGCTGTCGCGACAGGTACTGATAGGATAAAACCATTTGCGGGGCATCTGGATTGGATCAGCAGTGGGGCTGGTGATGCCCCGGAAGCCGGAAACCGGGCCGAACTCATTGTTCGCCAGTATATGAACATCCGCATCAATCCAGTTCGCCTTGTTATCGTAAATACCAACGGTATCCAGCCGAATCTGGCCATCGCTGACATCGTACAGGTAATTGGACATCTGGCGAAACTCGTCCTGCAATCCGCTGAGATAGGCCAGGTCGGCGTCCCACTCGACCGACGCCACCAGATTATAGCGGTATTCACTATGGCGAAGCGTAATAGGCTGAATGCTCCCGAGTTCGACCGTGTCAAACACCATTCTTCCGTCGGCGAGAAAATCGGCATTATCAAGATTGACCGAATACATGGTCCCCAGGATCCCCGCATGACGAACAGCCGGTTCGGTGTACACCAATCTGGCAATCTTCAGCGTGTCTCCGACCCGGAGAGTATCGGCCTCCGGGTTCAACGAAGTTTGTCGGAAGAGATATTGAAGATCAGGATTGGGCCCGGCCATAGGCAACACCAATTGCCCGCGGCTGTTTGTGGTGAACATTCCGAGCGTGTCTTCTGTGTACACCGGCCGATTGTTGTGAACGCGAATGAGGCTGAAGGTCTCGTTGGGAATGGGATTCCGGCGAGCATCCTGCACGATCAGAGTCTTGGCTTGAGTATATTGTGCAACAAAAGAATACGGTGAGAGAAATGGATACCCGTCAATGTCAAACTGCAGCGTGCTGACACCAGAGGCAAGGTGAATGTCACCTCTGGTATCCGCACAAAGGATGGGCGCTCCTTCGCCGAGCACACCCCCTTTGTCTAGAAAACGGGCAGTCTCGGTGTCCCAAAGCTGCAATGGCACAGACCAGCGCAATTCGCCTTCAGGACCGTAGCTCTGGAGCAATGCGAGTGAGTCACTTCCGACCCACCCCAGAAAATAAACGTTGCTTATCGGATCGACCACGGAGGCATATATATCAAAATCCTCCACGTCCCACTGTTTGCTCCACAGGAGGTGTCCGTCCGGGGCGAGTTTGGCGGCATGCTTGAATTGAGTGCTGGTCCCTGCATCCGTGAAGAGTATTGAATTATCGTCGGCATCCACCAGAATGCGGTTCATCGAGCTGCTGATTTGCCACATGATGTTTAAATTGGTGTCGAACTTGTACAACACCATTCCCTGATCGGTCGGCGTCAACAAATAGCTGTTCCCCTGGTGGTCCGCGGCGACGTCATAGTTCGGATCGGGCAAAGCCAAATTCTTGAGAAGCTGCCCATTCGTTGAGTATAAGCCCGCACAATTCCCAAACGTGAGAATATTGCCGTTCGGAATCACGAAGACCCTTGATCGGCATCCCCAGGCTGTGTTCCACGTGCATGCGGAGAAGCCGGCAGGTTCGCCGCCCGATGTGTCGAAAGCGAGCAGTCGGTCACTTGCGTATGAATCATAGTACGCCACGTATAGCTTATTCTCCTTCCCGAAAGCCAGGGCCGCCGGACGCATCCAGTTCAGGCCTTCATCAATGGGGGAATAGTTCCATCGAAGAGCGCCTTCAGAATTGTACGAGAGTATTTGTTCCTGTTCCCCATCAGCTTCAATGGCATATACGTTTCCGTTCCGGTCGGTGCCAGCCTCTCCCCTGATCAATTCCATCGAAACTGGCAATTTGTGCCGCCAAGGCCGATTTCCGCTTCTATCATATTTGTCAACAGCGAAGTATCTTGGACAGTTGTCCGGATCATTGGCACCAGGAGAGCTGTCCGCAATGTGGACCGCTGTAAAGGTGTTCCCGTCACGGTCCACGCACATGGCCTTGATGCTGATTGGTAGAACAAATTGATTATAGTGGTCCGGAATTTCCACGCGACGCCAGTGCTGTCTGACGGTCGGGCCGGAATTCTGCGCAAATGCCGGTTCACGGACGAAGGTGAGGCAGCAGACCGTGAAACAGTAGATGGGCACGAGAATTGAGGTCGTCGGGATCGATACGTGAAAAATGCGCACACAATCCTCCTGGGCCAGAAGCTGGTGGCGTTGATTCTAAGAAAACTCGTCGTACCCGATGCCTGAGATCCAAGCTGCCGGGCGTGAAGTGCAAGGGGTAGCTCTAATAAAGATACAACAATCCCTGATTGTTGTCAAGGGAACGTGTTATCGGACTCGAATGCAGCGGCAGCAAGTTCTCATAGGAAACTCAGCAGCGCATAGCTGCCGCCGGTCAGTAACCCACAGAGGCCGCAAGTCGAATTATTTCAGCAGGACCATTTTCTTCGACTCCACATAGCTACCGCAGGTAAGGCGATACAGGTAAATGCCTGACGAGACTGTGCGCCCGCTCGCATCCGTCCCATTCCACGATGCGTTGTGACTTCCAGCGATAAGATGCTTGCTGATCAACGTTGTCACTTTCTGGCCCAGAATGTTGTACACATCCAACAACACGTTACTTGCGCGAGGAAGATCAAACCGGATGTTCGTACTCGGATTAAAGGGGTTCGGGTAGTTTTGATCCAGACGAGAGTTCTTCGGAATTTGTGCTGTCTCGCCGTCCTTTACGTCAGCAGGATTGGTCGCGGGATGCAACAGGATACAGATGGTACTGGAGCTGTAATTGGCAACGGCCAGATCCTCGTGACTGTCTCCGTCGAAATCTGCCGCGAAAACCGACCATGGACTTGCCCCGACACCATAATTGACTGCGGTGGCGAAGGTCCCATTCCCGTTGTTCTTCAGGATCGAAACGGTGCAATCATTGTTGCTCACCACTGCCAGATCGATATTGCCGTCGCCGTCAAAGTCAGCGGCAAAAATGGAATTTGGATTGAATCCAACTCCATAGGTTACGGCTGTGGAAAAAGTTCCGTTACCGGTGTTGCTTAGAATCGAGACGGTGTTAGCAGAATAGTTCGCTGTCGCCAAATCCGGCTTCCCGTCCCCATCAAAATCGGCCCCACACACTGACTGAGGATTTACTCCGACGGCGTAATTGACAGCACTGGCGAAAGTCCCATTCCCGTCATTCTTCAAAATCGAGACCGTTGATGAGATTTTGTTCGCCACGGCCAGATCCGTTGCACCATCTCCGTCATAATCGGCCGCGAAGATGGAGACGGGTGTACTTCCTACGACGTAGCTGACCGCTGCGGCAAATGTTCCTCCCCCAAGGTTCTTTAGAATCGAGACTGTGCTGTCACGGTTCGCCGTGGCCAGATCGACCATTCCATCTCCGTCAAAATCACTCGCACAGATGGCAATTGGCCAGTTTCCCACCTGTAAATCGACCGCGCTCGCGAAAGCTCCATCCCCGAGGTTCTTTAGGATCGAGACGGTGAGGTCAAGTTCGTTCGCCACCGCCAGGTCTGCTTTGCCATCGCCGTCAAGATCAGCCGCAATGACCGCTCTGGGATAACTTCCCACCGAATGACTGACCGCACTGTCGAAGATGCCGTTCCCGCTGTTCTTCAAAGTCGAGACACTACCGTCGTTGAGGTTCGCGGTAGCCAGGTCTGCTTTGCCGTCACCATCAAAATCGGCAGCAAATACAAAGTAGGGTCCAGTTCCCACTCCGTAATTGGCTCCATTGGCAAATGTCCCATCTCCTTTGTTCCTCAAAACCGACACAGCCTTGGCCCCCCAATTCGCCACAGCTAGGTCCGCCTTGCCATCTCCGTCCATGTCTGCCGCAAAGGCAGAATAAGGCAAACCACCCACCCAGTACTCGATTGCACCCGCAAAGGTCCCGTTTCCATTGTTCTTCAGGATCGAGACCGTGTTGTCAGCATAATTCGCCGTCGCCAGATCAAGTTTACCGTCCCCATCAAAGTCTGCTGTAAAGACCGATTTTGGATAGGCGCCTGCACTGTAATTGACTGCACTGGAAAAAGTCCCGTTTCCGTTGTTCGTCAAGATTGAGACAGAGGAGGAACTCTCCCCCACCACGGCCAAGTCCGGGTTGCTGTCTCCGTCAAAATCGGCCGCGATGACCGAGACAGGATAACTTCCCACAGAATAGCCTATGGCGGCCGCAAAAGTCCCATTCCCGCTGTTCATTAGGATAGAAATCGAGTTGGCATAGTAGTTCACAACCGCCAAGTCGATTTTGCCGTCTCCATTGAGGTCAGCCGCGCAGACTGTGCGCGGAGAACTACCCGCGCCGTAGTTGATTGCGCTGGCGAAAGTGCCATCTCCGTTGTTTTTCAAAATTGAGACTGTACCGGAGTACTCATTCGCCACCGCTAGATCTGTCTTGCCATCCCCGTCGAAGTCGGCACCCACAACGGACCAAGGCTGGCCTCCCACGCCGTAATTGACCGCGCTGGCGAAAGTCCCGTTCCCATTGTTCATCAGAATTGATACGGAGTTGGAAGTAAAGTTCAGCACCGCCAAGTCCGCCTTGTGGTCCCCATTAAAGTCGGCGGCAACGACCGAAACAGGGTCTACTCCAACATGGAAATTGACTGGTGCAGCGAAAGTCCCGTTACCATTGTTCTGAAGGACCGAGACCGTGGTGTCGTCATAATTCGTAACCGCCAGGTCGGCCTTGCCGTCGCCATCAAAATCAGCCGCCAAGACCGATGTCGGACGATTGCCCACCTTGTACTCAATCCGTGTGTCAAACAGCGGTTCGAAGGCTTGGCAACTAGCCGCGAAGAAAGTCATAGCGAGCACGACCAGAAAAGCTGTCTTGAAATGCATGAGGGTTCCCCCTTGGTTTCATTGTCACACTGGGTTAGGAATGGTCCAAAAAGTAAAGATAGGCTATATTAGCGACTTTTGCAATCTAATTTGTCCTGTATTTGGACACACGCTGAGAAGGGTGTGGGGCAAGAGCTTCTATCAGCACACATGATGTGCAGTCAAGTCCCGCGATGTACGTGGTTCAAGTGCGGTGATACATCCAAGTCGACGTGAGGCGGGGAGCAGGTGAAGACTCTGAGTGTGTCTATTAAATTCTTGCTAGAGCGACTGCGTGCATGACAGACTCTGACATAATCGATCGGACGATCACCCTAGTCCACATTTCCACATGGTGCTTGCTATCATTTTGTTGACAGAACAAGCCAAGACACGAGTAGATAAAGGACAGAACCGGATAAAATGATCTGACGCAAGGTGTTGTCCTGGTCGCAACTTAGTTTCCGGTATTGTCTTGTGTTCGGTTGACGCAAACAGCTCATAACCAGAAGTTCGGCCGAGCGCCACCCATTGGACAGGAATGTCTGCCACGATGGCAAGTGGGGGCAAATGGGTTGACGATGTAAATCCGAGAAGTACTTCACGTGTTGGCAAATAGATGAAAAACAGGATTCGGACTGCCGGTACTGAGACAGTTTCAACACATTCACAGGCTCACGACTTAGCGGCACACGAAAGGCACAAGTCGAAGAATTTGTCCTTGAAGAATCCTGACCGATTGAATGATAATGGATTAAACGACCCCTAAGGTCTAAGCTGGGAGACAGGGACTCGAACCCCGATCCCACGGTCCAGAGCCGTGTGCCCTACCATTGGACGATCTCCCAGTTCTGATGTCAATTGTCCGGCCCCAAGGTCAGACAGGGGGCCAATATACGTACTCAGATCGGCAAGTCAAGACTTCAGTTTACTACCCAAACCCGGGCCAAACTGATGAACCAGAAGAGCTAACCCGGTAATCCGAATCTCCGCTTTCTTCTCTTGGAAACTATTGCGCAAAGCCCGGCTCTCCCCTCGCGCGATCACAACTTTGTCGACATCATATGAGGTCCCGGACCAACTCAATTTGATCTGGTCCGTCATCGGCATGATCGAGATCATTTCCCCCGGCTTCCCTTTGATCCAGTACCGGCCGTCCCGAATCGCAAATGCTTCGTACTCCCGGTTGACGATGCTTAGGCATACATACGACGGATTTCTCTTGTAGAGTGCATACTGCGTAAGGAGCATCATGTTCCCCATAAATTGGTCCGGCTCCCCAAACGACGGCTGCACCAACTCGATCCGCTCCGCCCCGCCCGCGATGCAATGATCGACCGCGATCTCGGCATCCGTCTTGTCCTTGGCTTCCGGATGCCTGACAATTTGAATTTTTGCGGGCAGTCTCTTAAGGTTGGTCTTAAGCGAATCGAAATCCCCGATCAGAATGTCGGGCACAAAGCGCGCCTGCTTAAAAAATTCATAGCCGCCGTCGACCGCGACAGTCTTCTTTCCTTTACAGAGCGAACGATAATAGCTGAGATCGCGTTTGGCATACTTGCCGTGGAGAAAGAGAATGAACTGCTTCATGGACACATTTTCGCGGCCACCGCGGCCGCTCCTATGAGCGCTGCCTTTTCTTCGATAATCACCCCGATCGGCATGTGCGTCAAAAGAGATTCCATTTTCCCGCGCTTGACGAACCGCTCCATGAATTTGCCGTTTTCAAGGAGCGTGATGATTTGCGGGCCGATCGCCCCGCCGATGAAGATTCCGCTCAGAGTCATCCCCTTCAACGCCAGATTGGAAGCCTCCGAGGCGTAGCAGTCGATAAAAATGTCCAGAGTGCGTCCGGCGTTCTGGTCAGCTCCGGAAAGAGCTCTTTCTATGATCGCGCTCGGTTTGTCTTTGGCCTTCTGGTACCACGAGGCCAGACCGTTCCCCTGGGAATCGATGACGAAATTGTAGATCGTGTCGAGCCCCCGCAGCGAGAGCACATCCTCGACTTCCACATGGCCGTTTTCAGAATAGATGTACTGCCATAACTCCGATTCAAGCTGGCTCCCCGGGGCGAAATCGGCGTGGCCTCCTTCGGACGCCACCGGTAAATAGGAATCTCCTTCAGAGAAAATCAGCGCTTCGCCCAGGCCGCTTCCGGCGGCGATCAAGCCGACATTTCCGGACGAAACTTTCCTGCCCTCGTTGATCGTAAAGAACCGGTCTTTTCCCAGAAGCGGCAGACTGTGCGCCAGCGCCACGATATCATTGAGGAGCTGGACTTTGCCGATACTGAATTTCTGGGCGATCTCCGCTGCCACCAGATGCCAGGAAAGACGGGTGGTAAGCACCTGATCATTGATAACCGGCCCGGCCACCCCGAAGCAGGCGCACGGAATCTCAGATTTCTGCTTCTTCAGATACAGATTCAGGATTGACTCGAAATTGGAAAAATCCCGGCTCGAATAACTGGTCTGACCGGACAGCTTGACTGTGCCATCGGTCCTTTTGACTTTCGCCAATTCGACCGTCATCCCGCTAATGTAGCCAGCTAACATTCTGTCCTTATCTCGTCGATGACGCGCCGGTCCAGTTGGGCGGCCGCTTTCTGATCCAACAGCCAGATCGTTTCGTGGGCATCTACCCGCCCTGCGGGAAGAATATCATCCGTTATACCGCCTGCCAACACATTTGTTACGGCCGGACCCTTCTCGGAGCCGGTCACGAGAAAAAGGACTTTCCGCGCCTTGTTGATCAGACCCAGTGTGAAAGTCAGACGAGAGCTCTCCAGAGAACGAACAAATGGTGCCGCCACCAAAGCTCCATTCCTAGCGGTAAAGTCAAAATCCGGAAACAGTGATGCCGTGTGTCCGTCCGGTCCCATACCCAGAAGAATCAGGTCGAACGACGGAATTTGGGGGGCCGGGCAAGCAAACGCATCCCGGATCTCCGCCTCATAGCGCCTGGCCTCGGCCGCCAGATCGTCAGCTTCTCCCCTCATCCGATGAACGATTGAACCCGGAATACCCAAAGGTTGAATCAGCCCCTGATACGCCGTACGGTAATTGGATTGTTCGCTCTCCGGTCCGACCGGGCGTTCATCGGAGAAGAAGAACTCGGCTTTCTCGCGGCACAACTTACCCGCGTTGGCGATCTGCACAAATTCAGCATACATCTCCCGCGGAGTATTGCCACCTGAGAGTGCGATGCGAAACGGCGCCGGATCAGAATGTGAGGACAGAGCCTCACGAAGACACTTGGCGGCATACAACGCGACCTCGCGAGGAGTCGGAAACACCTTAACTGAGCTCAATGCCGCCCGCCTCCGTGCCAGGACATTATTTGAGACCTCTTATCTGGGCGACCATCGCCGCCACCCGCCGATATTCCCTTGATTCCTGAGAATCTACGAGCGTTCCTACTATATATGCGGGCAACGGCCAATCGGCCAAAGAACGTTGTAGGGTCTGGCCTTGATACGTGAGCCGATAGGCATCTGAGTCACTCCCGGAGAAGTCGGCAATCATCGCCTCCGGCTGACCTTGGCCGAACGCTATCGAAAGGATTCCAGGGTCACCGTCCGGCTTTTCCTTCACCGCAAATTCAATCGGATGACCCGCCACTATCATACGGACCCCCCACTCGCTTTTGATCAGGTCTTTGCCGCCGAGTCGTGCAATCAACCAGCCGACTAATAGATCATCGAAACTGTCAACTCCTGTCGCCGACAGGAGCGTGAAAGAGCTTGGGAATAGAGGCATCCCGTTTAGGCCGAATAAGTCTCCCACCAGCAGCCGGATAGGCAGGGTGCGATACCAACGGAACGGAAGGTACGGCTTTTCATGACGGCTGACCGGCACAACCTCGGCCGTCACGAGCACCAGTTGTGATATCTCCATAAGGATGTCGTCGATTTCCGGGGTCGATTGGTACTGTCTGAAATCAACCGTTACCACCGGGATGGAATCAACCAGGAGTGACCGCAGCGCTCCGACCACCGACCCGATTCGGGCCGTTTCGGATACGATTTCAATAATCTCCCAGCAGCGTATCTGGCCGGTATCAGGATCACGGCTGCAACTGGTCCGGACGAAGGAGTAGTACGATTTCAAATCCTCGTCGATGACCGTCAGAATAACCCGAGAGGGATGTTCTCGGGCGATCTCGATAGTCAACAACTCGGCCTGCGGGCGGGTGAGGCCGTCGCATATGACCACAATATTGGCCAGACAGACTTTGACGAGGTCCTGTCCCCGATCCCCGGTGTGCGTGGCCAGGGACCAAATTTCAGCCAGTCGTTTTTCGATCCGATCCGCATTCACCGGGAGCAGTCCCGCCCTCATAAGTCTGGTCCGGGAGCCGCAAAGGAAGGTTCATAATCGCAGCCATTCGCGGCCATCGCGGCCGATAAACTCATCGGCTGCTTCCGGCCCCCAATCACCCGCGGGATATTGGTGCAGAGGAAGGTTTGGGAATTCTCTGATAATTGAATCCACAAAACGCCAGGAGAGCGCCACTTCATCATCGCGGGCAAACAAAGTCGAGTCCCCTACCAGAGCATCCAGGATCAGCCGCTCGTAGGCCTCAGCAGTGGCTTCCGCGAATGAACTGGAATACATGAAATCCATTCGGACCGGCGCCATCGTGACGGCCTGCCCTGGAGCTTTGGCCCCGAACGAAAGTGAAATCCCCTCCTGGGGTTGAATTCGGAGACGCAGGATATTCTGAGAAAGAGTGTCGCACCCGGCCGCTTCGAACAGTCTCAGGGGCGGGGCTTTGAACACGATCGAAACTTCGGTGGCCCGCTTGGGGAGCCGTTTCCCGGAACGGATATAGAACGGCACCCCGGACCAGCGCCAATTATCAATCGTCAGCTTGAGCGCCAGGTAGGTGTCGGTCATCGAATCCGGCGAGACATTGTGCTCCTGCCGGTATCCCACCACATCCTCGCCGCCGACCGAGCCGGGACCATACTGCCCCCTCACAACATTGGCGGCGACCTCATCCTGTGAATAGCGATGAAGTGACTTGAGGACCTTTACTTTTTCATCCCTTATGGCGGTCGCTTCAAACGCTGCCGGCGGCTCCATGGCGATAAGCGTGAACACCTGGAGAATATGCGATTGGACCATGTCACGAATGATCCCGGCCTGTTCGAAATATCCGGAGCGCGAACCTACCCCGAGCGACTCCGCCACGGCAATCTGCACATGGTCAATATAACGGCGATTCCAAAGCGGTTCGAAAATCGAATTGCCGAGGCGAAACACCAAAATGTTCTGGACCGTCTCCTTGCCGAGGTAGTGATCGATCCGGTAGATCTGCTTCTCGGTAAAGACGCGATAGGCAATGTCATTGAGTTGCGCGGCCGACTGTTCGTCATGCCCGTACGGCTTTTCGACAATGACCCGGCTCCAGGGTTCCGTTTCGGAGTTCTTGCTAACCAGCCCGGAGTTCCTGAGGTTGGAAATGATGTCGTCGAAGGCGTCAGGCGGAGTGGCCAGATAGAACAGCCGGTTCTCGGGCATGCGACGTTCCGCGGACAATCCCCCCAAGTGATTTCGCAAAGTCTGGTAATCCGAGGTCTCCTCGAACGATCCCTGGACGTAGGATATCTGGGAAATAAATTGCTTGAGCGCCTCGTCCGAACTCGGCTTGCGGCGCGAGAAGGAGCCAATGGCCTCGGCCATCTCCGCGCGGAATTGCTCGTCCGTCTTGGCCCGCCGCGCAAACCCCACCACCGCGAACGGCTTGGGGAGCAGCCCGTCCACCCACAAGTTGAACAGCGCCGGGATAAGTTTTCTCTGGGTCAGATCGCCCGAGGCCCCGAAGATAACAAACGCAAATGACCCGGCTTGCTTGGACCGCATGAACCGGGTCAGAAAGGGATTTCCGAAGGTCTCGGTCGTGACTGGTGTCACTTCTTCTTCACCTCATGTCCGCCAAACTGGTTTCTCAGGGCGGCCAGCACTTTGGCCCCGAAGGAATCATCCTGCCGTGATCTGAACCGCGCCATCAGAGCATAGGTCAAAGAGACAGCTGGAACGTTGCGCTCGATCGCTTCTTGCACCGTCCATCTCCCTTCGCCGGAATCAGCCACAAATCCCTTGATATCATCAAGCCCCGGATCAGATTCGAAAGCTCTTTCGGCCAGCTCAAGGAGCCACGACCGCACCACTGATCCTTGATTCCACAAGTGCGAAACTTTCGCGAGATCGACCGGGTACTCCGATGCTCTCAGGATTTCAAATCCCTCGGCGTACGCCTGCATCATACCGTACTCGATGCCGTTATGGACCATCTTGACATAGTGCCCTGATCCCGATGGTCCGATATAGAGATACCCGTCCGGAGGGGCCAGCGTTTTGTATAGGGATTCCGTCGCCTTAAAGGCGGACTCATCTCCCCCGATCATCTGGCAGTAGCCGACTTTCAGACCCCACACCCCGCCTGAGGTCCCGGCATCCAGAAGCGATATCTTCTTCTGGGAGAGAGTCTGATAGCGCCGTTTCGTATCATGAAAATTGGAATTGCCGCCGTCGATCACGATATCCCCCGGAGACATATGCGAAGCGGCCTCGTTGATAACCTGTTCGGTCGGATCTCCCGATGGAACCATCACCCAGACAACTCGAGGCGCCGCGAGCGCCGCCACAACTTCGGAGACTGAGCCGACTCCCTTCGCGCCGGTAGCTTTGGCAACCTGATCGATTGATTCTTTGGATCGGGCATAAATCACCACATCGTGTCCCCCCTGCCGAAGACGGGTTACCATGTTGGCGCCCATCTTCCCCAGTCCGATGAATCCGATTTTCATGCCCTTCCTCCGACTGTCACTAGTTGCTCGCGAACTTTCGCCACCACGCCGGCCGCGTCCATGCCCAGAAGCTTATAGAGATCGTCCGGCTTCCCGGAGGACGCGTAGTGTGGTACCCCGATCTTCACCAGGCGGGCCGATAGTCCCTGTTCAAACATCCCGGCGGCGAGAGTTGTTCCGAGTCCAGTCTTAACGTTGTGATCCTCCAGCGTGACGATCGTCCGGTGCCCCGCGAGCAGTCTGAGATCATCAATATGCATATCCGACCAGTCTGAAACCGAAACGAGTGAAATTTTGACCCCGTCGTCTTTCAGCGTATTCCAGGCCTGCATCGCGTACGGAAGCATATTGCCGGCCGCCACCAGGACAATATCCTCCCCTTTGCGGATCTGCTCCATCCGGCCATAACGATAATTGTAACCGTCGCCGAAGAACGGCTTGCCCGCATCGTCCAGCACTACCGGTATCACCGCGCGCCCCATGATGACGGCGAAGTTTCCGGGGTGGCTGAGCACATACCGCGTGATGCAGTCGGTCTGATTCGGATCGGCCGGAGTAATTACTTTCCATCCGAAAGTAGAGTTGAGCAGGGCAAAATAGTCGATACACTGGTGCGTCTTGCCGTCTTCTCCGACATTTACACCCGAGTGCGTGCAGAACAGTTTCAGGTTGGCATGGTTGATGTCGTTCAGGCGCGCCTGATTATAAGTCTCGTCGATACCGAACACGCCGAAATCAGACCACACCGACAGGGCGCTCTCAGCGGAGAGGGCTCCGGACATCGCCGCCGTGCTATGTTCGGAAATTCCACATTGGAAGAAACTGTTCGGATACTTCTTGGCGAAGCCATCGGTCTTGACGGATTTGGAGAGATCGCAGTCAAAAACCGCCATGACAAAACCAGGCTGGTTACTGTTGGCATCAGCCACCGAAACGAGCGCCTTGCCCCATGCCGATCGATTGTCCGATTTGTCTTCCGGCTTTGTAGAGAATCGGTGTTCCGGGATTAATTCTGCGGATATTCGGCGTGATACATCGGATAGGCCGGCGGCGGACCCTGTTTACGCTTCGCCATCAGCGTCTCCAGATCATCCGGATATCCCGCCCAATTCCACAAACGCTTTCCGGGCCAGATCAACCGACAAGGCGGCTCCATGATAGTTTTCATCATTCTCCATGAACGACACCCCCTTGCCCATGATGGAGTGTCCGAGAATCAGGATCGGCGCGCCGGTGTTCTGGGAGGCAGCATGAAACGCTTCATACACCTGTTTCAAATCATGCGCATTCACCTCAACCACCGTCCACCCGTCCGCTTCCCAATTCCGGCGGACATGCTGCGGCATAACATCGTGCGTCTTGCCTGATATCTGAAGTCCATTGAAATCCACAAAAGCGGTCACTTTGCTGAGGCCATACTTCACGGCCATACGGCGAGCCTCGCCGATCTGTCCCTTCTGCTGTTCGCCGTCCCCCATCAACACGTAGGTGTGAAAATTCAACCCTGACATGCGCGAATAGATTGCCTTCCCCACACCGACGGACAGGCCCTGCCCCAAATTTCCCGTGTCCCACTCGATTCCGGGCACCGACCGCTCCACATGGCCTTCGAACGGAGAGCCCGCCTGCCGGAAACCGTGCAGCGCCGGATAAACATCAAAAAATCCGGCCGCCGCCAGCGCCGTGTAAGCGCCGGGGGAAGTGTGTCCGTGCGAAATTATGATCCGATCCCGGTCGTTCCGGTGCGGATTCTTCGGATCGACTTTGGCAAAATGGTAGAGCGTCAGGTAAGCTTCGAGCGAGGACATCGACCCTCCGGGATGTCCGGAGTTCGCGACGGTGGTCATCTTGATAATCTGGCCGCGACAAAGCCGCGCCTTCTCGCTCAGCTTCTGTTGCCAATCGGCCGACAGCGCGGCTTCGGCAAAACCGCGCCATGAGTCAAACACTGCAGACATTGCGTCCTTTCTATTTCAGTAAACGAATCAGCGAATGAAACTCGCGCAGCGCCTGGCCCGGAAAACTATCGACCCCGATCAGCAGGACCGGGAGTTTCCGCTTAATCAAGGCCTGGGTATCTCCGATGGCCTGTGCGGTAATCAATTGCCCGAAATCAAACGGCTGCCCCGGAATCGGCAGCTTGGCATAATGATTTCTGACAAATACTATGAAGAGCCCCTTTGCCGGCCCCCCTTTGTACAACTGCCCGATCGAGTGAAGGAACCTTGGACCATAGCCGCGAAGCGTCGCAATGCCGGTCCGATCCCCAATCTGTTTCCTGATCTTCTCCAGCGCCGTTTCGGTTTGATCATCGGACGTATAGTAATTTAGAATCGCCAGATAATGCGGCGGTTTGGCCCGCTTGAGCAGCTTGCCGACCGCGGCCGGGAGTGACCCGTTCTTGGCATTGGATCGGGGCTTACTCGTATCGTCAATTAGCAGCGTCAGATGATCGTGCACCGCGCGCGGTTCACCGATCGGCATTCGCCCGATCTTCTCAAACCCGGCCAGAATCTTCTTGGTGTTCTCCTTGCTCTCCGTGACATTGGGCTCGTCGAACGGATTAATCTTCATAAACCACCCGGCCGCGGCCGTGGCAGTCTCCCAGATCAGAAACTGACTCCCCAAATCGTAGGAGGAATCGAGCACGATTTCAACCACCGGTACTTTCAGTGCGATCAGCCGGACCATCAAGGCCCGATTCCGGTCCGATTCGCCGTGCATTCTAAAGAAGACAAAGGTTCGATCCTTGCCGTACCGTGCGGCCAAAAGCGGGAATTCGCTCTCAACCGGGATAATCCCTTTCTTCTGCTTGCCGGTCGACTCGGCGATCAGCTGTTCGACCCAGGGCACAAACGGCGCGGTCTTCTTTGAGGCGACAAAGGTGAGCTTGTCTCTCCCCTGTTTCCATCCCGCCGCCAAAAATGATCCAAGCGCCAGGCCATGATTTGTTTCGCCGCTTCGATCATGCAAGAGGGCTTCCGCCGCCACGGCGTTGTCAAGCAACTTGTGGAGATCAGCTCCGGCGAAAAACGCCGGAACTAGGCCGAAGAATGACAACGCCGAGTACCGCCCGCCAATATCCGATGGATTTACGAAGATGTGGCGGTACTTCTTCTTGCGGGCGAACGCCTCAAGATCACTCCCCTTGTCAGTAATGACCGCAAAGTGCTTACCGGGGTCATTGACCTGCGCCTGATCCATGCGCATCAGGAAATACGCCTCGTGCGAGCGGGTCTCAATCGTCCCACCGGATTTTGAGGCGACAATGAAAAGTGATTTCTTCAGCTCAATCTGGCGATCCACCGAAGCGACCGATATCGGATCGGTGGAATCAAGAACATGATATGACTTGATTTTCGGGTGTCGTCCGAACACGCGCCCAAACAGCTCCGGGCAGAGCGACGAGCCTCCCATCCCGATCAGTACGATGTGATGGATGCCGTCGGCAATAACCTTGTTGCCGAATTTTTCAATCTGGGGAATCTGAGCCCGCATCGCCGATGCCACATCGGTCCACCCGAGCCGATTGGCTATCAAAGCCTTTAGTTTCGGCTCCGAACTATAGACAGCCGCATCGCGCGACATGATCCGCTGAGGGAGCTTCTTCTCTTCCCCCTGCTTCACGAATTGTTCGTAAGCCCGGTTGGTCACGCCGGGCGTGATGACAAATGATCCTTTTGACACGACTAGCCTCTTACTGACTGCATCCCTGCAATCTGTTGTACGATTTCTTTCCGGTCCCTTCGCCCGAAAAACCCGGTTCCCATTACCAATATATCAGCCCCGGCCGCAATTACCCGGCCGGCATTCTCGACTTCGACCCCTCCGTCCACCTCGATCAAAGTCGAAAGTTTATACTTCTGAATATACTCCCTGGCCGCGATGATCTTGGGGATGGCCGACTCGATGAATTTCTGGCCGCCGAACCCCGGAAAAACTGACATGACCAGCAAGTAATCAAAGTGCTTCAAGAAAGGCAGAACTCGCTCGACCGGCATATCCGGATTGATCGAGATACCCGCTTTAATTCCAAGCTGCCTGATCTGACCGGCCAGCGGCGCCGGATCGGGATGGACTTCGAGATGAAAGGTAATATTGTCCGCGCCCGCCTGGGCAAACGGCGCCACGTACTTCTCCGGTTCGGAGAGCATCAAATGGACATCCAGAAAGTTCGGGGTCAGCCGGTCAATCGTTTTGACCACACCCGGCCCGAAGGATAAGTTCGGCACGAAATGCCCGTCCATGATATCGAGATGGTAGAACGTTATCCCGGCCGCATCGGCGCCGGCGATTTCATCGGCAAGGTGCCCGAAATCTGCCCCGAGGACCGAAGGCGCAATTTTTGCCATGCGGGAATTAGCGGCCATTTCGCCGCCAAAGCAACGAGATTTCTGGGGCGGCTCACACCGAGTGGTGTGCCGTTTCCAGACCAAGTTTGTCGGCGCCCCGCAGCAATTCTTTCCACTTTGCGATAATGTGGCCCGCCGGAGTCGGTGCGTTGGGGCCATGACCTGACTTCCCCAAAAAATCCCCTCAAAATCTACCGCGTGGACTAACAAATCTCCGAACGATGCCGACAATCCGCCACAAGGGGCATATTCCCGAAAACCATAAACAGTGAGTGCATCGCCGGGTTGGGGTCTGCATCTCTCCCTGCATCTTGCGGCTGTCTATCATGGCGCTTTTCGCGGCCAATTACCGGGCACACTTACATACTGGGGGTTTTATGAAACGTGTCGTAATGGCCGGGATCGCTATTGGCCTGGCAATGGTTGTCCAGCTCTCTCTCGCCGCTGCATCCACGGCGCCGGCGAAATCCGGCTCAGGTTACACGCTGTCAGGGCATCATCCGCACAACAAGCCGCTGCCGGTCCACGTGACCCACGCCAAACAGCCAACATCCAAGGCCTTGTCGGTCCGGCCGCGCCATCGGATCGCCGCCACGCTTCCGCCTGAAGTTTACTATCCGGCCAATGTCGCTTTCCGGGGAGAAGAAGATGACGGCTCCTGGGGACCATTCCCGATCGGCTTCAGCTTCCCGTTCTTTGACAGCACGTATTCCGAGTTCTACATCACGTCCAACGGCTTTCTGGCCTTCGATTCGGCCGGCCTGGAAATCGTGGACGGCTCTGGTTGGAGTGACTACAACAATACTTCCCTCCCTGATCCCGAAACGCCAAACGGCATGATCTGCGCCTTCTGGAACGACATCATCGTCCATGCCAACGGCGGCGTTATCTATTACCAGACTATTGGTGAAGCCCCCAACCGCAAGTTGGTGGTGCAGTGCACCAATATGGGCAAGTTCGGCGAACCGACTCTGCTCGGCACTTTTCTCTTCATCCTGTATGAAACCAGCAACGAAATCCAGGTTCAGTACCGCATTATCGTGGATAACTCATCCGAATGGGCCCACGGCTCCGAGGCCACCATTGGAATCGAAAACGCCTCCGGCACGCAGGCTGTCGAGTATTCCGACGGCGTACCGTCGATTACCAGCGAGCAGGCGATCCGGTTTATCCCGGACGGTGACGGCAGCTATACGATCGATTCGACCGCTCTGTACGACGGGATTCTGCTCGGCGAAGGGCACCCGCCCTCGATTCCCGGCCTCATGACACCGGCGCAACTATCCACCGTGTCGACAATGCCGACTTTCCAATGGACCCCGTGCGACTACACGACCTCATACGAGTTCAGGCTGGCGACCCTCTCTGATCTTTCCGATGCCAGCGTGACCGATGTCGGCACCGCAACCAGTTTCACGCCGGCTGATCCGCTTGATCCCCAGACCACATATTACTGGGCGGTCTTTTCAATCGGTGACAGCGGTACTACTTGGTCGGAAATTCGAGAATTCAGCACATCCGATAATCCTCCACCCACGGCCACTCCGCAGACGGTCTGGACTACCCTCGGCAGTTACGCCGGAATCACTCTGGCCGGTACCGGCGGGGCCGGACATCTGACCGCCGCCATAACCACTCTCCCTGCCAACGGAGAACTCTTTCAATACGACAATGGTTCGCGTGGGGCTGCCATCAGCACGGTGCCGACCGACCTCTCCGATGCCGGCGGCCAGGTCATTTTCTACATCAATGACGGCACCATCGGGACCAACCGCGGCAACTTCGAATTTGTTGTCCGTGACACCAACGCCTGGGAATCTGATCCGGCCACGGTCACGATCAATGTCTACCCGGCCCCTACCGTGCAGACCAAACCGGTGATAGTGACCGATTCGACTTCGGCTACTGGCGGCGGAGATGTAATTCTCGATGGCGGCTCTACCGTCTTGGCGCGGGGTGTTTGTTGGGGCACTACTCCCAACCCGACTGTAGGTGGGAATCACACAAGTGACAGCAGCGGCCTCGGTGTCTTTGCGAGCGCCGTATCCGGACTGACCCCGATGACCCCCTACTACCTGCGAGCGTACGCGCAAAACGCCTCCGGTATCGGCTATGGTCAACAGGTCTCGTTTGTCGCCGGTGGTCCACAATTAACCACTGACAGCGTGAGCGCCATTCATCCTGAAGATGCCCATTTCTGGGGTACGATCCTCGGTACCGGCGGCAGCCCTCTGGTTTCTCGCGGATTCTGCTTTGCCGCCGGCCACACGCCGACAGCTGAAGATGGTGTGGTCTTTCTGACCGAAGGGGACACCGGCAGCTTCAATGCCTACGCCTACAAGCTGGATCACGGGACCACCTATCGGCTCCGCGCCTTTGCCACCAACGGCGTTGGCCTGGTCTACGGAAATGAAATTACGTTTTCTACTCCCCAGCCTGTTTTGGTACAAATAGCGGGGCACGTTCTCGATGGAGACTCCAAAGGAATCGACAGTGTTGTTCTGGGCGGTCTTCCCGGTGATCCGATGACGGATTCGACCGGCTATTATAGTGCGAAAGTCGACTCGGGCTGGTCCGGCACGATTATTCCGACCAGATCCTCGTACACTTTCGTTCCCGACTCGATCGTACTGGTCTCCATTGACAGCAATCTGTCAAACCAGGACTTCGTTGGAACTTCGATCCTGAGCTCCGTGGGCGGGGACCACTCTGGAAACATCCCGAAGACCTATTCTCTCGGGCAGAACTATCCCAACCCGTTCAACCCAACGACCGAAATCGAATTTGGCCTGCCCAAAGCCAGCCAGGTCAGCCTCACGATCTACAACGTGATGGGCGGCGAGGTTGTCCGGTTGGTCAATCGGTACGCTTCCGCCGGACGTTTTCATGTCACCTGGAACGGCACCGACGCCTCCGGTCGAACCGTTTCCACCGGTATCTATCTCTATCGAATCACGGCCGGCGAGTTCACCCGGACTCGTAAGATGCTGCTCCTCAAGTAGCTGGCGGCACAGTTAAACGAGGGGACACTCCGAAAGAAGTGTCCCCTTTTCTTTGCCACCGCGATTCTCAATCAGCGGCCGAAGAATTGTCAAAAGAATCCTTGCGCCTTTCCGATTCTTTATCGTATATTGCCGATAAGCGATATAGCAATATGGCTCAGAGCAAGAAAGACAACTTCGAATCCCGCCAGGCCCGGCTGGCCGAACTGGCCAAGGCCCTGGCTCATCCGGCCCGGATCGCCATTCTTCGCACCCTGGCCGAACGAAATACCTGCATCTGCGGGGAGATTGTCGACATTTTGCCCCTGGCCCAGTCCACGGTCTCCCAGCATCTCAAAGCTCTCAAGGAGGCCGGACTGATTCGCGGCGAGATCGAGGGACCCAAATCCTGCTACTGTCTCGAACCCAAAGTCGTCAAAGAATTGAATGGACTTCTCGGGGATTTCCTCGGGGCCATTGGCAAAGTCAAGAAAGTCCGCGCCTGCGGTTGAAATAGAGAAAGGGATTCAGCTATGTCTGAGCAGAATGAAATAAAGCAACTCGTCAAACAGAAATACGGCGAAATCGCCAAACAGAGCCGTGAGCAAAACGCCTCGTCCTGTTGCGGCTCGGGCGGCTGCTGCTCCGGCACCGACTATACGGTTTTCAGCGAGAGTTACGCCAAGCTCGACGGCTACAACCCCGATGCCGATCTCGGCCTCGGCTGCGGCCTTCCGACTGCCTTTGCCCAAATTAGGGAAGGTCACACGGTCGTTGATCTCGGCTCCGGCGCCGGGAATGATGTCTTTGTCTCCCGCCGCCTGGCCGGTGAATCCGGCCGCGTCATTGGCATCGACATGACCGAGGAAATGATCGCCAAGGCTCGTCAGAACAACGATAAACTCGGCTTCAAAAATGTAGAATTCCGCCTCGGAGATATCGAGAGTCTCCCGCTCGAGGATGATATCGCCGATGTCGTCATCAGCAACTGCGTGCTGAATCTTGTCCCGAACAAAGAGAAAGCGTTCGCCGAGATCTTCCGCGTGTTAAAGCCGGGCGGCAATTTCAGCATCTCCGATGTTGTCCTCACCGGTGATCTCCCCAAGGGGATTGCGACCGCCGCCGAAATGTATGTCGGATGTGTTTCCGGTGCGCTGAGGAAAGATGTCTATCTGTCGGTTATCCGGCAGGCCGGTTTTGAAGGCGTGTTTGTCGCCAAAGAGAAAGCGGTCGAGATCCCCGACGAAATCCTGCAGCAGTTTGTGAGCAAGGCTGAACTGGACACGTTCAAACAGCGCGGTGACATCGTCCTGAGCATCACCGTCTACGGCCGCAAGCCGGCCTGAGCCATTTTTACAACGGTTGCGGAGGGTGAGGCAAAGTTTTCAGCCCCTTTCGTTCCGGAGCACTATTTCGGCGTTACGCTTCAACCCGTCCTCTTTGGGACGGGTGATCGGCGTGCCGGCGGTCAAGCTGAGAAATTCCTCGCGCGATTGCAAGGCGATGACTCGCCGTGCGTCCAGGAACTCCCCCACACCCTCTTCCGGAAGAAATTCCCTATGAGCGGTGTTCTCACCCTTCCGGTTGTAGGGACAAGCTTCCTGACAAATATCGCAACCGAAGAACAAGCTCCCCATCCTGTCAGCCAACGCCTCCGGTATTTCCGATGGTCGTTCGATGGTCAGATAGGAAATGCAGCGGCGTGAGTCGATTGTTCTGGGATGTACGATGGCGCCGGTTGGGCAGGCGTCGATACAGAGCCGGCAGTCGGCACAATGACCGTGACTGAACGGATCCCGGCGATCCGGCTCCAACTCCAGATTAGTCAGAATTTCCGAAAGAAAAATCCATGACCCGTATTTTCGATTGATCAGCATCCCGTTCTTGCCGATGAAACCAAGGCCTGCTTTCTCGGCGTACGATCGCTCCATGAACGGCCCGAAATCGACCAGCCAGCGAAACTCCGCCTCCTCCGGCAATTTGCCTGAATTCTGAAGCATCGTCAGCAGCCGTTTGATTCGCGACGCGATTACCTTGTGGTAGTCCCGCCCCCGGGCATAACGGGAGACCCGGCCATGTCCCCTCGGCGTCTCGGTTGAATTCTCTTGATAATAATTTAGCCCGAGCATGATAATCGAGCGGACAGATGGCATCACCCTGGACGGATCACTGCGCCGCTCCGGCTCTTTCGCCATATACGCCATCTCTCCGTGGAATCCCGAGGCCAACCAGTGATCGAACTTCTCCCGGGCTTCCGGAATCAGTTCCGGCTTGCAGATTCCGGCCAGATCGAACCCGGCGTTGAACGCCGCTTGCTTGATGTCATCGGCACTGATCATATGCCGCCATAATACTCCCGAACTTCGCATTGAACGAGCCCCTTTTTCCGGCCGGAATATACCAATCTTCTTCGTAGGCTGGTTAGCTCCACGACTTCCTCGCTCGGCGCCGGCAAAACGGGCAGCGTCGTCGGCCAAGCCGCCTTCGTTCGCCATCTATCCTCCGCCCTAACCATCTGCTGTCAAGCGATTTAACATTTCAATTTGCACAAACAAGTACTCATTAGTCAATTACTACAAGACTTGTCCGATATCATTATTGACAACGTTGTCAGCGATGCATATCTTGTGACAAAAGTAACATAGGGCTAAGCCGGGTGACACTGAGTATGCACCATCGAAGAGGACATCGTCACAACGTGGCGCCATTAACCGGCGTCTGCCCTAAGTTGACTTCTCAAGCCCATTTAGTGCTCAAATTGAGGCCGCCTTTCACGGATCGTGAAAGCGGTTTCGTTTTTGAAAGGAACATCCTATGAGCGCGGCCTTCGTCCTCGCCAAATTTACCGATTCCAACCAGCGTCTTCCGGCCGTCACACAACTCCAAAGCTGCCCTCCGGTGAAACGCTGGGATGCGGTCGATGGTCAGTTCCATCTCGTGCTCAAAGTCGACGGATCCGCCGGCGCCCTCCCCGAGGCGGTCCGTAAATTGAACGGCCTGCAGCCGGTGGCGGCCTACGATATAATCGGCACTGACAATTGCGGCCCCGAAGCAACCTCCGACGGCACTCGCGCCTATGTCTTTGTCGATGCCGAGCCGGCTCTCAAGGAGGGTCTGGTCAAGACTGTCAGGGAAATGCCGGAAACGATCTGTTGCAGTTCAGTCAAAGGCGGGTGCGATCTGGTCGCCATAATTTCAGGGGAATCAATTCAGTCTATCGAGCGGACCATCAACGAAAAGATTCGCCCGCTTGACGGTGTGCTTCGGCTCAAGCACAATCATATTATAGATCTCAAGCAATTATAGAGGATAGAGTAATGCCCGAGCAACCCACTCAGGAATTCAAGCCGTTCAATGTCGAGCTCTGGAAATATGACGGCCATGCCGGCGCCCTGATTCCGCTTCTTCAGTCAGCGCAGGATACCTATGGTTACGTTTCCGAGAAGGCGATTGACTATATCAGCCACATCACCGGCATACCGTCGGCCGATATCTATGGCGTGGTCACGTTTTACGCTCAATTTCGAACCAAACCGCTGGGACGAAATGTCCTCAAGGTCTGCAACGGCACCGCCTGCCACGTCAACGGCGCCAAGCAGGTGTACGAGGTGATTCAGGACGAACTGGAGATCACCTATGAGGAAACCAGCGATGACGGCGCCTTCAGCCTGCTCTCAGTGGCCTGTATCGGGTGCTGTTCGCTGGCCCCGGTGATCACGATCAATGGCGAGACTTTTGGTCGGCTGAACGCCCAAAAACTCCGCAAGATTCTTCGCGACTTCAAGCGGACGGCGCGTCAAACCGAAAAAGCGGCGGCGGAGTGAGATGGCTATGAAAACAGTAAGTGTCGGATTAGGAACGTGCGGAATTTCCGCCGGCGGCGAAAAAGTTTTCAGAGCTTTTCAGGACGAACTGAAAGAACACCCGAACTCATTTGTCCTCAAAGAAACCGGCTGCGTGGGGATGTGCTATCGCGAAGTCCTGGTAGAAATCTCCAACGGCAGCGGAACCGCGCACATGTACGGCGATGTCACCCCGGAAAGAGTCGGCAAGATCATTGAAGAAGATGTGCTGGCCGATCGCAGTATCGACGAATGGCTGGTCTCCGGCGCCGGGCGCGAACCGGGCTTTTTCGAGAACCAGGTACGCATCGTCCTCCGCAATTGCGGCCGGATCGACCCGGGCTCGCTCGAGGAATACGTCCAGGCAGGCGGATACCAGGCGATCAAAAAAGTCCTGGAATCCATGACTCCCGACCAGGTGATCGGCGAACTGCTCGCTTCCGGACTTCGGGGCCGCGGCGGCGCCGGATTCCCCACTGGGCAGAAATGGAAATTCACGCGGGCCGCCTCCGGCACCAAGAAATACATTATTTGCAACGCCGACGAAGGGGATCCGGGCGCGTTTATGGATCGCTCCGTGCTGGAGTCCGATCCGCACTCTGTCCTCGAGGGGATGATGATTGCGGCGTACGCCATCGGAGCGGACGAGGCCTACATCTATTGCCGCGCGGAATATCCCAAAGCGATTCTCCGCCTCAGACAGGCCATCGCCCAGGCTCAGGCTAAAGGTCTTCTCGGCCAAGATATTCTCGGCAAGGGAATCAATTTCGAGATTCATATCAAAGAAGGGGCCGGCGCCTTTGTGTGCGGCGAAGAGACCGCCCTCATGGCCTCGATCGAAGGGCGCCGCGGTATGCCCCGGTTCCGCCCGCCGTTTCCGGCTCAGGCCGGCCTGTGGGGAAAACCCACCAATATCAACAATGTCGAGACCTACGCGAATGTCCCGTGGATCATCCTAAACGGCGGAGCCAAATACGCCTCATTCGGGACCGCTGATTCCAAGGGAACCAAAGTGTTCGCCATGGCCGGCAAAGTCCGCCGCACCGGTTTGGTCGAGGTCCCCATGGGGATCACGATCAACTCAATCGTGTTTGATGTCTGCGGCGGCATCATCAACGACAAAAAATTTAAGGCGGTCCAAATGGGGGGCCCGAGCGGCGGCTGCATTCCGGCCTCGATGTGTGAACTCCCGATTGATTACCAGCAGATCAATAAGACCGGCGCGATCATGGGATCCGGCGGACTTATCGTCATGGATGAGACCACGTGCATGGTCGATGTCGCCAAATTCTTCCTGACGTTTACCCAGGCCGAATCATGCGGCAAGTGTACATTTTGCCGGATCGGCACCAAGCGGATGCTGGAGATTCTCGAGCGGATTACCGAGGGACGCGGCACCATGGACGACCTGGACAACCTGACCGAACTGGGCGACCAGATCAAATCGGCCTCGTTGTGCGGGCTCGGCCAGTCGGCGCCGAACCCGGTGGTGACAACGTTGAAATATTTCCGCGATGAGTATGTCACCCACATCAAAGACAAGAAATGCCCGGCGCACGTCTGCGCCCCGCTCCTGACCTATACGATTAACGATGCCTGCACCGGCTGTGTGGTCTGCGCCCGCGCCTGCCCCACCGAAGCCATTACCGGCGAACGGAAGATGAAGCATGTGGTGGACCAGGATAAATGTATCAAGTGCGGCAAGTGCTACACCGTCTGTCGTTTTGACGCAGTGGTGAAGGAGTAGCAATGAGCAATATGGTTACTTTGACGATAAACGGACAGAAGATCACGGCTTCGCCGGACAAGACGATCCTCCAGGTCTGCAAAGAACAGAAGATCGACAACATTCCCACCTTGTGCTACGATGAGAAGCTTCCTCCGTTCGGGTCCTGCTTTCTCTGCGTGGTGGAACTCGAAGGTCAGAACCGGATGTTCCCTTCCTGTTCGACCAAGGTGAACGAGGGGATGGTGATTCACACCCGAAGCGAGAAAGTTAAGCGGGCCCGCAAGACCTGTCTGGAACTTCTGCTCTCGGATCACTACGCCGATTGTTTCGGACCGTGCCGCCTCAATTGCCCGGCTGATGTTGATATTCAGGGATACATGTCCCTTATCAACCTTGGGAAATTCAAAGAAGCGGTCGCGTTAATAAAAGAAAAGAATCCGCTTCCCTCGGTGTGCGGCCGTGTCTGCACCCGCAAATGCGAGATCAACTGCCGCCGTTCCCTTATCGATGCTCCGGTTGGAATCGATTTCCTGAAACGATACGCCGCCGATCAGGATATGATCGGCCAGATGTGGCAGCCGGAAACCAAACCGGACAACGGCGTTCCGGTGGCAATCATAGGCAGCGGCCCGGCCGGCTTGACCTGTGCGTACTATCTCGTGCTCGAAGGATATCGCCCTACGGTATACGAGGCGCTGCCGGACACCGGCGGCATGCTTCGTTACGGTATTCCCGAATATCGCCTCCCCAAATCGGTCCTCGACAAGGAAATCAACTGGATTCTTGATCTGGGCGTGGAACTTCACACCAACAAGATGCTCGGCAAAGATTTCACCATGGATGACCTGTTCAAACAGGGATTCCAGGCGGTCTTTGTCGGTCTGGGCGCCCAGGTCGGGAAGCCGATGCAAGTCGAAGGGGAAAATGTCGAAGGCGTTCTCAGTGGTGTCGAATTTCTTAAGCAAGTTCAGATGAAAACCAATCCGCCGGTCAAAGGACGGGTGGTCGTGGTGGGTGGTGGAAACACCGCTATCGATGCTGCCCGCACTTCGCTCCGCCTCGGCGCTGACGAAGTTGTCCTGCTCTATCGCCGCACGCGCAAAGAGATGCCGGCCAACATGGTCGAGATTGAAGCGGCTGAGCATGAGGGCGTCAAGATGGAATTCCTCGCGGCCCCGGTTCGCGTCAATGTCGCCGAGAACCGTATGGAATCCATGACCTGTATCCGGATGGAACTCGGTGAACCGGACGCCAGCGGCCGCCGCCGGCCGGTCGAACTCAAAGGGTCTGACTATATTCTCAAGGCTGACTGGGTGATTTCCGCTATCGGCCAAGAACCGGATCTTACCGGGGTCGGCAACGGCAGCGGCGTGAAAGTCACCAAATGGAAAACCATCGTGGCGAAAGACGGCACGTTCGATACTGACCGCCCCGGAGTTTTCTCCGGCGGCGATGTTGTGACCGGACCGGCTGATGCGATCGATGCCATCGCTGCCGGCCGCATGGCGGCCCGCGCGATCGACCGATATGTTAAGAGCGGCAAAGTTGAACCGTTCGTGGATCGCTTTGAAAGTCGCCGCGACAATTTCCACAAAATGACTTCCAATGATTTGCCGGCGATCGAAAAATCGGAACGGCACGGTATCAGCGAACTCCCCGCCTCGGAGCGGATCAAGACTTTTGATGAAGTCGATTTCGCCTATGACGACAAAACCGCCTTGGCGGAATCGATCCGCTGTGCCGAGTGCGGCTGCGATGTCGGCCTGTCCTGCCTCCTTCAGGATTACTGCACCGAGTACGGCGTGGACCAGACCCGGTTTGTCGGCGCCTACAACAAGTACAAAGTCGACACTCGCCATCCCTTCGTGAAAATCGATTCGAATAAGTGCATCCGCTGCGGACGGTGTGTCATGACCTGCTCCGAGATTCTGAATGTCTCCGCGCTTGGTTTCGTGAACCGAGGTTTCCGTACCATCGTCAAGCCCGCCCTTGACAAAGCGCTGCATGAAACCAACTGCGTGTCCTGCGGCAACTGCATCGATGTTTGCCCGACCGGCGCTCTGGTCGAGAAGATGCCGTTCCGCCGCTCCGGTCCGTGGAAGATGGATTCAGTCTACAACATCTGCAACTATTGTTCGGTCGGCTGCAACCTGACGGTCAAAGTGAAGACCCCAGATCTTTTCTATATCAGCGGCGCTTCCCCTGAACTCGGCCCGAATCACGGCGAACTGTGCATCCGCGGCCGATTTGGCTACCAGCATTATCTCGACGGCACCCGCGTCACCAAACCAATGGTCAAGAAGGGCGGACGCCTGGTTGAAGTCGGCTGGGACGAGGCCTTCGACGCTATCAAGAAGGGGATGAAACGAATTCTCGAGGACCACACTCCCGATCAGGTACTAGTCTCGGCCTCTCCCAAAATGACCAACGAAGAACTGTATCTCGCCGGGCGCTTTGGCCGGGCCGCGATCGGAACCAACAATCTGGTCTCGTTCCATCATCTGCTGAATGACGCCGATTACCACGCGCTGGACGAGATGTTTGGCACAACAGTCGCCTCAGTCGGACCCGATGAAGTCGCCAATGCCGATCTCTATATCTTCCTCGATGGAAATCCCACCTACGAGAATCCGGTGCTCGGCTGGCAGATGAAACGCCGGATGCGCCACGGTACCGAGGCTATCGTCATCAACAGCGCCGAGATCGATCTGGCCGCCTACGCGACCGTAGCCGCCGATCCCCGTCGTGGCACCGCTACCAAACTTCTCAATGGAGTAATGGCCGAGCTTATCAGCCGCGGCCAAGTGGACCAGTCGTATATCGACAGCCGCACAGTCAACTTCGCACAGATTAAGTCTCAGCTAGGCAAAGTGGATCTGAACGAGGTTGCTTCGGTCACCGGCGTGACGATGGAAACGATTCGCAAGATGGCCGATCTGCTCTCCGACCCGAAAAAGAAAGTTGTCGCCTGGTATAACCTGGATAGCCGGATCGACCGCGCCGCGGATGATCTCAAAGCTCTGGCCACCCTCTTAATGCTCACCGGCAAAATGGGTGTCCCTAGTTCCGGGCTCGCGCTCACATCGAGCCAGGCCAACCATACCGGGATGCAGTTTGCTGGATTCGACATGAAGCTCCTGCCGGGCGGCGGACCGGTTACCCATCCGCACCTGGCCGAGCGAATCGGTCATATCTGGCGGATGGACATGAAGAATCTGGTTGACAAATCCGGCACGAGTATTTCCCGCAAGATTCGTGAAGACAAAATCCGCGCCGCTTTTGTTCTGGGTGAAAACCCCGCTGCGGCCGAGGAATACAACGCCTTCATCAATAATCTCGAATTTCTAGTGGTCGGCGATCTCTTTATGACTGAAACCGCCCAGGCGGCTGATGTCTTCCTGCCGCTGTCGTCGTATCTCGAGACTGAAGGTCACCTGACCAACTGGTGTGGCATGGTTCAGCCGATCAGCCCGATTGGCGAGCCGGGTAATGGCATGACCACCGGCGAGATCGTGAAGAGATTGTCGGATCTGTTCGGTCATCATATCGGTTTTGAGAATCTCGACGAACTGGTCAGTGAGATCGACATGCTCAAGAAGGAATTCGGCTGCACTGGCCGCCTGAATGGGACTTTCCTGACGTCCGACCACAAGGCCCATTTCGTGCCTTATTCCGATCATGTCGGGACGACCAACGTGCTCAAGACACAGGTGATCGAGATCGACAACCGGATGTCCCAGCGGATGAAACTGATACGGGCGTAGGATTCAGTCATTGCGAGTCCCGCGCTTGGCGGGACGTGGCAATCTTGCCTTGGCCATAGCTGTGCTGCCGGGCGTCCCCGCCCGGCAGTTTTCGTTGGCGTGAGAGGCTTTTTGGGTCTTGATCGGCATGGATGAATATTCACTTTCACTCGTCGAGGAAATGAATTGCTACTACGAGGCCCGCGCCCCGTGGCACGATCAGTACATGGACATTCATTCAAGAGAGCAAACTTCTCAGCGGTTCAAGAACGTCATTGCTACAATAGAGCCGTACTTGAAGCGGAAGCGCGTGCTTGAAATTGCCTGTGGTACAGGCAACTGGACCCAACTGATCGCGCCCATAGCAGCGTCCGTCGTCGCCATTGATAGTTCTCCGACGTCGCTCGCGATGGCCCGGGCCAAATTGGTTACCTGCAAAAACGTTCAACTGATACAGGACGACGCCTATCAGCTCATTCACTTGAGTGGCCACATAGATGCCGTATTCATGGCCGATTTCTGGTCCCACATTCCCAAAAAACTAATCCATCCGTTTCTTAATAATCTGCGTGGTCGGCTTGCGCCCAAGGCTGCGGGTATTGTCTTGGATATGTCCCGGAAGACTCACTTCGAGAAAGAAGACTCTCGGATAGACGCCGATGGAAACCGAATTTCCCTCCGCCGTCTTCCAGACGGTCGGGAATTTCAAGTGGTCAAGAACTTTCCGTCGGAAACCGATTTGCGCGACGCTATCATGCCTCTTGGCGAGGCGCTTCACTACATCGCGTTCCGCGAGTTGCAGCGGTGGCTAGTTTGCTTCAACTTCGCGACGTAGTTCGCTGCTTGATACCAGAACTCCCCTGTCATACCTTGCACCCGCATGAACCTCCTCACCCTCCTCGGTATCGCCTTCGGCCTGGCGATGGATGCGTTCGCGGTCGCCATCGCGGTCGGCTCCCGGCACCGCAAGCTCCATTTCCGCCCGGTCTTCCGGCTCAGTTTTCATTTCGGACTGTTCCAATTTCTCATGCCGGTGATCGGCTGGCTGGTCGGCACGGAACTTGAAAAGTATCTCAAACCATTCGACCACTGGGTTGCCTTCGCCCTGCTCGCGGCGGTCGCCGGCAAGATGATCAAGGATTCGTTCGAGAGCGAAAAGGAAGAAATCGCGCGCACCGATCTGACCCGCAAGTGGTCCTTGATCGCGCTGTCGATTGCCACCAGTCTCGATGCCTTGGCGGTCGGACTTACGTTTGCATTGCTCGACTACAATATCTGGTCTTCAAGCGCCGTGATCGGCGTCGTTGCGTGCAGTCTGACGATTGTCGGTATGTTCGTCGGCAAGCGTCTCGGCGACCGTTTCGGAAAGCGGATGGAATTGGTGGGCGGGCTGGTTTTACTTGTCATCGGCGCCACGATCTTGTTCCAACATCTCGCCTAAAATCGCCGAAGCTTAACCTCTCGGAGCCTATCAACACCAAAGTATCCTGTTGATTTTCTGACCATATTCATTGTGCTATCTGCCCCGAGCTCATTTCACAGAATTTTGTTCGCGATTTTGATTGCGCACCGTGACCTTTGGCGAAGCTTTTTCGTAACCCCAATAAATATATTGACTTACGAGGAACAAACGCTATCTTTTTGCCGTAAAAGAGATAGAGGAGCAGTGAAGTATTGATCCCAAAAGTCGCGCCTCCTCGCGCGACAGAAATGAGGTGTGTTATGACCAATGTTGATGCTATGACCAAAGCCACGTTCGGGTACTCACAGGTCCCCGACAACCTCATTTACGAATACGAACGACAGTATGGCGCCAATCACTATGGCCGCCTGAATGTCGTAATTCGGAAGACCGAAGGTGCCTGGTTGTATGACCAGAACGACAAGAAGTACCTCGATTGCCTTGCCGCGTACTCCGCCGCCAATCCGGGACACCATCATCCGCGCATCGTCCGGGCAGTGGTCGATGCTCTTCACGGGAATTACGCCTCGGTCATTTCCAATGTCGTCTATACCGATCCGCTCGGGTTGTTCTTGAAGAAACTCTCGACGCTTGTCCCGCAGCTCGGCCCACGTTTCGGCGTCAACGGCAACAAGTCCCTGATGAAAAACGGCGGCGTGGAATCGGTCGAGACCGCCATCAAGCTGGCCCGCGCCTACGGCTGGAAATCGAAGGGGATTCCGGATGGTCACCAGGAAATCATTGTCTTCAATAACAACTTCCACGGCCGCACAACGACGGTCGTGTCATTTTCCTCGAGCCAGAAGTACAAAGACGGCTTCGGCCCGCTGACACCCGGATTCGTCTCGGTGGAATTCGGCAACATCGCCGAAGTCGAAAAAGCGATCAACAAGAACACCTGCGCCGTGCTGGTCGAGCCGATGCAGGGCGAAGGGGGCATGTACCAGCCTCCGGATGGTTTCCTGAGAAAACTCCGTGAACTGTGCGATAAGAATGATCTGTTGATGATTGCCGATGAAATTCAGGTTGGCCTTGGCCGGACCGGCAAGAACTTCTGTTTCGAACACGAAGGCGTGTTTCCGGATGCCGTCATTCTTGGCAAGGCTATTTCCGGCGGACTGGTGCCGGTGTCCGTCATGGTTACCAACGCCAAGCTGATGGATCTGGTGTTTCAGCCGGGGCGCGATGGCTCCACCTACGGCGGCTATCCGCTGGCATGCGTGGCCGGGCTGGCGGCGCTCGATGTGCTCGTGGATGAGCACCTGGCGGAACGTTCCGCCCAGGTCGGCGCCGTGTTGAAACAGAAAATTCAAAAGATCGCCGAGAAATCCAAACATGTGAAGGAAGTGCGCGGACGCGGGCTGTTTATCGGCATTGAGGTCAACAACGGCGATGCCATGGTCTATTGCCGCAAGCTCTTGGAGCTTGGCGTGTTGGCCAATGACAGCCACGGTCACACCATTCGGATTTCGCCGCCGCTGATTATTGGCGACGCCGAAGTGAACTATTTGGTCGAACGATTGGAGAAGGTACTTGTAGAATAGTTGTCGGAGCCCCGCGCCAAACGGGGATCGAAGAGACCCCGACACGTCTGTCAACCACTATGGATGGTGGTGCAGTAACAACCACGGCGGTCAGGCCAACAGGCCTGATCGCCTTTTTGTTTTGAATGTCGTCATATCTCGAACTCCAGTCCCAGATAATTTGTCCGGCCAAATCTGAGGGTCTCAAATTCAGAGCTGGCATAGGATAGTCGAAGGTCAATCGGCAATTCCGCTCGGGGAATGCTGACCTGGCGAATGAGACCTCGCAGTGACAGGGTAAATCCATACGAGATGCTGTTGTCTTCACCATAGACATTGTTCCAGTAGCCTGTGCGGAGGATAATGGCCTGATCGCAGTCAAGTTCCACCCCGTAATGACGTGAACTCCAAGCACCGAGCGGCCAGCGCTTCTCTTCAATTCCCGCCTGAACCCTGAAACCGGAGTACACTGCCTCGAGACCGACCCCCAGTTGCCATTGGTGCGGAAGCGAGTATCCTCTCTCGATGAATTCGATCTGCGACCCGATATTCTGGAGCGCTGCTCCGCCAACCAGACCGAGTCTCAACTCTCCGCTGTTCGCCTCGTCGAGCTCTCCCATGACCGGGAATTTTCCATATAGACCCAGATCGAGAGCCGTGCCATGAGCCTGGTAATCCGAGAAATTTTCCGAGACAAATTTCGTCGACACGCCGAGAGAAACATCAAATGTTCCATGCCTCGATATGGCGGCGCTGACTTCGTGATAGTACTCCCTGGCGGTAAACGTTTGGGCGACGCCCGTCGCACCTCCCGAATTGTAGGTGGCTTCGATCATCCCCTCGGAACCGACGGTCAAATAGTGATAAGCCGCAGACAGTCGCCATCGAGCGGCGCCTGAGACTGATTCAGAGTCAGCACGATTTAATAACAGTGAGAGCATCGCAAAGTAGGACGTCAGTTTAATATCGCCCGGCCAGGACACCGGAGAAGGGTACGCTCCAATGCGAATATTCCTCTCACCTGTGAACGGCACCAATGCCGGGTTATGAACAAAATTCCGGTCCTCCGGCACCGTAACTTCCAACTCCCCCATGCCGTGCGCAGCCACAGACGGTACCTGTTCAAGAACCGTTGCCCCGGTCGTCCCAACTTTTGCCTGGGCCAGATGCAGAAGAGCTTATCAGAAGAAAACAAAGAATGATTCGTCCCATGCAGTACCCCTTTCGCTCCGAAATATGATCTATGTGGAAGTCCTTGTCAATGATATTTGCGCAGGATTTCCCGGCGAAAGTGTCGTCCATCAAGAAGACCTGTAGAACGAGTATCCTCAGTCCTGAGTCTGCTTGCGGGCTTCGGGGATGCGAAACGTGCGAAGAATGTAGATAATTGGACCAACCACAATTACCGGCACAATCAACATCGGATACCAAAGCGGCATTCCCGTATGTCCGGTCAGCGCAAAGCTTACGATCGATCTGAATATGAGGAGAAGCATGACATTCACGCCGGCAATTGAAAACGCCATGAGATTGCTCATTTTTGAAACCACTACCGTCCGGCGTTCCGGTGTCGCCAGCCAGTACTCTCTATTCGGAACATTGATCGTCGAGGCCGGTACATGGCTGAGAAGAAGTCGGACCCCGGGGACCAGGGCATTCAGAACCAATATGGCCAGGAGCCAGGTTCGAAAGAAACTCCCTTTGCTCGAATAGCCGTTAGGCTGATCGTGAAAATCAAAATGTGAGGGAACCTGCTCCGGGAGCTGATCGTAGGCGCCCCAGGCCTGCCACAGCAACAGAACCAAAGTGAGAATCCAGATGAGCGTGAGATTTCGATTCATAAGCAATCGACCTCAGGACGAGGCGTTGACTTCTGCTGACCCCGGCGAACTTCGCCGAGACTACTTGACTATACCGCGATTGGAACGACCGAGAAAACTGAAAATGTTGTCGATCTCCGGTGTCTTCTCGATCTCAGCCTGAATCCGCTCGACCGCCTGTGTAGTGTTGAGTCCGGAAAAAAACAGAAGCTTGAAAGTTCTTTCCAGTCGCTTGATCGTCTCGTCCGGAAATCCGCGGCGGCGCAATCCGATGGAGTTGATCCCGACCACTTTAAGCGGATAACCGCCCACCAGCGCGTACGGACAGATATCCTGCTGTACTCTGAACCCGCCGCCGATCATGCAATGAGCGCCGATCTTGACAAACTGGTGCACCGGCAGCACGCCGCCGAGGGTGGCCCAATCATCAATCTCGACATGCCCGGCCAGATTCACAGCGTTCGCCAGAATAACATTGTTGCCGATGACGCAGTCGTGCGCGATATGCGCGTATGCCATGATGAAGCAGTTGTGCCCCACGCTGGCCTCCCCGTGCGCCTTGGTCCCCCGGTTGATCGTCACGTATTCGCGGATGACCGTGTGATCCCCTACCACTGCTTTGGTCACTTCTCCACCGAATTTGAGATCCTGTGGGGGGGTTCCGATCACCGCGCCGTGGGACACGGAAACATCTTTTCCCAGCACCGCGCCGGCGCCGAGTAGAACCGAAGACGCGATCCGGGTTCCTTCCCCGATTATGACCCCGTCCTCGACGACCGTAAACGGTCCGATCGAAACGTTGTCGGCTATTTCGGCTTTAGGGGAAACGATTGCGCTTGAATGTATGTCTCTCATCGGTCAACCACCATGGCCATAAAATCGGCACTCGCCACCAGGGTATCGTCCACGAATGCCTCTCCCTTCATTTTGCACGTGCTCCGTCGAAACGCCACCATGTCGAGTACGAAACGGAGCTGGTCCCCCGGCGTGACCGGCTTGCGGAATTTGGCGTTGTCGATGGACATGAAATAGACTAGTTTCTTCTGAGGCTCCTCGACCGCATTCAGCAGGAGCACCCCGCCGGCCTGCGCCATCGCCTCAAGAATCAGCACTCCGGGCATGATCGGATGTCCCGGAAAATGCCCCTGGAAAAACGGCTCGTTAATTGTCACGTTCTTGATCGCCACCACTCGTTTGTCCGGTTCCAGATCAAGCACGCGGTCGATCAGCAGAAACGGATAGCGGTGCGGCATGATATTTTGAATAGAATTGATGTCAAAAAATACGTGCTTCTCGCGCGAGGGGAATCGCGCCGCGATCGTCTTCTTCTTGTAGAGTTCGCGCATTTTCCGGGCGAGCGCTACGTTCGCCTTGTGCCCCGACCGGGCCGCCAACACATGGCCTTTGAACGGCACGCCGATCAGGAAGAGATCCCCCAGCAGGTCAAGCGTCTTGTGACGGACCGGTTCGTTGTGAAACCGAAGCGGAACATCGTTAATGATTCCGGTCTTGCCGACAAAAGCCTGCCCCTTGATATTCAAAGCCATGCGAATCCGATCCACTTCGACTTGTCCCAGATCAGAGTCATAGATGACGACGGCGTTATCCAGGCTCCCTCCCTTAATCAAACCGGCCGACTTAAGCTGCTCTACCTCGGACAAGAAACAGAACGTTCTGGCCGGGGCAAATTCATCCACAAATTCCTGCTCAAGATCCACCAGCGAAGTGTACTGCGTACCGAGCGCGGGATTCTTGTAATCGATCATAAAGGTGATGCGGAGATCATCCGAAGGAGCCACGACCAGATCGACGCCGCGATCCGATTCGCTGTATGACATCGGCGTGTCGATCTCCAGATAGACTTTGTCAACGTCCTGGTTCTGTATTCCCGCCTGAAGTAGCTTCTCGACATATGGCTGGGCTGAGCCATCCCCCACCGGCGGCTCATTGTTGTCAAGCTCAACGATCAAGTTGTCAATTTGGAGTCCGGCAAAAGCGGCGAGAACGTGCTCCACAGTGTGAACCCGTGCCCCATTGTGCTGTAAGGTGGTGCCGCGTGAAATATCAACCACGTGATCGATATCCGCAATGACCGATGGTTTGTCCGGTAAATCCACGCGCACGAACACGATCCCGGTGTTCGGTTCGCCCGGTTTGAAGGTCATCGTGCAGGTGTTGCCCGTATGCAACCCTATGCCCGACAACGAGATTTCACGTCTAATGGTTCTTTGTTTGGCGTACATACCGTTCGCGCTGCCGATCAGCACGCGGGAGTATACGCATTGCCCCAATTGGTTTCAAGCGTTTTTAAGGACCCCAACGTCCTCTAGAGCGCGGCCAATTTATATTGAAGACATCGAGTTTCTTGGCTATTTTTAAGGGTCAAAGCTTGTTCCCAAGGAGAGTACCATGCGAAATCATCCCCGAATCGTCCTGCTGATCATGTTTTTGGTCGGTTCCCTGGCCGGCTCTTCGGCCGCCCAGGTCAATTGGCTGCATCCGCACCTTGAGAACGGAATATCGATCGAAGCGGCCAAGGCTGATTTTTCTCCGGACATGAATCCCGACCGCCTTGTCCTCGGTACTTTTTCTCAACGGCCGCTTTCGGATCGCTTCCCATTGGGCCGTCCTGGCAGATCTCTCCCTGGCATCGGCGCGCTACGATTACTGGACGAGCATTGTCTCGCCTCAAAGTAATTTCGATCATGCGCAGAGTTATAACGGCAAACAGACCTTAGGCAATCCGTACGTTGGTGTTGAATGGTCCACAAAACAACGCGGCCTATTCGGTCGGGTCGGCATCCGCCCTCCGATAATCTCCCGATCGGACAGTGTTGCCTGGACTTACGGTCTGGTCACCAACTTTGACCGGGCCGAAGCCTTCATGCCCGGCACCTGGACTCTGGCGACCGAATGGGGCTACCGAATCGCCGATGATGCCAGAAGATTCCGGATGGAAGTAGGGGCCGGCCCTACTTTTCTGATGGATCGAGGGACTTCAACCATTCTCGATTTTCACCTTCTTCTCGGACCACAATCCGACCGGCTCGGGCTTTTGACCGGATTCACCGGAAGAGTTTTCTTGGCGAATACCAGGCTCGACTATTCCACAACCTCGTACTTTGAGTTCGATTTGGCCGGCAATATTCGGGTCGACAATGTCGAGTTCGGACCGCTCGTCCGCATACCGATGGGGCATAACTGGAGCGCACTGACCAACTATACCTACGGTCTCGCCCTGGCTGTGTCGTTTGAGCCAGGTCACCCCCAGCCTCCGAGTTCCTGGCCCGACTGACTCAACCGGCCCGGAGGCGTTAAATATCCTTGAGCGACTTTACTTTCCGCAGCCGGCGGAATATTTCCACATATTCCTTCACCATCGTTTCTTCGGCCTCGGACAAACCTTCCATCATCGGAATCCCGATCTTGAGCACACTTCGCACCATATCGGCGACCGTGCGGTCATATTTGTCGGCCAGGAGGCGAAGCCGCTCTTTCAACTCGTACGACACAAAAATGGAAACGCTATGCGCTCCTCGCGAGTTGGGTACTAGTTTCTTTCTGCCCATACTCCGCCCTTCCTAGTGATATTTTTCGTGACCGACCAGCGTCATTATCGATTGCAGCTCTACCCCAAACCTCTCTCGAATCTCCCGCGCCAGCGGCCGCCAGCTTGCAGTCCGGTCCCGTGCCAGGATCAGTTCGTCAATCGCCGTCCGATGTTCGGACGCGCACAAAGGGCAGCCTGATACCTTGTTTCCGTTAATTTCAAAAAGCTCGCGGGCGAGCCCAGCCAGGAGCTTTCTGAGTCTCCGCACCGCCCGGTAGTGCAAGGCTTCGAGCTTGTAGCAGGCCTTGCCCGACTTGCGCGAAATCTCGGGATAGGTTTGACCCGAAAGATAAAACCGCTCCACAAATTCCCGCTCATCATCGGTTAGCTGCGCCAGGGCCAGGGAAACCTGTTCCCGGATATAGGCTGTCCGGCGCTGTTCTTCGGGTGTCCCCAACACCTGCTCTTCCGTTACCGCTCGCCCTCCGTCCCAGTGGTGCAAAAACTGGGTTCTCGGACCCGATACCCGGCGGCAAACCTTCCCTGGGGTCGAACCCGATATCGCTTATCCATTTTCGATAGATGATTTTTCTTTGGCCCATACTTCCTCGCCGGTGTTTGGTGTTTGGTTTTTGCCCTCAACCAAGCCCGATCGAAGGAATCCCGCTACCATCTCCAGTTCACATGAAAAAGCCGGGAGCTACAGTGTACCCTCTATCACGCGTGTCTCTTCGATTTTGGGTTTGAAGGCGGCGGGCCGCTCGGATGTCAATTTTTTGTGGTACAAGGAGATGAAGCGGCGTATTTTGTCGATACAGTGATAGTCACATGATCCGAATGAGTTGATGTGAGACTATTTGAGTGATGTCGCGCGATATGAAGTGACCTTCGAGCACAATTGTGGAAGAATCTTACCCAAATAGAGAAACCGTTTATTCGTCGGCCGGCACGCTAGGGGCTCCGGAGACCCCGTTTGAACGATTCAAGCGGGAAACCGGAAACGGTGCCTTCAAGTTTTCACCCTTCACCGTCCTCTCCCTTCTACTCCTGCTCGTTCTATACCCCGGAGCCCAGCTTCTGGGGAACGGCCAGGATCCGATGGCTCTGCTGAAATCGTTTGACCAGACGATGATTCTCATCGTTCTGATCGTCACGGTGATCGTCCAGTGGGGAATCTTCCTGTTCAACTATGTAAGCCTGTATTTTGAGAAGACCGGGATGGCGGGAGTCGGCGTGGGACGAATCCGCACAGTCGATTTTGCCTGGACGATTGCCTTCCTGCTGGCCTCGTTTGCCATTATCTCCGGACTGGAATGGGCCCTGGGGCAAGCCGGGATACCGGTCTCCGGCGATGTCGGACTGCTGATTCCTAAAGACCCGGCCGGAAAAGTGGTATGGGTGGTCGTGGCTGCTACCGCCGGATTTTGCGAGGAAGTAGCCTTCCGTGGTTATGTTCTGACCCGCCTGCGTTTGGTTGGCCGGTTTAATTCCTGGACCATTCCCGTGATAATCTCATCGGTGATGTTTGGGGCCTGCCACACGTACCAGGGACTGCCGGGGTTTATCGTGATTACGATCTACGGCGCCATGTTTTCCCTGCTGTATATACGGACCGGCACCCTCTGGCCCTGCATTCTGGCGCACTTCCTCTGGGATTTCGGCGCGCTCTTCTTCCTCAAGTAGGGATCATCGACGCGAAACTATTTCGGGGGGATCTCGAAAGCTGAATCTATTTCAGCAGAAGCATTTTCCGGCTTTGGGAGAACTCTGCGGTGGTGAGACGATAGAAATAGACGCCGCTGGCCACTGCTTGCCCCTGCTCGTTGGTTCCGTTCCACTCCACGCGATACTTTCCCGCCTCTTTCATTCCGCCCGCCAGCTGTCTGACCTGGCGTCCCAGAAGATCATATACCGTCAGAGTAACCCGTGATCGATGAGGAAGCTCAAAGGTTATCTCCGTAGTCGGGTTGAATGGATTCGGGAAGTTCTGACCCAGAGAGTAGAGTGTCGGCAGCGACGATGGGTGATCCGTGACATCGGTCGGCAGGTACACCTGGTTGTTGCCGTAGACCTGCAGGCCGTATTGACGCGGATCGGCCCAGACAAACCAGACCCGACCCCGATACGCCGAGGTGGCCGGCTGAGACATGAATTCGGGGACAGTCGAAGAGACCGCTTGATTGGCCCCTATTGCCGCCGGACCACTGGAGTAAAGTTGATAGTACGCCTGGCGAGAACCTCCCCGGCGGTCAATCCAGACGATACTTGTGTAATTGTGCTCATCGACAGAAATCGACGGATCGGTGGGAGCCGCCGTGGCAACATCGGTCACCTGTATCGTGCTTCCGACCACTGTGCCGGCGCGCGTCATCGTGGTCAAATACAATCCGCTCTGACCCGCCCCAGATCCTGTCCAGCCGAGAGAAACCAGTCCCGAGTCATTGACCGCTGAGGCGGCGCTTTGAATTGATATTCCCGGAACGTCGGAGCTGTAACTGAAGGAACCGCCCGATGACTTGTCGGCGTTATACCATTTCCCTTTGACGGTCGGCGGGCTCACTCCGGCATCGAGCCACACGACATAGAACCGTCCGACCGAGTCGGCCGAGGCGAATAGATTGGCGTTGCGAAGATCACTGCCCGGCGTAGAAATGAGAAATTCGGACCCGTCAAGAGCTCCGACGGACGTCAGCCATCTCCCGTAGACCTGGGGCGTTCCATTCCGCTGATCGAGCCAGACTGTCAGAGCTCTTCCAGCGCCGTTGATTACCGCTTTTGGGTTGGTTTTGATCGCGGACTGGAGACTGTCTGAAACCGCAAAATCTGGCGATGCAAACAACCCGTCCACAGTGCCATATCGGCCAAATATTCTCTGACCGCTGCCGCCGTTGATCGATCGACTGTCCACCCAGACCACAAATGACCTGTTGTTTCCGACCGTCACGTTCGGCTCGGATTGAAGCGTAAAGCCGCTGTCCTGGTTCACGCGCTGGTTGCTGTACTGCCCTACTCCCGCATGAGAGATCGCGTAGACATAGATGTCACCGTCGTCATGCCGCCGACTGGTGAACGCCACCAGTTCCGTGCGCCAGGTGGCGGCTGCGATCGAGGGTTCGCTCGACGGAGAACCTTGCGTATCATCATTCAGCCGTATTTCAGAACCGAGCAGGCGGGTGTAGAGCGTGTCGAATATCATGAAGTTGATGTTGGCGTCACCATTGATGAACTCGGTCCAGGCCATAGCGAACCGGTTAGCCCGGCGAAAACCTGCACTGGGTGCCCAGCGCCGCCCAACCATAGCGTTGTTCATGGTTTGAATCGAACCGGCGGCCGTTACCCCGGAAGCGAACCGCTGGCTCACTATCAGGCTCTGAGCGCTCGACGCTCCCCAGGAGATCAGAAACTTTCCTTCCGGAGATACTTCGATATCGATATCCCAGTTGGAAACGGTACTGTCGCCCGACGAAACAAGTTGGTTCACGCCGACCAGTCCAGTCAGAGGATCGAACCGTTGAAGATAAACTTCCTGGCCGACGCGCTGGTCGATCCAGGAGATTACGTATTTGTCAACGCTTGAAAAGCCGACCGAAGGGGCGTACTGGGCCGCGGCTTCCGGCCCGGGCGGCACAATTCCAAATTCCGTCGCGACCGCCGAACCGCTCCCGTTGAACTGCCGGACATAGATGTCCGCTCCCCCGTTGCGGTAATCTTCCCAAGTTACGACAAATCCGCTTCCGGGCTGAACTGCCACCGTCGGCACCCAGTGCGATGATGTTCCCGGATCGGAGTTAACCGTATTGGGACCAAAAGCCGTGCTCCCGTTCGGATTATAGATTCTCATCTGGATAGTCGAGCCGGCCGAGGAATAATCTTCCCAGACCGCCACCAGGCGGCCGTCTGGATAGACATCGAAACTAAAAGGTCCGGCAAAGGCAGCTCCGGACGTGTCGTTGACCACAAAGGGAGCCAGATCAACACTCAGGTCCCCGTTGAATCGGCTGCCAAAGACGAGTCCGTCGGAACGGTCCCGATAGAATAAGTAGATTCGACCGAGCGTGTCGGTCTTGACCAACGGTTCAATCAGGTCGGCCCCGGCCGGAGTACCGGCAATCACTTGATTGGCTCCAAGTACCAGCCCGGTGGAATCTAGCTGCCTGAAGAAATATCTTGTCGGCGCCAAGCCGCTCATCCTGCCAAACAGCGAGCCAGTTTCCGTTCGCCAGCGCACGGACACAAACGTTGTCCTGGGTAAACATGGCCGGCGTGGTAATGGCTGAAAGACGATAGTCCGTAGAAGAGGCAACGTTTCCGACTTGTGGTGAGCGAGTTGGAAGGCCAGCCCCACCACGGCGATAGCCGACGGGGCTCCCAAGTTGTTGCTGATGGATGGCGGGCCGGTCGAAGTCTCCGGCAAAGGCATGGGTTGGGGGAACGACGCCGATCAAACCCGCTAAGAGTAGACCAATCTTGAACATACCTATTACGTTTCGTCGGCAGGATTCGCCGTAAGTAGAGTCTTGGGAGATACGCAATTCGGACCAAATTGGCGGCCGCTTCTCGACTCTGGCGTCAACCCTCTTCTCCGTCATCTGGCGATTTGCGTTCCACCGGCTATTTCAGTGAGGCTCTCCAGCGCCGGTTCCGGACGGTCCCTCCTCAGGTTGCAATATAGTGCACTCCAGCCAGTTAGCCAAGCGTAAATTGGGCGGCGGCGCCCGTGCAAATACTTTACTAAGATGTTGAGTTTCAGCATCTTGCCCAACAATGGGCGAAACTTGCCCCGGCCGCTATCGTATAGATAGAGTGTACGCAGGGGAAGAATTGGAAGTAGAAGTTGGTAAGAAGTGAAGAATAGAACTAAAATTAGATCGGAATTGGGAAAATTTACTTTTCACGAAGAACACCCGTGGGTCGATGACCACAAATGCTCCTGAGGTGTGACTAGCCATGACAGCCTCGACTCGATACACCACGACTTTGATCAGAGCAGGGATACTGGCGGCCGTTATCGGCGCCGTCTCGACCGCGAGCCTCCGCGCTCAGACTCCGCTCCCTCCCACTTTGAATGGCGAAGATCAGTCAAAGAAAACCAAGATCGTGCTGGACAAAGACTCCCGGCTGGTCGCTGACGAGTATGTTGATCTCCTGAAACAGTTGCAGGATGTCATCAAGGATTACAACGGGTACTTGCGCGATTCACAGGCTGAGGCGATCAAGAAGTATCGCGAAGCGCTGGCCCAGGTGGGGGATCGTCTCGCCGCCGGATCGTACGACAACGACAGCCATCGGCTGACCGCTGATCTAGATGATCAACTTCGCGAACTCAATGATCTCGAGACCGAAATTCGAGAGTCGACCGAAATTTATCCGATGCGGACCTATCGGCTGGTCAAGAGCCTTCGCCGGGAAATTGCCGGCATCAACGATCTGGTTCAAAACGATCTGGCCGACCGGCTCAAAGAAAAACAGGATTTTGGCCGCGCCATTTCCGAATACGTGCGCGCCGTTCTCGCCAACCTTAATTTCCACGTGGAGACCTCGGCCGACGGCAAGTCCATCATTATCGTGCAGAATGATAATGGTACGCCGATCCCCTTAGCTATCGGCGGATCGAGCTCGCACTCCGGCAAGGGAACGGGACATTCGCGGGCGACGGTCGTGGCCACGGTCCCTCCAGTGTTCTCCGACGACAGCGAAAGTAACGAGTCCCACATGGCGATTCCGGCCACGCCAGCCATGCCGGACATCCCTCCCCGGAGGCATGCCCCGCGCGCCGGCGCCGAAGACGGCATTCAGAAAGAGCTGTTTGATAGTCTGGAGGTCACTTCTCCTTCCGGCACGATCAGACTGGACAATCGAATGGGCCAAGTGACCGTGTCGGGCACTTCAGACAATCAGATTACCGCCCACCTGGCGATCTCCTACGAAGCCGATTCGCGCGACCAGGAAAAGGAATTTGCCGGGAACCTCCAGTTGAAGCTGGACCGCCACGGTGAAGACTATGTTATCTCGGCGGTGGTACCGAATAGCGACGGTTCTGACGTCAGGATTTCCGGCAGCGAACTGACTATCGAAGTTCCTTCGCATAATCCGCTCGTGATTATCAATAACCTCGGGAGCGTGTCTGTTTCGGATATGCAGGCCGATGTAAACATCACCGGCAGCTACTCCCAGGTGGAAGCCAGCGATATTGCCGGACAACTGACCATCAGCAGCAACACCGGGGAAGTCAGCGTTTCCGGCGTAAAGGGGCAGATGAACCTGAAGAATTCCTATGCCCCCATCACCGTGTCGGACAGCAAGGGGGACATGACCGTTCAAAACTCCTACGGTCCGGTGAGTCTCTCCGCCTGTCGGGGAGACCTCAATCTAAAGAACTCCGGGCCGGTTGATATCGAAGATCATGTTGGCGATTTGACGATCGACAACAGTTTCGGCGAAGTTGAGATTCGGAATCTCAAAGGGAGTCTGACCGCGACCAATCGCTTTCAGCCAATCACGGTCAGCGATGTCGAGGGAGCGGTAAAAGTGGAGGCGGCGAATTCGCAGATCGAACTGACCAATATTTCGGGCGGCGTCACCGCTTCCAACAAGTTCGGCCTTATCTCCGTGGAGGAGATGGGAGGGCCGCTCAAGCTGACTAACCAAAATGGAAGTATCTCCGTGGTCCTCGGGGACAATTTCCGGGGAAATTCGTCCATCACCACGAGCTTCGGAAATATTTCGCTCGAAGTTCCGGAGACCGCCAATCTCTTTCTCAACGCTCGGACCCAGTTCGGCTCGATCAACAGTTTCAAACCGCTCACCATGTCGGAATCCGGCATGACCAAGAGCGGCACGCTCCGTCTTGGCCGAGGCAAGGATTCGCTCCTGCTGGTGACGGCCAACGCGTCAATCAGTATCGATTCAAAGTAAGTTCGAGGGAGAATTCGATCAGCCGGCCACTGGTTGGGCGGGCTGCATATCTTCCAGCTTCTTCAATTGAGTGGTCAGGCGGGTTTCAATGTCGATGATATAGGTCTCGGCGTGGTAAACGGTCGTTTCAAAGGCCGCCAGGTTCTTCAGTTCCTCCATCACGGCGCTAATGGTGGTGACGCCATTGGTAATGATCTGCATAGCCTCGCGCAACGAATTGGTCGGATCCTGAATCTGGCCCTGCTTGATGCCGTATTCAATCAGCTGAGCACGGCCCAGAATCGTGGCTGTGGCATTATTCATGTAATGATTGAACGTCGCCGTGATCGTTTTGAGTGACTCCAGCGCCAGTTTCTTCATTTGGTCCTTGGCGATCTGCTGCTGCATCTGCCGGTTTTCTCTCAGAAGATTTTCCACCGTCATGTATTGCTCGAACATCAGGCGGTTGGCTTCCATGAGCAGGTCATCCAATGAACCGATATTGATTTCCAGGTACTTGGCCTGTTCGACCGTCTTCTGGAAGAGCTGTGACTGGATGGCGGAGAATTTCTCAGGCGGCAGATTGAGATTGTTGACGATGCCGTCGCGCATCTCGGCTTTGGCCGAAACTTCGCTTCGCGGGGCCTCGCCGATCGGAAAACGGGATATGAGATTGGCGAGCGCAACCGTTTGGCCTAGGAGAAACTCGGGGTTTCGTTCATCGGGCGGAAAAACCGTGTGGTGAAGTCCGATGGCATCGCAGATGCGCTGCGGCAAGTGCCACTGCTCGAGGAGGAATTTGCCGACCCGGGCATGGTCCGTCCCCCAGGCTTCATCTTCGAGCTCAACCAACGATCGGCCTTGCTGGGCCTTCTTCCAGACCTCGGGATACTGCTTGGGAAAGGCCCGCTCCAGCACCAGAATACCAATATCGTGCAGGAGCCCGGACACGAAAGCCTCTTCGGATTGAAGTTTCCCCAATCCGTCATAGATGAGGCGCGAGCCAATGGCTACTTCGAGCGAGTGTCGCCAAAAACGAGGGCGATCAACGGCGGTATTCCAGCCATCCACCAGTTTATAGACAGATGAAGACAGGGTCAGCGCGGTCACGGTTCTAAGTCCCAGAGTAACAACGGCCTGGGTCATGGTCGTGATTTCGCGGCCGACGCCATAGAAGGGGGAATTAGCAATTCGAAGAATCTTGGCAGTCAGCGACGGGTCGCGCATCAGGACGGTCGCCAGTTCCTGGACCGACGAGTTCTCGTCTTTGGTAACGCGTAGTACCTCTGCCAGGGTTTGGGGCAGAGACAGGAGTTCTTTGTTCTCCTGAAGAATCTTTGAAATGACGTCGTTCGATGCCGGCATAATCTGTAGTTGTATTATCGGTTGGAAGGCGCGGTTGTTGAGCGGATTTATCAAATAGAGATTAATGGCGCGACTTAGTCTGGAGCCGGGCCAGCCGGTGCTGCAACTGGTCCTTTTCAGCCTTGGAGCAGGGACAGGCCGACAACGCCCGGCGGGCATGGGAGGCAGACCGGACGAAATCTCTACAAACATGTTCACAATACTTGGAGAGCTCCAGGTTGGCCCAGTACCCCTCCCGTGTCTCGAGGAGAGCCAGCGCCGCGAAAGTCTCGGCGGCCGACTCCCAGTCGCCGTCCCGCTTCAGGGCGAACGCCTGAAAGAGCCGGATGTCGTCCGACAAGGCTCCACTGCTTTCTTCGTCCAGACGGTTGCACAGCTTGCGCACTCGCGTCTGGTCATTCCGGCGGTGATAGACTCGCGAGAGCGAATAGACATCATCGGTACTCTTGAGGATCTCCCCTTCGGTCCGGAAGGAAGTCGCGATATGTGCCGCGAGAAAGTGGAGGCTGACAATATCGAGCAGATTGTGCTCAAGCACGCCGGCCAGCTGATCGGTCCTCTCCGTCGAGAGCCATTCAAAATAGACCGACGGGACAAGATATCCCGGCAGGTCATCGACCCGGGCGAAACCGAAGAGTTCCTTTTCGACATTTCCAAGACTGCAGTCTTTTAATCGCCGCTTAAACAATCGTCGGGTAGGCTGCAACAGGTCAATATTTCCGGCAAATTGCAGATTTCGCTCGATTCGATTGATAATGAAGCGATCCCGAAGGATCGGCAGATCGAATGCAGCGCCGTTGTACGTGACCAGTCGGGCTGTTCTGATCCGCGGCAACAGCGCCTCGAGCATGGCCGCCTCATCTTCGTAGTCAGGAATCAGATACTGACATACTTCAAAGCCGCTCTCCGTGATCCGCCCGACCCCAATCAGGAACGGCACAATGCCGGCCCCTCCGAGGCCGGTGGTCTCGGTGTCGAGATAGACCAGGCTGTCGATCGCGGCCTCTCCGGAAACTTCGTGAGCGGTAAACGCCGAGACCGCCAGAGTTGATTCTTTGACCGTATCCAGGAGTCTTACCGATCCGTGTGGGTAATCGAGCGGAAAGAGCGTTCGTTTGAGACAAAAGGCACCGGAAGCAGTTGTGACCAGTTCGGCTTGGAGCGACTCGGCCAGCCGCACGTATCGAGCCGGATGCCTGGGGGTAGGCTTGCTTTGGCTTTGTGAATCGGTGACGATCAAGCGTCGGAACCGGTCAAGCTTGTCATCGAGTGGCTGGTTTGACATCTTGCACCGCCTGCAGAGCCGATTGATATTTTAGCAAGGCGAACCGGTCCGTTTCGGTGAGGGGGTAGAAATATCGGTAAAGACAGTTCCCGTCGGGATCAGCCTCCACCAGGGCGCAGGCGGCATGGGCGCGCCGTTCCGGATCGGCGTTTTGAGCCTGGCGAATGATCGTTTGGACAGCGACCGAAGTTCTCAATTTGCCGAGTACCCAGCAGCCCAAATTGCCGACCATCCTGTTTTCCGAATCAACCGAGTCCACTACTGCTTGAACCACTGCGGATGTGTCGAGGTTCAAAAGGGCCAGCGAGGCGGGCATCCGGGCGCCGTAGAAACTGTCTCCCAGTTCATGCACCAGTTGCGGAATACTCTGTTTGATCTTCAACTGCCCGCACGCCACCGCCGCCGACTTGCGCACCAATCCGATTGAGTCAGCCATCGCCGCCACAATGACCGAATCGGCCCGTCGACTCTTCATCCTCCCGAGAGACCCGATTACCTGTTCCCTCACCTGCCATCTTTGGTGACGGGCAATCGCCACTAGACCATCGACCGCCGAGGAGTCCCCGATCTCACCCAAAAATGAAGCGGCCCGCTCGACCGCCAGACCGTTTTCCAACTTAAGCGAGACCAGAAGCCCCGGCACCGCCGGGGACCCGATCTTCTTGAGAATCTGCAGCAAAGTAACCCGTTCGCGGGGTGATTTGGTGTCGAGTTTGCCGAGCAGCCACGGGACCGCCGGAGCTCCGAGAGCGGCCGCCGAATCAATCGCGGGCTGAACCATGTCCTTAAACTTGACACTTCCCGATGCCGCTATCTTGAAAAGTGAATCAACTTTCCTATCGGCCGCACTCTGGGACAAAACCGGCTGAGCCATGAAGCTTAGTATGGCAACGAGAATCGTCCCGGCAATCACTTTCCCGATTTTCATTTGGGTACCTGCGTGGAATTCTTGAGAATCTGTTCGATATCCATTCCGCCGCCCCATTTGGAGTCAGTCTTCCAGTAGGCGTTGTTCCGGCCGTTGCCGGAATACTGGTCTTCGCCGCCCAAATCGATAAAGAGGCCGATCGACCCGAAATCCCGTCGCGAATCCCCAAACCCCTGACAGTTTTTCGGATTCTTTACAAAATACCGGTCATCCCCTTCGCAGTCGATGAGAATTCCGGCGCCGTTGGCTGACCCGGCTCCCTGGGACAAATCATAGGCGGTATACGTGTCGTTGCCATGCCGGTCGAGCAAGATCCCGCAGGAATAGTCATGCCCCACCCCCTGCATCAACCCCTTGCCGGAGTATACATCGTTGCCGTAATCATCGCGAAGAATCCCAAGCGACATGTGGGTAGCCGTCCCCTGCGCGTACTGATAGGATTGATAGTTGTCGTTGCCCGAGGAATCGTAGAGCAGCCCAAGCGACCACCAGTAGCTGGCCCCCTGCCCGAAAATATCCGTGAAGTAATTATCATTCCCCTTCAAATCGATTAACGCACCAATACCGCCGGAACAATACGGACGAAGTCCAAAACCGAACCCCTGCGACAGCGACAAGTACCGATCCTCATAGCGCAGAATGTCTTTGTATTTGCCGCCGGCGTAATAGCTGTCGTTCCCTTCCATGTCATACAGCACCCCCATGCCTTGAATGAAACCAAATCCCTGGGAGTACAGCGCGGCGTTGTACACGTCCCGGCCCGCTTCATCGATCAAAAGCCCCAACCCAAAGGTGCCGGCTCCCTCGACATGGGTATCACCGTCGTACCGGTCATTCCCGCCGTCATCATAGAGCAGCCCTAGTCCGAAGTACCCGGAGCCGAGACTAAACGATCTTCCTTCATAGTGATCATCCCCGCCGCCGAAATCGAGCAGGATGCCGGTGGAGAAACAGCCGGACCCGATCGTGAAATCAGTCTTGCCGATATAGTGGTCGTTTCCGCCCAAATCGATAATGATGACGCCATGGGGATGAGCCGGGTCATAACTCAACTCGTAAGTGTCGTCCCCCCCGAGATCCAGGATAAACGAATAGTCCCCGACATAATGATCGTTCCCGGTCCCACCGACAGCCCACCCCTTTTGCTTGCCCAAATAAGTCTCCGGGTCGGCATTTGGAGGAAGATACGCCCCGGTAGCGAGAAGCTTGTCGGCGCTCCCCTTCGCGGAGTCGACCACCCGTCGAAGTTCATTGACTAAGGGCATCAGTTCCCGAAGACAGTCAATTCCGGCCGCCATGATCGGATCCTTGTCTATTTTGGTCCCGAAAGTGACGAAGCTGTCGCTCAGCGCTTCCTGGCGTTTATCCGCCGAGTCGAGTTCCTCGACTGTCCGGTTTTCATCGTTGGAGTCGGCCGTCAGAAATTCCTTGAACTGACTTTTCAGAAAGTCCCGCTGCTTTAAGGTCAGTCGCGACAGCGCTTTGTCGGTCGACCTGGGCATGATGACATTGAGATACGCCGCCGCCCGAGTCATGATCTGGTTGATCAGGAAATTGCTGTAGTAGAGATTGTATTTCTTCTGAAGTTCATCCGCCGTGGCCTGGTAAGCGCGTGGACCTGGTCGTCTGGTACTCGCTCTTGAGATCATCGAATAACATTCCGGTCATGATTTCCGGCTGGTGTTTGATATGGGCTTTCCGAAGGCTGGTGCAATAATCGATCATGCCGAGCGGCTTCTGCATCAGATCCGCGACGATCTTGAGTCTGAACGAATCCGGCTCGGTGTAGTCGGAGCGATAGGTAATGTCATCCGGGCGAAGATTCAAATATTCGCAGAGATGGTTGATCCCCCACATTTCGCGGGACGAGCTGTCAGGCTTTGGCTGTCCCTCGGTCGGGCCCGAGAGGCCTAGCAGGAGCCCCACCAGCAGGAGTGCAGGCCAAAGCCAAAGATTGATCCGTCCGGCGAATCCCGGAGTTCCAATCCCGGTTCTCTGTCTGCTGAGACCCGCTGTGGAGAATAGTGCTCGGTTGGTCATATTGATCAGGTTCGGCTCCGTATCCGCACGTCTTGATCTGCATGATAGTCTGATAAATCTCTGGGGAGCAACAACAAAACGGGGCCCCCGGACAACCGGGGACCCCGCTACTGTGGTCAGGAGAAGCTTGTGTTAGAGAATGACGTCGTTCTGGGTATTATCCAGCACGCCTGCTTCGGTGATGGTCCAGACATCCATCTGAGCATCGTCGTCAATGTTGCCCGTCGCAGTCGCCGTAAAGGCATTCTGGCCAGCCACGATCGAGTAGATGTAGATCGCGCTTGACTGAATCTCTACACCGATCTCCGTCGCTGTGGACAGCTGGTTCGCGACGCTCACAAATCCGTTATCACCATAACGGGTATTGGCCTGGCGATAGGTGTGTTCCATGGTGTAAATCTGCTTCAGGAGCTGCTTGGCTTCCGACTGCTTCGCCTTGGCGGTCGCTTTCATGAAGCGCGGAATAGCCAGAGCGGCCAAAATACCTATGATGACCACCACGATCATCAGCTCGATGAGGGTGAAACCCTTGCGATTGTGAAACCGTGAGAACATAATACCTCCTACAGGATTATGATTTTTCTTTCTGTTGCCTGTCTCCTGCTGGTAGTAATAACAAAGGGGATGCCCAAAATGCCCCAGCACCGGGTAATTCCGCGCCGGTCGATAGCCCCTTGATTGACAGTGAATTAACCGTGCCTGGAATTGGCTCAGTCCTAATTTGCCCCAGTCTCGACTCTTTTTGGGACCCTGAACGCCGTACTCTGCACGCTTCTTTGCATTTTGCGAAGGATTTTAAAGATCGGTAGGCAGTCGCAAGGAAGCTAAGATAATCGCCCCAAAACAGAAAGGCGCCCCTCTGTGGGACGCCTCTCGTGATGCTTGGATCTTCCGGATTCTAAATATTTACATCGTCAATCGTATTCTGAAGAATGCCGTCCTGGTTGATTGTCCAGGTGTCGATTGTTCCGTCCCCATCGATATCAGCGGTCGCCACGGCGCTGAAGGAATTGGCATTGGCCGTGACCTCGTAGGTGTACTTGGCCGAGTTCATGACTTCAATCCAGATCGATTGGAGAACCAGCGGATTTGCCGCGGAAGCAGCCGCCGCCGGCTGAAAGTAGGTATTGACGGCTGATTGCTGGCGATAGCAGTGTTCGTTTACGTAGATCTGCTTCAGGATCAGCTTGGCTTCCGACTGCTTGGTCCGGACCGCCGCTCTCTGAAACCGCGGAATCGCCAGCGCGGCCAGAATGCCGATGATGACCACGACGATCATCAGCTCGATCAAGGTGAAACCGGCGTTTCCGTTATTTGATCTCTTCATGATTCCAACCTCTCTGCCGTGCGGGATTCTCTTCTGAAGCCGGTCAACCGCAAGTGCCGTTCCGTTCGGCTGTGCAAAAGCTGACTATTTTACTGTTCGCTTTCCGGGCTCTTCCGGCTCGGTCCCCGGCAACTGATCTTTCAGTTGATAGCGCTCCAGTTTTCGATATAGCGTGGAGGAATCTATCCCCAGGATTTTGGCCGCCTCGGCCTTCTTGCCGCGCGTCTGGCTCATGACAAACTGGATATAGGCCCGCTCAATAAATTCAAGCGTCGGCGTCACTGGCGCGGTGTCGGTCACGAGCGCCACCGGCTCGGCCTGACTCAGCTTCTCCGGAAGATCCTGTACATCAAGCGTCTCCGAACGATTCATCAGGATGGCCCGCTCAATAGTGTTCTCGAGCTCGCGCACATTTCCCGGCCACCGGTACGAAGTGAGCAGCTTCATGGCCGGAGCGGAAACACTCCTTGCGTTCGATTTGGTCCGCGCCGCGAATTTGGCCATGAAAGAATCGACCAGCAGCGGAATGTCTTCGACCCGCTCCCGCAGCGGCGGAATATGCACCGGAATAACGTTCAGGCGATAGAACAGGTCGGCGCGGAACCGGCCGCTCTTGACCTCTTCCTCCAGATCGGAATTGGTGGCGGCGATCAGGCGGACATCGACATCCACCGGCTTGGTATCCCCGACCGGAGTGATTCGCTTGTCTTCGAGCACGCGCAGTAATTTGACCTGGATCGAGAGCGACGTGTTCCCGACTTCATCGAGGAAAAATGTGCCGCCGCTGGCCACCTGGAACAAGCCATCTTTGTCCTTAAAGGCGCCGGTGAACGACCCCTTCTTGTGGCCGAACAGCTCCGATTCCAGCAATGATTCCGGCAGGGCGGCGCAGTTGATCGTGACAAACGGCCCGCCGCAACGGGGAGAATGATGATGAATCGCTTTGGCGATCAAGTCTTTTCCGGTTCCAGATTCCCCTCGGATCAAAACCGTCGAATCAGAGCCGGCGACCCGTTTAGCCAGTTTCTTGAGCTTGACGACAACTTCGGAGCTTCCGATGAATTTGTCGAATGAGTTGTCTCCCTGGAGCTGACGTTTGAGATCGTGATTCTCCTGCGTCAGTTTGCGGCGATTGATGGTCTTCTCGATGACCAGCTTAATCTCGTCGACTTTGAACGGCTTGGTGATGTAGTCGGCCGCTCCCTGCTTCATGGCCTCGATCGCCGTATCCACCGAAGCGTAGGCGGTCATGACGATAAATTCCTGGTCCCGTTTGAACCCCTTGACCTCTTTGAGCACGTCGATTCCGCTCATCTCCGGCATATTGAGATCGGCGATCACGACATCGTAGTGTTGGTCTTTCAGAAGCCCCACCGCTTCCGGGCCGCGTGTGGTCGTCCTGACGTTGTACCCTTCCTTGGCCAGCATGATCTCCATGAAATTGCACATGGAGTCTTCGTCATCGATCACAAGGATTGATGCAGGCATTCGGTCTCCATCTGGTTAGACAGGCACTCCGTAGTAGTTCTCTATTCTTCATGTCGGCAGGTGAATTCGCCTTAACAGGGAACGGGATCAGTTTGCTCATTGTTTACGCAGGAGATTGACCCTCACGAACGACCCCCGTATATTTGCCCCGGGTCGACGTTGTAAACTGAAACGCCCCTGTTGGCGCAAGCCGATGACTGTGCAGGCGCCGCCCGGGGAAACCAAATCGAGAACGTGATGAAAGAGCCGGTAATTTCCAAAGACCTGCTGCAGAAATTCGAAGAGGCTGTCAACCGCCACGTCCGGCCGGGCACTTTTCCCCTGGCCGTCCGGATGGTCCGCGCGGGAGAAACGCTGCCCGAAAAGACCAGACGTCCCCGAAATGAATTCGGACATACCGTGGCGATCTGTCAGACCTTTTCTCTGGCCCGGCGGTACGGCTGGCAACTGGCAGTGGGCGAGGAGGATATCGGTTGCCCCCTGGCGTTGACCGCTTTCGGGTTCAAACCGATGACCGAAGCCTTTGCCTGCGGGGAAATGTGCGGCGGCATGTTTACCGAATCAAACGAGATCGGCGCGCGGACGGAAATCCAGGTCCCCAAGTTCAACTTCCGGGAGTACAAGTACGTTCTCACGGCGCCGGTCGGCCGGGCCGAGTTTCAGCCGCAGATATATCTGATCTACGGGAATTCCGCCCAGGTAATGAGAATGCTGACCGCCTGGCTCTGGAAAGACGGGGGGTACCTCAGTTCCAGATTTTCCGGGCGGATCGATTGCGCCGATATTTGCATCGAGACGATCCAGACGGGCAAGCCCCAAGTCATCCTCCCCTGCTATGGGGACCGAGTGTTCGGTCAAACCCAGGACGATGAGATGGCCTTCACCATTCCGGCCGGCGAAGAACAGCGAATGATCGAGGGTTTTGAGGGGACTCATAAAGGGGGGATTCGTTTCCCGACCCCATCGTATCTTCGTTACGAGCCCCAGTTTCCCAAGCATTACTACAAGCTCTTCGATGAATGGGAAAAACCTTGAAAGAGAAATATTCGCACCGGGAACGGCTGGAGCTGATTCTGGCCGGTCAAAAGCCGGATCGGTTCGCGGCGTCCTTCTGGCGGCATTTCTTTCACCGGGAAAACAACGCCGAGGGTACGGCCGAGGCGATGCTCGAATTCCAAGAGCGGTTCGACTGGGATTTTATGAAGATCAATCCCCGGGCCGATTACCATATCGAGGACTGGGGACTCAAGCAGGTCTGGTCTCGAAATGAGTTTGAAAAGCACACCAAGACCTCCTTCCCGGTCAACTCACCTGCGGACTGGCTCAAGATCAGCCCTCTACCCATGACCGCCCCGGCCCTGTCCGAGCATCTGAGAGTCGTCTCGCTGATTAGAAAGAGTTCGCCGAGAGACTTTCCGCTGTTGATGACCGTATTCACACCGATCTCAATCGCCGGCCGCATGGTGAAAGACCATCAGATGTTGGTGGATGATATTCACAATCATCCCGACCAGGTCCACTCGGCTCTGCAGGCAATTACCGATACTTTCGCGCGTTATGTAGTTGAATTGCGAAATGCCGGAGCGGACGGGATCTTCTATGCCACCACCCACTGGGCTTCGAGCGACCTTTTGACCTGGAAGGAGTACGAAACGTTCGGCGTCCCGTACGATCTCCGGGTGATTCAGGGGCTCGACTCGGCCGCTCTGAATCTTTTGCATGTCTGTGCGAGCAACAACTACCTTCGGGAGCTGTCGAGACTCGACTATCGTGCGGCGCTCATCAACTGGGATACGGCCGATCCGACCAATCTGCCGTTGGACCGCTCGTATGATCTGTTTGCCGACAAAACCGTCGTCGGGGGAGTTGATTATCGCGGCTGGCTGATTAACAGCCAGCCAGATGAGATTTCGACTCTGATCACAGAACTTAAGCGGCGTTCCGATCCGTCGCGATTGATTATCGGGCCCGGATGCTCGATCGAGCCCACCACCCCCATGGAAAACCTTCAAGCCATCAGAGATGCCTTATGATTGACAACATCCGCCGCCAGCTTGTCGACAACGTCCGGATCGCCGTATCCCAGATACAGGAACAGACGGACATACTCAGAGTTGCGGTTGAACTAATCGACGCCTTCTCGGACGACTTCAATTGGACCGGCGTCTACCTTTTGGATGGCGAGGTTCTAAGGATCGGGCCATTTGTCGGCCCGGATACGCCTCATAAAGTCATCGCGCTGAACAGCGGCATTTGCGGCGCGGCCGCCTCGCAGAAGCAAACGATTCTGGTCGACGATGTTCACAGTGATTCCCGTTTTCTCGCTTGTTCCATCCATACTCGGTCGGAAATCGTTGTCCCGCTTCTGGACGGGGAAATAGTCCTTGGGGAGATCGATATCGACTCCAACAAGCCGGGGAATTTTACGTCCGATGACCGCGCCATGCTCGAACAGATCGCCCAAATTATCGTGGAGCGGCTGAAACAGATTTGAGCCCGAAGGTTCTTTTTTGTTGAGTTCCTTCTGGGTCCGGTGGCATCTTCGTGGGAATACGAACGCGCAACGTGTGAGGTGACGCAATGTTTCTGGGGATTATGCTGCTGCTCATGGGAATTCTCATGCTTTTGCAGAAGTTTGGCATGCTTCACGGCGCCTGGTGGAACTATTTTTGGCCGGCGGCGATTATTGCCCTTGGTCTTTCCCTCATTTTCAAGCACAACAAGCGGCCCTCGGCGAAATGAGCGGGTCGTTCTATTTCGACCCCGATGGCAAGGGACTGACGGTCTTCCTCGGACCGACTGAGGCCCGGCTTATGGAAATGGCGTGGAAACATGGCCCCCTGACCGTGAAGAAAGCAATTTTTCTCTGGCAGCCTCCCCCTAAACCAGCCTATACGACTATCATGACTATCCTGTCCAAGTTGGCCGATAAGGGTCTGCTCTCACGCTCAAAGGATGATCGGTCGTTCGTCTATGGACCGGTTTCGGACCGCGCCCGCTTTCTCCAGGAACGGGTAGCGCGCGTGAGCACATGCCTCCGAACCAACTTTCCGGAATCGTTCAAGGCTCCCAAGTAGCCGCCAGCCGCGTTTTCTCGGCCAAAAGATATGCCGTCGGTTGGCCGATAATCTCTATATGAGACCTATTCCCGTGACAATTCTGCTCCTCGGGTTGGCGGCAGGTTCTGGATTGGCCCAAAGCCGGTCATTCTGCGGTGAGTTCCGAGTGGCAGTGCCGTCCGACTGGAGTCCAAGCGGAGATACGACTGTCTACCCCATTCAACTGGTTCATCAGGATGGGGACGCTGAGTTCCTGATCTTCCGGACCGAACTGGCCAAGGATGAGGTTGTTTCCAGCCGGGCGGAACTCAAGGTCGCCGTACAGCGGATAGTCGATTCCGTCATTCTGACTCTGCCGCAGGCCAAGCTGATCTCCAATACCGGCTACGATGAAAAAGAGCGGGTCCAGTTTGCCCTGGAATTCATCTCCAGCAGCGCCGGGGACAATATGCCGATCCGGCATCGTCTGATCGGATACATCTATCGGACCCTCGATGGCCGCCAGATTTTGTTCACCCTCTGGGGGCGCGGGACCCTCGGCCATTTTCAGGACAAACTGCCGCAGATTCTTGCCATGCAGAACAGTTTTGAGTTCACTGGGCCACACGATGCAACCGTCTTTGGCGCCTCGTCCGGGAAATGGTTCATGGTAATTCTGCTCAGCTTGATTGTGTTTGCCATCGCGGCCTACTCCCATTCCCGCCGGCGGGCTGTTCAGGAAATGGCTGAGGAGGAAGAGTTGTGGACCTGTTCGTGCGGGTCGCGTAATGCCGCCGAGATCGGAACCTGCCGGAAATGCGGTAGGCCGGAGTCGGAATCAGCTAGGCTTCTTTCGTGGAGCTCCACCAGGACCCCATTGGCACTCGACGGGTGAATGAAGGCGATCTTCTCCCCTTCCGCGCCAATCCGCGGCTTCTCGTCAATCAGCTTTCCCCCGGCAGCCTTCAGTTCAGCCAGCTTTCGCTCGAGATTATCAACCCAAATGCACACGTGATGAAGTCCTTCACCGTGTCTGGCGAGGAACTTGGCAATCGGGGAATCGATCGAGGTCGCTTCGATCAGTTCCACCCGAGTCGTGCGGGCTTCCCCGGCCGCCGTCTCTCCGAACAGAGCCACCCGGACCTTTTGGTCAGGCACTTCCGTTATGCCGCTCATTTTGCGGCCAAGAATTAGTTCGAAAGTCGGGATGCTCTTGGAAAGATCAGTAACCGCAATCCCTATATGCGAAACGAACGCTTCCGACATTTACTTACCATCCGACTCTTTCGACTCGGCCTCGGCCGCTGAGTCGGCAGCATGTCTCAGGGAATCCCACTGGGCTTGAAGCGACGGCAGGCCTACCGTGGGCCGGATCCAGCGCCCTTCCGAATGGTACATGAGATAGTGATCAATCCGCTTGGAAACCTTGCCGGTCGGCCCTGTAAAGACTACTTCCACCTGGACGCGGGCCGAATCACGCCCGAAAAAGGACACGTCTTGCACGTTCATCGCCGACACCGTGTCTGCGTCCATGGACAGTTCTCGAAACTTGAGGTAATCATCGAAAGTAAATCGATCACGCACATAGGGAAATTCGTTGTCGTACAGGACCGCTTTGTCTCCGTCGTGCCAGCGCGCCACGACTTCATTCAAGTCATCCTGAATCGCCTGGCGATCCGACACCGGAGCGGATGCTCCGGATGACTTCGATGGTTCCTGTTTGCTGCAACTGCACAGCAAGACGGTCAGAACGGCGAAGCTGACGGCATAAATTCTAGTTCGAAGCACGGTATTCACCCCAGATCGAACGAAAGACATCGGAGATTTCTCCCACAGTCGCATAATTTTCCACAGCCTCCAGGACAGACGGGACGACATTGGCCTCCTGCGATGCCGCTTGGCGCACCTGGGCCAGGGATTTTTCTACTTTCGGCCCAACCCGCTTGTCTCGAATCTTCTTAACGGCTGCAATTTGCATCTTTTCAAGTTCCAAATCAATCTTCAAGACCGATGGTATTCCGGCTCGGTCGGCCCGGAATCGATTCACTCCAACCACTACCGCCTCTCCGCTTTCAACTTCCTTTTGGTGTTCGTAGGCCGAACGACCAAGTTCCCTCTGAAAGAAACCGGACTCAATGCACCGAATCGATCCGCCGAGAGTCTCGATCTTCTCCATCAGATCCCCGATCTTCTTCTCGATTTCGTCGGTCAAGTATTCAACGTAGTACGATCCGCCGAGCGGATCGGCGGTTTCGGCCGAGCCGGATTCAAACGCCAGAATCTGCTGAGTGCGAAGCGCTATTTCTGCCGACTTCTCGGTCGGCAAACCCAGTGCCTCGTCGTAGGCGTTGGTATGGAGCGACTGCGTCCCGCCAAGTATGGCCGCCAGTGCCTCGATTGTCGTTCTCACGATGTTGTTCTCCGGCTGCTGGGCGGTCAAAGTAGAACCGCATGTCTGGGTATGAAACCGCAGCAGCATCGACCGCTCCTCTTTGGCTCCGAATTTTTCCCTGACCATCCGTGCCCAAAGCCGCCGCGCCGCCCGGAATTTGGCCACCTCTTCAAACAGATCGCTGTGGGCACCAAAAAAGAAAGACAAGCGCGGAGCAAATTGGTCGATCGTCAATCCGGCCGTCAAAGCGGCCTGACAATAGGCGATTGCGTTGGCCAGCGTGAAAGCGACTTCCTGAGCGGCGGTCGCCCCGGCCTCCCGAATATGATAGCCGGAAATCGATATCGTATTGTATTTCGGCAAGTGTTCGTTGGCGTAGGCGAAAATGTCGGTAATGATCCGCATCGAAGCCGCCGGCGGCAAAATGTAGGTGCCGCGCGCAATGAACTCTTTGAGAATATCGTTCTGCACTGTCCCCATCAACTGCGCCGGCGCGACGCCCTGCTTCTTGCCGACAGCTATATACATGCACAGCAGAATGACGGCGGTCGAGTTGATGGTCATCGATGTCGAGACTTTATCCAGCGGTATTCCCTCGAACAGTTGCTCCATATCGGCCAGGGAATCAATGGCCACGCCGGTCCGTCCGACTTCTCCCTTGGCCATGTGATGATCCGAGTCGTACCCGATCTGGGTGGCCAGATCAAATGCCACCGATAGGCCGGTCTGACCGTTCTCAAGAAGATATCTGAAGCGCCGGTTCGTCTCTGCCGCTGTGCCGTAACCGGCATACTGGCGCATGGTCCAGAGACGCCCCCGATACATGTCCGGATAGATCCCCCGGGTGTACGGAAATTCCCCTGGCAGTTCCTGAGCGCCATCGGCAACTCCGGTGGGGGCTGCCACCGGAGGAATTGATTATTCCCGAGGAGGTCTTCCGGGATTTACTATTCATACTATTCAAACTCCAGCAGGGTATCCCCTTTTTCGATCGACTTCCCTTTGGCGGCGATGATTGCTTTCACAACCGCTTCCCCTTTGGCCTTGATGACGTTCTCCATCTTCATCGCTTCAATGACCACGAGCGGCTGATCTTTCGCCACCCGTTCTCCCGGTTTGACTCTGACCTCAATCACCATTCCGGGCATCGGCGCCTTGAGGCGAGTTTCCACCGCCGGCCCGTGAGCCATCCCGGCCGCTTTGCGCATCTGGGCGAGGCTGTACTCCTCGACTGTGCCATGGACCTCGGTTCCGGCCACAAACACCGATCGCTGGCCGTTTCCCCAGCGCGAATGAACATCGACCTCAAGAGATTCTTTGTCAATAAGAAGTAACGCTCGGCTGCCGTTCAAAGGGTGTCGCTCGATTTCAAATGTCCGTCCATTGCATGAGACCAGGTATCGCTCCGAGCGGTACTCCACGGCAACTTCATACTCCCTACCTTCAATTTCCACCAGATACCGGGCCATCAGCGCGAGCCTCCAAAACTCCTGAGATTCTTGCGCCGATAAAATTGCCGCCAGTTGGACTGGCCTGAGCCGGAACCAGATGATGCTTCCACCGAAATCTGGCGCTCCCCGAGATATTTGTCCAGGGCGATCGCCATCGCAGCCCGTTCCCGCATCGACTCACTGATCTGACGATAGACATTATCGGGATATTCATCGGGCAAAAATCGGGTGGAGATCTCGCCGCTCATGAACTTAGGATTATCCATTATGACACGGTGAAAGGCGATAGTCGTCTCAACGCCGGAGATCCTGAATTCTTCGAGCGCCCGGCGCATCCGGCCGATCGCTTCGCTCCGGTCTCTTCCCCAAGTAATCAGTTTGGCGATCATGGGATCGTAGTAAATCGGAATTTCTGATCCGGCCACGACGCCGGAATCTACTCTCACCCCCGGTCCGGCTGGGATAACATAGCTTCGAAGTGTTCCGGTCGAAGGCATGAAGCCATTGTCCGGGTCTTCAGCATAGATGCGGCACTCGATGGCGTGGCGGCCGGGTGAATGCTGTCTTGATCAATGGTCAGCTTCTTCCCCTCGGCAATCGCGATCTGTTCTTTGACAAGATCGAGGCCGATGACGATCTCAGTTACCGGGTGTTCCACCTGCAGCCGCGTGTTTACTTCCAAAAAGTAGAAATTCTGTTTTTCATCAACGAGGAACTCGACAGTTCCGGCGCCGACATATCCAGCCTGCCGGGCTAGTTCAACGGCCGCTTTTCCCATTTTGCCCCTGAGTTCAGGGGTCATAATCGGTGACGGCGATTCTTCGATTACTTTTTGATGGCGGCGTTGGATGGAACATTCCCGTTCTCCAAGATGGACGCAGTTTCCAAGTTGATCACAGAGAATTTGAATCTCAATATGGCGCGGGCGGGACAAATATTTTTCCAGATAGACGCGGCTGTCGCCGAACGATGATTTCGCCTCGCTCGCCGCGGCTCTAAGTGCTTCGGGAAATTGATCCTCTGATTCGACAATTCGCATCCCTTTTCCACCCCCCCCGGCCGCCGCTTTGACCAATAATGGGAAGCCGAGTTTTCGGGCTGTCTCGATCGTGCTCGATAGATTAGCAGAGTCGATTTCCGCCCCGTCAACCAGGGAAAGCCCCGCTTTCCGGGCAGTGGCGCGGGCTCCCAATTTGTCGCCAAGCAGGCGAATAGTGTCAGGCCCGGGGCCGATGAAGATGATTCCCTCGTCCGCACATCGTTGGGCGAACTCGGCGTTCTCCGACAAGAATCCATACCCCGGATGAATGGCATCGGCGCCGGATTTCCTGGCTATTTCGATAATCTTTTCATGAACTAGGTAACTCTCTGAAGACGGGGCTGGGCCGATCAGGTAAGCATCATCGGCCATACGAACATGGAAGGCCGTTTTGTCCGCCTCAGAGTAGACCGCCACCGCCCGAATGCCCAGATCACGACAGGCCCGGATGACCCGCACGGCAATCTCTCCCCGATTGGCGACCAGGATTTTGCGAATCTGCGTTGGCATGAAGAAAAACTACAGAGGTATATTCCCGTGCTTTTTGGGAGGGTTGGAGTCCTTCTTGGTCTCAAGCATCTGAAAGGCCCGGATCAAGCGCGGACGAGTCGTTTTGGGCTCGATGATATCGTCCACATATCCGCGTCCGGCGGCGATAAAAGGATTGGCGAACTTTTCGCGGTACTCTTCCTCCTTCCGCTTTAGCTCAAGATCCGGATTCGATGACGCCATGATCTCTTTCTTAAAGATTATCTCCACCGCCCCTTTGGGCCCCATCACCGCGATTTCCGCGGTCGGCCAGGCGTAATTCATGTCGCCACGGACATGCTTGGAATTCATGACGTCGTACGCCCCGCCATACGCCTTGCGCGTAATCACGGTGACTTTCGGAACGGTCGCCTCGCAGTAGGCAAAAAGCAGTTTGGCGCCGTGCCGGATGATCCCGCCATGTTCCTGCTCGGTTCCGGGCATGAATCCGGGGACATCCTCAAACGTAAGGATCGGGATATTGAAGGCATCGCAAAATCTGATAAACCGAGCCCCCTTGTCCGAGGAATTGATATCGAGCACTCCGGCCATCACGGCCGGCTGGTTGGCAATAATGCCGATTGATTTCCCGCCCAAGTGGGCGAACCCAACTACGATATTCTGGGCGTATTCTTCCTGAATTTCGAAAAACGACTCCTTGTCGACCACTCGCGTAATTACTTCTTTGATATCATACGGCTGGTTTGGACTGTCCGGCACAATACGATTCAACGCGGCATCCTCACGATCGAGCGGATCCTGAGTCGGCGCAAGCGGCGGGTCCTCGACATTATTTTGCGGAATATACTCGATGAGTCGTTTCGTTTTGGCAATAGCGTCCGCCTCGTTGTCGCAGGCAAAATGCGCCACACCGGACTTTGCGGCGTGAACCATAGCGCCGCCCAGTTCCTCTGATGTCACCTGCTCGTGCGTGACCGTCTTCACGACATTCGGCCCGGTGACGAACATATACGAGGTCCCTTTGGTCATCAGCACGAAATCGGTAATGGCCGGGCTGTACACGGCCCCTCCGGCGCACGGCCCAAGAATAACGGAGATCTGCGGAATGACTCCCGAGGCCAGCGTGTTGCGCAGGAAGATATCGGCGTAGCCGCCGAGCGACACGACTCCTTCCTGTATTCTGGCTCCGCCGGAGTCATTGAGGCCGATCACTGGCGCCCCCACTTTCATGGCCATATCCATAATTTTGCAGATCTTCTCCGCGTGAGCCTCGGACAGCGATCCTCCGAACACCGTAAAATCCTGCGAAAAGATAAACATGGTCCGGCCGTTGATCTTGCCGCAGCCGGTGACGACGCCGTCTCCCAGAACCTTCTGTTCGCCCAGCCCAAAGTCTGAGGATCTATGGGTGACAAAGGCGTCAAATTCTTCGAATGAGTTTTCATCTACCAGAAGTTCAATCCGCTCGCGCGCCGTCAGCTTCCCCTTCTGGTGCTGGGCGTCGAGCCGATCCTGCCCGCCTCCAAGGCGCGCCTGGCCGCGCATTTCTTCAAGATGATTGAGCTTCTTTTCTAGTGACACGATCGCTTCCGATCTGCTTATCTGGACTGAATTGTTTGCGCCTGAACTGGCTCGACGGCAAGTTTCCCCTCAACCTCTTTCACCCGGCCAAAACTGATTCGAGTGTCGTGATCAAAAGCCAGGACGACATTTTTGTTAACAAGACGGGGAACCGTCCGCCGTTTGACTTCCATAGAGGTCAAGGGAAAGACATCGGTTGCCGGAATGAACGGTACCCGAATGTGCTGGGTCATCGGAAAGATGTCCGCATAGTACCAGACTTGCTCACCATCCGACTCCATTTCGAGCGCATAATGCCCGACCGAATGTCCGCCCGTAAAGACTGCTTTGATACCCGGAAATAATTCGGTCGAGCCTTCGATCAACTCAAGCTGCCCGGCCTCTTCTATTGGCGTCAAACGCTCGGGAATATAGACGGCGCTCGTCCGTTCATCCGGATGAAGCGCCGCTTCCCATTCTTTCTTCTCAATAATGTACTTTGCCTTCGGAAATCTCGGAACGTATTGACCATCCACCCTTTTCACGGCGCCACCGCAGTGATCCGTGTGGAGGTGGGTCAGGATAACGTAATCAATTTGGTCGGCGCTCAACCCCAATGACGCCAGTCCGCGGTCGAGATTCGACTGGCCATCCGTGCCGTAAATCTTCTTCTCCCGATCCGAGAGCGTATCACCCAGGCCGACATCAAAAATCATGTTCTTGCCGTGGGCGGACAGAACAAACAGATTGGCCGCCATCGGAATCAGATTATTGTCATCCGCCGGGAGGAGACGCTGCCACATTGATTTGGGAATGATACCGAACATCGTGCCCCCGTCGAGCCGGAAGTTCGACTCGACGAAGGTACGAATTTCAAACTGACCGAACTTCATCGACCTCCGAGAACATTGGCCGCAATCACCAGCCGCTGGACCTCCGAGGTTCCCTCGTAGATTTCCAGCACGCGCTGATCGCGGTACAGTTTTTCAATCGGTGAGAACTCTCCGATGAATCCGTAGCCGCCATGAATCTGCATGGCGCGATCGATGCAGAAACGGGCCGTCTCCGAGGCAAACAGCTTGGCGTGCGAAGCCTCCAGAGTGAACTTTTCGCCGCGATCCTGCATCAAGGCCGCCTTGTAGGTAAGGCAGCGGGCCGCTTCCAGGTGTGTCGACATATCGGCGATCATCCATTGTATCGCCTGAAGTTTGGCTATCGGCGCGCCGAACGCCTGGCGCTTCTTGGCATACGAACAGGCTTCATCGAGCGCTCTCTGGGCAAGGCCGACACCCTGCGCCGCGACGCCGATCCGGGCGCCGTCCAGCGTCCCCATAGCATAACGGAATCCTCTGCCGACTTCTCCAAGCAAATTTTCTTTGGGTATTTTTACATCTTTGAGCCGAATCCCGCCGGTAGTGGCCGCACGCATTCCCATTTTGTGCTTCAGCGTTCGCTTGTCCCAACCGGGCTGGTTGGTCTCGACGATAAACGCTGACATCTTGGGAGCCCCCTCGATCCGGCAGAACAGCACCGCCAGATCGGCCACATCGCCGTGCATGATGAAAATCTTCTCACCGTTGACGATGTAGTTATCGCCGTTTTCGACCGCAACCGTCTTTTGATTGGCGGCATCGGAGCCCGCTTCGGGCTCGGTTAGCACAAACGCCGGGACCCGCTTCCCTGAGGCGCAGTCCGGCACATATTTCTTTTTCTGAGCGTCACTGGCGTAATGGACGATCGGATGAACGGCCAGTTCCCCGACCGCACACAGCAGGCCGATCGCCGGATCGTGATAACACAGTTCTTCGACGAGCGTGATGTATTCAAGATTCGACTTTCCTTCCCCGCCCAACTCTTTAGGCATGGCATAGCCGATAAAGCCGGCCTCACCGATCTTGCGATACAAATCGAAAGGAAATTTGCGCGGCTCCGGCATCCGATCCAATTCTTCGGTCATCGGATACATGTACTTGTCCGCAAAGACTTTGGCCTCGTCCCTGACTGCCTGCTGGCGCGGGTCGACATTATACGGCATAAACGCTCCTGGTTTTAAATTATATCAACGAATCCCGTGTGTTGTCGTCACTTGATCTTTTCATCCGCCCACTTTTTCTCGACCGCCCGGCGAAGAAACTCGATCGCGTCCTCGGTGGGGGCTCCGGGCGTAAACATTTTGGCTACCCCCAGCTTTTCCAGCGCATCCTTGTCATCGTCCGGAATGATTCCGCCGCCGAACAACAGCATGTCGGTCGCACCGCGCTTCTTCATTTCGTCGAGAATCGCCGGGAAAAGCGTCATGTGGGCGCCGGAGAGAATCGACACGCCGATCGCGTCGACATCCTCCTGAATCGCGGCATCGACAATCATCTCGGGGGTCTGGCGAAGACCGGTATAGATCACTTCCATGCCGGCATCGCGAAACGCCGCAGCGATCACTTTGATGCCCCGGTCATGCCCGTCCAGCCCGGGCTTGGCTAAGAGTACGCGAATTTTTTTGTCCATAAACTCAGTCTATGTCAAAGGACCATTCTTCGATAAACGCCATGACAGTATGGGCCAACAATTCCCCTCAACTCACCTGCATCGCCGGGGCGGACTCGACATGCTCACCCCACACTTCCCGCAGTACATCACACATTTCACCGACTGTCGCATACGTCTTCACGCAAGCCAGAATCGCCTCAAACGTGTTTCCCTTCCCTTGGGCTATTTTGCGCAGATTGTCCAGCGAAGCCTGTACCGCACCGGCATTCCGCTGCGCCCTGATCTTCCGGACAAATGCCGCCTGATCTCGCTCGACCGTCGGATCAATCCGAAGCACCGGAATCTCTATCTTTTCATCCTCGAGCACGAAATCATTCACGCCGACAATGACCCGGTCCTTGGACTCAATTTCCTGCTGGAACCGATACGCCGCTTTGGCAACTTCGCGCTGGAAATATCCTTCATCGATGCACTGAAGCACCCCGCCGCGGCGGTCGATCTCGGCAAAATAGGCTTCGGCCTCTTCTTCCATCTTATCCGTGAGTGCCTCGACAAAATATGATCCGGCCAGTGGATCGACCGTGTTGGCCACGCCGGTTTCATAGGCGATAATCTGCTGAGTGCGGAGCGCAATCAAAGCCGCTTTCTCAGAAGGGAGAGCAAGAGTCTCATCCATGGAATTCGTATGCAGCGACTGCGTCCCGCCCAAGACCCCGCCCAGCGCCTGAATCGCCACCCGGGCGATATTGATCTCCGGCTGCTGCGCCGTCAGCGACACACCGGCGGTCTGCGTATGGAACCGCAGAATCCAGCTCTTGGGATCTTTGGCTTTGTACTTTTCCCGCATATGGCGCGCGAAAATTCTCCTCGCCGCCCGGTATTTAGCGATCTCCTCGAAGAAATCCGAGTGGGCATTGAAAAAGAACGACAGGCGCGGCGCGAATTCATCGACATTTTGCCCGGCGGCTATGGCCGATTCGATATAGCAGAATCCGTCCGCCAAAGTAAACGCCAGCTCCTGCACAGCAGTTGACCCGGCCTCCCGGATATGGTAGCCGGAAATCGAGATCGTGTTGTACTGCGGGACCTTCTTCGTGCAGAACTCCATCATGTCCGTAATCAGTCGGATCGATGGTCTCGGCGGAAAAATGAATTCCTTCTGGGCGATATACTCTTTGAGTATGTCATTCTGGAGCGTGCCGCGCACTTGGTCAAACGGCACTCCCTGCTTCTCCGCCACCGCCAGATACATCGCCAACAAAATTGATGCCGGCGAGTTGATCGTCATCGAAGTTGATACTTTTCCGAGATCAATCCCGCTGAACAGGATTTCCATGTCGGCCAGCGTATCTACCGCGACTCCGCACTTGCCGACCTCGCCAAGAGAACGCGGATGGTCCGAATCGTAACCCATGAGCGTCGGCAGATCGAACGCCGTGGAAAGCCCGGTTCCCCCCTGTTGAAGAATGTATTTGAATCGTTCGTTAGTCTGAAGCGGAGTCCCCATGCCGGCAAATTGACGCATCGTCCAGAGCCGGGTGCGATACAGGGTGTGATGTACTCCCCGAGTATAGGGATATTCACCCGGGAGTCCGATTTGCTCCCAATAATGCTCATCCCGGTCCGCTCCCTTTATCGACAGCGGAGTGTACAGTTCGTCGATATCCATTCCGGAAACGGTAAAGAACCGCGGCCGCGACTTCTTGTCTCGCGTCTTGGCGGCGGTCTTGTCCCATGCCGACAATCGTGCCCGGAGTGTCTCTAGGAACTTCTTACTGAACATACTTTGCAGTCTCCACCTGTAAACAAGCTTGCAGTATACCTACTTATCTCGTTTCACGCAAGCAGTCGGGCGTCCCGGACGCGCGACCTAACTCAAAACTCGGCAATAACTTATCAACGCCCCGGCATGAGTTCAGGTTCCACCGGTGGAAACCCGGACTCTGCCGTTCAGATCGGGAGATTTTGGATGAAGAATGAGACTGATAAATCAGGCGAACCGTGCGATTCAATCCTGGGCCGCAAAGCGGCGGTAGAGCGCCTCGCCGGCCGCGTATGGGTCGGTGCGGGCTTTCAGAATTTCTTCAATGATATGATCCAGTTCCGAATTGGCCGTGAGCTTGTCGAGAAATTCCTGATGGAACCGCGCTTTGACGATATTCAGGACTTTGAGTTTGAGCTGCTCCCGGCGGTGCTTTTCAAACATGCCGTTGGAACGGGCAAAGGCGGCATATTCCGTGATCCTGGTGTAAAGCTTGTCGATATTCTTCTTCGCGGTGGCTTCCGTCGGAATTACCGGCACCACCCAGGTCCCGTGAGTCTTCCGCCGGGTTTCCATCGCCTGCTGTAATTCCGCCGCGATCCGCTCCGACCCGGGGCGGTCTGATTTGTTCACACAGAAAATATCCGCGATCTCCATCAGACCCGCTTTCATCGTCTGAACGGAATCTCCCGACTCCGGCACAATGACGACCACGACAACATCGCAGGTATCGATAATGTCCAGTTCGACCTGTCCTACCCCCACCGTCTCGATCAGGGTAACGTCAAAGCCGAAAGCGTCGTAGACGACGGTAACATTATCAGTAGCAGCCGCCAATCCGCCGGTAGCACCGCGAGTCGCCATCGATCGAAAATATACTCGGCCATCCGACGGAAACTCGTTCATCCGGACCCGGTCGCCGAGCAGCGCTCCGCCGGTGAACGGCGATGACGGATCGACCGCAATAATTCCGACTTTCTTGTGATCAGCCAGCAGTAGATGAGTGAGAGCGTTTACGATAGTCGATTTCCCGGAGCCGGGCGGGCCGGTGATCCCTACCCGCACCGCCTTGCCGACATGCTTGTACAGGCGGGCCAGAACCTCCTGGTATCCATCCGCGCAGTTCTCGACCACCGAGACCACTTTCGACAGCGAACGGATATCCCCCTGAAACAGTGAATCGACAATCGTCATAGCTTAGGCGTACCGCGGAGACATATCGCCGACCGTCAACTTGATATCCTTCAGCCGAATCTGAATCTGAGTGTGGTCGTTGTACGTGTTGTATTCGACTGCGTACACGATATCGACCAGGCAGCCCCGGTCGGAAATCACTTGCGCCATATCGCCGAATCCGAACCCGATCACATCGAACACCGCATCCCCTTTGCGCACTTTCATCTTGAGATGGTTGTTTCCGACCGTGTACGGTATCCCGACCACTTCGCAGTTTCTCGTCAGGAAGATCGGCCGCATATTCTGGGGTCCGAACGGCGAGAACGACTCGATCGCGTCCATAAAGTCGCCGGTGATCTCGGTCAGTTCAATTTCCAGGTCGATAAACAGTTTTGGCACGATATCTTCAGGGGTCAGGAATTTGGCTGAGACCTCGCGGAACCGCTCCCGGAACGCCGGGATATGCTCCGGCTTGATCGACAGCCCGGCGGCGTATTTATGACCGCCGTACTTGACCAGAAGGTCCTCGCACTCTTTAAGCGCTTCGCATAAGTGGAATCCGGGAATCGAGCGGGCGGAACCTTTCCCTTCGGTTTCGGATATCGCAATCATGACTGTCGGCAAATGATATTTCTCCACCAGCCGGCTGGCGACAATTCCGATCACTCCCTGGTGCCATCCTTCGGCCGCCAGCACGATCGCCCGGTCATTTTTCAGATCGGTGACCTCGTGCATCTGGGCCAGAGCTTCCTGCAATGTCCGCTCATCGATATCTTTGCGCCGGCGATTTTCCGAGTCAAGTTTCCGGGCGATTTCCGCGGCCATTTTTTCGTCACGGGTAGAAAGAAGGCGTATCGCCTCGCGGGCATCACCGAGTCTTCCCAGGGCATTGATCCGCGGCGCCAGAATGAACACCACCTGGCCGGTGCTGATCTCCTTCCCCATCAAACCTGAGACAAAGGCCAGTGACTTCAATCCAGGCTTGGTCGTACGGGCGATCTGCCTGATCCCGAATTTGGTCAGTATTCGATTCTCGCCTACCAGCGGCACGATATCCGCCGAGGTTCCGAGCGCGACCAAATCCAGATGCTCTTCCAGTTCCCGTTCATCCTGGTTGAGCCGTTTGTAAAGCGCCTGGGCAAACTTGAAGGCCACCCCGACCCCGGAAAGCTCACCGCCGTAATTGCAATCCGGCTGTTTGGGATTGATTATGGCGAACGCCTTCGGAATCGACATTCCCGGCTCGTGGTGATCGGTCACGACCACATCGATCCCCTGTGTGGTCGCATAGGCGATCTCGTCGACCGCCGTGATGCCGGTATCGACCGTCACGATCAGCGACACCCCTTTCGCCTTGGCCTCATCAATTCCATCCGTGGACAGTCCGTATCCTTCGATCAGGCGATTCGGCAGGTAGAAATTGACCTGGGCGCCGAGTTTGTTGAGCACCATATAGAGCAGGGCGGTGGCGGTGATGCCGTCGACATCATAATCGCCGTAAATCATGACCTTTTCGTTCTCGAACAGCGCTTTGGTTACGCGCTGGATGCCGAGCTCCATGCCGGTCATGGAGAACGGATCCTTCAGATCGATCATTTTAGGATTAAGAAAGCGGTCGATCAGTTCGGCCGAATCAATCTGGCGATTGACCAGGATTTTCACCACGTTGGCCGGAAGTTTGGTCGCGGTCGCCAGGTCCGCAACTGAATTGAGATCCGGTTCCGAGGCCAGCACCCACTTGAGGGCGTGGATCCTCTGTGCCCAAGTCATGGCAGCCTCCACATGCATGAAGCTGTGGAAAGCAGGAGATAAGCCGAGTTCTGTGTCACCGCCGAAGCGGCTTAGCAGTCATTTATCTAGGTTGCCGGTTGCCCGGCAACTCGAGCGGCCTACCCGGGGATCATAACGGGACGAATCCATCCCTGTCCCCATATTTGGCCTTGCTCCAGGCGGGGTTTGCCCGTCCGCCGCGTCTCCGCCGCGGACCGTGGTCTCTTACACCGCGTTTTCACCCTTACCTCGTCGAAACGAGGCGGTCTGGTTTCTGTGGCACTTTCCGTCGGATCACTCCGCCCCGGCGTTACCGGGCGCCTCGATTCTCTGGAGCTCGGACTTTCCTCACTCTAAACTTTCATTTAAAGCGCGACTGTTTCTCCTACTTTCGCTTAGCTTTCGTTTCGAAAAATATACACCAAAAACAAACTTCACTTTTAGTTGATCGAACCCTTTCGGGACTCGATCAGGCGCGCTACATGCGCCAGTAGTTCGGCGCTTCCTTACTGATCGGCACCGAGTGCGGGTGCGATTCGATCACGCCCGCCTGCGTAATTCTGACCAGTTGCGCCTTGCTCCGGAACTCATCCAAATTGGCCACGCCGCTGAGCCCCATGCCGGCGCGAAGTCCGCCGACCAGTTGGAAAATCAAATCAGACAGCTTCCCCTTATACGGGACACGTCCCTCGACCCCTTCCGGCACGAGTTTGGAAGCTTCCTCTTCGTGTTCCTGGAAGTAGCGATCCTTGCTTCCCTCTTTCATGGCTCCAATTGAGCCCATGCCGCGATATACTTTGAACGACCGGCCTTCGAAAATTACCATCTCGCCAGGAGACTCTTCCACTCCGGCTAGCAAAGAGCCGATCATTACGGCGTGCGCTCCAGCCGCCAGGGCTTTGGCCATATCACCTGAGTATCTGATCCCGCCATCGGCAATTGCCGGAATGTTGGCTTTGCCGGCAGCTTCGACCGCATTCATCACCGCCGTTATTTGAGGCATCCCGGCCCCGGTGACCACTCTCGTCGTGCAAATTGAACCGGGCCCAATTCCTACTTTGACGCTGTCTGCGCCGACATCGATCAGCGCCTTGGCGCCGTCGGAGGTGGCGATATTCCCGGCCATAAGGGGAACTTTGGGAAACTTCTTCTTCAGCAGGGCCACAGCGTTGAGCACCCCCTGACTGTGGCCGTGGGAGCTGTCTACGCAGAGCATGTCGGCCCCGGCCGCGACCAGTTTCTCGGCCCGCTCGTCAAGATCTGCTCCCACACCGACCGCGGCGGCCACGCGGAGGCGCCCCCGCTCATCCTTGCAGGCGTTGGGATGCTGGATCTTCTTCATGATATCTTTGACCGTGATCATCCCCTTGAGCATGTAGTGATCATCGACCAAAAGCAGTTTCTCGATGCGGTGCTTATGGAGCATCTCTTTGGCGGTATCAAGATCGGTTCCTTCAGGAACGGTGACGAGATTCTCTTTCGTCATCACTTCCGAAACCTTGACCGTGACATCTTTGTGAAAGCGGAGATCCCGGTTGGTCAGAATGCCGACCAATTTCCCGTTCTGGGTGATCGGGATTCCGGAGATGGAAAACTTGCGCATCACCTCAAGGGCTTCGCCAATGGTCCGGTCCGGCGGTAGAGTGATCGGGTCGACAATCATGCCGGACTCCGACCGCTTGACCATATCGACCTGGGCCGCCTGCTGGTCCGGTTTGATATTCTTGTGGATGACTCCAAGACCCCCTTCGCGGGCGATCGCAATCGCCAACCGGGCCTCGGTGACGGTATCCATGGCAGCCGAGAGAATCGGAACATTCAGATCGATTCCGCGGGCAATGGTCGTGGCGATGCTGACATCGCGCGGAAGCACTTTCGAGTGCGCGGGCACCAGAAGCACGTCATCGAATGTCAGCGCCGTCTTTTCAAGTATCTTTCCCATGGTAGCCACTTAACAGCTTTTCCGTCGTCAGGTTCGCGTCCGATCCCTAATTCGACTCCCCGTCATCCCAATACAAGAGACAGCCGCAGTTGTCACAGGTCTCGATCCGGTCGTGGCGCTTAATCTCCTGTACTTTTTTCGCCGTCAGCGCTTTGTAACAGGAGCTGCAGGCCCGCTTCTTCACCACCACCACGACCTGGCCCCCTTTTCCCCGGCGTACCCGCTCGTAAATCATCAGGGTGGGACGGGATACCGAAGTAATGATCGTCTGGCGCTCGGTTTCTTTGGCCGAGACCTTCGCCCCGATCGAATCTATTTTTTCCTGGAGGATCTTAAGCTGTTTGGAATTGTTGTCGGATATTTGGGCTTCCTTCTCCTGAAGGCCCCCAATCTCCTTGTCCACCGTGTTCAGCGTCTCGATCGTCTCGAGAAGTTCCGTCTCACGCGCGGCGACCGTGGATTTGATGCTGTCTATTTCGGCCACCAGCGCATCATACTCCTTGTTGGTCTTGATCGTCATCATCTGCTGCTGGTAGCGGACGAGGTCGGCCTCCTTGGTTCTGATCTCAAGTTCCAGGCTTTTCTGCCTTAACTGCGCCTGTTGCTGCTGTTCGCGGCAGGTCTGGAGCCGCCCCTGGGTCTCGCGTATTTCCCGATGCAGGTTCTCCATCATGTCGGGGAGATATTCCTTGGATCGCTCGAGCTCTCCGAGATCATAGTCAATCACCTGGAGTTTTAGCAATAACTCGAGATCGCTCTGCATCGACGCCTCCTTGTTTCCTATAGTCATATTTACCTACAAAAAAAGCGCACTCTTCGGCTGACGAAGAATGCGCTTAATTTTTCTTTCGTTGGTTTTCGGGCCGCTGTGAGATTGCGCTTCAACACGCTCACCCGAAAAGCTGTTCATTGTATAAAAGAGCACTAACATTCTCATACATGGGCAATACTGGACTCGAACCAGTGACCTCTCGGATGTGAACCGAACGCTCTAACCAGCTGAGCTAATTGCCCGATCACGCCTTTCCGCCGACTTCAGTCATGGGCCCTGCAGGGCTCGAACCTGCGACCCGCTGATTATGAGTCAGCTGCTCTAACCAACTGAGCTAAGGGCCCAGCTCGAAGCCAAGTCTTGCAGTTTACTAACAATCACCCCACGGGTCAAGTAAGAATTAGATTCCCCTCTCTCCCCTTCAGGAGCGCCTATGACCATCACGTAACGCTTTGTGACTTAATAGATTCCTTGTCCGCGATCGCACGCCTCCCGGCGGTCCAATCGTTAGCCTCGACTATGCCCAGTCGAAAGTTATAGACCCTCTTCGGTTCCGTATAGAATCATGAGCTCGACCGGAGAATCAGTCTCCATCCTTCAATTTCCGCCCGCCGCCCCGACGTCGAACAGGTATGTCAATGCTGTATAAAGTGTTACAACTACACGGCGAAGCCTAAAAGGCCCGGCAGCGTAAATTCTTTTTGTTGTTGGCAGAATTATCCTGAGCGTTAGTATAGCTAGCCACCGCTTTGAAGATCGGCCGTAAGTTGCGAGCGACGAAAGACTGAGTCAGAGGAACCTATGCCCCATGTAACCCTTGAATATTCGACCAACCTTGCCGAGCCGGTTGATTTGGCCGCTCTGTTCCGACGGATTCATGCTTTGCTGGTGGAATTTCCCCCCACCAAGCTCGCCGACATCAAGAGCCGCGCCGTGGCGCACGATACGTTTCTTGTCGGCTCAGGCGTACCGCAGAGTGTCTTCGTGCATTTGACCGTCAGCCTCTTGACCGGACGGTCCATCGATGAGCGAAAGAAGATGAGTCAGAGATTGCTCGATCTGTTGGAAGCTGCCTTCCACCAAACTTATCTCTAGACCGTGTGATATCACGGTCGATATCCGCGAAATGGAACGGGAAACCTACGGCAAGCTAATGAACGAAGCAGCCCGCCAGATTTCCAAGCGCGAGTGATCGATCGTCTGGTTGCTACTTCTTCACCACCACCGGTTCCGGAACCTCTTCCGTGATTCCGGCGAGCTTCCGTGCAAGCTGTACTTTTTCTTCGAGATTGGCGAATCCTCTAATCACGATCTTGGCGCCATCGGGTGACCCGCCCCCGTGCATGCATCCGGGCACTCCGGAGCCAATCGTCGACCACTCCACCAGTCGTGCAGCGCGAGCCCGCGATTCGGCCGACAGTTTGGCCGTCATGTACTTCTTGATCAAATGCCCGTATTTTTTCGACTCGAAATCCTGGTGCGAAGGCATACAGCCGGTCTCGGCAATACCGCCCGCGATATCCTGTGCCAGAACTGAGGTCTGATACGGCAGTGTGGCCACATGGACCTTGTTCACGTTGGACAAGAGTTGATCGCAGTGCCAGGCACCAGAACCATGCTTCTTTCCGCGGGCGGCCGCGGCGATCCCCATGCCATAAGTGGTTTCGTTGTTGACATACATCTGAGTCAATTTGTCATTAAAGACTTTGGCCGACAAGCCGTTGGTCCGCGCCGTGAGAATGGCCGAGCCGATCTTGATATCTCCCTGTCCCGCTACACATCCGCCGATAGCGGCGCGATAAGGGGCGATAAAATACATCACGGTGTTCCCCGTGTATTTCGTTTCTCCGCACATAAAAAGCCGCTCTTTGGGCACGAAGACATCCTCGAAAAACAAAAACGCCTGGGTGATGCCGCCTTCGGTAACCGGGTTGTCCCAGCCGGACTCTTCATCCCGCGTGTCATTGGGATGGCGGGCTTCCACAATAGTCAATCCTTCGGTATCCCGGGGAATCACGAACGACAAAGCGAAATCAGAGTCTTCCTCCTTGTAAGCGGAACCCGGCAGAATGAATATTTCGTTGGCTGCCGCCACGCCGCAGATCATCAGTTTGGCTCCCCGAACCACAATTCCGTCCGGGCGCATCTCATGGACGTGAAGGAATACATCCTTGTCCGGCTGTTGCGAAGGAGACTTGGTGCGGTCCCCTTTGGCATCGGTCAGGGCCCCCGCGACGGTGATATCGTTCGCCTGGGCCTGCTTCAACCAGGTTAGAAACCGCTCGTGATATCCGGTCTTGAGATCACGGTCCATCTCCCAGGTCACTGCGAACATCGCGTTCAGCGCCGCCCAGCCGGCACAGCGACCACCGGTGCAAGTTCCGGTTAGGTGAAACATCAACCGCTTCATATCGCTGTTGGCGTACATGTCCTCAGCCGATTGGATAATCGAGAGATACCGGCTGATCGGCTCTCCGGTGAGGTGCGAAGTCGTCGTGACTTTGTCTCGTAACTTCTCATCGGCCGCCGCCCGGAAAGTCCAGGCGTGCCCTTCCACCGTCCGTTTGGTCGCCGGATTGGTCGTGACATCGGCAATCAACTGATCAAATTTGTAGATATTGGGACGCATTTTGCGAAGGGACTCGAGATACTGGTGATATGTTCTAATGGCCATCGTGACACCTCGACATGGTTGAGTAAACTTGCATGGAGGCAATATAGGGGAGGAATGGCCAGTTACAAGGCTGTTTTATCCACGATGGCCGGGTGGCGACCGAAGTAGGACTGTCGGTTGAATCCACGTTCTGATTATGGCAAAGAAGAAGGCCGGTCTCGCTTTCGCGCAACCGGCCCACATTTGATCGCCTCGTCTGTCGAACCGCGCTACTGGAGAACCAACCAGAAGTTCTTGGTCCAGGCCCGCGAGGTTCCGCCCTTATTGAGGTCAATCTGATTGTCAAAAACGCCCAGTTTAGTCTGAACGGAATCCACTGCCGTCAGATTCAGACAATCGGTGAATCCGGTACTCATTGGACGGCACAGAACCACAGTGTACGTCTGGCTGGTGGTATCCCAGATATTGGCCGCTCGCGTGCACCAGCGGCTCCCCCGGACGTCGGGGGTCTTGGTGGCCAAGGACGTATCGACGTAGAAACCAGGCAGCCGTTGATTGAGCTTCCAGCCCCTGGAGAAAGTGCGGAAGGGCACCATTTCGGTCTGGAGAAGAACTGCCCCGTGGAACTGCGAGGAGTCGGAGTGCATGTTGGAGGGACCGAATCCGGGCTGTTGGTTGAGGTACGCCGGCAAGAATGAATTCGGCGCCGAGTCATATTCAATGGAGTCGATAATCGTGTCGGGGCTCAGGCTCACGGTGTCCCGCTTGTAGGCTCCTTCTTCTGCCAGCAGTCCGGCTCCGGTGGTCAGCGCCCGCCAGTCGATTGCGTCCCAGGCTCCGTTCGGGAGACCGCTCATCAATACGAGCATTCTGTCTTCGGTGTCGAAGTCGTCACCGACCACAAACTCGGTACAGTGGACCGAAGTGTCAACGTCACAATGAAAGAGCGTATCGACGACGTAAAGATACCCCGGCCAGACATCGTGAGTAGCATCTTTCCACCGCAGGCGAAGATAAAGCGTGTCGTTCTTTCGAATTCCCTGGAGCAACACCGAGTCCGGCACTCCGGTCAGAGCGCCCGAGAACGGGGTGATTGCTCCCGAGAGTGTGACCCCGGTGGCGGCGACGCCGTTCCAGACTGCGTCGTTAGGATCCGTCAACGAAGGCGCCGTGGCAGGGTTGACCGAAACCGCAACCCGGAGCAATTTGGGCGTGGTCGGAGTGGTGGGTCCGCCCTTTGAACCGCATCCCGCAATAACGAACAGAGTAACGGCAACTAGTGCGAGAAAGTACCTGTGCATTGAGATTTGTCTCCTTCCGGAATGAAGTGAGGTACCAATGGCCTGAGCTAATATAACGTACACCCGAGTAATAGAAAAGACGAAAGATTAGAGCCGCTTTACGACCACCATGGTCAGGTCATCCCAAACATGGCTCTCCGATGCGAATTTTGTACATTCCGAATAGATGATCTCTTCCATTTGCTGGGCACTCTTATCCCGATTAGCCCGGATCACTTCGATCAGCCGTTCGGTGCCGAATTCCTGGCCGGACTGGTCGAATACTTCGGTGACCCCGTCGGTGTACAGGACCATGACTTCCCCCCGGTTGATCACCATCGCCCGTTCCTCATAGAGGCTTTCGGCCGCAATTCCAAGAATCGGTCCGCCGTCGCTGAGAAGCTCCACCTCGCCGGTGGCGCGGAGCAGAATCGGCTGATTATGACCGCAATTGGAGAACGTGAAGATATGGTTCCGGCTGTCCAAAACGCCGTAAACAGCAGTGACATAATTCCCCGGTTCCAGCGATTCAAACAGCAGCGAGTTGACCTTGTGACAGATAGTGCGAATGGAGTAATTGTTCCGTATCTCCGCAATCAGCGAGGCGCGGAATGAAGCCATGATCAGGGCCGCCGGAATCCCCTTGCCCGACACGTCTCCGATGGCAATCCCGAAATGACTGTCCACTATCCGGATGAAGTCGTAATAGTCTCCCCCGACCTGACCGGATGAGATATTAGTACCGGCGATATCGTAGCCGGGGATTTTCGGGTCTCTGGCAGGCAGAAATGATCTCTGGATCTCCCGTGCAATGTTCAGTTGTTCCTGGAGTTTCTTTCCCTGAAGGCTCCGTTCGTGAAGACGGGCGCGCTCGAGTGATATCGCGGCCTGCGAAGCAAACGCGGAAATCAAAGCCAGGGATCGTTGGGAATAGGTGTCCTTGCACTCGGATTCCAGATTGATCACGCCGATTATCCGGTTGTCGAGCCGGATCGGCACGACTATCTCGCTCTGGGTCGGCGGATTTGAGTCGATATAGCGATGGTCTTTGGAGACGTCCGAGACAATAACCGGCTCGCCGGTCGAGGCGACATGTCCGATCAGCCCCTGGCCGATCTTCAGTTTCAATTGCGTATCGTATTTCGGGTCGTAGCCTACCGTGTAGAGAGAGTGAATCTCGTGCATAGCCGGGTCAATCAGAAAGACTCCGCCGGCATCGTATTGCACCACCTGCTTAAGCGTGTCCATGATTTCACGCATGACTTCGCTGACTTCAAGTGATCCGGAGAGCTTCTTTCCGATCTGATACAAGAGGTCCTTCTCCAAGGCCTCGCGCCTGATTTCCCGGTAGAGATGGGCGTTGTCCATCGCCACGGCGATCTGATCATTCAGCCCGGTCAGGATGTCCAGATCAGCGCTGGTAAACGGACCGTTGATCTTGTTGATCGCTTCAATCACCCCGATCATGTGTCCTTTCCCCACCAGCGGCACACAGACCACCGACCGGACCTTGATTCCGGCCATCTGCTCCATCCGCTCATCAAGACGCGGATCGGCCATCGGCTCATTCACCAACACCGGCTCGCGGTACTGGGTCACCCAGCCCACCACCCCCTGGCCGACCTCCAGGTTGAACACTTTCATCTTGTCGTCGGTGGCTCGCATGAAGCGGACCTTCATGTCCGTCCGGTCATGATCGACCCGGAAGGCCAGAGCCGCCTCGCTGTTGACCGCCTTCATGACCAGCCGAAGCACCAATTCGACCAGTTCTTCATATTCTAGAGTCGAATTGAAGACCCGGGCGGCCTCCAGGAGCAGCTTTTCTGTGCGCGTATGTTGGATTGTATCAGTCATTGGATTGACAAGGTACTTCCCACGCCCCCTTTGTCAAAGACTGAAATTGCCGATTAGAGCCAAAGGTTCCGGTCAAGTGTCCGGTAGTGAATGGCTTCCGCGACATGCCCCATCTCAATTTTTTCGATTCCGGAGAGATCGGCAATCGTCCGTGCCACCTTCAAAATCCGGTCATACGCCCGGGCCGAGAGTCCCTGGCGGCTGATCGCCAGCGCCAGCAAGGATTGAGACTTTTCGTCTATCTGGCAGTACCGACGAATATCGCTCGACTCCATATGGGCATTGCAGTAAATGTCTTCCTCGTTCTTGAAGCGCTCGATCTGAATTTGACGGGCGGCATTGACCCTTACTCTGATCTTCTCGGAATACTCCCCTTTCGTTTCAGACGACAGGTCCTTGAACTTCACCGATGGAACCGTGATATGAATGTCGATCCGGTCAAGCAAGGGCCCGGATACTTTGGACATGTAGCGCTGGATTTCACTCGAGGAACAGTGGCAATCATGCGAGGGATCGCCGAAATACCCGCAGGGGCACGGATTCATGGCCGCCACCAGCATGAATCCGGCCGGGTAGGTCAGGGCAATCGAGGCCCGTGAGATGGTCACCTGCTTGTCTTCCATCGGTTGGCGAAGCATCTCAAGCACATCCTTCTTGAACTCCGGCATCTCATCGAGAAACAGCACCCCGTGATGGGCCAGTGAGACCTCGCCCGGTTTCGGAATCGTCCCACCGCCGACCAGACCGGCATACGAAATTGTGTGGTGGGGAGAACGGAATGGCCGGGTGGCTACGAAGGCTTTCTCTGAGGTGAGCCTCCCGGCGACCGAGTGAATCTTGGTGGTCTCAAGCGCTTCGTCCAGGGTCATATCCGGAAGTATGGTAGGGACCCGGCGAGCCAGCATAGTCTTGCCCGATCCGGGAGGACCGATCATGATGATATTATGTCCGCCGGCGGCCGCTACTTCGAGAGCCCGCTTCGCCGACTCCTGACCTTTGACGTCGGAAAAATCGACCGAGTACCGGCGCGCCTCATGGAAGACGCGCGAGATATCTACCTCGTGTGCCTTTACAATCGATTCGTCTTCAAGAAAATGAACAGCTTCCTTAAGTGATTCCACCGGATACACCGGCACCGTGCCGGCCATAGCCGCTTCGCGGGCATTTTCTTTTGGGACAATGACCCCCTTGATGCCATTGTCGCGGTTGCAATTCATGGTCATCGGAAGAACACCCGGCACCGGCTTCAGGCTGCCATCGAGAGACAATTCCCCCAAGAGTACAAAGTCGTCGCAGCGGTCCCGAAGAATCTGCCCGGTCGCCGCAAGAATCCCGATAGCCATCGGCAGATCAAAAGCCGAGCCCTCCTTCCGCACATCCGCCGGAGCCAGGTTGATCGTGACCCGCTTGTTCGGGAAGATGAAATCAGAATTCTTGATTGCGGCGGTCACCCGCTCTTTGGACTCCTTGACCGCCCCCTCCGGAAGTCCCACCGTTACAAACGCCGGTACCTGCTGTTGGATATCCGCTTCGACATCCACTTTGTAAGCATCCACTCCAACCGTAGCCGCAGAGACAACCCGTGACAACATGCTCATTCCTCCATCTGACACCGGCGCTGCACCAGCATCCCAAGTTACTGACCCGACCCGACCCAACCCAGCCCAACCCGACCCGACCTGACCCGACCTGACCCGATCCGACCCGAGCATCCGCTTATCCGCCGGGAGGGCCGTAGGGGAAGTATGGGGATGGGTTGTGTCAGGGAGTGTCAGTGAAAAATGGAGTTGGGAGTCCGGGAGATCGCTGCGGTAGGGAAATTCGGCCAAGAAAAAACCCCGGGGAGACCCGGGGTCGAATTCAAGGCTTAAGCGTCAAATATATCGTCTTCAAAACATTCTGGCCGATGGCGTTCTGGGTGAGACCGCTCATTTTAACCTGGTTGGCGGTCGACTGGTCCAACTGGTACTGGCCATCAGGAGCAAATCCGATTATGCAAGACCGTTTGGTGCGGTTCGAGTCCTGTGGATTGTCGGTGGTCAGGAGGACTCCCGAGGAGACGACATAAATGCCCGCGACATCACAGATATGGCAGGTGTCAACGGCAGCCTGATTGGGATAAAAGGCGGAGTCAAAATCCATGTAATACTTGGTGTCCGTAAAGACCCAGGTGATATGCTGACTCACCGGGAGTGATTCAGGCACCTGGACGGCACGGGTATAGATCCCGGTATACCTGCCCACCAACGACGGAGGCGGCTCGATAGTGACATCCTTACGGCAGTTGTACAGCCCGATGGCGGCGATCAGCAAGAACGCGAGAAGACCAAGTCTCTTAGTCATTTACCTATCTCCCAAACAAATCATTCCCAAATCAAGAGACGCCAATATATGCCGGGGCAAGCAGGGGCACAACAGGAAAATTGGCCCCGGCCCAATACGGACGTCGGAACAGGCCGCCCTGTGCAACGGAGCGCTGAATAATCTCGATGCGGCTTAGTTTGCGGCCATTACAGGCTTGACGAGTTTCGTCGGCTGAAGAACTGCCCCTGAAGCAGCTGTACACCGAACCGAGTCTCAACTGGTACCAATTCGGTCCTTTTTCGGTACAGCAACCGCAAGAAACCGATACAGTTAGAAGAGTGTGATAACAATTCACGCGCGAAATGTTGACACTGTGTGGACAATAGGTTAGGTTGGGTGAGAATTTGCCGGTGGCGCTTTGGGCTCGGGAACTCCCCCTCTTTCCCGATCTAAACTCACCGGCATTTTTTTTGATCCAAGCCGGTCAGTATAGATTCCCCCAATCTCAGTCACTCACGGTGGCGTATCCGGATTTCTTCCAAGCCAGAATTCCTCCCGCGACATTGTACGCCTGCGAGTAGCCCACCGAGCGCAGATAGTTGGCCGCGACATCGCTCCGACGGCCGCTGCGACAAAACGTATAGATCACGGTGTTCTTGTCGGCTGGTAATTGATCCAAGGATTCCGGCAGCAAGTCATATTCGATCAGCGCGCTGGTCGATTCAAGGCGGGCCTCGGAATATTCTTCAGGAGTGCGCACATCAAGAATATAAGGCCGCTCTCCGGAGGTGATTCTGGTGTGAAGCTCGGCGACTGTAATAGCAGGGGCTGGTTTCAAGGGAGAAGTCCTGGATTTATGCTATCGCGGATTGCGGCGGTTCAGTTCCTAGGGGCCTCAACCGTCTTGAAACTATAGATGCGCCACTTGCCGTTCGTCTTGCGAAGTCCAAATTTGGTCAGATACCCGGTGGACTGCTGCTTGTCGACGAAAGTGACTTCAACCGTGGCGGTCTCCGGTTGGACATCGGAGTTGCCGATAATCCGCTGCATGGAGAACCAGCGACGTTTGGTGAGACCTTCGTTGGTCAGGTCATCCAGGATATCCTTGGGATTGGAAAAGACCCGGGGTTGATCGGTAGTTACGGCATAGTCTTCGCGCGTGTTGCGCATCAATTCGCTGAGATCCAGAAGCCGGGACAAAGTGGCCGGGTCATTCTTCTCCATCGCTCCAAAAAACGAGATGACCGTCTGGCGCGGATCGTTCTGCTGGTTCTCCGCACATCCGACACAGAGGACAGCCCATAGTAGTCCCGCGAGCATTCCGTGAATAGGAATCCGTCCGCGCATAATTAGAATCCCCCGCTCAATGTGATTCGATGACTCTCGCCGAGATCGGCGGCCGGCGAGAAAGCATAGGATATTTCATACTTATGATATTCAAATCCGGCGCCAATGGAGAAGCCGGCCCAATGGTCACTGGAACCCTCGGCCCGATAGTTCGAACCAAAGCTGTTCCAACCCATCCGAATGAACAGCGGCTTGAACTGGTAGACATCGGTCCCGAGCGCAATCACCGGTTTGTTGTCGATCGGCACGATCAGATCGGCCGAGATAATCGCCGGTATTTCGTAGGGCCGGACCGATCCGCCCAGTCTGACGGAGAGGGGAAGTTTGGCTTTATCCCCCGATCCGAGAGCAGAGAGCTGGACGCCAACATTCTGGAGCATGATGCCGGCATTGTACCGGTCCCGGGCCGAGTGAAATCTCGCACCAAGGTCAAACGCCGCCCCGGTGGCGGAGTAACTGGAGATCTTTTCATAGATAAATTTGGCGGTGCCGCCGAGCGAAAACTCCTCATTCGCGTTGATCGCGAATGTTCCGGCGAAAAGCATATCGGAGCCGCCGAACTCTCCGGTGATGTTGCCGGCCAGATCGGTTTGCGTGAACGTGCCGTAGCTGAGATAGTTGATATGAAAGCCGAGGACATATTTGCGGTTCGGCAGAATCACACCGATCACGCCGTTGTTCAGCCCGGCAAAGTAGCTATGATATTCGGCGATAAATCTCTTCTCTTCGAACCGGGCAATTCCGGCCGGATTGTAGTAGAGCGCCATTTCATCATCAGCCAAACCGGTGAAGGCGCTCCCCATGCTGACAGCGCGAGCGCCGACATCGATCTTAAGAAAGGGAAAAGCGCTGGTCCCTGCGTTGGAACTGATATCGGCTGCGGACAACATCGATGAGCAGAGCAGAAGGGAGACCAGACAGATAACCGGTAGTAGAATTCGCATCAGCATTTCTCGCGTATCAAAATATGAGTCTCAGGCATGGCTGTCAAACAGAAAGAACCGCGCCGCCGACCGGTCCTTTACCATGATTTGGTCGTCTTGTTGAGAATTGATTGCACTAGCTGGTCGGAGGCCCGGGTCTGACCATCAGCCTCGGTTTCCGTCGCCACACTATAGACTCCCTCGGGGGTCATGTGTTCTTTCCAGATATCGGTCTGGTCGCGTGGATTCCGCAATGAGATATCGAACTCCAGCAGAATCTTGTACTGGGTCACCTGGTCGGACTGATCGAACTGATACGGCACCCGGGAATATTTCGTCAAAACGCCGATCAGAACGGCATCGGCGTTGGCCGACGGCACAACTTTGAGCGAGCCGTCCCGGATGAAGGCATCGGTGAGCAGTTCGGAAAGCTGATCGGCAAAGGCAAACTCCCCCGTCTGATTCTCAAAAGACTCGATCCCGATCGTCTTGATATTGGATTTCCCCTTGGGGTTCAGGGTATAGACGCCACACCCGCCCGCGAGTATCGCCAGGGTCAATCCAAGAAGACAACTCAGTCGTTTCATAATCATTGTAAACGGTTTAGCACCGGTCGTTCCGATCCCTCACGTCCGCGAGGAGGCCACTTTGCCCCGTTTGACCACGGCGCGGGCCAGGTTGACACCGTAATGATAGGCCAACTCGCGATAGTCTGCCATATCCCAAACCACCAGATCAGCCTGTTTGCCGACCTCGACCACGCCGATCTCTCCCTGTTTTCCTACCGCATAAGCGGCGTTAACGGTTACCGCGGAGATCGCCTCGGCGGCCGTAAGCTTCATGTGCACCGCCGCCAGCGAGACCATCATCGGCAAAGACTCGCTATAATTTGAACCGGGATTGCAGTCAGTCGAGAGCGCCAGTACCACTTCCTGCTCGATCATTTGGCGCGCCGGAGCATATCGCTTGCTCCCCAGGGAATATGATGTTCCGGGAAGCAGCACCGCCGCTGTGCCGGCTTCCGCCAGGGCACGAATGCCGCTATCCGAAATGAAGACGAGGTGATCGGCCGAGGTGGCTCCCAGCGATGCCGCCAACTCTGCCCCCTCACTTGAAGCCAGTTCATCGGCGTGAAATTTGATTTTCAAACCGTGATGCTTGGCGGCCTGCTGGATGCGCGAGGACTGCTCATTGCTGAACACCCCTTCTTCGCAAAAGACATCTGAAAATACCGCTAATTGTGCCGCCGCCACAGCCGGGATCATCTCTCGAATTACCAGCTCGACATACCCTTCGCGGTCGTTTCGATACTCGTCCGGGAACTCGTGGGCTCCAAGAAAAGTTGGGATGAGGTCGACCGGGTGATGTTCATGCAATTCGCGGATGATTTCCAGCTGCTTGAGTTCGGACTCCAGCGACAGCCCGTAACCCGACTTGGCTTCTATGGTCGTTACGCCCTGTTCCAGAAACCGGTCGAGGCGCCCTTTGGCCTTGTCGAGGAGCGTCTGCCGGGAAGCCGCTCTGAGGTCCCGGACCGATCGTCGGATACCGCCGCCGGCTTCGGCGATTTCCATATAGCTTTTCCCCTGTAGCCGCATCTCAAATTCATCTTCACGCGTGCTCGCAAAGATCGGATGAGTGTGCGGGTCGATCAGACCCGGCGTGACCACCCCGCCCTGGGCATCGATCACCGTGCACCCGAGCGCTAGTCGTGGTCTGCCCCACTACTTTTTCTGATTCGCCAACCGCGAGAATCTCTTCCCCGGCGGCGGCGACGGCGCCGTTCTTGATCAACCCGAGATCGTTCATGGCCGCTCCAATGCGCGGCGAGGGGCCCTGCATCGTGACCAGTTGGCCGATATTCTGAATCAGGAGAGTCGCTTTTTTCTTGATCGCCATAGTGGAATTCGAACCGTTACTTCAGCATCGGGATTTTGATTTTGGCCTTCTTGGCGCAGGCAATCGCGTCAGGATAACCGGCATCGACATGGCGCATCACGCCGGTCCCCGGATCGTTCGTCAGCACGCGGTTGAGCCGTTCTCCCATCTCTTTGCTTCCGTCCGCCACAATGACCATTCCGGCATGAATCGAGTTGCCGATTCCGACCCCGCCGCCATGATGAATCGAAACCCAGCTGGCCCCGGAGGCGGTGTTGAGCATTCCGTTCAAAAGCGGCCAATCGGCAATAGCGTCGGAGCCATCCTGCATCCCTTCGGTCTCTCGATTAGGCGAAGCAACCGAGCCGCAGTCGAGATGGTCGCGGCCAATTACTACCGGGGCGCTGATCTTTCCCTTTTTGACGTAGTTATTAATAATCTCGCCGAACTCCGCGCGCTCCCCGTAGCCGAGCCAGCACACGCGGGACGGAAGCCCCTGAAACGGGACCCGGTCATGCGCTTTGGTGATCCAGCGCACCAGCGGTTTGTTGTAGGCAAATTTCGTCTGGATGATCTTGTCGGTTTCGTGAATGTCTTCCGCCTTGCCCGAAAGCGCCGCCCACCGGAACGGCCCTTTTCCCTGACAGAAGAGCGGACGGATGTAAGCCGGCACAAATCCCGGAAACGCAAAGGCGGTCTTGAGTCCGCCGGTCTCGGCCTGTCCGCGCAGATTATTGCCGTAATCGAATACCACGGCCCCCGCCGTCTGGAATTTTATCATGGCGTCACAGTGCGTCACCATCGACTCATAGGCCCGTTGCATGTACGTCTTGGGATCGTTCTTCCGAAGCTTGTCAGCCTCGGCCACCGTCAGCCCTTCTGGAATGTATCCGTTCAGCTCGTCGTGAGCTGAGGTCTGATCGGTGACGATATCCGGCACCACGCCCCTGCGAAAGATCTCCGGGAAGACTTCGGCACAATTTCCTACCAGCCCTACCGACACCGCCTTGCCCGATTTGGTGGCCTCTTTCATCATTTTGAGCGCCTTGTCGAGCGTCTTCACCTTGACATCGCAATACCCGATACTCAAACGGCGGTTAATGCGGGCTTCGTCCACTTCCACAATCAGAGCGGAGGCGTTGTTCATGGTCGCCGCCAGGGGCTGGGCCCCACCCATTCCCCCCATACCGCCTGTAAGAATCCAGCGTCCGGTTAGGTCCCCCTTAAAATGCTGGTCCGCGACCGCGGCAAAGGTCTCATAGGTTCCCTGAAGGATCCCCTGTGTCCCTATGTATATCCAGCTTCCGGCGGTCATCTGGCCGTACATGATCAGGCCCAGCTTGTCCAACTGGCGAAACTTTTCCCAGGTCGCCCATTTGGGGACGAGGTGGGAGTTGGCGATCAAGACCCGAGGGGCGTATTCATGAGTCCGGAAAATGCCGACCGGCTTTCCGGATTGTACCAGAAGCGTCTCATCATTGTCGAGGGATTGGAGCGATTTGACAATCGCCCGGTAACATTCCCAGTTGCGGGCCGCCTTGCCGGAGCCCCCGTAGACAATCAGCTCCTGCGGCTTTTCGGCGACTTCCGGGTCGAGGTTGTTATTGAGCATCCGAAGCGCCGCTTCCTGATGCCAGCCTTTACAGGATATCTTATTCCCTTTTGCCGCGCGCACTGTCAAAGGCTTCATGGAAGGTCTCCCGGTAAATCACACATTTTGCTTTGGCCGAATATAGAGCCGCCGGGAGGCTAAGTCAAACAAACTGTTTGAGTTGACTCAAGGCCCCGGGTTCCCGTAGATTGCTTCATGCCCCCTTTAAGAACCAAGCCCCCAACTATGCTGACTCCGGCCTGGCTGATCGGGGACCGAATCCGCCTGAGGAATTTCCGACCGTCTGATGCCGCCGGACTGTTGCATCATTTGGGAGATATCAAACTGACCCGGTACACCTATATCCCGCATCCCTACACGCTCGCATATGCACACAAGTTTCTTCGGCGGGCGGCGCGAGTTCGGCGAGGCGGAACCGGAATCATCTTTGCCATTGAGGAGATCAACTCTAAACAGCTTATTGGCGCGATCGGCATCATGCGCCTGGACCAACCGAATAAGAAGGCCGAGTTCGGCTATTGGCTCGCCCAGTCCCACTGGGGCCAGGGATTGACTTCCGAAGCGGTGAGACTCTTTCTCAAGTACGCCTTCGAAACCCTGAAGCTCGTGCGCCTTCAGGCCCATGTCTTTCACCCCAACATCGCCTCGCAAAAAGTATTGACCAATTGCGGCTTCGTGCTCGAAGGACGCCTCCGTAAAGCCGACCTTCACCGCGGAGTCTGGCTCGACAGCTTGGTCTTCAGCATGCTGGCCGATGAATACAAATCTCGACGCTCGCTCGCATTCCACTGTTGATCGTTCGTTTTTTGTTGATTTGATGTTCCGTTTTTCTCAAACTCTGCCCCATGGCACGCCCTCAAAGACCTACTCCCGGACGACTGATCGTATCGGTCGTGCATTCTTCGCGCGATGCGCTCGCCGATTCTCTGCGTTTGCTTGAGCGCCGCTTCGGCCGCGTCATCTGTGAGACTATCGATATTCCCCATTCCAACGGACATGAGTACGCCGAGGAGATGGGGGACACCCTTTCGCGGCGCCTGTTTTCGTTCGAGCGGATGGTCTCCCGCGACAGCCTGGTGGAAGTCAAGACCTCCTGCCACAAGATCGAATCCCAGCTCGGTGATCATGTCCATGACTACACCTTCCGGACCGTCAATATCGACCCCGGCATTATGACCCCCGACAATTTCGTGATGGCCTGTCACCGCGAGTACAATCACCGGATCTACATCAGTGAAGGGGTCTTTGCCGAGATCGTGCTGATCTGGTCGCGGGGAAAATTCTGCCGTCTCCCCTGGACCAACCACGATTTTTGCCACCCCGAAGCAATCGATTTCTTCGCCCGCGTCCGGAACGGCTTTGAACTGCTTGAGCGGGCTCCGGTCACCGAGCCCAGCGACCAATCCGCCTATTGAAAATTGGTCCGGCCGGACGCTTTCGGCCCGGCGGAATCTCACCGCTACCCGGGGTTGATTTTAATCTTTTCTTCCCCCCAAAGTGGTGCCAGATTTCTTGTTACCGATTGAAACAGTGTTGAATACAAATGCCTGGAACGGCTCGCTTGGTCCGGGTTAGAAAGATGTTACATGGATAAGTTTGTCATACAGGGGTCGGCTCCGCTGAAAGGGAAAATCACCGTCGATGGCTCGAAAAACGCCGCTCTTCCCATAATCGCCGGGGCGCTCCTCATTCAGAAGGGGGAAACGGTTATTCACAACGTTCCTCCGCTCCGCGATATCTACACGATCATCGAGATGCTTAAGTTTCTTGGAGCCAAAGTCTCCTACGACAAAGACACCCAGACCATGACCGTGAACGCCGCCAAGATCACCGAAAACACCGCTCCCTACGAGCTCATGCGCCAGATGAGAGCCTCCTTTCTCGTGCTCGGGCCGATCCTAGCCCGGACCGGCGAAGCCCGCGTCTCTCTTCCCGGCGGCTGTTCGCTGGGGGCCCGGCCGGTGGATTTTCATATCAAGGGATTTCAGGACATGGGCGCCGAAGTGCCTCGAAGAAGGTGGGTACGTGATTGCCAAAGCCAAGCCGCTCAAAGGGGGTTCGATCTATTTCGACCGCCCCTCCCATACCGGCACTGAAAACATCATCTTCGGCGCTGTTTTCGCCAAGAACAAGACAATCATTACCAACGCCGGCTGCGACCCGGAGATTGTCGATGTCGCCGAATTCCTGAATAAAGCTGGGGCGAAGATACATGGCGCCGGAACTCCCAATGTCGTCATCGAACCGGTCAAGCAGTTACATTCCGTCGAACATGCCGTCAGCGGCGATCGCCTCGTGGCCGGTACGGTCATGTTCGGCGCCGCCATTACCGGCGGAAATGTCGATGTCGCCGGCGTGCCTGCCGGTGACCTGACCATGGTTCTGCATAAACTGATGGAAATGGACTGCGAGGTCAAAGTCACGCTAAAGTCAATTTCAGTCAAATCCCCCAAAAAGCTGAAATCCGTATCGGTTACGACTTTCCCCTTTCCCGGATTCCCCACCGATCTGCAAGCGTGTATAATGTCCGCCAGTTGCCTGGCCACGGGAACAAGTCATATCCGGGAGACTGTTTTCGTAGATAGGTTCTCTCATACGATGGAGCTTCGACGGCTTGGGGCTGATATAACCGTTTCCTCCGCCGAAGCGATCGTCAACGGAGTGGAAAAGCTGCATGGGGCCTCCGTTATGGCACCTGACATCAGAGCCGGCGCGGGACTAGTCCTGGCCTGCCTTGCGGCCGAAGGGCCCTCGGAGATTTTGAGAGTGTACCACGTAGACCGGGGATATTATCGTTTGGAAGAGAAGTTGGCGTCGCTTGGCGCCGATATTAGGAGAGACAAAGAATAGGGCCGACTGCTAATAATATTACGCAAATTGACCCGCTGCCCGGTCTTTATATGGGAAGGATGTCATGACCAAGAGACTACTACGTCGGCTCGCTGTTGATCCTCGCGCTGTTCGCCTCGGCCGTCCAGGCCCAGGAGACCTATTTCGGCCAGAACAAGGTCCAGTACGGCCACTTCGACTGGCAGTATATCCAAACCCGCCATTTCGATATCTACTTCTATGCCGAAGGATATGAGACCGTCAAGTTTGCCGCCGCAGTCATGGAATCGTCCTATGTCAGCATCAGCAAAGAACTCAATTACCTGCTCCAAAACCGCGTCCCCGTCTTCATCTACAATTCTCAGAGCGATTTTCAGGAAACCAATATTATCCCGTCCCAGATTCCTGAAGCGGTCGGCGGATTTACCGAAGCTTTCAAGAATCGCATCGTGATTCCGTTTACCGGCTCCTACGAGGAATTCCGGCATGTCCTGCACCATGAACTCACCCATGCCGTGGTCTACGACATGATCTACGGCAACTCCCTGGCATCGCTGCTCTCGCAGCGACGGCTGTTCGATCTTCCCACCTGGTTTGCGGAAGGGTACGCCGAGTATTCCTCGCGCCATGGCTGGGACTATTTTTCGGACATGTTCGTCCGGGATGCCACCATCAACAACTACCTGACGCCGCCGGATTATCTCGAAGGATATATCGCTTACAAGCAGGGTCAGGCGATGATCAAATACATCGTCGACAAGTACGGCGTGGAGAAACTCGGCGAGATTCTCCAAAGGGGCAAGGTCAGCCTAACCATGAACAAAGCCCTGAAATCGACCATAAATCTGACCGAGGAAGAGTTCTATAACGATTTCACGAAAGAGATGAAGCGGCGCTACTGGCCGGAGATCGCCAAGCGCAAAGAGGCCAATGAAATCGCCACTCAATTGACCAAGGCGCGCAAAGACGGTTCTTATTTCAACGAGCAGCCGGTATTCAATCCCAAAGGGGACCGGGTCGCCATCTTCACCGACAAGTCTGATTACACTGAAATCGTGACCATCTCCCCTACCGACGGCAAAGTGCTGGAGCACGTCGTGAAGGCTGAGCGGAACGCCGACCTGGAATCCGTGCACTCATATGTCTCCGGCATGTCCTACTCGCCGGACGGCCGCTCTCTGGTATTTGTGGCAAAATCTAAGGGTCAGGACGCCCTTATTTTCGTCGATGTCGCCCGGAAGCATATCTACAAGCGCAAACGATATGACTTCTATTCGATTATTTCCCCAGCCTGGTCGCCGGACGGAAAGTCAGTCGTCTTCTCGGCTGTCAAAGGGGATCGCCGGGACCTCTTCCTATACACACTGGCCAACGACGAAACCAAACGTCTGACCGACGACCGCTACGATGATGGCTATCCGACCTGGCTCCCCAACTCTCAGGAACTTATCTTCTCGTCCGACCGTCCCCATCCGGTCAAACCCGCGATGGATTATCTCGACCAGCCCTACACCGGAACGGAGCCTCCCCGTTCGGGCGATTTCGACTATGGCGACTACAACCTCTTCCGCCTAGACCTGGCCACCCTCAAAATCAGTCCGGTTGAAGTCGGCCCCGGGTCCAATCACACTCCTGTGGCCTCGCCGGACGGCAAGCGGATCGCCTTCATCTCCAATCGCAACGGCATCGACAACATGTATGTCGGCTACCTTGACAGTACCAAGAATTACGCCGTCACCGACATCCTTACCGGCATTCAGTCCATGTCCTGGTCTCCCGACGGCCAGAAGCTCGTCTTTTCCGCTTTCTACCAGGGAGCCTTCGATATTTTTGTCCTCAAGCAGTTGGTTCCGACTGGGACCAACGGAGTTCTGGTTCCCACCGATTTTGCGCTCGGAAAATACGACAATCCGTTTAACCGCTCGGTCCCGACAACCACTCCGGCCGCCGGAGTGGCCAAGGGCGGCGACAGCACCGCTCACCCGGCCGTAGCATCGATTACTCCCACTGACACCGTGAAACATGATTCGACCGCGCTGGCGGTCGCTCCCGGAAACGACGCCGCTAAAAAGACCACTCCATCGGCTTCGGTTGATACTGTCTCGAAGGCCGCCACAACGAGTACTGCCCCCCCGGCCGCTCTACCGGACACTTCGACTCACCGTGCACCTGCCGACAGTTTATCGCGCCCTCCGGCCAAGGATTCCACATTGCACGCCGCCGCCAAGGACTCCACCGCTGCCAAGGCTGCCAAAGACTCGACTTCCCAGAAGACCGGCATCTACGGTGATGACTATGTTTTTGTCAGCAACAAGAAGCATGACCCTCTGGATTCACTGATGCGCGATGTTTCGACCGGGGATACGACCGGCGGCGCCGTCAAGGTCCGCCCCGAACCGGCCGCTTTCGACTCGGTCCAGGGAAAGCTCCCCACCGGGGAATTCAAAGTCCAGAAGTACAAAGTACATTTCACCCCTGACTATGTCGGCGGCGGATTTGCCTATGACACGTTTTTCGGCCTGCGCGGGCAGTCATATTTCATCTTTTCGGATTATCTTGGGGAATCACCAGATCTATGTCGCGGCCGATCTGGTCAACACCATAGACCAGTCCAATATTCAGGCGTACTATTTCAACAATACCAAGCGCACTAATTTTGGAGTCGGGATCTTCCACACCAAGAATTACTATCAGGACTCCAACGGCTTTCTGTTCTCCGACCGCTTCTACGGCGCCCAGGGGTTCGTCAGCCGCCCCTTCTCGACTTTTTCCCGCATCGAATTGCTCGGCGCCGAGTATTTCATCGACCGCCAGTACTACGACTTCCAGGACACGCGGACCAATCGAAGCACCAAAGTCACTACGGCGTCGATGTCCTATGTGACCGATAACGTTCTCTGGGGCATGACCGGACCGGTCAACGGCGGGCGGGCCAAAATTACTCTGGAATCCGGGGTCGATCTCTTCAATTCACAGGATATCCAGTTCTTTGCCGCGGAATTCGATTACCGCAAGTACTGGCATTTTCTCAAGCAGTTCTCGGTGGCCCTCCGCTTTGCCGGCGCCGCCTCGTCTGGTGTCACCCCCAAACGGTACTTTCTCGGCGGCACCACCAACTGGATCGGAAGCCGCACTATCGATGTGAGCTTCTATGATGTTGAGAATCTGTATTTCGCGGATGTCGTCACTCCGCTCCGGGGTCAGCAGTACTATGGTCTGAACGGCACCAGATTCGGGCTGATGAATCTCGAAGCCCGCTTCCCCTTGGTGCAGTACCTGGCCATGAGATTCCCGCTTCCGATTGTCCTGGCCAATGTCAACGGCGCGACTTTTATCGACATGGGAGCCGCCTGGAATCACGCTGATTTCAAGGGTGGCACATCCTTGAACGGTATTAGCCGATTCCAGGACATTAAGACCGGATTTGGATTCGGCATGCGCGCCAACATGTTTGGTCTCGCGCTCCTCCGATGGGATATCGCCTGGTCGACCGACTTCTACAAAGTGTCGGATCACCCGACCTATTACTTCTCTTTCGGTGCCGATTTCTAGTCGACTGATCCATTACGAAATAGATCGCCCCGGCCAGAGCGGCCGGGGCGATTTCGTTTTCCCAAAAACAAACGCGACCGATCCCTGTCGGTCGCGTCACGTGCTTGTCATCGGCGCCAGGTGGTTGGTTCAGGACCGCTGCCGCGCCGCACCCCCCGTAATGTCCCTTTCTTAGCGTTGCACAATGAATCGTCTCACTCCTGTGAAAGGATTCGCGACAAAAAAATTACACGGAGGCTCCGCTGTCAAGGGAAAAGTGAGCTGCCGGCATGATTCCTGATACCGCGTGCCATTTTCTTTCAGCTCAAGCTGGTCTCCGGACTCTCACTTCTTCTCCCGTCTTTTCTTCTTCGGGATGTTATTGTTCTTGTCGCCGTTCTTCTCAGATCGTCCGAAATTCTCCAGAGCCAGCGCCATCTCGCGAAGTTTCTGGTCTGTCCGGAATAGCACTGACCCCGGAGTGAACGCTCCGCTCGGAAGCTTCGCCCCTCCCGTCACACCGGTCAAAATCTCGATTCCTTCGCTGATGGTCGAGACCGCATAGAGATGAAACTGTTTTTTCTTGATGGCGTCGGCGACATCGGGTCGCAGCAGAAGATCCTGAACATTTTGCTTGGGCATCAGCACCCCCTGATCGCCGGTGAGCCGGCGGCTCTTGCAGACCTCAAACCACCCCTCAACCTTGTCGTTGATCCCGCCGATCGGCTGAATTTCCCCGTTCTGATTAACTGACCCGGTCACCGCAATATTCTGTTTCAGAGGGATTCCGGTCAGGGACGAAAGAATGCCGTAGATTTCGGTGGAGGAGGCCGAGTCCCCGTCGACGCCGCCGTATGACTGCTCGAACGTTATGGACGCCGACATCTCCAGCGGTTTGTCCTGGGCAAACATTTTTCTCAAAAACCCGCCCAGCACCAAAACCCCCTTGTCGTGAATTGGGCCCGATAGTTCCGCTTCCCGTTCGATGCTGATCACCCCCGCTTTCCCCAAAGATGTACTGACGGTAATCCGGCTCGGCCGCCCGAAACTGTATTCGCCCACATCGTAGACCGAGAGCCCGTTCACCTGGCCCACGGCTGAGCCTTTGGTCGAGATCATGAGCATCTCTTTGTCATACATTTCCTGAATCTTATCTTCGATCAGGTTCATCCGGAGCCGTTTCTTGGCGATCGCGCAATAGACGTCATCCCGGCTGACCTTTTTGGCCTTGCGCTCCTGTGCACAGTATATGCTCTCCCGGATGATGTCCGCCACCGCGGTGAACCGAACCGACAGCTTGTCCCTCTGGCCGGAAAGGCGACGCCCGTACTCCGCCACCGCCTGCATACCGCTTAGATCAAAAGTCAGCAGGCATTCGAAATCGACAATTCTCCTCACATACCGGAAGTAGTCGGTCAGGTTGGCCTTGTTCAGCGCCATGACACTGTCAAACTCCGCTTTCACCCGGAACACTTTCTTAAAATCTTCGTCCAGATGCCAGAGCAGGCTGTAGATCGAGGGCTCGCCGATCAGCACAACTTTGACCGAGATCGGCACCGGCTCCGGCTTGATGCCGGCCCCGGCCATCATATAGAAGGGATCGTATCCCGCGATTTCCAGCTCCCCGTTTCGAAGCGCCCGCTTGAGCGGCCACCAGACCCCGGGCTCGCTCAGAAGGTCCATGGCATTAATGACCAGAAAACCGCCGTCCGCCTTGAGCAAGGAGCCGGAGAAAATCCGGGTGAAGTCCGTGCGCCAATAACCGTAACGGTCAACTACGCGCTCCAGCGAGCCGAACAGGTTCTTGTACGAGGGGGACTTCTCCGTCACGATCGGCACGGCCTCGACCTCGGAATTGTCCAAAATCAGATTCACCGAGAATTCCTCAAATGGCTCCCGCTTGCGGTACGGAGGAGCTTCTTCCTCCCCGCGCCTCGGCTGGGCCTCGCGGTAACGGTCCAGATCCCCCGACAGCGCCTCCTCCACTTCGTCCAGGTACAGTTGGACCTTTTCATCCGGGAAACGCTTCCGGATCAAATTAATCTTGTCAGTAATGAGCGGTGAGACCATGGAGTGATTGAGCTTCTCCACGGCGTCGTCCATCTTGGTGGTCAATTTCTTGGACTCAATCGTAGTTACGTCAAATTCGCGCCGAAGACTGTCCCAGCGGCGGCGAAGTTCATCGAGCTGCGACGGTGGGAATTTTCCTTCCTTGCTCAGCTTTTCGAGCTTTTCCAGCGAGGTCGGCTCGTTTTCATATAGTGGCTGGATTTCGTTCCGCACGCCGAGGCCGGCCTGAATCTGAACCATCACAAACCCGGCTTCCGTCAGTTTGTCCTCAAAAGCGTTGATCAGCGTCTTCTGGCGGTTCTCGTATTCCCGAACCACCCGGCTGTACCTGTCCTTATAGTCTTCCGAAAGAAATATCTTGGGCACAACTTTGCGGATCGAATCAATCAGGTAAGCCATGTCCTTCTTAAAACGCTTCCCCTCACCCGCCATGAACACCAGCACTCGCGGGCTGTCTTCATTACGGAAATTGTTGACATAGCAAATATCCCGGAGATCCGGTCGGGTATGGTCGAGCTGCTGGAGCAAATGCCTGATCGTGGTGGTCCGGCCCGTCCCGCCCAGACCGGTCACAAAAATATTGTACCCCTTGGATTTTATCGCCAACCCCATTTTGATCGCCTCGATCGCACGGTCCTGCCCCAGGATATCCTGGCACGGGTCGACATCGTTCGAGGTCTTCACTCCCTTGGGCGAGAAAGAGATGCGATAATCGATGTCGCTGAAGGGAACTTCAAAGGACTTGGTACTGGGCATCTTCTTGGCGCGCGGCATCGAACCTCCGTTTCATAGCTGTTGAACCAATATAGAATCGGTATTCACCGCAATCAAGTTTGGACGCGACCGAACATCGCCCGCTTGAGTCCTCATAATTGTTCTGACACCGGTGTCTTGCCGGTACCAAAGCGGTATCCTTGAATAGTTCCGGTCTCCATGGAAATGACAAGTTGAAAAATGGTGCTAGCGCAATTGTCCCTGCCTCAGGTCACCAGCAGAATGATCTGGATAGGTGGGTCTGGTACGCCGGATTTGCACGCAAGGGCCTAGTGCGTTGCTGTGGTGTCTCTGAGACTAGTTTTGAGGCTTTCCAGGGTTGATTTTACTTCTCCTGTTTGCCTATTTTATTTACGAGGGACCTTGTTTTGCCAGGTGCCCGGTCTTAGCCCTCAAAGAAGCTCAATTTGCCGTTGGCCGTTCGATTCACGTGAAGGTCAAATAGCATTCAATCAACTGCATTACAATAGGTTGACACATATTGGCAGGGATCAGCCGGAGTAGCCAAGACGTGTCCCCTGCCAGCCAAACTGCCATTTTGGCTTGATTTCAGCATTCATTCCGGCAGTTTTGGCAAAAAAATGTTGAAAAAAGTTGAAAAAGTGATCGAAGATAAGCTCTTCCAGTTCATGTGATTAACGAGCGACACCGCCTAACCTATTGGCGTACATACGAGTTAGATTGCTTGACACAAGTTTTTGAACTCTCTACTTTTCGCTCGTTGCTTTCTTAGCATTGTGCATTGAATTGGCGGTATCGTCTAGTGGTTTAGGACACGTGGTTCTCAGCCATGAAACCGGGGTTCGACTCCCCGTACCGCTAGGGTTCGACATCGGCAGTTATTCCCTGGCTGCCGATGTTTTTTTGTCCCCCGATTTTTGCTTACTCTCCCCCATAAAAAAGAACCGAGTGCCTTGCGGCACCCGGCTCCTATTCGACTCATATTCAACGATCGAGTTCTAGAACGCGACCTTGAACGTAAAGTACTGGTTGTCTGAGAAAACCTTGGTCTGGGTCCAGGTATACTCGAACGAGACCTTGCTTCCGCCAATCATCAGATTCAACCCGCCACCAAACGAAGCCCCATAGATGTAGTCCGCCTGGTTGGAGTAGTTGTATCCGCCTCTCAGGAAATACCGCTCGTTATACGAGTATTCCAGCCCTCCCTGGTACATGTCATCCTGGAAGTTGTTCGACCGAAATACTCCGTCAGCCGTGATCGAATGTTTGTCACGGTTGAAGAAGTTGTAGGTCGCTCCCAGATCGATATGGCTGGGGAGTTCGAAACTGGCCGCTTCCGAGCGGACATCGCGCGTCCCCAGGGATGGAGCGATCAGGTTGAATCCGGCGCCACTGAAAGACATGTTCGGACCATAGTTTTTGATCGCCATGCCGAACTTCAGCCCCTGCCAGCGCGGATCGTAGATCACGCCGAAATCAAAGGCCATCCCGGACGCCTTGACCTGGAAAATGGTCTCGTCGATCAGCATCGCCGTGGCGCCGACCGCTACGTTGGCTGTCAGCGTTTTGGCGTAAGTGAGACCAACTACCGCCAGGCTTGGACTGTACACGTTTCCGGTTCCTTCTGGAGCGGACACAGTCGTCTCCTCGATATCACCTATAGAAACGACCTTGACCGAGGCTCCAATCGTCCCGAACCCCTCGATATTGGTGGCGATTCCGCCCCAGTTCACCTTGATGTCGGCGAGGTACGGCTGATAGGAGAACCCCATCTCCGTCCCCTCGAGGTTGGCCAGGCCAGCCGGGTTCCAATACATCGATTCCACCCCTCTTGGGTCAGCGATCACGGACCCGCCCATGGCGGTTCCGCGCGCACCGACCGGGATCAGCAACTCCGGCGCACCGGCGGTGCCGATCTTGCCGGAATTCCCCGCAAACGCTGAACACAGACTCAGCAGGAGAATCCCAGCCACCAGCAATACTAGTTTATTGTTCATAGTATCTCTATCCTTCCTGCTTAGTACGTCTTAAGCTGTTCGACTTCCGTGAAGACCGCCAGCTTGCCCACTTTCTGGCCGTACCCCGGCGCATCCACTACGTAGATGTAGATACCCGAGGCCACCGGTGTACCATTGGACGTCTGAATGTTCCACGAAGTCCAGGATTCGGTGGAGTTCTTGTCGACCTTGGCGATTTTGTCCCCGGCCAGGTTATAGATCGAGATCGAGCACTGCTGCGGGAGATTCGTGAAGCGAATCTGGCGGTGGAACACATCCGTATCATAGCTCGAGAAGAGGTAGTACGGATTCGGAACCGCTCGTATGTTGGCCAGGGCAGCACTGTTTTTCGTGAGCGCTCCGGGGGCTGGGGCGCTAAACGCATAGCTGTCGGCAGATCGGTTGGGTTTGGTGGTCAGTATCCGGAGAACTGTTCCGGGTTCGGGCATGTCCGGATTAAACGGCGGAGCGTACCCGAGGTTCCAACCGACGAAAACCATTCGAGCCATGATTTCAGATGCATTGTCGTTGGCAGCCCACGTGCCGGCGTTGAGTTCGCTTAAGAAGGCATCATATCCGGCATGACCGGGGGTCTCGTTACTAGGCCTTTCCCAATAAATCCAATCCGTGTACGGATCGTTGGTGTCGCCCGAGACAGTGTGATCATTGGCACCATACGAGCTTAGGTTAAAGGCGTTGTTCGCATCTATGTCGAGGATCTTCGGTATGAGACGATAATCATCGCTCGGATCATTAGGAGTCCCAACTCCTATATCCCACAATTCAAATGGGACTGGAATCGGAATTGAGTCAGAGTTGAATTCCACACCCCAGTTTGGTCCAGCGGTGAATCTTATTTCATAATCGTGAGGAATTATTACGGGCCAATTATCTCCATCACGGGTAGTTCTGGCTAAAAACGCGTCGTATGCCCCGCGTGTTCCATCGTCACCGGTGTGGATGAGCCAGCGCTGGCCGTTAGTCTGCTGTCGGGCAGTCGGGTCGACTCCAGGGAATCCCTGGAAGCTCGCGGCGGCACCTTCAGGCGGAACCAGGGCACCAGCACCGTTGGCGACGGTCTGGAAGTCCTTGAAATTCAGGGCAGGTCCAAAGACTTTTACCAGCAAACCGTCAAATACAGGGTAGTCATTGTCTCCGGATTGATTTGTCCAAATTTTGACTACGGTGTCACCGGCGGTAGAGTCGAGAATACGCCAAGCGGCTCCGAGAGTCGAATCCGTAAAGAACTCAACTTTATATCTATGACCGGTAAGTTTCGTGGGATCAACCACGTACACTTTTACGGAACCGTCCGATCCTCCCACGTGAGTGATCAGGCTGTCCGCAAGGCTGTCACCCACCACCTTCGAATACTTCAAGCCCGCAATAGGCTTTTGTGGTGTAGTGACAATGATCGTCTCAGAGGTTTGCGTCTTGGGCGTTGTCAAGGGCGAGTACGAATAGGCCTCGACCTTGAAGTAGTACTGACTCACATCACTTAACCTGGCACCTGTGAAGGCGTCCGTCATTGTTGTGAAGTAGCGCTTGAGCCCATTGTCCGAGCCAAATTTCACCGGTGCATTTATGACTACACCAGTGGCAGCATCGTACTGGTCATCGAAGATGATGCCGACTCCGTCGTTTATATCGTAGTTGGCCACTCTTTTCCAGGGACCCGTCTGCGATTGACCCTGGTAGACCGTGTATCCCTGGAAAGGCAAATCGCCGTGGTTCAGTTCGGACGCGTTCGTCCAATGCAGAGTAACCTGGTTTTCCAGATTCCCGAGTGTCACGACCGGTGAAACCGGCGGTTTGGGCACGTTGAAATTCAGCTTGTACGCGTTCTTCGCGAACTTGTCATAGAATTTCATCACTGATATCGAGCTCTGCCGGTCCGATCCTTGTCCCAAAATAATGGCTGCAAGAATCTCCGTGCTGTCGCCCGGGCGGAATGTGAACGGTCCGGTCGTCAGCTCCATGCGTCGGTCGGCCGGCGAAAAATCCAAATCGCCGGTCCCAGCTACAGGGTCACCGGAATTGAAGAACTTGGTCACGATCCCGTTAAATGAATACTCCGTGCCGTCGGCGTTCAATCCCTTCATAAAGTTGTAACTCTGCGTCGCCGATTTCGGATCAGTCCCGTTGATGTACTTGTTGAAAGAAGTCATCGACATATTCTTGTAGCCTTTGTGGAGCTGACCGTCCCACATTATAGCTACGTCATTCGAGTCCCCCGTGAGGATCAGCGGTCCCTGGAAGAAGTCCATGCCAACGCACGGTGGAGTCGACCCGTAAATGGCGTCGTTGTTGGTGCCGTTATAGCAGAAACCCAGAGTCAGAGAGGTGTCGCACCCGACCAGGTCGTCCGTGGCTCCACCCAGATCAGGATCAGACCAGATGGAGACGTACATACTATCCAGCACATGCGTTCCCTTGTTCTTGATCTTGTACCTCAGGAAAGCAATGTTCGCCAGCGGGCCCGTTTGCTTGAAAGCAAATGTGGACTGCTGGATTTCGACACCCATGGGCGAAGTTGATCCAGCCTGATTGTTATGCAGAGCAGGGTCGGCATCGTTATAGACGCTCCAGAGCATCTTGTCTCCGGTTATCTTGGGATGTCCGAGTGAATCGACCGGGGCCCCTTGTGCCACCGGCCAATCGTTGTAATCCGCACCCGGGTTCGCGGCCATACTATCCGAGTACAACACATAAGTGCGAACATTCGGATCGACATCTGCTCCGGCTATAAAAGTACTGTCGGCCATATTACCGACCGTATATTCCGTGGAATATTCGGCCACCGTTACTTTTAGCGAGTCCGAGACCGAGTCCTTGGCCCCCATCCAGATACCAGCGTCGAAAATGGCGTGCTTGTCATTGGCGCCGCTCCTGATATCGCCGGTGTTGGTGAACGGAAAATAAAGGCCGTCATTCCTGGTAAACAGCTTGGACGCATCATAGGCAAAGTTGCCGTAGTTGGTGGCAAACATCAAAAGCGAGTTGACATCAATGTATTTCAATACGTCCGATGCCGCGGATGTTTTCGGGCGGGTCCTGGTCTTCGGCATGTCCACACGGGTCGCCGCCATCAATGGCACGGCCAGGACAAGGACCAGGAGCGCACAAATCAATTTGGTTCTATTTCGTCTCATTGCATTCACTCCTTAAAATGAAGCCGTCAATCCGAAGAGGATCATCCTGGGGATGCCATAGTTAAGCGGATTGTCTTGCTTAAGATTGTACTCCTGGAGCCCAGTGTAGCCAAGCCGGTCTGGGCTGTTCGTGGCATTCACATAGTCCTGTCCGGCGGGAGTATCCAAAAAGCCGGTGTTGTTAGGTCTGCCGGTAGACTCGTACACAACATAAGCGTTCTTGGTATTCAGCAGATTCTTGACCCAGATGTAGGGGGTCAGGCCGTACGAACCGACCTTGAATTCCCGCTGAATCTTGAGGTCGATCTGGTATGTCCAGGGACCGTACACCGAGTTGCGCGGCGAGAGCGGCACGGGAGACACGTTATTGAGTGTGATTTCATCGTAGACCGTCGCCGGCGTATAAGGTGTGCCGCTGGCAGCTCGGGCGATCACGTTGAGACCGAAGTTCTCCAGAATGAAGTAGTCCCCGATCTTCGGACCTTCCTTGGCGCCCAGGCGATAATCAAAATTCGCCACGACATCGTGACGCTGGTCGAAATCCAGCGGGGCCGTCTGCTTGGGGGCCTGCGAAGCGGTCCAGGCGATATTCTGCTGGGTGTTGGCATACGAGCCGGTGCCGTTGGCATACGACAGCGTATACTTGAGCCCCATCTCGATATTATGGTTCCGGCGCATGTTCAGGCCGAACTCGATCCCCTTGATCGTACCGTAGTCAGTGTTCGCATAGTAGGCGAAGCTGTTCGGTACGGAGGACTGATTGATTACCTGCACCAGGTTATTCACGTCCTTGTAATAGGCCGTAACGTCGATCGACGTGTAATCCCCCATCTGGTGAGTCATACCGACTTCATACGAAGTGGTCTTCTCCGGTTCCAGATTCGGATTCCCGATCGCGTAATAATAGCCGCCGCTTCTGACTTTCCAGGCGAAGTAGTCGTAGCCGACATACATCCGCTGTAAGTCCGGCCGCTGGAACATCTTGCCGTAGTTAAAGTGCATCTGAGACTTGTCGGTCACCGGGAAGGCAAAGCCGAACCGCGGAGACACGCGTGTAAATTTCTTGCTGGGCATCAGGTCGCTCTGATCGAGCACCTGCGGATTGCTCCCCGGCACGCCCGTCCCGCCAAACTGGGTGGAGTCCGGATCGAGCGGGAGCTGCGGATTGCGTAGACGCTGCGTCCGATAGTCAAAGTAGTCGAAACGCAGGCCGGCGTTGACGATCAGGCCGGTCCAGTCGATCCGATCCTGCAAATACAGTGCGAAATTGATCGGATGCTTGGTCGCATTCTGCCAGGGCAGATTGTCGGTCTCGTTGCCGTAAACATCGTAGCCGTACCGATCGACATCGGTAAACCCGCCCCCGGCGATTCCCTCATATACGCGGTTCGGGAACAGGTTGCGGTAGTAGCGGAGGGTGTGACGCTGAAATTCGAATCCGGCCTTCAGCGTATGCGCTTCCGTGAACTGATGCGTTATGTCGCCGTTGAAGCCGATATACGAAGCTTTGCGCTTGTAGTAATCATCCCACTGGCTGGCCTCGTCGCTCCCGGTCGAATCCTGCAAAATAAACGTCCGATTGACGCCGTCGACATTAACCGTCGTGTAGTGGGTTGGCGTGCTCGGATCGTCGCTTAGCCAGAAATAGTTTCTCTGGTTGGTAGCATCATAGGTCGGGTTGCCGCCGACACGGCCGTAGGCCCAGAGATTGTCTCTCCAGGTGCCGTCGCCGCGAAAACGATACGTCTTGAAGTATGAGGCGCTCAAGTTGTAGAACGTCTTGGCGTTGAGCGTATGCGTGATCTTGGCGTTCAGCCCAAGGTTCTGGTCGTGATACCACGGGGTGTGGTTAATATCAAAAAGGTATTCCTGGCGATATTCGGACCACTGGTCATCCGACCCGGTCCCGCTCAATGACAGCTTGAAATTGGGCGTTAAATTGAAATCAAGTTTCCCCTGGTACGACCAGCCGCCGTCCGAATTTCCCGGAAGGCGCCGGTTGCCGCTGGGCAGTACATCCTGGGTGATGGCTTTGGGATCCCTGTCCCCCAGCCAGCGCCGCTCGGAGGAAAGGAAATAGTACGACTTGGCCAACATCGGAATCGGTCCGCCTACATTGGCCGAATAGTAGTTCTGATCGTAACTGTGCGAGGATCCCACCAGGTTGTCGCTGACGACATCGACGTTCCCTTGGAACTTGTCGGTGCCGGACTGGGTGGTCACGTTCACGATACCGGACGCCACGTTGCCGTATTCCGCCGAGAACGCGCCCGCCTGCAGGGAGATTTCCTTGATGGCGTTGTTGCTTATGTTCGCGGTGGAAATACCCGAAAGCGGATCCTGCTGGGAGAAGCCGTCAACATAGTAGGCCACTTCCGACGCGCGCCCGCCTCTCAGGTTCAGTTCGTTAGTGGTCGAGCCGACCGTTTCGCGGCCGCCGCGGACGACCTGACCGACATTGCGATGCATCGTCACGACCGAATTCTGCATCCCCACCACCTGGTCGTAACCACGGGTCGGCATGGCCTGAATCTGGTCCTGGCGGATGACATCAATCGATGTCGTCTTGTCCTTCACCACCAGCGGCCGTTCGGCGGTGACCGAGATGGTCTTGCCGATATCCGTCACCTGGGAGCTGAGGGTCCGATTCTGATATGATGCCAGATCGGCGGAAACTTCCACGTTTGCGATCTCCGTGTTGGCGTAGCCCACCGCGCTCATGCGCAGGGTGTATGTGCCAACCGGAACGTTGAGTATGGTATACCGACCATCCTGATCGGTGGAGGCGCCCATCGTTGTGCCGACGATGCTCACGGAGACGCCGACCAGCGGCTCCTTGGTCTGGGCGTCGGTGATTACTCCTGTAATCTTGCCGACTGTCGCACCCATCACTAAGCTCGTAAGAAGGCACAACAAGGGCAGAACGAGAATTAAGCGTTTTGCCAACATGCTTTTCTTCCCTTTAAGTGTTTGAGTTTGTAAGTGATTTGTCGCCATATATTGTTGAATGAAAAATTGACTGGACCTACTCCTCCGTAAGTAAAGGCAGTTTCATCCATGAAGCCCTTCGTTACCCGTTTGATGCTGTGATCAAATTGGCCAAACATAGCCCATTGAGTCAACAACAATTTTGGGCGCATCTTATTGTCGGGTAGCAAAATCCGGTGCTTCACACGTCGCCTCGTCTACAGTCCATTGCGTCCTATTTTTTATTCCCGCTCGGGACCGGCCCGCTGGTTGTCGTTTCCCGTTGTTTCGCCCGGCTTCCCGAGGATTCTGGACCGTTACCGCCGAATCCTTCGGCCCTCGTTGCTCCTGCGTCTGCGCGACCGGTAAGAAGACCAAAGTGAGGATCTGTCGTCACACGCCTGTTTCAACTCGGCACATTCCCAGTTATCGGCCAGGGCGTCCAAAACTTTATGCGGCAATCAGATTGCCACACTCGGCTCGCACAGCAAATTTCGACCTGCAATCGGTGAGGTTACGCGGGGGTGAAGAGACTCTTTCCTATAGATAAATACGCACAAATCGGCAATTTGAGCGAATTTCCGTTATTCCAACTTGCCGGGTAGGGTTACAATCCGTTATTTCTGCGCTGGGCCCTAGGCTGCCGTCACGGGCGTAAAGTGAATGAAAACATCCGATTTTCTCCTCATACCAAACCTTCTGAGCCTCTCCCGCATTTTGCTCACCCCTTTAGTCGGGTATTTACTGGCCAGAAACGACGACTTGTCGGTCTATCTCTGTATGGGAGTGCTGATTGTGGCAGTGTCCACCGATGCTCTGGACGGCCTCCTGGCGCGGAAATTGAACCAGCAATCCGAGCTGGGGCTCTACCTCGATCCCTTGGCGGACAAGCTGTTCGCGGCCGTGCTCCTCTCCCTGCTGGTCGCCTTTCGGAATTTCCCCTTCTGGCTCGCCGCTTTGATAGTGGGCCGAGACGTCCTTATCCTCTTTACCGGCCTGTTGGCGGTCAAAGCCCGAAGCATCACTCTGCCTTCAAACGTTACCGGTCAGTACACATTCTTTGCCGTTGTCATGCTGGTCTTCTTCTATGTGATCCGCTTTGAATTCGGGGAGCGCCTCGCCACCGTGGCGACCGTGAGCTTAATCCTGGCCTCGGCGTTGAGCTACGGGCAGAGATTTATTCTGATAATGCAAGGGCGGCCGGTTCCAGTCTTTCGTGACCGGCCAGTCTACAAGTGGCTGCGAATCGGTTTCACGGCCCTCTTGCTGGGAGTCTGTCTGGTCGTGTTTATTCTCGAGCGACGAAAATAGGTCGATCCGCTACTGCGAGCAGCCCCGGGCATCAAGCTCGAGGAACTCGACCGCACCACTCCGGTCAACCAGGGCGGCCTGATCGAAGAGATTGACCACCGCACAGGCATGATTAGGAATAATCTGGAGTTGCTCCCCTATCCGGAACTCTCTATAACCGGGTGCCAATATGCCATGTTCTTCCGACAATCGTGCGACTTGAACCTCAGGGTCCTGCAGGGTTCGGCCAAATCCCTTGACCAGAGCGTTACCGTGGGCGCCAGTCTCGTTGGTGAGCGCTTTCGTGCCGGCATCGATAACGCTTCTCCCATCGGAGCCGACACTGATCACGGTTGTAAGGACGGTCAAAGCACACCGCTCGATCGGCACGGTCCCGAGCGCCACCTGAATCAAGTCGTTGAAGACGTAATTTCCGACCCTCAATTCAGTTACCCCCTTGACCAGGGCGGAATGTCGTGCTGTGGGAGTGGAGCCGACACTCACGACTTCCACCACCAGCCCAGCGCCCCTCAGATTCTCGGCTATTAGGACCATCGCTTCCCCCTCGGCTCGACCAGTCGCGCCGACTTCCTCGGAGTTCTTCGCCGCGTAGGAATGCCCCGCATGGGTCATGATGCCCCGGACCGAAAGACCCGGCAGAGTTGACGCTTGAGCGTAGAGCCTCCCGATTTCGTCTTGGTCGGCCAGACCGCAACGGTGAAGTCCGGTGTCGATCTCAACCAGCACCGACAGTTTTCGCCCGGCTTGAACGAAGGCCTCGGACAATTCCACGGCGTTTTCAAGACTGTCGATAGCGCAGGCGAGCGAAGCTCTCTCGCTAAGTTCCACCAATTTGGAGATCTTGTGCCCGCCGACTATTTGATTGGCAATCTGAATATCGCCCAGGCCCGCCTCGATCATAACCGATGCTTCAGATAGTTTGGCCACCGCGATCCCGCAAGCCCCCAGGGCCACTTGCTTTCGGGCCAGGCTCGAGCATTTGTGAGTCTTAATATGGGGTCGAAGGTTAATTCCGGCGCGGTCGGCCAACTGCTGCATCTCCCGGAGATTCCGGTCGAGAATCTCGCGGTCAATCACGAGACTGGGAGTATCCAAATCGGCCCACCGGAGGAAGATTTCGGCCATGGCTGAACTCCTGTGATGATCCAGGCGCTAAGGCTTCTTGGGCGCCGTGGTCGGGGGCGGGGCGCTGAGTTGACGACTTAAGCGATCGTACAACACGTCCACCGCGGAAGACCCCTCATGGCTCGGCGAAATTCCAAGCGTATGCACTAATTGGGCGGCATTTTCGAAAAAGCTGATCCTCGCCTCCAGTGCTGAGAGTGACGTGCTCAAAGACAGATTGGCGGCATCGAGGCAGTCGAGATAGCCAGTCTTCCCCGATTCATAGTTTTCGACCGTGAGTTGTACCTGCTGGCGGGCATAATCATCGGAACGCTGGAGCGCTGAGGCTCGCCCCGCGTCACTGATCATCTCCGAAAGGGCCGAAGTAATATTCCCCATCACATTCAACCTGATCCCGTCCCTTAGGTACTCCAGTTCACTGACGCGCGCTTTAAGCGATTGGCGCTCCTTGACCCGGTCAAATCCCAAAAAGAGGGGCCACCGGAACGAGGCCCCCACCGACCAGGTGTTGTCCTTCTGTAAGAATGAAGGCGGATAATCTTTGTACTGATCGGAGTTGCGAAGCGTCGCACGGAACCCCACCGTCGGGAAAAACCGGGCGGTATTCCCCGAAAGGCGCAGTCTCTGTTTGTCCAGCTCGACACTATTGAGCCTCATCTCGGGATTTTGCGCGAGTCCCTTGTCCACCAGGAAATTCTCGGCTTTAGTCAGGCTGCTGTCGAGGGCGATAAAAGTGCGGATCTTCTGGTACGATTGAAAAAACATCGGGGATGAATACGGCATAGTGTCGAGTATGAACGGCTGGTCCCAAGGCTGATTCAGAAGCACGTTAAACAGAATCCTCGCCACCCTGAGATTGCTGCGTGCCGCGTACACCGAAGCTGAGGTTCTCAGACGTTCCGTGGTCCATCGATTCACGTCCCAGTCGGTCCCGACCCCCATCCCGGATTTGATCTTGGCCATAGCCAGATTGTAGTCAATCAGCCGCCGGTTGTTGAGTTGGTCATCCAGCGCCAACTGCGCCTTCATATAGTTCAGGTACGCCACGGTGACCCCGTACTCGAGGTCAAGCTGCGCCTGCTCCAGATCGATCGTCGCCGTCTGCTTGTCCCTCGCGGCCAACTGAATTGACCGCACCGCTGACAGGGAGAAAAGCGGTTGATCAAGAGTCAGTCCAGAAGAGTACTGATCATTCTTCACCCAGCCGTGCGAGTTCGTGACCGTGTTGTCGTCGACCCGAGTTGCCGAGCCGTCGGCCACCAGCGACGGCAGGTACTGTGACCAGGCGCGCGAGGCATCCGCCGTTGCCCGGGTCAACGCGTCATATTTGGCAAGATATCCGGGATTCTGGTCGCCGGCCCGCTGGATCGCTTCGTTCAGTTTGAATCGCTGCCACCCCGGCAGCGAGAGTGACCAGAGGATGTCCGACTGCGCCAGAATTTCCTCCGGAAATTCCTTCTTGAGAAGATAGGCTGCCCCCTCGTTGAGAATCAGGCCGCCATCGCTCGGAACCATGGTCGGCAAATCGGCCGGTTTCTTCCCCATGATGATCTGGGCCGCTTTCCAGGCGCTGAACCAGGCGTCGGCGTTGAGCGTATTTCCGGCATCCGAAGCCAGCGCTCCTCTTTCGATAGCCATCCGCCCCTCGTAGGTGAAAACTGGGATGTGGTCGCCGAGAGTCTGTTCGACGAAATCTCTGAGACGCTGGCCGTCCAGTCCCCAGGACGGCATCAGGTAAAGAGCATCGATATTGTGATCGAGCGAATTGTACGCCTTGAAAAAAGCGAACGTCCCGTAATTGTTGAACCCCTCGGCGGTGACCACCTCAAAACCGAGCCGCTTGCCGATGGAATCGATCAGACTCTTGATTTTGGGAGCTTCATTCCCTGTCGGAAAATACAAGTACCCCAGTCGCTTGACCGGCCAGAGCTGCGTGAGCATGGTCAAATCCCGCTCGATCTTGCCGACCGGAATCTGGACCGTCACGTTGGGAGAAGTTGGGACCCCAGCCGTGTCGGCCAATCCTTCCAGCCGAGGATCAACCCGGTACATGGAAATGATTGGCTTCCTGCAACCGGCCGCCAGCAAATCTTCCACCGTCCAGGTACCCAGCGCCACGATCATATCTAGTTTGGTCACTTTGACCAACTGCTCGGCCATGATACGGCTGCTGTCCCGATTTCATTCGGCGGTGCGAAAACCGTCCGGCGAAAATTGGATCTGAATTGAATCCGGAACCAGCCGTTCCTAGCGATTGGGCAAAAGCGGACCGCAGTCCCGATTGCCAGATATGTTCTCCGGCCTGAAAAACACCTATCGTCACAGTGCGCGCGGCCGCGCCCGAACCGGCGCAGATTAACAGGGCCAATACGGCCATTACACGAAATTTTCTTAGCAGTTCCATCTCATCTCCAAAGCTCGGCGGTAGCCTTGGAAGGTAAGAAATCCGATGGGACGGGTCAAAAAGGGAATTATGGGTTGACTTGGACGGCGTTGGCGATCTGAACTACAGTCACACCGGCTGCCTTGGACACCAGGTTGACCAGACTCTGGGAGCGGTACGGCTAGGGAGAAGGTATAAGCTGGAGGCAAGGTCGGCCGGCACATCTTTGGGCGAAACCGAGTGTCCGGTCGAGATGATGCGCGGGAAATCGGGGCGGCTGCCGCGAATTTGGCGGACCAGCTCAAAACCATCGATATCCGGCAGGGTCATATCTATGATGGCCAGTTGGGCGGTCGGGTTATCGAGCACCAGCGCCAGCCCTTCGGCTCCCGAAGACGGCCGTACTGACATCTATGCCGGCCAGCAATACGTGGATTTTTTTACATCTACTTCGTTTCAGTTACGGTGTTTGCTGGCCGGCATAGATGTCAGTACGGCCGCTTCGGGAGCCGAAGGGCTGGCGCTGGTGCTCGATAACCCGACCGCCCAACTGGCCATCATAGATATGACCCTGCCGGATATCGATGGTTTTGAGCTGGTCCGCCAAATTCGCGGCCGCCGCCCCGATTTCCCGTGCATCATCTCGACCGGACACTCGGTTTCGCCCAAAGATGTGCCGGCCGACCTTGCCTCCAGCTTATACCTTCTCCCTAAGCCGTACCGCTCCCAGAGTCTGGTCAACCTGGTGTCCAAGGCAGCCGGTGTGACTGTAGTTCAGATCGCCAACGCCGTCCAAGTCAACCCATAATTCCCTTTTGACCCGTCCCATCGGATTTCTTACCTTCCAAGGCTACCGCCGAGCTTTGGAGATGAGATGGAACTGCTAAGAAAATTTCGTGTAATGGCCGTATTGGCCCTGTTAATCTGCGCCGGTTCGGGAGCGGCCGCGCGCACTGTGACCATAGGTGTTTTTCAGGCCGGAGAACATATCTGGCAATCGGGACTGCGGTCCGCTTTTGCCCAATCGCTAGAACGGCTGGTTCCGGATTCAATTCAGATCCAATTTTCGCCGGACGGTTTTCGCACCGCCGAATGGAATCGGGACAGCAGCCGTATCATGGCCGAGCAGTTGGTCAAAGTGACCAAACTAGATATGATCGTGGCGCTGGGTCCCTGGACGGTGGAAGATTTGCTGGCGGCCGGTTGCAGGAAGCCAATCATTTCCATGTACCGGGTTGATCCTCGGCTGGAAGGATTGGCCGACACGGCGGGGGTCCCAACTTCTCCCAACGTGACGGTCCAGATTCCGGTCGGCAAGATCGAGCGGGATTTGACCATGCTCACGCAGCTCTGGCCGGTCAAGCGACTGGGGTACTTGTATTTTCCGACAGGGAATGAAGCTCCCAAAATCAAGAGTCTGATCGATTCCATCGGCAAGCGGCTCGGTTTTGAGGTGGTCACCGCCGAGGGGTTCAACAATTACGGGACGTTCGCTTTTTTCAAGGCGTACAATTCGCTCGATCACAATATCGATGCTCTTTACCTGATGCCGTCCTGGGGACTGGACGGCCAGCGTCTCAGAGATTTCGTCGAACAGACTCTCGGCGACCACATCCCAGTTTTCACCTACGAGGGGCGGATGGCTATCGAAAGAGGAGCGCTGGCTTCGGATGCCGGAAATACGCTCAACGCCGACGCCTGGTTCAGCGCCTGGAAAGCGGCCCAGATCATCATGGGGAAGAAACCGGCCGATTTGCCGACCATGGTTCCGAGCGATGGCGGCCTGATTCTCAACGAGGGGGCAGCCTATCTTCTCAAGAAGGAATTTCCGGAGGAAATTCTGGCGCAGTCGGACATCCTCTGGTCACTCTCGCTGCCGGGGTGGCAGCAATTCAAATTGAACGAAGCGATCCAGCGGGCCTGCGCCAGAATCCCGGATATCTTGCCAAATATGACGCGTTGACCCGGGCAACGGCGGATGCCTCGCGCGCCTGGTCCAGTACCTGCCGTCGCTGGTGGCCGACGGCTCGGCAACTCGGGTCGACGACAACACGGTCACGAACTCGCACGGCTGGGTGAAGAATGATCAGTACTCTTCTGGACTGACTCTTGATCAACCGCTTTTCTCCCTGTCAGCGGTGCGGTCAATTCAGTTGGCCGCGAGGGACAAGCAGACGGCGACGATCGATCTGGAGCAGGCGCAGCTTGACCTCGAGTACGGGGTCACCGTGGCGTACCTGAACTATATGAAGGCGCAGTTGGCGCTGGATGACCAACTCAACAACCGGCGGCTGATTGACTACAATCTGGCTATGGCCAAGATCAAATCCGGGATGGGGGTCGGGACCGACTGGGACGTGAATCGATGGACCACGGAACGTCTGAGAACCTCAGCTTCGGTGTACGCGGCACGCAGCAATCTCAGGGTGGCGAGGATTCTGTTTAACGTGCTTCTGAATCAGCCTTGGGACCAGCCGTTCATACTCGACACTATGCCGTATTCATCCCCGATGTTTTTTCAATCGTACCAGAAGATCCGCACTTTTATCGCCCTCGACAGCAGCCTGACTAAAGCCGAGAATTTCCTGGTGGACAAGGGACTCGCGCAAAATCCCGAGATGAGGCTCAATAGTGTCGAGCTGGACAAACAGAGACTGCGCCTTTCGGGAAATACCGCCCGGTTTTTCCCGACGGTGGGGTTCCGTGCGACGCTTCGCAACTCCGATCAGTACAAAGATTATCCGCCTTCATTCTTACAGAAGGACAACACCTGGTCGGTGGGGGCCTCGTTCCGGTGGCCCCTCTTTTTGGGATTTGACCGGGTCAAGGAGCGCCAATCGCTCAAAGCGCGCCTCAGTGAACTGGAGTACCTGAGGGACGGGATCAGGCTGAATGTGATGGGGAATATTACTTCGGCCCTTTCGGAGATGATCAGTGACGCGGGGCGAGCCTCAGCGCTCCAGCGTTCCGATGATTATGCCCGCCAGCAGGTACAACTCACGGTCGAAAACTATGAATCGGGGAAGACTGGCTATCTCGACTGCCTCGATGCCGCCAATCTGTCTTTGAGCACGTCACTCTCGGCGCTAGAGGCGAGGATCAGCTTTTTCGAAAATGCCGCTCAATTGGTTCATACGCTTGGAATTTCGCCGAGCCATGAGGGGTCTTCCGCGGTGGACGTGCTGTACGATCGCTTAAGTCGTCAACTCAGCGCCCCGCCCCCGACCACGGCGCCCAAGAAGCCTTAGCGCCTGGATCATCACAGGAGCTCAGCCATGGCCGAAATCTTCCTCCGGTGGGCCGATTTGGATACTCCCAGTCTCGTGATTGACCGCGAGATTCTCGACCGGAATCTCCGGGAGATGCAGCAGTTGGCCGACCGCGCCGGAATTAACCTTCGACCCCATATTAAGACTCACAAATGCTCGAGCCTGGCCCGAAAGCAAGTGGCCCTGGGGGCTTGCGGGATCGCGGTGGCCAAACTATCTGAAGCATCCGTTATGATCGAGGCGGGCCTGGGCGATATTCAGATTGCCAATCAAATAGTCGGCGGGCACAAGATCTCCAAATTGGTGGAACTTAGCGAGAGAGCTTCGCTCGCCTGCGCTATCGACAGTCTTGAAAACGCCGTGGAATTGTCCGAGGCCTTCGTTCAAGCCGGGCGAAAACTGTCGGTGCTGGTTGAGATCGACACCGGACTTCACCGTTGCGGACTGGCTGACCAAGACGAAATCGGGAAGCTCTACGCTCAAGCGTCAACTCTGCCGGGTCTTTCGGTCCGGGGCATCATGACCCATGCGGGGCATTCCTACGCGGCGAAGAACTCCGAGGAAGTCGGCGCGATTGGTCAAGCCGAGGGGGAAGCGATGGTCCTAATAGCCGAGAATCTCAGGGGCGCAGGGCTGGTGGTGGAAGTCGTGAGTGTCGGCTCCACTCCCACAGCACGACATTCCGCCATGGTCAAGGGGGTAACTGAATTGAGGGTCGGAAATTACATCTTCAACGACTTGATTCAGGTGGCGCTCGGGACCGTGCCGATTGAGCGGTGTGCTTTGACTGTCCTTACAACCGTGATCAGTGTCGGCTCCGATGGGAGAAGCGTTATCGATGCCGGCACGAAAGCGCTCACCAACGAGACCGGCGCCCACGGTAACGCTCTGGTCAAGGGATTTGGCCGAACCCTGCAGGACCCTGAGGTTCAAGTCGCACGATTGTCGGAAGAACATGGCATTTTGGCAGCCGGTTCGAGAGAGTTCCGGATGGGGAGCAACTCCGGATTATTCCTAATCATGCCTGTGCGGTGGTCAATCTCTTCGATCAGGCCGCCCTGGTTGACCGGAGTGGTGCGGTCGAGTTCCTCGAGATTGATGCCCGGGGCTGCTCGCAGTAGCGGATCGACCTATTTTCGTCGCTCGAGAATAAACACGACCAGACAGACTCCCAGCAAGAGGGCCGTGAAACCGATTCGCAGCCACTTGTAGACTGGCCGGTCACGAAAGACTGGAACCGGCCGCCCTTGCATTATCAGAATAAATCTCTGCCCGTAGCTCAACGCCGAGGCCAGGATTAAGCTCACGGTCGCCACGGTGGCGAGGCGCTCCCCGAATTCAAAGCGGATCACATAGAAGAAGACCAGCATGACAACGGCAAAGAATGTGTACTGACCGGTAACGTTTGAAGGCAGAGTGATGCTTCGGGCTTTGACCGCCAACAGGCCGGTAAAGAGGATAAGGACGTCTCGGCCCACTATCAAAGCGGCGAGCCAGAAGGGGAAATTCCGAAAGGCGACCAGCAGGGAGAGGAGCACGGCCGCGAACAGCTTGTCCGCCAAGGGATCGAGGTAGAGCCCCAGCTCGGATTGCTGGTTCAATTTCCGCGCCAGGAGGCCATCGAGAGCATCGGTGGACACTGCCACAATCAACACTCCCATACAGAGATAGACCGACAAGTCGTCGTTTCTGGCCAGTAAATACCCGACTAAGGGGGTGAGCAAAATGCGGGAGAGGCTGAGAAGGTTTGGTATGAGGAGAAAATCGGATGTTTTCATTCACTTTACGCCCGTGACGGCAGCCTAGGGCCCAGCGCAGAAATAACGGATTGTAACCCTACCCGGCAAGTTGGAATAACGGAAATTCGCTCAAATTGCCGATTTGTGCGTATTTATCTATAGGAAAGAGTCTCTTCACCCCCGCGTAACCTCACCGATTGCAGGTCGAAATTTGCTGTGCGAGCCGAGTGTGGCAATCTGATTGCCGCATAAAGTTTTGGACGCCCTGGCCGATAACTGGGAATGTGCCGAGTTGAAACAGGCGTGTGACGACAGATCCTCACTTTGGTCTTCTTACCGGTCGCGCAGACGCAGGAGCAACGAGGGCCGAAGGATTCGGCGGAAACGGTCCAGAATCCTCGGGAAGCCGGGCGAAACAACGGGAAACGACAACCAGCGGGCCGGTCCCGAGCGGGAATAAAAAATAGGACGCAATGGACTGTAGACGAGGCGACGTGTGAAGCACCGGATTTTGCTACCCGACAATAAGATGCGCCCAAAATTGTTGTTGACTCAATGGGCTATGTTTGGCCAATTTGATCACAGCATCAAACGGGTAACGAAGGGCTTCATGGATGAAACTGCCTTTACTTACGGAGGAGCAGGTCTGGTCAATTTTTCATTCAACAATATATGGCGACAAATCACTTACAAACTCAAACACTTAAAGGGAAGAAAAGCATGTTGGCAAAACGCTTAATTCTCGTTCTGCCCTTGTTGTGCCTTCTTACGAGCTTAGTGATGGGTGCGACAGTCGGCAAGATTACAGGAGTAATCACCGACGCCCAGACCAAGGAGCCGCTGGTCGGCGTCTCCGTGAGCATCGTCGGCACAACGATGGGCGCCTCCACCGATCAGGATGGTCGGTATACCATACTCAACGTTCCGGTTGGCACATACACCCTGCGCATGAGCGCGGTGGGCTACGCCAACACGGAGATCGCAAACGTGGAAGTTTCCGCCGATCTGGCATCATATCAGAATCGGACCCTCAGCTCCCAGGTGACGGATATCGGCAAGACCATCTCGGTCACCGCCGAACGGCCGCTGGTGGTGAAGGACAAGACGACATCGATTGATGTCATCCGCCAGGACCAGATTCAGGCCATGCCGACCCGTGGTTACGACCAGGTGGTGGGGATGCAGAATTCGGTCGTGACGATGCATCGCAATGTCGGTCAGGTCGTCCGCGGCGGCCGCGAAACGGTCGGCTCGACCACTAACGAACTGAACCTGAGAGGCGGGCGCGCGTCGGAAGTGGCCTACTATGTTGACGGCTTCTCCCAGCAGGATCCGCTTTCGGGTATTTCCACCGCGAACATAAGCAACAACGCCATCAAGGAAATCTCCCTGCAGGCGGGCGCTTTCTCGGCGGAATACGGCAACGTGGCGTCCGGTATCGTGAACGTGACCACCCAGTCCGGCACCGACAAGTTCCAGGGGAACGTCGATGTCGTCACCGACAACCTGGTGGGATCCTCGCACAGTTACGATCAGAACTACTATTCGGCCAATGTAGGCGGACCGATTCCGATGTTGGCCAAGTCGTACTATTTCCTTTCCTCCGAGCGGCGCTGGCTGGGGGACAGGGATCCCAAAGCCATCACCCAGGATGTACTGCCCAGCGGCAACCGGCGCCTTCCGGGAAATTCGGACGGCGGCTGGTCGTACCAGGGGAAACTTGATTTCAATTTAACGCCCAATTTCAAGCTGTCATTGAGCGGGACCGGGTCGGATGACCAGTGGTCCGAATATCGCCAGGAATACCTTTTTGATATTAACCACACCCCGTGGTATCACGACCAGAACCTGGGGCTGAACGCCAAGATCACGCATACGCTCAACGCCAAGACGTTCTACAACTTGAGCGCCTCATACTTCAAGACGTATCGCTTTCGCGGCGACGGCACCTGGAGAGACAATCTCTGGGCCTACGGCCGTGTCGGCGGCAACCCGACCTATGATGCTACCAACCAGAGGAACTATTTCTGGCTAAGCGACGATCCGAGCACGCCAACCCACTACACGACGGTTAATGTCGACGGCGTCAATCGGACGTTTATTTTGCAGGATTCGACCGGGAGCGACGAGGCCAGCCAGTGGGACGATTACTACAAGCGCAAAGCTTCGTATATCGGCTTCAACGGCGACATCACGCATCAGTTCACCGAAGCGCATACGCTGAAGGCCGGATTCGAATTTCAGCGTCACACCCTCCGCTACTACCGCAACCTGTTCCCGAACCGCGTATATGAGGGAATCGCAGGGGGCGGGTTTACTGATGTCGATCGGTATGGCTATGATGTCTACGGCAATGAGACCGACAATCTGCCCTGGCAGAATGCGACCAAGCATCCGATCAATTTCGCACTGTATTTGCAGGATCGGATCGACTGGACCGGCCTGATCGTCAACGCCGGCCTGCGTTTCGACTACTTTGACTATCGGACGCAGCGTCTACGCAATCCGCAGCTCCCGCTCGATCCGGACTCCACCCAGTTTGGCGGGACGGGCGTGCCGGGGAGCAATCCGCAGGTGCTCGATCAGAGCGACCTGATGCCCAGCAAGAAATTTACACGCGTGTCTCCGCGGTTCGGCTTTGCCTTCCCGGTGACCGACAAGTCTCAGATGCACTTTAACTACGGCAAGATGTTCCAGCGGCCGGACTTACAGCGGATGTATGTCGGCTACGACTACTTCGCCTGGAAAGTCAGAAGCGGCGGCTATTATTACGCGATCGGAAATCCGAATCTGGAACCGGAGAAGACCACTTCGTATGAAGTCGGTATGACTCACCAGATGGGGGATTACACGTCGATCGACGTTACGGCCTATTACAAGGACGTGAATAACCTGGTGCAGGTAATCAATCAGTCCTCCGTACCGAACAGCTTCGCCTACTATGCGAACACTGACTACGGTACGATCAAGGGGATCGAGTTCGGCCTGAACATGCGCCGGAACCATAATATCGAGATGGGGCTCAAGTATACGCTGTCGTATGCCAACGGCACCGGCTCGTATGCCAACACCCAGCAGAATATCGCCTGGACCGCTTCGCAGGCCCCCAAGCAGACGGCCCCGCTGGATTTCGACCAGCGTCACGATGTCGTGGCGAATTTTGATTATCGCCTGGGCGCCAAGGAAGGTCCGAAGATCGGTGACTACTTCATTCTGGAGAACTTCGGTCTCAACGTGATCGCCCGAGCTGCCAGCGGCACACCTTATACGCCGGCGACGGTGTACGATGAAATCACGCTCAATAACGTGTCTCCCGTGCCGCTCTCGCCGCGCAACTCGGTGTACGGTCCCTGGACATACCAGATCGATCTCAAGATTCAGCGGGAATTCAAGGTCGGTTCGTACGGCCTGACCCCTTACATCTGGGTGAAGAATCTGCTGAATACCAAGAACGCTTATGTTGTGTACGAGTCTACCGGTAGACCCAACAACACCGGCTTCCTGGATACTCCTGCCGGACAGGACTATGTGAATGCCACGAACAGCCCAGACCGGCTTGGCTACACTGGGCTCCAGGAGTACAATCTTAAGCAAGACAATCCGCTTAACTATGGCATCCCCAGGATGATCCTCTTCGGATTGACGGCTTCATTTTAAGGAGTGAATGCAATGAGACGAAATAGAACCAAATTGATTTGTGCGCTCCTGGTCCTTGTCCTGGCCGTGCCATTGATGGCGGCGACCCGTATGGACATGCCGAAGACCAGGACCCGCCCGAAAACGTCCGCGGCCTCGGACGTATTGAAATACGTGGACGTCAACTCGCTCTTGATGTTTGCCACCAACTACGGCAACTTTGCCTACGATGCGTCCAAGCTTTTTACCAGAAATGACGGACTGTATTTTCCGTTCACCACACTCGGCGATATCAGAAACGGCGCCAACGACAAACACGCGATATTTGATGCCGGGATCTGGATTGGTGCGATGGACTCGGTCTCGGACTCACTGAAAGTAACTGTGGCCGAATACTCAACGGAGTATACAGTCGGCAACATGGCCGACAGTACCTTTATTGCCGGAGCAGATGTCGACCCGAATGTTCGCACTTATATGCTGTACTCCGACAGTATGGAGGGGAACCCAGGAGCAGACTACAACGACTGGCCGGTCGCACAAGGGGCCCCCGTGGACTCCCTCAGCCATCCCAAGATGCTGGGCGACAAAATGCTGTGGAGCGTCTATAACGATGCCGACCCTGCTCTGCATAACAATCAGGCGGGATCGACTTCGCCGATGGGCCTCGAAATTCAGCAGTCGACTTTCGCATTTAGGCTCACAGGAGCGCTGGCAAACATGGCCTTCTTGCGGTATAAGATCAAAAACAAAGGGACACATGTTCTGGAGAATATGTACGTTTCTCTCTGGTCAGATCCTGATTTGGGAGGAGCGACTGATGACCTGGTAGGCTGTGATTCCGTGACTCTAGGCTTCTGCTACAATGGCACGAATAATGATGCCATCTATGGAGCTACACCTCCCTGCGTGGGGATGGACTTCTTCCAAGGTCCATTGGTCGCTACTGGAAATCCTGCCGACACAGGGATAATGTGGGCCGGTCAGTTCCCCGGATATCGGAATCTTCCGATGTCGTCATTTAACAAGTACATCAATGGGACCGACCCAAAGTCGGCTCAACAAACCTACAACTTCATGCAGGGACTCAACGCCGACGGCTCGGACATTCACTTAAACGGAGTGTCAACCAAGTTCTTCAACTCCGGTGACCCGGTAGAGGGGAGCGGTGATTTGGATGTTTCGCCGGCCGATCGCCGCATGATGCTGACGACAGGACCGTTTGACTTTAGCCCGGGTGACAGCACTGAGGTTATCGCGGCCGTGATCATGGGACAAGGATTTGACCGACTGGCTCGATTTCAAGTGATGAAGAATTCGATCAGTCCGCGAAAATCGCCTACACAGGAATTTTAACCTGCCGCAAACCGCCAGTTGCCCCGATCGTGAAGCTCGGTAACCTGGATAGTGAGGTTACTCTCATTGGACCGATACATCGGAAATTGACCACAGAGCTTTCCGTTCGTGGGATACACGGTCTACCAGGGGAAATCCATCCATGGAAAGATGAGTTGGATTAGTGGCCAACTATGACGACACACTACGGGTGGCAACTTCTACGATTCCGTGCCCGATCCAACAGTGTTGGGTCTTTATTACTGGCAGATCGTCAAGTACGGCAAGAAGACCGGACTGAAACGCTATTTCGTGGCAATAAAGATGCGTTCACTGGAAACCGGTTGAACGACGTCTCAGATTATATCTTCCGAGTGGACGCGTATTCTTACAAATCGGCTCCAACCTTTGTGGCGGGCAAGCTTCTCACGTCGATCCATTATCAATGTGACGCCCCAAAAGCCGATTGCAGGAACGCAGTTTAATCTGAAGTTCCAGGACAGCCTTCCGGCAAGCGCGATCAGTCACTCGGGAATATCAGACGGACAGGTTAAGGCGTACGTCTTGGACCCAACCAAAGCAAACGGCCACCGCTATAGAATAGAGTTTTTTACTGATTCGATTCTCGGGTTCGCGTGGCGCATGTTAGACTCCACAACCGGTGATACAGTTGTCAAGAAGCCCACGAATCTCAGCGGCGACAACAATTATCCGATTGTCAGCGGGATGTTGATTAAGATAACCGGCACCGCCACTGATTTTAAGAGCTTCGAAACTGTCGACGATTCGATGCCGGGCCCGCTCAATCCGCCAATACCGCGGCACTCGGGGCACTGGGATTCCCAACGCCAGGCGGTGGGAACCCAACCACTGCTCAGCAGTCGAACGGGCAACGGTGGTTCATTCACACGGGTGATGACGGTACTCGTGCTGAGTACAGCGCTTTCGTAGCTCGAACCACCCGTGATGGGTCACTTTGGCCCGAGATTATTCCTCACGATTTCGAGATTCGATTTACCGCAGGCCCGAACTGGGGAGTTGACTTCAATTCGGATTCAATACCCATTCCAGTGCCGTTCCAGCTTTGGGATATAGGAGTTGGAACACCGAACGACACAACCGACGACGTCCGGCTGATACCCGTCATTCTTGACGTCGACACCAATAAGATTTTCAACTTGAGTTCCTGGGCGCTAATGACCACTCCGCTTCAGGCGACACTAACGACCCGTACACCGATTGGATCTACTGGCACAAGCCGACGAATACGACCCCGGGTCACGCGGGGTACGATGACTTTGTGACCCAGTTGAACGCCGGGACATGGGCCCAATGTCGACAACTCTACCGAAATCATGGCTCGAATGGTGTTCGTCGGTTGGAACCTCGGTTACCACCCCCCATTCACCCCTGATATGCCAGAAACCGGAACTGTCTTCAGAATTCTGACACCTAAACCGGTCACGAGTGGTGAGACATTTAGTTTCAATGCTCCGGAACCGGCGGGAGTTACAAAGAACTCTGCCGCCCTGGCCAATATCCGAGCAGTTCCAAATCCGTATTACTTGTTCTCGAGCTATGATACGGATGTGTTCCACCGTCAGATTCGCTTTACGAATCTCCCGCAGCAGTGCACGATCTCGATTTATAACTTGGCCGGGGACAAGATCGCCAAGGTCGACAAGAATTCTACCGATTCCTGGACCTTCTGGAACGTCCAGACCTCGAACGGGACACCGATAGCCTCGGGTATATACATCTACGTAGTGGATGCGCCGGGGTACGGCCAGAAAGTGGGCAAGCTGGCGGTCTTCACGGAAGTGGAACAGCTTAAGACGTACTAAGCAGGAAGGATAGAGATACTATGAACAATAAACTAGTATTGCTGGTGGCTGGGATTCTCCTGCTGAGTCTGTGTTCAGCGTTTGCGGGGAATTCCGGCAAGATCGGCACCGCCGGTGCGCCGGAGTTGCTGATCCCGGTCGGTGCGCGCGGAACCGCCATGGGCGGGTCCGTGATCGCTGACCCAAGAGGGGTAGAATCGATGTATTGGAATCCGGCTGGCCTGGCCAGCCTCGAAGGTACGGAGATGGGGTTTTCCTATCAGCCGTATCTCGCCGACATCAAGGTGAATTGGGGCGGGATCGCCACCAATATCGAAGGGTTCGGGACAATCGGAGCATCAGTTAAGGTCGTTTCAATCGGTGACATTGAGGAGACCACATGGGATGCCCCGGACGGAACGGGCAACGTGTACAGCCCGACTCTGGCAGTGGTTGTGTCTTACGCCAAAACGCTGACAGCCAACGTAGCGGTCGGCGCCACGGCGATGCTGATTGACGAGACCATTTTCCAGGTCAAGGCGTCCGGGATGGCCTTTGATTTCGGTGTGATCTACGATCCGCGCTGGCAGGGGCTGAAGTTCGGCATGGCGATCAAAAACTATCGCCCGAATATCTTTTAGTGGCGCCGGATTCAACCTGATCGCTCGGTCCCTGGGGACGCGCGATGTCCGCTCGGAAGCGGCCAGTTTCGAACTCCCCAGCCATATCGACTTGGGAGCGACCTACAACTTCTTCAACCGTGACAAACATTCGATCACGGCGGACGGAGTGTTTCGGTCGAACAACTTCCAGGATGATATGTACCAGGGAGGGCTGGAATACTCGTATAACGAGCGTTATTTCCTGAGAGGCGGATACAACTACTCCAACCAGGCGGACTACTCTATGGGGCTTCGTTTGGTGGCGGGTTGAATCTGATGATTGGCGGAAGCAAGGTCTCGTTCGAGTATACCTTGGACCCAGACCAAGGTTTTCTCAGACAACCAGTACTTTACGTTCAAGGTCGCATTTTTCTCAGACTCGATCGTTGAATATGAGTCGAATAGGAGCCGGGTGCGCCAAGGCACTCGGTTCTTTTTTATGGGGGAGAGTAACCAAAAATCGGGGGACAAAAAAACATCGGCAGCCAGGGAATAACTGCCGATGTCGAACACCCTAGCGGTACGGGGAGTCGAACCCCGGTTTCATGGCTGAGAACCACGTGTCCTAAACCACTAGACGATACCGCCAATTCAATGCACAATGCTAAGAAAGCAACGAGCGAAAAGTAGAGAGTTCAAAAACTTGTGTCAAGCAATCTAACTCGTATGTACGCCAATAGGTTAGGCGGTGTCGCTCGTTAATCACATGAACTGGAAGAGCTTATCTTCGATCACTTTTTCAACTTTTTTCAACATTTTTTTGCCAAAACTGACGGAATGAATGCTGAAATCAAGCCAAAATGGCAGTTTGGCTGGCAGGGGACCGTCTTGGCTACTCCGGCTCTATCA
>CAWGEP010000005.1:0-276722 GCA_963821635.1 uncultured bacterium | reverse complement strand
TTTATGTCCGACCCCCTAACTTCCAAACGCTGTGTCCCCTGTGAAGGGGGGATTCCCCAACTCACCGACATGGAAATCGACCAACTCATGCCCCGGGTCAAAAACTGGCAGATGAAAGTCGTGACCATGGAAGGCCTCCCGATCCGGACCATCCAGAAGCGGTTTGAGTTTAAGAACTTCCGCGAAGCGATGGCCTTCCTGCGCCAGGTCGAAGAAATCGCCGAGTCCGAAGGACACCACCCGGATTTTTGTGTCCACTATAGCAAAGTTGACTTCACGATCTGGACGCACGCCATCAAAGGGCTCCATGAAAACGATTTCATCCTTGCGGCCAAGATCGACCAGATTGCCGGCTCCAAGTAGGGCTTGAGGTTACGACTGATACAATTCAAATATCTTTCTAATCCCCTTTCGGGTGTTTAAAAGAAAGCAGCGGTCGAGTTTTCGCGGGACTTGTCCGATAAGAAACACCAAGAAGGAGAACATTGGTCTATGAAAAAACTCACCGTCATTTGTCTCGCGCTCTTCGTGGCGGCGGTCTCTGCTCAGGCCCAGGTTTCGGCCGGCGTGACCATCACCGACGAAGGGGTCAAGAACTTCTATTTCGCGATCGGCCACACTTACAATGTGCCGGACCACGACATCATGGTCATCCACGAGCGGCACATACCGGACGAAGAAATTCCGGTGGTGTACTTTATCGCTCGCCGGGCCCACTGCCGCCCCGAGGCGGTTATAGATATGCGCCTGGCTGGACGGTCCTGGATGGAGATCACCGAACACTTCCATCTCCGCCCGTCGATCTTCTATGTTCCGCTCAACGGTGATCCGGGACCGGAATATGGCCGAGTATACGGCTACTGGAAACACCCCCGCAAGGAGTGGAGCCGGATTCGCTTTGAGGACGATGACATCGTCAAGATGGTCAATCTCCGGTTTGTCTCCGGCTACTACAAAGTGAAGCCGGAAGAAGTGGTTCGCCTTCGCGGTGAAAACAAAGACTTCGTGGGCGTAACCCGCGTGGTTTCCAGCCCGGACTACAAGAAAGCCAGTCACGCGGAGAAGCATGACGAAGACCACGGCCGGGGCCATAATAAAGATCATGGCAACGGATATGGTCAGTCCGACGATAACCACTAGGCGTTGTCGGCCATAAATCGAGTCCAGACGGGCAGCCTCAGGCTGCCCGTTCTGCTTGGGCGGCATAGGCATCCCCACAACTCGCTCCGGCGCCTGAAATTACGCTTACAAATCTGGTTGCGGATGCCGATAATAGTGTCAGAACTATGCAAATCCAGGTTAGATCGCTCTTAGGGCTGTTTTTCTTGGCCGTCCTGGCCAGCTCAGCATCCATTCAGGCCGAATCGCCGGCTGTGGACAAGGTCGAAAGCAAGAGCGACTTCTACGCCGCCCTGGCCGACCATTATCGGCTTCCTGATTCGGTTGTCCGCTCGATTCACGAGCGGCGGCTACCGGATGACGAGCTGGCGGTCATCTTCTTTCTGGCCGCCCAGGCCGCCATTCAACCCGATGACGTCGCTGACTTACGCCTGCTCAAGAAATCCTGGATGGAGCTGACGACCCATTTCGGATTGACAGCCGAGATCTTCTACGTGCCCGTCACCTCCGATCCGTCTCCCCCGTTTGCAAAGCCGTATGCACTATATAAGGCGCAGCCGCGGACGCTTTGGAAGCGGATCACCCTTGAAGACCCGGACATTCTGAATCTGGTGAACCTTCGCTTTGTGTCGTCGTACTTCAAGGTACCGCCTGAGGACGTAATTCGGCTTCGAGCCCAGAACAAATCGTATGTGACTATTGTTAAAGAGATCAGTAGCCCGGAGTACAAGGCCAGGATGACGGTCACCGAGAAACAGTCGCGGCCCCACCTTCGGGAACCGAAAAAGAAAAGTCAGTAAGATCTTTTTGACAGCAGAGAGACCAGACGGGCAGCCTCCGGGGACTGCCCGTTTTGTATTTCTATTTAGCGTCTTTGTCCATCTGCATCATACCGAAGATATTCCCCTCGGTGTCCTTGAAGTAAGCCAGCCAGCCGACTCCCGGTATGGCCACTTTTGGAACAGCCTGGGTCCCACCCGCCTTTTTGGCCTTGGCAATTGCTTCATCGAGGTTAGGGACATCAATTGTGTTGTAGGTGCTGTTCATGTCCTCGGCGCCAGGGCGGCGGCGCTGGAAGCCGCCATCGATTCCGGGTTCGGGCGCTTTGCCGGTAGTGATTACCCAGTACTCGATCGGGCCTCCCCACGTTTCGATTTTCCAGCCGAACAGGGTCTGGTAGAACTTGAGAGCCCGCTCGGGGTCATCGACTTGAAATTCAAAATGAATCGGACGCGGCATGCAATTCCTCCTGGGGTTGGGGTTGTGCCGCCAAATTAGGGCGTGGGTCCACGATGTCAATCACATTTTGGGCGAAACGACTCTCCCGGCTAATGCCCGGAGTCATAAGACTTGAGATACTGCTCGATCCCATCGCCGACCGCCTGGGCAACTTCCTTGCGGAATTTGTCCGACTTGATCAGCGCTTCCTGGTCGGGGAGAATCATGAAAGCGCACTCCACCAGGACGGCCGGATATTGGGTCGGGCGGGCGACCGCAAGGTTGCCGTAGTAGAGGCCGTAGTCCAAAAGCCCGGTCCGTTTCACCATCTGGGTCTGAATATCTCTCGCGAGACCGATTGAGTTCTCGTGGTAGTAATAAGTCGAGACGCCATAAGGAAGAAACGGATTCACGCCATCCGGGAGCGCATTATTATGAATCGAGACAAACAGGTCGGCATGATTCCGATTGGCGATGATCGGACGATCGTAGAGCGGGACGTTTGAGGCGTCCTGGCGGGTCATCAGGACATTGGCGCCGCGAGATTTCAGCTCATCGCGAACAGTCAAGGCAATGGCGAGATTTGCCTCAGCTTCGGTATATCCTGTGGGTCCGGTTGACCCGGGGTCCGGAGAGTGTCCGGGATCAAGGACAATGGTCTTCCCCTTTATCGAGTGGACATCTCTCGGGGGCTTGACGAATTTGAAATAGAAAGAATTGCCTCGATAGTAACTGTCGTATCCCCAAAGATCCTGGGTAGTTTTGACTTTGATTTCATAAAGGTCCGGCTCGGGCTGTGACCAGGTGATAATGTCGATGAGCGAGTCGGTGTGGTCGTACCGTATCCAATCAGTCTCGGAGTTTACGCCAAAGAGTTGAATCCGAAGAGTTCGTTTGTCGTCCTCAATGACTCTAAAGGGGTGCTGGCCGGAGAGTGAGATCTCGATCACAGCGCTGTCATGATAACCGTACGTGCGAATAGTCTTCACGAGTGACTTGGGCGGAAGAATTCCGTACGGAAGTTTTTCCACCGAAGCCTTGGTCACCCAGCCGTACTGAGTCTCGGAGAGTTTGATTCGATACCAATCAGCTTCGGCGCCGACTACCCAGGCCTCGACCCCTTTGGGCTGAAAGATCGAGAAATATCCGGCCATCGGAAGATGGCGGATGATCTGCACCGAATCGGTGAAGCGGACGGTGAACGGATATTCTTTGGAATTGAACGTCACCCTGTAGTCGCTCTCTTTGCTGATCGGCTTATGAGGAGTCTTGAACTGCCGGTGCGGACTGAAGGTCAGATGGTAGATGATCGGCACGCTGTCAATGAAGCCGGTAGCTGGCACAGTCAGGTAGCCCGTGTACACGCCGCGAATCATGAGCGAGTCCGGCACCGCTCCGGCGCCGAAGATGGCATCGCCCCAGAACGGCTGAGTCCTTGGGGCGGTCTCCGCCATCGGGACCGAATCGGCAACCCCTTTTATTGAGAACCAGGCGACCGCGTTGGGAGTCCCCTGAAACGACACATCGAGGCGCTCCCCGCCAGTCAGGGTCAGATTCCCTTTGGGGGGGCGGTAATCGCCGGCAATTTCGAGATCATCTTCGGCGATCGATTTCAGAGGCGGAGGAACTTTGACCTGAACAGAACCTTCGGCGATCTTCCCCTTGTCTGAGTCCTTTTTCTTCGGCAGGTCCTTGGCGCGGAAGCAGCTTATCTGGAAGGTGAAGTCACCCGGTTTGAGCGGGACCCAGGCAATAAACCCGCCCTCTTTATGAACCGGGAAATCGGAGCCGTTAACGCGGACGACGAACTCTCCCCCCTCGGCGACGAATCGGGCCGGGATATGGCCGAAGACGAAACTCGAATCGCTGGCGGTTAGTTTCTGATCCGGCTTGGGATAGATGATCGTGATTTCGGGGAGGTCGGCAGCGGCGATGTGGATTGGTGTGGCCAACAGGGCAATGATGACCCCGACTAGCGAGCACAGAAGAGAAGTCCGTAGTGCTTTCAACGATGAGGCAGATTGACCTTCGTCATCCCTCGAAGCTCGGGATCACTTCCTCGCAATGACGCTTCAGGCGTCCCGAGATTAGGGTTGGATGTACTTGTCAACCAATTCCCTTTTGAGTTTGGGGCCTCCGATGATTTCGCGGTCAACTTCGATCAACTCCTTTTGATACATGATGCCGCTGGCGATGTCGTTTTCCAGAAGCTGCGGACCGTCCAGGTCGCAGTAGTCAGCCATCGCCGACATGTAAACCGACTGGGCGATTCCGACCGAGGATTCGACCATGCAGCCCAGCATGACCTTCTTGTTTTCTTCCAGGGCGCGACCGGCGATCTGGATTCCCTCGATAATTCCGCCGCACTTTTCCATCTTGATGTTGACGCCGTCGACCGATTCAAAATGCTGCTCGAAATCTTCGACCGTGTTCAAGCCTTCGTCAAGAATCAATTCGACCTCGGTGTTTTTCGCCTTCATGTGCGGCCAGTCCTTGACATACTGCGGCTCGGTGGGCTGTTCGATGATCTTTATACCGTTCCGGGCCAGAAAGTAAATCATCTCTTCCGCTTTGGCCGGCGACCAGCCGCCGTTGGCATCGACGCGAATCTCTTTTCCTTTGATCGCCTTGAAGGCATCGACCAACTGGACATCTTCCTCGTTCCCCATTTTGACTTTGATGATCGGGAACGGGCTTTCGTTGATCGCTTTGATCATTTCGGCCGGGATCGGCGATGCTGACGGTATAGGAACTGATGATGCCGACCGGTTTGGGGATTTCCAGAATCTCCCAGGGATAGCGCTGTGATTCGCCGGAAAGATAGTTCAGGACCATCCCCATCAGAGCGGATCGCGCCGCCGGGACGATGTCGTACTGGTTGATTTCGTCGAGGGTCTGAGCCGTGATCTTGGCCGACTTCTTCAGGAGCTTGATCCCTTTGAGAATCTCGGACTGCATGGTTTCAACCGATGGTCCATAGTAGACCGAGCCGGCCGCTTCGCCCGAGTAGCGGTTGTTGAGGATCGTTAAGAGATTCGTTTTGACTTCGGCCTCTCCCTTGGAGACAACGAATTTCTTTTTGAGAGGGAGTGAGACTTTGCAGGTGTCGACATTAATCATTTGAGTATCCGTCTCGCTTCCTGGAAATCATGGTCCAGGTCTGGTCGATAGTTTAGCGCTCCGGCCACCAGCGAATTAATCCTGACACCTCCCCCGCCCCGGGAGGCATGGATAATCTCTTTTGTGCCGATGGCAAACCCGACATGCCGCTTGAAAAACAGCAGGTCACCGGTCCTTACGTCCGATCTGTCTATATGTCGGCCAACCTCGATCTGGTCTTTGGTGTCCCTGGGAAGATAAAGACCGAATCGCGCGCAGACGGTTCTTACCAGACCGGAACAATCGAATCCGGCGGGCGAGATCCCGCCCCACAAATAGGGTACACCAAGGAATCGTTTTGCTTCCCGGACGAGGCTTGCTCCCGACAGGCTTTGTACCCGTTTTGGGTCAATTAGTCCAAGGGCGGAGGCCTTGATACGAAACCGCTTGAGGTCAGGGGTGGAGATTACGGCATAAACGCCCCGGCGTGAGCCGAGGTGGACGGGTGTTCCGTAATACAGAATATGCGGCGGAACGGACTCTTCGTCACGCAAATCCAGGATCCTCGTCTGGGGCACGGCAATCACCGCGTTGAGACTCTTCCGGTACTTAAGAGCCGAAGCTGCCGGGACAGGGGCCAGAAAGCGGGTATCGGCCCAGCCAGGGTATCCGTCCGCCTGCTTGATCCGAGCGAAACCGGCCTCTTCTTCGAAGGTTTCGACCGTATCGGCAAAGAATAGCTGGCTGAGCCGCTCGGATTGGTTGGATGGCTCGGCCCGGAGGTCGAGGAGGTTGGTTGTTATAAAAGCGTAGGGCATGGCCGATACGTTAAGTGGTTGGCGGGCATGATTCAACAATAAACCAGACAGTGCCCCTCGACTTCGCTCGGGACGTCGTCTGGACTGGTTCGCCCTGCGCATTCACAATTGGTCCGTCGATGTGGTCCATAGACTTAGACTGAAATCTCAAACGCGCTACACCTCCAAAATGGGTTCGTTTTAGACCGGCATTGCCGGTTGGTTCGCCCTGCGCATCTGCAATCAGTCCGCTGCTGTAGTCCATGGACTTAGACTGAAATCTCAAACGCGCTACCCCAAAATGGGTTCGTTTTAGATATTTCATTAGCTTCACTCCCTTCCCTTTCCAAGACAAACGTTGTCTCGTTGGAAAAGAGGGGTCTCACTTGATATGTAACAATGCTGGCTCATCACAGAGGGGAGCGGGACCAGAATCTACATCGATTTACTAGCGAAATTGCAGAAAGCTCGTCGGGTTTCGACTCCGCTCAACCCGACGGGGTTGAGGTACGATTGTGAATTGCACGGGGTTACGTCACGGGCGCCTCGTCGACCAAGCCTTCGCAAGACAGCACGAAATGAGTCCCTACTCAGGCGGCAGATTATCCAAGATTTCATACTGCACCTTAGTCGACCTTCGCTATAGCCCAGACTGCTAAAGCGCGAGTACCATAAACTTAGATGCGATGCATGCAATCAATCCAAGAATTATGAGCCATTGGCCGTGAAATAGAGCGGCCAGTAATGCGGTGGCGACGACTCCAATCCCAAGCAAGAGGATGCCGATGAAAACTGCCAATGCCGCCCCAAAAGCCATAGGTGACCAAAAGCCCCCACACCCAAAGTGACAGACCGAACAGATAAGACATTACTAGGACCAGTTTCCGCCGGCATTCCGTGTCCTCCTGAAACAAATCAAAGGTAGCCCGATCAAGACAGCTATCCAGAATCCGATCCCGAATGCAGTGAAAAGATAAGGTGATATCTTTGCGCTTAGCCAAACCCCACCGTTGATGACCAGTACGAAAACAACGATCATGCGCGGCTAATATCATCGAGCCCAGCAAAAAGGAGCCAGCGCTCTTTGCAGATTCTTTCATGCTTCCCTCCGTTTCCTCCCGAGTGCCCGGATGCGGCACTCCTTATCTGTCGAGCTATTAGATTATGCGGTCCTACAATAGGGCTCAAATCCAGAGTCAATCGTCTTGGCATTGTTTTGTTTGAGATTGACGACGGCAAAGTGGTTCTCGTTGAGACTCGAACGAAGTGGAGGATCGGGTGCTCGGAGGTAGGTAGTGCGTCTTCGCAGTCAAGTCGGCGATGCCCTGTTTTAAATCAGCACGGTTGGAATTCAACTGCAGGCTGGTGTGCTAAGGTCTGGCTGACTCAAACTATACGAGTTCGAAATTCGGCCCACCGAGTGGGATCAAGGCGAGCTGGTGAGGACTCCGTTTCGGCCATGTCAGCATGAGCCCGATAAGTAGTTATAATGGAGATGTCCGCAGCTCTGGACATGTAGTCCAGAAAGTGTCCCCTAAATCGGGTATGCCGAGCTCCGCCATCATGTTGAACATTCACTTGACCCAAGCAGGGTTAAAGTACAACTTCCTCTCCAATGCGCCAACGCGTATGTAAACGTAATTGCCAAATCTCGATGTAGTTAACCATCGTCCGAGAATCCGATTGAGTGCTGTAGGTCAATTTCGCTCGGGTATCTCGTCTGCATCTTACAGCTCCCGAACTGTCATCCCGATTCCAATGGCAGGGTGCCGCACGGTACATCGGCGCAGCCGAGATCTGTAGATTCTTAGGGCAGAATCGTTTAGTTATGCCGATCGGATAAGCTCATTGACTTCTCCTAAGGCCTCACTCCGAGTGCAGTGAATCCGCTGAGAGGGAGTCGTACGTTGGCCTACCAGCTTATCCGTAAACTCTGCAGCGTCGCGAGAATGACTTTACTTGAAGCAATTATAACAGTCAGCTGTCAGATTCGAAATTAGGCCCGAAGGACTCATTACCACGTGGCCCAATGCACAGCCAGTAGATGTCGGTCTTACAAGTGAATGCGGCTATCTATCTCGATTCTTCACCGTTCAGCTCGAGGTAATGGTCATAGCCGGGACTCGCGCTTCTGACGGCATTCTCGAGGGGTCGCTGACGATGCGCCTGTGACTGCCCGGTCGGCGCGCCGCGCTCAAGCGGCGACCGACCTACTTCGCGTGTCCTCACCCCCGCCAGCACTCTCTTAATCCGCGATAAGGCCTCGCGGATGTTCTCAATCGAATTCGCGTAGGAGAAGCGGATGTACCCTTCGCCGTACTCGCCGAAAGCGGTGCCGCTCAGGCAGGCCACGCCGGCTTCTTCGAGCATCATGTCCGCGAACTGCTGGGATTTCAGGCCGGTGCCGGTGATGTTCGGGAAGACATAAAAGGCCCCTTCCGGCTTGTGGCACTTGATTCCTTCGATCGCGTTGAGGCCGTCGGTGATGACATCGCGGCGGCGGTGAAACTCGGCGACCATTTTATCGACCGCGTCCTGCGGGCCGTTGAGCGCCTCGACCATCCCCCACTGGGCAAACGTGGCGGTCGAAGAAAAGTTATTGATGGCCAGCGTGAAGAAGTATTTGGCGAGTTGTTCCGGCATAGCGGCAAAACCGAGACGCCAGCCGGTCATGGCGTAAGTTTTGGACATGCCGTCGATACAAATCGTGCGCTCCATCGCGCCCGGGACGGAAGCTATGGATTTGAATTCTCCCTCATAGACCATGCGGGAATAGATTTCATCAGAGAGAATCCAGAGGTCATTCTTTTTGGCGACATCGTAGATGGCTTCGAGATCGTCCCAGGTGAGCACGCCGCCGGTCGGGTTGCAGGGGGAATTGAGAATGACCATTTTGGTGCGCGGCGTGATGAGGGAGCGGAATTCATCGATGCTGAAGCGAAAATCGTTCTCTTCTCGCAGACGGACCGGGACCGGTTTGGCGCCGACAAATTTGACGATCGACCGATAGGTCGGGTAACCGGGATTCGGGACGATCACTTCGTCCCCCTCGTTGATCAGGGCGATCAGGGCGCAGAAGAGAAACGGTTTTGCGCCCGGCATGACAATGGTCATTTCGGGGGTGACTTTGATGCCGCGAGTCTTGCTGATGTATTGGGCGCCGGCTTCGCGAGCCTCGGGGATGCCGCCCGACGGAGCATAGTGGGTCTGGCCGGAGCGCAACGCTTTGATGGCAGCTTCGGTGATGTTGGCCGGGGTATCAAAATCCGGCTCGCCGATTTGAAGGTGGATGATTGATTTTCCCTGGCGCTCCATCGCTTTGGCTTTGGCCAAAACCACGAAGGCTCCTTCGGATTCTAATCTTGAAACTCGTTCGGTGTATTGCATGGGAAGTTACCTCTATGACAAATGCAGAATATCTTTCACTCGTTGCGCGATATGTTCCGCGGCCAGGCCGTGTTTCTTGATCAGTTGCCAGGGCTGACCGGATTCTCCGAAACGGTCCGGCATACCGATCATGTCAAACAGCGGCTTTTTGGTCAGCGATCTTTCCTGTAATATAGTTGCTGCGACGCGATTTCCAAGCCCGCCGATTTGGTGCTCCTCGGCGGTGATCACGACGCTCGTTTCGGCGGCGGCGCGGATGATCGCCTTTGTATCCAACGGCTTGACCGTATGCATGTTGATGACACGGGTTTCCAGGTTGAAATCGGTTTTCAGGATGTAGGCGGCGCGGAGAGATTCGGCGAGTTCAGGCCCACAAGAGATGATCGTAACATCTTCTCCTTCGTCTTTGTGGTCTCGGGCCAGACTGACCGAAAAGGATTCGACAAAACTTGCTGCAGGAGTTCTAAGGCGAAAGACATTCGCCTGCCCGAACTCGAATGGGGTGTCAGGATTCGTAATAATCGGGGTAGCTTCACGGGCGAAGCGGAGATATTTGGGGCCGACAACATCAAAAAGCAGGGCCCGGGTCATCTTTTCAGTTTCGATAATGTCGCAGGGGATTCCCATATGCATGTTGGGGAGGCCGCAGATCTGGAACATTGACTCAAGTTCCTGATGGGTGGCGCCATCGGGGCCGACAGAGATGCCGCCGTGAGCGCCGGCAATGAGGACGTTGAGATTCGCGTAGCAGACTGAGATGCGAAGCTGGTCCAGATTTCGGGCGGAGGCAAAGACGCCGTATGTGCCAAAGACAGGAATCTTCCCTTCCTTGGCGAGCCCGGCGGCAATGGTAGTAGCGTTCTGCTCGGCGATGCCGACGGAGATGAAGCGGCTTTTGCGTTCTGGATGGGAATTGTAGAAGTCTGAAATTGTGATCGAGTCGGAGATGTCGGCGCCAATACAGACAATTCGCAGGTCATCGCCATATTTCTCCAGGGCAGAGCCGAACCCTTTGCGGGTAGGCTGCATTTCGACTCGCATTTTGTCGCTGTGATTCCACCAGAAGTCGCGGGAGAACTTTGGCAAGTTGCGGTCAAGTTCAGCTTCAACCTGTCGCTGGTATTCCTTGCCGTACTGAAGGTTAGCGGGGACGTCAAACTGTTCACTCAGCTTGAGTTCTTGAAGGACCCTATCTAATTCATCCCGGTTCGGGGGCTTGCCGTGCCAGCCGACGACGTTCTCCATGAACGACACCCCTCTCCCCTTGTTGGTCCGAAAGATCACCACCACCGGTTTGCCCGAGCTGTTATGATTCCGGGCAGAGTCCAGAGCCTCAACGATCTGAGCCATATCGTGACCATCGGCTCGGATAACGTGCCAGCCGAAGGCGAGATACTTGTCAGCGAGCGGCTCGATATTCATGATATCTGCAACTTCGCCATCGATCTGGAGACGATTCTGATCAATAATCAGAATGAGATTGTCGAGATGGTGATGAGCGGCAGCCATGGCAGCTTCCCAGATTGAACCTTCTTGTTGCTCCCCATCGGTGCAGATGGCGAAGACGCGATGAGCCTTGGCGTCCAATTTGGCCGCGATAGCCATTCCTACGGCGACCGAGAAACCCTGGCCTAGGGAGCCGGATGAGATTTCGACTCCGGGCAAATCGCGCCAGTGGGGGTGCCCCTGTAACGGGGAGCCGAGCATGCGGAGTTTCATCAACTCTTTTTCGGGAAAATAACCGCAAACGGCGAGCGAAGTGTAAAGGGCGGGAGCTTTGTGGCCAGCGGACCAGACGATTCGGTCCCGGTCGGGCCAGGCGGGATTTTGGGGGTCATGACGCGCGATATGCAGATAAAGCGCGGCGGCAATATCCATGAACCCGAGCGTTCCGCCGGAATGCCCGGACCCGGCCGAACAGAGCGCCAGTTCGTTCAGGCCGCGCATATAGTTGGCGCGCTCGACCAACTCGGCGATCGTGAAGTCTCTGGTGATGCGGCCGGATTGGGAGTCCGTGATTGGCATAGGATGCTGCTCCGGCCGCCCCTGAACTCAGGCTTTGGCGCCGCTGGGGGTCGAAAGGCGCGGCAGGACATACCGCGACCAGAACTGGACCAATTTGCCGGCGAGCTCGACCGGAGTCTGGTTGTTGTCGATGATGACGTTGGCAACATCGCGCATCGCCTCAATCGGAGGCTGGGCCGCCTGGCGCTTTTTGGCGTCTTCGAGACTGATTCCACGCGCGGCCATCCGTTTCATGCGGAGCTTTTCAGGAGCGGAAATCAGCACGACGAGGTCGACATGCTTTTCCAGCCCCCAGGTCACCAGCAAGGCGGCATCGATGATGATGGCCTGCTTGCAACTGGCGGCTTTGGCGATTTCGGCGTTGAGCCGCTTAAGCAGGTGAGGATGCACGAGCGCGTTGAGCGCTTCAGTTTGTTTCTCGGAGGCGAAAGCCAGTCTGGCAAGGTGCGTGCGTTTGACGTTGCCGTGTTTGTCGAGAATGCTGTTGCCGAAAGATTCGGCCAGCTGTTTGCGGAGAGTCGCGGATTTCTCCACAACTTCCCTGCCGATAGCATCGGCATCAATAATGTGGGCACCGAACGAACGAAGAATCTCTGCTGCAGTGCTCTTGCCGGCGCCGATCTGCCCGGTTAATCCTATTTTCATGGCGGCAATAAAGGGTATGCTCAAAAGGAAAACAAGTGGGCATTTTTGGCGACTATCGGGGGGCAGCTAATTCGGACCTGTGAAGGTGCTATTTGGCATCCAGCCAGTTCTCGGCGGAGCCGATATCGGCGACCAGCGGGACTTTCAGCTTGGCAGCCTTTTCCATGCCGGACCTGACGATGGCCTGGACCTGGTCGAGTTCGGTTTTGAGGACATCGAGGACCAATTCGTCATGAACCTGCAGGACCATTTTGGAGGCAAAACCTTCGAGGTCCTTGTGAATCCGGATCATGGCCAGCTTGATGATATCGGCCGCGGTCCCCTGGATGGGGGTATTGATAGCGGTCCGTTCCGCAAAAGACCTGACCGAGAAGTTCTTGTCTTTGATCTCGGGAAGGTAGCGCCGGCGATTGAACAGGGTGGTGACATACCCCTTGTCGGCCGCGAAGCTCTTGGTTGAATCGATGTATGTTCTGATCCCCGGGTAACGGGCGAAGTAGGTGTCAATGAATTTTTGGGAGGCCTCCCTACTCAGCCCGGTCTGCTGGGAGAGGCCGAACGCGGTCACACCATAGATGATGGCAAAATTACAGGTTTTCGCGGTGCGGCGCTGCTCAGAGGTGACCTGGTCGATCGGGACTCCGAACACTTCGGCGGCCGTTCGGGCGTGAATATCCTCTCCCTTCTTGAAGGCCTCAATCAAACCCTTGTCCTCTGAGTAATGGGCCAGGATACGGAGTTCAATCTGGCTGTAATCGGCGGCGAGCAGGATGTGATTTTTGTCGCGCGGAATGAAGGCTTTGCGAATTTCGCGCCCTTCTTCGGTGCGGATCGGAATATTCTGCAAATTGGGATCGGTCGAAGAGAGCCGACCGGTGGCAGCTATAGTCTGGTTGAAAGTGGTGTGCAGGCGTTTCGTTTCAGGGTTGACAAGCTCGGGGAGAGCGTCAACATAGGTACTCTTGAGCTTGCCATATTGGCGATACGACAGAACCAGACGGGGAAACTCATGGAGTTTGGCCAGTTCTTCCAGAACCGTGACGTCGGTGGAATAGGCAGTCTTCTTGGCGGTCTTCCCTTTGGTCGGAAGCCCGAGCTTTTCGAACAGAATGTGCCCAAGCTGCTGAGTAGAATTGATATTGAACTCGCCCCCGGCGATTTTGTAAATCTGTTTGGTCAGATCATCGAGTTTGATCTGCATTTCCGTCGAAAGTTTGGCCAGGAACGGAGTGTCAATGCGGACGCCGGCTTCTTCTACCTCCGCCAGCACGTTGATGAGCGGCAGTTCGATGTTGTAGTAGAGATTGGAGAGTTCGAATTGGTCTAGCTGGGGCGCAAAGATCGCCCGGAGCCGGTAGGTGTAGTCGGCATCCTCGGCAGAGTAGTAGCTCGCCTTGTCGATCGGGACCTTGTCAAACGTGCTCTGGTTCTTCCCACTGCCGATCAACTCGGTGATCGGCTGCATCCGATGGTCGCAATGCTTGAAGGCGAGATGGTCCAAAGAATGCTGCCGCTCCGACGGATTGAGAACATAGGATGCCAGCATCGTGTCAAATGAGACTGGGTCGACTTTAATGCCGCAGCGGTGAAGCACCTGAATATCATACTTGATGTTCTGGCCGAATTTCTGGACGGACGACGCTTCGAACAGCTGCTTGACTAGCGCCAGAGCTTCTTTTCGAGGCAGATTCTTATCTCCCGGCGCGGTGTGGCCGATCGGAAGATAATAACCTCTGTGAGCAAGATCGGAAATCGAGACGCCAACCAGATCGGCCAGTAGAGGATTGATCGAGGTGGTCTCCGTGTCGATCGCGATCTCGCGGGATTTGAGCAAACGTTCCACCAGCTGCTCCAGCTGAGAAATTGTGGTGATGGTGGAATACTCGAAGAGTTCATTTCGCTCAGCGATTTCCTGGGCCGCTTTATCGGCAGCAGCTTCGGGAATGATCTGATTGAGCAGATTCCTGAAATTCGAGTTCGAGGAAAGAGCTTTTTGGTTTCCTCGTAGTTCACCGGGACGGCGCTTGAGGGATTCAAGGTCGTACTTGATAGGGACGGAGGTATGAATCGTGACCAGCTCTTTGGAGAGACGAGCGGATTCAATATTAGCGGAGACCTTCTCCCTCATTCCCTTGGCTTTGATTTTGTCGCAGTTCTTGAGGATTTCATCGAACGACCCGAATTCTTCAAGCAACGTGTCTGCCGCCTTTGGGCCAATGCCGGGAATACCGGGAACGTTGTCGGAGCTGTCCCCCATGAGGGCAAGCTTATCGATAACCTGTTCCGGGTAGACTCCGAATTTTGCTTTGACTTCATCCCGGCCAAGTTTTTCCGGCGACTCGGTGGCTTTCTTGGGAGTGTAGACATGGATGTTCTCGGTCACGAGCTGGAAATAGTCCTTGTCACCGGTCACACACCAGACATCGTAACCTTTCTTTTCAGCCGCTTTGGCCATGGTGCCGATAATGTCGTCCGCTTCGTATCCCTCCATCTCGAAAGCCGGAATGTTGAGAGCGCGGATCGCCTCCTGAATCCTGGGGAGCTGCTCCACCAATTCGTCCGGCATTTTGGCCCGCGTGGATTTGTACTCGACAATATTTTTCGTGGCGAAAGGTGGGAGCTTTGGTGTCGAAGACGATAGCCAGGTACTCGGGGTGCTCATCCTTGATGACTTTGAGAATCGAGTTGATGACCCCGAACGTCGCGGAAGTATTTTCACCTTTGGAATTGATCAGAGGGTTGCGGATAAAGGCGAAGAAAGCGCGATAGACGAGGGCTGAGCCATCGATCAGATAAATGGACGGTCTATGCTCGGTCATCGGTATAGCCCTCGGTCAATGATATATTGGGCCACGGGGATCGGCACCCGGCGTTCCAATTCGTTTTGTGTCATGCCTTCGGCAAGCAGTCTGCGGATGTCCCGGGAGGCGATATCGACCAATCCGGTTTCAACCACCCGGATCGAGCCGGCCGGAAACTTGGCCGGAATCCTGACGATCGCGCCGGGGCGGGAACCGGCCACGATGCGGACCTCTCTAAGTATTTCATCAGCCTCGTACCAGGACTCCAGTTCCGTGAGAAGATCCGCACCTATGATAAAGTCGAAAGTGGTCTGGGGAAATCTCTTTTTGAGAGCCCGGACGGTCAGGAGGGTATAGCCGGGAGCAGCGGATTCTCGCTCCAGCAGATCGAGAGCAAAGAGCGGTTCGGTCTCAATGGCCAGCCGGAGCATTTCGGCCCGGTGTTCGAAAGAGGCCACACATCCATCCCGCTTGCGAGGAGGGTTAAACGAAGGGACGAACAGGATTCCGGTATAGGACAGAGCTTTGAGAAGGTCGTGGGCAAGGCCGAGATGGCCGTAATGGATCGGATCAAAGGCGCCGCCGAAAATCCCCCAGGTGCCGCCCTGATCAGGTTTTCGCATTTCCCGTCTTGGAAGTATCAGGGAGCTGCTCCCGGATTTTCTGGAGATAGGAGCCGGCCTTGCGGGCTTCACCCGTGTCGGGGAAATCCTTGACGAGGGCTTCGAACTTATCGCCGGCCCCCTTCATGTCCCCCTTTTCATAGATCGCCTCGGCCCCTTTGAGGGCAGCTTTGCGCGCTTCCAGGGCCGCTTTGGCGGCTAGGGGATTTTTAGGAAACACCGTGACGAACGTCTCGAACCGCTTGCGAGCCTCATCGTAATGTTTCAGATGCATCTCTTCCATCGCGATATTGAAGCTGGCCATGGGGGCGTACTTGCTGTCGGTGAAGTCATCGATGACTTTCTGAAAGTAAATCTTGGCGGCATCGGATGCCCCCATTCGGCTATATGTGATCCCCCCATTGTAACATTTCTCGGCGAGGCGATCCTGGGCGGCGGCCAGATACTTTTTGGCATCCGGGAGGACTTCAGACTCGGGGTGGTCGGTGATGAAATCCTTGAGCTGGCGAATGACGTCATCGAGCTCGGTCTGGTCGAGACCGGAGCTCTTGGGGGTATCCTCAAAGGCGCTGACCGCCTTCATAAACTGGGCATTGGCGGCATAAGCCGAGGTCGGGTAGTTGATCAAATAGCGGTTGAATTCGGTGCCGGCCAGGGCGTATTCTTCATTCCCGAAATAGGCGAGGGCCAGGTAGTATTGGGCGGTATCAATGATGGTCTCGCCGGGGTAGTTGTACACGACCGACTGGAAGAGCTCAATCGCGGAGACATATTTGTGTTTGTCGTACTTTTCCTTGGCCTGGGTAAAGAGCTCGCGGGCCGGCAGGTGCGAAAGGTTTTTCTGAGCCGGGCCACAGCCGGAGGATGCGAATAGTATAATGAGAGTCGATATGGAGAGAAAGGCTGCTTTCAGTCTTGACGTCACGTCTCGTACTTCTCCTTCAGTTCCTTGTAGGTGGCCAGCACCCGGTTGAGGAATTGTTTGGGCATGGGCCTGTTTTCTTCTTCTATGCCGCGAAGCTTGGTTTCGCCGACATTGTAGGCCACTAACGCCTTTTTTACGTCCTGGTACCGCAGAATGTACTGAAAAAGATAGTACGAACCAATCTTAATATTCGCCTCGGGGGTGTTCAGGGTAGTATCCCCCTGCCACGCTACGCCGACCCGGGGGGCCATATTGCGGCCGGTAGCCGGCATCAATTGCATAAGGCCGACTGCGCCGCTGTCAGAGACCTGGTGCTTCTTGAAGGTGGATTCGGTCAGAATCACCGAGACGAGAAACAACGGGTCGTAGTGATATTTTTTGCTCTCGCTGTAGATGACCGACGTAAGCTGGCCGACCTCATTGTCATTGAAGCCGATCTGGAAATCTTCGATGACCTTGTACAGCTGGAGCTTGTCTTCAAGTTCCTTGATATGTTTCTGCTGATACGAAACTTGTTTTTCCAGATCGAATTTGTCGGTCACCAGATAGACCAGCAGTCCTGATTGCACGAGATAGATAATGACCATGATGAAGGCAACCGGACGCGACAAATAGACTCCGAGTTTTTCAATGTGTATCATGGTTTACTCCGTGACTTTTCCCCTAAGATCGTAACCCTCGGCCGATTCAATTCGGACGCGGTACATATGCCCCGCCTGTAAGGCTGTGCCCTCGACGAACAGCTCCTGATCGATATCAGGACAGTCTCCTTCGGAACGGCCGGTTCCGACACCGTTTTGGTCGACCGAGTCCAAGAGTATATCAAGAACGCTGCCGACCAGTTTCTGATTTTTCTCAAAAGCAATTCCTTGCTGGAGAGTCATCAGGCGGTCCATCCGTTCCAGTTTCAATTCCTCCGGAACCTGCTCCGCCATTTGCTCCGCCGGGGTCCCTTCTTCCGCCGAGTAGGTGAAGGCGCCCATGCGATCAAATTCCCACTTGCGGGTAAATTCCATCAACTCCTCGAAATGCCGATCCGTTTCACCGGGAAAACCGACTATGAATGTGGTGCGGATAGTGGCAGGACGTGCGGACGCCCGAATCCGTCCCAGGAGTCGTTCAATGTGGGCCTGATCGACACGGCGACGCATCGCGGTCAGGATCGGCTCGCTGGCGTGCTGAAGCGGGAGATCGAAATAGGGCAAGGTTTTGTTGTCAGCGAGCAGGTAGTCGATCAGGATATTGTCGAGCGCGGCCGGATACAGGTACATCAGGCGGATCCACTCGATACCGTCGATTTCTTCAAGGGCTTTCAACAGATCGATAATTGACTGCTTTTCGGCGAGGCCGTAGCCCCACATGGTGGCTTCCTGAGAAACCAGGATAAGTTCTTTCTTGCCATTCTCGGCGAGAAACTGTGCCTCGCGGAGAATTGAATCCATAGGGCGGCTGCGGAATTTGCCCCGCATAAGCGGAATCGCACAGTAGGTACAGGCCCGGTCGCAGCCATCGGAGATCTTCAAATATGAATAGGGATACGGATCGGAGATGAAGCGGTTCTTCCAGCTAAGATACCCGAGCTTGCGGGATTCCATCTTGACGGTCTTTTCGAGATGGGAACCAGTAGTCACGGCTTCGGCAATCGAATCGAGCGCGCCATGCCCGAAGGCACCGTCGAGCTCCGGAATCCCGGAGAGGAGCTCGTCGCCATAACGCTGTGTCAGGCAGCCGGTCGCATAGAGAGATTGAAGTGTCCCGTTCTTCTTCAGCTGTCCCAGGCGCAGAATCTCGTTGATCGATTCCTCTTTGGCGGGGAGGATAAACCCGCAGGTGTTGACGATGATGGACTCAGCCTTCTCCGGGTCATTCACCGGCGAATGGCCGGCATGAATCAGCCGGGCCGAAATATAGTCGGCATCGACATCGTTCTTCGGGCAGCCGAGTTTGTGGACGAAAAAGCGCATGGGTTACAGTTTCACGGTTTCGACCGAATCAGGGAAATTCGGGACGAATTTGGAATCATCGCACGTCTTCAGGACAGACTCTCCAAGCAGGACAATGCTGACCCGCTCGTCATTGATGTCAAAGTAGTCGATTCTGACAATGCGCCCTTTGCTTTTGTCGATTGTGACGGTCATGGAGTCGGGCAGTGAGCCGGCCGACTTTTCCCTGCGCGTCAGTTTGTAGACTTTGTCGGACTCAAGTATAGTCGTTTTGTACAGTTCGTCAAGACGCGTGATATAGGCCAACTGGCGGGCCTCCCCGGCCGAGGAATCGGCCTTCTGCTCGACTACCTGGTTATTCGATGCAGAATAGCTGTATTGAAGATGGTTATCGCACAGGTAGACATCAGTTCCGATCGCCACCAAATAACGGCCGTCGCGAGCCAGATAGGCCGAACAATTTTGCGTATCGACCGAGGCAAAGACCTCGGAATGCAGAATACTGAGAAAGTCGATTGAAACGCATGGCGCGGCCGCGAAACGGTCCTTGATGGACTGAAAACCATCGGCGCGCACTCCGGCGCCAAGCGCCAGACAGCAAAGCAAAAATAGTAACGTTCTAGGCATGGTGAATTAATCCTTATACGGGAGAGCCCGAGCGTTAGTTCGGGCTGGACTCGGCCTTGCCGGCAGGGGCGGGGCCAAAGAGCGTGTCGAGGTAGTTCTTGTCAACAATTACCTCGCGGGCCTTGGAGCCGTCAAACGGCGAGACAATGCCGGCCTCTTCGAGCTTATCGATCAAGCGGGCGGCGCGCTGGTAACCGATACCAAGTCGCCGCTGCAACAGTGAGACGGAGCCCTGCTTGTGCCGGACCACTACCTCGCAAGCTTCACGGAAGAGCGGATCGCCGGTGTCTACTTCCGAGTCCTGGGCGTCCGATGTGGTCTGCGTAATTCCCTGAAGCGCCAGCATCGGGAGATTTTGCTCGCGAATATAATTGGCCAGCCGGTCGGTTTCATCGGAGGAAATATAGGCACCATGTATACGCGTGGCTTCCGGTTGCCCGGTGCTCAGGAAGAGCATATCGCCGGAGCCGAGAAGTTTTTCAGCGCCGTTGCCGTCGATGATCGTCCGCGAGTCAACTTTGGAGGCAACCTGGAAGGCGATCCTGGCCGGGAAATTGGCCTTGATCAGACCGGTGATGACGTCCACTGATGGGCGCTGGGTGGCCAACACGAGATGAATGCCGACTGCGCGGGCCATCTGGGCCAACCGGGTGATCAACATCTCGGAGCGGGCGGACTGTGACGACATCATCAGGTCTGCTAACTCGTCGACGAAAATTATGATGTATGGGAGTTTGTCTTCTTCCCGCGTCTGTTTGCGGTTATAGTCTTCGATATTTCTAACGGCGGCGTTGGCCAGGCGGCGATAACGGGATTCCATTTCTACCACGGCGTCAGCGAACACTTTTTCAGCCTGTCGGGGAGTAGTGACAACCGGCCGGCCAAGCTGCGGGAGCCCCTGATAAACCGAGAGTTCCAGCATTTTGGGGTCGACAAAGATGAACCTGATCTGCATCGGGTGCATGCGATAGATCAGGGACGTGATCAGCACATTCATGCAGACTGATTTGCCCGACCCGGTGGCCCCGGCAATGAGCAGATGCGGCATTTTGGCCAAATCAGTTATGAAGGGCTTCCCGGAGGTGGTCTTGCCGAACGCCAGGGGAAGTCTTATGCGCGGGTCCTTGAACTCATCGGAGGCGAGGATCTCCTTGAGAAACACCATCTGGGGCTGCCGGTTCGGAATCTCGATTCCGACCGCGGCTTTGCCGGGTATCGGGGCGATTATGCGTATCTGGCGAGCTTTCAGGGCCAAGGCCAAGTCATCGGACAGGTTAACGATCTGATTGACTTTTATGCCGACCCCGGGCTTGAATTCATAACGAGTGATTACGGGGCCGGGGTACCGGTCGATATTTCCTTCTATGCTCACGCCAAATATTTCGAGCGTTTCTTTGAGCATCTTGGAGGTGGCGTTGAGTTCATCAGTAGAGACGCTTGGCCCCGGATTCTCCACTTCGTTAAGAAGATCCAACGACGGATACTTGTAGTCGAAATTGGAAATATGAATCGGTTCTGCGACCTTCTTCATGGTCGTCCGGCGCCGGGACGGTTTCTCGGAGTTGGGGTCAAAAAGATCGGCCTGGGGAGCACCGTCAGATTCTTCATCCTCGGCCCGGTCGATTGCCCTTGAAATAGCGGCTCGCACTGATCGTTCCACCGGAACAGCCGGTTCTTCGGCTTCCTCCTCTCCCTTATTTCCAAACGGCCAGAGTGCGGCCAGGGAGCGGAACCAGTCAACGGGCGAAGTGACCACTTTCTTGAGCGGTGAGACATCGGCCCGGCGCAGCCGTCCCAACAGGAAGGGAGTAATTACCGTGTAAAGAACCAGCAGGATGACGATCACGCCCCCCAGAATGATATAGGCGCCAAGGTCCCCGACCAACCGCACCACCACCTGGGACAGCAATCCCCCGACATAACCGCCGACAAAATCGGTCCGGTCCGGCATGACGCCGGTCCCAATCAGTCGGACATTGAGCATAATCGAGGCACAGAGCGCCACGACAAAGAGGAAGACCGAGCGAATCTTGTACTTCTCGGCGAATTTTTCTGAAAGCAGGTTCAGACCGACAGAAACCAGTCCGAGCGGCAGGAAGAATGACAGCCAGCCCAGGAGGAAGAATAGAAAGAAGGAAAAATAGGCTCCGAACATGCCGGCCTTGTTGCCAAAGTGCAGGGAGAACGGGCTTCCCTGGAAACTTCCCTCTCCCTTGATGCGGGCGTCATCGATGGGAATATGCGTGATCAGGGCGACCAACAGGAAGGCGGCCAGGAGGATCAGGATCAGGCCGACGGTCTTGCGTCCTTTGTGAGATTTCTTCTTTGGTGTCATGGTGCGCCAAAAAGTCGCTACCCAAGCGCTAAAATGCAATTATAAACTGAAAAAAAGGCAGGATGAGAGCATCCTGCCTGGAGATACTTTACGAAAGACGATTACTTCCTAACGGCTTCTTTGAGGCGAGCCCCGGCCCGAAAAACCGGTACTTTGGTGGCCGGTATGTTTATGACGGCGCCGGTCCTGGGGTTACGGCCGGCCCGAGCTTTGCGTTTGCTGATGGTAAAGGTCCCGAATCCGGAGAAGCTCACTCGTTTCCCCTTCTTAAGCTGACCGGTGACGCCGGCCATAAAGGCCTGGAGCGCAGTGGTCGCCTGGCGCTTGGAAATCCCCGACTCCCTGGCCATCATGGTGATCATTTCTTCCTTTGTCATGCGTCGTTCCCTCTGACTTGAGATTGTTGCTTTTTCCCGATTTTACCTCGTGAAAGGACCAGCCCCTCAAACTGTTTGTCAACAAAAATAGATCAGAATCCGCTGTTGCCGCCCAGGATAGAGGAACTGACCACACTCTGCGAGTTGTCGATTTTGATCGCGGGAATAGCCGTCACAAAGAGCTGAAACGCCCAGCCCCGGGTCGAGCCGGTTGGGACCCAGGTCAGATAGCCGGTCCAGCAGTGGAGGATTTTAGTAATGGAGATGCTGTTGTAAGCAGAGACGCCCCGCACCGGATCAAACGACTGGCTGTAGGCTACCGTAGTGGTCGGAGTCACGTTGAAACCAATGTTCCAGCGAAGAAAGCTGGTTTTAAAATAGTAGGCGTCGCGCCCTGACTCGCTGTAAGTGTATTCGACCGACATTGACCAGTGCGAACCGCCTCCAGCCGCCGTCCCCGGAGCAGTCCCGGGGGCCGGAGCCGGCGTCAGTTGGGATGCGGAGTCGACTCCTTTGCGAAGGACCTTGGCGGCGTCATCAAACAAGAAACGGGACCCGGAAATCTGGAAGCTAGTGCTGAAATTGAACGACATCAGATAGGGAGAGAAGAAATGCAGTTCTGAAGTCCCCGGCTTGTAGAGCGAATGGGTGAAGCTGCCGTTGACATTGATCTTGGGCAGGACGTTGGACTGAAACGAAGTAGAGACATCAGACCATTTCAAAGAATCGGCACGGAAATTATACGACACGCTGGAATTGAAGGAGAGCAAGTCGAGCGCCTTCTCTCCGTCCCCCTGCTTGAATTTGGCCTGATACAATTGGCCCAGCGAGAGATTCATATTGGAAGTGGGAACGGTGCTGCCGCCGACCGCGCCGGCAAAGGCGGCCTCGGCTGAGTGGCGGGCTGTGGCCGGCGTAAAGCCGTACCCGATCGAGGGGGTCAGAACCTGTCGGAATCCGATAAGGCCAAGAACGTTGGGCGTGATCGTTCCATAAATGTGGGTCAGGAAACTGGCTCCGGCATTGGCGGCGAAAGTGCGATACCCGGTCGAAGTGTTAATGCCGGCGGCCTCACTTTGGTCGGTTGGGGCGATTCTGAACCAACTCTCACTATATGAAGCGCTCGGGTTAAACGTGAAGTACTGCGCAATCGTGACCGGGAAATTGGTTGAGACGGAATGATCGAAACGATAGTACTGACGCCAGCTGTACTGGCCGATCGGATTCGGAATCGCGGCGTAGGTGGTGCCGGAGTCCGTCACAATCGTGTCGACAGTCTTGCGGTAGACCGTGGTCCGGCTGTAGGAATTCACAAATCGAGGCGAATACGAAATATAGAAGTTGTTGAACCAGCGCGGTTGAGCCCGTCCCTCGTCATCCAGTTTGCCGCTGCCGAACGGCTTGAGCGCGGGAAGCGACAAGGCCAGGCTTGGGAGGACATCGTTTCGGGAACCGAGGTCGAGGAGTTCTTCATGGGTCATCGCACCGGACAAAGCGATCGTCTTGGTGAAGGCCTTACGAAACTGGAACGTCGATCGGACCGCCCGGTTGAGACGGTCATTAAGATTGGTCGACAGGTCGGTAAAGTAGTTCGGGTCGGACTGGTACTGGCCGCTTCCGGAGATGTTAAACGAAGGGGTTACCTGCTGGCTATGGGCGGCCGTGATCACATAGCGAGTGCCGGTTTGTTCCTGGCCGACCGCCGAGGAGTACTGGGTCTGGCGAGTCGCCTGGATGCTAAAATTGCCGTTGAAGGAGTACAGTTTGTTATAGTTGACCAGGCTCTGGTACGTGAGCGTGCTGGTTTTTTCAATGTACCCGATAGAGTTCTGCCAGTCCCAGTAGTCCGAAGCTGCCCAGTAGTACCCGACATTTTCTACATACCTGTCCCCCCGCTCAAAGTTGCCGAATCGAAACGGCAAAATGCCGCTGTGTCTCCCTTTTTTCAGGGGAAAGACATAATACGGGAGCGCCAGAATGGGGAGTCGGCCAATATAGAACACAACCGGCTTGGCGATCAGCTTGTCCCCTTCCATTAATTTCATGTGGGAAGAGAAGAAATGGAAATGGGGTTCATCGGCATCGCAAGTTGTATAGCGGCCATTATCGACATAGAGAATCGATTTGGTGGCCCTAAAGATCTTCTCGCCGTAATAGGTGCCTGATTCATAGTTCGATTTGGACTGAACGATCCGCCCCTTTTGGGTGGTCAATGAGTATTCAAGATAGTCACCGTGCAATTCCTGGTCTTTGTCCTTGAGAATAACCGGGATGGCGTTGGGCTGGAGTTTGGCGGTCATGGTGGTGTCGCGGTGCAAGGAATCCGGCTTGGGAACGACGGCCGAGTAGGCTTTCACAATATCGGACCGGGTATCAAAGAGAATCTTTTGGGCGTCGAGGGTCATCGTACCTGATGTGACATGGGAGTGCTCGTGCAAGGTGATGGTGGAGTCCCGAAGGTCGTAGGTAATAACTTGAGAGCTGTAATCGATGGTATCGGTCTTGGTCTGATACAGTGTATCCGTCTTGAATTGATGCAGGCTGTCGGCTTTGGCGACAGCGGCACTGTCCAGTGGCCCCAGGATTATGGTCTGGACTTTGGGCGGCGCGGACGCAGTTACTTTCTGAGTACTGTCTTTGTTTCCGGCGTGAGTGGAGTCCGCTTTGATCGGAACGGTCGTGTCTTTAATAGTGGTCTTGGAATTGAGAAACGAGCCGATCGCTCCTCCTTTGACTGTCACGACTTCCAGTTTGTCGTCCTGCACCGAGAACAGTATGGAATCTCCGGACACGCTGTTCTCGTTCTTCTCACTCTTTCCGCGATTGGACGGAAAATACCAGGAATAAGCCTGGCCGGTTGAGACCACCGAACTAAGCAGACCATGCGTGAAACTAAAGACGATGTGCCTTCCGGTCAGAATTGACTGGTCGAATTCTTGTTTGGCGCTGTCGACCGGCTCGTTAAACTCTCCCCGGGCGGAATCGAGCACATCGATTTTGCTCAACAACTTATTTTCCGAGGTGAGCGAAATCAGTTTGCCGGAAACAGTGGATTTGCCCCGTTTGGCCACCGGCTGTTCGAAAAGGTCGAGACTGTTATCAACAGGATGCATCACGGCACACCCGGCGGTAGCATTGATCTCTTTAGAACTGATACGGACATCGCCGCTTGCCTGGGCCAGCCGCGTTAGGCCGTCGTACTGAATCAAATCGGCCACAACTTCGATCATCGCCGCAGTGTCGGGATAACGAAGGTACATGGTGGGACGATTTTGCATGTAGAAGAACTTGTGGTCTCGATCGTAAAAGGCCTGAGTGCCAATAGCGAACAACGAGTCCGGCCGGGACCAGAGTTCCACGTACGAACCCAGGGCGTTGGCTTCGCCGGTGACCAGATCGTAGTCGACCGAATCAGCGGCAATTCGGTAGGCGCTATCGTTGACCACGACGCGACCTTTCAATTTGACCCGCTGCCCTTTCAGCCAGACGGCCGAATCGCAGTAGATAGTTCCGGTCTGAGTTTGGAAGATGACGTTACCGATGACAAAAGTTGTGTCCTGCCTGGGGGCGGTGACCACCTCGAGGACATCGGAATGCTGCAGATCGATTTTGGTATCCTTCTTGGCAGTTTGAGCAAAAGAGGTCGCGCACCAAGCGACATAACATGCCACGGCTAGCAGGCCGATTAGTCTATGCATGGCCGATCAGAGCCAGAAGGGTTTGCTTGTAGTCGTTCATGCGCGACGGTTGGGCCCCGCCGAGTTGGGCAATTTTGTCGCTCCCGCCGCCGCGAAGATCGCATTTTGGCCCAAGTTGTTTGGCCAATTCTCCGGCACGCAGGCCGCTTGCCGGAGAGACCGCCAGAATCAGGCGCCCGTCGGCAATAGTGAGAGCAATTCCGCCCATTGATTCCGCTACCAGCGAGGCCAATTGTCCCGCTATAGCGGGATCCATGGCGCCGGGATCAAAGACAGCCAGCTTCAGAGCTCCATACGTCTCGAAATTCGAAGCAATGGCGGATGCCCGAATCGGCAGGAGTTCTTTCTGAAGGGCATTTATCTCTTTTCGGAAAGCCTTATTCTCGTCAACTTGAGCTGAAATGACCGTCGAAAGGTCCCTCACCGCGCAGGTAAACAAGCGCGAGAGGGAATCGGTGACTTTGAAGCGTAAAGCATAATCTTGAATCGCCTGTTCACCGGAGAGAAATTTGACCAGCACCCGGCCACGAACCTTCTCAACTGCGATGAGCTTGATCAATTGTACTTCAGCGGTCGATTGACAGTGGGTGCCACCGCAGGCGGAGCAATCAAGATCAGATATGCGGATGACCCGCAACGGGCCGGTTCGATCGGGCATCTTGCGCAGCGGCAGTTTGGCGACCTCATCCCCTTCGGCAAAGATTATCTCGACCGGGAAGTCGGCCTTAATGACCTGATTGGCCGCGGTCTCGACAGTGAGAAGCTGCTCCGGCTCGACATTGGCGGTCGCCAGCTCGACGGAGCCGTATTCTTCTCCCAAATGGACGGAAGCGGTTTCAAACGCGAAGTGCTTGATGAACAGCGCACTGAGAATATGTTGCGCAGTATGCTGCTGACGATTTTTCAGTCGACGCTTCGGTTCGACCGATCCGACCACGCGCTCACCGCCCGATCCAATGGCTGTGTCTGAAATGTGCCACACCTCGCCATCGTCAGACTCCTGCACATCGATGACCGCCGCTCCGTTAAGCGTTCCCCGGTCAAACAACTGACCGCCGGAGGTGGGATAAAAGGCTGAGCGGTCAAGGCGTACGCGGAATTGGCCGTCCTGCTCCACTACTTCTTGTATGGTGGCTTCGAACTCGATCAATTTCGAGTCTCGATAATAGAGCCGGTCGGTCACGCCGGGCCCCGTCTCAAAGCGCGTATAAATCCCATATTCCTTGTACTGCCATATTCTAAAGCGGTTGCCTCAACGACTACTAAGCCATCTGATTAGTCAGAGAGCCGATCCCCTCAACACGGACTTCGATAGTGTCCCCCGATTTCATCGGGGCGATTCCGGAGGGGGTACCGGTGGAAATAAGATCCCCGGGCAAGAGCGTCATTGCCGAGGATATATAGCTGATGAGATACGGGATATTGAAGATCATCAGCGAAGTCCGGCCGGACTGCATGATCTTGTCATTCAGAATCCCTTCAACGAGGACATCAGACCAATTGAGTGTTGAGACGATCCACGGGCCGACCGGACAAAAAGTGTCGAACCCCTTGGCGCGGGACCACTGACCATCCTTCTTCTGCAGATCCCGGGCGGTGACATCGTTGACGCAGGTGAATCCAAAAATATGCTTCTCAGCATCTTCGACAGGCACGTTCCGGGCGGTCTTGCCGATGATCACACCGAGTTCAGCTTCGTAGTCGACCCTTTCCGACTGGCTGGGGTGCACGATTTTGTCCCCAGGTCCGATGAGCGATGATGGCGGCTTGAGAAAGATGAGCGGATACTCGGGTGGTTTGTCGGCTGAAAATGAAGCGGCGACATGGGCATGGTAATTCAGGCCGATGCAGACAATTTTCGAGGGTTCAACGGGGGCGCGCAGAACCGCTTCGCTCAGTTTCACGGTCTCGCCGCTCGGCGCCCCTCCCAGCCAGGGAGCTTTGGAAAGGACTTTGATCGAATCGTCCTGCACAATTCCGTAGCGCGGATCGAGCGGCTCGGCCTTTACGAATCGGACATATTTTACAGCGTTCATGCAACAGCCAGCCCTTCCAGATAACAGGTTATGGATTCGAGGTTGCCGCGCGGATCGTAGCCTCCTTCAAGTATGGACAGAACCTTGCCGCGGCAGCTATCTGCCGCGAGCATTCTTAGCGCCTGACCGATTTGCCGGTAGCCGTCGCCGGTCACACACAATCCTCCCAGCGGATCAAGCCGATGAGCGTCAAAGCCCGCCGACACGATCAGTAAATCGGGGTGGAACGAAGTCAGAGCGGGACAAAACGCATCGCGCACGGCCGCGACAATCTCAGCGTCCCCGTCTCCGGCGGCGAGGGGACAGTTCAGGGTAAAGCCTCTCCCCTGGCCTCTCCCTTTCTCGTCGGAGTTTCCGGTGCCGGGATAAAACGGATAGCGATGGCACGAGCAGTAGAACACATCATTTCTCTCGTAGAAAATCGCCTGGGTGCCGTTACCGTGGTGAACATCGAAATCGACGACCGCGACTCGGCCAATCTGGTGACGGTCGATGGCGTATTGCGCCGCAATCGCGGCGTTGTTGAAGATGCAAAACCCCATAGCGTGGTCGGCCAGGGCATGATGGCCCGGCGGACGCCCCAGGACGAATACGGAGGAGTGGGTGTCGTTCATAATGGCATCGACCCCGGACAAGCAATGATCGACCACGGCGCAGGCGGCTCCAAAAGATTTGGGAGTAACATAAGTGTCCGGATCGAGATAGCCTACCCCCTGGGCGCTCAACTGCTGCACCCAATCGACATAGGCTGGATCATGAATTCTCTTGATCGGGTCCGTTCCATGCAGCGACACTTCAAGTCCGCTGAGAGTTCCCTTTTCAATCCGGGACGTCAGCTCGTCTGCGATGAGCTTCAGCCGGGAAACATTTTCGGGATGCCCCTGCGGTGGAAGATGTTCGCGCTCATTGATCAAGATGCTGACGGCAATCCCAGACATATGGAAAAGGTAGCAACCAAGTCAGGAGCGCGTCAACCAATATCAGACCTTCTTGAGTTTCCAATGACCGCGCCGGAACCAGAACGCCAGCACGGCCGCCTTGACTGTGGTCGTGATTGTGAGCGTCCACCAGACCCCGTTAATCCCCCAGTTGAGGTCAAAGCAGAGGTAGTAGGCGAGCGGAATCCGGGCCACTGCCCCCGGTATAAGCACGACCATGGGCGGAATCGTGTCTCCGGCACCGCTAAAGGAGCCCTCAAGGACGATTTCAAGCGCCATCGTGAATTGCGATAAGCCGAGAATGAACAGGTAGTCCGAGGCGATCTTGTGAACCTCCGGATCGCGGGTAAAGATGCTTGTGATGAGTCCCGGGATCGCGACAAAGATCGAGCCGATCACGACTGTTACCATGATCGCCATGCCGGTGGCGCTCCAGGCGCATCGCTCGGCCCGTTCCGGGTTGCGTGCGCCCAGGTTTTGTCCGACCAGGGCGGCGGCCGCCATCGAGAAGCCGGAACAGGTCAGATAGGAAATGGACTCCATGCGGTTGCCGATCCCCATCGCGGCTCCAGCCGACTCACCGTACTGGTGAACCAGCCGAATCAGAAACCAGTAAACGATGATGAAAGTAATCTGTTGAACCGTCATCGGCGCGCCGATCTTGGCAATCTTGAGCATGGCCCGGAAGTCGGGAATTTTCTTGAAGAAGTCGCCGATACTGAATCCGAGCCGCTCCCGCAAAGTCAGGGTCAGGATGATCAAACAACTGGTGACAACCGAAATGAGAGTAGCCACGCTGGCGCCCGGAACCCCCAACTTGGGAAACGGGCCGAGTCCAAATATCAGCAGCGGATCGAGGATGATATTTACGAGAATGGAAATTCCGCCGACCCACATCGGTGTGCGGGTGTTCCCCGCCGCACGAAAAGTGGCGTACAACGCCTCGGAGACGGCCAGCGGAATAGCTGAAAGAAAAAAGATATACAAGTACGGCACCGCCATGTGCATGGTCTCGGCGCCCGTCCCCATGAAACTAAGCAGAGTCGGGGTCAAGGCCAGCCCGAGAATCATCATGGTCGTGGAATGTAAGAGCGCCATCCAGAGTCCCTGGCGAACATAGAAGGCGGCTTGGTCCGGCTCGCGAGCCCCGATATGGCGGGAGACCAGAGCGGTCAGACCGATCGTAACGATGGACAGCGTGGCATAGGCCGTCCAGTTGACCACCATCGAGCTGGTAATGGCATCCTGGGCCGCGGGGCCGAGTCGTCCCACCCAGAAGAAATTGACCACTGAGAGCGCGATCGCCATCATCATCCCCAGCACGGCCGGAATGGCCAGATGAAATACGGTGGCGATGATCGGGCCGGACGTAATTTTGTCGGAGAGACTCTGGGGGGCAGTAGTGGTTGACATTCTTACATCGGTCCGGCAAATCAAGCGGAGTAATAGTACGATGAAGCTTGGGCTGACACAACCGCTTTGACGCCGTACACCGAAAAGTGAGATTCAGAAGAACGCGAGGGAATCAGGTTTTCTTTTCGGCGGTCACGTCGGCGAAGAAAGACAGCGCCATGGCATAACCATAGAACCCGAATCCGGTGATCTGCCCCTGGCAAATCGGCGCAATGACTGATTTCTGACGAAAGTGCTCACGGGCGTACAGGTTGGAGAAATGAACTTCAACTGTCGCGATTTCCGCGCTGACAATCGCATCCCGAATCGCATAGCTGTAGTGCGTGTAGGCGCCCGGGTTGATTATCATACCATCGGATTTCGGGCCCTCTTTCTGGATAAAATCAATCAGGTCCCCTTCGCTGTTAGATTGAAAGAAGGCGAGATCAAGTTTGAGATCCCTGGCCAGATCAACCAGCCGATTGTTTAGTTCCGAAAGCGGAATCGAACCGTATATTTCCGGCTCGCGAGTTCCGATAAATTCAGATTAGGACCGTTGACGACCAGTATGCGAGGCATGAGTTCCTCCAAGTTCTTTGTAACGAGTTAGCATTTCAGTGATCGCGGCGCGAATATCGCGAACGGAAATATTCTCACATAGGATCGGTTGTCCTGGGCGCTTCAAGAGCACAAAGCGGAGTCCAGTGCGGGTTCGTTTCTTATCCAAAGACATCGCACGATACACAGCATCTGTCTCCACGCCCACCTTAGGCACAAGCCCGATGGCCCGCTCGACCAAATTTCGGTAGCGCTCCAAAGACACGTGACTCCGGGGGCGAACTCTATGGCTGAGAGACAACGCCCCGAGAAGCCCGATGAGGACCGCCTCGCCATGGAGAAGCCTCCGGTAATTGGTGGCGGTCTCGAGAGCATGGGCAAAGGTGTGACCGAGATTCAGGAAAGTCCGCACGCCAGCTTCCCGTTCATCCATTTGCACGATTTGAGCCTTGAGCGCGGACGAAATGCTGACCATGCGGTAAAGCGACTCTTCGTCGTACAGGTTTCCCTTTTCCAGAAAGTTGTCAGCCTCTGTCAGGAACGGCTCCCCTACCAGTCCGGCATACTTAACGATTTCGCCGAATCCTCCTATAATATGCCGGCTGGGGAGAGTTTGAAGTACTTCGGTATTGGAATAGACAAAGTCGGGCTGCCAGATTGAGCCGATCAAGTTCTTGCCGAGGCGGTGATTCACTGCGGTTTTACCGCCAATGGCGGCATCGGCCATCCCCATAAGAGTTGTGCTGACAATTCCCCAGCGCACTCCGCGCAGAACGGTCGAAGCGGCATATCCGACCAGGTCACTGGTCACTCCTCCCCCGCAGGCGACAATGATATCCTGGCGATTAATCTTGTTGGCCAGGAGATAATCGTGAATTTCATGTGCGGTTTTGGAGGTCTTGATCTGTTCGGAGACGCGAAACGACAACAAATTACGGGCGTGTGGATTTGTCAGCAGGGCGTAAGTGAGAAACCGACTATGCAGAGCCCAGACTTGTGAGTCCGCAATGACAAAGATCCGGTCTCCCTGGTATTTCTTGACGAGCTTCTTTAGGTCGCCGCGATCTTTCTTGACAACGAGGATCGGGTAACGGCGCGAGCCGAGGTCAACGTCAATAAGTGCCATATTTCCTCTTGAGATCATTCGCAATCTCAGCGACTGCCGCGCGGACTGTTTTTGCGGTCGTGGAGATTGTGAGGTCAGCCAGTTTATACCCCGGCTCCCTCACGCTCATCAGTTTGCTCATGGTGAGCATCAACGTGCGGCTCGAGCCGCGAAGCAAGGGACGGTCAGTCTGCCGTACGAGCCGCCGATAAAGCTCACGCCTCGAGCACCGAAGATACACAACAATTCCCGAGTTGAGAATAGTCCTTCTGTTTGAGGCGCTCAAGAGCGCGCCTCCGCCGACGGCGATGACCAACGGAGAATTGTCACGTGACAACATGAGAATGGTCTCAGATTCTAATTTCCGAAAGGCGGCTTCGCCCCGGGTAGCGAAAAATTCCGCGATGGTCTTCTTCGTCTTTCGGACTATGAACGCGTCGGTATCTCGGAAGGCGCGGTCTAGCCTTTTGGCCAACTCTGGCCCCAGCGTTGACTTCCCTGAGCCTGAAAAGCCTACTAGATAGAGGTGCCGCCTTGGCAGACTCAGTTTGAGGGCTGAAAGCTTAGGCATGAGTGCCCTTGCCAAATACGGTGTGGTAAATTGGGTCGAACGGCACTGATACTGCCGTCCACAGCTGAAACGCCTTTAGCGCCTGGGCCACCAGCATACGCGAGCCATCGATTGTTGTGCAGCCCTGAGCTTGTGCGAACCGAATCGCCTTGTTGTCAGTATTGTAGTTTAGATCGTAGTACAGAGTATCTTTAGCAAATCGAAAATCGTTTGGCAATGGCAGACTATCCGGATGGTTCCAGCCGCCTAAAGGGGTGGCGTTCACAACCAGGCCAAAAGATTCGCCATGTAGTTGACTCAGATTAGTGAACGAAACATTCCGAACTTTGTCCACAGGATCAACCCCCGAAACCAGGCTCGAAACTGATTTGGCGGTTCGGCTAGCTACCGTTACTTCCGAGACTAATCCATCCTCAAGAAGTGCGTAGAGTACAGTCCGGGCGGCGCCACCAGTGCCGAGAAGAAGGCAGGAGCGATGAGGAAGTTTCTCGATATAAGACAGAAGGCTATACGAGAATCCGTCCAAGTCCGTGTTGTACCCGGTCAGGTTTCCGTCACTACAAGCCACACAATTAACCGACCGGATTTGAGACGCGAGAGGGTCTATGTGATCGAGGCGAGATATGATCTGTTCCTTGAAAGGGATGGTCAGCGAGAAACCGTCGAAGCGCTCTGCGATAAGCTTTGAGACCTCCGCCTCCAAACGGTCCGGCTCAATTGACCGCACAGCAAACTCTATGGCGAGGCCGGTCTGTCCGGCAATTGCCGCAAAGATGTCAGGAGACTTGGAATAAGATATCGACCGGCCCAGGAGCGCGAATTTCCAAACTTTGCTCATGATACGATTGACAAGAGCAGATCAAAGAAGCCAGGGCAGGAGATATTAACGCAAGTCGGTTCATCGAGCGTCGATGGTCCGACCGAGAACAAAGACGCTATAGCAAACGCCATGGCAATCCGGTGGTCGCCAAAGCATTTTAGGTCGGCGCCGTTGAGTTCGCGCCCCCCCTCGATAGCGAGGCCGTCATCCAGCACTCCGCACTTCACCCCCATGCGGGTAAGGTTTTCGGCAACCGAAGTCAGCCGGTCCGATTCCTTGACCCGGAGTTCCCCGGCGTCCCGGATTACGGTTGTGCCGTCGGCGAACGCGGCCATGACCGCCACAATTGGGATCTCGTCGATCAGTTCGACGACCGTCTCGCCGGAAATTTTGCGGGCTTTGAGCGGAGCGCCTTCAACCGTAACGGTCCCGCGCGGTTCACCGCCGATTACGGTCTTGTCCGCGATACTGACCGTGCACCCGAGGCTTTTCAGATAGTCAAGAAACCCGGTGCGAGTGGGGTTCAGGCCAAGATTCGGGATCGTGACCGAGGCCTCCCCGATCGCGGCGGCCGCCATGAAATAAGCGGCGGTCGAGATATCGCCGGGGATATCGACCAGGCCTCCGTTAATCGTGGCGGAAGATGCCAGCTTGATCTCCTTGCGGAAATTCTCCGGCATGATCATCCGCTTTTTGCGCGGGTCATCCGCGTCTGGAGTAGCGACCGGACGAATTTCTCTAACAGTTATCCCCTGCCCCAGTGCCTGAATCATGACTTCGGTATGATCTCGAGTCAACACGTCTTCCTTCAGAACAACCGAACAACCCGAGGACAAACCGGCGAGCAGAATGGCGGATTTTACCTGGGCCGAAGGTACCGGCAGACGGTACTCAAACGGAAGCAGTTTGTGCCCCCGGACTTTCATCGGCAAATGGTTATTATCCGCAAACAGCTCAGCTCCCATTGCGGTCAAGGGGTCAATAACCCGTTTCATCGGGCGCCGAGATAACGATTCGTCTCCGGAAAGATTGGCGCTTAATTCCGAGCCGGCGATGATGCCGGCCAGCAGTCGAACCGTAGTGCCCGAGTTGCCGCAATCGATGATTGTGTCGGGATCCAGGCGAAGGAGCTCAGGCGGAGTCAGTGTTAGAGTGTCATCGGTCCGGTCGATCTTCACGCCCAACTGTTGGGCGACCTTGAGTGAAGTCTGGCAGTCCGCACCATCAGGAAAGTTCCGCACCGTTACCGGGCCTTTGGATAATATGGAAAGCAAGGCGGCCCGGTGGGCGATAGATTTGTCCCCGGGAACCGTCACAGTCCCGCCGATACGGCGCGCCGGTTTGAGTTTCAGGGTCACGATAAAGTCCTGTTCAGAACGGTGGCCAGACTCCGCATCTCGGACATCAGTTTATGAAATTCCGGCGGGGTGATCGATTGAGGGCCATCCGAGAGCGCCTTTTCCGGTTCATGATGGACCTCGACAATAAGTCCATCGGCTCCCACCGCGATAGAAGCCCGTGAGAGGGGGAGTACCTTGTTCTTCTTACCCGTACCGTGGCTCGGGTCAGCCACTATCGGAAGGTGGCTGACTTGCTTGACATAACAGATAGCCGCGAGGTCAAGCGTGTTCAGAGCCTGGTCGGCCATGGTGCGCACGCCTCGCTCGCACAGGATGACGCGCCGGTTTCCTTCGGCCATAATGTACTCTGCCGCCATGAGAAATTCCTCAAGGGTCGCCGACATGCCCCGTTTGAGCAAAACGGCTTTGCCGCAGCGCCCCGCCCGTTTCAGGAGCGAATAATTCTGCATGTTGCGGGCGCCGATCTGAACGATGTCCGCATAATTGGCGACCAGATCGATAGTGTCGGTATCAACCGCTTCGGTGACAATCTGGAGTCCGAACTTCTGCCTCGCCTCGGCTAGTATCTTCAGCCCCGGCTCTCCCAGCCCCTGAAAGCTATAGGGCGATGTTCTCGGTTTGTAAGCTCCTCCCCTCAAAATCTTGGCGCCGGCTTTGGCCACCTGCTCGGCGATAATCAGGCATTGATCCCGGCTCTCAACCGAACAGGGACCGGCCATCACCGTAAAGTTGTTCCCGCCGATCTTAACGCCGTTGACATCAACTATCGTGTCCTCTTGGTAGAATTCCCGGCTCACCAACTTGAACGGCTGGGTGACATGAATTATATCCTGCACTCCGGTCAAGGTCAGAATGCGGTCGGAATCCACCTGAGCTTTATTGCCGGTGACGCCGATGGCGGTGCGCATCGCGCCCGGGATCGGATGCGGCGTCAAACCCATCCGCGTAATCTCTTCACATACTTTCGCAACCATCTCCTGGGTCGCGTTGGCTTCCATCACTACTAGCATATATTTCTCCACTCTGCCGTCGCCGCCAGCGGCGACAGATCAATCACTTACCACTTGTCACAATGAGACTTTCACTACATTTCTTCCGGGGCACGCAGCCCGAGCAGTCCGAGCCCTTCTTTGATGACAACCCGCACTGCATGGACCAGCGTCATTCGCGCGGCCGAAAGTCGGCCGTTTTCCGAAATAATCTTATCTATCCGACCCGCTCCGTCTTTGCGCTGATAGACCTTGTTGAAGGCGGCTGAGAGTCGAAGCAGATAATTCGCAATATGGACCGGATCGTAATTCCTTGCGGCGTCCTGGATATTTTCAGAAAAATCGGCCAGCAGTTCGATCACGCGCTGCTCTTCGTCCTGGGTGAGCAGACTGAAATCGACTTCCGGGCTGATCGGATGTCCATAGTTGCGCTCAAGCGATGACAGCCGGGCATGGGTGTACTGCAAGTACGGCCCGGTTTCTCCCTCGAAATTGAGCACTTCCTCCCAGACGAAATTAACGTCCTTCTGGCGGCGAATCGACAGCTGGGAAAAGATCACCGCTCCCACCCCGATCATCTTCGACGTTGCATCGATCGTCTTCAAGTCCGGATTCTTTTCGCGAATCTTTTCTTTTACGAGCGCTACCGCCTGGTCGATGACATCTTCGAGGAAGATGATATTGCCGCGCCGGGTGGACATGGTCTTGTCACCGAATTTGATCCAGCCGAAATCGATATGTTTCGCGCGACTGCTCATCCGCTGGTCCGCCGGAACCAGCTCGGCTTCTTCCATCATCGCGAGTACTTTGAACACTTGCTTAAAGTGGTCGGCCTGAGATGAACCGACAACATAGAGACACTCGGAAAAGTGATACCGCCCCCAGCGATAAATCAGGCCGGCAATGTCCCGCGTGATGTACAGGGTGGCGCCATCGGCCTTCTTGAGCAGGGCGGGCGGAAGCAGCGGATCTTTGAGGTCGACCACGAGAGCACCTTTGGAAATGCTCGTAAGCCCGTCTTGGGCCAGCCTTTCGACTACTCCATCCATCTTATCATTGAGGAACGATTCGCCGTACACGAGGTCGAACTCCACACCGAGGATGCCGTAAATTCGGTCAAATTCTTCAAACGAGAATTTCTTGAACTGTTCCCAGAGAGCGACCGCCGACGGGTCACCATCTTCAAGCTGCTTAAAGGCGTCGCGCGCCGCCTGATTCATGGCGTCGTCTTTCTCGGCTTCTTCATGGAAGCGGACGTAGAGTTCAAGCAGGTTCTTGACCGGGTCTTGTCGCAGCGTCTGCTCGTTTCCCCACCTCTGGTAGGCGACGATCATCTTGCCGAACTGGGTCCCCCAGTCGCCGGGGAAATTGATCCCGACCACGGCGTAACCGAGTTTGCGGAATATCTGCCTGAGAGAATTGCCGATAACGGTTGACCGGAGATGTCCCACGCCAAACGGTTTGGCAATGTTCGGTGAAGAGTACTCGACCAAAATGGTCTTGCCGGAACCTTCCGTGGAATCGGCATACTGTTGCCCTGAGGCGAGGACCTGGGAAAGAGTGGATTGAGCAAGCACCGTCGGATCGACCGAGGCATTGAGATACGGGCCGACCCCCAGAGATCTCAGCGGTGAGAGGTGGTAGTTGGTCGCGATGATCTTGTTGGTGGCGGCCGAGACTTTGGCGGTGACTTCTCCGGGATTGGATTTTAGCTGCGGCAGGTAGCGGAAGATCGGCAAGGCGAATCGGCCCATCTTGGGATCGCGCGGCTTCTCGATCGATCCCAGGAGTTCTTGCGAATTGAACGGACCGGATTCTCCGACAGTCTTGTGTAATTCGGGAAATACTAGCCTGAAAGCCTCGGCTGTGGAAGCCGCAAATTGTTCTTTAAGCGTCTCGGTACTGGTCATGTCATTATCTTCAATCAGTGAATCTCTAATATGTTCTGGGGCGCCGCGAATTGCAACGGTTTATCGTTGGCCCGCGCGATCTACCTTCGATCCATCTCCCTGCGGACATTCGCCAGGAAACGACCAATGACCTTGATTTGCATTTGTTGATTGGCCGAGGAACGGATCAGTTCGACCAGCGCGGAGCCGATCACGACTCCATCGGCGTATTCGGTGAATTGGCGGGCCGTCTGCGGCGTAGCGACTCCAAATCCAGCCACAAATGGCTTGGTGAGTTGGCGGCGCAGCGATTTCAAGTAATCCCCGGTGGCCGCGTCGAATTTCTTGCGAGCGCCAGTGACCCCGGTTACCGTAACAGCGTAAACAAAGTCGCTTGATAACCGCTCAATAGTTTTGAGCCTCGGCGAAGAGGTCGTCGGGGCCGCCAGAAATATGGCGGTCATATTTTCGGTCTTCATGAGCCGAACGAACTCGTCGGCTTCTTCAACCGGCAGATCCGGCACAATCAGTCCGTCAACGCCGGCCTCAGCGCAACTCTTCAGGAATCTGCCGGTACCATAGGCGAAAATCGGATTGAAGTACCCCATCAACACCAGCGGTATTTGAGTGGCGGTGCGAAGGTGCGCGACGGACTTAAGAATTTTCTCCAGCGTCACCCCATTTTGCAGCGCTACATGGGAGGAATACTGAATCGCAGGGCCGTCAGCCAGCGGATCTGAAAACGGCATCCCCAGCTCGACAATATCGGCGCCGGACTTTTCCGCCTCCAGGACAAAGCGCTCCGTTTGGCGCATACTCGGATATCCGGCCGTAAAGAACGGTATGAGCAATTTGCGTTCATTTCGGGAATGAAGCAGGGCACGAATCCGGTTCACGGCTTCTTCCCTTTCAGTCCCAGAATGATCGGCATGTCTTTATCCCCGCGACCGGAAAGACAGATCACGACATTCTGCCTCGCGCTGAACTTCTTCTTGTTGGCGACCAACCAGGCGATCGCGTGCGAGGTCTCCAGCGCCGGAATAATGCCTTCGAGCCGCGTCGTGAGTTTAAAGGCGTCAAGAGCCTGACGATCGGTCGCCGTGCCGTACTCCACGCGCTTTGAATCCTTTAGGAACGAATGTTCCGGTCCCACACCGGGGTAATCGAGGCCGGCGGAGATTGAATGCGGAAGAGTGACTTGTCCGGCGGAGTCATACAAGAGATAGCTGAACGATCCGTGCAGAACGCCCGGTTTCCCTTTGGTGAGGGTTGCCGCGTGTTTCCCGGACTTCAATCCAAGTCCGGCCGCTTCGACCCCAATGAGCCTGACTCTTGCGTCGTCCAAAAAGGCGGAGAAAATCCCGAGGGCATTCGATCCGCCGCCGACACAGGCAATGATTGCATCCGGGAGTTTGCCGAAACTCTTTCGGGCCTGCTGCTTTGTCTCCTTGCCGATGACTGACTGAAACTGGCGGACAATCTGCGGATACGGGTGTGGTCCGACCACCGAGCCGATAATATAGAAAGTCGTGCGGACATTGGTGACCCAGTCTCGCAGTGCTTCGTTAGTGGCATCTTTGAGCGTGCGGGAGCCTGAATAAACCGGGACCACTTCCGCTCCGAGAAGCTTCATCTTCTCCACGTTGGGGGCTTGCCGAATCACATCCTCGGCACCCATATAGACAATGCAGTCCAGGCCGAAGCGCGCGCACACGGTGGCCGTGGCAAGGCCGTGCTGCCCGGCCCCTGTTTCGGCAATGATCCGCTTCTTCCCCATCTTCATCGCCAGGAGAATCTGCCCTACAGTGTTATTAATCTTGTGGGCCCCGGTATGATTGAGGTCTTCCCGCTTAAAATAGATCTGCGGCCCGTTGAGATGTTTCGTCAGGCGCTCGGCAAAATAGAGCGGTGAGGGACGGCCGACAAAAGTCTGCAAGTAGCCGTTCAGTTCGGCTTTGAATTTCGGATTCTTAATCGCAGATCGAAAGGCAGATTCAAGCTCGTCAAGGGCGTAGATTACCGTTTCCGGCACATAGCGGCCGCCGTACGCGCCAAACCTTCCCCGCTTGTCTGGCCATGACCGGTTCTTATTTGCCATAGCGTATCTCGTTGCAAAGCCGGAAGAACTCGGTCATCCTGGCTTTTGATTTAATTCCGGGTTTCGATTCCACGGACGAGTTAACATCGACCACGACCGGATGGTACAACTTGATCCCGCGCGACAGATTCTCGGTCGATACTCCTCCCGACAACATCAGATTGGCCACGGGTTTCTTTGGCGGAGCACAATCAAACGCCCGGCCAGTCCCCATCGAATTGTCGATCATGACCAAATCAGCGTTGGAATTAGTGATCGGTTTCCAATCCACAGCGGTGGAACTTTGAAATGCGCGAATGACTTTGACACCGGTCTCTTGAATTAGCCTGATCTCAGCCGACGAGTATTGTCCGTGCAACTGCACCCAATCCAACCGGCATTTTTCTGCAAGCTGCAAAATGACTTTGATCTTCTCGTCTACGAACACGCCGACCCGGTCAACGACGGGAGTAAGAGTTCGGGCGATTTCCCTGGCTTTGGCCGGACTCACAGACCGCCGCGAACCGTCGTAGAAAATCAGCCCGATCATATCCGCGCCCAATTCGGCGGCCAGCGCGGCATCGGACGACCGGGTGAGCCCGCAGACTTTGACCTGAAAGTGCGTCATGCCGCCACCAGTTCTCCCAAAAGCGCTACCGGATCGGAGGCTTTCATCAGCGCCTCGCCAACCAGAAAGCACTGATACCCGGATTGACGGAGCCGTTTGATATCATCGGGGACAGAAATCCCGGATTCGGCGACTTTGATGACCTTTTCGGGAATCAGCTTGCCGAGCCTCTCGGCATTGGCCAGGGTCACGCTGAAGTCCGCCAGATCCCGGCTGTTCACTCCGACAATTTCAGCTCCGGCTTCAAGAGCAATTTCAATCTCGGGTTCAGTGTGCGTTTCAACGAGACAATCGAGCCCGAGTGTTCGTGCCGATTTGATATATTCGCTCAAGTCGTGACGGGTAAGCAGTCTCACGATCAAGAGCACAGCGTCCGCCCCGGCGGCCCGGGCGAAAGCCAGTTGATACGGATCAATGAGAAAGTCCTTGTAGAGAATCGGAAGGTCGGCCACAGCTTTCGCGCGCGATACAAAGCTGGGATCGCCGCCAAAATAATTCTTGTCGGTCAGTACCGACAGGGCGGCGGCCCCACCAGACTTGTAATTCTTTGCGATTGATTCCAGATCGAAGACCGTGCTCAGAGTCCCTTTAGACGGCGACATTCTCTTGATCTCGGCAATGATTTTCGCTCCCGTTCCGGCTGCCAAAGCCTGGCGGAACGAAGCCCGCTTGACCGGGAGAGTCATCTTAGGGAGTTCCTCCAGCGGCCAGAGAAACTTGAGCGCGTCGACTTCGATCCGCTTATCCCGTGCGATTTTGTCAAGAATATCCATCAGGCTTCCTCAGCATCGATTAAAGACCAGCGTTTGGCGACCTGGTCATGCTTCTCCACCCCCCGGAAGGCCCAGAAATAGAACAGGGTCGAAATAACATACAGACCGGAGGTGATGACAAAGGTCAGGGTGAATCCGTATTTTTCGATTAGAGAGCCGCCAACCGCAGTCGAAACCATCCAAGAGCCGTTCCAGGCGATCATCAGGAGAGCGTTGACTAGCCCCTGCTCCCGCTTGTCGGAGAGTTCCATGCTGACGTTTGTGGTAATCGGGACGCCAATGTTCATCAGGCCTGCCCTCATAACATACGCCATAAACGCCAGCGGTAACGAGACGGTGTAGGCGAGCAAGAGCATGAAAGGAATGGATGCCAGCTGGGTGAACACAATCGTTCTCACCAGGCCAAATCGGCGCGCCAGGATCGGCCCGGACATGGTGCCGATAAACATCACCAGCACCGTACAAAAATAGAACGACCCGATCGTCGCCGGGGTCAGGTCGAATTTCTCCCGAAAGTAGAGATTCAAAAACGGAATGATCAGACCAGCACCGAGCCCAATGAGGAAGTTGGAAAACGTGATCTTGAAGTAAAAGCGTCCGCGCGAGCGAAGCTGCGCCAGATTAAGATGAATGCGGTTCTCGTCGTCAGTTGCCGATGAAGCCTTGAGCAAGGCGAACGGAATCATCGAGAGAAGGCCGATCCCGATAGCCACATAGAGCGTGTACCGGTAGCCCGAGATCGTGTCGCCGGCCAAACTGGTCATGACCGAAACGAGTCGTCCGCCGACTTGCGATCCGACCATCCCGGCCACCAGCAGGACTCCGAACGAGAATGAAAAGAGATGAGTCCGTTCTTTCGGGCTCGAATTCCGCATGAAAAACGGCCCGGCGGCCACACGCGAGAAGGTAAAGGCCATCCCCATGAGGATGGAGAAAACGATGATCACCGGAAGCGCGGCGGCAGTAGATAGCCCGAAAGTGAACGCGGCAAATCCAATTGTCGCCAGTATCAAGACCGGCTTCAATTGAATACGGCTTAGAAGTAACGCGGCCGGCAGAGCCATCAAAGTCATCCCGACGGCCCGGCTTGAGTTGACCAGCCCGATATGCCCTTCTCCCCAGCCGAGTTCTTTGAGATAGAGATTTAACAACAGCTGAAAAATTTCGAAATTGACGCCGATCAGAAACGCCCCGAGTAAGAAGAGCCAGGCATTTCGGGAGAACAGCCGGACGTGCGAGAGATAATCAGCCGCACCAATTTTAATGCGATCCCAGCGGGTATGGGGCGGCAAGTTTGGCCGAACGGGCGTTTTGGTACCCTGTATCTGAATCATGATAAGGTCAACGCCGCCCAGTCTGAGAGTTTTTGTTCGGCCGCGCCGGATTGAAGGGCACGGCAAGCCTTCTGGTATCCGTCGGAGATAGATTCAGCCTCCCCGGCGACATAGATCATGGCGCCGGCATTGAGAGCCGCGGCGTCGCTGTATGGGCTCGGCTCTCCATGAAGCAGAGTCCGAAGAATGCCTGCATTCTGGGCGGCATCTCCCCCGGCTAAAGCATTAGCAGGATGCTCCCGGCCGATAATATCGACAGGCAGGCAGCGTCCTTCCTGATAATTTCCGTTTTTGAATTCGACATAATCGGTTCGCGCCGAAACTGAGAATTCATCCAGCCCGTCACGAGAGTGAGCCACGATCACATGTTCTGATCCGGTCATCGCCAGGACTTCAGCTACCAACCAAAGCAACCGCCGGTCAAAAACCCCTACGACTTGCCGTTTGACCCCCGCCGGGTTGCACATCGGGCCGAGAATATTGAACACGGTCCGGACTCCCAGCTCCTTTCTCGGGAAAGCTGCGTGTTTCATCGCCGGATGAAACCGCGGGGCAAACATAAATCCAAAGCCGATCTGGTTTATCGAACGCTCCACATTCTCCGGACCGGGATCAATCAGGCCGCCGCAGGCTTCGAGCAAGTCGGCTGATCCGCACTTGGAACTGACCGATCTGTTTCCATGCTTGGCGACCGTCACGCCGGCTGCCGATGCGATTATACTGGCTGCGGTGGAGACATTAAACGTATGAGCGTTGTCTCCGCCGGTGCCGCATCCGTCCACCGCGTTGACGGCGTTTACCGTGATCTTGACCGAGTGATGCCGCATTGATTCCACAAACCCCACAACTTCATGGGCTCGTTCTCCTTTGAGTCGAAGCGCCACGAGCAGCCCCGCAATCTGGGCTGGGGTGGCAGAACCTTCCATGATGAGATCCATGGCAGCCGAGGCTTCGCCGGTGGTCAGATGCTCACCGCCAATCACTTTTCTGAGGTATTCCTGCATCAGGCCATCACCTCCAGAAAGTTGCGCAAGATGGTTTTCCCTTCGGGCGTCATGATCGATTCGGGGTGAAACTGCACGCCGAAAAGTGGTTTGGTCTTGTGGGCGATGGCCATGATCACGTGATCACGAGTCCTGGCCGTGACAGAAAAATCGGCGCTTAGCGTATCCGGGTCAATGGTCAGAGAATGATATCGCGTCGCCTTAAAGGGGGAAGGGACAGACTTGAACAGCCGGGAACCGTTGTGCTCAATCTCCGACACTTTGCCGTGCATGAGAGTTGGAGCGTACCCGATGGTGGCTCCGTAAACTTGGGCAATTGCTTGGTGTCCCAGGCAAACACCGAGCATGGGAATCTGGCCGTCAACCTGCCGAATCAACTCACACATCACGCCCGCGTTTTCGGGGCGGCCGGGCCCTGGGGAAAGAACGAATCCTGACGGCTTTGAATTAACTATCTCAGACACCGTCATCTTGTCATTTCGCTCAACCCGAACATCCGCACCCAACTCCGCCAGATATTGCACCAGGTTGTAAGTAAACGAATCGTAATTATCGAGCATAAAGAGCATGGCTTTAGTCTCCCAGGATCGCCTTCATGAGGATACCGGCTTTGGCTTCGGTTTCCCGATACTCGCGCGAAGGGACAGAATCAGCCACGATCCCGGCTCCGGCCTGAACGTAATACGTATTCTTCCGTTTTACCAGAGTACGGATGGCAATGCACGAGTCCAAATTTCCCCAAAAATCAAGGTAGGCAATCGACCCGGCGTACACGCCCCGGCCACACGGTTCAAGTTCGTCGATAATCTCCATCGCCCTGATCTTGGGAGCCCCGGACACCGTTCCGGCGGGAAAACAGGAAGAATGCGCCTTGACTGGCGAGACCCCGGCTCTCAACCGCCCCACAACCGAACTGACGATATGAATTACATGAGAGTACTTCTCGATAATCATCCGATCTTTGACGACCACCGTTCCCGCTTCGCTGACTCGTCCCAGATCGTTGCGGCCAAGATCCACCAGCATGGTATGCTCCGCAAGCTCCTTGGGATCGGAGAGCAGGTCGGCACTCAGCCTTTCGTCCTCGAGATCATTTTTCCCCCGGCGACGAGTGCCGGCAATCGGCCGAGTCTCAATATTATGCCCTTCAACCCGCACCATCATCTCCGGCGACGAACCCACCAGGGCATCATCGCCAAACTGAAGCAGGAACATGTAGGGGGATGGATTCAAACGCCGGAGCCTCCGGTACACCTCCAGCGCCGAGCGTTTGGATTTGACCGACCACCGCCTTGAGAGAACAACCTGAAAGATATCCCCTTCCTTGATATAGCGCTTGGCCCGGCGGACGGCCGATTCGTACTGGGAGCGATCATCGAGCCGCTTTGCACGAGAAGTGGCGGCTGGCGATATCGGGCGAGTTCTTGGCAAAGGCCGAGAGAGTTTTGAGATTACGTCTGCAATCTCCGCGCATGATTGTCGGTATTTACTCCGCAAGCCGCGACCGGAGCCGTCATGCACGAGATTTGATATAATGATCATTTCCTGTTTCAAATGATCGAAGGCCACGATCGATTTGTACAGCCCGAAGAGCAATTGAGGCAGGCCGATTTCGTTCTGGTGGCGATTGGGGAGTTTTTCGAACCAGCCGGCGCAGTCGTAAGAAAAGTATCCCACTGCACCCCCGGTAAACCGGGGAAGTCCATCGATATGCACCGGATGATACTCGGCAAATAACGCCTCGAGAAACTCGGCGGGATTGCCGTTAAAGTTCTTCTTTCCGGATGAACTCGCCGCCGTGATCTCGTCTCCGGTCCCTTCGATAATCAGAAATGGGTCAAACCCCACAAAGGAATAGCGCGCGAGTTTTTCCCCTCCTTCGATAGACTCAAGCAGGAAGGCGTACTTCTTCGTCCGGGCTAGCTTCAGATACGCGGACACGGGGGTCTCGAGGTCGGACGGAATCCGGGCGGTAATCGGGATGACATTACCCTTTCGCGCCAGCGCCTGAACTTCTTTGAAAGAAATCATTTGGCCTCAAAGATCCCGGACATCACGTAGCTCACCGGTCCGGTCAGGAGAATTGTGCCGCTGCGCACCTGCCAGTCTATAAACAACGAGCCGGGCTCGAATTGAACCTCGCATTTGCGCTTGGCAAGCCCCAGCGTCACACAGGCAGCTACTGCCGCAGCTGCACCGGTGCCGGAAGATCCGGTCGCTCCGGCGCCCCTCTCCCACTCGGCCACTTCGATTCTCGATTTGCTCCTGACTCGAACGAATTCGACATTAGTGCCGTTAGGGAAGGCCGAGTGCTTTTCGATAACGGCCCCCAACCGCTTCCAGTCGAAGGCAAAATCTTTCACGATCACGACTGCGTGTGGATTTCCTACCGCCAGGCAAGTCGTCTGCATCGTCTCGCTGCCGACGCGCAGAGGGCGATTGATCATATAGGCGTATTTTGTCTTGATCGGTACGTCGGCCGCCCTGAACTGTGGTTTTCCCAGATCAGCCTGAACATTGAAGCCGTCTCGATTTTTGCCGAGGATGACGACTTCGTCGACTCTCCCCCCCATTTCGAGGCGAAGCTTCCTTGTCCCCTTCTTCTGGGCCAAATGTACTCCGGCGATCCTCAGCCCATTGCCGGACTTTTCGGCCCAGCCGCCGTCGGCATTGAATACATCAACTTTCTTGTCTGCAACCCGCGACGGGCTTACGAGCAGGATGCCATCGGCCCCAACGCCGGTCCGTCGGTTACACATAGCCGGCACCAATTTGGAGGCACGCGTCCTGGTCCAGGGTCTGGCCGACTCGACCACCAGGAAGTCGTTTCCGAGGGCGTGGTATTTGGCAAACGCAATCTTCATAAGTCTCATAAGAAACGGCTAAGTTTCAGTCGGGCAACAAAAAAGCCCGCCATCCGGCGGGCTTGAATCAGCTTGTATAGTAAGACATGGCTCCGACCGGATTACCCTATTACCCCCGCGCGCCACCAACGCCAATCCGATATGTTCACAAACGTAGCCATATTCAGTCTCTCAGCTAATATAATTCTCTTCGAACAATTTGCCAAGCCTTTTTTATCCCCTCGACGATAATTTCCGGCGACGCCGTCGAGAAATTCATGCGAAGGGTGTTATCGCCGCCTCCCAGCGCGAAGAACGGTCCGCCCGGAACATAGGCTACTTTCATTTCAATCGCCTTTGGGAAAAGCGTCTTGGCCGACATCTTCTTGGGCAATTCCAGCCAGAGGAACAGGCCGCCATCCGGTTTGGTCCACTTGATCCCCTCGGGGAAATAATCCTCGAGCGCCTTGAGCATAACATTCCGTTTGTGGTGGTAGTCCGCCTTGATTTTTTCTATGTGCGGCTCAAGCAAGCCCTGTTTGACAAATTCATACACAAGATACTGGCTGTTGCTGTTGGTGTGAAGGTCAGTGCATTGCTTGACCTTCTCGAACTGGCTCATCACCGCCGCAGGGCCGTTCATCCAGCCGATCCTCAGCCCGGGTGCTATCACTTTGGAGAAAGTACGCAGGGCGATCACCGAATCTCCGCCGTACGACTTGACCGTCGGTATCCGTTCCCCGGAGAATCTGATCTCCCCGTACGGGTTGTCGTCCACCACCGGGACATTGTACTTGATCGCGACATCGACCAAGTCGTGGCGACGCTGCAACGACATGGTAATTCCGGTCGGATTCTGGAAATTGGAAATCGTGTAAATAAGTTTTGGCTTGTATTTCTTGAGGAGTTGCTCGACCCGGTCTACCTTCATCCCCTCGTCATCCATCTCCACCGTGATGTACCGGGACTGATAGTAGTTGAAGGCCTGCAGAGCGCCCAGGTAGGTCGGGTTTTCAACCAGGACGAAATCCCCCGGATCGATAAAGGCGCGCGCCAGCAGTTCGATTCCCTGCTGAGCGCCGGTAGTGACCAGGATGTTGTCAACCGAACTCTGGGTGCCTCGTTCTGTCGCCCGCTCGGCCAGAAGCTGGCGGAAGACCGTCACGCCTCGCGAAAGCGAGTACTGAAGAGCGTCGGCGCCATACTTGTCAATAATCTCTACCGATATCCGCTTCAGGTCCTCGTAGGGAAACAGCTCTGGGGCAGGAAGCCCGCCCGCGAAAGATATAACGCCCGGGGCAGAGGATATCTTCAGGATTTCCCGGATAATGGAGGTCTCAAGGGTCAGCACATGCGGCGCGATCTTCCAATTCTCAGGGTGAACGTGGCGATTGATTTCGAGCGGCATGGTTTCAACTTGTCTGTCGGCAGCTACTATCGTCTTCACACTAATTCCCTCCTAAGTACATCTCCCTAAGTCTTATGGGTCGGAGACTCATACCTCCAATATAACATCAGATTTCGCAAAAACAACGACCAGAAAGTCAGATTTCGGCCTTCACCGTTTGGCGTGCGAAGGGTCCCCCCGAAAGGTTCGGCTTGGGCCAAATCATCACTTGACAGTATATGATGACAAATCCTATCGTTGATCATGCCTTGCAGCGATGTCACCGAGATTCTCTCTATCACTCTCGATCCCGAAGATCGAATCGTTCACTATTCACTGATCAAGCGGACCTGCGGCGGGTCGGTCGGCAATCCGTCACTCCTCCGCAAATGGGTCGAAAATCGGCCGGCGCAGGAAGTTCTGGAGGCTTCACCCGACCAGCTCCTAACCGCCCTTCCCACCCAAAGCAGCACCTGGGAGTTTCTGCGGCTCAAACATCTCTTCGCTCTTCAAAGCGGCATCCAGGCGTTGATCGGGCAAAAATCTGCCATGCCGGGAGAAGCCTGCGTCGTGGACAGCATTGAGACTACGGCCGGTGGCGTCAGACTGATTGCCGAAATTAAAGTCGATGTCTTGACGGAGAAAATATCCGCTTGTGGGGGGTGTGGTTCCTGCGGAACCAAGTAGATCGAGCCCTAGATTTTCATTGACATCTGTTCAAAAGGGGCTACCTTTTCGGCTCCAATAATCTGAAGATTCCTGGCGCCCTAGCTCAGTTGGTAGAGCAACGGACTGAAAATCCGTGTGTCCGCAGTTCAACTCTGCGGGGCGCCACTTTTTTTTGCAGCTAGCGTCGCCCGAAGATGTGTTCCTTCGTCGCAGGGGCGAATAGAGCGGCCAGTGCACCCAGGCCGAGCAACAGCAGCACGATGTTTGAAATGACGTCGACTCTCTGGGCCAGGAGCACGGCGGTTCCCAGCGCGATGAGCAGGTTCAGCGTCACCATTCCGTACCACCCCCAGCTCTTTTTGTCCCGGTAGGCGATAGCGACCACGGCCAGTGCCAGGCCGAGGACGAGCGAAGTCAAGGGAGCCCCTAGATCGGTGTAAGTGCGGTCGAGAAATCCAAGAATGACTTTGACTCCGCCGTACAAAAGATACATGGCGCAAAAAGCGTACGCCCACCATTTAGTGAGCACGTAGGTGAGGGGAGCCGCTTCCAAACTTTCCGAAACCGTGACAGTACCAGCCATATCCTAATTCCTCGTTTCTCCAAGTATGCCGGCGCCGATAAACCCGGCATCATTACCGAGCGTGGCGCGGGCGACGCGAAGGTTCTCGGTGGCGGAACCAAAGGCCCGTTTGCGAATCTCGGCGCTTACGGTCTCAACAAACCCGGCGCCGCCATCGGCTACCCCTCCCCCTATTACTACGATCTCAGGGTTAATTAAGTTCACGACACTGGCAAGTCCGGCCCCAAGATGTTCGGCCGTTTCGGTAATCACGGCCATAGCATCGGGGTCCCCCTTCTTGGCGGCGGCGAAGACTCGTTTGATGCTCAGGTTTTCGATATTAGATTCAAGTACTTCTTCAAAAATTGGCGGTAACTCATTACCAATTCGTGCCTTAATCTTTCCGATAATCGCCGCCGAAGAGCAGTACACTTCGAGACAACCCTTGTTGCCGCAGCGGCATTGTGGACCGTTGGTGTTGATGCTCATGTGGCCGATCTCTCCCGCCGTGAAATTGGCCCCCCGCCAAAGTTTGCCGTTGATCACGATCCCTCCGCCAACGCCAGTACCGACCGCGACGCAGACGACCGACTGGTACCCGACCGCGGCTCCGAACCGAGATTCGGCTACCGCCATGGCGTTGACGTCATTGTCCACCAGGACCGGAAGGTTTAGCCGCTCACGAAGCAGCTTCCCGATTTCCATCCCCTGCCAGCCGTTGATATTGGGACTCAAGCTGATGACTTTGCCGGTGCGATCAACCGCACCCGGTGTTCCGACTCCCAAATATTTTACCGGCAGATCTTCCTCGGCCGCATGATAGAGCAGGCGCTCGGAAATGTTGGTTACCAGGTGCATGAGCGGATCAGCCCCCTTTTCAACCATAGTGGGACGCTGTTCCTTGAAAAGGATCTTCCCCCGGCCGTCGACCAGCCCGTACTTGATGTTCGTGCCGCCAATATCTATGCCGGCATAGACGTTTTCTTCAGTCATGACCGCCATTAGCTGATATACCAATCACCATCGCGCGAAGATAATTTCTGTCTAAGTTACAATCTGGGTTGGCCTTAAACATATCTAGGGTAGCCTTGAGTGTCAACTACAAAGCGGTTGGACGAAGTCAGGTGCGATCAGCACTACCTGTGACGGGCCGCTGACTCTGACGGCGCCGCCGAGTGGGGCCGCCGCATCCAAAGGAGAGCGCCAAACGCCGTGGAGAGAGAAACAAACGCCAGCAGGACAGAAAGAAGCTCGGGTCCGACAATCTGTTGCTGGGCAAATACCGGGATATACCGCATAACGGCGTTAACGATTGCGAGCAGAATTGCGGTCTGAATCAGAAGCTCCAATCCCCGTTTCATCGCCAGCCCAATAAGAAGACCGGCGCTGACCTGGAAGATGAGCAGAAACCCGCGCTCAAGGATTCCAAACGACCAAAGGGTGAAAGCCGGAATGGTCACGGCCAGGTAACAGGCCTCCATGAAGCCGAATCCCGCGCCGCAGAAGGCGCCAAGAATCCACATCTTTTCGGGCTTGAGCCTCCGGACTTCGCGAATCATCTGAATCACCGCCACCAGCAAGAGGGTCTGGACCAGCCCGGCAATCAGCGCTGGGACCATCCCCCAAAGGTAAATCGAGCCGCCGGCTCTAAGCGCCGGAATGAGGCCCTTCGTAATCGCGGCCTGCTGCAACGGAATTTGCGTGAACGGAACGAGGCCGAAGACGGCAGCGGAAATACCGGCGGCAATATACCCGTGAACAAGCGTGATCTGACGCCCGAGGAAGAACCAGAGCACTGCTCCGGTGACAATCAGGAAAACCAGGAACGCCGGCATTCTGGATACGACGGTCGCGACCGTAACACCGGGCGGCTTGGGCAAAGCCGGCCTCGGTGGTGTCACAGCATCGAGAAAGATTCTGGTATTTTGATCCGGAATATCCACTTTGACCAGCCGGCGATCTTTCGTAAACAGCAGCTTCATTTGCTGCGGCTGAGTCAGGTTGATAATAAATCCTGAGTCGTACACCTGGTTGTAAACATTAGCGCGCCCGAATCCGTCGACCGTCCCCTCCAGCAAAATTGGAATCATGGGGCGGGGAGCAAACAGCGAGTCACGCAGAACCTGGCCGACAGTCAGGCCGTGGGTAGCCAGATAAAGTTCGAGCTGGTCGACAAACTGGACATCCCAGGCCGCATGTATACCGGGGATCGCAACTGCTCTCGGTTGGCGTACTCCCGACTGGGAGACAGAGCCGATAATAGAATCCCCTGCATGAACAAGGCGCAGCGAGTCAATCTTCTCCCCGGTCTTGATGACCATGTCATCCCCTAAATAACCACCCGCTTCGGTGACCAGGTGATTGGAGGCAATTTGCATAACCAGCGAAGCGCCCACTTTTGTGTAATCCACCGAGAGAATTTCGTTAATCCCGGAACCGTTCAGACCGTCGAGCGAGGTCGGCCCGGTGGTAGTTGAAATCAACTGGCCGATCGAAGAGTCATTGACTACCAGAGTCCAGAGGCGCCGCTCCCCCACCGGCCGGTAGACTGACAATTGAGTGGGAGGAAGGGTGGTCGTGCCTTGGGCCGCGATTTCTGCGGCAAAAATAACCGATAGAACTAGGGTGCAAAACCAAAGACGCATAGTGGCTTTCAAGATAGGAATTCGGCGTGCGGCGGCAACACAAAACTGCGGCTAAGGCCTCTGAGCAACCATAACAAGGTCGCGGCTGGCGCGCTGGAATTTCGCTGCCATGGCCAGGTCCCCATGGGCAACGACTCTCACAAAACCGGCCTTCTTCAACTCCGCCTTCAAGCAGTTGACGTCAAACGGCTCGTATTCGGTAATAAAAGGTTCGAACTGAGCCGGCGAAGTGCGCGTGTCCACCCGGACAAGTGTCAGCATGACTTTCGTGCCACGGCGTGAAAGAAAGCGAAGATACAAGATATCGTCGTGCTCGGTTGACCTGACGACCGTATGCGACCCATCCTGGAGCCCGGCAATATTGAGCAGTTGGAGAACGAGATGCCCCCCCGGCGCGAGCACGGAATGAAAGCCTCGGAGTGTCTTCTTGAGATTTGAAAGAGTGTCCAGTCCGCTCAGACTGTTGGCCAGACAGACGAGCAGATCGAACCGTTTGGCCAAACTCTTCGGTAAGGACTCGAACCGACCAGTCTGGAAAAACAACGGCAACTCTTTTCCCGCAAATTTGTGCTCAGCTACTTCGAGCATCCCAGGGGACCGATCCAGTCCGACTGTCGCGACCCCGTGCGAAGCCAACAGAAACGAAGTCAAGCCGGTGCCACACCCGGCATCGAGTACCCGGGTCGGCTTGAACTTCTGTATGAGAGCCTGAACTTCGAGATTGTGTTTCGGCAGGCGCGCCTGCTCATCGGTGAGCCAGTCGTACTCGTGAGGATACTTGTCAAAAAATGTGGGCTGTTTCATAATTCGAGCTCGGCCAGATGTTTCTTCAGATAGGCGACTAGCTCGGCCAACAGGATTCGTTCCTGGAACCCCTCAGCAGCCAGCCATTGATCACGATCGGCGGTCTCCTCTCCCCGCTCCCTCCCCTTGATCAGATTCTTGACCGTCACTTGCCCGGCGGCAAACTCGTCCGAACCGGCGATGACGGCAAAGGGAATCCCTACCTTATCTCCGTACTTGATTTGCTTGGTCAAGTTCTTGGTGTCACCAGAGTAGATCTCCGATGCAATCCCGGCGTCCCGGAGGGTACGAACGATCTTCAAATATTCCGCCACCCGATCCCGATCCATGACCGTGACGAGAACTTTCGAAGTCGCACTGCTCAGATTGAGAGCTTTCAGCTCTATCAATGCTGCCAACAGCCGGTCCACACCAATTGATGATCCCACCGCCGGGAACGACTTGTTCAGGAACCGTTCGACCAGGTTGTCGTACCGTCCACCTGAGAAGACCGAGCCGAATTCCGGAAGGTCCAGCAGCGTGGTTTCGAACACCGGTCCGGTGTAATAGCCGAGACCCCGAACAATGGTCAAGTCGACGGATCGCTTAGCCTGGTCGATGCCCATGGCGTCCAGAAATTCATTGATCTGTTTCAACTCTAGAATTCCGTTGGCCGAAATCGGGATATGACCAAGCATCTCGCCGGCTTGCAGAAGCGGGTCGTTGGATGGATGCGAGGCTACATCCAGAAACGCCTCGACTGCGGCAATCTGCTTTACCTCGAGATTCAGACCCGGGATGGCGTCGCCGGACTTATCGGTCCGACCCGGCCCCAATTCAAGCAGCACCGCCGCTTTTCCCTGTTTCTCGAGCTTGTCTATCACCCGCATGACATCATGGCCGCGCTCAGCCGGAATTCCGGCATGCTCGATCAGCCCGTTCAAGATCTTCCGATTGGAAAAGCGAACCTTGAAATTTCTGATTCCGAGATGCTCGAATATCTGCACCATCGCGGCGATTATCTCAGCATCAGCCAGAAGATTCTGAGTCCCGACGATATCGATATCAAATTGCATGAATTCCCGGAACCGTCCTGGCCCCGGCTTGTCCACCCGCCAGACATTTCCGTACTGGTACCGCCGGAACGGCAACGCCAGGTCCGGCTGGCTCGCCACATAGCGGGCCAAGGACAAAGTGAACTCATATCGAAGAGCCATGTTGACATCGTCCGGCCCAGTAAAGCCAAAGAGTTCGGCGAGCGAATCTTTTGAGTAATGCGGCCCAAGCAGTGTTTCGGCCAACTCCAGCGATGACGTTTGCAAAGGGAGAAACCCCATCAATTCGACCGCCTCGCGCACCTTGGCCAGCATGGCTTCGCGGGCGATCTGCTCACCGGGGGGATAATCTCGAAATCCCTTCAATAGCTGTGGGCGGACTTTTTGCGGTTTATCCTTGGCCATATACAATTCTGGCGCCTACGCCACCAACCCGGTCATGAACTCGCGAGCGTTCTTTTTCTCGCAGGCGAAGATGAGCTCCTTCACTTCCTTCTGCTTATTCGCATTCAACAGCCCTTCGGACAGGGCGTTGAATTTGGCTTCCAAGTCTTCCATCGACATTGGCTCCCGCGGATCCCCCTTGGGGTACTCAAGGTACGATGAAAACTCGCGGCCGTCTTTGCTCTTTACGACGACTTTCGAAGGCTGCTTGGCCGGAAACATTGCTTCGAATTCCTTCGACGCTATCCCTTTAATCTTGTCAATCACTTGCCAGATGCGCGGGTCTTTCATCTTCTCATCCGAGAACGATTTGGTGGTCACCTGGTGATCTACCAGCGCCGCGGCAATACAATACGGCAGAGAATGGTCCGCCGTCTCGCGTGACTCAGGCCGATATTTGTGCGGGTCGAAGAGAATGTCACAGGCTCGGGCAATGGTAGTCACCGTAACCGAGTCAATCTGATCGTAGCTGATCTTGTTGTCGCGGACCGTCTTGAGGGTGGCCGTTATGTGAGTGTGCGTAAGCGCCTCAGTCGGAAACGCTTTCATGCTGCATTCGAGAATCTTGAATTTGTTGCCTAGCCCACCGACTAGTTTCTCTTTGCTCCAGTCCGGGCCGAACACATCCATCAGCCCCTCTTTGCCGTCGAAAACCGCCTCGGTGCCGGAATAGCCGTGCTTCGCCATCAGTGCGGCAAACACGCCGCTTTGCACCGCCATAGGATCAACTGTGTTTTTCATCATGGTCAATTTGCCGGCAGTAGGACAGCCGATGGTGTGGTTGTGGCAGCCGCTGATTCCGATCGCATTAACCATTTGATCGACACTTAAACCAAGCAGTTTGCCGGCGACAATGGGCGAGACAAACTGGGTAAGTGTGGCGTGATGCCACTTCCGTTCGCGCACTCCCGGCACGGCAAATTCGCACATCCGCTGCCCGAATTCATAGGCCAGGACAATCGCGACTATGAGTTCCTTCATCGAAGCGTCCACCAACTCACCCACCGACAGGGCAGCCGGAATCAAGTCCGAGGGATGGGAGGGGTCTTCCTTCCAATAGATATCGTTAAAATCCAATGCCCGAATCATAAGAGAATTGACGAGCGTAGCGTTTACCGCCGGGAGCTTGTCACCAGAGCCGATCAAGGTGGCCTCTTCTTTGCCCCCCATCTCCTTGTAGAGATCGCGGAGGATGGTGACATCTTTCGTACGATAGGCGCCATAGGCGCATCCGACCGAGTCGTACAAATACCGTTTGACCTCCTTGATTACGTTTTCGGGCAAATCGGCGTAGTCGAGACTGACTGCGTATTCGGCGATCTGGCGGGAGAGTGATTTATCCGGAGTCGTCATAGTCTTGTCCTGATGTTGAAGTTTCCCCTTGACCCAGTTTTCGAGGCCCCCGGTCACAATCAATTCCTGGGCGGCGGCCCCAACCGGGCTGATCGGATACGGCTTGCCATCGGCGGTCAGGACCGAATTGACAAAATCAACCCGCGCCGTGATGCCGGTCGGCCGGCTCAATTTTTCGGTCCCAAATCGCTTCTTGAATTCGGCCACCAACTCCGGGGCCTCGACAGCCAGGAAACCATTGTTCAGCGCGTTCCGCTTGTATGTCTCATTGAATGATCCGGCAATGACGAGTTGAAGGCCCCGAAATTTTAAGGCTGTGGCGGCTTGCTCCCTGGATGATCCGGTGCCGAAATTGAACCCGCCGACCAGAAGGTCCCCCTTCTTGACCAGCTTGCCGAATTCCGGGTCGTAGTTCTCCATCACCACCTGGGCTTGCTGCGCCGGTGTGAAATCATCCTGATATGTGTATTTGCCGGGGTAAATGCCGTCAGTATTCAGATTGTCCTGGTGGCAGAAAATGAGCTCGCCGGACATTTCGGTCGGAAAACCCGGAATGACATTCACTTTGGCCGCTTTCATCGATCCAGCTTTTGGGGAACTGATGGTCGCCTTGAGAGGGATCTCGCCATTGGTGTCAGGTAAGTCGATGTAACCGGCTACCGCCGACGCGGCCACAACTTCGGGTGAACCCAAATAAGCCTGGGCGCTTCTCGATCCCATTCTACCTTTGAAGTTCCTATTTGTGGCCGAGATGCCAACCTCGCCATCTTCCAGCAATCCGACTCCCATGCCGATGCACATGCCGCATCCGGGGGGAAGTTCCTTGGCGCCGGCGTCCAGCAGCGTCTGCCAGTCTCCCCGCTTTTGGCTCTCCGCCTGGACTTCGCTCGAAGCTGCGGCGATATACAGATCAACTCCTGTCGCAACTTTCTTTCCCTTGATCGTCCGAGCCGCTGCCGCCAGATCCTCGACCCGGCTGTTGACACAGGAGACCAAATATGCCTTGTGAATCTTGATATTTCTTTTCCGAATCTCGCGTACCGAGGTCATGACCTTGACATGGTCCGGGCCGGAGACGTGCGGCGATACCGTCCCGAGATCGAGCGCCAGCAACTTGGCATATTCCGCATCCGGGTCGGCCGTAAGAAGATTTCGCTCGAGTTCTGCCACTCTTGCCTCGTTCACGCGCGGATGTTTGCCTTTGCCGTCAGCATCGGACGGAACTCCGGCCAATCCTCTTTTCTCAATCAGTTGGGCGCGACGACGAAGCCAGGCGATGGTAACAGAATCTACCGGAAACAAGCCGGCCATGGCGCCCCACTCGGTCGTCATGTTAGCGATCGTAAGCCGGTCGTCAACACTTAACCCTGCGACTCCCTCGCCGACAAATTCTACCGCATGGTTCAGCACCTCGTCTTTATTGAAATAGCCGCAGAGCGTTATGATCACATCCTTGCCGGTACTCCCTGGCCGAAGTTTTCCAGTCAATTCCACTCGTGCTACCGGCGGCACCTGCCACCAGGTTCGGCCGGTCGCCCAGATAGCGGCGGCATCGGTGCGGACAATCGGCGTACCGAGGCAGCCCAGTCCGCCGTACATGTTGGAATGACTGTCGGATGCCACCATCATCGTGCCGGGCCAGGCGTACCCTTCCTCGCACATGATCTGGTGTCCGATACCGCGACCCGCCGGATAGAAATCAACCCCCATCTGTTTGCCGAACGCCTCGATCCTGGCGTACTTCTCAAGATTTTTGTCCGTGCGGTTCTGAATGTCATGATCCAGCGCAAATACCGGCTGCCGTGGATTGGCCATGGCTTTGGCGCCGATTTCCCTAAATTTTGGAATAACTGCCCCGGTATTGTCGTGAGTCATGACATGAGCCGGCTGGATCGACAGGTAATCTCCTGATCGGACGACATGGTTCGGTTCAAGTCCGACCGCGTACTTCTGTGCTATCTTCTCGACAAGGTTTTGTCCCATATATTTCTCTCTATTGGCTGCCCGAACGGATACTCAACTGACGAGATCAAAGTCAATAAAGTCGGCGTGATGAAAGATAATGCTCTCGGGGCTTCTCTTCTCCCCGGTTCCTTCTTTGGAATGGGTGGCGATAATGTGCATGACCTCTGATGGCAGGCCGTACTTGAAGGCCAGCCCCACGCCTGAAAAGGGATGGCGAATATGCTTTCCATAGCTCGATTTAACGGGCGCACCGTTTTTGATCTCGAATTCTAAGAGCTTGCCGACATCGGCAAGCAAGGCCCCGGCGATGAGATAGTCCCGATTGACCGGCGTCTTGCGGGAACCATGAATCTTGTTTAAGACGTCATCGCACGCCAGGCACATCCGGCAGACCGCGCGAACGTGGTCGATAAAGGTGATCTTGACATTCTCGGCCAATAGCGTGAACGGCATATTCCGAAGCAGTTCTTCCGTCCAGCCGCGAAACCCGATGGCGTCCTCCCAGCAGGCGGCGACTTTATGCTGAAGTTCCTTGTCTTGAATTTCCTTGATCTCCGGCAAAAGCCGCACTACCAATTCTTCCATCTTTACCTCAGTGCCCGTTTTGATAAAAGGTGAGCCATAATATCAACTCTCAGGTGTAGAATCAATTGGTTTTTGGACGCGGCGCTGACGGAAAAAAGGTTTGATCTGCGTGCTGAACTGATATTACTTGCTTCGACACCGAACTAAGCGATGATTTGTCCTTGATACGAGACATTATGGAGCAGACATGCCCTACAACTTTGCCATAACGGGCGTCGGCGGCTATATCGCCCCCCGGCACTTGAAAGCCATCAACGACACCGGCAACCGGCTGATCGCCGCGGTCGATCCCAGCGATTCAGTCGGTATTCTTGACCGGTTCTTCACTGAAGTCAAATTCTTTACCGAGTTCGAGCGGTTTGACCGGCATTTGGAAAAACTCCGCCGCCAGAACGAGGCTAACCGCGTGCACTACGTCTCGATCTGTTCCCCCAATTATCTTCACGATGCCCACTGCCGCTTCGCCCTGAGAGTAGGCGCGGATGCTATCTGCGAAAAGCCGCTGGTGCTCAATCCGTGGAATATCGATGCGCTTTCGGAACTCGAAGAGGAGAGCGGACGGAAGATATCGACTATTCTCCAGCTCCGAGTTCATCCGGCCCTGATTGCGCTGAGAGAAAAGTTGCTCAAAGAACGTCCCTCAAAGAAACACCAGGTCGTCCTTACTTATATCACTTCGCGCGGCCTGTGGTATCTCGTTTCATGGAAAGGCCAGGTTGACCGCTCGGGAGGTCTGGCCACCAACATCGGGATTCACTTTTTCGACCTTCTCATCTGGCTCTTTGGCCCGGTTCAGGAGAGCCAGGTTCATATTGCCACTCCCACCGAAGTCGGCGGCTTTCTGGAGCTGGAACGGGCGCAGGTGCGCTGGTTCCTCTCCATTGACCGGAATGACCTGCCCAAAGAAGCGCTTGCCAAAGAACAGACAACTTACCGCTCGATCACAATCGATGGTTCCGAGGTGGAATTCTCTGAAGGATTTACTGAGCTTCACACCGAAGTCTATAAGCAGACGCTCGCAGGAAAGGGATTTGGGCTCGAAGATGCGCGGCCATCGGTAATTCTTGCCCATGACATTCGGGTGGCTCAGCCAATAGGTGTCAATGCCAATTCGCACCGGCTTCTGACCCAGTCAAAGTAGGACCAGCAGACTGTGACGAACTGCCTGTTTGTTACCGATCTGCACGGCCATCTCGACCGCTACCGCAAGCTGTTCAGCCTGATAGAGAGTAGCGACTTCCAGGCAGTTTTCATCGGCGGCGATCTCTTTCCCCACGGCTTGCGCCCATCTTCCAACGAACCCGACGACTTCCTCAAAGATGTATTCGAAGCCGGTCTTTCCACCACGAGGGAAAGGCTGGCTGAACGATACCCCAGAATTTTCGTAATCCTCGGCAACGATGACAGTCGCACCTGTGAAGACGAGATGCTAAGTCTGCAGTCGGCGGGACTTATCGAGTACGTTCACGGTCAGACGCGTGAATTTGCCGGACACACGGTATACGGCTACACCTTCATTCCCCCTTCGCCTTTTCTCTTCAAAGACTGGGAGAAATACGATGTCTCCCGGTACGTTGACCCGGGATGTGTTTCGCCGGAAGAGGGGTTCCGCTCAAGTCCGGTTCCCAAGCAGGACATCATGTACGGTACCATTGAGAAGGACCTGGTTCAATTAGTTGACAATCAGCCCCAAGACCGCGCAATCTGGCTCATCCACACCCCGCCTCACAAAACTAATCTCGATCGCGCCGCTTTAGACGGCAAAACGGTCGATCATGTGCCTCTTGATGTTCATGTCGGAAGTATCGCCGTGCGGCGTTTTATCGAGCAACGACAGCCGAGGCTCACTATGCACGGGCATATTCACGAATCGACCCGGCTGACCGGCTCATGGCAGGATAAAATTGGAAAGACGCTTTGTCTGTCGGCCGCTCATGATGGTCCGGAACTGGCGGTGATCAAATTCAGTCTCGAAAACCCCGCCAGCGCCGTCCGAGAACTGCTCTGACCGACCCTACTTGCGACGTCGCCCCACCGGCAGCTCTTTGACCGCGTCGGTCACAGCCCCAATCTTGACTGCATAGCTGTTCTTGGCGGCGATATCATCATCAGTGATAATATGGATGTCCAGAAGCCCGGTGGACTGGTAGCCGGTCTGGGCAAAATTGATTTCGGCCAGTGATCGGCTCCAGCCGTCAAGCCAGTTCGTGAGCGCTTCCCGTTTGGCGTGTGAGCCTTTGAAGTGAATCAGGATGTCAATATCACTGCCGGGTCCGGCTGAGGCGTTCTTGGTGCTGCCAAAAATATAGAATGCCTTGACGCCGAATTTGTCCGGATCAATTTCCGCCGCGATCAACTCGGCCATCCGGTACCGCCAGCGCCAGTGGCTCTCAGTAGTCCGTTCGACCGTCGTCCGCGGGACTTCCGAATAGATGAACGTGGTGCCCGGCAGAGTCAGCAGCCCCATCGCCATGTCTTGATCGGCGTTCATAAGCACCTGTAATACCCTGCCATCGGCCGACTTTGGAATATCTATCAAATGGACGACATCGGCCAGATGAGCGAATTCAGGCAGAAGCTCAGGAAGCAAATTCGGAGACTGGCAAAGAAATGCCTCATTAAAGATTATGTTGGAATCGTCGGGATAAAGCGGAAGGTACCTGATCTGGGCTTCGACCAAATCCTGGAAGAAATGCGTTCCAAAGGAAAGATCGGGCGTGTAGTTGCCGCTCTTCCGGGCGATCTCCACCAACATGCTGGAATTGCTGATATCAGAATAAGTAACGCTCACGCCGAGCTTGATATCTCCGCGACTTCCCCATCGCCCCGGCCCCATCAGCAGAAACTGCCTCTTAGGCAGCAGCGAGTTCAACTCGCTTACCGCGCGCCCCACCGCCAGCATTTCAGATCGATCCGGAAGTTCATTGTATTTCTTCGGATCGACATAGACCAAGTGGGTGATCTCGGGGACATGCCCGTTGGTCACATACCGATTGGCCGTAAACAAGATCCGCTCCGGCGGGACATCGGTCGGAATCCGCGCTCCTCCTGACACCTCGCCATGACTTTGCGGTCGGCATTGCAGCAGATAGAAATCGGTTCCGTCGCTGGCGAATTCGATATCGACCGGAGTTCCAAGTTTTTCCTCAAGCGTCTTCAGAATGGCGTGCATCTTGGAAAGAAATGGTGTTTCCGAAAACAAGCCGTCGAAAGTGGGAACAAGTTCTCCGTTCGGCGTCCCCATCGCCCAGTTCTGCGCCGTGCGGATGTGATCCCCATCCACCACCGAAACGATTCTTTGAACGGAAGGAAACTCGAATCCGTATTCTTTGAGCAGGCCGGCGATCTCGATCGTCTCAAAAGTGTTATTCTCGAGATTAATCGCATCAACTTTCCGCGGGGCATACCGAAGAACATCTTCTGTGGTCACATTGACCCGAAGTCCCGGTTGTCCCGGAGACACCAGCACCGTGTAGTCATCACTAAGCCGGTCAACGGCGCGCGTGCCGAGCCCCATCACCAGGCGAACCAGACCATCTTCCCGTTTGATTCTTGGCGACCAGCGAAGTTCATTCTTGCTGAAAGCAACCCCGGCGTAGGCCGGCAGGAAATAGCGCCCTACCCGCTTCCCCACCACCTGCTGAATCATGATCGCCATTTCTTCGTGGAAATCGCTCAGTCCCCGCTCAGCACGATATTCGATCGGATCGGGTCCAAAGACGGAGGCATATACTTCGGCAATGGCGTCCATCAAGGCCTCGAGACGGGGCTGCTTTTCTCCCTGGTTGGGAAGAAACAGGCTGCGGTATTTGCCGGAAAAAGCTGAGCCGGCCCGATCTTCCAGAAGGCTCGAACTCCGGACAATGATCGGCGTGTCCCCCAGATCATCCAAAACGACCGAGAGTTGTTTGATTATTTCCGGCGGAAAGTGGGCATTTTTGAACGTCTGCAGCACATTCGGATATTCGAGCCGGACCTGATTGATGTCCTTGTATTTCTGCTCGTTGACTTCCTCAAAATTGTTGAAGTGAATGAACTGCATCAGAACATCCGATGCGATATACCACGTGCGCGGAACCTTGAACTCCCCGATGCGAGAATTGGTCACCGCTTCTTTGCGAAGAATCTGCGTCGCCAGAAACAGGCCGGCGCTCTTGCCTCCCAGCATCCCCAGGCTGTCCGGCGTGTACACGACATTGCTAAGCAGCTCGAATATATCGTCGAGATCGATATGATTCTTGGCAACATGAATAAAGTGCAATTGATCGGAGAAGAATCTTCGAATCAACGACACCAGGACCCCCTGCTTGGTCAGGTACGGGAGATCGATCCCTTCCGGAGCCATCCGCTGATACCGCCGGATGGCGTCAATAACATCGTAAATGGTTGAATTCAAACTGATCAGCGACTGAATCAGAAAGCTGAGCTTATCCTGCTGAATCCACTTCTGGATCAGGGTCATCATCTCATTTGGCGGAAGATTGTCCTCGGCGATCTTGAACGTTTCATCGCATAGAAACGAATTGGAACTGACCAGGTTGGTCTTCCGGAACGGGACGTTGGAGTCAGCATACAGTTCCTCGTCCGCAGGCGTACCCGGACTATAATAGCGCAGCAGCCGCTTGGCTTCATCGATGCCGGTCCAGCACAAATGATTCAGCATCTTGTGGGCAATGCGCAGATAGAGATTACGGTCGGTCTGTTCCAGTAGGTCCAGAACTACCCGCCACTCCGGTTTGGAGCTGTCGATCAAATCCTGCGCGGCGGTGCGGTATTCCTGAAACACCCGCTTCATCTGCTGATAGGTGACAAATCCGCCGATCCGCTCTGCGATCGTGTTGATCAGCTTGGCTTCTTCTTTAAGGAACGGTCCGTGATCGGAGTTGGGCATCTCTTTTGTGTACAGCACGCAGACATAACCCACCTTCTCGTCAAATACTTTTATGTCGGACCGCTGGAGCCACTGGCTCTCGGCAAAATCGGCGGGCTGGTAGGTTTTGTCGAACAGTACGATGCGCGCCTGACAGACTTCCGGGTACTGCCAGCCGGGCGGAATCGCCTTGATCAATCCATTGCACACATCCTCGAGGCTGGACTCGCGCCGCGTCAGGATCTCCTCAATGCGATACAAACAGCTCAACTCTTTGGCCCGCTCCTGGAGGAACCAAATTAGCTTGCTGGTCGGCATTTCATGCGGATTCATACGCGATCACTCCGCGGCCGCTCCGGCCGTCGATTTTGATAACCAGCGGTTGGGCGGTTCTGACATGTCGGATATACGATGATTCGCTGACAACCTCCTGGGCCTGTATCCATTTCCAATTTATCGGAAACTCTCCGTCGAACGGTACTGAAAAATATCCGACCTGGGCGGCAATCAAATTGTGGAAAAAGTGCGACCCCTGCGACAGCTCGACCGGCCGCCCCGGCATGGCCGACTCGACAATCACTTTGGCCCCCGAAATCTGGGCCCACACCACCGGAATGCCGAACGGCGGATCGACCGTCCCAAGCCGCCCAAATGCCATCAGGAGGTACGGTTTTTGCTCCGCCAGAAATCGCGCATTAAAAGACTCCAGTTCAGCCGCAATTTTCCAGGCGATCGGCTCGGTAAGCTCGACCGGCTTCATATACAAGATATCCGTGATGCTGCAATATGTCCCGTTTCCCAGGACCAACTCTGAGGCCGCCAGAACTTCGGGCTGCTTCATTTCCGATTCAGATATTTCGAGCACGGCATGAGTCACCATCATGGGGCGAACCTGCAGAAACCCAAATCTGGCCGGCTGGCCGACCTTGTCGGAAAGCGTGATCGCGAACTCTATTTCTACCTTGGCTGCCAGCGATTTCTCGCAAGCCTGCAGCAATGCCCGAAGCAGCCTGTTGAGGGGGAGCGCATCGAGCGACAGAATAGGCGCGAACGTAATCACCCGCGGCCCTCGGCTCGAAACCCCCGGAACTACTCGGTCATTCTCCGGCTGATAGGTGGAAGCGAGAAGATAGAGTGTGTCGTCGGCTTCAGCCTCGGCGACTGAGGCGCTTACCATGTATTCTGTTTCCTTTACCGGATCGTGTTCCGGAGGCTTCCCCATATTGACCGACCAGAAAGTAGTCTGGGTCTGGTCGAGAAACTCTCCCATGGACTTGTACGGAGGATTGGCGTTGGGAAACGCCGGCGAATAGGACCACGAGATCCCGCCGTCGACGATTGTCTTTCCCAGCCCCAGGGCAAGATTCACAACGCCGTCGTCAGCCTTGGCATGTCCCGAGCGATAATAATTGTAAGATCGGGCCACCCCGGAAATATGCGGATAATACCGATCCCCATGGCGGGCCCCGACGACCTCTTGGATTATCACGGCCATCTTTTCGTTTTGAATCGACTCCCCGGTCCCGGCGACATACGCTTTTGCCTCTGCGAAAAAGGTTGAGGCATAGACGAATTTTATCGCTTCCAGCAGAATGTGAAACCGGGAGTCGGAATCGAACTGATTGTTCGGTATCATCTTCGTGCCGTAGACCCCTGCAAACGGGCGCTGCAAAGAGTCTTCAAACAGGCTCGATGACCGGATCGCGAGCGGCGAGTGAACCTCGGTGCACAGAGCCCGAAGGTCCCCGACAATATCTGGTGGAAGACTGGCATGCTGAAAGGCCAGGCCGATTTCAGTATCCGACGCCGCCGACAAGGCAATCGCATATAAACTATTCTGTGACATGAAGTGATCAAACACATCAGTGGCCAGAACGGTAATGGTCGGTATATTCAGTGCGAACTCTGGAAATGGGGACAAATCGAACTGATCGAGCAAACCCTTCTTGATATGCGCCAGGCCATGCGCCTTTCCGCCGATTTCCCCCGATCCAATCGTCGTAAACTCACCGGTCCCCACTTCATACCGCCGCCCAAACGGCACCAGATGTATTTTGGATAGTGATTCGGTGGCTGACATCTTACTCTCCCGGTTTCAGGATTACGCCGTGATTGGTCCGGCCATTCATTTTGACGAGTATCGGGTGGTCAAAGCGAAGATGTCGCGTGTATTCTCCCTGATGTATTGCCGGTTTGCTCTCGAGCCAGTCCCAATCGATCTGGCCGGTTCCGAGATAGGGGTTCACCGTAAAATATCCAACCCGGAACGAGGTTATATTCTGGAAGAAATGGCTCCCCTGCGACGGGGTCACTTCGATGTCCCGGAATCCGGTTTCAACCACGGCCCGTGCGCCGGAAATTTGATCCCAGGTAACCGGGATGCCGAGCCAGGGGTCGCTGGAGCCCCATCGTCCCATCCCGATCAGCAAATACGGTCTCTTCGAAGAGCTTAACTCTGCATTCAAAACATTCAATTCGCGTGCTGTTTCACGGCTTTTGTCGCGGCGGAATCGTTCCGGGTCAACCATGACGATGTCATAGATTTCGTTGATAGCGCCGTTTCCGAGGACTTGTGGGCTATGGCAGAGGATCTGATCGGGCGCGATATTATCAACGTCCAAATCTTCCATCTCGCGGCTCGCCACCAGAGGACGCATCTGGAGAAGGGCAAATTCGGCCGGCTCCCCTTCCGGCACACTCAAATTTACGGCGAATTCCATCTCGACCGGTGACCCCATCCCCCACGCCCCCATCTCCAATAATACTGAGAAGATTTCCGCCAGCGGAAATAGTCCGCTCTTGAGGATAGGCGCAAAAGTAACAATCCTGATTCCCTGCCGGGAGAGCCCGTCTGAGATCGAATTGTTGTCGTGTGAGTAGGTCGAGGCTACCCAATTGAGGGTCTGATCCTTCTCAGCTATATCCAACCCATAGCGAACGACCTTTAGGTCCGCCCAGCGGTTCATCAGCTCAACCGAGTCCTCAAGCAGCAGCGCCGCAAACTCACGCTGTGAGAATCTCAGGGTGTCATCGATATTGGAGAATTGCAGCAAGTGGCGCGGATATTTGGGTGAGAAACGGACCGCCGTCCCGCCATCAACGACTAGCGTTCCCAAGCCAAGAGCCACCGACACGATTCCATCGCTTGGCGTCAGCGGCGGATGCGGATAGAAGTTGTATGATCGCGCCACCCCGGCAAAGGTCGGGTAGAATCGATCGTTATGCCGTGCGCCGATCAGTTTCTGGATGATGACCGCCATCTTCTCTTCTTCCAGACGATACGGCGTCGCCGCAATATACGCTTTTGACCGGCTCGTGAAGGTCGAAGCGTACACCCGTTTGATCGCCATAGCGATCTCGTGCGCTCTGACCCGCCGCTCCCGGTGATTGTTCGGCAACATATAGGTCGAGTAAATTCCGGCGAACGGCTGGTACCGCGAGTCCTCAAGCAGGCTCGATGATCGAATGGCCAGGGGATGCCGGAACAGCTCGGCTACTCCGGCCAAATCCCAGAGTACTTCGTCCGGCAGCTGGCCGTCTAGAAAGCGCTGCCTGATTTCGTCGTCATCATTACATTCCAGGGCAAATCCGCGGAGGTTGTTCATATCAAGGAACTGGTCGAACACACCGGTCCCGAGGACAATCGCCGGCGGTACGGAAATCCGGATTCCGTTGAAGCGGCTGTGCAACTTGAAATTTTTCAGAAGCGTGTTCACGAAACCAAGGCCGCGCGCCTTGCCCCCTAATGACCCTCCCCCGATTCGGGCGAAACCGGAACTGGCATCGAACGCCGAGCGGTCAAAGTCAGAAACCGTGCCGGCCTGACGGTCATGGCGAAATTCCCTCAGGTACCAGATCAAATCGTGGCGCAACTCTTCGGCCGATGAAAAGTCCGACGGCTTTCGCGGTCTTAGTTGATGTGCCAGCCAAAATTCGGTGCGCGCTTTAAGCCAGTTGGAGAAGTGATTACGTTCGGCGTGGTATCTGATCGATGCCTCAGGCACCACCTTGATCTGGTCTTCCAGCGACCGAAGGCTGTCGGCCCGGCCTACTTCCCGGCCGTCCGGCATCCGGAAGACAAAGTCTCCGAAACTGAAATGGGTCACCATGAATTCACGCAGCTGCTGAAGCATGACCGGCGACTGCTTGAGTAAGAATCCGGCTCCCACACTGCGGGCACGGGCTTCAAACTCCGGGTTTTCGGACTGGAGGACAATTGGGATATCGAAATGCGAGGCTCGGACTTCACGCGCGAATTTCATCCCGGCTTCACTATCGAGCGCGCCGTTCTTGGGAAACTCGACATCAGAAATCACGCCCAGCACGCAGTCCTGATATTTGTGGTAGTAGGTCTCGGCCTCTTCATAGGTCGATGCGAGCAAAATTTTCGGCCGGGCTCTCATCCGGAGAATCTTATGAGAAAGGTTAATCCCTTCGGCCATCAGGCTCTGCGAGTGTCGCAGCAATTCCGAATAGACGATCGGCAAAAATGAGGAATAGAAGCTGACATTGTCTTCGACAATCAAGATCGACTGGACCCCGACCGCCCGCGTGTCATGCTCGACATTAAGTCGGTCCTCGGCGAATTTGATTATCGCCAGGAGCGTCCGGAAGTCTCCCTGCCACATGAACACTTTGAGAAACTGGCCGATATCCCGCGAGGCTGACAATTCCAACAATTCGCGGCTGTCATACACCAGCAGAACAATCGGTGTGGTATGTCCGGCCTGATGCATTTTGCGGGCAAACTCGGCCGCCGACATGTCCCCTACATTCATGGTCGTAATGACCAGTCCGAAATTCCCCCGTTCGTCGGCCAGGGACAACGCTTCCTGCCCGCTTGAGACCCGAGTGATAAGCGGCGCGTTACTCAAATTGAGGTCGAGATACTCGGAGAGAAGAAGTTCAGAGAGCCGTCCGTCCTCCTCAAGGATGAAAGAGTCATACAGGCTTGAGACCAGCAGGATTTCCGTAATCCGGTGCGGAATTAGGCGCTGGAATTCCTGGAACCGATGGACCGAGCCGTGTTCCGCAAGCAAGTCCTTGAAATTCAACATCGCCGCACCTGAAGCCTCATCTAACTCTTATCGGACGTCTATGACCATAATACAAAACGGAGTGGTGAGGCACCACTCCGTTTTCGCAAGAAACGGAAGTAAAAGATCAGACCAGGCCCTGGTCCATCATGGCGTCGGCTACTTTGAGGAAGCCGGCAATGTTGGCGCCGTTGACATAATTGCCCGGTGTTCCGAACCGGTCAGACGCGTCAACGCAGGACTTGTGAATGCTTTTCATAATCAGATGAAGCCGGTTGTCGACTTCTTCTCTGGTCCAGCTATAGCGCATGGAGTTCTGGGACATTTCAAGACCCGAGGTCGCCACGCCGCCGGCATTGGCCGCCTTGCCGGGACCGTAAAGAATCTTGTGATCGACAAACACCTTCACGGCTTCCGGGGTGCTCGGCATATTGGCCCCTTCGGCCACGCAGAATACGCCGTTCTTCACGAGATTCTGGGCGTCCTTATGATTGATCTCGTTCTGAGTGGCGCTTGGGAAGGCGCAATCGGCCTTGTGATTCCACAGCGGATTGTAATCCAGCTTGGGATCGATCGGGCTATAGGTCGCGGATTTGAACTTGTCCGCATACTCTTTGATCCGTCCGCGACGGACATTCTTCAGATCCATCACATAGGCCAGCTTTTCGCCGCAGATTCCTTCTGGATCAAAGATGTATCCACCGGAATCAGAGACGGTCATGCACTTGCCGCCCAGCTGGGTGACTTTTTCGATCGTATACTGAGCCACGTTGCCCGAACCGGACACCAGACAGCTCTTCCCCTTGAGATCCTGCTTGCGCGTGCCGAGCATTTCAGCCGCAAAGTACACTGAGCCGTAACCGGTCGCTTCGGGACGAATGAGCGAGCCGCCCCAGTTGAGTCCTTTGCCGGTCAAGACGCCCGTGAACTCATTTCTGAGCTTGCGATACATGCCGAACAAATAGCCGATTTCGCGGCCGCCGACGCCGATATCACCGGCCGGAACGTCAGTGTCCGGTCCGATATGGCGGAACAGCTCAGCCATAAACGACTGGCAGAACCGCATGACTTCGTTATCGCTTTTTCCTTTAGGATCGAAATCGGAACCGCCTTTGCCGCCGCCCATGGGGAGCGTGGTCAGGCTGTTTTTGAACACCTGTTCAAAGGCCAGGAATTTCAGAATGCCGAGATAGACCGACGGGTGGAAGCGCAGTCCGCCTTTGTACGGGCCGATCGCGCTGTTCATCTCAATGCGGAAACCGCGATTGACATGAACTTCTCCCTGGTCATCCATCCACGGCACGCGAAACGTCATGACGCGCTCCGGTTCGATAATCCGCTCAAGGATCTTGGCCTTGCGATATTCGGGGTGACGTTCCATCACGAGGGCCAGTGAGTCGACAACTTCCTGGACTGCCTGGTGGAATTCAGGTTCGGCCGGGTTTTTCGCTTTGACCCACGCCATCAGTTCCTGTGCGTAACTTGAAGCCATTAGAAACTCCTTCTAAATGTTCTTAAGGCTATACTCTGTGTTCTGGTTTCCTGTTTGGTCCGGCCTCACGTTTTCGTTCAGGGATGATGCCGTGACTTGAGATATTAGACAATAAACTCGTCGTTTAGACAATAGGGAGAAGTCCTAGATTCGAGTCGGGAAACCGGGTAAAAGTACCGGGATGGGGTTAAGACAGGTCGAGAAATCGGGTAAAGCGGCTACGGTTCAATGATTTGGTTACGGATACAATACTTGACAATATCCGTCACGTTTTTGGCGTTGAGCTTCTTCATTATCGAGGCCCGGTGCGCCTCCGCCGTCTTTGGGCTGATATTGAGTACATCAGCCGCCTCTTTCGTGGAATATCCGTCGGCCAGGAGACGCGCCAATTCTCTCTCTCTTTGGTGACCAGTCCCCCCGGTTTCTGGGCGTTTAACAGGGGTTTGACGTACTCTGCCACCATATCGTGGCTCACCGGACCGGATAGGTAAAAATCTCCTATGGAAGCTTTCCGGACCGCAAACGAAAGCTCCTCGTAGCTGCACTGCTTGAGCAGATATCCTCTCCCGCCGGCCTCGAACGCCTCTCGCACTCTATCCTCGTTATGATTGGCGGCCAAAAAGACCACTTCAGTGCGAGGGTAGAATTCTCGAATGCGACGAGTCACGCCGATACCGTCGATGACCGGGAGAGCGATATCCAACAGCGCCACATCAGGATTGCAATCCCCCACCTTCTCAAACGCTTCCTGCCCATCGGCCGCTTGCGCCACTACCGTGAACGAAGAATCGGCATTAAAGAGGTTCACCAGCCCTTCCCGCAGGAGTCGCTGTCCCTCGGCTACCAAAACGCTAACAATTGCTTCCGTCATAACTTGCGAGCGGATAGCATAAGGGCACTTTGACCGATTATCAATCGGTTTCTCGGATTTGGTCGATCTGAAGGGAATTCAACATTTTGCTTTACCTAAAGACTTGTCATGCCTTATCTTGGAAGTCGGCCTGCGCCAAAAAGGGCCTACGATTGCTCGATTCGTGAAACGACCGTTAGCGCAGGTCAGTGACATTCAAGCTTAAAGGAATTTCGAATGCCAAATGGAAGCGATGTCAAGCGACCGTCCAAACTGAACAATGTCAAGCCGGTCATGAACGGCGGACGCCCCACACTCGCCAGTGACAAAACCCTGGCCCAGCCGGAATCGGGCAAACAATCCGCCTTCGATAACGCCCTGGCCCAGTTCGACCGGGCCGCCCAAATCATCAAACTCTCCGCCGACCAGATCGCCGTCATTAGAGAACCCAAGCGGATCACCGAAGTTAAGCTCCCGGTCCGCATGGACAACGGCTCAATCCGTGTCTTCACCGGCTACCGGGTGCAGCACAATGTGGCGCGTGGTCCCGCCAAAGGGGGCGTGCGATTCCACCCCGATGTCAATCTCGATGAAGTCAAGGCGCTCGCCTTCTGGATGACCTTTAAGTGCGCCACTATTGGCATTCCCATGGGGGGCGGCAAAGGCGGAGTGATCGTTAACCCAAGCGAACTGAGCGTCGGTGAATTGGAACGCCTCTCCCGCCGCTACTTCGCCGACATGGTCGATCTGTTCGGCCCGGACCGGGACATCCCGGCCCCTGATGTTAATACCAATCCCCAGATCATGGCCTGGTTCATGGATACCTATTCCATGCACCATGGCGCCAATTACATTCCCTCGGTCGTTACCGGCAAACCGATTGAACTGGGCGGCTCCCAAGGACGAGGCACCGCTACCGCCCAGGGAATGGTCTTCTGTGTGATCAGGGCGGCCGAGCATCTCAAGATGGATATTAAGAAGACCACGGTCGCGATTCAGGGATTCGGAAATGCCGGGTCGTACGCCGCTGTGCTTTTGCGCGAACAGGGGTGCACGATCCAGGGGATAGCTGATGTCGACGGCGCATTTTACAATCCCAAGGGAATCGATCCCGAAGTTGCCATCAAATACGTACAGAAAAACGGCACCCTGAAAAATTTTGAGAAACAGGAATCCGTCACGAAGATGGAAGATCCGATGCAGCTGCTTGAGCTGCCGGTCGATATTTTGGTCCCGGCGGCTCTTGAAAATCAGATTACCAAAGCCAACGCCGCCCGTATCAAAGCCCGGCTGATCGCTGAATGTGCCAATGGTCCCTGCACCCCGGCGGCTGACGACGTGCTCGAATCGAAAAAGACTTTCATCATCCCGGATATTCTGTGCAACGCCGGCGGGGTCGGCGTCTCGTATCTCGAATGGGTGCAAAACCGGGTCGGCTATTACTGGACTCGGGAGCGGGTACAGGAGGATCTGAAGCGGATGATGGAAACCGCCTTCGCCGCGGTCCTCGACACGTCTCTCAAATATGATGTTCCGATGCGCACCGCTGCTTTTATCGTGGCCATCCAGCGCGTGGTCAGAGCGGCCGAGCTGCGCGGATTATATGCCTGATCGCTCCCTACATTAGAGGCGGAATCGACCTGTTCCCATAGGCGGGCACGCTTGTCGAACACATTTTTTGGTTTTCGGGGCAGAACTTCATTTGTACCTTCGAACGGTTATGAATATTGTAAGCGAACTCTCCAGACTTCTGCCGTCCGAACAAATCTCCCAGCATCCTGACCATCTCGCCGTCGTTTCTCATGACGAATCTACGCTATCCCCCGTGACACCGGAGGCGGTGGTCTGGGGAATGAGCGCTCAAGAGGTATCACGGGTTATCAAATTTGCAGCCGCTTCGCACATTCCAGTCACAACGCGCGGAGCCGGGAGCGCGCTCGAGGGTTCAACTATTCCGTCTCCTGGCGGGATCGTTCTGGACCTGAGTCGTATGACCAACGTGTTGAATTTCTGGCCGGAAGATCTGCAGGTTGAAGTTGAGCCTGGGATCATTTATGACCATCTCAATACCTACCTGAAACGCGAAGGACTCTTCTTCCCGCCGTCGCCGGGCGGATCCGGGGATGTCGCTACGGTAGGCGGCATGGTTTCCACAAACGCCAGCGGCATTTATTCCGTAAAATATGGCGGCACCCGGGAGTACGTGCTCGCACTTGAAATTGTCACGGGCGAAGGAGAGATCATTAAGATCGGAAACCGGGCCGTCAAACGCTCCAGCGGATACAATCTGGTTGAGTTGATCGCCGGCTCCGAGGGAACGCTGGCCGTTATCACCAAAATCACCCTCAAACTGGCCGGTTTACCGGAAGACCGCCTTCAAAACGCCTTCAAGTTCAAATCCGAAGTCAGCGCCGCGCGCGCAGTCTCCGAAATGAGGCGATACGGTCTCGATATCGCCGCCATCGAATTTCTCGACCGCCATCTCATCAAAGCCCTGAACCTGCTTAAGGGTTATTCGTTGGAAGAGGTCCCCTGCATATTCCTCGAATATCATGGCCCGAGAGCCCTTTTGAATTCGACGAATGAGTCGGCCCAGGCCATTTGTGAGGAACTGGGGGGCGAGCCGCTGACCCTGGGCGAAGGGCACAAGCCCTGGGATATCCGGCACTGGGCCACCGATGCCATCAAACATTTCCGCCCCGGCTATGCCATCATCCGCAACGATGTAGCCTTCCCGATTTCCCGCCTCCCCGAAATGGTCGAGTTCTGCCACCAGCTTGGGGATGAACACGGCGTTGATGTGTTTACCTTTGGCCATGTCGGCCTGGGATTGTTGCATGCCCTCCTTCTGGGGAATCAGTCCAATAAGCGGGATTGGGACCGCGCGATGGAAGTCAACACCAGGATTATCGAGAAAACGATTGCGCTTGGCGGAACGATTTCCGGTGAGCATGGCATCGGCCTTGGCCACAAGGATCTGTTCGAACTTGAACACGGCGCCTCGGTCGAATTGATGCGCCGGATCAAAAAGCAATTCGATCCGCACGGGATTCTGAATCCGGGAAAGATTTTTGATTTGTAGAGATGTTGGTTCCGCCCAAAGTGACCGATTTCAGGGCGGTAATGTGGACTATCGAGGGCAACTGCTCGACAAAGGGGACTTGACCGACCGATCCGTGCCATAGTGACTATTTAACGACGATCTTTACCTCTTCGGTCTATGGTCCGTATGCTAACCTCGCGATAAGATAGAGGTTGTCCAGGGGAAGGAATGTCTACTAAACCGTATTCGTTAATCCCCACAAATGATTGATTCTCAACGAAATTTATATTGTTTCGCCAGCATCTGTCGATAATATTCAAAACGAAATGACACCGCCGTGACACGATGTCGCGGCCATTTCGAGGTGAAGGATGAATGACAAAAGACTAAAAATACTGAGACTTGCCGGTCTTCTCTCGGCCTTTCTGCTCGTGGCCATCGGCCAGTCTCTGGCAGCAACTGCACCAACCGGCCCGGATGATGCCACCTGCGTGGAGTGCCACGATGGCTACAACCAGACCCTGGCCCGTACGGTCCACCAGCTTGGAGTTCACAGCGACAGCTCACAGCTGGCCGTGCACTGCATCAGTTGCCACGAGGGGGGCGCAAAACATGTCGAAGAACCGTCCAAAGATAACATCACCAATCCCTCCCGTCTTTCGGGCGACAAATCACTGGAGCTCTGCAGCCGGTGCCACAATCCGCATCCCGAGATGGATTCCTACGGCTTTAACGCCCACAACCTCCAGCGCTTGAACTGCTCGAGCTGCCACTCGATTCACAATGGCACGCCGACCTTGATGCGCGATGCCAAATCCCAATTCTGCCTGGACTGCCACAGCGATGTAAAGAGTAAATTCATGCGCCGCTCGGCTCACCCGATACGCCAGGGAACCATGACCTGCCTGAACTGCCACCGTTTTGTGCGCCAGAGAGATTATCCGCAGGCGGTCGATTTCAATCGCGTCTGCCAGGATTGCCACAGCGACATGGGAGGCCCGTATCCGTACGAGCACCCCGCGGTCGACGCCTATAGTGTCGACGGCAACGGCTGCACTGAATGTCATGATCCGCACGGCAGTGAAAATGACCGCCTGCTCAAGCAGCCCGGAAACCAGATGTGCCTGCAGTGTCACGCCGTCCCCGGACATGCGACCAATCATGACGGCGCCTATGTCAATCTCCCCTGCCTGACCTGCCACACCGATGTTCACGGCTCGTTCAGCAATCGGTCTCTCTTGGATCCGAATTTGGGAGCCAAGTTCGGTAAATCCTGTTACTGCCACGGCATAAATTGAGGAGGGTGCGGCAATGAAAAGACACACACTTGGTTTGATCGTGGCAGCCGCCCTGATGATCCTTGCTGCCTGCGCTATGGCCGAATCCGGCTCGGGGACAATCAAAGCGGGATACACTTATATCGATAACCAGGGGAACCAGGCCCTCAATCAGGAGAGCTACAATTACTACGAAGGGTTCGGCCTTTCGTTGAACAACTGGGTCTACTCCTTCAAGAGCGGCGCGACCCTCGCGGCCGACCTGAACAATATCACCCTGAACAACCGCGTGCTGATGGCCGCCCTGAACCGTCCCGGCCAGTACACCCTGAGCATCACCAACAGCCAGTATCGGAGAATTTACGATTCCTCCGGCTCGGCCTTCACCCGCCGCGCGAGCACCGGAATCGAAGCCCGCTATCAATTTGGACGGAATTTCAAAATTGGCGCCGGATACAGCGTGATGACCAAGCACGGGCAGGATTTCGAAGTCCTCTCCCCTATCTCAGACACGCTGCTCAACTCCACCGACTATACCCAATCCTCGTATCATGCCGGCGCGGAGATCGGCAACCGTCGTGGAATGGTTCGACTGGATTACCGCCATTTTATATTCGATGACCACACGCCGGCCAATCTCGACCGGAACGCCGACAACGTGAATGTGGTCGCCACTAGCAGCGTTCCGCACTTGAACTGGCTCTTTCTCACTGGCGGCTACGCCTACCGCATCGACCGGGTGAATAACGACAGCACCGAGCTCACCACTAATCAGCCCTGGGGCTCGGTCAAAGCGTATCTGAAACACGGATTCGTACTGGATTACCGGTTTATCTATGGCATGTCCAAACATGTCGGGCCGCTTCAGGAAACCGATAACATCCTGCATGTCGCCACTGTCGGCAAGAACTGGCCCCGCTATGGCGGCCTGCGGCTCGGATGGGAATATCGCATCGCCGACGATTTCATCAATAAGACATCGTCCAACGGCTTTGTCGGAAACGGCTGGCTCCGCCCGTGTGACCGTTTGTTTTTCACCGGCTCGTTCGCCACGCGCAAGAAATCGGTCGATGAAGGGACCCTGCTGACCGGCGAAGAAGATGCCACTCGCTATACGGTGTCAGGGAACTACTCTGATACCTCCTGGGGGAATTTCTCGATCAAATGGGAAAACCGCCTTCGCAAAAACCCGGATATCAGCAGCAAAGTCGATTTCTCCGGAGTCACCCCCCAGTTTACGTTCAAGAAGAGCAAATGGGGCAGCCTGACCGTCACGTATTCCTTCTATCACGGCAAATACGATGACATGAGCGATACGCTCGGCTACCAATTTCAGGATCAGGTCCTCAGCGGAACCATCCGCACCAGGGAAATCCAGGGGTTCGTCGGCGAGTTCGGCGGAGTGTATTACCGAAGCATTCGCGATCAGGATCTGGAAAAATCGAATCTCAATTTCGGCCTGATGTATACCTTTGCCAGAAGTTACCATCTTGAGGCCCGGTACAACGTGTTCAACTATGATAATTTCATGCTGAACCGTTCCTACTACACCGGCAATATCGTGGAAGTCAATTTATCTAAAGATATAACATTGTAAGGAGAGCGGATATGAAACGCACGACACTCTTGCTCGTTTTGCTTGCTGTTGTGCTCCTCGTTGCAGGGGGCTGCACACGGAAGATCACCAATGAAGTAACCCAGGTTACCCAGGATTTGAATTCACAGGCCTGCATGAAATGCCACGGGGATGACAATCTCGCCATCGCGGCGGCCGAGGCCCAGTGGAAGAACTCGAAGCACGGTGAAGGCGCGACCACCATTATCGACGCCAACGCCGGATCGACGGAAACTGCGAACGCTGCCACACGGCCGAAGGGTTCATTGCTTATGTGACCGGCGTCCCGTTTGACTCGTCGCACTACTCCTCGATCGGCTGCTTTACCTGCCACGCTCCTCATACCAGCGGCACGCTGGCGTTGCGTGTCAGCACGCCGGTGACGCTCCAGAACGGGTTCGTCTTCGACCACGGTGAGGCTGATCTGTGCGCGACCTGCCACCACAGCCGCCAGAACGTAAACACCTATGTGGCCGACAGCGTCAAGCTGACCACTCGTTTCGGCCCGCATCATGGCCCTCAGGGTGACATGCTCGCCGGTACCGGCGGCTATCAGTATGCCGGCTATACCTACACTAACTCGCCGCATACGAATGTCACCCCCAACGGCTGCATCAATTGCCATATGTCGCCGTCGATCGGCGTCTTTCTGGGCGGACATACCTGGACCATGGAAGCTACCACGCTCGAAGGCGTGCAGCAGAACCTGACCGGTTGCAACAACCCGACCTGTCATTCGCCGGCTTTGGCTGATTTCAATTTTAACGGCATCCAGGATACGGTTGACGCCTACACCGATACCCTCGCCAAAGCACTGCTGGCCGCAGGACTAGTGCAGATCTCGATCGATAGCAGCGATCCGGGATTCGACACTACTTATGTGCCCACCAACAACATGATCGTGAAGCACAAAGATTCAACCGGTGCGGTCTACAACTACATGATGATTACTGAAGATCGGTCCGAGGGAGTGCACAATACCCGCTATGCTCTCGCCCTGCTCAAATCTTCGATCAATTACATTCTCACCGGGGATCCGAACGGCGTTGTGGGAACTTCCCGCAAACAAAACGGACTGGCATCAGCCCACTGAGTCCAAACCGAGCAATAACGAAGAAGCCCTCGTCCTCAAGGACGGGGGCTTTTCATTTGGGCAGTTTCGTCGAGCGCCTATTTACTCTTTCCATCCTTGTGATCGGCGTCGAGATCGCTCACTGCGTCATAGATGGCGTACACCAGGGCCGCCGGGAGCAGCAGCCAGATTGACCAGAGCATGAATTGGTCGGACATAGCGTTCTATCTCTCGCTTTGAGTCTAATTCTTCCTCAAGTTTGACCCGGCATGTGCTGCCGGATGGTGTCTAAGTGCCGGAGGCCGGGCTCGAACCGGCACGCCCCTTTCGGAAGCAAGGGATTTTAAGTCCCTGGTGTCTACCAATTCCACCACTCCGGCAATCGGTTTTGCGGCACTAAGTTACGAATACCACGATTTCGACGCAAGGGACTAAAAGTCTCCGGGGTCCCCGAGTCTCGCCTCGCAAGCAAGTTTTCCCGGCTGCGGCTGTTTGACCGTCTTGATGCGGGCACTGGCTGAGCCATATGTAAGTTGTAATCAAAAGAAGCGGGCTATAACATAAGTGTAGGACGGGCCGAGCAGCTAGAGGAATTAGGAACTCATGCCCGGCCGCTTCCAGACAGTGCCGCAAGACTATTTAGATCAGGAGCCAACACATGCATCGACGCCATTTCCCCATAACTTCGGCAGCACTCGCCGCGCTCTGCCTTACCTGGTTATCGGCATCCAAGTCACTGGCCGGCGACACTACATCGACCCATGCGCTGAAGCAAATTGCCGCCATTGATCTCCCCGGCACGCCGGGCAAGCGCTTCGATTACCTCACCATCGACACCGACGATCATTATCTCTTGTCGGCCCATTTGGGGGCCGGACTTCTGTATGTCATCGATCTTCGAACCAACAAGCTGGTTCAGACCATTCCCGACTGTCCGGGCGTGGAAGGAGTGGAGTATGTGCCGGGACTCCGGAAAGTATATACGTCGAACTGGAAGGATGCTACGGTCGGTGTCATCGACCTAAAACAAATGAAAGTCATCAAGAAGATCCCCACCGCCGAAAAACCGGATGGGAACACTTATGCCGCACCGTTCCACAAACTGTATGTGTCTGATGAGCGCGGCAAGACCCTGGCAGTGGTTGACGTCGCCAAGGACGAAATCGTCAAGAATCTGAAATTTGACAGCGAGACCGGAATGCCGCAGTACGATCCGGTATCCCGGCGCGTCTACCTGAATTTGCAGGATGAGAATATCTTCGCCGTGATCGATCCCTCCACGGATTCCGTAATCGGCCGATTTCCGGTCGGTGACTGCAAGGGCAATCACGGCATGGCGCTGGACCCTGAACACCACCGCGCTTTTACTAGTCTGCGAAGAAAATGACCTGATGACGGTTTTTGACCTCGATAAAAATGCACCTGTTGCCACTGTGCCGCTTCCGAGCGGAGGGGATGTCGCCAAATTCGACGCCGGCCTGGGTCGTATCTATGTTGCCTGCTATAGTGGTGCGATCTCGATCATCCAACAGCTCGATCCGGACCACTACCGGAAAATTGAAGACTTCCCGGTTCAGGAGAAAGTGCATAGTCTGGCCGTTGACCCGGAGACACATTGCGTCTACGCCCCGGAACAACAGGAGAACGGTGAGCTGGTGGCAAAGATGATTGTCTACGAAGCCACCACAACGAAATGAATTGCGAGTTGTGCGCGCACCGCTGACGCGATGCGGCAGCAGCTTAGCGTAGAGGCACGAGTAGATGGTCGGCTAATGGTGCGAGTGCCGATGATGCAGGTCCGGCCAATGCGGATGCCAATGCGTCACCGGATCATGCTTGTGCCTGTGGCTATGGACTCCCGAACTGGACTCCGCATGCCCGTGCCCGTGATGGTCGTCATCGTGACGATGGCTGTGCTCGTGTTCCTGCGCTTCGTGGGAATGTTCGTGCTCATGCCTGTCGTGGAATACAAGATAGAGAGCGCCGGCCAGAACCGCTCCGGCGATGAGTTGAATAACGGTAATCGATTCACCCAACAGAATGACCGAAAGAATGACTCCAAAGAAAGGGCTGGCGGCAAAGAACATCTGCCCGCGCGTCGCCCCTATATTCTGGGCGGCGGTGATATACAGCACGATACTTGCCCCATAACAAACTGCGCCGACACCAAGAGCGGCAAGTGTTGTCGTTAGGGTCCCTGAATAATCGCTTGTCCCTAGACCGATAGCGAAATTGACTGTTCCAGCCACAATCCCTTTCCAGAAAGTGCTCTGGGCCGGTGTAATGCCGTCAACGAGCGCTGTGAAATTGTTGTCAAATCCCCAGCACACGCAGCCCCCCATAACCAAGAGTCCCGCGGATATGCCCGCGGTCGTCTCGCCGACAGACAGCAGTACACCGGCTGTGAGAACACTCGCCATACCGATCCATCCCATCCGCCCGAGATGATCGCGAAACAGCACCGTCCCGAGAACCGCCGTGGCAACCAATTCCAGAGGCAGCCAAAGCGAAACCGATGCCGCCGAGGCGGCTCTCAGTCCCAAAAGCAATAAGAGCGGTGCCAGTACGCCCCCAAAAAGCACCGCCCCAGCCAGACGGAACCGGTTCTTCCGGTCCATTCGCCACGGCAACGAATATGGACGCTTTCTGAATGCCACTGTTGAAGCTCCCATAGCTGCCCCCAAATACAGAAGCCCGGCCAGCTGAAAGGGATTAAAGGACGATAAGAGAGCTTTGCTAAACGGCGTCGCCGCTCCGAACAAAGCTGCTGATAGCAGGGCCAATACTGCGTAGATCATGGATGGAAAGACGATTGTCTAATGCGCCGAACTCCAAAACGTGTGTCCATTTCGCCACTCCGGCAAACAACCTCACGGCGGGAAATTACCCGTCCTCACCAGAACATGCAACAACCAATCTCCGGCGCTAAGAGTCTGCTCAGAATCAAGAAGGCCGCCTCGTTTGAAGCGGCCTTCGTTTAGAATGCCTAGTCCAGACTATGCCATTCTATTTCTTGGGACAGACGACCTTGCAGGAATCCGGGCATTTCCCCTTATCCTTGCAATCGGCCGCGCATTTTCCCTTGTCTTTGCAGTCTTTGCTACACTGGCCTTTGTCTTTGCAAGCCTTGCTGCACTGACCCTTGTCCTTGCAGTCCTTCTTGCACGACGCCATGTCTTTGCAGTCTTTGCCGCACTGCATGGTCGCGGCTTTGCCCTTCGTGGCGGGGACACTGTCCGCAGCTACGATGGTCGCTCCGGCGCCGAATGCGATCAAGACCGCCAGCGCCAAAAGGACAAACAAATGTTGTCTCTTCAAAGTAATCTCCTTTGAAAAAGGTTCTTCGATTTCGTATGTCACTTTGTGGCCACGCGAATTCATGGCCAATGCGCGACATCAAATCCGAAGAACCGTCATGGCTATGCTGGGATGAATCCCCCAGGGGGGCGGGGTCTGCGGCATTCTGGCATATGATACCGCTCGGATATCGAAAGGAACAGAAATGGGCGTGATAAGCTTCGCCATTTCGGGCACGTGCACTCTCGCGCGATTTGTGCCATCGGCAAGGAGCGGCGGGCGAAGCCGGCAGATTTTCGGCAGACAATCAGGTTCCCGCGAGCACTTCTCCACATTCACAGCGCAGTCCTGATTGGCCTCGGAACAGGATGAATTCTCGCAGGTCTTGACAGGTTGACATGCATCGTCCCTGGCGCTGCAACAACCCCTACCCGCACCCTCTGACTGCGTCTGGTGGGGACATTTGGAGGCTGCCCGCGCCATAATCGGACAGGCTTTAGGTGAGAAAATGCAGTACTCGGCATAACTCGCCATCGAGGCGGTGAGCAGGAATACGATTGCCAGTACTGCGAAAATTCGTTTCAACAACAACTCCGGATATATCTATTCTTACCGCCCAACCCGTCTCCGGTTCCAAAAGAGGACCGAGAAGCGTCGATGCAACAGTCTAATATACTCGCTGCGGATAATTTACGCGATCTTTCTTTCGCAGGGCTTGAGCGCTCCCGTTGCTCAAAAGAACTGACCGCCGGGGGCAATCCAGCGGTCAGTTGGAGAGTAGGAAGCAGTGAGTTGGTAGGAGCCTCCTACATCGTATTCGCGGGGCGGCCGCGACGGCCGTCGTCTATCCCTAAAGGGTATTTTACCCTAGGCCATGACTTTGAACTTGGACACCATCTGCTGCAGGCCATCCGCCTGGCGGCTCAACTCTTCGGCCGCTGTCGCTGACTGCTCTGCTCCGGTCGCCGTTTCCTTGGTCACCCCGGAGATATGTTCCACGTTCTTGCTGATCTGCTCGGAGGCTGCCGACTGCTCTTCCGCCGCCGTCGCCATCTGCTGGATCATCTCGGTCACCCGCTGGGCCATCGTCACGATCTCATTCAGGCTGGTACCGGCCTGGTCCGCTAACTCGCGTCCCTTGTCGACTACCTGGATGCCGGCTTCCATCGAATGTACCGCTTCTTCGGTTTCCTTCTGGATTCCTTTGATCATTTCCGTGATCTCGCCGGTCGCCTTGCCGGTCCGTTCGGCCAGCTTGCGGACTTCGTCGGCCACCACGGCAAATCCACGTCCCTGTTCACCGGCCCGAGCCGCTTCGATAGCGGCGTTAAGCGCCAACAGGTTGGTCTGGTCGGCGATATCATCGATCACGCCGATAATTTCGCCAATTTGATCGGCCGAGGAGGCCAATTTGGCGATCGAATCCGCCGACTGACGAACCGTCTGGGCGATCTTCTGCATCGCCTGAATCGAATCGTTTACGATCCGGCCGCCGGTGGTGGCGGTATCAGCCGCACCCTTGGCGGCGGTGGAAGCTTCGCCGGCATTCTTGGAGGATTCCACGATCGTCGCGGTCATCTCCTCGACTGCCGCCGAGACCTGGTTCACCTGGTTGGACTGATCCTTGGCTCCCTTGGACATCTGCTCAGACGATGACGCGATTTCCGTCGCCGCACTGACCAGTTCCCGGGCGTTTTCGCCCAACTGGCGGATCATGTTGGTGAGATTCCCCACCATCGTCTTGAACGATTTACCCAACACATCGCGTTCGGATTTGGGCTGAACCGTCACGGTCAGATCGTTGGCCGCGATCTTCTCGGCTGCTCCGGCCAAATTCCGCATATAGTCGACCAACTGACGGAATGACTCGGCCAGAATGCCGATTTCGTCTTTCTGACGGATATCGATATTGTGGGAGACATCCCCCATCGAAATCTCTTCCGCCACTTTCGAGATATTGGCAATCGGACGCGAAATGCCGCGGGCGATGATGTACGCGATTACCGTTCCCATGAGCAGCGCCACGAGCGCAAAAACTGACACCAACGTCACCGCCGTGCTTGCAGCGCTGGCCATACGTTTGCTGGTTGTGTCGGCGATGGTCTGGCACGAGCTGATCAGCGCCTGAGCCTTGGGATTCATGGCTGCAATGGCCTGATCCTGTGCCTTGTTGGCTTCGTTGAATTTCCCTTCTGCCCGCTGATAGTCTTCCATTGTGGCCAGAAGAGCGGGATCCGAAGTGCGGTACTTTGACTGAATTTCGCCCATTAATTTCTCAAATTCCGCTTGATACTTCTGATCGTCCGAGATGATCAAATTCTTGGCCGCTAAACGGCAGCCCTGAAAGTCGAGCAGTATGGCGCGCGCATCTCTGGCCCGGCTGTTTTCGGCCTGGCTCTCCGCCCGCGCCCCCACCGCATCCATCTCTTTGCGGGCCTGCTCTTCCTGTTCGAGCAGCTTTGCATACTCACGGAATCCCTGGTCATATTCCTGGGCACTCCCCTTCGCTTTCTCCAGCGCCTGGATATCTGCCTGGAGCTTGAATTCCCCTTCACTGTCGGTGATGGTCTTCTCGACATCGGCCGTCAGCTTCTCGACTTCGTCGGAGTCCTTCGGGTCGCGGCTGATCGTGTAGTCACGTCGCGCGATCAGGATATCCTTGGCCTTGGTGATCAACAGTGACGCTACGTCTCCCTTGGCGGAATCGTCTCTCAACGTGTTCACACTGGTGATGCTCTCATACCCGAGCGCCGCCGTCAGCGCCAGCACCAGGCCGAAGCCGATATACAGCTTTTTCGCGATTTTCAGATCTTTCCAGCTCATTAGTCTCCCTCCTCGTGGCACAGGCGAGGGGTCGTCTCCGGTCTCTTCCACCGGAGACGAGCTCGCACTGCTGGTGTATGCAGAATTGCTATGGGCAGCCCCCTGTTCATGTCGACCCCCTTGACCACGTTCACCGCGGCCTTGCTTCTACTTTCGACCGGGAAGGCCCCGGCTCGATGCGAAGAAAATGCGTACGCCACGTACGCAGTTTGGTGTGACCGCCGGGGATCAGGAAGCTTTATCGAGATTGAGTCAAGTGGATCTTAAGTACTTCCCCAGATCGATATCATCATTGGCGATACCGACTTTGCGGCGTATCCGCTGGCGAAGTTTGTCCACTGTCCGCACCGAGACCGTCAGGGCCGCCGCGATCTCTTTCGATTGCATTCCCTGTTTAATCAACGCACAGACCTCCAGCTCCCGGGGGGATAGTGCGGGTCGCGACGAGGCCATATCGTGCACGAAGGGCGAGGTGATGTCTGCTAACGCGTTTTCGAGCCGGGCCATATCCCTGTCTCCATCCGGTCCCACCCGTTGCTTGATTTTCGCTATCAGAGGAACAATCACCCGGTCCCTGTTGGCCGATATCGCGCCATTCAGCTTGGCCTTCTCCTCCTGAATGTGACGGTACGCCTGGCGAAGCGCAATGCTTCGTTCTTCCAGCGCCTCCTTCCCGATCTCCAGTTCGCGCTGCATAGCCACGACCGGCCAATTTGTTACGCTCGCCTCTTCCCGGCCGTTGATGATGATCAGAAATCGAATGACATCCCCGCGGGAAACGGAACTGAGCGTCAGATCCGCCTCGTGAATCGACCCATCGCGGCACTTGAATTTCCAGGGGAAGCGGCAAGGCAGACCGCTCAGGCTCCGGCCGCACAGCTGCATGAATTTGGATCGGGCATCGAGCCCTCCCCCTTGGGTCGCTGGGGAAAGACTCCAGAATGGGCGCCCCATCAGGTCATACCGACTCTCAAACCCTAAACGAGCCGCCGCCGGCATGCTGCAATTCACGATCTGCTCCGGCCCGACATAAAACATTGGTTCGGAAGATGAATCGAACAGACCGTTGACCTGCTCGCGATAGTCCAGAAGCTCCGACTTGGAGCGACGGCTGGCCAGGGCGTTGCCGGCCACCCGCGCCAAAAGCTGCGCGCGATCTATCGTCTCAGCCGACCAGCGTATTTCGTTTTCGACCGAACTGAGCTGCCAGCCCACCGACAATGTCTCCATCCACCGGCAATGGCACCACTATGCTCGACCTGGGCCCATGTTCTGAGATGAACGCTTTGTCTGAGACTGCCCGCGCCGGAAGGTCCGCTAGCGAAGAAAACTGAACCGTTCGCCCTGCTCTCAGCTGCTCCGCGATCCAGGGAAGTTGACTGATCATCTGAAAAGCATACGCCGTCCGACTCGGTCGAGGAGTCTGCAGCTTCCCCCGCCTCCCAATAGTGCAAGACCGATACTCCGCCGGTCCCCTGGCGAAATTGCACTAATTTCCCCTGGTCGAGCCTCAAATGCTCGACAATGGCAGTGAACGACTCCTCTACTTCCTGGACGTTCATCGTGTCGGTCGGGGCATCCCCGACCGAAAGACAGAAGCCCAGCAGAAGGTTCTCAAACACGCGCGATCGCGCCGATTTCGGATTCGACGACGACCTTCCGCCCCGAGTGCTCATGATTCATCCCCTTTCGAACCAGGGAGCGACTCGCATATTGCGTTTCCATGTCCCTGTCCCTAACGTACCTGTTCATATCCGTAAGGCGAAAATCCATTTCGGCTTAGCTAGACGGCGACTCATCGGAAGTCGGCACGCCTATTTCCCCTCCCGGTTAATCAGTTCGTGTGAAAGGTCAATCCACCATTGCCCGCCGGTACCCACCCCTTCCGGCGAATGCACCCGGAATCCGATCAGTACCGTGACTCCCAAACATGGAGTCACGCAAATATCATAAGCTGTTTAAGACGAATCAAGTTAGAAATGTATGATTTTATCGGCCGTAGAGAGAAAATGTATCCTCCCCGGCTCACACAGGCCGAAAATCACATAGGGAGGAAGAGGTTGTGGGAGGGGGTATGAGTAAAAATCAAATTCGGGCTCAATCAGGCCGTGGGCTGCAGGAAAACTTGGGGCCGCCCGTCCTTGGTGCCAGATGAAGCACGCCCACAAAGAATGCCGCTCCGATTCGAAAGAAGAGAACCGGCAATATCTTGAGCAAATCGTGAAAGCTGCTGGGTAGCGCAAACACTGGCAGCGTTGAGCTATCGACCACAGCAAACCCGTCACCATAGATTGGCGAGTCAGATCGACAGAAAATGAACAAGCTTGCGAGTAACGCAGAAATGAGGACGATGACGCCCCACGGTTGCTCCATCTAAAGGCTCGCACCCCACTTTACCCCGAGAACCAATGAACTCGAAATTGCATCTGCGGCCATGGGGATTGTGCAAATCACAAAGAATCCGCTCAAGGAGATTAACCACCAAGCCGAAAACGAGCCCCAAATATTAACTCCCCAGGTACGAACAGACGGGAAGAGCGCACCCAGTACATTAAGCGTAAGTACAAGCGCAAATGGCAGGACAAGATAGACTGGATAGTGGGTCGAGCCCCCCTGAGGCTCAGCTTGGAGCTGCTTTTCTTGAGTCAAAATCAAAGTCGGGCTCAATCAGGCCGTGGGCTGCAGCTAAACTTGCGGCCGCCCGGTAATGTGCAGGGCAATCCAGTCCAGATGCCATCTGGAACGAACCCATTTTTTGGGCGGGGAATCTGGCCCAAAAGTCATTGCGAGTCCCGTCAACGTGGTCCCAACGAAGGACGGGACGTCGCAATCCGTCATTCGGCGAAGGCTCTCTCCAAGATTCTTAGCACGATTCCAGTTGCCGAGCCGCGAAGCGATCAAACGGCGATGCCGGCGAGCGGAGACGAGTACCATGGTTGGCCAGCCTACTTCTTCCGAGCCTTCCCCCTCAACGCGTCCAGGCTCCATGGCCCGGCTCCCGCCGCCGAAAAATAGAGCCACACCAAACAGAACAGGGCTGCGTTCGCCCCGCCGTTCATCGACGGCCAGAATCCTTTGGGGAAATGAAACTGGAAATAGGCCACCGCCATCTCGCCGGCCAGGACAAAGGCGATCGGCCGGGTGCAAAATCCCAGCAGCAGCAGCGCCCCGCCGAATACTTCGATTACGGCGCCGAACCACATTTGGGAAAGGAACGGGACCGTTCCCCCGTTCGGCGGAATCCCGGCCGGGAACGCGAACAATTTCGTCGATCCGAAGGTGATGAACATGAACGCCGCCACAATTCGTAGCACGCTCAGTAGCCGAGGAGCCCAGGCGCTCCAGGCTGCGCTGATTCCGGAATTAGCCATGATCTGTCGTTTCCTTTCGCGTGGCGATCGCTATCGCAACTCTCTGTTTATTCTAACGATGTCCCTCGGGAAGTTGGTAAAGCCCGAACAGATTCCCCGATGGGTCCGTAAACCGGGCGGTAATTTCGGGCGCATCCATACCGACCGGCTGGACGATCACTCCTCCGTGAGAAACGATTTTCTTGATCGTCTCCTCGATATCATCCGCCATGATATAGAGCAACAAGCCGGGCGCCTGGTGGGCCGGACGTCCCGGAACCCAGCTTCCGCTTACCTGCCCGGTCGAGTCGTCAAACGCCAGCGAGCCGTCCCCTCGCCGTCTGGTGTGCCAGTTGAACACCTGCTCGTAGAATCGTACCGATTGTTCAAGGTCGGTCGTAGGCATTTCCAGGTAGCAAATCTTGCCGTCAGCATAGTGTGGGCTGGATTTCTTCTGGTCCTGCATTGCGGCTCATTCCACTTTCGTCAGATACTCTGTGAGTTGATCCAAAGTGCCGGTCCATCCCTGTTGCATGGAGGCCATCCCCTCGCGGAAAGTCTTCACTTCAATCTCGGTCGCATTGAACGGAACCCATTTCACCGTAAAAGTGGTTTTCCCTGCCTGCTCGGTAAATATAAAACTCGACAGCATTTCCGGCGGCCAGTTCGGCGCCATGGGGTGACGCCCCAGTCCGCCGTTCTCGTCGGAAAAACAGCTCACCAGATCGATGCGCTCCGGCTTGACGATATGCCGGAAAATGAACTTCCCCCACACATCCAGCCCTTCCGGAGATCGCAGACCATAGTGATAGGTTCCGCCCGGTCGGAAATCCATCTTGGAGACTTTCACCGTGAACCCCTTGGGTCCCCACCAATGCTTCATCCGCTCCGGCTCGGTGATGGCTTTCCAGACCAGCTCACGCGGAGCATCGAATACCCGAGAGATCGTAAATTCTCCGCCGGCGATCTCTCTTGCCAAATGCTCTTCGAGGCGGTCCAGAGTCTGAACTCCTCCTTCGACCGCGCCGTATTCGCGGGCGCAGCGATCGCGCTCTTCCTTGTTCTGGAAGATAGCCCTCATGGTAACCAGCGTCTTCCCTCCCCGGTCTTCAAAGGTGATGAGCCCCTCAAACAGGACATCATCCCCGGGCCGTCCCCCGCCATTCGTGTAGGACAACCGGTCCGGTCTGATTACCTCTTTATAGGTCATCCGATTGGGATAGTCGGTTCCGTCCGGGCCGTGCATCGTGTGCCGGAACTTCCCGCCCGGCTTCACTTCCATTTCGTGGACCGTTGTCGTATACCCTCTTGGGCCCCACCACTCTACTATGTGTTTGGGATCGGTGAACATTTTGAACACCAGTTCCCGCGGCGCACTGAACAGACGCGTCGTGATGATCGCGCGGTCGAGCTCCGCATCCTTAATGGCTGTCTTCTGATTCATATTTTATCTCCTCAAATCGGAATAACTATTTACTGTTTGGAAACAAAGGCCGCCAGTCGGTCCAGGCTCAGGCTCCAGCCCTCGTCCATGCCGGCCAGATACGGCGCCGCGGCCGAAGTAGTCATGGTGACACGTGCTTCCACTATCAGTTTGGTCTGCTTCCCCTGAGGGATGAAAGTAACCACGTTAAGAATTTCAAACATCGGTTTTCCGTCAGCGTCCAGGGCGGCACTCGTGAACACCAGCCGCTCCGGCTCGAGGACTTCTTGATAAACACCGGTCATCGGGTAGATGGTTCCGTCGGGCCCCCGCATGTGTATCCGAATCGCCCCGCCCGGTCTCGGATCCACTTCACACACCGGGTTGGTGAACCCTTTAGGTCCCCACCACTGCCGAAGCCGCTCCGGATCGACCCAGGCTTTGAAAACCAGCTCGCGCGGGGCGTCAATTACTCGCGTCTTAACAAGCGTTTGGCCGTCCGTTGGGCCGCCGCTCGTTGGCCGCTTTGGTTCATTTTGGGTGGCCATTTCTTCTCCTTTTGGTTGTCAAATTGGACTTATTTTTGTGTGATAGCTTCTTGCGGGTGCGCCGAGTCTCTTTCGCCTGGACGGTCCGAAGGTATTCCTCCAGTCGGTCGAAACTCTGCTCCCAAAAACTGCGATAGTTTTCAATCCAATGGGAGGCCGCTTTGAGCGGTCCGGCCTGGAGCCGGCAGGGGCGCCACTGCGCTTCGCGGCTCCGCTCGATCAGTCCGGCATGCTCGAGCACTTTGAGATGTTTGGAAATGCCGGGAAGGCTCATGGCAAACGGTTCTGCCAGGGTCTGGACTGAGGCCTCCCCCGAAGTAAGACGGGAGAGAATCGCGCGCCGGGTCGGATCGGCCAGGGCGGCGAAGGTGGTACTGAGCTGGTCAGCGGTCATAGTATTCCACATAGTTAATTAACCTAACGGTTAAATACCAAATCAGTTCCGCCCTGTCAAGGAGAAAATGGAGCCATGCAGTCGCCAATGGAGTCCTCCCTCCTGCGTTCCGGGCGAACAACCCGGAGACGAGCTCAAAATCCCAAGTCTCCCTTGGACTTGAGCAGCCCGGCGATTTGCCGGCGGCTGCCGGACATCGCCTCACCACGCCGGATTCAATTCTGGCTCAATGGAACGAACGCCTATATATTGGAACAGAGATTGGAGCGTCCACTCATGGCCAGCAAGCTTCTGACTCGACCGGCTAAGCTGATTCTTGCCGCCTTTGAAAGCTACTCGAACGAGTTCCTGGTTATAACTCGGCGCGCCCGCACCCGGTTTGAACAGCAGGACTGGAACGGGCGGCACGCCGATGCTCTCGAACGGCTCGATCTCGTATGAGAAGTCGCTCGACGCCGTGGCCGAGAAGCTGCGCGCAGATATCGGGGAAGGAGCCGCCGATCCAGAGCACTGGAAAAAGCTCAAGCGGGTATTCTCGAGCCTCATCGAGGATCGACTCGACCGTGACCTGGCGGAAACGTACTACAATTCGGTCACGCGAAAACTGCTTTGGACAGTCGGTATTGACCGGAACATCGAGTTCTTTCATCGCGATGAGCCCCCACCCTCAACTCAGTTCGGATCTCCAGTGGTACGGAAATACCCTTATGATACCGACACACCCCGCCTGATCGAAACTATTCTCCAAGACGTGCAGTTCTCAGTCCCGTACGACAATCTGGACAGAGATGTTCGCCTGATCGCCAATGAAATCGACCTGCACGTATGGCCGCTGACACGCTATCACTCCATAGACCTTGCCGAAATCGTAGTCTCGCCGTTTTTTCGCAACAAAGTGGCGTACCTTGTCGGAAGAATCCTTGCCGGCGAGCATGTTATCCCCCTGGTGCTGCCGGTCTACAATGGACCGCGCGGCCTCTACGTTGACACCGTCCTGCTCAGCGAGGCCGATGTCAGCCGGGTCTTTTCGTTCGCCTTCTCCTATTTCCAAGTGGAAATGCCGCATCCTGACCGGCTGATCGACTTCCTTCGAACCATTCTCCCGCACAAGCCGCCGGCAGAGCTGTATATCTCGCTCGGCCTCAGCAAGCACGGCAAGACCGTACTCTACCGGGATCTGCACCGGTATGTGCATATCAGCCGTGAGAAGTTTTTTATCGCGCCCGGAAAAGAAGGGGCGGTCATGATCGCCTTCACGCTCCCGGATTATGAATTTGTCCTTAAGATCATTAAAGACCACCCCTGCTTTCTCAGGACCAGCGATGTAACGTCCAAACGATCGACCCGGACCGAAGTAATGAAGCAATACGATTTCGTCTGCCATAGGGATCGAGTCGGCCGGTTGGTCGACACCCAGGAATTTGAAAATCTCAAGTTTAAGCGAAAGCGGTTCAGTTCGGCCCTGCTAAGCGAATTTGGAGCTGCAGCCAAGGAGGCGGTTACCATGCAGCGGGACTACCTGATCTTTCGTCACTTATACATCCAACGCCGGGTGAGTCCGCTTCCTATGTACCTCCTGCGAGAATCCGACCCGGAAGCCGTGCGTCGCGTGGTCATTGATTTCGGGTATTTCCTCAAGGATCTCGCATCGGTCGGCATTTTCCCGTACGATCTGTTCAATATGTGGAATTACGGGGTGACCCGTAGGGGCCGGGTGGTCCTGTTTGACTACGATGACGTCCAGCCTTTGGAAAAAGCTCAGTTTCGGAAGAAGCCGGAGCCCCGGAACGAGTCTGAGGAAATGGAACCCGATGAAGATCGGATTGCCGCCGGAGGAGATGATTTCTTTCTGGATGAAGCCGACCGCTTCTCCGGCATTCCGCGCCCCCTGAAAGGAATATTCAAGGCGGTACATGCGGACTTGTATACATTGGAATTCTGGCGGGACATGAAGAGGCGGGTCAGACGGGGCGAACAGTTTGACATCACCCCGTATGACCGAACGCGTAAGTTCAATTACTGACCGGGGTCAGTTGGGCGTGGTTCCGGCCGGTTTCGCCAGGGCTTCCTGGAGAATCGCCTCCCCTATGCTCTTGTAATCGCCATCGAAGTGGTGCCCGCCCTTCAGCATCGTGGTCTTGGCCAGAGTCGAATCGAGGTCCAGGCAGAGGCTCTCCTTTTCGTCCGAGCCACAAAAGCACAGAATCTTGACCCCTTTGAGCTTCTGCACTTCGGGAAGAGTCGGCATGTCCGTCTTATGCGAGCCACCGAGCCAGTCGGTCAGATGGAATTGAAAGTCGACCATCTTTTCCGGAGCAAGCAAGGCCACCAAATTGACTTTCCCGAGCGTTTCCGTGGATAGTCGGTTGGTCATAAACGGAAGAACGTCGGCTCCGCGTGAGTAGCCGACCAGAATGGCGCTGCTCTTGTTCCATTTGTTTAGATAGAAGCGGATGATCCGGTTGAGATCTGCAGAAGCTTCGTCGGGCGATTTGCGAGTCCAGAAATACTTCAGGGCGTTCAGTCCGACCACTGCTACTCCCTTGCCGGCAAACTCGTCCCCGATTTGCCGGTCAATCGAGGCCCAGCCGCCGTCGCCGGACACTATGACCGCCAAAAGATCATTCGGGGTCCCCTGGGGGAGCACCTCAACCAGGGGAAGGTCCTTGACTTCCGACTCCACCGGGACCCGATCGATCTGAGACGAGCGTTGAAGTTTGCTGAAAGCTTCCTTGAATTGGGGCATCCAATTGCGCGGGACAGAAAAGCCATGACCCACTTTGGGGAGATTGACGACCTCGGTCTTGGCCATCCCCTTGACATAACCGGAGACAAACGAATTGTCACACACCTGGTCGATCATCCCTTGAAGGATGATGAACGGCATTTTCATATCCATGAACGGCTTGAAACTATACCCTTTGTTCTTGGGACCGGGGCCAAATTCAAGCCCGCCCCCTTTGCAGAACGGTTTCGTCAAGGGAAGGTCGGGGCAGAAACCAAGGCTGATCGCTCCCTGAAACGTGTTAGTGGGGGCTTGGACAATCAGGGCATAGACAAGAGTAGCGCCGGAAGAGTAGCCGACCAGACACGGAATCGTATAAGTTGGCAAGTCGAGTTTCTTCTGGATATACTGGCTAAGGGCCTCGAAGTCGCCTGAGGGATAAGAGCAGTCACCCGGAGCCGCTTCGAGTTGCTTTAAATAATGAATGATGTCAATTCCGACCACCAGCGCATTGAGCTGGGCAAGCGATTTGGCCATGTCGACGACACCCAGATTCCAGCCGCCGTCGCCGGAAACAAACAAAACGACCGAAGCGGGCGTTTCGCTCGTCCGGTACAAGTGGACGACGCCAAATCGTCCGTAGCTCAAGGTGTCGGATTTGATCGGATTGTCGGCCCAAACAGTTGTGCCGATGATAACCAACAGCAGCCCCGCCAGCAGGGATCGTCTCATTTTACAACCACTCCTTTTTAGTCCTCCGGACACGAGAGAAGCCACGTTGGCCAGCACGCGCGGCAAAATAAGTCCGCCAGGCGATGCCAAATAACGGGGTTCCCACACCGGATTGAATTTTTCCTTGTACACGCGCAGTCCCTGAAAGTTATAAAACTGTTCGCCGTGACGATAAACCAGCGAGCCGATCTTCATCCAGATCGGAGACACTGGCCGATTTTCAAGCCCGGAAAACGGCGCCATTCCGAGATTGAACCAGGAATACCCCTGTTCCCTTCCGTGAAGCATCAGGGAGATAAACAGAAAATCCATGGTGCCGGACGGCGCGTCGCCGCCATAACGCATCAGATCAATCGAGGTCTCTTCGTGATCACCCGACCCGAGGATATTGGCAAAAGCGATCATCCGGCCGTTCTGTCTCACGACTCCCATTGGAAAATGGGACAGGTATTCAGGGTCAAACCCACCCAGCGAAAACCCTTTCTCCCTGGTGTTTTTCGATTCAAGCCATCGGTCGGAAATCTCTTTCAGCTCCGCCAAATGGGAAGGCACATCTTCCACCGGAATGACTTCGAACAGACCCCCTTCCTTCTCCACCTTTCGATAGGAGTGGCGGGTGGTCTTCTTCAACTCATCGAGCGAGAAGTTGCTCAGATCGACCCGGGCTTCTTCTCCCAATTTCTGCAGAGTCAGACCGATGTCCAGATAAAGATGCATGGACTTGGGCCGGACTTGGTAAAAGACGCACCAATCCCCATGGCGGTGGCTGACTTCCCGGAATCGCCAGACCAGTTCCTGCCATTCCTCTTCAGGGCCGACCGGGTCCCCCATCGAGATCCAACTCCTCCCCTCAATGCCATACATGATGAAAGCAGTTTTGTCGTCATTAAACAGGAAAGTCTTGTCGCCGAGTAAAGCAAGATTGGAACTGGTGCTGGGAGATTTGCGGACGATGTCCCTGATAAAGGGCCACTCGGCGGCTTTGGGCGGCTCGGGGTCGGGCGGGGCCGGTCGAAGGAGACGCGCGACCGCTACGATCAGGGCTAAACTCACTACTCCAACGCTGGCCCGAAGGAACCGTGGGGCATCTCCTCCTCGGAAGGTGAAGCTCCACCACAGATCATTAGAGTACTCAACGTGGCGGAATGAAAAGAATCCAAGCCATATCGACGCGGCGATTGCCACGCCGATGGCCGCGAGCCATCCGGCAGTAAATCGCTCTTTGAAGAGCGAAGAGTGCCGATAGAAGCTGTCCCTGGTCGGAATAAACGCCACCAGCATAATGGTCAGGATGATGGCTTCTTCGTAATCCAGTCCCTTGAAGAGCGAGGCGACAATACCGGCCACCAGCATCCCGACCGTCAGATGGTACGCGGCATCCACCCGTCGCTGCACCCCCCAGGCCAGAAACAAAAGCGCGGCGCCGACCAGGCTTCCGAGAATGTGAGAGAATTCGACAAGCGAGAGCGGGAGAAAATCCCTCATCCAGAGCATGCGGGAGTGGACCGAAGGAGTCGCGCCGGAAAAAAGCAGGATGACGCCGGCAATAAACGTGACCAGGGCAAGAACGTTCGGCATGCTGGACGGGACCCATTCACCGAAGATCTTGGTGAGGTATTCCAGTCCCTTTCTGGGTCTTGACCAGTTCGTACGTTCCAAGCGTAATGATGGCGGCTCCAAGCGGCACGAGATAGTAGATAATTCGAAACGTGACCAGGCAGCCGAGGACCTGGGAGGCCGGCAGTTGGGGCGTGAGCGTGTACATCACCATTGCTTCGAATACGCCCAGCCCGCCCGGGACGTGACTGATGAGCCCAACTACCTGGGCGAGAATGAAGATGCCGAGCAGTCCGAAATAGCCGATCGGAGCGTCGACCGGGAGAAGCGTGTAAAGCACCGCCCCGGCCAGGGCCCAGTCAACCGAGGCGGTTCCAATCTGAGCTAACGAGAGCGGAAATGACGGACTGGCGAACTCCCACTGGCGAATTTTGATCTGCCGTTTTCCCCGGATGCTCCACACGACATATCCCGCGCTGAGGAGCAGAAATAGAATCCCGATTGGCCGAACCGAGTGGAACGGAAGTTCCAGAACCGAGGGGACCGCGAAGGGATCGAAGGTAAAGACAATCCCGCCGGCGGTGAAAAGACCGAGCCAGAACGTGAGTCCGCAGAAGGCAACCACGTTGGTGATTTCAGCCGCCGAGAGCCCCCACGCCGAATAGAGGCGAAAGCGAAGACTTCCCCCGGTCAATATGCCGAATCCGAGATTTTGGCTGAAAGCGTAGCTGATGAATGATGTCAGGGCAACTTTGCTATATTCGATGGGACGTTTGATGTAGCGAAGGGCGAGCAGGTCGTATCCGGTCAGGACTAGATAGTTGCAGGCGGTGAGCGCCAGGGCCAGGAGGAGCCAGCCAGTCGGAATCTCCGACATATGGCGCACTACGTCGCGATAATGATATTCGCGAAGCGCCGTGTGGAGCACCCACAGCGCGACCCCCAGGAGAATCAGCCCGACAGCCGGACCGATAAAGCGACCAAATCTTTCCTTCATAGGAACAGGTTAGTCGTAAGCATGCTCTTGGCAGAGCAGTATGTTATTTTCGTCACGTTCATCAATATTATACTGCACCGGCTCGGCGATATACAACATCTAAACTGCCCGGGATTTCAGTTCATCGCCAACTGCTTTGCACGCTCACAAAAAAGAGAGCCTTTTTGACAGGCTCTCTGATAGCAATGAAGTCGATGAGCAATACGGAACGAGCAGATTAAGGTTCCTCAATTGTCCAGTTTTTTGAGATAACCCGTGGGATCCAACTTGAATTTGGCCGAGCAGGTATCACTGCAAAAGAACACCCGCCTTCCCTCAAAATCCACAAACCGATCCTTCTTGGCGAGTTTTTCGCCGCTCACAGGGCAGGAGGTCTGGATGTTCTCGAACAAAACCCCGTCCTCAGCCGCTTTCTTGAAGTATTTGGCCGGGTCAGCAACCAGTTTGCTTGAGCACATTGGGCAGCAGTGATAAACGCGCTGCCCCTGAATGTCGGTATAGGCTGCGGAATCGATGAGATTTCCCATGACTGGACATACGGTCTGGGGTTTGAGCTGACGGACGGGCGTCACAGCCTTGGTGGTGTCCTTGGTATTGCCCGCTAGGGCGGTTATGGCTATGACTGCGCTCAATGGGAGGGCGAGCCAAATTCGGGAGACTTTCATTCTATATCCTTTCCGGTGAGTCTTTCTATCTACCCGAAACAGATCAAGGAACGTGCCCAAGCCGCAAGCCATATATGTTGCTGGCGTGCAGTGATTTAGATATTGGACGCCAGAGGCGGGAGCGGGGCGGCGACTAATATTGTTGATAATTGGAGAATATTCTCCGATTTTTGGACCGATTCAGTGTAGCAGTAGTCAGGACACTTTGAAAGATTCTCATGTCAAAATAGGGCTCTTGGCTGGGATTATTGCCCTCACAGTAGCGATCCACTACGGCTGGGTGCTTGAGTATTTCTTCGGCCATTCCATGTGGGTGCACTCCATCCATGGACGGTTCTGCTACGTGCCGATTGTCATCGGCGCGGCTTGGTTCGGACTCCGAGGCGGATTGGTGTGCGCCTCCAGCATATCCCTTCTGATTCTTCCGTACCTATTGGGGAGCGGCGCCCACATGGGGAGCCTCTCCGATGAGCTTGTCGAAGTCTTCTTCTATTTCGCCATCGGTGGGCTGGTGGGGGCGCTGGTCGATCGAGAAAACAAAGTAAAGCGACAGCAGGAAAACACCCAACTTGAACTGGAACGATCCTATCACCTGTCTCTGGTGGGCCAGATGGCGGCCAGTGTGGCGCACGAAATTAAGAACCCGCTGGCATCGATAAAGGGAGCCTCGGAAATCCTGATCGATGATCAAACTTCGCCTGCTGACAAGAGAGAATTCCAGGGAATCGTCTCCAAGGAAATCAAGCGGATCGACAGCACGGTCGAGGAGTTTCTCCAGTTCGCCCGCCCCAAGGAAGTGAAGCGGGCGAAGCTCGATTTGTCGGCCGCTCTCCAGCATTCCGTGCGTCAAATTGCCCCGCAAATTGCAGTGCAGGGAGTCAAGTTGGCTGAATGGATTGAACCTGATCTCTTCATCATGGGGGATCAGGAGAAGATTCACCAAGTAGCCATCAATCTGATTCTCAACGCCGCGCAGGCTTCGGCCACCGGATCGACTGTCGGTGTGCTCTTGCGGAAACTGCCGGGGGGCTGGGTTGAATTGCTCGTGCGGGATCAGGGTCGAGGGATAGAGGCGAAGGAACTGGGCCGGGTATTCGAGCCGTTCTTCACGACCAAGAGCTCTGGGACCGGACTGGGCTTGGCGATAGTCAAATCGATTGTCGAGGCCCATGCCGGGACTATCGAAATGTCCAGCCAGGTCGGCAAAGGGACGCAGGTCCAGATCAAGCTCCCCCTGCTTGAGGAAATAAAATGAACGAGAAAGTACTGTTGGTTGATGACGATGCCGCGCTTCGCCGCATCATTCAGTTCAAACTGACGAACAAGGGATATTCAGTGACTTCGGCCGCCGACGGCGCGGAGGCTTTGTCTCTGCTGCGGAGTAACCACTACGATCTGATCCTGTCTGACTTAAAAATGCCGAATCTGGGCGGACTCGAACTGCTCGAGCAGGCTCGCAAGCTGCAGCCAGAAACACAGGTTATCCTGATGACCGCGTATGCCGCCGTGCCGCAGGCAGTGCAGGCGGTCAAGCTAGGCGCCTTTGACTACTTAACGAAACCGTTCGATGACGATCAACTTCTGGTTACGCTCGACAAGGCCCTGCGAGTAAGGCGTCTTCAGGAAGAAAACAAGCAGTTAAAAGAACAATTGGCGGGAACCAGCGGCAGCCGCAGGATGGTCGGTGTCTCCCCCGCCTTTCGGGCGATGACCGGTCTGATTGAAAAGATCGCGCCGAGCGATGCCACGATCCTGATTACAGGGGAATCCGGCACTGGAAAAGAACTGGTGGCAAGGGTGATCCATCAACTGAGCGGACGACAAAACCACGAATTCATCGCCGTCAATTGCGCCTCGATCCCCAGGGAGTTGATTGAATCGGAACTATTCGGCCATGTCAAAGGAGCATTTCACCGGAGCCGTGCGGGATAAGAAGGGGAAATTTGAACTTGCCGATGGCGGAACGCTCCTACTCGACGAGATTAGTGAACTGGGATTTGAGCTACAGGCCAAACTGCTGAGAGTCATTCAGGAGCGACTGGTGGAGCCGGTGGGAGCGGAGCAGACGATCGGCGTCGATGTCAGATTGCTGGCGGCCACCAATGTAAATCTGAAAGAGCGGGTCGCCGCGGGCCAGTTCCGGGAGGATCTATTCTATCGTCTCAATGTAATCCCGGTTCAGGTTCCAAGTCTGCGCGAACGAATTGAAGATGTGCCTTTGCTCATCCACGAGTTTTTGGTGCGCTTCGCGCCCGGCCGGGAAATTGAGGTTGCCGATTCGTTGATGACCAGACTTCGCGAGCACTCGTGGCCGGGAAATATCCGCGAATTGGAAAACCTCATGGAGCGAATGGTCATTCTCCGCAAGTCGGATCGCTTGACCGTCGACGATCTCCCGCTTGAATTTGCCGAGCCAGCTGCGAACTCAACAGCCGATCCACAGGCGGATCTTGGATTTCACGAAGCGGAACGCCGCTTGATTCTCAATGCTCTGGAAAAGTGCCGGTGGAATAAGTCCAAAGCGGCCGCCTATCTGAAAGTTCCGCGACACATCCTTATCTATCGTATGAAGAAATACGAGATCAAGGGATACTAAGGGCTCCCCACTCGACATCTCGGCCGTTCCAATCGGCAGTCATTTGTCCACTACAACTGAACCGCTTCGTCGAGAACGGCGACATGGGTAGGCCAGCCCCGCTCCTTCTGAATGTGGTCGGCCATGGCGGCCGCCTCGGTCGGCTCGCCGTGGGTGATAAAAGTCATCTGAGGAGCGGTCGAGATTGGCTTTAGCCAGCGGAGGATTTCCCCGTAATCGGCATGTCCCGACAGAGTCTGAATATCCACGATCCGGGCTTTGACCTCGACCGGTGTCTTGTGGATATAAACCATCTGGTCTCCCTCTTGCAGTTTTCTCCCCAACGTACCATCGGCCATAAAGCCGACCAGCGCGACAACAGTCGCCGGATCAGGGAGTCGCTGTATCAAGTGATGCAGGATGCGGCCGCCAGTGAGCATGCCGCTGGAAGAAATGATGATAGCCGGGCCCTTGAGCTTGTTCAGGTCCTGCGACGAGTTCCGCTTGCGACTGATATGTACATTTGTTCCATTGAGCACCGAGCCGGGCCCAAGTTTGTCCAAATCGATGGCATGATAGGAGTGGTATTTCAGATAGATATCGGTGGCAGCAATAGCCATCGGAGAGTCGATGTATATGTCAATCGGTGAAATCAGTTTCTGTTCAATTAACTCATGCACAAGGAAGATAATTTGCTGGGTCCGACCGACGGCAAAAGCCGGCACGAGCAGAACCGAGCGGGTTTTCTGGATCTGGGTAATCAAATCTTGAAAGATTTTCGCAGGATCATCCGGCGGGTGGAGGCGGCTGCCGTAGGTTGATTCGCAAATCAAGTAATCACAGTTTACCGGCTCGGTCGGCTCTTTGACCAGGGTGGCATTATAACGACCGATGTCCCCTGAGAATTGGATGGTAAGCTTTCTGGCTCCGTCGGTTACCTCGACCTCGACTGACGCCGCCCCCAAGAGATGCCCGACAATATGATAGCGGTATCTGATCTGATCGCTCAGCTTCTGCCAAGTCATAAACGGGACCGGCGTAAACAGTTTGAGCGCCTCCTCGACATCCTCGTCGGTGAAAAGCGGCAAGGCGACCTCATGGCTGGTGAGCTTCTTCTTGTTGCGAAACTCGGCGTCTTCCATCTGGATATGCGCCGTATCCTCAAGCGAAATCGCGGCAATATCCTGGGTTGGCGCGGTGCAGTAAATCTTGCCGGAGAAGCCGGACTTCACCAGCCGGGGCACATATCCAACATGATCGATGTGGCCGTGGGTCAGGACAATGCACTCGATCTCCTTGGGGTCGAATTTCATGGGGTTCCAGTTGCGCTGCCGGAGTTCCTTCTGCCCCTGGAACATGCCGCAGTCGATCAAGATCTTCTCACCGTTGACATTGAGCAAGTATTTTGAGCCGGTAACGGTGCCGGCGGCGCCATGAAATTCAAGAGTGACCACAGATTCTCCTCAGTCGACTCAGGTTTCCGACAATCTGGCCGGAACAAGGACTAAACGCAATCAGATTTATACGAGCAACTGGTAGTTCTCGGTCGTGCTATTCGTCAGATTCTTTTGCCGATTTCTCACGCTGCTTGACGGCTGCCCAGAGCGACCTGAAGAAGATCATAGTTTTCACGAGAAGTCCGCCGCGCCGCGCGTGGAATTCGGTTGAAATATCCTGCATTTCCTTCCCTAGTGAAACTTGAAGTGACTCCGATTTCTTCATAGCCAACACTTGTGAAGGATAGACGCTTCGGTGCCCCGTCATCAGGAAGCTGATCACGCAGGCAACGGCTGCGTAAGGACCAATTTGGGGGCCGAACAATTCGACGGCCATGATGCTGGCGGCAATAGGCGTATTAGCGGCCCCAGCCAAAAGGCTCACGAGGCCGATGGCAGCGAAAGTCGCGGGATCCAGCCCCATCAGATGGCCGAAGAACGATCCGGCGGTCGAGCCGACAAAGAAGATGGGAGTTACGATACCGCCGCTGCCGCCAAACCCCAGGGTAATGCTGGTGAAGATAGCCTTGAGGATAAACGCGTATCCTTTGACATCCCGTCCCTGGAGTGAGGCCTGAACTGTGTCCAGGCCAAGCCCCAGGTAATCAGTTGAGAAAATCAGGGTCAGACCGATCAGAGCCAGTCCGCCGATCAAGCCTTTGAGCCACGGCGAAACGCGCAATCGACGGGCCGCTCTATCTCCAAACTTCAAGATCTCAACCATTAGAAACGAGCAGATTCCGAAGAAAATCCCTGCCAGAAGGATCTTAAGAAAGAACGACTCCGTGAAGACCGGAACGAAGTTGATCGGTTGACTGAAGTACTTCATCCCCAGCCACGCGGAGATTTGATATGCCGTAATTCCGGCAATGAAAGACGGGAATAGGACTTCATAGAAGATTCCTCCCACAACCAGAACTTCGATGCCAAAGATCGCCCCGGCAATGGGGGTTCCAAACACCGCCGCGAAACCGGCGCTGATACCGCAAATAACGAGCTTTTTGCGGTCGTGATTGTCCATTCGAAGCAGGTCAGCGGCGCTGGACGCGATCCCGGCTCCAATCTGCGCGCATGGTCCTTCCTTACCCACCGAGCCGCCAGCAGCGAGAGTCACGACGGTGGCTACGAGCTTCACAGGCACAACGGCAGCCGGGATTTTCCCGGACCGCTTATGAACAGCTTCGATGACTTTCTCCGTGCCGTGCCCCTCTGCGTCCGGTGCCAGATATTTCACCATCAAAACACTGGCGGCCATGGCCAACGGAAGGGTCAGGAAGTAATAGGGGAGGGCAGCTGTTACTCCAAAGCTCCACTGAAGTGCTTTGAGGAAAAGGGTGGTGGAAAAGCCAACCAATACACCAGTCATGGTGGCCAGGACAAACCACTTAAGGATGCTGACGAAAAGGATCGATTCCTCAGCCAATCGGTTCTTCATGGTCGCTTATACTTTCCAGCAGGCTAAACGTCTCAATTCCTCCGGTCAATTATACACCCGGCACACGGAGACGGCAAGTCCCCTTGGGACGCCGAGGGAGAACGGCCGAGCCGGCGCGCCAGACCCTCCAATCCGGACCGTTTGAGTTTTATCGCGCTCTGCCGATAATCTGTAGTAACGTGAGACAGAATTCGCTCAACATCGAGGACATGGTGGCGGAGTTCGATGAACAGTATCGAATTGTCCACCAGACGGCGGAACACCCGCTCTATTTCCGAACGCCGGATGAAGCCGAGTTGCTGGCCAGGGCGACCGACAACAATCTGAGCCGATTTCTTGGTTCCGAGAGAGGGTACCTGGTGACGAATATCTCGCGCATCGTCATTGAACCAACGGTCGTAGATATATTCGTCGTCCGTATCAATGAGCTAATCAGCAAGTACCTCCACCCCCATGGGATCGCCCGCTACGGCTATGCCATCGGTCGGGTCACCGTCCGGATGGCCCACGAAGCCAACCGTCTCGATGACCTGAACATGTTCGGGACGAAAGAAGAAGCGTTCGCCTACATCAAGGGTCTCGAAGTGCGGCGGCATGAACTCGATCAAGCGTTCGCCAAGCAGCGCTAAGCGGTTGGCCGCTCCCAAATCGCCATCCCACCTACACCCTCACCGTCAGCCATCTCCCTCGCCGGTAATACGAGTAGAATAAGATCGCGCTGATGGCCGTTGCGATCGTGATCGTGACCCAGACCGTCATCTCGCTCGCCCCCAAATATTGCCGCATGATGAAGATCGGCAGGACCTGAAGCAGCCAGGCATTGATGAAATTAACGACCATCGCCGGGACATTCAGCCCGACACCGGTATGAATAAACTCGCACATCATCATGACGCCAAAAAACGGCAACGAAAAGGCAAACACGCGAAGAATCGTCACGCCGTGCGCGATTGTATCCGGATGGCTAAAGAAGATGCCCAGCACCTGAGGGGCGAGTGCGAATAAGAGAAGCCCGGAGACGGTCATAGCTCCAAGAGCAAGGGCGATCGATTTATCCGCCGTCTGCTTAGCTCGCTCGGTCTTCCCACTTCCGACGGTATGGCCGATAAGTGATGAAAGTCCAAGACCAATACCTACCAGAAGGGTGAAGCTTAGCCCCATGATTTGATTTGCCACGCCATACGCAGCCACAACTGCCGTGCCGAACCCAGCGATTAGCGGCGTGATCACCAGCCGGGCCGATGAGTAGGACATCTCCGCAATCCAGGACGGAATGCCAATCTTGACCAGCAGCCACATGGTGTCGAGCCCCATCTTCTCCTTGCTGTTCACATGCAGGCGGACATTGGTGTGCCCGGAGAAGAACAGCCAAATTCCCGCCAGGAAGATCGTGGTGAAAGTTATCACGGAGGCATAGGCGGCGCCAACCATTCCGAACGCCGGAATCCCGAGCCAGCCGAATATCAGAATCGGGTCCAAGACCATATTAAGGACGCTGAAGCCAAGCATCAGTGCCATCGCCTTATGAGGATTGGCGGTCCCGCGAAGTGCTGTGAAGATTGTCCAGATGGCGAAATTGATCGGCAGGCCTACAAAAATTATCCGGCCATAGGTGAGGCCGAGCACCAGGGCTTCATCACGCGCCCCAATCAGGTACATCATCTGTGGCAGGAAAAAGAAGCCCACTACGCCGAAAATCGCGCCGAAGACCAGTTTCAGAACGAGCGTTTCCTTGATCGCCTTCTCGGCCTTGTCGTACTCCTTGGCGCCGTAACGCTGAGAAATCACTGCGACCGACCCGGGACCGATGAGGTGATTGAATGTGCCGAGAAACCAGCCAAGGTTGTTGAAGAACGTAATGCCGGCCACGGCCGCCTCAGATTGCGGCAAGTGGGACACCCAGAACATGTTGACCAGGCCGTAGATGTTCTGAGACATAAAGCCAAACATCGACGGCAGCCCCATCTTGAGGATCGCGTTGGTGACAGACCCTTCGGTGTAGTCGGTGCGCTGCTGTTCGGTCTCGGTGATTTCAGTCATGGTGTCGCTCGCAGGTTAAGATAGTAATTACGAAGAGTGAGGGAAAGAAGTTGTCCCGATCGGCTTAAGAAAGAAAGACCCCTCTCCATTGGGAGAGGGGTCTTCATGTAGAAATAGTTGTGAGTACCCGTTAGATGAACAGCGGGGCGAGCACCAGCGTAATCGTTGAGAGCAATTTGATTAACACGTGGAGCGAAGGTCCGGCCGTATCCTTGAACGGATCGCCAACCGTATCCCCTACCACGGCTGCGCCGTGAGTCGGGTTTTTGGCCCTTGTGCCATCTTTCAAAGTCAGGTACTTGCCACCGAGAGCGCCCGTTTCGATGAACTTCTTGGCATTATCCCACGCACCGCCGCCGTTATTGAAAAACAGCGCGGTAATAATACCGCAGATAGTGCCGACCATCAACAGCCCGGCCACGGCTTCGGCCGCTACCAGACGATTGTCCGGGGTGATGAAGACTTTGAAGATCAACCCCACCGCGATCGGCGTCAGGACGACTAGCAGTCCCGGCGCGACCATCTTGCGAAGGGCCGCTTTGGTCACGATATCGACGCATGATCCGTAGTCCGGCTTGAAATTTTGGGGAATTGGATGATGTCGTTCAGGCGAGGCAGTTTCGGCATACTGGCGGCGCACATCGGCAATAATCGCCTGAGCCGCTCCGCCCACAGCGCGAATCGCCATCGCCGAGAACAAGAATACCAGCGCCGCTCCGATGAAACTTCCGACAAAGACCACCGGATGAGCCAGATTGACCCCGGTCATCGCCTGCCCGGAGTAGTTGCCCACTTCATCCATATAGGCCTGGAACAACAGGAAAGCGGCGAGGGCGGCGGAACCGACCGCGTACCCCTTGGTGAGAGCCTTGGTTGTGTTGCCGACTGAATCCAGCCGGTCGGTCTTAACTCGGACTTCTTCCGGCTGCTGAGACATTTCAACAATACCACCGGCGTTGTCGGTGATTGGACCAAAAGTGTCCATCGCCAGAATATAGGCGGCGGTGGCGAGCATACCCATCGTCGCCACGGCCGTTCCGAAAAGACCGGCATGCGGGAGTCCGCTGCTCAAACCGAGGTAGTAGGAACCGAGCAGCGCCGCTCCCATCACCAGGGTCGGCATCCAGACGCACTCCAGACCGACGCCGATACCGGCTATAATGTTGGTGGCAGGCCCGGTCACTGAGGCCTCGGCGATTCGCTGCACTGGAGCATATTTGTATTCGGTGTAGTATTGGGTGATGTAAACGAACGCCACCGAAGTCATAACGCCGATGACTCCACAAAGGAAGAAGTGCCACCAGGCCTGCGGCGCCTGCGGTGAATCCAGCAGCCAGTAGGTAGTGCCGCCGAAAGCGATCATGGCCAGAACGACGGCGATATAATAGCCGCGATTCAGCGCATCCATTGGGTCCATTTTCTCAGCCTTATCGAGCCTGACCATGAGAATCCCGATGATCGACGCAATAATTCCAAAGGCGCGGGCAACCAGCGGAAACATCATGACTCCGATAATTCCCACGGAAAAAGTGAATCCCTGCTTTTGCGCCATGGTAGCGAGCGAGGCACCGAGGATCATGGCGCCAATGTTTTCAGCCGCAGTTGACTCGAACAGATCGGCGCCACGGCCGGCACAGTCGCCGACGTTGTCCCCGACCAGATCGGCGATCACCGCCGGATTGCGCGGGTCATCTTCGGGAATCCCAGCCTCCACCTTACCCACAAGATCAGCGCCTACATCGGCCGCCTTGGTGTAAATTCCACCGCCAAGCTGGGCAAACAAGGCGACAAACGACGCGCCAAAGCCATAGCCGACAATCAGGAGCGGAATTTTAGTGGGATCAACACTTGAGAACTTGCTGACGATGGCGTACAGTCCCCCGACCCCCAAAAGGCTCATGGCGACCACCAGCAAGCCGGAGACGGCTCCGCCTCGAAGCGCAATCCGAAGAGCGTCATTCAGACTGGACAAGGCCGCGTGTGCGGTGCGAATATTGCTGCGGATCGAAACCCACATGCCGACATATCCGGCTATCACCGAACACATGGCCCCCAGCAGGAACGACAAAGTTATCCAGGCCGCAAATTCCAAGGAACTTCCGACCGGGTCAAATTCACGGTGTGAACGAATGAAGCCATACCCGATAAACAGAATCGCCGCGACCACCAACGCCAGCAGGCCGATCGTCCGATTCTGGCGGCGGAGAAAAGCCTCGGCCCCTTCTTTGATGGCATTGGAAATTGCCTGCATCGCTTCCGAGCCGGTGCCGTGTCGAAGCACCCATTTGGCTAACAGCCAGGCGGCAATCAAACCGAGGACGCTGATACTCAAGATCAACGTTAACAATCCGGTTTCACTCATCCATGTCTCCCTTCAAGCTATAATAGTACTGGATATAGTTGTCTTTCAGGACATGCACAAAAAAGCACTAATCACTTAGTGCCGATTAATCTGAAAAGTGGTGGGGGAAGGATTCGAACCTTCGAAGGCATCGCCGGCAGATTTACAGTCTGCTCCCTTTAACCACTCGGGAACCCCACCTGCACATCTATTTGGTTACTGTAGAACGGCTTGACCCGCTCGAACAGAGGGGGCAAGTTATAGTGGTGCCTGGCAAAAATCAACCGAAAAGTCAACGCGAGGTGAAAATGGAGCAAGGAAACAATGGTTCAAGTAGTACATTAGCAAGTTACTGTAACTGTTTATGAAATAGACTATTACCTGTCGACAATTACTGACCGACGGCGGCCGTCGTGTTAGAGGCGGCCAATTTGCAGCCGCTAAAGAGATACGGGATGTCTATGTTTGCTCTTCGGTGACTTCTCCCCTGGCTTGGCACTGACTCTCGAGGCGGTTGGCAAGCCATGGGAGATCCGATGCCCGGTTACGACCGCGTGGAGATACTCCAGATACAGATCGGCCTGCCGGGTTCGGGAGCAATTGGCCAGGGCAAACGTGTAGCCGTCCTGCCCCATTTTGCTGCAGAGCGATGGCTCCCGATACAGCTTTAGTATCATGGCTGCAAGTTCCTCGGGATCCTCGGGGGCCGCTCCGAGACCGGCTCCGGAGCGCTCAATCAGAGCTCGGGACTCACCCAGGGTCGAGGCGATGATGGGCCGACAGGAGGCCATGATCTCATAGATTTTTGACGGTATATTTTTGGTAAACAGGTCAGCCTTCCTGAGCGGCACCAAACAAACGCTGCAGGCCTGATAGTAGGCGCCGACTAACTCGCGCGCTACCTGATCATGAAACGTTACATTATTGAGTCTCAGCCTAGTGGCCAGCTCGGTCAGCTTCTTCTTTTCGGCGCCGTCCCCAACGAACACGAAGTGAATCTCAGATTGCGCTTTTAGGAGTTCGGCCGCGTGAAGCACCGTTTCCAACCGATGCGCCATGCCATGCGTGCCGATATATCCGACTACGAACTTCTCAGCCAGACCAAGTTCCGCACGGATTGCCTCTCCCCGGCCGCTCAGGGAAAACTCGTCGAGCGAAACCCCGTTCTGGATCAGGACCATTTTATCGCGAGGGACACTCCGCTTCTCCAACAATTCGATCGTTCCCTGGGCCACCGGCACGAGCAGGTCGGCCTTCCGATAGAGAAACAACGCCAACGACTCCAGCATTCGGATCAAGAGTCGATTCTTAATGGCGCCGACCGCTACAATCTCCTCCGGCCAGAGGTCGCGAATTTCGAAGACAAATTTGCAGCGCTTGATGCGGCTGAGCACATACCCGGCGACCGCGACAAAGAACTGGGGGGACGTCGCGATGATGATATCCGGCTTTCCAACTCTGGTGGTTCCCAGCACAATCGCTGAAATCATGAACGAAAGGTAATTCAGGATGCGTCGAAAGAACCCTTTGTTGGCAGCAGCGTACATCCAGGTTCGCACTACCTTGACGCCATCGTACGCCTCGACCGTACGTCTCATCCTCCGGTACTTCTCAGGAATGATCCCGGTGGGGTGATTGGGAAATCCGGTCAGGACCGTGACGCGCGCCCCTTTGCGAATCCATCGGGAACTCATTTCCGAAACCCGGGCGGCCGGGGCATTGACTTCCGGCGGGAAGTAGTGCGAGATGTATAGAATATTCAGCGGCTTAGCCATATGGGCTCTCCGATCGACAAACTTTTCATCACAGCAAAAGTGGCTCGAGTGGTGGCGGCAATACTCTCAAACGGGATTGGCGATACTTCCCCTCGCGTAATCACACTCGCCCATCGTTTCAGCATTGACTGGTGTCCTTTGTCCTGGTTGCGCTCCTTGGTCATTCGAAGACCCTTGGAGTCGGCAATACTCAATGTCTTGAAATCATCAAGTCTGACCGCAATCCCTCCGCCAAGCAACTCCAGGGATTCCTTGGGCATCAGTTTATTCCCTGAGGCGACGTAATTGATCGTTCCGACCGAGCCGTCCGAAAACTTAAGCATGATCTGCAGGTTATCGTCGGCGCGAAAACGGCTGTCCGGCATCGTCAAAGCCTCGGCAAAGACTCTGACCGGCAGAGCATCAGTTAGATAGCTCATCAAATCAATAAAGTGGCACACTTCGCCGATCACCCTTCCTCCCCCAGTCTCGGCATCTTGTACCCAATGGTTGGCAGGGATAAAGCCGGCATTGATGCGATAGTGCATGGAAAGCGGAAAATTCACTAATTCCACAGCCTGTTTGATCTTCGTGACCAGGGGCGCGAATCGTCGATTAAATCCGACCATCAGCCGGGCGCCAGAATTCTCGCAAGCGGTTTCGATCGCGATCAATTCCTCTTCATTCAGACAGAGCGGCTTTTCAACAAAGGTTGATTTGCCGGAGGTTATTGATTCGGCGACAAGGGCGGCATGCTGGTCATGACGACTGGCAATAAAGACGGCCGCGATATCCGGGTCATTCAGAATTTCGGATGGATGTTCAACGGTGCGGTCAAACTTGAATTGCGACGCGGCTGAACTGGCCGACACGCCGCTCCCGGACATAATGGCGCTGAGTCTATAGTCTTCCATCGTCATCATATTTGGCAGCAGCACACCAGTCGCAAAGTTGCCGGCGCCGATAAAGCCGACGCCGATGCGGCCGTCGACGGATGACTTGGCGCCAAAAGAGTGCGAAACTGCGTCCCGAATAGAAGCGTAACGTGACGGAACAGCCGGATACGTGAGCAGAACGCCGAGCGGCTTTTCGTCAGACTGGTTTAAGATCAAATTGTATGCTTTCTCGGCATCCGTTATGTCATACCTGTGCGAGATCAGGTCCTTCACGTTAACTCGACCATCGGCGAGGCACTGCAGAAATGATTCCATATTCCGGTTTTCAGTCCACCGGACATAGGCGTGCGGATAATCGTGGCCAGATTCTTCGTACTGATAATCGTAGCGTCCCGGCCCATACGAGCGGGAAAGGCGCAGTTCGAGTTCTTTCATGTAATACGGCTGACGGGGAAGCTCCATTTTGACGGCCCCAACCACGACAACTCTTCCCTTTTCACGAGCGATCTCACCGGCCAGTTCTACCGGGCCGGATGACTCGCTCGCGGCCGTGATAATCACCGCATCGACCCCTCTCCCTCCGGTTAGATCGAGAATGCGGGCCGGAGCCGAGGAGTCACTTAATAGTCCGGCGGTCAAACCGTGCTTCACGGCCAGATCGATCTTCCACTGATCCAGATCCAAGCCAATAACCCGGCATCCTGAGGCGGTCAGAAGCTGACACGCCAACTGCCCAAGCAGGCCAAGCCCGATTACCGCTACGGTCTCGCCAAGCCGCACATCGGAAACGCGCACCCCCTGAAGGGCAATAGCCCCGAGGGTAACGAAGCTGGCTTCCTCAAAGGAGACCTTGTCCGGTATGGCGACTGCCAAATTGGAAGGCACAAAAGCCGTCTGGGCATGGGCGGCATAGCCGAATCCGGCACAGGCAACCCGCTGCCCAATGCTGAAGCGGTCCACCGCGGAGTGTACCTCGCGCACTGTCCCGGCACTGCTGTAGCCGAGCGGAGTCGGAGTCTTGAGACGGCTCACGACCTTGTTGTAGGTACTGACAAGCCCCTCGGTCCTCGCCTTTTCTATTACCTGCCTGACCATATCAGGGCGCTGGCGCGCCTTGGCCACCAGGCTCTTCTGAGAGAGCTCGATCATCTGACGCTCGGTTCCGACCGAAATCAGAGACGCCACCGTGTCGACAATAATTCCCTTGCCCTTCATCTGTGGTTCCGGGACCGATTCGACCCGGGGAGCTTTTTCACGATTGTACTGGAGAAGCTGCTTCATTCCTACTTTCCCTTACTGGCATGCAATGGAAATGCCGGGTTGGCGGTCGGTCAATTTACGTGACGCGGTATTGATCCCGCACAGTCCGGCGTATTGATTAGCGACGATTTGCAGGCTGGATCGCTCCTGAAATGGAGCTATAGCCGACCTCGGAATTTCCCTTCCAGCGCCTCGAACAAAATCTGCCAGTTGCACTACGTTCTCCGCCACACTGATTGAGTCGGTAGCCGACAGGCTTAGCAAGGACGGATACCCTTGGAGATAAGCGGCGGCACTATCGGATGGATGGGAGGCAATGTTCAGAATCGGCCTTCCCGCCCAGACATACTCGACTATCTTTGATGGAAGCTGGACCGATGTCTGGTTGCCGATATTGACGAGGATGTGAGCATTCAGCATTGCCATAAGCGCCTGCTGTCTGGGGACCAGTCCATGGACAAATAGACTCTTGTCGATCAGGGATCGAAAACGGTTGAAAAGCGAATTGGGCGAGGTCGTACCGCCATAGAAATGAAGTTCCAGATCACCAAATTCCGGCTGCTGTATCAACTGCTCGAAAACGCGAAGCAGGTACTCCGGGCTGCGCAACTCAGGATACAGCGTCCCGATATAAACTAGCGTTTTCTTGCGCAGCGCGCCGGCTGTGGGTGACGCCTCGACACTTGGCGGTGGCGGGCTGAACAATGGCCCGATCACATGCAGTTTGGGCCCTACCTCAGAGAACCGCTCACGATATTCCTCGGCTGTACCGGTAGTCGTGACGGTCAATGCCGAGCAGTGAGCCAGAATCGCTTGCTCTGTCCGATAGTTGAGTGATTTGTAGAGCGACTGGTTATTGGGCGCGGCGAGCGTGCGCGATGAAAATGGGTCACCCAAATCGACCAGCCATCTCGGGTGCGACCGGCCCTTCAAGGCTCGATACACGGCCACATGACTTGAGTATGGGTCGGAAACGGAAATGATCGCCGAGTACTTCCGGTTGGAGATAAGCTCGTGCACCGCCTGGCCGGCCGGTTTGATCCAGAAGCAGGCGTAGTCGGGCCAATACAACTTTTTCCAGGTGTGCTCATGCAGCCACCTCGCCGACCGGGCAAGGCGTGTGGGCGGAAAATGCGAGGTCTCTTCGCCTGAATCTGAAGCAGTTACTCTCTCTTTGAATCGGCTCCGTAAATTCTCAACGATGTTCCGGCCGGTCCGATATACCGTAACGCCGTGGTAAAGATCGGCCTCGGGCATTCCGGGATGGTAGGCGGTGATGACGTCCACTTTGAGACCTTGCGCCGCCCAGTACCGAGCGATCGAACTCCATCGCAGGGCTCGAGGGTTCTCCTCCGGGGCAAAGCTGTGGGAGACGATTAAAATGCGGTCCAGCGCCATCTTACATCCTGTTTGGCCTAAAACACAACTCCGGTGTTTTGTCGCACGGGAGGATTATTACCAATGAATCCTCCATGCTTTATGTATCGGCATGCCCGCGTAAATCTTTATCGGATCACACAGTATCTCTGGGGCTCACACCCGAGGAGTCACCACCCAATCTGCGCAGGGCCAGGTCGTGTAGAGCGGCTCAAGGAAGAGATGCGGCGGCATGGCCGGCGACGATACTGAAGATGAGCGGTTGCATCACGATGATGGCCTTGCCGGTGATGTAGAGCTGTGGTATCGCCAGGCTCCCCAGAATCAACCACCCGACCCACCTCCTAAATCCGCCCGGATTCTCGCGGAAGAGGTGTTCAAGAGACAAAATGACTGCCATAAACCCCAGGGTCACATAGCGTGAAGTGTCTTTCGCGAAACCAAGCTGAAAGAGGGTGCAGGCTAATATGAGAGCCAGAGAAAAAGCAGCGCGCCGGTGGCCTGATCGCCAGAGACTCACGCCCGCCACGAAAACCGTGACCCACATCAGCTTAAATACCGAGAAAATGCCGATCGGCCAATTCAGGGCGGTAATTCGGTAGAGCTTGAGTGGATTATCCATCAGCGGACTTAGGTAAAACGCCGAATTGTATTCGACTGCCCGCAGGCTGGTGATCCAGTCCCGATACAACAGGTATAACCCGAGCGAAACTCCCAGGCCGACGAGGGACTCAACCAGCCATCGCCATTTTTTAGAGAGAGTTTTCGTAGGTGAGAAAATAAAACCAAGGTATAAGGAAAGCCAGCGTCTCACGATTTACCAGCCCCAAAAACAGCAGCGAATACAAAACCAGCGGTTTACCCCTGTATCGCCACATAAAGTAGATTATGAGATAGCTCAGGGAATCGCAGTATCCGCCATAGTAGATGGTAGTCAATGTCACCAGGGAGAACGTAATGGTCACGGCCGCGATAAAGGCATCCCCCGGTCGCGGACTGACTTCGCGAAAATGACGGTAGATGAGATAAATCAACAGTCCGGCCAGGAGCAGATTCGTGACAATGATCAGTTCCCCACGGAGCCCCAGGCAATAGCTGATCAGCGGAGTAAGCAGTCGGTAGCCGACTGGGTTTGGGGTCGACCCAAACGGGTCGTTGGCCAGTTGGGCAAAGTTCAGGCCCAGAGACGAGGTGTGAATGGCGGGTCGGGCGTACAGGGCGGCTGCCGCCATGAGAATCGTGGCAAGCATGGCACCCCAGCGGCGGGGACCAAAACGGCGTTCTAAACGCTCGATCGTGGCATCAAGCCAGGCGTAGGACAGTCCGGCAAGGTTCAGGCCGAAATGATAGGCGAGACTGGAATACAGGACAATTACTTCAAGCATGATGCATTTCAGGGATAAGCTTGACCGATTCCAAATGTCCGCAGGATTGAACCTGTCGAAGAAAGTCCAGCGACTGCTGGGCCGTTGCACGCCAGCTAAACTCGGCGGCACGTCGCACCGCGCGTTCCTGAAGTGACTTGCGAAGTGACTCGTCTTGATGAAGCTCGATCAGGTGCCGGGCGATGCTGTTGGGGTCGGTTGACTCAAAGTAGACGGCGGCATCGGCGCAAATTTCCGGCATGACGCTGGCATTCGAGCACGCGACAGCACAGCCCGACGCCAGAGCCTCTACCAGAATTATCCCGAAACTCTCGACCGTGGATGGAAACACGAAGAAGCGACAAGCCGAATAGAGCTGCCGGAGTCGTTTCTCGTCCACAGCTCCGAGGAATTGCACTCTCCCCTCTATGCCGGCGTCCCTAAGAAACCGACTGATTCGATTCAAATACGGTTTGTCATAGAGTGCGCCGGCGATAATCAAGATTGGGAAGCGTGGCATCCCGGCGGATAGCCAAATCGTATGCCTTGACCAGTTCCAAAATTCCCTTGTAACGATAGATATGCGACACGCACAGAATACAGCCGTTCGTGTCCGAGAGGCCTACGGCAGTGGCGTCTGTACCGGCCTGCGACCAGTCAGGGGCGCCGTGGTATATTACGGTGTTCAAGCGCTCCGGCGATTTTACCAGCGGCCTGAGGCACTCCTGTTCGTACTTTGATAAAAAGATCGTGCCGGCGGCACGCTCAAGGGCGGACAGTGTCAGGCGCTTCAAACATGTGAGGCGTAAACGCTGATAGAGACTCTCCGTTAGGACATACTCCGGCACAAACGGCGCTATATTGTGAACGAGAGTGACGGTCGGACAGGGAGAATTCGGCGTGGCATAGTTCCCGAGTTCAAGAAGAATGTCGCACTTGTCCAATGAAAGAAGTTTGGGAAGCTGCGTTCGCTCCCAGAAAAGGCGTCCCACCAATCCGCGCGACGGCAGCTGGAAAAGTCGATAAACTACGTTCCGCGGTGGGAGCGGAAACAACTCTCGTTGGCCAGTATGGCCGTACACAATTATTCGATCATCGGGGGCCAGTTCCCCAAACCACCTCACACACTCGGTCAGATGCGTCAGCCCCCCGCCCGGTCCAATCTGTGTCGCCTTAATTCCGATGATCATGAGGTCTCCCCGGCGGCAGGATCGGGCGCCTGCCCGGCTCTGGTCAGAACGATTCCGGCAAGGGACCAGTACAAGAGTCCCGATGATCCGGAGAAAGGTACATTGACCAGTCCACATATCCAGTAGGAGACGGTGACCGCGGCAAACGCCAGCACCAGGCTCGGAAGTGTCCCATCTTTGGACTTTCGGCTCATCACCTTTTTGAACAATGAGATATGCAATAACAGATAGATGATCCCGCCGACAAATCCGGTTTCAAGAGTTTTCTGTAGCAACTCGTTGTGGGGGGAAATCCGAAGGCCGGTAGCATCAGCTTCGTCCGAAGCCCGGGTTTGGCTGCCGTAGCCAATCCCCACGCCCCAGGGGTGCGACGCGATGCTCGCAAGCACTGGGCCCCAGATGTTATCGGAGCGGTCCTGAATCGATTGGGCCTCAAGCGGGTCGGAGAGTTCACTTAGTCTCCGCAGGTTGTCAGCGCCGGTGAGCGTAAGTACTGGAGCGGCGGCCAGCAACAGGAGGTACATCCCGACTCCGACTGCGAGGTACCGTTTGAACATCCTGCGCCGCTGATCTTTGGACTGCCTTAGGAAATTGGCGGCAACAATCACGGCGAAGGTCATGACGATGGGCATCCGCTCAACCGAGATAAGCAGCATGGCGCCCCAGAGAATAAAATAAAGGACACGGAGCAACCGCCAGCCTCGGGAGAATTCGGACTTATAGGCCAGCGCCAAACCGAAGATGATGACGTTGGTGAAGAAGAAATCCATATACGAAAAGAAGACCGAGAATATGCGAAACTCCACACCCCGCAATCCTACCGTCATCATGCCGTGATTTCCCTGCACAAAGAGACGGTCCATCATCCAGGCCTCCTCCCACGGATAGATTCCCTGGAGCCATTGGCCGATACCGTAGAGACAGGAGAACAGACCGAGTCCTAAGAACATCTTGGCCAGGCCTGTTCGAAATTCGCGCCGATCCCACACCGAGGCAGTGAGGAACATCACCAACATGTTGGGCATAATGTTTCGTTGAAACCCACCCAGCCCGACAAGGAGAGAATTGGTCGGAAAGCAGATCGAAACCAGCGACACGCCCGCCAGAGCGAGAGCCAGTTTCCGCGGCTTATCAGGTGCAATCGACTTGCCCCTTGAGTAGTCCGCAAAGAGATTGGAGAGAATTAGCACAGCCAGCACGATAGTCGGCGCCATGCCCAGGAGATCATGATTATCCGCCCTGGCCGAGCCCTGGTCAAGTCCAAAGGCAATCCGCACGAAGACTGCTTTTATCAGATAGAACAAGATGGCGGCCATGACGCCGGCCTGTCGATTGACATACCAGAGCGTGAAAATGACTGCGGCCGCCCCCAGCGCCATGCCGTGTTCACTGACATGCCACTGAACATCACCATCGGCGTAACGAGCATAGCCGCTGAGGCCAGAAGCCAAACCGGAGCGGCGGCGCGTCTTTGGACACTCAAGGCAACGACCGTCATACCAGCACCGATGAGTCTGTTGTCTTCGCACGAAACCCGATCTGATCCAGGAAATGGAACAGCGTCGAGCCAACCGGCTCAGAAGTTCCAGAGAGAATCAGAGTGTCGGCAAAGCAAGGAGCGCCGGCACTGAAAGCATAGCACACTTGCGCGCCAGTCTGCGGATTGTCGTACCGGGGATGCCAGGGAAACGGCGAAACCTCAAGTGTCCCGGGCGAGGTCGAACCAAAAATGAGCCTGAAGCCAACGGAATGGTCTCCCGAGAGAAGGGCGGCTCGGTCCGGTTCCACAACTCGCGCCGCCAGCGGCGTCAGGAAGCGAACGTCATAGCGGTGAGGGCGGTCTGATTCGCCGATGAACTCATCGCGAACGGCCAGCATCTGTTCTTCGAGTGAGATCCAGACAGTGCGCCGATGAATTATCCCGGCACTTTTACGGTACCCATCGTGGTAGGCGCTGATGACCTTGACCGGGCCGGCCGTTGAGAAAAGATCGACAACCGGTCTGATGCTTGCTTGCATAAAGAAGAGTCTGTCGTGAAAGTACTTTTGCTGCTCAAGAGAATCGATGGTAACGGTGTTATGGGTCGCGGTCGAGCGCGACCGATTGCGCGCCTCGTAATCTTTCGTATAGCAGGCGGTGCCGGCATCAATCAGGACCGGTTGTTCGCCGCAATGTAGGGTCAGACCCAGGAGGTCATTGTGCTTGTGTCCGCCGAACTGCCTCGGAGGAATGCCTGCGGCATTCAAAGTGATTTGCGTGCGGCTGTCCCGGAGTATGACATATCCCGAAGGCTTATGCCACACCGAGACTGACTCCTTGTGCTGATTGCGAACTTCTATTCTCTCAACTCCGAGATACCAGAATCGCTCTTCCGTGATGTCTACATTCTTGGGGACCGGGAGGCCAAAGAGCACACCCCCAATGTCAACCAGAGGACGGTGATCGGATGGATCTTCTGAGGCCAGTTTCACGATATAGCCGTCATCGTTATCGCCAATGATCGGCGATGTCCCTGACGGCCCAATAAATGATGCCGAAAACTGGATCATGGCGCGAAGCCGGTTCTCATATTCCTTCGAAAACGGCTTTTTGTTTCTTATCCCGAGCTGGTAGGCCGACAAAAACATTTCGAGGACAAGCCGGTGATACGGCAGGGAGCACTCATAATCGGCGCCGTCGGCCAGGATCTGAGCGACGATTTCGGTCTCGAGCCCATGCCTTCCGGTCGACAGCCACTCTTCGGACATATCAAACTCAGGGATGAGAAGACCCAAATAGTACAGTCCAAGATAATCCGCGATCAAATGGTTGGTGTTGGAGCCGCGGGCGATAAATTCAAGATTCTCCGCTGATGTGACGTCCGTGGTAGTAAAGGACGCGAAGTACTCGCTGTGTGAACTCGTTGCTAATGGCCGGGCAGCCACGGAATAGATGCATTGTCCATAGAATATTAATAGCCCGAATGGCAACTTCCATTCCGCAGACCCAGTTGACGCCGATATCCACCGGATTGTTCTCAATCCAATCCTCCAAAAGTGAGACCGCCTCCTCGGCATATATTTCATCGGACGTAAGCCAGTAAGCGCGGCCGAGATCGGTGAGCAGTTGAAGGCGCGAAAGCTCCCAGGGAACTTTGATATCGGAACGGTCGGACGGGTCAGTGATCTGTATGTTTTGAAACGGCACCCGGGGCCATTCCTTGCCTGATTTGAAATCGCGATGCCAGTTGATCTTATCGCCAAGGTCAGTCGGCCCCGAACCCAAGAGATCGACACGGTGTTTCAGCCCGTTCTCCGCCCGTTGAATCGTGGCCGCGTGGTTGAGATCGAACATCGATCGGTAGATTACGCGGGAGTTGGAATCATCGGCCACGAAGAAAAAACGCCGACCCTCTTCCCTGGCGAAATAGCCACACCTCGGCGCTTCACCCTTCCAGTGAAGTTGAAAGAAACGATCCAGTCCTGGGACTCTGGTCGGCCGCTTAGCGCGGCGCGCCAGATCTCTCAATTTCTGTCGAGTCTTGATCAGCAGCGGGCGTACGAGCATATTCCTTTCTCAACAATCGGGCTTCAGTGATTATTCCGGACGCTCCTCGGGCAGCCTGCCAAACAGCCTTCAGGTCCTCTATTGACGGGAGAAATGTCTGCGCCAGGGTCTCACTCGACATGCGGCGATAACAGATGCAGATATAGAAGAAGACGGCAGCATATGAAACCGTGGTGACGATAGCGGCTCCGTCGAGTCCGAACTTCGGAATCAAAACCGCATACCCGATCGCTGACAGAATCGAGATCGGAATCCAGACCAGTACCGCGTTCCAGGGGTACCCTCTTCCCCGCAGGTCATTGACCAGAATCACTTCCAGGCCCAAGAGAAACGAACCAGGCAGCATGATGCGGGTAGCGGTGGTGGCCGCTACAAACGCGTGGCCGAACAGTAGGCTGATAATTGAATCGGTGAACAGGGACAATCCGATAATAACCGGCAGGTAAGCGATAACTACCACTCGGATGAGTTTTCCGGTCAAATGGTTGCTTTTGCCGTCTGATATTCGGCCGAACAAGACGGTCCCAAGGACTGACGGAACGATAATCAGCAATTCCATCACCTGCTGAGCTGTGGAATAGAGTCCGGCCTGCTCTGTTCCCAACTCATGGTTGACGAACAGAATCCCGATTCTCATCGCGGCTATCGTAAACAGATTGGCTATATAAGACTTCATGCCATACGACCAGGCCGGCCCTATCAGGCTCCGGTCGAAGAGCGGCCCGGGAGGAGCGTCGGCAAAGTAGCGCGTCATCAAATAGATCGTCATGATGCTGATGGCTACCAGGACTACCCACATGTATGAGGTCAAAGTCCAGGCGGCCGCCCAGAGACAGCCAATGGCCAGCACAAAGAAGAAGACGCGCTGGGCGGTCTCAAACAGGTTGAAATTCACGATGTCACCCCGCCCGAGGAAGGCGTAGCCAAAGATCGAGCCCCAGAGGTACACGGGAATGAACAAGAGTGTCAGCGCCAGGAGCGGCATATCCAAACCGGTTAGCGCGGACGGTGCGAACAGGTACAAGAGTCCAAGCAGTACCGCGGAGATGACTGTCCCGATTACTCCGGTCCAAATTGAAAGAAAGCCGATAGCCCGCACGCGAGTGATGTCTTTGGCCAGGAAGTAGGTGTTGGAAGCCGCCAGCCCAAATGAGCCCAAAGTCGATGCCAGAACTATTATCGTCATGACGAGCGCGTATTGCCCTCTCCCCTCCGGTCCAAGAGTGCGGGCTATAACGATCGATACGCCCAGCCCGGCGATGAGTCCGACCCCTTTGAGGAGCAATGTCAGGGTGGCTGAGTGGACGAAACGCATGGCTAGGCGGTCTCCTGCGCTGAACTGGCTTTTCGACCCGCCTCAATGTGTCCGGTCCATCCGGGATGCGGCTCAAAATTTAACCGGGGATTGGGATCGCCGGGGTCAAAGAACCGTTCGCCGCTTATCTCCGAGCCGTCGAGAATCACTTTCACACCCGATGCGCGAGTTTCGGGCATCTCGCCGGAAAACTGTTTTAGCGAATCGACAGAAAATCCCATGAGCCGCGCGGTTACTTCATCCACCGCATACAAGTCTGCTCCGGCGACCAGGCAGCCTGAGGCTTTCGCGGTGGCTGCGAGCGGACCCTGTTTTTCGCCGCCAATGATTCCATCGACCACGGAGAAGAAGCGCCGTTGCGGCATAAGCTGCATCCGCCCGTTCCGATCGCAGTGATGAATGATATTGGCTAGATCGGCGGTCATTCTCCACGCGGAGTCATTCCCGTGCCAGTTACCGGCATCGCGCGTCCGGGTTCCTTCTGAGACCGGCGCGATGCGCCGAATCACTTGCTTGTAGAATCCCTGAGCCGCTCTGTAGGCCAGTTCCCCGAGACGATTTTCCCGGGCGAGAGTCCGGTCCAGGAGCCAGCGGTGGGTCTTGACCACCAGACTATCGGTTCCGTACGGCATGTCCGGAAGTTGATCCCCCCCGGTGGACGGGGTTCCCAGCCGGTAATGAACCAAATAGTTCTTGTTCGTATTTATCCCGACCAGACCCTTGAGGTTCAGCGTCACACCGACCTTCTTGTGGACTTTCATCTTGGGAATAGAAATCAAGACATCGGATGAGAGAATCGTCCGGGAGACACAGTACTCCTGTGTGTCCCCCTGGTGATGGCGATTGGTGACGGTGCGGTCGTAGTCGGCGCCGTAATAGTTCTCCGAGGGGAGACCGTAAAACTTGCTGTCCCTGCCCAGGTTCACCACGACGCTCCCGAGCGGGTCTCCAGGGAGTTCCCGACGATTGGTCGGGTAGGCGGTTTGCCGGTTGTCGATTAGCTCAAAATTGCGAAGATCGCAAACTTCGATAGCAAAGCCGAATTCACGCCAGTAGAATTCCTGGATGGCATCCAGGCGCTGGTAGGCCATGAGGTCGCGCCAGCTGCAGTCCATTTGGGGGGCATCGGCGATCACGATCTTGCCTTCCCCTTTGAGCGCGATGTAGACGTAATCGACCATCGCCCGAATGATCGAGGGGTGAGTGACGACCGCCTCCATCGACGAGCCGGACGAATTGAAGGAAATAACGAAATTCGGTTTCAACACGACCACGTTGCCGGGGCGCACGATTTGTCCCAACGGGTTCCATTGCGGCCGGCCGTAGTTGCCGGCATCCAGCTTCAGATCGTAGAACAACTGCCGGATCAGACCATAGGGATGATTGGGTGAACTTGAAACAAACGAGAACGGCAGTTCCGCATAGGCGGCACCAGGATGATAGGGCGGATCCTGATTGTAAATTGGGTGGGTCAGGCGGGCCGCTACGAGATGCGGTGACACGCGAGGGCGACGAATTTGCCGGCGGCTAGATAGAGCAAGCTGGGTCGTCATGCCTCACCTGTCTCCGTATGTAAGGGGGATTCGCTGGATGGCAAACCGGTACTTGCCGGCGGTAGTCCGCGGAATCTCGTCGACAAAGTCCAATTCGAGCCCGAAATCATCGCCCAATTTGATCCCCAGCTCGCGCCGAATCCGCACGCTGTCTTCATCCGAGTAGGCTTCGCGGCGGACAATTTTCAAGCTCACTCTTCCCGGCTCGTACTGGTAAAATTGGAACTGGCGGACATGCTCAAACACCGAGCTATGCATGTTCATCGCCGCCATACAGATGTGGCGTCCGGTCCGCGAAACGATCAACTCCTGAAGCCTCCCCTCCACCGATCGCAAAAGCATGTGGTTTCGGCCGCATTCGCACGAGCGGGTGCCGAGAGTCGCCATGTCCATCGTCCTGTATCGAATCAGCGGAAAGACGAAGTTATGAAGGCTGGTACCGACAATCTCCCCCGATTCCCCTTCTTTCCTGATCGGCTGATCGCCGTCACCTATCAACTCGGAGATTCCGTATTCAGGAAAGACATGGTATTGCGAGCTGTGCTCACACTCGCCGGCCAGGACAGCCTTTTCGGAGTGTCCGTACCAACTGAACACCCGGCACTGAAAAGCCCGGGTAATGGACTCGCGTTGAAACTCGTACAGGTTCTCTGAGCCGCACAGTATCGCTCTAACTGAAGGAATCGGCCCGGCGCCGGTTTTCCGCATGTACTCGGAGAGAACGTAGATCGAAGACGGGTACGCTTGAATGAACAAGGGCCTGAAGCGGCGCAGTTGTCCGAGCATCCGGGGCATCCGATCCTCCGTCAAATGGTACGACGAGAACACCATCGCGCGTTCCAGCGGGTTGTATTCCCAAAGACGTTCGCCGGCCTTGCCGGGGATTACCGATCCTCGAAAGACCGCGGTGCGGTCCCCCGTGCGGTAGCCGACTCGCGACCACTGTTTGGCAATGAACGCCCGCTCCAGTCCTCCCGTGACACCGGTTTCCTCGTACAGTCCCAGGGGAACGCCGGTCGAGCCGCCGGTAGTGACGTACGAAACCTGCGAAGGCTGATAATTGCGCGCCATCAGATCGCGCGTGCGGCTCTGCAGAATGTCCTTGGTCAAAAACGGCAGTTTGGGTAGGTCATAGACCGTGCGGATGTCGCTCGGCAAGAGCCCGAGTCGATCGAAGGTCTCCCGGTAGTAAGGAACATTTTCGTAGGCATGTGAGATCAGTTCTCTGAGACGGTCACTCTGGTATTCCAGAATGCGGCCACGATCAAGAAACTCGGTGGCGTCCAGCAGCCGGGTTGTTTCCCGAAAAGTCCGACCGAGTCTAATGGACGCCGGAATGAGGCTGAGAGCATACCGGAAGGGAAGCTGCAGGCGTCGCGGAGCTTTAAGAGCTATTTTCGAGAGGCTCATAACGCCTCTTCTCTACCAGGCAGAGCTTCGCCGTGGCATGATGAAGTTGAGGCCGGCATTGAAAAGGCGTTGTGGATTCTGACGTGTTGCGACATGTTCGTCCCTGAACAAAGTCTTCCGATCGCGGGCCGTATCCCGCTACAGTTCGTGCGATACGTTCTCTCTGAGTCTCTGCTCGGGCTCCCCGACAGCGCCGTTGGCGGCCAAACGGGCGACTCGATTTATGACCTGCGTTTCTATTCGATTGAAGTGTATGTCCGAATTGTGAATGGTCTCCTCGAACTGTTCGCGGAACCGCCTCTTGCCCGAGACATCGAGCCACAGGCTGATGACAAATCCGGCAAGGAGCGAAACCAGAAGCGCCGTGAACAGATACACACTGCGGTGAGGCCAGGACTTCATAATCGGCACGGACCCGGAATCCAGCACATTGACGACCGGAACATCCTTGACCGCGTCAATCTGCGCCAGTTCATGCTGTCGGGTCATCATCGTAGCCTGTTCGGACTCGATCAGTACGTTTCGTTCAAGCCGGCCCAATTGCAGTTGTAGTTCTGGGTCAGAACTGGTGGAGAAATTGCGATTCTGTTCCTTGAACGCCAACAGGCTGTCTTCCGCGGTGGCCAGCTCTTTCTTGATCTGGGCTAGACGCGCTGCCATGAATCGTTCGTTCGATTTAGCCTGAGACTGGCGCTTGTTGATGTTGTAGTCGTTCAACTCCTCGAGATAGGCATGGACGATAGCCGCGGAAAAACCCGGATACTCAGTCGTGACCGACAGGGAAACGACTCCGGTGCGACGGTCCACTCCGACTCCGACCAGCTCACCGAGCGCTTGAAGCGCCAGATCGATATTCGGCTGGTCAACATATTCAGCGAGTGTCAACGACTTGGTTTCGCCGTTATCGTCAAAGCGATAGGTACGGGACAATATGTTTTCAGAAATAATGCGTCCCGATAATATCTGGGGATAGAGCGCCGAGGATTGGTCCCCCGGCTGTTTAAGGGCGCCGAGACCGAGGTCACCCAGCGAACCGGCGGCCAGATCTTTCAGCTCGCTGATCTGATCGTTATTTGCGGTCGGGAGAAGGGTCGCGGTGGAAGTGTAGCGGTTCGGGATCAGGAGACACACCAGAAGGGTCGTCGCTACCGAACTGGCTACCAAAATGTATGTCAGCCGTTTGTGCCGCAGGATGGGCAAAACAAAACTTTGCCAAAACGGCGATGAGTTTTCCGGACTATGCTGAAGCGTAATTTTTTCCATAGGTCACCAGCCCCTGATAGAACAAGTGGCGTGCCAAGCGGCCGGCTGTGTGATCGAGGCCGGCAACCGTTTGTCCGAGATAGAATTAGGGCAGGATGAAGCCGGCCCGTGTGGGACGATTACCGCCACGAGCGGAAGTTTTGGCCCGATGAGCGTGAAATATCTTCACTCACACAGTCCAAAGCACCGCACGCTCGCATTCAGGGAGGCTATGAATTCTGATCGAAATGAGCGTCGATGAGCTCGCACAGAATGTGCGCAATAGTGATATGCATTTCCTGAATATGGGGGGTCTTGGTATGGGGGATTATAATCGCGATATCAGATTCCGGCTTGAGGGCTCCGCCGTTCCCTCCCGACAGCAGAATCCTGGTCACCTGAAGCTCACGCGCAGTTCGAAAGGCTTCAAGCACGTTTTTGGAATTTCCGGAAGTCGAGATGCCGATGACGACATCCTGTGCCTTCGCCAGCGCTCGAAGCTGACGGGCAAAAACCTGTTCAAAGCCAAAATCGTTTCCAATCGCGGTCAAGGCTGAACTGTCGGTCGTCAGGGCGATGGCAGCGAGAGGGGGACGATTAGGTCGAAGATACCGCCCGGTCAGCTCGGTGGCGATATGCTGGGCGTCGGCAGCCGACCCGCCATTGCCGCAGACAAAGATGGTGCCGTTCCGTTCGAGGCAGCTGATCAGCTTCTCCCCTGCCGAGCCAATGGCGCCAGTGAGCTTCTGTTGAACCATGTGGGCCAGTTCCAGGTGCGCCTCGAAATGCTTCTTGATTTCATCATGCATACGATTCAGTCCTCAATTCGAAAAGGAGTCTGCGGATTGTCCTCATGCCTGATTTCGTCCGGCATCTCATTTCGGTGCGGGCCGCCATATAGGCGGTTCGGAAAATTGAGCACCATCCCGTCTCTCTCTCCAACATTTCGATAGGCGTGCACAACTCCCGGCGGAATCAAGATCGCCATGGCCTCGGCCTCCGGGCAATCCAGTACGACGCGCTGTCTGAAACTCGGCGATTCCGGCCGGTTGTCCCAGAGATAGAGGCGAAAGCGCGACGAACCGACAAACGCAAAATGATCTGTTTGTTGCCGGTGCTCGTGGGGGCCGCGCGTGACTCCCGGGTGGCTGATGCTCACGTAACCCATTTTGGGAAATTCAGACTCCGGCAGTTCGTCCTGTCGGAAAAGTTCCGCCAGTTGACCCCGCTGGTCGGTTTTGACCAACAACGTACGAACAATCACCCCATCGATCGTGCTGTTCATGCGCCCAATGACTCTCGATGTTGTTTCAGAAAAGACTGAAGAGCATCCTCGTATGGCGGCATGAGCCCTAAGCCCGCCTCGACCACACGCTGATTGGCCAGGGCGGAAAATGCCGGTCGGGATGCCAGTTGGGCGAATTGTTCGGTGCTGCAAGGGTCACAAGCTACCGGCATCTGCAAAAGATCGAAAATTCTACAGGTGAAGTCGTACCAATTAGTCTGCCCTTCCGAAGCTACGTGAAATAACCCGAACAGACCGCTCGTGATGATCGATTCCGTTTGCCGGGCGATGTCCATAGTCCATGTCGGATTGCCGATCTGGTCGTTAACCACTTGCAGGCGCCGAATAGACCGGCCCTGCTTGCGATCCTCCAATTGTTCTCGTCCAAGTTTGACAATGGTCTTCACAAAGTTATGGCCGTAAGATCCGTAGACCCATCCGATTCGTATGATAATATAGTCATCAAGAGTGCCCGCCACCCGCTCTTCGCCGGCCTGTTTGGAACGGCCGTAGGCAGTCAGCGGATTGGGCAAGTCTTCTTCGACATAGGGACTCCCTTTCGCCCCATCAAAAACATAATTCGTGGAAAAATAAAGCAGCTTGGCTCCAATGTCCCGGCAGGCCAACGCAATATTCTCGGTGCCATCTGCGTTAACGGCATGAGCGAGCCCGGGATTGGCTTCACACTCGTCTACGTCGGTCATGGCGGCGGTGTGAATGACCCAGTTCGGGCGTACCGCTTTGAACAGGCTGAGCACTCCGGACCGATTGGTAATTGACACTTCGGCCCGGCTGATACCGGCCACCTGGTGGTCATCGGAAAAGTGAGCCATCAGGTCCATGCCCAACTGCCCGCGGCAGCCGGTGATCAGTATTTTCAAATCTTCACTCATGCCTGTCCTGGAGCATGAGACTCAGGTAGTCTCGATAAGAACTGGCCGGAATTGATTCAACCAAACGGGTCATCTCCTCGGAATTGATATACCGGTTGCGATACGCTGTCTCTTCGATGCAACCCACCTTAAGGCCCTGACGCTTTTCAATGGTCGCAATGAATTCACCGGCCTCGAGCAGGCTTTCATGCGTGCCGGTGTCGAGCCAAGCTATCCCCCGCCCCAGCTTGATCGCCCTCAACTTTCCTTGCGCCAAATAGGCCGCATTGACGTCACTGATTTCGAATTCCCCCCGGGCAGATTTGTTGAGTCCGCGGGCGATTTCGACCGACCGGCTGTCGTAGAAGTAGAGTCCCGTGACCACCTGGTTGGATCGCGGAGCCGAAGGCTTCTCATCAATTGAGATCGGGTGTCCCTTCTGGTCAAAAGTCACAACGCCATAACGTGACGGTTCCTTGACATAGTATGTGTAGATCTGGGCGCCGCCCTCGAAACATGAGGCGTCGGCGCGGAAATCGTGGTCTCCATAAAACAAATTGTCCCCGAGCATGAGAGCGATATGGTCGCGCCCGATAAACTTGTCACCAATGACCAGCGCCTGGGCTATTCCTTCCGGACTTTCCTGAGCGGCATACTCTACTTTCAGGCCCAGTTGTCCTCCATCCCCAAGCAGTTCGCGAAATCGGGCAACATCCTGGGGCGCGGTGATTATCAAAATCTCCCGGATTCCGATCTGCATCAGGCTCGAGAGCGGGTAATAAATCATAGGCTTGTCGTACACCGGCAGGAGCTGCTTGCAGGTCGTACGAGTGACCGGGTAGAGGCGGCTGCCGCTACCACCCGCCAGAATTATTCCTTTGTGAATTCCGGTTTGCATTTCAGTGCCTATCGATTGCTGTACATTCGATGGTAATATTGCAGATAATCTCCGGAGAGACAATCCCGAAGCCAGCCGGAATTGGCCAAATACCAGTCGACCGTGCGTTCCAGCCCCTGCTCCAGCTCGATCTCCGGCTTCCACCCAAACCTCTCCCTCAAGCGATTCGAACTGAGCGAATAGCGCCGGTCATGCCCCGGCCGGTCGGTCACATAAGAAATCGAAGCTTCAATATCTGGTCTACTCAGACGTTTGCCCAGAATGCGACAGAGCATTTTGACCAGGTCGATATTCCGGGACTCGACACCCGATGAAACATTGTACACCGAGCCCGATTCAGCCTGGTGAAACAAAAGATCAATGGCTTGACAATGATCCTCGACATAGATCCAGTCTCGGGAATGTTTTCCGTCGCCATAGACTGGAAGGGGCATCCCCGCTTGGGCGTTCCGAATGAACAGCGGAATCAGTTTTTCCGGAAACTGGTATGGCCCGTAGTTGTTGCTGCTGTGCGAGATAATCGTATCGAGATGGTGGGTCACGTGGTACGCCCTCACCAGATGATCGGAAGCTGCCTTGGACGCGGCATACGGGGAATTCGGTCGATATGAAGAATCCTCGTCCGCGCTCTTTCCATCCATAATTGAACCGAACACTTCATCAGTAGAAATGTGATGAAATCGAAACGGCCGATTGGCCGCCGCTTCGCGAGCGGACTCCAGCAGATTGTACGTGCCGGTAATATTGGTGGCAATAAAGTCCGCTGCGGACTCGATTGATCGGTCGACATGCGACTCGGCTGCCAGATGGATCAATCCGTCGGGTTGATAGCTCCGAAAACAGCGTTCAATCTCCGGCCGATTGAGAATCGACACTTTCTCGAATCGATAGTTGGGACTATCCTGCAAGTCCGAAAGATTGCCCAGGTTTCCCGCGTATGTCAGGCAGTCAAGATTGACGAACAGGTAATCGGGGTATTTCGGAATTAGCCGCCGTAGAAGATTTGAGCCGATAAAGCCTGCCCCTCCGGTGATAATGACTCGTCTTTTGAATTCTGATAACTTCACTGGTCTGTGATCTCCCAAGGCCGACACAACTTTCAATGTACGGGCTCCCGGCTCCCCGGTCAAGGAGACGGCGCCGGCTTCTGGCTCTCTGATTCGTCCACTACGAAACGTAGCTTACTGGTTCCCGTGCGAGGGAGCTGATCGCGATATTCAAAGGTAAGTTCGAGGTCCTGGCCAAGCCGGTGAATTGATTCATCCCGAATAACTCGTTCCGTCTCATCGCTGAACTCGGCCCCCCGGACCAGTCGAAGGATCAATTTGCCCGGAGCTTTCTGTACAAATTGAGCTTCTTTGACCTGAACCATATCCTTGAGTATGTGATCTAGCCGCCCGACCCGGGTTCCGTCTTTCAAGACAATCACATCCTCCATGCGGCCGTCGATCCGATCCAGTGTTCGGCCGCCCCGACCGCACGCACAATTGTTGGATTCGTGCAAGCCGTAGGCGATATCGCCGGTGTCATACCGGAGAAGCGGAAAGGCCGGATTCGTGAAATTTGTGCCGATGAGCCTGAGCCCGTCCCCTGTGGGGAGCGGCAGCAGTTCAACGAGCGAAAAATCTTCATCAATGTGCAGAGTCCCGTAGGAACACTCTGAGACATTGGCTGACGCTTCGGCCAATCCGTAGTGCTGTCGGACTGGGCAGCCAAACGCCTGACTGATCGCCTGGCGCTGGTGTTCGAGCAGGGATTCAGCGCCAGTGGTGATAAATTGAATCGGGGAATCAAACTGTACCCCCTGCTCTTGCACGAATTGGGCGAGCAAAGTCAGATGCGAAGGATAGCCGTGAAGCCAGATCAATCGACGGCGCTTGATTTCGTCCACATAGGCCGCCAACCACTCGGGACGCAAATGATATCCGCTGAAAATCACCCGTCTTCCGGGGCGATTAATCCGCCAGAACGGGGGCTTCTGTTGGCGACGGGGGACCACCAGCCGACCGCCAAATATCCCGCACCACATGTCGAACGTGATTCCCAGCGCCAGTCGATACCTCCACCACACCGCCCACTGGTGTTGCTGTGCCCGGTAGGTCGACGGAAACACCAGCCCTGTCCCGGTAGTGCCGCTGGTGTGGTGCATCAAGACCGCTGAACCCGGCACCCCTTCCGCCCTCATCGCCTTTAGATTAGCTTGAACCTGTGATTTCGTCAAAATCGGCAAACGAGAGATGTCCGACGATGATTGTAGCTGGTTCGAACTCAGACCTAAATCAAAGACCATGCGGCGATAGTACGGCACGTTCATGGTCGCATGCCGAACAAATCGAAGCGCTCCCCCCTGCGCATACGCGGTGACCTCCGCCGGCGAGGCGACCAGCCGGGCAACATAGCCGCTGAGAATTTCAGTGAAGTCCGAGCCGTATCGCTCGTGGGTGATCCGGCGGCCGATAAACGAGCAGGCCATATTCTGCAATATGACCGGCAGGTGCTCGTAGATTTGTTCGGAAATTTTCACGGCTTTGGTCGGGGACCAACAACTCCTGTAATGTGCCCGGTCCTAACAGCGCACCCATAACCCGAGTGCCGATAAGTATGCGTGAAGTCAAATAAGCCGGCGAAGGGACTCGAACCCCCGACAGCCTGATTACAAATCAGGTACTCTACCAACTGAGTTACGCCGGCTGGAAAAGCGGAAATAAGCTAACCAAAAGCGGTCGACTGTTCAAGTCGGGATTCGGAGCAGACTCAGGCCTTGCGCTTCCATTTGACACCTTGCGCCGTGTCTTCCAGAAGTATGCCTCGCGCCGCCAAATCATCGCGAATTTTGTCAGAAAGCGCGAAATTCTTGCTCTTCCGGGCGTCCACCCGCTGCTGAATCAGTGACTCGATCTCCGCGTCGAGCGAGGATGCTTTGAACCGGAAATTGAGGACGGAATCGAACCGAGCGATCGTCGTAAGCGCTTCCTGGCTCTCCGTCTTGGACAGCTTTCCCTCGGCCTTCAGGCGGTTGATCTCCCGAATGAAATCAAAGACCACCCCAAGAGCGCCGGAAATATTCAGATCGTCATCCAGGTTCGCTTCGAATCCTTCGGTCGCCTTTCGAATGATCTCCGCCGCCTGGCCGCTGGACTCGCCACCTGAGTAATCTTCCAGGTTGGAGATGAAATCATTGTACCGCTCTAGCGCATTTCGAGCCGCGTCGAGCCCCTCAAAAGTAAAATTCAACTGCTGGCGATAGTGCGTCGCAATGAGCAGGTACCTGACTGCCCCGCCCGGATACCCTTTGTCGAGGATGTCGCGCAGTGTAAAGTAGTTTCCAAGCGACTTGGACATCTTGCGACCTTCGACAATCAAATGTTCGCAATGGAGCCAGTAACGGACAAATTTCTGGCCGGTAGCTCCTTCGGATTGGGCAATTTCGTTTTCGTGATGCGGAAAGATATTGTCCACCCCGCCGGTGTGAATGTCAAACGTTGTCCCTAGGTACTTCATGGACATCGCCGAGCACTCGAGATGCCAGCCCGGACGCCCCTTGCCGATTTCCGTCTCCCAAAAGGTTTCACCATCAGCCTGATCCCAGGCTTTCCAGAGAGCAAAATCTGAGACCGATTCCTTTTCGTACTCGTCAGCATCGACCCGCGCCCCCGCCTTCAGCCCTTGCATATCGAGATTGGCCAGCTTGCCGTATTGCGGAAATGAGGAAATCTTGAAGTAATAATCCCCGTTCATTTCATAGGCGTGCCCCTGCTCGACCAGCTTCCGGACAATTTGAACCATCTCTGGAATATGATCGGTCGCGGCCGGATACCGCTCGGCGCGCTCAATGCCGAGAGCGTCAAGATCGGCGAAGAACGCCTTGATGAATGGCTCCGTGTACTTTTTGATCGGAATGTTCTGGGCAATGGAACCTTTGATGATCTTGTCATCAATGTCGGTGAGGTTCATGATCTGTGTGACTGCGAATCCCTTGTACTTGAGATAGCGCCTCAGCAGATCCTCAAAGGTATAAGCCCGGAAATTACCGATGTGCGCAAAATTGTACACCGTGGGACCGCACGTGTACATCTTGACGACCCCGGGCGTCAGGGGAACAAACTCCTCCACCCGCCGGGTCATGGTATTTCGAAAACTGAGCGGCATCGACGCTTACGCCTCCGTAAGGGATTTGACCGTCTTCTGATCAAGCTTCTTGATGAGTTCAACTATGAGCTTAACCGTCCCATTGTAGTCGGCGCGGCTCATGATCCCGTTGTGACTGTGAATATAGCGGACGGGAGGACCAACGACGACTGCCGGCACGCCTAATCTGCTAATATGAATGCGGCCGCCATCCGTGCCACCCCGCTCCATGGTAGTGAGATTGAACTTGATCTTGGCCTTTTCGGCCGTGGAAATTACCAAGTCGCGAAGTTTCAGATTCGGAATCATGACGGCATCATAGAGCAGAATCGATGGTCCGCCGCCAAGCCTTTCCGCCTTCTTCACGGTCTCGGGAGGAACATCGAGGGCGATACCGACATCCACCACGATGCAGACATCGGGATCCCCCAAGTAACCGACCGTCTGCGCGCCGCGCAGACCGACTTCCTCCTGAACCGAGGCACAGCCAAGGAAAGTATTAGGGTGTTTTATCTTCTTCAATTCACGGGCTACATCAGCCACTATCGCACAAGCGGCGCGATTATCAAAGGCCTTCGACATGTACAGGCCCGGGTTTCCCATAATCGTGAACTGGCTGTCCGGCACGATCGGATCACCGAGTTTGATGCCCAGCTTCTTCTTCACATCGAATTTTTCCTGCACGCCGACATCAATGAACATGTCCTTGATTTCCAGGACCCGCTCGCGATCCTTCTGCTCCAGGATGTGCGGAGGCCGGGAACCGACTACTCCTATCACCGGACCTTTCGACGTGATGATCCGCATCCGCTGGCCAAGAGCGACATGCCCCCACCAGCCTCCGAGCGGCAAAAATTTGATATAGCCGTCGGCCGTGATTTCTTTGACCATGAATCCTATTTCATCAAGGTGTCCCACCACCATGACACGAGGAGAGGTCGAGGTCCCCTTCTTTACCCCCATTACGGAGCCCATCTTGTCGAAAGCGATTTCATCGACCAAGGGCTTAAGCTCCCGCACCATGATCTTGCGTACTTCGGTCTCATAACCGGACACGCCATTGGCCTCGGTGATTTCTTTGAGCAGCAGTTCTGTCTTGTCCACGGCTTACCTCTTAGTTAGCTCTTCCCCATGTTCGACACCTATACCCCTGCGCCGGTGTCGGTTGGCAAGTGTGAAATATAAAGGCGGGTGGCCCGCTCGTCCACTTAATTCTGGAGGTGGTCGAGCAGTTCCGAGAGGTGATTGATCCGCCGTGTGGCTTCAGGCATTTCCTGGGGATACTCACGACCCGCTTTGAGCTTGAGAATTGCGGGCATACCCACGGCGGTCGGGCCAAGAATGTCTTCCACGTAGCGGTCGCCGATATAGACGCATTCCGAGGGTCTGAATCCGGCCAGCTCGGAGGCCTTTTGAAAAATGTCCGGATGAGGTTTGCGAACACCAAACGAAGAACTGAATAAGGCGAATTTCAGGAACGGTTCTATTTCAAAACGATGCAACTCGCGCCGGTGGGCCCGTTCCGGAAAGACCGTATTAGAAATCAATCCGATCACGTACCCGGAGTTCTGCAGTCTCTGGAGAGTCGAAACCGTGTCCGGATACGCGTAAAGCAGCTCGTCGACCGGGGCATAATACGCATCAAATAGTTCATCCACCATCCCGTTCGAGGCTACAATATGGAGCTGTTCCAGTAATCGGCCCGCCACCTGGGGGACACTCCATTCGACCAGAGTCTCGCTCGCCAATTGACGGTAGCTGGATTTCAACGACTCAAAAAGTAGAACAAATTCATTCTGAGGCGGGACATCATAGCCCTGCGCCACCAGGAATCTTCGAGCGCTTGCCGCGCAGAGAATGTTCAGTTCGTCCCACGACACAGCCTCGTACTCGATCAAAGTCGAGCCAAGGTCAAAAATCACGGCTTTGGGGCTGAGTTTCGTCACGTCAGTTCACTTGTGAAGAGCAGATGCAATTATTCTGTCTATGAGGCCGTCGAAATCGATTCCCTCGCACTTGGCGGCCATCGGAGCCAGAGAGAGATTCGTCATGCCGGGCAGAGTGTTAATCTCAAGACAATAAAACCACCCGGCGTCATTCATGATAAAATCAACGCGGGCCAGCCCGGAAGCTCCGATCACGTGATACGCCTTCACGGCCGCCGCCTGCATCGCCTGGGCCAGCCCGGGATCGACCGGGGCAGGCGCCAGATACTCCGACTTCCCCTTCGTATACTTGGCCTCATAATCGTATAATTCATTCTTGGGGCGAATTTCCACCAGAGGGAACGGGTGACCGTCTAGAACGGCCACGGTCAACTCGCGGCCCGGAATGAATTCCTCGACCAGTATTCCGGTTCCTTCAGCAGCGGCCGCTTCGATCGCCGGAACAACTTCAGCCGGGTCTTTTACTTTGGTCAGGCCGACAGTGGAGCCCCCCTCATTGGGCTTGATGATAAACGGGCAGCGGAAGCGAGAGAGAATGTCGAATCTCATCGGTTCAGCGTCCATGCCCGCTTTGTGCCAGTACAGAATCCAAGCCGGGGTAAGAACACCCTCACTGGCCAGGAGCCTCTTGGTGATGGCCTTGTTCATGGCTATGGCCGATGCCGCCATCCCGGAGCCGGTATATTTCGTTCCGGAGAGGTCGAGCAGACTTTGAATCGTGCCGTTTTCCCCTTCGCCGCCGTGAAGTGCGATCACCACCACGCCCACGTCGGCCAGATTAGTCCGACCGAACGAAATTTCCGGGACACCTGCACTTACCGGCGCCGCAGCCGGTGACGAGTCAGCCGTTGTCGGAAGGTACTGGCCATCAGCGCCGATCAGCGATCGCCCGCCGGCGGGATCCACCGCCAGGACTTCGTGCCCCAACCGTTTGAGCGAATCATAGATGGCCCGCCCGGAGTTGATTGAGACCGCCGCTTCACTGGAATTTCCGCCGGCCAAGAGCAGAACTTTCATGTCAGGACTTCCTTTTTGCCTTCTGGTATCGATGCACTAGCCAAAGTAGGGCTATCATAATGATTATCGGCCAGATAATCAGATTATATGTCTGCCAGTAATACTCAATAAGCTCGAAATTGTTCACTATTTTATAGCCGGCAAAAAGCCACAACGAAACAAACAACACGTACGAAATGCTGGTCCATAGAACCATCCCCCCAATCGGATACCGGCCAATACCGGCCGCAACGGCTATCCCGGAGCGGATCCCCACGAAAAACCGTGACGTCAGAAGGACCAAGACTCCCCAGCGCTGAAGCCGTTTCTCCATGGCTAACACATCCTCGGCCGAGAAATACTTGAAATTCTTCCTCAGAAAATACTCCCGTCCGTAATTCCGACCCAGAAAGTACAAGAGCATGGCCGAGCACATCCCCCCCATGACAATGGCGAGTCCGGTAGGAACAATGTGAAGCCGGCCGACTGCCACCAGGCCTCCCCCTGCAACGATGAAACTATCCCCCGGAAACGGCGGGAAAACATTCTCAATAAAGCAGGCCACGAATATGACCAAATAAACCCAGAAAGTGCCGTGCGAGAACGCTATGTCGACGAAATTATGAAGGTGCGACAGGCTGTCGGTCATACATCCGCAATCAGGCAGACAGCCGTGGCGGCAATCCCTTCTTCACGTCCCACAAAGCCGATTTTCTCGCTGGTGGTGGCTTTTATTCCGACATCCCCTTCCTCGATTTCCAGCGCGGCCGCAATATTGCGGCGCATGCCGGCCACGTATTCCTGGAGTTTCGGACGTTCCGCCATGAGCGTCGCGTCAACGTTGATGATCCGGCCGTACCCCGCCTCCGCTACAAACTCTTTGACTTGCACCAGCAATTGAAGCGAATCGGCATCTTCATATCGATCGTCGGTAGGCGGGAAATAGTGCCCGATATCCGGAAGGCCGGCCGCCCCAAGCAGGGCATCACTGATGGCATGCAACAGCACATCGGCGTCGCTGTGTCCTAGAAGTCCTTTTTCAAACGGGATGGTAACACCGCCAAGGATCAGCTTGCGCCCTTCGACCAGACGGTGAACATCGTAGCCGGTTCCGACTCGTATCTTATTCATGTCCCTGTCCCTCCTGCTTCATGAGCGCTTCAGCCATAAGTAGGTCTTCCCGAATGGTAATCTTGATATTCGGTCGGGTCGGTTCTACAACTCGCACCTTGAATCCCAGCAGCTCCACAACGGATGAGTCATCAGTCACGACTGCATCTGTCGGCGCTTTGGCGTGAGCTTCCATTATAAGATCATACTGGAAGACTTGTGGCGTCTGGGCCAGATATAGCGAGTCCCGTTCCAACGTGCTTAGGATAAATCCGTCCCGGACCCTCTTAACCGAGTCCGTGGACTTTGTCGCCAGCATGGCCGCCCGTTCCTTCTGGGCCACCTCAACCACGCGGTCGATGTCCTCCGGCGACGTCAGTGGTCTTGCCCCGTCGTGAATCGCAACGTGAGTGGTTGACACCGGCAGCGCCTTCAGGCCTTTCATTACTGATTCGCGGCGAGTCTCGCCTCCAATTACAATCTTCTCCACTTTTTGGAAGCCATACGGATCGACTATCGATTGACTGGCAAAAAGAAGATTCTCCTCCGAGACCACCAGAACGATTTTATCGATCGATTTCGCCTGTTCAAATCGAGAGATCGTCCAGGCCAATACCGGCCGCCCGCACAGTTGGCGAAACTGCTTGGGGACAATTCCGCCAAACCGAGAAGAGGCTCCGGCGGCAACGATCAGGGCATAGGTTTTCACGGTAAGGGAATATATATGTCGTAAGAGCCCGCCAAAAGCATCAAAGTATCAGCATGGCGTCGCCGTAACTGTAGAATCGGTACCGTTCGGCAATCGCCTCCCGGTATAGCTCCAGTGTCTGCTCCCTCCCCATAAAGGCGGAGACCAGGATCAAAAGCGATGACTTCGGCAGATGAAAATTAGTCACCAGGTGATCCACCGCCCTGAACTTGAAACCCGGCCTGATATAGAGGTCTGCCGGACCGGACCTTGGGGCAAAACTACCCTGTTGCCTCAACCGATGATTCCAGAGTCCTCACCGAAGTAGTTCCAACCGCGAAGATCTTTCCGCCTGCCGATCCGACTTTGTTCAGTGCCTCGGCCGAATTCGCCGTCAATTCAGCAAACTCCGGGTCAACGGTGTGATCCTCAATCTGCTCAGTTTTGACCGGCTTGAACGTCCCAGGTCCGACATGAAGAGTCAATTCTACAATTTTAGTGCCTTTGCCCCGGATCGAGTCAATCACGCTCTTAGTGAAATGAAAACCGGCCGTTGGGGCTGCCACCGCGCCAACTTTGTGAGGATCGGCGAAGACGGTCTGGTACCGTCGCACATCTTCGAGTTGGTCTTCCCGGCTGATATAATGCGGCAAAGGGACATGACCAAATTCACTCACGATTCTCTTTCGCCTGCCGGCAGATTTGAATCTGACTATCCATTTCCCATTGCCAAAATACTCAACCAGGGTCACCCAGTTGTCGTCGGAGAACCGGATTTGCTCTGTCGGCTTCAGCCGCCGAGAGGGACTTACCAGAGCTTCCCAATCTTCGAGCCCGGATTTCGGAATTGGCCGGATGAGAAACACTTCAATTCTCCCTCCCGAGCCCCGCTCTCCCCAAAGTCTGGCTTTGAATACTTTGGTATTGTTAACGACCAGGGCATCGTGTGGACCAACGTACTCGACCAGACTGGCGAACTTGGTATGGATCTTGTGCCCGGTCCGACGGTCATACACGAGCAGCCGCGACTCCCCCCGGCGCTTGGGCGGATGTTGGGCAATCAGTTCTTTGGGGAGATGGTAATCGAAAAGCGAAATATTCACGTCGTCTCAGCGTCCGCGACCAAAAAGATTGAAAAGCACCGTCAAGACTATGGAGAGAATAAGGCAAGTCACAATGGGAAAGAAGAATGAAAATCTCCTCCTGGTAAACGAAATGTCCCCCGGAAGCCGCCCCAACCAGGGAATCCGGTCCGCAAAGAGAAACAACAAGCCCATACCGACTATCACTATCCCCGCGATGAGGAGCAATTTGCCTAATTGGGGAAATTGATTCATAGGATCGGAAAGCCGCAGCCTAGCGGCGGCGGAAGGTGGTCAGGCGATCGACGTAGATCTGTGCCAGAGCATGTTGCTCCGATGTCAACTGGTTGGGAAGCTGCTCGCCATGGAGCACTTTCTCCAGACCATCCAAGGCAAAGCGAGCATCCTCGACCGTCAATCTCACTCCGGTCTCCTGAAGCAGCTTGTCCCGAAACCTGATCGTCTCGGTAGTGAGCATGGCCAGCACCCCTCGCGGGTCAGACTCACTAGACAGCACTTGAGCCCCCAATGACTGGAGCAAGAGCGAAAAGGCATCGTCAGACATACTGCTCTCTAAAACAGACTCTGTTGCGGGGTCGTTCCGGGAAGCTTGAGCCCAAGGTGTTTCGCGGCTTCATCGGACGCCATTCTCCCTCGCTTGGTTCTCTGGACAAATCCGATCTTCAACAGATACGGCTCGACCATATCGACCAGCGTATCAATCTCTTCGTTTAGAGTAGCAGCGAGCGCTTCGACTCCCACCGGCCCCCCTTTGTAATACTCGATGATGATCTGAAGGATCTTTCGATCCATGGCATCAAGCCCCATCGAATCTATTCCTTCAGTATCCAGGGCCCGGGCTGCAATTTCCGGGCTCAATTGATTGTTTGCTTTGACCGCCGAAAAATCCCGCACCCGTCTCAACAGTCGATTGGCGATCCGGGGGGTCCCGCGAGATCGGCCGGCCACCACTTTGGCTGTAGCGCTGTCGATCGGAATGCTGAGAAGCTGCGCCGATCTCAAGGCAATAAGTTCAAGATCTGCCGGGGAGTAAAAATCAATATGGTAGTACAAGCCGAACCGGTCTCGCAGCGGGGCTGACAGCATCCCGGCCCGGGTAGTAGCGCCGACCAAGGTGAATCGCTTCAGGGGGACATTGATGACCTTGGCAAAGGCTCCCTTGTCCACCACAAAATCGACTTTGAAATCCTCCATGGCCGGGTAGATGAATTCTTCTATCACCGGTGAGAGCCGGTGAATCTCATCGATAAACAGCACATCCCCGTCATTCAAATTGGTCAGAATCCCCATCAAATCACCGGTCCGCTGAAGGGCAGGCCCCGATGTTGAAATCAGACGCGAACCCATCTCGTGAGCGATGATATGGGCGAGAGTGGTCTTTCCAAGTCCTGGAGGGCCGTAGAGTAAAATATGCTCGACTGACTCCTTCCGTCCCTTGGCGGCATGAAGTAATACTCTAAGTTTGTCCTTTAACTCATTCTGGCCTATGTACTCATCCAGAGTCTTTGGCCGAAGCGACCATTGGACGACTTCTTCTTCCGGACCGATTGGGGCTGCTGAAACGATCCGTTCGCGGGTCATGACTGATACACTTTCGACTCGCGTTCGAGTCTGAAGATCAGAGTAATCAAGTCCTCGACTTTGTCCACCTTGGGATTATTCTTGAGCGCCAGTTGAATCATCTGCTGGGCTTCATGGGGCTTATACTGCAACTGGGTGAGGACTGCCAACGCTTCGTCAGCAAATGGAGTGGTCGTCTTCTCCTTGACAGCAAGCGGCTCCTGTTCACGTGACAGGGCGAATTTCGTGGTCTTGCCATGAAGTTCGGCTATGATCTTTTCCGACAACCGGGGTCCTATACCCGGGAGTCGCGATAGCGTGGCTGAATCTTTGGTCTCAACCGCCGCGGCAATTTCTTTGATTGGAAGCACCAGCGATTTGAGTGCCTTTTTGACTCCCAGCCCCGGTACCTGGGTCCAGAGCGAAAAGAATTCGCGGTCAACCTGGTTCAAAAAACCGACCAGGCGGGGATACTCGTTCGACTTCTTATCACCGGCCTCAATATAGTAGATGGTGTCAAAAGATATTTCCTGTCCCAGCGAGCCATTCTCTTTCAGCCGCTCGACCAGTCCCGATGGCACCATGACTTCATACGTGAGTCCTCCCACATCGACAAGCGCCGATTGGTCCGAGACTTGGGACAGAATGCCGCGAAGCCGGCTGATCATGCCGTGATCGCCTCGTGATGCAAGACCGCCCGGCAGTGACAGAGCGCGATCGCCAGCGCATCGGCGGCATCGGCAGGCTCCGGGATTGAAGTCAGCCCGAGCGTGACTCTCACCATTCTCTGCATCTGCTCTTTCGTGGCGCGACCGTTGCCGGTCAACGACTTTTTGATGCGAGTCGAAGCGTAAGAAATTATCGGCACCCCATGTTCAACCGCCTTGAGAATGAGAACCCCCCGGACATGCCCCATCACAACAGCCGTAATTGGGTGGCTGTAGTGGGAGTACAGTTCCTCGATTGCCAGGGCATCCGGTTGAAACTGATCCAGAATGCCTTGCATTTCGGAAGACATCTCGCGAAGGCGGTCTTCCAGGGTCCAGCGTGGGTTACTTTTAAGCACGCCGGCCTCGATAACTTTCGGGGAGTCCCCGTCCGCCTCCAAAATGCCGTATCCGGTTATGTTCAGACCTGGGTCAATGCCCAAAATACGCATGGCGGATTAATAGGTGAGATGCCCCCAAATATCAATAACAAACTGGGAATCAGCTGTCTAGCCCAGCAGAAGCGGCAAATCAGCCGCGGAGTCAATTACCAGGTCCGGCTTGACCTTTGACCGCGACACCAGTTCTTCCCGGTATTTCCCGGTTTTCACCAAAATCCCCTTCATTCCGGCTCTCCGGGCACCGCCGATATCTGATTCAATGTCATCCCCGATCATCACTGCCCGGTCCGCAGTCACGCCCATGTCCGAAAGAGCCAGGTCGAAAAACTCCTTTGAGGGCTTCCCGACTACCGTTGCCGTCTTGCCGGTGACATACTCCAGCCCGGCGACAAACGCCCCAATATCCATCTTCAGGCCATCCGGCATCTGCCAGTATCTCCCCTTGTGAAGCGCCAAAATTTCCGAGCCTGACATAAGCATCTGGAACACGGCGTTCAGAAGCTCGTAATTCCAGCGGTCTCCGATGTCTCCCACGACCACATACTGCGGATTAACCCGATTCTCGGCGAACTCGGCGAAATCCGTTTTGGCGTCATCGTTGAGGAGAAAGTAGCACGATGGATTCCCCTGGTGCTCTCAGGAATCGCACCCCCGCCTGCGGGGCTGAAAAGATCTCCGATTTCTCTATCGGCAGACCCATTGCGAGCAACTCCCGGTACATGGTGTCCAGAGAGCGAGTAGTCGTATTGGTCGTGAATCGGCAGGGAAAGCCACGTTTCGTCAATAAGCGGATCACTTCCGCACCCCCCAGAATCACCTTATCGCCTACAAAGAAAACTCCGTCCAGATCGAACAGGAATCCTCGTATGTTGCTGAGAAGGCCTGAGTTCATCTTCGGAAAAAGACCGTCAGGAGTTGAACGATTGCGATGATAATCACGAGTATCAGAAGCGGGATAAAGAGTCGTTTCCGAAGCTGGTCCGGATCCCCTGATTTCGCGCGAAGTACGCTTCCGGCGGTGCGCCAGGCGAGATAGAGCGCGATCGATGCGATCAGCGCAAACAGTACCACTGTCCCTGGCGACCAGTTAATTCGCACAGACCTCCCAAAAGAAAATGCCGCCGCGTTTCACTGCGACGGCACTCGAAATCATCTTGGATTCTCCGAGACAATTGACTTCACTGCGTCACTCCGCCTAAGCCAGTTTCTCCAGAATCTCAGGTGCAATGTCAAAGTTGGAATAGACCTTCTGGACATCATCCAGTTCTTCCAGAAGTTCAAAGAGCTTTAGCATCGAATTGGCTTCCCCCTCGGTGTTGATTTTAACCGAGTTCTCCGGGACCATTGTAATCTCGGCTGAAACAATCGGAATCTTCTTGTCCTCCAGGGCGGTTTTGACCGTCTCGAGATCGTTCGGCGGCGTGGTTATTTCCCAAGCTCCCGACTCGCCGGTGATATCCTCGGCGCCGTTTTCCATGGCCAGTTCCATCAGGGCGTTCTCATCGATCGCGTTCAGCTCGACCGTGATCAGCCCCTTCTTGTGGAACATCCAGCCGACGCAGCCGTTGGCCCCCATGTTGCCGCCATACTTGGTGAAGATATGCCGGATTTCCGATACGATTCGGTTCTTGTTGTCGGTCATTACTTCAAGCAGAACGGCCGCGCCCGAGGGTCCGTACCCCTCATAGGTGGCTGACTCATACACCACTCCCGGAAGTTGTCCGGTCCCTTTTAAGATAGCGCGCTTGATGTTGTCCTGGGGCATGTTGGCCGCTTTGGCGGCCCCGATGGCGGTGCGAAGCCGGGCGTTGTTGATTGGGTCCCCACCTCCTTCACGGGCAGCCACCGTGATTTCCTTGATGTGCTGCGTGAAGATTTTCCCGCGCTCCTGGTCTAGTTACCTTTTTTCCGTTTTATAGTCGCCCATTTTGAATGTCCTGACATGGGTCAACCCTCCTGTACTTCTATATTCGAAATGTTGTCGTTCAATACTTTACAGCATCCCAATGTAAAGCACTCACTCGACTTTGGCAAGTGGGATAGATAGACGGAATTCTCCGGCCTTGACAATCCAAACCACGATTGATTAATCTCTCTTGGTAAAGCGAAAACACCCGTAGAATTCAAAGGCCTTAACAGAGTTTGGGAGGATTGCCATGGGGAACCCCCGTTACACCATCGACGAGGAGAAAGTCGACAAATGGTTGATCGAGGAAGTTGTCGATACCGCGTTGGATATCGACCGAGAGCCGGTGAAGGTGATCATTACTGATGAGCAAACCGGTCAGAGCGAAAGCGCCGTTGGCTCCGACTACGATGAAGCCCTGGAAAGGGCGTGTCACAAGATGGGCATATCTGCTGATGACCTCGACCAGGAAATAGAGGACGACTAGCCCCGGGGCATTCGATAACGAGCTCAGCAGCCTGCTCGCTCAACAAGAACTCAAATTGTATTTTCGGTCAAGGATTTTCCCCCCATGCCCTCCGTCTTCACCCGCATAATCAACCGCTCGACTTTAGCAAGTGGTCCAAGTGCTTTGCGGCACAATGTGTTGACAAGGTGCCTGGAGAGTACTTATTCTCCCAATGCGTACTATAACTTAGCGGGAGGTACAGATGACAAATCGAGAGGCTTTAATCTGGCTGGTGGCGTTGTCAGCCGCAGTGACCACTCCATTATTTCGCGCCCAGGGCACAAACCTCGATCTATCTCACTTGCCATATTACCCGGCGTTAAATCAGGCGATTCGTCACAATTTGCCGCAAGACTTAGAATCGTCACTCACCAAACTGCGGCTTGCCGACGATTCGCTCGATGCCTACGTCAAGGTAGTACCCTATGACCCATATGATCCCGCTGTTCAATCGCATATCATATTAGTCTTCATCTCCGACCGCCACGATCTATCTGTCCTTCAAGTTTATCGCGGGGATTCAGCAGGATTTGCCCTTGTATCACAGTTGCGAAGCATTGGAAAAGGAACCCTCCTCTCGCTGGAATTCAAGGATGTGGATTGCGACAAGGAAAATGAGATTCTTCTCAAGACCCAATCGGCCGCCAGCCAGGATCGACGAATGGATGTGTTGGCGCTACGTGGGGATTCACTCGAGTCGATCACAACAAAGTTGATTCCCGAGCTCCAAGGGGGAATACTCTCAGCATACGACATGGGCTTCGAAGCCATGAACAAATGCGCTAGTATGCTAACAATCGTGAAGAAGGAAGGACAAAACCGCCAAACCACCACAACCTACCACTATGAATACAACGCGGGTACCAAGTCCTACGACATGCTATGGTATGACGGGCATACCGATCTGCCAGATTCCGCGCACCGGACGCTGGACCTCACTCAAATGCACTATAGTGACGCCCTTAAGGCGGCAATCCAGAAGTATATTCCTCGTGATATTCGGGATTCCCTTCTCACAACGAGTGCACCTGACTTATATGGAGGAGCAATCAGGTTGTATTCCTTTCCCAAGAATGCCAGGGAACCAAATGATTCTGCGCTTCTCATTCTCTACATTACGGGATGGTCCAATCAGCCTTCGCTCCAGTATCTGCTCCCAGCGCCGGAAGGGTGGAGGTTGGTAAACCAGATTCGTGATCTCGCTTGTGAAGGGCTATCCAACATGGAGTTTCATGATGTCGATTGCGACGGGTCCAATGAAATATTCCTGGAGTCCGCCGTCGGCGCCCGAGGAAACTCAGCCTTAAATATTCTGGGACTGAGAGGAGACACACTTGCGCTTCTGGACGGCGAGTTGCTGGCGGGCGCAATTTTTGCCCGGGACATCGAGGTGAGGAAACTGGCTGAGTGCAATTGGGAGATTGTAGTTGGAATTGAAGACCGCAGTTTCAACCGGCAGATTGGATCAACCGAGACTTACCGCTTCGATCATGAGAGTCACAAATTCAAGAAGGTCGAATCGAAGAAAGTGGAGACATCAAAGTAGCCTCGACCGGAGTTATCTGGACCAGCAACAAGCTGGACAGGGACTGGCTCGCCCCCTATCTTCCCCCCATGCCCTCCGTCTTCACTCGTATAATCAAGCGTGAACTCCCGGCCAAGATATTCTATGAGACCGACCGGGTCATCGTCATCGCCGACCACCGCCCCAAAGATGCCGTCCACCTGCTGATTCTACCCAAAACCGAATACCCGAATTTCCAGACCACTCCGCCCGAAGTCCTCGCCGAACTGAGTGAAACCGCCAAACTCGTAGCCGAAAAGCTAGGTCTTGGAGACCATTACCGGCTGGTCATCAACAACGGATATGGCCAGGAGGTCGACCATATTCACTACCACTTTCTCTCCAATCGGGGAGCCGACCGGCTTAAATACATCACTTCCTAAGCCATTTAGGCCGCAAATCCTGCTGAACACTGGATTTTGCCCAAAAATCGGGGCAAAGGGGTTGACAAAATCATAGAATTGCCCGTATTTTCCGATATGATGTTGAGTAAGAGCAGGTTAGAAACGATTGAAGGAGGTGAATTCGTTTGACAGGTGTGAGAGTACGGGACGACGAGTCCTTTGAAAAAGCTCTCCGACGTTTTAATAAGTTCTGCGAGAAGTCCGGGATCCTCTCTGATTTCAAGAAACACCAGCACTATGAAAAGCCTTCTGAGACTCGCAAGCGCAAGCTGGCGGCGGCAAGACGAAAAGCGCGTCGGAACCGCATGTTTGAAGATTGAGTAAAATGACACTACTCGAACAAATTGAACATGACATGAAAGAGGCCCTGAGGGCCGGTCAAAAGGATAAATTGACTGTGCTTCGGGGCCTCAAATCTGATATCAAGTACAAGCAGATCGACCTTGGCCGGGCTATGACCGATGACGATGTGATTGCTGTCCTCACTTCGGCTTCTAAGAAGCGCCGGGAGTCTATTGAGCAGTTCCGGGCCGGGAAGCGCGAAGACCTTGCCCAAAAGGAGGAGGCCGAATTGGGGGTTATCGTCACGTATCTCCCCAAACAGCTCTCCGAGGACGAGGTCCGGCGGATAGTCACCGAGACGGTCGCCGAGACGGGGGCCGATTCCCCCCAGAAGATGGGGCTGGTGATGAAGGCTCTGATGCCCAAAATCAAGGGGCAGGCGGACGGCAAGCTGGTCAGCCGGCTGGTTTCAGAATTACTTGCCAAATAGTTTAAAACTTTTCTACCTTCAAACCCGAGAGTGACCGCTTGAGCGGTGGAATTAGTCCATTATGACGTTCGCTTAACGAACGGAGGCGACTGTGAATTGGATTGATTTTGTGCTGATCGCCCTGCTTTTGACAGCGGTGATTGTCGGATCGAAAAAAGGGCTGGTGCGCGAAATATCGGCTTTTGTTGTCTTTTTTGCCGCGATTATCCTGACGGTGAACTATGTCGATGTGTTTGCGGTCTGGGTTTACGGAAGAATCGGCGGTTCTCCATTGATCTCCGCCTTTATCTCCTTTGTTCTTCTGGCCGGTGTCTCCTACGGATTCTTCAAGCTGCTGGCCTTCGTTTTCTACAAGGTGGCCTCAATCAAGAGCCAGGGTAAGCAGGACCAGGTGGGGGGCGCCATTGTGGGCCTTTTTCGGGGCTGGGTGATGATCGGATTCATGACCTTTGTCGTCTTCTTCCTGCCGCTCCCGGAATCATTCTACACTGCATTTGACGGCTCATTTCTCGGCAAGCTGGCCGCCAAGACTGTCCCCCTGATGTACGAAGGGACCAAGATCATGCATCCGGAGAGCCCTACTTTCATGGGGAAAGTTGAAACCACATTACTCGGCGGTTCCTCCAAGCCCAAGTCCTCCGGCAAAGCTGATATGAGCCAGGACCGGGAACAGGTTTACCGTGTCATGTACCAGATTGACCGGTTCTTCAATATCTCCAGCGGCACCTAAACTGATTTCTAATCCGAGGTTAGCCAAGTATATTGGGCCGGTCCGAAAGAACCGGCCTTTTGATTTGACGGATTTCAGATAAACTGATGATCGAACAACACACGATAGAGACGCTCGAATTCCCGAAGGTTATCGCCTTGATCGAGGGGCACTGTCTGACCCCCTACGGTCATCCCGTGGTTCGCTCGTTTGCTCCCATGTTCGAGCTTCAGGACATTCAGAAGCGCCAGAATGAAGTCTCGGAGATGACCGATATCGTCCGATTCGGCCTCGCCTTTCCCCTATCTCGAATCGAGGACTGCCGGGAGCTTTTGGAAAAATCCCAGGTGCCGGGACTTTTCCTTGATCCCAAAGAGATCATGGCTGTCATGGAACTGGCCATCACGGGTAATGAAATTCATGACTACGATACTCGAGGGCCGCCCGAAATTTCCGGCGATTGCCGAATATCTCGAAGTCATCCGTCCCTTCCCGGAACTAGTCAAAGAGATCCGCAAAGCGCTGGACGAAAAAGGGGAAATCAAAGATGATGCCTCCCCAAAACTTCGCACTACCCGTCTGGAACTGGTCGACAGCCGCCGCCGATTGATCCGGTCGCTCGAGCAGTTGCTCACCGGGCCGAACCGGCATTCCGGACTGCAGGATGACGTCGTGACGATGCGCAACGGACGGTATGTGATCTCAGTTCCGGCCAGCCAATACCGCGCCGATGTCGGGATTCTGCATGACCGGAGCCAGTCCGGGGCGACCCTTTATGTCGAGCCCAAAGAGTCGGTCGAGCACAATAATCGCCTCAATTTCCTGCTACAGGAAGAGCGGTTGGAGATGGATCGGATTCTTCGCGCTTTGACCACCCAGATATCGCAGAGGGCGGATTCCCTTCTTAAGAATTGCGACCTCATCGGACAACTCGATGCCTTCCATGCGGCCGGCACTTTCTCAGCTCGGACCAAGGCCAGCCGCGCCAGACTCGTCGATGAGCCAAGGTTTTCTCTAGTCAATGCCCGGCATCCCTTGCTCGTCATGCAATTCGGCGGCATTGAAAAAGTCGTGCCGATGACTTTGAATCTGGACGGAACACGCCAATCGATAGTAGTGACGGGGCCAAATACCGGCGGCAAGACAATCGTCCTCAAAACTATTGGCCTTTCGGTCCTGATGGCCCAGAGCGGCCTATTGATTCCGGCCGATGAGACCAGTGAGGTCGGGATCTTCCGACGGGTTTTCGCCGACATCGGCGATGAACAATCTATAGAATTGTCCCTTTCGACTTTCTCGTCTCACATCAGGAACATCATCGCGGCGGTCAAGCAGGTCTCTCCCAATGCGCTCGTTCTCCTGGATGAAATAGGGGCCGGGACCGATCCCAAGGAAGGATGTGCACTGGCCGAGTCAATCGTCTTGTATATCGTCCGAGCCGGCGCCAAACTGGTCGCTACCACCCACTATTCTCAACTCAAGACTCTCCCCCAGCAACATCACGCCATAGAAAATGCCTCACTGGAATTCAATCGCGATACTCTTGCCCCCACCTATCGCCTGTCTGTGGGCATGCCGGGTTCGTCCTATGCCGTCGAGATCGCCGGGCGGCTGGGGCTTCCGGAGGAGATTTGCCGTCATGCCTTCGACCTGGTCGGTTCCGGTGAACGGGACCTGACCGATTTAATTGCGACCATGGAGGCTGAGTTGAAGAAGCTGCGCGAAGATCGCAGCGAACTTTCCGAACGGCTGGTGGGCGCCAAGACCGTGGAAGAGAAATACAGCCGGCTCATGGAGACCTTTCAGAAAGAGGTCGAGCTTGAGCGCGAGAAGGCGGTCGCCGAAACCGCCGGACTGCTTGAGACCACCCGCAAAGAGACCGAGCGACTGGTGGCTGAAATTCGAGCCACCCAGGCCTCCAAAGACTCGGTAAAAGCGATTCACAAGAAGCTGAAGGAGTCGCAGAGTTCGGTTGAGAAGATACAGGAATCACTGGAGAAGACCAGAGACCGGTCCATTCAGGCGGTAAAGTTCATGAAAGGGGACGCCGTACGGATCGTCACTCTAAATCAAATCGGCCAGATTGATTCGCTTATTGGCAAAGACAAGGCGAAAGTCCGGGTGGGAAATGTCAGCACGATCGTCGAAATCCGGAATCTTCGGCGGACCGACCCTGAGCCGACCCGGAAACCGCTCAAACCGGTGCCGGGTGTAAACGCCGATGAAGTCGTGTCGCCTGAGATACATCTGCGTGGCATGACCGCCGAGGAAGCGCAGGACGCATTGGACCGATTTCTGGATCGGGCCGTTGTCTCCGGGCTCCGACAGGTGTATGTCATTCACGGCAAAGGGACGGGTGTGCTTCGCCGCACCCTCACTCAGTTTTTGAAGCAGCACAAAGAAGTTGACTCTATCCGGCTGGGGGATTGGAACGAAGGGGGAGCTGGAGTGACGATTGTCACGCTGAAAGAATGATTCCTCAGGAAACCATAGAGCAGGTTCGCCAGGCGACTGATATCGCCCAGATCATCGGCGAATATGTCCGCCTCAAGAAGCGGGGCCGGAGTTTCGATGGCCTTTGCCCATTTCACACGGAGAAGACGCCATCTTTCAAGGTCAATCCTGACCGCCAGATCTACCACTGCTTCGGCTGCGGCAAGGGAGGTAATGTCTTCACGTTTCTGATGGAACACGAGAAGATGACCTTCACTGAAGCCGTCCGGCACCTCGCCCAGAAGGCGAATATTGTCATCCGCGAGGCCACGACTGATTATCACCGGGAAGAACTGGAAAGACTAAATTTTGCCCAGGTAGTGGCGATGGAGTATTTTGAATCGCAACTCCACAGCTCCAGATATCGCTCGGTTCTCGATACTTATTTGCTCGGAAAGAGGGCTATCGCCGAAGAACTCGTCAAATTCTTTCACTTCGGCCTGGCGGGTGAGGAGTGGGACGGCCTATTGACATTTGCGAAGCGAAAAGGGTTATCCGAGGATGAGCTTGTTCGAGCTGGCCTGGTCTCTGAAGTCCGATACCAATGACCGATATTTTGACCGCTTCCGCCAGCGGCTGATGATTCCGATTTTCAGCTTCAGCCAGAAGCCGATTGCCTTTGGCGGGCGGACCCTGAAGAAAGGAGAGCCCGCCAAATATATCAATTCCCCCGAAACTCCTCTGTATTCCAAAGGAAATGTACTCTACGGCCTGAATTTCTCGCGAGACCACATCCGCGATGCCGGGTTCGCTCTGGTGGTCGAAGGGTACTTTGATTTCATTTCTCTGTGGCAGGTTGGGGTGAAGAACGTAGTCGCCTCGTCGGGGACTGCTTTTACGCAGCAGCAGGCGCGTCTTCTCGCCCGCTTTTGCGATATGGTCTACCTCTTCTTCGATGCTGATTCTGCCGGTCAGAATGCCGCTTTGAGGTCGGTCGATGTCCTGTACGACTCAGCTATAGACGTAAAAGTCATGATCCCCCCTCCCAGTGAAGACCCAGACAGCACTGCCCGGAAATTCGGCCCGGATAAGATCGAGGAGCTCCGTTCGAACTCGATGGGCTTCATTCCATTCCGGCTAAAGAATGTTTCGGTAGGCAATTCAGGAATTGTCGCCAAGGAAAAGTTGGTCAAGGAATTGAGCACGCTTGGCTCCAAAATCAGCGATCCGACTCGTCGAGCATTGTTCTTCAACGAAGCTGCTACGGTGCTCGCAGTTGAGCCGGTTCTTCTGCAATCCGCCGGGGGAACTGCCACACGCCCGACCGTTGGATCGGCTGCCTCCAAAAGTCGGCGCCACCAGATTGAATTGGAATATCTTTCGCTTCTTTTAAGCAACCCTGGGTCAATCGAGAGCGCGCTTGAAGCGATCGCCCCCGAAGATCTGGATTCGAAAGAACTTCACCGCCTCTACCTTGCTATGATCCAGCAATACCGAGAGCTGGGGGTGATCAATCCCAATCGGCTCATTGAGTCATTTGCTGACGAGGAAATGGTCTCGTTGTTGACCGAGCTGGCCACCAAAGAATGGGTCCCGGAAGAGGTGGAGACTGAGACCAGGAACTACGTGCGTCTTCTCACCGAGCGGAAGAGAAAACGAATCAGAACCGATCTTCAAAAAGAGCTTGCCCAGGCCGAGGCGCTCGGCGATCATAAGCGCGCCGAGGAGATTCTTCAACAAATCAAGAGCTACGGATTGTAATGCTCAAATCGCTGACGATTGAAAACATCGCGCTGGTCGACAAAGTCGAACTGACATTCGACAAAGGTATGACCGTCCTCACCGGCGAAACCGGCGCCGGCAAGTCGATTGTCGTGACCGCGCTGGCGCTCGCCCTCGGAGAACGGGCCGAGCGCGAATTTATCCGCCATGGCGCCGACAAGGCAACCGTGTCGGCAACCTTTGCCGTTGCCTCTACCCCGGCTTCGTATCGCAAGCAGTTCGCCGATTCGATTGTTGATAACGCGGTCAATGTCGTGCGCGAGATCAGTCGCGATGGCAGCTCGAAGATTAGGATTAACGGCGCCAACGCCACGCTGGCAAAGCTGAAAGAACTGACCTTGCCCCTTGTGGAAATCCTTGGCCAGCACGCCAACCAGCAGTTGATGAGCGAAGACAACCACCTGCTGTTTCTGGATCATTTTGGTTCGCTGGAAGAGTTGCGCACAGTTGTCCGGGAGCGCTTCCGCGAGTGGGAGAAGACCGCAAGTGAGCTTGCCCGGGTGACCGCACGCCGCGATCAACTCAAGAATCAACGGGAGTTGCTGCTTTACCAAAAGAATGAAATCGAAAAAGGGCAGATTCGAGTCGGCGAGGAAGCGGAGCTTTTGCAGGAGCGCAAGATTCTGGATTCGGCCCGCGCCTTGTCGGCCTCAGCCGCCACCATTTGCAGCATTCTGGACGGCGACGAAAACTCCGTCATGCCCCAAATCCGAGCCGCCCGCAAAGAATTGGACAAGATGTCTGATGTCGATCCGGGGCTCGAAACAAAGGCCACGGAGTTTGCCGATATCGATTATCGGCTCGAGGAGTTACGCCGAGCAATCGAGCAGTACGGTAGTTCCGTGCCCGATGATCCATCCCGGCTCGAAGAAATCAACTCCCGGCTGGATGAAATCTATCACCTCAAGCGCAAATTCGGCGGCTCCGAAGAGACCATTTTGGAGAGTCTGAATAGTATCAGCGAGCAGCTTCGGGCCCTTCCTGATATCGATCAGCATATTGCCACGCTCGAAAAAGAGGTTGAGCACTTTCGCACGCAGTACTCAGAGAAGGCGCTCGAACTCTCTGCTCTCAGAGTCAAAACCGGTTCATACTTGACCAAACTGGTGGTCAAGGAACTGGCCGAGCTGGCGATTGAAGGAGCCGGGTTCGAAGTCGAGTTTTTGTCTGAAGAAATGCCACAAGGGGTGATTCTCAACGATCGTGCCTTGCGTCCGTTCGACTATGGCCTGGAGAAATGCCGCATTTTGTTCTCGGCCAACAAAGGTGAGCCGCTCAAATCGTTGGTCAAGACAGCCTCGGGCGGCGAAATCTCGCGTGTTCTGCTCGCTCTCAAAGCGGCCGAGAAGAAACAAAGCGGTCTCCAACGGTCGTTACTTGTATTCGATGAAGTCGATGCCGGCATCGGTGGAAAGACCGCGGCCGAGGTCGCCCGGAAATTGAAGAAACTCTCCGAATCCTGCCAAGTGTTTGTCGTGACGCATCTTCATCAAATAGCACGCCTGGCGGACCATCATTTTGTCGCCGAGAAAACCTCGCGCAAAGGGGGCCGGACGGTAATCGAGGTCCGCAAACTAGAGCCTGCCGCAATCAAAGGAGAACTCGACCGTATGGTCGCCCTCCCGGAACGCTAGCGCGCTACATCGCAACTCTCACACAACGGTTCTGTCGCTTCGAGCGGAGACGAGAAGCACGTTTAAGGGGTCGCGCTCTACTGGGCCAGAATCTGTTTGATGATACTCTCGTCCTTCGGCATCAAATCCACTTTCACTAGTCTTGGCACCAGCACCCGCCAGGATTCATCCGCCGCAAATACTTCCTTGAACATCGGCAGCGATTTTGCCACCTGGCCATTGGTCGCGAGCGACGCGGCGTGCCAGAACTTAAGTTCGACATTGTCCGGCGCCATCTGTGAGGCGGCTGCGTATTCGGTCTCAGCGTCCTGGAGCTTTCCGGCAGCAACGAAATCATCTCCCTTGTCCGAGTGCTTGTAAGCCCGCGCGAGCGTGACCAGTCTCCGGAGCTCCTTCAATGGCTGCGGGGAGTCGTCAACCCGAAGATCAAACAGTTTGTCTTTCCATGACTGGCCGGTCGGTTTTCCGCTGACGACCATAATCGCGGCCGACTGCATGCCGCGAATGTCTCCCCCCTCCTTCTGGGCCGATTCGAGCGCTGAGAGAAGTCTTTCCGCGAGATCCCCTTTGGTAGACTCATACGCCTTGGCCATCGCATCCCACACCGTGTTGTTCCGCATCAAATTGGCCTGGCAGGAATATCCCTTTCCGGAATGGTGCCCGGCTTCGGGAATACACTTGGCGCCGGTGTGGGTGGCTACGGTGCCGTTGCGGTCGACCATCGCGACCTGTCTAACCGAATTGGATGAATCGCTCGCCAAAAGTCCATCAAGGGCCTGGCGGGCCGTCTTCCCATTTCGCATCATCGCTAATCCGAGTGGGCCGTACGAGAAATCGACCAAAGACTGGGTAGCCACTGCCCCGACCCCGGGTTCCACCCAGATAACATCGGCGACCTTGAAGTAATGCGATTGCACTGCGGCGCCGAACTCACCGGTAGTGCTGTCGTACGCGACAATGGAATACGTGCAGACCGGATGGAGCGGTCCTTTGTGAGTTGCGTCGCCTCCCAGTACGGTACCGGATCCAAGCAGTGTCATGGCCGTAATCCAAATTCCCTTCTTCATGAAATCCTCCTTGAGACAGTTATTTAAGTATATCTCAGCTACGCGGGTCATACAATGCTAAACAAAGAAAGAGCCACTCAGTCCCAACGGGAACTGCGTGGCCCTCAATAAGGTCTCCTAACGCGAATGGCTAATGGAGCTTGATCTCTCCAACAGCCGCTTCCACGGCGTCCGCGATCGAATGATCCCGAACCTGTTCGGTGACAATGTCGATATCCGGGTAAAGCGGGCGATCATCGATTAGCTTCTGGAGTCTCTTTCTGATGACGCCAAAGGCCGCTTCCGTTCCGGCTCCCGCCTTATGCGGGCGACGGAAATCGAGCGCCTGCGCCGCGGACATAAGCTGGATCGCCACCACGATCTCGGTATTCCGGATAATTTCCGTAAGCTTCATTGCGGTTACCGAGCCCATGCAGACGTGATCCTCCTGGTCCGCAGAGACAGAGATATTATCGACCACAGCGGGATGGGACAGGATTTTGTTCTCCGATACCAGCGCCGCCGCTGAGTATTGCGACACCATGAGCCCGGAGTTAAGTCCCTTTCCTTCGACCAGAAAATCGGGAAGCCCGGAAAGAACCGGGTTCATCATCCGGTTGGTGTGCCGTTCGGCCAGATCGGCAAACTCGGAGACAGCAATGGCCAGAAAATCCTGTGCCATAGCCACCCCTTGGCCATGGAAATTCCCGGCCGCCAGATACTCGTCTTCGGCGGTGAAGAACAGCGGATTATCCGAAACGCCGTTCATTTCATCGACGTGAACTTTGGTAACATATTCCAGCGCATCCAGGGAAGGCCCCATGATCTGGGGAATGCAGCGAATCGAATAGGCGTCCTGAACTTTTCCCTTGTTGGCCGGGATAGTCTCTGTCCCTTTGATGATTCTCCTGATATTCTCCGCCACCACCTGTTGCCCGTGGTGATTGCGAATCTTGTGCACTCTGGGATCGAGGAAAACGGCGTTCGATCCCACGACATCAGCGGTCATGGCCGCGGCAATGATCGCGTTCTTGGCGACATTGCGCGCATCGTAAATGGCCAGGGCTCCAACCCCGGTGAACGCCTGGGTGCCATTGATAATCCCCAGCCCCTCTTTGTAGCTCAGGCTGATCGGTTTGATCCCGGCCAGTTTCATGGCCTCGGCGCCGGTCATACGCTTTCCCTGATAATCGGCTCTCCCCTCCCCCATGACCACCTCGGCGATCATCGACATGGGTGACAGGTCACCGGAAGTTCCGAGCGAACCCTTTTGATACACGACCGGATGAACGCCCTTGTTGAGCATTTGTACGAGCGTATCAACCAGAATAAGCCGCACGCCGGAATATCCTTTGGCCAGAGTATTGGCCCGAAGCACCATCGCGGCGCGCACGTCACACTCCGGAATCGGCTTCCCCACGGCGGCGGCATGGGAATACACGATTCGCTTCTGCAATTCTTCTCCCTTTTCGGGAGAAATCTGTATCCGGGCGAACTCCCCGATGCCCGTCGTTACCCCATAAATCGGCACGCCTGATTTTACCTTTCTCTCAATCACATCTCGGTTCGCGTTGATCGCCTTTTGCGCCTTGTCCGAAAGACGGACCTCGGCGCGACCCCGGCTAACCTGTTCCAGCAGATCGATCGTCATGGTCTCGCCGGTTATTTCAACAACTTTTGCAGCCATACACTGACTCCCAATTCTTAAACTGATTCTGAACTTGTTACGTGAATAGGCCCGAATCCGCAGCCGGGCCGAAAAGAAATAACCGGAAGACTATTCGTCCTGAAGGCCGGAACCGGCCAGAGCATTGTATAGATTGGCGAACGACCTCACCGCTTTGGTGCAGGCCGCCCGGGCAGAACGTCGCTGTGAGGTCAAGGGCATGTCATTACCTCCTGCCCGCAATCTATGCTGTAGAATCTGATTGTCAACCTGAACTCCGGCCGACATACTACCGGCATGGAGCTAAGCCGCTTTCGTGATCTCCCGCTCGGCGAGCAACTCTTTGTGGCGTTTGATACCGAAACGACCGGGCTGGAAGCGTCGTTTCATCGTATTGTCGAGATCGGCGCGGTAAAGTTTGTCCTGGGAGGATCGGCCGCCACACAATTTCAGACTCTGGTAAATCCGGATCGGCCGATGCCTCCGGAAGTTATCCCGATTCACGGCATAACCGATGAGATGGTGGCCGGCGCTCCCAAAATTGCCCAGGCCCTGCTCAGTCTTTCAGCTTTTTGTGAGCCGAACGCAATTCTCATCGCCCACAACGCTCCGTTTGATTTGTCGTTTGTCGCCTGCGAAGTCGATCGAACCGGCGTGCCATTACCAAATCTTCCCGTCCTTGACACGGTCGAAATCGCGCGCACCTGTTTCCCGTCACAGTATTCATATTCCCTTGAGTCTCTGACAAAGGCGCTGGACCTCGCCACCTCGCAGGAACACCGGGCTTTGGCCGACGCCCAGTTGGTAAAGTCTCTTTTTGAGCGATGTTTGGCGACACTCGGAGACATCAGTACCGTTGCCGAGCTACTCGACCGATTTCGTGTCGATCAGGCTGATAGGTACACGGTCAAAGCCTCAAATATCCCGGCTGACTTGACCGACCTCCAGAGAGCTGTCGAATATAAACTTCGCGTGGAAATTCAGTACCAGGGGTCATCGGGCCTGACCGACCGCCGGGTGATCCGGCCTTATTTGATTCACGAACGTGACTCGCTGCTCTATGTCACCGCCTTTTGCGAAAAACCCAAGGATGACCGTACGTTTCGAGTCGATCGTATCCGTCAGTTCCGCCTGATCGAGTCCGAGGGTTAGAACCTAAGTTCCACGCCGCGCTGTTCTTGCCGACAAAACCATTGCATCCCGAAGGAGGCCGCGTATATTCGCATTGTGGGCTCGTTGCATCTACGTTGACACGGAGCATTACATGCGGACACGGTTACTATCACTGCTCTTGATTCTGGGCTGTTGGGCGGCCTCGGGCCAGGCCGCCACCCCGCTGACCAAACAGCCGATCGTCACCTCCGGGCTCACCGCGCCGCTGTTTGTGACGGTCGCGCCCGGCGACACGAGTCGCCTGTTTGTCCTGGAGCAGCCGGGGCGCATCCGAATTATCAGACATGACTCGCTCCTGCCGACCGCCTTTCTGGATCTTACCGGCGAGGTCCTGTACGACGGCGCTGAACGCGGGTTGCTCGGCCTGGCCTTTCATCCGAACTACATATCAAACGGCTATTTCTATGTCGATTACACGCGGCAGCCCGACGGCGCCACCGTTGTCAGCCGGTTCAAAGTATCCGGTTCGCCGGACATTGCGACTCCGGCCTCGGAGTCTCAGGTCATTCTAATCTCCCAGCCGTATCCGAATCACAACGGCGGCATGCTGGCGTTCGGACCGCTCGACCACTATCTCTACATCGGTATGGGTGACGGCGGTTCGGGCGGTGACCCGGAGAACCGCGCCCAGAACAAGATGGAGCTGCTGGGCAAAATCCTCAGACTTGATGTTGATACTACCTCTGGCTACCGAATTCCGCCCACCAATCCCTTCGTAGGGAATCTTTCGGCTCGTCCCGAAATCTGGGCCTATGGCGTTCGGAATCCCTGGCGCTACAGTTTCGACCGGGGGAATGGCGATCTGTACATCGGTGACGTTGGCCAGAATCTGTACGAAGAGATCGACTACCAGCCGGCCTTCAGCGTCGGCGGGCAGAATTACGGCTGGCGCTTGAAAGAAGGATATCATTGCTATGACCCGCCCACTCAGTGTGACACTTTGGTCGGACTGACCGACCCGTCTATGAGTACGATCACTCGGCCGCCTGCGCCGTGACAGGAGGTTATGTGTACCGTGGGTGCGCGATTCCTGATCTGGTCGGGACTTACTTCTTCTCCGACTATTGCAGCTCGCAGATACTGACCTTCAAGTATACCGGCGCTCCCGTGACGTCAGTTGACACCCTCACCCCCGAGTTCAATACGGCCGGGATGAGTATCGTGTCTTTCGGAGAGGATTCCTTTGGAGAACTTTACTTTGTCGATCTCAACGGCGGCATCTATAAGATTGTGCCCAACGGGATCGCGAGCGCGTGCGGATCATCGGGCTGTTGCGTTGGTAAGCGCGGAAATGTCAACGGTACCGGCGTAGTGGACCTTGGAGATTTGAGTGCTCTGGTCAGCTACCTGACGGGAGGCAGGTTTGTGCCCGCCTGCGCAGATGCGGCCAATGTCAATGGAGTCGGCACGATCGACCTGGGGGATTTGTCAGCCTTGGTCAGCTTCCTCACCGGCGGCGGCTTTGTGCTGGTCAACTGCCCGTAACCCCGCAAGGCACTCCCCGATACAACAAAACCCTGACATCGGCAGGGTCTTTTGTCCGAATTTTAAGTGGAGCCAGGGAGGGTCGAACTCCCGACCTCTTGACTGCCAGTCAAGCGCTCTCCCAACTGAGCTATGGCCCCAATCGGCGAACCGTAAGTGTACTTTCTCTATCGACTGATGTCAACTGGATTATGAGCCCCGGGCTCACCCCGGATCAGACAGAAGCCCACTCCCACTACCGCAATCGCGACGGCCACAAAGATGACCGGATGGTAGCTCAGCACAAAGCGAAGTTTGTCATCCGTTACGGCAAGATTCTGTTTGTCGAAATAGGTATACAGCGCGGTCGCCAGGGCGATCCCCAAAGACATTCCGATATTTCGATTGGTCGCAAGAATGCCGGAGGTCACCGCCCGCTGCGACTCGGACACCGAGCCCATAAGGGCCGATGAATTGGGTGTGGTAAAAGTCCCGATCCCGGCCCCGGTCACGACCAGGCAGGCGATGATGTACACTGAGGTCGAATCCACCTGCAATCCTGCCAGCATGAATAGTCCCGCCGCGGATATGACCATGCCGGTAGTGGTCAACGTGCGATAGCCGATTTTGTCGGAAAGCTTTCCGGCCAGCGGCGCGAATACGAACATCAAAATCGGCAGAATTATCAAAAACATCCCCACCTGCTTCGGTTCGAATCCCTTGACTCGCTCCAGATAAAACGGAATCAGGACGAACACCCCCGAAGTGGACACGAACTGCGCTGACTGAGAAAGGATCGATGTGGTGAACACTCGGTTCTTGAATATGTCCAGCCCGATTAAAGCCGTATCGGGGTTTGCTTCATATTTCACGAACGCCCCCAGGGCAATCAGCGATATGATTCCGAATCCCCAGACCATCGGATCGGAAAACAGCCGATCGTTCATTTCCTTGAGCATGAACACGCCGGCCGTGAGTCCAATGGAGATGGCAATGGCCCCTCGGAATGTGACCCGCCTCTTGACCTGGTGCGGCGGCAAAACTCCGAAATACTTATAGATTAGGTACAGGCCGAAAATCCCGATTGGAATGTTGAGCAGAAAAATTGACTGCCAGGACCAGAAGCTCAGCATCAATCCCCCAATCGGTGGTCCAATCATGAACCCAGCCGCGACCATCATGAGCATCAACCCCATCCCCTTGCCTCGCTCCGAAGCCGGAAACACCTCAGCCACCATCCCAGGACCGATGGCTGAGAACATCGAAGTCCCTATCGCCTGAAACACCCGGGCGAAGATCAGCATGTAGATCGAGTTGCTCAGGGCGCACAGGATTGAGCCGCCGATGAAGAAGAAATAGCCAAACTTATAGGAAAACGAGTACCCCTTGCGCTCAGTCCAGGCGCCAAAAAGGAGCATCAGGGAGATCAGGGTCAAAGAATAGGACAGGACCACCCAGGCCACCAGGTCGACTGGCGCATGGAGTTTGTCTGAAATGGTCGGCAGGGCGACATTCAGGATCGACCCGTCGAACGTGGCCATAAATGTACCGACCGCCCCGACCACAAAGAACTTGTACTTGTTGGCTGTGACAATATTGTCCGCCATCCTGCTCACTTCTCCTAAGTCATTGCCGCGAAAACAATTGACAAAACAAGGGGGTAACCATAATGTTCCGGCTGTGCTTCGTCAATCCCTTTTTCCCGGCTTTACACATTATCGGGGTAGGTACGTCTATATGCTGACAATGGACTATTTCGCCGGGGTATGAACAAGACAGTCCCCGAGTTGGTGGAGGATTTCGTCAATGGCAACCCCTCGGCCTTTGGTGAACTGGTCAAACGGTACCAGAAGAACATCTATTTTCTGGCCTACCGCCTTCTGGGGAACCATTTGGACGCCGACGAAGTGGTTCAGGAAACCTTTGTCCGTATATATAAGCGTAGAGAGGAGATCGCCAATGTAGCCAGCTTCACCTCGTTTCTGACCCGGATCGCCACCAATTACGCGATCGACTTGCTTCGCAAGAAGAAAGGGCGCGGCGCGGTGACCGACGATCCTGCGTCGTTGCCCGGCGAAATGCAGTACGAAATGTCGCGCAAAGTCCGGACGCCGGAGGATTTGCTCAGAGACAAGGTGGTAATGGCGGAGATAAATCGAGCGCTGGAAAAGCTGCCCCCGAGGCAACGGATCACTGTGATTCTTCACGATGTCGAAGGATACACCAAGAGTGAAGTCGCCCAGATCCTGGAGTGCCCCGAGGCCACTGTTCGCTCGAACCTCCATATCGCCCGGACAAAATTGAAGAAAATGTTGCGGAAACGGCTCAGCGCGAAGGAGTAAAAATGACGTGTCGCGAAGCCCGGCAATTCCTCGACGATTACCTCGACAACGATCTGGATTCAAAGCTGGCCCCTCAGCTCAAAGATCACCTGGACCGTTGCGAAAATTGCCGAGTCGAATTCGAAGAGAAGCGAACTCTCAAGGAAGTCTTAAGTGCCAGCCGGCCGCCGGAGCCCGATGCCGGCTACTGGCCGGAACTGTCGTCTCTGATTCTGGCTAAGACAACCGACCATGAAGCCGCTCCGGCATATCCGGCCAGACCCCGGACCAAGCCTGAGGATCGGCGCGATTTCATGCGATCATCGCTCGCTCTGGCTGCGTCTATCTGCATTCTCCTGGGTGCCCTCTATTTGGGTTCCCAGAAGGCTTATCAGGCTCGACAGCTGAACCCCCCGGGCGCGCCAGTGTTTGTCACGGCGAACTTGGAAGGCCTCGTGGGAGGGACGCCTGACGCGATCCTGACCAAACGAGAATTTACCAACATTGTTCTGGGCCGGATGCTCATCGGAAGTCCGGGACCCGGTAAGGCTATGGGACTGATTGATTTGTTGACTTTTTAGCCAAAACCACCGTTTCTTTCGACCGAGATAGAAAAATGAAACGTGTAACCGCCTGCCTAATTCTTTCGCTTGCCGCACTCTTGGCCGCATCCTGCAGCCAGTCTGACCGTCCAACCATCCTTAAATTCAAATTCGAGCCGGGTCTGCAATTGAGTTACGACCAGACCTCCTCGAGCAAAATCCGGGTGATGGAGGGGGATTCGGTTATCCGTAACTCCACCGAGCAGGTGCGAGCCAGTGTCACTCAGTCCGTCGCCCGAGTTCTCGATGATGGCACTGCGCAGGTAGAGGAAGTCGCCAAATGGACCAGCGTCTCATCCGGCACCAAGGACTCTAATGTGGCCGACACGACCCCCCAGATGCGCAAGGCGTCTATCTACACGGCGCCCAATGGGAAGGTCGTTGATGTCGTTTTTGAATCGAACGTAGACAGCTCCAGCGCCGCCTATCTTCGGCAGTTCTATGCCCAGAACACGGTTGTCTTTCCGGATACACCGGTCTCAGTGGGTGGCTCCTGGACTCAGAAAGCCTCTGTCAATGTTGACGGCACCCAGATGGAAGCTGCCACAACTTACCGGGTAGCAGGTTTCAGCCGTGACTCCGGTCTCGACTGCATCCAGATTAGCTACGACGGCATGCTTATCATCCCGGTGCTTCCGATGACCGGCGATTCCACGCAGCGCCGCGGGGTGGACCGCATTTCGGTCACCGGTATGCTTTCTTTCGCCCCCGATCCCGGGTTTCTGGTTAGCGTTAATGAGAAGTGGAATATCAACGGAGACCGGGAAAAGACCGTTGCCGGCAAGATCGTCAAGACCAAGGTCAACGCCGATATGGATATGATCTATGCTCTCCACGAGCGCAAGTCTGGCCAAAACGGTTCGAACGGGCACTGAGGTCCACAAGTTTAGGATTGCTCGCCGAACGGTTTTACCTACCTTTCCCCCGTGTCGATTAATCGCGTCATCATAATCATTCTCGATGCCTGCGGAGTCGGGGAGCTTCCCGATGCCCGGCTGTACGGGGATCAGGGTTCGGCGACCCTCCAGAATCTCTCCCGCTCTGTCGGCGGTCTCAATTTGCCCAACAGTCAGGCCTTTGGGCTCGGCAATATTGGTCCGATCAGCGGTGTACCTCCTGCGAGCCGTCCGTCCGCCAGTTTCGGCCGTATGGCCGAAAAATCTCCCGGCAAAGACTCTACCACCGGCCATTGGGAGATCGCGGGAGTCGTGCTCGACAGCCCGTTTCCGGTCTTCCCGGACGGCTTTCCTTCCGCACTGGTAGAAAAATTTGAACGAAAAGCCGGCGTTAAGACCATCGGCAATGTGGCCGCGAGCGGAACTGAAATAATCGAACGGCTCGGCGAAGAGCATCTTCGCACCGGCCACCTAATTCTATACACATCGGCTGATTCCGTCTTCCAACTGGCCGCGCACGAAGACCTGTTCCCTCTTCCCCGGCTTTACGAGATATGCCGAATCGCCCGCGAGATGCTGGTGGGGGAATTCAATGTCGGACGAGTCATTGCCCGGCCTTTTGTTGGAAAGCCCGGCTCATTTGTGCGGACCGCCGGACGCAAGGATTTCTCCCGATTCCCGCCCCATGACACCATGCTGGATATTCTCCAAAAGCACGGCCGGAAAGTGCTCTCAATCGGAAAAATCTACGACCTGTTCGCCGGCAAAGGGATTAACAAGGCCATCAAGACGGCGAATAATACCGAGGTCATGAATGCCGTAATCGACTCAGTCCAGTCGGACCGGGATCACCAGTTGATCTTCGCCAACTGCGTAGATTTCGATCAACTTTGGGGGCATCGAAATGATGAAAAGAATTTCGCCAAGGCGCTGGAGGCGTTTGATTCGGATCTTGGCAGATTACTAACTCAGCTCCGCGAGACCGACTGCCTGGTGATTACCGCCGATCATGGCTGCGACCCCACGCAAAAACACTCCACCGATCACAGCCGCGAGTACGTGCCGCTGCTCGTATACGGCAAGCCCCTTAAGGCCGGCGCTGACCTTGGGACCCGAGCCTGCTTTGCCGATCTTGGCGCCACTATTTGCGAACTACTTCAAGTCCCGCTCCCTCGGAATGGACAGTCGTTTCTCGCGCTAATCAGATGATTAAAGCCGCCTATTCTGACAAGCCTCTCGAGTTAAACCGATATTTTGACTACGCCGCTCTTCAGTCAGTCGTCGCCGAAGAGGGCGTTCGAACCCTCTGTGCCGAGGCGGTCGAGTTCCAGTTATTCGCGGTCTGTCTGAATCCGATCTGGATCAGCCTGGCGGCCGAGGCTGTGGCCGGTTCTGATGTTCGGGTGGTCTCTGTGGCTGGGTTTCCGCTCGGTGCCAGTCGCACCGAAGTGAAAGTTCTGGAAGCGGTCGAGGCGGCCCAGGATGGAGCCCATGAAATTGATGTCGTGGCCAATATCGGCTGGCTCTGCTCCAACCGATTCGTGGAGGCCGAGGCCGAGATTCGCAAAGTACGCCGTAATCTTCCGGAGAGTGTGCTACTCAAAGTCATTATAGAGGCGTCGAAACTGAGCCCGATGCAACAGATCGAGTCCGCCAAATTGGTGGCCAACGCCGGCGCCCAGTTTGTCAAAACCGGGACGGGGTTTTTCGAAACAGCCACGATAGAGCAAGTCCGCACGCTTTATTCTGCCACGGGTGGACAAATTCAAGTCAAAGCGGCGGGCGGAATTCGCACCTGGGCACAGTGTCGGGATTTGATCGACGCCGGAGCCAGTCGGCTCGGATCCTCGTGCTGCCCGGAGATCATCAGAAGCTGGAAGAGCTCCGCGCTTTGACGGTCAGCGGGCACAGCTTTCTTTTTAGTCGGTTCAGCTGTATATTTGGACTATGGAGAAGCCCGAAGAGAAGGGACCGACGGGGCGGCCGTTTGTCGGCATGCATTTCCAGTGCTGCCGGGTCTACGCCCGGATATATTTGAATGCGGCCGGGACCTCGTTTATCGGCTGGTGCCCAAAGTGTGCCCGCAAAGCGGAAATACGGGTCTCAGCTGAGGGCTCCAAATCACGTTTCTTCTCGGCTGACTAGTAGCTCACAGAATCGGATGTCACTGTTGAAGTCCAAAATTGTGGTGGTCCCGATGGGAGATGTCGACTTCATGCTGGTCAATCGGCTGGCCTCCAATGTCGGCCCGGTCTTCAATCGCTCGGTCGATATCCTCAAAGGGATGAAAATGCCGACCGAGGCCAACAATGTGGTCCGAAACCAGTATTACGCCCAGGTGATACTCTCAAAAATCGAACGAACCAAGGCCAACAGCCGGGAGAAAGTTATTGCCATTTGCGAAGAAGATTTGTATTTGCCTGATGAGAACTTCGTAATGGCCTGTGTCGACAACCTGTCCGGAACGGCGGTGGTGTCATTGTATCGTATTCGTCAGGAATTTTACGGGCTCCCTGAAGACGAGAGCAAAGTATATCCGCGCCTGTTCAAGGAAGCCGTCCACCGCCTGGCGCATTTGTTCGACCTGACCGAGTGCCGGAACCCGAAATGCGTCAACTATTTCAGCCAAGTGATGCTCGACATTGACAACAAAACCGACAAATTCTGCGATGTCTGCCGCCGCCAACTCACCAGCGTCGTCTGACAGAAACCGAACAAGCGAATGACCCTGGAACAGATTCTTGACTTCCTTCGCAATGACCCCGAAGTAAGTGAGAATATCACCACCTGGAAAACCTTCTCTCCGAAAAAGCCGATCTTCGCGGATTTCCCCAAAAATATCGATCAGCGGATTATATCTACCCTCAAAAAGCGGGGGATCGAGCAACTCTACTCGCACCAAGCCAGTGCCATACAAGCTGCTCTCGAGGGGGATGATATTGTCGTGGTCACGCCCACTGCCTCGGGCAAGACCATTTGCTACAATATCCCGGTGATCAATGAAATCCTCAAAGCCCCGGAGTCCCGGGCTTTGTACCTCTTCCCGACCAAGGCACTTTCGCAGGATCAACTGGCTGAGCTGTACGATCTGATTCAGAAACTCGATGTTGATATCAAGACGTACACTTTCGACGGCGACACCCCTCAAACCGCGCGACGGCTGATTCGGTCCGCCGGCCATATCGTGGTAACCAACCCCGATATGCTGCATGCGGGAATTCTTCCCCACCACACCAAATGGATCAAGCTGTTCGAGAATCTAAAATATGTCGTGATCGACGAGGTCCACCAGTACCGGGGAGTGTTCGGGTCGCATCTGGCCAATGTGATCAAGAGACTCATGCGGATCTGCCGGTTTTACGGCTCGAATCCGCAGTTTATCTGCTGCTCGGCTACCATCGCCAATCCAGATGATCTCGCCCGCAGGATCATCGGGCGGCCGATTCGCAAGATCGACAATAACGGCGCCCCGACCGGTGAACGGCATTTTTTGGTCTACAACCCGCCCGTGGTCAACAAGCAGCTTGGCATTCGCAAGTCGTCCATAAACGAGGCCGCTCATTTGGCGGCGCTATTTCTCCGGCACCGTATCCAGACGATCGTGTTTGCCCATTTCCGTCTGTATGTCGAAGTTCTGCTGACATATCTTCAGCGCGAACTCAAGGGAGATTTCGGCCAAGGGATTTCTATCGCGGGGTATCGCGGCGGATATCTGCCCAATGAGCGGAGAAGAATCGAGGCCGGCCTTCGCAATGGCTCCATCACCGGAGTTGTCTCCACCAATGCGCTCGAACTGGGCGTTGATATCGGGTCACTCGATGTTTCCATCATTGTCGGTTATCCCGGATCGGTGGCTTCTCTGTGGCAGCAGGCAGGCCGAGCCGGACGACGGTCCGGCACATCAATCACGGTATTGGTGGCAAATTCTTCGGCCATCAATCAATATCTGTGCGCCGAGCCACAGTACTTGTTCGACCGTACCCCGGAGTCCGGCATTATCGACCCCGACAACCTGATTATCAAGACCAGTCACATAAAGTGTGCGTCGTTTGAATTGCCTTTCGGCGAGGAAGATTACGGCGGCGATGCCAATACGCACCAGATTCTGGACTACCTCACCGAGTCCAAGGTTCTCCGCAAGAGCAACGATCGCTACCATTGGTCATCCGAAATATATCCGGCTGAACAGGTTTCGCTCCGATCCGCCTCGCCGGACAATTTTGTGATTCTCAACGAGACCAATAACTACGCCGTCATTGGCGAGGTGGATTATTTCTCCGCTCCGATTTTCCTCCACCCGGAAGCGATTTACCTTCACTCGGCCAATCAATACCAGGTAACCAAGCTGGACTGGGAGGGGAAAAAGGCGTATGTAAAAGAAGTCGATGTCGACTATTACACCGACGCCGAGACCAAGAGCGACCTGAAAGTCCTGGCCACCAATTCCGAATCAGGAGACGAAGAAACCGGCCAGATGCATACGGGTGAGGTTTCCGTTACCTGTGTCACGGTGCTGTTCAAGAAGATCAAATTCCAGACTCATGAGAATATCGGCTCCGGCCAGTTGACGATGCCGGAACTTGAAATGCACACCAATTCCTTCTGGTACTCATTTCCGAAAGATATTTCGGCGCGACTCGAACTGGGCGGAGATCAATTTGGAGGAGCGTTGCGTGGGCTGGCCAATGTCCTCGGCAAGATCGCGCCGCTCTGGGTGATGTGTGACCCGAGGGACCTTCGCTCAATCTCCCAGGTCCGCGCGCCTTTCACTGAGCAGCCGACTGTCTATGTCTATGAGAATATTCCCGGTGGGGTAGGCTTATCGGAGAAGCTGTTCATTGAATCGGAGAGACTGTTCGAAGCCTGCCGTGAGCATGTCCGCCGCTGCCCTTGCTATAACGGCTGCCCGACCTGTGTCGGCCCGGCTATGGAAGTCGGGACTCACGGCAAGGAAGGGACGATCAAGCTCCTCGACTACATGATGGCCGTAATGCCGGTCTGATTGCGGCCCCTAGAACACCGAGAACTTAAAATACTTGTGCGGGTTTGCCTCAATATCGGTCACCAGATTATTGAGCCGCTTGATCAATGTCGCCGTCTCCACATAAAGCGCCGTGTCATTAACCAACAGCCCCAGGCTTCCCTTGGCCGTATTCATTTTCTGCATGATCGAATCAAGCCGGGCACTGGTGGAACTGAGATTGTCATAAAGTGCCGGATCCTTGATCAATTTGCCGATCGTCCCTTTGGTCTCCCGAACATCTTGAGACAATCCTGACACGGCATCGGCGGTCTTCTCAATCGAGGTCGTGATCTTCGCCTGGTTCACCTGCAAATCCTTGACCAGAATAGTGAGGTTGACGCTCAAGCGTCGTCAGCTCAACATAAAGCGAAGAATCAGCCGACAGCTTCCCCAGACTTCCCTCTCCTTTATCCATGCGGCCGAGAATCCCATCAAGACTGCCCGTGATCTTTCGGACATCCTTCATCGCCTCTTCCCCCTCTTTGAACATTTTGGAGGCTTCGCCGACATCGCGGGTCGGAATGACATCCATGGACGCAATCGGCTTCCCTCCGATCGGCCCCGGCACGACTTCAACATACTTGTCGCCGAGAAAGCCGATCGTCCCCAACTGCACCTGGGTGCCGGGAGTGAGCATGAACCACACCGACTCCTTGACTTTGGCCACCACCAGCACCTGCTTGTTCGAATCCAGATTGACAAACTGGACTGACTGAACATTTCCGACCTCTACCCCGGACATCCATACCGGTGAGCCGGGGAGCAGTCCATTCACATTTCGGAAATAGCACTGGAAGCGGTTTTTGGGCTCAAAGATCGAGGTCCCCCCGCCGCTCAGCGATGCCCACATGCCCAACCCAAGGGCGGCGGTCAGAAGCAGTCCGACCTGCAGCTTGCCCCATTTAACACCTATCGACCGTCTCATAGAAGTATCCTTAAGTCCGTAACTTTCTCAGCAATTGTATCCGTGCTCATGTCCGCTCAATAAATCTCTTTTCAGCCACCTGGGCAAACGAACTCCGAAAAGGTTCGAGAAAATCCTTCACCCGAGGGTCTCGCGAATCTCTCAAACCTATCAGATTTCCGTCGAACGCGACTTCACCGGCATGGATGACAATGAACCGCTCCGCGATCTCAAGCGCATCGGCGATCTGGTGCGTGACAACTATGGTGGAGACTTTCCGCTCCAACGTGAGCTTGTTGATCAATTCCAGCACGGTACGGGCGGACTGCGGGTCGAGCCCGGTGGTCGGCTCGTCATACAACATTATTTTGGGATCGGTGGAAAGCAAAGCCCGCCCAATCGCCACCCGGCGCTGCATCCCTCCGGAAAGCAGTTCCGGAAGTTTGTCGATTATGTCGTCTGCATCCAGTCCCACGAACCCGAGCATTTCCCGCACTTTTAGTTCGATCTCATCGGGTTTCAGGTTGGTATGTTCGAACAGATAGTACCCGACATTCTCCCCGACCGTAAGCGAATCAAACAAGGCGCCATCCTGAAAGACCATCCCGATGCTCTGGCGAATCTCCCGTTTCTGCCGTTCTCGCAGCGCCGAGATGTTTTGCCCGTCAATCAGCACTGCACCGCTCTGGGGGGTCTCCAGCCCCAAAATGAGTCTCAGAATAGTCGATTTGCCTGATCCCGATGGTCCCATGATCGCCACTGATTCGTCCTGATCGATCCGCAAAGAGATCCGCTTCAGTACTATTCGGGAATCGTAGCCGAAACTGACATTGTTCAGCTCGATCATAAGTACCCCTTTAGGATCGGAAACACGACCTTGGTTATAAAGAAATTAACCAGCAGGATGGTAATCGAGGTCATGACCACGGACTGCGTGGTGGCCGTGCCGACTCCTTTAGTGCCTCCCTCGGAGCTGAACCCTTTGTAGCACGAAATGAACGCGATTACGAATGAAAAAATGGCCGGCTTAAGAATCCCGATAAAGATGTTGCCAAATACTAGCCGCTCCTCCACCGAGGCCCAGTACAGCGTCGTCGACATATGCGCCAGATACTTGGCGATAATCCAGCCCCCGGTAATCGAAACGGCGTCACAAACGATCGTCAGTACGGGGACCATGATAATCAGGGAGATGAGCCGGGGAGCCGCCACTTTTTTGATCGGATCGATCCCGAACGCAACCATGGCATCTAGCTGGGCCGAGCCCTTCATCGAGCCAATCTCGGCGGTAATCCCTGAGGCAACGCGGGCCGCTACCATGAGGCCGGTCAAGGTAGGGGCCAGTTCTCGGACCATGGCAATGGCCATAATCCGGCCCAAGTAATCTTTGGCTCCGAAATCGGCCAGCTCGTTGGAAAAAGCCAGGGCGAACCCCTGCCCTGAGAAGAGTCCGGTGAGGACCACCAGATACAGCGATCCGACACCGATGAGATACATTTGTTCGAGGGTTTCGGCGACATAGAACGGCCGGCCCCACAGCGATCGGAGCATTCTTATGGAAAAAAAGAAAAGGCTCTGGAATTCGAAAGCGAAGTTCTTGAGCCCTCTGTTAAACGCTGAGAAAATGGTGACCTCTGCCTTTCCCTTGCTGCGCAATGGTATTCCAAAGGCCGGCCCAAGTCAAGGCTATAAGAGTACTTACAAGTTCCTAACGTCTCCCCTTCTTCGGCCCCGAGCACAAAAAAAGAGGCCCCAACCGAAGTTGAGACCTGCTTTCCTCACTGTACGAACCAATCCCGGCTTCGAATAGCATAACCGCCAAGAAAGACTATCCGAGGTCGCCAAGCGGCTTCGCAACCGCCCGGATTTGATTCGCACTGACTAAGAGTATCAAGCGACGTGCCGAGTCACGAACTTGTATGTAATCGCCTGTGTGACAATAACATGCCTGAGATCCGAGGATTGGGGCGGAGGTGCTAACGCAGACTGTGCGAGGAATTGGGCCTATTTGGGGGCAGATACTGCGAAAAAAGTAAAGACCTGCGCTGTGACCAACAGCGCAGGTCCGAACTTATTGAACGCGCGAAGTGAACGTACCGAAGTACGAAATCACTTAAGCATCATCATCTTCATCGTCTGAGTATAGCTTCCGGCTGACAGGCGGTAGAAATAGACTCCGCTTGCAACCTGGCTGCCATTATCAGAGCGGCCGTTCCAGGTCACTACCTGGTGACCGGCGGCCATGTCGGCATTTACCAGCGCTCTGACGTTCTGACCCAGAACGTTGAATACCGTCAACTGCACGCGAGACGCCACCGGCAGATCAAAGGCAATCTGAGTGGACGGGTTGAACGGATTCGGATAATTCTGGTTCAGCGCGAACGCTTTCGGCAGATCAGTTCCGCTCGAAGCGGACACCGAAACGACCCCATTCTTCACGACCGGGTCGACAGACTGTTGCTGCCAGACGCCGGAGGCATCGGTGTAGCCATACACAAAGAACGTATGGTGATGGGGATTTTCAACCGCGGTCGGCTCTAAGGTAACGGTCTGCACAGATGGATCCGTCTTCTGGAAAACCAACTGCGCGACTACTCCGGAACCTTCAGCCAACGGAGGTTTTGAGGACGGTCCGAGCTGGGGAACCGCCATGATCACGACTGTCCGGTTGACATCGTTCAACATGGTAGCCTTAAGATCCCAGTTGGCAATGCGAGTGTTCTCGAACAGGACCTCCTTGATCGTTACTCCCGCAGAGTACTTGAAGGCCATGTCTATGCCGACAAGATGATCTCCGTTAGTAATCGATACCGGGACGGTAATGGTGTTGTCCGTGGACACCGTGGCATTACCGAGTGCCACCTCCTGCGACACTCCGGCAGCCGCTAGCACCGGCAGAGCCAGCACAGCAGCGATGAGACATAGTGTGTACAAACGTTTCAACAAGGCTCACCCCCTTCTTAGGGTTTTGCTTGGTTTACGTTGTAGCTGTCGTGGCCGTACACAGTCCTTTGTCCACGCAGCCGCTATCCAATCCGCAATGCTCTAGCGAACAGGGCTTGGCGATTTTAAAAAAACTAGGGTGCAATCGAGAAATTGTGTAAAGGTGCTGAGCGGAAGGATTCCCTTATGTCCACTGCTAATTTAGACTCAACACCTGGTTTTTGTCAAGACCTTTTATGGTTATCTTTCAGTATGCGTAACATTTAGTAGAGGTGTGCGACCGCCTAAGATGGCCAAGCACGGTCCACTATAGGCCGCAGAAACTGCGACCCGGGGCTTCCAGCCACTCATTGTGGCCCAAAAGTACCCGTCTCTCGACCCCTTTCCGGGGCGCACCCGCCAAATAGCTTGACTTGTCTATGCCGCACAGTAATTTGAGCCGATAACACGAGCTCACACCGATAGGAGAAAGGTCAAAGTCACTGTGCCTACAACAGATACCAAAAAATCTCCTGAAAAGTTCCAGCCCTTCATCTCAGCCAGCGAATCTCCAGCTGAAGTCACTACCCGAGCCCTCATATTGGGCGTCTGCCTCGCCCTGGTCTTCGGCATGGCCAACGCCTACCTCGGGTTGAAAGTCGGCATGACCGTCTCGGCATCTATTCCGGCCGCCGTCATGTCCATGGCCGCCCTCCGGATGTCCAAGAAGCGCCCGACCGTCTTGGAAAACAACATCGTGCAAGGGATGGGCTCGGCCGGAGAGTCTCTCGCGGCCGGTATCATCTTCACGGTGCCTGCCTTCTTCATCTGGTCGGCGAGCAAACCTCTGGCTGCGCAGGGGTACTCTTTCGACATATCCCGATGGCAGATCCTGGCCCTGGCGGTCCTTGGCGGAACTCTCGGCGTTCTCCTGATGATCCCGCTTCGCCGGTTCCTGGTCGAGAAAGAACACGGGAAGCTGAAATACCCTGAAGGGACCGCTTGTGCCGAAATTATCAAGGCGGGTGACCAGGGGGGCGCCGGTGCCAGACTCGTATTCACAGGAATTGGAATCGGTGGCGCTTACAAAATTATCATGAGCATGGTCAAGGGCTGGCCGGAGACTGTAGATCAGAATCTCCGCGGCATTTTCAAAGGGGGTACTTTGGGGATCGACGCCACGCCGGCCCTGCTGGCAGTCGGATACATTATTGGACCGCAAATCTCGGCGATGATGCTGAGCGGCGCTGTACTAGGTTATCTGGCGATCTCTCCCCTGCTCGCTTTCATTGGCAACCAGGCGCCTGACCTGATCATTTCCCCCGGCACGATTCCCCTCTCGCAGATGGACCCCGGACAGCTAAGAAACTTCTACATCAAGTATCTGGGTGTGGGCGCCGTTACCCTCGGCGGTTTTGTGTCGCTTATGAAATCGTTCCCGATTATCATTCAATCCTTCCGCGAAGGCTTCAAACAACTGCTGGGCCGCTCTTCCGGGGAAGGTCAAATTCCGCGTACCGCGCGTGATCTTCCCATGAAGTACATGCTTCTCGGTGTTCTGGGCGTGATCATCGGAATTGCCCTGATTCCCAATACCGGACTCCCGGCGGTCGGAATTGTAATGGCGGTCGTACTGGGCTTTTTCTTCGTCGTCGTGGCCGCCCGAATCGTGGGACTCGTTGGCTCGTCATCGATGCCCGTTTCGGGCATGACGATAGCCACTTTGCTCGTAACCTGTCTTGGGCTGGTATGGCTAGGATTTTCCGGTCCGACCGGGATGGTTGCGGCGATGATGGTCGGCACGATCGTATGCATCGCGGTCAGCATGTCCGGCGATATCTCGCAGGACCTCAAGACTGGATTCCTCCTCGGGGGAACTCCTATTCGGATGCAGCTGACCACCCTGCTCGGCATGCTTGCCCCGGCGCTCGTGATGGGCATCATGCTCTTCTACCTTCGTGATACCTTCGGCTTTGTGGAAGGACAGCATCCCGGACGCGTCCCGATGCTTGCTCCTCAAGCCAACGTGATGGCCACCGTCGTGAATGGGATTATGAACGGCAACCTTCCCTGGGCCCCGATCATGGTCGGCGGGATGCTTGCGCTGGCGATCGAATTACTCGGCATTGGCGCTCTCCCGTTCGCCATCGGACTTTATCTTCCGCTCAACCTCTCCACTCCGATTATGCTCGGCGGAGTCATTGCCTGGGTCGTCACCCGCAATGTCGGCCCGGAGAAAGCCGATGCCCGGATTATGCGGGGCACGCTCTTCGCTTCCGGCCTGGTCGCCGGGGATGCCCTGATTGGCGTACTGGTCGCCTTTATGATCGGTGCCTCGAGTTCGTACGGGGAGTATTACGACAAGCATGACGGCATGCTCTCCGGTCTCGCCGGCGAGTTTGGCCCCTGGCTCGCGTTGATCCTCTTTGTGGCTCTGGCACTGCTTCTGTACCGGAAGGCGTACGCCGAGCCGAAGAAGGCGATCGAGTAGCAGTCCTTAGTTCGCAAACGAGAAAGACCGTCGGGCATGTCGCCGGACGGTCTCTTCAATTCTATCCTTCGGAGAGGAGCTCTCAGTATTTTTTGCGCCGCTCGATCAGGAAATTCGAACCGCTCTTCTGTTTGGCCGCCTTCTTCAGATCAGCCATCATTTTAGATAGCTCCCCGATATGGGCAAACTTCCCATTGTCATTCACGATCACGGCAATTGAAATGGTCAGAATCGGGTAATCCTCGATAATCCCCCGGCGGTTCTTGGTGGTGATAAACCCTCTTTGCCGGTCATCTTCATCATAGCGGTAGGTCACCAGCGAGTCGAAAGTCTTGATAATCCACGAGCAGACTTTGTCGACCAGATCTTTGGGAATGATGAACAGAAAATCGTCGCCGGCGATGTGGCCGACAAACCCTTCCCGGCAAAGATCGAAGACGCAGTCTTTGATGATCCGGGCAGTGAGCTTGACTACTTTGTCGCCGTTATAGTAGCCATAATAGTCATTGTAGGCCTTAAAATTGTCCAAATCGGCGTAGCACACCGCAATCGGACACTGCATTTCAAGTTGCCGTTTCAGCTCCCGCTCAATAATGGCCGTGCCGGGCAGTTGGGTCGAAGGATTGACCGAAACATCCCGACGGTTTCGCTCAATAGTCCGCTTGATCCGCACTCCCACCAGGCGGTCAATCCACTCGCCATGGATAAACTCTTCGGCACCGTTTTCAAAGGCGGCCACCACTACTTCGACCGGCGGATCGGGGTGATAGAGAATGACCGGGATAATCGAAAGAAAGACGTTGGCCTTGATAGCCTGGACCATTTCGATCTCGTGGAGCATATCGTTTTTGCCGGCGATCAGAATGGCGCTCACCGGAAAACGCTGGCAGAGCTGGACGAGCGATTCGAAATCATGGAAGAAGTGAATCGAGACATCCTCTCCCCGATAGTATTGCCGCAAATGGAAATCAAGATTCACCCCGAGCTGTTTCAGGGCAAAATGATAAACCGGCCTAGGTTTTCGCTCGTGTTGCTTTACTTCGGGCCAGTTCTCGAGGATGATACTTTCGGTGCTCCGCAACGATATAATCCCGATCGAGTTTGGTGTATATCTCTGTAGTAGATATATCGGCATGCCCGAGCATTTCTTGTACTACGCGCAGATCTGCGCCTCCCTCAATCAGATGCGTGGCAAAAGAGTGGCGAAAAGTATGGGGAGTTACCTTCTTGACGACCCCGCCCGCCCTGACCAGTTTCTTCACTATTTTCCATACCCCCACCCGCGAAAAGGGACGACCAGTGCGGTTCGGAAAGAGCAAATCCGCCTGACTCACCCTCCTCGCCCCTTCGCTCACCCCCAGGTACTGATTGATCGCCTCCAGAGCAAATTTCCCGACCGGAACCAGGCGTTGCTTGTTCCCCTTGCCGGTGATCCGAACAAACCCCGCATCGAATTCAATATCCGATGTCTTGAGATTGAGCAACTCGGATAACCGCAAGCCGCATCCGTACAACAGCTCGATCATTCCCCGGTTTCGCTTGCCGGCCTCGGAACTGACATCGATTTTGTCGATGACCCCGGAGATCTCCTGAGGCGAGAGATAGTCCGGATGATAGCGGGAAATCTTCGGCGCACTATAAACCACGGCGGGGTTGCGGTCGATCCTCTTGTTCTCAACGAGGTATTCGAAAAACTGCTTGAGACTGGAAATCTTCCTCGCCATGCTGGCCGGCTTGGCGCCGCCATGTCCGAGAGAACTGAAATAATTGCTGATCTGAGATGGGGTAGTGCGGGACGGATCGGCTAATCTTGAATACTCAACAAACCCTTTCAGGTCCCGGCGATACGCCTGGCGCGTGTTTTCTGACAGCCCCCGCTCGAGCCGCAAGTATTGGAGGAAATCCTCGATCTGAACATTCGCCGCGTCATTCATAATCCGTGCGCCATGGAAATCACGGCCGGAACTTCGAATCCGGCCTTCAGAAGCTCCCGTCGCGCCTCCATCACTGTGTAGCCGCCGGTAACGACATCGTCGACCAGAATCACCGACTCTCCCGGCTCAGCATCAGCAATGGTCTCGAAAACCCCTGAAATATTGCGAAAGCGATCCCGGTCGGACAGTCGTGCCTGTTCCTTGCGGCGTTTCGTCCGCACCAGAATCTGCAGATCGACCGGAATTTCGAGCTGTTGTGACAACGAGTTCGCGAAGAGCTCCGCCTGGTTGTATCCCCGCGATTGTTCGCGCGACCGATGCAGCGGTATCGGCACCAGCGCATCCGCCTCCAGCATAGCGATGGGATCGCGAAACCGGTCCACCAGGCGGTGGGCGATGAAATCAGCCGTTTGCGTCAGTCCCTTGAACTTGAATTGAATCACAATCTGTTTGAGCGGGTCGACATAATTCCCGAACGCAAACAAAATCAGGCCAGCTTCTCGGCAATCCGGGCACTCCGGAAGATCATTGATCATCTGCTTGCACTGGAGACAAAAAGGAAATTCGTAGGTTTGAATCCGCCGGACACAGTCGGGGCAAACCGGAACCTCTTGATCGAAATACTCGCCGCACCCGACACAGAGCGGCGGAAAGGCAAAATCAAGAAGCCCTTTGACCAGGCCCCTGGCTAATGACTCCGAGGTATCCATATGAATAAGAAAGCCGATCCTAGCGCCTCGGCACAACCAGAATCTTGGGAACTCCTAAGCCTTTAGGCTCAGCCGCCGTTTTCTTTCAGAATCTGCCGCGCCGACGCCGCCGCCTGGCCGTTTGGGTCGATGGCCAGGTATTTCTTCATATAGGCCACCACTGAGTCTTTCATCTGCTTGTCGCCAAAGACCACCCCCATGTTAAAAGTCGCGATGGGATGCTTAGGACTTTTCGCCAGCACTTTACGGAATTCCTCGATGGCCCGGTCGGGAAGCCCCATCCCATGCAGACAAGCCCCGTAGTCGACTCGGACATCCTGAGACTCGTCGCTGATCGCCAACGCCCGCTTATAGCACTCTGCGGCTACTGCGAATTGGTGCTGATCCATGAAGCCGTTCCCCATTTGGACCAGCTTGTTGTAGTCCTTGGGAAGGCTGTCCAGCGAGGCCATGGTCATTCCCCCCATCATGTCGCCCGCCGGTTGAGCCTGGGGTGAGGCCGACTTCGGCTCTGCTGACACGCTTTGAGATTGAGAATTCCCGGTCGGTGGGGCCGGCAGCGGCGCTTCCGGCTGTTCCTTGAAAATGAAATACGCCGCGGTCACCACCGCCAGAACTCCGACGATGATTAGAGTATCGCGGACCGCCGTGCTTTTCCGGGGAGGGGCTGCACTGGACTCAGCGACCGGGCTTTTCGGGGAAACCAGACTGGCGCCACACTCCGGGCAGAATTTGGCGCCGGTCAGGACCGGCTTACGACATTTAGGACAAACTTCCTGATCCATATTCTCCAAGATCAATCTTCTTCGGCAGGCTGATATGTTATTGCCGCCCAAACGTAAACGGATTCGTCCCCTCAAATCAAGATCAAAATTGATCGTGACAGGGTCGGTTCGGCATTCTATATTCGCCCAGCCTTAAAACAAGTAGTTGGAAGGATAGGTCGATGAAACGGTCTCACCTACTGTATGGATTGCTCGCTGGTCTCGCTGCACTCAGTCCTGCGCCCCGAATCTACGCCGCCTATACCATCGTGACCGATTCTATCTACAAGCATATCGCCGTGCTTTCTTCTGACTCTCTTGAAGGGCGCGAAGTCGGGGAACCCGGAGAACGCAAAGCCGCTCGATATATCATCGAAGAGTTCAAGTCAGCCGGGCTACAGCCCAAAGGGGATAATGGTCAGTTCCTGCAGGCCTTTGAATTCATCAAAAGGATCAGCTTCGGGCCGAAGAGTCATCTGACCGTCAACGGCAAGGAACTGAAGTTGAACGAGGAATATGTTCCCCTGGAACAATCGGCCAGCCTATCGTTCAATTTCACCCAGATCGTTTCGGTTGGCTACGGCATCAAGACCGAAGACAGTGCGGTCAATGACTATTCCGGCAAGGATGTCGCCGGCAAGGCGGTGATCATACAGCGCTTTTCTCCCAAGTCCGACAGCAGCAGTCATGTCGATCTGACCAGGTACGAGTCCATGACCGACAAAATCATGACCGCTATCGATCGCAAGGCTGCCGGCATATTCTTCGTCACACCACGGGATCAGGATGACTCAATCAGATTTGCCGGGTTTTCGCACGTGACGCCCAAGTCCATCCCGATCATCTTCCTAAAGCAGAAGGGGTTGGAGAGACTTGGCATCAAACCGGATCAGCCGTCGCTGGCGTCGGCTGCCGGAGCAACCGAGCTAATTCCAGTCCAGGACACCGGCTACAATGTCGTGGGATATCTTCCCGGAAAGACCGACTCCGCGATCATCATCGGCGCTCACTACGATCATCTTGGCTACGGCGGCCCGGCTTCGAGATATACCGGCAACGAGCGGCTGATCCATCACGGCGCGGATGACAACGGGTCCGGTTCGGCCGGATTGATGGAGCTGGCCCGGCATTTCTCAACCCGGCGCGACAGTCTCCACCATTCGCTCTTATTCATCGCGTTCTCAGGCGAAGAAGCCGGACTCCTCGGCTCGGGATGGTACATCAAGCACTGGACGATCGATTCGAGCAAAGTCCGCATGATGATCAATATGGATATGATCGGACGGCTCAAAGATCAGGAACACGGACTCCAGATCTTTGGGATCGGTACCGCCGCCGAGTTCAAAAACTACTTTGACAGCCTTCAGGTCGACTCGATGAAACTGAGCTTCCGCGAACCTGGAACCGGACCGTCAGATCATACCTCGTTCTATAATTGCCAGATCCCGGTTCTGCATTTCTTTACGGGAGCTCACGAAGATTACCACAAACCGTCGGACGTCCTCGAAAAGATCGACCTGAAAGGCACGGTGCGAGTTGCCGATCTCGTCGCCGATGTCGCCAGCCACTTTGATCGTTCCCCTCATAATCTTACTTTCCAGAAAACCAAAGATTCTGGCGAAGGGAAACAGCGGGCCTCATTCTCGGTTACGATGGGCGTGATGCCCGACTACGGCGCCCAGGTGAAAGGGCTGAGAGTTGACGCGGTTTCGGCGGACAAGCCGGCCGAACGGGCAGGTATCAAGAAAGGGGATATCATCATAAAAATGGGGCCAGTGGTGGTCGATGATATTTATGCCTACATGGCGGCGCTGGGGAAATTTCACAAAGGGGACAGCACTACTGTTCTGGTACAACGGGGCGCTGATACGCTAAGTTTGCCGGTAATATTCAAGTAGCGAGCGGCTGGTCTACTCCATGGTCTCCCGACCTTTGGCACGACGGACTGAGATCACGCCTTTTACCTTCTTGATCTTGTCGATAATCCGGTTCAGATGGGAGAGGTCCATAACTTCCACAACAAATTTGCCGGTGGCTGTCGAATCGTGGGTATGTATTTCCGCTCCCCGGACATTGGTGTTCGAATCCGCAATGGCTTGAGTAATATCTCGAAGCATATTGCGCCGGTCCTCAACAATCATTTCCAACTGAACCACGAACGACTGATCTTTGCCGGTATCCCAGCTGACGGCGATTTTCCGCTCCGGAAACTGATTGCCGATCTCAATCGCTAGAGGACAGGCCGCCTGGTGAATTGTCACCCCTCTCCCCCGCGTGATGAATCCGACTATGTCGTCCCCCGGCACTGGCTGGCAGCAACCGGCGAATCGGAACATGAGGTTGTCCAGCCCCTGAACGCGGATCCCCTTGGCGCCGCGAATCCGCTCCATGACCTTGCCGACAAAGCCTACTTCCTCCTTCTTCTCCTCCTCCGGCTGGATGAGATTCATCAAGGAATGGATTGTGACCGAGCCACTACCCACGTGCGCATAGAGCTCCTCGACCGACTTGCGGTCCAAGCGCTGCGCGTAGCTCAGCATCATGTCTTCAGGCGGAAACTTGAGGTGCAGGTCCCGAAGCTTCTTCTCGACAATTTCCTTGCCCAGGGCGACTGCCTGATCGTGCCCCGCCGCCTTGAGCCAGCGCCGAATTCTCGTGCGGGCGTTGGCCGTCTTAACAAGCTTCAGCCAGTCGTGCGACGGGGTCCGTCCGGGATTGGTAATTACTTCCACGGAATCGCCGGATTTTAACTGCGTGGATAACGGCTGAAGCCGCCCATTGATCTTGGCGCCGGCGCAATGAATGCCGATCTGCGTGTGAATCTGGAAGGCAAAATCGAGTGGCGTAGCCCCCCTGGGCAGATGTACCAGCTTGCCGTTCGGAGTAAACACGAAGATGTCCTCCGAGTAGAGGTCCATCTTGAGATACTCAAGAAACTCCGACGGATTGGTCAGGTCCTTCTGCCACTCCAGGACATCCCGAAGCCAGACCATCTGCCGATCATCCCGGGACATCTGCTGCCGCCCCTCTTTATAGAGCCAGTGGGCGGCGATCCCGTTTTCAGCCACGTGGTGCATGGCGTGGGTGCGAATCTGAATCTCCACCATCTTATTCCGGGGACCAAAGACCGTCGTGTGCAGCGACCGGTAGCCGTTCGGTTTGGGATTGGCGATGTAATCATGAAATCGCCCCGCGACCGGTTTCCACATGGCGTGGATGATCCCGAGCGTGTGATAGCACTCCCGCTCCGTGTTCACGATCACCCGGATGGCGAACAGATCAAAGATCTCTTCGAACGGCACCTTGCGGATCCTGATCTTGCGGTAGATCGAGTCAAGGTGCTTGGCCCGGCCGTTGACCGTCCCTAAAATTCCGTCCTTGGCCAATGACTCCTTGATCGGAGTGACTACTTCGGCAATGTATGCTTCGCGCTCTTCCCGGCGCTCCTTGAGGCGATCCGCCAGATCGGAATAGATTTCGGGTTCGAGGTACTTGAAGCACAAGTCCTCGAGTTCTTGCTTGGTCTTGTTGATTCCCAGGCGGTGCGCCAGCGGGCAGTAGACATCGCGGGTCTCCTGCGCAATGCGAATTCGTTTTTCGGGAGGAAGCGGCTCCAGTGTCCGCATGTTGTGAAGCCGATCTGCCAGCTTAATGAGGATGACCCGGATATCCTTGGCCATGCTCAAGAGCATTTTTCTAAAATACTCGACCTGCTGTTCTTCGACCGAATTGAAATGCACCGCCCCCAGCTTGGTCACGCCGTCGACCAACTCTGCGACTTCGTCCCCAAATTCCCTGCGGATATCTTCGAGCGTGATGGTGGTGTCTTCGACGACATCATGAACCAGACCGGCGGCAATGGTAGTGGAATCCATATGTAGCTCGGCCAGGATGAACGCCACCTCGAGGCAGTGCTCCACATATGGTTCTCCGGATTGCCGTTTCTGCCCGGCGTGGGCTCGGTCCGAGAACTCATACGCCCGCCGGACCAGCGTGATATCAATGTTGGAATTGTAGGACTCGACTCTAATGATAAATTCGGCCAGATTCATTGGTCGCGTCTCATACCAGTTGTTTTTCCGCGTGGCGATAGACCAGCATGGTTTTCGCCAAGGCCAAATCCACAGGGATGGTCTCCATGCAGCGGCACTCCTTGGCCGGACAAGTGCAGTCAGCGACTTCCGGCTGGATTACCTGATGCCCCCGGCCCAGCGGCCCCCAGCGCACTGGTGACATGATTTCCTTGCTCGGGTACAGTCCAACCACCTTGGTGCCGACCGCCACCGCGAGGTGAAGCGGCCCGGTGGAGTTTGCTACTACAACTGAAGCCAGAGAGAGTACCGATGCCAGCGTCCGAAGATCCGTCGCGCCGGTAATCTTATTTACTTCGAGGTTCTGCCTCCAGGCCAACTCATCGATCATGGCTCCTTCCTGGTCAGAGCCCGAAACGACCACGTCAACGCCGGCCTTCTTAAGCTCGCCGTAAAGGGCCAGAAACTTCTCGGCGGGCCAGCACTCCGCTGATCCCCCTGATCCGGGATGAATTACTACAAAGCGATCGCCGACTCCGACACTTTTGAGGACTCGCCGGGCATTCCGCACTTCTTTTTCGGTGGGGTATACGGCCGGATTGTGAATGGTCACTCCGTCTCGGAAGAACTTGAGAAAATCAAGGTTGTACGCCGATTCGTGCTTCTTGTTGGCCTTCCGTGTATGGAACAAATGATGATTAAACAGGACAGAATGAAACCGTCCCCCGGTGCCGAGACGATGCGGGATACCCGCTTTATAGAACAGGCCACACACTTGGCGTTCCGGATAGAGCGCAATAACCGCCTCATACTTTGACAATCTCAGACGGTGCAGCAGATCTTTCTTGTAAAGGGCATCCCGGAGCAACATGTCATTCTGGACCCGCACAATTCGGTCGATACTCGGATTGTTTTCCAGAATTGGCGACGCATAGAGCGATGCCATCACATCGATACGGCATTCGGGATACCGTTTCTTCATGCTCTCCACGAACGGCAAAGCCAGGATCAGATCCCCGAGCTTATCCGACCGGCTGATCAGGATCCGGTCCCCCGGCTTCAATTCTATGATCTTGTTCATAACTTTCTGTTGGCCGCCGACTCCGATGCCCGGTTTATCTGCCTCAATTTGGCATACTTGACCATCACCGCCATGGACGAAAACACCGAGATCAAAAGTCCTTCAATCCCGTCCAGAAAACCGCGCTTCGAAATATAATGCTTTATGAACGAGACCGCGGGGCGAAATACGATCGCCGCAAAACTTGAGCGCACACCCTTGCGGGCCAACTCTTCCGCTCCGATCGTCGTGTACCGATTGAATTTGGCAAAATAGGTTTCAAGATCAGGATAACTGTAATGGAGAAGCTCGCCCGACAGGCGTCCAATGGGTCCCTCCACCAGCACCTGCTCATGTACCACGGCCCGGTCAAACCGTCCCTTGTCTCTTCGGAACAATCTCAATACCGGATCGGGGTACCAGCCACAATGGTAGATCCAGCGCCCCAGGAAATTGGCCTTTCGCGGCATATAGTAACCATAACTGCCGCTCGAGTCCTGGGTAATGGTCTTGATTTCGCCGGCAAGTTCGGGCGACAGTTCTTCATCGGCGTCGATTGACAGAACCCAGTCGCCGGTGGCTCGTTCCAGAGCCGCCTGTTTGGCCGGACCGAATCCGGGCCAATCGATCTCGAACAATTTCCCGCCGTGCTTACGCACCAATTCCGCCGTCTTATCAGTCGAGCGACTGTCCGCCACAATAATCTCATCCGCCCACTCCACGGATTTCAGACACCGGCAAATGTTCGCTTCTTCGTTGCACGTGATAATGATGACCGAGAGCCGCGCCATCAGACCACCTGCTTTCCGACCGCCAGGACTCTGGTCACCGTGCCGAACGCATGGTCGACCGTGATATCGAAAATATTGCCGTCGTGATTGGAGACTACCGCTCCTTCCTCCTGGCCATACGGACTCCAGAGAAGGAAATTCTTCTGAAACTTGCAGTACATCCCTACCACCGGGACGTGAAACGATCTCGCGATATGAACCAGCGATGTATCCGGCGATACTAATAGGTCCAGTTTGGAGACCACCGCCGATGCTTCCATGAGCGTCAAACCGGGCGGGACATGAAAAAGACTCGATGGAAACTTGGACACCAGCGCATCTCCGCGCGCTCGATCAGGGCCGACACTGATGATGATCATTTGGACCCCTTCGTACTGATCGAGAATCCGTCGAAGCAACTCTTCTGACTTCTCGGCGGCCCAGATTCGCGACGAGGCTCCCGCCGATATGTTGTAGCCAATTCGAAGCAGCTTTCCCGGAACTTTCGGCAGAGTGGCGAGGAACCTGTCCGCCTTATCGAACGCCGCCTGGTTCACATAGGGGGGCGCAAAACCGCTGGCTTTCGAACTGTCGATACCGAACGCGTTGAGCAATCCCAAGGTGTTGTCGATGATATGGCCAGTGTTTCCCATCCGGTGGTCATAATTGAAGTCGTAGTATTCCCGGAATTTCTTCTTTCCGATGCCGATTCGTGGTTTCCCGGGGGCACACAATTGCGCCAGGAACAGGGCCGTCAGACTGTCATCGCAGATCATATCCACGACACAATCAAATTCTTCGCGCCGGATGTCGCGCAGCTCAACCAGGTCCCTGAAAATGTTCTTCTCGTACAGATAGATTCTTTTGAAACGGGGATCATGTTCGATCAATTCGACATTTCGGGGCGAGGCCAGCAGCGAAATCGCGATATGCGGATAGACGCTCTTCAGGCCGTCGAACACCGGCAGAGAAACAACCAGATCCCCGATCTTCTCCGGACGCAGAAACAACACTTTGGAAAGTTGCGAGCCGTCAAGAGGACGGAAATTCCGGTCCGCCCGTTTCAGCATTCCCCGAGTCAATCCAAATACCGAGGCCTTCAACTTGTGTTCCGCCGCTTTGAGCTTATCCACGCAGCCGCTCCACCCGGATTTGGGATTTAAAGTACGATTCAACTCGATCAAGCATTTGAAGTAGAGTAAACTGATCGAGATAGCGCCGGCGTAAGCTTTCGCCAATGGACTCAGCCTTAGCCCCCCTATCCAAAAGCGACTCCACCGCTTTCGCAATCGCTTCCGGCTTTTGAGCTTCCACCATGTATGGATAGTTCTCTCCCAGCACTTCAGGAATTCCGCCGATTCGGCTCGCGATAATCGGAAGTCCGGCCCGCATCCCTTCGAGAATCGCAATTCCGAACGGTTCCTCTATCGAGGGATGAATCATCAAATCGGCTCCAGACAACTCCAGACGGAGATCTGCCAGCATGCCGGCAAAAACAATGCGATCACCCACGCCGTTCTCCTGAGCCAGCGCTTGGAGTTCATTTTGTAACGGACCCGATCCACACCAGAGATAGTACAAGTTGGGGAATTGCTTTTTCAGCAGGGCGGCCGCCTGTACCAGATACCGGTGTCCCTTCTGTTCGACGAATCTTCCCGAGGTCATGGCAATCAGGCTCCCCTGAGGAAGGCTGTACTTATCGCGAAGTCGGGCTCTCAGCCTCCGGCACTGATAGTCCGGCTTCATCAGGAATTCCAATCGGTATCACCTGAACAAGGTCCGGATCGATATACCCGTGCCTGATAATCTGGCGTTTCAGCGATTCCGACGGCACAATCGCTCCGTCCATCAGTTTGGGCGTAAGAAATCGGTGAATCAAGTTGTCCTTGGTAATGTCGAGCCCCGCCGACCAGATCACTTTGGCAGCGCCCTCAAGTTTCGCCGCCAGCCCCCCGAGCCGCAGGTCTTTATTGAAATTGACGATGACCAGGTCGGTCCTGTTTCGCTCGATATATCTCACAATGGCGGCAATCGTCAGGGGATTGAAATCTCCGGAGATATCCAGCGGGAGCAGTTCCACTTCACGGTCAGTCGAGGTGATCCGTTCAAAGAGCACCGATTTCGGCCGCCCGGCCACGGTCACGTGATGGTGACGCCCCTGTAAGCCGGACGCAACGAGCCGGATCCATTCTTCCATGCCGCCGTAAATGGTGGCCTCGATCGAATCCAGAAACAACAGCTTCATGCGTCATCCCTGAACTGCATGGCATACAAACGCGCATACAGGCCGCCCTGGCTAATAAGTTCACCGTGCGTGCCGCATTCCGCGATCACCCCGCTGTCGATCACCAGAATTCGCGTTGCATTCTTGATGGTCGATAATCGGTGCGCGATAACCAGCACCGTCCGGTTCGCCATAAGGCGGTCGATCGCCTGCTGCACCAAAACCTCGGACTCGGTGTCGAGCGCCGAAGTCGCCTCATCGAATATCAAAATTTGCGGATTCTTAAGCAGCGCCCGCGCTATGGCTATCCGTTGCCGCTGCCCGCCCGAGAGCATGACTCCCCGGTTTCCCACCTGCGTATCGTAGCCATGCTCAAACTGCGAAATGAACTCGTGGGCATTCGCCATCACCGCGGCGTCTTCGATCTTCCCCAGCGCAAGGCCATTCAGTCCGTACGCGATATTATTGCGAATAGAATCGTTAAACAAGAACGTCTCCTGGGTGACAATCCCCATGAGCCCGCGCAACGAGGAGAGTGAGAGATTCCGAATATCGTGACCGTCGATACTTATCTTCCCGGCCTGCGGATCGTAAAAACGGGGCAATAGGTCAAACAGAGTGGATTTTCCGGCGCCCGATGGTCCCACCACCGCGACCACTTCGCCCGGCCTGACTTCAAACGAAATGTCTTTGAGGACCGGCTCATTTTCGTTGTAATGAAACGAAACATGATCGTATCGAATAGCCTGACGGAACTTTTCGATCTTCTCCGAGTCCGCTCTCTCGGTTATCTTCTCTGGAGTATCGATCACCTGGAATACCCGGTCCGCCGCCGCCATCCCTTCCTGCAGCTGGACATGGATTTGGCTCAGCGATTTCACCGGCTTGATCATCGAAAACATCGCCAAAATGTAGGTCATGAAATCACCGGCCTGAAGTTCACCGGTGCCGGCGATAATGCGCGAGCCGGCAAACAGCAGGATGATCACCCCCGCAACTGTCGCCAGCATGTCATTGATAGGCGATGCCAGGTGCCGTACGCGGGTCATATGGAGCAAGGCCCGAAAGTAAGCAGTCGTCGCTTTGAAAAACTTTTGGGTCTCGAACTGCTCCATCGAAAACGCTTTGACTATCCGAACATTGTTGACCGACTCTTCAAGCACGGAATTGACATCGGCCATCCGCTCCTGGCTCCGCTCGGAATATTTCCGAAGCTTCTTGCCGATGAACCAGATGAATCCGAAAATGAGCGGCAGGACCACCATAGCCAAGAGCGTCAGTTTCCAGCTGAGAATAAGTAAGAATCCCAGAAGCACGAGTACCAGAATAGAGTCGGTCACCAGCCGGTTGAATCCAAGATCGATCGCGTCGTTAAGCACGATGACATCATTGGTGATTCTCGACATGACCTGCCCTGTCCGTCGGCTGCTGAAGTAATCCAGCGACAGCCGCTGATACTTGGCGAACAGCCGGTCGCGAAACGACTTCATGAGTGATTGCTGGACATAGGCCATATAGAATCCCTGCAAGTACAGAAACAGATTCTTGGCGATGACAATAATCAAGATCACGATGCAGAAATTTATCAGCATCTGGTGGCGGTCGGCGTTAGAAACCAGGCCGTCCAGCCAGCCTTTCATCGATTCTTTCAATCCGCCCAATTGAGGCGCGATATTATCGGCGGGCGACGCAGCCGTTCCGGGAACGGCCGGCGCCACAACCCCCGGCGGGATTGCTTTCCCGGTCATCATATCCACTTGAAACAGGGTGGTCATCAATGGTCCGACCATCCAGACCAGCAGACCGGAAAAAATTGCATTGAAGGCGGCCGATGACGACGCAATCAGCAACTGCTTCCAAAATGGAATGAGCGACGAAAATGTCCTGCGATATAAATTCACTTCAGCCTATCTCAAAACGTTACAGCCCTGCAAAATTGTCAATTTGTCTCGTGATGTCAACCGAACCGGAGGTCTAGGGCGTGAGACGAGTGGCATCAACCGGTATGACGACTTCGAACTGGCTGGGCTTAACCCGCGCACTCTTGCGAAATTCCCGCCTTTGCGCTTCGAAGTGAGTCTTGGCGCCGTCGGTAAATTCGATCCGCTTCAAATGCCAGCTGTCGGACTCGGTGTCATACTGAAGCTGCATCTGCCAGATACAACCGGCCGCTGACAAGAGAAATGAAGCCTTCTGTTCGTCTTTTGAGACCGTCCTCACAACGATTTGCGAGTCCAACCCTGCCTGCTCCGGAAGACTCTTGAGCAGACTCAGGAAGTCAAGTCTTCCAATCGGCACCGGACACTTGGAGCCGGCCGCCAGTTGGCTGACGGCGTCATTCAGATACTCGTTGGTGGAAGGAAAGTATATTTCCAGCGAATCGCGAGTGAGCCGCCCTTTCAAGGCTCCTTTGCCTAAATACGCCCGCCCGGCCATCGCCACCACGGTGTCCGCATCATAAAGTTCAAGGCGGATGGAGGTCGGCTTGCCGTCGCGACGAATCTGCGCATCGAACAGGTAGGCATCGGCCGTCACTTTTTCAGGTGATGTCTCGACCGGCTTCTCCTCCGGCATCGCCTGATGTCTGGTAATCGTGCATCCGCCGAGAAGAAGAATCAAAACGACGCCGGAATACACCGGCCCCCGGTATCCTTTGGTAAGATAAATCTTCATAACAGTTGGTGAACGGCCTATAGGAACGCGATGATGGCATTGCCGCCGATCATCGGTATCAAGGGAAAGACCACCGGGCCGAGAATGACCCATATCACCCTGAAATAAATCAGGGCCAGCAGGATCAGCGGCGAAATCATATTGAACTTGTCGATTGTCGCTTCCATGTCCGGCGGAACGAGATTTCTCAGGATGTGCGAGCCATCCAGCGGGAACAGCGGAATCAAGTTGAAGAACGCCAGAATGAGGTTAATCAGGACTCCTCGCGCGATGACCAGATAAGCAGCCTCGGGAATCCCCGTCATCAACGTCAGCATGCGGAAGATGATTCCAAAAATGATCGCCAGTCCCAGATTTGACAGCGGTCCCGCCGCCGAAATCCAAATATCAGCCGTCCTCGGGTTGCGGAGATTCATCGGATTTACCGGCACCGGTTTCGCCCAGCCGAACCTGAATCCGGAGGCCACCATCACAATCGACCCCCACAGATCCAGATGCGCCAGCGGATTCAGACTCAACCGCCCAAGGTCCTTGGCCGTGTCATCGCCATACTTGTGGGCGGTCCAGGCATGAAAAAACTCGTGCACGGTCAAGGAGAGCAGAAGTATAGGAATGCCGATTAGGGCGTTTTGTATCCAATCCGAAGTTGTCATTCGCTCGCTACTTTCTCTCTGGCTCCGCGAAACAGGTTACGCTCACTCCGGCCGGCTGCTCCTTCCGCGATTGCTCTCGCGGGCCGGCCGGAAACGGCCGGCGATTCCGCATCGTAAAACCGCCAGTTGCGGTCCAGTCCTTTTCTAATACCAATGCGAGGCGATCGCTCAATCTTTCCTGGAGCAACGCCTCGATCTTCAAGGTACAACACCGAGCCGATCAAATCTACTCCGTTTTGAGCCAGGGTCAATCCGAATCCCCGACATAGTTTGCCGGGACCGCTTAGAAGTCTGCCGGGCTGACTGTCCCGACCATTCTTACGAATTATGGCCAATCCGTCTTCGGGCTCTGCCGCACGCATCAGGATTGCCGCCGGAAATCCCTTCCGCTCCGTAACGACGTTCAGACAGTAATACATCCCATATATGAAATAAATGTAGGCCATTCCGGGACGTCCGTAGAGCGGCTGATTTCTTTTGGTCGGACCGGGCGCCGCATGGCAGGCCGGATCGTCTTCGCCGATATACGCCTCTACTTCGACAATTCTTGCGGAAACAAGTCCCAGACCACCGGTGTAGACAATGAACTTTCCGAGCAGTTCCTCGCCCACCTCAAGGGTCGGCCGGTCGTAGAAAGACCGGGGGAGTTTTTTCAATTTGGACTGAGACATTGAGCGCCGATCCTAATCGTCGCATCCGCCGATAGCGGCAGGTATCAGGCTCGACGCTGCGTCAAAATCAAACCCGACCTGTTCCGGCAAGTGTGCATCGGAACCCAGGTGACTCACTTCGACCCCGGTCCTCTTGGCCAGATTCACAATAGCAGTCTGCGGATAGTAACTGTCAAACCCCCGGCGTCGCGCCGCTGTGTTGATTTCGATCGCCGTATTTGAGTCGATCAGGGCTCTGAAGAGTTCCCTGGTATACGGCTCGTGGACCCGGTGTACCGTGGGACCGTAAAATTTCTCACCGTACTTTTTATAGTAGTCCAGATGGGCAATCGTATCAAAGAGCTCGGTGTTCGCGGCTGCAATCATCTCCTTGAAATACGCCTCGGCCATTTTTTCGAGACTGAACCGCCCGAAACACTTCTCGTAGTCATCGACGCAGCAAAAACAGATATCGTCAAGCTCATGGATTCCGACCAGCAGGTAATCGAAATCGAATATGTCCTGCAGCTTCGTCACTTCTTCCTCACACCCTCGGTACCAGCCGAATTCAAGCCCGGTCAGGACGGACAGCCCCAGCGGGTAGAATTTGTCCTGGGCCAACTGCACATCTTCGACATAGCTTTTCAGCGGCTCGATTCCAACCGGAACTTTCTTTCCTTTGACCGAAATAAAATTGGCGTCGTCGTGCGAGCGAGGGTTGGCATCGTAATGGGTGGTGAAACAGAGCTCGGCGAGTCCCTTTCTCAGGGCCGCCGTACAGTAGTCATCGATAGTCCCCTTGGCGTCCACGGAATAATCGCAGTGGCAGTGGAAGTCGGCCAGTCCATTTATACTCAGAGGTGTGAATTCAGTCTGCTCAGGCAAGGTACGCTCCTGTCAAAAACGGATTGTTGGTTCGCTCCGCTCCGATCGTGGTCCTCGCTCCGTGTCCGGGGTAACAGACCACTTGATCGGGCAATGTCATTATCTTACGCTTTATCGAGCTCAGAAGTTGTTCCGTCGAACAGCCCGGAAAATCTGTCCTTCCAATTGAACCATAAAACAGCGTGTCGCCGCAAAAGATCACTCCTTGTTTCTCCATCAGGAGGCACACCCCGCCCGGGCTATGCCCCGGAGTCGCCAGCACCCTGAATTCCAGAGCTCCCAGAACAAGAAGTTCCTCATCTTGCAATATTCGTTCCGGAGCGCTCGTTGACACCGGCGCACCCACAAAAGCCGACAAATTCTTAACCGGATCGACCAGCATCCCCTCATCCCCCTGACCGCATATCACGGGAATGTCGAATCGCTCTCTCAGCTGGGAGACTCCCCCGATATGGTCACAATGCCCGTGGGTAAGAAGGATCGCCAGGGGTTTTACGCTGTTGCGGTCCAAGGCTTTAACTATGTTTTCCGGGTCGTCGCCGGGATCGATTATGACCCCCTGGCGGGTTTGATCGTTCCGGACGATGTAGCAGTTGACCTCCATCGGGCCAACAATTAGGGTATCTATCTTGACCGACACGTCCGCAAGATAGAATGCCGACTAAAATAGTCAACAACTATCCGGTCCCATAATTCCTTAGCTCATAGCGCATTACAAAGTATTCCCCTTTCCGAAAAATGTGGAAATCTGTTTGACCCCGGCATAAAATCAGAGTATATTTGTGCTTTCTTTCTCAAAGTTTAGATGTAAGAGTTAAAACATGATTGCAGAGTTGAAAAGCAAGCTTCCCGATCTCAAGGTCCGCCTCGACAAGCTAGCGAGGTATCTTTGACCTTGAGTCGCGCCGGAACGCTATCACCGAGTTAGAAGCCAAGACGACTCAACCCGGTTTCTGGGACAGCAATCAGTCCGCTCAGACCGTCCTCAAAGAAATCTCGCTCCATAAGAAGTGGCTCGAATCTCACGGCAAACTCGCCAAAGAACTTACCGACCTTCAAGAGTTGCTTGATATGGTCGACGTAGACTCGCCTGAAGTGGCTGATCTTGAAAAATCCGTCACGGCCCTGGTCAACGAAGTCGACGCCCTTGAATTTCGGACCCTGCTGTCCGGCCCGGACGATTATCGCGATGCCATTGTTACTATCCATCCCGGCGCCGGCGGCACCGAATCCCAGGACTGGGCCGAGATGCTTTTCCGCATGTACAATCGCTGGGTCGAGCGACGAGGGTTCGAGGCAGAACTGATCGACTACCAGCCGGGCGAAGAGGCCGGCCTCAAGTCCTCGACTATCGAGGTCAAAGGGGATTACGCTTACGGTTTCTTGAAAGCCGAATCCGGCGTCCACCGCCTGGTGAGAATCTCCCCGTTCGATGCCAACGCCCGCCGGCATACTTCGTTTGTATCGGTCCATGTCTACCCGGTTGTGGCTGACGGCGTTGAAATCGAGATCAAAGACGAAGATATACGTATCGACACCTATCGCTCCTCCGGCGCGGGGGGCCAGCACGTCAACAAGACCTCTTCCGCCATTCGCATCACCCACTTCCCTACCGGCATCGTGGTCACGTGCCAGACCGAACGAAGCCAGCACAAGAACAAAGAAGCCGCCTTCATGGTCCTCAAATCCCGCCTCTATCAGATCAAGCTGGAGGACGACGCCAAGAAGAAAGAGAAATTCGAGAAGACCAAGAAGAAGATCGAGTGGGGCTCGCAAATCCGGTCATATGTTTTTCATCCCTACAACATGGTTAAGGATCACCGCACATCTTACGAGACTTCCAACATTCAGGAAGTTATGGATGGCGGGATCGATCCGTTTATCGAGGCATTTCTATCCGATCCCGATTTGAAGGATCAGGTGCCCTTATAGGACAACTAAGCGTCGCTGTTCCGGGCGACAGGAGACTTTATGAGTGTCGTAGCGCAGATTAGAGAAAAAGCCAAAGCCAGGGGACGCCGCGTGGTCCTACCCGAAGGGACCGAACCTCGAACCATCCAGGCGGCCAGAAAGCTGGTCACCGAAGGGATCACCAAAGTTACCATTCTCGGGGACGAAAAGAAAATCGAGGGCCTGGCCAAAGAGCATGGTCTCGATGTGGGGAAATTCGAGATGATCAACCCCTCGAACAGCCCCGATCTGAGCTCCTATGTCGCTGAGTTTATGGAGATCAGAAAGGCCAAGGGGATCAGCGAGGCCGACGCCCGCAAGGCGATGATCTCCCCGCTGTTCTTTGGAGCCATGCTGGTCCGCCATGATCGCGCCGATGCTTCCGTCTGCGGTGCCATCAACACCACCGGCGATGTGCTTCGGGCGGCCATCCAGGTTATCGGTCTCAAGCAGGGGATCACGACCGTATCTAGCTCATTCATTATGACCATTCCAAAATTCCGGGACACGGTCGACAAGATATTCATGTTTGGCGACTGCGCCGTGGTGCCCAATCCGACTGCCGAGCAATTGGCCTCAATTGCCGTCTCCACCGCGGAAACGATGAAATTCCTCGTGGGCGAGGAACCAATTGTCGCGCTGCTCTCCTTCTCGACCAAGGGTTCCGCCAAGCACGCGGATGTCGACAAAGTGCTGGCGGCTCTGGAAATTCTGAAGACGAACCATCCGAGCTTGAAAGTCGATGGTGAGTTCCAGCTGGATGCCGCCATCATTCCCGAGGTCGGCAAGAGCAAAGCCCCCGGATCTGAAATCGCGGGGAAAGCCAATTGCCTGATTTTCCCTGACCTCGATGCCGGCAATATCGGTTACAAATTGGTCCAGCGTCTTGCCGGCGCCACCGCCACCGGCCCGATTATTCAGGGCTTGGCCAAACCTGCTAACGATCTGTCACGTGGCTGTTCCGCCGACGACATCGTCGATGTCTCCGCGATCGCCACTTTGTTGAGAGGATAATGGTATGAGCATAAGTACACTTGCTCGCGAGATCAAAGAATCACCGACCCTCCGACTAAACGAGACGGCCCGCGTTCTCCGCGAAAAAGGGGAAGCCGTCATTCATCTGGGGGCCGGGGAGCCGAAAAGCAAAGTGCCGCTTGACGCCATCCTGGCAAGCGCGGCCAAACTCACCTCCGCGGATATCCGCTACACGCCGACCGAAGGGATTCCCGCCCTGGTCAAAGCGGTCATCCGGTACACCGAAGACAACTACGGCAAGATGGTCGGCCCGGAGCATGTCCTGGTCTCCAATGGCGCCAAGCATTCCTTCTACAATCTCATGATGGCGCTGATCAATCCCCAGGAAGAAGTGATCATCTGTGCTCCGTACTGGGTGAGCTATCCCGAGATCGTCAAAATGGTTTACGGCGTGCCGGTGATCGTAACGTCCGAAGACGGCCGTTTTATCCCCAGGATGAAGGATATCATCGATCGGGTGACCTCTTACACCAAAGCGATTGTCATCAACAGCCCGAACAACCCTTCCGGCGCCGTTTATCCGCCCGATCTTATCAAAGAGATCATCGAGTATTGTGAGAAGAAAGGGATCTATGTCATCATGGATGACATCTATCACAAGCTCACTTTCAACGGCACCCAATGGGTCTCTCCCTACAAGTATGCCAAGGATGACACCGAGGCTTCGCACGTGATCGTCCTCAACGGCGTCTCCAAGGCGTACGCCATGACCGGGTTCCGCATTGGCTGGACCATCGCTCCCAAAAAGATCACCGCCGCCATGGTGAACATTCAGGCCCAGAACATCTCCTGTCCGTCGGTCGTGCTTCAGGCTGCCGCGGCCGGAGCATTGGCGGGGGTACAGAGCGGAATCGATGCCCTCCGGATGTTTTTACAGAACAACCGCGATGTTATGATAAACGAACTGAAAGCCTTCACCGGCGTGCACGTAACTCCGCCTGACGGCACGTTCTACTGCCTGCCGGATTTCACTGCCTACAATAAAAGCTCGGTCGCGCTTTCCAATTTCCTTCTGGAGAAGGCGCTCGTTGTGACCGTTCCCGGCAAGGAGTTCGGTATGGAAGGACATTTGAGGCTGAGCTATTGTGGCACGATCAAAGAAATCATGGAGGGGGTGGCGCGCATTAAATGGGCTCTTGATCCGGAGTCACCAAACGAAATCTACATTGGCGACCGCAAGCTGAGGAGAGACTGGAAATGAGTCACTATATCCTTGATTTGAAAACTCCCGCGCAGGCGCAAGCCAAAGCGCTCAAGGCCGAGTACGGCCTGTCCAACCACGGCCTGACCAATCTGCATCAGGTCTATTGGAATCTTCCAACCGAGGCTCTCTACGAGGAAGCGATCTTCCGCGGCGAAGGCCAGCTCTCCCTCGGCGGTCCGTTTGCCGTCAACACCGGTAAACATACCGCCCGCTCCGCGAATGACAAGTTCATCGTGCAGGAAGTCACCACCCAGGACAAAGTCTGGTGGGGGCAGTACAACCGCCCCTTCAGCATCGATAAGTTCAACGCCGTCTACCAGCGCCTGCAGGGATTTCTGCAGGGGCGCGACCTGTTTGTGCAGGATGTCTATGGCGGCGCCGATCCCAACTACCGCCTCCCGGTTCGGATCATCACCGAGTATGCCTGGCATTCGCTATTCGCTCGAAATATGTTCATGCATGCCGCCACCAATGATGAACTCCGCAAATTCGTCCCGGAATTCACGGTCATATCGATTCCGTCGTTCGCCGGCCTCCCGGAAATTGACGGCACCCTCTCCCCGACCTTCATTCTGCTCAATTTTGATCAGAAGCTGTGCCTTATCGGCGGCACCGGCTACGGCGGAGAAATCAAGAAATCCGTCTTTACGCTTCTCAATTTCCTGCTCCCACTCGATGGGATCATGACGATGCACTGTTCGGCAAATGTCGGCAAGAAAGGGGATGTCGCTCTTTTCTTTGGTCTGTCCGGCACCGGAAAGACCACTCTGTCCGCCGATCCGAATCGGTTCCTGGTCGGCGATGACGAACATGGCTGGAGCGATGAAGGAGTATTCAATTTCGAAGGGGGCTGTTATGCCAAAGTCATTGAACTGTCTCCGTCGGCCGAACCTGAAATCTACGCCTGCACCCGCCGCTATGGGACCATTCTGGAAAACGTCATTTATGATAAAGTCACCCGCATCCTCGATCTCGATGACGACGAGCTGACGGAAAACACCCGCGCCGCCTATCCGCTTGAGTTTATTCCAAATTCAGTACCATCGAAAATGGCCGGGCATCCGCACAATATCATCATGCTGACCTGTGATGCTTCCGGGGTAATGCCCCCAATTTCCAAGCTGACTCCCGAACAGGCGATGTACCACTTCATTTCCGGCTATACCTCAAAAGTCAGCGGCACGGAAATCGATCTTGGCAAAGAGCCGGAGATTACGTTCTCGGCCTGTTTTGGCGCGCCGTTTATGGTGCACCATCCGTATTTTTATGCCGATCTGCTTCGCCGCAAGATCGAGAAATATCAGGCCAACTGCTGGCTGGTGAATACCGGCTGGACCGGCGGGCCTTACGGCATCGGCAAGCGGATGTCCATTCATCACACCCGCACGCTCTTGAATTCGGCTCTCGAAGGAAAGCTGGACAGCGCCGAGTACGATATCGACCCGGTCTTCGGCTTCCGCGTGCCGAAACATTGCGAAGGAGTCCCGGATAAAGTTCTTCAGCCGATCAACACCTGGGAAGATCCGGTGGCGTATCAGCAGAAGTACTTGATGCTGGCCTCGTTGTTTATTGAGAATTTCAAGAAATTCCGTGACGGTTGTGCCGCCGATGTGGTCGCCGCCGGCCCCGTCAAGCGTGACTTCGTCACGACGAAGTAACCTATTGGATAGAAGCGGTCAGCCTTCAACCTGACCGCTTTTTCAACCGATCGGTGGCCCACCCTTTAGGGTGGGGCCAAGTAAGTTGATTGGTCGAGGCTCAGTCGGGCTCTTGGTTAGAGGAGGCTCGACATTTCCTTCTTGCTTTCTCTTCCTCTGCGCAACTGAGGATTCGTCTGGATTGAGATCGAAAACACAGCAATAATCAACTATGAAGTCGTTACTAACAGTAGTCGGCACCACCGTTCTCCTCTCCTGCTCCCTCTCCCCCCGCATCCAGCCGGTCACCCAGGCTGAAATGGTCGGCGCCTATGCCGCCACTTTCCACACCGGCCAAATTGACTCTCTCTACCTCAACGCCGATAGCACATACGTGAGGCGCTTCGAATCATTCGACGGTGTGCTGCATGAAGATCGCGGCCGCTGGTACCTTCACGTTCTCGGAAGCCGCCAGAACTCGCCCTACGTCAAGCTTCAGCTCGATCAATTCATCACGCGCTTCAAAGAAGATTCCACGTCCGGAAATTCCCTCTTCGATCCCATCCCCGGCGGTATCTCCGATTCCATTGCCACTCCTCGCGAAGCCCGCATCTGGAAAGAAATCATCGATTCTCACGTTGTTCTCCGCATCGGCGCCCATTACGGCCCCGCCTGGATGCGTGACTACGATTTGTAATTTTGGTGATTCCTTCCGTTTCAAGTCATTGCGAGTCCTAACTATGTCATCCCCCGATCACGCCCACACCGGGATCGAGAATCGCGGATAACCGGCATGTTCGGCCCCCTGTCTATCTGGCAATACTTGAGAGCCTCAGCACTTCTCTCATGACAAAATCGCGAAGCGACCAACCGGCACCGCCGGCCACTTTTACGCTTGTCGATCCCATGATTCCCCCTGATACTACCTTCACTCATGAGTTGGAAACAACGCGCCCTGCTTTTCAAAACCCTGTCGGTCATCCCGGGATCTGCCCGGCTGGCCGAGTACTACCGCGTGCATTTCGGCCGGATGTCATCGTTCTCGGTGTCGAACCGATTTGACGCCGCCGCCAAAATGCTCGAAATGATGCGGATGGCGAAGGTCGACCTGCCTCGGGCAAGCTTATTGGAAATCGGCTGCGGCTGGCAGCCGACCCTCCCGATCGTGCTGTACCTGGCCGGCGCCCGCGATATTCTCATCTCCGATCTGAAGCGATCATTGACTGACCGAACTGCCGCCAGTGCCTTGCGGCAATACCCCGGGTATGCCGACCAACTTGCCACTCTCGTGGGGCGATCAGCCAACAAATTCGTGATGACCTGTCGCCTGTCGCTGAATTGGAGAGTATCGGATGGGAGGCCTGCTTGAAGAAAATGAGAATCCAATACCGCGCTCCTCTGGATCTCACTCACAACGATTTCCCGGCGCACTCGTTTGATGCCATCTTCAGCAACTCGGTGATTAGTTTCATTCCGGAGCCTATCCTCGCAAAGATTATTGAGGAAAGCAAGAGGCTCCTTCGCCCCGGAGCTGTCTGCTGTCACAACATTACCGTGTCCGATGAATTCGCCAATACGGACAAGTCAATCACCTACGCCAATTTTCTTCGCTTCAGTCCGGGTCAGTGGCGTTTCTGGGGTCAGAACAAAGTGCTCTATCAAAGCCGCCTGCGGCCAACTGATTATGTTCGCTTGTTCGAGTCGGCCGGTTTCGCGATTGAGTCGGCCGAGATCGAAGTTGACCAAAAGCTCTTGAGCAATCTCCCCGCTCTTGGAATCCATGCTGACTTTGCCGATTACCCACCTCGTGAGCTAGCCGCCATTCATTTCAAACTCATCGCCCGCACCCCTAAAGCCTAGCGTGCTTCGTTCATCTTTCTTCGTTCTTCGTTCCGTTACTCCATCAAGCATCGGCTCGCCGTAGGGAAGCTCACAACCCAGCCTGTAGCACACCCAACGGGTGTTGGATTCCGACCGGCTGAAAACTAAGGAGTACCACAAACAGGTAGTGGGTCAATTTACGATCAACTTACCCAAAGTGGGCGGCAGGCGTCCTCGCCTGCCCCGATTTCAGTCGGGCACACGGGGACGTGTGCCGCGCACGATTCCAAACTGACTCACTACCCGCAAACAACATTAAGCTCTCGGACCATCCGACAACTCCCCGTAACCCGCACCCGATGGGTGGGCTACAATCTGTCAACCATGTTGCCGGATTATTCTGTCAAGGATGTCCCCGGTTCATACCGCCGATTGTGCCGCACCTGTACGGTGCCTTCCTTGCCAACGATCTAACTTCGGAAATCGCACTCTGCGAGTGCGGCACAGAATTATACTTCTCTATGCGAAGCGGCCAGTCGGGCACTGCCGTCCGAACTTTTGTCTTGTCATGCGGTTCAATATCTCTATACTACCCGGACTTTCGGGCGCAACCGGTAACCTTAGGAGGGTTTGACTACGCCGACCTACCAGTACAAGTGCCCATCCTGCGGCTACGAGTTCGAAGAACTGCAGTCGATGAGCGACGAACCGATAAAGACCTGCCCCAAGTGCAAGAAGGACACGCGCCGAATTATCTCGGCCGGAGCCGGATTCTTGTTCAAAGGTTCCGGTTTCTATCAGACCGACTATAAGAACAAGGGACGTAAAGAAGGCCCTTCTGAGAGCAGTTCTTCAAGCAAGAGCGAGTCGACCCCAAAATCATCCGACAGCAAACCGAAAAAGGACTGAGCGGGAGAGTGACGGTATGCTTTCACCGTTTGATTCGCTCCGCACCCGTCTCGCCGTTCCGGAATCTCTGAAGACTGATCTTTCCATGTGGGAGGCCTACTCGCATGATGCCACCGAATACCGATCTACTGCCGCCGCTCTCCTTCTCGCCGAATCGAAACAGGACGTAATTACAGCAGTAAAATTTTGCCATGAACACTCCATCCCAGTTGTCCCTCGAGGTGCCGGGACCGGCCTTTCCGGCGGCTGCATAGCATCAAGTGACAGTTTAATCATATCGACTGAACGCCTTACCCGCCTTGATATTAACACTGAACTCACGATGTTGCCATCTGCGGACCAGGCGTCTTCACCAAAACCCTTCAGGATGCCGCCGCCGCCAAAGGACTCTGCTACCCGCCCGATCCGGCCAGCTACACGGAAGCATCCATTGGCGGGAATGTCGCTGAAGGGGCCGGGGGGCTTCGCTGCAAGCGTTTTGGCGTGACCAAAGACTATGTCATCGGACTCGAAGCCGTGACTATGGCCGGTGAGCTTTTGAAAACCGGCATTCTTGCTAAAGGTGGCGGCTTTAATCTGGCCGATGTCTTGATCGCCTCCGAAGGAACTCTTGCCATCATCACTGAGATTGCCGTGCGGCTGATTCCGGCAATCAAAGGGTCCGGCGCAACCATTTTGGTGTCGTTCAATGATCCCCGACAAGCCGCCCAAACCGTCTCGGACATCACTACTTCAGGGTTGATTCCCAATGTTCTTGAATACCTCGATGGAGACGCGGCCGAATGTTCCAACAAGTACGAGGCCACTGAAGGACTCGACCGCGCCGCGGCTATCTTGCTTCTGGAAACCACCGAGCACGATGTCGACTCTCAAGTACGGACAATTCGAGCTATCTGCGAGCGGAATCATTACTCCTTTCTCCGCATTGAATCCGACCCGTCGAAAGCTGAAGCGCTCTGGAAGGTTCGCCGCAATCTCTCCAAAGCCATAAAAGCTGTGGCGGCCTACCGGGTTTCCGAGGATGTTGCCGTTCCAAACAGTAAATTTCCGGATCTGGTTGAATTTGTCGGTGACATGAACCGCAAAAGCCCGTTGCGCATCAACGCTTTCGGTCATGCCGGCGACGGCAACCTCCACGTCTACTTTGTATCAGACACCGGCTCAGCCTCCGACCGCGAATTGATCGAAAAGGGGGTCGAACAGCTCATGCGAAAAACGATCGAATTAGGGGGAACTCTAACCGGTGAGCACGGCGTGGGACTGGCCAAAAGGGGCTTCCTGCCGCTTGAATTCGACCCGGCTACTATCCAGGCTATGAAAAGGCTAAAGGAGCTTTTTGACCCCGATTCGCTGCTGAACCCCGGCAAGCTGTTCCCCGATTAATCTTCGTCCGTAATACCCATGTTATGCGCTTGACATCAATTTCATTCCATACTATTTTTGTCGGCAATGTGAAACATTTCACAGCTCTAAACATGAGTATAAGACGCAAGGATAGAGCTTGAAGTAAGGAGTCCAAGATGGCCAAGACATTGAAGCAAAAACTGGCCGAGCAGATCCCCCAGTTACGCGAAGAACGAAAGAGCTTGATGAAAGAAGCCGGCAGCAAAGTCATATCGCAGGTGACGATCGAACAGGCGATCGGCGGCATGCGCGGCGTTAAAGGAATGGTGTGCGACACGTCAGTCGTTGAACCGGATACCGGCCTGGTGATCCGGAACGTTCCGATTAAAGACCTCTGCGATAAACTGCCCGAAGAAATCTTCTGGCTGCTTTTGACCGGAGAAAACCCGACCAAAGAAGAGACCGCCCTGTTCCAGAAAGAACTCCGCAAAGCCGGCAAGGTCCCGGACTATGTGTGGAAAGTCCTTCGGGCCATGCCCAAGACCTCGCATCCCATGGCTATGCTTGATACGGCGATTCTCGCGATGGAAAACGAGTCTCTCTTCCGCAAACAGTATTCCAAGGGAATGCGCAAAGAGCAGTATTGGGAATACACCCTTGATGATGCCATGCGGATCATGGGGACGATCCACACTATCGCGGCCGGAATTTACCGCCTGAAATTCAAAAAGGGCGCAATCATCAAGTCCAATCCCAAACTCGATTGGGGCGCGGACTACGCCCATATGCTTGGGATCGACAATCCCAAAGTCAAGAAGGGTCAGGCCAAGCCGAGCAAAGAAGATGTTTATGCCATGATGCGCCTCTACCTCGTGCTTCATTCCGATCACGAAGGGGGTAACGTGTCGGCAAATACTTGCCATACGGTTGGCTCTGCTCTCTCCGACCCGTACTATGCCGTGTCGGCCGGTCTCAATGGTCTGGCCGGCCCCCTGCACGGTCTGGCCAACCAGGAATGCCTCGGCTGGATTCTTGACACGGTAAAGCTGTTCAAAGGAGTCCCGTCTGAGGAGCAGCTCGAAAAGTACGCTTGGGAAACTTTGAATTCGGGGAAAGTGGTTCCGGGTTATGGCCACGCCGTACTCCGTATCACCGATCCCAGATTCGATGCATTCCGCGCGTTTGGACGGAAGCATCTTCCCGATGATCCAGTCTTCCAGACTGTCGACCGCGTCTTCAAAGTGGTCCCGGAAGTCCTGCGCAAACAGGGGAAAGCGAAAGATCCGTGGCCGAATGTCGATGCCGGCTCCGGCGCCATCCTGTACCACTACGGCCTGACCGAGTTCGATTATTATACGGTGCTGTTCTCGGTCTCCCGGGCGATGGGGATGCTGTCCCAGTTGGTGCTCAACCGCGCCTTGGGAACCCCGATCACCCGTCCGAAATCGGTCAGCACGGAATGGCTCAAGAAGCAGGCTGTTGTTCCCGCGTAATCGTTTCGGAGTTTGAATTGATTGATCTGACGGCTCTTCTCTACGAAGAGCCGTCTCTCTTTAGGTATGTGGGACAATCGGCAAACTGATCACAAAACAGGCCCCGCCCAGGATACTCTCGCCCAGGGCAATCTCCCCGCCAAGCCCGCTAATGATGCGATAGATTGTCGGAAGGCCCAAGCCGGTGCCGGCTTCTTTGGTCGTGAAGTACGGCGTGAAGAGCTGGGATCGGACATGTGCCGGCACTCCCGGTCCGGAGTCGTCGAATTTGATCACGACGCGGGTGCCATCGCGATAGCCGCGGACAAAGATCCGGCCCGGCTTTTCGGCAAGCGCTTCTTTCGTGTTGTTGTACAGATTCAGCACGACCTGGCGAAATTCGTTCTGATCCACTTCCACAAAAAGTCCCTCGGTGGCCTCGACTGAAATCTCGATTCTAAGCTTGGCCGCCTCGGCCGCAATGAATGACTTGAATTCAGCTATTTCGGCTGCCAGGTCGACGGGCGGTCTTTTCTTTTTCTCTTCCTTGGCCAGCGCCAGGAAACGTGTGATGATTTCGTTGAGGCGGCGTGTTTCCTGTTTGATCCGCTCGGTAAATTCGAGGTATTCGGCGCTGTTCTCTTTAGGGGCAAACTCGGAGGCCAGCCGTTGCGCCGCAATCGAAATTGTGTTCAGCGGATTCCGAATCTCGTGGGCGACTCCCGCCGCCAGATTCCCCATCTCCGAAAGCCTCTCGCGGCGGACCGCTTCGCGCTCGAAATGCCGAAGCTTGGTTACATCGTAGACGATTACGACTACCGCGCTTGAGTTGCTGTCCTCGGATCGAACTCGAGAGCTGGCCACCAGGAGAGTCTTGGTCTCCGCACCTACCGGAAATGACATTTCCTTTTCCTGATGCCCTGCCGCCGGGGCCAGGCCGGCCAGACTTAACTCTGCGATCGGCATCAGGTCATCCCAGCGTTTTCCCGTCGAATTGGAGATTCCCAGTGCCCGACCGAGCGCTTCGTTGGCGGCCTGAATGATGCCGTTTTCTCCGATCACGGCAATGCCAACCCGCATCTGTTCCAGGATTCGGTCAGTCAGGGACTTGATGTCGCTGTATTGCTGAGTTATCTCCCGCCGCTTCCTGCGGCTCCCTATATACAAAACTGACAGCGCGGTCAGAACGAACAGTACCGCCGAAAGGATGATGATCTGCACATCATATCCCCTGGATACATCGTAGTATTTGTCTAGTGACACGCCCACCCGGAACAGGCCCGAAGGATACTGAGCATTGGAGAATGGCTTGACGATCTCCAGCACCGTCTTTTCCTGGAAATTATACACGCGGCTGCAGGTCGAGTCTGCCTGCAAAGCCTCATGCAGGAACGAATCTGATTCTATCGCCAGCAGCTTGCCGACTTCGCGCGAGGAAAATATGATCCCCTGCGTCGACTGGTAAATGACGTACTCGACCCCCGGCTCCTGCGCCATCCGCTGCGCCAGGAAACCGATTCCGGTCTGACGGATAGCTTCGCTATAGTAGCCGGCGTCAGCCGAGACCACGACCACGTAATCAAGGGTATTGGCTATCTCCAGATAATACTGAGTGGTCTCATCCGTTTTGACATCATGGTCCAGAAGCTGGGTGAAGCGATTCTCCGGCTGGGCCAGCAGCGCCTCCGCCTCCCTCTGAACAAAGCGCGGCGGAGTGGCGGCATCGCCACGGAACGAGGCTCCAATCAGCAGGCTGGAATCAGCCTTGAAGATAAAGACTGTACGCAGGTCATGGTCCTGGGCAAAATCTGCCAGGGTATCGACCGTCAGCTTGCGAAAGTCCATATTGAGGACCGTCGTCACCAGATCGGAGTACCGTTTTTGGACGAACCGATCGTAATAGGCTTCCGCCGACATGGCATTTTGGGCCGCCTCAGCCAGGGCGTTGGTAAACGCCTTCCCCTGTCGCACCAGGAGACTATAGCTGTCATTCCGGCTTTCGCTCGTGGCAATCCAGGCGACCATAAGAATTATTACCGCCAGCACGACAACGGTGCCGATCAGCGCGCGCTGGTCGTGAAGCATCGATTGCAATCGGTGTCTGAGTGGCATAGGGTGAAACTACTTGCGCAGCCGTGGGCTGGCAAGAGAAACCTTAGGACGGCGTTGCGGCGGTCTCAACCGGTTCCGCGCTGCTCCGAGGCACCAGATCGGTTCGAGCTACCGGCAATTCAATCCAGAACGAGGCTCCCTCTCGATACTCGTACCCGAGCTGTCCCCCGTGGGCCTCGACAATCTTGTGGCAAGTGATCAACCCGATTCCGTGCCCGCGCCTCTTGGTGGTGAATCGCTTGATGAAGAGCAGCGGAATCTTGTCTTCCGAAACCCCCGGGCCGTTATCGCTGATCTCTACCCGCACCGCGCCGCCGGCAGCATTGGGCTCGCTCAGCGTTCGAATGACCACTCTTCCCTTGGTGGCTTGGCCGGTCGAGGCGTCAGCGGCATTGTTCACCAGGTTTACCAAAAGCTGCTGAAGCTGTCCGGTGTCGGCGTAGATGAGCGGAAGGTCGGTGCCGAGGATGGCCTGAAGATCCAGCGCGTCAAATTTATTCTGGGGCTTGAGGAACGCGAGCACGTTTTCAATAATCTGGTTCAGATTGCAGGGTTCGAGGCGAAGCTCCTCGTCGCCGCCGTCCATCAGGCCATCGGTGAATTTGGCGATACGCTCGACGGTCGTTTTCATGAGATCAAGCTTCTTCGATATTTTTTCCTGGTCCCCTTTGCGTAGAAGGATAGGCAGGAGTTCCACATTGCCCGACAGCACCGCCAGGTAATTGTTGATTTCGTGGGCAATCTCGCCCGCCATCTCACCGCGCGTGGAATAGCGATCGAGACGAATCATCATTTCCTGGAAGCTCTTGCTCTCGGTAATATCGCGCAGGATATACAGCTTGGCCCAGACGGAGCCATTCGAGTCCTGCAATGGGCTGGTGATCATGTAAACCGGAAACGACTGGCCATCTCCCCGCCGCCCGACCGCCTCAAACTCATGGGTAGCGATTGACATATCTCCGGCCTGTCCCGCCGGAACATTCAGCAGCTCTCTGATATTCTTGCCGCGCACCGATTCGCTGTCGATGCTAAAAACCGTGGCCGCTTCCTTGTTGAGACTCAGGATTCGCCCGTCCGGATCGGCTACCACAATCGAGAGAGGGGAACTGTCCAGAATCGCAAACAGGAACTGCCGGGTCTGCGCCAGCGACTGGTTGGCATGGCTGGCTTGCTCCCGGCTGGTCAGGAGCGCCTCCGTCAATCGATTGGCCGACTGGGTCAGCGCCACCACTTCCTCATCACCATCGGTCGAGGTCTGGCAGTACACATCCCCCTGAGCCGACTTCTCAATGGCCCTGGCGACCTGCGCCAGCGGCTGCCTCAGCTTCTTTCCTATCAAATAGGCGAGCAGGAGCGACACCAGCGTAGAGACCAGGAACAGCATCAATAGCACATAGCGAATCTCGTCACGACCAGAAATCAGCAGATGGTGGTCGACCAGCGCGACAAACACCAGCGTGTCAGCCGACATCGTGGCCGGACGATAGTAGTACAGCGATTTGGTGGCGCTGATGATATTGGACAGCATGAACCCCGGCGCTTCATCGGCGATTACGCGGGCCAGTTGCTGATCGATATACGAGGATAGTTCGAGAGACGCGAATTGGGTCGAATCAGGCTGCGCCGCATGGAGACCGGTCTGGTACTCAGAACGGAAGCGCCCATTTTCGAGCCGGAGTAAACAGGCGGCATTTATCTGTTGCGGCAAGCGCGGCGAACCGGTCGCGGCCGGTCTTCCCCCGGGCGCTATTTCTTCAGAAACAACCAAGTCGCCGGCGCTTCGAACTAGCTGGCGAAGCTGAGTAGTTTCGGCCCCGGTGGTGACATCATGGCTGGGATAGAACAGCACGAGCGCCACGGCCGCAAAGACAAACGCTCCCTGAAAGATTATGAGGCGGCTCAGCCTGCCAAGCAGGCCGGTTCGATGTTTTGTTCCGAACAGCATTGGTCCCATTCGTTCCCGTAATAACTCATCAGCAGTTATCGTCATCTCGGACAAATAGGTAAAGGTCCCCGGGACGCTTGGGAAATTGGGCTGTATGGAAATAAAACAGGGAGTGGTGGAGGGGGGATGCCCGACTCTATCGTCAGGTGGCTGGTAGACCAGCGCTCACCACTCCCATTATCAATCTTCTTCCGTGGCCGGAAGACTGTACGACGACTTCAATCCTCTGGACATAGTCAGCAACCGTTATGCCGCTGGCGACGCCGAATTCAATATAACTCTCTTTGACCCGTCCCGCAACCGAATACCTCATTCGGGAGGCTCAGAGCCGATTGTCCGGACTTCAGTCCCCTGCAGGCCGTTGCCTAGATTGGCTGGCGGCGCCGCTCCCGGCGCTGCCAAAAGACGACTGGCCGGGCCCAATATAAGCATGGCTTGTGAGAGTTCAGGTCTCACAAGCCATAGCAAAACGGGGCAAAACTTCTCTTAGAATCTCTTGATGTCGACCCCAATTATGGGGAAACCGATCGAATTTCCTGAGACGGTAGAGGTATAGTTGTTCATGTCAATTTCGACCGGCGTTCCCCGGGTCGTCGTGCTGTTGGCGGGACGGGTATCCGTCACTTGAGCCCGCCGCGACGGCACCGGTGAAGCCATCGCGATCAGCGGGAAATTGGTCGTATCAAACACGAAATTGTCCGGCTCGATACTGATAAACACCGTGCCGGTGTTAGTCGATCCGACCGCGTCGGGCAGGAACTGAACCGACGAAATTCCATAAGTCTGCATCAGAGCCGTGCTGTCCAGGAAGTCTTCCCCCGGAAACGGCGGCGTCGGTTTCGCCAGCGAGAAGGGGTTTCCAAAATCCGGTCCGCCTAATGTATCGAACCCGCCGGTCGTCAGCAGCACACCCGTATCGCCCGGGAAGAATGATTCGTTGGGCGTGTTATACCGGTACGCCGGCTTGGTCAAGCGCCAGCGCGAAGTCATGGCTACGTTGTTGAGGTACGGCGTCACGATCCATCCCTTGTAGTGCCAGCCATACTTGCGAAGACTCGGCAGCACGAACCCCTGCTCGTTGTACCAGTCCTTGACATAGGTGTGCGGAACCACATTCGGGAACGAATCGATCAACACTTGTCCCTCAAAGGGCGCGACACTGTCAACGCAAAAAATTTGGGTAAATTTTACGCCATAGTGAATCGGGAGCGTATCCCCCATCCAGAGGAATTCAGAGCCTCCCAGGTTGAAGATGGCAGTATCGCTGGCCGTATCCCGCACGCCGCAGGTGTATATAAACGGAAAGCGCGTCGTATCAAAAACAGTGCTGTCCATGAACGCCCAGACCTGTCCGAGCGTATCGGGCAGAGAAACTTCCTGGGTCTGATACCGGGAGAACCATAGGCCGCTCCCGATTCCGGCATCCCGATCCAAATCGGTAGGCGTCTGCATATTGTATTTTACGACCGAAAGCCAAAGTGAATCGGCCTGAGGAAAACGAAGTCTCATCGGGGCGTTACTCGGATCGCTCACTTTGTCGGTCAGCATGATCGGTCCGGGACTGGTCGTGCTCGGGTCGGCAATTCTCTCCACCGAGACAAAGATGTCGGTAAAACTGAAAATATCCCCTTTGAGCGTGAACGAATCCGACCGAACGGCGCCGGTCAATTCCGTAAAGTTCTGGTGATCGGCATCGTAAAGGAACCTGCCCAGCGATACGGTGTCACCGGCCTTGGCCACCCACAACTGATACGCCATCCCAGCGGGTAGGGAGGGAAGCCTCTCCACCGACAACGTAATCTGGGTTGTGGCTACAGGGGTGAGAATGTCGGCTGACTGAGTGCAGCTTAGCAGCAGGATGATCGTGAAACTTGCTAAGACAACAAGCGGCAAGCAGTTAGATCGCCTGAGCATGTATACTTTCCTCCTCGGGACAACCCCGGCAAAATCGGTCAAATCGTTTCCCAACAATAGGGTGCCAGTATAACATTGGCCGACAACCGGTGTCAAGTTCTTATTTCAGACAAAGCCATCTAACTCAAGACGTTTCAAAAGAGTAAGTCATTTAAAGAAAACTGCCGGAAGGACGATAATACCAGAAAACAAACTATTCAAATCAACAGGTAGACTGCCGTGAACCGTTGTCCAAACTGCAAGACAGAAATCTTGTTTGAAAACGCCGAGTTCTGCGAACACTGCGGCGTCGCACTCCTTTCAAACAAAGCGCAGGGCGAAAACCCCGAGGGGACTGACGAAGGTCTGGACTTTGAAGTTTCTGAGGCACACGCCGACCATTCCGACGACCCTGGGAAATACCGGGGAAAGAAACCCTCGTCCGACGACCTGGGAGTGCAGTCAAGCGCCGAATTGGTGGAACATCTGTCGCTCGATGACGAGCAGAGCGGCACTGCCGAGATTCCCGTGACCCCCGCCGCAGCCAGTGTCGGCGTCGCCGCCGTCAAGGCGCCTCAGGAGGCCCAAAACGGGGCGGTCGACAGCTCCGGGCTGCATCGTCTCTCAGCCGATGAGGTAAAGAAGATCGAGAAGCGCCTCTACAGCGGATCAAGCGCCAGTTACTTGAGCGAAGAGGAGAAGCGGGATCTGCTGAAAAACATGCAGCATGCCCCAAAGAATTCAACTACTCCTCCGCCCATTGAGTCAATGCCAAAGACGCGCGGCGATGGTTCAACCGACCTACCCCGCCCCCAGATCGCCAAGCGAAGCCGCGGAGTCGCCTTCTTCATGGGGAGTTGGCTACAAGTTCAGGGAGGCCTTGAACTGCATGAAACCGACGAAATTCAGATTAACGACCGCGCCTACGTCCTGAAGAAGAAGAAACTGAGCCCCAAAACTCTTAGTATCGGCGGCGGCGCGATCTTCGTTGTCATCCTGTTTGTTGTGGGAAGCTTGTTTCTCTCCAATGCCACCGACGGCAAGGGGGAACTTATCGGCGTTGTGCTCGACCAACACATGCAGCCGAATTTACAGGGAGCCACGGTTCGGATCGCCGATCTCGGCCTCTCCCTCTCTTCTAACTCACAGGGCTTCTTTAAGACCGATCGGATCCCCGCGGGCAGCCACAAGATTGACTATGTAGTCAACGGCCAGGTCGTCGGTACCGACTACGCCACCGTCACAGCCGGACAGACGACCATGATGTCGCTGCATCCTGCGGACGAACTGGTGCAGGCCAACAGCGATCTCCAGCCAGCTCAGACAGCACCGCAACAGTCTCAAACCCAGGCCGCGAATCCGGCCCGACGCCAGGTCCAGTCCGAGTCTGAGCGTCCTGCATCCGTCAAAGCTTCAACCACCGAGCCGTACGGTCGAGTCGCCCTCAAGGCGAATGTCGACGGCGCCAAGTTTGCCCTCAACGGCGGCGTGCTCGGAGCCGGCAATATGACCTACAGCCGGATCAAAGCCGGCTCGCACAACTATACCGTCTCGGCCGACGGTTATCAGCCGGTCAGCGGATCTATCGAGGTCAACGGAGGCGAAACTCAGCTTCTCCAAGTGAATCTGGTACCGAACACTACGGCCGCTCCGGCCAGGAAATCCGAGGACGATTTCGCTGCGGCCGTGATGCTTTTGCACAACGGCCAGCCATCCGAAGCCATCAACGCCTTGAACAACCTGGTCGAAAAGCAGCCGAGCAACGCCGCGGCGTTTGCGACACGGGCCGACGCCTACGTGGCAATCATGGATAAGAAAGCGGCTCTCGATGACTACATCAAAGCAGCCGAAATTTACCGCGCCAAGAACGATGCCGGAAATTCCATGACGGCATACAACAATGCCCTCCGGATGGACGCCAATTCGATAGCGGCCCTTCTCGGCCGCGCCAGCCTCCGCCTTGAGCACGGAGACGAAATCGCCGCCATCACTGATTATGAATCCGTGGTAAAAATCGACAAGAAGAACGCCCAGGCCTATTACGGATTGGGCGAGGCCCGCTACGACCAGGGGAACTATAAAGAAGCCATCAAGCACTTCAAAGATGCCCGCTCCCTGGACCCGGAGAACCCCGTCGTCTACCAGAATCTGATGCTGGCTTATATGGGAGACGATGATCTCAAGAACGTCAAAAAGAGCTTTGACAAATTCAAAGAACTGGCCTCCCAGGATCAGATGGCGAAACTCCAGTCCGATCGTCGTTTCGACGCAGTCTTGCGCATTGTTGCTTCAGACGAATGACGGGCGGCCGGCTGATGGAGAAGCTTAACTGCTGGCAGTTTAAGAATTGCGGTCGCGAAAAAGGGGGCCTGCTCGCCCACGTGCTCGGTGAGTGCCCGGTAAGCAGTGCCTTGAAATTCGACGGTCACAATGGCGGCCTCGCGGCCGGTCGCGCTTGCTGGCAAGTCGACAAAACTTCCTGCCCGGGATCCCTCGCCAATGGTTGTCACAATTGTGAGTTCTATCGGCGGGTACTGTTCGAAGAAGACACCGAGATGAGCGGCCGATACCACTCCGTAACGGTTTGAGATCACTGACCCGCTCCGTCAAAACAAAAACGACAGTCCTCCTGGACTGTCGTTTAATTTTTCCCGTATTCTGTTCAGAACGGAAGAGCAAACGGAAATGACTTGCCGGTCATCGAGTGATTTGATCGATCCAGCCGTCGACGCTGTACTTGTCCTTTAAGTCCTGGAGAACCGTTTTGGCCTCTCCCGACGCACGGAAAAATCCGATCCTGACTCGGTAATACGTCTTGCCCTCCACCGTCCCCGAGGCCACATACGCCTGATATCCCCGCTCCGTAAACAATTTGACCGTCTCCTGGGCGTACGACTCCGAGGGAGAACTGCCGATCTGGATCGTGAAACCCTCGTGGGGCTGGGGAGGCATCACCGTCGGCGTTGCGGCCGGTTTAGTCTCATCAGGTATGGCATTGACGTCGGCCGGTGTCTCCGTGGCGGACAGAGTCGTAGCCGCCGGCTTGACTGAATCGGTTTTGACTTGCTCCTGGTCGGTATTTACTGAAGCAGTTGCAGTCGACTCTTTGGGCGCCGCCTGGGGCTCCGTGTTCACCGGGCTGCTGGAGTCTCGGGCGGCTTCAGTTGCCGGCTGGCTCGTTGTGTCCGGTGACGCCGCTGAGGCGGTCGCCACGGTGTCCCCCTTGAGTTGATCCTCGAGTTTAGCCGCTTCCCGTTTCCTCTCCTCAGAACAGCTGACCAGCAGGAGAACTGTGATCATCAGCATCAGAATCACCTGGGCTAATCGACCGATTTTCGTTGAAACAGCCAAACTTCTTCCGTCTTTCTTTTGTAAGTAATGCACGCTGGTGAGTTTAGGCCTCAACGACCGATACTGTCAAACAAAAAATAGGCCGGCTTTCACCTGCAATCAAAAAACTTGAATTTGGCTCTCCAGTTGTATAAGCTGTAACTCATTGTGAGGAGAGCTAGTGAAAATACATGACAATGTTCTGAGTTTGATCGGTCACACCCCGCTCGTGCGGCTGCGCGCCGGTATCCCGGTGGGGGGGCCCACCGCCCTGGTAAAAATCGAGTTCGTCAACCCCACCGGTTCGGTCAAGGACCGGATGACTTATCATATCGTCAAGAAGGCGGTGGCCGAGCATCGCCTGAAAGCGGGCGATACGGTCATTGATAATACTTCCGGCAACACCGGCTCATCGCTGGCGATGGTGGCGACTCTGTTCGGCCTGAAGGCGATTCTGGTAACGCCGCAGAAAACCAGCCAGGAAAAAATCGACTTGATCAAATCCTTTGGCGCCGAAGTGATCATCACTCCCACCGAGGCTGCCCACAATGATCCGGCCGGCTGTTATCTGGTGGCGCGCCGCCTGGCTCGCGAAAACGGCTATTTTGACCTCGACCAGTACGACAGCCAGGACAATGTCGAGGCCCACTTTCTGTCCACCGGACCTGAGATATGGGAAGACACCGACGGCCGGGTTACCCACTTTGTGGCCGGTATTGGAACGGGCGGGACCTTTTCCGGTACAAGTCGATATCTCAAATCGAAGAATCCGAAAGTCCAGGCGGTCGCCGTCGACCCCGAGGGTTCGATTTTTGCCGACTTTATCCGCGACCGCAAAGAGACGGTCGGCTATACTTATAAAGTTGAAGGAATCGGCTCCGATGTAATCACCAAGGCGCTTCACACCGAAGTGGTCGATGAAGTCGTTACGGTCTCGGATCAGGATTCATTCAACCGCGCCCGGCTGATCGCCCGGACAGAGGGAATTTCGGGCGGCGGATCATCCGGGGCCGTGGCCGTGGCCATGGAACGAATCGCCGCCAAATTGGGTCCGAATGATGTTATAGTCGGAATTTTTGCTGACGCTGGTATACGGTACTTGAGTAAATGTTACAATGATAACTGGATGCGCCAACAAGGTTATCTCCCGGCGACCGAAGAAAAACATTCTTAGTCTCGGCGTCCCTCCGGCCGTGCTGAGCCTTCTGTTGCTCGTCACGGGGCCGGTAATGGCCCAGGTGACTATTTCCGGGAACGGATCAATGGTCGACTTCGGCGAAGTCGGCATCGATTTCAAAGTCTTTGCCAACCTTCATCTCGTCAACAAGAGCGCCAACCCGGTAAGAGTGAAGTCGATTAATGTTCCGTGCAGCTGCTCCGCCGTTTCAATTGCCGACTCAACGCTGAAGCCAGGAGACTCAACTGCCTTTCGCCTGACGTTCGACACCAAGAATCTCTATGGAAAGACCGTCCGTGCCTTCACGATCTATACTTCGGATCCCGCCACCCCCAAATTGGAGTATTCCTACTACTCGGTAGTCGGCCAGTGGCTCTTTGGAATTCGCCCCAATCCCACCTCGCTTTTCTTTCTTCCGACGATGAAAACCAAGACGCTCACCTTTGCCAATGACGCTGTTGACCAGATGACGCTCAAAGTCGTCGACCAAGCCGACACCACCTATACGATCAAAGTCCTTAATGACAAGGCAGTTAAGGGTGGGAAAGCGGAACTCGAAGTGACTCCTCGTCCGGGGCTGAAACCCGGTACTTATTTGTCCTCGTTTCGCGTCCTATTCATTGTTCCCAAGCAAAGCGAGCCGATCCTTCTCTCTGTGCCGGTGAAGATAGTGCGCTACTAGGCCGCAGCAGTCGCAGAAATTGCTTGACTTAAAACTTGTTGATACAATTATTGAAATTGATGCGAGGGTGACTCTCTGCTGTCCCTGGGTAGTTTCCTAGCCCCCTCTACCCAACCAGACGAGCACCCTCTATTTTTTGCCGTCCGACTCCCTCATGTTTAGCTAAAGCAGCCTGGTCGCAAATTCGCGCAATAAAATGCCGCCCCTGAGATCAGGAGCGGCTTTACACATTTGGAGAGACAACTTAGGCTTTATGAATGGCATCGACCGGGCAGACCGCTACGCAATGAGGTCCATCGGACTGATCGTCACATTCATTGCAGGTCTCGGCGTTGATGACGTAAATGTCCCCTTCCGAGATAGAGTTGGTAGGACATTCCGGCAAACAGAGGCCGCAGGCCGTGCAATCTTCGTTTATTTTCATTGCCATTGGGATAACCTCCTCAAGTTCATAACCCTGGTGCTAAAGCAACCGCTATATCGCCGCCAATATATGCAAGTATTACGCCGTGACAAGGAAATTGTGGGAGGCGAGCGGCGCAAACCTGGCTTGCGGACCATGTCACGATCTGCTGTAACGCGGTGATGTCACCTGCACGCTCCTCCCCTTACTCAACATGGCGTGAACTACAGAGCGGCAACTGGTACGTTCCTTCCAAATAGCCAATCAGCAATGTCAGGTCTCCCAGATCAATTGCCCCCTGGTTGTTCAAGTTGGCGGCGTCAGGACAAGGAAATCCGATCCGCGCCGAGCCTGCGGTCAGATACGTTATGAGATACGTAAGGTCGGCCAAATCGACCGCACCGCTGCCGTTTATGTCCCCGGTATGATCCGAACAGCACGGGGCAATGCCCGAGCCGGACATATAAACCGCCTTGACCACCTGGCCCGAAAGTGAATCGATCACGAGCAGGTCGGCGCTGAATGCCCCTTTGGACGGCGGCGTGAAGGTTACCTTGATCCGCTGGCGGGACTCGTCCATCTGGCCGCGCGGATTGAACGCCCTCTGTGAACTGTGAAAATTGGACTCCACAGCAAGGGAAGGCATCGGTGCGGCCAGTACATTCTTCGCTGTGATGAACCGAACGACCGTGCCGGTCGCTGGGGCCGCCGCAGTGTGGCTTACATCCTGAAAGATCACCCCGCCCAGGAAGATCGAGTCCGAGACCCAGGGGAGCGACTGCGGACCGGGTTCCTGATAGGCCGATTCCACGGCGTAGACCCGGTCCCCCCAGGTCCATCCGCCGCTTTGGTCCAGATCATTTACACAGACAATCAGTCGCCGGGGGACCGGGGGAGTCCCTTGGGACAGATCGCCGACATTCCACATTTCAAATGGGACACGAGTCGTGTATTTATCGCCGGCTCGATTATACGCGTCCGATCCGGTACTTGTGAATCGAATTTCCCAGTCGTTTGTCCCCATCAGATCGCCGTAGTTGAAATTGCTCAGGCTGCTGTAACTATTCATGACCAGCCAGTCATCGGTCGAATTTGGTTTGAGCCAGACGTCCTGTCCTGACGGCGGATTAACCGGTCCGGCTGGCGATGATACTTCTACAACCCCGATTACTCCCCGGGGAACTGGCTTGATCGTCGGCACTGTGTCTTCGCCGACCCGGAATATGTCCGGCGACGAAGACTGATAGGTGAAGAACGGTATCCCCACTCCCGTGGAGCAGACCAGGGCGCACGCACGGGTTGAAGGGAGGTCGAGTGATGCCGGCAAAAAGCGAAGCACATCCACCGGTCCGTTGGTGGCGAGTGACTGGGCCGCAAACACGAGCTTTTGACCGTCGTTCAAGTCGGCCATACTATGGCCGGCGGCGAGCGAGAACCACCCACCGTACAAAATATCCAGCGAATTGGCATCATCGCGCAAATTCCTGGTCGGATATTTGATCGCGGAATTCATGGAATCCGTGCCAGAGTAGGCGGACCTGAAAATGAACAAGTACTCTCGTCCCCCGTAATGAGCCGAATCATCCAGGTCCCAGGTTCGGTCCATGACTCGCGATCCTTCATCCTCAACGAAAGCAGCATTCAATTGAATGTTGTGATCGACATCCCAAACCGTGAAGGGGACGTCGACATATCCGCCAAAATTGTAGCCGGGCCGAAGATAGCGAAAGGCCGACTGATGATTGGATTTGGAGAATCTCAGCTCCACCGTCGGAAAAAACTCAGGGCGACTGCTCGGATCCAGGCTGCTGCCAAAGAACTGGGTTCCGATTCCGGCCCCTGAATTGAAAAAGGTCGCGCCAAACGGAACCCCGGTCAGCCACTGCTGTGATCGTGGAGAAAACGCTACTCCCACCAAATGCCCGTAGTCGCTCACCTCGGCCGTGGCGTGATCGCACAACCCCGGGGTGTAATTGCCGCTCAGATACGATTTCAACAGTGAGACCGAAGACAGGCGGTCGGGCCCCTGGGCCGCCGCAAACTTGATCACGAGTTGCTGGCTGTCCCCCGGCAGAAAGTTCACCGGACCGCATGACATCATTAACCGGCGGTCTGACGGCGAATAATCCAGATCTCCGATCCCCCTCACCGGATCACCGGAGTTGAAGAAACGCGTTACAAAGCCGTTGAAAACGTAAGGAGTGCCGTCCGAAAACAGACCCTGCATATAGTTGTAGGACTGCTGCGCACTATGAGGATCGGTGCCGTTTATGTATTTGTTGAAAGAACCCATCAATAGGTTGCGATATCCGCTGATAGGGTGTCCGTCAAACGTACCCTGACTCCCCGGTGAAGGAACTACCAATCCCGACAGTACCCTCCGCCCCAGGCCGGAGGATGACTACCGTAAACGCCGTCGTTGTCTACCCCTTTGTAGGCAAAGAACTCGCCGCGAAGGGTGTCGCATCCCACCAGGTCGGTGGAAGCGGTTCCAAGGTCGGGATCGGCCCAGAAGGAAACATAAAAATTGGTAATGGTCTGCGATCCCTTGTTGTAGAGCTTGTATTTGACATACACAGCGTTGTCTTCGACCGGGCTCCCGCTCCGCATCGACCACACCGTCTGCTGGACTTCGATCCCCATCGGCGCTGTTTCGCCGGCCGAATTGTAGTGATAATTCGGATTGGCGTCATTGTAGACGGACCATAGCGTCTGATCCCCAAGCAATTGTGGCTTGCCCGAACCGTCCACCGGCGCTCCTTGTGCGACCGGCCAGTGGAGATAATCCTGATTCGGATTCGATTCCATACTGTCCTGGAACAGTTTGTAGACATGGAAGGTCGGGTCATCCGGGAGGAAGGTTCCTCCCGACATCGGCCCCGGCACATACTCGGTGCTGTATTCCGCCACAGTTACGCGCGTCTGGCCGTCGACCTGCCCGCCCATCCATAACCCGGCGTCGAACACGACCGTCTTGCGGTTCACGCCGTCGAGAATGTCCTCGAGTGACGTGAACGGAAAATAGAACCCGTCGTTCCTGCCAAGAATTTTGGCTGCATCATAGAACAGATTCCCGTAATTGGTGACAAATCCAAGGACGTTATTCGCGTTGGCGTACGACTGGACATCCAAGCCGTTTGTTCCGGCAGCGTTGGAAACCGCCTGTCGTGTCGGCGGCGCTGCCTCGATTTGAATAGCTACCATTATGAGAAGACTGAAAATCAGAGATAAGCGCTGTGCGCGCATAAGACCTCCCTGCCCGATTCACGGGTCAAGTGCGAAACTTGCTCTTACCCTAAATCTATAAACAAATCCACGTTTGTCAAGTATTGGCTTGGGTCAACCATCCAAGTATGGATGGGCTATAAAAGGATCGAATTTCGGATGATGGGGGATTAAGAGGCGCCACCCAGATTCGAACTGGGGAATAAAGGTTTTGCAGACCTCTGCCTTACCACTTGGCTATGGCGCCTGATAAAAAAAGAGCGGGAAACGAGACTCGAACTCGCGACAGCTACCTTGGCAAGGTAGTGCTCTACCAACTGAGCTATTCCCGCTTTGTATCAGCCTGCCGACGGCAGGCAGGTTTCAATATATACCGGCTCGGTTTCTTGTCAACCCCTATCCCCGCCCGTCCAAAATGCTCCTATTTGAGCTGGCCGGGATCCCCGCCCTGCTGCCTAAGTCTCGAATTGACAACGGAATCTATCCGCGGAAGATACCACGGTACGAGTCTTTCCAGATAAGCGCGATGAATCATCCCTCTCTCCCGGCTCCCCTGCAGCATTTCGTAGACATAGAGCTCCCGGTGAGGCCCGAATCCAAGCGAGTCTTGCGCTACCGCCCGATTCAAAATCTCGATCCCCTTCGGATTCCCGCGCGCAGCTCCATAGCAGAGGCCTAACAGATGGAGCAGCTCGATATCCTGGGGCTTGTCCGGAGCGCTTGCGATCGCCCGCTCAAAATTCGCAATCGCCTGGCTTGGGTTCAGGGCCGAATACGCTTCCGAACCGCGCACAAATCCTTCAACATAGGCCACCGGATAATCCGGAATGATCGGTCCTTGAACCGGACGCATCTTTCGATACGCAATATTCAGCGAACCCTGCGCCTCCGAGCTGTCACGACGATAGTACCAGGTCACGGCCCGGTAAGCCCGCTGAAACGCACCGTACATCATGAGCGCCTTCTCCGCCGGCGCCGACGGCTTGATTCCCGTTGAAAAAACGATATAGTCCGGCGCCCGCTCCAGAAGATACCGCGAGTTGTGCTTCTTTTCCTTCCAGGTGCTCTCCATGCCGGGAATCACCGGCTCAGAGTGTTTGGCGATAGTCGAGTCGGTCAGCCCCACCATATCAATGATGTCATGCCCAAGCAGATTAAATCCGAAAATGCCGATCGTCGGCAAGGCCACCGAAAAATTGCTCTTGTCGGACTCAGCCATGGCCTCCGCTTTGCCGGCCATTTTCGCCGTAAACTCACGCTCGTTGCCATTGAACGCCCTGACAGTATCGTACGGCAGATAGATACAAACGCCAAGAATCACTCCGGCGAATAACAGCAACCCAAAGGCACGCACATGATGACTCAGCCGATCGGTCACCAGTCTGATCATGGTCACCAACAGTATGCTTGTGAGGCCCATAATGGGAACGAAGAACCGGTGAACCTTCAGCACGTCCCCGCCCACCAGGAACACGTAAACCACGTACCCGGCCGTAAAGACGATAACAGATCGTTGTCCGACGCTGAGCTTCTTGATGAACAGCAGTGGCGCCACCAATCCGGCGCCGAACAGAACATAATCCCGAAGATATTCCCAAACATATTCCAGTCCGCTCCGAAGGTGGCTTGCGTTCAAACCGGTTTTCGCATAGAACGGATTGGGAAAGATTGATCCGTAGTAGTACAGTTTAAACCCCAGATACGGCAGCGAGAAGACAAACGCGAGTGCGGCGCACCTGAGCGTAAATTTCGGAATTCGTCGTTCGACCAGAAGTTCAGTCAGGATCAGCAGCCCGGTTACGACAGCCCCTTCCGGCCGTATCCAAACCGCCACCAGCAGCGCGGCAATCAGGAGATTGTTTCGCACCAAATACCAATAGACCGCAAGCAGCGTCACCAGCCCGAATGCGGCAGTTTCCAATCCCGCCGGCGACCAGTAGGCGAGCGACAAATTAGCCGCCACCAGGTACGCCGATGCCATGGCGGCGATCGTCTGCTTCTCCCCGAACAACCTCCGGGCCAGCAAAAAAGTGACAATGACAATTCCGGCCCCGCACAAAAAGCCGGTGACCTTGGAAGCGAGGATATAGTTGGCCCCGACTCCCCCCCACAGAATGAGATAATTGACCCACCCGAAATTGGTGAATCCTTCAATGCGTTCTCCGATATTGTAGACCAGGCCATGGCCGTTAAGGAAGTTTGCGACATAGCGATACGAAATGTAGGCGTCATCCTGCGTAAATCGTAAATAGTAGGCGATCAGCCCATAGATGACCAGAGCGGGAACCAGAGCGAGGCCGAGTTTGATATTCCTGGACACGTGGATTTCCCGAGTGTTCTATTTGGAGGTCAGCCGCTCGAACAGGCGAAGGTACTCTTTAGCCGAGGTTTCCCAGGAAAAATCCTGAAGCATTCCGGCTTTGACGATTTTCGTCCAGACTCGCTTATGTGCGAACAACTCAACCGCCCGCGCCAGCGCTTCAAGCATCGCCTCTCCGGTATATTCCTTGAAAACAAACCCAGTGCCGCGAGTCGTCACCGGGTCGTAATTCCTGACCGTGTCGGCCAGCCCGCCGACTTCGCGAACCACCGGCACCGTCCCATATTTCAGCGAGTACATTTGGTTCAGACCGCACGGCTCCCAGCGAGACGGCATCAGGAAAATGTCCGCGGCCGCCTCTATCCGATGGGCGAGCACATCGTCAAATTTAAGGTATGCCCGGACTTTGTCCGGATACTTCTTCTGAATCCGCTCCATCAAGGCATGATATTTGGGCTCCCCGTTTCCGAGGACAATCATCTGGATATTCAGATCAAACAGCTCCTCGGCCGCTTCATCAACCAAATCCCAACCCTTTTGATCTGTCAGCCGGGAGATCATGCCAACCAGTGGGGCTTTCTCCCGAAATGGAAGCCCGGCCTCGGCCACCAACTCGACCTTATTCTTGCGCTTACCCGAGAGATTGGCAGTCGTATAATGATACGGCACCGCCTTGTCCCGGGAGGGGGACCAGATCGAATAATCAACTCCGTTCAGAATTCCCGTTAGCTCGGCGCTCCGAAGTTTGAGCACTCCCTCCAAACCACAGCCGAATTCCTCGGTCGCTTGAATCTCCTCGGCGTATTTGGGTGAGACCGTGGTGAGGTGATCGGCCAGAATGAGCCCGGCTTTGAGAAAGTTCACTTTGCCGAAGAACTCAAAGGCGCCGGTAACGGCATAGAACATCGAGTCCGGCAACCCCAGATTCTTAAACTTGGTTCCGGGGAAGATTCCCTGGTACCCCAGATTGTGAATGGTCAAAACAGTCGGAATCCCGCCCAGCAACGGATCACTAGCATAAGTCGTCTTCACGTAAGCCGGAATCAGCGCCGCCTGCCAGTCGTGAATGTGAATTATATCCGGCTTCCAGCCCATCCGTCTGACCAGTTCGAGTACTCCGCGATTGAAGCAGATAAACCGCTCGTCATTATCGACAAAATCCTTCTTGGTCACGTCATCGACATACAGGCCCGGGCGCCTGAAATAGTAATCGTTGGCCAGGAAATAGTACTCGATTTTGGTGCGGGGTTCCCGAAGCACCTGCGCCGAACAGACCGTTTGCCGTGTGCCGATTGTCATCGGCGCCGTCCACTCGGTCGGTGTCGGCTGCTGTCCCCCAAGCTGTACGGCGCTGTAGCGGGGCAGAAAAACTCTAACTTCGTGCCCCTGGCGGGCCAAAGCCTTGGGCAACGCCCCAAGCACGTCCCCCAGCCCGCCCGAGCGAACGTACGGAGCCGCTTCCGAAGCAACTTCGAGAATGCGGAGTCTGCCCATGGATTTTCCGATTAGATGGCGCCCCGTTTCCGCGCGGCACCGACTTCGATGCCGCGAAGGAACGCGGCGGCTTCTTCAGGTGATGTCGGATTGATGTAGAATCCCGAGCCCCATTCAAATCCGGCCATCTTGGTCACTTTCGGCATGATCTCGATATGCCAGTGGAAATACTCGTGACTCTCCACCGAGATCGGCCGGGTATGGAGAATGAAATTAAAAGCGGGATCGTTGAGGGCCAGCTTGAGTCTGATCAAGGTGTCTTTCAAGGCCCCGGCCAGAGCCAGATATTCCGCGTCGCTCATTTCCAGGAAACTCGACTGGTGCGGTTTGGGAATTATCCAGGTCTCAAAAGGAAACCGCGAGGCAAACGGCTGGAACGAAATGAACGCATCATAGTCCTTCACGATCCGTTCAAATTCCATGATTTCCTGGCGAATGATATCGCAGAAAATACAGCGCTCTTTAAAAATGAAATACTGGCGCGAACCATCGAGCTCTTCGGTCACCCGCTTCGGCACGATCGGCGTCGCGATCAACTGGCTGTGCGCATGTTCGAGCGAGGCGCCGGCTGCCTCCCCATGATTCTTGAAGACCAGGACGTACTTGAAGCGGCTGTCCCGCTGAAGGTCCAGCATGCGCTCCCGGTAAGCCCAGAGGATATCTCGTATTTCTTCGTCGGCGAGATCAACGATATCGCGCGCATGATCGGCCGTCTCAATAATGACTTCGTGCGCGCCGATCCCGTTCATCTGGTCATAGAGCCCCTTGGCTGCCCGATCAAGATTTCCTTCGATTTTTAACGCGGGATATTTGTTGGAGATGACGCGAATCTTCCAGCCCGGCTTATTCGGAGAGGTTTGGGGCTGACGGTACGCCATAATTTCCGGCGGCGTGTGGGCTTCGTTCCCGGGACAAAACGGACACATCGTGGCATCGCTCCGTGCCGGAACGGAACTGAAACCGTGAGGGCGCTTCCCACGCTCCGTGGAAATGATCACCCATCGTCCGATAATCGGATCCCTGCGTAATTCAGGCATACCTTATTCCCGTCCGAGCCAAGCTATATCGCCGCAATGATCTTGTCAACGAGTTACCTGCCCGGCCAATTGAACGTAACTTCGTCCGCGCCTCATTCAAACGTCATCACTCCGTCGGCCTCGATATGCCCTTCGGAGATTTGCCGGAACAGCTCCGCCTCATGTTGCGAGAACGTGCAGTTGCGGCGCTCGCTCGTGCGCTGGGCGGTTTCGAGCGCTTTGTCAAAGGCATACTTGTGGAACTTTCCGGTATTCCCCCAGCTGAAGGCGGGCACTTCTTTATCGGTCGTGAGACCGCCGCCGAAGATGTTGCAGCAGATGCCGAGACTGATCCCGGTATTCAAAAGCGATCCGATACCGAACTTGGTGTGATCCCCGATAAACGATCCGATCTTGGTCAGCCCGGTGTCGATGGCCTCTCCGTTTAGCGACAGGCGAATCGACGAGTAGTTGTTCTTCAAGTCGGAGTTGGTCGTCATCGCCCCAAAATTTACCCACGATCCGACATAGCTGTGGCCGATGAAACCGGCGTGATACTTGTTCACGTACGACTGAAAAATCGATTCCTCTACTTCCCCCCCGACCCGGCTGGTGGGGCCGATCGATGATCCGCTGATCTTGCCGGCCAGCACGAGCGAATTCGCCCCGATAAAACAAGGACCATAAATGGCCGCGTGTGATTCAACCCGAGTGTTCGCCGCGACCAGTACCGGTCCCTTGGTGGCGTCAATCACCGCTCCCGGCATTACCTCCACATCGTCTCCAAAAAACACCGACTCCCTATTCACGAAGAAAGCGCCGGGGTGAATATTCACGTTCCGCGGCGTCGCCAGCTGTCCCTTGAGAAACCCGATGTCCTCTGAGACGGCGCGATCAATATCGTTCACCATGTCCCAGCAATGATCGTAGAGCGTGGCAGTGGTGTCCAGATCCGGTATGTCCGGCCGCAGCCGATCAAATTCTTCCGCGTATTGCCGCGGAGTCGCTACTCCCGGAATTGAAGAGAGCGATTCCATTTTGAACAGCACGGCAACCGTACGGCCGCCGTTCTTGAAGGTCGTGGAGAGTCTCGATTCCCGAATCAACTTGGGAAGATCACCGAACGAACGAATTCGCCCATTCAGAAACAGCACTTCCTGCCCCTTCTCGCGCTTGATGATATTGACGGGATAGTCGCGGTAGTTTTCCGAAAGCAAGGCCGAGACCTGCTCGCGGGCGGCCAGCGAAATCGGTTCCCCCGGCAAGAACTTCTCGACCTGCCGAAATAATGGCAGGACCCCCGGTCTCAGACAAAAGACCGGGCGAAGCAGCGTAATGGGAAAGAACTGCGCAAAGGAGTTATCTTCGAAAACACAAATCCGGGTCGCCATCTTCACTTCCGTATGAATTTGGTTGTCAGTGCTTGACCGTAATATCGGCCGCGACCGGCCTTATGTCCACCGGCCACCGGCTACGGCTAACGCCTAATTCGCCATTTGGAGGCAAAACCATCCGCGACTTCTTTACCGGCCAGGTACTCGGCCAACTGCAGCGCGAACGGCAGCGCCGCCCCCGGCCCCATTCCGGTGATGATGTTCCCGTCAATCGTGACCAGTTCGTCCGTGAGTATCGCACCCGAAGCGGCGAGTTTGTTGTTGAACGAGGGATCTCCAGTCGCCCGCTTACCCTTGAGCAATCCGGCAGCCTCGCCGAGCACATGACTGGGGGCAGCACAAATGGCCGCCACGAGCTTCCCGGCCTGGAAATGTTGTCTTGCCAGTTCCGCCACGCGCGGGTGCGCCGCCAAAGCCTGGGCGTTTCGCCTCCCTCCCGGAAAAACGATGGCGTCAGACAATCCCTTCACGTCGTTGATGGTAAGATCAGGCAGGATTGTAGTGCCATAGGCCGCACGGACCGGCCCCGGAGTTAGACCGACTACTTTAACCTCGATCCCGGCTCGGGTCAGGACGTCAATCGATGCTATCGCCTCGACATCTTCAAACCCCTCGGCCAAAATCATGATCGCTTGTTTCTTCATTGCCCTGACCTTGCTATCACTCGCCCGAAAATGGCTAATAACAGTTCGAGCCACCCATGACTCCGAAACGGGGCGACGACACCAAGACTATTCTCAACCCTCTACTTACGCTCGGTGGCGAAAAGATCGACCTGGCGACAGGCCCAGGAATCCGGAGAGATTTTGTAGTCAAATTTGTAACGACATTCACCGTCGCGGCAGGTGTGCGGGCGGCGCTTGCCGAAATACTTGAACGGCTTGCCGCACACTTCGCATTCGGCAACTTTCCATTCAAGGTCCGGCATCTTTATTTCAGGTTTGGAATCTTGCATAACGACAACTTCCCTGTTCTAACATCCGGTCCTAATTTCCGAGGGAAACCTAATCGTCGCTCAACCGCATATCAACAAAATTTCTCCCGCAAATTGCATTGACAATAAAAGTCCACTTTGGTTTCATATCTGGACTTCCGCGGCCTTGCGCGGGAACCAATTACATCTGTCGGAGCTTTACGAATATTATGAACCTGTTGCAATTCAACTCTGGAGGTGACCTGTGATTACCGGCGGCAATGCGACTATCTTTGTGTCCGACATGGATCGAGCCGTGACATTCTACACTGACATTCTCGGCCTGGCCCTTGAATACCGGGCCGGAAACCACTGGGCCCAGGTCATGACCACCAGCGGCCTTCGCCTGGGATTACACCCTCAAAGTCCGAACGGTCCCAAACCGGGCAGCCGGGGCGCGATATCGGTCGGATTCGATGTTAAACAACCTCTGGAAGGTTTGGTCGGCGACTTAACGGCCAAAGGGGTTCGGTTTGAAGGCCCCATCAAGGAAGATAAAGCGGTTCGGTTGGCCCACTTCGCCGACCCCGATGGCAACGAACTCTATCTGTGTGAATCCAAGTGGTGACGCCGGCTGCGAGCCGCTTCTACTTGATTGCGGCCAGCTTTCGCAAAAGAACGCCCGTGTACGCTCCGATCAGGGCCGGAATCACCGCCAGCAGTGAGCCCGCCGAGGATGGCTCGGGCGGAAATCGCTCCGTGTATCCCAGAAAGTGACCGACGATATGCACGGTCGGGACCCCGAGTCCGATCAAAAGTGCCCAGAGCCAGGCGAGCCTCGGTCTCCAGAGCCCCATCAGGAACCCAAATACAAGCACCGATAGAACGGTCGCCTGGACTTCATCGTTTCGCCAGTCAACCATCCCAGCCAACAGGCCAAAGAGTACCGCCGCGCCTACCGGCCCCCAGGTCTTCAGTTGGTCTCCGTCGAAAACAGATCGCGCATTATTTGTTGATACGCGAGTTATCTGTTTCGGTTCACCAAAGACCCAGCTTCTCACTCAGAAATAGGGCGTCCGGCCTAATCGCTGTGGCTCGCCTGACTCTATTGATCGCTGTCAGGATCTTCTAGGTCAGAGACCCAGCGATCTTCTGCAGTCCCTGGATCAACGGCTGAATGTTCTCTTCCCAGACGGTCACCCGGCTGTACTCAAGTTTCCCGTCTGCGCCTCGTCTCGCTTCGTTGATCACAAGGTACTTTTTGTCGGTCTTGCTCAATTTGAGGTCCAGGTAATAGGTTTTGCTTCCCGCCGCGACTCGCTCCGACATGATCGCCTTCTTCTCGTCTGACATCTTTCTTCTCCTTTCGCCCCCTCGCTTGAAGGCAGTATCGGATGCGACACTGTCAGGGGCTGTCATTAAGAGTCGAGCGTGATAAATCAGAGTTGGGGAATGATTCGGGCGCCAAGCAGTGCGTTCAGGCGGGATTCAAGGAGTTTTCTTGATCTGGGAAGTTCCAAATACCTAAAGCCGGTGGATTGCAGCTCGGATTTGCCGCTGGGCTCGACCGGTCTCCCCCCGTCTGAACTGGCCAATTTACGGTCGATCGCGCGAAGTAGAGGTCGAAGTTTCACGGACGCCGCCGCCCGCGAGGTCCGAAGGCACAGGCGAATCAGCCGAATCTCGGTCGGCGTAATCTGGCTGGCTCTCGGGACGCCTCGGGCCAATCGATACCCCTGATTGAATTCCACCGGATAATTCAGCCGACCGAGAGATCTCAAATCGCGATAGATCGTCCGTTGTGAGACCCGGCACCGGCCGCAAATCTCCTCGATCTTCACTCCCTTGCTGGAGTGCATCAAGTCAATTAAATAAAGAAGTCGCTCAGCTTTGGTCACCCTTCACCCCGCTCTGGCTGGTTTCGTTTCGTCCCCCCAAGGAAGCAGCCCCCCATGACAGCGGACGTCAGTTTGTTTCGGTCCGGCTATGATCCGGAATAGTTCGTCGACAAATCGGCGGCGATTTTTTGAATCTCCAACCGGAGCGTCTCCGGCTGAAGCACCGTGGCCAGTCCGCCAAAGCCCAGAATCCAGCGTTTGATCTCCTCAGTCCCCCGGACCGTCACGCGGTATTCGATCGCGCCATTCGGAAGCTCTTTCATAGATTCGTCCGAGTGGTGATGGCTGTTGGCGACAATGCGCGACGCGTTTCCCGTGAACCGCACCACCACCTCCACCGGCTCCCCGCCATGCACCTGCCAGCTCCCCTCAAAATAGCTCTCGGCGCTCACTCCCTGTCGGGGACTGAAGGTCTCCTCCAAAATCTTGACATTCTTGATTCGGTCAAGACGGAAGGTTCGGAAATCTTTGCGAAGCCGGCAATAGGCCACCATGTAAAAGGCCCGCCCTTTGAAGACGATAAAGTATGGCTCGATTATTCGGGTTGATTCTCCGCTCAGGACGGCATCATAGCTGAGTTCGAGACATCGAAACGACCGCACCGCCTCCTCAATAACCCCGTAGAACTTTTCCGCATTTTCCGCTTCGCTCGCCACCTCGATCTCAATCAGAGTGGTCGGTGTAGATTGACGGCGCTTCTCTTTCACGGACTGCGAAAGGTTCGCCTCGATCTTGGCCCGGACTTTCTTCAGGAGCGGAGCGTATTTGCTGGTCTTGGCCAGGGGCGAGGAATCCAACGCCATCCGGAGGCAATTGTACTCGTCGAAATCAAAATTGAGCGGGGGGAGAAAATTGTCGGTCGCCAGCTTATAGCCGTTGTCATAGTAGATCGGAACATTCGCCTCTGACAAGGCGATGATATCCCGGTAAATCGACCGCTCCGTCACCCCACATTCCCTGGCCAGGCTGGCGGCGTTGAGATTTCGGCGCGTTCGGAGAAGGTTCAGAATATAGAGTAGTCGATCATATTTGGACATCTTCATCGCGGCTGGCCCTCCGGGTTTAGCCGCCAATATAGAGGTAATTCTTACCCCCGGTCAATATGGGGTCTCCCCTATATGTTTCCCAAAAAGCAAGGGATTCGAGTGTCGGACTATTCCCTCTTGCCTCCTCCAAGTCCCTGTAGCCCAGTCGACTACACGATTTCCTCCCTGCGGCATCCCCTTTGCGCTTACAGCCTCTGAAGGATTTCGAAACATGAAACAGTCGAGGGAGTTATGAGCCGAAAGCGCAGCCGCAGATCCGCTGGAAACGGTGAAGGGGCCGGGACCTTTCTGATTCGCTATGGCAGTTTGCTGCTGTTCGCGGTCGTAGTCGTCCTGGTCGTCCTCACCATGGGAAGCTGCACCATTCGAAAACCGGAAGCCCCGCAGTGGGACACCCAGTTTGTCGTACCGATGGTCAGCCGTACTTACGCCATGCCGGAACTGATTCGCAAAATGAACCAGCCGGGTGTTGGGTTCGATCTGGACAGCAACGTGGTCTTCTCAATTTCGCGTCCGATCGACACCATCTTTCTCAACTCGAATAACCTGACCACATCTTCACTAACATATTCCGTATCGAAGGCCCTGGGGAAAATCTCCCTTACGCCTCCGGCGCTATCCCCTGTGATCGTTCCGGAAAGCCAACTGGGCGGACTATCGGTCTACCCAATTACGATACTGCCGCCAGGTGACAGCTTTACGGTCCCCGCCAACCTCCCGGCCTTTTCGACCTTCGATTCGGCCGCGGTTGATACCGGCAGAATCTGGGTTGTGCTCACCAACAGCCTCGGTTTTGACCTCGATACTGTCAAAGTTACGGTTCGCGATGTCGTCTCAGCCTCCGTCGTTTCAAACTCTTCTGTCGCGGGCGGAATCCCCGATGGCGGCACTGACTCGGTGCTCGTCGACCTGGGCGGAAAGACGATCTCCAATACGCTTTCCGTGGCGGCTTACTGTCACACCCCCGGTGGTACTGTGGCCAACGGCAACGGCAAGCAATTTGTGGTGGCTCCGAACTTTCAGGGTAACCTGGTTGTCAGTGCCGCCCGGGCTGAGCTCCCGGCGATCTCGCGCTCCGTGGCCAATAGCCTCGATTTGCAGCAGGCCGACGTCATTACGGATGCCACGATCACCGGCGGAAATCTGACCCTCACGATCACCAATAACACGCCTGTTCGAGCCAATCTGACGATCTCCATCCCGGATTTGAAACTGAACGGCGCGCCGTTCGCGCTTGACACTGCCATCAACGGTTCCTCTTCGGCGGTAATCGGCGTGCCGCTCACCGGGTATCATCTCCAACCGGGCGATGTCACCCTGCCGCAATCTCTGCCGGTTTCGGTGCAGGCGGATATCCCGTCGACCAGCCCGAACAAAGTCAGCGTCAACGAAAATCAGAATTTCCATCTTGATGCCGCCATCAGCCCCCTGACTTTCGGAAGCGTCAGCGGCACGTTCGCCGGAATTACCGACACGATTTCTCCCATCGTCACCTCGCTCGATGTTCCCAAGGGATTTGATTCGGCCCAGTTAGTCTCCGCCGTCTTGACCCTGCAGGTCCAGAACAGCATTGGTCTGGCCGGAGCCCTCAATCTCAATCTGCAGGGGAGCAACAGCAAGAACATGAACTTGAGCGGTCCGATCGCCGCCCGGAGCCTGGCGACCGCCGCAACTTCGGAACTGGTTCAGCCCAATGTCGCCGATTTCCTTTCGCCGATTCCGTCACAGGTAACTTTCACAGGAACCGCTTCGTTTGGCGCCGGCCAGTCCGGGACGATCCGCACCGGCGATTACATCACCGGCACCGTCCGCCTCGATGCCCCGGTGGAGCTGATTCTCAACCAGACCTCCCTTGAAACCGATGTCTCCCGCGATTCGATCAATCAGAAGGATATCGATAAAGTCACCAACCACGTCAAACGGGCACGGTTTGTCTATAACATCACCAACCACCTGCCGGTCGGAGCCAGCGTCAATATCGTCATCAGTTCCGATTCCGCCACTCTTTACACCAATCCGGAACTTCGCTTCGACAGCATTTCCGTCAATGCCGCGCCGGTTCTGAACACCATTGTCAGCGATACCCTCTCGACCGGCTTTCAAAGTATCGAAGTGGACAGCGCCCAGGTGCAGATTCTCAAACACCCGGTGCTCTATATCGGCAATGAACTGATCCTGCATGGCTCCAACGGCCAGACAATCAAGCTGACCAAGAACGACTACGTCACGGTTCAGGGTCGAATCGAAGTCGAATATCATTTTGACGGAAATCTCTAAAGGAGGATGTCATGCACGATCACACAACGGCGAGATCAATTGACCTCCTTCCCGGAGGAACTATGCGAATATTGAATTTACTCTTCTGCGGCACCCTGCTCATCGGAGCCGCGGCTTCGGTCGCGGTGGCCGAAGGCCAGTCTTCGGCTCGGTCCGTCGCCATGGGTGGCGCCCATATCGGCCTCGCTTCCGGCATTGATGCCGCCTTCTTCAACCCGGCCAACCTCGGGCTCGGCAACCATCACCAGACCGGAATCGAATTCCTGGGCTTCGGCGCCGATGTTTCCAACAACGCCTTCTCGCTCAGTGATTACAACAAATACACGGGCGCTTTGCTGACCTCTCAGGACAAGACGGATATTCTCGACAAGATTCCGGCCGAAGGCCTGCACCTCAATGTCGATGCCGAGGCTACCGCGATGGCGTTCTCTTCCGGTCCCTTCGCTCTGACTATGACCGGGGTAGGTAAAGCCGATGTCAACCTGAGCCGCGATATTTTCAATCTCATCTTAAACGGAAATACTTTCGCCGACACGATCAACGTTACCGGCTCGTATTCCGATGTCGTCAGCTACGCCACCGCCGGAATCTCCTATGGCATCCCGATCTACACCCAGGGAAGCCGCCAACTGGCGGTCGGCATTACCGCAAAATACATCAGAGGGATTGGCCTTGAACGGGTCACCGAGATGCAGGGGATGGTCGCCACCTACGCCACCGGCTACGCCGGCAACGGCAAAGTGATCGCCCAGACCGCAACCGGTGGTACCGGCATGGGGCTAGACCTCGGAGCCGCGCTCAAACTCAATGACAAGTACACGGTCGGCGCCAAGCTGGAAAACCTGGTCAGTTCGATCAAGTGGAGCCAGAAGACCGAAGAGCACGGGTATCTCTTCTCTTTCGACACCATGACGGTCGCCAATATGGGGGACAGCTTCGTCACCTCGAACAACTACACCCGGGACATAGCTTCATTTAGCACCAGTCTTCCTGCCAGTCTGACTGCTGGAATTGCCAAAACCACCGGCAAGCTGCTCTGGGCCGTGGATTGGCAGCAGGGTTTTACCAATGATCCCGGAACCTCGACCAAACCGCGCCTCTCGCTCGGCGCTGAGTATTCCCTGCTGGGATTCCTGCCCTTGCGCGCCGGATATGCCACCGGCGGAAATCGCAATACCGCCTTCTCGTTCGGCAGCGGACTTCATCTGTTTGCGCTCTATATCGATGCCGCCGCCGTCACCGGATCTTCATTCTCCGGATATTCCTCCAAAGGACTGAATTTCGCCGTTTCAACCGGGCTTCACTTCTAGGTTAAGGAGACGTTATGAAGACGACACACCGCATTCGCCTGGGGCTGGGGCTCGCCGGACTCCTCTTGAGCCTGTGTGCCGGCATCGCGATGGCGATGCCCCCGAACCCCGACCTTGTCAATCAGGTGGCGGCCGGCAAAGTCGCGGCCCTGTACCCGATGACCCATTTGGATGAGCTGCACAAGCGCGGTATCTGTACCGCCGACAGCTTCTTCTTCCGGAATCCCGGCGGCAAACCGGGTCCCGGAATGTCAGCCACGGCCACCGGGCCATTCAAAATTTTGGCTATCCTGGTCAAGTTCTCCGATGATACGGCCAAAGTCCAACCCGCGTTTTTCGATTCGCTGGTTTTCGATTCAACCGGCCATACCGTCAAGGATTTCTTCAAGGAGATTTCCTACGGACAGCTGGATTTGGTGACCGTCAATTTGCCGTCCTCAATCGGCTGGACCACGGCCCCGCAGACCTATGCCTATTACGTCAACGGCCTGAACGGTCTCGGCACCTATCCGCATAATTCGCAAAAGCTCGTGGAAGACCTGGTCACCCTGCTCGATGGTTCGATCAATTTTGCCAATTACGATAATAATGGCGACGGCTATGTCGACTGCCTTCTGGTCATTCACGCCGGCTCAGGCGCGGAAATGACCGGCAACGTGAATGACATGTGGTCCCACAAGTGGGCCGTCTCGCCGACCTTTTCGGCCGGGCTTCACGACGGCGTCCATATCTCGAGCTACACGGTCCAGCCGGAATACTGGCACAGCCCCGGCGATATGACCATCGGCGTCTACTCGCACGAACTCAGCCACGGCTTCGGCCTCCCCGATCTTTATGACACCGACAACACCTCGAAAGGTGTCGGCCGCTGGTGCATCATGGGATACGGGAGCTGGAACGGTAACAACCTCGGCTATTCTCCTTCTCATCCCTGTGCCTGGAGCCGCATCCATATGGGCTTCACGACGTCGCTGAACGTCACCGCGACTCAGCTCGGTCAGGCTATTCCGGCCGTTGAAAACGGTGGCCCGATTTTCAGGCTCTGGACTTCAGGGCTGGCCAGCCAGGAATATTATCTTATTGAAAACCGGCAAAAAGTCCTCAGCGACACCGCTCTTCCGGCCGGTGGCCTCTTGATCTGGCATATCGATGACGCCAAATCAAGCCTTCAGACCCCGAACAACCAGGAGTGGTGGCCCGGACAGCCTTCGGCCAACCACTACGAAGTTGCCCTAGTACAGGCCGATGGGCTCTACCAGCTGGAACATAACCTGAACGTGGGGGATGCCGCCGACCCGTATCCCGGCACAACCGCCAATACCGTATTCAGCGATGCCTCCAGTCCGTCCGCCAACAGCTACTCTGGGAGCCCGACGAGCGTCCAGGTCAGAAATATCTCCGCCTCATCCTCAATAATGCATGCGGATTTGATCGTCAGCATCGCCGCCGGCGTGGACGATCACTCGCGCTCGCTGCCGCAGAGCGCCAGTTTGGCCCAGAATTATCCCAACCCGTTTAACCCGACTACGACCATCGGCTTTGACCTCCCCAGCGAGGGCAAAGTCAAGTTGGAGGTCTTCGATCTGCTCGGTCAGCGCGTTCGCACACTGCTGGATCGGACGATCGCGGCCGGCGCCACGTCGCTGGTCTGGGACGGCAAGGACGAAAACGGCCATACCGTCAGCTCGGGCGTCTATTTCTACCGCCTGTCGACTGCCGATCAGACCATTGCCAGAAAGATGGTCTTGCTCAAGTAATGATTCTTTGGAAATGCGTTTCGGCGTGTGTCGTATCTAAAACAGGAAACCCCAGAGTGATCTGGGGTTTCTTGCGTAGCAGCCTATTCCGGAAAGCCTATGTCCTGGTGAACATGATCGCGGTGATTCGGGTCTCGCTGAAGTTTCTTGTACTGCATGTGACAGGCCTTACAGCGTTTCGGATCATCCGTGTATCCTCGTTCAGCAAAATATTGCTGCGCCGCGACAGTGAATACGAACTCCTCGTGACATTCACTGCACATTAGAACCCTTGCCTGGAATCCGTTTTCCATCGGGTTCCCCCTCTCAGTGATCATAGTCACATTCCGTGTGACCGGAGATGTTACGGTTCTGTTTTGCTAAATAGGATAAATCGGTCCCAGATATTAGTCAATATAAAAACTGGTGTGCGACTGCCCGTCAGAACGGGTTGCACGCCGGCCGGCTGCCGGCCCCGGTGAGGAATGCCACTATCGCCGTAAGGTCGCCCAAATCCACCCCGCCGGCACAGTTGAAGTCTCCCGCCTGCGCCACCGGGATCGGAGGGTTGCCGTGGCCGGTGAGGTACGCCACCAGGTACGACAGATCCCCTAGATCTATTACGCCGTTGAAATTGGCGTCCCCCCGCTGTAAGAATACCGTCGCCTTGGAGTCTCGCTCAATAAAGACGGTCGAGTCGTTAAGTGAAACCGTCCGAAAATGCATCAGCGAACTTGATCCGATCGGCGTGCCGACCGGCGGTTTGACGTTTACCAGCGTGGCGGCGCTGTCACCGGGAGCCAGAAACCGCGAGATCGAATCTCTTACCATCCAGCCATTTTGGTCCCAATGAACCAATTTCACCGTCTCGCTTACCGGGGAGGTGTTCCACATCTGGTATTTGTACTGGCGAGTGGCGCCGGAATACAGGGCGGAGTCCGGGCTCAGCGTGTCCCGCATCGAGTAAGGAGCCAGGACCTGGGCCGAATATGTGAACCCTGCCGCTGCAGAGTTCGGACTAAGATTGATACCGACCAGCGTCACAGCAGTGTAGGTCTCGAATCCGAGAAGATCAACCGTGTCGGCCTCGGTCGTCGGATTGAGACTCAGCTTTTGAAATTGATGCGAGTTCGTCGCGGTCGACTTGATCACATAGGCTGCCCAGTGCCGGGAGGCATCCCCTTGAAACGTCAGTCGAAGTTTACCGGTAAAGCTCCCCGGCTGGAATTGGACGTAGCAGCTACCATAGCCGGCCGGATTGGCCGGAGAATTCTGGGTCGTGACCGGGTACGACGAATGCGTCCGCCCGATCGTGATTAACGGATAGTTGGCGGCGTCACGAAAATGCAGGCCGTCATTGCGGGAACCGGTGCAGAAATTCCATACGGCAAACTCAGCCATGGCCGAATCCTGCGTCCAGCTGTATCGGCCGGCCAGGGTGTCTGCGACTGTCTGGAAAATGTCGTTGAACCGTCCCCCTTGCCACGCCGCCACCAGGAGCGAGGTGTCAAATTTCTGCGCCAGGAACAGCCCCCAGATGAAACAGGCGTACTCGTGAATCGATTCATCCATGAGCGATATCTCGGGGGAGTCGAAGAACGAGGGTAAGTAATTGTAATTGTCATTGACCTTGGGGTATACCAGCGTCTCCATCGCCGTGGCATCCTCTTCCATGTACCACGACGGCTGGTTTACGTTGTAAGCAAATTGAATGGCATGGTGGAATTCATGGGCGCAAGTTACCTTGGCGGCTCCAGCCTGATTTCCTTCCGGATCTAAATTGGGCGGAAAGCCCAGGAAATTGCGGTGCAGGACCAGGTAGCTGGTATAGTCGTTCCATGGCTGCGGTCCCGGATTCTCCGGCTGGGTATATCCGTAGTACGGCATTTCTTCAAAGTAAATATCATAAAGCGAATCCCCGCCCGCGGTGCCGTCCGACGGCGGCGTCACATACCCTAGCGACAGCTGTTTGGCCAGCGAGCTGTCGGCATAAGCCGCACATTTCTCGACATAATCCGGAATTCCGTCATGGTCGCCGTCAGCCGCCGGTACGGCGTTGGCGCCGTTCGTGTCATAATGAAGTCGGAAGAATCCGCCCGGCGAAACATACGTGAAGGCCGTGTTCCAGCGCGTCAGGATGCTGCTCACGATTCGCTGAGTTGAATCCGAAAGTTGATTCCAGTTGATCCGGATGTCGCGCAGCGCCATGGTGACATCGCGGGTCACGTACCGTTGCGGCGCGCCTAACACTGTAGCTTGATACGTTGCCGGCAGGGATGACGGATTACGAATCGCCTGAGCCGTGTAAATGGCCCGCTGATCAAGCGTCAGCTTCCCGCTGCGAAAGTCCTGCTCGATCGTACTCACCGGGTCTTTGGCCGCGGCCTGATTCGAAGCCGCTTGGAGACTGGCGAGGTGCGTAAGCCCCAGGAACGCTGTCGTCAGAGAGATTAAGAAAAGTCGTGCCATCGATCGAGTCTTCATGCGGTATGTTCCCTACTCAAGTATCGGCGTGACCGTCCGTAGATGAATCAGTTTTTTTTGGCGGAGGCGGTTAAGTAAAGCAGCAAGTAAAGCGAGGACCAGTCAACACCCGTGCTGATTTCTCACGGCCGTCGGTATTCAAGCCGGATGAACCAGGCCCACAGTCCTAATGTATTGAATTTCAAGGAATTGTCAAGCCGGAACCATCCCCAAAGAGGCTCGTCCGATGGCCGCAACTCCTCTAAAACGGGTTGCAAGGACACCTATACCCCCCGCCGGTCAGAAACGCCACTAAGGCGCTGAGGTCCTCCAAATCGACAACCCCTGCGCAGTTGAAATCCCCGGCTTGCAAGACGGGTTGCGGAGGACTTTGCCCAACGGTTAAGTATGAGACGAGCGAAGACAAATCCCTCAGGTCGATTATCCCGTCGAAATTCACGTCTCCCCGATAGAGAAAAATGGTCCCCGGCAGGTCCCGCTCAATACTCTGCGAACTGTCGGCCAGAAGCACGGCTCTGAAGTGAAGTTTCGATTTTGAGCCAATCGCGGTCTTGGCCGGAGGGTGAACGCTGGCCGGAAACGTGGCGCTGTCGCCGGGCAGGAGTGACGGCGAGATCGAGTCCTTTAGTAACCAGCCGGCATCATCCCAATGGACCAGTTTCACCGTCTGACTGCTCGCGGAGGTATTCCATACTTTGTAGGTGTATTGGCGGGAGGCCCCTGAGTAGAGCGCGGAATCAGGCGACAGCGAATCCCGAAGAGCACTCTCCGGGAGGATTTGGGCCGAGAGGTAAAAACTTGCGGGAGGAGAATTGGGCGTAAGATTGACAGCGGCCAGCGTCACCATGCTGTAATTTTCAAATCCCGGGACCGTCACCGTGTCTGTCATCGTAACCTGATTGAGTCTCAACTTTTCGAACTGATGAGCGCCGTTCGAGGTTGATTTGATCAGGCCGGCCGCCCAATGTTTCGAAGCATCCCCTTGAAAGGTCAGGCGAAGCTGACCCTTGTAATTTTCCGGCGGAAACTCCGCGTAGCAGGTCCCATAGCCGGCCGGGGTTCCCGGCCCAGGACGGTACGGCACGGGGTAAACCGAAAAGGTCTGGCCGACCGTCATTGGTCCGTAGTTCGCCGCATCGCGATAGTGCGTCCCATCGTTTCTGATTCCCGTGCAGTAATTCCAGAGCGCAAACTCCGCCATGGCCGAGTCCCGCGTCCAGCCGTAACGCCCCAAGAGCGTGTCGGCGACCGTTTGGAAGACACTGCTATAACGGGCCCCCTGCCAGACCGCTACCTGAAACGAGGTATCGAACTTCTCTGCCAGGAACAGACCCCAGATAAACGAGGAATACTCGTGTCCCGAACTGTCCAGCAGCGAAGTCTGCGGCGACGTGAAAAACGTCGGAAGGTAATTGTAGTTATCGTTCACTTTCGGATACACTTGCGACTCCATCGACACCGCGTCCTCCTCCGAATACCACTCCGCCTGGGTGCCGCTGTATCCGTATTGGATGGCGTGATGGAACTCATGGGCGCAGGTTACTTTCGCCGCCCCCGCGACATTTCCTTCCGGATCATGATTTGGCGGAAAGCCGATAAAATTGCGGTTCAGCACCAAATAGCTGGTGTAATCATCCCATGCCGCCGGCCCCGGGTTCTCCATTTGCGTGTAGCCGTAGTACGGCATTTCCTCAAAATAGACGTCATACAACGAATCTCCCCCGGCCGTGCCGTCGGAGGGGGGCGGGGCGAATCCCAGCGCGAGCTGTTTCGCCAGTGAACTGTCGGCGTAAGCCTCGCACTTCTCCACATAATCCGGAATGCCGTTATGATTCGCGTCAGCCGTGGGTACCGCATTGGCTCCGGTGGTATCATAATGGAACCGGAAAAAGCCGCCGGGAGAGACGATGGTAAAGGCCGTGTTCCAGCGCGTAAGCAGCCCGCTGACAATCCGCTGTGTGGAATCCGCCAACTGTTTCCAGTTCAGTTTGATGTCTCGCAGGACCAGCGTCAGGTCTCGTGTAACGAATTTCGTTGGCGCCGCGGCGGCGGCCTGATAGGCCGTCGGCAGGACCGAGGGAGTTCTGATTGCTCGCGCCGCATAGATGGCCCGTTCGTCACCGCTTAACTTTCCGGCCTGGTAATCCTGCTCAATGAGACTGATCGGATCCAGTCCGGTTCCTTGACCTGGCCGCGCCGCAAAAGTCCCCCCGGCCGCCAGCAGCCCAATCGAAAATGCTATTCCCGGCAACAGCGCTCTAGTCTTCAGGAGGTTCTGCATGCACTCTCTTCCCTCTGGCGATCTGGTTTGCTGATTTGCCGCCCTTGGCGGCCACTCAAGTACCGGCGGTCAAAATAACGGCGAGGAATCACGGTCCTTCCATTGAGGATATAAGCGATCCGCCTTGGCCTCAATCAAAACCCGATACGACCTTAATGGTATTCAATAACGCAGATTTGTCAAGACTGAAGGTGCATCAAAAATATTGGCCGGTGCCGAATGAAAGCTCCCACTGCCCGGCCTGGGCCCGGGCGAGGTCGATCCGAATGATGTCCTGCTTTAACGCCTGCTCCACCGAGATACGAAGCCCCACCCCCACGCTGTTGCTTATGCCGGCCGGGTTGATATTTTCGGATCGAGTCCAAATGTTTCCCACATCGGCGAATATCGCCCCGCCAAATTTGACCGCGAGGAGCTCGAGGCCGGGGAAAAATCGAAGTTCGATATTCGCCAGACCGATCTTATCCCCGGTGCGGAAGAAACGATCGTATCCCCGGATGCCGGTCGCCCCGCCCAGATACAGTCCATCGGCAAACCGCTCCGAACGGTCCGTCGTGTAGCGCAACCGGCTGGCCAGCGTGAGAAAGGGCAAACTGGTATTGTAATAGCGCAAGGAGAGGTCGACCGACCGGCGGACCTGTTCGGCATGCTGATACCATATTCCCGCCTCCGACTCGGCAAGAAACAGATTCGACCCGACTTTGTACCCGACAGTTCCGTCCAGCGTATATTGATCGTAGCTGTAGCCGGAAAGTCCCCGGCTGTAGGCCCGACCATAAAGAAATCGCACCGATTGCCCGAGCGTCACATCTTCGGTGTAGGAAAAGCCGTTTACCCGCCGCACTTTATCATACACCACCTTGTCGAAACTCGGGCCCACCCGAAACAGGTGGACCACGGAATCCTGCGGGAATATCGCCCCTGCCCCCAGGATCACAGAATCGTAGTAATGCTGAAAATGATATTCATAGTCGGCCAGGATGCCGATCTTCCGGCTGTAGCTCCCCCATCGGTACTGCCCGAATATTTCAAAATTGTCCCCGGACCGATGCACCTGGGCGATCGGCTGATTATTTAAGTAGTAATCATCCCTCCCGGCCTCATCGACCCAATCCACCCCGTACGACAACTGCTGCTGCAAATTGTAATACGGGTGGGCCACATTTAGCTCGGTGCTCTTGTCGGTCGGTTTGGATCCGTAATTCAATTGGAAGCTGACCGGGTACCCCGCGAATCTTGGATCGGCGTACACCGCCTGAATGTAATTGGTGTCCTTCTGCTGAATGTAGTAATCAATCGACACGTACTGATTTTGGCCGAGGAGATTCCGGTCTTCGAGGCTCAACTGGTAGTATGTAAGGTTGGCGTCCCGCTTGATCCGCGCTCCTGCCAGCAGGCTCCACTGGTCCTGCGTAATCACCCTCACCAACAGGTTGCCGTTGGGGAGCCGCTCCGGGATGACCCAGGCGTCATAGAGATCGTAACGGGTTCGAAGATTATGAGCTGTCTCTTCAGCCAGTTGGTGCGAGAACGTATCCCCCGGCTTGAACAGCAACTCTCTCCTCAGCACTCGCGTCCGCGTCACGATGTGAAGATGATTGGCCGTCCGAAAGAGAATATTGTTGTAGCCCGGCTGCTCGACCGGAAAGACGTTTCGATTTTCAATCACGATACTGTCGATCCGGGTGCCGTCAAAGGCCAGGCTGTCGCTCTGGATCACGCTGGTAGTATCGGTCGCGACCTGAATCTTGGCGCCCGCCCCGGTTTCCTGGGCGTGGCTCGGCCCCGCTGCCGCCAAAAGTCCTGTCGCCAGGATGCCACCAAGTAAGAGAGTTCGCATTTCGTTCCAGTTGAAGGTAACGGTCGAGCTCCAATTTGTGCAACAAGTGAACAGGTAAAAAACGCCGCGTTTTGGCCGATAATAAGATCGATCCAGACCATCGAACGGACATATGGGAATGACGCGCAAAAAAATCGGTGACCTCCTGGTCGAGAAAGGGTTCATCACGCCCGCCGTGCTGGCCTCCGCCCTTGCGGAGCAAACCACCTCCGGCAAACGGCTCGGCCAGATCCTGGTCGAACACGGGGACATCACCGAAGACCAGTTGATTGACACGATCTCTCAGCGCCTGGGGATTCCCCAGGTCTCCCTGAGCTCGATGGTGCTGGCTCCCAACGTCATCCAAAAAGTCTCGGCCGAGACCGCCCGACGGTACACTGTCATCCCAATTTTCCTTATCGGCAACACGCTCACGCTGTCAATGGCTGACCCGCTCAACATCATCGCGATCGATGAAATCAAATACCAGACCGGTTGTGATATTAAGCGGGCTGTCTCCAAGAGTTCCGAAATCCGGATGGCGATCGACCAGTACTACTCCGTCGGCGATTCGCTCAACGATATCGTCGGTGCCCGGCGCGAGGAAGCAGCGCTCGCCCAGGCGGCTCTCTCCGAAGTCGAATCCGGTGAGGCGGAAAGCCCCATCATCAAACTGGTCAATTTGATTATCACCAAGGCGGTCAACGAAGGGGCCAGTGACATTCATATCGAACCCGATGAGTCCAGCCTTCGCATCCGCTACCGTATCAACGGCGTTATGCGGGAAGAAGCCGCCCCATCCAAGTCCATGCAAAACGAGATTATTTCCCGCATTAAAATCGCGTCCAATCTTGACGTCTCGGAAAAGCGCCTGCCGCAGGATGGCCGGTTTATGGTGAAAGTCGATGCCACCGCCATCGACTTGCGGGTCTCGACCCTCCCCACCATCCACGGTGAGAAGATCGTCATCAGAATTTTGGATCGCCGCAACCTGCTTTTGTCGTTCGGCCAGCTTGGTTTTCGCACGAACCTGATCGAATCCTGGAACAGCGTTATCCGCAAGCCCGAAGGGCTGATTCTCATTTCCGGACCAACCTCGAGCGGCAAGACCTCCACGCTCTACGCGTCGCTCCAGGAAATAAATTCGATTGAGAAGAACATTATCACGGTGGAGGACCCGGTCGAATACTCGCTCCCCTTGATCAACCAGATTCAAATCAACGAACGCGCCGGTCTGACTTTTCCGATCTCACTCCGCGCTATTCTGCGCCAGAATCCGGATGTAATCATGATCGGCGAAATCCGCGACCGCGAAACCGCCCAGATGGCGATTCGCTCCGCTCTGACCGGCCACCAGGTCTTCTCTACCATCCACACCAACGATGCCCCTTCGGCCGTAACCCGCCTGATCGACATGGGGGTTGAGAACTACCTCGTTACTTCGGCCGTCAAGGGAGTACTGGCTCAGCGTCTAGTCCGACTCAATTGTCCGAATTGTCTGGAGAGCTACGTCCCATCCGACTCGGTTCTCAAACGCGCCGGCCTGCTCGATTACAAGGGAAGCCTGGATTTCAAGCACGGTAACGGGTGTTCGCAGTGCCGAAGCACCGGCTTTGCCAAGATGACTGGCATCTACGAGTTCATCGATATCCGGCCCCGCATGGTCGAACTGTTTATGAACAACGCCCCGCTGCACCAGCTTCGCGAAGAAGCCCGCCATTTCGGCTACGTACCGCTGTTTGAAGCCGGACTCGAAAAACTGTCCCGGGGGCTCATCTGTCTGGAGGAACTCCTCAAAGAGACCTCAAATATCGAGGACTACTTCGGCAAGCCCGAGGAATTCTCCGGAGAGTTGACCGGTGCCGCTTCAGTATAAATACAAAGCGGTCTCAGCCTCCGGCGTCGAACGCACCGGAGTCATCACGGCGGTTTCCTCCGACCAGGTCGAGGAGTACCTCTCCGGACAGAATCTGATTCCCATCAGCATCCGCCAGACTTCGGATTCAAGACCCCTTTCTTTTTTCGGAATGTTGAACGGGGGCTCGTATGAACGGCTGATCTCATTCACTAACCAGCTCGCCACTCTTTATCGCTCCGGCGTCCCCTGCTCAAAGCGCTCACGATCATTCGGATTGGCGAGGCGACGAGCCGTTTCAATTTTGTCATCGATCAGATTCGGGTCAGCGTCCAGTCCGGAAAACAACTTTCCGAATCGATGGCCGACTACCCCGACATTTTCTCCCGGGTCTATATCGCCGGGGTGGCCGCCGGGGAAGAGTCCGGAAACTCGAACAGACGCTTGAGGAACTTTCCGGCATGCTCGAACGGGAAATGGAGATCGGCCGCCAGCTTAAAGTCGCCACCCGGTACCCCATCATCGTTCTGGCTGTCGTGGCCCTGGCTTTTACGGTCATGATGACTTTCGTCATCCCCCGCTTTGTCGATTTCTATAAGAGTTTCAATGCCGACCTGCCGGCCCCCACCAAATTGCTCATTGGGCTCAGCAATCTGATCACGCACTATTGGATCTTCGTCATTATAGCTCTTGTCGCTCTCGTTTATGCCCTAAAGCGGCTCCTCTCGATTCCGGAAGGACGCCTCTGGTTCGACCGCAAGCTGCTGGCGCTGCCGATCTTTGGCGACCTCATCATCAAAAGCAACGTGGCCAGGTTCAGCCTGATGTTCAAGATTCTCTTCAAATCCGGCGTTCCGATCGTTCGCTCGATGGATATCCTCACTTCGACGGTCAAAAACAGCGCTATCGCTCTCGATATTCGCAAACTCGAAGAACTATTTCGCAAAGGTCAGGACCTGTCGCTCAATCTGAATGAATTCCACTATCTCCCGGATATGGCGCTTCAGCTCATGTCCGTCGGGCTGGAGTCCGGTTCTCTGGAAAGAATGCTCAATGAAGTCGGCAATCATTACAGTAAAGAGGTCCTTTATCGCTCGCGCCAACTGACCTCTGTGCTGGAGCCGATTCTAACCCTCGTCCTCGGAGCCTTCGTGCTCACTATGGCTCTGGCTATGTTCTTGCCCATGTGGAACTTGATCAAAGTGTTCAAGGGCTGACCCTTCTCAAGATTTTGCCCTTTTGGTCGATAATCCCACTGAAAACCTAGTCGTAAACATTAAGTCTCTCCAGGAGGACCCATGCGTCTCTCAAAGGCTGCCGGTCAGAAGGGGTTCACCCTCATTGAACTGGTTATCATCATTGTCGTGCTCGGTATTCTGGCTGCCGTCGCCATCCCCAAATACCAAGACATCACTTCACAGGCTAAGGAAGCCTCCTGCCGTGCCTCCCTTGGCGCTCTTCGCAGCGGAATCACCATCTGGTACGCCAACAAGGCTGTGACCACCGGGACCGCGTCCTGGCCGACTTTGGTCGCCGTCCAGACCATCGACAGCGTCATGACTCAGGCGTTGCCGCGCAACCCGTATCAGTTGAGCACCAACGCCCCTGACTCTATCGTCACCGGCGTCACCAAAGGGACCATCGTCGGTGCCCGTGGTGGATGGGCATATCTCGCCGCTACCGGCCAGATCTGGCCCAACACCAACACGGCCGGCGAAAACAACTGGTAAGCCGCGCCTAACATGAGAGCACGCAAGGCAAGATGTTCTGACAAGCTCGCTCAGGCAGGTTTTTCCCTGATCGAGCTTGTCATTGCCATTGTCGTGCTTGGCATCCTGGCGGCGGTCGCCATCCCGAAATACGCCGACATGACCAGGACCAGCAAAGTCACCGCCACCCAGGACGAACTCAACCTGCTCCGACGCGCCATTGTCGGGAATCCTTCAGCCGTCGCGGGGGGGCAGTACATCGACCGGGGATTCGAAGGGGACCTGGGCTTTCCCCCACTCGACTCCAGGACCTGGCCGCGAAACCGAGTTCGCTGGCCGTCTATAACAAGATCACCCGTTTCGGCTGGAATGGCCCCTATATCGATTCCTCCGGCGGCAATTACCTGAAGGATGCCTGGGGCTCGACTTACGTCTACGACCCCGGCAATCGGCGGATCAAGTCGGTCGGCGGCGGATCAGACAGTGTCGTCGTAACTTTTTAGCGAGGTGGGCATGTTCGGGCTTAAATCCCGGGAAAGCAGATCAGCGGTTCAGGAAACGGCCACCGGGAACGAAGTTGCCGCCGGTCTCCCACGCCTCACCGAAACGCTGATTCCTCCCAAGAAATTGAACCGTTGGGGCAGGCATCTGACTTTCTCGGTCGATCAAACCGGACTGCAGATGGCGGCATCGCATTTCTCACCGCGGGCGGTCCGCCTTTTGGATGTCCGCAAAACCTACTTCCCTGCCAATTCCGAATCCGAGTCCGCCCGCGTCGCCTTTGTCACCCGCACAGTCGATGAATACATCCGCAGATTCGGCGGCCGGAGACCTAGCCTTTCCATTTCGGTCACTGGCGGCGAGACCGCCTTCCGAACCTTCAATATGCCGGCTCTCGCCGGCAAGAGCTTTGGATCGGCGGTTGGTTTCGAGGCCAAGAAACAGCTTCCGTTTCCGGTCGGTGACTGTAATTTCGATTTCCGGCCAATTTATCGTACTCATGCGGACAATCACGACGGCATCCGCGTTGCCCTCCTGGCCGCCACCAAACGGCTGGTCGACGAGCATCTCGCCCCCTTCGAGCAAATCGGCTGCGAGGTTCACCAGGTTTTTCATGCCCACGACATCGTCGGCGGCTTGCTCAGACCGGCTCCCGGATTTCAGCGAAGACCACCACTACACGTTGGTCAATGTCGAACGAACTCGTACCGAAATCGCCTACTATCGCGGAAGCAATTTGGAATTCTATCACCTCTGCTCGGTAGGCTCCTCGTTTCTGGCAAACCGAAATGACCTGACGATATTCGAGTATTTCGCCGAATCCCTGGCTGGCGAGATCCAGAATTCGCTCGACTACTATTCCGGCCAGTATACCGGCCAGTTCAATACGCGCATCTATATCTATGGAGATCTGGCCTATACCGATGAACTGATCGAACTGCTTCACGATCATTTCGGGTACGAATTCCGGCGCTTTCCCACCGAAGAACTAAGCCGCGAGCTCGGCAGCCAGATCGAGAATGCCGACTCCCTGGCGGTTTGCCTCCCGGTTCTGGCCGCCTCACTCAACCGAGTCAGGATGGCCAACCTGCTCCCACCTGAACGGCTGGAGCAAGTTCACCTGAAGCGGCAGTCCCGCGTCGCTCTGTTCAGCTTGGCCGGACTGGCCGCCATGCTCTGTCTTGTCTGGCTCGGACTTCGCGGCGACCTGGCCGCTCGCGACGGCCAGTTGGCCAATGTCACCAGTCAGGTGAATTCATTTAAATCATCGCAGCTGTATGACACTTACAACCGGCTCAAACTGCAGATCGCCAAAAATCAGGCTTATCTGGACAAAGTCAAACTGACTCCGACCTATCTGTCGCTTAGCCTGAAAGAGCTTTCCCGGATCACGCCGGCTTCGGTCCGCCTGAACGGCTTTGATTACAAAAATGATACCCCCGATCGCAACCTCGTACTTCAGGGTATCGTGACCCCCGGTTCGATTCCGCCCGAAGTAGTTCTGGCCGAATTCGTCGAAAATCTTAGCGCCTCTCCCTTCTATGATAAAGTCGCCGTAATCGGCTATGCCAAGCGCTCGGTCCCTAATGGGATTGAGATGGATTTCCAAATCGGCCTGAAGGGAAAGATATGAAGAATCGCCTGCCGCTCTTCGTTGCCGCCGGTCTCGGGATGATCGCCCTGTGGTATTTCTTCGCCTTCAGCCCGTATCGCGTCGAACGGAAGTCGGTCGATGACCGCCTGGTCTCCGCCCGGGCGGAGTTGCGCGATTTCAACAGCACTCTGAGCCAGCTCCCGTTGATCGTCCAGACCCGCAACGAACTTCTTCAAAACGTCAATGACGTAAACTCCAAACTTTATGCCAAAGGGGATCTCCTGCGGCTTTTCGCCGATCTTCGCGCCAAAGCCGGTGACTACGGGCTTCACATCACCGAAATCTCTCCCCCGGTCTCCGAGTTGCTCGCGCTGAACAAAAATCTTCCGGACTCCGCCGCCCCGCAGTTTCTCAATCTGACGGTCGGTTTGACCGGAGATTATCTCCGGCTGGGCCAATTCGTGACCGGCCTTGAGCGATCCCCCTATTTTCGCGGAGTCAACACCTGTTCGATCACCGGAAAACCAGCAGCGGCCGGCGATCTACAAATCTATATCGGGTTCAAAGCCATGCTTGGGGTCGTTGCGGAGGAATCATGACTGAGCGCGGACGCAAAAAACTGATGTACGGCGTTCTGATTGCCGCCGTTCTGTTCGGAATCTATAACTTTGCCCAGCCGCGGAAACAAACCAATCTGTCCGCTCCGAGCGGTTCCACCCAGTCAGCCGTCGCGGCGCCGATCCCTGCTCCAGAAAAGTCGATCAACCTCGCCGAGAAGCAGGCTGAATCCTGGGGACGCGATCCCTTCCGGTCCGGTTCAACTCCAGACCCGGCAGCCCCGCGTGTCCACACCAATGCAACTGCCAGTGCGCCCGCCCCGACTCCGGTCTGGCGGCTCACCGGCATCATGTTCAACAAACGGCAGCCCATGGCTTTTATTAATGGCCGGATGGTTGGGGTCGGCGATGAAATCGACCAGGCCAGAGTCTCCAAAATCGAGCAATCCAAAGTCACGATCATATATAACGGCAACCCGATCGACCTCCTTATCACCAAAGGCTGAGCTATGAAGAGTTTTGTGATAGTCCTACTGGTGCTTGCGGCCGGAATCCTTTCGGCCAACCCTCTCGAACAGGGAGACAAGCTGACTCTTTCTCTCGAATCGGTCCCGCTGACCAAAGTGCTCAGCATCATCGCCGCGCAAAACGGCCTTAACTTGGTCATTTCGGATCAGGTCAAAGGGAACGTGACGGTGAAACTTGACTCTGTCGACCTCAAGACCGCATTGAACGCCATCCTCACGGCTAACGGCTATAGCTATTCCCTTCGGGACAACATTATCGTGATCAAATCCACCGAGTCCACGGTCGCCGAGGAACTGGAATCCCGCACCATCCTCTTAAAATATCTCGATCCGATTACCGCCAAGAAAGCGCTGGACACGCGGAAATCAGCCAAAGGACAGGTGATCATCCTGGACAAACTGGCGGACCAGAATTCGAAGGAGGCCACCTACAAGGCCAACCGCATTCTGGTCACCGACTATGCTTCGGTGGTCGATGATCTGGTAAAGCTTGTCGCTCAGATGGATGTCCCGGAGCGCGTCATTCTTATCGATGCCAAGATTCTGGAGACCACTATTGATGATAATACTCAGCTCGGCTTTGCCTGGCCGACCGGTGTCTCTTCACATATTACCGGTCTGAGTAACGGTTCGACCGCTGCTGCCACCGGCGGTACAACCACGACCACGCAGAACACCAGCATGTCCACCTACGATCTTGAATCCGGGAAATGGACCTGGGGAACGCTTACGGTTGACCAGGTTGATCTAGTTCTGGATATGCTCAAGCAGAACGGCAACAGCCGCCTGGTTTCTGACCCGCGCATTTCAACGGTCGAAAACAACGAAGCGATCATCAAGATCACTACCGTAATCCCTATTCAGACCATCAATCGCTTTACCGAGGCAGCCGCTACCCAGGACATCGTCAGTTTTCAGGATGAGGAGGTCGGGATCACGCTCAAAGTCACCCCCCGCATTAATGAAGCCGGGAAGATCTCGATGGATGTCGAGCCGATCGTCGAAGACATCATCGGCTACAGCGGCACGAACGGCAATCTCAAGCCGATCAAAGCCTCACGCTCCGTCAAGACCCGGATCACCGTCAATGACGGCGAAACCGCAACGCTGGGTGGACTGGTCAAGGAAGATAATATCACCAAGACTCAGAAAGTGCCGCTCCTGGGCTCCATTCCGTTTCTTAGGAAGTGCCCTCTTTACCAACAGCTCCAAGCAGAAGACCACGACCGACTTGATCATCATGATCACGCCGCATATCCAGCCGTGATCACTGCGGCTTGATCTGCCAGCGCTTTGAGTGGCTCCACCATAGCTGGAGCGAGAACAGCATCGCGCCCACATCGAACAAGAGCGACCGCCAGGCTGAATGAGTTGCCGACTGCGCCGCCTTAAAACAGCCGCAGTCAATGCTTATCCCCCGAACGATCGTCGACCCCAGGGCAATGATGAAAATCACCAGCAGCGCGTTGCTCCACAAGAGTCGCCCCTTTTACCCAGAACCCCAAAATCAACGCTACCCCGATCGTCAGTTCGATCCAGGGCATCACCAGCGCCATCAGGTTGATCAGCTTCCCCCAGACCAGATGGTAATACCAGATCGATTTGGCGAAGGCGGCCGGATCGATTACTTTGTAATATGCGGCGTATATAAACATCCCGCCCACTAAAAGCCGTGAGAGCAGGGACAAGTAGTCGCTGTCGATTATTTTGCGCACTGTTTTCTCCTCTCCATTTCGAGCCCGAACTTCTCCCATTCCCGTGCTCCGCCGAAGAAGATCGCCAGGTTGGTGTACCCTAATAGCTTGAGATTTCGTCCCAATTGAAGCGACAAATCACACTCCTCGCCGGAACAGAACGTCACGATCGGAAAGTCTTTAGGCACTTTGAGCACCGAGTCGATATACCGGCCCAGGCTGTCCGAGGGAAGCGCTTCAAAGGCCAGATTGACCGCCCCCGGGATAGTCCCGCACTCAAACTCCTCCTGGTTCCGGGCATCGACAAACAGGGTTTTGGAGTTGGCGTGTTCCATCTGGGCAACATTTATGTCTATGAACGGCGGGTCGTTCGGGTCCGCCGAGGGAGGCACGATCGGCCCCTTGGAATTGGACAGATCACGGTAATTCCCGATGTACGGCACTCGATTCGGCGAAAAAAGATTTACGCCCAGCCCCAATACGGCCGATACGAGCACCAGTGCTATGGCCTGTTTGATCGCAGTTCCCACTTAAACTCTTTCTCTTAGGGTTTGTGTCTTATACTCTCTTCCCCCCGTTCGGTTTGATCCTTCCCCTAAAGCTCGTGAACGTGGTGGAATCCGAACGAAACCGCCGCCATCGCCAGGATTCCGATAATCATGAGCGCGAGATTCCGAAGCCGTATTCCGCTGGCTATGGAACACCTCCGGGAGCAGGTCCCCCGTGGCGACATAAAGAAATGTGCCGGCCATGATCCCCACGATGATTTCAAAGACCCCTTCCGAGGTTGCCACGAAAAACGGCGCGAACAGGATTGCGCCAATCGGCGGAGTGGCCGCAAAAAGCGCCAGGAGGCTGATCGAGGTCCGACGGCTTATCCTGGCCAGCGACAGCAAAGACGCGACCGAAAATGCCGCCGGCACATGGTGCGCCAAAATGGACAGAAAAACCGTCTGGCCGAGCGCTTCGTGACGCGAACTAACCGCCAGCCCCAATCCGTCCACCAGCGAGTGAACCGAGAGGCCGATAAACGCGGCTATCGAAACCACTTTGTGAATCTGCCCTTCCCCTCCGCCGGCCTGGGCATGCCGCGCCATAAGCTTCTCGACAAAGAAAATGGCCAGGTATCCGCACAGAATGGCAACACTGACCGTACTGCGGTTCTCATGCGACATCGCCTCCGGAAGCAGTTCAAAGAAAACCGCCCCCAGAAAAACCCCGGCGCCGAAAGATACAAACAGGTGCAGCCGGTCTTCGGACCACTGACGGACCAGGGTGAAGATTCCCCCGAGAAACGCCGCAATGAACAGGATGACGCAGTACCAGAATAAGTTAGGGCTCATGAGCGAGCGGAATGAAGGAGCCGCCCCCTGGAATTGTCAAGAGAAAAGGGAGTCCCGGACGTAGGACTCCCTTTCAAGAATTGATTCTGTCACCACACTGTGCAGAGTGCCGACACTAAGGAACGAGGACTTCTAAAATCTTCTTAGCGATCAAGCTGAGGCCCTGTTTTCTGTCCTCTGGCTTATCAACACGTAGTTTCCGCTCAGGATTTTTCCCACGACCACAGCGAACTTGGTAGGCGACAATGTCTGAAGCCCGTACGAGTGCCAACAGTCCTTTGAACCCACAGCGGCGAATTTTTCGATCTCTTTTCTCTTTGGCATGGATCACTCCCTATTCTGTCATTCCCCTCTATCTCGAAGTAGTTACCCTTAAGAATGTAGCAGATAGCAGTGGCTAATAGGGATGCCGACTACTAAATAAACTTACACCTCCTATGCGCGCTAAATGTTGAATGTACGACCGGACACTCCCAAACTAAACTAATACTGTCTACATATTAGTTGTTTGACATACACCTACTCTACCAGGAGTTCGTGTAACCTTTTGATTGCCCGATGCTTATAGATGTTCACAACCTGCTGGGTTACCCCAAGACGACGCGCTATCTGCCGCTCCGTTTCGCCGCTCAAATAGGCTTTGATGACCTGCTGTTGCCGTTTGGAAAGAGAGTGTGAGATGTGATATTTGAGCCGCCCCCTGATCCGCTCCAGACTCTTGAGAATCCCCTGGTCACTCACCAGATGGTAAGCCGACTGCTCATTGGCGAACGACTCCAGAAAGAGTCGATCTACCAGAACTTCGGCAAATTCGAATTCTTTCCGGGGAGATTCAGTGCTCGACATAACTCAGTCACTGCTGTTGCTTCCCTGCCGAATCTTGTCCAAATCCGCGACCGATATCGAAAACTTCTTGGCGGTTTCCTCACGTATCTCGTTCACCGCCACTTTGCGTTCGTAGTCGGAAAGATCCACCGGAAGCTGCCCGACCCTCCGTTTGTAGTAATCGAGAATCTGGGCATGGCTTAGTTCGTCCGCCTTTCCCACGCTCGGCTTGGGAACGTTCTTGACTGTCCGCGTCGACTGAGCCGCTCCCTTTCCCCGTCTCTGAGAAGAGAGCATTGAATCCTTCACGGCAATCTGCCGGTGAAGCGAGTCTACCTGAAGGGCGTATCTGGCCTTGAAAGCTTTCAGCGAATCCGAGGATGCCAGTTCCTGTTTCTGGATCACCGTCCGGAGCGAGTCGGCCTCTTTTTTGACTGCCGACAATTCCCCCAGCCCTTTGGCATACCCTTCCTGGTACCGGCTCTTCTCCGCAGATTGATTGCGAAGCGCGCTCAGATACCCCACCCCGATCACCACCGCCAGCAGCACAACCGCCGCGCCCAGTTTCTTCATGCTTTAACTCCCATCATAGCCAAAGTGGCCGTTATGGGCGCCCACTGTCAAGTTTGAACTGGCCAGTGTCGGCTAATCAGCCACCGCCGCTTCTTCTTCGAGTTTTTTGAGGGAGAGATGCTCTTTCTTGAGGAAATAGAACCCCATCAGGGTGACCGGGACATACTGGGCGGCATGCAGCACCAGGGCGAACGACAACGCCTCCGCTCCGGGGATTCCGTAGTTGGTCAAAGTCCAGACTGTCCCCACATGGTACACCCCAACGAACCCCGGCGAGGATGGAATAAGAATCGACACCGATACCACCACCAACAAGACAAACGAGGCGGTCACCGGGAGATCGAAGCCAAACGCCCGGAACACAAACCAGTTGGAGAACCCCATGAACAGCCACAGAATGATCGTCTGGAAAGTAACTGACCCAAGCTTCTTCGGATCGCGAATGAACTCCAAGCCCCGTGAGAACTTAGCTACCAGTTGTTGAACTTTCTCTTTAATCCGATCCGGCAGGAAGAACAGCGTTTTCGAGATAATCGCGCCCGACTGAGCCGGCTTTAGCGCCAGAAGCAGCATGAACACCACCCCTACCAGAGCGATCCCTACCGCGACCAAAACGCCGTCTTTCATCTCCTCGTGAATCGCCAGATTCGAGTACGAAATAACTACTCCGAAGATCAAGAGCAGCGCCACCAGGTCGAACACCATTCGTTCCACGAAAATCGAAGCCAGCGAGGCAGACTTGGAAATCCCCTTGTCCTGACTCGATAACGAGTATGCCCGCACGAACTCCCCCAGCCGAAGCGGCAGCACATTGTTCGCCATGAAGCCGATACAGGTCGCCGCCAGTAGATTGGCATAGCTGACCCGCTTGATCGGGTCCAGCATCGCCTGCCAACGGTATGCCCGCTGGTACATGCCGAACACCACCATTACAATATTCGGGAGAAGCCACCAGTAATTTGCACCTCGCAGGGCGGTAGCCAGCTCCGACGGATTAATATTCCGGAACAGAAAGACCAGCAAGATGATCGAAATGGCGAACCCGATGACAACCAGCAAGGTCCTCTTCTGATGGCCGGTCATGTCTTCCTCCCGGCCACTTCGAGCGCCACCTGCTCAAATTCTTTGGCCGCCCGATCCCAATTGAATTTTTCCGCCCACTCCAGCGCCCCTTTCTCTATCCTTTTTCGAGTCTCTGCGTCTTTCAGCAGCAACAGAAGCTTCTCGCTCAATTGATCGATATTCCCGTGCTCATACAAATATCCTGAAACGCCGTCCTGAACTGAATCCCTCAATCCGGGGACGTTCGCCGCCACTACCGCAGTCCCGACCGAATTCGCCTCGATATTCGTCAGTCCCCAGCCCTCTTTGAGCGATGGCAGCACCGACACGTGCGCCCGCCGCATCCGCTCAACTTTATTCTCCTGCGTGACAAACCCCGGAAATTCGACCGAGTCCGTCAGCCCCAGCATATCCGCCAGCTTCCTCAAATCCGGGAGATAATCTCCGCTCCCGACAATCATCAGCCGGGCCTTCGGCAAAGCATCTTTGACCCGGCGAAAGGCAACTATCAAATGCTGAATCGATTTGTATTTTTTAATTCGGCCAAGGTACAGCACAGTGGGTTCCGAGTACTTACTCACCGACGGATCAAAAGCATATACTTTCCGATCTATCCCGCAGTGAATGACAGAGATATCTTCGCGCCGCACTCCGCGGGCTGCAATATCATCCGCGGTCGATTCCGAGATGACATTGTACTTCCGCCCCCGGTACACGTAGGTAAGCGGCCGTTCAGCCAAATAGATGTAACTCCCTAGCACGAAATTGATTTCCTGAAACACCGTCGTTGCGAACAAATGCGGAATCACGACCAGTGTCTTGATCCTGAGGTAAACCGGCGTGTAAAACGGAATCTTGTTGATATCCTCAATTAGCAAATCGTATTGGTTCTCCCGCACCAGCCTCCGCAGCAGAAACGGCACTACCAGATTAAAACTGTACCGATTCCCCGTGCGGATAATCCTGATCCCCTCAATCGTCTCCTCCGGGGCACACCCGTCCCAGCCCGAACAGACCAAGGTCACCTGGTGTCCGTATGATACCAGCCGTCGGAGAAGCTCCTCGAGATGCACCTCTGCCCCTCCGGCGTTGGGGTTCTTCAAATCATTCCAGTTGAGAGCCAGAATATTCATTTGGGCGCGACTTCCTTCGACCCTTTGGATTTCGCCATGAATGAATCCAAATCGGTGACCAGCCGGCTGACATCTTTGTCCGCGGGATTCACTTTCAGCCAATCGGTGAACAGCGAACGCAGTTTCCCGAACTGCAACTGATTATTGTAAATCCTCGAAAGATCCTCAAGTGGCGTCCGGTAGGTGGGATCGGAATTTAGCATCTCAAGGTACAGCTTTTCGGCCCCGGTCGTGTCTCCCTTATCCCGCAACCCGCGGGCCATCATGAGATTCATCCAACGCTTGTCTCTCACTACTCCCCGGTCCATCAGTGCGCGCAACTGATCCATCTTCCCTTGCTCCGAATACAACGTCCCTAAGAAGTTGTACATATCGTTATCCGGTACAAGTTCCGCCATACCGGCTTGAACCAGTTTCTCTGCGTCTGCATAACGTTTCGCTTTCCGAAGCGAATCAGCCATTACCAGAAAAGTCGTCCCATAGGCCGAGCAGGACCGGATCATATTGTCGTCCTTGAAGACCGCCGGATCATTCAGACCCCGGATCTTAAACCGGCTGGAGTCGAGCAAAAACTGCATGCTCCCGTCCACATCGAGCGGCGGCCAGTCCTTTACTCCGGTAAACTGGAAAACCAGCCCGTGATATATCAGGTAGGGCCCAGCCGGGCTTCCGTGATAGGTCCGAGACCCTTCCGGAACGGTCGTGGAAAAATTGATCGGACGCTTCGCCGTGTTGCGATCGATAATCGCATCGATCACCTGGTCTTCCAGACCGAATGTCCGGCCATCCTGAAGACGGTACGGTCGAAGCCGGTCGATATCCTCGTGGCTCCAGCCCAGATCGACATGCATAATGTCCTGAATCTGCTTGATATACCATTTGGTGGTGGCCAGCGAAAGATTCACGACGTGAACGTCGGTCCGGAGACCGTACGCCTCCTGGAGCGCCCACAGCGGAAACGTGTCGTTGTCCCCATAGGTGAAAAGCACCGCGCCCGGATCGGCCGACCGAAGAATATTCGCGCCGTAATCATAGGCGATATAGTTGTTGGACCGGTCGATCTCGTGGTAATTGGCGGCCAGCGCAAAGACCGGCAAAAGGAACAAGACCGAACTCGACATCAGGATCACCCGTCGCGGAAGAGTAGAAAACCTCTTCACCCCCTCGCGAATCGTCTGTAGCAATGCCGTAGTCCCTATCCCAATCGCCAGACCGAACAAGATAAATGCCGGCGTCCAGAAATAGTCCCGGTCCCTTACTTCAAGATAATCCCCGCCGGTATTCGGATCGGTCCGTGTTCCGTCGGCAAAATTCATATACAGGACGAGCCCAACCGAGCAGATGAGGATCAAGAGCGTCACCGCCAAGCCAACCTGGGACTTTCGCCTCACGGCTTCCCACATCCCCAGCACGCCGAGCACAAAAAGCACAAAAAACCTGGGGCCGCTCAGGCCATACTGGGCATCAAAAAACCGCCAGAACCCCATCCGCGGATACATGCCGAACTGGTTTTCCCATTCGGCCCGGCGATGGAACATACGTGCGGTCATCGCTTCGCTGCCGTACTGCTTCCGCTCTATGAACGCCACCGTGGTCTTAAATCCTTCGGAGGTCTTGGTCTGGTCGAGCTCCGGATTCTGGCTCGACCGAATCGGAAGGTAGGCATGGACGGATATTCCCATCGCCGCCATTACCACAATCAAGAGGCCGGTTCGCCACCCGGGGAGACGAAACACAATCCCGCCAACCAGCAGCATTATCGCGGCGGCCGCCGATCCTATCAGGAACGGATACACGCCGATAATAATCAACGAGACCGCGGCCACCGGCAGAAAGATCGCAAATCTGATATAACGCCACAGCATGATCCCGAGTCCGGCCAGCAAACAGACTGACAGTGCCAGGAAGACCGGATATCCCCGGATATTCGCCAAGAGAAGAGCCGTCATCACGCCTGCGGCCACGACAAACAGGCCCGAAATGAGCCCGCTCTGGTCGGTCGGCCCGGCTTTCCTGGCACGGTTGAAATAGCGGAATAGCGTCCACCCGGAGAGCAGAATAAGCGCAACAAACCCGATTATCCCCACCGCCAGGAGGGCAGCCGGGGTCTCTCCGTGGGCAGCACCGGCGCCTCCCTGCTGCTGAATCATGCGGTAGATCACGCCATAGATTGGGGCGATCGCCAGCAGAAAACCCCCGGCAAACAGCATCACCGGTGAATCCGTCTTCTCAAGCGAAAAAACATACATCAGATACAGTATGAACACGACCAGCACCGGCACGTAGTAAGGGACTTCATTCGGGCGGGATGAAAGAGCAAATATCAAATACAGCTCGAAAAAGAATACGGCGGTCGCAATAAACCAATATTTCGCCGGCGTCTCTCGTTTCAGAATCAGAAAAATGGCGGCGATCGGAAAGATCACGAACGTGGTCATGTGGATGCCGATACTCAGAAACGCCAGGAATACGATCAGGAGAAGGATTTGATCCCCGAACCGGGTCTCCGCCCGCTCGTGGTAAATCAGGGCGAGCCAGAGAATCGTCAGAAACAGCGCCATCGCCATTCCGTAAACTTCGGCCTCAATCGCGTTGCCCCATTGGGTAAAACTGAAGGCTATGAAAAACGCGCCCGAGGCGCTTCCGGCGTAAATAAGAAAACGCGAGAAGGGAGACTGATCCGCGAACCAGCTCCGGAGTATCCGGACGGAACACAAATAGCCGAACAAAACTGCTATCGAAGAACTGACCACCGAGAGAAAATTGATCCGGGCTCCCGGATCGTTGAAAAACGGCAACAGGGCGAACAGCCGTCCGATCATGACAAAAAGCGGCGTCCCCGGTGGATGCGGAATCCCCAGAATATGACTCACGGCAATAAATTCGCCGCAGTCCCAAAAAGTCAGAGTGGGAGCTTTGGTGGCGAGATAAACGATGAAGGTCGCAAGCCAGACCCCCAGCGCGACCAGCGCGTTGGTGCGGTCAAAGCCTCTCAGGAACTCCCGGAGGCGGAATCGGGGTATCGCCACAGTATTGGTGTTTGCCAAACGGTTTTCGCCGGATTTGTTCGCCAAATCGTGCCAATATACAGCGACCCTTCAATTTGTAAAGAACCAAACGTTTTCCCCCGGGCTCCCCTTTAACTCTTCCCGGACAACTCCTGTCCTTTGACATAGCTGTCCAGAATCCCGTTGATAAACGAGGATGACTCTGCGGTCGAAAATTTTTTGGCCAGTTCAATCGCTTCGTTCAGCGCTACTTTCACCGGTGTATCCGGCATCTCCTGAATCTCCGTGAGCGCCATCCGCAAAATTATCAAATCGATCTCGGCAATCCGGTCGATATTCCAGTTGTGCGCCAACAGGCTGATCTGGCTGTCCGCCCACTGCTGTTTGGATCGCACCAAATCGAAAAACGCCTGCGCGAATCTCAGGTTCTTCGGACTCAACTCTTCCTCGTCCAGGAGCTTCACGAACAGGTCCTCGGCCGGCGAGTCATTAATCTCGCTGGCATAAAGCGCTTGAAGGACCAGTTCGCGCGCCCGGCGTCGGGGGGATTCACTCATGCCTTATCCGATCGCCTTGTACAAATTGACCATCTCAATCGCCGCCATCGCCGCGTCCCACCCTTTGTTGCCGGCCTTGGTTCCGGCCCGCTCCACCGCCTGCTCCAGCGTGTCGGTCGTAATGATCCCGTAAATGACCGGAATCGCGCTCTCCATCGACAACTTGGCGATTCCTTTCGAATTCTCCGAGGCGATGAAATCAAAATGCGGAGTGTCTCCTCTTATGATAGCTCCAAGACAAATCACGGCGTCAAATTTACCGGTCTTTACCAGTCGTGCCGCCGCCGCCGGAACTTCAAATGATCCCGGCGTATAGGCCACCGCTATTTTGGCTTCCTCGGCGCCATGACGTTTGAGACAATCCAAGGCCCCTTCCAACAGCTTGTCGGTAAAGAAGTTGTTAAACCGACTCACCACGATGCCAAACTTCAGCCCCTTCGCTTCAAGCGCTCCCTCAAATTTCTTCACGCTCATACCCGAACCTATCTGCTACAGTTTTAACAAATGCCCTAATTTATCCCGCTTGGTCTCCAGATACCGGTGGTTGAACTTCGATGGTTCAATTTCGAGCGGTACCCGCTCGACAATCTCCAACCCGTATCCCGAAAGTCCTACCACTTTTTTGGGATTGTTGGTCAACAGGCGAATCGAGGTCAACCCTAAATCCCCGAGAATCTGCGCCCCCACGCCATAGTCTCTCAAATCGGCGCTGAACCCAAGGTCCAGATTCGCCTCGACCGTGTCCCGCCCTTTATCCTGAAGTTCATACGCCAGAATCTTATTCGCCAGCCCGATTCCCCGCCCTTCCTGGCGCATATACAGAATCACCCCCAACCCCACTTTTTCAACCATCGCCATCGCCGTCTTCAACTGTGCCCCGCAATCGCACCGGCACGATCCAAACACATCCCCCGTCAGACAGCTCGAGTGCACCCGCACCAACACATTTTTCGCGCCCGCGACTGTCCCTTTGGTCAACGCCAGATGATGATGGTCATCCACTTCCGATTTGTACAGGTGCAGTTGGAAATGCCCCGATTCGGTCGGAAAGTCAACTGTCGTCACATGCGTGATAAGCTTCTCGGTCCGGTTTCGATAGGCAATCAGATCCCGCACCGATATCAGTTTGAGTCCGAATTGCCGCGCAAATTCCGCCAGTTTTGGCGTCCGCATCATGCTGCCGTCATCATCCATAATTTCACACAGCACGCCGATCGGTTTGAGTCCCGCCAGCTTGGCCAAATCGACCGAGGCTTCAGTATGTCCTGCTCGCGCCAGCACTCCCCCCTGCAAGGCCCGGATCGGAAAGACATGCCCCGGCCTTCCAAAATCTTCCGGTCTGCTCCCTCCGTCCGCCAGGAGCTTTATCGTGTGCGACCGGTCAGGCGCCGAAATCCCGGTAGTCGTCCCTTCCAGGGCATCGACTGATACCGTGAACCGGGTCCCAAGTTTCGCCGTGTTGTTTGATACCATGGGGTGAAGCGCCAGCCGCTCGATCCGCTCGTCGGTCATCGGCACGCAGATCAACCCGCGCCCATATTTGGCCAGGAAATTCACCGCTTCCGGCGTGATCAGTTCCGCCGCCATGATCAGGTCCCCCTCGTTCTCCCGATCTTCATCATCGACCACCACGACGCACTTCCCGATCTTGATATCTTCAATCGCTTCCGGAATGCTGTTGAAACGAATCTCCGAGGCCATATTTACCAGCCGCTTTCTATGAGGTTGTCCATCGTCAGACTCCCGCGCCGGTAATTAGCGCTGACTCTCACGATGTACTTGCCGATCATGTCAAATTCCAAATTCACCCGGTCCCCCGTCCCCAATGATCCGAGCGTCGTTTTCTCCGCGGTAATCGGAATCAAATTCAGACTGCACCAGCCCGGCTTCACCGCATTGACCGTCAGTGAGACTCCCTGCACTGCAATCGATCCCTTCTCTATGACATAGGGATCAAATTTCCCGTCGTAGGTTACCGCCAGCTCCAGCGACTCCCCAATCCTCTTGAGATACTCCACTGTCCCCCGGCAATCGACATGCCCGCTGACCAAATGCCCCCCAAGCCGGCTGTCCGCCCGGAGCGCTCGTTCTAAATTGACTCTTGTGCCGACCTTATAGGAATCGATAATCGTCCTCGTCACCGTCTCCTGCGAGGCTTCCACCGCAAACTTGGTTTGGTCGAACGAAGTCACCGTCAAACACGCTCCGTCGCAACAGATCGATTCTCCCAGTTGAATCCCCTGGTCCGCCAGCTTCGACTCAATCGCCATCGCCCGGTAATTGCCGTTCGAAGTTAACTGCCGGACTATGCCGATATCTTCAATCAATCCGGTGAACATCACTTCCCTCTTTTCTCTGGGTATCCAATGAACACCATGTCATTTCCGCACTTTTCATACCGAAAATCCCGAAACGTAATTCCCTTGCGCCAATTTCGCGATTCCCAAATCTCCGACTGAACTCAACCCCTCGCCAATCAGTATCGGAGCACAGACCAGGACAAATTTATCAACCAGCCCCTGTTTCAGAAACGAAGTCGCCACCTGCGCTCCTCCTTCGACCAGAATAGAACGGACTCCGAATGACTTCGCCTTCTGTAACAAATCTCGGAGACTCAATAACCCGTCCTTGTCGCGTCCCAAACTCCAAAACATTACGCGCTTGCCGGCTTTAGTATTGGCAAACCGGCTGATCGATCCCGCCTTGCTCGCGACAATCGTCCGGAAATCCCGATTATCCTTGATCAACTTGGCTTTACCAAGCGAATCCGGTGAGCTACTCAGAATAATCCGATACGGATTCTTCCCTTTCACTAGCCTGACCGTCAGTGCCGGATTGTCCGCGCGCACTGTTCCGCCACCGACAATTATCGCGTCGGATTCGGCTCGAAGTTGATGCGCCAGTTTCCTCGCCTCTTTCCCGCTGATCCATTTGGAATCCCCGGTGCGAGTTGCAATTCTTCCGTCCAGCGTCTGCGCCATCTTCAAGGTGACAAAGGGCCGCCCGGTCTTGTGAAAGTGATGAAACGCCTCATTGAGCGAGGTCGCATCTTTCGCCAGCACTCCAGCTGTAACTTCCACACCTGCTTTTCGAAGTATCCTCGCCCCTTTTCCATTCACTCTCGGATCGGGATCGATTGCTCCAAACACCACCCGCTTGATTCCTGATTTGATTATCGCTTCAACACAAGGTCCGGTCTTGCCGGTATGACAGCACGGTTCCAGCGTGACATACAGAGTCGCCCCGCGTAGCCTGAACTTTCCCCTTCTTGAGTGCCACAATTTCCGCGTGATCCTTCCCCGCCTTTTGATGGTACCCCTCGGCGATGATCTTCCCGGATTTGACCAGCACCGCCCCGACCATTGGATTAGGCCAGGTCAGACCTCGTCCTTTGGTGGCGAGAGCCAGTGCGCGCTGCATGTACTCGGCGTCAGCCGATAAAGCCATAACAAAAAACCCCAAATGCTACTTCGGGGTGTAAAAGCGTGCCGGCGATAGGGCCACTACCGCCAGTGTTACACCTTCTACCATCCGGACTATAACCGTCGGCGCCTGAATTGCACAGGCTCAACCGGAAAACCGGGTCGCGGGCTGTACCGCCGATTGAGGAATTTCACCTCACCCCGAAGGTCTTTTATGTCGCCAATAGTATACGCTATAACCGCAAAAAAGCAAGGAGGTTCACCCACGCAATCAATACCAAATTCCCCCTCAAATCCGTATCTCCACCTGCACTTGAGGCACATTAGTTTTCATTGCGAGGATCTCCGCCGCTTCTTGCCGCGGGACGACGTGGCAATCTCACTCAGTTGTAGCCCACCCAACGGGTGGGGATTGAACGTGATTCTTCGTTCGGCCATTTCAAAGGGCGATCCGTGACCGTACTGATCGAAACTCTTGCAGTTTCGATACTCAAGCTTCATTCGTCAAAACCACGGGGGTTTCGACCTACCTGCTCTCCCTCCCCCAAAATGTATCTTGACCCCCCGGCCCGGCCCCGTTATAATGGATACACACGGTCCATATCTTATGATCTGATGGATCGCACCCAAAACGAAAGGAAAGCACCATGCCCAAATACGTCATCGAGCGAGAAATCCCCGGCGCGGGGAAACTGTCCTCCGCCGAACTTCAGGGAATCTCCCAAAAATCCTGCGATGTCTTAAGAAAACTCGGCTCCGAGATTCAGTGGGTCGAAAGCTACGTGGTGGATGACAAGATCTACTGCGTCTATATCGCTCCGAATGAGGAGCTGGTGAGAAAACATGCCCAGATGGGGGGCTTCCCGGCGAACAAAGTCTCGCAGGTCCGCTCCATCATCGACCCGACCTCAAGCGAAGGGAATATCCGGTAGGGTATATTTCCTTGGTGGCCCACCGCTTCGCGGTGGGGTCAAGTCCACCAGCCGGGCCGAATGATGTTGGGAGGTGCCTAAGTCCCGACATGTTCTTCTCTCGCGTCATTGCGAACCCCAACGGTGTCATCCCGAGCGTAGTCGAGGGACGAACCAAAGGGGTGAAGCAATCTGTCCCCTCATCCAGCACGGCTTCTACATCGATCCACACCTGAGTACCGTCGTCTCGCTGCCCTCGAAGACTGGGCCGAATCTCCGCCCTCGCGGACCGAGTGCCCGACAGTTCTCTTTCCAATTGTCAATGTCGGGTCTCGAACCGTCTGTGAGGACTCTCGGCCCGACCGAAGTAATCCTCGCTAGTACCTCCACCAACACCCCACCTGATGCGTCAACTCAATTAGAACAGCTGCCCCGAGGCCGAGCAGAAACCATCTGCCGGGCTTGGTGATTCTATCGTCTGTTTTGGGATCTCCGTGTCTGATCGATCGGAACCGGAGTGCTACAGCCCCAACAATCGCAGGAGTAATGATGGCGATCAAGACGCCGATAAGGATCCATTGAGCCAATTCACGTCCCATGAAATATGGGTACCCGTGCTTCACTCCCATAACGAATCGAACGACCACGTAGGGCCATGGTAGAGCCAGGAATAGCACCATCCTAGTGCTCCAGACATATAACCAACTCGCTTCACTCTCTTGATTCATACCTGCCTGACTTTTGCATGCTCCGCTCAAGACTCATGTAGTTCTGGCCGTACTCCCGTCATCAGACGGGATGAGCGCCCGACACCCGCTCTTTCAAATCTATGTCTCTGCCGCTTCGTCCATCGCCGATCCCCTGACCAATCCGACTGGACTCCGACGAATCTCAAGTACATAGATTTTAGCCCATTCGCGGGCTTCAGCAGCCACTTCGAGGGGGTCCCTGTTGTCACCACGAGTAGTCAGTTTTATGCATAAGTCAATGTAGTGTTGGGCCCAAAAGTCGACCTCTCTATTGTAATAGAAGACGGTCAAGGCGTGCAACAGAAGGCCTGTAACCAAGGTGATAACCACAGCCGCTAAAACACCATAGAGCCAGAGTATGCTCAGCAAGGAAAGACACATGCACACCTCTCCAAGAATAATTAGTATTCCCGAAGGGCCGGGAATCATGAAGTGATGGGGTCTTTTAGTCCAGTCTCGCACCACAAGCCACCGCTTGTACCAGTGTAGGCCAAAAGCCACTGCGTAGAGGAGTAAGCTCGCCACTCCTATACTCATATTAACCTCCATGTTCCAGCCTAAACCCCGGACCAGCGCCTGGTGCGAAAACTGAATTGTCAGCGCAGTAGGTCGAAAGCCCAGCAAATTCGACGGTTGTTTTGGACGAACGAGAGTTCTCGGAAACCAAAACAGCCGCCTGGCCGTCCTTAAGCCTCACATGGAGCCTAAGCGGCTTCGGTCGGGCCGTACTCCTGTCATCACACCGGATGAGCACCCGCCACGTTCCTAACTGTATCAGAAATGCTTTCGCCGTGGTCATGAATCATGGCCGCCCGAAATAATACATATGGGCTCACTACTCTCGGTTGTCGGCAGCAACGACCTTCAATTGGCAGCGAAGTATTTCCGATTTGGTTTGATACAACTTTGCCCTGATTCCGCTCTTTCGTAAGGACGTTTTGATATCTTCGGCATGTTCATCGGAAATACCAAACCCGAAAATCACCTCTTGGTATGCATCGGGAGGAATTTTAACCAGTCTTCCATTGTCACAGCCTAGCGATACATATCTTATCTCGTCCTCATGCGCCCATTTCACGTGTTTGGTTGTGAACTGTTGCAGGAGGATGTATTCAAGCCTGCCAGTTCTTGGGTCAAGCTCCCTTACAGTATCCACATAATCTACTTGCCACCTGATGACACTTCGATCCGAATTCAGATTGATTCCGAGTATCCGATCCAGTACTTCCACGGAGTATCCGATGCAAAACCCTTTGTGGCAGTCACCGTAATTTGACCACATAGCGAAATCGTTGCAATAGGATGCAAGTGAGAAGATACCCAGTCTCTCATCTCTGAACTCAGGTGCAAATCTGTGGGTTTTCATCAGGTAGTCCCTAATGATGTGCGGCGAGTATCCACTTGTCCGAACCTCATTCGCCGCGTCGTTGTCGATTCTCTCCAGTTGCGCCTCCAGTTCTTTCCACAACTGGATCGACTTTTCGTCGTCCAATAAGTCCCAACGAACAGCCACCATGCAGTCTTGGGGGTCATTCAATTGGCGCGGAGGAGTAAAATAAATTGCGTGATCACGAAGTGACTCCCTTACGTGCCCCGGTTTCCAGGACAAGTATTTGTATAGAATCGATGGTTCTCGTGTTACCATTTCACCTCCCTCCTCACCACAATCCCAGCACAAATTGCTTCGATTTTACGCAGTAGGTCTTCCAAATTCGGCCGCCATCTCCGCCACGTTTCCCGTTGCAACATAATGAATTATCGAACTGATTGTCAACTATCTCCTTTGTTTGCCACCCCGCTCTTTACAATTTCGCTAGTAAATCGATGTAGATTCTGATGCCGCACCCCCTATTGGAGGCCATGAACGTGCTGAACCGTAAATACCAGAGTCACATTGTCAGGAATTTGCCCACTGAGTGGTTGCCGACCTCAACGAGCTGGGGCACCAATCCAATGTGCGAATTGGGAGGATCCGAAACTTGCGCGAGACAATGTGAATATCTAAAACGAACCCATTTTCGAGCCTGTAGCACACCCAACGGGTGTTGGATTCCGATCATGCTCGAACACCGGTCATCTGGCTATATATATGAAATATCTAAAACGAAGCCATTTGGGCAAACGCATTCCGGCCCCTGGAATTTCATCAAAGCTCTTGGGATTTCAGCAGTTCGCCCATAGCAACGCCGCGAAGCGAACCAGTCCAGATACTATCTGGCGAACCCATTTGGGGGAGGGAAATGAATGCCGTCTGAGGTGCCCCACCCTTTAGGGTGGGTTTACAAAACTGGTGTAACTTATAGCCGGACCATCGATTATGCGGCGACCGAGCCCATCCCCTACTTCACCGCCGCCAACGCCTTGGTCGCCAGATCCTGGACCAGCGCCTTGACATCTTTCATGTGGAACGGCTTGGGAAGCACCGCAAGGATCCCCTTCATGGCGATCTCGTCATGGTTGAGCTGCATCCCCCATCCGGTGATCATGGCGATCGGCATCGCGGGATACTGCTCGTGCGCCAGCCCCGCCAGATCAAGCCCCGACATCCCGGGCATCCCGAGATCGGTGATCATGACATCGAACTGCCCGGTCTCAAGTTTCTTGATCGCGGCAAATCCATCGGCGCAAGCGGTCGTGTTGTGGCCGTCGAGACTGAGCATATCACTCAGCACTTCGCGAATCTGCTCGTCGTCATCGACCACGAGTACCCGAAGCTTCTCGAGTTTCTTCGGTTTGCGCGATACTTCGGAGATTTCTTTGATCGGTCCGACCGCGTGGTTGAGCGTGACTTGAAACACCGTCCCGGTTCCTGGCTGAGACTGGAATGTCACTTTTCCGCCGAGCCGCCCGACGATACCGTAAACGATCGCCAAGCCGAGTCCGGCTCCCCGCTCACTCTTGGTCGAGAAGAACGGATAAAACACTTTTTTGCGGATTCCTTCGGGAATCCCCGGACCGCTGTCCGATACCGAAATCGTGCAGTGCTTCTCGCTGCCGGTCAAAGTGACCCGCACATGGGAATGAATCGGCGCAAATTCGACCGCGTTCTGGACCAATTTGTCGAGCACCGAGGCGATATCATCCGCCACGCCCGACACCAGACCATCGATTGTGTCGCTCTTGAACGATACCGTCACCTGCTTCTGATCAGCCAGATCAGACCAGTTGACATGCCGCTTGTCGAAATACTCTTTCAGGAGGTTCAGAAGATCGACCGTCGTCATCTCCTTGGGACGGACCGAATGACTGAACTGCTGAATCCGCTTGATCGTGTGCGACCCCTCAAGCGCGAGATTCTCCAGCTTGTCGAGCGATTCTCTGGTCTTCTCGTCTTCGGTCTTGAGCTTCATCAGTTGGAGCCGCCCAACCATCGCACCAATGATGTTATTGAAATCGTGCGCGATCCCGGAACTCATATCGGCCAGCGCCGCCAGCGTTTCCATCTCCGAGAGACGGTCCGAGGATTCCCTGATCTTGTCGTTTGCTTTGGTCAGGTCCCGCACCATGAGCGCATTGGCAATAATCGTCTTGGCGAACATCTTGTATACCGAGACCAGTTCCAGATCGTTCTCGACAAACCCAGGTTCGGCCGCGGTCCAGAAGACCACGCCGAAATGGTGCCGGTCATCGTGATGAAGGTCAAGCACGACCACGGACTTGCCAAACTCATCGAAGAACCCGCTGATGTCGTACCAGCCCTTGGCCGAACTGTCTTCGATCCGGAGTTTTTCGAGCATGGCGCCGGCATGAGCGTTGATCAAATGGACGAATTCCTGAGGCGGCGTCTCGGGAGCGATACATTCGGTCAGCTCATATTTGGTGGTGATGGCGTCCCGCGAAACCAGTCCGACCGAGCAGCGCGGCGCGATCGATCCGGCCGATTTCAACAGCTCCGACAAAAGGTCACTGGTCTTAAACTCGTCGAGCGGAATCTCGAACATGGAAATCAGCGTGGAGAGATCGCGAGCGAAAAATTGCCGATATTCTGAAGTTCCTCGATCAGCGCCATCCAGCCGATCAATATCTCCGCCAGCGGATTGAGAATATGGGCGATACTCTTCTGGTCGGTATCGGGGCGCTTCATCCAGTACGCCGCCACCATGCCGCGAAGGTGATTGCCGACATAGATCGGATACTGGAAACGGGTCGCAAAATTGTTCTTCTCGGCAAAACTGTCCGGATCGGGCGAACTTTCCGGCCCGCCGTCGAAATGCGCGAAGCCGCGCTGGACTTTCTGCTCGGCCGCACTGTTGACCGTCCAGCGCTTCTCGAGATCTTCCAGTCCCTTGACCGCCTGGTGATCCCAGCCGTGATACGCCACCGGGATGAGAGTCCCGTCATCGTCTTTGGAATAATAGACGGCGACAAACTCGCAGCCGAACAGCTTGAGCAGAAGCCGGGAGATGGCATCGAGCTGCTCCATAATGCGGCTGAGCTTGCTGCTCTCCCGCATGTAGTAGAGTTTCTGGAGAAGGTCAAATACTGCCGACATGCTAGCTCCTTCTCCCTTCGGCGGAATGATCCGCTTTGCCGGGCATTTCCGTGGCCGGAGAACAGATCAGCGTCAGCTGATAGGTATCATCGTTCAAGAGCCGCCAACCGACCGTGCAGCCATGAACGCTGAACGTTTCTTCGGACTTCGCTTCCGGCACTCTCACGATCTCCGGAAACGCTTTTAGGAGCATGTTTTCCACGGTCGTATATCCCAGGACGTTTTTGCGGAACTGGACTGACACCGTCGGCCGGTTCCCCTTGCTGCTTCCCTGGATGGCCAGTGTCCCGGAGCAAATCGCCTGCTCCATGACCGCCATCACCATGGGAATTATTACGTCGACCGCGTCCGCCATCATGATGCGGTACGACTGGCGAACGGAGGCCGTGAAATTAATGGCGATATCGACATTCCGCGTATCTTTGGTCTTCCGCGCGACCCCTTCGAGCATGCTCGGGAGGTCTTTGAGGAACTGGGCCCCGGCAATGCCGGCATCGGCGCCCGCCTCGACCAGGTCGATGATGGTCCGAAGACTGACGATCCGGTCGGCCAATTCGTTTCCGGCCAGCGATATCTTTTCGAGTCCGGACTTTCCGTTCTCTGGCGGCCTGACCGGCGAATCGACCGCCCCCAGAAGTTCCGTCTGGCCGATCACAACTGACACCCGGCTGCTCATGCCGTGCAGGAAACCGTCGACGAGTTTGCGAAGCGTCGCCAACCGGGAGGCTGATCGATCCGACACCGGATGCCCTCCGGCCGGAATGACCCGCTGATCGGCAAACGATTCGAGGGTGATCGAAGTGGCGACATAACCGGCAATCGCTTCAAACAGTCCTGAAAAACGGGTCAAATAGTCACCCGTCACCGGCGAGCCGACAATAATTGCGCCGGCTGCCTGCTTGCGGCACTTCACCGGGATGTAGCACTCCGAGTGCACGTTTTCCAAATAGCGTTGCTTGGCCTCGGAGTCCGACAGTTCCCCCGCTGTGATGTCCCCCAAATGATACATCTCACCGCGGGATAGGCTCTTTCGGGCTTCCGGGGGAAAGCTAAAGCTGCCGCCCTCCTGAGTCTTGACCTGCACACTGGAATATCCGCTCGCGATCCAACTGGCCGCCGGAACTCCGGCGGAGTCGGTCCGGAGGACCGTCAGGCGTGACACATTGATTTGTCGTGCCAATAATTCGAACAGCTCGCGGACGGTCGTGTCCAGCGAGGCTGCACCCAGCCCCTGGGAACTCACGCGGGAGTACAGGCTGATCAGATCGTGCGGCGTGGCAAACTGGGCTTCATTCAGGCGCGACAACAGGCCGCTTAAGAGACGAATGTTTCTGGTCGACCCGGCCGGTGCTTCGCCGGGGCCAATAACGACCAGCAGTTGATTGGCCCGCTCCGAGTGCATCCCCTGATGCACAAAGAAGAAGTCAGGCGGCAAATTCAGAAAAGTCGCGGCCGTATGTTGTGGATCGGCCGGGACCAGATTCTCGTGCTGACACAGCGCCTCAAGAAACTTGAAGGTGGTATCCTGCGAAAGCTGGCTGGCCAGCTCATGACAGCGCATGACATCGCCGACGACTAAACGGAGTTGATAAATGCCCTGAGCCTCGACATAGATCCCGGCGGCCGAGCGCGGCCAGTAACTGACCGCCAAAGACAGAAACCGTTTGAGGAACTGCTCGACACTCTCGTCGCGCTGAAACAGTTCCTGGGCAAAGTCGAACGTGATCCGGGACTCATCGGCCCGGTGCTTGAGTATCCGATCGGTCAGAAGATTCGTCCACGACTGCAATTCGTCCGGGGCCACTTCGGGCAAACTGGCCGAATTCTGGGCCAGAAGTCCCAGAAGACCTTCGGCGCCGATCACCGGATGCAAATACCCTTCGTCGGCGTCGAGCGGTGTGGCCAGCCAGGGCTCCCGGGATTCGCGCCGTAAATCGAGCGAGAGCTGTTCGCGCGCCCGCTGTAACTGCTGCGCCGGAACATAAAGCCAGGAGCGTTCGACCGGCTTGTCGGCGTCCAGGTCGACCCGTTCAAACAGTTGGTGCAGTCCGGTAGTGGCAAAAAGCTCCGCATTGACAGGCAGCCGAAGGCGAAGGTCGCCTTGAGCGGGAGCAGCCAGGATGGGATTAGTCGGGTTGCCGGTCATTTTCATCATGCCCCATCACTTGAATGTCGAGTTGATCTCCTGCGGGTCGATGTATTCGTTGATCCGTCGCGCGGAACGATCGATTATTGTGAGATAACGGTTCATCTGCGGATCAGGCGACTCCTGCTGGGCTTTTAACAATTCCACGGAGCCGAATATGCCGGAGAGCGATGATTTGACTCGGCTGCGTAGCGCAAAGTCGTTGCGCAAATCCTCCGGTTCGGATGAACGACCATCCTGAAACAGGCCGCTTGACCGGTCAGCTGTTGCCAGAGCGAATCCCAGCCCCTGCGCAGCCGTTCGAGCCAGGAGGAGTTGTTGCCGGTCCAGACCGAACGAACCACTGCCTTCAACCTGCCCGAGGCTGATCACACCATTTGCGCCGTGAGCGGCCGGGATCGGAACAACAGCCAGGAAGCATAGGTCGGCATTGAGCAGCTGGGTGGACTCGGCAGGCACCAGAAGTCCATTCGGTTCTCCCGCAACGGCAGAGACAATTCTGCCGGATCGGATAGCCTTTTCATGACAGGGCATAAGCGAGCGAATCATCCGACCGTTGGGAGGGGTCATCCGATCCAGATCGTTCGAGCCTCCGAGCGCCTGCGAAGTGAGATATTGGCCGGCCAGATCGGTCGTCGAGATACGAACAACGTCCACCGGCAGAACTCGGGTCAGCAACTGGGCGGTGTGTTGAAACAGTTCTGTCAGATCGCCCGTGCGCTGGAATGATGACCAGATTCGGTTCAGCCGCAGCAGGCTCCGATCCACTCTGACTGGGCGATTTACGCCGAGGGCCGTTGCGGTAACCCGTCTGATGGCATCCATATGAGATTTAAGCAGGCGCGTTGCGGCGGGTGTCAGAGCCATGTCTCCGCGCGCCCCAAGCACTAGCATCACGGATCTCTCGACCGTATCGAGAACAGGCGCTGCGATACCGCAATCGAATTCGCCCCCGAGCAGGGCTCGTACGCCGGCCGGACCGCCGGGAGCCGAGTTAAGCAGAATCGGATGGTTGTCTTTCGTTTCCTTGAGTTCATAGTAACCCGCGGGAACCGGCAGTCCCTTTTCCAGAAGCAACGACCCGGCTTCACCAATTGAGTAGCGGGTGAAAAAATCTTCCCCTTTGGAGACGATCCACATGGCCACGAGATCGGCATTGAGGGCCGTCCGAACTTCGCGCAAGAGAGCCGAAATCGCCTCGGAGTCCTTGTTCCCTGACGACGAAATGCGCTCCAGACCACGCTGCAAACTGGCCAACCGGTGATAATAGTTCGCCTCCACTCTGGCCCGCTCGAGAGAAATCTTCCGGGCCAGCACATCCGCCGCTAATTTGAGAACGGCGTTTTGGTCCGGAGAGAGGGGCGTCTCGCGTGACGGCCACAGCAGGAAGAAACCGGCCAAATGGAGATCGACTATAATCGGCACCGCCACATGGGGAGCCGCGCTGATGCCAAGAGCAGCTTGGACCCGCTCAACAATTTCCGTCGCACTGCCATCGGAAATTTCCTGCGCTTCTGCTTGCGTCAGCTTAAGCAAGGAGGCCGCCACCAAGCCGGAGCCGGCACTTGGGAATACTCCCGTCAGAATTGCTTCTCCCCGGGCTGCCGAATATCGGTACACGACTCCCTGCACCAAATCGAGTTGTTCGACCATGTGTACCAGGGTGTTCTTAAGAAGCTCGTCCGGACGGTAATCCAGCGAGATTAACTGCTCCAGTTGTTTGACAAGCTCAAGTCGTTTGATCTTCCGATCATTGTCGGTCCGAAGATGTCGCGCGATCGGAAGCCAGGTGGCCATGCCACTCACAATCAGGGTAGCCCCGATGATGATCACGATCCAGGAGGTAATTCGATAAAAGAGGGCATCGGATAGAAATGGAATCCCCGAAAAGTATCCATCGACAAAATACACGCGGGACACTGAGACTAGAGCCAACAGAACTAGCCCAGCCCCGATGTACGTGTAACTTTCCTTGTCTTCTGCCTGGAGCTGCCGGCGAAACCGGACCAGGAGAACCAGGGCAGCCAGAAAGAATAACGGTATGACCCAGTCAGCGACCTGCAAGGTCATAGCTCCTCCAATGTTATAACCCATTAGTACATGAACAATTATCGGCAAATCGGCCAGGAAGATTACCTGCGAACCGCTCCGCCATCGAGCCATTTTGTATGGTGTCGTCCCCCCAATCTGGCTCGGGTTCGAATTAGCCCCGGATGAACTCTATTCTCTCTGTCTGCTTGCGGTACAACGGAGTCCGTAGTGCAAACTGCTGTCGGCACCGCAGTTGCCCCATCCCGGTCCGGGAGCCCGGTACAGTTACGTGCTGGAATTCTCGAGAAGGAGAACACCATGACATCTCGTTTGCGCTCATCGGTTCTATTTTTGTCTCTGGCTGCCGCCTGCCTGATCTGGGCGGGATGCTCCGGAGATACCGCATCATCGTTGACCCAGTCGACCGCACCCCAGGGAAGCACTGCCTACTACTTCCCGACCTCCGTGGGATCGGTCTCGACTTTTGCCATGACCAATTACGGCGGCGCCTCGTCGATCATGACCATCAAGATGGGGCCACGAATTGAATTTCAGGGAGATTCGGCCAACATGTGGTTCGGATTCCGCGCCGGACAATCGGTTGATACGAACTATGTGGTGGTTCGGGCATCCGGGGTGACGCTCTACACCGCGCCGCAAGCTGCCGGTGAAACCATCCTGGCCTCCCCGCTTCGGCCGGGGCAATCGTGGTCACGCTTCCTTCAAGTCCTTGACTCCGTTCCAACCACAGATACGACCACTCTCGCGACGGACTTTCCGGGCGGAGGGATCGTGGTCAAAGGAAATAATGGCGGTGGCGGCGGTGGCGGCAACGGAGGGGGCGGAACAGGAAAAGTGGTTCCGACTATCGGAAGCAACCTGGCCTATGTCGACGCAGTGGAAGAAGTAGCTCTCAGTAACGGGAGCCGTTACGCGGGCGCCTTGAAAGTAAGAACCGTCAATACCCTAGGAACGCAAAATTACTACTGGTTTGCGCCGGGTATCGGACTGGTCAAATATGTTCTGAGCGCTTCGGCTAATCATGCCAATGGCTCCGAGATGGGGGAACTCGTCTCCATGACAAAATAGTCCGTCAAAAGAATTCGGAGGTAACAGCCGGGACTCTTCCCGGCTGTTTACTTTCGGGACTCTGTTGGGGATCTCTTACAAGAGGCGAAGCTGATTGGCCCGTTGGTAGTTCTTGAAATGAACTTTGGCAAATTCCGCGAGCGCTTCTTTGCCCTGTCGCCGGACTAGTTCACGCCCAGCACGATCGACTATTTCGCCGGCCCCTTTGGGTAATTCAAGCCCGGCCTTCTCGGAAAGCTTCTGCATTTCATGGACGAATCTCGCGCGTGCCAGAATCGATGCCGCTGCCACCTGCGGGATCGCCTCGCCGCGGACCTCTTGCTGCAATTCGATCTCACAGCCGAGCAGGGCCAGTTCCCGCTCAATCAATTCCGTTTTGCCGAACTTGTCTGATATCGCTTGATCGGCGGGGTGATCGGAGGCGAGGTTGTGAATCACCCGGGCATGCCCTTTGGCCAACAGGACATTGAGATTCCGAATCTTGAGATAGAGCTGATTGTATTCGGTCGGCAGAATCACTTGTAGGCATGCGGGAATTGGCGCCGCAACTCGGCGTCAATTTGGGCCATCCGTTTGTCGGTGAGTTTTTTGGAATCTCGGACACCGAGAGCGGTCAACTCCGGGATGCGGTCGTCGGGGGCAAGCAGGGCGGCGATGACGAGCGGTCCGAAAAAGTCTCCTTTTCCGGATTCATCGACTCCAATTATCAACGGCACGTGCCCCTCAGTTCAGGCGCGGCTCAAGTATTCGCCGGTCCTGGTGTCGATCTTGATCTTATCCCCCTCTTTGACGAACGGGGGAACTTTCACGACATATCCGGTCTGAACGGTGGCCGGTTTGGTCACGTTGCTTACGGTGTCTCCGCGAACCGCCGGCTCCGTCTTGGTGACTTCGAGAATCACCGATGACGGCAGATCAACCGAAATGGCCTGGCCGTCCAAAAACAGCACCTGGTATTCCTGGTTTTCCAAAAGATAGAATTTGGCATCGCCCAGACTGTCGACCGATACGCTGATCTGTTCATACGTTTGGGCATCCATGAAGGTCACCTCGCCGGTATTCTCGTACAGATACTGCATCCGGCGATTCTCGAGATCGGGCGGTTTGAACGTATCGTTTGAGCCGAACACCTTTTCGACGACTGCACCGGTCTTGATATGGCGCAGTTTGGTGCGAATGTTGGCGCCCCCCCGGCCCATTTTAAAATGCTGATACTCAACAATGTAGTAAGGCTGGTCATCGACTATGATCGGAAGACCACGCCTGAAATCGGACACAGAATACATGCAACCTCCGTAAACGCGACCGGGAATATACTAAGAACGGATGATTTCCCAAGCGATATTTGCTGGTGGAAAAGGGCGAATCAGGAGAGTGCAGGTCGCGGATCGAGGGCAGCCGGGAGTTCTACGAGAAAGGTCGAGCCCTTGCCCACTACGGAGTTTACGGTGACTTTGCCGCCGTGAAGGTCCACGATTCGCGCGGCGAGCGGAAGTCCGAGGCCGGTCCCGGAGGGACGTGACGAATAGAATGGCGTAAAGATCTTATCTATCCGGTCAGCTGGAATGCCGCAGGCCGAGTCGGACACGCGGAGTTCGATACCATTTTGCCCGCCGCGAACAGAGACCACGACTGACCCCGGCGTACCCTCGTAAGCCAGGGCGGCATTTTCGACCAGATTGGTGAGCGCCTGCTTTAAGAGCAGCGGGTCAGCGCTGACGGTGGCATCGGCGTCGCCGTCGAAGCGGAAGCTGATCGGCTTCAAGTCGTCCCGGCTTCTAAACGACACTACGACTTCTCTGACGAGGTTGGTGATGCTCGTTGGACGCGGGCTGTAATCGAACGGTTTGGCAAAATTGAGAAATTTGGCGATCAGTTCTTCGGCCTCTTTGGATTCCCCCAGGAGCTGGTCGACCGCTTCTCCGGCCGGCGCGGCTTCCATCTTTTCGATCCGCCGCTTGGCCAGGGCGGCATAGCCGTTGATTGCGCCCATGGAGTTGCGAAGCTGATGGGCCAACCCTCCGGACATTTCTCCCAGGGCCGCGAGCTGGTTCTTCTTTTCCAGCTGGGATCGTAGTTCGGTCAATTCGCTCAAGTCGTTTAGAAGGATGGAAAGACCGACCGGAAGTTGCTGCTGGTCTCGGATAAAGGAAATGGCGACTCCGAGGGTTCTGACTTTCAGGCCATCATTGTGTCGGATTTCCTTATACGGTCCCGCCTTTCCGCTCTTAAGTGCCTGCGTTAATAGGACCGGAATCTCCCGGATCTCCCCAAACAGTTTCTTGAACGGCTCGCCCGAGCATGATTCGGTCGACACACCCAGCATTTTGGCCGCGCTGTCATTGACCGTTTTGACTCTTCCCTCGTTGTCGAGCGTAATGATTCCGGATTCGATGGACGAGAGCAGGTACTGGTTGAATTGCTCCAGCGATTCGGCACGGCTCTGAATGGCGGCGTTAAGACGAACTAGCTCAGCCTCTTTTCCGCGGAGCTCGGCAATGACTTGCCGGTACTCTTCGACCACCAGGTCGGCATCATCCGTCTGGCTTGATACCGGCCTTCCTGCCAGCGCCGCCTGCCTTCGGATTCCTCGAAAGGGCTTGAAGATAAAACGCGACAGAACTAGGTACAGTATCCCCACGAAGGCCAGGGCTCCGGCCTCAGTCCAGACCACAGTTCTGGAGGCATCCTCGAGATAGGCCAATTCCGGTACGTTGGTCGACAGGATGAGCAGATTCCCGCCAGCACCGTTGGAAAGCGGTGAGACGTAGAAATATTCGCTGGCTTTCCCCCGCGTGAGTCTCCGAAAATCGGCGCCGAGCAATTCATTGACTAGCGACGGAAGCTGTGCCGGCGGAAGCTGGTGGATAATCTGCGCGAACCACTGGCGTCGGCTCTCCATGGTCTCATCGGGAGGTCTCGAACTGATCACCTGAAGCCCGCTCAGGCCGTACTTGGTCTGATATTCCTGTCGCGTCTGATCGGTCAATTCGACTGGGAAACTCTGGGTCACGCCGCGCGTGACAGCCACCGCCGCGACCTGGAGCCGGGCGATCGTCTGGTCGCGCAGGTTGGTCTTGGAGCGGTAGAGCACATAATTGGAGATGAAGCTGACAAAAAGCAGCAGGAAGACGATGATGAGAAGTCCGAGGTGAACTTCCGACTCGAATCTGTATTTTGACTTGAACATGGCCGTATCAGCTTAATCGGCCGGATGAAGCAGGACTTGAAGAGAGGCTAATGCAGCCTGAGAATATTATCTATATAGAACCGGACAATCCGGTCCCCATAAGTGATGGCCAGCAAGGCTCCCAGAGCTAAGAATGGGCCGAATGGAATGACCCGCTCTTTGCGGAGCCGGGCTGAGAAAACCATGGCAATGGCCGAAATAATCAAGCCGAATACCGCGGACGACATAAACACCAGAAGGACTTTCTGCCAGCCGAGAAAACTCCCCAGCATGGCAGCCATCTTGATGTCACCGCCCCCCATTGACTCTTTTTTGAACAGGAAATCCCCAAGCAGAGCAATCAGGTAAAGCGCTCCGCCGCCAACGACCAGCCCGAGAGCGGACGAGACAATCCCGATTCCCGGAGGCATAAGCGAGAATAGCAGGCCGATTACAATGGCCGGGATGGTCAGAGCGTCCGGTATGATCTGGAAATCGAGATCGATGAAAAAGATCGGAATGAGAAGGGTCGCCAGGAAGGCGAAGACGGCGAAGTTCGAAGTCATCCCGAATTGGTGGTAAAAGTACACGTAAAGCAATGCCGTGATCGACTCCACCAGCGGATAGCGCCAGCTGATCGGCTTTTTGCAGAAGCCGCATTTGCCACGAAGAATCGCAAAACTCAGCAGCGGGATATTGTGGTACCAGCGAAGTTGCGTGCCGCACGACGGGCACTTGCTCCGTTCCAGCACCAGTCCCATCTTTCGGGGAAGACGATAGATTACGACATTCAAAAACGAGCCGATCGCCAGCCCGAACCATGCCACTACGACATAAACACCGGTATTCATGATACTTGAGTTATCGGCACGAAGCCGGGCTACCTCAACTCGCCCAGGCGGATCATCACCAGGGCCACCGAGACGGGTCCGGCGGTCTCAGTCCGAAGAATCCGCTTCCCCATCGATACCGCCTTGTACCCGTGATCGACCGCCTGTTGCACTTCTGACGGGGTGAACCCGGATTCCGGCCCCACGAGGACGGTCACGCGATTGACGCTCTCGTTGATATCAATGCGGTCGATGGATTCGGAGTTCGAGGTCGGTACAAAAATGAGATTGAGCGCGGACGGATCGGTTTCCTTCATAAAGGCCCGGAGATCGGTCGGGTTTGAGATCTCCGGAAGGTAGGCCCGACGACACTGCTTGATGGCGGCCATGGCGACTTTTTCCAGGCGGTGAGTCTTGGTCCGCGCCTTCTCGACCGATTCGATTCGAACTTTAGACTTGTCGGATATGACCGGCACGAAGCGGATCACGCCGAGTTCAGTCCCTTTCTCTACCACCTCGTCGAACTTGTAGCCGGTCGACAGTCCGGCAGCCAGAGTCAATCGGATCGAAGGTTCGCCAAAATTCCGGTGCACGCTGTGTACGCGTACGTGAACGGACTTCTCCCGATCCACTACGACTTCGCCCCGATACGCCGTCCCCAGACCGTCGATCACGATCGCCGGCGCACCGTCTTTAAGCCGCATGACTTCGAGAGCGTGGTGGGACTCGCTCGACGGCAGCTCGATCTTGTCGCTTGAAATTCGCTCGGCCGGGGCGTAAAAAATCGGGGGTTCCATGGCTCAGCTCTTAAACACGGTGTAGGTTAGCCATTTGTCGTCACGAAGGATCTCGAATCGGCTTTCGTGATTTTCGAACACCGCGGCCGTGACTTCACTTTCGTCCTGAGTAAGCATGCCGGACAGGACAAGAATTCCGTCCGGCAAAGTGAGTCGGATGAGCCTCGGGAGAATCGGCAGGATAGTGCTCTTGATAATATTGGCGCAGACAAAATCGTAAGGCGCATCCCGCTCGCATTTATCAATCGAGCCGAACTGAATTTCGTGAGGGGTCTCGACCCGGTTGATTTCGAAATTCTCGCGGCAATTGTTGACGGCGGTCAGATCATAGTCGATCGCCTTGATATAGGAAGCTCCCATCTGGGAGGCCAGCATGCTCAGGATTCCGGAGCCGGTCCCAAGATCAAGAAACCGCGCACCCCGGTTTGAGTTTCTGGCGAATTATGGTCAAACAGCTTCGCGTGGTCTCATGAGTCCCGGTGCCGAACGCCATCCTCGGCTCGATCACGATATCGTACTTTGTGTCCGGCTGGCGGGCATGCCACTGGGGCCGAATAACGATATCCCCGGCGATGCGGACCGGCTGGATTGACTTCCGGTACTCCTCGGTCCATTCGACATTCTTGATCACCCGTTCTCTGACCGCCGGCACGCCGCCGGAGTGCGGCTCAAGAATCTCGGCCAGATATATGTTTAAGGGGGGCTGGTATGACTTGGCCTTGTCATCCGGCACATAAAACATAATCGCCGTAAAGGCCGAGTCGTCTTCTTCCTCCAGGACCAGTCCGTTGGTGATATTGTCGATGATGTAGTTGCAGACGGCATCGGCGTGTTCGCGCGGAACTTCGATGCGGGCTTCAATATATTGTTCAGGTAACGTTTCAACCATCCTCAGACTCCGAGTGTTTCGCGGAGTTTTTCAAAGAATTTCTTGTCGGTCTTGGGAGGCCTGAAAGTCTCAGATCGGGACAACTGATCCAAAAGCTTCTTGTCATCGGAACTCAGTTTCGACGGCACCCAGACCGTAACTTGAACCAGCAGGTCCCCTTTTCCGGAACGGTGAAGGTGAGGAATCCCTTTGCTGCGAAGCTTCAGGATCTTGCCCGACTGTGTTCCTGCTGGAATCGAGAGCTGCTCAAATCCGGTGAGAGTCGGCACCGTGACCACCCCTCCGAGCGCAGCGGTGACAAATGAGACCGGCATCTGGTAGATGATCTCATCGCCGTGGCGCGTGAACTGCTGATGATCGGATTCTTCAAACACGACCATCAGGTCCCCGTACTCCCCTCCTCTGGGAGCGGCATTCCCCATGTCATCGATCGTCATGTAGTTGCCGCTGGAAACGCCAGCCGGAATCTTGACGTTGACCGTCGAGGCTCCCTTGACTCGGCCTTCCCCTTGGCATGATTTGCACGGCTCGGCAATCACTTCGCCTGACCCGCGACACATACTGCAAGTGCTGACCTGCTGGATCGTTCCCAGAAAGGTCCGGGTGAGCGTGCGAACTTGCCCGGCCCCTTTGCACTGCGGGCAGGTTCTCTTGGATGATCCGACGGCAATCCCGGACCCGGTGCAGGTTTCGCACTGCACGAGCCGGTTGACCTTGACCGTACGTTCAACCCCGCTCGCCACTTCTTCCAAAGTGAGTGAGACGCGGATGCGAAGATCCTCGCCCCGGTTGCGCCGATTTCTTCCCCGACTGCCCCCCTCGAACAGGTCCTCGAACATCGACCCGCCGCCAAAGTCCCGCATAAAGGCCCGAAGGGCATCGCTCAGATCGAATCCCTCGAATCCGCCATAGTTGCCGCCGAAACCGGCCCCCTGACTGACGCCGGCATGACCGTACTGGTCATACATCCGGCGTTTGTCGGCGTCCTTAAGGATTTCGTAGGCCTCCGTGGCTTCCTTGAACTTGTCCTCGGCTTCGCGGTTTCCCGGATTTCGGTCCGGGTGAAATTGCATGGCCTTCTTGCGATAGGCCGATCGGATGGCCGCCTCGTCCGACGACCGCTCTACCTCAAGTATTTCATAATAGTCGCGCTTAGTAGTCATCGAAGGCTACTTCTTTTCGTCGTCGACCACTTCGAAATCGGCATCGACAGCGCCGTCTTTCTTCTGACCACCTTCCGAGGGCGCGGGTCCAGCTCCCGGCTGCGGACCGGCCTGCGGTCCGGCCGTCTGCTGCGCCGATTTGTACATTTCTTCGGCGAGATGGTGAGAAGCCGTGGTGAGCACTTCCTTGGCGCTCTTGATGGCATCGAGCGACTCTCCGCCCATCGCCGTGCGGAGCGACACAACTGCCTGCTCGATATTCTTCTTGTCCGAATCGGATACTTTATCGCCGTGCTCTTTGATCGTCTTCTCAACGGAATAGATCAACTGGTCGGATTCATTGCGGGCCTGGATGAGGTCGGCCTTGCGCTTGTCCTCGTCGGCAAACCGCTCGGAGTCCTTGACCATGCGGTCGATTTCCGACTCGGAGAGGCCGGACGAAACCTGAATTTTGATCGACTGTTCCTTGCCCGTGCCGAGGTCTTTGGCGCTGACATGAACTATGCCGTTAGCGTCGATATTAAAAGTCACTTCGACCTGCGGAATCCCGCGCGGCGCCGGGGGGATTCCGACGAGATCAAACCGGCCGAGCGTCCGATTATCCACCGCCATCTTGCGCTCTCCCTGAAGCACGTGGATGGAAACTGCCGGCTGACTGTCTGAAGCGGTCGAGAAGATTTGCGATTTCTTGGTCGGGATAGTGGTGTTCCGCTCGATCAGGGGAGTCATCACGCCGCCGAGAGTTTCAATGCCAAGAGACAGAGGGGTAACGTCCAGGAGGACGATGTCTTTCATGTCGCCGGAAAGCACGCCACCCTGAATGGCGGCGCCGACCGCGACGACTTCATCCGGGTTGACTCCCTTGTGTGGTTCCTTTCCGAACAAACCCTTGACCACTTCAACAATCTTGGGCATCCGGGTCATTCCGCCCACCATGACGACCTCATCGATGTCGCCGACGGAGAGCTTGGCATCCGCCAGCGCCGATTTCACCGGACCAATCGTCCGCTGCACGAGCCCCTCGGTCAGTTGTTCGAGTTTGGCGCGAGTCAACGTCAGGTCCAGATGTTTGGGGCCGGATTGATCCGCCGTGATGAACGGCAGATTGATGTTGGTCTGCATGGTCGAGGAGAGTTCGATCTTGGCCTTTTCGGCCGCTTCTTTCAGCCGTTGCAGGGCCATACGGTCTTTGCGAAGGTCGATCCCCTGGGACTTTTTGAACTCGTCGGCCAGCCAATCAATTATCACCTGATCGAAATCATCGCCGCCGAGATGAGTGTCGCCGTTGGTCGACCGGACTTCGAAGACGCCGTCGCCAATCTCCAAAATCGAAATATCGAACGTTCCGCCGCCCAGATCATACACGGCGATCTTCTCATTCTTCTTCTTGTCCAGGCCGTAGGCCAGCGATGCCGCGGTCGGCTCGTTGATGATGCGGAGTACTTCGAGACCGGCGATTTTCCCGGCATCCTTGGTGGCCTGGCGCTGAGAGTCATTAAAGTAGGCCGGAACTGTGATCACTGCCTGGGTGACTTCCTGCCCGAGATAGTTCTCCGCGGCCTTCTTCAGATACTGAAGAATCATCGCCGAAACTTCGGGGGGAGTCAGCTTCTTGCCGGCCACTTCCACGAGGACGTTCCCGCTGGCATCCTCCGCGATACGATACGGCACCAACTTCTCTTCGCTGGAAACCTCGCTGTGATGCCGGCCCATAAACCGCTTGATGGAAAAGATGGTGTTCTCGGAATTCGTGACCGCCTGGCGCTTGGCGGCGGCCCCGACGATCCGCTCGCCGTCTTTGGTGAAGGCCACTACTGATGGGGTCGTGCGGGCCCCTTCGAGATTGGGGATTACGACCGGGTCCTTGCCTTCAAGAACCGCCACACACGAGTTGGTCGTCCCAAGATCAATGCCGATTATTTTTCCCATGATCTGTACTCCTTTATTTCTATTTCAACATATCCACTTAATGCGAAAGGCTACTCCTCAGGATTTACCTTTGCTTACGCCGACTTTGCTGTGCCGAACCACCCTGCTCCCCTGGCGGTACCCCTTGCCGACTTCAACTGCGACGATTCCTTCCGGATACTCCTTCGAGTCAACCTGCATCACCGCCTCGTGCCAATTCGGATCGAACGGCTTGCCGACAGCTTCAATGGCTTCGATATCGTTCTTCTTCAAAAGCGACTGAAGCTGATTGAAAATCAGGTCCATCCCCTTTCGGAGAGACTTCGGATCGGTATCTTTGGCAAAATGCTCGCGCGCCCGCTCGAAGTTGTCGTTTACTTCGAGAATTTCGGCGAGCAGCTTGTCATTGGCCGAACGAGCCAGTTCATCGAACTGCCGGGCCGTGCGCTTGCGGTAATTATCAAACTCGGCCGCGGTACGAAGCAGCCGGTCCTCAAGCTCGGCAACACGGTTTTGCTCCTTGGGCTCCTCCGGTAATGAGACTTCTTCCAGCGGCTCGGCGTCGCTCGAAAAGTCCTCCCCTTTTTCCACGGCGTCCGGCGCCCGGGTACCCGGCGGAACCGGGGTCGGTTCCGTTATCTCAATTTCAATGCGATCGTCGGAATCCGAATATTTGTTGTCGTTCATATTTCCTGCCGTTTTGATTAGGCCAGTCCGGCCAGAACTTCGGTAATCGACCGGGCCGTATATTCTACCACCGAAACCAATTTGCTGTAAGGCATCCGGGTTGGGCCGATCACGCCGATGGTGCCGGTGATGGTTCCAACTTTGTACGTCGAGGTCACAACCGAGCAGTTGATTATTTCGCGAATTCGGTTCTCCCGCCCGATGGTAATGACCAGGCCTTCCTCGCCGGCCTGGTTGAGGAACTCGCCCAGCAGTTTTCCGTCCTCAAGCAGTTTGATCAGGCGGGACAAGCGCTCGCGGTCGGCGAATTCGGGCATGCGCAAGAGTTGATCGGCGCCGGCAAAATGAAGATCATCTCCCCGTTCCTCGGTCCAGATCCGATCTTTGGAATCGATCACGAGGTTGATCAGACGGCCATGTCCGGTGACATCAGCCATGCGCCGTGAAATAGAATCTCGGATAATGGCCAGCGAGAGCCCGGAGAGCCGCTCGTTAAGCACCGCTTCGACCTCCGTGAGGGAAGAATCTGAGAGGTTGGCTTCGATTTCCAGAATGACTGATCTCACGAGGCCGGAACTGGTGATCGCAACCACCATGATCCGCCCTTCGGCGATCGAGATCAGCCTGACATTCCGGAGCTTCGCTTCCTCAAATTTTGGGGCGATCGTCACTCCCAATTGGGCGGTGATTTCTCCCAGTATCCTGGCGGTCTGACCGAGAATTTCGTTGATCCCGCGTCCTTCTTTAAGAATTGCCTGCCGGATTGCCATTTCTTCGGCGGCATCGAGACGCTCCGGCTTGAGCAAATAGTCCACATAAACGCGATAGCCGACATCGGTCGGGACTCTTCCTGCCGAAGTGTGCGGCTGTTCGACTAAACCAAGCTCTTCCAAGTCCTGAAGCGTATTCCGAATGGTCGCCGAGGACAAGCCCATCTTGAACTTGTTGGCAATGACGCGAGAGCCGACCGGGTCCGCCGATTGGATGTAGTAATTGATCAGATTGGCGAGGATCTGTCTTTCTCGCTCTGACAATGTCTCAAACCCAGTTGCCATGACTCTACTTGCTCTAACCTATTGCCACATAAGTGACTGCCAAAATGGCAGATCAACTGCCACCCCTAATTATATGCAGATTATATAACGGCAGTCAAGGAGAAA
>CAWGEP010000004.1:0-403723 GCA_963821635.1 uncultured bacterium | reverse complement strand
TTCGCGACATGGGTGTGGTCACTGTGACCGTCGATCACGAACTCGAAGATGTCGTAGAAATATTCTCGCGACTAAACAGCAAAGGCACACGGGTAACCGAGGCAGATATCTATCTGGGCGTGGTAGCTGCGCGGAACCCCCGGCTGGGTGCGAGACGAATTCCTGCCGTATCTGAAGAGTCTTTTCCGACGCCGGTTTCTCGATCAATCCAAACCTCTTGTTCAGGACGCTTACTGGAGTTGGCATGGGCGGATTCCGTTTAGAGAGATCGCGGACACTTTCTGGGACGCAGCGACCATCAAACCAGCGTTCGAAAAAACTAAAGATGCCTGGAAGCGGTTGATTGCAAGATTTCGGCAACACGGTATTCTCAGTAATGATCCGATGCCTACCGAGGCAGCTCTCGTGACGCTTGTGGCCATTACTTACACGGTTTAGGGATGATGCAGATTTTGACTTTGCGCTTTACTGGTTCCTACAAGCTTCACGTCACAATCGGTACAGCGCCGTCCGGTACATCTACACTTGAGGAGGATCTCAAGGCGGTTAACGATTCAGACGACATTTTTCCAAGCAATAAGAAGAAACTGCTGAAGCGAATTGAAGAATCCAAACCGTTTCAGGCCGAAGACTTTCTCCCCGAGACTACGGTGACGACCGATTTGCCCGATTTCTACTCTACCTTCTCGTTTATCGTGTCAATGCTCAGGATTGGGATGAACATGGCCATCGTATTGGTTTTGAGGGAGTAGACGTCCTGACTGATTTCCGTCCACAATGGCATCATATCTTCCCAAGAAAGTATCTCGAAGACGGCAAGATTAACGATGGGCTAATTGATGCATGGCAAATATCGCAGTTATCGGACCAAGGATCAATATCAGGATCAGCGCTAAAACCCTCTCGACTACGTCAATCGCTACAGTATCACTCCCCAGAGAAGTTGGCACCGCAATTCGTTGACAAGGATTTCACTTCTATCCAGTACGCGGATTATGGCAGTTGGCTCAAGGGGCGAGCCGCTACGTTGGCTGACAAAGCGAACGCCTTTTTGAAGGACTTGCAGAAGGAACCGAATCAATGGCGGCAATAAAGAATAGATTGATGAAACCAAGACAACTGAAATCGACAAAGACGGCCAAGAAAGTCCGTCCAGCAGGGACCGCCCAGCCAACGCCGTCAGGCAGGGACGAACCGAACCCGACCAGAAAAGTCTAGGTTGAGCTCATCAAGCACAAAGACAAGCGAAAAGTGATTCCCACCCAGGAACTGCGTGGATTTGTTAGGGAAGCCGAGGAGAATCCCAAATTGATGCTCTATCCGCGTGATCCATCGCTTGATCCGCAACTGGTCTGGAAAGGGAAAGACGAGCAGGACAGCCAGGACCTTGGCCGTACCGGTTGTTCCCAATTATTAGAAGAGAAGATTAACCCGAAGAGCAATAATTGAGATCGGCAAGGATGCGGCGAAAGGGAAGTCGCGAGCCCGGACTCGATCTATTCGGCGACTTCAACGGCATTCCGCGATTCGACAAGCAGGTCGATTTCTACCAACAGGAAGGGAATTGGTCAGAATCGGCTGATTCTTGGAGATTCACTTGCTCGTGATGACCTCAGACTGGCCGAGAAGGAAGGGCTCAAGGGGAAAGTCCAGATGATCTTTCGATCCCCCTTAGGGATCAGTTCGGATCGAACTGGCAAGTCAGTACACGCGAAAAGGGACGTGAAGGACGGCAAGGCGGAGGATGCCACGCGCCAGCCGGAACAAATTCGGGCCTTTCGGGACACTGGAAACTTGGAATCCACTCATATTTGCCTTATCTGAGAGGACCGCTTGGTCGCTGCGAGGGAGTTGTTGACGTATACGGGGAGCATCTTCGTACAGATCGGGGATGAAAATGTTCATCTCGTCCGCTGTCTCATGGATGAAGTATTCGGGGCCGAGAATTTCTGCTCTCAGATGAGCTTCTCGAAGCCACCAGCCAAACTTCCAAGCTAATAGCTCCTTCTGTCGATTTCATTCTCTGGTACGCAAAGGTAGGTAACGAGGTTAAGTATCCCAACTGTTCCGGGAGAAATCCCTCGCTACAGATGCATCAGGTGTCTACAAGTGGATCGAGCTTCCGGGAGGAAGGCGGAGGCACCTCAGTTCGGATGAAGTTGACAACCCGAGCCTTGTGCCTGACTCTGGTAGAGTATTTAGAGTCAGCGATATTCGAAGTCAGAGCGGGGGCGTGTCCTCGTCCTTCCCCGTCAAATTTGAGAGTGAGTCGTATGTCCCGGCTCCAAACTTCTGGAAGACCAACCCCTCTGGCATGGCCAACCTTATGTTCGCGAATCGAATTGTGCGTACAGGTCAGTCGTTGGGATACGTTTGGTTCGTCGACGACTTTTCAGCTTATCCATATACCAATTATTGGCCCGACACGGGCACTGGTAGCTTTACAGAGGACAAAATCTACGTGGTCCAGACATCGGTTAAGGTGATACAGCGTTGTATGCTGATGTCTTCGGATCCCGGTGACTTGGTGCTCGACCCCACTTGTGGGTCTGGTACCACGGCCTATGTAGCCGAGCAATGGGGAAGGCGCTGGATCACCGTGGACACCAGCCGCGTGGCTCTCACTCTCGCACGCACTCGTCTCATGGCGGCAAAGTACCCGTATTATTACTTGGCGGACTCGCCTGATGGAGTGATGCAGGAAGCCAAGATCACCGGCAAAGTTCCGCCCGAATACAAAAAAGGGAATGACATCAAGAGGGGATTTGTCTACAGACGGGTACCGCATGTGACGCTGAAATCAATTGCTAACAATGCCGAAATTGACGGCATTCACTCCAAACACCAGCCCAGACTTGACGCTCTCCGCGATAATCTCAACAAGCTCGCCAAAGCCAATTGGGAGGAATGGGAGATTCCATTCAAGCCTGACGAGAATTGGTCTGACAAGCTTAATCAGAAACACGTGGAATGGCTGTCCGCCTGTCGCGAGCGGCAACAGGAAATCGACGCAGCCATTGCCCGACATGCCGACACCGAGTTGCTGTACGATCAACCGTATGAGGACAACAAGAAGATCCGCGTCTCGGGACCGTTCACAGTCGAAAGCCTGAACCCGTTTCGTATGGTCTCCACTGAGGATCGTCCCGCCAGCGAACATGCCGCGGCTCGTGACTCCGAACCCCAGTTTTTCCAGATGGTTCTGGAAAACCTTCGCAAGGCAGGAATTCAGAATACCCGAAAAGGGGAACGGATCAAGTTCGATGCCCTTGCCCCCTATGCCGGAATCTGGCTCCATGCTACCGGTGAATACACTGATTCCGATGGCAAGAGTCGCCGCGTGGCTATCTCGGTTGGTCCGGAATTCAACGCCGTCGCTCCGCAGCAAATACGAGAGGCCGCCAAAGAAGCCGTTAAGGGAACTGGCTTTGACCTACTCCTGGTGTGCGGATATTCCTTTGACCCACACGTCAGCCAGGAAGTCAAGGATTATGGGAAGTTGACGGTGCTGCCGGTCCGCATGAACGAAGACCTGAAAATGGCGGACGAACTGCTCAAGAAGACAGGTTCGGGTTATCTGTTCATGGTCTTCGGCGAACCCGATATCAAAACGGAAACGACCAAGGACGGCAAGTTGACGGTGGAGATTCGGGGTCTGGACGTTTACGACCCGACAACCGGCGAAATCCGCAGCTCATCGCCCCGTGAAATTGCGTGCTGGTTCATCGATACCGACTACAACGGCGAGAGCTTCTTTGTCCGCCACGCCTACTTCACCGGCGCTAACGAACCGTATGACCGACTCAAGCGAGCGCTTCGCGCTGAAGTCGATGAAGCAGCCTGGTCAACCCTTTATCGCACTAAGAGCCAGCCATTCGACAAACCTACGACTGGCAAGTTCGCAGTCAAAGTGATCAACCACTACGGTGATGAAGTGCTGAAGGTGTTTACGGCGTAACACCAACGCCGGGGAGAAATTATGGGACATTGGCGGCTCGGCCGGTTAGCCAGAACGCAGCGGTGGCAGCAAGTCATCGAGCTACTTGAGCAAGTTGCCGACGTTCCCCAACTTGCTCAAGCTACTTATCACGCCGCGGATTTGAGTCTTGCGGCTGTCCCAAGGACGAAGGCTTCACCCGCACCCTAACTACCATCTTCCAATTTGTCGACGCGTTCCAGTCAAAGGACCCGGATGCCGCCTTAGTTCAGCATGGATTTTTGGTCGGTAAGGAGGGATCGCTATTTGACTACGTGACGGCTTTGCGAAAGAAAGCCAGCAAGGACACAGCCGGACTACCAGGGCGCTCCGACGTGGCGGAAATGGCCCGAAACGCATTCACTGGCGCAGTCTTTGGTGTAACATCGCCCGAGCTACTCTCACTCTTTGGTGCCTCTCCTGCCGACGTCCGCCAGACCCTAAAGAACGATCTTCGAGGGAAGCGACTGGAGCGGGTCATGCATGAGTTCTTTGTCAATTTCACGAATCAATATCTCAACTACCATTTGAGCCGCGAAGTGGCTAACCATATTGGGATTAGCAAGGCCGTGACCGATATTGACGGCCATACCGATTTTGGCAAGGCCTTCGAGCTGTACGTACGCCAGACTGTCAGAATAACGGACGAATTTGTGCCCGGTTGGTTCGGAAAGGCTCGCTGGGAAAAGCGCCTATCCCACGGCGAAGTTGCCAAGTTTTCCCACGTAGCGTTCCGAAAAATTCGGAGCGAATTTGGTCGGGGTGCGCAGGCGCATGGGTGAATCTCGCTGGGTTTGGTGTGGCCCGGAAAAGCCTCCTGAGAGGAAACGAACAGACGGTGAGCATCTAATCCTTCTGAACACCTTTCCTGTCGGTCGCAATGTCAGGCTTAATCTTGAGAATGTCAGCCAGCGGCTGGCTCGAAATTTGTCGGGCCTCGTGCTGGATCTGCTGGAAGTGGGAAGCTACGTCTACGCCGCCGACCAGGCAGTTACCCGTGGTGGCAGAACTTTGCGTCACAACGGAAGCGACTGGCGACGCTCATTCCGGTTTGATATTCCCGTTAGGAATTTAGACCTATGGAACAGCAGTGAAGTCCAAGAGGCTCTGACTGAAACACTGAACTTCCTGTCCGATGAGACATTTGAATTCAGATTTCATAAACTCAAGAAAGACGTACCCGCAGAAGCATATTTCAACTTCGATCAGGGCCAGCCTTGGTTTGAGGCGGACGAGGTAATGCTTTACTCCGGCGGGTTGGACTCACTGGCGGGGCTATGTTCATCGACAATCCGCGACGGGAAGAAGGTAATTGCGGTCAGCCATCGGGCAGCACCCCAGATTTATAGCCGCCAACGGATACTACTCGAAGAGTTCAGAAGAGAAAACGACAGTTCAACAAAGGTGCTTCACATACCTGTTTGGGTTAACAAGGGTGAAGATCTCACCCGCGATGTCGATCAGCGCACGCGCTCGTTCTTGTTTGTCATGCTCGCGGCTGCCGTGGCAGAGATGCAGGGTTTGTCGTCCGTCAGCTTCTATGAGAACGGAATAACAAGTTCCAACCTGTCTGTTCTGGAGCAGCTGATGGGTGCGCGGGCCAGTCGTTCAACTCATCCAAAAGTCCTCAACGATTTTGGCAAGCTTCTGAGTCTCTTGTTAGGAAGGCAATTTCGGGTAGTCGACCCAATGTTCTGGAAAACGAAGGCGGATATTGTTCAGACCATAATTGATTTAGGCCAGCGGGACTTGATTAAATTCTCAAACAGTTGTTCGAAAGTTCGCCCCAGCGACCAGATCAAGACTCATTGTGGAATCTGCTCGCAATGCGTTGACCGCAGGTTTGCCACGTTGGCCGTTCAGGCCGGGGAGAGCGATCCGGAAGAGATTTACGGCGTCCTTTTGCCTACCGATCCACTTGTGACATCAGATGGTCGGACAGTGGCAGAGTCATACGTGCGGTTTGCTAAGGAAGTCAAAGCGATGTCGATTGATGAGTTCTACACCAAATTCGGACCCGCTTGGGACGTAGCGGCAGAACTAACATCCCAGTATCGGATGCAGCACAGAAACTCTTCGACTTCATAGGCGACACGCAGATCAAGTGTGCGCCGCATTGACTCGGCAAGTGGAAGTGAAGGCGGCGGAGATCGCTGGAGGTGACGTTGATCCAGCCTCTCTCTTGGCGATGGTCATTGGACAGCCAAAGTCGCGGGTAGGTTCCAAGCAAACGCCGGCGCACTTTCCAACGCCCGTCGGATCCAAATGGTGTGATGTCACTATTGAAGTCTTGTCAATTGAGTCCGTGCGTATCCGAGGTTGGCCCCCAAAGTCGAGTATTGACCGGCTATGATTTGGGTTTTCGGGACCTCCGTCGAAATAACGCACTCAACGAAAAGTGGGAGCTGCTTTTGGAAATTCGCTGAAGTAGAAGGCAAGCTGGATTGGGGAGCTAAAGTCGGAACCGGAGTTTACAAGTCTGTTTACGACCTAAACCAGACTCTCAAACAGTTCTTCGGCATTCCGGGGAACCCGATTGGCCCATATAAACGCGGCATTGGTTACGTAACTCGATTCAAAATCACCGCCAAGACGTTTTCCAGGGGGTGAAATCTGAAAAGTAAGATTACTCTGGGGGCTTAGTCCCGGTTTTTCTTCAACCTCCATTTCCTTTTCCGCCAAAGACTTGCAATAGCGCGCAGACTTTTTTCTTTGAAATCATGCTGCCAAGCTTACAACTCACCAAGAAAGGGTGTGAAGATAATTGGCTTGGCACCCTTGAAAAATAGTGACCCTTTAGGGTCGGGATCCGGAAGGTACTTCCATAGCCAAACCAGCCTTCCGGGTCCTTCAATTTTGGAGTCAGGGTTGGCGACTTCCCCAAAGCACCGCGAATTGCAGAGAGATTCTGACTCTCTTCCGAGACTGCTGCCAGTGCCGGGTCGGACGTTTATGGGCAGGCCGGTTACGGACGAGGAATACGATGAAATCTGCCGCAATCTTGGGGAGTTCTTTGCCTTGCTCGCAAAATGGTCCAAGGAAATTGAGGCGTCATGAAGCGACAAGTTGCGTCTCGCATCCGCTACATCAGGGGCCGCAGATCGTACTCGGTCAAAGAAATCGCCAGTCTGCTTCAGGTTCATCCCCGCACGGTACAGCAGTGGCACCGTGAAGGGCTCTCGCCATTGGAGGAAGGAATGCACCCGTTGCTGTTCATGGGCGACGTTGCGAAGGCATTCCTGGCAAACCGGCGCATGAGAAACCGCTGCAAGCTGAAACAGGACGAATTCTACTGCGCTCGCTGCAGAAGGGCCCGGAAGGCTGAATGTAATTCGGTGTCCGAACAGGAGACGGGGAAGCGTATGGGCAAGAATCATGAACTTGTCCTCCGGCGAGGCCGGTGTGATCAGTGCGGAGGCAAGATGGTGCGATTCTCTATCCGCCGATTGCCCGAAGAGCCCGAATCTACCAAGCCGCCAACAGTAGCTGACAGGAGATTAGAATGGCTCATTCAATCTCCTTCAAACGCTGACAAAGAAAGGACACAAGATGAAGGCTAATGTTGGAAACGAGAAACTCAAGAGGAACTACTTCAGGTGGCTTCGGGAAGCAAAGGGGTACTCCGAGTCCACTGTAGTGGCAATCGAGCGGGAGTTGAGCCGGTGGGAGGAATTCAACAATCACGACGACTTTGGTCGCTTTTCAGTCAGTAGAGTAGTCGCCTTCAAGAAGCACTGGGAGGAGCCGTCAGGACAAGCCTCCCGGCTCTCTCCGAGCAGCCGGTATCACTGCCTTCAGCACCTTCGCTCGTTTTTCCAGTGGCTTTCGTCTCAACCCGGACATCGTTCTAAAATCAGTGTTGAGGCCATATCCTATCTCTCACTTGATAGGAAAACGGTACAGGCGCTTAACTCGCCCAAGCGGCCCAGGTGTGCCTCACTCGAATATGCCAGACAATTAGCTGGCTCAATCGAGATCGCCACCGAGATCGACCAACGTGACCGGGCATTGATCGGTTTTCTTCTTCTCAGCGGGATGCGTGATAAAGCGATTGCCACCTTGCCCTTAGGCTGCTTTGATGCTGATACCCTTGAGGTTCAGCAAGATTTCGCAGCGGGCGTGGACACCAAATTTGGCAAATCCTCTGTTACTACTCTCTTGAAATTCGATTTCCAGCTTATCAGTTGGGTTGTTGAGTGGGCAAAGCACCTCAAGGAAACCAAGCTGTTTGACGGAAAGGCGCCGTTGTTCCCCAGGTGCAAGGTTGTGCAATCAGAAGGAGGATTCTCTTTCGAGTCAAAGGAAGTCGAGCCAGTCTTCTGGCGGAGCGCAGGAAGCATTGTTCGAATCTTAGGGGAACGTGCCGAGAGAGCCGGTCTTCCCTATTTCAACCCACATTCCTTTCGACACGCGCATATCCAATTGGCCCTTCGATACTGCCGGAATGCCGAACAGCTGAAGGCCGTGAGTCAGAACGTCGGTCACGCGGACGTGGGAACTACGCTCACCACGTACGGGAGACTTGACCAATTCAGAGTGTCGCAAGTGCTGACTCAGCTCAATCTGGGGGAATCAGCTGGCGAGGAGGACGATCCCGAGGTCCAAGCAGCCATTCAAACTATCCTCCACAAATCGAGAAAGAAGGCTTGACGCTAGGCTTATATGACGATATATTACGATGTATGAAAAGCGCAGAGAATCTTCTGACAAGCTTGACCGGTACCGCCTGGAGCACCGAATAACGCAGGAAGAATTGGCTGGAATTCTGGGAGTCTCGTTTTTGACAGTAAATCGTTGGCTCAACGGCCATTCTCAGCCCAACAAGATTCAAACTTTTCACATCCAAAAGCTGCTCGCGAGCAAGGGGAAGAAGAAGTGAAGTGTGTCCTCTACGCCAGAGTCTCCTCCAAAGAACAAGAGAAGGAGGGCTTCTCCATTCCGGCCCAGCAGAAGCTGCTGCTTGAATATGCTCACAGGAAACGATTCACGGTGGTCTCTGAATTCACCGATGTCGAGACCGCAAAGACAGCTGGTCGCACTCAATTCGGCCTGATGGTAGCATATTTGAAGGCGAATTCTGATGTGAAGGCGATCCTGGTCGAGAAGACCGACCGAATCTACCGGAATTTCCGCGACTACCTGCTGTTGGAAGACTTAGGCGTTGAACTGCACTTGGTGAAGGAGAATGAGGTCATTAGCAAGGATAGCCGGTCACATGCCAAATTGATCCACGGCATAAAGGTCGTTCTGGCAAAGAATTTCATCGACAACCTCTCGGAAGAGGTGAAGAAAGGGATGCGCGAGAAGGCCGAACAAGGTGAGTGGCCAGGTAAGGCGCCCATCGGCTACGTGAACAACAAGGCAACTCATTTGGTCACGCCGGACGACATCAAGGCACAAGCTGTCAGGGTGGCGTTTGAATCCTACGCGACGGGGAAATACTCGCTGAGCAAAATGAGAGAACTGCTTTATGATCACGGCTTGCGTCAGGCAGGTGACCGAAAGCTCTCGAAGAGCATGGTTGAATTGATCTTGAAGAACCCTTTCTATTTTGGAGACTTTGCTTGGAGCGGCCAGACCTACCGTGGCGTGCACGAAGCAATCATCAGTCGAGAATTGTATGAAACCGTCCAAAGCAAGTTGCGAAGAGCTTCCTCTCCTCGTGGTGGCGCAACAGAGTTCGCGTTTCGCGGGCTGTTGAAGTGTGGAAAGTGCGGTTCGGCCATCGTAGGTGAGATCAAGAAGGGCAAGTACATCTATTACCACTGCACGTCTGCCCGAGGCAAATGCAACCAACCGTATGTGCGCGAAGAACAACTTGAGGAGTTACTTTCCGAAACCTTGAAGGCAATCAGCATCACACCAGCCATGACCGCCGACATCGTCGAAGCCTTGCGCGACTATCATGCCAAGGAGCGAAACTACTCCAAGTCCGAGATATTGAGGCTCAACAAGCGCCTTGAAGAACTGAGGCGCCGCCTGGATAAAGCCTATGAGGACCGGTTGGACGGGGTGATAGATGAGGCGTACTGGCGAGACGTGTCCACCAAATGGAGGGGAGAACAGGACTCGATAACATGCCAGCTACAGAAGCTGCAGTCCGCAGAGCGAGGCTCAGTGGATTCTGCCCTGAAAATCTTAGAACTCGCCCAAAAGGCCTATTCTCTATACATTACGCGCACGCCGCACGAGAAGCGGCAATTGCTCGACTCAGTTCTCTCGAACTGCTCCCTCGATGGCCTAACCGTAAGCCCCACATACAAAAAACCCTTCAACTACATCGCTGAAGGGCTCGATTTGCAGATTAAGCTCCCCCGGCTGGACTCGAACCAGCGACCCGCTGATTAAAAGCGGGACTGGCCGGGCCGCACAACTGCTTTGAGCCCGCTAAATCATGGGTGAAGGGCTTTCCAGCGGGGAACTCAAAGTTACTTCTGACTGAATTTACTAGTGCGTTCGCACAGCGACCGACGATGCTCTCGTCTTTTGAGGGGCCGCGGCACCGAAACTTATGTGAAGTCGAACATTAGCGGTAGCAGTCGCGTTGCCTGGCCCGGGGTCACTGATCGCTGATGTCTCCAATTGGCACACCGTACCCAATCCAAAGAGGTACGTTGTATCCGCCGGGAATTGAGCGGAGTAGTGGAAGGGCAAGTGGTCAATTCCGCCCCGAGTGTCAAATTCCACGATTCCTGAATTTGATGTCCCGGCATAATCGATAAATCCGATAATACCAGCTGAATTATAGCTAATTGCCCGACGAAGCCCAGTGAGGCTGGTAGTCCCTGTGACGTCGAACGTTACATTCACCAGCCCCCCTCCGGAAATCCTGAATAGTACTTTTCTATCAGCTTCTCCAACTGCGGACACTGAGTGGTCACAATTCGATAGGCTCGTGTCCTGAGTATTGGCACTGGTTCCTGCGTGCGAAGTAACGGTGCCAGTGATATCTAAGCTCGAATCCGAGACGCTCGCGCTGAGACTTCCGGTAGTTGAAGAGGCCATGATGAAATGCAGTCCACCCTGACACGGTTCGCTCGGACTCTGGCTGATCAGCGTGTCAAGCGAATCAGCGACCGGTTGTATTCCGGACTGGAAAAACCCTACGAAGGGGGCCTGAAAGGACCCCCCGGACACGGAGTAGTGTGATGAATCGGCCAAAATCGTGTAGCGAGCACAGGTCGTTTTAAGAAGGGCGTCGCGCTGCACGGGATCTCCGGAATACAAGGAAGAGTAGGCATAATACCTTAAGATGTCATAATCACTCAAATGCGTCTCATCGAACGACTCATCTGACCCACATGAGGTTGCTGTGGCAGTCCCGAAGCTCTGCGGACTGTTCACATCGAGATCAAAAAGACCATCAGTAGCCGAGCTGTCCCCCGTGAATCCATCGCCGTTCAGATCGTACCGAGAGTAATCCGGTGCTCCTCCAGGTCCACCCCGTTGCTGTTCGAAGAGATGAAATTTCTCCAAGAACTTGGCAATATCGTGCTCGGTGAACTTGCCGTCGGGAACTTCGGAGTCTGAAGCATTAGCCACGTCCAATAACCCCATTCTCACTTTGGGATTGGCTAGCGACGGGTCAAGTTCCTGAACTGCGGCATACGCGTTAACCTGATTGTTGAGGTCGCTACGGATAATCATGTCTCGAAGAGCCGCCACGCTCAAGGAAGGATTCAGCGACCACAGATAGGCTGCCAGACCCGCCACTTGAGGTGCCGCCATCGAGGTCCCGGAATACCAGCCATCTGTTCCCTTGCAACCTGCGCCAGCCCGGCAGGGAATCCAGGATCTGCATGGACGCACGTGCTGTAGACAAGCTGCCCCACGCATCGGACATCGGGATTCTTGGCCGAGGTGGGGTCCTCTGTCCCATCTCCCTGATTATTCCCTACAATAATCACGTTGCGAAGTTGTTGGGCCGCCTCCGGCACGATTGCAAGTATCTTACTGACGATCTGATCCAGAGAAGCGCTATCATTGGCGCTCAAGCTGACGCCCGAAAGCATATCCTTCGCCGACGCAAAGCGAGCTGCCGAATTCCACGCCGAGTTCCAAGAAGCGAGTCGGCTGTCGTCGCTGGCTGTGCCGTCATTGCCGGCTGCAGCGGCATGTAGAAACCGATCCTGACTCTTTGCCACCCAGGCTCGCCAACTGATCATAGCAATCGCTCTCTTCAGCTTCGTCATCCGAACGAATCCAGGGTCATTATACCCAAGGCTCGTATTGAGCACGAACATCCCCGTCGGCAGCCGCTGGCCGATCTGCACAGCGGTTCCTGCCAGTGCGTCTGTCGACGAAAAGCCACCTATTGGCATAGACAATATGCTCAGGTTCTGTCCTGCACTCGGATGTACCCCCGTAGCGCCAGTTGTATCTAGAGTGGCGCCGATGATCCCGCAAACGTGAAACCCGTGATTTCCGGTCGCTTCGCCTCTCCGAATGGTGGTCGTGACGTTTCCGCCTGGAATAAACGACTGTGAAGGAAGTTCCGGATGAGGCGTGGTCTGGTAGTATTCGTCAGGAACAAGCACACGCACTCTTGTGCTGCTCGAAATTAAATCTTTGACATTCCAGGCTGCAAGCATATTGAGGGCCTTGAGATGCTCGATCTCGTTATTGGCGCTCCCGCCTGGTGCTATCTTAGATGCCGGTTGGGAAACTGCTGTGGCTGAGTCCGGCTCACTTCGCATTTCGTACGAGGGAAACACAAAGGCAAACGCGCTGTCGGACAGCAGCGCCGCCATTAGGCTGTCGACTGAAGATCTGGAAGACATTTTCGGAGCTTTGAGGGTCACCAATGGACTGTTGGGCAACATGCAAATGATCCGCAGATTGTGACTTTGGAGGGAATTGTTCACGGTAACCACGCTGGCCAAGGGCGCAATCACCGCTTCCAACCGGGTGAGCATCAGACCATCATCCTGTATGTCGGCATCCGACGCCGGTGAGGGGGGAAGTACGGTTATGGCATCAAAGGCGTTGGCATTCTGATTGCCACTCAGCAGAACGCCGTCCGGCTGAGGCTGTGGCGTGCCTCCACCGCTTGAAATCGGATTGGATTTCTTGCCGCAAGTCAGCGCCAGGACTGTAATGGCTATGACGCCGGCAATAATTTGCCAACTTCGAGCAAGACTCACGTCACGAAAATTCATGCTTCTCCTCTGAGTTGCGGTTAATGACCATCGGACCGGGTATGGTTGATTCCGACAAAGTTCGCGACAAGTGTTCTCTTCAGAACATTGACCCACGTACACCACAATATAACTAATTGCCGACGCGCGTCAATTCGACCTACGCTTCCGGATGGGACCAGGATTGGCGGGTGGCCCTTGCCTGCCAAGATTGCTTCAGAGAATTGGCACTTCCCGTCAGCTTGAAGTCGGCACCGAACCAAGAGGCAGACTTACTTACTACTGCAAGCCAACCGCTATCCGGTCATCTCGATTATGAATTAGGAGAGGGAAGAAGAACGTGGACAATTGTAACTTATTGATTATTAAGTATTTAGCTCCCCCGGCTGGACTCGAACCAGCGACCCGCTGATTAACAGTCAGCTGCTCTACCAGCTGAGCTACAGGGGAGTGTAGTACATCAAGTATGTCGGCGCCCGTACGATGGACGGTCTGTAGTATAACCGTTTCCCTCTCGGTGTCAAACGTTTTTAGGACGACTCCCGCCCCACCTAACAGGCTATTCGTCACCGCGTTACCGGTTCAACCAAACAGCCTTCAATTGCGCCCGCCGACCGGCTCGGACCTTAACATTCCTTAACCCCGCCTCAGTGGAACAATGCCTTCAACCTCCCGTAGAAGGACAACAGAGAATGTTGTGCAAAGTATCACTCTGGAGGTTCAATGAAGACAGTAACAAGAGTTGTTTTACTTCTGGCAGTCGCCGTCCTCGCGCTCGGCGGCGCCAGTTTTGCCAAGACGTCCCACAGCAGCAGTAGTAGTAGCAGCAGCGGCGACGCCTGGATGGGTGTTTACACCCAGACAGTGGATAAAGAACTGGCCAAGGCATTCAAGCTCAACTCGGAGCGAGGGGTAGTCGTGAACGAAATCGTCTCCGAATCCCCCGCGGATAAAGCCGGTCTCAAGGAAGAAGACGTCATTCTGAGCGCCAACGGCACCACCATCAATGACCCCGATGACCTCAGCAATGTCGTCGAAAAAGCCAAACCGGGAGACAAAATGTCTCTCGATGTCGTGCGAGGCGGCCATGAAATGCAAGTCGTTGTGACCCTTGGAGATCGAAGTGACAATCCGGATCGCGGCTTCTCGGTTATGCAGGCGCCAAAAGCCGGCCGGGCTTGGGCTTTTAACTTCAACAATGACGAGGGCTCCTATATCGGCGTCCAACTTACCGATTTGTCTACTCAACTCGGCGATTACTTTGGCGTCGAGGACGGTAACGGCGTTTTGATCACCGATGTTGAAAAAGACACTCCGGCTGACAAAGCCGGGCTCAAAGCCGGCGATATTATCGTGGCGATTGATGATGAAAAGGTTTCGCAGTCGGGCGATGTCCAGGATGCGGTTCAGGGCAAAGAGGCCGGAAGCACGGTCTCAATCGGAATTATGAGAGAGCGCCATCCCATGACCCTCAAAGTCGAAGTGGAAAAGCGTTTCGACGAAGGGGGCCGGAGATACGGCGTGAGAATTCCAAAAGTGCAGATTCCGAGCATGCGCGGCCTGTATCTCGGCGATGACAACAACCAGTATTTTGACAGCAAAGATTTCCGCCGTCAGATGGACGAGCTTCGCAAGGAACTGGAAAACATGAAGAGCGATCTGAAGGATAACGATTCGGTGCGCGACCAACTTCGCCAGTTGAAGGACGAGCTCCGCGCCTTACAGCAAAAAGTACATTAACTTTCGACACTCCCGTACATACCATCCTCCCAGAGAAAGCCCCGCCTCCAGTCGGGGCTTTCTTCATGCCATTTCATACTTGCCCCGCTCTCCCGGCTCGCCGTATCTTTGTAGGCCATGACCACTCTTACCGTCGAAAAGCTCTATCAGGAACGCAATCATGATCTGGAGTTGACACTCCTCTCGGGCAATGAAGCCGGCCTGAAGAAAGTCGTCAACAATGCCGAGACCCATCGCCCCGGCCTCGCCCTGGCCGGATTTTTCGAGCGTTTCGCCAGCAAGAGAATTCAGGTCCTCGGCGAGACCGAAATGACTTTTATGACCAAGATGGCTCGGCCGGTCCTGATCAGTACTTCTGAGAGCATCTTCGGGCATGACATCCCCATGGTGATTATCGCCAAAGGAATCACCCCCCCGCTCGATTTTATCTCCGTGGCCGACAAATATGGCACCGCCATCTTCTCCAGCCGCCTGACCACCGCGGTTCTGGTCAATCGACTCTCTGCCTATCTCGATCACACCTTCGCCCCCTCTATCAACGTTCATGGCTCGCTCGTCGATGTCTACGGCGTCGGCCTGCTCTATACCGGGAAATCCGGTATCGGCAAGTCTGAAGTCGCCCTCGATCTGGTTGAGCGCGGGCATCGCCTGGTAGCCGATGATGTCTGCAAAATCACTCGGGTCGCACCCGATGTCATAATTGGCTCCGGTTCGGAACTGCTCGGGCATCACATGGAAATCCGGGGGGTCGGCATAATCGATATCGAGGAACTCTTCGGCATCCGGGCCATTCGCCTTCAGAAACGAATTGAAGTTGAAGTTCGCCTCGCTCTATGGTCGGAAACAGTCGAATACGAACGACTCGGCATACAGGACAAAACTACCACCATTCTTGGCGTCGATATTCCCCAGATCACCGTTCCGATTTCCCCCGGCAAGAACATCACCGTCATATCCGAAGTCATCGCCATGAACCACATGCTCAAAGTGTACGGCGAAAACTCAGCGGTCGAATTTACCAAAAAACTGTCTCAACGCCTGGCGCGGCAGTCTACCACCAAGGATTACCTCGAGTCGGACTTTGAGTGAGCCTCGTCATCCAACTGCAATCTCCTTGCAGAAATATCGCCGGCATCGTATATATCCCCCTCTGGGCCAACCGGATGTCACGGAACTGTCCGGTCGGTCGGAGGTACAAGAAAAGATCGAGCCAAAAGGATACCCTTATAATGAAGACATGGTCTAGCCCGGTAATTCTGACCCTATCTGCCCTCTGCCTGGGCGCCTGGATATCGGGATGCGGAAAGTCCGACAGCAAGGTAGTGGCCGAGGTCGGCAGCTACGGAATTAGTATCAAGGAATTCAACGAAATGGCCAAAAGTCTCCGGCCCGCCTTCAAGACGGCCCAGGAGGAGTTTGACGCCAAAGATAAGCTGCTGGATTCAATGGTGACTCAACGCCTGCTGGTCATGGCCGCGTACGACAAGGGACTGGACAAAGCCGACGAAGTCAAGACTGCCGTGGCCCAGAACCAGGCCAAGTTCCTGCTCGATGCCCTCTATAACAAGGAAATCGAAAGCAAGGTATCGGTTACTGAGGCCGCCGTCCGGGACTTCTATAACCGCCTCGAGAGCCGAATCCATGTGGCTCATATTCTGGTGACGCAAAGCGACACCGCCCAGATGCTCGTGAAGAAACTCTCCCAGGGAGCCAGCTTCGAGCAACTCGCCTACGACTACTCGGCCGATCCGGGCGCCAAGCGCAATAAGGGGGATCTGGGCTTCGTGACCTGGGGAGCGATGGCCAGCCTGCCGGAATTTGAAGATGCCGCTTTCAAGTTGCAGCCGGGCGAAGTTTCTGCGCCGATTCATTCCCGATACGGCTACCATATCATCAAAGTCATTGAGAAACAGCCCAATCCGGCCCGGGACACCTTTGAAAAGATGAAACCTCAGTTGGAAAAGCAGCTCGGGGATATCCAGCGCCAGCGGACCGCTGTGCAGTATGTCGCCTCGATCAAAGACAAGTATCCGATCACCGTCGACCGGACGACCTGTGATTACCTGCTTAAGAAACGGGAATCGCTCTACCCGCCGGATCTCCTGAAAAGTCTCCCCAAAAATGATTTCGATGATGCCCAGCTGGATCGCCCCGAAAAGGAACTGGTCCTCGCTACCTGGGATGGCGGCCAGATTAATGTCGGCGAATATCTCACCGCGGCGCGCCAGATGCCGGCCCAGACTCGGCCCAATTTTGACAGCTACGACTCCCTGGCAATTATGATCTTCCAGATGAAGGTCACCGACATTTTGACCTATGAAGCAAACAAGACCGGGATCGAGAACGATCCCGAATACAAGCGCAAGATTAATCTCTTCAAAGAGCTGACCATGGCCGACCTCATGAAAAACGACTCCGCCATGAAAGCTCCCCTCCCGTCTGAAGATCTGGTGAGGAAGTATTTCGATGATCACCAGCAGGATTTCCAGGAACCGGCTCGAATCCATATCTACGAAATTCAACTGAGCGATGAAATCCAGGCCGGCAAACTCGCCAAGCAAATCAAGTCGATTGAGGCATTCAAACAGAAAGCCACAGAGCTTACCGAACGGGCCGGCAAGCGGGCAACCGCCGGCGATATGGGGTACATTGAGCGCCCCTGGTTCCCGGAGATCTTCGATCTGGCCCAAAAGACCTCGGTGGGTGGAATCGGTGGACCGGTCGTCAACAGCGGCAAGTATTCCATCTTTTACGTCGTCGATAAGATCAATGCCAAGGTGACCGACTACCTCGCCGTCAAACACCAGATCGAGCTTCAGTTGCAGCAGCAGGCGTCGGCCGAGAAATTTGATCAATGGGTCAAGGACCGCCGCACCGCCACCAAGATTTCCGTCAACACCGATGCGCTCTGGTCGACTGTCGACAAGACCAAATACGCCGCCACCGACTCCACCGGGGCCAAGACTAACTGATGTTACGCCGCCTCTTCCGTGTCTCGCTTCTGGCGGTCGCACTTTTTATGGCGGCCGGCAGTCTCTTGGCCGATCGGGAAAAAGTCGACCGTATCGTGGCCGTGGTGGGAAATGAACCGATCCTCGCCTCCGAACTAGCTACCCAGATGCAAATGGTGGCGTTGCAGACTGGCCGCCAGCCCAAGTCGCAGGCCGAAGTCGACGCCTTCAAGAAGGAAATCCTCGAACAGATGGTTTCCGACCGGCTCTTTCTCCTCGAAGCCAAGAAGGATACTTCGATTTCCGTGCGACCCGAAGAAATCGATCAGGCCCTCGATGACCAGATTGCCAAGGTAGCCGCCCGGTTCAAATCCAACGAAGACTTCCTGGCCGCTCTGGCCCAGGAGGGTCTCAACTTGCGAGATCTGAAGAAGCGTTATCGCTCCGATCTCGAAAGCCAGTTCCTCAAGCAGAAGTTGATTCAAAAGAAGCTGTACTCTGTGTCGGTCTCGCGCAAAGAGGTCGAAGACTTTTACGCCAAGTACAAAGACTCTATCCCGGAACAGCCCGAGGGCGTGAAACTGGCCCATATTCTCATTAAAATCAAGGCGTCACAAAAAGTCGAAGACTCGGTCAAGGCGCTCGGCATGCAGCTCCGCCAGCGCGCTCTGGCCGGCGAAGACTTCGGCGACCTGAGCCGCAAATTTTCAAGCCTCGGTGCCGGCGATAATGGCGGCGATCTTGGCTATGTCACCAAAGAGGATGTCGTTCCGGAATTCGCCCGCGCCGCCTTCGGACTCAACCCGGGGGAATTGTCCGGAGTCATCCGGACACAGTTCGGCTACCACGTCATTAAATGCGAGGATAAGCAGGGGGACCGTCTCAAACTCCGCCATATCCTGCTCGGCGTCTTTCCCACCAGCCAGGACACCGCCACTGCGGCCAAACTCGCCGATTCCCTGATCACGGCCGCCAAAGCCGGCTCGGATTTTGCCGAGATGGCCAAGGCTTTCTCCGATGATAACGATACCCGGGCCACCGGCGGGGAACTAGGCTGGTTCTCGCTGGCTCAACTTCCGCCGGACCTCTCCGAAATCGTGAAAGGGTGGAAAACCGCCGGTGAATATCGCGGCCCGGTTACGACCGCGCAGGGAATTCACATCATGAAGCTGCTCGATTATCAGCCGGAAAAACGGTTTACCTTGCAGGATGACTTTGATCGCATCAAAGAACTGGCGCGCCAGGACAAGACCGGTCGCATGGTTGACAAATGGCTCGCCGAGATCAAATCCCGGACTTATCTCGAATACCGGCTCGAAGGCTGATGCGGGTCGACGACTACCTCTCAACGGTCGGCATTATCAAGCGCCGCACTATGGCCAAAGAACTGGCTGATCACGGCCTGGTCGAAGTTAACGGCCGCAAAGTCAAACCATCCTACGAAATCAAACTCAACGACATCATCGTCATCAAAGGCACCCATCCCTTCAAGGCCGAAGTCTTCGCTATACCTCGCGGGAATGTCTCCAAGGAAAAGCGGGCGGATTATTTTAAAGGCTCTCGCCTAGGCCCCTGATTGTCCGGCAGTGGGTCAATTGGTAAGTGATCTGCCGGCATAGTGGGCGGCAGACGTCCCCGTCTGCCCCCTTTTGGACCGAGCACAGGAGGACGTGTGCCGCGCCAATATTTCTAACTGACCCGCTACAGATAGTTCGATTTTCCCAACTACGTGTGAAACGACCGACGTCGTTAGATTCCGCCTTCTTCCTGGAGCAATCGGCTCAAAAAAAGCGGTCTCCGCAACTGCATGTTGCCGAGACCGCCTGTTTCTACAGAGTGATTTCGTTTCTGTAACTTGCCGCCGAACCTCTATCAGCGATTCGGCACTGTCACAGACACCGGCTGCGTCGTCTTAAAGGTCACCGTCTGACCCGGTCCATAGACCAGGTTCTGACGCCCGGTAGCTGCGGCCAGACCGGTGCCGGCGGCGGCGCCGGTGGCGGCCCCGATGACGGCTCCCTTGCCTTTACCCGCCAGCGCTCCGATTATCGCACCCGCGGCCGCTCCGCCCCCGATCATGCCGACTTCGCGTCTGGTATGACTTCGTCCCTTGTCGTAGTACTCGTCGGAAGCCACTTTGTAGCTCTTCCCGTCGGGAAGAGTGACCTGTTCAATCGTGAACCCGATCTCCGGCGAGGTCTTTAGCGTCCCGCCTTTGACCAGCTTGGTAATCACCATCTCGACCTTTGTCCCCTGGGGGAGCACGGTCTTGCCGGAAACTTCCACAGCCTGCGCCAGAGTGCCGGCAAAATGATCCCCGATCTGGTTGCTGTTGGTTTGAACGGAATCGGTCAGACTCACCTGCAGTTGGGTCGAGTCCGGAATCGTGATCTTGCGCTCCCTGGGAGCAGCCGGAGCCTCGGCCCTTTTCGGCTCTTCCTTCAAGGTCACTTCCTGCTTGGACGGTTCCGGCTGCGCCGTTGACGGCTGGGCAACCTGCGTCGTGTCCTGCTGCTGGGCCGTGTCGGCGGTCTTCTTGCCGCATCCCGCTACCATGGCCATTACCGCGAATCCAGTGACGACTGTTAAAACCAATGATTTCATAACACCTCCTAGTGTCTGGTTATTCATGGGAAATTGACGCACCCTTTAACTCATCCTTCATACACCCGGACCTGATTTTTGCTGCCGGGTTCTGGGCAAGAGTCCATCCGCCTCGTTCCGTAGTACTTAAACGGGTGCTTCTCGACTCCAAATCAACCATGAACCGGCCGTGGATGCAAGATTTAATGCGCCGCTGAAACCGGTCGGAGTAGGCGGGCCGGTCTTACTGTCAACCGCTCCTTTCAGCCCCTGGCCGCCCGATTATTGCCCCCCCGGAACGCCGAAAACGTCCGAGCCAGAACCAAATCTCCACTTTCGCTGTTACGGGTAGGGAGCCGTGCAGACTAGACCGTCGCGCCCGTCATCACACTGAAAGTCAGCACTGACTCCGTCGCTTTTCGATTACTGACTGATAAAGGAGCCACGTGAAAAAGAACCTGCCCTGTACCCTCGGTGACCTCAAGACGTCCGGCTGGAAGAGCCGCTCGGTAAAGGAAGAACTGCGCCAGAACCTGCTTGAAAAGCTCAGGATGGGCGAGAAGATTTTCCCCGGAATTGTCGGTTACGACAAAACGGTCGTCCCCCAGCTTCAAAACGCCCTGCTCTCAAAACACAATTTCATCCTGCTCGGCCTGCGCGGACAGGCCAAGAGCCGGATCATCCGCCAGTTATCCTCGCTGCTGGATGAGTTCCAGCCCGTTCTCGTCGGCACCTACCTGAATGAAGATCCCCTGAACCCGATCTCCCCGAAAGGGAAGAAGTTGATCGAGGACTTGGGGGATAAGGCCCCGGTCGAGTGGAAAACCCGCGATGAACGGTATCACGAGAAACTGGCCACCCCCGATGTCTCAATCGCCGACCTGATCGGAGATATCGATCCGATCAAGGCCGCCCGCGAGAAACTCGACATTTCCAACGAAGAAGTCATTCACTGGGGGATCATTCCGCGCACCAATCGCGGCATTTTCGCCATCAACGAACTGCCCGATCTTCAGCCCCGCATCCAGGTCGGTCTGCTCAATATCCTCGAGGAAAACGATATCCAGGTCCGCGGCTTCCCCTTGCGTGTGCCGCTCGATATCCTCATTGTCTTCTCCGCCAACCCGGAAGATTACACCAACCGCGGCAATATTATCACACCCCTCAAGGACCGGATCGATTCGCAGATCATCACTCACTATCCCAGATCGTTGGAGGATGCCAAAGCCATCACCGCCTCCGAGCACTCCGGCAAGGACAAAAAGGTCAAAGTGCCGGAAGTCATCAGCGATATCGTCGAAGAGATCTCCTTCCAGGCCCGATCGTCTGAATATGTCGACCAGAGCTCTGGCGTTTCTGCCCGCGTCTCCATCTCCGCCTATGAAAATCTGTTGTCGAATATCGAACGGAGAGCCCTGGTCAATGGCGATGACGATCTGTTCCCACGCATGTCTGACCTCTATGCCATGATTCCATCCGTCACCGGCAAGATCGAACTGGTTTACGAAGGGGAGCAGGAAGGCTCGGTCCTGGTCGCCCATGGTCTGGTCGGCAAAGCTATCAATGCCGTTTTTCTCCGTCACTTTCCGACCCCCACCAAGGACAAACAGCGCGCCGACCGCCCCGGCACCAATCCTTATGAAGCCATCATCGATTACTTCTCTACCGGCCGGAAACTGGAAATTGCCGACGACCTCCCGTACGACGAATACAAGAAACGCCTCGAAGGAATCGCTGGACTCCGCCAGGTCGTGCGCCAGTTCTTCGACATCAAAGACGAGCGGGAATTTGTCCTCCGCATGGAACTGGCGATCGAAGGACTCCACCACAACAATATTATCGCCCGCGAAGAGATCGATTCTATCGTCCGCTATGCCGACATCTTCTCCGACATGCTCAAGGGGATGGGGGGCGTCCGGTGAAATTCGTCTATTCCGAATGGAACGACGAGCTCTTCGCCAAACTCAAGGATCTCGCCGATCTTATGGCGATCTACCACTATCTCCTCATGCGCATGAACGGCGATGTTGAGGAGACCCTGGCCTTGATGAAACGTTTGCAGGAGCAAGGGGTCCTCGACGAGAAGTACGATCTCGAGAACCTCAAAGACCTGCTCAAAAAATCCGATATGGTGCGCCAAACCCCGGACGGACTGAAACTCAGCTCCAAAGGGGAACGCGGCCTTCGCAAAGAAGCCTTCAACCAGATCTTTGAGAAAATGCGCGCCTCCGGCAAAGGGGATCACCGCCTTCCGCGCGAGGGGGGCAGTTCCGACGAACCCCTTCCGGAAAAACGTTCTTTCAAGTTCGGCGATAACCCCGGGCACATCGACTTCACCGCCTCCCTGTTCAACTCCGTGGCCCGCTCCGGCGACCTCGGCATGAACATGCAGGAAAACGATCTCGAGGTTTTCGAGTCGGAGAAGACCAGCACCTGCGCCACCGTGCTTATGATCGACATCTCGCACTCGATGGTCCTCTACGGTGAAGACCGCATCACCCCCGCCAAGCAGGTGGCCATGGCCTTCACCGAACTGATCCTTACCAAATATCCCAAGGACGATCTCTCCATAGTTCTCTTCGGCGATGACGCTTGGGAAGTCTCCGTCAAAGATCTTCCGTACATCGGCGCCGGACCATATCACACCAATACCCAGGCCGGCCTGCGCGTCGCCCGGCAAATTTTGCTCGGCAAAAAGCACGCCAACAAACAGATCTTCATGGTCACCGACGGCAAACCCTCGATGATCACCCGTCCCAACGGCCAGGTGTACAAAAATCCGATGGGGCTTGATCCCCGCATCGTCAATCGCACCCTTGACGAGGCCGTCATCTGCCGCAAAAAGAAAATCCCGATCACTACCTTCATGGTCACCGATGATCCCTATCTCCAGAAATTTGTCGAGCGCCTGACCGAACTCAATCGCGGACGCGCCTATTTTGCCTCGGTCGATGATCTCGGCAGCTATGTCCTGTGGGATTTCGTAGCCAACCGCAAAAAGCGGAAATAGACCGCGCACGCGGCCCAAGCCGGGCCGGCCTGTCCGGCTGAATCCCGGAATCATGACATTTTTCCTCTAATCTCACTGCAAGCGGGACGAGACTTCTTCGCCCCGCTTCCCTTTGTTCTTGACATCATGGAACCGACACTCTATTATGCTGACCACAGGCTCTGACGCGCCCGATTCCCGGGTCCGCCGCAGTCATTGTGTCCGGCTCAAGCCCTTTCTGAATGGTTAAGCAAGTCCGGGTATGAAGGCTTCTCGCTTCAACATCCTTATCTCGACAGATGATAATCAATATCTCTTGTTCAATTCCGCTTCCGCGGCCCTGGCCGAAATTGAGGCGGAGAACTTTCCCTCGGTCGCGCGATTGCTCAGCGCCCCGGACTCACCCCGGACCGAGTCTGAACGGAACTTCCATGAGGTCCTGTGTGACGGCAAGTTTCTCGTCCCGAATGAGGCCGATGAACTGGCCGCTCTAATTGTCAGGAATCGCCGCCAGCGCTTTGCCGGGGAGACCCTGTTTCTCACGATCGCACCCACTTTGTCCTGCAATTTCCGCTGCGAGTATTGCTTTGAGAGTAGTCAGCCGTCGTTTATGACCAGGGAGACCGAAGACACTGTTTTGCAATTTGCTTCGCACCGGGCCGAACGTGCCCGCAACCTGCTGATCACGTGGTTTGGCGGCGAGCCGACCCTGTGCGTCGATACTATCCGACGCCTCCAACTCGGACTCCGGGACCTCTCGCAACGCCGCCGCCTGAATCTGCTCCCCACTTCGCTCGTTACCAACGGCTATCTCCTCACTCGTGCTCTGGCGATCACACTGCAGGAGTTGGGTATTACTGACATTCAGGTCACCCTCGATGGCCCGGCCCGAATTCACGACACCCGTCGTCGGCTCGCTAACGGGCAGGGGACCTTCGAGGTCATCCTGTCGAACCTCCGGGAAACCGCGGATCTTCTCCAGATCACGGTTCGCGTCAACGTCGATTCGGGCAGCGCCGCCACCGTTCCGGAGCTTGTCGACGAACTAGAGCGCCGCGACCTTCTTTCTCGCCTCAATCTCTATTTTGCCCCGGTCAACCACCACTCCAATACTTGTCCCGATATTCGCGGCCGCTGCTTCTCGACCAGAGCATTCGCTGCGATGCAAACGAAATTCTATCGACCTCTGGCCGACTCCGGTTTGGCCGCGGTCGAGTACCCCATGCTGGCGCCGGGAGGACATTGTGGCGCTGATTCCGAGAACGCCTTTGTCATCTCCCCGACCGGCGATCTGTACAAGTGCTGGGAAGAAATCTCGCTCGACCGCTCCCTTGCGGTCGGCTCGGTCTTTTCGGATTCCCGCACGCCGCCACAGGAGCGGAAACTCAATCGCTTTCTATCCTGGGACCCCTTTCAGTTGTCCGCATGTCGGGAGTGCCACATCCTTCCACTTTGTTTGGGAGGCTGCCCCCGTCAGGGGCTTGATCTGAAGCAATCTACTCATGGAGCCTGCTGCTCATGGAAATATAATCTCGAAGAGATGCTCAGGCTCCGCCACCATTCAGGCACACGAAAGGAGGTGACTACATGAAGCTGGTACAGAAACCGCAGACACCGAAGGCGATTCCCTGCCCCTGCTACCGCAAGCTGTTTGAAATTCTGCCGAGAGGATCAAACTGATGCTCGGCGGACGGCGCCGCGCCTCACTGACCTCTCATTGAGCGCAGCGCCGACTGGGAGAAATGACGCGACGCTCCGGTTCGAATGACCGGGGCGGCTTATGGGGCGCCCGCTGTGAATGCCGTTGGCGCCCCCGAAGAAAGACAGGTTGGCTTCTATGCGTTCTGACAAGCCGGAGATGATCGGGTGGGAGATCACCCACCAGTGCAATCTGAAATGCCCGCATTGTTACACCGCCGCCGCCCGCCGCGCGGTCGATGAACTCACCACCACCGAATGCTTTTCCGTGATCGACAGCCTGGTCGAACTCGGCGCCAAAACCATCGGCTGGACCGGCGGCGAACCCCTCATGCGAAACGACTTCGAAGAGATCGTTTCCTATGGCCATGCCCGGGGCAAATTCACCCAGGGCGTCACCACCAACGGCCTGTTGCTCGATGAAAACCGCGGCCGATTCTCTCAAAGAGGCCGGAATCTCCTATGTCCAGATCAGTCTCGATGGCTCCGATCCCCAGCACAACAAAGCCATGCGCAACGCCACCGAAGAAGACTTTCATAAGGTCATCGAAGCTGTCCGCGTCTGCAAGAAACTCGGCTTGCAGCTTGATCTCGCCATGCTGCTCGGGCATGAAAATCTCGATGATGCCCCCAATTTCATCCAGCTCGCCAAGCGCGAAGGGGTAACCCACATCCGCTATTGCAATTTTATGCCGTGGGGGAGAGGGAAGCGCAAAGATGTTGTGCAGCGCCTGCTCTTCCGGGAACACCGCGACCGCCTGAAAGCGTTTGTCGAAGGCGCCTCCACCCGCAACTCTCCCGTAGAGATGTTCGGCCCCGGCTTCGGCCCGCTCCCGTCGGAATACTATTTTCATCCCTGCGTGGCCGGTGTCCAGATCATGTATATCGCCGCCAGGGGAGATGTCTTCCCGTGCACTTCGCTGCTCGATGACCAGTTCCGGGTCGGCAATATCAGGCAACGATCCTTAAGCGATCTCTGGAACGACCCGGCCATGACCGCCATGGCCAGATTCCCCCGCTCGCGCATCCACGGTACCTGCCGATTCCTGCGAATTTTTCGCCCGCTGCCAGGGAGGCTGCCGGGGTGTGACCTTGCTCACACCCATGATCTGTACGCTTCGTTTCCGATCTGCCTGAAAACCGCCTGACCGCTGTCCTAAACCTCATAGTCCGTACCCGACCGTTTGCTTCTGCTCGGTCTCTTTGAGAATCGTACCCAAAACCATTCCGGCGATCGCGTACGCAATCGTCCCGTACACAAACCATTGCACCGCTAGCGAAAACGGAATCGGCGCGGTCGCATAGGTGCTGATCGCCATCGCGAAACTCATCCAGAACCCGATATAAAATCCGAATTTCCCCCCTTCGAGCATTCCCGGTTTGCGCCGCCACCGGGCGAAAATGATCGTAAAGAAAAACGAGCTGCAGACCCCGACAATCGCCAGCATCCAGAGTTTGCTTTGCATATCCGGGCGCCAGAGTTGCCCCATGGCGGCATAGGTGCTTCCGAGGATGACGTGATGAATCAGGAAGCTGGACAGGCTCTGGACGATATAGACCACCAGCCAGCCTAAGAGCAGACGTTTGGACATTTTTGATCTCCCTTCGCGTGCGCGGCGAACCGAATTTGGATTGCGTGGGCCTAATATAATAACAGGGCATGGCTACCGCATTTTCAATTTCGTTTCATGGATACTGGCTACTGGTGCCCCACACCTTGGTGTGGGAGTAAATTGGTCCGGTGCTCCACCCCTTAGCGTGCGGGCCAGGGGAGGAGTGGCCGTATCAAGACAAAATAGTCCAGATTTCACTTGACAAGGGGGGGGGATCCGATGTAATGTAGACTTAGCGTCGGGGTGGGCACAGACAAATCGTTTGTGGTCCGGAACGAATAGCTCGGGCGGAGAATATGAATCGACTCTTTCACTTCAAAATTCTTCCTTGGATTTTCATCGTAGTCGGAGCGCTGGCCCTGGGTTGGTTTGGCGGCAAGCTCATATCGGACGCGCTCAACAAGAAGACAGAAGCGGCGCTGCAACAGCATCGAGTAGAGCTTCGCGATGAGATTCTGGCTGGAATGAATACGCTCAATATTGGTGATACCCTGGAGGACAGTGAATTTGATGATTTGGATGGCCGCACTTACCGCTTGAGTTCGCTCGTACACAGCTCGGGCGGCGCGATCATCGGGGTCATCAGCCCGGATTGTATGGTCTGTGATGAGGAAGTCACCGGATTGACAACTCTTATCCCGGATAGCTCAGTGCGAAATCGTATCGTCTTCCTGTCGGGCGGAGATGTCCAGAGACTCGAGAACCTGCGTCGGATTTCCGGACTGTCGAACCTATTTCTTTGTGATCGCAGGTCCGTCTGGCTATCCCGGTACAAAGTAAACACGTTCCCATTCAATCTGGTGGTGGACGACGATCTCACCGTCCGGCGGGTGATCCCGGCGGCGCTGCTGCCGGACGATGTCGATAGATTTCTGAAAGAAACGGCTGCAGCCGATTGATCAATTCTCAACTCTTAAACGTCAATTTCGTAGGAGGAATTAACATGACGAAGAAGAAGGCCATGCTCGCTACGGCATGCTTCTGCTTTGCCCTTGCATTTGCATTAGTGCTAGGGACAGCTGAGCAGCCACTTGCAGGCGACGATCCGTGCTGCCACATTAGCTGTCCACCCGAAATCGGCGGGCCCGGTGGCAACATTGGGCATTGGGTTCTCGGTATTTGTAGGAATACGGCATCTGCATGCTGGAATAACGCATACTACTGCAACCCTCTGCCTTGACTCGGTAGGGACCGCGCTCACTTTGCGGTTGGCGCGGGACCATTGGATGTGGAAGGGGGCCGCATGCCCCCCCACAACCTAGGAGCGATCAAGCCGGAACAGGCGCCACAGTTGGTAGCTGATCCAGCGGTACCTTCTGCACATCAGTGCATGTGTATCTGCCGTCGCTCGGCACACATAGGCGTTCAACGTGCGATCTGTGCAGAGTGTGATCGACTGAGTCTGCGACTGTGAACTGCGGGAGAACCTCTGTGAGCGACGCGAATTCAGGCCGCATGGCGAAGGAAATGCAAATTGCAGATCTCCTTGGAAGGGGACGGGTGAGTCCTACAACAAATCGAGCAGTCTTGTTGATGTGGTTGGTGGTTTGTCTTTCGCCAATCACAATCGCAGATAACTTGATTGGCCGGCGCTTGATTATAGGAGATTCCACCCGATTAACGGAAGATCATTCGATCCGGCCGATTCAAGTCTCATCAGTATCTCGTGGTCTTGCTTATTGTACCGCTACGCACGATGTAGGGAGGCTGTCGCTGGTCATGACTAATGGAGGCATGATTGGTGTCTCACAGTTTTCCCTCTCTGGGCAATATGCCCCACCCGTTCAAAACTTCTCTCCCACGCCATACACGGCCGATTCTTCCGGGTGTCACTCAGGCTCGGTGGTCTGGGGCTCTCAATACGATGCCGGCGAATTTCCGTTGGGGACCGGCGACAAGTGCATCCGCTCTGGCGGGCTTTGGGTTGGTGGGATCACCGATCAGGGGGACACGCTGGTGTCAGTTGGTCTCGACGAAAGGAGACCCGATGGAATGAATTTTGAGTTATACCCTGACGTTGCGCCCTTCGGGAATTTCTATAGGGCCTCGCTCCTTGATCCCTTCACCGCCGCTCAGGCCCGATCCGACCAAGACTTTCGCGCGGTTTACACAGATACTTTTCTCCAGGGATTACCGGGGCTGTTGACCGACTGGCGCACTCACAGGCTGCACCAACCGTTGGAAATGAGCATTACTCAGACATCATCAGAGTGGTCCAACGCTTTGGTCAACAACTTTATTTTAGTCGAGTATAAAATAGCCAACATTGGTCGTCAGGATCTGCACGCCGTTTATGTTGGCCTTTTCGTTAAACCAGAAGTGGGGCACATGCAGCCCTCGGATAATCTGATAGCGACTTCCGGAACAGGGGGTTATTTGCGCAGCTGGCCGTCATGGCAAGGATGCGGATTTGTCGACACCCTGAATATTGCGTGGGCGGCAAGTATCGATGGGCAGCCAGACATCTTTCAAAACCCGCCGGTCTGGGTGAATTCAGGACCCAGCAAGTCTGATCGAAGCATAATCGGGGTTAAGCTTCTCGATGCTCCGAAAGAAGCGTGGAATCCCAGCTTCAACTGGTGGCACTCGTGGTGGACTTTCCGACCAGAAATGGACTACGGACCGCGGCATCGAGTACCGCTCGGTCAGCGAGGGTGGGATTTCGGGACGGGGGGAACCGGTACTCCGCCCGGCGACCCCGACAAGTACTCGGTCATGACCAATGGAGAGTTTGATCCGGATGAACCGCGCATACAGAAGATCGAGCCCAATGATCCTACTTGGGAGGAACCATCCTACTGGGGCAATCTGTGGTCGCATGGATACGGGGGCTCCCCGTCTATGCTCTTGTCCACGGGACCGTTGGAGCTCCGTCGCGGTGATGAGAAAACGGTGGTCTTTGCTTTTATTGCCGGGGATACATTTCAGCAGGACGTGTTTGGGGCGAGCCGTCTCGCGAGTGGTGATGTCGATGGCTGGTATGCTCATGTCGATTTTTCGAGCCTTGCCCACAATGCAAAGATAGCCGAGTGGGCCTTTGATAACCCCGGAGTGGACACGGACGGGGACGGATTCAAAGGGAAATTCAGAGTCTGTGTTTTGGACTCAACATTCGTCAACGGTCGCTGGGTGCCGACGAACGCTGATACCACCTACTACACTGGGGATGGTGTGCCGGATTGGCGGGCACCCGGACCACCGCCTCAGCCCAAGTTCTGGCTCTCGCAGGCTTATCACGGAATCCGTGTGCGGTTCAATGGAAGAAACAGTGAGACGGCTCGGAATCTCCTGACTAATCTTCAGGATTTTGAAGGGTACAGAATTTATTACGGACTTGATGACCGGGAATCCAGCTTGTCACTGGTCGCGAGTTATGATCGACAGGATTACGACAAGTACATCTGGAATCCGAAATCTGGCTCGTTCGGCGCCTGGGTGATCAAGGATGTGCCGTTTACGCTTGATACGGCTGAAATGCCTGTACGGTCATGGAACTGATCCATGTCATGACTCGCTCTTTGATCCATTGAGATACACTCAAAGCTATCCACTTGAGATTGGCTCAGTTTCCGGATTCCCAGTTCTACTTTCGTTCCGCATGACTTTAATGCCAGTGTCTTTGGACAGACGTACGCAGATCAGGAAGATCTATCCCAACGCTGTGCTTCCCCCACCCGGAGCGACGTTGGACTCAACGTACTTAACCCCAGATGGCTTCTGGAAGTACTACGAGTACGAGTTCACTATCCCGAATCTTACTCCCGACCATGCAGTACTATGTCAACGTAACTGCCTTCAACTGGGGAGACCCGACTCAAGGGGTGCCGCCCCTCGAAGATTCCAAGACTCTCGGCATGCAGACCGGATATGCTTTCGCTGACTCGGCTCAATTGGCAGGGACACTCCCTCCCGTATATGTCTACCCCAACCCGTACCTAGCTGATGGAAAATACCGGAACACCGGGTTCGAAGGCCGAACCAGCGACGCCAGCGATGACCGGGTAAGACTGATACATTTCGTCAATGTCCCGGCGAAATGCACGGTTAGAATCCTGACTCTTGATGGCGATCTGGTTGCTGAAGTCCCTCATGACAAAGATCCATCCGATCCGAATGCTCATCACGAGACCTGGAATATGATCAACCGGAATATCCAGACGGTGGTGTCAGGTCTGTATTACTGGGCGGTGGAGGGGAGCTGATGGCAAAGTGCAGATCGGGAAGTTGGTGATAATACGGTGAGCTATGTGTGGGCGGCAGACGTCCTCGTCTGCCCCATGTGAGGGCCGGGCACACGGGGACGTGTGCCGCGCACAAGAAACGGCTGGATACGCAGATGACCGGTCGCGGCCCCCAAACCTAGCCTCCGGTAGTTTTGTATCAACAAAACCCTCTATTTCCCCTTTCGTGATGCCGATACATAGAGGTACACGAACATGGATAAATCATGTCCATACACTAAATTAACCCGCTCCCCCTGGAACCGGGTCTCGGGTGGCGTGTTTAACCCGATAGTACCAAGAAATCCGGGTCCGGCGACCCGCTGCGGGGCGTCACAAAGAAGTTGCAAAGAACCAAAAGAAGACTATATTTAGGCATATTACCAATTACAATCCACACCTCGGAAGGAGTCTTAGGATGAAAAAATTCATGATGTTGAGCCTGGCGTGTCTGGCGCTCCTCGCCCTGATCGCTGCCCCGACGTTCGCCTGCGGCGGTGACAAAGAGACCACCACCAGTGCCTCGACCACCACTGCCAATACCGATGGCAAGCTGGCCAGTTCTACTACCGCGACTGACGGCAAAGCCTGCTGCGCCGCTCATTCGATGACCACCGCTGCTGCGGCCGACGGCAAAGAATGCCCGTTTGCCAAAGGCTCCATGGTCAGCATGTCCGTTAAGGGAATGACCTGCAGCCATTGCGAGAGCGAAGTTCGCGCTTCCCTCGAAAAAGTCCCCGGTGTGATGAAGGTTGTAAGCGTGGATTATAAGACCGGCACCGCGCTGGTCTGCATGGATCCGAGCAAGTGCAAAGAAGCCAGCCTGACTTCGGCCGTTTCCAACAAGGGTTTCGAAGCCCAGGTGATTCCGGCTGTGGCCACTTCGACCACCGATTCCAAAATGAAATCCTGCGCCGGCATGGACAAAGCGGCCTGCGCCTCGATGACCAAAGCCGAATGCGCGGCCAAGTGTGCTGCGGCGAAAGACGCGAAGCAGACCTCGGAGACCACGACCGACAAAGCGGCCGACTCCAAATAGATTCTTTCCGCATTTTAAGTCAGGAAGCGGGACAGCAATGTCCCGCTTCTCGTTTGAGTGACTTGGCGGAGCAAGATTCCAATAGACGAGGGGTGAAAAGGACGCTACATTAGCTCTCGACGTGCTGCGCTTATTGAACAGATCGACCTTCCCAACCGCCTGCCGCCGAATCGGCTATCACAGATCGGCCGCGGCGTTTTTGTTTCTGCTTCTGATGAGCTCGACAGCCTCGGCGGCCAAATATGCCGGTGACCCGTTCTCGCTAGGAGCCGGAGCCCGCGGTCTGGCGCTCGGCGGGGCAGTCCTCGCCGGACCATTCGACGGCACCACCGCCTATTGGAATCCGGCCGGGATGGATCAGCTTGCCGGACGGTATGTTACCGCGATGCACGCGGAGACGTTCGGATCGCTCTTGAATCACGACTTTGTCTCCTATGTCGATGCCCGGCCGAAAGAAAACAGTGTTATCCGGGCCTTTGGATTCTACGTCTACTACCTTGGAGGCGGAGGAATTCAGATCACGCAGTTGAATCAGTTCGACCGGCCGTATGTGGTCAGCGAAGTCTCGCACGCCGATGTCCTGGTAGCCGGCTCGGTAGCCGGGAGAATCAAGAACAAGATCGACTTCGGCCTGACGGCCAAAGTGATATATCGCGACTTGGGAACTGAATCAGGTATGGGCTTGACCATGGATGCCGGGGCGCTCTGTCACCCGTACTCGTTTCTGGATATCGGGCTGATGGTGAACGACATCACGACCGGATTCATCAGATACTCCGGCAAGACCTTCAATGAGGGAAGCCACAGCGAATCGATCTATCCGACCGTGAAGCCTGGCTTCTCGGTCTTCCACAGCTACAAGGATTTCACCGGACGGTTTTCGGCCAGCAGCGAGATAAAATTCGAAGGGCTCAAGACAGCCGCCCAATACTGGGTCGGAGCTTTGTCGATGGACACCCATTATGGGTGGGAGCTGGGGTATCGTGATATGGTCTTTGGGCGGATTGGGTTTGACATCGGGAACTTCACCACCGGCGGGGGTGTGAATATCAAGAAGATCACTCTGGATTTCGCCTATCTGCACAATTCTGATCTCGACGACACCTATCGCGTCAGCGCCGGATACAGGTTCTAGCCGATGGATGCAATTACCTGGCTTGGACTGGCGGCGGGAACATTGACTACGGCCGCCTTCTTCCCGCAGTTCTTCAAAGTCTGGAAATCCCGCTCGACCAAAGACATTTCCCTGGCGATGTATGTCGTGATCTGCAGCGGAATTCTGCTGTGGCTGATTTACGGGCTGTTGATTGGATCGCTGCCGGTGATTTTGGCCAACGCCGTGACGCTCGTGATTGCGTCACTGATATTGCTGCTCAAGCTCAAGTACAGGTAATGGGTTACCGGCTTCGACCGGTCAGCTCAAGCGCCTGCGCCCGCCCCTCGGGCCATTTGCTCTCCACGACAAACATGCCGCGAACGTCTCCCTCGCTGTAGCCGGTGGCCTGATCATCGGGATACCGGGCGGAAATCGCCGTGGCGACTGCGGCATCCAACGATTCCTTGCTGCCGTGACAGCGGAGACAGAAGTCCTGGGTGACGATCGGCTCGAAGAAGTGGTAGGTCTTGACGCTGTCTTTCTGCGTCCATACATCTTTGTAGAGCGCGCGGTTCTTTCCTTTAGCGCTGCTGAAGGCCGAGAGCATCGCCAACTCCAGGCTGTCCGGGGCATTATTGGGATTGCGGTTCCGATCACTTACCCTCCGGATAGTCCAGCCCCCCTCGGAGTGATCAGAGGCAATTTGAGGAGCGCGATCGCCGCACACGGTGACTGCGTTGGCGGTCCCGCCCTTTTTCATGGCGGCAATTAGATCGGTCTTAAGTTCATGGGCGAATCCGGCCACCAGAGCTTTGGAGGCATCCCGGCACAGACGCGTGTCGGCATCAACCTGATCATCGGTGCTCTTCGGCCTGGGGGGCCGATTGGATCTGGTTTTCGAGGTGGCGTACGCCGCCATTCCGAGGCCGCACAGCAGGGCCAGACAGACAAATACATTTCTCATAATTCCGTCCCGAGCAATGCTGATTATACGGATTTTAGTCCGATTAGGCGAGCATGGAATGTATCGGTAACCAGTTGGCCGGACTGAACACAAAAGTAGCAGTCCACTATCTGACTGCGTCAGAAATGGTTAACGGAGCGGCAATTGCGGAAAATCGGGTTGACATTCGATTATGCGCCAGTATATTGGCCTGACAAAAATGTCGCCAAACGGGACATAATGCCTTCTTTCACAAGCGACCCGAAAAAGAAGGGTGCGAAACAGGACCGATCATATGCCCAGATGGCCCTTTTGGGGGCGGTCCCGGGGATCCTGATCGCGGCGCCGTTGATTGGGCTGTTTGTCGGTAGATGGGCGGATGGGAAATTAGGAACCTCTCCCTACTTGATGTTTACGGGCCTGATCCTGGGGTTTGTGGCCGCAGGGCGAGAGATATACCGGTTGGTGAAGAGATCAGAAGAACTGGAAAACGACAAAGACGACCGATAGTATGGGCTTGGAATTCATTGGCAGAACCATCCGCACATTCGCATTGCTCCTGCTCATCTTCTTCCCGTTCGGCCTCTATTATCTGGGCCTCTATCCCGCCATGGCGGTTCTCTCAGGCGGAATCTGGGGAATGCTCAATTTGATGTTTATAACTGCTCTAGTACAATCGGCCTTTCGACCCGAAGGAGCAGATCTTTTCAAAACGATCGGTTGGTCCCTGCTTAAGTTTCCGATTCTCTATGCCGCGGGATATGCCATGCTCAAAGTGCCTCAGTTCAATCCATATCTCTTGTTGATTGGATTCGGGGGAACGTTCGTCGTAATCGTGCTCAAGATACTGGGAAGACTGCTTCTCGGGCTGGACGCAAATCATCAGCACTCAAATCCGATTTCCGGAGCAGCCGTCTGATGGTCGGATTCCTGTACATGTTAGCTGTAGCAATGCCGCCAGTCGGCCGTTTGCTGATGGCTGCTGCCGGAGGCGAGGAGGGAGGCGGGGAACTTCCGAATGTCGTTGGGATGCTGACGCACAACGAAGGTCCGCTGAATGCCTGGGTCAGTATCATCTATGCCATTTTGGTCTCGATTATTTTGTGTGTCATCGTCCTGATCGTCTATGCGAGACGGCGGAATATTCCCGGCCCGCTTCAAAATGTTGTGGAAATGGCTGTCGAAGGGGCGTACGATTTTCTCTACAACATTATGGGAGAGAATACGAAGAAATACCTGCCGCTGCTTGGCACCCTGTTCTTCTACATTCTCTTCATGAATCTCATGGGGCTGATTCCGGGCGGCTTTGCGCCGTCCACCGACCGGAACATCACGGCCTCGTTGGCCCTGATCGTATTCATATATGCTCAATACACCGGATTAACGAAACTCGGTATCAAGAAGTACGTGCATCATTATCTCGGCGCGCCTCAGGATCTGGCCAGTTGGCTCCTGTCACCGCTTTTTCTCATTATTCACATCTTTGGAGAATTGGCGAAGCCGGTGAGCCTTGCCGCCCGACTTTTTGGCAATATTACGGGAGAGGATTTGTTGATCGGCGCATTCGTAAGTCTTGGCGTCATGGCCCTCTCATTCTTTCACTCCCCGATTGGCCTGCCATTACAAATCCCGTTCATTCTCCTGGGGCTCTTGCTCTCCACCATTCAGGCGCTGGTGTTCTCGCTCCTGTCGACCATCTACATCTTCCTCATGTTGCCCCATGAGGAGCATGACACGGACAAGGTTGAACACATGCAAGTAGTCTCAAACACTTTAGGTCTTATGGATATTACCGGAATTAGTACCACGGGCGTCGCCCTCGACTTGTACCAAGAGGGTAAGAAAAAGGGAGACTCCCATCTGGGTCTGCCCAAGGACTCGAAAAGACAGAACAATCATTGATAGAGGAATTTGGAGGTAACAAATGGATTATCACTCGATGTTGGCATGGGCACTCCCGATGGGAGTTGGTCTGGCGGCAGTCGGATCCGGCCTTGGACTTGGCCGTGCGGTAGGCTCGGCCATGGAAGCAATCGGTCGTCAGCCGGAAGCAGCCGGCAAGATTCAGACGGCTATGATTATCGGTGCCGGACTTATCGAAGCTCTGACGATTTACGCTTTCGTCGTATTCATCCTGCTTCAGGGCAAAATCGCTTCATAATGAGTTTCCGGGTTCGGAGATCAGGAATTGATCACCGGGCCGCCCGGAGATTCGTTCGCGAGTAGGAGAGATGATGGGCTTTGAATGGCAATTAATGCTTACCCACGCGGTCGGGTTCCTCATTACGCTGTGGATCCTGAAGCGGTACGCGTGGAAGCCGCTTTTGCAGCTGCTGGAAGACCGGCGGAACCGGATTGTCGACGAATTTCAGAAGATCGAAGACGAGAAGGTGAAAGTCGCCGAGCAACAGGCGCTGTATGAGGCGAAACTTCGCGAGATTGACGCCGAGCGCCGGGCCAAGTTGGTCGAGGCGGTGGAAGAAGGCAAAAAAGTCGCGGCCGACATCAAGGCGCACGCTCAGGATGAAGTGAAAGAACTTCACGTCAAGGCCAAAGCTGAACTGGAGCGTGAGGTCGCCAAGGCTAAGGTGGAACTCCGCGACCAAATGGTGGCCATCACCATGACCGCCGCCGAGAAGCTGATCAAAGAAGAGCTTGGCGACGCCAAACATCGCGATCTGATCAATCGCTACATCGCGGAAGTTGAGAAGGCTTAGCCGATATGCTGGCGCAGGAAGTTGCTCAGAAATACGCCAACGCGCTCTTTATGTCCGTTCGCCAGAAGAAACTGGTGGACCAGGCGGATCAGCAGTTTGAGGCGCTCAAGCAGCTTCTGGTCATCGACAAGACCCTGTTGAACTTCCTCGCTGCGCCGCAAGTGCCGGACGACAAGAAGCTGTCGCTAGTGCGAACGGTGTTCGAATCGCGGCTCGAGCGTCCCTTTATGGAATTCCTGCTGGTCTTGATCCACAAGCGGAGAATCAACTATCTGCCGGTCATAGTCGATGAATTGGACCGCCTGGTCAAGGCGGAAAAGGGGATCGGCAAAGTCACCGTGATAACGGCGGTCAAGCTCACCGCTTCGGAGCTGCAGGCTCTGAGCGAGAAGCTCGCCCGAAAGACCGGCCTGAAGATTGAGCTCGAAGTGCAAGTGAAGCCGGAGATACTCGGCGGCATGATTACCATCCTGCATGACCAGATTATCGATGGGTCAGTGCGGCATGGTCTGAATCAAATTGAGGAAAAGCTGGGAAAGTTGAAGGTGGCTTGAGTCACTCGATAAGCGCGGAGAGTGGCTTACAATCGCCCGTGACAGATTGCCACGTCGCCCCGCCTCCGGCGGGACTCCTCGCAATGACGGCGAGGAGCTTATCGCCAACGCGAACGCGGCAAAAATGTGAGTAGGTCGAAACTCCTGCAGTTTCGACAACGGAAAATGAGTTTGAAATGTGTGATTTGCTGATAGGAGTTTGATGATGGGTCTCAATCCAGAAGAAGTCTCATCGGTCATTAAAAAAGAAATCGAGCGGTACGAAACCAAGCTCGAAATGGAGTCGGTCGGAACCGTGCTCCAGGTCGGCGATGGCATCGCCCGCATCTGGGGGCTCGAAGATGTCCAGATGTCGGAACTGATTCTGTTTCCCGGCGATGTGCTCGGACTGGTGTTGAACCTCGAAGCCGACAATGTCGGCGCGGCGATTTTCGGATCGGATACCCAGATCAAAGAAGGGGACCAGGTGCGCCGCACCGGACGAGTGGCTTCCGTACCGGTCGGAGACGCGCTGATTGGGCGTGTCGTCAATCCGCTCGGCCAGCCGATCGACGGCAAAGGACCCATCGTGACCGACAAGTTCAGGGTGATCGAGGGCCAGGCGCCCAATGTGGTGCAACGCCAGCCGGTGAAGGAACCGCTTCAGACCGGGTTAAAAGCCATCGACTCAATGATTCCAATCGGACGCGGCCAGCGCGAATTGATTATCGGCGATCGCCAGACCGGTAAGACGGCGGTGGCGCTCGACACCATCATCAATCAAAAGGGCCAGAATGTCATCTGCATTTATGTGGCTGTCGGTCAAAAGCAATCGACTGTGGCCCAGGTGGTGCAGACGCTGCGCGAACATGGCGCCATGGATTACACTATTGTCGTCAGCGCGACTGCGACCGATCCGGCCCCTCTGCAATACATTGCCCCGTACGCCGGTTGCGCGATGGGGGAAGAGTTTATGTATAACGGCCGGCATGTGCTGTGTGTCTATGATGATCTCTCCAAGCAGGCAGCCGCCTACCGTCAGCTCTCTCTTTTGCTTCGCCGCCCGCCGGGTCGTGAAGCATATCCCGGCGACATTTTCTACTGCCACTCCCGTTTGCTGGAACGGGCCGCTAAACTTTCCGACGAACTCAGCGGCGGGTCGCTGACGGCGCTGCCGATTATCGAGACGCAGGCCGGCGACGTCTCGGCTTACATTCCGACCAACGTGATTTCGATCACGGATGGGCAGATATTCCTGGAAGCGGAATTGTTTTATTCCGGCATCCGCCCGGCAATTAACGTCGGTATCTCGGTCTCCCGAGTCGGCGGCAATGCCCAGACCAAAATGATGAAGCAAGTGGCCGGATCGCTCAAGCTTGATCTGGCGCAGTACCGTGAACTCGTGGCCTTCACTCAGTTCGGCTCCGATCTTGACGAGGCTACGCGCAAGCAACTGAGCCGCGGCGAGCGAATGGTTGAGCTGCTCAAACAGCTTCAGTATGTCCCAATGCCCGCTTCGAAACAGGTCATGATCATCTGGGTCGGAACGCGCGGGATGCTGGATGATATCCCGACCTCGGCGATCGGAAAATTCGAGAAGGAGTTCTTTGCCTTCTGCGAAAAGAACTATCCTGAGATCGAGCCGACCCTGGCCAAGGAGAAGATCATCTCCGATACGACTGAAGCGAAATTGAAAGACGCGGTCACCAAATTCAAGGCCCAGTTTAAGGCATAGGATTCTCAAGTGGCGACATTGCGGGCGGTCAAAAAGCGGATCAAGTCGGTCATCTCGACCCGGCGCATCACCAAGGCCATGGAGATGGTGGCGGCGGCGAAACTTCGCCGTGCCCAGCAGAGGGTCGAACAGGCCAAGCCATATGCCCAGAAGATGGATCAGATGCTGAGTCATCTGGCGGCGGCCGCGGCGGGCGAGATTACCCACCCGTATTTCGAGACCCGCCCGGTCAAGAAGCTGACGCTGGTGGTGATTGCTTCGGATCGCGGGCTGTGCGGCTCCTTCAATTCCAACGTGATCCGAAGAGCCGACCAGTGGTTAAGTAAGCATACCGAGGTACCCGTCGAATTGCTGGTCATCGGCAAACGCGCCCACGACTACTACAAACGCCGGAAGTGGCCGATCATCGGCTACTTTGGCGATTGGGGAGGCGTTCCCAATTATGACCGGACCCGGGAAATTACCCACTTGTTGACCGACCGGTTCGTTTCCGGTCAGACCGACCAGATCGAAATGATTTACACCCGTTTCCTTTCGACCGTCAAATATCAGCTCGTGACCGAGAGATATCTGCCGGTGGAGCCCCCGGCGGTCAAAGGGGAGAAGGGGAACACCGAATATATTTTCGAGCCAAACCCGGAGCAAATTTATGCGGCGCTGATGCCCGGATATGCCACGACCAAAATGGTCACGGCTCTCGTGGAATCGTTTGCCAGCGAGCATGGGAGCCGGATGATTGCCATGGGGGCCGCAACCACCAATGCCGGCGATATGATCAATACCCTCACCCTTGATTACAACAAGGCGCGCCAGGCGCAGATCACCAAGGAATTGCTCGAAGTGGTCGCCGGCGCGGATGCCTTGAAAGGGTGACGGAATCCAGATGAGAGATGAAATTCGATAGAGTGGAGTTAGTGAATGCCTGAGAATATCGGCAAAGTCGTTCAGGTGATCGGTCCGACGGTCGACTGCGAGTTTCCCTCGGAGTCGCTGCCGAACATTCTGAATGCCATCAAGATTCAGGACAAGGAACGGAAGATCGACCTGACGGTCGAAGTGGCGATTCATACCGGCGACAACATTGTCCGGTGTGTGGCGCTGGCGTCGACCGACGGTCTGGTGCGGGGCATGAAAGCGGTCGACACCGGCGGCCCGATCTCGGTCCCGGTTGGAGACACTTCCCTCGGACGCCTGTTTAATTTGCTCGGCCAGCCGCTCGACGGTAAGGGAGCGCTCCCGCCGGGAACCAAGTACCTGCCGATCCATCGCGCGGCACCCTCGTTTGACGAGCAGGTGACCAAGATTGAGATGTTCGAGACCGGAATCAAAGTAATCGATTTACTCCAGCCGTATTCCAAAGGGGGCAAAGTCGGTCTGTTCGGCGGCGCCGGGGTGGGCAAGACGGTCGTGATTCAGGAGCTGATTCACAATATCGCCACGGAGCATGGCGGCTACTCGGTGTTCTGCGGTGTCGGCGAGCGTACCCGTGAAGGGAACGATCTGTATCTGGATATGACCCACTCCGGTGTGCTGGCCAAGACAGCGCTGGTATTCGGCCAGATGAACGAGCCGCCGGGCGCCAGACTCCGGGTCGGACTCACCGGTCTGACGATGGCGGAGTATTTCCGCGATGAGCAGAATCAGGATGTGTTATTGTTTATTGATAACATTTTCCGATTTGTGCAGGCGGGGTCCGAGGTATCGGCGCTCCTGGGCCGCATGCCCTCGGCTGTAGGTTACCAGCCAACCCTCGGGACAGAAATGGGTGCTCTGCAGGAACGGATTACTTCGACCAAATCCGGTTCGATTACCTCCGTGCAGGCGATCTATGTTCCGGCGGATGACTTGACCGACCCGGCTCCGGCTACGACTTTCTCGCACCTGGATGCGACTACTGTGTTGTCGCGGCAAATCTCCGAATTGGGGATATATCCAGCGGTCGATCCGCTGGACTCCACTTCACGAATTCTCGATCCGCTGATTGTCGGCGATGAACATTACCGCACCGCCCGAGCCGTGCAGCAAGTTCTCCAGAGATACAAAGATCTTCAGGATATCATCGCGATTCTCGGCATTGATGAGTTGTCGGAAGAAGACAAGCAGACCGTTCAACGCGCCCGCAAAATCCAGAGATTCCTGTCCCAGCCGTTCTTTGTGGCGGAAGTCTTCACCGGCAAACCCGGCAAATATGTGAAGGTGGAAGACACCATTCGCGGCTTCAAAATGCTGGTCTCCGGTGAGCTGGATCACATTCCGGAGCAGATGTTCTACATGCAGGGTGGCGTTGACGAGGTTCTTGAAACGTACGAGAAGTCAAAGAAGTAGCCCATGTTTCGACTATCGATAGTCACACCGGAGAAGGTGTTTTACGACGCGGAGGTGAAGTCACTTACCGCACCCGGCACGGAGGGATATCTGGGGATTCTCTCGCATCATGCCCCCCTGATCACGGCGCTGAAGCCGGGGAAGATCGAATTCCGGGATGCCCAGGACGAAATGCATGTCCTGGCGGTCTCCGACGGTTTCCTGGAGGTATCACACAACGTTGCCACCCTTCTGGCTGACGCCGTCGAAGCAGCTTCGGAAATTGATATTCAGCGAGCCCAGCGTGCGTTCGAACTGTGCAAGCAACGGATAGTCTCGGCGGGGCATGGAGAGACCAGTATCGATCTGCCCTCCGTTCGTGCGGCCATGGAGCGGGCCGCCAATCGGATCAAGATTTACAACGACACGCACTAATTGTGAAAGTCGGCCGGAGCGGCCCCAACCGGTCGATATGTAGGCGCCATCAACCGGCTCGAACGCACAGTACATTACTTCAGAGTGCATCCGCGATACCGTGGAGGGAAAGAAACCGGCGGAAATCCGGTTTTTGCATATAAGTCATTGAAGGGTATGATCTTTGATGGTCCGATTCGGCTTGACTTTCATGCGCCGGAAGGTTAGTTTAACGGTTTATGGTAATTGACTTACGGGAGTTTGAAGACTTCCCGGTTACGGTCGAACTCGAGGCGAGACCGGGGGAGATCGGCCCGTTTGCAGATACAGTGACCCGGGTGGATCGGGTGACGTTTAGACTGAGTCTCCAGAAGTCCGGGGACGAATACTTCTGCCAGGGGAAGGCTGGAGCTTCGGTCCAAATGATGTGTTCGCGCTGTGCCGGATTGTTTGAGACTGAATTGAGCGAGTCGACGGACTTCATTATCCGGTCAGACGTGCTCCCCAAACCGTCCGAGCTAGGGACGCTGGATAGTGAAGATTACGTCTATACCCATGGCAACGGCACCTTGGCCGATGTCACCGAGATGGTGCGACAGGCGCTGGTGCTGGCGGTTGACTTGAAGCCGCTCTGCCGCGAGGAGTGCAAGGGACTCTGCCCGGTCTGCGGGATTAATTTAAACGAACGGACCTGTCAATGTGTTCGTACTACCTCTGATGGCCGCTGGGACGACCTCAAGGGGCTGTTGCAGAACTGATCATTTAGTAAGAGAAGGAATATAGGTCATGCCACTTCCAAAGCGAAGACACTCTCGAACGCGCGGGCGGAAACGCCGCACCGGCTGGAAAATTGCGGTTCCGAACGTCATCGAGTGCGGTCACTGCCATCAGTCTCGCCTCCCGCACCACATTTGCCCGCATTGCGGATTTTATGACGGGCAGCAGGTCGTTGCCGTAAAAGAAGTGTAACCACTTTCGTTGACCTGCTCTGACAGTAAGCGCAAGGGACAGCTGTATCTAAGATGACTCAAAACGGAACATGTGTCGTCGCTCTCGATGTCATGGGAGCAGACGGCGGACCGCAGGCTATCATTGAAGGCGGCCTGGCTGCCGCGGTGCGCTTTGGCCAGGGACTTCACGTCATCTTTGTCGGCCGTAAAGAGAAGATCGAAAAGACGCTCGGCGCGGCTAAAGTAGTTCCGTCGAATATTTCGGTCCAGCATGCCGAATCGGAAGTCTCTATGGACCTCGCCGCGACCGACGGGGTGAAAATGCGGGACAGCTCGGTGTCGGTGGGACTCAGGCTGGTCAAAGACGGATCAGCTCACGCCTTTGTGTCGCCCGGCAATACCGGGGCGGTTATGGCGACTTCGCTCCTTACACTGGGTCGCATCGAAGGGGTCAGCCGCCCGGCCCTGGCCGCAAGTTTCCCTACCAGCACGGGACGGCCAACGATCGTGTTGGATGTCGGAGCCAACGCCGCCTGCAAGCCCAATCATCTTTCTCAATTTGCCGTGATGGGTTCCGTCTATACCGAGATCCTCCTGAACTATGAAAAGCCTCGGGTGGGGCTTCTTTCAATCGGCGAGGAACGCAGCAAAGGGAATGAGCTGATCTTTGCGGCGCAGGAATTATTGAAAACTTCTAAGATTAACTTTGTGGGGAATATCGAGGGGCGGGACATTTTATCGGGCGCGGCCGACGTCGCTGTCACAGATGGATTTACCGGCAACATCCTGCTAAAGTTTGCCGAGTCGGTGCAGCCGATGTTGGGCCGATGGATCAAGCGCCAGGTGGACACGAATATTTTCTCTCGCTTTGGCGTTTTTTTGATGCTTCCATTCCTGAAACGGATTAAACGTTCCCTTGATTACGCGGAAGCTGGCGGAGCGCCGCTTCTGGGCGTCAACGGCGTAGTGATCATCTGCCATGGATCGTCGAACGCCCTGGCGATTACCAATGCCATCAAGGTCGCTCATGACATGCATGTCAAGAAAGTTCGGGAACGGATTCACGACGAGCTTATAACCAATCATTTTGGACGACACAATGGGTCAAAAGATAAGCGCGAGGATAACCGGAACGGGGTCGTATACGCCTCCGACGCGGATGACGAACGCTGACTTTGAAAAGATTTTAGATACCTCCGACGAATGGATTACATCGCGCACCGGCATCAAAGAGCGGCGGCTCTGTGTGACCGAAAACAATTCGGATATGGCCGTCGCCGCGAGCCTCAAGGCGATGGAGATGGCCGGATGCGGTCCGGAAGACATCGAATTGGTGATTGACGGCACGATCACAGGCGACTACCTGCTTCCGTCCAACGCCTGTGTTGTCCAGGAAAAGATCGGTCTGGTGAATGCGGCGGCCTTCGATATCGCCGCCGCCTGCGGAGGGTTCCTGGGGAGTCTGGCGGTTGCCCGCGGATTCATTGAATCAGGCATCTATAAGAAGATCCTGGTCATCGGCTCAGAGCACTTGACTTCGATCGTCAACAAACGGGATCGGGGAACTTACGTGTTGTTCGGAGACGGGGCCGGGGCGGTGATAGTTGAGCCCTCCACCGATGGCCACGGGCTGGTCTCGACCTTTATGAAATCGGATGGCCGGATGCGGGAGATGCTCTGGATTCGACGGGGCGGTTCCAAGTATCCGCTGAATTCCGAGTACGAATATGACGGCTCCAACAAGGTGTTCATGAACGGATCAGACCTGTTCAAAGTGGCCGTGAAGGAGATGGGCCGCGCCGCGCTCAGAGTGATCGAGGATGCCGGGATCGAACCGAGCCAGATCTCGCTGGTGGTTCCGCACCAGGCGAATCTTCGCATTATTGAGTCCCTGATCAAGCGGCTGGGCCTGAGTATGGACAAGGTCTTCCTGAATATTGATAAATATGGAAATACATCCGCTGCCTCGGTGCCGCTCGCACTTGACGAGGCCAACCGCGAAGGCCGGATTAAGCCGGGAGACTATGTCCTGATGGTGGCTTTCGGCGGCGGACTGTTCTGGTCTTCAGCCCTGGTGAAATGGTGATGTGATGGGTAAAACAGTATTGTTCTTTCCGGGACAGGCGTCCCAGTATGTCGGGATGGGGAAGGATCTCTACGACGATTCGGCGGAGGTCCGCGAGCTGTATGAATTGGCCTCTGACCTGTTGCGCGTAGATATCGCCCAGCTCTCCTTCAATGGTCCGGCGGACGAACTCAAGAAAACGATTTACACCCAGCCGGCGATTCTCCTTCACTCCCTGGCAGTGCTTCAGATTCTCGGCAGCGATCTTCCCCCGTTTGAATATGCGGCCGGTCACTCGCTCGGTGAGTACGGCGCGCTGGCGGTCGCGGGAGCCATTTCGTTTGAAGATGCTATCTCCGCAGTCGTTCGCCGGGCCACACTAATGGAGTCGGCCTGCCAGCTTAATCCGGGGACGATGGCGGCAATCATGGGACTGAACGACGATCAGTTGGAGCGCGTGTGCCAGGAAGCATCCGCATCAGGAGTGGTCGTTCCGGCCAATTACAATTCGAATTCACAGACGGTTATCTCCGGCTCGGTCGCCGGAGTCAGCAAAGCATGTGATCTGGCCAAAGCTGCCGGGGCCAAGCGGGCGATCCTGCTTGAAGTCGGCGGCGCTTTTCATTCGCCGTTGATGCAGCCGGCCCAGGAAGGACTGAAGGATTTCCTGCGGTCGGTCACACTCTCTGCTCCGCGCAAGCCGGTGGTGGCCAACGTGAGTGCCCGTCCCTTCGCAACTACCGAAGAGATCCGGCGGCTGTTGGCCGAGCAGGTTATTTCGCCGGTCAAATGGGCTCAGACTATGGCCTATCTCAAGGAGTCCGGCGTGACCCGGGTTCTCGAAATTGGCCCCGGAAAAGTGCTTACAGGCATGGCCAAGCGTGAAATGAATCTCGAGCAAATGAGCAACCTGGATACTCTCGAAGATGTCCGGGCGTTTGCTTCGGTCTCAGTCTAAGGCGATAAATCAAATGGATTTTGCAAATAAGACGGCGATTATCACCGGTTCGGCGCGCGGCATTGGGCGGGTTATTGCCGAAGCTTTCGCGGCCCGGCACGCCAATATCGTGATCTGCGATCTCGATCAGGGAGCCATCGATACAGTGGTATCTTCGCTCGGCAACGGCGCGGTGGGATTCAAAGCCGATGTGACGAACAGCGGCGATGTCGAGTCGCTGTTTGACAAAGCTGTCGAAAAATTCGGCCGTGTCGACATTTTGGTCAATAATGCCGGAATCACCCGGGACACGCTCATGATCCGAATGGATGAGAAGGACTGGGACATGGTGCTTGACATCAATTTGAAAGGGGCGTTTCTTGTCACCAAAGCGGCCGCCCGGATCATGATGAAGCAACGGTACGGCCGCATTGTTAATATTAGCTCTGTGATCGGACTGAGTGGAAACGTCGGACAGGCCAACTACTCGGCTTCCAAAGCGGGGCTGATTGGATTAACCAAATCCGCCGCGAAAGAACTCTGCACGCGTGGTATCACCGTCAACGCGGTGGCTCCCGGGTTCATCGAGACTGAAATGACGGCCAAGATGCCGGAGGCGGCGCGCCAGGCTATCCTGGGCCGGGTGCTGATTAATCGGCCCGGCACGCCCGCCGATGTGGCCTCGGCCGTGTTGTTTCTGGCGTCCGATGACGCCTCCTACATCACCGGCCAGGTGCTGGCGATTGACGGCGGTTTGACTGTGTGAAGAAAGCAAAGAGAGAAGATAGAAGAGGAGATTTTTCATGTCAGTAGAAGAAAAAGTAAAGCAGATTATTGTCGATCAGCTTGGTGTGGAGCCTTCCCAGGTCACCGAGAAGGCGAAATTTGTCGAAGATCTCGGGGCCGATTCGCTCGACACGGTCGAGCTGGTGATGGCCCTCGAAGAGGAATTCTCGCTGGAAATCCCGGACGAGGATGCCGAGAAGATCACCTCCGTCGGGGACGCCATCGAGTATATCAAGTCGAATTCCAAAAAAGCGGTCAACTGACCTCACACCCGAATATCGTTTAGGTCGGCAGGGAAAGCAGCATGAAGGTCAGAACTGTGGTCACCGGCATGGGAGTGGTCACTCCCGTGGGGAACTCCGTTGAGGAGTATTGGAGCGCGCTCCTCGCCGGGAAGTCCGGCGTCGCGACCGTGACCCGGTTTAAGATCGATGATTATCCGACCAAGATTGCGGGGGAAGTCAAGAACTTTGACGCTTCCCCCTATATCGAGAAGAAAGAGCTTCGCCGCATGGATTTGGCGGAGCAGTATGCCCTGGTCGCCAGCGAGATGGCGGTCAAGGATTCCGGCCTCGACCTGCAGGGGATCGACCTCGATCGCTGCGGGGTGGTAATCGGCTCCGGCATTGGAGGGATTTCCACGTTCGAGCAGCAGCACTCCACTCTGGTCAATTCCGGGCCGGGGAGGGTGTCGCCGTTCTTCATCCCGATGATGATTATCGACATGTGCGCCGGGCTGGTTTCAATCCGGTTCGGCTTTCGCGGACCGAATTACGCGACCGTCTCGGCCTGTGCCAGTTCCGCCCATGCCATTCTGGACTCGTTTCGGATCATTCAGCGTGGCGAAGCCGACGTGATGCTCACGGGTGGCGCCGAGGCGACCATTACCGAAACCTCGATGGCCGGTTTTTGTCAGGCCCGGGCCATGTCACTTAGAAACGATGAGCCGGAAAAAGCGTCCCGCCCGTTCGATAAAGGACGCGACGGATTCGTCATGGGGGAAGGCTCCGCCATTCTTATCCTCGAATCCTATGACCATGCTGTCAAGCGCGGAGCGAAAATCTACGCCGAAATTCTAGGCGGCGGAATGACCGCTGACGCTTACCATATCACCGCGCCGCACCCGGAAGGAATCGGCGCCCGCCGAGCGATGGTGGTTGCCATGGCCGACGCCGGGCTTGCGCCTAAGGATATCAGCTACATAAATACTCACGGTACCGCCACCGGGCTTGGTGACGTCGCCGAAACCAAGGCGATCAAAGCGGTCATGGGAGAACAGGCGTACAAGATACCGTGTAATTCCACCAAATCGATGACTGGACACTTGCTCGGCTCGGCCGGCGCCGCCGAGCTGGTGGCGGTGGTCAAGTCGATCGAGACCGGAATGATCCATCCGACCATTAATCTGACCGATCCCGATCCGGAGTGTGATCTTGATTACGTTCCGAATCAAAAGCGGAAGTGGGAGGTCAACTACGCCTTGTCGAATTCCTTCGGTTTCGGCGGCCACAACGTCACGGTAGCCGTCGGCAAATTAAACGGCCCGAGTCGATGAGTCTTTGGAACACTCTCAGAAATGTCTTTACCCGCAGCGTCGAATCATCCGAACGTGAGCGCCTCGAACGCGCCCAGCAAATCTTAGGGTACCATTTCCGCGACCCACTAGGGCTGCTCCTGGCCCTGACGCACCGCTCCTACGCCCGATTCGCCAACCACGATCTCCCTTCCAACGAACGGCTCGAATTCCTCGGTGATTCGGTCCTCGGGTTGGTGATTTCCCACCAACTCTTCGCTGATAACCCGGGCGAAAGCGAAGGGGATCTCACCAAGACAAAGGCGATGCTGGTCAACGAGACGACCTTGGCTTCGATCGGCAAGGACCTTGGACTGAATTTGCAAATCAGGTTATCAATCGATGAAGACCGGGCCGGAGGAAGAGAACGAGCCTCGATCATCTCGGATTCGTTTGAGGCCGTCATCGGAGCGGTTTATCTCGATGGCGGCATTGAGGCCGCGCGGGATGTTGTCTTGCGCCTTATCTATACCCAGAGAGACCGGATAGTCGCGGATTCATCCCAGAGAAATTACAAGGGGGATTTGCTGGAACTGATGCAGTCCAAAGGGGAAGGGGTGCCGCGCTACGATGTCGTTCTGGAAGATGGCCCGGATCATGACAAAACTTTCCATGTGGTCGTAACCATCAGCGGCAACAAAGTGGCTGAGGGAGTGGGGTCATCCAAGAAGGAAGCGGAGCAGCGCGCCGCGAGCAAAGCGCTGGAAGTGCTGGAGAGCACGGCCTCAGGCGGGAAGTAGCTCTCAGCTCCAATTCTTCTGCCATTCCGCGATTCATCCCCCCTTGACATTTCCGCCCAATCAGATCATATTCGCCGTCTAAGTTATAGTCCGGCAAGGGCCAAGAAGGAAGTTGGGCATGAATATTGTCGTCCTCATAAAACAGGTTCCGGAAATCGCACTCATCAAAGTTGATGAAGCCGCCAACCAGGTCGTGCTGCCGACCGGCCCCGGAATCGTCAATCCGTTTGATGAATACGCAGTCGAAGAGGGGCTTCGCATCAAAGAGAAACATGGCGGCACCTGCCTGGTGATGACGGTTGGCTCCGATCGCGCCGAGTCGGCCCTCCGGGACTGCCTCGCGCTCGGTGTCGATGACGCCTATCTTCTATGCGATGACCTGTTCACCGGCTCTGATCCTCAAGCGATCGCCAAGATTCTCGCGGCCGGACTCAAGAAACTTGGCACTTTTGATATCGTTCTGGCCGGAAAACAGGCGATTGACTCTGATTCAGCCCAGGTCCCGGCGGCGGTTGCGGCTAATCTTGATTTGCCCCAGGCGTTGTTCGTAAAGAAATTTGAGACCGTCGCCCCCGACAAAGTGACGGTGTTCCGTTCGACGGAAGAAGGTTATGATGTTGTCGAAGTGCAATTGCCGGCCGTATTCTCGGTGGTGAAGGAAATCAATGAGCCGAGACTCCCGTCGTTGAAGGGAAAGATGGGCGCCAAGAAGAAGACGATTATCAAATGGTCGGCGGCGGACCTTGGACTAAACGGCGACGGCGTCGGCGCCAAGTCCGGGACCAAGACCGTCAAAGTTTCTTCTCCGCCCCCTCGGACCAAAGGGGAACTCATCGCCGGCGGCACCCCCGAAGAGATCGCGGACAATTTGTTCAAGAAACTCAGAGAGAATCAGATTATCTGATGTCAAAATAGGCCCCGCCCGGCGGGGCTTTTTTGTGGGCAGGGGATAGTCAGAGATGCGTATCAGAAAGCTTAGTGAATGCGCGGAGATCATCGCCGGGGACGGCACCAAACTCCGGGAATTATTTCATCCGGATCGCGGTTATGCGTTCTCCGGCAGATACTCTTTGGCTCACGCCGTCCTGCCAATCGGCGGGAAATCAGTTCCGCATCGCCTGAAGACGGATGAAGTCTATTACATCCTTCAGGGAATCGGCACGATGCATATTGGAGACGAATCCGAGAATGTAGTATCGGGGGACGCCATCGATATTCCCCCGAACTCGGTCCAGTGGATTGAGAATGTCGGCCCCGATGATCTCATTTTCCTGTGCCTCGTTGACCCGGCCTGGCGGCTCGAAAACGAAGAAATCCTCGGCCGATAGGTCCGTTAAGGGTCCCAGTTCAATTTTGACATCTGTTTTACCGTCTTCCTATATTCCCGACATGAAATCCGGCCAAAGAACACTTGCGCAGAGGCTCCTTCTGATCCTCCTGCTGGCGTTTTGCCTGTTTGGAGGAGTATCTTTGCACGCCACTGATCTGCTGCAATTCGCAAGCTGTGACCTTCGAGCCCTCTATCTTTTTGACAACCCCGAGTCAATCGACTGGCCTACGCTCTATTATCTCAACGATGTCTACGGCATGCGGATCGACCTCGTCACTCTCAACAGCGGCCCCGTGTACGAGCACAGCCTGATTCAGATACCCGATGTCGGCTTGAATCTTCGCACGTACACTCTTCCCGATACCGGGGCGAAACCGTTTGATTCGGTGGCCAATGATCTTACCGAAGGCCGGCCATCCGACATTCTGATAATCGGCGCTCTGACCAAAGGGAATCCAGTCTATGGTCTGGCCAAGATTCTGACCAACGATGCACCCGGATACGGACTTGCCAAAGTCTATGAGTTGAACGACAGTCTGGTCGGAAAGAAAGTCTCTCCCGGAGCGGTCTATCTCAACGCCCGCGAACAAACGCAGAAATACCGTGAGCGGATGGAACAGGAGATCCCCAGACTGTTCTCTTGGTACAGTCTCCCCAAACAGCTCCCTGAACTGCTGATGCGCTACGACTTGATCTGGAACGGGCTGATCGGCTCGAAACCGCAGGTCGACTTTGTTTCCGGGCTCCCGATGATTCGCCTGTCGCACATTATCGATTCGAGCTTGCCCGAAGGTCCGCTCAAAGAAGCGCTGCTCAAAAGAGCGCGCAATTACGAGTCATTCTTGAGCCTGGCCAAAAATTCGTTTGGAAAAAAGCGGGCCGATTACATGCTCACCGGTTACAAGGAACTCGCCACTCTGAGTGAGCAGTGCCGGGTCGAACCTCGTCTCTCCCAACTCGCGCGCTTTCTGCCGTATCTCGCCGATCTGAACACTCGGCTTCAGGTCGCCGTGACCCACGAGATCGGGCTAAACTGGAATGGCGAGATCATCGTGCGTGACTCTCCCGAGGGACCTAAAGTGAAGTTCAGAGCGTCGATCGGAGCCGATGGTCCTGCCGAAGTTGAACTGGACGCCGTCCGCTTCAAACCATACTGGGATACCACGACTGTCATGCTGGACAACGCGGTCAAGAAAGTACTGCCGCATCAGTCGATCATTCGCGAGTATCTCGTGCCGGTGGATCGGGAACATCTGGAGGCCCAGAAGCCGGAGTCGCTCCTGTTTGCCGCCGATATCGTGTACGGCAAGATGCCGTTCACGCTCTATTCATCGGTCCCGATCTGGCAGTCCCCCGACCTGTCGGTCACATTCGCCCCGAATTTCAAATTCATCCCACCGGTTGCCCAACTGGTGGTTGACCGGGTGGTTTCCTCCATGAGCTGGCGAGCAATTGTCTCCAAGCCGACTTATTTCTATGGGAAAGTAGTTATCAAAATTGAAACGCCGCGCGGCATGTTCGCGGGTGCGTATCAGACCGAAAAAAGCCTCGAAAAAGGGAGGTCCCTTGAGTCGATCCGGATTCCCTTTACCGTATCCAACCTGTTCGAACTGGGAATTCAGAAGGCCAAAATCTCGCTGTCGGTAAATGGCCGCACGGTGGCCTCCGACACCGGGATAATCCGTATCGCGGCATGCCACGTCGACGACACTATCAAAATTGGATTCCTCCCCGACAGCTCCGGCGCGCTCGAAGATATCCTGCGGATGACCGATGCCGGCTTCCAGCCTTTAACTGAACGAGCCCTGACCACCTCCGATCTGGACGCTTTCAATGTGATTGTGATTGGCGCCGGGGCTTTCCGCGCCTATCCTGGTCTGAGGGACCTGAAGGGGCGGTTTGAGGATTTCGTGAGAGGGGGGGGACGGGTGGTGCTGTTCGGCCAGCCGTCGCAGTGGCCGGAGGGAGTGCTGCCGGTTACCTGCAGTCCGGGGACCGAGACGCTCCGCCCGGAAGACCTTTTGAATCGCGGAACTGCCGGCAACCTGCTGATGAAACCATATGCCATTTCTGACGATATGCTCTTCGCCGGGCTGGCGCCGTCCCGCAAAGTTGCCTCGGCGGTGGTATCGCCGGCCGAGAATGTCTATGTCACACCTACCGGCGCGACCGTGTTGTCAGTCACAAGGATAGGGACGGGAGAGATTGTCTACTGCGGCCTCCCCCTGGTTGACATGATCAGCAATTTGAATATCGAAGCGATTCACTTGTTTGCGAATCTGCTGAACTATTGACCCCTCGTGACGTTATACTTCTTCTAAGGACTTCACAGGCATAAGTCATTTGATGGATAACGGTACACCAACCGCCACTTCAACTTACGGTCGCTGGACCATCATCGCGGGATTCCTCAAGGGATACCGCCGATACCTCATTTGGGGCGGACTCGCGGTCGTTCTGGCCAACTCCCTGCTGCTGATCAACCCGTACCTGCTTAAAATCATCTTCGACAAGATCGCCCAGAAGGCCCCTTCGTCTGAAATTCTCAATCTGGTACTATTGATTTTGGGGCTGTCCATTGCCGCCGGCGTGTTCCGCTTCTTCATGCGGCGGACCATCATCTGGATGTCCCGGAAGCTGGAATATGACCTGCGGGGAGCGCTGTTCGGCCACCTGATGAAATTGTCTCCCTCTTTCTACGATCAGACCCGTACCGGCGATATCATGGCACGCGCCACGAATGATCTTGGAATCAGTGCGGACTATGATCGGCCCGGGGATCATGCAGATCGCCAATACGATCGTGACGATCGTCGTCGCCCTCAGTTTCATGATCTTCATGTCCCCCAAATTGACGCTCTATGCTGTCGCTCCCATGATCGTAGTGCCGCTGCTGGTCAATCGTCTCGGCAATCTGGTGCACAAGAAATACACGAAAGTTCAGGAGCATTTCTCGACTCTAACGGCCGTGGCTCAGGAAAACCTGGCCGGAATTCGGGTGGTCAAAGCGTACCGCCAGGAGTCGCAGGAAATCAGAAATTTCGCCCATATTTCCAATGAATATGTCCGGCTCAACCTTGATCTGGCGAGATTATATGGCGCCATGTTTCCGCTCTTGATTTTTGTGGCCTCGCTCCTGAATCTGGCCGTGCTCTATTTTGGCGGGCTGGATGTGCTCAAAGGAAATATACCACTCGGGACGATGGTCGCCTTCTTTGGATACTTGACGATGCTGTTTTGGCCCCTCATGGCCGGCGGATATGTGATCTCGCTCTACCAACAAGGGACTGCCTCTCTGGATAGAATTAATCGAATACTTCACACTCAGCCCAAAGTGCGCAATGAGCGGGATGGTCTGCACAAAGCCCGGATGAAAGGGAAAGTTGAATTCCGCAAACTCACCTTCGGCTATAATGGGCGGAGTATCCTTAACGGCATCACGCTGACCGTTGAGCCCGGCCAGACGATCGGCATTGTCGGCTCGGTGGGCTCGGGCAAGACCACGCTGGTCTCGCTCCTGCCGCGCATGTATCCGATCAACCGGGGCGAGATCTTCATCGATGATGTCGATATCAACGACTGGGAGCTCGGAACGCTGCGAAGCCAGATCGGGTTTGCCACCCAGGAGCCGTTCCTGTTCTCCGACTCGCTCGCCAACAACATTCGGTTTGGACGCGAAGACGCGACCCTGGTTGAAGTTGAAGCGGCCGCGGAAGTCGCGGCTCTGTCCAAGGATGTCTCTCAATTCCCGATGCATTATGAGACCGTGGTCGGCGAGCGCGGCATCACTCTGTCCGGGGGACAAAAACAGCGCACCGCGATCGCCCGCTCGCTCCTGATCGATCCGGCGATTGTCGTTCTCGATGACGCCACTTCGGCGGTCGACACCGAGACCGAGGACGAGATCAACGAGCGCATGAAAGAGGCCGTGGCGGAACGGACGACATTCATCATATCACATCGAATCTCCTCGGTGAAAGAGGCCGATCTGATCATTTATCTTGAAAACGGGCAGATTGTCGAGCAGGGAAATCACGAAGCGCTGCTTCGTCTCGACGGCAACTACGCGGAACTGTACCGGGCGCAACTTCTGGCAATGGAAATCGAGCAGCTCTGATGGCACAAGAAGGGTTTTTCGAGGAAGAAGCGCTGGGGAAGGCGTACGACGCCCGCTTGATGAAGCGGCTGCTGAAGTATATCAGGCCGTACCGCTGGCCGGTGACCGCGGCGGTTCTGTTTCTGTTAGTTGGTTCCCTCGCCCAGATCGGCCTGGCATTTGTTACCCAGCACGCCATCGACAACTACATCTCCAAGGGGCTGATGGGCGGATTCGGCTGGATGGCGCTCCTATATCTCGGCGTTATGGTTATCATGTTCGCCGCCAGCTACGGTGAAACCTACATCACCATGTGGCTTGGCCAGCGGGTGCAATTCGATATCAGGATGCAGATCTTCCGTCATCTCCAGCGGCTTCACCCACAGTTCTACGACCGGAATCCGGTCGGCCGGCTTTTGACCCGCGTTACCAACGATGTCAATGTCCTGAACGAAATGTTTTCGTCGGGCGTGGTGACGATTATCGGCGACATTTTCATGCTCACCTTCATCGTCGGCGCGCTGCTGTATTATAACTGGCGACTTGCGCTGATCACGTTTACGGCGCTGCCGCTCCTGGTGGGAGCTACGTTCGTCTTCCGCTACAAAGTCCGGAATGTCTATCGCAATGTCCGCAGGACCCTGGCTCGTCTGAATGCCTTCATGCAGGAGCATGTCACCGGGATGAAGATTGTCCAGCTCTTTACGCATGAAGACCAGACTTATCAAAAGTTTGACCGAATCAACGCCGATCTTCAGGGGCACCACTTCCGTTCCGTCCTCTACTATGCGGTCTTTTTCCCGACCGTTGAAGTGATCGGCTCATTTTCTCTGGCGCTTCTGCTGTACAACGGCCACCTGGCGATTTTGCAGGGAGCGCTGACTTTCGGCGAACTCGTGGCGTTTATCCAGCTGGTCCAGAGATTCTATCGCCCGATCGCCGACCTCGCGGAAAAATACAACGTGCTTCAGTCTTCGATGGCTTCCTCCGAACGGATTTTCAATCTGCTCGACACCGAACCGAAAATTCTCGATACCGAAAAACCGGCGGCGCGACCTAATTTCGCCGGTAAGATCGATGTTGAGAATATCTGGTTCGCCTATGATAAGGAAGACTGGGTCTTGAAAGATGTCTCATTCTCGGTCAAACCGGGCGGAAAAGTCGCGCTGGTCGGCGCCACGGGAGCCGGCAAGACCTCGATCATCTCCCTTCTGTACCGCTTCTATGATTACCAGAAGGGGGCGATCAAACTTGATGGAATTCCCTTGACCGATATTCCGGTCACCGATTTGCGCAAACATCTCGGCTTGGTGCTTCAAGATGTTTACCTGTTCAGCGGCGATTTGGCCAGCAATGTCCGGCTTCGAGATACTTCGATTTCCGATGAACGGGTGCTCGAAGCCTTGACCCGGGTCGGGTTCGGGCGGTTTCTCAAGGATTTGCCGGGAGGCATTCACAGCGAAATTCGCGAGCGTGGGACGACGCTATCGACCGGCCAGAAGCAGCTTCTGTCATTTGCCCGCGCTCTCGCCTTTGATCCCGACATTTTGATACTTGATGAAGCGACCAGTTCGGTTGATACTGAGACCGAGAAACTGATTCAGTCGGCTCTTGACGAGCTGTTGAAAGGGCGGACATCGATTATTATCGCGCACCGCCTGTCGACCATCGAGAAGGCGGATCAGATTGTAGTACTGCATCATGGCCAGGTTCGGGAAATCGGGCGTCACGACGAACTGATGAAGAAGCAGGGAATCTACCACAAGCTGTACCAGATGCAGTACAAGAAGCAGGCGGTCGGCGATCTTAGTGATGCCAAAATAGCCGGGTAAAGAGATGACAGTCCGGGAACTGTCCCAAATAACAGAGTTCGCCAAAGCCCTCGCGGTCAAAGCCGGCAGGCTTGTCCAAAGCGGCTTCAATCGCCGTATGACCATCCAATACAAGGGGAGAATCAATCCGGTCACGCAAATCGATCTGGCCTCGGAGGAACTAATCAGCCATGAGATTTCCCGGAGATTTCCGGGACACGCGGTGTTGGGGGAAGAAGGCTCCGATTCGCGGGGGAAATCAGAATTTGTCTGGATTGTCGATCCGCTGGACGGAACGGTCAATTTTGCCCATGGCTTTCCGGTCTATTGCGTCTCGATCGGAGTAGAATATCAGGGCCAGATAGTCGCCGGTGCCGTCTACGATCCGGAGCGCAAGGAACTGTTCTGGTCGCTGCGAGGCTCGGGCGCCTGGTTGAACAAGACGCGAATCAGAGTTTCGAGCGAGTCTCGGTTGGACCGGGCCCTTTTGGCAACCGGGTTTGCCTACGACATCGGGACCGCGCGCAAAAACAACCTCGGGTATTTTGCCAGAATGGCCAAAAAGGCGCAGGGGGTCCGGCGTCCCGGCTCGGCGGCGATCGATCTGTGCTGGCTGGCGGCTGGAAGAATCGATGGATTCTGGGAATTGAAACTTCACCCCTGGGACACCGCCGCCGCTACCTTGATTGTAGCCGAAGCGGGGGGACGGCTTAGTCGAGTAGATGGCTCCACATATTCGATTTTTGCGCCGGATTTGCTCGCCACCAATGGAAAACTGCACGGAGTGATGAAACGGGTGCTTCACGCTCAGTAACAATGACTTAGCCGGAACCGTCCGGGAGTCGAAAAGAGTCCAGATAAGCGCCCCGAAAATGTGCTCAAATCGCTAATTCGTACGATAAAGATAGAAACGACTATGGATACAAAACAGCTGGTTAAATCGACTTCCGGCATACGCGGCGTTGTCGGCAACGGGCTCGATCCGGTGATGATCTCCGCCTATGGCGCCGCTTTTGGGACCTTCCTGAAGAAGGGGAAACTGGTCATAGGGCGGGACAGCCGAACCTCTGGCGAGATGGTCTCGCGGGCTGTTGTTTCCGGGCTGATGTCGGTCGGAATCGATGTTATCGATATCGGCATTGTGCCGACCCCGACGGTCGAGATTGCAGTCAAGAAGCTGAAAGCGGCCGGCGGAATTTGCGTCACCGCATCACACAATCCGTCCGAGTGGAACGCCCTGAAATTCTTCAGCTCCACCGGCGAGTTTATTACGCCGGAGCAATACAAGGAACTCGATGCCATTTTCAATTCCGGCGCATTCTCTTATGTCACGTGGGACAAAGTGGGCCAAGTCAGTTATCAAGCCAAGTGGATCGAGCAGCATGTCAAAATGACACTGGCGATGAAGACGATAAATCGCCCAGCCATAAAGAAGCGCAAATTCAAAATTGTGGTCGATGCCATCAATGGCGCCGGTTCGCTCGCTCTCCCCATGTTGCTTGAGCAACTTGGAGCCAAAGTCATCCGTATCAACTGCAAAGGGGACGGGGATTTCGTCCATAAGCCGGAGCCGATCCCTGAGCACCTGACCCAGCTTGGGCGTGAAGTTCGTAAGCACAAGGCGGACATCGGACTGGCGTGTGACCCGGATGCCGACCGGCTGGTGGTTGTTGATGAAACCGGCACTCCCATCAACGAGGAACTGACGCTGACCATAGCCGTTAAACAAGTACTTAAGAAGACCAAAGGGGTAACCGTCATCAACTTGTCGACATCATCAACTACTGCGGCCGTGGCCAAGGAGATGGGCTCGCCGGTCTACTATTCGAAAGTGGGGGAATCGAATGTCGTTCAAATGATGCGGGAGAAGAAAGCGGTGATCGGCGGCGAAGGAAACGGGGGCGTTATTTATCCAGCCTGTCATGCCGGACGCGACTCGCTCGTCGCCGCAGCCCTGGTGCTGAGTTGTCTGGCCGAAGAGAAGCTGAGTGTGAAAGGGCTTGTTGGAACTTTCCCGAAATACTATATTATAAAGACCAAAGCGTCTCTTCCCGAAGATTTTAAGGAGCGTCTTACTCGATTCGAGACCGAGGCGCACTCCCTGTTCGGTCCCGCGACCATTGACCGTCGCGACGGCCTCCGCTTCGACTTTGATAAGGGATGGGTTCAGATCAGAAGCTCAAATACCGAGCCGATCTACCGGCTGATCGTGGAGACTTCCGATCGCGATCACACGAACGAATTACTTCGTAAGGTCATCGATTTCTTCAAATAGAAGGAATGTAAGATATGTGCGGCATTGTAGGATACGTGGGACAGAAGAAAGCGCTGCCGATTCTCATGTCGGGGCTCAAGCGGCTCGAGTATCGCGGTTACGACTCAGCCGGCATTGCCTTGCTTGACGGCAACCATTTCGTGATTTCCAAATCGGTCGGCAAGATCAAGCAGCTTGAAGAATTGATCGGCGGCCAGGAATACAACAGTACGCACGGTATCGCCCACACCCGCTGGGCTACTCACGGCGAGCCGAGTGAACTGAACGCCCACCCGCACACCGACAATTTCGGCGAGTTTGCCCTGGTCCATAACGGCATCATCGAAAACTACCGCTCGTTAAAAGAGTATTTGATCCGCAAGGGTGTTGTTGTCCGTACCGAGACTGACACCGAGATTCTGGTACATCTCATTCGGATCAACTACCAGGGAGATTTCACCGAGGCCGTGCGCAACGCCCTCACTCAGGTCGAAGGGACCTACGGCATCGCCGTGGTTTCCACGCTCCATCCCGATGTGATCGTCGCCGCTCGCAAGGGCTCGCCCCTGGTGATCGGCCACGGCGATGGCGAAAACTTTGTCGCTTCCGACGTTTCCGCCATGCTGGAACACACCAACCGCGTGGTATACTTGCAGGACGGCGAAATCGCCACGATCACGCCGGAAGATTATCAAATCACGACCATTACCAATGTCAAAATAACGCCGACGATCGAAGAAATCAGCTGGACGCTCGAGATGATCGAAAAGGAAGGGTACGATCATTTCATGCTGAAAGAGATCCACGAGCAGGCCAGCTGCCTTCGGAACGCCATTCGCGGCCGCCTGAACTACGAAGAGGGGACCAGCCGCCTCAATGGCCTCAACCTTCAGCTCGATGAACTCCGCCGCATCAAACGCGTGATTATTACCGCCTGCGGAACTTCCTGGCACTCCGCTCTTATCGGAGAATATATCATCGAGGAATTCGCCCGAATCCCGGTCGAGGTCGAGTATGCCTCGGAATTCCGGTATCGTTCGCCGATCATGGAAGAAGGAACCATCCTGCTGGCCATCTCTCAGTCCGGCGAGACCGCTGATACGCTGGCTGCCATGAAAGAAGCCAAACAGCGCGGCGCGACCGTACTTGGAATCGTAAACGTCGTCGGATCAACTATCGCCCGTGACTCCGATGGCGGCGTGTACATTCACGCCGGCCCGGAAATCGGCGTAGCGTCAACCAAAGCGTTCACGTCGCAGGTGATGGTGCTCGCCCTGATCGGCACGCTGCTCGGCCGGATGAGAAATGTCTCGGCCCAGCACGGCCGCGGGATGATTGAATGGATCAACAAAATTCCGGACCAGGTGGACTGGATTCTGCAGAACGAAGACAAGGTCAAGCGGATCGCCGCTTTGCACTATAAGACCAACAATTTCCTGTATCTCGGACGCGGAATCAATTTCCCCGTCGCCCTTGAAGGCGCGCTGAAACTCAAAGAGATTTCTTACATCCATGCCGAAGGATATCCGGCCGCCGAGATGAAACATGGCCCGATCGCCTTGATCGACGAAAACATGCCGGTTGTGGTGATCGCTCTGAAAGATCCGGTCTACGACAAAGTCATGTCCAATATCGCCGAAGTCCGGGCCCGCAAAGGACGCGTGATCGCGATTGCTACCGAAGGGGACACCGAGATCGCCGATAAGGTCGATCATGTACTATATGTCCCGCAGACGCACCACTTGCTGACACCGCTGTTGTCGGTGATTCCGCTACAGTTGCTGGCGTATCATGTGGCAGTGATGCGCGGCTGCCCGGTCGACCAGCCGAGAAACCTGGCCAAGTCGGTGACGGTGGAATAAACTGGCAGTGCGCGGCAGACGTCCTCGTCTGCCCGAAAGTTCTTACAAAGGGCCACCCCAGAGGGTGGCCTTTCTTGTTTTCCGTGGAAATTCCTGTAGCACACCCAACGGGCGCTGAATTCCGACCGGCTGGGAACTCGCGCTAAGCTCGATCCAAGGAGGGAACGCCAGCCCAAAATGTGCGCGGCACACGTCCCCGTGTGCCCGATGTTAGTTGGTAGAGGGGCAGACGAGGACGTCTGCCGCCCACGAACTGAAAAGGCCACCTGACAGGGTGGCCAGTATTGTGGCAGCGAATTCAGATCGTCGGGTTGAGCGGAGTCGAAACCCGACGAAACCGGCACTCGTCGCACTTCGTCTCCGCTCAGTGCGACGGAAAAGGGTCAGAGAAATACCCCGAATCTGGAACAATCAACTACTGCCCCACCGCCGGCAAATCCCGCTCCAATTCATGGTCTCGCCGGACCCCAAGCACATAGTCCGCCTGCATCAAGGTGTGAATCTCGCGGGTTCCTTCGTAAATCGAGGCCCCCTTGGAATTGCGATAAAACCGCTCGACCGGATACTCGTCCGAAAAACCGTACGCTCCATAAACTTGCACGGCATTGGCCGCGCTTGCTTCCGCCTCGCGGCAGGCAATCCATTTCGCCAACGACGTCGCTCTCGTCGAGCGGACTCCCTGGTTCTTCAGCCACCCGGCCTTCATCCAGAGATGGGTGCAGTACTCATACGAGGCTTCCATATTGGCGATCATCTGCTTGACCAATTGGTGCTCAGCGATCTCGTGGGTAAAGGTCTTCCGCTGATGGGAATAGCTGATGCTGGCATCCCGGCAGGCCCGAATCAAGCCGCATGATCCCGCGGCTACCGTGTACCGCCCCTGATCGAGACAAAACATGGCAATCTTGAACCCTTCCCCTTCTTTGTAGACCAGATTCTCGGCCGGCACCGGAACATCCTGCATCGAGATAAAGCCGGTATTTCCCGCGCGCACGCCGAGTTTGCCGTGAATCGTGCCGGTGGTCAATCCAGGCCAGGTACGTTCAACGATAAAGGCCGAAAGGCCGCTGTGATCCCGATTCTTCTTTTTCTCCAGATCGGTCCAGGCAAAAATCCAGAAATAATCGGCGATGTCGGCCAGCGAAATCCACATCTTCTCGCCGTTGAGAATATACTGATTCCCTTTCTTGACAGCGGTGGTTTGAATCCCGACCACATCCGAGCCGGCAGCAGGTTCCGTCAATCCGAACGTCGCAATTTTCTCACCCTTAGCGGCCGGAACGAGATATTTCTTCTTCTGCTCTTCATTGGCCCATACCAGCACCGGCAGAGAAAATAGACCGATATGAACCGACAAAATCACCCGCGCCGAGGTATCCCCATATTCGAGTTCTTCGGACGCCAGCCCGAGCGAAATGTAATCCATGCCGAGCCCACCGTACTGTTCCGGAATGCAAAATCCGAGCAGATTTGCTGCCTGCATGGCCGGGAGCAAATCGGGGTTCAGCTTCTGTTCGCGGTCATATTTTTGGATGGTCGGGATGATCACTTTGGAGGCCACATCGCGCGCCATATCGCGCACCGCCAGGTGATTCTCTGAGAGGGAAAAGTCAATCATTTCGGTCCATTTCTCCTGGTTCAATTGTCCCGGAACTTGGGCGTATATACCAACTGATAACGCCAAAGTCAACGTGCGGTTCAGGGTCGGTGATAGGTCAGTCTGAGATCTGTGCGCGGCACACCTCCTCGTGTGCCCGAGCCGGGGAGGGGCAGGTGGGGACCTCTGCCGCCCACAATGCCGGCAGACCACTGGCAAATTGACCTACTGCCTTCAGGTTCGCTCTTGCACTCCGTGTCCGCCAAATCCGGTTGCCGCGAAACCGGCTGCCCGCTATATTGCGCCGGTTGAAACGAAGGGAAGGTTATGACCGGGCCGATCTCCATCAAGGCTGACATTATTCCATATGCCGATGAATATGCGCAAGTCGTTCGCTCCTGGATCGATTCCGAAGAAACACTTTTCAATGTCTGCCGGGGGAAGGAATTCCCGCCGGCGGAGGATATTGTCGAGGGCTGGCAGCGCGAAGACGTGACCTCGTTTATGCTCCTTGCGGATCGCAAACCGGTCGCCTATGGCGAGTTGTGGTCCCGCCCCAACGAGCGGGCGATCGAAATTTCGCATTTGATTGTTGATCCGATCAAACGCTCGCGCGGATTTGGCACCAAAATGATCGAACTATTGTACCAGCGGGCCTCAGAAAAACGCGGGACGGTCAAAGTGGTCATCAACCTGTATGGCGAGAACGAAGAAGCGCTGGGATGTTATTTGAAAGCCGGGTTTGAATTGCTGGGGACCACGACCCACACGGTGGGTTTGCGAATGGTGAAACTGGTAAAGTAAGAATTGGAGATTACAGGGACGGCACTATGATCAAGAAAGTCGGAATCGTTGGGTTCGGGCAAATGGGAAGCGGGATCGCACAAGTTTCGGCTGCGGCCGGATATACGGTGATCGGCGCGGATGTCTCCGATGACACTTTAAAAAGGGGATGGGATATATCGGAAAATCGCTCGACAAGGCGATCGAAAAACAGAAGGCCAGCCCCGCCGACAAAGAAAAAGTGCTCGGCAATATCAAACATGCCAACGACCTTCTCGACCTGGCTGACTGCGATATCATCTGCGAAGCCGTAGTCGAAAACCCGTCCGCCAAGAAAGCGGTCTTCAAGGAACTTGACTCGATCTGCAAGCCAGAAGCGATCTTTGCTTCGAATACTTCGTCGCTGTCCATCGGCGATATGGCCACCGCCACCCGGCGGCGCGACCGATTCCTTGGCTTGCATTTCTTCAACCCGGTCCCGATTATGAAATTGTGCGAAGTAGTCCGAACCATTGATACTTCAGATGCAACCTACAAGACAGCTTTCACTTTTGCAGAATCGCTCGGCAAAAACTGTATAACCGCGCACGACAAGCCGGGGTTTGTTGTCAATGTCCTGCTCGTCCCGTATTTGCTTGATGCCATTCGCCAGCTTGAGCGCGGACTTGCCTCGAGAGAAGATATCGATACCGGCATGCAGCTCGGCTGCGGGCACCCGATGGGGCCGCTGGCCTTGACCGATTTCATCGGGTTGGATACGATTCTGTTTATCGGGGATATTATGTTCGAAGAATTCAAAGATCCCCACTACGCCGCGCCGCCGCTTTTGCGGCGAATGGTGAATGCCGGGTATCTCGGCAAGAAAACCGGCCGCGGTTTCTACGATTACAGCGCCAAATAGTTTCCGAACGCGAGATTATCGATTTTTCATAGCAAAAGGACAAAGTATCATGGCCGAGTACAAGAATCTACTGGTCGAAAAAAAGGGCGCGATCCTGATCATCAAGATCAATCGCGAACGGGCGCTCAACGCGCTAAACCGCGAGACCGTGGCGGAACTTCAGCAGCTCTTCAGCTTCCACTGGACCGATGACACCGTAAAATGCGTGATCATCACCGGTGCCGGGGAGAAAGCCTTTGTGGCCGGGGCCGATATTCCGGAATTGGCGGATCTCGATGTTCGCTCCGGGTCCGATTTCTCCGCCAAGGGGCTATATCTCATGAAATCGATTCAGAATTTCCCCAAACCGGTGATTGCCGCAATAAACGGCTTTGCGCTCGGCGGCGGGTGCGAACTGGCTATGGCCTGTGATATCCGTCTGGCCTCGGAGAAAGCCAAGCTTGGCCAGCCCGAAGTCAACCTTGGGATTATTCCCGGCTATGGCGGCACACAGCGGCTGCCGAGATTTGTCGGGCGCGGCAAGGCGATGCAGATGATTCTGACCGGCGAAATGATCAACGCGGCGGAGGCGCACCGGATCGGCTTGGTTGAAGAAGTCTACCCTCCCGATCAGCTTATGGCCGAAGGCGATTGAAATGGCGGAACTGATTTGCACCAAAGGTCCGCTGGCGATTCAGATGGCCAAGGAATGCATCAATCGCGGCCTGGATGTCATTCTCACCGCCGGGTGCGATCTGGAGAAAGCCAATTTCGGCTCGATCTGCGGCACCGGCGACAAGAACGAAGGAATGGAAGCGTTTTTGGAGAAGCGGAAGCCAAGTTTCACGGGGCACTGAGGGATAAGCTGTCGCTAACAAGCTTGCGGGCAGGAGTACTCCTGCCCGTTTCTTTGCGATCAGTGCTGGCAACTGTCTAGTGCTTGGATTTGCTCGGGAGCTAGAGCGAGTTTATAATGCCTCTCCCAAAGAGTCTCTCCGCCTGATAGAAGCAAGTATTGAGGGGGCACTCCGTCCATATCGAGGATCTGTATCGAAATAGCGCCTACGAGGGCTCCATCCAGAATCTTTGCATGGCAAATGGATCTTATCTGCCAAGACGTTGTATCGCGTATCAACTGAGTCGCGCTACTACTAACAAATGGCCCCAGGTAAGTCATGCAAAAACGCTCTGTTCGAACCCCTCCACCTGTCGCCAATTTGGGGAAGACTACAACGGTATCGAGTTGTACGAGGGTAAAACCGAACCTGCAAGGAGAACGCAGTTCTAACCCATGCGGAACGATGACGGTCAACTTCTTCCGGACAACTAGTTTGCGTGCCACTCGTACGCCGAAGAGTGTCTCCGCAACCCCGTTCCAGGAACCATCCTTTGAATCGCTCACAATCATCTTTAGTCGATACTTGTGATTCCCCGATACCAAGGGATAAGAGGGAAGATCAAGTTCTTCGAGAAAACCCGCTTTTGACTTCCTGAATCGACTGGTTTTGTCAGGTTTGAATTGGAGAACAATAGGCTGATTCCGCAATTTCGTGAAATCGATATCATGTTGTCTGTCGAGCTTTCGGACCGAACTCCCATACACATATCGCTGCGTGCACTCCCCAGGGCATTCCGGACTGTCGAAGATGTCCAACTGATATTTGACCTTCTCCGGCGATCCGGTCCAGCGCGTTATCCCCGGCGGGAGCATTGACGAGTCAATTCTCCGCTCGAGCAACATGGTAATAGGCATCCCGTACGAAAGTTCATTTGGAGTTACGACCCGAATGCTCAAACCATCGGAAACCGGCCCCCATTCGGAGGTCGTGTATTCGTCGATATCGTTCCAGTCGATAGAATCATCTGATTTTCTGTCCGAGGCCTCGGCCCGCGAGTTCGGAACAAGCACAGAAGTGCAAATCAAAAAAAACAGTGAAAGACAGAATCTGGACACGTTTATCTCCCCATCAATCCTTGCTCTAATCTATAGACGATTCAACCGAGATGCCAGTGCAAAGACAATTTCGAACTCGTCTCATTTCGGCAAGCTGAGAGAGTTCTAAGTTCTTCAACGTCACCTCGAATCAGCGCCGCCTTCTTGGCTTTGGACCAATCTTTGATCTGTTTCTCCGCCCGCGAAGCTTCAGTTATGGACGGGAACTCCATCCAGAACACCAGCTTCACCGGCAGGCGACGCGACGTGAACGAGGAAGCAACTCCGGATGCATGCTGCTCAATTCGTTGGATCAGATTCGTAGTCGACCCCGTGTAATACAGCCCGTCCGAGCATTTCAAAATGTACACGGTAGGGTGCTTCATAGCCGGAAGCTACCAAGCACCGAATTGTTTGGCAAGATCGCTTGAGTCACATTTGCGTGAGGCAGTTCCGTCGCTTCGAGCGGAGACGAGAAGCAGGCTGATGTTGTTAGACCGTCCGACTCCCCTTGGTTCTCGACTAGCGCTCGAACCGACGCCCCCGCCCCGCCAGATCGTAGGAACTCGAGGAAGTGTCGTTTCGTCGCTTCGAGCGGAGACGAGAAGCAGGCTGATGTTGTTAGGCCGTCCGACTCCCCTTGGTTCTCGACTAGCGCTCGAACCGACGCCTCCTGGCCCGTCCGACCCCAGAATTTGAAGGGAGTATAGTTTCGTCGCTTCGAGCGGAAGACGAGAAGCACGGTTGAGCGGTCCGAACGAGGCCCTGGCTCCCCCCATTCCCCTTGGAACATTCCAGTCCACGTTGTATGTTATCTCACGATGCCCTTACTCGCCCTTTTCCTCAACTCCTTCGTGGTCGGGTTCTCCGGCGCCATGATGCCGGGCCCCCTGCTGGCGGTCGATATTGCCAACACCCCGCGCCACGGCTGGTACACCGGGCCGGTGCTGTCGATCGGACACGCCATCGCTGAAATCGGCGTCGTCCTGCTCCTGGCGTTTGGAGTCGCCGCCCTCGCCGAGAATCAATTGATCCGCCAGATTATCGGAGTCGTAGGGGGAGCCGCTTTGATTCTCATGGGGGGAATGATGGCGTACGATATCATCCGCAACCGGGTCAAATACGATTCGGTCCAGACCTCCAAGAAACCGCACCATAAACTTGCCGGCGAGGGAATCACCGCGACCCTGTCCAATCCGTTCTGGTTCGTCTGGTGGGCCACGACCGGTTTAGCGTTTGTTGTTAAATCGTCAGCGTTCGGGTGGATCGGCCCGGTGGTTTTCTATTTTGGCCACATCCTTTCCGACTTCGTCTGGTACACCGCGGTCTCGATTCTCCTCTGGACCGGACGAAAGCTCATCGTGGGAGTCGCCTTCCGAGGTTTAATCCTTGCCTGCGCTCTGTTCCTGTTGTATCTGGGGGGGAAGTTCATTCACGACGGTCTGACCGGCTCCATTTGAGTTTCCGGCAGCCGCGACAAATCCCGTTGTCCGTTGCAAGAGTGAGGTTGCCATGGTCGTATCAGTGCACACCGTGACAAAAGCAGATATCCCCTGGGTCGCCGACCAGTTCAAGAAAGAATGGGGGGCCGACTTCGTCGTCTCGCGCGGACTCAAGCATTTCCCGAAAGATCTGCAGGGATTCTATGCCGCCGACGAACAAGGGAACCGGGTCGGACTGGTGACCTACGAAGTTGTCGGCAACGATTGCGAGATGGTCACTCTGAATGCCTTCACTCCTCACCTCGGAATCGGCACGGCTCTGGTCACCAGCCTTCGGAAATTGGCCAAAGCGCACGGCTGCCACCGGCTTTGGCTTGTGACGACCAATGATAATGTCGATGCCCTTCGATTCTACCAGCGGCGCGGTTTTCAGCTTGCGGCGATCTACCCGCAGGCGATCGAGGAATCCCGCAAGATCAAGCCAAGTATCCCCTTAGAAGGGTTCTACGGCATTCCGATCCGGGATGAAATTATCCTGGAGATGAACATTATCAAGGCCGACGAGCAGCGTTGAACCTCACATCCCCGTAATTGTCCACAGCGTCAATTTGAAATCACGCACTTATGCGCACAGAATTGAGACGCATTTTCGTCATGTCCCAGAATGATATTGACCCAACTCCCCTTCGGGGCGTAATTACTATGACAGAAGGTTAGGATTGCCAGACAGATGAAATACGCCAATTTCGTTCATTTACATACGCACAGTCAGTACTCGCTGCTCGATGGCGCCTGCCGTCTCGACTCGGTCATCAAGCTTGCCAAAGAGTTCAAAATGCCGGCGCTGGCAATTACCGATCACGGGAATCTTTTCGGCGCCATTGAATTCTATAAGAAAGCCACCAAAGAAGGGATCAAGCCGATCATCGGGACGGAAGCCTATGTGGCGGGAGGGAGTCGGTTCGACAAGAAACCCTCCAATCTCTACCCCAACGGCGGGTTCCACATGATTCTCCTGGCCAAGAACCTCACCGGCTACCGGAATCTGATGAAACTTTCCACCGCCGGATTTCTCGAAGGATTCTACCACCGCCCCCGCATAGACCGGGAATTGCTTCGATTACACTCCGAAGGACTGATCGCCACTTCGGCCTGTCTGGCCGGCGAAGTCAACTGGCACCTTCAGCGTGGTGAAACCGATGCCGCTGTCGCTACCGCGCGGGAGTTTCAGGAGATTTTCGGGCCGGGTAATTTCTTTCTGGAGATTCAGAATCATGGTCTCGAGAAGGAACAGCAGATCATTCCCAAAATCGTCGCGATCTCCAAAGAAACCGGCATCCCTCTGGTCGCCACCAACGACTGCCACTACCTGCGACGCGAGGATTGGGAGGCTCACGATGCCTTGCTCTGTATCCAGACCGACCGGAAAGTCGAAGATGCCGACCGGATGCGGTACAATTCCGACCAGATCTACTTTAAGTCTCCCCAGGAAATGGAGCAGGTGTTCGGGGATTACAAAGAAGCCATGGAGAACTCGCTTCGGATCGCCGAGGCCTGCGATCTCAAACTCGAGCTGGGTCAGCTCAAACTCCCGGTCTTTCCGATCCCGCGCGAGTTTGTCGATCCGGACAGTTTTCTTCGCCACCTGTCCGACCGGGGCCTTACCGAGCGTTACACCAAGATCACTAAACAGATCACTGAACGGCTCGAATACGAGCTCGGCGTCATCAAGCAAATGGGGTACGCCGGATATTTCCTGATTGTCAAAGATTTTTGTGATTACGCCCGCTCTCAGGGGATTCCCGTGGGGCCGGGGAGAGGCTCCGCCGCCGGATCGTTGGTCTCGTATGCGCTCAAAATCACGAATATCGACCCGATCAAATTCGAGCTTCTCTTCGAGCGGTTTCTCAATCCGGAACGGGTCTCGATGCCTGATATCGATATCGATTTCGCCGATCGCGGCCGCGACAAAATCATCAAATACGTCATTGAAAAATACGGCTCCGACAACGTCACTCAGATCATCACTTTTGGCACCATGGCGGCGCGCGGAGTGGTGCGTGATGTCGGCCGGGTGCTTGGATTTCCCTATTCCGAGGTTGACCGGATCGCCAAACTGATTCCGGCCAAGCTCGATATTACACTTGAGGATGCCCTGGCCCAGTCCTCGGAACTGGCCGATTTGGTCAAGAAAGACCAGCGGGTTGCCCGACTCATCAATTATTCGAAAACGCTTGAGGGCTTGGCGCGCCATGCTTCGACCCATGCCGCCGGAGTCGTGATTGCCCCGTCGGCTCTGACCAACTACGTTCCGCTGTTCAAGGGGTCCCGAGACGAAGTAACCACTCAGTATGATATGAAGATGGTCGAGGAGATCGGTCTGTTGAAGATGGATTTTCTCGGCTTGCGCACGCTGACCGTGATTGACGACGCTCTTCGCATGATTGGCGAAAACAATCCCGAGGTCAGAATCGACATCGATGCCCTCCCGCTGGATGATCCCAAAGTCTTCGAGATCTTCGCCCGGGGCGAGACGGCCGGAATCTTCCAGTTTGAATCTCCGGGGATGCGCGAGTATCTGAAAAAACTGCATCCGGAGGCCTTCACCGATCTCTCCGTCATGAATGCCCTGTATCGTCCCGGTCCGCTCGATGCCCGCGTTGAAGTCCGCAAGGGGCAGGAACTCAACATGATCGATATTTATATCGAGCGGAAGAAAGGGACGCTTCAGACAAGTTATCTCAATCCGAAACTCGAGAAGATTCTCGGCGAAACCTACGGCGTCATCGTCTTCCAGGAACAGGTGCTCCAGATCGCCAATCAATTGGCCGGATATACGCTCGGGCAGGCAGATCTGCTTCGAAAGGCGATGGGCAAAAAGGACGCCGCCCTGATGGCCGGGCAGAAGCAGGAATTCCTTGACGGCGCCGAAAAACGGGGAGTCGATCCCAAGTCGGCCGCCGAAGTTTTTGATCAGATCGAGACATTTGCCCGGTACGGTTTCAATAAGGCGCATGCCACGTGCTACGCGTTTATCGCCTACCAGACCGCCTGGCTAAAGTGCTACTATCCGAGGGAATTCATGGCCGCCATGATGACTTCGGAAATTACCGACACCGACCGAATCTATACTCTTTTGGAGGAAGCGCGCCGCCTCGGGGTCACAGTTGAACCGCCCGACGTCAATGAATCTCGAAGCGACTTTTCCGTGGTGAACGGAAAGATCCGGTTCGGATTGCAGGCAGTCAAGAATGTCGGTGAAGAGGCGGCTCATGCCATCTCGGATGCGCGCAAGTCGGGCGAACGTTTCGCCACGCTGGCCGACTTGGTTACCAGGGTCCCGCTCAAATATATCAATCGAAGAACCCTGGAGTCTCTGGTCGCGGCCGGAGCCTGCGATTCAGTCGAAGGAAGCCGCGCCCAGAAGCATGAGGTCGTCGAGGCATATCTCGATTACGCCCACCGGGTCGCCGAGCAATCCAGCAGCCATGATCTGTTCGCCGGGTCGGGCGTGGCCATCAGCCGGGTCGCGCCGGCTCTTCCGCCGATCCCGGAGTGGGGGAGTCACCAAAGGCTAACTCAGGAAAAAGCCATGGTCGGTTTCTACATTTCCGGACATCCCCTCGACAAGTTCCGTGATGAACTGGCCAGTTTCACGACTCATTCCCTCTCGGCTCTGAAAGGAGTGGCCGACTCACGGGAGGTGACGGTCGGTGGGATCGTTGCAGCCATCAAGAAAATGCCGGACAAGAAGGGGAATCTGATGGCCTTCGTTACGGTCGAGGAGTTTTCCGGCACGGCCGAGCTGATCTGCTTCTCGGATTGCTACGATAAGAACAAGGAGTTCATTGAGATAGACCGAATGCTCCTGGTGACCGGACGGGTCTCCACGCGGGAGGAAGAATCCCCCAAAATCATCGTTTCCGAGATTTTGCCGTTGGAAAAGCTCACGGAACGATTTAATTGCCAATTGGTTATAAAAATTGATAAGGATTGCCCGGAAGCCCTGATCGATAAGGCCTTGTCTGTCCTCGATCAATTTCGCGGGAGTGCCCCGGTCCTGTTGGCTGCCAGAGAGAATGGCTCCGAAGTGTATATTCGGTCGAGAAAATATTCAGTCACCGTTGATTTCCGGCTCCTGGACACTCTTAAGGAACTGCTGGGAGATTCGGCGGCCTATTTGAGACCGCTGCAGACGTAATCCGGTCAGGCAGGCGTGCCCGCAGGCCGATATAAGTTGAAAAGAGATCGAGCGAACGATAAGGTAAATCCATGAGACCCCCCAAAATCCTCTCCGTTGTACTCCTACTTGTGGTCGGACTTCTCGCCGCTCTGGCGCTGGCCGAAGTAAGCCCAAAACCGAAAGCCAATATGACCGCCGTCAAAGTGGCTGACACTACCGCGGCCGCCAAAGCTTCTCAGCCGACATCCGGCGACGCCTCTGCGGACGTGATCCACTGGGTCTCCTTTGACAAAGGGGTTCAGTTGCAGAAGGGGACAGACAAACACTTGATGGTCGATTTCACCACTACCTGGTGCGGCTGGTGCAAGAAAATGGATCGGGAAGCCTTCTCGGATACCACTGTCATTCACTATATCAATAAGAATTTTGTGCCGGTCAAAGTCTGGGCCGATCAGGACAGCCTGTTGGATATCGACGGCTTCAAGATCACGCAGAAGGATCTGGCCAATTCCGAATTTAATGTCTCCGGATATCCGACATTCTGGTTCGTCAACACCAAGAAGGAAAAAGTGGGTCCGGTTCCGGGATATATGACCAAAGATCAACTCATGACTATTCTGCCGGTTGTGGCGGAATATCGCTATGATACTACGCGGACGAAGCAAAACACGGCTCCGCAGAAGGCTCAGCCCGGCCAGCCGACACCGGCTCCGCAAGGGAAGTGACGACCAAGTTCATAGCTTGTTTGCTCCGGCGCGGATTGCTATGCTTCGGGCTGAACGAACTTGAGTCCAAGCTGGTTTAAGGAATTATGAAAGCAAAATTGACCCTCGTTTTCGCCGCCGCCTTCGCCCTCTACTGCGTAATTTCATGCAGTGGCAGCAAGGAAGACGTCGCCTCCAAATCACCTGCCCCCGCAACCCAGCAGACGGCCACTCAGGCGGCCGCAACTACCCCGACCGGCCCGGGCATTGCCTTCACCGCTGCTGATACCAAGGGGACTGCCCACAAGTCAGACGAATGGCTCGGCAAGAAGCCGGTGGTCTTGAATTTCTGGGGAACCTGGTGCCCACCCTGCCGCCGCGAGCTCCCGGATCTAATCAAACTCTACAATGAGTACGAGCCCAAAGGGGTTGAGATCATCGGGTTTGCGGTAAAAGATACGCCGCTGAAAGTCCAAATGTTCGCCAATCAGGCCGGCATGGGGTGGGTGATGCTTATGGCCAACGATCAGATTTTGGATGACTACAACGTTGTCAACGGAATTCCGACCACCATCTTTCTTGACAAAACCGGGAAGGAAATCGGCCGGTTTATCGGCGCCCGCGAATATTCCGATTTCAAGCCGATGTTCGAGCAGATTCTTAAGTAAGTCCAGGATCCTCTCTTAAATAACGGCCGCCGGGCAACTGCCCGGCGGTTCTTTTGTGTGCTACACCGGCACTTTCTGCGACCGGAAGAACATCCGCAGCATGTACACCATGATCCCAATGGCCACCAGGAAACAGATCAGGAACATCAGGAATGGTCCCCATTGCGGCTGAACCGGCAGGCTCGCGGGCTCAAACGCCCCTTCCAGCTTGACTATCCGGACGTAATGCCGCGTGGTCACCATGGCGAAGACCGTCAGGAAAACCATAATCCCCGTGAGCCCGAATTTCCTGGAGAAAAACATATGCAGCGACCCGAGCGCCAGCAGGACACCAAGCGTGAGCGACCAAATCCCAAACGTGTGCATGAAGACCTTGAGATAATCCGCCAGTGAGAGCAAGTAACCAATTCCGGCCAGCGAGGCCAGCACCATTCCGCCGACAAAAAACGTCTTGCCGACCTTGAACGCCTGCGGATTGTTCCGTCCCAGCAGGCCCACAAAGAATCCCCCCAACGGTAATAGCTCCAAAAATCATGTGCATCCAGCGGAGCACCCAATCCCCCAGTTCCGGATTCCAGATATTTCCGGACTGGCTCTGTCCGTAAAGCTGCGCCATCAGCGCCGGCTTCTCGGCCATCGAGAACACCGAGCTGTATACCAGCGAAACGTAAAGCAAACCGGCCAGCGCCAGGGTCAGCATGATTGGAGTTTTTCCGCTCCCGGCCGGATTCTTAAACGATGCCGCGTAGAGCAGATAATATACGATGATCACTGAGACAATGATCATGAGCCAGAACCAGGCGCTGACAATGGCCGCTGAGTAGACCTGGCGGTGATATACCAGTTGGAGGAAAAGCAGAGGCGCGACCCCAAGCGTGACGGTCGCCGCCATGGCGCTCGGGAACAGCTTGAGAAACGTCTGGACCGTCTGGTCCTGCCAGCGATTTTGAAATCTTCCCCAGAGCACCGCAATAATTCCCCCGACCAGAAAATTCATCGCCAGAAAATGTAGCGTCAGCGTCAAGAGGTGCAGCGCCGTGATCAACCACAGCGGGGCCGAGAGGAAATTATAACCCGGAGCTTGCATTGTTTCCTCCTGTTTGAAGCGAAGTGAGATACTGGATAAGCGCGGCCCGGTCGGTGCTGTCGGCCGTAAACGCCGGCATTCCGTCTCCCAGTGATTCCGCCTGGTCCAGCAGATCGCTGTAATCCTGCGCCGTTTTCCCGGCCAGCGATTTCAGCTTGTCGCCGGATGATCCCTGCAGGTGGCAGCAGGCGCAGCGAATGTCATAGACTTTTTTGCCGAGCTCGACCCCGCTCAAACCGTAAATCACGCCGGTGGGGCGGTGATCGGTCTGCGCGTAGATATGGGCCGCAATCAACCCGGCCTCATGGGAAGTCCCGGCGAACGGCGGCATATTCCCTTTCAGCAATGAAGCGCTCTGTATGATGGACGCGATAAACCGCTCATCGGTGCCGTCAAACTGCGGCTTGAGCGGCTTGTACCCGTTGATCGTATGGCAACTCCGGCAGGCGCGATTGAAAAGATCGACTCCCTTCATCGCTCGTCCGGTATTTGATCTCGGGCAACAGGCCCGCTGATTGATAATTCGGAAGCTTGGCTACTTCCACGCCGTTGCCGTACATGAAGCCCGAGATGATATATGGTTTGCGAATCGATTCCCTGAACCACTCGAACTCTCCGAACCACAAAAGCCCAAGCGCCATAACCGCCAGGGCCACGACGGTGTGGTATTGTTTCGGCAACAGGAGGCCGAACAGAAGCACCAGCGCCGCGATAATGCCGGCTACCCAGAATGAACTGTACATGGCGTGCATCGGCGTGGTCATAATCTCAAGGGCTTTGGCGATTATGTCCGCTGGGATCGACTTCCAGTACCAGTAGAAGGTCGGCACCATCAGCGCCAGTCCGGCAATAATCCAGGTGGCGTTGTATCGGACGATCCCGGCCCGGAGATTCTCTTTCTCGCGAGACGCGATAATCATTGCGTATAATCCCGCCAGCATGACACAGACGCCGGTTCTGAAGAACAGCGTCGGCCAGTAGGTGGCATTGAAGAACCCATCCCAGAAATTTCCGGTCTGCAGCCAGGTCCCCGGGGTCAGCATAAAGGCCAAAATCCCGTTGATCACGACCAGGGAAAGCCAGGCGAAAATGAAGTAGATCCAGCCGATCGCCATGTGGTCGCGCGGCGACATTTTCTTCCAGCCGTAGAAATAGAGCAGGGCGGCCGCGATCTCGACTACAAAGAATGTCCACTCGGTGGCCCAGCCCCAGACAAAATTGTGTATGAGCACTTCGGTGGCCGCCGGGTTCAGCACGCCGATCACAAACCAAATGCCTACTCCGGACACGGCGCCGAAAGGAAGCGTCACCAGCACAAAGAACCGGCTCAACTTCTGCAGATATTCAAGCCGCACCTGATCGCCGGCTTTCCGCGCGGCCCGTTCGGTCACTACCAGATACAGGCCGCCACCGATGGCGAAATGCGACACAAAGACGTGCAGCACAGCCACCACGGCCATGATTACTCCGTACCCGATTCCTACGTCCCAAAATGGATAGTTCATCGCTTATCTCTCTCCCTGCAATTTCTTCGCCAGGGGGCGTGACCCGCTAGCTGTCCTGGGACTGCCTCTTGGCAAAATACTTTATCTCCGGAAGACACCGGTACCCTTCGTGCTCGAACGCGGACATCGAGGGAAGATTCAGTTCCTCAATGAGCGCTGCTATGACCGTGGCTCCCTGGGATTCCAAAAATCTCTCGCATTCGCGAATCAATTCTCCTGCCAATCGTTGACCGCGGTATTCCGGATCGATCGCCAGGCGGTTCACCCAGCCCCGCCGGCCGTCCCAATTGGCAATGGCCAGGCCGATCATCTGTTCCCCGTCAAATAGCCCCCAGAAGGATACCCCGGCGGCCGCCAGTTCCCGGGCGATGCTGGTGCGGCTCTCCCGACCCTTGGGCTTGTACGGCAGCCCGGCGTCAGACCAAACCCGAATCATCTCATCGAAATCATTGATCGTGAGTCGGCGTATCTGATACAGCATGTTTTTCCTTCAGCATTTGCTCCAGGCGATCAAGCGGAAATGATGTCGCCTGCTGCTCATCAGTCCAATGGTCGCACCCGCAGTAGTCAAGGGGAATTCCCCTGACCGGAATCTCCAGATCAAGCGCTGTCCGCATTCCGTGGGCAAGCATTAAAATGCAGCCGATTCCGATCACTCCCAGGTTTTTGGACTTCCCCTTGTGATATTCAAGCTGCTCTTCAAGTTTCCGTTTGGAGAACAGTACTTTGGCCCCGTACTTCTTCGCCAGACTACTCACCCGGTGTGCCGGACATTCCGGCGTGCACCCTTCGCACTCGTCGCCATGCCGGGAATCCGATTTCTCACAGTACGGATTGTGCAGCGTCAGACAATCCGGGAGCACGATCAGCGTCTCGGTCGTCCGGTTGAATTTGGCGGTATTCAGCTTGTCGTAGATTTTGCAGGCGACCGCCTCCAGGAGATACAACGACTTATCGGTTCGCCTGAGCTTCTGGTCGTCCCGATCTGAGGCGTCCTCCTTCGCGGCCTTTATGAACGACTCAAGATTCGCGAATTCGGAACCAAACACCTCCCACCCGGCCGACAGAAATGCCTCAGTGAACGACTCTAATTTGGCGTCAAAATCCGGGCCGAGCGAATAGGTGGGATGATGTTCGGGCATGTCCAAATATATGCAGGCGCGCCGGGAGCCTCAACTTCCAAATATGCCGAATCGATCGTCCGCCCCGATGTCCGATCGAGGCTTTCCGGGGAATCCCCACCTGCTATGTTTGGATTGGCTGGCCGTACTTTTTTCCTTCGGCCGAGACTCTGTCCTAGGCCGCTGATAGGACTGCTTTGGGATTGACGGTCTGCCTTGGATCCTGATGGGAGAGATCACGTGATTGCAATTGGTCGTTCTACTTGTCATCCTCGGGCTGGCGGGGTTGCTCACGGTCATAGGGAAGTGGCAGCTGGCCAGGTCGTATCGCAACTTTCCGCCGGTCGGGAAGTTCATCGAGGTCGAGTCTGTCAGGCTTCACTATGTCGAGCGCGGTACCGGTGTTCCTGTGGTGATGATTCACGGCAGCGACGGGATCTTACAGGACTTCACCCAGACCATTTTCGATTCGGTCGCGGACGAGTTTCATGCCATTGCTGTTGACCGCCCCGGTCACGGGTACAGCGGTCGTCCTCTCGACGAACCGGTGACTTTGGCAATGACCGCGAGACTGATTCATCTGGCGGTGAGCCGGCTCGTCGGTGGCAAGCCGATCATAGTCGGCCATTCCTATGGCGGCGCTGTCGCCTTGCAATACGCCGTTGACTACCCCGACGATGTCGCCGCTCTAGTCTTGCTCGCCCCCGGCGCGTACCCCGACGGCATGCCGAACCTGGCGCCCGGAACAAAGGTTATGCCCTGGCTGGGGCCGCTTCTGGCACGGCCGATGTTTGTCCCGATAGCCCTGGCACTGGGAAGGGGTATAGTAGGGCGATCCTATCGCCCCAATCCACCCTCGAGAGCATATGCCGATACGCTGCGACAGTATTCGGCCCGACCGGAACAATTTCGGACCGTAGCTGATGAAGTCGTTCATTTCAAGTCGAGTCTTGACGCCATCACCGGCCTATACAAGGGAATCCAGAATCCGGCAGTCATTGTGGCCGGAGACTCGGATCTGATCACGCTTCCGGACAGGACTGCCCGGCGGCTGGCCCTCGATCTCCCTAACGCCCAGCTCATAATTCTTCCCGGGACCGGGCATATGGTTCACCACGTTCACCGCGAAGAAGTGATCAAGGTGCTCAGAGTTCTGGGAACAAAACTGAATCGAACGGCGTAATACTTTCATATTCCCGAAACTAAACCGAATACTTATAACTCAGAGGATCTGCACCATGGCTCACCCTGTAATCCACTTTGAAATCGGCTGCCGCGACAACCAAAAAGCCCAGGAATTTTACCAGAAAGCGTTCGATTGGAAAATGCAGGCCTATGGCCCGGCAGCGATGATAGACACCGGCATCAAGGAAGGCATCAATGGTCATATCAACACGCTCGGCCACGAACCGCACAACTATGTGACGCTGTATATCCAAGTAGATGACATCCCGAGGGCTCTTGACAAAATCACTTCCCTCGGCGGCAAAACGATCGTGCCGATGACCCCTATACCGAACATGGGAAAATTCGCCTGGTTTGCCGATCCGGAAGGAAACGCGCTCGGGCTGTTCGACCCCAAACCCTGATCATTTATTCTCGCGTCAACTGCGCGGATTGGGAGCGCCAATCGCCCCATCCGCGCTTTCGCAAAATCTTAGCACTGCCAGATGAAGCCGCAGCTCGGACACCGGGTCGGCTCCCGATCAGCCAGGAATGCCAGGAGCCCGATCGGGAAAAAACAGATCGCCACAATAATCTGCCAGGGCTTAAAACCTCCTCGGACGGCCAGTTGGTTGCATTTCGGACACGAAATGATGGATGACACTCGAACCTCCTTAAAGCTTTACTGACTGAGTCGAATAATCCACGCCACTATGATTCCGGATAGGGCCAACCGGCTCGTCCAGCGCATCACCACGCCGGCCGCGAAGCTCGATTGTGCGCGAATTGTCGCCGCTAACCCGGACACGATTTGAATCGACATGGCCAGAACCACCATCACAGCTCCGGGACTGGCGACCCATCCTGCCCCAGGCCCTTGAGTCAAACAAATCATCACCCCCTGGGTGATGCCACAACCCGGACACGGGACTCCGAACAGTTCTTGGATCAGGCAGAAATGGGGGAGAGGGAAAGCCATAAGGAAAAAAGGTGCGAGCAGGACCAGCAGGCCGCTCCCCACGCGATCCAGCTGTAGTTGCCGCGCCGCCGATGATGTGACTCTGTTCAGAATGAAATCTGGTATGATCGTAATTTCCATAGACGGTTCTCGGCCACGCGACCCTTGCTCCAAAAAGTGCGCCGTTGCTCGCAATATACCAGCCGGTAACTCCTCTGTCAGGGATAAACTAGGCGGGGACAACCTTCCGGGCGTAATCGTAGAGTTGTAACAACTTGCCGTTGGGTCGCTCGGCCGGTATATTGACGTCATGCTCCTGGCCATCGATATCGGAAATACCAACACGGTCGTCGGCGTGTTCAAAGCTCAGACGCTTAAAGACCATTTCCGCGTTTCGTCGAATCGCACCATGACTTCCGATGAGGCCGGCTTTTTCGTGACCGGGCTGTTGGAACGAATGAAAATCGCCAACGAAGAGATCGAGAAGGTAGTGATTGCTTCGGTGGTTCCGTCCTTGACCCCCGTCTTTGAACGCACCGCCAAGAAATATTTCGGCTGCATCCCGCTCTTTATCTCTTCGCACGTCAAACTGCCGATCAAAATCATGATCGACCAGCCGGATCAGCTTGGGGCCGACCGTATTGCCAATGGCGTGGCCGGATTTCAGAAATTTGGCGGGCCGATTATCGTTGTCGATTTTGGCACTACCACTAATTTCGATGTTGTCGATGCTTCCGGCAATTATCTCGGAGGGGTCTTGATCCCGGGACCGGAAACTTCGATGACCGAACTCGCCCGCAAAGCGGCGCGGTTATTCGAAGTCCGGATCGAGCCCCCGGACAGCGTCATCGGCAAATCTACCGCCGGAGCGCTGAAATCCGGCCTGTTTTACGGTACGGTCGGGCAGGTGGATTATCTCGTCGAGAAGATCATCGAGGAAGCCAAATTCCCCAATGCCCGTGTGGTCGCCACCGGCGGTTTGGCGAGCGGGATAGAAAAATACTCGAAACATATCAAATTGATTGAGCCGACCCTCACCCTTGAGGGAATCAGATTGATCGGGGAGATGAACTAGCCCTCAGAACGGCCTTTATCGGGAGACTTTGACTATGAGCCTGAGCAAACGAGAAGTTCTGAAACCGCACGTAACGACCGTCCAGGGGGCGATTCGCCGGTTGCTGGACGATGTTTCTGAAGAGGAGTCGCTGCGGACCTTCGAGCGAAACCCCAATCACATCAAGTGGCTCACCGGCCATCTGTTGTTCACCGCCAAGCTTCAGGCCAAAACTCTGGGAGGTGATTTTGACACCCCCGAATCCTGGGCTGAGATTTTCCGTCGGGGCGCGCCGGCCCCCAAGCCGGGGGATATTCTTCCTAAAATGGCTGATCTTCGCACGTCTCTCTATACCGGCCAGGGGAAAGTGGTATCGCTCATTGATGCCGCGGATGATGTATATCTGGAGACCGAACGGCTAATAATGCCCAACTGGACTGACTCGCCGCTTCACACGGTTCTATTTCTGTGTGCGCACGACTTCTATCACGCTGGTCAGATTGTCATGATCCGCCGGGCGATGGGGAAAGAGCGGAGTTTCGGATGAGCCCTACAACTCCGGCGTTGTCAGTTTGTGCTCCTTCTGTAGCTTCTTATAGAGATAGAACGGGTAAACTAGGCCCGTGAAAAGGACCAGTGGGATCATCACCACGAGCATCGTCAGGCCGAAATCTATTCCGCCAATCGACATGGTGATGACTATGAGTCCCGCCATGACCCAGAGCCAGCCGCCAACGGCGTGAGTCCGCTTCCAGACTTCCTCCGACGCCAGCGTCCAGGGGGAACGTATGCCGAAGAAGAAATTCCTCGGGAGTTTCGGCATGTAATTACCGAACAGCACGAACACCAGCCCAAACGCCACCCCCATCCCGGTCTGGCTGAGATGCCCGGTCTTGGCCGACAAGATCAGCACGGTGTAAAAGGCCAGCATACAGACCATCATACAGTCCCGAAGAATCAGGAAGATGTTGTACCGCTCTTTGATCCGCCGCCAGAACGGGTCGATAAACGGGACGCAGCGTTAGAATCGCGTACAGCCCGAGCATTATCCCCAAAAATGTCCAGACAAAGGCACCCCTGGACTCGTACCGATCGACATTCCCTTTAAGGTCAAAGTGCGATGGGATTTGGTCCGGCAGCCCGGGAAACAGATACAGAGTAAGAGCTCCGAAAAGCAGCAGGACGGCAATCGGAATTACCTCGCGGCGTATGCTCCATTTCATGATTCCTTCTCCTTATTCGTAAATTGAACGATATACTCCATGGCTCGCTGGAAAACACTCATGTTCAATCCGTACCGAATGAACTGCCCTTCCCGCTCGGCATGTACCAAATCAGCCCGTTTGAGAATATCCAGGTGATGCGAGAGGGTCGGCTGCGTAACCTTCAACTTCTCCAGCATCTCCGAGGGGGTCAGGTCCTTCTCCTTTAGAAGCTGGAGAATCTCCCGCCTCGTCTGGTCCGAGAGGGCTTGGAATAGCTTACCTATGCTCATATGGACTTTCCTATCATTGTATATATCGGCATACGTACATATATCTATGCTTGTTTCGAGTTTTGTCAAGCTATTTCGCGGATTTTGCACGGGATTCCATTTGATGGACTACCGGCTCCGCCAATATCCGGCGATCACCATATGGGACAACAGTTTTGACTTGAAATGCGCCGGAGTGTCAGTCAATTTATTAGATTTCAATGAGTTAACTGATACTATCGGGTCTCCGGAAGGTCCCCGAAAATGAAAAAAATCACAGACTTGGCCAGTCTATCCTGAAACCCCTTGACAGATTCCGCGTTTAAGTGGTACCATAGTTTGTTAGCACTCCGTAGTAATGAGTGCTAAGCGCCGCTCGCGGAAGGCCGGAGGAAGAACTCGCAGGACGTGACGCGGTGAAAATCGGACTAAATCAATTTTCAACTTAGGAGGTTTTCAAATGAACATCAAACCGCTTGCTGATCGAGTCGTGATCAAAGCACTGCAGGAGCAGGAAGTCAAAAAGGGTGGCATCATCATCCCCGACACTGCCAAAGAAAAACCCATGGAAGGGGAGATCATTGAAGTCGGTCCCGGCCGGACCACCGATGACGGCAAGAAAATTTCTCTCGAAGTCAAAAAAGGGGATCGCGTATTGTACGGCAAATACTCGGGCACCGAGGTTGCGGTCAACGGTGAGGAGTTCCTCATCATGCGCGAATCGGACATTTTCGCGATCATCCAGAAGAGCTAAGGCTTCCGCCTACTGACAGTTTCTTTACACGACAACAATTGAGGAGAATAGTACATGGCCAAGATCATAGAATTCGAAACCAACGCCCGCACCAAACTCAAATTCGGTGTGGACAAGCTGGCTGATGCGGTCAAAGTGACCCTCGGCCCGCGCGGTCGCAATGTCGCGATCGACAAAAAGTTCGGCTCCCCGACCATCACCAAAGACGGCGTCACGGTCGCCAAAGAGATCGAGCTTGAAGATCATTTTGAAAATATGGGTGCCCAGATGGTGAAGGAAGTCGCCTCCAAGACTTCCGATGTCGCCGGCGACGGCACCACTACCGCCACCCTGATCGCCCAGGCGATCTTCCGCGAAGGCGTCAAGTCCGTCACCGCCGGGTTCAACCCGATGGCGATCAAGCGCGGCATCGATATGGCCGTGACCGCCGTGGTCGAAGAGATCAAGAAGAGATCCACGCCGGTATCCGGCAAGATCGACATTTCCAACGTCGGTACAATTTCCGCCAACAACGACCGTCACATCGGCGACCTGATTGCCGAAGCGATGGAAAAAGTCGGCAAAGATGGCGTGATCACGGTTGAAGAATCCAAGACTGCTGAGACGAATCTCGAAGTGGTCGAGGGAATGCAGTTCGACCGCGGCTACGTGTCCCCCTATTTCGTGACCGATCCCGATGGGATGGAAGCGATTCTCGAGGATCCGGTTATCCTGATCCACGACAAGAAAATCAGCAGCATGAAGGACCTTCTGCCGGTGCTTGAAAAAGTCGCCCAGCAGGGACGTCCGCTCTTGATTATTTCCGAAGATATCGAGGGTGAAGCTCTGGCTACACTCGTCGTCAACAAGCTTCGCGGCACGATCAAAGTTGCTGCGGTCAAGGCTCCCGGATTCGGCGATCGCCGCAAAGCGATGCTCGAAGATATCGGCGTGCTGACCGGCGGCCGCGTGATTTCCGAAGAACTCGGCTTCAAGCTCGAGAATACTGTGCTGTCCGATCTCGGCCGGGCCAAGAAAGTCACGATCGACAAGGATAACACCACGATCGTCGAAGGGGCCGGCAAGAAGGAAGAGATCAAGGGACGGATCGGCCAGATCCGCAAACAGATCGACGATACCACTTCGGATTACGACCGCGAGAAACTGCAGGAACGTCTGGCCAAGCTGGCCGGCGGTGTGGCGGTGATCTATGTCGGCGCCGCGACCGAATCCGAAATGAAAGAGAAGAAAGCCCGTGTCGAAGATGCTCTTCACGCCACTCGTGCGGCGGTCGAAGAAGGAATCGTGCCGGGCGGCGGTGTGGCGCTCCTGCGCTGTATCGACATTCTCGACAAGGTGAAGGGAAGCGAAGAGGAGATGGTCGGTGTGAAGATCATCCGCCGCTCGCTCGAAGAACCGCTTCGCCAGATCGCCCACAACTCGGGCGTAGATGGCTCGGTCGTGCTGAATAAAGTGCTGAACGAGTCCAAGACCTTTGGCTTCGGCTACAACGCCGAGACCAACGTGTACGAAGACCTGCTCAAAGCCGGCGTGATCGATCCTACCAAGGTGACCCGCACCGCGCTTGAGAATGCTGCTTCGATTGCCGGTCTGCTTTTGACCACCGAAGCAGTGATTGCCGAAAAGCCGGAGGACAAGAAGAACGCGATGCCTCCGATGCCCGGCGGCGGCATGGGTGACATGTATTGAAAGAGATGACTGAACAGCAATTCATTGAACAGCGCTTTGGCCCCGATCGTTTCGGTCGGGGCTCAAGTACTTTTTTGGAGGGACAAATGGGCAAAGACGGTCAATCCGAATTGAAGAAGAGAATCCTCGATATTAACCAATTCGTGAGCAGGCTTGATCCTGCACTACGGGCTAAAGCATTTGATCTATTGGTTGGAGACGACGGGGGAGAAGCGCCAGCAACGAAAACGGCACAACGAAAACATCGGAACGTAGGGATCCCACTCGCGATACATCCGATATGGAGACAACTTTCTTCGAGCCACTTGACACAAAAGTACCCGCCCACGCACTGGAAGCGATAGTCGCTTGGTATTACGCGCAAAACGGACCTGTCGTCGTTACGAAGACAATGGTCAATGATCTGGCGGATAAGGTGGGGCTGACTATCCCGCAGCGGTCCGATATGACCTTGAGAGTGGCAAAGAACGAAGGCAAGAAGTTGTTTGTACATTTCGGAAAAGGGTACAAGCTCACAACTGCCGGAGAACTGTACATCAAGAAGAAAATACCAAATTCAGAAGGGGAAAAAGCCACTGGAGACTGGTGAGGCGCAATGACACTCGGGGAGTTTCTACAACCGCTTGCGAAATTGTCCCTCGGCGAAAAGGTCGTCGCGGCGCTATGTTATTCCAAACACGTTGATGGCGAAGTCGATCTCAAGATTTTTCAAATCTCCGAAAAAAGTCGAGGCGCAAGCTCGCGTTAAAGGTGCTGCTACTGCCAATCTTTCGGATACGGTTGCAAGACTCGGGCCTCTCGTCTCAAGTTCACCTGGCACAGGTAACGCTTACAAATGGTCAATAACTGCATCGGGCGAGAAGCACGTGTCTCGCCTAGTCGACATTTCTAGTATTGGTGCCAAAGTTACCCCTAGTAGGCGTATCCACGTTACAATCTGTCGTAGCTTCTGCTCCCGAGACGCCGAGGCTAAACGATATGTGGAGGAGGCGGTCGACTGTCTCTCGGCGGGAGCCATCCGCGCCAGTGTAGTGTTTTTGTGGGTCGGGGCTGTTCGCCAGATCTTAAGCACCGGATGATTTCATATGGTAACACGGCGATTTATGCCGCAGTTCTCAAGCATGACCCAAAGGCGCGCATTGTTAGATCCATCGATGACTTTGCCTATGTAAAGGAGTCTATTCAATTGCTGGCGGCTCAGGACCTTGGGGTAGTCGACAAGATATCAAAGAGAGGTGCTTGAGGACTGCTTGAAGTTGCGAAACAAGTGTGGGCATCCGGGAAAGTATCGCCCGGGACCGCATCGAGTGAGGAGCTTTATTGAGGATTTAGTCCCGATAGCATTTAGCTGAACTGTCAAAGTTTCATGCGACGACGGGAGTCTTACCCGTTTCCAAAGATCGACATCACTGAGCTCCAACCGGAAACGGTAGGAGCCTTTTTTGTTTGCCAATTTGGAATAGAATTACTCGTGTACGCGAAAGGAGGTGAGGACAAATGTACAGATTTGTAGTTTACAAGGACTCCAAGGGCGAATTTCGGTGGAGGTTTGTGGGCCCCCAACGGGAGATATGTCACTGTCAGCGGAGAGGGTTACGTAAACAAAGACAGATTGTACAGGCCGGATCAATTTAGTCAAACAACATGCACCCGGAGCGTCGACTGAGGACCTGTCATGACATCAGTCTAAAACCCCCGGCCACATGGCCGGGGGTCTTGTTTCATCCCAAAAATCTATCTCAGAACATTTCATTCCGCCCACGGATCATCAATCATGGCCTGAGGGACGGCGTCGTATCCGATCATCAGATCGTCACCGAGATATTCGGCGTAAGCGGTGATCAAGCCGGTTCCTTCGGAGTAATTCGGGCCAAACACTTCGTCATGCATATTTGCGGAATCGACCACGTTGGTGTCGGCCGGTGTGAATGCCCGGGACTTGAGGGCAAACTCGATGTCCTTATTTCCGCCTCCGAGCATGCAGTTCAGGAAGGTCCTTCCCGGAGTGCCGTTCGAGAAATAGCTTGAGCGATAGGCAAAATTGGAAGCCGCGTCCGCCTGGATGTTGAACGCCCAGGTAAACGTCTCATCGGTGGCATGCAAGACATACCCTACACCTTTGAACACGAAGGATGAATCGGACGGGTCGAGGCTGGCGAAAAAGATTCTCGACTGGTTGTCCGTCTCATTGCCCATGTTCGCATCCCACTGAACCACCGTCTGCAGCGTGTCACTCAGCGACACTCCTATCTTGACGGAGCCGAGCGGAACCTCCACGACATCGCACGTCAGGAGATAGTCGATATCCACGGATTCTCCTATAACCGCCTGAGCGTTGGCCGGGAGAGCGGTGGCACCTGTGACCGGTACCACGGTGGCCGTGTAATGCATCAGGACCGGATCCCCGGCGCCGACCTCCACCAATATGGAATCGACGTGCGTGCCGCAAACAAAACTGCCGTCTTCGTTGACCTGCACCGCGCTCTTGATGATCTCCATAGACAATTTGAACGCGTTGACGTTGGCATACAGCGTCTGCGGATCGTTTGAGCCGAAGACCTTTCCCAACAGCGGGTACTGGCCGTACAGCCAGATCGAATCGATATCCGCGGGAGAAGTAGCCGGCGGAACAAATTCCGGCGGCGCGGCCGCTTCTATGACTTCACAGACGTCAACCATTTGGATAGGACTCGAAGTGTTGGTCGGCTGAGTTGTCTTCTTGTCTTTGCAGCCGGCGGCGAGAATTGCGACGCAGACCAGCAGGCACAGGAATACGGTAATCGTTGATTTTGACATGGCGCTCCCCTTCAGTACATAGTTGCTCGGTTTTCAATTGTATCGGACAATGGAGCCGGAGGTCGATGCTCTCAGGCCAATCTCGGGGCGACCGGAAGATGATTTCGCCATTTTTGTTCGGACAATGAACAAGAGAAATTCGATCAACTTTGCACCAAGCTCTATAATCCAACCGGGTCAGACCTCTAATTTTGACGGCCGTCCTCCCCAGATGCCGGCTTCGGAACTCGACCTTGACCACATGGAGAGCCTTCAACTATCTTCCGGTATGCCGCACACCCACTTCCTCTCCATCCTCCACTCCGAGTTCCCGGAGGACCGGCTCACTTACCAAAAGGGAGTCCCGACCTTTCATCCGGAATCAGCCGATGATGCTGCGAAATTCTTCAAACTCCTCAACCAACACAAGCAGAGAACCTTCATCACCAGCTTTGGCAACAACCTCGATCCGGTGGGGGAGAAGTTTGAGCAGATGGTCACCATCCGGACGGACCGCCTGAATGACCTGATTGAAATCGCCCCCGGAGACTTCTATGTCACTGTGGGCGCCGGCTACCCACTGCGGGAAATCAACCTTCATATTGCCAAAGACAATCTATTCCTGCCGCATTCCGCACTCCCGTATGTCGGCTCGGTCGGCGGAGCGCTCGCCGTGAATCTCGCTGCTGAATTGAATCTGCACGATCTCCCGATCAAGAAATATTTCATCAAAGCGACGATCGTCACGCCCGAAGGGGAGATCATTACCCCTGGCTCGGTCTGTTTCAAATCGGTTTCGGGATATGATATTGTAAAGTTGTTCGCCGGATCATGGGGTTTGCTTGGGTTGATTGTCTCGGCGACTTTCCGTGTTCTGCCGACTTCAGCGATCGAAGAATTCGCCGGAATGAAACAGAAGGGGATCGACCGGGCCAAATTCCTGACCGCCTTCGACGAAAAGAATCCGGCCACCGACGCCCACTATTCCCGCAAAGTAAAAGCCAAATTCGATCCGAACGGCGTGCTGCCGATTGTGTGACGGAACCAATCCTATCTGCTCTGCGTTCCAGATTACGAACCAAGAGGAAACCACTATGCCCAAAGCCGCTGAACATGCCAAAGTCGCCGTCCTCGGCGCATCGCCCAAAGAAGACCGCTTCTCGTATAAGGCCGTGCATCTCCTCAAAGAACATGGCCACCAGCCGATTCCGATTCATCCCGCCGGTCACACGGTCGATGGCGTTCCCGGTCTGAAATCTCTTGATGACATCAAAGAGCCGGTCGACACCCTCACCATGTATGTCGGCCCCGATATTTCTGATAAGGAACTGGATAAGATTCTTCGGCTGAAACCGCGCCGCGTGATTTTCAATCCGGGCTCGGAAAATGAACAGCTCGCCCAGAAACTCGAAGCGGCCGGTATCGAAGTTGTCCGCGCCTGTACGCTCGTGATGTTACGAGGGGATTTGTTCTGAGCCGTTTGGCTGAGCTACCCCACACACTCTTTCGGAACCCAGCCGCGGCGCCCTTCGCCGTTCTCACACCAGAACCAGCCTGATTCCTCGTCGAGAACCTTCACCGACTCCCCTTGCCGCACCGTCAACTCAATCGCATCGTAATCTTCGAATGCCCGGGCATTGGCCCCGTTAAATGAGAAATCCAAAATAGACTTTGGGACCCAGCCGGAGTTACCGCGATGGTCTGTGCACCAGACCCAACCGGGATTGTCGGTGTCTTCGTGGTCGACCGCGACCTCTTCGCCGATGCTTATCTTGATCGGCGCCGCGTAGGTCGCGGTATGGGGATGGAGGATGATCCTGGTATTCATCATGGAACTTCAAATTCAATAGCCACTCGACCTCGTTAGCAAGTCCCTTATATGGTTAATCGGCGAAAAACGTTCCTCCCTTGACTCTCTCGCAAAAGAAGACTTTCCGAATCTAATTTTGAACCATAACTTTGCGTCCAGGAAGAATTCAATATCCCCCATGGGAGATCACATGATCGCGAGGAATATGTGGAGAATGGAAATCATCTAAGAGTCACCCTTAAATCTACCCTGATAGTCGCCACCGTACTCCTGCTTCTGGAGATCGGGACAGGTGTGATTGCCGCCACTGAACCCGGAACGGTCGGCGCCGGTTTCGCCCAATTGTTTTCCGAGGACCAGGACAATCACCGCGGTGAACTCGTCGTGATGGTTGTTCGCGATGGATCCCCGGCCGCCAAAGCCGGTATTCAGGTTGGTGATGTCGTCAGCAAGGTAAATGGTGCCGATGTCGCCGGGCGGGTTTTCGCCGAGCTGAATCGAAAGGAACTCCGGGGTCCCGTCGGAACTACCCTGAAATTGTCCCTGCAGTCGTCCTTCGACCGGAAAGACGATGGAGGTCGAGCTGACCCGCGTTCCTTACCCGATCCATGAAAACCCGGCAACGGATTCATTCCACTATTCAATTCCCGGAAGCTGGCCGACCGAACGATACCCGTTCCCGATCGAATTTGCTCCCACCATCAACCATAAAGGACTTGAGGACCTGGCCTTTGTGCCTGAGTTCGGCGATACGCTCTCCCCCGAATACCACTCCTATATGTTTTTCTGGTGGCTGGAGGGAAACGCCTCGATCACGCCGAACCAATTGCAGTCCGATTTGGTGACCTATTTCCGAGGTTTGAGCAAGGGACGCGCCGAAGACGGCAAATTTGCCATGGATTCGACCAAAGTTACGGCAAGTTTCAAACCTGATCCGGCCGGAGCAAAAGCATTGGGGGGATCGCCGGCGAAGAGTTTCTTCGGAGACGTCTCTCTTTACGATTCCTACGGCAAAGTCATCACGCTGCATTGCGAAGTCGCGACTTCAGTGTGCCAGGAATCGAACCACACGGCGTTGTTCTTCGGCCTGTCGAAATTGCCGCGCACTTCGGACATTTGGACCCAGCTTGACAAGAACCGCGACAGTTTCCAGTGCCACCGCTAGGTGAGGTGGCCCACCCTTTAGGGTGGGGGCGAGCCACCTGTCGCGTCATCGCGAGCAGTCCCGCGTCGCGCGAGACGACGTGGCGATCTGCCCCCTCTATCAGCACATGTTCGCCATCAATGTCATTCCCGCGAAGGCGGGAATCCAGACGTGGCTCTTCGTGCGGAAAACCGGCTCAATCCCTCTTGAAATGCGGCATCTCATCCGGAATCTGCATCGACATCTCCACAAACCCCGCAAACTTGCCATCCTGAAACAGCGGCACCTGATGAATGATCTTCCGCACCCCGTTTTTGCTGATCGTGTAGTGATTCGGCTTTTGCTCTTTGTACATGGCGGCGAGTTTGGTTTTCGAAGGCTCCGGGTGGCAGTCGAAAACATTGGTCCCGATCAACTTGGCCCCCCCGTCCGCTTTAAATACTTCGATTGACCCCGGATTCATTTCAAGGATCTTTCCGTCGGCATCGGTGACCGTGATCGCGGCCTTGATCTGCTCGGTCCAATGGCCGCGTGATGTTGTACTCATTGTAGTCTCATTTCGTGGTTGAGTGGCATGGGGGAATATAGGCAAATGTAGAGGCCTTTGGCAGAACGGAATTGCCGATTTGTTTGTAGCACGCCCAACAGTGTTGGATTCGTCGAGCCGGCAGTTTTCCCGCCTAAATCACTGCCACATGCGCTGGTTGCAATCTCTGCCCTCGAAGCAGTTCCCCCAACCCGTCATTACGAGTCCCGCGTCGAGCGGGACGTAGTAATCTGCCGCTAAGTCTCATCGTACTGTCTTCCATGACGAGACAGGGCGGAACGAGATTGCCACGCCCCGCCTGTTGATCCCTCGACTACGCTCGGGATGACGACGTTGGGGCTCGCAATGACTTGAATCGGAATATTCAGAGCGAACGTTGATTCCGAGAATTGTGAAGACGTCTCTTATCCCCAGCCGACCAGCGAGCCGCTGAACTACTCCCTTCCGTCCTGAAGATAAAATCTAACAGCGTCCGATTTGATCGCTCCCGTCCAGTAGTTGTCCCCTGGATGCTTGCGCCACTGATTGGAAAAGAAGACAACCACTGAGTATTCCCCTAGAGGCAAATCATGGTCAGCGAGCCCTATTAAAATATCTAGTGAGTCACAGAGAACTTGTTTCTCACCCGGTCCCAGTCTGCTCCAATAGCCGGTAAAAACGGGGCCAAAGGCTCCTCTATCCGCCTCAGTAGGATCCTCCGGTTTGACAACCGAAGATTCCCCAGTGTCGTTGACCCATCGGATTGTGTACTCGCACGGTCCCTCCCGATATATTTTGCGGCTTCGGAGATAGGCCGGATAATAGCAACTCGGGACAAGCAACTTGTGGTGACTGAGATTTGTGATCGAGATTTCAGCCTTTGGCCGGCGAAGTGGCAGAATTGTGTCCAAGAGTTTAGAGCGGCCCACTCCCCGGTAAATGATGTGTGTGCCATGGATGAACTCATTTACTACCGACCTCAGGAAGAGTGTGTCCTGTAATCTGACGTCTATTCTAACAGAGTCCTGGTATGGTGTAGGGTCATTCTGATCGATCTGGAAGCTACTTCTATAGGCGCAACTTGCTACTACGATACTTGCTCCGAGGCAGACAAGGATGCGGACTATGCAGATCATGCTGCTTGACCTAGCAATTAGCATCCAACGCTACTACTTTCGACCAGCAGAAGTCATCGCACATCCGCATCCGCTGGGTATGCGAAAGGGAATCATCCCCTCACTCCTCCTCCTTCAAATGCTCCAGCTTGCTCGTCTTCGCTTTGATTGCCGGGATCACCACATCCAGAAGATCCTCGACATCCAGCTTATCCGAGTTGATCATCAAGTCATAGCGGGTCGGATCGTCAATGTCGGCATGGAACATCTTCCGCATGAATTCCCGCCGCTCAGTATCGGACTGTCTGATCCGGTTCACCGCATCCTTTTCCGAGAAGGCCGAATACTTCATCAGGTTCTCCACGCGTGTGGTCAGGGAGCAGACAAACCGCATATGAAAGCCGCGGTTCATCCCAAGGATGAAATTCCCGCCCCGCCCCATCAGGACCACCCCGCCCAGCTCGGACATCGACAGCACCACCTTGCAAAGAAGACGGGCGTAGTCCCGATTATCCACAGTCTGTCCGGAGAACATTCCTTCGACCATAACATCGAGCCCGCTTCTCAGATGGTCATCGAGCGCTTCGACGATTCTCCGGTAGTAGCCTGATTCCTGTGTGATGGCGTCGATGACTTCGCGGTGAAGTCTTTGATACCCAAGTTTTTGGGCAAGGCGCGAGCCAAAATACGAGCCGCGGCTTCCGGTCTGCCGGCTGATCGTCACGATCGGCGGGACCGGGTGTCGGGCGGTTTGCGGATGTTCCAATGCCCGCTGGCGTTCAAGTTCCCAGCGGCCGATCTGTCGGTTTATGATCGCATCTAGGGACGTCATAATCCCACCTCCTGTAATAATATAGGCAGTTCAAGGCATTTTACAAGACGGAAATAAGGGGGTGGTGACACGACCCAGGCAGCCATTCAGCGGAGTAGCCTGCAGAACATTTCGTATTCTCGATTTGGAATTGCGGGGATGCGAATTCGACGTAAAGCCTCTCGCGAGCCAAATTCGTTTCCTATCATTGACTTGGATATTAAGAGACGCCTGACCTTACTCCTGGCACGCTTTTTACGCTCTAGGGGGCTGAGGTAAATTCTATGGATCAGACTTTGAACAGCATCTTCGGCCAGGCTTCCGCCTACCTTCTCTCCGCTCTTGTGGCGGCCTCCCTCTTTTTTGTCATGGTGGGAATTCGCGAAATCACCGATCACCAGCACGAGGGATATCTGTATATCGTGCTCGGCCTGTTCTTTCTCGGCGCCCACTTCTATCTGCTTTGGAATCTCCCCGCCTACACCGACGCCCGCGCCGGGTCGATGCAGAACCTCATGCTCGTCTGGAATTGGCTCGCCACCGTCTTCGCGCCGGCCCTGATTGCGCTCTTCCTGCTGATTGGGCTGTACAATTTTGTGATAACGCAGGTCAAAATCGGCCTGACCAAGCTGTTCTTCGGCGCGTCTCTTACGGCGTTTCTTTACTGGCTAGGCCAAAGCTGGGCTATCGATGTTAAAGGGATTCTTACCCTCGTCTGGACGCTAATCTGGTTTGATGTGGAGTTAGAAACGGCGAAGTAGAATTCGCCGCCCAGGAACGGAATCAGGCGGCGGAGTGCGCCCCTTTTGACTTGTGCGGAATCACCGCTTTCTTGATAATCTCCGAAAATCGGGTTGCGAGGGGATCGGAGGCATACGTCTCCAGCGCAAATTTATGTCCCGCCTCCGCCAGACGATTTCGCATGGCGTCGTCCGTAAGCAGTTGCATTATCGCATCAGCCAGGGCCGAACTATTATCCAATTCCACCAGTATTCCGCGCTCGTTATGCTTGATAATATCGGTGATCCCGCCCGAAGCGGTCCCTATTACCGGTGCGCCGCACAGCATCCCCTCCGTGAGGGCCAGCCCAAATCCTTCCTGAAAGGAATTGAGCACAACCATGCCGGCCTTGCTGTAAACCTCCCGAAGATCTCTCTGCGGCACCGGCTCATGGATGGTCACCCGCTTTTGCAGGCCGAACTCCCCGATCTGGGCTTCGGTTTTCTCCTGGAGCGGCCCGCTCCCGTATATCTCAAGGTGCGCAGAATCATGCCGCTCGGCCACCATGGCAAATGCGCTGATCAGGTAGTCAATGCGCTTCTGGTCGGTGAACCGGGTCACCGCCAAAATCATGTTCTTGTCACGTTTGATCGAACTGTCCCGATAGAAGACCGACTCATCGTGAGGGAGCGGTAAGACTTCCAAAATCTTCCCCAACCCAGGTTCGATTTTCAATATCTCATCTCTCAGAAATGATGACACCACCGTCCATCGGCTGAGTCGCGCAAAAAATTTCCCGAAGAACTTCTTGGTGACGACCACGTACTTGGCCATGATCCGGATGTCGGTCCCGTGCGATGACAGGATCATCGGTAGCTCCGACTTGGCCGCGATCGTCTTCATGACAATTCCCGAGGGCACCAGCCAGTTTCCCGCCACAAGCTGGATTTTCTCCTTCTCGATGACTTCGAAAGCCGCCGCCCTGAAACTGTCCAGAAACCGCTTGAACTTGAAAATGCCGGAGATTGATCCAAGCACCAAATTGTGCATGCTGCCGCGATAGGCGATATCCTGGTCTTTCTCGTCATCGGCGTACCGGAAGCGGTACACGGTCACGCCGTCCATCACCTCGTGTTCAAGCGCTCCGGCATCGTGGGGCGCGAGCACAATCGGCTCGATTCCGTATTGCGGGAGCCGCTTGACCAGGGTGGCGATGAAGATCCCGGCATAATCATCGGCATAGCGGGGATAGTTGTGGGTTAAAATGAGAACGCGGATGCCTTCAGCCATGCTGCTATGTAACGCATGCCGGGGCAACTGCAAAGATAAATGTCAGTTGGTCCGGTCGCTCCCGGAAGCTATATTTGACTCGATTTATGGGATCCCTGGAGCCAAAACTCGACTTTGCCGCCCACCTGGACTTCAGCGCCATTCTAACCAATCCGATTCTGGATATTGCCGCCCGGGTCTGGGAAGATGATCGCTATGAGGCGTTCCGCGTTTGCTACCGCTCCATGCGCCGCATCGATGATCTTGTGGATGAACCCAAATCGGCCGGCATTCGCCTTGACGCGACCCAAGCCGAAGCGATCTCCGACCAAATGAAATTGTGGCTTCAGTCAATCCGCTCAGGCCGCCCCGCAGATGACTACTCGCGCCGGTTTATTGAAGTCTGTGACCGCTACGAAATCCCCTTGTGGCCCTGGGAGCGGCTTTGCCGGGCCATGCTGTACGATTTGACCCATGACGGTTTTCCGACTTTTCTGGCCTTCATCCGCTATTGCGAAGGAGCCGCCATTTCTCCAGCGGCCATATTCATGCACTTGTGCGGCGTGCGCGGTACCGGCGGAGGGTTTGAAGCCCCCTCATTTGGGATCAGAACCGCGGCGCGGCCGCTCGCCATCTTCTCCTACCTGACCCACATCATGAGGGATTTTGAGAAGGACCAGAAGAACCACCTTCACTATTTCGCCGATTCAGAATTGGCGGAATGCGGCACAAGCAGGGGAGAGCTGGCCCAAATTGCCGCTACCGGGATCCCCACTGCCGGCTTCCGACGCCTTATGCAAAAGTACCAGACAGCAGCGGAATATTACCGACGAACAGCCCGCCGGAAATTGGACGAGATTCTGCCACTCTTAGAGCCACGCTATCAGCTGAGCCTCGAACTGATCTACGAGCTGTATCTCCAGACCTTCGAACGAGTTGACCCGGTTCGGGGCGATTTCAGCGAGCGTCACATGACCACTCCACCAGAGCTTTTGCAAAAACGAATTCAGGAAACGATCGAGCAATTTCGTCCGGTCGGAAAGAGTTCCTGAACGGCTTCGGGAAGATTTTTCGGCCTGACCGGTATCCAGCATGAAAGTCACGGCCGGCCAATGGCCGGACAACCGAATCGAATGCAGAAAATTTGTCTCTAGCCCATAAGGGAGATTATCGATGAAAACCAGTTTACTAATCTGTGCGGCACTCCTGCTGGTGTCCGGATCGGTTGCCGCCGATGATATCGCGGTCACCGTCTACAACAACAATCTTGGCGTCATCAGCGAAACTCGCCAACTGGAATTTCAGAAAGGGCTCGGCCAACTTGCTTTCAAAGATGTCCCGTCGCAGATCGATGCCAGTTCAGTCCGGTTCGAACTCCTTTCCTCCGGCAAAAGTGTCGCGATTCTGGAACAGAATTACGCCTATGATCTGGTCAATCCGGAGCAGATGTACAACCGGTATGTCGACCAGGACATCGAACTGATCGACAAAGACGGCAAACTGTACACCGGCAAACTGCTCGCCTACAGCGGGGGCTCGGTTACTTTAATGGATAAGACCGGCAAAGTGTTGATCGTTCTATTGGCCAATATCGCCCAGGTCACCTTTCCATCCCTCCCCGACGGACTCATCACCAGACCGACTCTGTTCTGGAAGTACAATTCCGATGCAGCCGGAAGTTTTAACACGCGTGTCGCCTACCAAACCACCGGTCTGAGCTGGTTGGCCGAGTATGTCGGCGTTCTGGACAACACGGAAACCAAACTCGGTCTCTCCGGCTGGGCTTCCATCAACAACAGCTCTGGCAAGACCTATAAAGACGCCACCCTCAGGCTCATCGCCGGCACGATCAATCGGGCTGTGCCCAAAACACCTCCGATGATGAAAGGGTCGATGGCGATGGCCGATGCCATGTCGGCCCCTGGATTCGAGGAAAAAGCCTTCTTTGAGTACCACATGTACACGCTCCCCCGCAAGGCCACCGTGGCCGACCGCGAAGTTAAGCAGATTTCCTTGTTTGACCCGGCGAACACGGCCGTTCAGAAAATCTACACTTACCGTCCGGATGAGAGCGGCACCGCTGTCAATGTCGCCGTCAAATTCAAGAATTCCAAGGACGCTGGACTCGGGATGCCTCTCCCGGCCGGCCGGGTGCGGATGTTCAAGGCCGATGACGATGGTTCCCTCATCCTGCTCGGGGAAGACATGATCGGTCATACCCCCAAAGATGAAGAGCTGGAGGTCAAGATCGGAACCGCTTTTGACATAGTCGCGCAGGAAACGCTCGCCAACCAGACCAAAGTCTCCAACCAGGTCCAGGACATGGATTACAAGCTGACCTTCCGCAACCACAAGGATCAGCCGGTCACAATAAAAGTGGAGAAAAAAGTATGGGGTTTTTGGGAAGTGACCAAGGCGGCTTTTCAGTATAAGAAGAAAGATGCCAATACCTTGGCTTTTGATGTCAACGTCCCGGCGAACGACAGTACTCTTACCCAGTACACGCTCCGGATCACCTCTTGGTAGAACGAGGAGTTAGTTGACAGGATTTGAGGCATCAATTACATTCCCGCGACCGAAATGTTGTGGAAGAGACCTTGAGGAGGTTTGATTGAAACGCTTTACAATATTCGCCATAATCCTGACCGGGGTGTTGGTTCTGGCCGCTTCAGCCTCGGCCCAGCAAGTCCGGAAATTGCCCCAGAGCGCCTACATCAAGAGCGCCAAAATTGAAATGGGGTATGCCGAGACCAAGCAGGACACCATGTTCTATGTCAGTGCGATGGCCATGCTTGACTCCCTGTTCATGTATTACGGCCCCGACCCGGAAGCACTCTCGCTGATGAGCCGAATTATGGCCGGTTTCCTGGACAAAACTCCGGCTTTGAAATCCAAAGAACAGTGGGTCAACAAGTTCACCATGTATGTCGATTCTCTCAGATGGTCATGCGAAAGCAAGACCGTGCCCGACAAGGCCAAGAAAGAATGCAAAGATTTTGTTCCCTTCGCCGATTCCATGCGGGTCCGCTACTGGCGCGAGTTCTTCAACTCCGGTATCGCCCAGCTTAATGGTCTCGACGATCTGAATAAGCAGTTGAGCGGCACCGATTCGGTGGTGATCGCCTCAGCCAAGGAAGGAATTGCCGCCAACTCCGATTCGGCTCTGGTTAATTTCCGGTACTGCGTCACCTTGGATCCGACCGAGCCGAAGGCCTATGTTGCACTCGGCACTCTTTATGAGAAACAAAAGAGCTATGACTCGGCCAACGCTTGGTTGATTAGGGGTCTCAAGTTCAGTGCCGACACCGCCAAAGCTCAGATAATCACGAGTGTTGCCTACAATTACATTGCCAATAATGATTACTGCGGGGCAATTCCGTATTTTAACGATTACTTGAAGTTCCAGCCCAAAGACACCAGCAACATGTACAATCTTTCCATCTGCTATTCGCGGTGCAAGATGTACGACTCGGCTGTCAACATGTACCGCCAGATGCTGACCATCGCCCCGGGGAATTTCGACGCCCTCGAAGGGACCGGCCGCTTCTTTAATACTATGGCTCTGGCGGCTAATGATTCCGCGCGCCATTACTCCGATGCCAAGGACGACGCCACTTCCAAGAAGTGGGTTGACCTGCGCACCCAGCGCTTCGACTCGTCCTATACCTATTTCAAGGCCGCCTATACCGCCAACCCCAAAGAGGAAAGCGCGGCCGAAGAGTACGCAGTCGTCGCCGCCATTCGGGAGAAATATAGCGAGGCGCTGGGCGTTTACCAGGCTCTGACCCAGTCCCAGCCCAACAACTCCAACTACTGGAGCTCGCTCGGTGACTGTTATTACAGTCTGAAAAAATGGGACAGCGCCGCCACCGCGTACGCCAAGGTGGCCGAGCTTGCTCCTGATAACCGCACCAATCTAGAGCGTTTGCGCGATGCGTACGAACTCTCTAACCAGCTGGAAAAGAAGGCGGAAGTCGAAAAGAAGCTGAAATAGCTTTTCCGTTGAATGTGATGTCCAAAAGGCAGGCGCTCCGCCTGCCTTTTGCCTATATATATGCTATGCCCAAACAGAATCGAGCAATCAAAGTCGCCGTGTCCGGCCCGCTGAAACGGAGTTTCAGTTACTCCCTTCCGGAATCACTCCCAACTCCGGCTCTAGGCCAGCGCTTGCTCGTGCCGTTCGGACAGTCACGAAAAATCGGGTTCTACCTCGGACCGTCGACGCCGGTACCGGGATTGGCTCTCAAGGAAATTACGCGCGAACTGGATCCCGACACGTTTTTCCCACCCGATCTGTTTTCATTCTGCCTCTGGATGTCCGAGTACTACTTCGCTAATCCGGCCGACTGCCTCGTCGCCGCTTTGCCCCCACATCTGAAATCAGCACAGCCCGCCCGTTATCGCTGGAGTGAACATCGGCATGAACTGCCGCTCAAGGGAGCAGCTTCTCCGGCCAAACCGGGTAGCCTGATTTCAAATCAGACTCCTTCAAAAAATCCGCGACGTCTCGCAAAGACTCCCTCAAAGATTTGATTCAGCGCGGCGAGATTGTCGAAGACTGGCAGCCCGCCGCTTCTCCCCAAAATCGCATCCTCGGTTACCGCGTCATCGATGACCAGGAATGGGACGCTCACTTTCAAAAAATCAAAAGCAAACCCCGCCCTTTTGACGGTGTTCGCTCCCGTTCCGAGTTGATCGAGTCAGGCTGGACCCTTCATGCCATCGCCAAAGCACTCAAATACCGGCTGATCGCCGCCGAGCATCAGGAGTTCGGCGGGGTGCTGGATTTTATCAAAGGCAAAGCCGATGTCGCCTCGATCCTGCTCACTGAGGAACAGCGCTCGGCGTTTGAGGCGGTGCGGAATCGGCTGGATGCCGGCTTTCATACTTTCCTGCTGCACGGTGTGACCGGCTCCGGCAAGACTATCGTCTACTGCCATCTCACCCGGGAAGTGATAGCCCGAGGCAAGTCGGCTCTCATTTTGACGCCCGAAATCGCCCTCAGCGGTGCCACCCTGGCTTACTTCCGGGGATTCTTTGGCGACGCCGTCACAGTCATCCACTCCGCCATGACCGACCGGGAACGCCTCGAAAGCTGGCAGGGAATCCGCTCCGGTAAATTCAGGATTGTCGTCGGCCCCCGATCCGCTTTGTTCGCGCCCATCCCGAATCTAGGACTTATTGTCGTCGATGAAGAGCACGATGGTTCCTATAAGCAGGATGAACCTTCACCTCGATTCCACGGCCGCGACAGCGCCATTATGCGCGCCAAAATGAATGACATTCCGGTCCTGCTGGGGTCGGCCTCCCCGTCGGTCGAATCCTATTTCCACGCTGTATCTGGCCGGTACGCCCTTCTTGAATTGAAGAATCGTCCCGGCGTCGCCGTTCTTCCCCAGGTTCGCGTAATCGACATGCGCACCCAGGGAGCTCGCGGAGAGATCTCCTTTGTCTCGATCGATTTGAAAAAGGGGGTCGAGGAACGCCTCGAGCGGGGAGACCAGGTGATCCTGTTCTTGAACCGCCGGGGGTATTCGCCGATGCTCAAATGCGCCGAATGCGGCCACGTCCCGCTCTGTCCCCAGTGCCGCCTCAGACTCACCTATCATAAAACAGGGAAGAGGCTCACCTGCCACTACTGTGGCTACGTTCGGCAAAATTACGATACCTGTGAGAAATGCGGTGGCACGAAGCTGCTGTTCCTGGGCACCGGAACGCAGAAGGTAGAGGAAACCCTTCCGGCGCTGTTTGAGAAGTCCCAGGCTGTTCGCTTGGATTCCGATTCCGCCTCCGGCCGAAAGAACGCCCATGTGATTTTGAGCGAGGTAGCAGAGCACAAGTTCAATCTGCTTTTGGGTACGCAGATGGTGACCAAAGGTCTCGACTTGCCCGATGTCTCCCTTGTGGGTGTCCTCTCGGCCGACATGGGAATTGATTTGCCCGACTTCCGGTCGAGCGAGAAGACGTTCGCGCGCTTACTCCAGGTCGCGGGACGCTCCGGCCGAGCCGATAAACCGGGCGAAGTTCTGATCCAGACCTATTCGCCCGACTCTCCGGTGATCATCGACGCCGCCCGCCAGGATTACCGATCGTTCTTTGCTCAGGAAATCAAGTCACGCGAAGCCGCCCAGTATCCGCCGTTTATCCGACTTATCAATTTGATCATCAGCGGCCATGACGAGCCGGCGGTCGAAAAGGCCGCGCTGGAGTTTCGCCGACAGCTTGAGGCGCGCACCGAATCTGCCCACCTGGCTATTCAGATTCTCGGCCCCGCCCCCTGCCCGCTGTATCTCATCAGACACCAGTTCCGCCGTCATATCATCGTGAAAACAAACCAGATCGTCCGGCTGGTGAAACTTCTGACTGAATGGGAGAAGACCGAAAGCCGGTTTGCGCTTTCGTCAAAAATCAAACTGATTGTCGATGTCGATCCCGACGACATGATGTAAAGAAAAAGGCCGCTCGTTCGAGCGGCCTTTGTTTTTCCAAAAGTTGCGTTCCGACGCTACTTCTTCTTGTCTTCTTTCTTGCCACCACCGGCCGGTTTTCCTCCAGCAGCAGGTTTGGCGCCAGCGGCAGGCTTCGCGCCGCCGGCAGGAGCCGCACCCGGCTTTGCCCCAGCGGCAGGAGCAGCCGCAGCGCCCGGTTTGGCGCCCGGGGCACCTTTGGCACCCGCAGCGGCAGGGGCCGCACCACCGGCAGCAGGAGCCGCACCCGGAGCTCCCGGAGCACCCGGAGCAGCAGCGGCCGCCGCTTCACCTTCCACCGCACCTTCAACAGCCGCGGCAGGAGTCTCAACCTTAATGATGGTCGGAGCCGAGATCACCACGATCGTCTGGGTAGGATCGGCCATAATCTGGGCGTTCGGAATCGAGATATCCTTCACGTGGATCGAATCGCCAATGCCGAGATTGGAGACATCGACCTCGAAATGTTCGGGAATATTGGTCGGCAGGCAGGCAATTTCCAGTTCACGCATAACCACCTGCATGATTCCGCCCTCGGATTTCACCCCGACCGCGGTGCCGACATAGTGCACCGGGATTTCGATATGAATCGGCTTGTTCATGGAAATGGCGTGAAAATCGATATGAACGAGCTTGCTGCTGACCGGATCTTTCTGTACTTCGCGGATAATGACCTTGTTGGCCTGGCCGTCTACGTTGAGGGTGTAGATCGTGCTTTCTCCGCCCGACGCTTTGATGGCGCGGCGGAATTCCCGCTCATTGACAAAGACCGACATCGGCTTTACTTCAGGGCCATAAACCACACCGGGTATGTTCCCTTCGACGCGAGCTCGACGAGCGAATCCTTTGCCGACTGTCTGCCGCGAGCTGGCGGCGATGGCTACTTCTTTCATGACTGACTAACTTCCTCCGAATAGGCTATTACAACTTCTCATCCCGGGCGGGCTGCTCCTCGAAAAGCGAGGAGACCGACTGCTCGTCGGAGATCCGGCGAATCGCTTCGCCAATCAACTCGGAACAGGTCAATATAACAAACTTATCGGTCAGCGGTTTCTGCGACTGATCGATCGAATCGGCAATAATACATTTCTTGATCGGGGACTTTTCAATCCGGTCGATCGCCTGGCCGGACAATACGCCGTGGGTACAGGCCGCGTAGATATCAAGCGCCCCGCGCTCTTTCAAGTGCTGGGCCGCCTGGCAAATCGATCCGGCCGTATCCACCATGTCATCCCGGATCAAAACATTCTTCCCTTTGACATCTCCGATCAGGCTCATCACCTCGGAGATATTCGCTTTCGGGCGACGCTTGTCGATAATCGCCAAATCGGCATGCAGCACTGCAGCCGTGCTTCGCGCAAGTTTCAGCGAGCCGACATCCGGCGGCACCACCACCAGATTCTCCAGGTTCATCGTCCTGAAGTAGTCATTGAAAATCCAGGACGAGTACAAATGGTCATGGGGCAGATCGAAAAATCCCTGGATTTGGCTGGCGTGAAGGTCCATGGTGATAACCCGATCGGCGCCGGCGGTCGTAATCAGATTCGCCACCAGTTTTGCCGTAATCGGAACGCGCGGACGATCCTTGCGATCCTGCCGGGCGTAGCCGTAATACGGAATGACCGCCGTAATCCGCATCGCCGAGGCCCGCCGCGAGGCCTCGATCAGCATCAGGAGTTCCATCAGGTTTTCCGCCGGCGCATTGGTCGACTGAATGATAAACAGGTCGGCCCCCCGGATATTCTCATTGATCTGGACGAACACTTCGCCGTCCGAAAACCGGGTGACGATGCAATCGGTCAGGGATTCGCCGAGGTATGCCGCGATCTTTTTGGCAACCCCCACGTTGGCGTTTCCGGAGACCAATTTGATTTCACTGCGAATAATCATGGGCTAACTATTTTCCTCAACGACCCGGCCGCCTCGGCGGAAGTCAGTGCCGTCTTCCGAAATCCCCGGTCTTACCGGCTCCCGGCAATGTATGGCTGGGGCGCCAGGATTCGAACCTGGGAATGGCAGCTCCAAAGGCTGCTGACTTACCACTTGTCGACGCCCCAGTGGTTGGCCTTGGGGCATCAGCGAGCTGGAGTCTGGACTTTCAGCTCAGCCTGGTATGCCTCCAGGACCAGCTTTTCAATTTCTTGGCGCATCTCGCTGGTCACGGGGTGCGCGATGTCTTGATGCGTCCCATCGGGGCGACGGCGGCTCGGCATTGACACGAACAGGCCGCTGGTCCCTCGAATGATCTTCATTCCTCTGACGACGAACGCATGGTCAAAGGTGACGTTGGCGAATCCCTTGAGTCTCTCTTCATTTCTCAAGGTGACTCGGATCTCTGTGATCTCCACGGCTACCCTCCCAACCTTGTGTGAAACAAGTTAGTGCGGAATGAACACCGGGCGTACGGTAGCCGTATGCCACGCGCCTTCCGCTTCAAGACGTCCGTCCAATTCGGGCGCCAGGCCGTAAATCCCAAAAAACGTCGATCCGGAGCCACTCATGCGAACCATGAGTGCACCGCTGTCAACCAATGCTGTCCTGACCCGATCCAAAATCGGATAGTTTTTCAGGTGTGTCCGTTCAAAATCATTGCCAGTCAACTGCAAAGAAGCTACAAGTTCCTGCAACGACCGGCACCGATTAAAGTTATACCCGGAAAACGGATGTGTCAACCCCCTTTTGAGACCTGCGTAACTCTCCGCGGTGCTGATGCTCAATTCGGGAGTAACAAGGACAATCCAGTAGTCTATGGGAAGTTGAACCTCTTGCACCACTTCGCCCCTCCCGCTGATCAGGGCCTGGCCGCTGGAAAAGAAAAACGGGATATCCGAGCCCAGCAACGAACCTAACTCTGCCATTTCGGCGTCGGTTAACTCAAGGCCAAACAATGCATTACACGCCAAAATGGTCGCCGCCGCATCCGAGGACCCCCCGCCCAATCCGCCCCCGGGCGGTATCTCCTTCTCGATTTTGATCTCCAATCCCGATCTCAGACTGAACCGCGTCTGCATCAGATGGAAAGCTTGTGTCACCAGATTCCGTTCGTCGGTTGGCAGTGACCATTTGCCGCTTACGGTCAACCCAAAGACCCCCTCCGGCGCCAGCTCGAACGTCAGCCGGTCAAATAGCGAAACCGCCTGAAAGGCGGAACATAAATTGTGAAACCCGTCGGGTCTTCGATTCAGAATTTCCAAAAACAGGTTGATCTTGGCGGGGGCGCCGATGACAATCTTGGTTGGACTTACACTACGGACAAACATCCTCAGCCCGGTTCTTCCCTTTGGTCCCTTTGGTAGTGACCGATCTTGTTGTTGTTCAACTTGATACAATATACCGAAGGCTCCGCGTGAATCCAATTCAGTTTATCTCGGTTCTTAAAGTCAGGTGACTTGAAATCGGACTATAACTGCCGTATAATTGGCTCGCCTCGCAGTCAAAAACGTCTTCGATAAGGAGGTCTTCAGTGGACCATTTCGGAACTCTCTCAGAGCTTAAAACCAGCCATGGCAAATATAGCATTCACCGCCTCGAAAAACTCGCCAAACACGGTAAGATTCATCAACTTCCGTACTCCATCAAGATCCTGATGGAAGCTGTTCTGCGCGGGTGTGATGGCCACGCCGTCACCGAGGATGATGTCATCCGGCTGGCCGGTTACAATGCCAAAAAAGTAGGGGAGACCGAGCTCCCGTTCAAACCGGCCCGCGTAATTCTCCAGGACTTCACCGGTGTCCCGGCGGTCGTGGATCTGGCCGCCATGCGCTCGGCTATGAAACGGATGGGGGGAGACCCGCAGAAAATCAATCCGCTCGTGCCCGTCGATCTGGTGATCGATCATTCCGTGCAGGTGGACGCCTTCGGTACCTCGGAGTCCCTCGATGCCAACATGAAAAAGGAATTCGAGCGTAACCGCGAACGGTATGAATTCTTGCATTGGGGCCAGCACGCCTTCAATAATTTCCGCGTCGTTCCGCCGGCCACCGGCATCGTGCACCAGGTGAACCTGGAATACCTCGCCAAAGTTGTCCTCGTCCAAAACAAACTGGCTTTCCCGGATACGGTCGTCGGCACCGATTCCCACACCGTCATGATTAACGGACTTGGCGTGGTTGGCTGGGGTGTTGGGGGAATCGAGGCCGAAGCGGTCATGCTTGGCCAGCCGCTTTACATGCTGACTCCCGAAGTGATCGGCTTCAAATTGACCGGCGAATTGCGCGAAGGAGTCACCGGCACCGATCTGGTATTGACTCTGACGCAGATACTCCGCAAGAAAGGTGTCGTCGCTAAATTTGTCGAGTACTGCGGCCCGGCGCTCGACACCCTGTCCCTTCCGGTCAAAGCCATGATCGGCAATATGGCCCCGGAATATGGCGCCACGATGGGATATTTCCCCGTCGACAATTCCACTCTCGCCTACCTCAAAATGACCGGACGACTCCGAGGAAGAGATCGATCTAGTTGAACGGTATACCAAAGAGCAGGGAATGTTCCGGGAGAAGGATTCTTCCATTCCGGAATTCACCGAACTATCTGGAGCTCGACATCTCAACAGTCGAGTCCTCAGTCGCCGGTCCCAAGCGGCCACAGGACCGCGTTTCGCTCTCAAACGTAAAATCTGATTTCATCAAATCACTCGAGAAACCGATCGCCGAGCGCGGCTTCGATCTTGCTTCCTCCGAACGGGATCGCACGGTCGCCATCCAGAACGGCTACAAATCTGAAATCAGCCACGGCGCTGTCGTTATCGCGGCGATCACTTCCTGCACTAATACTTCGGACCCGTATGTCCTGATTGCCTCGGGCCTGCTGGCCAAAAAAGCTGTGGAACGCGGCCTGACTGTCAAACCGTACGTAAAGACTTCGCTCGCTCCCGGCTCGCGCGTCGTGACTGATTATCTCGACAAGGCTGGCCTCACCCAGTATCTCGCGAAGATCGGCTTCCAGACAGTCGGCTACGGCTGCACCACCTGCATCGGGAATTCCGGACCGCTTCCGGAACCGGTCGTAAAAGCGATTAACGACGGAAACCTGGTCGCCGCCGCAGTCTTGTCCGGCAATCGAAATTTCGAAGGGCGCATCAATCCCAACACCCGCGCCAATTATCTGGCCTCGCCGCCGCTGGTGGTCGCTTATGCTTTGGCCGGATCGATAGAGATCGATCTCACCCGCGAACCGCTCGGTAAAGACAAGGATGGCAAAGACGTATATCTGAAAGAAATCTGGCCCACCCAGAAGGAAATCGAAGACACGGTAAAGTCATCGGTCAAACCTGAAATGTTCCGTCACCAATACGGCTCCGTCTTCGATGGCAACCCCACTTGGAACGCCATCAAAGGGGCCAAATCCGAACTGTACAAGTGGGAGGATGATTCGACCTATATCCAGGAACCCCCGTTCTTTGTCGGCATGTCCAAAGATGCCGGCGATATTCAGCCGATTCGCGATGCCCGTGTGCTGGCGGTCCTCGGCGATTCGATCACGACCGACCATATTTCACCCGCCGGATCGATCAAATCTGATTCTCCCGCCGGCCGCTATTTACTCGACCATGGCGTTCAGTTCGCGGATTTCAACAGCTATGGCTCTCGTCGCGGCAACGACCGCGTCATGACCCGTGGCACTTTCGCCAATATCCGCCTTAGAAACCTCTTGGTCCCCGGCACCGAAGGAGGCGTGACGGTTTACCATGCCGATGGCGGTCAGCAGATGTCGATATACGATGCCGCCATGAAATATCAGGAGAAGAAGATCCCGCTGGTGATTCTGGCCGGCAAAGATTACGGCATGGGTTCATCGCGTGACTGGGCCGCCAAAGGTGCTCTGCTCCTCGGTGTCAAAGCAGTCCTGGCTCAGTCCTACGAGAGAATCCATCGCTCGAACCTCGTCGGCATGGGCGTCTTGCCGTTACAATTCCTCGAAGGTGAGTCGCGCGAAACGCACGAACTGCACGGCCACGAACTCTTTACTGTCGAAGGACTCGACAACTCGATTCGTCCGCATCAGCGCGTGATCGTCCGCGCCCTCTCACGCAACGGCGAGAAGAAATTCACCATGATCGCCCGGATCGACACCGCCATCGAAGTCGACTACTACCGCAACGGCGGCGTATTGCAGTACGTCCTCCGCCAGATGCTGAAGCACAAGTAGGCCGCGAGTCGTCGGGTAATTAATTATTTCTGATCGTCGCCCTGAGCGGAGTCGAAGGGTGACGAGTGGTTGGTTCAGCTACCCGTCGGTTTTCGACTCCGCTCAACCCGACGAAAAGGATCGAACCACTATCCGGCACGCGATCGCGGATGCTAGTAAAGACTCGACACTATCAAGACGTCGCACTGAGCGCAGCAACTATGTCGGTTCCGAATCCGCGGCTCGCCGTAGGGAAGGTCTCAGCCGAATTCTCTGGTGTGTAGAGACCTGCCACGTTCTTCGACACGGGCGAGCCGCAACTCCGTCAGTTTGGCCGCGGTCGATCACCTTGAAAAGTCATTGCGAGGACTGACCCCGCTTCAGGCGGGGGAAGGACGTGGCAATCTCAGTTAGGTGCGTCATTGCGAGGATGCTCCGCCGTCGGCGGAGCGACGAAGCAATCTGCCCCTGCCTTCAGCACTATTCCTCAGTCTCGCTTCTCCGCGTAAGCCCTCCCAACTCCAACCTTGACAAACCCCTATGTGTACGCCAATTATTCCCTTCAAAAATAATAACCGGGAGACCGTTTCATGCCTGTCGTAACACCCGCCCAATATGCGCAAATGCTTGATGCCGCCCAGCAGGGAAGCTACGCTTTCCCGGCCATCAACTGCACCTCGACCGAAACCTGCAACGCCGCCCTAAAAGGGTTCGCCGATGCCAAATCCGATGGGATCATCCAGATCTCCACCGGCGGCGGCGAATTTGCCTCGGGCGTCAATGTCAAAGACGCCGTTCTCGGCGCCATCACGCTCGCCGAGCATGTCCACCGCGTCGCTTCGCGCTACCAGATCAATGTCGCCATGCACACTGATCACTGCCCGCCCGACAAAGTCGACAAATTCCTTCTCCCGCTCATTGCGGAAACCGCCAAATACCGTGCCGCCGGCAAGGGGAATCTGTTTCAATCCCACATGTTCGATGGCAGCTCGCTTCCGACCAAAGAAAACCTCGCCAAATCAGTCGAACTAATGAAACTCTGCAAAGCCAACGAGATCATTCTCGAAGTTGAAATCGGCGTGGTCGGCGGCGAAGAAGACGGCGTCGACAACTCCGGCCAGAAAGCGGAAAAACTGTACACGACCCCTCAGGATATGGTCGAAGTCTACAAAGCTCTCAGCCCGCTTGGCGGACGGTATATGCTGGCCGCCACTTTCGGTAATGTCCACGGCATTTACAAACCGGGGAACGTCATCTTGAAACCGAAAATTCTCAAAGATGGTCAGGATGCGGTGGTCAAACAGTTCGGCCCGAAAGCGTACGCCGATCTGGTCTTCCATGGCGGCTCCGGCTCCGATATCAAAGACATCCACGAAACCCTCGAATATGGCGTTGTGAAAATGAATGTCGATACCGACACGCAGTATCATTTCACCGAAGCGATCGTGAAACATGTCGACCAGTACCGCGCGGTGTTGCTGCATCATGGCGACGAAGTCGCCGACAAAAAGCGCTTCGATCCCCGCTCGTATTTGAAAGCCGCCGAAACCAGCATGGCCAAGCGCGTCCAGCAAGCCTGCGACGACCTGAAGTCCACCGGCAAGACGACGTTTAAGGCCTAACATTTTTTGGTAGGGCGGGAGCCCTGTGCTCGTGCCGCCTGATCTGGGAACTGTGGTCGTAGGGCACGTCTTTCCGAGACGTGCCACTGAGCACTCGATTTAGGCGCGGTATCTGGAAGACTGAGGCTGAGAATGTTATCGTCTGACAGGTGGTAGTGTGGCTCCATGATCTGGAAACTATTGGTTGCTTTCGAAGTATTGGCGATTGTTGGCCTGTTCCTCATGATGTTTGGCGGCCGATTCGCCGCCTTTCGTAAGCGACATCCTCACTTTTGGACGCTCGCGATCTTCATATTGGGACTCCCGATTGCGGCTTTCATATCGATCTGGATTCCCGAACTTAAGAGAAAGGACACGACTGTAGCAATGCTGGAGCGGGCGAGGGATGATGTGGAATCAGTACTTAGGCTTGGTTCAGGTCCATACTCAGATCTGCTAGATACTAGCTGCTGTTGATACCCGGTTCTCCGACGCGCTCAGTCGGAATCCGATCAGAATGCCAAGTCTGTATCTCGAAATCATTAGAGATAAGGACGTGCTGACGACCGTGACTCCCTCGATCGCTGAGGTCTTCAATCAAACTGAGTCGAATATTAGGTTAGAGTCCGAAGGAATTAGCAGTGGGGCGGCGTCGAACAAGGTTCTGATTCAGCGGTTCAACTACTATCTAGATGAACTTGCGTACGTTCGTGACATGCTAGACGTGGCAATTTCGTATGTTCAGGGAAGAACGGACTCACTACAGGTAGACATGATCAAGGCTGGATTGATCCAAGCTCGGATGAAGAAGTGGAATGGGGTAGAGTACCATCCTAACGGGAGCAGGGATACGGTGAGATAGATCGTCGACCGCAATCTGCCCGCCTTTTAGGCGAACGACAAACAACGTGGACGAAACATGACCAAATTGCTCATCGCAATTACGTCGATTTTCTTGAGCGCTCTTGTGCATACCCCAAAGCCTTTTCAGGACGACAGGGCGGCCACGGTTCCGCTGCAAACCTTGGAAGGGGACACATGCACGCTCTGGATTGGTTACGATCATGTGGACAGGAATGTCCTGACGGTCGGTCATGGTAATCGTGATTCGGTCTGCATGAGTGATTTCGGGGACTGGGATATGAGTAAAAATGTTCGAGTACTTGGAAAGAGATTTCTCCTATGGAATTTAATTGGAGAGGGGGCACCAATGAGGCGTATATCAAATGCGCGCTGATTTGCGTTTCGGAGGGAAGAATCTACAAGACGCTTGAAATGATTTGCTACTCAGACTACCAGCTCACTGAAACGTACGTGCCAAGAATCGATAGCCTACACATGCTTGACGAGGAGACATTGTATCAAGTCGATTTCGATAGTATAATTCAACAGGGTGGAGGATATCAGCTGACGGCGCCCATTCGCGATTTCGTAAAGTCGAAACGAGATCCGTCGACCGCGCACGACTTACATGATACACTCAAGTTTGTCTTTGACGCGGAAGACAAAGTGTTCTACAACCAGATTGCGGAGCTAAGCGGAGAATACACAGTAGAAACTGATTTCAGCCGAAAACCTCGACAGGAGTTCTTTAGTGGTCGAAAGGTGCCCGCGATTTTGTTGACCAATGGCGACAAACTATTCTATGACAAGCAACGGTGGTTGTATTCTGGGAGCGACAGTCCCCCGAGGTATTTGATCGAGTTCTCGCGGGACTGCCGATGACTCGGGCGTCTTGGTGCCACAGCTCTTGTCGCCCACCCAACGAGGTGTTGGATTCCGACCGGCTGAGAATCCGGAATTGCCTCAAACGACAGATGAGCTGTCGGTCCGTCCGACGACTCCCTTCAACCCGCACCCGATGGGTGGGCTACAAACTGTCAACCATGTAGCCGGATTATTTTGTCAAGTATGTTCCCGGTTTGTGCCCTTACCGCTCCAAAACGTTGTGGTCCTGTAGCACACCCAACGGGTGTTGGATTCCGATCATGCTGCCATCCCTCCGCATCCTGTTCCCTTGAGAATTCACCCGCCTTTTCGATCGCCATTTCTCCTGACGTACTCTGTCACCGATCTCCCCTATGCTGCCCCCATGCGACTCAGATTTGGTGGCCCACCCTTTAGGGTGGGGGAAACATAGATTATGACCACACTCCGTCACTTCAACGATACCCCCGGTGTTAGATTCATCACGTTTTCCACGCACGACCGAATTCCGCTCTTTTCCGACCCGAGCTTAGCAGACATCGCCATGGACGGATTGAAAATACTGTCCAAGGAATTTCAAATTTCGATACTCAGCTTTGTGGTTATGCCGGATCACCTCCATCTCGTTCTATTTCCGCCAGCCGGATTGGATGTCGGACGTGCTGTGGGGCGGTATAAAGCGCTGGCCGCACTCACCATCGTTGAGCGGCTCAAGTCTGTCACATCGCCATTGCTGCCGCAACTCGAAATCAATCGAAATGAAGTAAAGAAATACGCCGTCTGGACCCGACGATGCTATGATCACAATTGCCGGTCGAGAAACTCAGTCGCTGAGAAGATCGCATACTGCCACAACAACCCGGTCGCCCGTAGACTGGTGTCTGAGCCTGAGAGTTATAGATGGTCGAGCATCGGATGGTACAATGGCGAGGGTGATCTTCCGGTTCGGATTTACGCTGACTGGTAAAGAACCCACCCTGAAGGGTGGGCCACCTTCTCGGACTTAACCGCCGCCGATTCTAACGGCCAACCTCCCCCCATCCCCCACCAATTAAACCTCCTTCCTTCCCCGCAATTTCACTAGCGAATCGCTGGTGATTACGAATCTAACCCCCTATGTATGAAGCCCAGTTGTCCAAGCCCCAACCTGTCAAACTGGCAGCCATTCTGTCTCCTCGCCACAATGCTCAGCTATGAAATGACCGCCCCGAAAACATTCAAATATCTAAAACGAACCCATTTGGGGAGTCTGAACACGGGTATGGGATTCCAACGTAAGTCTATGGACCACAGCGACCATTTTGTTGTGAATGCGCGAAGCGAGCCAACCGGCACCGCCGGAAAACGAAGCCATTTTAACGGGACCAGTACGGCTATTGGATTTCAAGCTAATCCCATAGACCGCAGCAGCAATTTCGTTGTGAACGCGCGAAGCGAACCAACCGACACTGTCGGTCTGAAACGAACCCATTTGGCGGCCCCCCTATTTTGCTTCCCCCACCCCGCTTGGTACAATCGCCGTGTTTTTCTCGATCGCGATATTGGCCATCTTATGAAGCACCGGCAACCGCCTGGCATAATACAGCGCCCCAAGTACACACCCGGCCCCGCCCAGGGCCAGCGTATACGGCGCCCCGATACTCGCGGCCAGACTCCCGGCCATCAGGCTCCCGAACGGAATCACCCCCCGAAACGCCATCGTGAAGAAACTCATGATCCGCCCCCGCTTGTCCGGATCGGAGATCGTCTGAAGCATCGTATTGCAGGACGCCATATGCACCATCATCCCGAACCCGGTGATCAGCATCATCGCCAGCGACAACCAGAGCACCTGCGAAAACGAAAACAGAATCAACCCGGCGCCGAAAGTCGCGGCCGAAATCGCGACTACTGTTACCAGCCCGTTCACCCGTTTCCGCTGTGCCAGATAAACCGCTCCGCACAGCGCCCCGACCCCTGTGGCCGACATCAGAAATCCCAATGTGTGTGGCCCGCCATGCAGAATGTTCTTGGCAAAAATCGGCATCAGCACTGTGTACGGCATCCCGACCAGGCTGATGAGCGAGAGAAGCATCAGGATATATCGGATCGGCAAATAATTGTACGCGTACTTGACCCCGTCCTTCATCTCACGGACAATCGAATTGCTCTGCGCCGACGAGGTTCGGGGAGGAATCCGCATCGCCAGCAAAGCGGCAATCACCGCCACAAAACTGATCGCATTGAGCAGAAAACAGATCCCTTCGCCGGTCGTGGCGATCAGGATGCCGGCCACCGAAGGTCCCACCAGGCGCGCACCATTGACCATCGAGGAATTCAGCGCAATTGCATTGGAGAGATCGTTTGGTTTTTCGACCAGGTCCTTGATGAACGATTGTCGGGTCGGAATATCGAATGCGGCCACCAGTCCGAGAAAACAGCTCAGCACGAACAGTTCCCAGACCGTGATGGTCTTGGTCAGAACCAAAGCGGCCAGAATCGCTGCCTGGACCATTGCGGCGATCTGGATCACGACAATCATCTTGAGTTTGTTCCAGCGATCCGCCAAAACACCGGCCAGCGGCGCAAAAATCAGGACCGGGAGATTTCCGAGAAAGCCGACCATCCCGAGCAGAAAGGCCGAATCGGTCATCCGGTACACCAGCCAGCTCATGGCGATCTGCTGCATCCAGGTTCCGACCAGCGAAATTCCCTGCCCCCCGAAATAGAGCCGATAGTTGCGGTATTTGAGTGCTCGGAAGATGAACTTGACGCCGTTCTGGTCGTCGGTTTCGGTAGCAGCAGTTGACATAAGGCCCTAATGTATGCTTATAACGAGTTTGGCAAAAGAGAGTTTACGCGGCCGCTCTGCCGGTCGGGCTTCGACTTCGCTCAGCCCGACGGATGAGAGATCGTCTCGCGACAGTCCGGTCCGTGAACGCCAGATCGCAGGGCCAGGAGTCGTGCGGCCGTGTCAGGACATGTGAAGGAGCGGACGAGACCGTCGCATTGACCGGAGTCGAAATGCGATCCAAAAACGCCATCGGTCGGGCTTCGTCTCCGCTCAGCCCGACGGAAGAGGAGTACGAACTTTAGCATATGATCAGATACACTGATTCCCTCGCGGGAATCACCAAAGATAAGCTTGTCGGCTTCTTCGTCGGCTGGACCAAGCCGCCCTCGCCAGAGACACACCTTCGGATTCTCACCAAAAGCGCCTATGTCTGGCTGGCTCTCGATGAGGAATCCGGAAAGGTCGTCGGCTTTGTCAACGCTATCTCCGATCACACCCTTGCCGCCTACATCCCGTTAGTCGAGGTATTACCGGCCCATCAATTCAAAGGAATCGGCGACGAATTGATGCGCCGGATGCTTGGTACTCTCAAAGATTATTACATGGTCGACCTTCTGTGCGACCCGAAACGCCAACCCGGCTACAAATCCCTTGGCATGACCCGGATGACTGCCATGATGGTCCGAAATTTCGAAAAGCAGAATGGCATAACAGATAAGTGAAATCATGACGCGACGTAAGCATGGCATTATTCGTAAGTTGATGCGGCAAAAACACATCTATTCGTTATTGACTTTGATCGATGCCGCCGTTTATTACCGGTCTTGACATAATTGCTAACAGCGCATTGGAATAAAGACTATGAGCGAATCAACTGGAACACCACGAAATACCCCCTTTAGTAAATTTCATATCGAAGCCGGCGCCAAAATGGTGGATTTTGCCGGATTCCTTATGCCCGTGCAGTACAAGGGGATACAGCAGGAACACCTGGCCGTACGAAACAATGTCGGCCTGTTCGATCTCTCGCACATGGGGGAATTCGAAGTCACCGGAAAGGACGCCCTCGCTTTTCTTCAGAAAACTACCACCAACAATGTCGCCGCGCTCGAAGTCGGCAAGATCCAGTACTCCTGTATGCCGTATCCCGAAGGGGGCATTGTCGATGACCTCTTGGTCTACCGTCTGGCTGACCGGTTCTTTTTGGTCGTTAACGCCAGCAACGTGAAGAAGGACTTTGACTGGCTCTCATCGCACCTGTTCGGCGATGCGAAACTGGTCGACCACTCCGACGAGTACGGATTATTGGCGATTCAGGGACCGAATGCCCAGAAACTGATGACTGAACTTACTCCGCACGATCTCAACAGCATGGGCTATTACACCTGTGCCAAAGCCAAGGTTGCCGGTGAAGAGTTGCTCTTCTCCCGCACCGGATATACCGGCGAAGACGGCTTCGAAATTTACATTCCCAACGCCAAGTGCGAGAAGCTCTGGAAAGCGATCACCGATGCCGGCAAAAAGTATAATCTTGAATTAATCGGCCTGGGCGCCCGTGACACTCTCCGTCTCGAAATGAAAATGGCCCTTTATGGCAATGACATCGACCAGACCACTACCCCGGTCGAAGCCGGGCTGAGCTGGATTGTCTATTTTGACAAAGAGTTCATCGGCAAACCGATAATGGTCAAGCAGCGTGATGAAAAACCGAAACGGCGCCTGGTCTGTCTTGAAATGGAAGGACGCAATGTCCCGCGCCACGGCTACAATGTCGTGGAGAAGGGAAAAGCGGTCGGGCACGTGACTTCGGGAACGTTTTCTCCATCGCTCCAAAAACCGATCGCCCTCGGTTATGTCCCGGCCGAAATGTCCAAACTAGGCTCGGTCGTGCAAGTCGCCATCCGTGACAAGGAATATCCGGCCACCGTGGTCAAACCGCCATTTTACAAGAGCGCCTCACATAAGTAACCGCACTATGGACGTTGATCTCTATCTCACACCGCTGGCTTTCACTAAAGCGGACCTCGAGCGCAAGACAGTAGTCGTGATCGATGTGCTCCGTTTTTGCACGACCGCCTGCGCCGCCTTGATGGCCGGCGCCCGGGGCGTGATTCCGACCGATGGACCCGGCGAAGCGGGCGAGATGCGCCTCAAAATCGGCGCCGACATGACGGTCGTGGCCGGAGAACGAAACGGCGTCAAACTTGAGAGTTTCAATTTCGGCAACTCGCCGGCCGAGTTTACCCGTGAATCGGTCGGTGGCAAGTACGTTGTCATGACCACCACTAACGGCACCGGCATATTCAGCAAATCTTACAAATCCGAGGCTGTCATCGCCGCGGCTTTGGTGAATGTCTCCCGGGCGGCCGAACGAATCGCCCGGGCCGATCGGGATGTGGTGATTGTCTGCTCCGGACATGAGGGAGGATTTTCCATCGAGGACACTATTTGTGGCGGCATGCTGATCCATCTGCTCAGCACCGTTCACCAGAAGCAGGTCACAGTCAACGATGCCGGCTCGCTGTCCCTGCTCCTGTTCCGCACTAACAAGACAGCCATCCGCCAGACCCTTGAACAGGGAGAGCACGGACGATTCCTGACCTCGATCGGATTCGGCCGGGATGTTGAAATCGCGTCGGAAGTGGATTCGATGCCGGTGCTGCCGATGCTGAGAGACGGCCGGCTCGTGCTCGACGAAAACTGAGTGATTTCGCCGTCCGATCCGTCGCACACCCTTCAATTCAGGTATAAGCGAATATGTTCTTACGATCAATTTTCGTTGTCGCGGTTATCCTCACAGCCGTAGTCTCCGGGGTCCAGGCCGAACAGGCTATCCGGTGCGAACTAGCGGTCTTTTGCCGCGACACCACTCAGCCCGGTCACGGAATCCCGGTGTTCAAGGATACCATTCAACTGGTCAAAGGAATCCGGACCAGCGGCTTCTTCGCCAATTTCTCGGCCGAATTCCAGGTCGAAAAGATCGACACGGGCGGCGCGTCATTTTCAGTTCAGGTGGTGACACTCGGACCGAACGCCTTCAATCTCTCCCGTCGCTTTATGGCCGAGTACCATCTCCCCGCCCGAATTGACGGAATCCAGGGGAAGGGAAGCACCGCGTACAATCTGGTCGTGACCCCGCTCAGCGAAATCGCCGTCGATACCGCCGGCTGCGGATATCTGCACTACCGGAAAGACGATTTCCGCTGGGATCCGTCAGCCAGTGTCGATATCTATTTTGTCCCCCGCACTCACGGTGATTACTACTGGAATGCGATCAAGATGATCATGGAAGATCGCTACACCCAGTTCGCCAAGATCAACAGTTTCAATCTGCCGGGGAAGTACTTGCTGTACCTGTGCCCTTGCGCTATTCCATCGGTCATCTGGGATACCCGTTTTGGAACCATGGTTGATCCGACCCGGAATGCTACCTTTGCGCTTCTGAACAAGAATGTCAACACGGCCGACCCGTATCTGCTCATGCACGTTTCCGTTCTCCGCAATTACGGCTATGCCCCGCCTGTCCTGGTGGAAGGATTTGCCGGCTACATGTCGCTGGCGTCCTATGATATGAAGCAGGTGCTCAAATCGGGCAAACCGGTTCCGCTGGATTCGCTGCTGCAATGCTACACCTATTTTCGGACCGATCCCCGCGTAGCCGATGCCGAGGCCGCAACATTCGTCCGGTATCTCATTGACCAGTACAAGGCTGATAAGTTCATCGCCGCCTACCGCCTGGCCAATGACCTCAATCTGAAAGAAACTATCGAGTCGACCTACGGCAAGCCGCTCGCGACGCTGGAAAAGGAATGGCTGAATTACGTCGACACGCTCAAAATTACTCATGACCAGTTCGCCTATTGGGCCGGCCAGAGCGACATCATGCTCAACTACCCCGCGATGCTGACTTACTGTCAGGAGGAACTTAAGAATAGTCTGAACCTCAAGGATACGATTTCCGCCCTCGGAGATTTGTCGCGCGCCGAATTTTTCGATGGAGATTTTCAGGCTGCTTCCGAAAGCCAGGGCAAGTTGGCTCGACTCTCTGATACCTCGAGTGCCAACTGGATGACCTTGGGATCATATCTAATGATGATCGGGAAGAACGATTCGGCTTATACCGATCTCATGAAGGCCCGGACGATGGATACTTCCAGTCAGCTGACCATCTTCAATCTCGCCATGTACTATACGGTCTCCGGCCAAAACCAAAAGGGGATCGACCTTCTTAACACTTACGTGCAGCTCGAAGGAAAGTCTCCGGCGATTGCCCAGAGTCGCATCCTGCTGGGCAACCTGCTAATGCGGACTGGAAACAAGGCCGATGTCGGTCTGGCCCGCTCTTTTTACCGCCAGGCCATCGGCTTGCTCTCGCAGTTTACCTCCGGTAACCTGATCGAATCCTCGGCCCTCATGTGGACCGGTATTGCCCAGCTGGGTCTGGGGGACACCGGTGCGGCCAACGACGGTCTCAATATGGCCCTGTATCTTGAGACCAGGCCGTTTTATGTCGGGATGATCAATCTTTGGCTGGGAAAAACGGCCGATGTGAGAGGGGAGCGGGAAGTCGCTAAGGAGTATTACCAGAAAGTGCTCTCGTCTCCGTCCGCCGATTATCATCAAAAGGAAGCCCGGCAGCTTCTGCAAACCCCGTACACGAATTAATTCATGTTCGGTTTTCTTAACGGTTCAGCTCTCTTCGCGGCTTTCGCGGCCCTCATTCCGCTGATAATTCACCTTCTGTCGCGCCGCCGGGTGAAGGTGGTCGAGTTTTCTTCTGTGCGCCATCTCAAGGCGATGCAGAAGCGCCAGGTGCGACGGCTAAAGATCCGTCAACTGCTGCTTCTGATTCTTCGCATGCTGATTATCTTGTGCGTCGTGATCGCCTTCGCCCGACCCACTACCAAGCGGGGAGGTATCGGCTCACATGCCTCGGTCTCCGCCGTCATCCTGTTCGACAATTCGGCTTCGATGAATCGCTATGTGGCCGACGGCAACCTGTTCGATCTGGCCAAAAAACGAACGGCGGAATTGCTTCACACATTCGGGCAGGCCGACCAGATTATGCTCGTGCCGCTGGCGCGGGCTCAGGAGAGTCCGGCAGCTCCTCAGTTCGGGTCGGCCGCCATGGCCGAGGAGTTGCTGAACCGGCTTCCGGCCGGATTCGGCGAGGCGGATATTCAGTCAGCTCTTCAGACCGCCGTCGAACAACTCAAGCGCAGCGCCAATTTGAACCGGGAGCTCTACTTCGTCACCGACCGACAGCGCCACAGCCTTCCCCAGACCGAACTCCTCAAGGACGTTCAGGCGAGGACCTACCTGGTCGACCTTCCGCTCGACGAAGTCGAAAACACGGGCATTGTCGCCCTGGATTTCGGCGGCCAGTTGATCCAGCCCGGAATCGATTTCAATCTTACCGCCACGCTGAAGAACTATGGCACCTCGGACCGGACCGACTTGATCGCTTCCCTCTTTGTGGATGCCAAGCGGGTGTCTCAAACGGATGTTTCTGCGCCGGCAGGCAAGGAAACCGGCGTCAAATTCACCCATGCCGTGTCTGCCGGCGGCTTTCATTCCGGGTATGTCGAATTGAGCGATGACAAGTTCCTGCCCGACAATCGCTATTACTTTAGCTTTTACATCCCGGAAAAGTTCAGCCTGCTGCTTATCGATGGCGATGAGGCTTCCCGCTTTATCGAACTGGCCCTTGCTCCGACCACCGACATGACCCACTCCTGGTCGGTGAAGACGGCTCGCCCCGAGGAATTGACCGGAGTCAATTTCAGCGAGTATGATGTCATCGCCCTGGTCGGCGCGCCGACTCTGCCGGACGCAATGACCGAGCGACTCAAAACCTTTGTTCGGCAAGGAAAGTCCCTGCTCGTGACCTATGGCGGCAAGACTGATATCAGCGGATTCAATCGGGTCTGGTCCGAAGTAACCGGAGTAACCTACCAGGACGGCGTGAAGGAATCGTTCAACCGGGCCGGGTACTACACGCTTCAGTCGATCGATATCCAGCATCCGATCTTCTCGGTGTTCGGCCTGGAACAAAACAAGCCGCCGGAAGTGAAGTTTTACACTCTGCCCACGTTCTCAGTAGCTCCGGCTGTCCGCTCGCTCATTACTTTTTCTGGAAATCGCCCGGCGTTCGTCGAGAACAAATTTGGCGCCGGGAAAGTACTCACGTTCACCGGCCCGATCGCGCCCCAGTACACCGATTTCCCGGCTCATGCTTTCTTTGTGCCGTTTGTCTCACGTGCTGCGGAGTACCTGGCGGCCAATCTGTCCTCTTTCGATGTCCACCTGTATACCTCGAATCAGATCACCCGGGCGCTCAGTCCCAAAACTCCCGTGCTTTCCTCGGTTAATTTGACCACTCCGGACAGCACGCAATTCGAACTGGCACCGGAGGAATCACAGGGGAATCTGGTCGTACACCCGAGACCGACCGACCAGCCGGGAATCTACTCACTGGCGTATCAGGGACGCGAGATCGATCGATTTGCAGTCAACGTCAATCCGGCTGAGTGTGATCTGGCGTCGGCTGACCCGGATCAATTTGCCGCCTCGCTCGGCGCCACGGAATTCAAAGAATTGAAAAGCGGGGATGCGCTCGCAACCGCCGTGGCCGGTTTTCGCTTTGGACGGGAACTCTGGCAACTATTCCTGTGGCTTGCCGTCATTTTGCTCGCGGCCGAGATGCTCCTGGCCCGAACGGCGGTACCGGAGGAGTAGGCCATGACTCTGCTGGCCGTCGAACGAGCCTGCAAGAAATTCAAAGATCAGGTCATTCTCGATCAGGTTTCCTTTACCATAAATGACACCGACCGCATCGGCTTGATCGGCCGGAATGGAATCGGCAAGACCACGCTGCTGGAAATTCTCGCCGGGAAACAGGAACTTGACACCGGCGTGGTCAACCGACCCAGAGGTGTCATCATCGATTATATCGAGCAGGAAAAGAGCGCGTATCTCGAAGTCACTCTGTTTGAATTCGTCGCGGCCGCCCGGCCCGATCTAAAGGAAATGCATCAGGAGATCGCGCAGCTTGAAGAGCGGCTCGCCGCCGATCCCCACGATAGTGCCAGTCTCGAGCGGCTGGGACAGCGGCAGCACCTCTTTGAGTCGTCCGGCGGACCAAATTTTGAGAACGAAGTAACCCTAATTCTCAAAGGCCTGGGGTTTGACCCAATTAGATTTCACGACCGGCTCGGCACCTTGTCTGGCGGCGAAAAAAATCGCGCCGGGCTGGCCCGGCTGCTGGCGGGGCGGGGGAACCTGCTGCTTCTGGACGAACCGACCAACCACTTGGATATCGAGTCGACCATGTGGCTGGAGCAGTATCTTAGACAATCGCAAGTCGCCTTTATCGTCGTCTCCCATGACCGGACTTTTCTGAGTAACACCGTCGAGAAGATTTGGGAGATCAATTTTGGCCGGCTCGATTCCTACACCGGAGGACTCGAGCGATATTTGGTGGAACGCGTAGCCCGGCGCGAACTGGAAGAGCACCGCTACCGCCACCAGCAGGAAGAGATCAAGCGGATCGAGGAATTTGTCCGCCGCAACATGGCGGGTCAAAAAACGCGCCAGGCTCAGTCCAAACTCAAGTATCTGGGGCGAATCAAGCGGCTTCAGCTCCCCAAAGGGGAAGGGAAAGGGCCGCTCATTCGCGCTGCGTCATCGGGACGTTCCTTCAATCACGTGGTGGCCCTGGAAAAAGTCGCTCTTGGGTACGACGATGTTCCAGTTGTGGAGAAGATCACGTTTGATCTTTTTCGAGGCGATAAAGTCGGCTTGATCGGTCGCAACGGCTCCGGCAAATCGACCATCCTAAAGGCGTTGATCGGCGAGCTGGAACCATACGGCGGAAAAGTACGGCTGGGAAGCAATGTCGATGTCGCTTATTTCGACCAAGAACTCTCCGATTTGAATTACAACACCACTGTGCTTGACAATGTGTGGGAGCTAGATCCGACCGCCGATGTTCACAAGATCAGATCATTTCTGGCGCGGTTTGGATTCACCGGAGAGTATTCCGAAAAACATGTCCAGTCTCTTTCGGGCGGAGAGAAGACAAAACTCTGTCTCGCCCGGCTGCTTTATCATCCGGCCAATTTTCTGATTCTGGATGAACCGACCAACCACCTTGATATCGATGCCCGGGAGGCGCTTGAGGCGGCCCTGTTGGAATACGAAGGGACCTGCCTGATCGTCAGCCACGATCGGTTCTTTCTCGACCGGGTCGTCAACCGGATTCTCTATGTCAATGAAGGGGGGCTGAAATCCTATCCCGGAAACTATTCCTATTTTCGTGAGAAATCTCTGACGCCGGGCGATACCCCGGAATCGAAAAAAGACAAAGACCCCAAGCAGAAGCAGGCCTTTTTCGAGTTCAAAGAACAGTCCCGCCAGAAGACCCGGCACAAGCGCGCGGTCGTATCTACCCGCTCCAAAGTTACTGATCTGGAGAAAGAACTGGCTATGCTTGAAGAAGGGATCGCTTCCGGCATCCCGCGTCATGACTGGGAGAAACTCCAGGCGGCCTCGACCCGTAAGAAGGAGGTCGAGGAACAGCTGCTAGAATTATTGGCGGAACTGGAGGAACTTGAAGGAATGGGAGATGATTAAGCTGCTCACTATCTCCGGGTCCCCCGTGAGCGGTTCTTCCACCGATCTGTTGCTTCACCGGACAGCCGGGGCGATTATCGGGTCGCTCGGACCGCCGCTTCAAATCGAGCACCAATTTGTCAAATTGAACGAACTGAAATACATTCCGTGCCAGGCCTGTGGCAAGGCGCCGACTCCCCAATTCTGTTTCTTTGAAGACGACCTTACCGCGATTTATCCCCAACTGGCTGAGTGTGATTGTCTCTTGTTCGGCTCACCGGTATATTTCGACTCGGTGTCAGGACAGGCCAAGCTGTTTATCGACCGGTGCAACTGCTTTCGACCATACGATTTTGAGGGAAAACAAACCGACCACCGATTCGTGAAAATTCTGACCAGAAAACGGCCCGGCGCAATCATTCTGGTCGGCGGTGACGACGCCGGTATCGAATCGGCTCGGCGCACTATCGCCGGGTTTTTCAAATGGGTGGAAGTGATTAACGAGGGGGTCGTCAAGTATTCCAGCCGTGATGACCGGGCGATTGGAACTGCGGCCGCCGATTCGGTTGTTCTACAACAGGCCGATGTGCTCGGCCACAAATTGGGCCAGATACTCAGGGAGACCCATGAACGATAAAGAAACTGCGGACTATTACCGCATCCGGGCCGGGGAATACGAGAAGATCTACTATCGCGAAATTCCTGAGCGCAGGAAAGAGATCGATGACGAAGCGGACCGGCTCAGAAAACTAGTCGAAGGGAAAGAAGGTTCTGGAACTCGCCTGCGGAACCGGCTACTGGACGCAGGTGATGTCGGAGACGGCGAGCGAGATTACGGCTTTGGATTTGTGGCCGGAGATGCTTGATGTCGCTCGGGCGAAAACTTTGAAGTGCCCCGTGCACTTTGTCGCCGATGACATGTTCGCTCACGAGTATCCCGAGAGTGGCTATGATGCCGTCGTGGTCGGATTCTGGTTCTCGCACCAGCCAAAACAGGAGTACGATCGATTCTTCGAGCTCATAACTAAACCCCTGAAACCGGGTGGAGCGATCTGGCTGATTGACAACAATCCGCCCGCCGAGGGGACACACCACGAGTTGGTCCGAACCGATGATCACGGCAACAGTTTCAAGAAGCGCTATCTCGAAGACGGCAGCGAGCATGTGATTTTGAAGAACTATTTCGAAGAAGCGGAGTTGCGCCGGATATTCGACCCCCGCTTTCAGATCGGCCACTTGGTGTATGGGAAATATTACTGGTCGGTCGTCCTCTCGCCGCCGGCCAGGCTATAGATGCTCATGTATAACCCTTTTAAGGCCAATCGGTTATGTTGCTTCGGCCCGGTTGACAGGGGAATCCTCGATAAGTCTTGCAGAATAGCTCAGAGCACGTATATTTAGGGCTGGTTGGGATCCCAGAACTTCTGGGAACCGCCGGTTGTTTTAGAAGAGACAATAGCTAACGTCGTTATAGAGGATTAGAAGTGAAAACAGGGATTCACCCCGAATACCATGACATTGTCATCACCTGCGCCTGTGGGGCGACCTACCCGACCCGCTCAACCCGCAAAGTGATCAATGTGGAAATCTGCGCCAATTGCCACCCGTATTTCACTGGCAAGCAGAAGCTGATGGATACGGCCGGCCGCGTGGAGCGGTACCGTCGCAAATATTCGAAAGAGACCAAGAAGTAACGCACTCTGGTGCACCGATACGCTGCCGCGTTGCGGCGGCGTATTTTTGTTCGTGCGCTCGACTAAATCGACCTACTTTACGGAAATCAACGCAATCCTGCGGACCACTGTGACCTAAGAGGATATGATTTGCCGGACCTGAATATCGGCGGACAAGCGGTAATCGAAGGGGTGATGATGCGTTCCAAAGACCGCATCGCCACGGCCGTGCGTCTGGGAAACGGCGAGATTCTGGTCAAGTCCGATCCCTATCAGTCATTCACCCGTCGCGCTAAAATCCTCGGCTGGCCGATCATCCGGGGTGCAGTCTCCTTTATCGAAATGCTGATCATCGGCATGCAAACGCTCAATTTTTCGGCTGATGTCGCCGTCAAGGAAGTGGAAAAGCAGGACGCCGCCGCCAAAGGGGAGACGTATCAGGAAAAAGATCGCAAGTCAACCGGGCTCTATTTGGTCGGCAGCGCCATTTTCGCCCTGGCAGCAGGGATTTTCCTGTTCTTCTTTTTACCGCTTGCCCTGGCCAATTTGATCGGAGTAAGCAAACAGGCGGTCTCCTTTAATCTGCTTGCCGGCGCCATTCGCCTGACCATGTTTGTGGCCTACGTCTGGCTCATCTCCCTGCTTGGAGAATTCCGGCGAATCTTCCAGTATCACGGCGCCGAGCATAAATCGATTTATGCCTATGAAATGGGGGACGAGCTGACCCCTGAAAAAGCCTCCTGTCACACCCGCTTTCACCCGCGCTGCGGAACCTCGTTTATCCTCATTGTGGCGCTGGTAGCCATCCTGCTATACGGAATTTCAGACACTATCTTCGCGCTGATCGCCGGACATGCGCCGACCCTGCTGGTCCGCTTTGGCGTGCATTTTTCGCTGTTGCCCCTGGTCGCCGGCGGATCGTATGAATTGCTCAAGCTGTCCGGCAAAACCCGCGACAATACTCTGACGAAAATTCTCATCAAGCCAGGGCTGTGGCTTCAGAAGATCACCACCAAAGAGCCTTCACTGGCTCAGCTCGAAGTGGCCATCGCGGCACTCGAAGCCTCTCTGGGAATCACCCAGTCGCGCGTGACCTCCAAAGTCACTGCTCTCTCCTAGCTACGCCGTTCCCCAACCAAACTTGCCTTCGGGCGCAAAACGTATATCATTATCCCATTGAATAGGCGTTACCATGCTTGAGATAGTCGAAAGATTCGAACAAAAACTTGCCGCTCTTGACGAAGCTCTCTCTGACCCGGCCAACCTGGCTGATCAGAAGAAGATGATCGAGTTGAGCAAAGAGCGGCGGCGCGTGGCCATCACGCTCGAAGTCGGCCGAAAGTACCGGGAGATCCTCAACGGCATCAAAGAGGCGCGTGAGATCATTGCGGTCGGCGGCGACGAAGAACTGGTGGCGATGGCCAAAGACGAGTTGACGACCTATGAAGGTCAGCTCGAACCGGCGGAGAAGGCGTTCAAACTCCGGTTAATTCCGCCCGATCCCGAAGATGACCGACCGGCGATGATCGAAATCCGGGCCGGCACCGGGGGAGACGAAGCCGGATTATTTGCCGGAGACATTTTCCGAATGTACCAGCGTTACGCCGATTTGCGCAAATGGAAGCTCGAAATCCTGAGTTCCAGCCCATCGGAAATGGGGGGCTTTAAGGAAATCATCTTCTCGTTGGACGGCGATGATTCTTATGGCACCATGAAGTTCGAATCCGGCGTGCATCGCGTTCAGCGCGTGCCTGCCACCGAGACTCAGGGAAGAATTCATACTTCAGCCATCACCGTGGCAGTATTTCCGGAAGTTGAAGAAGTTGATATCGAGATTAAGGAAAACGAAATCAAGGTCGATGTCTACCGTTCTTCCGGTCCGGGCGGGCAGTCGGTGAATACGACCGACTCAGCCGTGCGCGTGACCCATCTTCCGACCGGTCTCGTGGTCACCTGCCAGGATGAAAAATCGCAGTTGAAGAACAAGCAAAAAGCGCTCAAGGTGCTTCGCGCGCGTCTCTATGATCGCATGATGGCCGAACGGAATGCGAAAATTGCCGCCGATCGCCGCTCCATGGTTTCCACCGGGGATCGGTCTGCCAAGATCCGCACCTACAATTTTCCGCAGTCCCGGGTCACCGATCATCGGATCAATTTGACGATCTACGCTCTGCCTGAAATCATGCAGGGGGGGCTCGACCAACTGATCGGACCGCTGCGCGAGCATGACCAGGAAGAACGCTTGAAAATCGAAACGGCGGTTAATTAATGGGGACCAGGGAATGAAAGTAGTTCGAATCTTGTAGCGCTACTTCTTGACGGTGGTGATGCTGTATGTCGCCAAACGAACCTCGCGCGGTCATCCGGAAGAGTATTCCGGAACCGCCGCCGGCTTTGCCCTCAAAATGACCACGGTGCCCAAGGGTCCGGAGCAATCACAGGCCAGAATCGATATTAATGTTTCCGGTCCGCTGACGCCGGAAATCCAACCGGTCCTCCGGTATGCGAGATCGGAGCAAGGCCAAAACCTGGCCGATCTGAGTGCCTACCAAAGCGCGCCATTGATTCTCGCTGATTCCACTAAGGGAGACTATTTCGCGGTGCTCGCTACCGGCCCCCGCGGGCAAAAGCTGACTTACTATTTTGAAATCAAAGACAGCCGCGAACAGGTTCTTGCCGCTTTCAAGCAGGCCGATGGTACGCCATGGACGCTGCGGTATATCGGCGAAGTCCCTAAGCCGGTCCTGATTGGCCATATCGGATTCATCTTTGCGACTTTCCTTTGTGTGGCTCTCGCGGCCATGTTTGGTTTGGGGGTCGTGAGCGGACGTGAGGGCTTGCGGCCGATGGCGTCATGTTTGGGGCTGGCCACGCTCTGCGCTTTTGTTGGCGGCTATCCCTTCGGATTTGCCATGAATTGGTTTGCCTTTGGCGGAATTTGGGAAGGGGTGCCGTTCGGCACGGATGCCACCGACAACAAAACTCAACTGCTGCTCGTCTATCTGCTGTTTGCCACGCTCATTTCGCTGGGGTCTGCAAGCCGGGGAAAACTGGGGCGCGACTTGTTCGCGCCAAAAACGCTGGGCTGGTTTGGCGTAGGAGCGATCATTGTGGCCTTGTTGATTTACGCCATTCCACATTCCATTCAGTTCAGTGCCGCTGTGACCTACGCGGTCTGCTATTCGTTTATGGCCGTTTGGGTGCTGGTGTACTTGTACGGACTTTACAAGGGGAAGTCGTCCGCAAAGGGATTGGCACGATGACCACTTCTCTATCGGGATTCATCACGGAGAAAGCCCGCTTACTTGAAGCTGTGGGGATTGACCAGGGCCAGGCAGAAATTGAACTTATCCTGTGCCACCTGCTCGGTGTTGGGAGACTTGACCTGGTCTTGCACGGCCGCGAGCAACTCTCTCCTGAGATCATGGCTCGTTTCGATCAGATTCTGGAAGAACGGTCCCGCCGATACCCGCTTCAATACATCCTTGGCGAGAGCTGGTTTTATGGACGCAAGTTCAAGGTCTCACCGGCGGTGATGGCCCCCACACCAGAGACTGAACTGCTATGTGAAGCGGCGATCAGCTATGTTTCGAGAGCCGGGCTCACTTCTCCTCAGATCATGGATATTGGAGTTGGTTCGGGAGTGATTTCCGTTACGGTCGCCTGTGAGTTGCCGGACGCCTCTGTGACCGCCCTGGACATATCGACAGATGCCATTGCTGTCGCGTCCGCGAACGCTTCGTCGCTCGGCGTGGCTGATCGCGTGCACTTCCGTCAATCAGACTTCTTCTCATCGGTGGAAACCGGCGAACGCTTCGACTTGATTCTCTCAAATCCGCCCTATATCGCCGAGCCGGATTACGCCGGGCTTGAACCCGAGGTTCTGGCTGATCCCAAAATCGCCATGACTTCCGGGCACGAGGGGCTGGATGCTATCCGAGTGATCGTACAAAACGCGCCGAATTATCTCGTCTCGGGCGGACGGCTCATGTTTGAGATCGGCTTCGGTCAGGCCGAAAAAGTAGCCGCCATCACCGCGCAGGACCATCGTTACAGTTCGTTGACGATTCTTCGCGATCTGAATAATATTGACCGAGTGGTCATACTCGGCTGCAATCCCTAGGCCGTATGCCCAAAGAGAGTCTGGCCGCAATAAAGGTCCGTGCCGGCAAGATTGTTCGGTTGCTCCAAAAGAAATATCCCGACGCCCGCTGCGCTCTCAATCATGATACCGTCCATCAACTGATGGTCGCGACCATTCTCTCGGCCCAATGCACCGATGAGCGGGTTAACCTGGTCACTCCGGCGCTTTTTTCCCGTTATCCCACGGTGTCCGATTTTGCCGCTGCCGCGCCGGCCGAGCTGGAGAAACTCATATACACTACCGGGTTTTTCAGGGCCAAGGCCAAATCGATAATTGGCTCCGCGCAAGCTTTGACGGAGAACCACGACGGCCAGATTCCCAGGACACTGGACGAACTGGTCAGGCTTCCTGGGGTCGGCCGAAAGACAGCTTCGGTAATTCTTGGAGTTGGATTCGGTTTGGCGGAGGGAATCGTGGTGGATACGCATGTCTCCCGGATTAGCCGACTGCTGGGATTCACCCGGCAAACTGACCCGGTCAAAATCGAACAGGATCTCATGAAAATCATTCCTAACAAAATCTGGATTGATTACTCGCACCTGCTGATCTGGCACGGGCGATCCATCTGCAAGGCGCGCCGTCCAGACTGCCCGGTTTGCCCAATCAACAGGCTCTGCCCGTCGGCAAAACCATAGACGGTTTTCCGCAACTGTTGGCCGAATTGGCAGTATACTTAATTAGGATGTGGTATCTTCTGATTATCCTCGCTCTACTCATGGCTGCGTTTATGTTAACGCGGCTAAGGCTGCGCTTTCAGCTCTCACCGGAGCGCAGGCTGCTCTTTGTAGGGTTCGGGCGAACCGGCCCGGAATTTGATTTCGTCAATCGTGTCGTGACTATTCGACTTTTTGGCGTCACCGTCAAGAAGTCTGCGATGCAGCGGAAACCGAAAACGGTGACAGCGCTGCCAAAACACGCCGAGACGGGAGAAGACCAGGAGAGAGCCACTAAACCGAAACGCCGTCGCGGCCCGTTTCCGCTGGGAATTCTCACGGAGTCCGTCGGGGCGCTTTGGCGCTTCGTTATTGGAATTATCAAAGGAATTATTGTCGAAGAGGCTCAAGGGGAGCTGGCGCTGGGATTCGCCTCTCCCGATGTCACCGGCAAAGTCTATGGGTACTATAACGCCGTGGCCTGGATGGCGCCGGCCTTGACCGAACGCTTCACCTGGTCCCCGGTTTTCTCGGGCAAGACGTTCGGTGGGACTGCCCGCGTCACGGTCGCGCTCCCGATGTATGTTGTGGTATACAGGACTATCCTTCTCGTAACGCGATTACCAATTCGGAAGATTATTACATATTGGCGAAGTAAACCCAAAGGAGAACGTCATGGGCAGTAACAACAATGTCGTGGAGATTCTACAGGCAGTAGTCGGGAATCTCCGAGAGATGGCCAAATCAGAGAACATCATCGGCGCGCCGGTGCAGGCCGGGGACAAGACCGTCCTACCGGTCATGACCATTTCAGTCGGCTTTGGCGCCGGCGGCGGCCAGGGGGAGATGGGAGAGAGCAAAGCCGGGTTTGGCGGTGGCGGCGGCGCCGGACTTAAAATTGAACCGGCCGCGTTTATAATCATCGACAAAGACGGCGCCTCGGTCCTTCCCGCCAAGCACGGCACATGGGAGGGGATCATCAACGCCATTCCGGGCGTGATCGAGAAAGCGGCGAAATTGAGGGACGGGATGAAGGGCCAAAAGGAAGAACATAAACCAACGGAGTAGCCCTACCCTCCTGTTACCTTCCAAACGGAATTAGCAAAAAGCCCCGGACGGCCGGGGCTTTCTGATTCTAATATTTGTACTCCGGCTCCCAGTCGTTGACCCCCTTGGGGAGCAGATCAAACAAGTGCCAGATCGCACTGTATTCATCCCCCGGACCAAAGGAATCCGAAGCGGTTCGCAGCACTGTCCCGTCTTTCTTTCTCTGAAACATCGAGACCCCCGGCTGCGGGTGCCCCTTGTCATCTTCGAAACCCATATCTTTGATGAAGCTTGTCCCGTAGGCCGACAGAATCTTGAATTTCCATCCCCGGCCCTGAGAGAATTCCTTCACGATTTCCGGCTTATCTGGCGTCACCACCACAAACGGAGCCCGATTTTCGAAATGCTGGACCACACCGTTGAAACCATCGGCCCAGAGAGTGCAAAAGCGGCATCCCCGCCCCATGTTGTGAATCACCATCAACTCGTCTTTGCCGTCAAATAAGCTGGACAGAGACGCCGGTTTTCCCTCCGGTGTCTGGAGTTGGTAGTCTTTGACATTGAGCGGCGGCGCTGAACGTTTGAGGGCCAGCAGTTTAGCCTGAGCCGCGCTGAACTCCTTGCGTGCCTGCAGGAGTTCGGCTTTCAGTTGATCTTCGGCATGTGCCATATTCTTCAGTCTCCTTCTCACCCGGATAATCAGATTTGTTCAATGTTCCTTAGGCTTACCAAGGCGGCGATTCATTCTTTTTAACATATTCAAGCCAGCTCGGTTCACCGTTAGCTTCGACAAAGGCTTTGATCTTCCTGAACCCCTCGCCGTAGACCGGGTCGGTGTCCTCAAGCATGTTCTGTCTCAGAAATCGGTCGGCAGCACAGGTATCGGCTCCGAGATAAAGGAACTCGGCGTAGTTGCAGCTCCCTTCGACCATGAACTGATTCTGGTACATCGGGGCATTGAGCCCCAGCCAGACATGCATCAGCTCATGGGCCAGAATTGCTTCCAGGTGGTGGCGGGGCACTCCCCAGAGGGCGTACACCTGAAACTTCCGGTCTGTGATCAAACCGTACACGTATTTGGTCTTTTCAAATTCGGTAAAACCGGCGGCATCGAGTCTCACCTCGCCGCTGTGCCTCGCCATCTCCTTCGAGTCGACCAGGTTGAGCGGGATTTTCTTTCGCTTCACGATAATACCCAATTTTGCCAGGGAATCCTGAACTTCGCCGAGAATCTGCCGGGCAGTGTCGTCATCGGTGACGGCCGTGACCAGACACAGAGAACAAATGGTCCGGCCATCGGGATATTTAGTCCCGCCGTGGGTCAATTCCTGGGATATGAATCGGTTGCAATAGGCACATCGGGGATCAACCCCTTCGTGGCGCTGGTGATATTTGTCACCCCAGAAATCGACCAGATACTTCCCCATGATCGTATCGCCGCACAGCGAGCACCGGGGAACGATGTGCGTGGCATAACATGACTCGTGATAATTTTTCCCGTCGTACACCACATATGAGCCGAGGATAGGCAGGCCGCAGACGCCGCAGCGGGGGGCCACCGAGTTCATAAAGCACGTCGAGTCGTAATACTTTCCGGAGTCCTCAAAATACAGGGTCCCCTTAATCGGCTGGCCGCACAGCGCGCACTTGAAATGATTGGGGTGGAAACACAGGTTGCCGACAGTGCGGTAACCGCCTGTGATCAGCTTGCCGCAGGCGGCGCAGCGGGGCAACTGTTCTGACATGGTGAGCGTGGGCAAGAGAAAGGCAAGCGCCAGCAAGAGCCAGAACCAGGCGAAGGTTTGGCGGGTGGACGGGCGAGCTTGTGTGGCTTGCGATTTTTCAAGAAGAGAAGTCATCCCGTTATCAATAAACGTTGGAGAGGTTCCCCTTGCAAGGGGAAGCTGGTTCCCAGGCAGTGACTTGCGGAGCAGCCATGACCGGGGAGCCGGAGGGAACAGCGGCCCGATCCGGGGGTTAATGGAGTAGAATTATTATGTTGGCAGACTTGGTGATACCGGCTATATTCTAAAGGTGCGCTTGCGCGCTGTTCATTGTTTGCACGTATTGCCGATAAGTTACTGTAAGCTATAGGAGTAGCCTTGAACCAAGGTTGGTTAGTTTTGATGGCAGGAGGGGGCGATACCAGCGGCACGAGCGGTGTCTTTATGCTCGTGTGGATGGGGTTGATCTTTGTGGTCATGTACCTGTTACTGATCCGGCCCCAGAGAAAGAAACAGAAAGAGCATGACGCCCTCTTGAAGGAATTGAAGAAAGGTGACCGCGTCGTCACCAACGGCGGGATGTTTGGAACGATATTCGCAATCGATGAGGACCGTAATATCATTGTTCTCAAGACGGGCGATGACACCAAACTCGAGTTCTTGAGGACCTCGATCGCCGGCAAAGTCGAAAAGTAGCTGGATATAGAGTTTTTTAGGAGCAAAGCGTGGCTGTTCGACCGATCGTCATCTATGGCGACCCAGTGTTGCGGGAGATTTCCGAGCCTGTTGCAGAAGTCAACCAGGAGATAAAAAGTTTGGTGTCCGATATGGTGGACACGTTGAAGAAAGCTCAAGGCCTGGGTCTGGCGGCGGTCCAAATCGGCGTACCACAGCGAATCTTCATTGTCGATTTGTCGGCAATGGATATCAATGCATCCCTGACTGTCTTCATCAACCCGGAGATTCTGGATACCCGGGGCGAAGTGGAGCTTGAAGAGGGGTGTTTGTCTTTTCCGGGGATCTATCAGAAGTGCACCCGCCCGGCATGGGCCCGGGTCAGAGCGCTGGATTTGAACGGCAAGCCGTTCGAGATAGCAGCCGATGGGCTGGCGGCGCGAGCAATTTTGCACGAGTTTGATCACCTTGAAGGAAAGCTGTTTATTGACTACTGGTCACCGATAGCCAAGACCTTAATGCGGGGACGGCTTAAGAAGCTGGCTGCCGCATCCTGACAGGACCGGATCCTTTCGTTTCGATCGCCTCGATTGCCGAGGTTGTCCGGCCACGCTCCCTTTCAGCATGAGAATTGTCTATATGGGCACGCCGGAATTTGCCCGGACGCCGCTTGTGGCTTTGTGTGAAAGCCGTCATAAACTATTGGCGGTGGTCACCGGGGCTGACAAAGTGGCGGGACGCGGGCACAAGAGCATCCCGACACCGGTGCGCCAGGAAGCGGACACGCGCGGTCTCCACGTCTTCACCCCATCCCGGCTCAAGGACGAGTCTTTGCACCACTCGTTGAGCCAACTCGATCCGGACCTGTTTGTCGTCATCGCGTTTAGAATTCTCCCGGAAACTCTGTACAGCCTGCCGAAACTCGGCTCGGTCAATGTCCACGGTTCGCTCCTGCCGGCGTACCGCGGCGCGGCCCCGATCAACTGGGCGCTGATCAACGGCGAGACAGAGACCGGCCTCACCAGCTTCTTCCTGAAGAAAGACGTTGATACTGGTGACGTCCTGCTCCAGGAAAAAACTCCGATTGAACCGGACGACACGTACGACTCATTGTCCGCCAAAATGAGCCGGATGGCCGGGCCGTTCCTGCTCAGGACGCTTGACCTGATCGAGCAGGGCGCGAAGGCAGGGATCCCCCAGGATGACCGGAAAGCCAGTTTTGCACCCAAACTGACGCCGTTCAATTCCATGATCGACTGGGGCTTTCCGGCGTTGAACGTGCGCAATTTTGTCCGGGGGTTGTGCAGCAAACCGGGTGCGTTTACGTATTTTCGCGGCAAGCGGGTCAAAGTGATCGAGAGCCGCATGGCCGAAGGCCCGGCCATTCCGTCGGGCCGTCCCGGCACGATTGTGCCGGACAAGCGGAAACTTCTGGTGCTGTGCAGCCATTCGGTTATCGAATTGACCCGCCTGGTGCCGGAAGGAAAGGGGGAAATGGATGGGACCGCTTTCCTCAATGGGTATCGACCTCGCCCCGATGAGGTCATGGGAGATATACAAATGGGGCTAAAAGAGAAAACATGAAAAAAGAAATTTTGATCAATTCCACAGATTATGAAACGCGTCTGGCGATTCTCGAAGACGACAAGCTGGTGGAACTTCAGGTCGAGCGTCCGGACAAAGAACGGATGGTCGGCGACATTTACAAAGCCAAAATAAAGACGGTCCTGCCCGGCATGCAGGCGGCGTTTGTGGATATCGGCATGGAAAAAGCCGCCTATCTGCACTCGTCCGATATCGGCAAAGACTACAGCAACCGGTATGACTCGGAAGAAGATGAAGAAGAAGCTCCGGCCGAGATCATCCGCAAGAAACGCCGCGCCGGCATCGAAACCGTGCTGAAACGAAACCAGGATATCCTGGTGCAGGTCATCAAGGAGCCGATTTCGACCAAGGGACCACGAGTCACTTCGGAGATTTCCATACCGGGTCGGTACCTCGTGATTGTCCCGGACGATGACCATATCTTCATTTCCAAGCGGATCACCGACTGGGGAGAGAAGAGACGGCTCAAAAAAGTGGTCGGGCCGCTTCGCCCGGAGGGGTTCGGGATGATTGTCCGAACCGAAGCCGAGGGGCACAACGAGGCGGATTTCCAAGCTGATATCCGGCGGTTGCTCAAGCTCTGGGCCAAGCTCAAACGGAAAGCTGATACCTCGCCGGCCCCGGCTTTGATCCACAAAGAAGCTGAGATGGTCACCGGCATGGTGCGCGATGTGTTTACCGATGATGTCGGGAAACTCCTGGTTGATAACCGCGAGGACTACAAGAAAATCGTCAGTTATGCGCGCCAGGTGGCGCCGGCGCTTCGAAACCGGATCGAGCTGTACAAAGGGACCGCCCCGTTGTTTGACATGCATGGACTCGAAGCAGAGATCGACAAAATGCTCTCGCGGCGCGTTTGGATCAAAAAGGGGGCGTATATCATCATCGACCAAACGGAGGCGATGGTGACGATCGATGTCAACACCGGAAGGTTTGTCGGCGGGCGCGACCAGGAGCAGACAATTTTCGAGACCAACTTGCAGGCGGCGCGGGAAATTGCGCGGCAGATCAGGCTCCGCGATATCGGCGGACTGATCGTGTGCGATTTCATCGACATGTACAACCGGGACAACCGCCGCAAGCTGTACGATGAGTTCAACCGCGCCTTCAAGTATGACCGGGCCAAACGGGCAATCAATCCGGTGACGGAATTCGGGCTGATTGAAATGACCCGCGAACGAGTGCGGCCATCGCATATGCACACCCTCTCGGAGACCTGTCCGACCTGCGAAGGACTCGGGCGGATCATTTCTAAAGACAATCTGGCCACCAAGATCGAGCGCTGGTTCCTTCGAGCCAAAGCCGGGAAGAAGTATGACAAATTTCACCTGGTGGTCAATCCGGATCTGGCAGCTTGTTTGACCGACACCGGGATAAACCGCCTTGACCGGTTGATGAAAGCACACAAGTTCCGGATCAATCTGGTTCGGGACACCACTTTCCCGCAGCCGATCTACAAGATTTACAATGCCGATGACAACGCCGAGTTGACGGAGCTGTACAAAGTGTAATCTGGCCATCACGGTTCATAAGCGTCCCCCGATTATATTGGGGGACGTTTTTTTTTGGCAACATGGGTTCGCCAGATGGTGCCCCTCGGCTGCGCTCAGGACGTCGTCTGCCGCCCACAGGGGTCGGCCCAAATGGGTTCGTTTCAGACCGGCATTGCCGGTTGGCTCGCTTCGCGCATTCACAATGGAATTGTCGGTGGGTTCCAAAAGCTTGGGTTGAAATCTCCTACGCGTACAGCCTGCCCTCAAATGGGTTCGTTTTAGACCGGCGGTGCCGGTTGGTCGCTTTGCGGCTTTGCGATGAGCGAAGTGCCGTATTCCGAAGAGCTTTGATGAAATACCGGGTGCCGAACTGGGTTTGCTAAAATGGGTTCGTTTTAGATATTCAATTTTGACGTGGCAAATATGGCTTTCCATATCAGCGGGAATGCCAAAGTGAATGCCGGACAAGTGTGATCTCCTTTCGTGAATCGAAACGTGCGCGGCACACGTCCCCGTGTGCCCGATGCCTGGAGATAAGAGGGGCAGACCGGGAGGCCCTTCGGCTGCGCTCAGGACATCGTCTGCCGCCCACACGAACTGGCCCAAATGGGTTCGTTTTAGATATTCAATTTTGCACGATACTTCGTCGCCGGTCATACCGGCGAAAACGGGTATCCAGAGGTGAAAGACATGGGTTTCCATATGTACGGGAATGCCAAAGTGAATGCCGGACATGCGTGATCTCCTTTCGTGAGGCGGAAGCGGCAGGAGCACAGGGCTCATGCCCTACTCCAGAGAGGGGAGCGAGATCAGAATCATCAGCGATTCACTAGCGATTTTGCAGAAAGAGCAAAAGGACGGGAGTAAGGACGATCCCCGCTAAGCGCTTGATCTAGAGCGGGAAACGGGGGCTGGGCGGTTCAAGATTCGGGCCAATTAACCGATGATTAGGATGACAAAGTCTACGTTGGATTGGGGGCATCGGGGGCGATGTTGCTCGATGCATCTTGAATCGACGGGGACCATGGCCCGGGGCGATCGTGCCAGCAAGCGCTACTACCTGTAACCTGAGGTCATCTCTGATTTTGTCGTGATTGACGCCTGAGTGTGCAGGCGTCGATCTCAGCCGCTCAACCTGGTGGACGGTGCAGATGACGCGTCAGAAGACTCAAACAAAGTTCCTCACCTTAATGGGGCTGGTCCTCGTTACCAATATTGTTTGCCTCTGGCTGCTCTATCGCTCCGGGGATCATCAGGCGGAATGGCTGCTCGAGGACAAGGCCAAGGAGAAGAAAGTTCTCCTGGATGAGATGATCAATTTGACGGGTGAGCCGCTCGAGACGTTTGCCGCCGATTACTCCGTTTGGGACGAAATGATCGCCTTTGTAAAGTCCGGGGATCGCGCCTGGGCTCGTACGAATATCTTTGTCAGTATCACAACATATAAGTCGGATGCCGCCTGGGTCTACTCCAAGAATTGGCGCCTGGTGTATGACACCGCGCTGGCTGAGTCTGAATGTCTTCTGGGAGACTCCGCCCTCGCGGCGGCCATTTCCGGCGTCATCAAAGAACGATGGTTCAATCACTTCTTCCTGTCCGGGCCATGCGGTGTAGTGGAGGTGCGGACAGCGCCGATTCAGCCCAGCGACGATGATGCGCGGACGAGCCCACCGGCCGGTTACTTTGCCGTGGCCAAACTTTGGGATTCTGACCACATGGGGATAATAGAGAAATCGGTGCAGGGCACGATTTCACTTGAGCCTTTCGGGTCGCGCGATGCAACCGTCTTGCAGAGCGAGACTGCTGCGACTCCGGGTAGCGTCACTATTCGGGATACCCTGTCAGGTCCTGACGGAAGAGCGAACGCCCAGATCGTCTGTGTTGCCGGCTCGCCGTTGTATACGGTCTTTCTCACGTCGGCGCGTTATCAGCTGATCTATTTCGGCGTATTCTGCCTCGGCCTGGTGCTGATACTGGCATTGGCGATCAGAAAATGGGTCAATCGCCCGCTCTACCATGTGATGGAGAGTCTCCGGACCGGGCATGTCATGCGCAGTCGGCATCTGGAAGGAACCGGGGTCGAGTTCCGCAAGATCGCGGAGTTGCTGTCGTCGTTCATTCGTCAGCGGGAAGAACTTGAGGCCGAGGTCGGCGAAAGGAAACAAATTGAGACGGCCCTGCGGTACCGGGAGCAATTACTTCGAGCGACGCTGGAATCAACCGCCGACGGCATTCTCGTTGTAGACCGGGAAGGGTCCAAGACGCACTGGAACGCCCGGTTCCGGGAATTGTGGCGCATTCCCAAGTCGATTGCCGAGACCGGAGACGATGACGCCATGATTGCGTTTGTGCTCAACCAACTGGTCGATCCTCAGGTCTTTGTCAACAAAGTGAGAGCCCTGTACGGGAGCGCGGATGAGTCTTTCGATTCCCTGCTTTTCCATGACGGGAGGGTATTTGAGCGCTACTCCTGTCCTTTGCTCCGCGGGCAAAAAGTAATCGGCCGGGTGTGGAGTTTCCGCGATGTGACCCAGCGAGTGGTGGCGGAAAAAGCCAAAGATACGCTGCAACGGCAATTGGAGAAATCACAGCGCATGGAGTCGTTGGCGCTGCTTGCCGGCGGAGTCGCGCACGATCTGAATAACTTACTTGGCCCTCTGGTGGCGTATCCCGAGCTCATTCTGGAAGACCTGCCGCTCGACAGCCCGGTTCGCGACGATCTTAAACGGATGGGACGAGCCGCCGAGCAGGCGTCGAGCGTTATCCAGGATCTCCTGGCGCTGGCCCGGCGCGGCCGGTATGAAATGAAGCCGACTGATCTCAATGACGTGATCCGAAGTTTTACTCAGTCAATCACCTGCCAGGACCTGCTGGAGCGGCATCCGGGAGTCCAACTGGAGACTCACCTTGACGGTTCGCCCACGGTCATCATGGGGTCCCTGCCGCATCTTCTCAAGGTGGTGATGAATCTGGTCGGGAACGCTTTTGAAGCGTGCAGCGGAAACGGAACCGTCACGATCGAGACCTCGGCGTCGGCCTCCGCACCGAATGGACCGGCGAACGGTATATCGCCGGAAGGATGTTGGGCGTCACTTCGAGTCCGGGATTCCGGCAGCGGCATTGCGCCGGAGGATGTCGCGAAGATTTTCGAGCCATATTTCTCCAAGAAGAAGATGGGTCGGAGCGGGAGCGGACTTGGCCTGGCGGTGGTTCACGGCATAGTCCAGGACCACGGCGGGATATACGATATCAAATCAACCCTGGGGGCGGGGTCGGAGTTCAGTTTCTTCTTCCCCGCGGTGGAGCCGGAAGGGGAGCTCGAAGTCCGCGAATCACGGGACTTGCGGGGACAGGAATCGGTGCTTGTGATCGATGACGACAAAGAGCAGCGGGATCTCGCCAAACGGCTCCTGGAAAGTCTCGGTTACCGGGTCTCGACGGCCTCAAGCAGCCCGGAGGCGACTGACTACTTGCGGGAACATGAGGCAAATATTACTAGTCATCGACGTGATCCTCGGGGCCGGGCCGGACGGCCTTGACACATATCGCGATATTCTGAAATTGGCTCCGAGTCAGAAGGCCGTAATCGTCACGGGATTCTCCTCCACGGATCGGGTGAATGAAATGCAGCGGCTCGGCGCCGGGGCTTGTATCGCCAAGCCGTACACGCGCGAACAACTCGCCGGCGCGATTCGAGATGAGTTGGATCGGGGCGGCCGAACTTCCACTTTGGACCCCTCGCACGAGGCTGCGCTGTCCCGTTAGAAATCCTGCGGGAAAACTTGCCGAGTCTCAATGGCAACCACCGGGCCGCTGGCGCGTATCACTACTAAGATTCCATCCAGAGGAGATCCCATGGTAGATACCAACAGATTCGAAGAAGAGATCAAGGTTACCGGTCAGCAGCTCGTCGAAACTGTCAAGAAGCTGGTCCACGAGGCGAACGTCCGGCACATCATTATCAAGAATGAAAAAGGGGACAAGCTTCTGGAGATACCGGTGACGGTAGCTTCGGTCGGCGCCCTGCTGGCGCCGGTGCTGGCCGCTCTCGGCGCGCTAGCGGCGCTGGTGACCCACTGCACGATTGTCGTCGTCAAAGACAAAGAGCAGTAGCTCCTCGCGGAGAGTTTGAGCAAAGAGAACGTCCGGCGCAAGGGTTTGAATAACACGATGTTACGCGGCCGCCGGAAGGTGTTGTACTGAATCTACAATTTCCGTATACTGAGACCATGGCTGAGGCTAAACAGGCAGTCGAAATCGAAATCAAGGTCAAGCTCGCGTCGTTTATGGATTACCTGAAGCTAGTCGGGTATCTGGGGCAAATCGAGAGCGAAGATCATCATATCAACGGATTCTTCGATACGGAAGACCGCCAATTGGCCAAAGGAGGCTGGGCGCTTCGCGTCCGGGCAGACGACCACCGGGGGATCGTGACCGCAAAAAGCATCGACCAGAATTCCGGCATGGCGGCGATCCGTCAGGAAATCGAGGCGGAGATTCCGCGAAGCACATCGCTGGAGATTCTGGCGCTTCGGTACGATGTCCTCAAGCTGGAGGTCATGCCGATTGAGTTTGTGCGGAGCAAATTTCCGGGAGCGCAACTGGCCAAGCTTATTCAGTTCGAAAACACCCGGCAGAAGAAGCTTTTCCGCATCTGCGATCACAATTATTTGCTCGAAGTTGATACCACGAAATACAATGACGGATCGGTCGAGTACGAGTTGGAAGTCGAGCTGTCCAATCCCGAATTGATAAGTACGGTGGAAGACCACCTTCGCAAACTCTTCGCCAGCTTGGAAATTCCGTTCGAGAAGCAGGCGGACAGTAAATTCGCCCGGGGGCTCAAGAAAGCCCATATCTTCTAGCCGGTAGATACGGCCCTTTTTCTCCAGAACAGCAGGTGAATCCGGAGGGCGGCGAGTCCGCTTTTCAATTGTGGACCGGGAGCGCATTTTCTATATTTGGTCGAAAAATCTGGGAGAGAAACATGTCTGAGCGGGTACAAAAGTTTCAGGAAGAGCGGGCGAAGCTCAACGAGATCGTGCTGGGTCGCGATGATGTCAATATCAAACGGTTTTTCGGGCTCGACTCGGCGGTCTATCGTGAGGGCGCTTTGGACGCCAAAACCAAGGAAATGCTCGGGCTGGTGGCTTCGCTGGTGCTGCGATGTGACGACTGCATAACTTATCATGTCATTCAAGTCAAAGAACTGGGCGTTAACGATAAAGAATTCGATGAGATCATGTCGGTTGGTTTGGTAGTTGGAGGGTCAATCACCATTCCGCACGTTCGGCGCGCCTATCGCATTTGGGAAGAGATGAAAAGCCAATGAGAAAATCTGCCTTGATTCTGATTTTGCTGACGGTCTTCGCCGGCCTTCTGCAGGCTGCCGATACGCTGAAAACGCCCTACGATCCGATGTGGTATGCGGATCAATATCCCTTTATCACTTACAAAGGGAGCGCCTTCACTTTTGAATCGGAGTTTCTGTGGCCCGAAGGGTACCGGCGTCTGGATTCAGCCAAGCTGAGTCCGTACCAGTTCTGGGTCTCGAATTTCCCGCTCTGGCACCGGGATAAAGGGGTGGCCTCGCTTGCCCGCGGAACGGTTCTGAAAGCAGATCAAATCTCGCGCAGCGTGCATCTACCGTGGCGAAGCACCAAATTCTACGATTGCGTAATCCCTCTTCAGATGCTGGCGGAGTATATGGTGGCGCACCATCGGGAGTTCGATCTGGCTTACCTGCCGAAAAGGGGAGATCCGGTCAGGTACGAGGCTTTTCTTAAGAGCCAGATCGTTTATGACTCCTACGGAGGCATTGTTATGCAGCCTGCCCAGAAGCGTGTTCCGACCGACAGCCTCTTTAATCTCTACTTTGATCTGGTGGCGACCAACACGACCTATCAGAGTCTCGAACAGAATTGCGATCCGGTGACGGACAGCGCTATCCTTCCCGGAGACCTCTTGATCGGACGCGACAGTATTGGCTTGCAGGGGAAAGTCTACAGCATTCTGCTGGTCGTTGCCAACAAGGCCGGCGACAAACGATATATCGTCGGGACCGGCTGCGCTGACGGCTGTGATTTCTACATTCCACTGCTTGGGGATGACCGAAAGTTTCCCTGGCTGACCTTGTCGCAGGTGAGGGACCTGGTGAACCAACCGGTGGTTGGATTCTTCCGGCCCAGAGTGCCGTCGGGAAAGTCCAAGTCGTAGCGATCGACGCCGCAAAATTGCTTGCGTCAAAACGCCTCTCGCGTACCTTACCCTCATGAGGATACGAGAGTTTTCTCTGACCTTTCTGTCCCTGATTGCCCTGGCGGGCTCGGCCCGTTCCACGACCCTCCGCGTTGCCCGCGGTAACGATTTGCAAGGTACCATTAATCTCGCCCACGACGGAGACACCATCCTGCTGGCGGCCAAAAGTTTTGAAGCCGTCCCCGCGCGGTTCCCCGATCCCTTGTGCGGCAATTGTCAGAATGCGAAAGACGGCGCCAAGGCCTCGGTGGGTTTTGTGATCAAAGACAAGGGATTGATGATTATTGGAGCGGACCGAGTGGGGACACAGCTCATCACCAATGCCGGGTACGGAATATATTTTGAAAATTCCTCCAGTTCGGTACTCCAGAATTTGACTGTGACCGGCGGAAAGCGGGATGTCGACGGCAACGCGACCGATGCGGCTATCGTGGTTCGCCGCTCCAAAGTGCGCCTCGAGAACTGCGACCTTCGCGATAACAAGGACCGCATCGACTCGGTGGTGGTCGGGATCGGGGGGATATTCGGCCGGGAGGGAGCGGAGATAACAGCCGTGAGCTGCAATATCGTCAACAACTGCTGGGACGGAGTGGCGCTGTACCGGGGAGCCTCAGCCATTATCACGGACTGCGTGATCAAGGACGGGCGCGGAGTTGGGATTGGCGTTACATGGGACGCTACCTGTGTCGCGTATCGCAATGAGGTCTCGGGATATTGGAAAGGGATCGGGTCGTTCGGCTGTGCTTCGGTGATTGCACGGAATAATCTGATTCACGATAACCTCGGGTGGGGAATGGTGGCGACCGGAACATCCTCGATGGATTTCACCAATAATGTCGTGCATCACAACGGCAACTGCGGCGTGGCCCCCTGGTCGACCGAAAGCCGGGGGAGAATCGTCAATAATATCATCACTGAGAACGGCTGGCGGGACAAATGGGTGTGCCCCTGCGTAGGCGTGTGGAACTACGGGGACTGGGCCAAATGGCGTTTCGCCAATAACATCGTCTGGGGAAACAAGTCCGGCGAGTATGACGGCATCTGGGATCAGACCGAAATCAACGGCAATCTCAGCAAGGACCCGCTCTTTGTGGGGGCGGGCAGCTATCAACTTCGCGACAGTTCGCCGGCGGTTCACGCCGGTGACACGACCATGTTCAATACCGACGGGACCGCTTCGACCATCGGCCTGACGGGCGGTCCGCAGGCTCGCTCAAAATAGAATACACGGGTCTCCATTCTCTATCTTTATCCGGGGCAACGACTTCCTTTGATACACTAATCCGGTAATTTTGCCTCTCCTCGCGTCCGACAATTGTTCAGTAGACACTAGTCCTGAAATTGTCCAAACGGAGGAAAGACAGCCATGAACCGTCTGTTCTTACTTGCCGGGTTCGCGGCCCTGGCGATGATGTTGGCGCTGATCGTCGGTTGCAGCAGCACCTCGACCGGCCCGATCACCCGGATGGTGGGTGACACCACCAGTTCCGTGTATCAAACCGCCAGCGTGGTGTTTGATACGGCCCAGTCCTACGGCGTGCAGGCCCTCAGCGGCACGTTTGATGTCGCCACCACGGTGTACGCGACGCTAAGCCCGAATCATCCCGGCAGTCCGTCGGCCGTGGCACCCGTGTTTCACGCGGCGAGCAAATACTGGTATCGTTCCCGAAGCGGAACCAGCTACACGCATCCTTTTGGCCATCCGGATTCGATTCTTGACAGTATCCCGTGGCTGCAGCAGGATTCGGTCCAGTTCCGTAACAGCGACAGCGCGATGATGACTCCGGACTCGGCCTCACTGGTAGAAGTGCGGTCAGGCTGTTCGTTCCGTGCCCACGCGGCCAACGGCCCCGATTCTCTGCTGGCGTCCCACACCTTCGACGTCACCGGTGCCCCGGGACAGATCTGGTCGAAAGGAAACGTTGTGATCAATTCCAACGGTTCGACCCACGCCGATCTGACCAAACTCAAACACCGCCATGATTCCCTGACGGTGTGCGATGTCGCGGTCGACCTCAATTCCAGTTGGCAGAATATCAATGCCAATATCACGATGGCGCTCGATTCCGGACAGTGTCCGACCAGCGGCGTGATCAACCATATCGGAATGCTGAACGTGTCGTGCTCCAACGGCCTGGATAGTCTTAAGTTTGCCGGCGCCTGGGCCCGCACCAAGACTTTCAACAACGGCATGGTCACCATTGTGTATGTCAGCCCGACTACCCAGTGGACCGTGACCAAAACCTGCGGTTCCAATGGCGGCGGGATGCTGGCTCCGATCGGCGGAACCAAGTCCGACCCATTGGCGGCGAAATAGCGATTGCGTGCAGACCGATGACCCTTCGGTCGTACAGGGAGACCTCGATGGTCTCCCTTTTTATTTGCGAGGCCGCTGAATGGCGACGAATTGAATAGGCAAGACCCGCCCTGGTGCAGTCATGGCTCATGGAGTCCCGCCGAGGTTGCAGACTTGACTTGGGGGATTTGATGCGTACTTTTGCATTCGGCAGTCGAAGTTTCTTGAGATCGGAGGAGTGGCTGAGCGGTCTAAAGCGGCGGTCTTGAAAACCGTTGTACCTTATGGGTACCGTGGGTTCGAATCCTACCTCCTCCGCATTGATTTTGGCTCACCAGTAATTGATTGGTTTTCAATAACTTACAAATTGGCGTTGGGTTCGGAATCCGATTAGTGCCGGATTTGAGCCAACTACTTTTCTCTTGAACTCCTGAAATCCGCCGTCAGCTCCTCTTTTTGATCCCCAATAGTTCAGTTCAGGTTTGTAAATATTACTTGTCTAAATGTATATATTACTTGACATAATGTCGATTATTATTTACACTTGTAGCAAAATGAGAATGAACCGCCGTGGGAAATGAATCAAGTCAAATGAAAACCACCATCCGCAGATTCAGGTTCGAGCGAGGCGAGCTCAGTCAACAACAACTTGCCGACATGGTCTCGGTTTCTCGTCAGACCATAGTGTCTATCGAGCGAGGCGACTACGCTCCGTCGGTGAAACTGGCGTTGCTCCTGGCTAAGGTGCTTGATACGACCGTTGAAGAACTCTTTGCTTTAGAGGAGAAGGACTATGCGTAAGAAGGATTCCATCTTCTGGATAGCGACCGGAATTTTCATATTGGGGCTGGTGCTGTCCGCCATCACTCAGAAGCAGTTCTGGATCGCTCTGGGTGTGGGCGCCTATCTGCTCCGCCCGACGCTTGCTTCTTTGGGTGCAGCCAAAAGGAATGTCGACGAGCGGCAGATGAGCATCCACTACCGTTCCGGCAACATTGGGTTTGCCGTTCTTCTCTTCATTTGCGTTATCTTCATGGCCAGGTTGGAAACAGAGGGGAACCACGCCTTTGAGTTTTTTGCGACGGCGATTATTCTGGGGCTGGCTGCGAAGGCCCTGTTCAATGTCATCCTTGTCAAGAACTATCGACAAGCTGCCTCAAAGATAATCGTGTCGGCAGGTCTAATGATAGCCCTGTTCTCCGCTTTGGACGCCGGATCGTTCGTCGGGACAGTCATGAGTATACTCCCGGGGCTGGCGATAGTTGGCGTGGGACTTCTCTCAAGGAAGTATCCCAGACCAATCGGCATAGTCGTCTTTGTTCTAACTGCACTGATCATGATAGTTATTCTCCGAAGAATCACCTGGGGACAGATCGTGACGGCAGTGGTAATCGGAGTGCCGTTGATTACTGCAGGCGTCTGCTTGATCATCGGAAACAGAAGCGACGCTGAAGTTGAGCCTAAGAGCCCGGCGTGATAAGTTGTGTGATTTGGCCCATGACGGTACGTGTGGGCATGTTATCCACTGTTGCACGCTTGGAAATTGAACCATAGAACAGGAGAAATTGACATGAAATACAGACATATTCTAATTCCGGCCGTTGCGCTCGCGGCAGTGATGGTTGCGGCGGTGTGTGCCGGCGAGCCGCCGAAGATCGATGCTTCTACCCCGATCGAACAATTGAAAACACTAGCCAGCGGTGGGAATGCCGACGCCATGCTCGAATACGGAGAGCGGTTGGTGCAGGGACAAGGAGTAGACTCGAATACCACTCAAGGACTCAGTTGGCTTCAAAAGGCCGCCGATGCCGGCAAGACGGAGGCTTGGTATGATATCGGCTTCGTCCATTCCAATGGCGTGGGGGTCAAACTGGACCTGCCGGAAGCAATGAAGTACTTCCGCAAAGGCGCTGAAGCGGGAAATGCCGACTGCCAAACAAGTATGGGGATGTTTTATCAGGCCGGGGACAAGATTCCGAGCGGATTGAAAGCTTGATCCGGTTGAAGCTATGAAGTGGTACCGGCTCGCGGCGGACCAGAACCACACCGAAGCGATCCAGCATCTGGCTATGCTCTACACAATGGGCCAAGGAGTCAAGTCGGAGCCTGCTGAAGCCGCCAAGTTGTTCCGCAAAGGAGCTGAATTGGGAAATGCTGATTGCATCTGGGGGCTTGGTCAGTGTTATCTTAGTGGCAAGGGTGTTCAGCTGGACACCGTACTGGCATATGCTCTATCTTCCGCCTCGCTGAACGGGGTCGGCAATCCGGAGCAAAAGAAAGCCATGACGGCGCGATGCGATCAACTCCGTAAAGCTCTGACGCCAGCCCAGCTCACACAGGCAGAGCCGATCATCAAGGAGTGGCAGGCCAAGTTAAGGAAATAGGCGCGTGACAGTCGATGGGATTACCATGAGCTGTGCCGGCTGCCAAGAGTGACAGCCGGCGCCGGCGACCATCGGTACGGAACGCCCTTCGACGAAAGTACAATTGACGATCATAGAATGCGATGACGACCAAACCCTGAACTGACCGGTATTCGTAAGCGCTACGAAAGAGCCACGCCTATGGGAGCTTGTGCCGGATTTGTGCCAAGTGAAATGCCAAATGGTTCAAAACAGCTCACAACTATTCAATGCGATTCAAAATCGGAAATCGTTGAAATTCAAGGAGTTATTTCGTAAATTGCGGTGCGACAACATAATGCAGAAAACGACCCGTTCGAATCCTACCTCCTCCGCCATGTTGAACCCAACTACCTGTCACACAATGAGGTTCGATTCATAATCCGTCGATTGTCAGAATCCAGCCCCAAAGCCTATTGACATTAGCTATGGCATGGCTAACATTCGAACCGGTACAAGAAAAATGGGCGCGTTTCTCAGCCTACATGGGGTGAACAAAGTCTTTATCGAGGCCGCGCCGTGGTGTGTGGCCAAGCACAAAAGATGGGACATGCCTCAATGAATAATTCATTTCGCTCCACTCCACCCACTCCCGGCGAGTGTTCTGATGATTACCAAGAATACATCGATAAGGTGCCGGCCGGGGACATCATAGAATTGCTCATGAAGCAGAGGGCCGAAGCTGCGGGTCTCTTCTCCGGTCTAACGAATGCGCAGGAGCTGTTCAGTTATATGCCCGGCAAGTGGACTATCAGGGAGTTGCTCGGACACGTAAATGATAACGAACGGCTCTTTGCATCCAGGGCTCTCTGGTTCGGGCAAGGCGGGCAAGGTCCATTGCCATCCTGGCAGGGAGACGAATGGGTAAAAGAAAACCGACACTCCCGAAGGCCATTGGCTGATCTGGTTAACGAATTTGACCACCTGCGAGCGTCGAGCATCTATTTGTTCGGCAGTTTCGATGAGCAGGCATGGCGTCGGCACGGCATTGCCGCAGGGAACGACGTGAGTGTGCGTGCTTTAGCGTGGATAACTGCCGGCCACGTTGAGCATCATTTGGACATCCTTCGCAAGCGATACCTCCCGGCTCTCTGAAACGGCTAGCCCTAAAGAGCACTTTGGGAGTTGGTCTGCCCTGTCGCAGAGCTTAAGACTCGAATCGACCTTTGCGTGATGTGCTCTTTTTCCACTCCTGGCAGACTATTCCTAGGTCAAATGAGAGAGCAGCCGAATTAGCCCTCCATCTCGTCTACCGGATCAAGCCGAGAACCGCAGTTCGAGATGTATCCCAAGTCCCCCGCCATGTAGTACATGGAACCGGTACGCCCTGCGCATTTACAATAAGACCTTTGCTGTGATCCCAACTTCGGGCTGAAGCTACGGCTCGTTACGGCGAATGTCTCATGGCTACAAGTTCACATTCGTCCGCTGCTTATCGTAGTTCGATATGTACCCCAGGTTCTCCGCATTGTAAGTCCTTTAGCCGCAATTAGTTATCATTGCTCTTCGCATTGAGCCGTCTCCACAATTCTTACTAAAGACGCTAAAGCAGAGATGCGCTGCTGACAACATATTGGCCCGAAAGCCGGATTTGCCAGGCAGCACTTTCTCACAGTTTTCGGTCGCGCGATGCTTCTGGGTCGTTGGTTGCCAAGTTGAGAGCCCTAACGTATATTAACAAGTCTCTAATCACAAGGCATCGCAACATTGTGAGATACAACGACATCTTAGCCGTTATTTCGAGCAGCTTACTGGTCGTATTTCTTTCCGGCCAAGTGAAGGCTGAAGGATCTGCAGTCAGGCGGATCGACCTGAACGACCATCGATCGGAGAAGTATCTCCCTTACACAACGAGACCCCTGAACACCGCTTCTGTAAAGGCAGACAGTTACTTGCCGATCAGAGCCTCGGCGCTTCTTCTGAGTGAGATCACGTCCGTCCGGGAAGGCATCTTCGCTCGAATTTCCAATCCACCTTCATGTTCAGATGAATTCTCGCAATTGTCCTTTCAGAATCTGCGCAGTAGTGTCTTTCTCAGAGATGTCCCGGTCCGGCTCACTCTTACTGACATACTAGCCTATCGAGACAGTCTGTTTCGGTCAAATGCCGTGGCGGTAGGTGGATTCAGAAATGACTCTGCCTTCGTTTTCAAAGCGTCGCTCGATAGCGCCCCCAGCGATCCCCTCTGTCTTGCCACGGGGCGAGATTTGACGGGGGACGGATCGTGGACCGGGAGAGTAAGACTGCTGGCGGCCATGGACTTTGATTTCGATGGACGACAGGAACTGTTCTGCTACGTTGACCCGATACGTGACTTGAGGCCGAGAGTCTTGGTCTGCGTGGAGTTGGAATCAATGACTATCGAATGGACTGTTCCCGTGGCATCGCAGGTTTACACCCTGTTGAGCACTCATGATTCCGCAAATCCGGCCGTTCTGATTGCCACATACGGTCCTGATAATGGAACCGAGGACGCCAGTTTCAGCGATCGATATGGATATATCGCAAAGATTGATCGATTTGGCCGACCTTCGTTTGTCAAGCCGTCGTCCGGCTTCTGTCAGGCAACGCTTCTCACCCAGGGGGAAAACGATTCGGTCTTTTACGTCGCACATACCATACCGCTGACGGCCGCTAGCGGCGATGATTCACTTCGTTTGCCGACCCTTACCAAGATTGGGACATCGGGGGACGTACTCGAGTCCATAACATTGACAAGTCCAGCCAACTCCATCATGCTCGTGCGAACGGGGGAGCAACCTCCGCGAGTGTGCGTGCTGGATGACAAGACCGTGCTGAGTGAGTACGATGAAAGACTCGTGCTGCAGGCAGAGTCGGGCCCGAGCACTCTTACCCAACTGCGTAGCAAGCTGGACGGTTGGCGGGATGGTCAAGTCGCGGTCATTGCCGCCTCGAAACAAGGCTACATGCTATATGATTCTGAGTGGCGATTGATGGGCCATGTGAAGGTAGAACAGCCGGCCATCAGGGACGTACACGGCAATGTTACCGGTCTATTTGGGTCGTGGAGCACGGGCATGGTGGCGGAACAGCTCGTACCCCGGGGATTCGTTGATTATTTGACGACTCTCTACCTTGATTACCAGAACATCATCCTGGTCCTGCTCGGCGGATTAGGAGTCGGACTGGTTGCCACCAACTACTATCGGCGGCGGACCAAGTGCAACCTGTCTGTGATTTCGCAGCAGAAGAAGGAGCTGGAGGCGACGCACAAGGCTCTAAGGGAAGCCCAGCAGTCTATCGTTGACCAGGAGAAGTATCGACAGGCGCAGGATATCGCCGGCGGGTTTGCCCACGAGATCCGCAACGCGCTTTTCCCCAGTGAGGGGTCGCTGACAAAACTGCGTGCTCTTATCGAAAGGGACACCACCGACAATACAAAAGTTGTTACTTATGCAGACCGGGCCCTTCGATCGATTACCCGGGCTCTCAGCATGACTGACCTAGTTTTGCAGTATACGCGCCTGGACCGGAAGATCCATGCGGAGCCGGTGAATCTAAACTTGTCCATAAGAGATACCATCGCCGCCAATCAACAGCGGATCGACGAGTCCGGCGTGGCAGTCACCTTGTCCGGTAATCCGGACGTCCACGCGATGTCGAACCGGGAGCAGTTGGAAATCGTCTTGAACAATCTGGTAGTCAATAGCCTCGATGCATTGTCAGGAAGGCCGCACCCGCGACTCGATATTTCCTGGGAAACGCTTGATGAACACGTATTTCTGATCGTTGCCGACAACGGTGTGGGAATTTCTGATGATGCCAGAGAGCGGGTCTTTGATACATTCTTTACTACCAAACCGCATGGCGGCACGGGGTTAGGTCTAAGCATGTCCAAGAAGATTATAGAACTTTACGACGGCTCCATCTCCTTTGACAGTCGCACGGGTGAAGGAACCACTTTTCGATTAGAGATGACTTTAGCGAGGGAGAAGCAATCATGACCGGTGCGACTCGGAGCGAACACAACGGAGCGAACGCTCTGCTTCTGGTGGACGATGATCCCGATGTACTTGAGACGTTAGTGGACATTTTTGAAACAGATTACCGTGTCCACTCTGCGAGAAACGGCCACGAGGCCGTCGAATTGGTCAGGTTGCATGGGGAGATTGCGGTGGTGGTGATGGATATTCGAATGGCGGCGATGGACGGCATCGAGGCCGCTCGGGCCATTCATACCTTGCGAAAGGACATCCCCGTTATCTTTCACACCGGATACCCGGGGGACTACAATGAAGACGAGCTGGATGCTACGGAGCGGCCGTTTGATTTCGTCCAAAAGGGACGCAATATCACCCGTTTGATTAGATCGGTCAAGAACGCAGTCGAGAACTACGCCCTCAGGAAGGATTCAGCATCGCTGAAAGTTTTTGCCGAATCGCAGATCGGAATGATCGGACAGTCTGCAGCGATGCAGGAGGCATATACCCTTATTCGAAAAGTGGCCCCTACGGAGTGCAAGATTCTTATTCGGGGAGAGACCGGCACTGGCAAAGAGCTGGTCGCACGGGCCATTCACCGATTGAGTCCCCGCAGCGAAAAGCGACAAGCAGTCTTCAATTGCAATCATAAATCTCCGGATTTGGTGGAGTCGGAACTATTCGGTCACCTTAAGGGGTCGTTCACTGGGGCGGTGGCGAATCGAATCGGGATATTCGAATACGCCGACGGTGGTACGGTCTTTCTCGACGAAATCGGCGATCTCGATATCACCACACAAGCCAAACTCCTGCGCGTCCTTGAGACAGGCGAATATCAGACCATTGGTTCACCTGATACGAAACGCGTGGATATTCGTCTCCTGGCAGCCACTCATAAACCACTGGAAGAGATGGTAAATAAGGGGCTGTTCAGGGAGGACCTTTATTATCGCCTCAAGGGAGTGCAAATCAAATTGCCTCCGCTCAGAGAGCGGCGAGAGGATATCTCGGTTTTGATCGGGCGGTTCGTGGATCGTCTCACTATCGAACAGGACCTTCCTCCCAAGATTTTCGATCCCCAAGCTCTTGCAATCATGACTAATTACGGTTGGCCGGGAAACGTCCGGCAACTGCTTGATACCGTGGAAACGCTGTTGATCACAACAGATTCCGACATTGTACTTGCCTGTCAAGTTGCTCACGTTCTAGGCTTGGAGTCGGCCGGAAGTTCAAGCGAACCACCGACGACAACTTTGGGTTTGATTCCTCAAGTTGAAGCGTTTCGTCGGTCATTGATCGAGGACGCACTGTCCAAGAGCTCCGGGAATGTTGCTGAGGCAGCCCGTGTCTTGCAAGTTGATCGAGCCAATCTGAGTAAGTGGATTCGCGCGCACAAGATCAACGGCGAGTAGAATTACCCGCGCCTCTGATCGATTCTGAGTAGAACTACCTTTTCGCACGGGACCATCGTTCCGGGCGTCACACACCAGACTAAGTCCCCCAACAGGTTACCAAGACCGACGATGAACTCTATGTTGGCATGGAAGTTGATTATGTGGGGGGAGGCCAGCGTCTGGAACCAATAACGGCAAGTGCAAAAGCGACAATGATCAGCGACTATCATAGAGAAGGAGAACGTACGATGCGACGAATTAGTGGAGCGTTAACGCCTGGCGGCCTGACGGGTATAGCGAGCTTTCTATTCATCTTGATCATCCCTGCACTAACAACGGCTCAAATTCCCGTGATCACGTGTCCAGGTCCGGTGAATCTGACACTAAATGACATTGGTTTGATCCGTGTGCCCTTACCAATAATTGGCGCTACGAGTGTGGTGGCAAGTGGAGGAGCCACGTGGAGCAATGACACACTTCGATTCACTACAGCAATGCCGATTGAATACGATTTTGCAGTAATTGCGACTAACTCGAATGGGGCTGACACCTGTGACGTGAGAGCATTGTTTCCGGGGATCACCACCAAAACGGGAAGCATCGATGGCGAGACGTGGACAAAATCTGAATCCCCGTATTGCATCGTCGACAGCTGCCGTGTAGGTTTGCTTACAGTTGAGCCTGGTGTAGAAATAGTCTTCTTTGGCAATTTTGATTTGGAAATAGTGGGGGGGATTACGGCTGTAGGCACCGCTGCAGATTCCATTAGGTTCCGAAGCCATGCAGGAACCGTCAACTGGGGGAGAATATATTTAAACGAGAGCAGCAGGGTATCAGACCTGCGCTATTGCGTCTTCTCCGGGTCTAGAAGTCGCGCTCTCTACTTCTACAATGCTGACGCCAGAATAGACCACTGCACTTTCCGCAATAACATTGGAGGAGGGCTCTACTCCAACCACCCGCTGAATTTGAACTATTGCGATTTCGTCAATAACGACATCACGACCAACACACATACATATGGTGGAGGCATTTACGCAAATGCCAATCTAAACCTAACGTTCTGCCGCTTCATCGACAACGACTTGAGTACGAGCGCTGGCGGGTTCGACGGAGTAAGTTGTGGTGGAGGTCTCTACATAAATGGCACCGCCAACTTGCGCCGTTGCGTCTTCAGGGACAACTCTACGTATTCACATTCGCGCTGTACCTCTAATCCGTGCCTCAGGAATTCCTTTAGCTACGGCGGGGCCGTGTACATCTCAGGTAACTCAGAAATCACCAACTGCATTATTCAAAATAATTCAGCCACCGGCGCCATTACCGCATATGGCGGCAGCGTCTTTGTAAGAGGCAGTGGTCTGTATGTTGCATCAGGCACCGTGAACGTTACGAACTGCACGGTTGTAGGAAATAATTGCGAGGGAGTTCGAAGTGATGGCGGAGCGACCTTCCTGCAAAACTCAATATTGTGGAATAACGGATCAAGTCAGCATGCCGGAGCGGTTACCAGGAAATACTGCTGCATTCAGGATGCAGATACGACCGGTGGGAACCCCGATTCAATTGAAAATCGGAACCCCAGCTTCTTCGTTGACAGTCTGGGTTTGATGGCAGGATCCCCTTGCATTGACGCCGGTAATCCGGATCCCCAGTACGATGACGGCTGTTTTCCGCCGTCTCGTGGAACAGTGCGAAACGACATGGGCGCGTATGGTGGACCGGGAGCCTGTCTCGGGGTGTGCTCGATTTCAGGAGTACTCATTGACGGATGTAGCTCCGGCAGCATGGCTATGCCGAGTGTGCCTGTTGCACTCAAGCATTGTTCCCCAGATACATCGACCGTCCGGCTCGATACGACCGACTCGCAAGGACTATACCATTTTGCTGGTCTCGGAGATACCTGCTATAGCATATATGTCTGGGATACGCTCGTCTACACAATTGACTCTCTGCCGACAGACGCTAACGGCCTTAATGTCCGTCATTGCAGCGGCTGGACAGATGTTGCACCCGGTAGCAAAGGCAAGCTTGAGATGAATTACGCTCTTTCTCAGAACTTCCCCAATCCGTTCAACCCCTCGACTCACTTCCAACTGGCGCTGCCTCGAGCTTCTCAGGTTCAGGTCCAGGTGTTCAACGTGCTCGGACAGAAAGTAAAGGAATTGGCCAACGGTCGATTGAGTGCTGGGAATCATGATTTGACATGGGATGGGCGCGATGCTCACGGCACGCCGGTTTCTTCCGGAGTCTATTTCTACCGAATGACCGCCGGAGAATTCACCGAAACACGGAAGATGATGTTGCTGAAGTAGGGGTGTCGAAAGGAACGAGCGAAGGATGAATAAGGTGGCGCGCGTTGGAGCCTCAGCGACCTGTACTGGGATCCCGCGAATGCATATCAGAATTGTGCCGGCAGATCTGCCGCAGTTGGGCCTTCCGCCTGGGTGTATCCACAGGAAGTGGCAGTGCGGACAACGAGGAAATTCCATGATCGAGAATGGCCCGCCGCCCGGCAAGAGTAAACAAGACGGAGGCAATTTATGAGGCAACATCACAACCTCATGACGATCGTTGGGTTTGGTTTATTGCTTTGGTGCGGATGTTCGGCTGTGAGCAAGGGTCCTAAAGAGCTAGATGAGACCGCCAGAAATCTGACACCTCCTGCCGACAAAGCGCTCATATACATACTAAGACCAGACATGTTTCGAGGCGGGAAAGTGGGCATGGAGGTTAACATTAACGGGATTACCTGGGGGAAAACCGGAGGAAAGCGATATCTCTTCGCAATTGTGGAACCGGGATATTACTACATTGAATCAAGAGCCGGAAATTACTCAGACATGGCCATTCATGTGGGCCCCGGAAGGACATATTACATCAAGCAAGAGATTGTCGATCGAAAAAGCCTGCTAAGAAAAGCCGGTAATACGCTGGTTCTGCTTAGAGAATCATTTGGACGGCAGTTGCTTGGTTCCTGTGCATTATCAGGCGAAATGGCAAATCCCGTGACCCCGGGGGTATGGACTGAAGTAGCTTCTACTCAGAGTATAAATCCGTATTTGCCCAATGCCAGTCAACAGAGAAGTATCGGCGGTCCCCCGATGCCCAAGATACTAGATCTCACAGTCGAGCAACTGGAAGGGAAGATGCACGGTCTTAGTCAACTCGAGGTTACCAAGGGAGACGACCAGCGGCAGGTTTACGAATTTAACACGCTCGGCGAATACTGGGGGCTAGTGCATGAATATCGACTGACTGACGGATTTGTATTTCTTGATAGCGGCATAGTGGTCGCCTGGTCACGGAGCTATGAGTAGTAGTGACTGAGTTCCGCGCGCCGATTGCCGGCCGAATCCAATTGGGAGGATTGTTCATGGGGTCAATTGGGGGATGAAGGATGCGGGTGCGGATGCTGATGGTCTCTGTGAATTGACTAGTGAGAATGGAGACGGCACCAAGAAGTCGATCAATGGCAGCGCGGGTCAGGCCGTGAAATGGCCGGTTGGCAACATGAAGTGATCGGACCTCTTCAGCGTCGCAAAAATAGTGTCGAGAGTATTCCTGAAGAAACCAATGCTAAAGACGATAAGGATGTAGCCCATGAAATCGAAACCGGCAACGCTCACTTCATTGGCATTTGTCTTGTGCCTCTGTTCCGCCTCGGCCGCGGACCTCGTTGTGAAACAGGAATTTGGAATGCGGATGCACGTGATCAAGGACATCGATGGCGACAACCGGTGCGAATTTATTGCCGACCTCTTTAACGGAGGTGACAGCGTGTGCGTGTACGATTTGGACAATGCCCAAACTCCGGAATATGTCGTGCAGGGCGTGTCCTCGCTGGCCGACGGGCTCGAGTTGAGAAACTATGGATCGCTCCTGGACCTGGATGGCGATGACGTTCCAGACCTTGTCCTGGATAGCCCCCATCGCATTGCAATCTACAGCGCGATCGGCAAGAGGGTCTTGTTCGAAGCGACCGATGCTGAGGCGGCCGAAATAGGCGTCTTATACCTGGGCGATGTCGACGGCGACGGTATAGTAGAACTCGTGGCATACTTCTGGTATTATGACGGCGATTATCAGACACAATCATATAGGACGCGCGTGTACGCTATACCGGTGCCTGACGCCGTCGAAGAGCCTCATGCTGGGTCGATCCCGGCCGCGTATACTCTCCAACAAAACTACCCGAACCCGTTCAATCCAATCACGACCATCGAATACGATGTTCAGAAACCCGGACATGTCAGTATTACGATTTACAACACTCTCGGCCAGGTAGTGACTACGCTTGTAAATACGGATCGCAAAGTGGGGAAATACAAGATTCAATGGAACGGCAAATCCGGGTCTGGTGAAAGTGTCGCCAGTGGGGTCTATTTCTATCAAATGCAGTTAGACGGCTTCGTCTCAAGCAAGAAAATGGTAGTTGTGAAATAGTCTGAAGCCACATGCTGAGTTCATGAGTCGTCGAAAAGGGCGCTGCAAGTTCAGACGCGTCCGCCAGGGCGAAAGAAGTGTAGTTCTAACTTGGGATGCCAACCTCGACGAAGAGAGCCGCGGCTAGACTGCCGGAATCGTTGGAGTGATTGCGGCGATTGGGCGAGGTTCTCGTGCTTTGACAACCCACATGCCAAATCACACCGTAGGTTGAAGCTTCGTGAAAGTAGACCACCCGGTTTTCGGCTGCAGAGGCTCAAATGAGACCAAGGAAAGTTAGGTGATCGCCGTCACCTCTCCCGTTGAGATTGAGCCGGAGGCAGGTGAATGGCCTGAGATTCAGGCGGTCTTTGTTGGCCGGCAGGTCACTTCACGTCTGCCTTCGTGCGTCGGAGCTTGTGCCGGATTTGTGCCAAGTGAAATGCCAAATGACTTCAATCAGTTCAAAATTATTCTGAGCGATTCAACATCGGAAGTCATTGGTTTTCAAGGAGTTGTTGCGTAATTTGCAGTGCGACAACGGACTCCGGAAGACGCCCCGTTCGAATCCTACCTCCTCCGCCGTGTAGTACATGGAACCGGTACGCCCTGCGCATTTACAATTAGAGCAACTTGGAGTCGGCAACGACTGCCTGAAATAACAGGTGGTCAGTTGGCCGCGTCGCGAAATTGTCACTAGAGCGGGTTGCACTTCTGAGATTTCTGATCAAGCCAAAGGGGGCCACTGACCTTTCCACGGTCGGAAAACGGATGGTTCATACTGACAATGCTACGACCATGATCAATGCCCATCTGACACCCGACCATCTGGCCAATGCTGTAACCAATCTGCCGTTCCAAAAGCGATGAAGGCTGCGATTGAAATGGAAGGGGATAGGAGATAGAAGTAATTTCTTTAGGGTTGAAGCGCCTTCTGGACCGGCGCGGTATCCGCGTACTGGACGAACTTGACAGCTTTGCCGCTACGAAGAGTCCACACATGGACAACATCGGCCTTAAAGCTCTTGCCGGTCGGCTTGTAGGTGCCACTTATCTGGCCCAGGACAACGACTCTGTCTCCTGACTCAAGGAATTCCTTCGGCGCAACTTTGAAGCCATCATACTCTGTGCCCAACCGCATGAACACCTTTTCAACTATTTCGCCGTGGCCGATGAAGGTTCCCCCGTAAGGGAGCCCCTCGGGCTCGATCCACTCTATCTTGGGATCGAAGACCGCGAGTACTCCCGGGATATTCCCTGTGGCAAAATCGCCGTAGCCGCCACGCACTATTTCCACATGATTGAGACTCATAGCCAGAACCTTTCTGTTCTTTTGAAGTGAGAGTATTGCGCCTGCAATGAAGCACGGCGCTATCGACACGGGCCCAATATAGGGACTTGGCACTTCGGGTAGATAGAAGAAATGTAGAGTATTTTGGTCCAACACTGTCAAGCGGAGACGCCCTGGGCCCATCAGAGAACAGCTTGTGGTTTTGGAATTACGAAAAAAGTCAGCGAAGAGTGGATTTGACTGAGAGACCTGCGACGAGGCCAGGGTTCCAATACTCTACGATGCCTCTGAAGAATCCCGGAGTCTCCGCCAGTGATATCATCACTTTTTCGTCCTGCGCATTTACAATAGGCCTATTGCTGTGACGGTAAATCCCGTGCCGCATCGACGGGTAGCCACGGCGAGTGTCTCTTGGTCCAAATTCAGCTTCATAGGATCCCTTTCAAAGTTCGATATGTATCCCGTGTCCTCCGCCAGTTCAATTGCTCCGTGGCATTAAATAGCTTGGAGGTCGACTGACAGCGATCGTCGAACATTACAATTGACTTTGTCGCTATTCTGGTCCAAGTTTTGGTCGTGAAAGAAGGGTTGATGAAATGAAGAGAGTACTTCCGTCGTTGATGGTATTAGCCATTTTTGTCGCTTGTGCTGCTCAGATGAAGAGTATCTCCTGGGATCTAAAGCCCGCCTCGCGCGCGGGCTATGGATATACGGCTGAGGACCCGATTTGTATCGGTTATTCTAAGGACTTGGCTGAGAATGTCGGCTTGTCCACAACCTATATGCAACGGCTTCGGGCTTCAGACCAGCAACCGCTTCAAATCGTAGCGAGGTTCACGGTCCAGGACCCCAGGCATGAGCCTGAGCAACCAAAATTTCTTGGTCTACCTCTGAGAAATGGCTTTCCCAAAGGAGGTCTATTGGACGCCTACATTTTAGTGTCCGTCCAGGGCACAGACACAGTGCGACTCTATTTCGACATCTACCACAAGGACTCGTTGCGAGTGCCGACAGGCCTGCAGTGGATTTCCCCAGCATCTGCTCAATAGGCTAGCGGCGGTGATCGGCAGAATTAGACTGACGCTTGTTGCGAGAATATGAAGAAGATTTGCATCGTCGGGGCATCCGGGAAGCTCGGCCGGTACATGGTGCAGCACGCGCTTGACCGGGGCTACGAGGTGGTTGGCGTCTGTCGGGAGCGCAGCGTACGCAAACTCGACCCGTTCAAAGGGCGGATCACCGTCATTCCCGGCGCCACGAACGACCGCGAGGTGATCAAGAAGGCTGTTGCAGGGTGTGACGGGGTGCTGACCGTGCTGGTCCCCTGGGGGGTTCACCAGTACTCATCGGGAACGGCCCAGGCGGTACTCGACTACGCGCGTCCCGGCGCACGCCTCATATTCTCCTGCGGCTGGCATATTACGCGGGACGGCCAGGACGTGTATTCGCGGAGCTTCAAAGCGACTCGTGAAAGTCGCCAGCTGGCTCGGGCGGACTCTTCGCGCCGTGGATATCGACGACCAGGTCGAGGCGTGCCGGCGGGTGTTTGCCAGCGAAACCCGGTGGACGGTCGTGCGGGGGAGCGACCTCGAAGAAGGCGAGAGCCAGGGGCTGCCCGTGTGGAGTCGGCACGTGGGTGATCCCATTCTCGAGAGCAATCTGACGCGTCGCGTGGACTTCGCCCTGTTCATGGTGGCGGCCCTTGAAAATGACGAGCTGATCCATGAAGCCCCGGCCATTGTCGGCTGCCGACTCCTTCGGCACTCGCGATCCAGACGGGACGATAGCGCTTGAGCTGAGTGCAACAAACGTCCGCAGACCGCGTAAATAATGGAAACACGAACAACGACGAGGGAGTAGATGATCCCAATCCAGAAGACGGCGCGTCTTGCCGGCGTTCTATATCTGCTGACTGTGCTGACCGGCCTGTTCAATCTCACCTACACTCCCGGCAAACTGATCGTGAGGGGAAACGCCGCTGAAACCGCCAATAAAATTCTCGCTCACGAGACTCTCTTTCGCGTTGACTTGATAGTCGGCCTGATTTCGACCCTAATTTTCATGTTTCTCGTGCTGGTTCTCTACCGCTTGCTCAAGGACGTAAACCGGCCGCAGGCCGCGCTCATGGTGATCCTGGTGCTGGTCCAGATTCCGCAATCGTATGTGAGCCAGTTGCTTCAGATCGGAGCGTTCGAACTGTTTCGTGGCGAAGGGTTCCTGTCGGCGCTCGATCAGTCACAGCGCTTCGCGCTGGGCATGATGTGTTTCCACCTGTCCGATCTCGGAACGCATATTTCTGAAATGTTCTGGGGGCTCTGGCTGTTTCCGCTCGGGTGGCTGGTTTTTCGGTCAGGATTTCTTCCCCGCACTTTGGGAGTCTGGCTGCTTCTCAACGGCGTGGCCTATGTAGTTATCAGCCTCATTGGCTTGATGCTTCCTGAACTGTCAGATACCATCTACAAGTTCGCCTTTCCGGCTTTGCTCGGAGAGGTCGCGCTCATGCTCTGGCTCTTGATTCTAGGGATCAAACACAAGGCGGCATAGGGTAAGCGCACACAACCGTCGACGAGGTAGCTTTCTTGCTCATAATTTGGCAGCGAGTGACTTTGTAAGTGTGCCGCGGGAATAGTGGGCGGCAGGCGTCCCCGTCGACCCCTCCTTTTTTGACGCGCTCGTAACCGTACCCATCAGCTTTTTCATTTCGAAACCAACTTGTTCTTACTAATCTGTGGGATCGATACAGCCTAATTTAGCGGTCCATGGAGGTTTTGTATGATCACTATACTCGGCGCCGGTGGCGCAATCGGAAACCAACTGGTCAAAACCCTTGTTGCCGGGAGGCAGCCGTTTCGCCTAGTCGGGAGAAATCCCAAGCCTACTCCTGGCGCGACCGAGACTTTAGCCGCCGATCTCACCGACAGGGACCAGACGATTCGCGCCGTCACCGGCTCCAGCGTCGTGTATCTGCTGGTCGGGCTCAAGTATGATCGCAAGGTCTGGAATGACATGTGGCCGCGGATTATGGGGAATACGATCGAGGCTTGCAAGCGTGCCGGCGCCAAACTGGTTTTCTTTGATAACGTCTACATGTACGGGAAAGTTGACGGTCCCATGACCGAAGAGACGCCGTTCAATCCGTGCAGCAAAAAAGGGGAGATACGGGCGAGGATCGCCGAGTCACTCATAACCGTATGGAAAGCGGGAGCCCTGACAGCCATGATCGCCCGGGCCGCCGATTTTTACGGGCCCGATACTCTCAACGGCGTGCCGAATATGCTGATCTTCAAACCACTTTCGGAGGGAAAGAAAGCCTCGTGGCTGGTCAACGACTCGGTTATTCACTCGTTTACGTTCACGCCGGATGCCGCAAGCGCAATTCTTCAACTGGCGGAACGACCCTCGGCCTGGAATCAAACCTGGCATCTCCCGACCGCTCCCAACCCGCTGACGGGAAAAGAGTTTGTGACGATGGCGGCCCGAGAACTTGGGGCTGAGCCGAAATATCGAGTGCTCGGCCGACCGATGCTCCGAATTGCCGGCTGGTTTAATCCGCTGGTCGCAGAATCGTATGAGATGCTCTACCAGAGCGAATATCCGTATATTTTCGATTCCAGCAAATATGCGAGGGAATTTGGCTTTGCAGGCACGCCGTACACCGAAGGAATCCGGGCCACTGCGGCATCATTCGGGCACAAGGCAGCGACATCCCGGTAACGGGCCGCTTGCGGCTAAAGGAGAGAGGGCTGGTTCGAGCGAAGGCTCAGCTTCGGACCAGTGCCTCTGACTCGGGTCGGCTCGTGAGGAGCAACGCTCATGACTTGGCGTTGCCCGAATTCCGATTCTCACGCTCGAGATACTTTGAGACTCACCGTAAATTGATGGCTGTCACTACCGGTGTTTTTGATCTTCAGTATTCCGGACCAGACGCTTGCCGTCGGAATCCTTGATCGTCCACAGCGTAGAACCCTGCTGGGAACCCCCAGCGCCGGTACGTGCCCACGTGCCACTTTGGGAGATGGCCTTTTCCAGGCGATCAGCCAATTCATCGAGACCCAAAGTTGACTTTCCGTGAACCACAATCTCCCAGCGGTCGGCGGTTCCGGCGGTTTTTTCGACTTCCCATTTCCCTATCGCATCAAACTCTGAATCGATCTTGGGAAGGAGCCGATCGGCCATTTTCCCGCGCACGAATCCGGCGCCGGGGTGCCAATCGTATTCTTCACCCAATGCAACCTGCTGGGCGGTGCCGTTGCCGAGGGTTTTGGAAATCACATGCAAGGCCCCATCGATTCCAGCCGTGAGCCCCGCGGCGGTGATTACTTTGCCGTTATCAACAAATCTCTGATCCCGCACGACGTTGATTTTGGGGAAGGCAGCTTTGAGTCGGTCGAGATTGCCATACGTGGTTGTGGCGGACAGACCGTCGAGCAGTCCGGCGCTGGCGAGAATGAAGGCTCCGTTGCACACCGACATGGTCCGTTCGTCGTGTGCGGTGATGTCTTGCACCCATTTCAAGGTCGGCGCGCTCTTTTGCACGCCAAAGACACCGCCCCCCGGCACTACCAGGATGTCAGGTTGGGGTGCATCGGCGAAAGAGTACTTGGGGACAACCGACAGCCCCATCGAAGTTGTCACCGGATCTCTGGTCTCGCCGACAGTGTAGACATCGAAACCCGATGCTCCAAACATCTCATAGGGTCCGGTGAAATCAATAATCTGTACGCCATTGAATATCAGGATTGCGACTTTCTTGGCGGGCGCCGCATTTTGGGCGGCCATTGCTTCGGTACGCTCGACCAGCTTCATGCCGCATTTGGGGCAGATGCCGGGCTTGTCAAAGAGGGTCGTGTCGCAAGGCTGGCCGCAAGGAGGGCAGATATAGACTTTCTGGGCGGAGCCCGCCTTCGCTGGTGCAGTCTGCGAACATGCCGCCTGCCGGCTGGCCAATAGCATCGCGATCGCCAGAGCCATGACCATCGCCATATGCGACATAACGTTGAATTTTTGCCGATTCATACCACACGACTCCCTTCTCATTGCGGCAGGATGCCGCTGAGCAACGAACGCTCGCGCCCACTCAGTTGACTTTCCGAGGATATAAAAGTTACTACGGTCAATACGGACAAAAGTTGTCCAATTTCGCTTACAGCCTGGGATCGGATAGTCCCGGAATCTTCCAAGCCGACGCTTGACGGTTACGGTTCATATTCATATATTCGCGTAAGCGGATATGTGAGTTGATACTTCGAAGCCGAAAGAGCACGAGAGGCAAATGTATGGGACAAGAAGCCAAGAAGAGACTGTCGTTTCTGGATCGGTTTCTCACGCTGTGGATCTTTCTGGGGATGGCGGTGGGTGTCGGGCTGGGGTTGTCTGGTCCCGTCGGTGGAAGGCTTCATCAACCGTTTTCAGGTCGGTACCACCAATATCCCGATCGCTGTCGGGCTCATCCTGATGATGTATCCGCCCCTGGCGAAGGTGAAATACGAAGAATTGGGGGATGTTTTCCGCAATGCGAAAGTCCTCGGGCTGTCGCTTGCTGCAGAACTGGGTGATCGGTCCGATTCTGATGTTCTTTCTGGCGATCACTTTTCTTTCCGGCTATCCCGAGTATATGGTCGGCTTGATCATGATCGGCCTGGCGCGCTGTATCGCCATGGTGATTGTCTGGAACGAACTGGCCAAAGGGGACACCGAATATGCCGCCGGGCTGGTGGCGTTCAATTCGATTTTTCAAGTGCTGTTCTATTCGGTCTATGCCTGGTTCTTCATCACGGTGCTCCCGCCCCTATTCGGTCTCAGCGGATCGGTGGTGGATGTGAGTATGAAGCAGATCGCCCAATCGGTCTCTATCTATCTAGGGATTCCGTTTCTGGCCGGCATGCTGACCCGCCTGGTGGCGCTCCGCACCAAAGGGCGTGACTGGTACGAGAAAAAATTCATTCCCAGGATCAGCCCGATTACTTTAATCGCTTTGCTCTTTACGATCGTAGTCATGTTCAGCCTGAAAGGGAACCTGATCGTTCAGATTCCGCTGGACGTGCTGCGGATCGCCGTGCCGCTCTTGATCTATTTCGTGGTGATGTTCCTGGTGAGTTTCTGGCTGGGACATCGGATCGGAGCGGACTACTCGAAAACCGCCACCCTCTCCTTTACCGCGGCGAGCAACAATTTTGAGTTGGCGATTGCGGTGGCGGTAGCTGTGTTCGGAATTAACTCCGGAGCGGCGTTTGCGGCCGTGATCGGACCGCTGGTGGAAGTTCCGGTCCTCATAGCCCTGGTGAATGTGGCGCTCTATTTTCAGCGCAAGTACTTTGCTAATCATGGCGTTGCGGCTGAGGTGTCGTCATGAAAGCGCACGAATTGTTCAAAGGGCTGGGAGAGCCGGCCCGGCTCCGGATTGTTGTGCTGTTGCTCGAACAGGAGCTGTGTGTGTGCGACTTGATGGCAGTCTTGAGACAGCCACAATCGACCGTTTCGCGGCATATGGCTCGGCTGAAATCAGCCGGACTAGTGGCGGACCGCCGGGTGGGTAAGTGGGTTCACTATCGCCTTGAAACCAGCCCCACGGTAACTGGTCTGCGGAAGCTGCTTTGCCGGCATCTGGCTGCAAGTGAGCCGTTCGCGGCTGATTTGGCCGCCCTCAAGGAGTATGTCTCGTCGGGGCATTGTGAGAAATGAATTTCGTTCACGGGTTGACGCTTCTGTCAGGTAAGAGAGTGTGAAAGTTGGCTAAGATACGGATTCTAGTTCTGTGTACAGGTAACTCATGTCGAAGCCAGATCGCGGAGGGGTTTTTCCGACAGCTCGGCGGTGATCGGATCGAAGTCTATTCCGCCGGGCTTGAACCCAAAGGGGTCAATCCACGGGCGGTACAAGTGATGAGCGAAGTGGGAGTAGATATTTCCCGGCAAAGTTCAGATCACGTGTCCAAATATCTTGGCCAAAGTTTCGATTATGTCATCACCGTCTGCGATAATGCTGCCGCCAATTGCCCCTCGTTTCCGGGCGAAGGGGCCCGCTTGCACTGGCCCTTCAAAGATCCGGCCGAGGCAACTGGGTCAGAAGACCAGATTATGGAAACTCTTTCGCCGTGTTCGCGACCAAATCAGCCAGAAAATCAGAGACTGGTTGAGCCAACTCGACCTCGCCCGAAGCTGACATCCGTGAGCCTACGCCTTGCGGCGGCGACAGGAATCAGGCGACCCGGCCTCGTCGGGATTCTCGCTTGGGCTGCGTCAACTCATTGGTATCAAATAGATTATCAACCCCATCCAGGCTTCTCAATACTATTCCAGCGGACCGATAATAGAGTTGTATAATCAACTTTCAACACATTTCGTTGGCTTTGGCCGGGCCGAGCGAGCGCACAATAGTAGAGCGAGGAAAACGATGAATTCAGATATTGAAAGAACCGAGGACCGTCTATCAGACTTTACCCAGGATCGGCGGGTAATTCTGCTTTCGGTCATTGCGGTAGTGATTGGCGCTGTCAGCGCCCTGGTCGCCTATGCCCTGGTCTGGCTGATTGCCGTCATCACCAATCTGTCATTTTACCACACGTTTTCTTCGGCCTTTCAATCCCCGGACCATAATCATCTCGGAATCCTTGTGATTCTCGTGCCGGTGATGGGGGGGCTTGTTATCGGACTGATGGCGCGATTCGGCTCGGATCGAATTCGCGGCCACGGAATCCCCGAGGCGCTGGAAGCGATTTTGTTCGGCCGGAGCCGGATGCAGCCGAGGGTGGCCGTGCTCAAACCGCTTTCTTCGGCCATTGCCATAGGAACCGGCGGCCCGTTCGGCGCAGAAGGACCGATTATCATGACTGGCGGAGCGATCGGCTCGCTGGTTGGCCAGCAGTTGCATCTTTCCTCATCCGAACGGAAGACGCTTCTGGTGGCAGGCGCCGCCGGCGGCATGTCGGCCATTTTCGCAACTCCGATCGCGGCTGTATTGTTGGCTATTGAACTACTGCTGTTCGAGTGGAAACCGCGTTCGATCATTCCCGTGTCCCTGGCCTCGATTGTCGCGTATGCCTGTCGCATTCCGCTTCTTGGGCCGGGGCCGATCTTTCCGACCATGGGTCATCTGATCCCCGTCACTCAAGGATTACTGTTGGCGTTCGTTGTCGGCATTGTCGCGGGGCTGGCATCCGGTGCATTGACCGCCTTGGTCTATGGTTTCGAGGACCTTTTTGCCCGGATCCCAATTCACTGGATGTGGTGGCCGGCACTCGCGGGGATTGGGATTGGAATCGGCGGGCTCATTGATCCCCGGGTACTCGGAGTCGGCTACGACACCATTCACTCCCTGTTACGGGGGGAAATCATCGGAGCCGGACTTATCGGGTTACTGATTGGCAAGGCGCTGGTCTGGTCCTTTGCTCTAGGCTCTGGGACTTCGGGCGGAGTGCTGGCTCCACTGCTTATGATCGGGGGAGCACTGGGTGCGGCTGAAGCCCAGTTTATTTCAGTCGGAGACAGCGGGCTTTGGGCTTTAGTCAGCATGGCGGCTCTCATGGGAGGGACGATGCGATCTCCCTTGACTGCGCTGGTCTTCGCCGTGGAACTGACTCATGACTACAACCTTCTTCCCATGTTGCTGGTCGGCTGCATGGCCGCCTATGGCGTAACCGTCCTTCTCCTGCGCCGCTCAATTCTCACTGAAAAGGTAGCCCGGCGCGGATACCATATCACCCGTGAGTACAGCGTCGATCCGCTGGCCGTGACGAGAGTAGCTGAAGTGATGGAGCTTGATCAGTCCAGTGTTCCATCGAGCATGCTGGTTTCCGAATTGGCCGACCGCATTGCCCTTCGCGACCCCGTTGTGACGCGCCACCAGGGATTGCCGATTATCGATGAGGACGGAGCTCTGGTCGGGATAATTACCAGAGGGGATGTCCTGCGCGCCGTGGGGGAGAAAAAGCAGAACCAGACCGTGTTAGAGGCGGGAACCGGCAGGCTGATCACTGCCTTTCCCGATGAACTTGTCAACGAGGCGGTCACGAAAATGCTCCGGAACAACATCGGCCGCCTTCCGGTCGTCAGCCGGCAAAACCCCTCGAGGCTGGTCGGCTACCTGGGAAGGCCGGATGTCCTTAAGGCCCGATCCCGTCAGCTTGAGGAAGAGCATGCCCGGGAACGGGGAATGAAGGTCTGATTCCCCGTACCGTCGACCTTGTCGTTTCTGAATCGCCCTGAATCATCTTCGATCAATCGCGGTCCGAGATTCAAAATTGCCGGAAACAAGCCGGCAACATAGCTTGGGACGCACATTCAATCATCTGGAGGTAATCATGACAAGCGGAGCCAAGCTCCTGTCTCACGAGGAACTGAAGAAACTTCGCACGCCGATCAAGAACGTCAACAAGGTGGTTCGGGAGAAATTCAGCGCGCTGGAGCGTTTTGCCGTGTGGATCACGGACCATGTCGGCACGATGGGATTCTTTCTCGTAATCTTGATCTGGACGGCGCTCTGGCTCAGTTGGAACACCCTGGGTCCGAAGGAGCTTCGGTTCGACCCTTACCCCGCGTTTGTGTTGTGGCTGTTTATTTCCAACATGATTCAACTTCTTCTGATGCCCTTGATCATGATCGGGCAAAACCTTCAGGGGCGGCACGCGGAGGCGAGGGCGGAATCTGATTTTGACGTAAATGTCAAAGCGGAGCGGGAAATCGAGACGATTCTCCTGCATTTGGAGCGTCAGGACGAATTGATCCTTCAGGTTCTATCAGAACTGAAGAAGGGGCAAAGCGGCTAAGCACGGATCGTGCAGACCCCGAATAATAGACTGGCGACTCGACCGCAGCCCGGGCGACAGAATCCGCAAATATTGTAATACGTTGTGCAACAGTTAGATATGGCGTTGTTGTTGGCATAGGGAGGATCGGCAATTGAGCCAATTAGCTCAAACCCAGTAATCGAATCCTCCGATCCGGCCGATAAATCTTAAAGGGAACGGAACTGGAATTCTTCTCACATGTACCGGATCGAAAAGACTGCATATGGCACGCGCGTAACCTTCGGCGGACGACTTACGGCTGATGAAGCGAAGCAATTCGCGGTGGAGTTGGCCGGACTTCGCGAGCAGTTGAAAGGTCCGCGAGCGGTGATTGTAGATATTCGGTCGCTGCTTCCGCCGGAACCACGCGTAATTGAACTCTTGAATCAGGCCTTTGCCGAATCCAAAGAGACCGGTCTGCAGCGGGCGGCCGTGATTGTCAGTTCTCCGGTCGTCAAAGGCCAGGCTATTCAAATCGCTTTTGTGGCCCAGGTTGCGAATGACACCCGTTATTTCGATTCTTCCAAGACATCCGACTGGGAAGCCCTCAGCCTGGACTGGGCCCTTAACGGCGTCGATCCGGACGCCGTCGACCGCCTGCCCAAAATGAACGTCCCGACGTCCTGACGTTGGCGTCTTCGAAGATTCCTATCCCAAGCTTCCCTCGATTTTCCCTGCTTTTGAAATCATTGTAGCTCACCAATCCATACAGTATTATTGGCCATGCCGTCAAAGAAGTCGCTGCTTGTCTTGCTTGGTCTGCTGACCCTTGGGCTCTGCGCGGTCGGTTTCTGGAAGTATCATGGCTACTTTTCCGATGATTCCTTTATCTCGTTGAGATACTGCCACAATTTTTTGAACGGCGAGGGACTCGTCTGGAATCCGGGGGAGCGGGTCGAGGGTTACTCTAATTTCCTGCTGGTGATGCTGGTCAGCGCTTTGGGCCGCCTCGGGATCGATCTGGTGACGGCTTCACAAGTGGTTGGAGTCGGAGCGTTTGTCGGGCTGATGCTCGTCTTGCTCCGGCAGTTCCGGAGACGTATCGGCTGCGACTACGATGATGCCTATTTCGCGCTGATCCCGGTCATATTGACTGCCGGTTCCTTTTGCGTGATTGTCTGGTCGGTAGGGGGATTGGAGAGTTCGCTTTTCGCGATGCTGGTGACAGCGTCTCTGCTGCTGGTGAATAACCCCGAAAGAAGATTCCCCAAACAGATTGCCGGAGGGTCGGCACTTCTCGGACTCGCGACTTTGGCCCGGCCGGACGGCGGTCTGTTTTTTGTGATGGCGGTTCTGTTCTATGCAACTCAGCTTTTCAAGCGGCGGGAAAATTCCGGAAGCAGACTTTTGTGGCTGGTCCTGCCGTATCTGATCATTACCGGTTCACACGAGATCTGGCGTTTGGCCTTCTATGGCCAGCTGGTCCCGAACACCTGGTACGTCAAAGGCGTGTTCAGTTGGGACCGTCTCTGGCTGGGGTGTCTATACTTGAAGGATTTCGCCCTTACTCCGCCCTATACTCCGATACTTATTGCAATTGTCATGGCTTACCGCGCAGTGAAACGGTCCTGGGGATATTCGCTCTCTTTCCTCAGTTCCTGCGTGGGGGCGTATCTCGCCTATGTTGCTTTCCTCGGTGGCGACCATATGGCGGCGTTCCGGCCGATTGTCGGAATCATCCCGTTGATGGGGATTCTGCTCTCGTTCGGTCTTCGGCCGACCGCACAAAGAATCGGCGGGAGAGCAGGGCTTATCGCGGCGAGCGTTATCCTCCTGCTCAGTTACATGCAGATTCCGTTGCCAGGGCCCGGTCTGCGGTTTGCGGGGCAGATGGACAACGCGGCCTATAGCGGGAAGATCGTCGGCCAGTATATCGAAAAAGAATGGCCGAAAGGATCGCTGGTCGCACTCAATTCTGCCGGAGCAACCCCATATTATGCGATCGACCACAAGTTTATTGATATGCTCGGACTAAATGATGCGACCATTGCGCGGCGGGAACCGGTCCCGATCGTCTCGGCGTATCAGCTGGTACCGGGACACGCCAAGGGGGACGGCCAATATGTGTTTGCGCGAAAGCCGGATTATATCATCGCCGGGCCGTCGAATGGCTCTGATGTCTATCACGCCTGGACGCTGTCCGAGTACGAGTTGGCGCGGATTCTTGAGTTCAAGAGCGCCTATCGACTCAAATCGGTTCGGATACCGGTCACGCAGTACGACGGTTACGAGAACCACGGGGATACGAAGTCCGGATCCATGACGTTTACGTATTATGAGCGGGTGAAGTAGACGCTATGATCGTACAGGATCTAACTGAATCGTTCATCGCGTGTGTGATGGGCGCGGGAGATATGCAAACATACGAGCAATCCTATCCCGAACTCTTCTCCCACTACTTTCAGTATTGGTGCCCACGCTCCTACAAATGCAGTGATTTGCCCGATTCCGAAATTCGGACCAGAGGAAAGCTGGTCCGAGAGACTCTTGAGAAGTTAGAATTGGAGTTTGGGGGCAAAGGAATCGACCTGCAGGAATTGTCGGTTGTGCTTTTTGTCGGCGGCAATACCTCCAATGGGCACGCTTTCTGCAACGGGGGACATATGGTAGTCTGGCTGCCGGTGGAGACTTACGCCAATGAGATAAGGGCCAGAATCTTCGTGACTCATGAACTTATTCACGGGCTACATTACCGAAATTCGCCCGCATTCTACTTTCGGAGCGAGGAAGAACGGCTCAATCTCGGCAGGCAACTCATTACCGAGGGGCTGGCGACTTACCTGACGGCAGAGATTCTTGGCGTTTCAGACCGAGAGGCACTCTGGGCCGATTATTTGAATTCCGAGGAGTGGCAGAACTGGCTGAGCACCTGCGAGGGGAGAGCTGTCGCCCTTCGGTCGCTCTGTCGCGATTACTTTGCCACCACCTCGGGTCAAGAAATGTTCATGGCCAACGATCCGCAGAACATCATGCGTTATCGCGCCGGATACTTTGTCGGATTGTGTTTGGTCAGGGAGATCGCCGAAGAACTGCATGTGGGGGTTTGTGAACTGCTGAGATTTGACCGGGCCGAGTTCGAGAAGCTCGCGATTGGGAGGCTCGCTCACCCCTGACGGAACATTTCCATTAGGCCTCGGGCCAAAATAAAAGCGCGAGAGAACAGCTTCTCTCGCGCTCCATTTGATCTGACGCAAATAGCGTCGAAAGCGAATTACTCCGTCGCCGGTTTGGTCACTTCGATACTGGTAATCTTGCCGAAATCTCCAAGCGGCTTCTCAAATGTCTCCGGCTTGCCGACCACCAGATAAGTCATCTGCTCCGGCTTGAGATATTTCTGCGCCGCGGATTTGACCTCGGCCACCGTCACTTTACGATAGGCATCGAGATACTTGTCAAAGTAATCCGGCGGCCAGCCGTCGAACTCCAGTGACATCAGGCTTCGAACAATTTTTGGGAGCCGTATCGAAATTGAAAACCAGCCGGTTGGTAATCGAATTTTGGGCATCGGTCAATTCCTGCTGAGTCACCCCTTCCTTGCGGATTTTGGCGATCTCTTCGGTGATCAGACGGGTGGCTTTGTAGGCGGTCCCGCTCTTGGTCTGACAGTTGACGCCGAACGTCCCGTAATCGCGGCTGTTGACATCAAAACTGGAACTGACATGATACGCCAGCCCTTCATCAGAGCGAACCTTGCTGGTCAGGCGCGAGGTAAACGATCCGCCGCCCAGAATGTAATTGAGCAGATCGACCGCAAACCGGTCCGGGTTATCCCGCTTGATGCCGATTTCGCCGATCTGAAGATACGCCTGGTTGATATCTTTCCTGACCTGGTAGACACCGGGATGATACGTGACCGCCACCGGCGCCACTTTGGGCAAAGGTTGAGCTGATTTGGCCCAGTCGCCCAAAGTACTGTTTAATTTTGGCCAGCAGCTCGTCCTTCTTGAAATCGCCGGAAAATCCAAGAATGATGTTATTCGGAACGATATACTTGTCGTGATACTCATTGAGGTCCTGGACGGTGATTCCCTTAACGGTGCTCCACTCCAGCATACGGCCAAGCGGATGATTGCCGTAGATGGTGTTGGCGAAATACATCGCGACCAGGCGGTTGGGATCGTCATTACGGCGCCTGATCTGATTCTTCATGTCGGTTTTGGCCAGATCGAGTTTATCCTGCGGGAACGCCGGGTTCCGGAGCACATCAGCCAGCAATTTTAGTCCGGTCTCCTGGTCTTTGGCCAGAACATTGAGTGAGGCGGAACCCTGTTCCGTGCCGATCATGGTTTCGAGCGTTCCCCCCATGAGTTCCAGCATGTTGTTCAGAGAGTCACCAGAGATGCTCTTGGTGCCTCCGGAGCGCATGACTGTGCCGACCAAGGATGAGAGTCCGTTCTTCTCATTGGGGTCGTAAATTCCGCCGCACCGCATCATGGCCTGAGCGCTGAAAAGCGGCAGACGGTGATCCTCGTACAAATAGACCGTAAGCCCATTGTCGAGCACGGCACGCTCTACATCGGCGCCGATTTTTGGAATGGTCAATTGAATTTTGCTCTGAGTGAGCGCGGCGATCGTTTTGGAGCCGATCGATTTGGATTCGGTTTGGGCCTGGCTGGTGACGCTGACGAGCCCCAGCAAAGCAATCGTGAATATCAGTACTTTCTTCATGATCTACTCTCCTGGTTAGTTCGACTGGTGAAGCGGACTGGTGTTCATTGGCGGCGCCGGTTGTTCGGTATGATCACCGGCCACTTTGACGAGCGTTGCCACGGTTCGATCTTTCTTGATCAGATATTTGTTCACCACGCGCATGACATCATCGGCCGTGACCGCTTTGACGGCTTTGGCGCGATCCAGAAAGAAATGCCAGTCCCCGGTCGTAACCTCGCTGTTGGTCAGATTGCGGGCCATCCCCATGTTATTCTCAAGCTGCCTCAGCAATTGGACATCGACTTGATTCCGGACGTGCTGAAGCTCAAAATCGGATACTTTGTCGGTCTTCAGCCGGTCAATTTCAGAATACACGGCGGTCTCAAGGTCCTGCGTGCTATGGTCGCCAAAGGGTGTGATCTGGCAACTGAACGTCCCGGGGTACCGGGCGTAATCGACACTCGCCATCGCGGTCCCAAGCCGTTTCTCGCGAATGTTTTTGTAGAACCGGCTGGTCCGGCCGCTGGAGAGAATGTTGGCGGCAACTTCGAGAGCCGGAAGGTCCGGATGCCCAATTTGCGGAACCGGCCACTGGATGAGGGCGATCGGGTTGGCATCATACTCGACCTCAACGCGGCGTTCCCCCATTTGCGGTGCATCGCGCGTTACAACCGTGGGCGGAAGCGGCTGCCCTGGGATCTTGCCAAAGTACTGGTCGCACAGAGCGAAGACGGAGTCGGCATTCACATCGCCGACAATACAAGCGACCGCATTGGTCGGGGAATAATGTGACTTAAAATACTGCTCAACTTCTTCGCGCTGAACCAAGAGCAGGTCACTCATCCAGCCGACCACCGGCCATTTGTACGGGGTTGCCCAGTAAGTCGTGGCGCTGGCGGCTTCGTCCAGCCGTCCCCAGGGTTGATTCTCGGTGCTGAGGCGGCGTTCTTCCATTACCACATCCCGCTCCGAATAGAACTCGCGAAGAACCAGATTGCCGATCCGGTCGCTTTCCATGAAGGCCCAGAGTTCGAGACGATTCTTGGGCAGAGAGACAAAATACTGGGTGCCGTCGTTGTTGGTCGAGGCATTCAAACCGGTGCCGCCATTCTGGAGATAGGTCCCCCAGAGTTCGTCCTTAATCACATACTGTTTTTCCTGCGACTGCAAATCGGCCATCTGTGCACGAATCCGCCTGAGCTCGGTGGAATCCTGCGATTTGAGCGGATTGAGCAGTTTGAGCTGCTCAGCATAGGCGAGGTGTTCCAAGGAATCGATTTTGGCCATGATCGGAACCTCGGCGTCGTAATTGCTCGTTCCGACCGTTTTGGTTCCCTTGAACATCATGTGTTCGAGCAAGTGCGACACGCCGGTAATTCCGGGGTGTTCATCGACCGAGCCGGTATTGAAGCGGATGATCGCGGAAAAGACCGGGGCCGAGTGATTTTCGAGCACGAGAATTCTCATGCCATTGGTGAGGGTGTGCTTCTTGACGTCGAGCTTGATATCGCTCGTTTGGCCCTTGGCCAGCGTTGCGAGAAGCATGCAGGCGCCGAGCGCCAGGGAGAGTCGACTCTTAACCACGTGGGTTTCTCCTTGTCTTGGGAATGGTCATCGAGAGAGACGGTTGCTGTTCATGTATGTATGTCCTCAGGCGGACCGATACAAATTGTGCCTGTCCGATCGGCCGCCCCGCAGGCGGAGGCAAGGTAAACTATAGATTGTAGATTATCAAGGCGATTAGCGGAGAGAATTCGGTCACACCGTGGCCGGTGTGAATTCCGTACGCCCGCACAGGAGAAAGGGAGAAGAGTAACTCATTTCTTCAGCAGTGTATAGGTGCCGAACAGGTCGGTCTCGAATTTCATTTCTTTGTCCCAACCGAGCGCTTTCCCCATCGTGCGGGCAAATTCTGTGTCATCCTGATCGAAAGTAAGTACGGTGAAACCGGTCTTTTCCAACAGAGCCTTGTCGAAGGGGCACCGGCCATCTGACCACGGAATATACGGCTGGTCCGGGGCGCTTTTGGCCGGATGAAGATTGTAGATCATGAAGAAACCGCCCGGCTTGAGCAGATCGTAAACTCGTTTTACAAATGTGGAATCATCAACCCCGAGATGCACCAGCATCCTCGGATCGGCCTCACGTTCGGGATGAATATACCCGCGCTTCAGCGTGTTCTTCGAAAAGAATACGTCATAGCCATTGCCCGCTTCACGTGAGAGGATTGTATCGGAAGGAAAGCTGCCATACAAAGTGGTCAGAGCACCGTTCTTACCTGCTCCGGCTATACGCGAACGCTTGATCGGTCCGGTGTCACCGTCGGCGCTGTAGAGAATCTTCAGGAGTTGGTCAACTTCGATTCCCGTTACGCTAGCGCCAAGGCTGGCCATGAGACGAAGCTGCCCGATTGTGCCGAATCCAAAATCGGCGATCTTGGCGCCATCGAGTTTGGTGAAACCGGCCTGGGCGACGAGATCGAGAGGTCGTACGAATGCCAGGGGAGAGCCGTACCGCGTGTAATAATAGAAATCCTCCCCCAGCTCGCGTTTGACGAATCCGGCGCGGGCGGAATCTTTGAGCTGGGAATAGGCCGACTCAGACAGGTATTCGCGGGTTTCTTTCTTCACATAGACAACTCGTGATGGACGTATCTGGGGAAGATCAGGCACCGCTTGAAGGAATTTGTGTGCGAGGTCAGATTTGACCAACGGCGCCAGTGCCGTGGCCTCGGTCTTGAGGGTGCTGGTGCCGCTAGTGTCCTCCTGAGCAAAAGTTTCCGGTCCCACGAGCGCCGTGATCATCACGCTCAAAGCCAAACCTGATATTGCCATCTTCCGGTGTCTTGACATGCGCTGGGACTCTCTCTTTTCGTTGGGTTTAGAAACGCCTGGACAAAGCTAACCGTTCGTCATTTGGTGTCAACGAAAATCCCCGCACGACGTTCGGGCGAGGATTTTATAGTCCAGCCGCGGCCGGGTACTCCACTAAGCCTGGAACAGGTACTGGAGTTTCATGAATATTTGGCGGTTCGTGTTGCGCCATCTGGTCGGGCCGGGGGGAACAACCGTTTCCCCGCCCAGTTGAGTGTAGTCGACCGCCGAGCCAAAGTAGAAAAGCGAAAACGGGCTCAGGCGATAGGTCACCAGCGGATCAACGTTCCAGACTTTGCCGAAATCATCGTATTGCACAACGAGCCGAAACGAGAGCGCCTTGGTTCCCTGGTACTGGAAACGAGTGTGGAGGATATATCCGGCAAAATAGCGAAGGCCGTTGTCCGGGTCGGTGATGCGAGCGTAGTCAAGCTGCGGCTCAATCGTGAGGCGATCCACCGGCTTGATGGTCGCGTAGAATCCGTAGTTCCACATCGTACCACGTTCCAGGGCGTACCGGGCGATGCCTCGTCCGGTGGTCACATATCCACCGCCCGCCAACTTGTTGGAAAACTTGCTGTCGAAATTGAAATTGAACCAGGTGAGATTTTGGAATTCGACACTCTCAAAATTCTCATAGTCATCGTGGTACGAAAAGTTCAGCTGCGTCTGATAGAATTTCGTTATGGCGGTGAGCTGGAGGTTGGCATAGTCGTACCGGCGGCTTCCGGTCAGGAAGTCGTAGCGACGGGAGAAATAGACTGAGGGGGTCCATTGTACGACCGGCCCCCTGGCGGGATAAATATTGTACTGGTTGTAGATTTCTGCCGTGCGATGATTGTTTACTGGGTCGTAGCCGTTCTCGGTGCGGTAGGTTGGAGCAATCTGATTGTAACCCAGGTAGACATTCCAATGCCGCGCGCTCCGGTCGAACCGCCACACGACCGCATCGCCCGAATAAGTTTCGCCATCGAGCGCCACCGTATGTTTGCCGGCATCGAAGGTCGAGTCGGGGAAAGTCTGAGCGAGCTTCGGCTCCACCGTATTCGTGAAGATGTATTGAATGCCGGTGCTGTAGGATTTGGAGATTTTGAGATGCCCGTCTGCCGACAAAACGGTTCCGGACCCTCCTCCGTCAAACCGCCGATCAGCCACGAAGAACCCCAACTGGTTGTTGTCTCCGATCTGGCGCGAGCCTCGGATCACGGTCGAGAAGCTTTTCCCGGCATCGAGCGAGTAATTGCTCGAATTCAATGGAATCATGTACGGGCTCTGGTCATCATACGCGGCCAGCACACCAAGCCTGGTGTCGCCATGGCGCTCCGTGAATTTCGAAGCAAAGCTCGGACTATTGATCGTCCGGCTGTAGAAAGAGTTGAACGGGGTCTGGAAAATATCGGAACCCTCCTGGAAGAACGGCCGCCGCTCGGGATAGAACAGGGAGATGGTCGAATTGACATCGATCTGAGCGGCATCGGCCTCGATCTGGCTGAAATCGGGGTTAACCGTTCCTTCGAGCGTCACGTCCGACGAGAGGCTGTATTTACCGCCGAGCGAAAGTTCCGCCTTGGCGTTCTCATTCAGGAAGGGAGCATTCGGATTGGTCGGATCGGTCATAGCCCCGGTCTGGTGGGCCACCATCGAGGGAAGCAGCTCAAATCCGCGTCCGGGATGAACGTCCCGAATCCCGGTCATGGTGCCGAATTGGCACGGGAAACATTGTTCGTTGCGGTCGTTCGCCGCCCAGGAGTATGTCTTGAGCGTCTCGCGAGGGCGGTTCCGCCAGAAATCGACCCGCCAGGTCTGTTCCGGCTGATCGGGGAAGCGAAGACTGGCGAACGGAATCGCCATCTCTACGATATAACCTGAGTCGGTGCGTTGCGCGGCCGATTCCCATACCAGATCAAAGCCGGGGTCCTGGTTTTGCGAAGTCCACAGCATATCCCGCTGTACTCCGTAAGGATTGACGAATAATTCATATGCCCAGGCGCCGCTGCCGTAAGTATCGAGCATCAGCCCGACCATATCGTCGCCGACATACTGATCCCGCTGAGTCATCGTGGAACGAAGCGAAGTCGAAGGACTGTCGTGGCAGACAAACGCCACATAGAACTTGGTGTCATCATAAGTGACGTAGACATCGGTGGGGACTTCAGGCTTGGTATTCTCGCCCGGATTTCGCTCGACAAAGCTGGTGATGTGGGCGGCGCCGGCCCAGCCGGCATCTCCCAAGTTTTCCGTCGATGTCGATCGGTCCACGGGCTCGGGTGATCGCGAGGGATGGACGAAAGACCGGCTTGAAATCATCAGGCAGCGCCATCAGGGCAGCCGGGAGCAAAATGATGGAGCAGGCAGTCAAAGCCTTCCGCATAGGCGTAGCTATAGCCGGCGCTTTCATAAAAGTTTCCCTTTCGGTTGTTCGCGGTGAAGAAAAAGTGAGCTCCGCCCCCGACTCGTGAGTTGCCAAGAGGGTCCGGACGACTCGTGATCAAGTCGACCGTGACAACCGAGCCCAACTAAGGAGATCTATTCTTTTCCTACTGTCAGATACGAACGGATACAGGATTGAGTTACAGCCGGCGAATCACAAAGTGAAGAATTCAAGAGAAAACTTGATCATATTTTCGTCATGCACGGTTCGGAGATTTTTGAAATGACGAGCGATCGAATCGAATATTGTTCAGTGGTAATTGACAATGTCTGCTCGGAATTATGGGTCGCGATGCCGGTGACCGAAGAGGTCTCGTAGCGGAGTCCGGGAGTCCTGAACGAAAAGCACTCCGAAAGTGAAAGAGACGTTCGTCGCGTGACTGCGAAGCATAGATACGTTTGCAGTATCGGCTCCAAACCGGTACTATGATCCGGCGGGAACTTTGAAGAGCCCCCGGCCTTTCGTGGTAGTGAAGGCCGGAACCAAGAACCTGCCTCTCCGTTGGGAAAGATATGAGTTATAGACCGCCAAAGTACGAAGACCTGATCGCCGTCAAGACCTCGAAAATACAGGGAAGCGGGGTGTTCGCCTTGCGTCGAATTCTTAAGGGGCGGCGAGTTATTGAGTACGTGGGAGAGATCATCCCCAATAAAGAGGCGCAGCGGCGGGCCGACGAGGACAGTTCGTCACGCCACCATACATTTTTGTTCGAATTGGACAGTAAGCATTGCATCGATGCCGCCTTTGGAGGGAACATCTCGCGGTTCATCAACCATTCCTGTTCCCCCAATTGCGAGGCCGTGGTTGAAGACGGCCATATTCATATCTACGCCAAGCGGAATATCCAGCCCGGAGTTGAATTGACGTATGACTACAGCTTTGATATCGGCGGGCGTCACACCCGGGCAGTCAAAGATTACTATGCCTGCTTCTGCGGCTCCTCCAAATGCCGGGGGACCATTCTCAAGCCACGACGCCGGCGGCGCCGACATAGCCGTAAGACTCAACCTCGCTGAGGTCTCTTTCGAGAATGCCTTGTAAACTCCCTGTCGAATCCTCTTGAAAGCGGCCTAAATTTGCTTACCTTAGCGGCTTAGGGGTGCGCCGCAGGCGGCAACCCCAAAGATTCAGAAAGCCGCCATTCAAAGCTATATGTTGAAACTGATCGGAAGCGACGGAAGCCAATACTACGCCTGGAACCTTCAACCGGGCGCCTATACGGTGGGCCGAAGCTCGGATTGCGAGTTCGCCGTACCGGAGAAGACGGTTTCGCGGCGGCATGCCCGGATCCAGGTGGCTAACGATGGGAGCTGCCTGCTTGAAGACCTTCAGAGTCACAACGGGACTTTCCTCAATGCCCTGAAAGTAGCCGGACCGACCCCTCTCAAAGCCGGGGACCATCTCAAATTCGGCCAGGTTGAGTTCAAGTGCCTCTCTGATGACCAGAGCTCCGGCATGCAGCGCGCTCAGCTGACCGACCAGATCTTTGAGAAGTCCGTCTATCTGTCAATGAATGAGGTCCTTAAACCGCTCCCGGCTCATGTCTCCGACCTCCCCGAACTGCTCCCAACTCTCTTTGAGATGGCCCGAATCCTGGTTTTGCCGGAACCCCAGCACATCATGCTTGAGAAGTCCCTGGCAATGGTGGCCAGAGTCATACCGGCGGAACGGTTTGCGGTGTTGTTTACATCCGAAGATCGCGAGGAAATCTATACTGCTGCGACTTTGCTCCCCGGAGGGAAGGACCCCGGTCAGTTTACCCTTTCCAAGACGATCGTTCGAGAGCTCCTGACCAACAAGAATGCGATCCTGATCGGCGACCCGAATCTCGATCCGCGCTTTGCCGGCCAGCAGTCAATCATCATGTCTTCGCTCAAGTCGGCCATGGCGGCTCCGCTTTTGGACGAAGACCGCGTTCTGGGTATTTTGTATGTCGATACGACCAATCCGACTCATCAGTACAGCGATGAATACCTTCGGCTGTTTGCCACCTTCGGCAATATCATAGCGTCCCGCCTGGTGAACTTTGCGCTCCTGCAGGAGCGAACCGAAAAGCAGGCGATGGAGACGGAACTCCGAAGGGCCTCCAATATCCAAAAGAATCTCCTGATCAAAACTCCCCCTAGTCTTCCGGGGTTTGCTATCCACGCTTTCCAGCGGCCCTCCCGGTCAGTTGGGGGAGATCTCTATGATCTGGCTCTGCTTCCGGACGGACGGCTGGTCTTCATGGTGGCCGACGTCAGCGGCAAGGGGATGGGAGCGGCGCTCCTGATGTCCAACATCCTGGCGTCTTTTCGGATTATGTACAGCGACCCTTCATTCGATTTGGAAAGGGCGGTCAAACAGGTTTCAACCCAGCTGCTCAAGTACAGCGCGCCGGAAGATTTTGCCACTTTGTTCGCCGGGGTGGCCTCCGCCAACTGTGATTCCATTTCCTACGTGAATGCCGGACACAATCCGCCCGTGCTGGTCCGGCGGGATGGAACCAAGCTGTTTCTCCAGGCCTCGGGAACCATGATCGGCGCGTTTGATTTCAGTACCTGGAAAATGGATGCCGCCAACCTGGAGGACGGAGATCTGCTCATGATTTTCTCGGATGGCGTCACGGAAGCCGAGCACGGAGACCAGCAGTATTCGGATGCCCGGATGGAGAACCTGGTGGTTGACAATCGGGCGGAGCGTCCTGAAGTGGTCGCCCAGCGGCTCATGGACGATATCGAGTCATTTGTCGGCGACGCGCCTCGTTCCGACGACATAACGATGCTCATTCTCAAGAGGGTTCAATAATGTTAGAAGCAGGCCAACAGTTTGGGCATTTTCAGATTCTCCGCATGCTGGGGGAAGGGGGCATGGGCCAGGTCTTTCTGGCGGAAGACCAGCAGCTCGGTCGACAGGTGGCGCTTAAAGTCCTGACCAAACAATACTTCGATGACGCCGAGCGCCTCGAGCGATTCAAGCGCGAAGCCCGCACCGCCGCCCAGGTGACCCACCCCAATGTCATGGCGATTTATGATATCGGTTCGGCCCCCGAGCCGACCACCGGGCAGGATATCAACTACATCGTCATGGAATACATTTTAGGGAAGCCGCTCTCCGAGTTCATGAAGGGAAAATCCACGGACCTCGCCCTAATCGTTCGACTTGCCGAGAAGATCGCCGCCGGTCTGGCGGCCGCTCACAAAATGCAGGTTGTGCACCGCGATATCAAGGCGGACAACATCATCGTCAACGACGAAGAGCAGCCCAAGATCCTTGATTTCGGTCTGGCCAAGCCGATCGAGCCGGTGCAGATGAGTTCCGAAGGGGATTCCACTCGAACGATTTCCCGCGAACTCACCAAAGCCGGCAAGATTATCGGGACCGTCTCCTACATGTCCCCTGAGCAAGTCCGGGGCGAAAAAGTCGATGCGCGCTCGGATATCTTCTCGTTCGGTATCCTGCTCTATCGCATGGCGACCGGTGAACTTCCTTTCGCCGGGACGACCGAGGTGTCCACTCTGGCCAAAATACTCGAAACCAAACATGAGCCGCTGCATCTGAAAAATGATGCCGTGCCCCAGGAGCTGGAGCGGATTGTCGATAAGTGCCTTCAGAAAGATCCCAACGACCGCTATCAGGACACGCGGGATCTGGTCGTGGATCTGCGCAATCTTCGCCGCCAGTATGACAGCGGCGTGACCGACAGCGTGTCTGCCATTCGCACCGCGCCGGTCAGTATCCAGAAATCGAAATCGTTCAGCCTCAGTTGGAAACTGGTCGTGCTGGTGATAGTCGTGGTCATGATTGTGGCGGGCGTGCTGCGCGACTGGCTGGGCGGGAAAGTCGGGGGGAGTTCCAAAGTGCTTGCCAAGGGCAACAGCCTGGCGGTCCTTAGTTTCGAAAACAAAACCGGAGATAAGAGCCTTGACTGGATGCAGACCGGTCTTCCGGAAATCCTCCTGACCGATCTGGCCGAGACTAAATCTCTAAATCTCATCAGCCGTCAGCGGATCATGGAATCGCTCGACCAGGACGAAGTCAAGGCCGGTCGCGTGAGTCCTCAGGATTATCTCGATGCGGCCAAAGACCTCGGGGCCACCACGGTTTTATCCGGTTCCTACTTCAAAGTAGGCAACAATGTCAGGATCGATGCCCGGCTTGAGAATATCGAGGACGGCAAAGTGCTGTTCGGCGAGAAAGTTATCGGAACCGATCCCTTTGCGTTGGTTGACAGTCTGACCAACAAGGTGGCCGCCTCGATGAATATCAGCCAGGCCGCGACCGACCGCGGGGTCGCCAGTGTCACTTCATCCTCCCCGGAAGCCTACAAGCAATACATGCTTGGCATGGACCGGATGGCTGTGTCGGAGATGGACGAGGCGATCAACTACTTCAAGCAGGCTATCGCGATCGACTCGACTTTTGCTCTGCCGTACATGCGAATTGGGATGGCCAATGCATTCAGAGGACGTACCCGACAAGCCTCGGATGCCTTCGCCCATGCGCTCAAATTCGAATCAAAGCTCCCGGTACGGGAAAAATCGATGCTGGAAGTGTATGCCGATTTGTGGCTGAATCGGAAATTTGACCAGGCTTTCACCAAGCTGCAATTGCTGGTGGCCACGTATCCGGAAGATTTCGAATTTCGGGCGATTTATGGCATTCTTACGTACGAATTCACCCACGACACGACCACTGCATTCGCCGAGCTTGATACTGCCCTGGTAACCTATCCATCCTACATGTTTGGTCTCAGCTTCCTTGGGAACATCTACCTCGGATTCGGCCAGTACGACCGGGCCTCGGCGATGGCCAAGAAGATCAAAGGGTTTCACCCGGACGCCTGGGACGGATATCAGCTAAATGCTCGAATATACGTGCGGCAGCAGAAACTTGATGAAGCAGCCAACGAGATTCAGACGTTCCTGAAACGAACTCCGCTCAACTCCGGAGCCCTGGAATTGTTGGGGGACATTTGCATTCAAAGGCATGATTTTGCCCAGGCCCAGGTTTTCGCGGACTCGCTGCGGGTGGCCAGTGAGTCTGATCCGTATAAGCTGACTTCGTACTATGACCGGATGGCCAATCTCTCGACCTGGGCCGGTCAATTCCGACAAGCGCTGCAGTACTATCGGCAAGCCCTGGATTTGATGGTGTCAGCCAAAGACAGTTTGAACACAGCGATCGCCTACAGCAATCTCAGCGATGCGTATCAATACGCCCAGATCTACGACAGCGCCCTTGTGTACGCCCGGAAAGCGGAATCGCTGTCCGTCGGCGGTCAGTTCCCGAACCTGCCGCTTACGGCGGTGGAAATTGACCCGAAAAATGAAAGCTGGGCCCGCCCGCTGATGGAGAAGTGGTCGAACAAGTTTCGAGGCACGGTCCCAAAAGATCTGTGGGCCATCACCGATGCCCTTCAGCAACTGTTCGATGCCGATGTCAAGCGGGATACCGCTCAAATGGTCAAGGCGCTTCAATACTTGATCAAGGTCCAGGGAGAACAGGCCGGGACCGGAAATCGCCGATCATTAGCCCAGTTGATGGTCGCCAATGGTCAGTACAAGGAAGGGAAACAGGCTCTTCAGGGGTACATCTCCGGGGCCAACGTCGCGACCGAGGCTTACAGCTATATGAGCGCTCTCTACTATCTCGGCCGCGCCGAGGAAGGGCTGGGAGACCGGAAACAGGCCGCAACCGACTACCAGGAATTTCTCAAGTACTGGGGCCGGGCCGATATTGAACTACCGCAGATCAAAGATGTTCGTGCGCGCATGGCGCGTCTAACCGGATGAAGATTGACCCGAAAGTAACTCATGAAAAAAGCCCGACCTCCACAGATCGGGCTTTTTTCTTAGACAATTTGGCGAATAAACCGGCTACTTCTGAGTCGGTGCCGCGGCGCCGCCGCCTCCAGCCATCACTTTGGCCATGTTTTCCTCAGCCATCTTGGCAGCCTTGGCGGGATCTTTCATCCCCATTTCATGACAGCCGTCGGAGCAGCAAGCGTACTTCTTGCCATCAACGGTAAGGTATTTGGTCTCGGCCGTCGGCGTGAATACTTTGCCGCAGGCACACACCGCCACCACATTGGCGGCCATGCCGCCCGTGTGTTTGGTTTTAGCGGCAGCTTCTTTCTTCTCCGCTTTGGGCGCGGCAGCCTGGTCGGCCGCCATGGCCGGGGCGATCTGCACCAGACAGAAGGCCATGACCATCAGCAGTCCGATAAACAGTTTTTTCGACATCGTCTTCCTCCTTGGAAGTTGGTTTTGGTTACGGAATTCTGCGTACGTCAATACCGTACTATTGCTATTCTGTTCATTCCCTAAGTTTATTGGTCGTGCTGCGTTATACCGCGAAGACGAATTTCCGATTCGTTCGCCGGGGGTCAATAAATGCTATGCACGCCAAAATGCGTCAATAATAATAACGCGGTTAAAGAAGAAATTCTGCCCAAACTCAGGCCAGTCTCGCAACTGCACATAAGTGATTGCGGTTCAATTGAGTACATGGTCAGAAAGATCGTGACGACGGTGGGGCGACAGCCCGGATTGTGGGCCGCTGATACAAAATACGCCCGGAAGGATTTGAACCCTCAACCTTCTGGTCCGTAGCCAGACGCTCTATCCAGTTGAGCTACGGGCGCATTCGCTTTAAGCCAGCCAGCTATTCTACCCATTGCACGGCGTCGTGTCAACCCAGATTTTGGAGCGGGATTTACTTGGACTGGGCCAGAAAAATAATCAGAATGGCGATAACGGCAAAGGCGACAAACAGGCCGATCACGAGCGCTCGGTTCGGTTTCGAGACCGGCGCCGGGCTTTGTTCATTTTTTTTTTGAGACTCCCGTTGCACTTCGTCGCCGGACATTCTTTCCACCCAGCGATCTTCCGCCTGCTGAATCGGTTCCGGCTCAAAGGGGACGGTAAACGGTTCCACCTCGGGAAGCTGCGACGAGTTGACCTCGACAACTTCGATTACGACCACGGTGATGTTGTCCGGTCCCCCTTTTTCATAGGCCAGTTCGATCAAATGGTCTACCAACTTTTCAGGATCACTGCGATAGCGGTCGGCTACGGAGAAAATTTCGTCATCTTCGGCATAGCCGCAGAGTCCGTCTGAGCAAAGCAGGAATAGTTCTCCGACTTTGATGCGAACCAGGCGGTAGTCGACTTCGACGTTCTCCCGGACTCCCAACGCCCTGGTAATAACGTTTTTCCCTACGAAGGCGGCGGCTTCCTCGCGGCTGATCCCTTTGGCCAGCTGAACCTCGGTTACCCACGAATGATCGGTGGTCAAAGGTTCCAAAGCATCCTCGCCGAGGCGGTAGGCGCGGCTGTCTCCGACATGAGCGATCGACATGACATCGGACTCGAAAGCCGTAGCCACGATTGTCGTCCCCATTCCGGCCAGAGCTTTCTGACCGTAGGCCCGTGAGTTAATGGCCCGGTTGGCAATCCGGACCGCTTTGACCAGAAGATCACCGGTGGCCGGAAGGGCACGTTCAAGCTTAAGGGTGGGGTCGGTCAGAATCCCTTCGTGATGATAGGAGAAAACGCGCAGGAGCGTGTCGGCGGCGGCCATCGAGGCCACTTCTCCCGCCTGGTGCCCCCCCATGCCGTCGCACACGGCGAAGACGCGGTTCTCGTTGTCAACGTGGAGAAAATCCTCGTTGGCTGGACGGACAAGACCTTTATCGGTTTTCCCGATGACTTTCAGTTTCAGCGGCACCTGCGATTACCTTCATCTCGGTCGATGGAACGGTCAAGTATAGCCGCCGCGTGAGCGGCGGGCAACCTAATATTCTATCGGAAGAGGCTCGACCGAACTGGACCAAAAAGAAAAACCCCGGAGCCCCGGGGTCTTTCAGAAATAACTGATGACGATGCGGATCTACTTGAGGAGCACCATCTTTCGACTCAACGATCCTGATTGAGTCGTGACGCGATAAAAGTAGACGCCGCTGGCCATGCGCGAGGCGTCAAACGACACCGCGTGATCGCCTGCCGAAAGCGTTCCCAAATCCCGGCTCTCCACGGTCCGGCCAAGCAGGTCAAAAACCTCAAGCCTGGTCTCGGAGTTGCGCGGCAGGGAGAAGCTGATTGTGGTCGAAGGATTGAACGGATTGGGATAGTTCTGACTTAGCGCAAAGCCGCTCGGCAATACGCTCCGGTTGTGATCGTTCACACCGGTGACCGACAAATAGCAGATTCGACCGACTCCGGCCACGCTTTTGGTTGTATCCACCTGCGAATAGACTTTGAATGAAATCTGATCGACGGTGTCATTTTGTACCGAAACTAAACGTCGGCGTATGGATATCGAAAGTCAGGACGGCGCTGTCTCCGGGATTGGCATAGACGAAAGCGCTGGTGTCGACGGTCGTGAAGTCGGTGTTGCCGTTGGTCGCGTGAAGCGCGTAGTAATCAACGCCCGTACCATCGTTGCGGACCACCACACTTGAACCGGACCACGCGGTTAATCGTGGCCAGCGTGTCGTGAGGAGCCCGGAGCAGGGATATCGCCACCGTCGCACTGGCGGACAATCTTAGGTCCTTTAAGGACTGATCGGCCCAGGTCGGATCGCCACTGACATAGCTCGCCGGACGGCCGTTGATAGTGAAGCTAATCGTGTCTCCCGGCAGCGCCCCTTCGCTAAATAGCGGCGTGTTCGGATCGTCGCCGTAGACCGGCATAAAACCGTAATGACCCGCGGACGCGGCCGGCGACACGCCAAACGTGTCTACTCCGACCAGAAGGCCGCGAGGATCGTAGGCCTTTATCACCGAGCCGATCGGTGCCAACTGCCCGTTGTACGTTGAGGCCGAATCGAAGAAATCGCAGAATTTCGGGCCCGGATATGGTGGTCCCTGTGCCAAAGCGGTGATGGCAAGCGCCAGGACCATTCCATTGACCAAAACCGCGTATCGTGGGATCTTTTTCACTCAATCACCTTTACTCTCCCGGCCAATAATAATTATCGGCCGGGAGGCACTTATGGTTTACTTGAGAAGCATCATCTTCTTCGTTTCGGTATAGGTACCGGCACTGAGACGGTAGAAGTAGACGCCGGACGCGACCTGCTGTCCATGGGCGTTCTTGCCGTCCCAAACGACCTGGTGGTCACCGGCCTCGGCCATTCCGTTGAACGGCACGGCGACCAGCGCACCAAGCACGTTGTAGACCTCAAGTTTGGCGGTACCGGCGACCGGTAGCGCAAACCTGATGGTCGTGCTCGGGTTGAACGGGTTCGGATAGTTCTGAGCCAGAGAGTACGTGGTCGGAAGATTTCCGCTGCCGCCCTTGCTGGTCAGTTTGGCCACTTCAAGGCGGTCACCGTTACTCGTCCACGCGAACGACTCCTGAGTCTCTACACCGTTCACCGTCAGAGTGAACTTGTCCCCGGCCTTTAGTCCGGTGACAGCCTCACTCGATCCGGCGTCCGAATATACGGGCATAAATCCGAACACGCCAGTCTGCTTCACGGTGAAGCTGCCGACTTTGACCCCGCTTGAGGTCACGGCGCTGATAGCGGCGCCCGAGGGAACCGGCTTGCCGTCCAGAGTGAGATTGCGCGAGTACAGGTTCATCCAGCTGGTCGTGGCCTTGAATCCGGTGGCGGCCGCCAGACGAGCAGCCTTGGCGCGCGGATTCTCGCCGGCGACTGTGGCCGGGCCGCTGCCCGGGTACACCAGTGAGCCATCGGCGTTCATCTTAAGCCAGTAGCCGTTGCACGGACCAAGCTGGGTCAGGGTGTTGAATTGCGGCTGGCCCGGCTTGAATATCTGGATGCCGTTATTGTAGCCATACGCCACGAACAAATTGCTCATCACCGAGGCGAATCCGCTGTCGGGGCTGAGGTTGTTGTCCGGCAGATAGCTGACCAGGTTCCATCCGGTGTAAACCGGGATGGCCGTGCTGGGATTGACCGGTATACCGGTTACAGACAAGGTGGCGCTGCAATCCGGTTTGATCTTGACCCAGTAACCGCTCAGATGATCGGTAAACCACAGGGTCGAGAACTGCGGCAGAGTCGGATCGTACGTTAGACCACCACCCTCAAATCCAAGGACCACATCGATGCAGTTCGAGATGGAGTTGAGCACGGCCGTAATGCTGTCATTAGGCGTGTCAACGTTCCATGAAATCAAATTCCATCCGGTCTGCAACTGGCACACTTTTGTGATCGTTGCGCCGGCATCGAGGCAGACCTCTTCCTGGGCGTAAGCCGAAGGATAAGTCGTGTTGCCGGTCGCAACCGCCGCGAGACCGTTCACGAAGAACGTAATCACGTCGTCAGTCTTCGCGCCATTGTCGCCGAACTGATCGTTCGCCCGATAGACCGGCATGAAGCCGTACTTGCCGATTTCCGCGACCACCCAGCGACCAACCAGGAGGTTCCCGTCCATCGCTTCAACCACCGAGCCGATCGGAATCGGTGCTCCGAAAATATTATTCGAAGCGCAGAAGTAATCGACCCATTCGCTGGTCGGAGTCAACTGGCGAAGCGGCTTGAGCACGATCTTCACGCCTTTGGCGCCGAAGTTCAGCTTGGTCACCAGGCCCGGATAGTAGCCGGCATGATAGGCATACAGGTCGAACGGAGTCGGATGTTCACCGGTGAAGGCGAACGAGCCGATGCCGGTTGAAGTCGTCGTCATGACCGGCGATCCCTGCGGGAAGACGCCGTACATCTGCACGGTCGCGCCCGGAATCTGATTCCCGGCGGTATCGACTACCCATCCGCAGATGAAATCACTGGCAGTGTCGGTGACGATGCCGCCCTTGATATACTGCGGGTATTCGACCGTTATCGAGTCAGTGCATTTGCGGTGCTCGTAGATCGAGAGGCTGTCGGCCGGTGTAAGCTGGTACGCGCCGGCATTCGCGAGCGGGTTGATTGAGAAATACAGATTAGCCAGCAAACCGCTGCCTGACGGTACGGTCTGATTGGCCGGGGTGGCAGTCGAGGTCAGCACAACTTTACCGTTGGTGTTGTCGATCTGAGCCTGATTGGTCCCGCCGGTAAAACGCGATCCCAGGTATGAGACCGAGTCCAGGTGCAGGTTGTTTTTGTCCCAGACCAGTGCAGCGCCGATGTCCACGAGCGGGCAGCTGTTGACAAAGCTGACCGGGACCGGCACCTGGGCGCCCGGGACACCCGGAACATTAGAGACCAGCAGCGTGTCGCTGCTCGGAGGCCGAGTGACCGTAAGCAAGACAGAAAACGTCAAACTGCGGGGCTGGCACACGGTGCTGTCGGCCGATGAAGTCGTGCAGGCGGCGATATACGTCCCCGGAGTCAGACCGGTGGGGTCGACAATCACGCTGATGTTGGCCAGATTGGTGGCGTCGACCTCGGTCAAAGTGTCCGTTCCGCGGACAAATTTCACCCACAGATCGGCGAGCGGCCGGGTGATCTTGAAACTCACCGGCTGGGAGGAATCCGACACATGGGCCGAATACGGCCGAGCTGCCGGGGTAGGAACGCCACCCTCGGGGGCGGCGAATGACAGGACGGTATCAGACTGAATCAACGCCACGCACGGTCTCTGAACGACCGTCACGTTGACGCAGATCTGAACCATCGAACTGCAGGCCTCCGGAGCCGCCGCCATGCGGATCGGCCGAACTCGGCGGCCGGACGCCAGCTGAGTCGAGCTGACCGTGAAGCAGCTCGAGAAGGTTCCGGGGGTCGCGTACGTTTGATTAAACGTAAACGGAAGAGTACTCGGAGTCGTACCGGACATCACCGGGAGAACAAAGCCGGTGGCGATGCCGGTGACGCCCCAGGTGATCGGGGATCCGGAACTGGTGATCCGAATGGAATCACCGACTACGGCGGGCTGGTTGGTAAACACCGTGTCATAATACGCGGATTTGGACGCCATCAGCACGGGGCAGGCGGTGATGTTGGTAATCACAAAAACGCGCCGACTATTGGTCACGGCTGAATCCGAACTGGTGACCAGAATCGTGTCGGAGTATATGCCCGGAACTTTGCCGGTAATATCGACCATCACTTTCACGCTGTCAGGGGTGCTCCCCGAAGCCTTGTCCGTAGACAAGTAGGCGGCGTGAATGGTCACGGCGTACGGAATTACTTTGTTGGCGGCCTCGGATACATGGAAGTACTGTGCCGAGGGATTGGCGCTGCTTTCCTGCGCATTAAAGAACAGCGTGTCCGGAGTCGTGACCAGAGTCTTAACCTCCGGAGCGGTTAGCGTCAAGCGAACAAATTCCCAAACCGGAGAATTGGCGGCGGCGCCGGAGGCCACCACGATCGAATCAAAATAGGTCCCGGCGGGAATACCGGAAATATTGACGTTCACCGGGACATTGCCGGGAGTATTGCCCGCTGGACTTGGCAGGGAGATCCACGGGGATATGGTGGAGGTGACGTACGCTATAGCCGCGCCACCTACTTCGGAAACCGCGAACTGCTGTGAGGCCGGATTCGAGCCGTTGGCAACTCCTGCAAACGACAGCGTGTCCGGAGTGGTCTTGAGCAGTTTGGGCCGAGCCGTCACAGTAAACGTGACCTTGATATAGAGAGGTGAATTCTGCGCGCCCGGCGAAGCCACCTGAATAGAATCGGAGTACACTCCGGGGGTGAGGGAACCGGTCGTCGCCGTCACGAGGACTGAGTCGGGAGTGCTTCCCGTTTCCTTATTGATGGAGAGCCATGACGAGAACCAGTTGAGATTGTAGCTCAATACCGTAGCGGTGCTCGAGGCGATATGCAAATACTGATTGGGCGGATTGGCTCCCCCCTCCTGGGCCGTGAAAATCATCGGAGAAGGAGTCACCACTAGATTATTCTTTGGCGCGAGGGAATCATAAATGTAAAAGCAATATCCTGCGCTGTAGCGAAGTGAATCCGTGCCGGGATTGTAGATTTGGCCGGTCAGACCCTGAAATACCGGATAATGATTCCCCAGACTCTTGTCTACCCATACCCATGTTCCCCCGGGCTGGTAGAAAGAGGTATCAATGCAAATGTGCTTTCCGGCAGCCGACTTGTTGCTGAACCAGGCGGTGATAGCCAGAGTGGTATCGTTGTATCCGTTGGGCATCTGCGCGGCAGCCTTGGTAGGCTGTCCGGCACCCAAGACACCCACCGTATCCGGCGGCTGACCCTCGCCACTGTACGTGGCGACATTGAACACGACGGGGAAGAAGTTCTCAAAGGCGGGGAGAAGGCTCGTTAACGTCGTGCTGTCCCAGGTGGCACCGTCGGGGGACGTCAAGCGCCAGCCGTTTGAGATGTCGCTCTTGAGGCCAGTGTTGTTGGTGTAACGCAAGACCATACGAACCGGCTGTCCGGCCACTACTGAATCGTGGCGGTAAAGACCGTCAACATGGTCGATCGCGATGATCCCGTCTGTCTGGGCCTGGGCCCATCCCACTCCAAAAGTCAGGATGGTCAGACACAGAAGAGCGATCTTTAGAGAACTCCGCTTCATACCGTTTCTCCTGTCGAAAAGTTTACCAGATTCTATCGTTCACTTTTTTTCGTCGGTCTTAGTTTCCCCCCCACAGAACAGTTGTGGGGTGCAGCGGTAATCGAGGTATGTTCTGACGGCAACATGAAAAGGAACAGCGTCCCACAACAACTAAAAAATCACCGGCGGGGGCGCCAAACCGTTCACGTACGTGCGATCATCTCGCGACTACCTGACGTGTCAACGCTTATGTGTGTCCTTAACAAGCCGGTTACGTTAGACCAAAAATGAAGTAGAAAAGGCTGAGCCGTGAGGGAACGCCAAATGCCCTTTTCCTTACAGTCGACCGCTCCAAATATATCCCAATCGCCGCTAATGTCAAGCAGGGAAAGAAGCTATGTTCAAAAAAAAGCCAGTCCCAGACTCAGTTTTCGCCCTTTCCGAGTCGCCATCGCCGGAGCCAAAAAAAGAGGATGACGAGTATCGCCGCGGTAATATCTGTTGAAAAATCCATCACGTCAGCCGCCCGACCCGGCACATGCTTTTGGCTGGCTTCATCAAGGGCCGCAAAAATTACGACGAAAAGAACCGAACTTAGCATGGCCAGGGTTAGACGCTGTCCCCTGCCTAGGCGTGAGAACGACCTAAAGGTCAGAAACGCAAAAACTGAGTACTCCGCGAAATGGGCAACCTTGTCGAAAGGCATGAGACGCAGATCAGGAGCTTTGAGGTTTGGTATCTGAGAGACGGCTAGGATCGCCGACCCGAACAGGATGAACGGGAGGTGATAGAGCAGGAAATCCCGGAAGAACCCCGGTTTGTGAGTGTCGCCAGCCATGCCGGTATTGAGCGCGTCGGTACCGACCGAGGTCAACTAAATTCCGTCCGCCGGACCGTCCCACGCCTAACGAATTGCGCCGACGCCGGCAAATGTTTTTGTCGCCCCCGTCCGTTTGGCCCCCTATGTTTCTGACAGGGAAGCAGGTAGTTGTATGCCGTCCAAGGAATTGTCGATAAATCGAAAGATCGGACTCGCGCTGGCCGGACTCACCGTTCTGCTCACGGGCGGAACGATCGGTTTCATGCTGCTGGAGCGGCTGGGATTTATCGACGCTCTCTACATGACCGTCCTCACCCTCTCAACCTCCGGATTCGGGGAAGCCCGACCGCTCGACTCGACCGGCCGGGTGTTTGTCATTTTTCTGATTTTCTTTGGGGTCGGCCTGGTCGGATTTGCCGCCACCGTGATCGGTCAATGGGTGGTCGAAGGACAGTTCAAAGAGCTGGTATCGAGGAGAAAGATGGAGAACGGAATCAAGAAATTAAACGGACACAGCATCATCGCCGGGTTCGGCCGGGTAGGGCGTCAAGTTGCCCTGGAGTTTCACCGGCGCGGCGAGAGTTTTGTGGTAATTGAAAAGGGACAGGAATCTTTGCACCGGCTGAAAGAAGACGGATTCATGTTTCTCGAAGGAGATGCTACCAACGAAGAGCTGCTCGATTCGGCCGGAATCGCCCGGGCCAAGACCCTGGTCTCAACGCTCCCGGAAGAAGCTCAAAATGTCTATCTCACTCTCACCGCCCGCTACATGAACCCGGAGTTGACCATAATAGCCAGGGCTGATTTCGACGACGGTGAAAAGAAACTTCGTCGGGCCGGCGCCAACTACGTGGTGGTTCCGCACATATTGGGCGGGACACGGATGGCAATGGCGGCACTCCAGCCGAATGTGGTGGATTTCATGCAAATGGCGGCCTCGGGCCAGGACGGCCTCCTGGCCGAAGAACTGGTCGTACCGAAAGAGTCCAATCTAACCGGGCAGTCCCTGGCCGGCTCAAATCTGAAACGGCAATATGGCGTGACCATCATCGGGATTCGCAAGTCGAGTGACCGGTTGCTCATCAATCCCACGCCCGAGACGGTGATCGAAACCGGGGATGTGCTGGTTTTGATCGGCGGGCGGGTGGAGCTGGAGCGGTTGAGCCGTGAGATCAGCCACTAAATCAGGGGAAAAAAGTGTTGCCAAGTCCATACTGGAATGGTATAATCGGGTGTTTCTTTTTGTGCCCCAAAGAAGTAGGGCAAAGGAAGGCAGCCGGTGAGGCTGCCGGTTTTGTTAATGTTAGTCCAGCCGGAGAATTCATCCCGCCACCTCGTCAACCTGAGAGTGGCTCCAAGCGGAAGAAATCAACCCCAAGGGTCAGAATCGGCCAGAGGCCTCCGGCGTGGTAATCATCCTTTAAAACGGCCGATGACCCAATAGTAGTACGAGGCGCAATGACGCGTTCCAAAACCAACCTTCTAGTACTTGCCGGGACCGTGGTGGGCATCATCCTCGGCGTACTGCTCGGGCGGATGCTTCCGGACCCGATGCTTTCACTCAGCCTCATTGGCAGGCTGTACCTTAATGCCCTGTTATTTATCGCAGCCCTGATGCTGCTGGCCGGCACGGTCGCCGGCGCTGCCGAAGCCTGGAACTATCGCCAGGGATTCTTCTCCGGACCCCGGTTTTATGTGCTGTCATCGACTGTCGCAGCCACCGCCGGGCTCGGAATTTTGATCATGCTGCTGGGAGAGTACGTGCGGTGGAACCCACTCAATAACTACCCCAGCCAGTTTCTCCTCAGCCGACCCGTGGACTTCGGAGATTTTCTCGTCGGTCTCGTTCCCCGCGGCCTGATGGAAGGGGTGTTTTCGCTGCACTTCATCGGCCTCTTTGTGCTGGCGCTTCTGTTCGGAGCTGTCCTGCACAACATGACCTCGCGCGGGCGAACCGTAGCCAGTTTCTTCAGCGAAGTCTGCGGAGGACTGCGACGGGTCAACAACCTGTTTTTTTACGCCGCCCCGGCCGGAGTGCTGCTCTTGACCGCCGGGTGCGTCGCTCTGGGACCAATCACGCTGGGAGGACTGTTCTATCCGGCGCTTCTGGTCGTCGGCCTTGTCTTGTATAGCTCCATAGCGCTCCCCTGGATCGTCCAAAGCTGGAGTCGCCGACGCTTAGAGGAGCTGTCCGATCGTAACCGGACCGGTTCCGAGACCGAGAGTTCGGGCTATCGCCAGCGCCACGGACGGTACGAGGGAGGCAGCTACGGATTCCGGGACCGCTCCGAGAGCCGTGGCGGAGACCGCGGTCGGTACAATCGTCCGCAGTCGTCTCGAGGACCACGTCCTGACCGCCCTCCGCAGCGCGACTCAAGTTCTCCCTTTGCGGTCAAGGCTTCATCAGATTCCCCCTTTGACCAGCCAACCCCCAAGGCTGAGCCGGCTCATGAGGAATCTTCGGCCAAAAGCCATGACGAAAGCGCTCCGCAACAGCGTGATTATAGCTCTCCGCGCCGCGACTATGACCGGCGTGGCGGTGAACGCGGCGGCGAACGCAGTGGTGAACGCGGCGGTGATCGGGGAGGTGAACGGGGCGGACGAGACCGTGACCGTGATCGCGACAGAGACCGTCGTCCCAGCGGCCGACGAGATGACCGGGGACGTCCCGATCGACGGCCCGGCGGGCGTCGCCCCTATTCAGGTGGCGGCAGCTACACACCCTCTCCTTCCACCGAAGAGGCGCCACCAACCCCAATCCTGACCCCGACTCCGACGCCGACACCGATGCCGATGCCGACCCCGGCTCCTGTGAGCGAAATCTCAACGCCCGTGGAACCGGGATCGTTCGAAGACAGAGTTTTTGGCGGAGCTGAGTCGGCCGCCGAACCGAACGCCCGCGATCACTCTGAATCGGGTCGAAGGAACCATGACGACGAACCGCGCACGGATTCCGGACACCCGGAAGAAGAGAAGACTTCCGACAGCGCCGAGTCAAACGAGGTTCGGTACGGGCGTTCGCGCTATCACCGTCCTCCGCAGATCACGCCCGAGTCGGGTGAGAAGGCGGAAGAATCGGTCGCTACACCGGCCGCCGCCGAGGAACCGGCCTCCAACGAGCCGGTCGAGTTTGGCAGGTTTCGTCGTAAACGCTTTGGGCAGAAATAGATAGCCGACTACGCCCCCGTCACTGTTTTCGGCTCCGATTTTGGAAACTTTCCCTCACCGTATCCGCTATATACGGTGAGGAAAGTTGTTGATCTGGCTCGGGGAGCCGGCCTAGTTAACACCGAGGACTGCTTAGTATGAATACCATGAAGACTTATCTGCTGATGGCAGGACTGATGTTCCTGTTTATGTGGCTGGGATATATGTTTGCCGGCCAGGGAGGGATGATCATCGCCTTCGTCATCGCTTCCACTATCAATTTCATTTCATATTGGTACTCTGACAAGATTATTCTGCGCGTGTATAAGGCGCGGCAGGTCACCGAGGCCGATCACCCCCGTCTGTACCGAATCGTGAAGCGCGTCACCACCCAGGCCATGATGCCGATGCCGAAAGTGTATATCGTCCCGTCGCGGGCCCCCAACGCATTTGCGACTGGCCGGAACGCCGAGAACGCCGCGGTCGCCGCCACCGAGGGAATTATCGAATTGCTGAACGATGATGAACTCGAAGGGGTAATCGGCCACGAAATCGCTCACATCGAACACAAGGATATGCTGATCGGCACGGTGGCCGCGAGTTTTGCCGGTGCAATCGGCATCATCGCCTCAATCGCCCGGTTTTCCGCCATCTTTGGCGGAATGAGCCGCGAAGACAACCGCAATGGCGGTGTGGTCGGTCTGCTGGTGATGGCCATCGTGGCCCCGCTCATTGCCGTGCTCATTCAGACCGCCATTTCTCGCCAGCGAGAATTTGCGGCCGATGCCGAAGGGGGCCGCATCACCAACAAATTTCTCGGCCTGGCCTCGGCCCTCGAAAAGCTCGAGCGTTCTCCGGTCAAACTGAATCTCGATGATCATCCGGCGACCGCCAATCTCATGATCGTGAATCCTCTTTCCGGCCGTGGCTTTACCAATATGTTTTCGACCCATCCTCCGGTCCAGGAGCGGATCGCCCGGCTCAAAGAGTTGAATCAGCGCTCGGTTTTTACGGGGATCGCCGGTTAACCGTGTCGTCGGACGGCGGGCCAATTCTTAGTCAGATCAGGACGGCAGTCTAGATGGACGGCCGTCTCTACCTCGAAATCGCAGCTATAGTGCTGCTGATCTTCGCCAATGGGTTTTTCGCGCTGGCCGAATTTTCCATTATCGCCAGCCGCAAGCCGCGTCTCCGCCAGAAGGAAATCGAAAAACGCTGGGGGGCCGCCGCCGCACTGAAACTCCACGACAATCCAGAATCATTCCTGGCTTCGGTCCAGGTAGGGATAACTCTGCTCGGCGCTTTCATCGGGGTTCTCAGCGGAGCGACTATGGTCGACCGCTTTCGCCTCTATCTGGCCCAGTCTGACATTGAGATTGTCAGCCACTTCGCCTCCCCGCTGGCAGTCGGGACAGTGGTCCTGGGGATCACCATTCTGTCCAGCCTGATGGGAGAGCTGGTCCCTAAATATATCGCCCTGTCTTATCCGGAACGGTATGCGCGTCTGGTCGCAAAGCCCATGTCGGTGTTTCTCAAGATCTCGTATGTCTTCTCCCGGTTTCTAAGCAATCTGGCCCGACTGGTCCTGCGGGTTCTGGGGATAAAAACGGACGCCCTGCGCGAGATTGCCAGCGAAGAGGAGATTCAGCATCTGATTTTCGAAGGACGTGAGAAGGGACTGTTTGATGTGACCGAGGAAGAGTTTGTCAAATCGGTTTTTGAATTCACAGACACGACTGTTCGGCGCGCGATGAAGCCGCGTCCTGATGTTGTAGCCCTCGATATCGATGCGCCCTTGGAAGAGAGCATGAAAGCCATCGTCGACAACGGCTACAGCCGTTATCCCGTGTATGAGAAGGTGATCGATAAGATTGTGGGGGTGGTTTATATCAAGGATTTGATCCGGGAGCGCGCCGATCTCAATCGCGTCGATCTGCGCGCGATTATGCGTCAGCCCTTCTTTGTTCCGGACACTATGCCGCTCACCCGACTGCTCAGGGAATTCCAGAAAGGAACGAACCACCTGGCGGTGGTCCTCGATGAATACGGCGGGACCGCCGGGATTATCACGCTCGAGGATATTCTGGAGGAACTGGTGGGGGAAATTCAGGATGAGTATGATAGCGAAGCCCCCCCGCTGGTGCGGCAATCCGACACAATCGCTTTTGCCAACGGCGCGGTGTGGCCGGGAGATGTCAACGATCTGATGGGTACTCAACTGCCGGTTGATCTGTCCGAAACGCTGGCGGGCCTTTTTATCGAAAATGTCGGCCATATGCCCGAGAAATATGAGAGTACGCAAGTGGCCGGTGTCCGTATGATTATCTTGTCCAAAGACAAAAACCGGATTCTTCGGCTCAAGCTCGAGAAAATTCCTCACGCCGACTCACCGGGCGACCGACCTTAGTGTAAGCGCTAGGCCAATTTCTGTATCGTCGGGGCACTTTCCGTTGTTATATTGAAATATGACCCATCAGCATCCCCACCCCTACACCCGGGCCAAACTGTTCGGAGCCATTCTCCTGAATGTCTTAATAACAGTAGCCGAATTTATCGGTGGTTTTGTATCCGGTTACCTCGCCCTGATCGCCGATGCCGTTCATAACCTCTCGGATGTCGCGGCGCTGATCCTGGCCTGGTTCGGAGCGCGCGGGGCTCAGTTGCCGGCCACCAAAAAATCCACCTACGGCCTCAAACGGCTCGAAGTAATAACGGCTCTTGTGTCGGCCTTCTCGCTGGTAGTCATCGCCGTATTTATCTTCCTGGAGGCTTACAAACGCTTGTTGAACCCTCCTCAGCTGAGTCACCCCTGGCTCTTTCTGTCGATTGCAACGATCGGACTTTTGGGGAACGGTTTCTCGGTCTGGCTTTTGTATTCCGAGAAGCGGGCCTCGCTGAATATGAAAACGGCGTTTCTTCATATGGCTTTCGACACCGCTTCCTCAGTCGCCGTCATCATCGGTGGGATCATCATTATGAAGACCGGCCTGGTGGCTATAGATGGTGTCCTGTCGATCATTATTGGCCTGGCCATTCTCTGGTCGTCATATCAGGTAATCAAGGAGGGTGTGATCATCCTGCTCGAAGCGGTTCCGGACGGTTTGGATTTTGACCAGGTCCACAACGCGATCGCCGCCATTCCGACCGTCCGCGATGTGCACGACCTTCATATCTGGTCACTCTCGTCAACTGAAATTGCCCTCTCATGCCATGTCTGTGTCGATCCCGCCGAATATCAAAACGGCCCCCAACTCATAGCCGCAATCAACGGACTCCTGCGCGAACAGTTCGGGATCGGTCACGGCACAATTCAGCTCGAAACCGATGAATGTGCCCGGACCGAGCTGCTTTGCCAGTTCAACGGCCAAGAGCATCATCACCATTGACCCATCCTGTGGCTGAAAACCTGATCCAATTAGAGATCGAGGACCTGGCCTTCGACGGGAAAGCGGTTTCCCATCTGGACGGGAAGGTGGTCTTTCTTCAAGGCGGGCTGCCGGGTGAGGTTGTGCTTGCCGAGATCACTCAAATCCGCCAGCGGTATAATCAGGGGATCGTGCGGGAAATCCTGACCAAAGCTCCCGAACGTGTGCCGGCCATCTGTTCTCATTTTGAAATCTGCGGCGGCTGCACCTGGCAGGACCTTCAGTATGAGAAACAACTATTCTTCAAGCGCAAACAGGTCGTGGATTGTATGCAGCGCATAGGGGGGATTGCGGATGTTCTCATCGAGCCAGTGATTCCGGCTCCCGAACTGTTCTTCTACCGCAACAAGATGGAATACTCTTTTCACATCAAACCGGAAGGGGAATTTACACTCGGCCTGCATCACCGGGGTCGGTTCGATCTGATTTTCGATCTGGACCGCTGCCATCTCCAGTCGGAAATTTCCAACCGGGTCGTGACCTGCCTTCGTCAATACGTGAAAGAGCACAATCTTCCGGTCTACGACGTCCTCTTTCACCGCGGCTACATGAGGTTTGTGATCATCCGCGAGGGGAAATTTACCGGCGAAGTGATGGTGAATATTGTCACTAATTTTGGCCCTTTCCCGGACTCGGAGCAGTTGGTCAAAAGGATGACCGGCGCGATTCCTGAGATCACCACGATAGTGCACAACCAAAACGGGGGGAAGTCGAACATCGCGACCGGTGAGGCCGAAGAGCAGGTGTTGTATGGGCCGGGCTTTATCGAAGAACTGGTGCTCGGCACTCGTTTTCGCATCAGAGCCAATTCATTCTTTCAGACGAACTCCCGGCAGGTCGAAACGCTGTACACAGTCGCGTTCGATAAGCTCAAAACTGAAGGAACGGAGCAGGTGCTGGATCTTTACTGCGGTACCGGCGCCATCGGGCTGATGCTGGCGCACCGGGTGGCTCATGTCACCGGAGTTGAACTGGTGGCCACGGCGGTCCAGGCGGCGAAAGAAAATGCCGGACTGAATGGCATCGGCAATTGCGAGTTTATTGAGGCCAATGTTCTGGATTATCTCAAGTCACCGGAATTTTCCGACAAACGATTCGAGGTCATCATCATCGACCCGCCCAGGGCCGGAATGCACCCCAAGGCGCTCAAGCGGATTATCGAATATGGACCCCAACGGCTGCTCTACATTTCCTGCAATCCGGCGACCTTCGCTCGCGACGCCAAGGACCTGGCCGCCGCAGGTTATCGCTTGCCTGAGGTGTCACCGGTTGATATGTTCCCTCACACAATGCATATCGAAGTTGTCGGCCTCTTTTCACGCTGATTCCGTGTTGGACTTCGTTGCCAGCGTGACCTGCCGACCCCTGGGATTCGAGCTCTGAGGAGGAAATCTCGTGCGCACATTCAGATATTTCATAGCCGTGGGTCTGGCGCTCTGCGTGGCGACCGCTCAAGCGGAGGGGGCGCAGGGGAAGAAGAAAGGGGCCACGGTCGACGATATCGGCGGCGAAATCTTAAGCGCCCTGCAGGCCTTCAACCCGGTCTCGGCGACCGAAATGGGGATTCACGAGTACGACGCCAAGTTCACCGACTACTCCCCGTCATCGGTCAAGAGCATGATCAAGCGGCTGCAGCAGTTTGAGTCGCGTCTTCAGAAGCTCGATAAGACAACCCTCGACGATCACGAGCGGATCGACCTAAAACTGCTTCACTCCAATGTGCGCGTGGCCCTGTTGAATCTCGATCAGATCCAGTGGTATCGAAAGTCCCCCCAGTTGTATGTTGATGAAGCCATGAACGGCATTTATCTGCTGATGCTGTCGCAGTACGCGCCGCTTGAGAAGAAGCTGCCGGCGATCCTTGGCCGGATGCGTCAGGTTTCGGCCCTCTTTGTCACCGCCCGGGCGAATCTCAAGAAACCGGCCGGCGCGCTGGTGCAGTTATCCAAGAGTTCGCTCGATGACGCCATGGAGTTCTATCGCCAGGTGGCCAACGATCTGGCCAAACAGTTTCCGGACAGGGCCAATGAGATCATCCGGACAGCCACCTCGGCCCGCCACGCCATGAGCGAATTTCAGGCCGCCATCTCCGAAATGACCACCGGCGATGACAAGGCCTTTGCGATCGGGGAAGGGAATTTCAATTATCTGCTGGAAAACCAGTATTTCATGAATATCAAGGCCGACTCTCTGCTCAAGCTCGGCGAAGCGCTGCTGGATTCTTCTCAAAAGGCCTACACGGCCTATGAGAAAATCGTTGAGTCGAGCCGCCAGACCGGCCAGGACTCAGTCTTCGTTCCCAGAAGTTTCACCCGCCAGGACATCCTGGATTACTACACCTGGGAAGCAAATCAGGTCAAGACCTATCTCAAAATGAACGCGTTCGCCACCATTCCCGATGACATCGCCGAACTAAAAGTCGTGGAGACGCCGCCAGTGCTGCGTTCGGTGATCAGCGGCATCGCCTATCAGGGAGCCGGACCGTTTGATCAAACTCAGACCGGCTACTTCTATGTTCGGCCGCTGCCGGATACGATGGACCGGACCGAACTGGAGGCCCGCTATCGTTACGTCCATCGGCGCGGCTTCCGGGGTTCGGTAGTGCATGAAGCGTTCCCGGGACATCATATGCAAATGCAGCTCGCGGCCCGCAATCTTGATCCGATCAGGAAATGGCAAATGAATACCATGATGCAGGAAGGCTGGGCCCTTTACTGCGAAGAGACCATGTATCACGACGGGCTCTATGGACAGGAAGATCCGGCGCAGTGGCTCGGGGTGCTCGGCGGTATCAGGTTTCGAGCGGCCCGGATAATCGCCGATGTGAAACTTCATACCGGGCAATTCACCTACGACGAGTGCGTGGAGTGGATGACCAAGACCCTTGGGGCCGAATCCGAATCGGCCGAGCAGTACATCAGGAAAGAAGTCCAGCGTTATCTCTATACGCCGACTGTGCAAATGTCCTATATGATGGGTAAGCGAGAAATTGAACTCTTGCGCGAGGCGGCCCAGCAGCGGGATGGCGGCGACTTCTCCGAGCACCGCTTCCACGACGCACTTCTGGCCGAGGGATCGATTCCGCCAACCCTCATGTGGGAGATTATGAAGCTCACGCGACCGCCTCAGGCCAGCGCTGTGGGCCCCAATTGAGAATTTCGTAATCGTTTGAGCCCTGAGGAGTTAGGGGGATGGAAAGCTGCGGGGGCCGGTTGAAGAACCGCCCCTTTAAAGTCACTCCGGGTCAACCGCTTTGGATGCAATCGGATAGCGAGAGTAGGCCGCGAAATCGCTGTTGCTCCTCGGTCCGCCATCTTATATTTAGATGTTATGCCCGAAAAGATCATCTGGGCCCCATGGCGCTCCGCCTTCGTGCTCAACAAGAAAGAAAAAGGGTGCGTTTTCTGTCGACGGTTCCGCATGACCGACTCGCCGGAGAATCTGGTCATCTATCGCGGCGAGAAAAATTTCATCATCCTTAACAAATTTCCCTACAACACCGGCCACACGCTGATTGTCCCGAATCGCCATGTCGGCATGCTCGAGAAACTGACCCCCGAAGAATCGATGGAGTTCTTTGAATTGACCCGAACCGCTGTCCGGGTGATCAAGAAGACGCTCAAGCCGCAGTCGCTCAATCTTGGCATGAATCTCGGCCAGGAGTCCGGAGCCGGAGTGCCGGGTCACCTCCACATGCATATCGTTCCGCGCTGGACCGGCGATACCAATTTTATGCCGGTGATCGGCAAAACCAACGTCATCTCCGTCCCGCTGGAACCGATCTACGAGAAACTCCGGAAGGCGTTTGCCCTGCTATGACGCCTCGCCGCCGCAAAGCTCCCACCAAGACCGAGCTACTGCAGCTGCAGAAGCTGTACAAGACCGATGAAAAAATCGGCGAGCGGCTTGGCGGCGTGCCGGCCTACCTGGTCGCCTATTGGCGGCGGAAAAAGAATATCCCCAAACATTCCCTGCCCAAGTTTTCGGAGATCGAAGTACGTAATCTGTGGGAGCACTATGGGGATGATGAAAAAGCCGGGCTCGAACTGGGTCTGTCCAAGGCCGCCTTCTACAACTGGCGCCGACGCTACGGCATCAGAGAGAAACCGGCCTTCCTGAAGCTCGAACAGCTCGAACTCGAATTCCCCGGATCAAGATTGACCGCCCATGCCGGCAATTTGTATGGCAAGCAGACGACCGCCCAAAAGATCATCACGCGCGTGCTGAGGAAAGAGCGGGATCACGTCGAGGTCGGGGAAGAGGTCGTGGTGGAGCCGGATCTGGCCGTCGCGCAGGACGATACTTCCCAGATTATTGCGTCGTTCAAGCAGGCCGGTGTTGAGTATGTCTGGAACCCCAACAAAATCGTCATTGCCTTCGATGGCCACCATAGTTGCCGGGCAGGGGAGATGACCGTCCAGGCGGTCGCTGATTTCCTCAAGCGCCAGCGCATTAAGAACATATACGACATGCGTGAAGGGCTGGGGCATCAAGCCATTGTCGAAAAGGGGCATGTCTTGCCGGGGCAGATGGCGGTTGGCACCGACGTTGAAACGGCAGCTTACGGCTGCATGGGGGCACTGTCATCGTCCATCAGCGCCGAAGCCATGACCACGCTGTGGTCGAGCGGCAAGTACAAGATGAAAGTCCCGCAGACGATCAAGCTGAGTATCACAGGACGGCGGGGACGGGCAGTTTCCGCCAAAGATATTCTTCTGGCCGTCATAAAGAAGCTCTCCCGTATCGGCGCCGATGGTCGGGTGATCGAATATGGCGGCTCCCTCATGTCTCAGATGACCATGAGCGAGCGGTTCACGCTCTCGACCCTGTCGGTCGATCTCGGCGCCCAGGCGGCGATCTGTCCGTATGATGCGGCCACCCGCCGGTATCTGACCGGGCGAAATGTGTCGGGCTACAAGCCGATCATCCCTGACAAAAATGCTGAGTACGCCGAGATGTACCAGATCAGCATCGATCAACTCACCCCCCAGGTTGACTGCCCCGGAAAAGAAGTCACGATCAAGCCGGCCGGTGAACTCGAAGGTACGCAAATTCAGTTGATCATCCTCGGTTCGCTGAGCAATGGACGGTTTGATGATCTCCGGGTAGCGGCCGACCTGCTCAAGGGGAAACAGGTTCATCCAGATTGCCGCTTGATCATCGTTCCCGCTTCCCGCTCGGTCTATTTGGAGGCATTGAAGAAAGGCTTAATCCGCGTATTTGTCGAAGCCGGAGCAGTGGTGCTTGGGACCGGCGCCCTGAATCCTGCCTGGCTGCCGGCTCTCTCGCCCGGGGAAAAATGTCTCGCCACCACCGGCTCGGGATTCCGGACTGAATTTGGCGGACTCGACGCTCCAATTTACTTGTGCTCTCCGGCGACTGCCGCCGCCTCGGCGCTCAATGCCGCTATAACCGATCCGGTTCGATTTTTGCGGTAACGCAGTAACACCTCAGAATCTCAATCTGGTCCATACAAAAACCGCCGGTAGGATTTACCGACGGTGTCTTGCTTTCTTTGCTGACATCTATCGTTTCAACACATCAGCCACATGGCCGACCAGATCGGCTCCCGGCTTGAGCGTCTGCTGACCTGCTTCCCAACTCGCCGGGCATACCTCGCCGCCGTGTTCGCGGGCGAACTGAAAAGCCTTCACCTGGCGTACCATTTCATTGGTGTTCCGGCCGACCGAGGGAGTGAGAATCTCCGCCGCCTGAATCACGCCGTCGGGATCAATTATGAACCGTCCGCGGATATCGACATTGGCCTCTTCATCGAATACTCCGAACAAACGCCCGATTTTCCCGGATGGGTCGGCCAGCATCGGATACGGTATCCCGCCCTTGATCATCTTGCTCAGTTCCACATCGTCCCAGCTCTTATGAACGAAGTGTGAGTCGATCGAACACGCCAGAACTTCGCTCTTCAATCCGCACAACTCCTCATAGTGTGCGGCCACTTCCCGGAGTTCGGTGGGGCAGACGAACGTGAAATCTCCCGGATAGAACAGAATCAGGACCCAGCTTCCCCGGTAGTCCGACAGTTTGATCTCTTTGAACTGGCCTCTATGATAGGCCTGCGCCGTGAATTCCGGCGCCTTGCGGCCAACTTGAATCGACATTTTACAGCACTCCTTATCGCAATCGAATATTTGCTTACTTGGTCTACGTATCAATACTCATCGGCCGTCGCAAACGCAAGTCTTCGGGCCACTGCGGCGGAAATTGCGCCCGTCAATTCTCACCGAAAAGTAGGGATTTGTGGGTGTATCGAGATGCTTCGGCAAGTAACCCGGATGTCACAAACGATTTACGAACGAGGGACACTAAAGAAGCGCTGAATGATCTCGATGGCCGGATCTATCCAGCCGGCAACTCTATTGGAGTGATACGATAGCCAGCCAGACTGGAGGGTGGGATCGTACATGCTTTCCAGCGTTCCGCTATGTCCGGGCTTAGTCAGATGCCAGTGGAGTGACTGCGGAACGGTCTTGAGTGTCCCGCGCCGACCGATCGTCAGCCCTGCGGCCGCAGCCGCCTCATGCAGCATCTCGGAGAACTGCTCGGGGGGGAGATTGCCACAGGCCAGCTCGCGTTTGACCATAGTCAAATCTCTTAGGCGAGTTTATTTGATCCCACCGCGCAAGAACCAGTTTTGACGGGCTGAATCGGCGTTGTGGTCGAAATAGTAATCTTTGAGAAACGGATACGCCTTGGCCGTCCAGGGCGGAGCAGCCTTTGGTGAACGGACGATCAGCGTGTCGATAAACGCGCGGACGTCGGTGAAGCCGATCTCCGGGTACTGCTTGAGGTGATCCATGAGTTTGTTGTCAAACATCAGCACGAACGCCGGCAGGTTGTCAAAGCTGATAAACATGAGGCTATCCATGAGGCGTTTGGGGAACACCTCCGCTTGCCAGAGGAAATTCACTTTACGTTTCTGCAAGTATGACATAGGGGCTTCTTTTTCATGCCCCGGCCGTCCGCGCTCGGTGATCGTCTGATGGGCCACGAATTCATCAGTGAGGCCGGTCGCGCGCTCGATCGCCAGCGGCACTTCTGAGTAGTACGCATACATGGCGAACATTCCCAAAAACGCCACACGCGCGTCGGTCCCGGCGAACCACTGTTTCATCTTGCCGCCGACTTCCCGGGCCCGGTCGAGCCGCCACGAAGGATAGAACGAGTGTTCGTCGGCGACATACCCGCTAAGGCGCTCTTTTGGAAACGGATCATATCTCAGGACCACCAAAGTGAGAAGCACCAGCGCCGCCGGCACAAGAAGCTTGAGCTTGGGCACGAACGCCCGCAAGCCAAGTTCGATCAGGACAAACACAAACGGCGTAACCGGAATCAAGAATCGGGCGAACATGAAATCGCCGCCCGAACGCAAAACATAGAACAAGTACGGACCGAGAAAGAGCAACGCCAGCAGAAGCGCCCGATCGCGCAAATCTGATACAGGAAGCCTGGCCAGGACATAGCGGCGCACCACCAAAAGCGCGATTGCCGCCGGCGCGCGCAAGAAACAGCACATAATAAGATTTCAATAGAGCCAAATGTAGAACGACCCCTTCGCTGTAGTACGGCAATTCGCCGACTTCGCATAGTACGTATTGGGAAACGGATAACCGTAGTAGTTGTACCGAATAATCCAGTATGGCAGGTAAATAAGCGCCATGGGGGCCAATAGAAGAAGCAAAGATTTGATAACCGGTCGGCGGGTGACCCCAATGAAAATCAGCGAGACCGCGCAAAACGGCATGGTGTCCGGGCGGGTGAGCAGGGCCGCGGCCAAAATCAACCCGGCGATCAGAAGCGAGCGATTTCGCTCAGCCAACACCAGGAGTACAAAACTGCCGGAGACCAAAGCCGTTACCAACGAGGTTTCCAGACCGCTGGTGGCAAAAATTTGTGAGTCCCGGTGCAACAGCAGCGCGATCGAGGTAAACGGCAGCCATAAGGACGCACCGGATTCTTTGCTCCGGAATAACCGGTAGGAGAAGTAGCCAAAAAGGCCAACCGTTACAAAGAACGAAATTGCGCCCAGCCACTCCGATAGCGGTACCGGATCAAGTTTCACGACCATCCCGGCCGCCATAATCATCGTCCACAGGAAATTCGTGTATCCTTCCACCCGCTCTCCGGCGTTGAAGACCAGTCCCAAACCGTTTACCAGATTTCGGGCATAGCGAAACGAAATGAAGGCATCGTCGCAGACCCAGCGGTAACTGATGACCTGATACGCCCCGTACAAAACGGCCCCGATGACAACTATCCAGATCGCCGTTTGGAAAGCCTTCCGGGTGGAGGGGGAAACGCTCGAGAGAATTTGAGAGGCGGACTCCGGGTCAGCGTTGCTTCCGGGCATACCTTACTCCAGTTTGATCAGAGCTATCCCGGAGTTGTCGAGCCTGGCGTAGGTGAAGTGGTGTATGAAATCGCCGGTGTTGATGTAAATCCCCCGGCCATGCGTCTCAGTCACCGGGATGTGCAAATGGCCGATCACGACGATATCGTAACCATCTTCAATTCTCGACTTGGCAAAGGCCGAGTAATCGGGAGCGAATTCGTGATCTCGTCGTGAGGTATACCCGCGCGAGGATCCCGAGACCCAGCGCGCCAGCGGGTAGGCCCAATCCGGAGGAAGTTTGCGATACAGCCAGATATTGAAACGGTTACGAAGAATTTTCTTCAGGAAGCGATACCCCCCATCCCCTTTGGCCAGGCCGTCGCCGTGTGTCAGGAGCAGCCTTTTCGAGGCATACGTCAGCTCACACGAATCGCGATGGACGGTGATTCCCAGTTGTTTCTCAAAGAAGTCATCCATCCAGAAATCATGATTGCCGCTGACATAATCGATCTTGATCCCCTGCTCTTGAATTTCCTTCAGCAGATAGAGCACCCGGAACGGTTCTTTCGGGATGACGTATTTGTATTCGAACCAGAAATCGAACAGGTCCCCCAGGATGACCAACCGGTCACCATCGGATTTTACCAGCGACAGAAGTTTCTCGATCTGGGTAATTTTGCGGGATTCTTCGTCCGGAGTGCCGGAACCGAGATGGGCATCGGAAAATATGTAAAGCGCCATGCGATGGAATATACGGTAGAGGAGGCGGCAGCGGCAAGCGGCGCTATCGCCTAGAGACCAAATCTATAGCGCGCTAATCTTGAGAGAGAACTCCGGGACTGAGTGCCGGCGGCACGCCTCACACCACCCGCTCCATAAACCTCGGCATGGCGGTATAAAAAGTCTCGGACAGCCGGGCGACTGTGACATCAACCAAATCGTTGATGCGGACCCGGTCTCCTCCGACTGATCCAATCCGGGCAATTGGAATTCCTTTGGCTTTAAACCAGTCTTCGACTGATCTCCCCATAGCAGTGCGGCAACTTATGATCACGCGTGATTGTGACTCGCCAAACAGCAGGGCATCAGGGCGAATCCGATCAGCAATTGATACTGTAGCGCCATGCTGGCTCTCACGATTACTGATACAGCATTCCGTCAGCGCGATAGCCAGCCCCCCATCGCTGATGTCATGCGCGGAATTGAGCAGCCCGGCCTGAATGGCTCCGAGCAGCGCCGCCTGCATCTTCTTCTCAAACTGCAGATCAAGTTCGGGAGCAGTCCCCCGAGTCTGACCGTAAATCGATCTCAGATATTCCGACCCGCCAAATTCTTCCTTGTTGGTGCCGATCAGATAAATGGCATCCCCGTCCTGCTTGAACCACTGGGTCATGATGTGGTCGATGTTCTCGACCAAACCAACCATCCCGATTGTCGGGGTCGGATAGACCGCCCGTTCCGGGTCCTCGTTATAGAACGACACATTCCCTCCGGTCACAGGCGTATCAAGCACGCGGCAGGCTTCCCCCATTCCAGCAACCGCTTCGGCAAAACAATAGTACACTTCCGGCTTGTAGGGATTGCCGAAATTCAGGCAATTGGTGATCGCCAGCGGGCGGGCGCCGGAGCAGACGATATTGCGGGCCGCCTCGGCTACCGCAATCTGGGCCCCTCGCCGAGGATCAAGATAACAGTACCGGGCGTTGCAGTCGGTGGACATGGCGAGCGCCTTATGCGTTTTGCGAATCCGAAGCACTGCCGCATCCGATCCGGGCCCGATCGCCGTGTTGGTGCGGACCATGGAATCATACTGCTCAAACACCCAGCCCTTGTGGCACAGATTGGGGGAGCCGATCAAATCCACCAGAATCTGCCCCCAGTCGCGATTAAGCGACATGGCACTCAGATCGAGTTTGGCTACTTCATTCATGTAATCGGGACGTTTAGTCTCGCGGCGATAAATCGGCGCTCCGCCGCCCAAGCACCAGACAATCAGCCGGAATTTGTGAAACGATCTGGCCGTTCAAGCGGACTGTCATCATCAAATCTGACGTGACCTCTCCGACAATGGTCGAGTCGAGCCCCCACTTGTCGAAAATAGCTTTGACCTCGGCTTCTTTTCCCGGTCTTGACACACACGAGCATCCGTTCCTGTGACTCGGAAAGGAGAATCTCATAGGGGGTCATCAGGGGTTCGCGGACCGGCACCTTGTCAATATCGATCACGATCCCAGCCTTCCCGCGGGCGGCCATCTCCGATGATGAGCAGGTAAGTCCGGCGGCTCCCATATCCTGGATGCCGACAATCAAATCGTTCTCGATAATTTCGAGCGTAGCCTCAAGCAGCAGCTTTTCGGTGAACGGGTCCCCGATCTGAACCGACGGCCGTTTCTCCTGGGACTTATCGCTGATTTCTTCGGAGGCAAATGTCGCCCCATGGATCCCGTCGCGTCCGGTCTTGGAGCCGACCATCATAATCGGATTTCCAACCCCGGCCGCCTTGGCCCAGGCAATTCGATTTGTCCTGACAATCCCGACCGCCATGGCGTTGACCAGAGGATTGCCGGTATAGGATTCATCAAAGAACACTTCTCCGGCCACGGTCGGAACCCCAAACGAATTTCCGTAGTCTCCGATCCCTCGCACGACCCCATCCACCAAATACCGCACGCGCGGATTGTCCGGATTTCCAAACCGAAGGGAATTGAGCGACGCGATCGGGCGCGCCCCCATCGTAAAGATATCCCTGAAAATCCCACCGACACCAGTGGCCGCCCCCTGGTAAGGCTCTATGGCCGACGGGTGATTGTGCGATTCGATTTTGAACACGACCGCCAATCCATCTCCGATGTCCAGCGCGCCGGCGTTTTCCTCGCCGGCTTTGGTCAGCAGACTGGCCCCTTCGCGCGGAAGCGTCTTGAGCAGGGCGATGGAGTTCTTATAGGAACAATGCTCGGACCACATCACCGAGAAGATGCCGAGCTCGGTATAGTTTGGTTCCCGGCCGAGGATCTTCTTGATCTGTTCGTATTCATCGGGGGTAATGCCATGCTGTGCCACCAGTTCCGGTGTGACTTTGGGCTGTGTGAATCCGTCTGCCATCAATTCCTTCTTTCGTGAAGGCGGGAATATAGGTGGGGGGGGAGGGCGGGTCAAGCCGACTAAGCGTCCAATCGGAGCGAAGATAGATTACCACACTTTTCATTCGCATCAAGAGATGCGAAAAGTTAAGTTGTCCAGCATGGATTTTCTGCCTTCCGTTCGGTCGACCATTCATCAACACAGCCTGTTGGTGAACGGCGATTCGGTTCTGGTTGCTCTTTCCGGCGGACCTGACTCCGTGAGCTTGTTGCATGTCCTTTGGAAGATTCGCCGCGAATTCAATCTCCAGCTCGGCGCGGTGTATATCAACCATCAGATCAGAAAAGCAGCAGCCAAAAAGGAAGAAAGATTCTGCCAAAAGCTGTGTGACAAGCTCGCCATCAAACTGCATATCGTTCGCGAAGACATCCCCTATCTGGCAAGCCTGGAGAAAAAAGGGATCGAGGAAACAGCCCGCAACTATCGCTACCGGACATTTGAGTCACTCGCCCTTCATCACGGATACACCAAGATCGCGGTGGGACATCATCGCGATGATCAGGTTGAGACTATTCTCTTCCGCCTTTTTCGGGGGACCGGACCATCCGGAATTCTGGGAATTCCGGCCTGTCGCGGCAAGATTATCCGGCCACTTCTGGGAGTCTCAAAAGCGGATATTCTTGCCTATCTGAAAAAGCAGCGTCTGACGTACTGTCACGATCAGTCCAATGATTCAGTTGTCTTCAGCCGTAACTACATCCGTAACAAGCTGTTGCCGGAGATGCGGAAACGCCTTAATCCCCAAGTTGACCAGGCCATTCTCAACCTCGCGGAGATCAGTGCGCCGGAAGAAGAACATTTGCAGCAGGTCACGCTTCGGGCGTTTCGTCAGAGTGCAAAAATGACCACTGGCGGAAAAATTGAGCTTGATTTGGATATCTTCGACAATTATCCTCTCTGGCTTAGGCGAAGACTGCTAAGGTTTTGTCTCCAAAAGAGTTCCGGCTCTGTCGAGACCGCCAACCGGGAGACGATCACCAGGCTTGAGCGTCTGACCTCGACACGGACCAAAGGTTGCTCCCTGCCGGGGAAACTCGAGGCCCGGGTCTTGGGAGCCCGACTGTTGATCACTTCTCGCACGCCGCTTCGCTATGCTGAGACATTCGCGCCCGGCGAAGAGACTCATATAGATTCGCTTCGGATGAGAATTCAAAGCCGGGTCGTGGGGTGGCGAGCCAAACGGACGAAATGGCGCCGGGCAACTTCGCGGGTCGTGATGGATTGGTCGAAGATTACCGAGCCTCTGGTCGCTCGCTCGATCCGGCCCGGAGACCGGTTTCAGCCGCTGGGATTGTCCGGGCGCAAGAAAGTCAGCGACTATCTGACCGACCGGAAAGTAGCCTCGGTCTATCGGGACGAAATTCCGGTGTTGTGCGATAGAGACGGGATAATATGGCTGGTTGGATATGAAATTGCCGACCGGGTCAAGGTAGTCGGGACTACCAGGAAGGTTCTGAAGCTTGAAGTCACAGTTGACCAAGACACTGCCCCAAAAACCGTTTGAGCTGTTGCTCGATCAGAAGCAGATATCCAAGCGGATTGCCGAACTGGGAGCTCAGATCACGCGGGATTATGCCGGTGAAGTGCCGGTGATAGTGGGCGTTCTGAAAGGCTGCATCATTTTCCTGGCTGATCTCGTACGGGAGATAAAGCTTCCGATCGAATTGGAGTTTGTGTCGGCTGCCTCGTATCGCAAAGGAGCCCAGCGCGAGGAAGACATTATCTTCAGCGGCGGTTTTTCGATTCCCATGACCGGCAGGCATGTGCTTGTGGTGGAGGGAGTTGTCGACTCCGGGAAGACCGTGCATCTGGTCGCCGACAAGATCACCGCGCTGGAACCGGCTTCCCTGGCAGTTGTTACACTGCTTGATAAACCCGGCAGCCACCGCGCCAAAGTGGATATAAAGTACAAGGGTTTTACGATCGGCAACGAATTCGTTATCGGATTCGGATTGGATAACACGCAGAAGTACCGAAATCTTCCCTTTATCGGACGCCTTCTTGAACGCTAAGATTCCATTCCCCTTACCGATAATGTGAGTGGAGCACAAGTTTTTCGCGTATAATTAGAGAATTCCCACTGACTGGGTTGGAGAGAAAGTGAACGACCTTAAGAATAATAATGATCGGATAAATGGACCCGGGAAGCCCAAAGGGGAGCCCCCGCGCGGCGCCGACTGGCGCGGCCGGACCCGTCCCATAATCTTCTGGGTAGGCCTGGTACTGATTGTCATACTGATTGTCAAGTACATGCAGGAAGTCGGCACCGACAGCGCCAAGATCAACTATTCGGAATTTGTCGCGGAGATCAGCGCCGGCAATGTTGCCGAAGTGACATTCGAGGACATGGATGTCGAAGGAAAACTCAAACAGGCCAAACAGTTTCCTTCGACCGAGACGACCAAAGCCTATACCCATTTTACGTCGCGCATTCCCTTTGCCGACAACAGTTATGAGTTGATCAATCGCCTCGAGCAAAGCGGCGCCAAAGTTACCGCTAAAGGGGCGAGTCAGCTTCTGCAAATCCTGATTACCTTCGGTCCGTTCGCCCTGTTGATCTTCCTCTGGTTCTTCTTCATGCGCCAGATGCAGGGAGCGGCCGGTCCCAAGGGACTGTTCTCGTTCGGCAAGAGCAAAGCCAAACTGATGACCGACGAGCGTCCCAAGGTTACGTTTAACGATGTCGCCGGCGCCGATGAAGCCAAAGAAGAGTTGCGGGAGATTATCGACTTTCTCAAAGAACCGGCCAAATTCCAGAAACTCGGGGGCAAGATTCCCAAAGGTGCGCTCCTGCTCGGACCTCCCGGTACCGGCAAAACCCTGCTCGCGCGGGCCGTCGCCGGTGAAGCCGGCGTGCCGTTCTTTTCTATGTCCGGATCGGACTTTGTTGAGATGTTCGTGGGTGTCGGCGCCAGCCGCGTGCGGGATCTCTTTGAGCAGGGGAAACGAAATGCCCCGTGCATAATTTTCATCGATGAAATCGATGCTGTCGGCCGTCATCGCGGCGCCGGTCTCGGCGGCGGACATGACGAGCGCGAACAGACCCTGAACCAACTCCTGGTCGAAATGGATGGCTTCGAGTCCAACGACGGCGTAATTCTCATTGCCGCGACCAACCGTCCCGATGTGCTGGATCCGGCCTTGCTGCGCCCCGGTCGGTTTGACCGGCAAATCGTCGTGGCGATTCCCGATGTCAAGGGACGGGAAGGAATTCTGAAAGTCCACACGCGCAAAATCAAAATGGCGCCGGATGTCGACCTGGTCGTGCTGGCGCGCGGAACCCCGGGCATGTCCGGAGCCGATTTGGCCAACATGGTAAACGAAGCGGCTCTGTTGGCGGCCCGCAAGAATCAGGACATTGTCAAAATGTTCGATTTTGAAGAATCCAAAGACAAGGTCATGATGGGAGCGGCCCGCAAATCGTTGGTGATTTCCGAGGAAGAGAAGAAGATCATCGCTTACCACGAGGCGGGACACGCGCTCGTGGCCAAGTTCCTTCCTAATGCCGATCCGATTCACAAGGTTACTATTATTCCCCGCGGCTTGGCACTCGGGCTGACCTGGTCCCTGCCGCTGGACGAACGCCATACCCATTCCAAGGAGTATCTCGAAACGGAGCTCTGCGTCCTGATGGGAGGGCGAGTGGCCGAGCTGCTCGTCTTTGAACAGCTTGATACCGGTGCCGGCAGCGACCTGGAACGGGCGACCAAACTGGCCCGCAAGATGGTCTGTAACTGGGGCATGTCCGATAAACTCGGACCGGTAACGTTCGGCAAGACCGAAGAGCATATCTTTCTCGGCCGCGAGATTGCCCAGCACTCCGATTATTCCGAGGCAACTGCGGTCGTGATCGATCAGGAGGTCAAAGGATTTGTCCAGCGAGCCGAAGAAAAGGCCAAGCAGATTCTTCGCGACAATCTCGAAAAACTCCACAATCTGGCCAAGGCGCTGTTGGAGCGGGAAATTATCGATGGCCGGGAAGTCGACGAGATCATCGGCCGGACGTCAGGGGATGTAGAGCCAGTTGCCGCTCCGCTTCCCACCCCGAGTTAAGCATCTGAGTGGTGAATCAATTTAAGCGAGGTCTCTTGACCTCGCTTTTTTTGTGCCTCGTCACGAATTTGCGGCGCAAAACAGACTTGCGAACCGGAGCCGATTGTTCAACTTTGCAGTATGGCTCTTCAAGCGCTCGTTCTTACCTCATCCCGGATCATCTCCTTTGATCGGCCGCTCGTGATGGGTGTGCTCAATGTCACGCCCGACTCGTTCTCCGATGGCGGCGCTTATCGCTCGCGCGAGCAGGCCATAACGCACGCTCTTCGAATGATCGAGGAAGGGGCCGACATCATCGATATCGGCGGAGAATCGACCCGTCCGGGAGCAGCGCCGGTCTCCGCCGAGGAAGAACGGTCCAGAGTTGTACCGATTATTTCCGCTCTTAGGCTGGCGTCCGGCGTCGCCATTTCCATCGACACGACCAAAGCACAAGTGGCCTCCGAAGCGCTCCGGGCCGGAGCCGATATCATCAACGATATTTCTGCGCTCCGCTTCGATCCTGAGATGGCTGGAGTTGCCGTCACGTCTGGAGCGCCGGTGGTGCTGATGCACATGAAAGGGACTCCCCGCGATATGCAGCAGAGTCCCCACTACGACGACTGCGTGGCCGAAATCGGCCGATTCTTCGATGAGAGAATTGAGTTTTGCATTGGTTCTGGCATCGCGCAGAGCCGGCTCATTCTTGATCCCGGAATCGGCTTTGGCAAGCGAGTGGAAGATAATTTGGACATTCTGGGACGACTGGCGGAATTCACGAAATTTGGACGTCCGCTCCTTGTCGGAGCCTCGAGAAAGTCTTTTATTGCCAAAGTGCATGCCGCGAACAGTGCCCCGGCCGACCGGGTCGGCGGCTCACTGGCCGCCGCTTTGGTGGCGGTTATTCATGGCGCCAATATCGTTCGCGTTCATGACGTCGCCGCGACCGTCGAGGCGCTGCGCCTGCTGAAGGCCATACAAGGAGAGAGATGAGTCTGTTCGATCTCGATTTCATCAAGTTCGGGTGGAAGGATGCGATCGATGTACTGATCGTCACGGTCGTCGTCTATCAGCTTCTCAAGCTGACCAAAGGAACCCGTTCGGCTCAGATCATCCTTGGCCTGGTCCTGATCGGCGGCTTGGCGTTCTTCTCCTACTGGTTCCAACTGGAAGGTTTGACCTGGCTTTTCTCCAACTTGGCCACCGTGGGCTTTATCGTCCTGGTGATTGTCTTCCAGCCGGAATTGCGCGGGGCGCTGGCCCATTTTGGACAGGGATCGCTCCTCAGGCGTTTTGTCAAACTCGAAACCAAGAGACAAATCGAAGAAATTTCCCGGTCCGCTCTCCGCCTCTCGGAGCTCAAGTACGGCGGCCTGATTGTTATCGAGCGAAGAACCGGCTTGCGTAATTTCGCCGAATCGGGCCGAACTATGAATGCCGAGCTCTCCTCGGAATTGCTTATAACGCTGTTCACTCCCTACACGCCGCTTCACGACGGCGCCGTGATTATCTCCGGCAATTTCATTGTGGCAGCCGCGGCCTCCCTTCCGCTTACCAACAACCCGCGCTTCTCAAAACTTTACGGGATGAGACACAAAGCTGCCATCGGCGTCAGCGAGCTTTCGGACGCCGTGGTCGTGGTTGTTTCCGAAGAAACCAGCGCCATTTCCATTGCCTGCGACGGCAACCTGGAATCGGACATCAAGAAAACCGAGGTCCGCGACCGGCTGGCGATGCATCTTAAAAAGTAGCCGGAACGCTTGATTCCGGCCCTCCGTTTGACTTTCCCTCAAGTTTTCTCTACTTTTGGCGGCCCGCAGACAGATGGTGCGGTTGAAATAATGTTGAATTGGAATCGATGCACGACCTTTCGAAAATAAGAAATTTCTCGATCATTGCGCATATCGACCATGGCAAGTCGACCCTGGCGGATCGACTTCTGGAGCACACCAAAACCCTGTCTTCGCGCCAAATGCATGCCCAGGTGCTGGACTCCATGGCTCTGGAGCAGGAGCGCGGAATCACGATCAAGGCCCACGCCATTCGTCTCGACTACCTGGCCAATGATGGTTCGGTCTATGAGTTGAATTTGATCGATACGCCGGGTCATGTCGATTTCACCTACGAAGTCAGCCGATCGCTCGCGGCATGCGAAGGAGCGATCCTCGTCGTCGATGCCTCGCAGGGAATCGAGGCCCAGACCCTGTCCAACCTCTATCTGGCGATGGAGAACAATCTCGAAATTCTGCCGGTGATCAATAAGATTGATCTCCCCTCGGCCAACCCGGAAAAAGTGTCCGCCGAATTAGTTGAGCTGCTCGGGTGCAAGAAGGAAGACATTGTTCATGTGTCGGCCAAGGAAGGACGGGGAGTGCCGGAACTACTTGAGGCGATTGTAAAGGTCGTTCCGCCGCCGTCGGGAGATCCGGCGGCCGCCCTCCAGGCGATGGTCTTTGACTCGACTTTCGATTCCTACCGAGGCGCCCGGCCGCTGGTCAAGCTGTTTAACGGAACCCTCCGCAAAGGGGATCGGATCCGCTTCTGCTCGAACAACAAAGTGTATGAGACCGAAGAGGTTGGGTTCCTTCGTCTGGAGGCGATCCCCCAGGATGCGCTTATTGCCGGCGATGTCGGCTACCTGTTTGCCTCGATTCGCGAAGTCGCCGACACGAAAATCGGGGACACCATTACCACTGTGGTGAATCCGGCCAAAGAAGCGGTGCACGGATTTGTCAATGTCAAGCCGATGGTGTTCTCCGGGCTCTATCCGGCGGTCGCCGAAGATTTCACGATGCTCCGAGATTCTCTTGAAAAGCTCAAGCTGAACGACTCGTCCCTCTCGTTTGTGCCGGAATCATCCACCGCTTTGGGGTTCGGCTTCCGTGTCGGATTTCTGGGGCTTCTGCACATGGAGATCATCACCGAGCGGCTCTCGCGTGAGTATGGGCAGACAATCATCAATACCGTGCCGAACGTGGAATATATCGTGCACAAGACCAACGGCGAAAAGATCACGGTGGACAACCCGGCGGACATGCCGGAGCAGGGGGAAATCGACCATATCGAAGAACCGTATGTTGACGCCCAGATCATCGCCCCCTCGGAATATATCGGCGCCATTATGAAGCTTGGCACCGAACGACGGGGAGAATATAAAACCACGGAGTATTTGTCCCCCACCCGCGCCAACATGGGGTATGCGTTTCCGCTGTCCGAGATTATTTTCGACTTCTACGATAAACTAAAGTCGTTCACCCGCGGCTACGCCTCGTTTGACTACGGCCTGCCGTACTACCGGCGCTCGAATTTGGTCAAGCTTGATATTCTGGTCAACGGCGACCCGGTCGATGCCCTTTCGGTCATCATTCATCGCGAGAAAGCGTATCACTGGGGGATGCAGCTGGGGGAGAAGCTCCAAAAGCTGATTCCGCGCCAGATGTTCGAAGTGGTCATCCAGGCGGCGGTTGGAAGCCGCATTGTCAGCCGCTCTACTATCAGACCGTTGCGCAAGAACGTGACCGCCAAGTGCTACGGCGGCGACATTACCCGAAAACGGAAGCTTCTGGAACGCCAGAAAGAGGGGAAGAAGCGGATGAAGCAGATCGGGTCGGTCGAAATCCCGCAGGAAGCTTTCCTGGCGGCCCTCAAGATTGACAGATAAGCGGGCTAATCACACGACACCTTTCCTCACAGGGCAGAGAGAGCAATGGGAATCAAGGAAGAATTAGACGTTGCCATCAATCATCTCAAGAAATCTGATCCGATCTTGAGCGAGATCATCGGCCGCATCGGCCGATGCGAGGTGCGCTCAATGTCCAACACCTTTGAATCGCTGGCGCGGATTATTGCCGGGCAGCAACTCTCATCCAGGGCGGCCGACAGCATTTTTGCCCGGGTTAAGGCACTCAATGGGACCAAACCGCTCAGCCCGTCCGTCATTCTCAAATTGAGCGAGGAGCAGCTCCGCGGAGCCGGACTATCCAATGCCAAGACCAGGTCGATCCGGGACCTCGCCGCTCATGTCGACTCGCGCCGGCTCCAGATCAAGAAGCTGGAAGCAATGGAGACCGAGGCCGTGATGGCCAAAATTACGGCCGTGAAAGGGATGGGCCCTTGGAGCGCTGAGATGTATTTGATGTTTGTGCTGAACCGCCACGATGTCTTCCCGATTCGGGATCTTGGAATCCGCAAGGCCATGGTGTTACACTATGGCCGCCGAATTTCTGAAGCGAAAATGCTCAAAATTGCCGAAAAATGGCGCCCCTATCGCACGATTGCCAGCCTGTACCTTTGGCGTTCCCTGGACTCTACTCCAAAGTCGGAAGCTCCCCGAACCAAAAAAAGCTGAGCCGCACTTACTGCAATTAGGGCTGAAACGGTTCAAACACAACGGCGCCACAGTTGGCGTTGTGGAATTGGTCGTAAATGTCCAAGAGCTGAATATCGCTCGACGTCGTGTGGTCCCAGTGGTTGTACTTGGCCATTACTGAGGCACTGGAATAATTGATCAAATCGTACTCCGTATTGGACTGCAGGTAGTTGATTCCCACACTTCCAGCAATCCCGCCCCCTAGATCCGGGCTGCCGCTCACGATCCGTACGCCATTCTTGTTGTACCAGACAATATTATTTTGAAACGCTCCAGTCGTTTGAGCGAGTATCACACCGTCACCGGTGCAATATGTAATGCTGTTGTTGTCGATAAGCGCGTTTCCGGCCGAGTACAATCCGGTGTCGGCGCGTCGGATAGAGTTTTGCGCGATCAAGGTGGCGCCGCTTTGATCGAATATTCCGCAGGTCCCGCCTTCGGTTTCATTTCCTACCACCTGCCCGGCTCCGGCTTTGGTCAGAATGCAGCAGCCAAAGGAGGCGCCGGCATAATTGCTATCTATGATCGTGGGGGAGCCGGACATTGCCACAATCCCGTTTCCGCTCGCCATCCCCACGGTGTTATGTGTGAAGGTAACGCTCATCCCTTTCAGAATGACGGCGGCCGAGTCGATCGGCTGTGAAGCCGCCGAAAAGCTGATGTCGTTGGAAGTGATGATCTGCACCCCGGCGCCGCTCAGATCGATAAGCTGTGAAGCCGAAAGGTCGTTGGCGGAAATGTAGGCGTCGGTGACCCCGCTCTTGTAGATCAGGGCGCCGCCGACAATAGTATTCCCGACGACATAATCAATGGGCCCGTCGCCGGTGGAGAACTCCAGCGTGTCCGAGATATCATTGAACAAAACCCGGTTGACCGCACCCCCCGGGCCGTGCTTGAATTCCAACCCGTGTTGAAAAGTACTGGAGTCAATCGTGAAATTGTGCCGACCGCCGTGAATAATCTGTACGGTCGTCCGGAATTCGCACTGTCGAATCAAGTTAAATCCGGCCACCGCGCCGGCCGCGGCATCCCGCGCGAAAGAAAAGCCGACGGCATTCAGGCTCCGGAGCACTATCGGCGTAGTCACCCCGGCGTTGATATCCTCAATCTGTCCGTGGATCATGGTCGAGGCGCGTCCGGCGCCGATCAGCACATTTCCCGGCTTGAGCCTAAGCGGGAAGACTTCGTTCGAGTCGTAGATGCCCGCCGCAATCTGGAGCGTATCACCGGCCACTCCGGACGTGAGGGCCGCCGTGATCGACGTATACGGATGAGTGACCGTCCCCTCGGACGGCCCTGTCCATGTGGAATTGACATAGATGGTCTTGGCGGCGCGGGACCCGTTCGGACCGGTCACCGTGTTTCGCGTCTGCTTGCAGCTTAGACCGCAGAGGACCAGGGCCGACAGACCAATCAAGAGCGCAGATTTTGTCATAGAATTCTCCCTCGCCAAAGTCGCGAATTACAACCACACCCAATCTAAACGTGGAGTCTCTGGTTGTCAATGCGAATCCCTGGCTTGACGAAGCAAAAGAGGAGTGGTGGGGTAATATTTTTCGGGCTACAGAGCTACTTTATCAGGCGCCGGGTAATCTCATCCGCCAGGACTAGGCCGTCATCACTGAGGCGCAATGACCCCTTGTCCGGAATCAAATGCCCCGATTGGATGAACAGATCGTACTGGCTTTTGTCAAACTGGTCCTCAACATTCTGCCCGAATCTCCGCGCAAACTGATGCCGGTCGATTCCGCGCGACGTGCGCAAGCCCAGCATAATAGCTTCGACCATCCGCTCCTCGGTTCCGGATTCATCCGGGACCAGCGGGCGGCGCCCCTCTTTGAGGATTTTGATATACTGCACGACTTCGGAGACATTGGCGAACCGCTCCCCATTCATGAACGAGTGTCCGGAAGGGCCCAGCGCCAGATAATCTTTCCCTTCCCAGTACCCCAGATTGTGTCTGCACTCAAACCCCGGCTTGGCGAACGAGGAGACTTCGTACCGGGTATAGCCGGCCTCGGCCATTCGCTCGCACCCCCCTTTGTAAAGCGCCAGCGTGAATTCCTGTGGGGGCATCTTGAGCGAGCCCGAAGCTACCCGTTCTGCAAGTTTTGTTCCGGGTTCCACCGTCAATTGGTAAAACGATATGTGCGGCGGATCGAGATCGATCAGCTCGTCCAGATCGCGAGAGAGAATTTTCGAGGTTTGTCGCGGAAGCCCGAAGATCAAATCGAGTCCGAAATTGCCATATCCCAGCGCGTTGGTCAAATAGACCGCTTTGTAGCTGTGATCGGGATTATGCTTGCGATTCAGCAGCTTGAGCAAAGCCAGGTCGAACGATTGAATGCCAAAAGTCGGCCGGTTCACCCCAAGCTCCTTGAACGCCGACAGAACTTCCAAATTCACCGAGTCCGGGTTATTCTCAACCGAAAATTCAATGTCCGAGGGAACTCTGAAATGCTGTTTCAGCAGTCCCAGCCACTCGGAGAACAGTGTCATGTTCGTTAATGAGGGGGTCCCGCCGCCGATAAAAATAGTCGAGATCTCGCGGTCCTCTCCGGCGTATGCCTCGGCGCAGAGCTCGGTTTCGATCTTAAGCGCTTCGTAGAAGTGCCTTTCCAGGCCGGCATCAAAAAGCTCTTTGTAGAAATCGCAGTAGCTGCACTTGTTGCGGCAAAAGGGGAAATGAACGTAGAGGCCGAACGGCATCAGAGACCAGTGCCGATGCGGTCCCAGCGGGAGTTGGTCGGGAAATGCCACAACCCGTAGCCAATCCACTGAATCGCATCGATCACGTATGGAAATCCCCAGCCCGGATGATCTTTGTCGGGCTGCCAGGACCAGTAGATAAAGACCGCTTTCCCTTCGATATTGGAAATCGGCACCGTACCCCAGAAGCGGCTGTCCCGGCTGTCGTCCCGATTATCCCCTAGGACGAAATACTCGCCTTGCGGGATCTTGAACGGGCCGAAATTGTCGCGGAACGAGAGGTCTCCCGGAATGATCTTTTTGTCCGTGAACTTGACCTCTTCGGGTACTTTCGCCACGAGACCGTCGACATAGACGACCTTATCCGCCACCTGCACCGTCTGGCCCGGCACTCCGATTACCCGTTTGATGTAATCCTTCTCCGGGTTGTTGGGATAGCGGAAGACGATAATGTCATTCGCCTGCGGCGTCTTGCCGCCATACTTGTAGGCCAGCTTATTCACGAAAATGTAGTCCCCTTCTTTCAAGGTGTTCTCCATGGAACCGGAGTTGACCTTGTAAGCAGAGACCACAAAGAGGCGAAGCAGCACGGCCGCACCGATGGCGATGACGGCAGTCTCGAGATATTCACGCCACAAGGGCCGGCGCTCTTTCCGGTTAAGGAATTTGCGCGCCTCCTGCTGGCGCTCAATCTGATGGTGTTCCTTTATCAGGAAGTCCTGATCCATACGTATTACAGGTTATCGGTTGTTCCCCATAGTTCTTTAGGGGCTGTTTGCTCCGAATATACCCGGCAAGGTGATAAGAGACAAACGGAGACTGCCGGCGGCGATGTTGCTCCCCGACCTCGGCGGGGCCGCGACAGGCGGCACAGACGTATTGCCTCCCAGCCATCCCGATAGTACATTGGGCCTTCGTTAACCGGAAAACCTGGAGACTTGTGATATGTTACGCCGCTTGCCTGCCTTGATCCTGCTTGTCCTGCTCTTTTCATCGCTTTCGACTCATGCTCAGCAGACCATATTCCGTGACACCACGCCGCACCAATCGGTTCGCTATCTGCCGGACGCCCCGAAGATCGATGGGCGTTTGGACATGGAAGTCGCCGATCTGCCGGTGCACCAGTTTGGCGTGATCGAGAAAACCGACTCCACTGCCCCGACCGATGAAGTCACTTACCGGATGGCCTACAGCGGCGATTTCCTCTACCTTTACATCGAGGCCCCGGCCAAACAGATCACCTATCGGGATCGCGGTTATCAAAATGGCGATGGATTTATCGTTGTGATTTCCTCGGTCGACCCCAAAATGAAACCGACCCGGGAATTCTATGTCCTCGGTTTCACGCCCCAAAAGGACACCAACCAGGCCTGGCAGAAGTCTTTCGTGTGGTATCATGATGTCGATCTGATCATGTCCCCGCTCAAGCGGACGCAATTCGCCCAGGCCGAGCTGGGGGATAAGGTCGCTTACGAAGTACTCATTCCCTGGAATGACCTGTACCCGTATCATCCCTGGCTAGGAACCGAAATTGGATTCAATCTCTGTTATGTCACGGCGGTCGGGGGGATGGACAAGACCTATCATATGGTCGTGCCCGATGATCAGATTCAATCGGAACAGCATCCCCGCGCCTATACACCGCTGACGTTTCTCCCGCCCAACGGCAGTACTCCCAAGTGCGCCGTCAAACTTGACCGGAACCATTTGACCGAGGGAGGAACCATAAATGCCAAAGTGGCCTTCATCGCTGACTCCGGCGTATCGCAGCTGTTCGACCTCTTTATTTCGGCTGGGGTGAAATCCGGCCAGGGTCAGCACGAGCTCACGTTTGTAGGAACGGGAAATCTGGATACGCTCACTGTCAGGCTCTCGACCCGGATGCTCCTGCCCGGAGATTTCAAAGTCTGGTGGGTTTCCGGAACCGACTCCGGTGACTTCGGTTTTACCGTTCTCCCCAGTTTCGATTCCGTCCAAAGCGGCAAGGATCTCGCCGCCGCTATGGGCTTGAGCAAGGGGAGCCGAACCTCGCTCCAGTTCCTCCTGGCCCAGATTGAGGCCGCCTTTGCTTCCCTCAAGCCGTATTCGACCGCCGCCGAGTTACGCAAAAATATCAATGAATTCCAGGCCCTTCTGGCGGATGCCAAAGGGCTCGATGACAAGTTCGCCAGTCGAACCGGAATCTTCCGCCGCGCCTTCCAGTCCGCTCTCGACGGGACTCTCCAGCCGTACAGCGTCAAGATTCCGGCCAATTTTGACCGCAAGAAGAAATATCCCTTATTCGTATACTTGCACGGGAGCGGGGATGACGACCAGAATCAACTCACGTCTCCCATGATTCCGGACAGCCTGATCTGCCTTGCCCCGTTTGCCCGGGGAACTTCCAACGTCTACAGCGCCGACCACGCCCAGGAAGACATTATCGAAGCCATTAACGATGTTATGGCCAACTACCCCATTGACAGCTCCAGGGTCATTATCTCCGGATTCTCAATGGGCGGGTACGGCGCCTATCGCGCCTACTACGAGCATCCCGGCCGGTACAAAGCGATCGCCGTCTTCTCCGGACATCCCAATTTGTCCAACCAATGGTCCGGCCGGAGCACCGAACCGAATTTTCTGAACCAGAAATATCTGACGCCGTTTGCCGGGAAGGACCTGTTTATCTTTCATGGCGGTCAGGACCGCAATTGCGGCATCGAGCTGACCCAGGAACTGGTCAAGAATCTCAAGACGGCCGGCGCCAATGTTGACTTTGTCTACGAACCGGACGCGGGACACCAAATGCCGAGCAAAGAGTCAATTCGTAAATTCCAGGACTGGCTTTCTGCCGAGACCAAATAGCGCCCGGCTTTGTGATTGTCCGGTCATGACTTGAAGCTTATCTTAGGCGAATGGATCTGTTTGCGGCCGAATCACCACGAGAAGGGGAAGGACACGAGGTCCCACGGCCGCTGGCGGACCGGATGCGGCCCCGAACGCTCGATGAATTCGTCGGCCAGGAAGCTATCGTCGGCCCCGGCACGCCCCTTCGAAAAGCGATCGAGGTCGATAATGTCGGCTCGATAATTTTTTGGGGACCGCCCGGAACCGGCAAGACCACTCTCGCCGCTTTGATCGCCCAGACCACTCGCGGGCAATTTATCCCGTTTTCCGCCGTCTCATCCAGTATCAAAGAGATCAAGGAGATCATCTCCAAGGCCGGCCAGTATTACCGGACCACCCAGCGCCGAACGTATATCTTTGTCGACGAAATTCACCGCTTCAACAAAGCCCAGCAGGATGCTTTCCTTCCCTATGTCGAAAAGGGAGATATTGTCCTGATTGGCGCCACCACCGAAAATCCATCTTTCGAGGTCAATTCGGCCCTTCTGTCCCGGATGCGCGTCTATGTCCTGAGCCGTCTCGCGGAAGAGGACCTGAAGATCATCGTCGTGCGAGCCTTGCAGGATTCGGAGCGGGGGCTCGGACGCTGGCGGCTTTTGGTCGATGACGACGCGCTGGACTTCATTGTCGCCGCCTCCGACGGAGATGCCCGGAAAGCGCTGGTCCTTCTGGAGTTGTCGGCGGAATTTGTCGGCGAAGGGGGAAAGGTCACGGCCAAAGCCCTGGAGCAGGTAAATCAGCGCTCGATTTTGCTCTATGACAAAGCCGGGGAAGAGCACTATAACATAATCTCCGCCCTTCACAAAACCATTCGGGGCGGGGATCCGGATGGCGCTCTGTACTGGTTATGCCGCATGCTCGACGCCGGGGAAGACCCGCTTTATATCGTGCGAAGACTGGTCCGATTCGCCACCGAGGATGTCGGTCTGGCCGACCCATACGCCTTGACCCTGACCCTGAACGCCAAAGAGACCTACCACTTCCTTGGATCCCCCGAAGGAGAGCTGGCGATTGCCGAGGCGGTGGTGTACATGGCCTGTGCCCCCAAATCCAACTCCCTTTACACCGCCTATGAAAAAGCCCTGGCGGATGCCCGGGATAAAGGGTCACTGCCTGTCCCACTCTGGATTAGAAATGCCCCAACCAGGCTGATGAAGGCCCTCGGCTATGGCAAGGATTACAAGTACGCCCACGAGTTCGATGATGCGATCACCGACCAGGAATATTTTCCCAAGGGACTTGAAGGCTCCGAGTACTACCATCCCACCGATCGCGGTCGAGAAGGGAAGCTCAAAGAGTATCTGGAGCACTACAAGGAAATGCGCAAGAAACTGATACCGTCCCCCCAAAAGAATTCAACCGGCCGGGGTTGATCCAGGTACAATAGAGGCCAATGCTGAACCCAAAGTTGCACCCACGTTCTCCCGCTCTTCTTACGCGCCGGATACACTCGTTTTCGTCTACTTGCCGGGTGCTCGCTCTGGCGTTCGTTATGGCGACTCTGATTCCTCTACAGCTTTTTGCCAATTCAATCCTGATTCCGATGGATGACTCCCAGACCGACCACCTCAAAGCGTACGGGATCGTCTACAAAGCGCTCGAGAAGTCTCATAAGTCCGAATGGCTGCTCAATTATCGGGCCGGCTCGTTTTTGATCGAAGATGCCCAGGACGTGATCGATGGCTGTCTGCTGGCCGGCGTCAAATATGAGGAAATTACGTCTGATCAGGTGGCTGATATTTACCGGCAGATCGAAGTTGAAAACATGGAACGGGTCGAACTGCTCAAAGCTCCCCGTATCGCCGTGTATTCCCCCCCCAATCACCGCCCCTGGGATGACGCCGTCATGCTCGCGCTCAATTACGCCGAAATTCCCTACACCATAGTTTGGGACCAGGAAGTTCTTGCGGGAAAGCTCGAGGAATTCGACTGGCTTCATTGCCATCACGAGGACTTCACCGGCCAGTATGGCAAATTCTACGGGGCGTTTCGGAATGAGCCCTGGTACCAGTCTGATGTCCAGACCAACGAGGACTTGGCGAAGAAACTCGGCTACAGCAAAGTCTCCAAAATGAAGCTCGATGTCGCCAAGACGATCTACGACTATGTCCGCCGGGGCGGGTTCCTCTTCTCAATGTGTTCAGCCCCTGAGACCATCGATATCGCGCTGGCGGCGGAAGGGGTTGATATCGTACCGCGCGAATTCGACGGCGACCCGGTCGACCCAAGTGCCCAGAGCAAGCTGGATTTTTCCAAAACGTTTGCCTTCGAGAATTTCCAGCTCAATTTCGACCCGTACGCCTACCGGCGGTCCAATATCGACACCTATCCAGACCGCCTGACGCGCTTCCCGGCCCAGTCCGACGACTTCTTCTATCTGTTCGAATTTTCGGCGAAACTCGATCCGGTCCCGACCATGCTGGTCCAGGACCATGTCAGCACCGTCAACGGCTTCATGGGACAGGTGACCGGCTTCCGCAAATCCCTCCTCAAGAAGTCCGTCATCGTGCTGGCCCAGCCGGATAATTTTGATGAAGTCCGCTATATCCACGGTGACCTCGGGAAAGGGACCTTCACCTTCTATTCCGGACACGATCCCGAAGATTACCAGCACATGGTCAACAATCCTCCCACCGACCTCTCCTTGCACAAAAATTCCCCCGGATATCGCCTGATCCTCAACAACATCCTTTTCCCGGCCGCCAAGAAGAAAGAGCGGAAGACTTGAAGTTAGACCGTCTCCGGCGTTATTCTTTTTGACTCTGCTTTGCTCCTACCCGTACTTTGGACTCGATGACTGAGACTTCCGACAAAACCATCCTGGCAATTGATTATGGCAGCCGCCGCATTGGATTGGCCAAATCTGACGCTATGGCGATGATCGCCACCGCTCTTTCGACCCTTGAAGTCACCTCCGTCAAAGATGCGCTGGACAAACTCTCTACTGTGATCGCCGAAACCAGGCCGGCTGAGATTGTCATCGGGTACCCGGAGCTTGAAAGCGGTGAGCGCAGCCTGAAGTGTTTGGAGATCGACCGCTTTGTCGAGAAGTTGTCCCGTATCTATGGCGGCCCGATTCATAAAGTGGATGAGGCTTATTCCTCGGTTGAGGCGGCCACGGTCATCCATGCCCACGGCAAAAGGGTGGGGAAAGACAAGAAGCGGCTCGACCGTCTGGCCGCCGTCATAATCCTCCAGCGATATCTGAACGAGCGCGATGAGCGATAGTCCCAAAATCAAATTCTGGGAGTACCTCTGGTACGTCTGGGTCACCTTGTTTCTGCTGTGTGTCGGGCTGTTGCTGCTGGTGGTCTGGGGACTGCGGCTTCTGTTCGGACTGCTCGGCCCCCCCGGCCTGAACTGGCGGACAGCCGTGATCGGAGCCCTGGCATTACTGCTTTTGGGAACCGCCTACAGCTACTATCGCTACACCCATGCTATCGATCTGGCTACCAGAGAAATTACTCTGGTGGTCAAGCCAGGGGATCGCTTTTCGACTATCGTTGAACGCCTTTATGATCAAGGTGTGGTTGACTCAAGGATCTTTCTCAAATATCCCGCGCGCTGGATGAAACTTGATACCCGCCTTATTCCCGGCGAGTACCGTTTCACCGGCAAGAACTCCGCCCGATCGGTTCTTCTTCGTCTGGCCAAAGGGGAAGGAGTGCAAGTTCGGCTGACCATCATCGAAGGAGTTCCGATCTGGAAAGTGGCCTCGCAACTCAAAGAGCAACTGGGGATCGACTCCGCCCTTGTGATCGGGATGGCTCACGATAGCTCGTTGGTGGCGAGCCTTGGCGTCCCTAGCCTGGAGGGATATCTCTATCCGGAAACTTACTTATTGGCTCCCGGCACTGACGCCCGCACTGCGCTGACGGCCATGGTCAAGATGTTCTTTATCCGGACTTCCGGAATCTGGGCTGATACGGTCCGGTGCGGTTTGTCCAAAGCGAAAGCAATGGTGCTGGCATCGATAATTCAGGCCGAAGCGAAACTTCCGGCCGAGGGACCGCAAATCGCTTCCGTCTATCTCAACCGGCTTCGCCTGGGGATGAATTTGGATGCCGACCCCACCGTCATTTACGGGCTGGGAGGCTTGGATCGGGCTCTGACTCGTGAGGATTTGGAACAGCCGACCCCGTACAATACTTACAAGATTTTCGGGCTGCCGCCGACTCCCATAAACTCACCGGGAATGCCGGCGATCATGGCGGCCCTGCATCCGGAATCAACGGATTATCTCTATTTTGTGGCTGACGGTTCCGGGGGGCACATTTTTTCTCGAACCAACGCCGAGCATAACGAAGCTCGTCGTCGGGCCAGAATAATGCAGAGACTTAATCAGAAATCGTGATCGGTCAAACCTCGACCGGTTCCACCTTGGCTAAGTTGTACTTCTTGACCTTGCGCCAGAGCGTGGTTCGTCCGATTCCCAACTCGCCGGCAGTCTTGGTGAAATTCCAGTCGTTGTCGTTCAGGGCCTTGATAATCAGTGAGCGCTGCCCGCTGTCGAGCAACCCTCCTTTGACCGTCAGCGTGATCCGGGTCGGAACTTCCGGCTCCACACGCGTGGTCCGGTCTCCGGCGATGAAAATGATATCGTCGACATCAATGACATGATTATGGCAGAGCGCGGCTCCGCGTTTTAGCGTGTTCTCCAGCTCCCGGACATTTCCGGGCCACTTATGGCCCAGCAGCCGGTCCACCGCCGGACGCGTGATCGTCACTCCGTCTGATTTGATTTCATGGGAGATTTTCCGCAGGAAATACTCGGTCAGCATTTCGATATCTTCGGCCCGTTCGACCAGCGGCGGCAAATTGAGCGGAATGACATTCAGGCGAAAATAGAGATCTTCGCGGAACGTCCCGGCCGCCACCATTTCTTTCAATTCACGGTTGGTAGCCGCGATAATCCGGACATTTACTTTACGCGAAACTACCGCGCCGACCGGCCTGATCTCGGAATCCTGGAGAAACCGAAGCAGTTTGGCCTGAGTCGCCGCCGGCATATTGCTCACTTCATCAAGAAACAGGGTCCCGCCGTCGGCTTCTTCGAGCAATCCCTTTTTATTCTGCATCGCCGAAGTAAACGATCCTCGCATGTGTCCGAAAAGCTCAGATTCAAGCAGAGTTTCCGGGATAGCGCTGCAATCGATCGCCACAAAGCGCGCCGCCCGCCGGTTGGAATGATGATGAATCGCCCGTGCGAACAGCTCTTTACCGGTACCTGACGGTCCGGTGATAAGCACGGTAATATCCGTGGGCGCGATACGGCGAGCCGTTTCTTTCAGCTGGGACATCGGTTTGGATATCCCCACGATATTGTCAAAACCGTATGACATGGCCACGTGCTGTCTGAGGACCGACAGTTCCTGCCGCATCATCTTCCGTTCGATCCCCTTCTGGACTTTTACGACTAGGTGCTGGGTCGAGAACGGCTTGGTCACATAGTCGAACGCGCCGGAATGAATCGCTTCCACCGCATTCTCGATCGTGCCGAAGCCCGTCATCAGCATCACTTCGGTTTCCGGATAGGACTGCTGGATGAGCTTGATAATGTCCATACCTGAGCCTTCACCGATCCGAAGGTCGGTGAGCACCAGATCAAGGCTCTGGAGGCGGAGCGCATCGATTCCAGTCTCCACCGAGTTCGCTTCGATCACCTGGTACCCCTCCCCAACCAGGACCGTCCGGATGAGGTTGCGGGTCATATCCTCATCGTCCACGACCAGTATTCGGACATCTTTATTTTCAGTGACACTGTGCATAGTACAGTTATCTCTTATTTCAGCGTTATGAGGGTTTGAAGACTGTTGTCGGCTGTTTTGACCGAATGGTTGATACCTATTTCCATCACTCCTGCCAGCCGGTCGGCATAGAGGAGCCAATCCGGTTCAAACTGGAGTTCCGTTCGCTGGTCGTGGTTGGAAGTCTGCAGCATCACGCTCACGTTATCTGCCTGCTTCTGGCACCGCACGGTAATTTTCGATTCGATCTGATCGTGATTTAGGGCCAGGTGGGCTCGGAGCGCCGCTTCGAACAAAAGCAGCAGGCTTGACCTTGGACAGTCCACCCGGCAGCCATCCACCAAATCCTCGAAAAGTGTTATGCGACACTGGTTTCGCGAACTGCTCACCAAGTCCATGGCGGCCTTCAGCTCAGAAACGGGACTGGCTGCGAACTTGGGAAGCTCAGGATACTGGGCTACCAGCTGTTGGCGCCAGGCGTGGCGATCCAAATCGGCTGATTCTTCCAGAATAATTCGGACCAATTCCGTCACGGTATTTCCGGGGTCATTGGAAAAAATGGAATCCAAGTGCCGTGCCGCCGCCGAAATGCTGCTAACTTTATTGCGAATTTGATTTACAAACCCGGTCCCCGGGCCGGACGCCGGAGCGATCGCGCGCTCGTCGCTGTCGCTCAACAGGGAAATGATTCCCAGGTCAAGCCCTCCCTTACGAAGATTCGTAAATTTGAGGCTGCCGTGTTCCAGGGCCTCGGAGAGATTGTCTCGCACCTGACCAAATTCCATCCCGACCACACTTCTGTCCTCAAACGCCAATTTGTCCTGGGCGACCGCGTTCATGCCGATTATCCGGCCGGAACCACGATTCACGAAAAGCGCCGGTTGTTCACCGGTCGTGGCGTTCTTGACGCTTTGCAGAAGCGGAGCCAGCGATTCCTGGGCCTTGCGGAAGCATCCCACCACGAAAGCAAATCGCGTATCGATTCGGCGGTGGTCGTCCCGTCCCTCGCGCCCCAGTGATCCGAGAATCAACTCATGGCCGCCGGCTTCGCACAGGCGCGCCGTGCGGACCTTGCACGCGGTTCTCGTATGATCCGTATCGATCACGTGCCGCTGGGCGAATACTCCTTCGCCGCTGCAACGGTGGGCCGATTCGATCTGGTCAATCGGCAGGACCGGCGCTCCTTCGGGATGAAGGCAGACGCCGTCCCGTAACAAGAATGTAACTTCATCCTCATCGATCAGACTGTCGAGCAGCGACTTTTCGCTGTCGCACAGCCAGTCGCGGGTGGTGAGGCCGAACAGAAGTTCCAAGAGTCTGGGCTCCAGTGTGTCGGTTGTCTGTGTGTGTGGTGTGAGACTGCTGGCGAGTGTGCGACGGTTTCGCACAACTGCTTCAAGCTGAAACTGTTCCATGTGCCCGGTTCCTTGATGTTTCAATCTGCAACATATGACTAATGTCGGAGCCGCCTCGGAAACCTTTAGTGATTTGCCGCCATAAACTTACCGGATGTGACACACTGTTGATCTTTTATGCCTTGACGATCCGCCCGCTCGTCTGTATCATGGCCTATGCCGCTATCAAAAGCTCAAGTAGAGCATATCGCCCGGCTGGCGCGACTGAATCTGACCCCTGCTGAAATCGACCGCTTCACCACCGAACTCACTGTCATTATTGAGTATATCGATCAGCTCGGCTCGGTCGACACCTCCGGTGTCGAACCGCAGAACCAGTTTATCAAAGCGGAAAATGTCTTTCGGGATGACCTGGTCGAACCCTCGCTTTCGCAGGACTCCGCGCTTGGCAACGCCCCGCGGCACGACCACCAGTACTTCCTGGTCCCCAAGGTGCTCGGATCATGACCGAACAGGTCCTTGCGGTGATTCCGGCTCGACTTGGTTCCAGCCGCTTCCCCGGCAAGGTTCTCTACCCCTACCGGGGACGTCCTCTCCTTTATTATGTCTGGAAGGCTGCCACGAGCGCCCGGAGCGTGGACCGGGTCCTGATTGCCACCGACAGTGACCGGATCGCCGAGTCAGCCCGCGCCTTTGGAGCTGAAGTCTTTCGTTCCAAAAAGAAACATCACAGCGGTTCGGACCGGGTGGCCGAGGCCGCCAGGGCACATCCCAGCCGGATTGTCATCAATATTCAGGCGGATAATCTGGGGCTCCCGGCTTCGACGCTCAATCGCGTGGTTCGGGCCATGAAGCGGAATCCGGAAATGGAATTTGCCACCCTGGCCGCGCCCATCCGGACCGATACCGAACTCTTCAACCCTAATGCCGTTAAGCTAGTAACGAGCGCCGACCATTTCGCACTCTGGTTTTCCCGGTACCCGATTCCGTTTCTCCAGCACCCCCGTCGGGGAGCCCGATCCGGCCAGCAACGCTTTCTCAAGCATGTGGGCGTCTATTTCTTTCGGGCTTCGGCGCTGAAGTCATTTGCCGCCTGGAAACAGACTACCGCCGAGCGGGCCGAGTCTCTGGAACAGCTCAGGATTCTGGAACATGGCGGGCGGATGAAAGTGTTCGTGGAAAAATTTCGGTCGATCTCAGTCGATCGGCCGCAGGATATCAAACAATTGGACCGTGTAAAGCTCTAGAGGGAAATATGTCAGACTCTGCGTCAACCAAGTACATCTTTGTGACCGGCGGCGTGGTGTCATCCTTGGGCAAAGGAATCGCCGCCTCGTCGCTGGGCTACCTGCTCAAACAGCGCGGACTGAAAGTCCGCAATGTCAAATTCGATCCATATTTGAATGTCGACCCCGGAACGATGAATCCGTTCCAGCATGGGGAAGTGTTTGTCCTCGACGATGGTTCCGAGACCGATCTCGATCTCGGTCATTATGAGCGCTTTCTGGATCAGTCGCTCGAAAAATCAAACAATGTGACCACCGGCCAGATCTACAACACCGTCATCACGCGCGAACGGCGCGGCGATTATCTGGGGGCCACCGTCCAGGTTATTCCGCACATCACCGAGGAAATCAAGAGCCGGGTCCGGTACTGGCAGCGCGCCACCGAGCGTCCTGATGTCATCATTTCCGAAATTGGCGGCACCGTTGGGGATATCGAATCTCTGCCGTTTCTCGAAGCAATTCGCCAGATCGGTATGGAAGAGGGACCGGAAAACGTCATGTTCGTGCATGTGACACTGGTGCCGTACATCGCCTCCGCCGGGGAAGTCAAAACCAAACCGACCCAGCATTCCGTCAAGGAACTCCGCGAGATCGGTATCCAGCCGAATGTGCTCTTATGCCGCTCGGCCAAGCCGCTGAACGAATCCTTGCGCCAGAAGATCAGCCTGTTTTGTTCGGTTCCGACCAAGGCCGTTATCGGAGCTGAAGATGTCTCGACCATTTACGAAGTTCCGCTTCGCTTCCACGAGCAGAACCTTGACCAGCTGGTGTGCGACCATTTCGGCTGGAAACTCCCGGAACCGGATTTGGCCGGCTGGGATGATATGGTGGAACGCATCAAGAATCCCCGCCGCCATCTCAAGATTGGCATTTGCGGCAAATACGTGAATCTCAAGGATGCCTACAAATCGATCATTGAGTCGTTCGTGCATGCCGGCGTGACGGCCGATGCCGAAGTTGACCTCATCTGGGTCAGCTCCGAGGACATCAAGCAGGGAGGGGCCGACAAATACCTGTTTGATATCGACGGACTCCTGATCCCCGGCGGCTTTGGTGAGCGCGGGGTGGAGGGGAAGATCGAGGCGATCAAGTATGTGCGCGAGCGCAAGATTCCATTTTTCGGAATCTGCCTCGGCATGCAGTGCGCCGTGATCGAATACGCCCGCAATGTCTGTGGTCTGGAGGATGCTCACAGTTTCGAATTTTACCGCGACCTCAAGCACCCGGTTATCCATTTGATGGCCGACCAGGAAGGGGTTACGGAATTAGGCGGCACGATGCGTCTGGGGGCCTATCCCTGCGATCTCAAAAAGGGAAGCCGCTCCATGGAAGCGTACCAGACCGAGACCGTCAGCGAGCGTCATCGCCATCGCTACGAGCTCAACAATGCCTATCGCGAAATGCTCGTTAATCACGGGCTCTCGATTGCCGGCGTTTCCCCGGACGCCAAACTGGTCGAAATTGTCGAGGTCCCGACCCACCCGTGGTTTGTCGGCGTGCAATTTCATCCGGAGCTAAAATCCCGCCCGTTGCGTCCGCATCCGCTATTCCGGGAATTCGTCCGGGCGGCCGCCAAATATCATGAATCCCGGTTGGGCTTGCCTCTTTCGGCCGTTGATCAAAGCCAGGATATGTCGCACAGCCGTAACTGACTTTGGAAGTGCCGGGATCTTCGGTTCCGTCAAGCCATAGAAACGGCTCCGCTAACTCAGTGGAGCCGTTTGAGTTGAGTGCGAGGCCGGGAGCTGCCACCTGTACGATACTATTTGACTTCACCAGCATCATCGTGTATCCTGTCACCTCGCAGAAGGAATTTTCGTCTGAACTCACAGATATTCAAGCGATTACATCTCTCCCTGGTGCTTGCACTCGGGCTCGGCGGCCTCACTTCGGCCGGTTACGGACAGGTGCTGAAGAGCGCTGATTCCAGCGCCGTGCTACTAGGCATCCCTAATTATGCCCAGCCAATTAATCCCGATCTGTTCCTGATTCGCCCTGGCGAAGAGCTGACCGTAACGTTTCTGAAAACTAATCTTCCCCCGCTCACGCTCCGCGTCAGCCCCGAGGGGCGCGTGGTGAACAGCGGCATCGGCGTATTTGACTTAAGCAACAAGACTCTCAGCGAAGCTCGCAAAATTCTCTATGAGCCGATTAACCGGCAATTCAACGCCGGCCAACTTGAAATTTCTGTGGGCAAACCACTTAAAGTGAGCGTCACCGTCACTGGTGAAGTAGTGACCCCCGGTACGTATTCAGCCTATACCTCCGACCGCGTTTCCAGCGTAATCCACCAGGCGGGCGGAATCAAGCCGACCGGCTCCACCCGGTTTATCAATCTCCGCGGGGGAGTCCGTCCCCTTGAAGCGGATCTGGACGCTTCGTTGTACCTGGGCGTCGACACCGCCGACCCGTACCTGTACGCCGGGACCTGGATTGATGTCCCGCACAAGCATGCTCAGTGTGTGCAGGTGGTCGGCCAGGTTGAGTCACCGAGGGAAATAGAACTAAAACCTACTGACGACCTTCGCTCGCTATTGGCGTTGGCCGGAGGACTTGATGTTACCGCCGATTCCAGCGGAGTCCGTATTCTTGGCCACGCCGCTGGAGATGTCGCAGTCAGGCCCTCGGATATTATCATCGCGTCACGGTCAGCCGAATCCGTTTCGGCTCGAAAGCTCTCGATCTTTGGTGAAGTAGCTGCTCCGGGCCGCTATGATTATCGCGACAGCCTCACCCTGGGAAAGCTGATACAGCTGGCCGGAGGAGTCAGCTCGACCTGCAACGCCGGCCGGATCACCATCTTTAGGCTGGCTGAACCGGATGAATGGGGAAGAGAAACCGACGTGAGGTACCCAATTTCCGCCGCTCTTTCCAGTGCCGACGCCTTCAAGGGCACGTTGTTAAGACCCTCCGACTCAATACTGGTACCGCGGCTCCTAGGCTATGTCCGCGTATCCGGACTGGTGCGCAACCCCGGACTGCAGCCGTATGCCCCCGGTAAGGACGCACTCTATTTTGTCTCCGGGGCCGGCGGCTTTCTGCCTTTGGCGAACAGCAAAGAAATCGAAATACATGACCGGGTCTCCGGTCTTTCTCACCTCGGCTCTCCTTCGGAGTCCATTCTGGACGGTGATGAGATCGTCGTGCGGCAATTGGAGCGGGCGCCATGACCGACCAACCCAGCAACAACTTCTGGAGTCTTCTCGAAATCGTGGCCAAACGCCGTGGCCTGGTTATCAGCCTGGTCCTGGTCTGCACGATCGCGGCCGCGGTTGTCTCGCTCGTCCTGCCGAAATGGTACCAGGCTCAGGCTCTCCTGCTCCCGCCCAAAGATGTTTCCAGCACGATCGACCAGCTCTCCAAGCTCTCCGAAGTGGTCTCCGTTACCGGCGGTCTTAATCTCCCCGTGATGGTCACTCCTTCGGATGTCTATGCCCGTATCCTGCAAAGCCGGACCGTCACCGACGGTATCATTGACCGGTTCAAACTTATGCAGCGTTATGACACCAGGACGCAGCAGGAAACCTACCTGGCGCTTATGAAACATTGTGATTTCCGGGTAACGGCCGAGGGACTGTTGTCAATCGGAGTGGAAGACCAGGAGCCCAAGACGGCCGCCGAGATGGCGAACGCGTTTGCCGAACAGATCAATACCGTCAACCAGGTGATCGTCTCCTCGCGTGCCCGGCATAATCGTGAATTTATCGAGCAGCGCCTGACCCAGGTAAAGGCTGAATTGGATTCGGCGCGGACCGCCATTGAGGCGTTCCAGAAGTCCAACAAGGCGGTTGATTTCGACGAGCAAACCAAGCTGGCCATAGATCAGGCCACTAATCTGAAAGTGGCCGAAGCGCAGTTGGATCTCGACCTCCAGGTGAGTGAGCAAACGCTCGGCAAAGACAATCCCGAACTCATCGAAAAGCGGCAGCGCCGGGATATTATCCAGAAACAGCTCCAGACCCTCGAAAACGGCGGGATTGATTCCTCCTATTTTTCCATGCCGGTAGCGCAGATTCCGACCCTTAAGGGGAAATACCAGATGCTCTACAGCAGCGTCCGGGTGAGCGAATCGCTCTATAATCTCCTTCTGGAGCAGTTGGAGCGGGCCAAAATTCAGGAAAAGGAAGAGACCCCCAGTATCACGGTTCTCGATCAAGCGCGAGTCCCCGAAGTTCGAAGCCGCCCACAGCGGACCCTGATCGTCGGAGCCGCTTTTGTCCTGTCTCTGTTGGCTTCGCTGTTTCTTGTGGCGCTTTTGGAGTATATGGACCGAATGCGCCGCCAGCGGCCCGATGAGTACGGTAAAGCCAGATTCGTTATCGATGCCTTCTTCGGCTGGCTCCCCGGGGTGAGAACGAAGGCGCGTTAATTTTCGGCCAGGCGTGTATAATCTCAATCACTAGGAATAAACTATGGGAACATCAGTACTTTCTGCCACCGCCAAGCTCGGCTCCGGAACAGTCTGCGGCCAGTTTTGCGTGATCGGTGACAACGTGAAAATCGGCGATGGCTGCGTCCTGGGGAACAACGTGATCATCCACGACGGTACCCAGATCGGCGACAATGTCCGGATCGATGACGGCGTGGTGATCGGCAAGCGCCCTATGCGGGCCGCTAATAGCGCCGTGACTTCGGACAAAGAAGTCCCGGCCGCCCGGATCGCCTCGAACTGCATTATTGGGACTCATGTCGTTATCTATCGCGGCTGCGAAATCGGCAACAAAGTGCTGATCGCCGATCTTTCGACCATCCGCGAAAACGTAACCATCGGTGATTTCACTATCGTCGGGAGGGGAGTGGCGATCGAGAATTTCTGCAAGATCGGCCGATACGTGAAACTCGAAACCAATGTCTATATCACCGCTTATTCCGAAGTCGAAGACCGCGTGTTCGTGGCGCCGTGCGTCGCGACCTCCAACGACAACTACGTCGGCCGCTCCGAAGAACGGTTCAAACATTTCAAAGGGGCGGTGATCAGAAAAGGGGCCCGGATCGGCGTTCATGCGACCATTCTGCCCGGTATGACCATCAATGCCGACTCGCTCGTGGCGGCCGGCGCCCTGGTCACCAAAGATACCCCCGCCAAAAAGATCGTGGCCGGCATGCCGGCCAAAGTATTTCGCGATGTCCCCGAAGACCAGCTTTTGGAAAATCAGGGCTGGAAGGAGTAATAATTCGTTATGGCTGTCCCCCTCTTGGATCTTACCCGCCAATATGCCTATCTGAAACCCGAAATGGACAAGGCCGTGCTGAACGTTTTGGCCCACGGCAAATTTATCCTCGGCCCCGAGGTTGCTCAGCTTGAAAAAGAGCTCGCCGCCTACTCTCAATGCAAGTACGCTGTCGGCGTGGCCTCCGGCACCGAAGCCCTGATCATCGCCCTTCAGGCCTGTGGTGTGGGGCCCGGCGATGAAGTCATCACGTCGAATTTTTCGTTTTTTGCCAGCGCCGGCGTCGTTTCAAGGCTCGGCGCCAAGCCGGTGTTTGTCGATATCGAGTCCGACAGCTATAACCTCGACCCCAAACTGATCGAAGCTGCGATTACTCCCAAAACCAAAGTAATCATGCCGGTCCACCTCTTCGGGCAGATGGCCGACATGGATTCGATTCTGCAAATCGCGAAGAAGCACAATTTGAAAGTAGTTGAAGACGGCGCCCAGTCGGTCGGCGCGGAATACAAAGGCAAGCCGTGCGGCTCCCTCGGCGACATCGGCTGTTTCTCGTTCTTCCCCTCCAAGAATCTTGGGGGCGGCGGCGATGGCGGCATGATCACGACCAACGATCCGGAGCTGTTTGAACTCTGCCGCATATTGAGGGAACATGGCCAGAAGCCGCAGTACCACCATTTGATCATCGGGTATAATTCGCGCCTCGATTCCATTCAGGCCGCTATTCTCTTGGTAAAACTGCCTCATCTGCGCAAATGGTCGGAGAAGCGGATTGATCACGCCCGTCGCTATGACCGCGAACTCTCCGGGCTGGCGAATCTAAGAACGCCCAGAGTGATGCCCTATTCGACTTTCCACATTTACAACCAGTACACCCTCGCCTCGCCCAGGCGGGAATCGATCTTTGCCGGCCTCCGCAAAGCCGGCATCGGAACCGCCATCTACTATCCCGTGCCGTTCCACCAGCAGGAATGTTTTGCCTATCTCGGTTATCCCAAAGAGGCTTTCCCGCATACGATCAAAGCGGCGGCGGAAGTTTTCTCTATTCCGGTTTATCCGGAAATGACCGATGCCGAGCAGTCGGAAGTAATCACGATTATCAAGGGCCTGGTCGCCTGATTTCAGGCCGCTCCGGATTTTCAAAATGCCGTCAGGCCGCAAGCCTGACGGTGTTTTGTTTTGCGCTTGGTCGATCCATCCGCCATACTAATTGAATCATGACCCTAACGATTCACGAACCGACCAGATCCCCCGAGTCCAGGTAAGATTCCCTATGGCCGGTCGGGCAGTAAAAGCCATCCTGGGGATCGCCCTGGTCGTGTTCCTCTCCAAAGTCCTGGGGCTGAGCCGCGAGATGGTTATCGCGGACCGGTTCGGCACGACCTCCGAATACGACCTGTATCTCATCGCCGTCATGCTGCCGGCGCTGGCGTACGGAATCATCAATTTCGCCATTTTTTACCTGTTGGTTCCACACCTGACCCGCCTGTTTGAATCCAATCCTTCCGAGGATGCTGAACACTGGCGCCAGGCGTGGGCGCTTTTCAACAAACTCATGTTGACTGCCATCGGGATCACGTTGGCAATCGTGGTTCTGGCACCTGTCGTGATGCCAATCTGGGCGACCGGTCAGCTCGGCGACGACCTGCCGCGCATCGTCTTCTATGCCCGGTGCACCGCGGTCATGGCTATTCTGGGAACCTGTGAGGCCTTTCTCAGGGCCATGCTCAACGTTAAACATATTTTCACTTTTCCCGCGGCCGGTTACATTGTCGACAACCTGATTGAAATCACGATCGTCGTCGTGTTGGCGCCCTTCCTCTCAATCGGCGCCGTGGTCATGGGGCTGATCGCCGGCTTACTGGCCCAAAATCTGTTCTTGAGTTATCGCGTCTTCCGTTTGGGCGGATTCAAGCACTATTCTTTATCCCTCAAAGAAAAGTCCCTTGCGCTGCTGTTGCCCACCGCCGGAGTCCTGCTCCTGATAGAATTGCTCAATCGCTCTTACTTTCTCATCGATCGATATGTCGCGTCCAACTTCGGCGAAGGAGTCATTTCGGCGTTGAACTACGGTCAGGTTCTCGTGCAATTGCCGGATGCCATAGTCGGATTTGCCATTGCATCGGTTGTATTCCCGATGTTTTCATCGATCGAGCATGAAAACGATCCCGAGCGCTTCGGCCAGCTGTACCGCCAGGCGGTCACCGGCGGATTTCTGGTGGCGCTTCCCATTGCGCTGTTCTTCTATACCAACGCTGAAGACATTGTCCATGTGATCCTGCTGCGCGGCGTCTTTGACGCCCGTTCTCTGGAACTCACCACCAATATCCTGCAGCCGTATGCTCCGACTATCGCGGCCTTATTTATCATATCCACGTCGGTTCGGGCCTGCCATGGACGCGGCTGGGGGAAAGCAGTGCTGCTCCTTACTGCGGCGGCCTTTGTGGTGAAGCTTGCCGGCACCATGCTGTTTCCGAAAATTTTTGATTATGCCGGCATTTCTCTGGCCACCACCACTTCCATGCTCGTTTTGGCTGCCGGTCTGTTGGTTCTTGTTCTCCGGAGATCCCGCTCTGAGAGAAATATCGAATTTCGCCACACTGTTCTAAAACTGGTTGCGATGGGGGCGTTGCTGGCGATAGCTTTGCTCTACTTGAGTGACTTTGTGCAAAGCCTTCAGTCCGACTTCTCCTGGCTGGCCGCGGCCGAGCGCTTGACCGTGCTCGGGGTTGCTCTTATCGGAATGTACTCGCTGTTGATATACTTGTTCGGATTCAGCCCATACCTTAAGAAACTTCGCGGAGTACCTGCCCATGCCCGGTAGACGAATCGCCATATATGGCTGGGCCGACTCTGAGCATGTCGTCCGCTGGGTCGAGGGGCTCGCCAAACGGGAGTACGAGATCAAAGTTATCTCGTGCGGCGGCAGCATGGTCCCCCATGCCCAGACCGCCATCACCCCGCGGTTCGGGAAGATTTCGTACGTTCTCGGTCTTCCCAAGGCCGTTATTGAGACTTCCAAGTTCGACCCGGAGTTGCTTCATGTCCACTACGCGGCCGGATTCGGCCTCTGGGGCCTGGTGGCCGGCGTCTCGCCCCTGGTGGTGTCGGTGTGGGGGAGCGATGTGCTCACTTTCGCCTCAAATGCTCTGGGTAAAGCGTTTATCAAGCGGGTCTTACACCAGGCCGACCACATCACCGCCACCAGCCACTACTTGCTGGATCGGGCGCTGGAACTTGTCCCCGAGGCGAAAGATCGAATTTCGCTCGTGTCGTTCGGCGTCACCGTGCTCGAGCAACTTGCCGCCCCTCCGGCCACTTTGCCCATTCGCCTCTGTTTCATGAAATCGCATAAGCCGATCTATGGTGCCGACCTTCTAATCAAAGCGGTCGCCCGGGCGCGGGCCGAAGTTCCGGATCTCCAATTATCGCTCGCCGGGCGCGGCGAGCAGACCAGAGACCTTCTGCGCTTGGTGGTCTCATTGGGTCTGAAAGATGCGGTCCAGTTTGTCGGCTATGTGCCGAACAACGAGATTTACAAATTCCTCGTAGGTCACCACATTATGGTCATGCCCTCTCTACAGGAGTCTTTCGGTGTCGCCGCGCTCGAGGCCGGCGCTTGCGGCCGCCCCGTTATCGCTACCCGAGTCGGCGGTATCCCAGAAATTGTGCTCAATAACCGGACCGGACTTTTGGTCCCGCCCAACGATATCGATGCCCTCGCCGAGGCCATCGTCAAGCTGGCCAAAGACGAGGAACTCCGCCGCTCTATGGGAAAGGCGGCCTACGAATTCGTCCGGGACAACTATTCATGGGAAAAATCGGTCGATCAAATGTGCGGTATTTATGAACGGGTGCTAAGTGAAAAAGACGCGCATTCCGCTGTGTGATTTAACCGTCAGTCCGGCCGCCCGGAGGGAAGTAGCCGCGAGTTTGGCCGCTGGGTGGCTCTCGACCGGCCCTAGGGCAAAGGCGTTTGAACTGGCGTTGACTCGCATGCTCGGCGTCAAACACGGTGTCGCCGTAAATTCGGCGACTTCCGGACTCTTCCTGGCGCTCAAGGGGATGGGAATTCAGCCTGATGATGAGGTCATCACCACGCCATACACTTTTGTGGCAACTGTCGCTACTATTCTTCATTGCGGCGCGAAACCGGTATTGGTGGACATTGATCCGCACACTCTCACTCTTGATCCGAGTTCATTAGCGCGTAGAATCTCCCGCCAGACCCGGCTCGTGGTGCCGGTAGATCTGGCCGGCTATCCGTGTGATTACCCGGCCCTTCGCAAAATCTGCAAACAGTACGAGGTTCCTATACTGTCCGACTCAGCCCACGCCTTTGGCGCTGCGCTCCGGGGAAAATCCATGGCCCAGCTTGCCGATGCCTCGGTATACTCGTTTTACTCGACCAAGAACCTTACGTGTGGCGAAGGGGGCATGGTCGTCTCACGCGACCGGAAATTGATCGACAGAGTTCGCCTTCTGTCTCGACACGGCATGACTACCAATGCTTTCCAGCGCTCCCAGACCGGCGCCTGGGATTACGATGTCGACACTCTTGGTTATAAGGCGAATTTTTCCGATATCCATGCCGCCATCGGCCTCGGCCAGCTAAGAGTGTTTCTCCGGGACCAGAAACGGCGCGAGGCGATTGCCGCGCGCTATGCGAAGAACCTGGGGGATCTTTCGGAGTTCCTCGAACTCCCTGTCGTTGGACCGGGCCGGCGTCATTCCTGGCACTTGTACATAATCAAGCTGAATTTGCCACGTCTGAAGATCAGCCGCGACCGATTCATCGCTGAAATGGCCTCAGCGGGGATCGAGTGCGGCGTTCACTACAAGCCGGTTTTTGAGTATTCCTACTATCGCCGCCTCGGCTTTGATCCCTCTGAGACCCCGGTGGCGGCCTCCGTCTGGAGGCGCGTCGTCTCCATTCCCATGTTTCCGGGCCTGACCGACAGACAGGTCGATATCGTCAGTGCGGCTGTTCGCCGAATCCTCGCCGGGCAAGTCCGCTGACCCGGACCCGACTCTCCCTGTTGACATGTGAATCGCGATTCTGCTATTAATAAGTATGCCAGCCAACCTTCCGCCCCAGTATTACGAGCTCGAACGCGCTTTCCGTGTCGAGAAAGACTCGCATGAGAAACTCCGCATGGCCGAGGAACTGCTTCGGATCATGCCCAAGCACAAGGGGACCGACAAACTCCAGGCCGAAATGAAAGCCAAAATCTCTCTGCTTAAGAAAGAGCTGGAGCAGGGAAGCAAAGAGCATGGCGCCAAACACGCCCCGACCCACGATCATATTGAGCGGGAAGGGGCGGGACAGGTTATTCTGATCGGTCCGCCTAACTGCGGTAAGTCGTCACTTCTGGATGTTTTCACCCACGCCAAACCGCTGGTCACCGACTACCCCTACGCCACTCGTGAACCCCAGACCGGGATGATGACTTTCGAGACCATCCAAATCCAGCTGATTGACACGCCCGCCATCTCCGACGAATTATACGAACCGTACTTGTCGAATCTGATTCGGAACGCCGATGTTGTCGTTCTGGTGTGCGATCTGCTCGATCCCCGCCTCGCTGAGCGCACCGAGTTCGTTCTCAGCACGCTTCATTCCAAACATATCGTCCTCTTGCCGAGTCTTGCCGCTGCTCCGGTCGATCCTTTGCTCTATGCCCGGCGGACCATCATTCTCGGCCATAAGGCCGGGGAAGAGGATTCCAGCCCAAATCTCGAATGGCTCAAAAAGCGGTTCCCAGCCTTCACCGTGGTCGAATCGTCACTGCTCGATGATTCCAGCCTGGAACGCCTGAAACGGAAATTGTTTGAGGCTCTCGACATCGTCAGGGTGTATACCAAGCATATTGGCAAAGATGTGCTGCTGGTTGATCCGGTCATCTTGCCTAAAGGAGCCACCGTGCTGGAGGCCGCCGAATCAATTCACAAAGATTTTGCCGCGAACCTGAAATTCGCCAAAATCTGGGGGCCGGGGAAATTCGATGGCCAGCGGGTGCAGCGCGATTACGAGTTGCTTGATGGCGACGTTATCGAATTTCACATGTAGCCGGGCCGGATTTGGCCGGTCCATTTAGGGCTTGACATAACCTCCGGTCTGCGCAAACTTTTAGACAGATGGAACACCCCCCACAGTTCTCTTTTCGCGATGTCCTCTGGGCTCCGGCCCGGGCGCTTCAGGCCAAGCAGATTGCCCTGATGACCCTGTCCATCCTGGCCGCTTTGTTTATCCATATTATCTTCACCTACTCGGCCTATCTGATCCAGGGGGAAAATATCGACACCATCTACCGCGCTTACGGATTCTTTGATTTTTATCCCCGAGGGTTTGACAACTCCACAGCCTCTATTGTTTTCTATTTCGGTCTCGCCGCTACCGTGTGGGTGCTGATGCACGGTTTCTTCGGCGTCGCCGCCATCAATATCGAATCGATTCGCGGCAATCGCTTCTTCTCTTTGAGAGAGGCAATCATGTTCACTTTCGAGCGCATGAAACAGGTGACCCTGTCCGAAGTCGCCATCATCCTGTTTGTCGCCTTCATCGTTCTGTTGTTCTTTCTGCTTGGCTTGATTGTCCGGATTCCGATTCTCGGCGGCCTGATCTATACCGTTTTCTTTGTCATCCCCAATTTTGTCATCGCGCTGTTTACGGTCTTTATCATTTTCGTGCTGATCCTGAGCGTGATGCTCCTTCCCGCGGTCGCCGCCGCCGAGCGCCAGGGGGAATCGTTCAACGTGATCCTCGAAACCTTCTCGACAATTATCCGCCAGCCGCTCCGGTGGATCGGCTACACCGCCTACACGGCGGTGGCAGCCAAACTCGCCACCTTCGTCTATGGCTACTTCTGTTTCCGCGCCGTGCAGTTCATGGTCTGGAGCACGTCGCTCGGTGCGGGGGAGAAGAGCGAGATTCTTGTGAAAACCGGCCTAAGCCACCTCCCAGTCGGCTCGGAGCTGGTCGGCCAGGTTTGTAATATCTTCCCCGGTCTCAAATGGGGTTTTGCTGTTCCGGCCGGCATTCCCGGCTACGGTCAGCCCCCGGAGTACCTGATGGCGGTCATGCTATTTGTCATTTTCGTCTCTGTACTCGGTTACGGCCTGGCGATCCTTGCCGCCGGACAGGCCAGAGCCTATGTCGCCCTTCGCTATCTCAAAGACGGCTACAAGATCTCCGACGAAAAATCCCTCTTTCTCAGTTCCGATAAGTAGACTAAATCCATCCTCTCTTTTCCAAACCTTTTCGGTTCATTCTTTACATTCATTTGAGCAAATCGTATCAATTCAGCATGAAGATCATCCGTTCCGTCAGAGAAATGCAGCGCGCTTCCCGCGAGCTGGCCGCGAAAAGGAAAACGATCGGCCTCGTTCCCACAATGGGGTTCCTGCATGACGGACATCTCTCGCTGATTCGCCGCGCCAAAAAAGAATCCGATACTGTGATCACCTCGATCTTCGTCAATCCGACCCAGTTTGCGCCGAATGAGGATTTCGGGAAGTATCCCCGTGATGAAAAGGGGGATGTCAAAAAAATCGCGGCCGCCGGCGGAGATATCGTCTTCATCCCCAAAGCATCTGAACTCTATCCGAGCGGATTCCAGACCTTTGTCAATGTCGAAGCACTGAGCCTCCCGCTCGAGGGAACAATACGTCCCGGGCATTTCAAGGGGGTCGCCACGATCGTCGCCAAGCTCTACAATATCACGCGGCCGGATGTCGTCGTGTTCGGTATGAAAGACTTCCAGCAGGCCATGATTCTGAAACGGATGACCACGGAGCTTGACTACCCCATCAAGTATATTATTGCGCCGACGGTGCGGGAGAAAGACGGTTTGGCGATGTCTTCCCGGAACAAGTATCTCGACCCGAGAGCCCGCAAAGAGGCGCTCGCCCTGTATTTTTCACTCATGACCGCCAAAGAGATGATTCGCTCCGGCGTGACCGATTCGTCGCAGATTGAGAAAGAGATGCGCGACGTCATTCTCGCCACCTGTCCCACCGCCCAGATTGATTATGTCGCCTTCACCGATACCGACAAACTTCAACCGGCGCTTGCGATCGTGAAAGGGACGGTCTGCTCGATGGCGGTCCGGATTCACGGCGTCCGGCTTATTGACAACATGAAACTCGCATAGGTCCATAATATGATAGTCAAAGCTCCTTGTATTGAAATGTGCGCCCCGGGCGTCAATGTCGCAGTGGTCAAACGCGATGACGATGGCTGGAAATTCCTGATCGTCCAGCGCGCCGAAACGGAGTCATACCCCGGCTGCTGGGGCCTGGTCACCGGCATGAAGGAAGAGCACGAGACCGCCGCCCAGATTGCCAGACGGGAAATGCACGAAGAGCTCGGTCTGAAACCGGATGTCATGTGGTCCACCGAGCATTTGATTCAGTTCTATGAACCGGAATGCGACCAGATTTGGATTCTCCCGTTAATCGTCGCCGTCGTTCCCAAAGAGGCCAAAGTCGCGTTGTCTCCGGAGAATTCCGAATTCAAGTGGCTTGACCCTTTCCGCGCGAAAAAACAGGTGACCTGGCGCAATCTCGTCTGTGCCATCTCGAAAGTCGCCGAAGAACTCGAACTCTACCCCATTCGCACCTGGGTGGAAGTGAAGGGGTGAGGCTGTTGGTAGGTCGGGTTCCGAAGTCCCACCGAGACGAAGCAACCCGGCGGCCTGTTAATCGGTCGGCCCGACATTTCCCACTCGCCGTAGGTCAATACCCCGCCGTCTTGACACCGCTCTTCGTTCCAATCCAGGGCCGCACCTGAAAGGTGCGATTCTTTTTGACGATTTGATACGAGACGTCGCACCCTGCCGGTGCGGCACTAGTTCGGCATCAAATGCCGCATTTCGATCCCGCTAGGAGCGGGACTCAATGCGACGACATGAGACTTTGTGAGGATAAATCCGTCGGGCTGAGCGGAGACGAAGCCCGGTTAACGCGTCATCGCGAGGAGTGAGACGAGCCAAAGGCGAAGTCGAGCGACGTGGCGATCTGTCCCTTCATTCAGCAGAGATTCCCCTATTCTGTCATTCCCGCGAAGGCGAATCCAGACCTGGTTTGGTGGCAAATCCTTCAGGCTGGGAGCGCGGCTAACGCAGACATCTCCCTACTGCGGGCATTTCGCCAGGGCAAATCCGCCGCCAGTCAGGTAGTTCACCAGCGCGCTCAAATCGGCCAGATCGATTGGGCCGACCCCGTTCACATTAGCGGCGTCAAGGCAGCGGACTGCAGCTTTGTTTCCGAGGAGGTATGAGACCAAAGCGGAGAGATCCGCCAAATCGACCGCGTTGTTGGGGTCCATATTCAGATTGCCGCGCATGCCGTAGCAGCATCGAAAGACCGGCACGTGATCGCAGCGACAGGAGAAACAGCCCGGTCCCGGATCGCAAATGGGCAGGCCGAATTTGAAGAGACTGTCCAGGGCGAAAGCGTCGCCATAATCGATAAAACAGTCACCGTTGAAATCGGCAGCATACGGGTCGATCGGACCGGCCGAGTCCCCCAACACGATATAGCGGCGAAGAGCGACCAGATCAGAGACCGTTAACGAAGTTCCATCTAGGTTGATGTCAAAATCCTGCGTCGTCCGCCTGCAGTCGAGTGTTGAGACGGAGTTGTTGGCCTTGCCGGGAACCTGAGGCGTCTTATCGGAAGCCAGGGTCGCGAAAACGAGAAACAGGAGACAACAAAGCACGGTGATCATGACGGTCAGGCGGCAATTAGCGCAGAGCATACGATCCTCCTACTGGGACGGCCGGTGTTTGATTAGTGATCGGTCGACATTTTATTCTCAGGTAGTATACTCGGAAGCTACCCCGGCTGTTGGGCGTGAAACTGGCGGAATCTCTTCCGGCTTCGTATTTCAAATATAGGCCGGATTGTCTCTGCTGTCAACCGATTTCGCGTGCTGCGCCGCCGCACTCCCGACGCCGTCGATGTGTCAAAATCATTCTACTCTGCCGTCTCGGCGCGGCCATGTCGCATTTCGATCCCGCTTGGAGCAGGATTCAAAGCGACGAGAATAGTGTCCCGAAGAAGTGAGCCCGTCGGGCTGAAGCGCAGTCGAAACCCGATGTATAACTTCGTCATTCCGAGCCCCGTCCGAGTTCTAGAAGACGGGCGCCTAGGAATCTGTTCACTTCGGATGAAGGGACTTCACTCGGCTTCTCAGCACGACTCTTGTTGCGATGATGAGGGTATCCAACCGGCAATGCCACCGTCGGTTCGAGCGCCAGTCGAGAACCGAACTATCTGACCGTCGGGCTGAGCGGAGTCGAAGCCCGATGAATGCGTCATCGACCGGTGGCCCACCCTTTAGGGTGGGGGCCGGTTCACCGTATTATCACCAGCTTCCCGATCTGCACTTTCCCGTCCGATCCCTCCACCGCCCAGTAATACAGCCCTGACACCACCGTCTGGATATTCCGGTTGATCATATTCCAAGTCTCATGATGCGCATTCGGGTCAGCGGGTCCTTGTCATGGGGTACTTGAGCAACCAGGTCGCCATCAAGCGTCAGGATTCTAACTGTGCACTTTGCCGGGACATTGACGAAGTGGATCAGTCTAACCCGGTCATCACTGGCATCAGATGGTCCGGCCTTCGAAGCCGGTGTTTCGGTATTTTCCATCAGCTAAGTACGGGTTGGGGTAGACATACACGGGAGGAAGAGTTCCTGCAAGTTGAGCCGAATCAGCAAAAGCATATCCGGTCTGCATACCCAAGGTCTTGGAGTCTTCCAGGGGTGGCACACCTTGAGTCGGGTCCCCCCAATTAAAGGCAGTCACATTGACATAGTACTGCATCGTGGGAAGAAGATTCGGGATGGTGAACTCGTACTCGTAGTACTTCCAGAAGCCATCCGGGGTCAGGTAGGTTGAATCCAATGTCGCTCCGGGCGGGGGAAGCACTGCATTCGGATAAATCTTCCTGATCTGGGTGGTCTTGCCGAACTCGCTTGCGTTAAAATCGTGAGGAACGAAATAGAACTGTGAATCGGGGAACTGTGCCAATCTCAAAGGATAGCTTTGAGTGTATCTCAATGGATCAAACAGCGAATCATGGCACGGATCGGTTCCATGACCGTACAGGCATTTCAGGCGTTCCAGCGTGAACGGCACATCCTTGATCACCCAGGCGCCCGAACGAGCCGGATTTCGGATTCCAGATATACTTGTCATAATCTTGTCGATCATAACTGGCTACCAGTGACAGGCTTGATTCCCGGTCATCAAGTCCGTAATAAATCCGATACCCTTCAAAATCCTGAAGATTAGTCACTAGATTCCTAGCCGTCTCGCTGTTCCTTCCGTTGAACCGCACACGGATTCCGTGATATGCCTGCGAGAGCCAGAATTTGGGTTGCGGTGGTGGTCCCGGCGCCCGCCAATCCGGAACACCATCACCGGTGTAGTAGGTCGTATCGGCGTTGGTCGGCACCCATCGGCCATTCACAAATGTCGAATCCAACACACAGACTCTGAATTTCCCCTCTGTATCCATCCCCATCAGTGTCCACTCCTGGATTATCAAATGTCCACTCGGCTATCTTGGCATTCTTAGCCAAGCTTGAAAAATCTACATGGGCATACCAACCATCGATATCTCCAGAGCTTAGGCGCGCCAATCCATTCATATCCTGCTGGAACATGTCACCCGCGACAAATGCGAAAACTACGTCCTCTGATCACCGGGACCCAGATCGAAAGGTCCCGTGGACAGCAGATTGTGCATGCCACCAAATCCACTGTACCCGGTTGCCCATTCGCGGCCCGCTTGTGAGGGATACTCCCAAACCGGATCAGAGGGCTGAATCTGATATATCCGAGGCTCGTCGGGATCGACCTCGCCGTTACTCATTACATAATACTTATCTTCATCGCCGGGCGGCGTACCGGTTCCTCCGGTCCCAAAATCCCACGGCCGCTGGCCAATCGGCGCGCGGTGTCGCGGACCGTAATCGCTGGTTGGATCAGAAAGCCACCAAGACTGCCACCAATTGAAGCTGGGATTGTACGCTTCCGGCGGCGACTGCAAAAGGCGGACGCCTAGAATGCTTCGATCGGATTTGTTTACTCCCGGAGCTTACCCACTGACCATTCAACGGACAGCCGTTCACATTGGCGCTCCAGGCGATGTTCAACGTATCGACAAATCCGCATCCCTCGGCGGACGGAGCAGTTTGGAGAAAACCCCCTGTAGACCCGGGATTATTCACCGGTGGAAGAAAGTTTAGGGATTGGATATGCCCGAGGAATGGGGCAAAGAACTCCCCAACATATACACCATGAAGTTTATGCCGTCCGATATTTGCGATCCGGTACTCAACCAATACGAACCTGTCGACCAAAGCGGTAGCCCACTCCGAAGAAGATTGCGTCACTTCGATCCCCAGGGGTCGATGTTGTTGGTGGGTGCGCCAATCTGTCAGCAGTCCCGGCAATCCCTGAACAAACGTGTCAGTGTAAACCGCTCGATAATCTTGATCAGATCGGGCTTCCGCTGCGGTCGCCGGGTCAAGAAGCGAAGCCGGGGAGATATTTCCAAAGGGAGCTACTTCCGGATAGAATTCGAAATCAACGCCGTCTGGTCTCAAGTCGTCTAGACCAACTGAGACCAGCGTATCGCCCGATTCCGTGATCCCTCCGACCCACAACGCGGCAAAAAGGAGGCACTTGTCGCCCGTTCCTGTCGGATACTCTCCACCATAGTATTCTGATCCATACAGTTCACTGCCCAAATGGCAACCGGAGGAGTCTGCAGAAAAAGGTGTTGGTGAGAGACTGGGTGGAGGAAAAAGATAACTGGCATTTGGGATAAAATGATCAACACCGATCATCCCGCCATTAGTCATGAGCAGGGAGAGCCTTCCCACGTCATGAGTCGCCGTACAATAGGCGAGATGGCTGACGCCGGCGGTATACAAGCTGTGATCGGCGGAGCAGTTTTCGAAGTGTCAGGGTGGTACGCATGGGCTGTCACCGGCATGAATCGGATGCATGCCGACCTTACCATCCGCCTTTAAGAAACGGGGGCCTCATAGACTAACTATTCATCACATTTTCCAGTTTCTGTACTTTGATATATCCTCCCCTTATCCAGGCAGAAATGCCGGGAATACTCCTGGTCGTGTCAGATTTATCCAACGCCACTGCCGGAGATGACCATGTTCCGAAAGCAAACAAGAAGATCAGAAGCTGCAATTCGCATATTCCACCCCTTATCCCACATCCAGATCAAATATAGACGGTTAACCCCATATTCAAGCAATGAATTCTCCGAGCGGAGCCGAAAATCTGAGGGGTCTTGCCGGTCGGATAAGCCTTGTCAAGCCTCTATCACCAAAGAACTTGCCTGAGCCTTGACCTACTTGGCTGACCAGATACCGACATGGAGCTTTCTGCAATATCGCTAGTAAATCGCTGGTGATTACGAATCCAGCCCCCTATTAGTATGAACGAAACCAGATTTCTAACCCTCAATCCGGCCAAAACCAGACTCACATTCTCCCTTTTCCTCAGCCGGGAAAGATGCTCAGCATCTTCCGGATATCTAAAACGAACCCATTTGGGGGAGAGTGTGAATGTTCAAGCTGAGCGGAGCGAAGCGAAGAATCCCGCCTTCAAGTGGGACGCAGGGCGAACCACTCCAGACGACGTCCTGAGCGAAGCCGAAGGACACCGTTTGGAACGAACCCATTTGGGAAAACGCAGTTCGGCCCCTGGTATTTCACCAAAGCTCTTGGGATTACTGCAGTTCGCCCATCGCAACGCCGCGAAGCGACCAACCGGCAATGCCGGTCTAAAACGAACCCATTTTATGAATGACGGATAGTTCAAAAAAGTCCGAACGTTTTGTCTCCAAGATGGTTACAACGGAAGAGCGTCCTCGCCCCCCTCGACCGCCCTCATCGCTTGCCAAGAGACCGGATTTGACTATATTCCCGGCGGCCTTCGGGGTAACCCGAGGCGGAGGAATTTAGATGCTGATAACAATGCTTAAGTCGAAAATACATCGCGCGACCATTACTGATGCCAACTTGAACTACACCGGCTCGATCACGATCGATTCGGACCTCATGAAACTGGCCGATCTGGTGCCGTACGAAAAGGTCGATATCGCCAACATCAACAACGGCGAACGGTTTGATACCTACGTTATCGAAGGACCGGCCGGGAGCGGGGCGATCGCCCTCAACGGCGCCGCTGCGCGCAAAGGGCAGAAGGGGGATCTGATCATAATCCTCTCCTATGCCCAGTACGACAAAGCCGAGGCGGCCAAGCACAAGCCGGTCGCGATTCATGTTGATGCTCACAACAAGCCGGTGAAGTAGCAAAAAAGCGCATCGCGGGTCATAGCTGACCCTTGCTTACTGCTCCGACCAATCTGAACAATCTGGAGAAGACTGATGACGCAAACGGCCGCTATAGTCCTTGCCGCCGGCAAAGGGAAGAGGATGAAATCGGATCTTCCCAAGGTCTTGCATGAAATTCAGGGACGTCCGATGGTGATGATTCTGCTCGACACTCTCGCGCGCAAGAAATTTGACAAGATCGTGGTCGTGATCGGTCATAAAGGGGAGATGGTCCAGGAGGCACTCAAAGATTATCCCGTTCAATTCGCCTGGCAGCGTGAACAAAAGGGGACTGGCCACGCCGTTTTGATGGCGCGCGATCTCATGTCGCAATTCCAGGGAACTACGTTGGTGGCGGCTGGTGATGTTCCGTTTCTTTCCGAGAAATCGATTGATCGCCTATTCGATATTCACACAAAGACCAAAGCCTCGGCGACCTGTTTGTCCGCCCTGTTCCCCGATCCCAAGGGGTACGGCCGGATCATCCGGAAACCGGGAACCGATGAACTTCTGGAAATCATCGAGCACAAGGATGCCTCGGAGCAGGTGCTGAAGATCCGCGAATGCAACTCCGGGACATTTTGCTTCGATAATCGTGAGCTGTTCGATGTGATCGATCAAATCGGGAATCAAAACTCGCAGGGGGAGTATTATCTGACCGATGCAATTAAGTTGTTACACGACAACGGACTGCGAGTTTCGGTCGTGCAGGCCGAGGATCCGCTCGAATTAACCGGGGTCAACGACACCGAGCAATTGGCACAACTGGCCAAAACTTTCGCCGCACGCCTGTAACAGGCTGTAACATATTGACTCAGCAGGCTTTTTTTGCTTCAAACGAACTCCTCCTACGTTATAATATATGACACGGAAGAGACCGATAGAGTTAATAGCCTGTTGGATTTTAGTTGACGGACGGGCCCGATACTCGTAATTTAAAGTCAGAGAGTGGGATAAGGATCATGAAGAGTTTCTTACTGACAAGCATACTCGTTCTGGCATTGGCCGCCGCCGCGATGGCGCAGTCGGCTGATGTAGCCACGCTCGACAAGAGCACGACTGCTTCCTCTCTAGGCATCAAGCCGGCCGTCAATCCTTTCTCGCTTCTGGATCTCTCCCGGATCAAGTGGTCCAACAGCTATTCGGTGTCCTACTTTTCAGGTGGTTATGGTTCGGGCGGCGCCGGGATGCTTCAGACCAACATGCTGTATGAATTTTCGCCGAAGTTGTCGATGGGTCTCAGTCTCGGGGTGATGCACAGCCTTGGCGGCATAATGGGGGATGCCAACAATCAGCCGACGCTCCTGCCGGGGATTCGGCTCGACTATCATCCGTCTGAGAAATTCCGTATGACGCTCGATGTTCAGCGGGTGAGCGGCCTGTTTTATCCGTTCCCCGGCTCCTATGGCTATTGGAGCAGCCCATTTCTCAATCACTAATGAATAGATAACCTGGAGGTGCACGGCACATCCCATTGATTTGATTTCCTTCCCCCCGAACTTTTCTTCATGTTCCAGTCAGACACCGCTCACAATTCAGATTTAGGCCGCGTCGAGGCGTACCCTTCGGGTCGCCGGAAAACAGTTGCGCGGATTCTGGAATACACGATAATTGCCGCCTTCGTCGTTATCCTGGTGTACGTGGTGATGTTCACGGTGAAGGTGGCTGACGGGGTTTCGCGCTCGGTCGGAGTGCCGTCCCGGACGGTTCGCCTGCAGGTTCTCAATGGCTGCGGCGTGCGGGGACTGGCCGCGGAATATTCGGGGAAGCTTGACGGGTTTGCCGATGCTGATATGGAAATTCGCGTTGTCGATACCGGCAACTTTGATATTCGCCTGGTCAAGAAGTCGTTCGTCATCTCGCGGTCGGAAGATGAGTCCGCCGCCCGCTCCCTGGCGCAGAAACTTGGTTTGAGTTCCGAAGAGGTGCTCTACCAGCCGCTGGAGCATAATCTCCAGTCGGTTTCCGCCACCCTGGTGCTGGGGCAGGACTATCCGGTGATGCGAACGCTCAATAACTCGCCAAAGGAGAAATAGAAAGGGTAATTGAAGAAGCTTTCCTCACTGAATCGGGCTCGGCTGGCCGGGCGGCTGGCTCTCTCGAAGAACGGATTCGACGTTCGCATACTCAAACTCAAGTCGCTCTCATCGGTATGCGACTATTTCGTGATCGCCTCGGGAAGCGCCGATGTTCACGTCCGGGCCATTGCCGAAGCTGTCGATGAGGGAATGGGCGATGCCGGCTACGCCGCCGCGCATCGCGAAGGTCTTAAAGAGGGACACTGGGTGCTGCTCGATTATTTTGATGTGGTCGTCCACATCTTCCACGAGCCCACTCGCCGCTTCTACGCGTTGGAACGACTCTGGGGCGACGCCCCGTTCGAAGAACTCTCGGACGATTAGAGCCCGGCTGAACCGTCCAACGCCCGCTTGCGAAAACGTTAAACAACTTAAATACAAGGTGCTGCTATGGAACTCGCGGAACTTAAATCCAAGACCATTGCGGAGCTGCTGAAGATTTCCGAGGATCTCGATATCCCCGGCGTTTCGGGGCTTCGCAAATCGGAGCTGATCTACAAGATCATGGAGAACACCTCCTCCACCAACGGCGCGATCTTCGCCGAAGGAGTGCTGGAGATTATGGAGGAAGGGTACGGTTTCCTCCGCTCCCCGGACTACAATTACCTTCCCGGCCAGGACGACATTTATGTCTCGCCGTCCCAGATCAAGCGCTTTGATCTTCGGACCGGGGATACGATTTCCGGCCAGGTCCGTCCGCCGAAAGACAACGAGCGGTATTTTGCCCTGCTCAAGATCGAGGCGGTCAACTACGAGGACCCGGAAATTGCCAAACATAAGACCCTGTTCGACAATCTGACACCGCTGTATCCGGACGAGCAGTTCAAATTAGAGCAGAATCCGGACGAGATGACCACCCGTATTATTGATCTGATGTGCCCGATCGGAATGGGCCAGCGCGCCCTGATTACCTCGCCTCCCAAGGCCGGCAAGACGATCATTTTGCAGAAGATCGCGCAGTCCATTACAGCCAATTATCCGGGCGTCAAGCTGATCGTTCTGCTCATCGATGAACGCCCCGAGGAAGTGACCGATATGCGCCGTTCGGTCCGGGGCGAGGTTATCTCATCAACCTTCGATGAACCGGCGGAGCGGCACGTTCAGGTAGCCAATATGGTGCTGGAAAAAGCGAAACGGCTGGTGGAGCACAAACAGGATGTGGTCATCCTGCTGGACTCGATCACTCGTCTGGCGCGCGCTCACAACGCCGTGGTGCCGCACTCCGGAAAGATTCTGTCGGGCGGCGTGGATTCCAACGCGTTGCACAAACCGAAACGGTTTTTCGGCGCGGCTCGAAATGTCGAAGAAGGGGGCTCGCTGACGATTATCGCCACCGCCTTGATCGAGACCGGCTCCCGTATGGATGAAGTGATCTTTGAAGAGTTCAAGGGAACCGGCAACATGGAAATGGTGATGGACCGCCGCCTGTCGGATCGCCGTATCTTCCCGGCGCTGGATATTAATCGTTCGTCGACGCGTAAAGAGGAACTGCTGCAGGCCGAAGAGATTCTGAGCAAGATCTGGATCTTGAGGAAATTCCTGGCAGAAATGAATCCGATTGAAGCGATGGAGTTCCTGCTCGACCGGTTGAAAAAGACCAAGACCAACGAGCGGTTCCTGGCCTCAATGAAGGACTAGCCCTTTCGCGGCGGTTGCGTCATTTCGCCGACTTGATTTTAGTTCGAAGAATTACTCCGGCGGCGCCGCAGGCATATACGTAGTCGGCCACTTGATAGAGGCCGGCAAAGTCAACGCTGACCGGCAGAGTCTCGGGTTTCCAGCTGCTGCCGGCATCGGTCGTTTTGAAAATCGAGCCGCCGGTTCCGGCGATGTAGCCGGTCTGCTCGTCAATCATTAACGCCGCCGTGAAATTGATCTCGGCGTTCTGATCGGCCGTCTTCCAGGTTTTCCCGCGGTCACTGGTACAGGCCACCGCCCCGGCATTGCCGCATAGGACGCCGGTGTTCTTGAAGAACGAAGTGGCACGGGTCGGCTTGACACTTGGGATCTTCATCGACGCCCAGGTCTTTCCCTTGTCCATTGAGTAGTTCAGCTTTCCCCAGGACTGAAAGCAAATCGGATCCCCCTGACGATAAAACAGCTCCCCATACGCTAATCCCATAGCAGGAAGTTTAGTCCAAGTCTTGCCCAGATCTTCAGAGCGAAAGGCCTCGCCGGTCGGCGGGTTGCCTGGGACCAGTCCGACCAACAGGACGACATTTCCCGGCAGCATGAGCACGCTGGTAAGCCAAACCGGATCGTTGGGGTCGGGCAGCCAGATCGCGTCCCACTGCTTGCACCCATCGGTAGTGCGGTAGATCGTCGCGTACGACCCGCAAATCATGCCGGTATCCTTGTTCAGAAAGCAAACATCCTCGAAGGAAGAATCCTTTCGGATCGTGTAGAATTTCCAAGTCTTGCAGCCGTCGAACGTACGGGCGTACTTGGCGCCGCTGGTAGTGACATAGCCGGTGTCAGGACTAATAAATGACAGGCCGGTCACGGTTTCGTCGATCGGCAGTTTGACCCGCTCCCAGCCTTGAGCCAGAAGCGACGAAGAGAACAAGAGGAACAGCAGTGAACCGAGCGCGAAGCGCCGGACCAAGCTTTTAAGTTGTTGTCTGAGCATGCCTTTTATACCATCCGTAAAGTTTATGGATGCACTTGCATCCGTCGGCAAAGTATAAGTGATATCGACGAAAGTCAATCAACCATGAGCGCAGACTGACCCCATGAAATGGCCCCTGGTACAGCTCGAACATGTCACCGCCCGGACCGACCGCGGCGAGGAGCTGTTTGTCGATCTGAATTTGACGCTGGAGCCGAACAAGTCGGCCCTCATTATTGGCGAAGCCGGTTCGGGGAAAACCCGCCTGGCGGAACTGCTCCTTGGCCTGCGTTTTCCCACCAGCGGACGGATTGACTTGTTTGGCGAGACCTTAAAACGGCGCCGAAAACGCCGAATCCGGCGGGCGCGACGACGGATCGGCGGGGTGGGGGGATCGTTTGGACTGATCTCGTCATTGACCGTGGCGGAAAATATCTCTCTGCCCATGATCATCGCGGGGGAAAAGGACCGCGTCCTGAAAGAGCGGCTGGCCAAGCTGTTATCGGAATTCGGTCTTCTGAATCAGGCGGCTCATTATCCTTCGACCTTGAGTCGCGTGGAACATACGCTGGTGCAACTGGCCCGGGCCTCGATTGCCAACCAGCCTCTTATAGTCATCGATGAGCCGGCCGCGGGGCTGGATCCTAAGACCTCCGCCAAAGTGTATGATTACCTCGTGAAAGCAGCGCTTTCCGGACGATCCATGCTGATTCTCTCCTCGCAGTTGCTGCCGGTCGATATTCCGGGCTGCGACAAATACGCCATCTCGAAAGGGAGCCTGGCGTGCTTCGACTAAGGTTCATAATCAAGGAACTGTTTCGCAATTTCTACCGGCATCCGGGGACCTTGCTGGGATCGTTTCTGTCTCTGGCGCTGATATTTTTCCTGTTTGATTTATTCTGGGTGGGAGCCGGGACCGCCAACCGCGTGTACAGCGGGCTACTGACTCAGGTTCGGATGGAAACCCTGATCGATGAGTCAGTGCCGGACTCCAGCCTGGCCCCGCTGGCCAGTTCCGTCAACGATGTTCCCGGCGTGGCGGGAGTACGGTTTGTGTCCAAGGATGAAGCGCGAGAAGAACTCGCCCGGATGGTTGGCACCGACTTGCTGGTCGGGTATGACACCCTGAATCCTTTGCCGAGATCGTTTGTTCTAACGCTTGATCCGGCGGCGGTCAACTCCTCTTCAATGACGTCAATCGAAAGCGCCTTGCACAAGCTGCCGGGAATTGCTGATGTACTCTACAGCCGGACCTGGTTGGCCAAAGCAGAGGCGACGCAATCGCTGATCCGCAAGCTCGGGTTTGGGCTGGGTGTGATCATTTTGTTGACGGCTGTCATCATCTCGGCCAATAGCATCCGACTCATGACGCGCGCCCGTTCGACCGGGGTGCGGCAGTTGTTGTTGCTTGGAGCGGGTCGGCTGTTCATTTCCCTCCCTTTTCTGATTGAAGGGTTTCTGATCGGCGGACTGGCGGCGGTCGCGGGATGGGGGGTGATTCTCTATGGCTACACGAGTGTTGAGATCACCCAATTCGAGGTGGTCATGCCTCCCGGGGCGCAGATCGCAGTTTTCTGCTGTGGCACTGCCCTGCTGGGTCTTCTCAGCGGGCTGCTCGGCCTCTACCGGCTGTTCAGGTAACTTCTATGGTTCGCCTCCTGCTTACGCTAAGCATTCTTCTGGTCCTCATCGCCCGGGGAGCGGCGGCGCCGAAGCCAACCGATGTTCAGGGGCAGCGCAAGGAACTGGAAAAGATTCAGCAAGATGTCAAGCGGAGCAAGGACCGGCTGGATTCGCTCCGTCGCGAGGAGGCCCGGGTCCAAAAAGAAATCTCGGATCGGGACGAACGAATAGAATCCCAGAAGAAATTGCTCGGCCGGTTGAACAGTGATCTGACCCAGATACGTAGTTCGATATCGGAAAACGAAGCCTCGCTGGGCCAGCGGCAGGACGCCCTCGACCAGAGCCGGAGACGTTTCCTGGGAAATGTGCGGCAACTGTATGTCTCGAGCCCGCGCGGCGCGCAGGAATTGATTTCTTCTCCGCACGACGAGCTGGAAGCAGGCGTCAAAGTTTCATACTTGAGTGCGCTGGTCAATTACGAATCGGGCAATGTGGTGGCCGCCTCAAATCAACTCGGGAGATCACTGGCCCAGCTTGAGCAGCTTACGGGGAAGCAGGCCCAGATCGCATCGCTTAAGCGAAAGCGGGAGGTTTCGTTCGCCCTGGATCAAAGCCGAAAGGACAAGCAGGAGAAATCGCTCGACAGGCTGCGCAAGGCCAAGCGGGAAGAATCGGACCGGATTCTGACTCTGCAGCAGGCGGCGGCCGAGATGGAGAAAATTGTCGCCCGCCTCGAGCAGCAAAGCAAGAAGACAGCGGCCCCATCGAAGCGCCAGCCGGAATCGGCCGGGCCGGGGATTTTCGCCTCGCTCAAAGGGCGTCTGGCGGCCCCATTCAAAGGGGATATCGTAGTACCCTACGGAAATTCAGTCGATAATGTGACGCACCTCAAGTCCTTTTCACCGGGGATTACGATCAGAGGGAAGAGCGGCGGGCGGGTGCTGGCGGTGGCCGACGGGACGGTGGTGTACAACGGCAATTTGCGCGGCTACGGTAATTTTGTTATTCTCTCCCATGACAATCAATATTACACGACCTACGCCGGACTTAGTACGGTAAACGTGAACGAAGGAGACGCCGTCGAGGCCGGCTCACAAATTGGAAGCGCCGAGGAGAGCGGGACTGTGAAGTTCGAGTTGCGCAAGGGGCGTGATCCGATCGACCCGCTGGAATGGATCAATATCGATGCCTTTTGACATCAGCCAATATCAGCCCAAAGCCTGGTCGGTGCTCTCCCGGTCGGTCGCGACCGAAAGAATTGCCTCCACTTATTTGCTGTATGGCCGGGAGGGGCTGGGGCACTGGCCGCTGGCTCTATCGTTTGCGGCGCTTCTGAACTGTCAGGATCGACGACGGAACGAGAAATCAAACGAACTGATTCCGTGCGGTGAGTGCAGTCATTGCCGCCAGATCTTTGCAGTCAACTCGCCGGGGCTTTTCGTGGTGGTTCCCATCATGTCGTTCGACAGCATGGGAGAGGCCGTAGAGTCCACCAATGAAATTCTGGACACAAAGCGGAAAGAACCGTTTCGCATATTGTCTGCCCCCAAACAAACCACTCTGCCGATCGACATGGCGCGGGAGATCAAGAAACATCTGATGCTCCGGGAGACCGACTTTCCCAAACGGGTGGTGCTGTTCTACCAAATGGAGAAGATGCTGGTAGCTTCGGCCGACGCGCTCTTGAAGCTGATCGAGGAGCCGCCCTCGGACACCGTCATTATCCTGACGGCCGACCGGGTGAGCGCGCTCTTGCCGACCATTCAGTCCCGTTCCCAGCATATCAGGCTCGAGCGGGTTCCGGAGACTGTGGCGGTTGATTATTTAGAGCAGCATTACGAGCAAGAGCCGGGGAGAGCAAAACTTTTGGTAAGACTGGCAGATCGGAATTTAGGACGGGCGATTGAGCTCGTCGATCACGATGACGACGAAGAATCGCGCCGGGCGGTCGGGCTGGTGCTTTACAAGGCGATGTTCCATGACAGCAATCCGCAACTGGTCTCCAAAGTAATCGATCTCCTGCCGCGGAGCGACCGGAGCGAAGCGGAAGAGATGATGCAGCTCTGGCAGTCGCTGACGCGGGACTGTGCCAATTATGCGGTCAACGGCGATGAAGAAGAACTGATCAACATTGACTTTCTTCCCGAGATCAAAGCGTGTGCCGCCCGCTTTACCGACTCGGAACTTGCCGGCGCCATAACGGTTGCCATCAAAAATGCCCTTGCCGACCTCAGACTGAACGTGCATATTCGGATCGCCCTGATCGCTATGATGCTTCGTTTGACCCGCCTGATTCGGGCAACGCATTGATAATCAAGAGATTGAGGCGTTTCGGAGTAATCTGTGGCAGAACTGTTTCTGGTCGAATTCAAAGGCTCCCGCAGGGAGTATTTTTATAACAGCTATCATCACACGCTAAAAGTGCCGGAGCCGGTCATTGTCCAGGCCGACCAGGGGGAAGATTTCGGCGTGCTGAAGAACCGGGTTGATGCTCAGCCTGAATTCACTGATTCTTCGCGTCCGCGGTCAATTCTCAGACCGGCCGGAAAGGAAGACCGGGCCCACCGCGAAGAACTCCGCCAAAAGGAAGTCACCTGTAAGAAGGAGATTGTCGGGCTGATCCGCCGGCACGGCCTGCCCATGAAAGTGGTCGATGTCGATTGCCAGTTCGACGGGAACAAGATAACGTTCTTCTTTACAGCCGAGCACCGGGTAGATTTTCGCGCTCTGGTGAGAGATTTGGCCTCCCGCTATCGTACCCGGATTGAACTCCGCCAGATCGGTGTCAGGGATGAAGCCCGCCGCAACAACGGCTACGGGATTTGCGGGCGCCAGCAGTGCTGTAATACGTTTATCCGGGAGTTTGCGCCGATATCGACCGCCCATGCCCGGGAGCAGGATCTGTCGCTGAATCCGTCGAAAATATCGGGCAACTGCGGACGCCTCCTGTGCTGTCTTCGCTACGAGGTTGACAGCTATATCGAGGTCAAACGGAGATTCCCACAGCCCGGGGCCAAAGTTACGACCAAGGCGGGTATCGGGATCCTGCAGCGGGTAGATTATTTCCGCGAAGAGATGATTTTGATCGGCGAGGATGCCATTCCGTTCCGCGCCAAAGCGGAGGATATCATCGCGGTGACCCGGGGAACCGGAGCCGCCGCCCACGGTCCGGCCCCGATCGGGGATTTTGGTGAGCGCGCCGACGAGGTCGAGGTGGACAAGGAAGCGCTCAAACATCTGGACGAACCTGAGAATCTGAACTAGCGGTCAGATACTGGAGAAGTAACGTGCCGCAGCCATTTTATGTCACAACGCCAATATACTACGTCAACGACCGCCCGCATATCGGCCACGCCTACACGACCATCGCCGCCGATCTGCTGACGCGCTTTCACCGGCTCCAGGGACGCGAATCGTTCTTTCTCACCGGCACGGATGAACACGGGACCAAAGTGGCCGAGGCGGCCCGCGCGGCCGGGCTCACTGAACAGGAGTTCTGTGACCGGACCGTGGCTACGTTTCAGAATGCCTGGAAAAATCTGGATATTGAATACAATTACTTCATTCGAACGACTTCCGAACGGCATAAAGTCGCCGTCCTAAAATTCCTTGATGCCATGCGGCGGGCCCGGACCGAGGATGGCCGGGAAGTGGTCTATTCCGGACACTACGAAGGCCTCTATTGCACGGGATGCGAAAAATTCGTAACCGAAAAGGACCTGGTCAACGGACTCTGTCCCGACCACAAGAAGCCCCCCGTTCAGCTCAAGGAAAAGAACTATTTCTTCCGGCTGACTGCCTTCGCGGGCAAGATCAAAGAGAGAATCGAATCGGGCGAGTTGAAGATTTTGCCGGAAGAACGTCGCAACGAAGTTTTGGGACTCATCGGGCAGGAGCTTCCCGATTTTTCCCTCTCGCGCGAACGCGTCAAATGGGGAATTCCGCTGTCGTTTGATTCCTCGCAAGTGGCCTATGTCTGGGTCGATGCCCTGTCGAATTACATCTCGGCAATCGGGTACGGCGATGATCAGCGGTCGTTCAATCAATGGTGGAACGAGGCCGAGGTGGTGCACCTGATGGCCAAGGACATTCTCAAGTTCCACTGTTTGTACTGGCCCGCGATGCTGATGGCGGCAGGCGAGAAGCTTCCGAACACAATCTTTCTGCACGGATTCTTTACGGTCGATGGCGAAAAGATGTCCAAGTCCTTAGGCAACATGATCGACCCGAATGAGATGGTTGCAAAATTCGGCCCGGATGGGACGCGGTATTTATTATTGACTCAGTATCCGTTCGGGATCGATGGAGATATTCAGGCCAAACGGTTCGTCTCGCAGTACAATTCCGATCTGGCCAATGATCTGGGAAATTTGGTTTCACGCGTGGCCAAGCTGATCGCCACCCAGTTTGAGGGGAGGCTCCCGGCACCCTACAAGCCGATTGAGGGACTTGATCAGTTGATGCTGCTGGCGGAAGAATTGCCGGACAGCGCCTATGCGCATATCAAGCATTTCCGACTCACGTTTGCCATCGCCGACGCCATGAACCTGGTGCGGGCCGCGAACAAGTTCTTCAACGATACCGCGCCGTGGAAGCTCACCGGTTCCGAAGATCGCGATAAACTGGGCGGCGTGCTGTATGCCTGCTGCGAAGTGATTCGGATCGTGTCGATCATTCTGTTCCCGGTCATGCCGCGCAAGATGCGCGAAGTGCGGGCGGTCTTCGGGCTGAATGACAGCACGCTGTCGCTGGACGCAGCGCGAGAGTTCTTCTCGCTCGTGCCCGGCACATCTGTGAAAGTTGATCAGCCGATTTTTCCAAGGATTGATACGCCGTTTGTCGCCGGCTCGGCGGTTGAGTTGAAAAGCGCGCCGGCGAAGCCGGAGGCGGGACTCGGGGTCGTGTCGGTCGACTCGCTTGTGGATATCAGCGAATTCCAGAAACTGGACCTTAGGGTAGCGCAAGTTTTGTCGGCGGAAAAAGTCGAAGGGGCTGCTAAGCTGCTCAAGCTACAGATTGATCTCGGAGGCGAACGGCGCCAGATTGTCGCCGGAATTGCTGAGCACTATACTCCGGAACAAGTGGCCGGAACCAAGATTATCGTGGTGAGCAATCTGAAGCCCGCCGTCATCCGGGGAGTCGAATCACGCGGGATGCTCCTGGCGGCCAAAGCCGGCAAAGCGCTGTTTCTGGTTCGCCCCGAGGGGGACCTGCCTCCGGGCGCAAAAGTCAGTTGATGATCGATTCCCATTGCCATCTTGACAGCAAGATATATCACGGTCAGATCGATGACCTACTGGCCGAAGCCGGTGCGGCGGGCGTTCATACGGTCGTCAATATTGGCGTAGATATCCCGTCATCGGAAACCTCCGTTGAACTGGCTGAGAAACATGAAATGCTCTACGCCACGGTGGGGGTTCATCCTCACGATGCCTCTACGCTGGACGATCAGGCACTAGATAGGCTCAGAGGTTTGTCGAAAAAACGCAAAGTGGTTGCGATCGGTGAGATCGGTCTGGATTACTACCGGGATATGTCGCCCCGCCCGGTCCAGAGAGAGGCATTTCGACGACAGTTGGAGCTGGCGGTGGAATTGCAGAAACCGGTGGTGATTCATACCAGAGAAGCGTTCGATGACACGATGGCGATCGTGCAAGAGTTCGCACACCGGCTCCCGAGCGGCGTGTTTCACTGCTTTCCCGGGGATACGGCGCAAGCCGAGCGTGTGTTTGAACTTGGGTTCGTGATCTCCGTCGGCGGTGTCATCACCTACAATAAGGCGGGAATGGCGAAGGTCGCATCGGACGTGCCGCTCGATAGAATCCTGTTGGAGACCGATGCGCCGTATTTAACGCCGGTTCCGTATCGCGGCAGCACCAACCGGCCGGCATATGTGACGCTCGTGGCCAAGAAACTGGCCGAACTCCGCGGAATTTCAGTTGCGGAAATTGAAAGAATCACGGACCGGAACAGCCGCAAACTGTACCGGCTGGTCGAGACGTTTGGTGGGTGAATATGAAACCCTACCACGCCAAGAAACGGTTCGGGCAGAATTTTCTTAATTCGGAAAAAGTGATTGCCCGAATTGTCGAACTGGTCAATCCAAAACCTAACGAGATAATTATTGAGGTCGGCCCCGGGCTGGGCGCTCTGACTGTCCCGCTCGCCCAATCCGGAGCGCAGGTCTGGGGAATCGAATTTGACCGAGATATCATCCATCAGCTTGAAGAAACTCTTCTGGCTTTCCCGAACAGTACTATTCTCAACAGAGATTTTCTGGGATTTCACCCGGAAGACTACAAGCTGAATTTATTTTTTCTGACCGGAAATCTGCCGTATAACATCACGTCGCCGGTCATTGATTGGTGCCTTAGGTATCGCGAACAGATCATCGGCGCGGTCCTCATGGTGCAAAAGGAAATGGCGGAACGGATTACCGGCCGGCCCGGCAGCCGGAGCTGGGCTCCCATTTCGATATTTACGCAGATTCATTTCGATGCCATTCACTGTTTCGATGTTCCTCCGGCCGCCTTCACGCCCCAGCCGGACGTGACCTCCGCGGTCATTCGGCTCACACCGCGTGAGGCGATCGAGCTGGACAACCCGGAATTGTTCGAACAAGTAGTGCGGGCCTCGTTCGGACAGCGCCGCAAGCTGCTGATCAACAATCTCGTGCCTGATTTTATCCCCGATGCCGCCTCGGCGCGCGAAATTCTAAAAGAACTTGAACTGCCCGAACTGAGCCGGGCCGAGGAGTTGTCTATTCCCAAATTCATTCATCTCACTGAGAAGATTTCCCTGACCATGACGGCGCGGGGGAAGAAATGACGCCCGTTCCTCGAAAGACCGTCAAGCTGGCTGTACCGGCGGAGACTGAGCCGCTCCGGCTAGATCGATACCTGGCGGGGCTTGTCGAGTTGGGTCTGTCTCGAAATAAGATTCAGGGGTTGATCGATCAGGGGGATATCACCGTCAACGGCGTTCAACCTAATGCCAGCTATTTGGTGAGTGGCCGAGACAAGATTTCGATTACGCTGCCGGAGCCGAGCTTGACCGATGTTCTCCCGCAAAATATCCCGCTCGATATCGTGTTCGAAGATGACTCGTTGGCAGTCGTGAACAAGCCGGCCGGGATGGTGACCCATCCGGCGGCAGGGGTGCATGAAGGGACGCTGGCCAATGCCTTGGTGTACCACTTCGAGCAGCTGAGAAAAGTCAAAGGACATAACCGTCCCGGGATAGTCCACCGGCTCGATAAAGGGACGTCCGGGTTGCTGCTGGTGGCCAAGGACGAAAAGACCCTGCAATTGCTGCAACAATCGCTGGAGAAGCGGGAAATCCATCGTGAATATATCGCCCTTGTGTGCGGTCATATGACGGAAGATGCCGGAAAGATAGATCTTCCAATCGGCCGGTCCCCCAACGAGCGGACCAAAATGGCGGTCGGCGGCAGCGGTGGGCGAGAGTCGGTGACTCACTACGAACTGGCGGACCGCTTTCGGTTATACGATTTGCTGGCGGTGAAACTCGAAACCGGGCGCACACACCAGATTCGCGTACATCTGTCGCATCTCCATCATCCGGTATTTGGTGATCCCGAGTACGGCGGGCGGGAGAAGTGGCACAAAGGTATTTTCGCGCCGGAACGATTGCTCGGAAGACAGCTGCTGAAGCTGATTGACCGCCAGGCGCTGCACGCGCGAAGGCTTACGTTCGTTCATCCCGCCACGCAGAACGTGATTACCTGCGAATCGGTCGTGCCGGCCGATTTCCGGGCCGTGCTGGATCTCCTGAACCAGTCCGGTCGGTGAACCAACCCGCCTCGCCGCTTGTTTTCAGGGCGAGGAAACTATGATCACTATTAGAAAGTCCGAAGAGCGCGGTCATTTCAACCATGGCTGGCTTGAGACGTACCACACGTTTTCGTTTGCCTCCTATCGCGATCCGCAGCACATGAGTTTCCGAAAGCTCCGCGTGATCAATGAGGATTTCGTTTCGCCGGGGCAGGGGTTTTCGCCGCACGACCACCACGACATGGAAATCATCACCTATGTGCTCGAAGGAGCGCTGGAGCACAAGGACGGCCTGGGGAACGGCTCGGTGATTCGCCCGAACGAGGTCCAGAAGATGACCGCCGGGAGGGGGATCACTCACAGCGAGTTCAACAACTCCAAAACGGAAAAAGTGCACTTGCTGCAAATCTGGATTTTTCCCGACAAGAAGGGGCTTGAACCCGGATATGAACAGAAGACCTTCGCCGAAGAGGACAAACTGAACCGCTTGCGCCTGATAGCTTCTCCCGATCGCGCGGATGGTTCGGTTATTATTCACCAGGATGTCAGGCTATATGCGTCGATTCTTGAGCCGGCGAAGACACTCGAATACCGGGTCGGCGAGGATCGCCATATCTGGATTCAACTGGTCAGGGGGTCGGTTTTAGTCAATGGTCAGTTACTTTCGGAAGGAGACGGCGTTTCGGCCAGTCACGAAACAATGCTCCAGATTGAGGCCAGGCAGAAAGCTGAGTTCCTATTGTTCGATCTGGCCTAGCCGATTCTCGCCATTTCGGACCAATGGGTCAGTTTGAGATCTGTGCGCGGCACAGGACCTCGTGTGCCCGGCCCAGGGAGGGGCAGACGGGGACGTCTGCCGCCCACTCTATCGGCGTATCACTTACCCACTGACATAGCCGCAAATTCGGACTATTGTTGACTTCACTTGCCGCAGAGGGTAGATTGGCCGCCATGTCGACAGGTACACCCAAAGGAAAACTCACGTATGCCCAAGCGGGAGTTGATGTTCGGGCCAACGACGAAGCGGTTGGCCGGATTAAGACCCTTGCCCGCAAGACTTTTGGTCCCAACGTGTTATCCGAGATTGGCTCATTTGGCGGATTTTACCGGGCTGCCTTTGGAGAGTTGAAAAGTCCGGTGCTGGTTTCATCGACCGACAGTGTCGGCACCAAAGTCAAAATGGCGTTTATGACCGGCCGGCACAACAGTGTCGGGCAGGATCTGGTCAATCACTGTGCGAACGATATTCTGGTACACGGCGCGCGACCCCTCTTCTTCCTCGACTACATTGGCATCAACAAGCTCGACCCAAACGTTGTGGCGGAGTTGGTGGAAGGACTTTCCACCGCCTGTGTGGCGCTGGAAATGGCGTTGATCGGCGGAGAGACGGCTGAAATGCCGGACTTGTATCAACCGAACGAATATGATCTGGCCGGCTGTATCGTCGGCGTGGTCGACGAGGCGAAAATTGTGAATGGGCGGACCATTCGCGATGGGGACGTTTGTATCGGGCTGGCTTCAAACGGACTTCACACCAACGGATATTCGCTGGCGCGCAAAGTTGCTTTTGAAGTAGCCGCTCACCAGCCGGACGATCAGGTACCCGGTCTGCACGGCAGCATCGGCGAGGCCCTCATGCAGGTACACCGGAGCTATGGTCCGCTGATCTTTCCGCTTCTTGAGAAGTTCGACCTTCACGGCATGGCTCATATCACCGGAGGGGGAGTCCCGGGAAATCTCAACCGGGTGCTACCGTCAGGTCTCGACGCCAGAATCAAACTGGGGAGCTGGCCAGTCCTGCCCATTTTCACATACCTCCAGAAAGCCGGCGACCTCGATCAAACGGACATGTACTCGGCCTTCAATATGGGAATCGGGTATGTGCTGGTGGTCGACCGCAAGGATGCCGATGGTATAATGGATAGCCTGGGAAAGCTTGGCGAACAGGCATACCGGATTGGTGAGATAGTCCCGGGCAGCGGAAAAGTTCAGCTCATATAGGCATCATGCTGGTTCTGCTAGTCATTCTCGATGGATTCGGCTTACGGGAGGCGACTCCCGACAATGCCATCGCGGCGGCCGAAAAGCCCACCTACAATAGCCTGGTGAAGTCATGCCCGTTTGCGGCGATCGACGGCTCAGGGCCATCGGTGGGGCTGCCGGTCGGTCAGATGGGGAACAGCGAGGTCGGGCATCTCAATCTCGGGGCCGGCCGGGTGGTGTACCAGGATATCACGCGGATTGACAAGGCTATCGATGACGGCGAGTTTTTTGACAACGAGGTCTTTACCTCTTCCATGGAGCGGGTAGTATCCGAGGACAAGGCTGTTCATCTGTTCGGGCTCGTCTCCGATGGCTGCGTACATTCCTCGCTTAAGCATCTATATGCTCTGGTAACGCTGGCGAAGCGGAGCGGTGTCAAGGAGCTTTACCTGCACGCGTTCACCGATGGCCGGGATACGCCGCCGACTTCGGGCCAGAAATACTTGACGGATGTCCAGGCCAAGTTTGCCGAGATCGGGTTGGGGAAAGTTTCGACGGTCGGCGGGCGCTACTACGGAATGGATCGGGACCGTCGCTGGGAGCGAACCGACAAAGCTTACCGCGCGATCGTATATGGCGAAGGGCCGCGCTTTGAGGACCCGGTAAAGGCTATTCAAGCTTCTTACATCAACAACATCACCGATGAGTTTATCATACCGTGTGTCATGGACCTTGGGGACGGTCTGGGCCGGGTCAAAGACCGAGACTTGTGCATCATGTTTAATTTCCGGTCGGATCGCGCCCGGCAATTGTCCTATATGCTGGTCGGCCATGATATCAAGGGGTACATTCACACCGATCAGCCCCGGATCGAACTGGTCACCATGACCAATTTCGACATCAAATTGTTTGAGGCCAAGGTCGCCTTTCACCCGATCAGACTCAAAAATATCCTGGGGGATGTGCTTTCGAAACACGGCATCCGCCAGTTGCGTACAGCCGAAACCGAGAAGTACGCCCACGTCACCTTCTTCTTCAACGGCGGCATTGAAGAGCCATTCCCCGGCGAAGACCGCGATATGATCGCCTCGCCCAAGGTGGCGACTTATGACTTACAGCCGGAGATGTCGTCAGTCGAAGTTACCGACAATGCGATCAAGCGGATTAATTCCGGCGGGTACGGCTTTGTCCTTTTGAATTATGCCAACTGCGATATGGTGGGGCACACCGGTAATTTCATGGCGGCGAAAAAAGCAGTTGAGGCGGTGGACCGGGGTTTGGGAAGGCTGCTTGAGTCGGTGAAGAATCAGAGCGGGGTCGCGATCGTTACGGCTGATCACGGCAATGCCGAAACCATGATCGATCCCAAGACCGGCGGGCCGTGGACCGCCCACACGACCAATCTTGTGCCGTGTATTCTGTATGACCCGACCGGGCAACTGGGACACCAGCCGGTAGGGGATGGCGGCGTGCTGATGCCGTTTGATATGACTCTGCCGCGGGCCGGGCTGGCCTTGCGGGAAGGAGGAATTCTGGCCGACGTTGCTCCCACCGTTCTGGATATCCTGGGGTTGCCGCAGCCCAAAGAAATGACCGGCAAATCGCTTCTTGTCAGAGGGTAAGATTCTGAAGTCACTGCTTCGGAAACTGTATCGTTTTGTTGTCCCCGAAGATCCGGTAATCCGCATGCGTCGGTTCGAACTGATGCTGTGGGCCTTTCTGCTCTCGCTGGCGTACTATCCCTGGTATCTCGGCTTTCTCGCCTGGTTCGCTCTGGTGCGGCCGCTGATGATTTTGGGCCGGCTAAAGGGGTACGAGTTGTTCAAGGCGGCCTACTCGTTCGGATTCTTCTACATGCTTTTCACGCTCTATTGGGTGGGTCTGGTGACTCCCTCCGGTATGGTGGCCGCGGTCGTTATCGTGGCGCTCTACTATACCGCGATCCTGATGGCGTATTCGAAGCTCTATCGCATCAAGCCAATTTATGGATTCATCTTCCTGCCGTTTCTCTGGACGGGACTGGAGTACTTCAGAACAATCTCCCAGTTTGCCTTTCCCTGGTGCGATGTCGGGTATACGCAAGCGTATTATCTGTACATCTTGCAGATCGTGTCCGTCATTTCGGTGCATGGACTGACGTTTTTGGTTATCTCCGTCAATGTGCTGGTGCTCCAGGTCTTTCGCAGGGAAATCTCTCCCGAGCGGCGGATAACCGCCGGCTTTGTCTCGCTCGCCATTGTTGCGGCGCTGGTTGCGTACGGCTGGGCCGAGATGCCGCCACTGCTGAAGGACGGAACCCTCAAAGTCGGAATTCTTCAGGGCTCGGTCCCGGTGGACATAAAATGGGAATTGGAGAACCAGGGGTTTAGCATTAAGCGATATGATTCTCTGGCCGGTACGATTGCCGACGAAAAGCCCAAGTTGATGATCTGGCCGGAGAGCGGCGCCCCTTGTTTTGTGGATATTGAACCGCGCTGCCGGGATATGATTGCGGAGGCGGTAAAAAGATCCGGTACCTACCACCTGGTGGGCGCGCTGGCTTCGGGTGTTATTGGGGGAGAGCGGCGGGACTTCAATTCCTGTTTTGAGTTTGATTCGACCGGACAGGTGGTCGCCCGATACGACAAGATGAAACTGGTTCCCTTTTCGGAGCATGTCCCGTACGAGAATGTCTTTCCGTTTCTACGGGCCGATTTTCTGTTCAAGTATCTCACCTTCATGAAGAACTACAACGTGCAATGGTGGTCGGATTTTGTCGAAGGAGACTCGCTGCATCTATTCAAGATCCCGCAGGCCAATTACGGCGTGCTCATTTGTTTTGAGTCGACTTTTCCGGACTTTGTCCGGGGCATGATCCGTCAGGGGGCCGAATTCGTGGTGGGAATCACCAATGATACGTGGTTCGGGAGTTCCATCGGCATTCATATGCATGACCGGATTTTCGTCACCCGCGCCGTGGAGAATCGGTGCTGGATGGCGCGTTCGGCCAACAGCGGCCTGAGCTACATTGTCGATCCGTACGGACGAATCCGGGAGCATGTCCGCCACGAAGCAATCACGGCGTTTACTGGCAAAGTCGGGCTGCTGGACAAGTACTCGGTATTTACGGATATTGGGGATGTCGCGGGCCGAGGCTCGTTCTATGTCATGACCGCACTCTTGTTAATTCTGGTGGCCGGATGGATCGGACAACGCTTTTCAAAAAGCTCATTCTAATTGGAGCGGCCGTCGCCGCCATCGCGTTCCAACCGGACTATGCCCGGGCACAGCCACGCTGGGTCACGATTTCATCCTTTAATGACGTCCGACGGATGAAGCTGATCAATGACAGCCTGTATGTCGCCACATCGGGCGGTCTGCTGGTTATTGCCGATCCCAACAAGCCGGGGAGAACTCTCACCAATGTCGACGGTCTGGGGACGACCGATCTGACCGATATCATCGTCGACTCGGCCGGGCAAACCTGGATAACCGGAGCAGGGCGGCTCATAAAGTTTGGCGATCAGTCGCGCGCGCCGTATTTGTTTTTCGATAACAACGACCAGCTCTTCCGCTTGCTCTGTGTGGTTGATGACGGCGATTTCTTGTGGATCGGCAGCGAACTCGGCCTGATTCTGTTCTCCAAGAGCCGCGGCGGGGGCCAGATCCAGGACAGCTATACCCAATTCGGCAGCCTCAATGCCTCGCCCGCTGTGCAGGGAATATTCCTGCAGGGAGACAGCCTTTGGGTGGCGACTTCGGCCGGTTTGGCGGTGACCGACCGGCGCGACAAAGTCAGAATGAAATCCCCCGCCGCTTGGACCAGTTTCAATCTCAACAATCATCCGGAATTGGGGACATCGAACATCCGCAGAGTGGTCGCGTTCGAATCCAATCTCTATATCGCCACTGATGTCGACGCCTTTCGCCTCGATCGTTCCCCGTCGGACACTGTTTTCACGGTTGTGCCGATCGGCCAGAACTGGGATTTCACTGATCTCAAAGTGGAAAATGACACTCTGTTCTTCTACTTCGGAAACGGTTTAGGCTGTCTGAATTCGGGAAATTTTGCGTATGTGACTCTGAGTGGTCTTCCCGGTCCGCCCCAAACCGGACTCAATACCGGATCGTACCGCTGGGTGGGAGAACGCTCAGTGGCAGGTATCTATCAGAATAGTTCGGGGAGTTTTGTCAAGTACAGTCATACCGGCCTTCCGACCAACGATATCAATGATATCGCAGTTGATAGAACCGGGGCGGTGACGGCCCTCTTAGGGCGTGGCTCGGCGACTCAATTGGTCGACAGCGCCTGGGTCTTAAGGAACTTTAGTCCGCCGGATGTCACCACCCTGATGATCTCGGATTCGAGCAATCTGGTCTGGGCCGGGACATTCGGGGATGGTCTTTGGCGAATAGCCGGAGACTCGATAAAGCAGTTCAACCAGACCAACTCAACGATGCGCGGAAATACGGACGGCCCGGCGGGCGTGCATTTTGTGGTGATTCGAGGCTTGGCGACCGACGGACATTATCTCTTTACGGCCTGTTATCGCGCACTGAACGGGTACCCGGTGGCGTTCTGCGATCTTGGTCGGATTGACTCAGTGGCGGCCTGGGACTCGCTCGGAATTGCCAATGGCATTATCGATACTTTCGTTTCGACGCTCGACTACCAGAATTACAACCTGATCGTAGGGACCGAGACGAACGGCCTGTACTGGTACTACACTGGGCCGGATCCCTATGACAAGCGGGACGATTCCTGCCGCCATCTGAACAACGATAATTCATTTCTGCGATCCGATGTCGTCCGCAAAGTCAAATTCGGGCCTGACGGCACGCTCTGGGTCGGGACCAATTTCGGGCTGTCGCGCTACGACAGCGGCATCGACCAGTTTGTGGACATCAATCTCCCGGCGGGAATCGGGCCGGACATTACCGACATCGAATTTGATTCGCGAGGCAACGCCTGGGTTTCGGCTCACAACGGTCTGGCGAGGTTCGACGCTACGGCCGGGGCATTTGAACTCATGACTTCGCTGAACAGCGGCCTGGTAGCGGATGATATTCGCAATATCACGCTGGACAATCGGACCGGCAATCTCTGGGTCGCGACCGGCGCCGGGATTTCCTTGCTTACTTCGGCCATCGCCAAGCCGACCCAGCGGCTGGATTCGGTGCTGGCCTTTCCGAATCCGTTCGTCATCAACTCCGGAACCGAGCAGCTCAAGTTTAACTTTGCGCGTCCCGGTACGATTCGCATCTTTGACGTCTCCGGCGCCCATATTATTGATTTGCCGGTTAACAGTTCCTGGGATGGCCGCAACCAGAGCGGGAAAGCGGTGGCGTCCGGGGTTTATATCTTCGTGTTGACGGATGAGAATGGCCAGGTGGCCCGTGGAAAATTTCTGCTCGTAAATCGAAGATGATCGTTGAGAAATGCGCGCCGGCAGATCTGGATCAAGCCATCGTGAACGCCCTGCGGGACTACTCCCTGTACAGTTCGCCGGACTTTGCCCGGCTGTGGAAGGCGCACGGCGGGAGGCCGGTCTGCTGGATTTGCCGGCGCGGTCACGAGATTACGGGTGTCCTGCCCGGAGTGGAATTCGGAAGAGGCCCGCTTGCGAGGCTACAGATTATGCCCGACGGACTGTACGCCCGGGTGGTGACGGTCGGCTCTGATGTCACGGCCCGACAAGCCTCAATCATTGCTCTTACCCTGGCCCTAAAATCCGAGCGCTATGCCAAACTGTACCTTGCCGACTTTTACGCCGAATTCAACCAGATGGACGGCTTTGATCAAGCGGATTGTGAGGCGGTCGTGCTCGATCTCTCGAAACCGGAGTGGGAGCCGCCCGATGCGACATTGAGATCGGAGATTCGCAAAGCTGAGCGTGAAGGAATCCAGGTCAAGCCGTTTGATTTTGAGCGGCACTTTGGCGGATTCGTCAGGCTGATGGAAGCTACCGAAAGCCGACACGGCCGTCGTCCGAAGTACTCTCGTGAATTTTACGCGGCGCTCGCTCAGCTCGCGCTCAAAGATGACCGGGTCCAGTGGACTGTAGTGGAGCACGAGTCCGGACTCGCCTGCTCACATATCTATCTGGTCGATAGGGATTCGGCGCTCTATTGGCAGGCGTTCTTCGACAAGGAGTTCTCGTTCCTCAAGCCAAATCAACTGATGTTGTACTCCATGGCCAAAAGCTTGAGAGCCGGCGGGATCAAGGAGCTTTGTCTGGGAGCTTCGCCGGTCGATGCCGCCGGTCTTCGGGCGTTCAAAGAAAAGTGGGGCGGGTCGGCGCGATCTTACGCTATTTATACGCGGAAGTCCCTTTGGGGCAGAATACTGTGACAGACGCTGCTTTTCGCATTCTGGTCATGGCGGATGCCACCTCGTTCCATACCGAACGATACGTGGAGGAATTGGTGCGCCAGGGGGTGGAGGTTCTCCTGGTGTCACTTGAGGAAGGCCGCATCGCCTATCACCAGTTGCGCCGCAGGACTCCTTTCCGCTGGCTCTGGTATGTCATGTCGGCCACCGAGGTCCGTCGAATTATGCGGCAATTTCGACCCCATGTTCTGAATCCGCATTTTGCCTCAGGATACGGGTTCACCGCGGCGCTGGCCAATTCGCGCAAGACCGTGCCGACAGCGCTGCACCTCTGGGGATCAGATATTCTCGTAGTGCCGGGGAAATCGATTTTCCATTCGCGCAAGACGGCCCACGCGGTGCGCAATGCCGATATGGTCTTTGGAGATTCGGAGTACTTGCTCAAGGAAGCCGAAGCCTTGGCCCCCCTGAAAGCCAAACGGGTGATTCCCTGGGGGGTCGAAGAGCGCTACTTACGGTTGAACCGCGGACCGCATGAAATGAAACGACCGCTGAAGATCATCGTGCCGCGGTCGCACGAGAAATTGTACAACAACTTGTTCCTGGTTCAGGCTCTCGCGCCGCATGTCAATGCGGGACACATTGAGATGACCTTTCCGACCTTCGGATCGCTGGCGGGGGACTTCCGGTTCAAGGCCAAGGCGCTGGTCGGAGAGGCCATTCAGTTTTACGATCCGATGGACCGCCCGGAGTTTCTCCGATTCATGGCGGATCATGACATATACCTGTCATCGGCCATTACGGACTCCTCGCCGGTGTCGCTGATCGAGGCGATGGCGCTGGGACTGGTGCCGGTAGTGGCGGATGTGCCGGGCGTACAGGAATGGCTCGATGAGGGCTCCGGCTTTCCGTACCAGTTGTACGACGGTGCGGCTTTGCAGCAGATAATCGGACGACTGATTGTAAATCCGGGGGACCACCAGGTCATGCGGCGCAAGAATCTCGCCCGCGTGAAGAGCGAGGCGCTCTTTGAAAACAATGTCGCCCAAATGATAGAGGAAATGCGGAAGCTGGTCCGCCGGAGCGAGGCGTGACGCGGCGCGTCCTGATCGTCTGCTATTATTTCCCACCGCTTGGGCTGGCAGGTGTGGGACGGCCACTAAATTTATTCCGACATTTTCCTTCCAAGGGCTGGGAAGCCCACGTGCTCACCGTAAAGCCGGTGGCCTATCGAGGGTACGAACCGGAACTCCTGCAAGGGCTGGATACCGAAAAGATTCATCGCTCCGGGTCATATGATCCTCAACGACTAATGTACCTGGCGGGCTGGAGAAAAATCTCCAGTAACGCACTGGCTTCCGGTTACCAGGTGCGAAATCGCTTCTTCCCGGATTCAAAAAAGGGCTGGATTGGACCGGCAGTACGACTGGGGAAGAGACTTCTCAATGAGTACAAATTTGATGTTATCCTCTCGACGTCCCCTCCGATCTCCGCTCATCTGGTGGCTCTTGAGTTGCATGAAGCTAAGCGGCGTCAAGTGGGTCGCCGATTTTCGGGATTACTGGACCAGCAGTACGATCGAAGATTCATACAAGGACGATTCAGCCATGATCACCCGGGCGCGCACTGCAATGAAGCATATCTCCGAAGCCAGTTCGGCTATTACCGCCGTAAACGGATCGGTCGGAAAATATGTCGGCGCGACCCAGGTCATCTCTAATGGGTTTGATCCGGCTATCGCGGCACTCTGGGAGTCCCCGTCCAAGTCGGACATGTTTCTTATCGGACTACTCGGGACATTTGAGCCGTGGAACCCAATTGAGCCGCTTTTCAAAGTGCTGGAGTGCGTTCGGAAAGTGTCGCCGAGAGAATTTGATCGAATCGGCCTTGTCCAGGTCGGCAACATCAGAGCAGAGCAGTTTCTGGCTCTGGCCAGCAAATACGGGATGGGAGATCGCTGCCGGCTGCATGGGTTGCAGCCAAGAACCTCGACCGTTGGTCTGCTGCAGGAGAGTATCTGTTTTTACCAGTCGTTGCAGTTGGGATGGGGACGCGGGATTATTTCGGCGCGGATATTCGATCTCATTGCCTCCGGACGGCCCATCCTGGCCTATACCGACTCAGGTGGGGAGATCGACCGGCTGGTACGAAGCACCGGCAACGGTTTCTGCTTTTCCGATGAGAAAATCGAATCGGCCGCCGATTATCTTTTGGGTCTAATGGCGGCACAAGAAACGAACACGCTTAAGATCGTCCCCCGACCCCCTTATGCCGAACCGTTCCGATGGGAGCAAATCGCCGGTCAGTTTACGGGTCTCTTTGAAAGTCTGCTATGACCAGGCGCCCGGAGATCTCTGCGATTGTTATTTCGTTCAATGGAATCCGCTTTCTCCCGGACTGCCTCCGGACATTGTCGGCTGATTTGGCCGGTCTTTCCTCAGAGATCATCGTGGTAGATAACGGCTCGAAAGATGGTTCGCTCGATTATATCAGGGAGACTTTTCCTGCGGTGCAGGTCATTGCGAATGGCACCAATCTTGGTTTTGCCAGAGCCGTGAACATTGGAGTGGAAGCGGCGGCCGGGGAGTACTTCTATATTTTGAACCAGGATCTGCGATTCAGAATTGGAACGACTTTGGCGCTCCTCACGCGGCTGAAGCAAGACTCAAGCATTGGGATGATTGGGCCAAAGTACGTTGGATTTGACGGCAGACTGCAGAAATCGGCCCGGGCTTTTCCAACCTTCCGGCACGTCTTCTACGAAGCATTGTTATTGTCTCGGATATTTCCAAAGAGTCGCGAGTTCGGCTCGTGGAGGATGGGTTGGTTTGATCACGAAACCGAGAGATTTGTCGACCAGCCAATGGGTTCGGTGATGTTGATTCCGAGGAAGTGTATTGAAACGATCGGATCGGTTCGACGAGTCCTTCCCGATATTTTTCAATGACGTAGATTTCTGCCGGCGTCTCGATCAAGCGGGATACAAGCGATTCTATTTCCCGGAAGCGGTCGTTGAGCACTATGTCGGGGGATCGACCCGAACGATGCCCGTGAGAATGAAGTTTGAATCACATCGGGCGATGTATTGCTATCTTCGAAAATACTCCAAGTGGTATGAACAACCGGTTCTCTGGCTCTGCGGTTTGCTTTTGCTGGTGACGGCCCTGCCGGCGGCAGTGGCGGCCCGGTTTCGAAAGCAGGCTACTTGAGCAACACCATTTTACGGGACTGGTGATACGTCCCGGCGGTAAGACGGTAAAAATATACGCCGCTGGCGACGCTTCGATCCGGACTCATCATTTCCGTCCCACACAAACTCGTGTTCTCCGGCGGACAGGTCGGCTTCAGCCAGGCTCTTAATCCTGCGGCCCAACAAATCGAAAACTTCGAGTCTGACATCGGTCCGTTCAGCAAGCGAAAACTTGATATGAGTGGACGGATTGAACGGATTCGGGTAATTCTGCGAGAGCGAAAAACTTCTTGGAGCGAAATTGCGGTCGTCATCCACACCAGTCACAATGGGGCTGGAGAACATCGCCCGGCTCACCGTCGATCCGGGTCGGCCGGCAGTTACTACGCACGTAGTGTAATTCACTCCGAGGTCAAAATGGGCACGGCCGTCGCTCGACGCTCACGCCGCGCGCAAGAATCTTGTCATCGGAACTCAGGGTTACCAGGCACCCGCCTGCGCCGCTCCCCGAGGAAGTGACAAGTATATCGAGTCCCGCTGGGGAAAACGAAGCGGAGATCTTCAGATCATCTGGGGCGGAGCAGTAGACTCTCATAGTCGGATCACCGAAGTAATTCAGACCATAGACGAGATCGCGGTAATAGCCGTAGACCAGCTTGGATTCGTACAGCGCCGCTGAAGCGGGACGGTCAGGATGGGCAAAGAGCGAGTCAAAGAAACTGGCTTGGAGCAGGTAGCTGGATCCCACCCAGCCCCAACGGGAATATCCGACAAATCCCACCGCGCCGCCGGCCTCGCCCAGGACGTTGGTGGCGAAGCAGATTCCGGCCGAGTTGAAGGGAGGCTGATTGTCATCAAATTGTCCGTTGTTGCAGGCGAGCGAATAGTAGAAAGCCGGTTTGTCCGGCGCCTGGATGGAGTCAAAGCAATCTGAAAGTCCCGACTGCGGGCTGCTGAGCAGATACTGCTTTGGGGCGAGGTTGTATCCGGAAGTCTTCACCGCAAATCCGTCGTCACGTCCATGCGCGATAATATTGATTATGCCAAAGCCGCCGGAGAGAATGGGCCGGAGCTGACGGGGAGCCAAATTTGCAGGGGAAGGATCGTCTCCGCGCGGAGCTTCCACGCCGTCCGTCGTGTCGATTAGGAAAGAAGACGGAAACGACTGCGCAATCCGAGTGTGCTGATTCGTCGGGACCCAGTCCCGCATCTGGTCGCTGGAGAAGAAGAAACTTCGGGTCAGGTAGCTCTTGTCGCCGTTTCCCGGATTAGTTTCGTACTTAATGAGCTTGTCGGTGTACCGACTCACCTGAGCGCTATCTCGGAACGGGAGCCGTCCGACCAGCAGTTCAGGAACGAGATCGGCGGCATCCTGATACGGTTCACCATAGACGCCGTTGTGATTCCGATCCCAGTCACCGGTAAGATCGGCAAAATAGAGATCGCAGATTTGCATATCAGGTAGCGAGGGCTCGCTGTCGGCGGTCGAATTGTAAGCGTATCTGATCGGGACGATGGTTCCGTCTCCTCCCAGAAGCACATACTGGCCGCCATCGGTATAGAAATCCTTAAGATAGTTTCTGAGCTTCTCGGCGTCATCGACACCGGTATACGAAGAAAGAATATTCTCAATGCTGACAATTCCGGTCCGATAGCCGGTCTCGTTCTTATATCGCGCGAGGCGGTCATACGCAGGCATCAGAGCACTGTCGGTAATGATCACGTACTCCAGCGTCTGCCCAATGGAAATCCGCTTGTTGAAGGTCGTGATGGCGCGACCGGGAGAAGCCGCAGCCAGATCGGCGGATTCGATTTTGCTGTTCGTGGCAATAATCTGAATCGAGGGATGGAACCAAAAGGAACCCCTGTTATCGACTGTGACCGGAAAGAGAAGCAGATGCGCATACCGCTGTCCCTCGAGATTGGATTCCCCCACGAGGTAAACGGGCGAGGCGCCAAGCTGCTCCCCGGGGCGGCTAGGCCGCAACGGCGGAAATGACTCAGCGTCAACTGAGGTGGGCATGTCATCAAATGGCCGCGCGAGCGAGCTCTTTCCGATCAGAACACTGTCTGAAAGTGACGCGGCGATATTTGCGGCAGTTTCTCCAGACTTCAAGAGGATAAACAGATGCTTGGCGGGGAGTTTTGTAGCAGAACCCACGACTATTTGTTGGAGGGAGTCGTAGAAGACCTCCTGCCTATCCGAGCTAAACCGGACTAAATTGCTATCGAATGTCAAGGTCAGCGGCTGAGCGCTCTGCGCCGCCAGCACCAGCAGACCAAACGTGTACGCAAGAAATCTTATCCCTTTCACGAGGGCTCCCTGTTTCACTGTGAATCTCCAGTTACAGGGGTGCAAGGGGGGTGCCTTGCGGAACAGCCCGCAAAATTCCATCGGCCAGCGTGATCAGTTGTCAATCAACGGGATATGATCGTTGAAAAGTTGGGTTGAGAATGCTATGGAAGCGGATCGTGAAATTCGATGGGACGAGGCCCACTGTATGTCGATGTGGATAACTTGCGAAAAAAAGATGTCAACAAAAAAGTCAGGACACGATTGAAGAACGGACAACGAGTTGGTGTTCTCGTCAGTTTTTATTGACTCGTTATTTCTTGGCTGTCAGGAACTTAAGAACAGACATTTTTGCAAGACAGACGAAAAAACTCCTTGACTCAAATGGCGAGAATGTGATATTTGTGGCGAGAGATGGGTGAAAGTGGTTCAAATCTGAGGGTGCGGTGACTGGTTTCTACGGCCAATATTCCACAACGCTAGACGACAAGGGGAGATTTGCTCTTCCGGCTCGCCTGCGGAGTGTCCGCAATCTCAGTGAAGAACTCCTTCTCGATGGCAACATAGTTTTGACGAAGGGACTCGAAGGCTGTTTGAGCCTGTATCCCGAGTCGGAATGGGCCGAAATTCAGAACCGTCTCGCGTCGCTCAGTTTCACTCAAAAGGATTACCGATTCTTTGTACGCCGCTTCTACTCGGCGGCAACGGTCGTCTCCCCCGACAAGAATGGGAGAATTCTGGTACCATCGCACCTTGTACAAGAAGCCGGCCTCAAGAAGGAGTTGCTGGTAATCGGGGTCAATCGTTGGGTGGAAGTGTGGAATCCGGAGCGATTCCGCTATTACGTCGAGCAATACGCTCGCAGTTACGAGGAAGTAGCCGAAAGATTGTTCTCCGGCGATGATCGCGCGCCAGAATGAGTTTTTCCATCAGCCGGTGATGCCGGCTGAGGTAGTCTCGCTGCTGACGACCGATCTAAACGGTTCCTACCTCGACCTGACTGCAGGGGGCGCGGGACATCTGGCCGCACTGGCCTCGCAGCTTGGGCCGCACGCCCGGCTGTATGGACTCGATCGGGATCCTCAGGCCGTTACTTTCGCGACCCAGTCACTTCAACCTTTCGTCCAGAAGAAGACAATCGTGTGTGCCTCCTACGGCGATGTCGGCGGCGTAGTCAGGCAGTTTGAGGACAAACTATTTACCGGGATCTTGCTCGATCTCGGTCTGTCCTCACGACAGATAGATGATCCGTCCCGCGGATTTTCATTTGCGCAGGACGGGCCGCTCGATATGCGGTTTGGACCGGACGCGGAAATGACCGCGGCCCAACTGGTGAACGGGACCGACGAAAGGAAACTGGCTGAAATCATCAGCCGCTTCGGGGAAGAAAAACATGCCAGGGAGCTGGCACGGGCGATAGTCAAGGAACGACAGAAGAGCATGATTGCAACCACCTCACAGTTAGCCGCCATTGTTACCTCGGTCATTCATCCGCCCCACCAAAACAAATCGCTGGCGCGGGTTTTCCAGGCTCTTCGGATCGCCGTCAATCATGAGTTGGAGCTGCTGGAGCGAGTTTTGCCGGAGTCTTTCGGCCTGCTCCAGTCAGGCGGCCGCCTCGCCGTCATCAGCTACCACTCGCTTGAAGACCGGCTGACCAAACGCTTTATCCAGGGAATTGCCAAGGGGGTCTGCACCTGCCCGCCCGATTTGCCGGTCTGCGTCTGCGGAGCACACCCTTCGGGCAAAGCTATTACGCGCAAGCCGATGCTGCCGTCCGAGCAGGAGCAGCGGGATAATCCGCGCTCGCGCTCGGCCAAACTTCGCGTTGTGGAGAAATTTTGACCATGGCGCGATCGATCAGAAAATTCAAAGAGACGCTGGAGATGCGATCCGGGCTCCTCACCAGAATCCGGTCACACCGCTTTTTCTCGATCGGGTTGATGGGTGCGACCCTCATCCTGGTCGCCTGTATTCACATCTGGCAGCGCGTCCATGTCATCCACCTGGTCAAGGAGACCGGCGATCTCAGGATAGAGAACCGCCAGTTGGTGGACGATACCAAAAAAATCTTTACGGATGTGGCAGCGCTGTCGATGGCCTCGCGGATCGAACGGTGCGCCACCGACAGTTTGGGTCTGCAGCAGGTAAGCGCCGACCGGCTCTATACCATCATTCGTGAACAGGAGAAACCGAAACAGCAGGACGAGCTGGCTTCGGTGACCACGTCGATCAAGCGCGTGACGGATTACTTCCCTGTTTTGAGTGAAGCCCAGGCCGGATCGCCCGAACTCAAGCCCATCAAATTTGACTCGACCAGAAATTCGGACGGGGGAGGGAGATGACGCGCACTCGCCAGGAAAACATCCGTCTCGGTCTCCTCTTCGCGATTGTCCTGCTCTTCTTCGGGGTGGTGACTGCCCGCCTCGGGCATTTGCAAATCTTCCTGAAGGACAAATACGGCGATATCGTTCAGCACCAGTCCAGCGGGCGAATTTCCATACCGGCAGAGCGCGGAACGATCTATGATCGTTACGGACAAATTGTCGCAAAGAACGTTATCGGGTCGGCGCTCTATGCCTTCCCGAACGATTCGGTTGAAGTAGATCGGATCGGCGCCTACCTGGACAATCTCTTTCAGTCGGCTCCGGGAGAGTCCATACCCAAGTTCAAATTGGAGGCGAAACGGTTCCGCTGGATCAAGCGGCACCTTACCGATGATGAATCTCGCAAATTGGAGACCAGCGCTCCGGCAGGGCTGTTCCTTCGCAAAGAGTTTCAGCGGGACTATCCGTTCGGACTGGTAGGGCGACAGATTCTCGGATTCACGGACATTGACAACCACGGCCAGTCGGGCTTCGAACTTGCCTTCGATTCTTCGCTCACGGGTGACAGCGGCTGGGCGGACGTCCGGCGCGACGGACTTCGGAACACTTACCGGGTACGCGAATCCGCCCTGGTGAAACCGACCGCCGGAACTTCCATCGTCCTTACGATGGATTGGCGGCTTCAGGACATAGTCGAAGCGGAACTCAGGCACGCGGTCGATACCTTTCACGCCGCCTATGGCATGGCCATTTTTATGGATTGTCGTGACGGAGACATTCTGGCCATGTGCCACTATGATCCCAACGATCTCGACCCGGAAAAACCGACCAAGCTTCGGGTTATCAGCGATCAATTCGAACCGGGCTCGGTCTTCAAGACCTTCACCGCAGCGGGGTTGTTGGATGCCGGCAAGGTCGATTTCAATCGGATGATGGACTGCGAAAACGGAGCCTGGCGGGTCGGCGGGCACGTACTCCACGACGACCACAAGCATGGGGGATTGAGTTTCAGAGAAATCATTCGGTACTCGAGCAATATCGGGATCGGGAAATGGGCGATCACGATGGACGGCGACGATATGTTCAACGTCTACCGCAAATTTGGATTTGGCAAACGGCTCAAATGCGGTTTGCCCGGCGAAGCGGCCGGCCGACTCGTGCCGCCGAACCACTGGTCAGATTATATGGAAGCCGCATTCGCGATGGGGCATGGATTGGCGATCACGCCGCTGCAACTGGCGACAGCTTTCAGCTCGGTAGCCAACGGCGGCGAGCTGCTTCAGCCCAGAATAGTTCTCGGGCAGGTTGGAAAAGACGGCTACGTGGCGGCCGAGAAAAGTCCCACTGTGATGAACCGCGTGTGCAGCGAGAAAGGGTTGGATTCTCTGAGAGCATTTCTTCGAGGGGTAGTGACTGACGGGACTGCCAAGCCGGTGAACTCAGACGTGGTCGCAATCGCCGGCAAGACCGGAACGGCGCAACTGCCCGATCCGGTGACGAAGCGGTATTATCAAAATCGCTTTGTCGGGACGTTTGCCGGATTCTTCCCGTATGAATCTCCGGTGATCGCCGGGGCGGTGGTGCTGGTCGATCCGCAGCCGATTCATTACGGCGGATTTACTTCCGGTCCGACCTTTCGCCACATCGCCGAACGGTACGCGGTGCTCAACCCCGACCTGATTACTTTACCGGATAAAATGCTGGCCGCCCGGAGCGGCTCAGCCGACAGCACCCTAGTCTCGCCGAATTTTGTGGGGTGGGATGTTGATGCTGCCGAAAAGCTGGCGTCGACCCGGGGGGTGCGGATGCGAAGTACCGCCACAGAGGGGACGGTAGTTTGGCAGTACCCCCCGGCCGACAAGACGATTCCCGCCGGCGACGAAATCCTCGCGGTCGTCAACAGTCCGGCCGACAGCACGTTGCGGATGCCGGACATGCTGGGTCTGTCGATCAAAAAAGTTTCCGCATTTTTGAATTTTGCCGGGGTGCATTTTTATATAAAGGGAAGCGGACATGTCGTAAGACAGTCGATCCCGCCCGGAGAACTGATCACGGCTTCGACGCCGTGTGTGGTGGAATGTCAGGCGCTCTAGGGGAGGGATGGACGAGTGAAGCTAAGTGATCTGATTCATGGTCTTGAAGGAGCCGTACTCAGCGGTAACGGCGACCTCGAGATCGAAAATATCGAATACGATTCCCGCCAGGTGCGCGAGAACTCGCTGTTCTTCGCGGTCAAAGGGTACAAAACCGACGGGTACGATTTCGTCGAGGACGCCACGTCCAAAGGGGCCGTCGCCGTTATGGGAGAGCGGGACGGGCACAAGGGAATCTCCACGCATATCAAAGTTGCGGATATCCGACAGGCAATGTCCGATACTTCGGCTCGATTCTACAACTACCCGGGTCTTCGCCTGAAAGTCTGCGGCGTCACCGGCACCAACGGCAAGACCACAACCTGCAATCTCGTCAAGAAGATCCTCGAGGCCCGCAACAAACGGGTCGGGCTGATTACTTCGTTGCTCTACGATACCGGGCGCGAGAAATTCAAGGCGGATCGAACCACGCCGGAATCGCTCGATTTACAGCGGCTCCTCTTCCTCATGCGGAAGAATCAGTGCGTCAATGCGGTGGTCGAGGTTTCTTCGCATGCCCTGGCGCTTCATCGCGCCGACAATATCAATTTCCGGGTGGCTATCTTCACCAATTTCACGCGCGATCATTTGGACTTTCACGGTTCGATGGAAGAATATTTTAAGGCCAAGGCGCTCCTCGCCAAGAAGCTGGATGGCCCGCTCAGTTATGCCGTGATCAATTTGGATGTGCCGGAATTCCACCAGCTTTTCGGCGATATCAGCAGTCCCTTTATCGCGTATTCGTTAAGCGACCGAAAGGCCGACGTCTACGCCGGCGATTACGATATCAAACCGAACGGAACGACCTTTGATTTGGTTACGCCGATGGGGCAGCGCACGGTGAGTCTCAAGCTGCCGGGCAAATTCAATCTCATCAATGCTCTCGCGGCCGCGGCCGGCGGACTGGCCAGCGGCGTTGATCTCGATACCGTGATCCGGGGACTCGAAGATGGCCAGCCGATCCCGGGACGGTTCAACTATATCGATATGGGGCAGCCGTTCTCGGTGTATGTCGATTTTGCGCACACGCCGGATGCGATCGAGCGGTTGTGCGAGTCGGCGCGCGAAGTCTCGAACGGAAAACTGCTGCTCCTGTTCGGCTGCGGCGGAGATCGCGACAAAGGAAAGCGCCCGATCATGGGGACGCTGGCGACCACCAAAGCCGACTATGCGGTGGTGACCTCCGATAATCCCCGGTCGGAAGATCCGCAGTCAATTATCAACGACATCAAACCGGGACTAAGAGGGAAGAATCACGAGATCATTGTCGATCGCCATGAGGCGATTGCGGCCATTCTCAAAAAGGCAGGGCCGGGTGATGTCGTTTTGTTGGCCGGTAAAGGGGCCGAGACTTATCAGGAAATCAAGGGTGTGCAATATCCTTTTGATGATTCAAAAGAAGCGCGCGCGGCGCTCAGAGAGATGGGGTACGCTGCAGTGACGGCGTAGGAGATGTGATCAGTTTGCGTTTTGACCAGTTAGCGCACTTGTCCGGCGGTTCGCTGTACCGATCGGGAACCGAAGACAGGACATTTTCCGGAGTGTCAATTGACAGTCGCACAATCAATCGCGGCGAACTGTTTATTGCCATAACGGGGGAGCGGCTGGATGGTCACCAGTACATACCTCAGGCGATCTCCAAAGGGGCGGCCGGAATTATCGCCGAATACCGGTATCCCGAGTTGGAGCATGTCGGCCAGGAAGCACCCGTTGTAGTGGTTGAGAACAGCCATGAAGCCATGATCCGGCTGGCGGCGACGTATCGTGATTCGCTTGCAACTAAGTTTGTCGGAATCACCGGTTCCAACGGCAAAACCACCACCAAGGAAACGACTTTCTCCATGCTGGCGGCGGTAGAAAAGGATGTCTACCGCTCCGCCGGCAACTTGAATAATCTCTATGGCATGCCGCTGGCATTATTCGCGATGCCACAGGCGACCCGGGTCGCGGTAGTTGAAATGGGGATTTCGACTTTTGGTGAGATGACCCGTCTGGCCCAGGTGGTCAAGCCGAATATCGGCGTATTCACAAATATCGGCCCAACCCATTTGGAGTTCCTCGGTTCTCTCGAAGGGGTGGCGCACGCCAAATTCGAGATGATCGAGTTCGGTCCGGCCGATATGAAAATCATTATTAACGCCGATGATCCGGCGCTCATGGCCGAAGCCCGCAAACATCGGAACTCCATTGTCACTTTTGGAATTCACAATCCGGCGACCTACCAGGCCGAAAAGACGGAGATGCTCGATGACGGCTCCAGTCTCGTGACGGTGGAAGGGAAGCGTTTTCATTCGAAATTATTCGGCCGGCACCAGGTCTACAACCTATTGGCGGCTTACGCCGTGGCGCGCACGCTGGGCTATAGTTTTGGCTCGATCGACACGGAGCAGATCCTGTTTTCATCAGCCCCGATGCGGGGTCAGATTCTCTCCCTGGGCGGGGCGACGTTTATTGCGGACTGCTACAATGCCAATCCTGAATCGGTCAGGCTGGGATTGGAATCTTTCGAGCAAGTCCCGGGAACTCGTCGTCGCATTATAGTCCTGGGAGATATGCTCGAGCTGGGTGAGACTTCCGAAAAATATCATCACCAGATCGGGCAACAACTGGGCAGCCTCAAGTTCGACCTGGCCGCACTGGTCGGCCCGGAAACAGCGCACACGTTGCAAGCTGCCAGGCAAGCGGGAGTTCCAGCGGCCAAGCTCATGCATTTCGATGAGGCCGCTTCAAGTGCCTCAGCATTAATCAAACTGGTGCGGCCGGGGGATTTGGTCTTTGTGAAGGGGTCTCGCGGGATCGGTCTCGAAGTGATCCTGGCGGAATTCCAGAAAGCTCAGGTGGAAGTGTAATGCTGTACCATCTGCTCGTGCCGCTGACCAAATATGTCTCGGGCCTGAATCTGTTCCGCTATATCACCTTCCGGACCGCCGGCGCCACCGTGACGTCTATCCTGATCTGTCTGTTCATCGGGCCGGTCATCATCAAATGGCTTAAGAAACATCAGATCGGCGAAAACATTCGTGAGGAGGGGCCCTCAGCCATCAGAGCAAGAAGGGGACGCCGACGATGGGTGGGTTGATCATTCTCGCCGGGATCGTCATTCCTACCCTGCTCTGGGCGAATCTCACGAACTTCTATGTGCTCATGGCCCTGCTGGTGACGGTCTGGCTGGGCGCGCTTGGATGTTACGACGATTATCTCAAGGCGATCAAAAAGCAAAAGGGGGGCCTGGTAGCGCGAAAGAAGTTTATCGGCCAGTTCATTCTGGGGGTTATTTTTGGACTGGCGCTACTCTACGTCGCTCCGGATGCGCGCTATGACGGGACCACGGCGATTCCCTTCTTGAAGAACTTCGTTCTCAATATAGGCATCATGTATATCCCGTGGGTCGTGCTAGTGCTGACAGGGAGCTCAAATGCCGTCAATTTGACGGATGGCCTGGACGGGTTGGCTATTGGGTTGATTGGCATCTGTTTCATGGCGATGACCGGAATTGTGTATGTCACCGGGAGACTGGATTATTCAACTTATTTGCAGATTGAGTATTTCCCGGGAATCGCAGAGCTGACGATTTTCTGCGGCGCCGTCCTTGGGTCGGCGCTCGGATTCCTTTGGTTTAATTCCCACCCCGCTGAAATTTTTATGGGAGATACCGGTTCACTTGCGCTGGGAGGCGGGTTGGGCGCAATTGCGATCATGCTGAAGAAAGAACTTCTCCTGGTTATCGTTGGCGGTGTGTTCGTGGCCACGGCCCTTTCGGTGATAATCCAGGTACTCTCTTACAAATATCGGGGCGGCAAGCGGGTGTTCAAAATGGCGCCGCTGCATCACCATTTCGAATTATCCGGATGGTCGGAGACCAAAGTGGTCATCCGATTTTGGATTGTGGGCGCCCTGTGCGCGCTCCTGACCCTGGCAACCTTGAAGATACGATGACAAAAGAAGAAAAAGTCAGAGGACGACGAGTCGGCGTAATTGGAATGGCCCGTTCCGGGCTGGCTGCGGCTATGCTGGCCAGGCAGCAGGGTGGAATACCATTTGTGAGCGATTCCGGTCGCGGTGACCTGCTCACAGTCCAGACTTCCAAACTCGACAAGGCGGGAATTCAATTCGAGACGGATCGCCACACCGAACGAGTCCTGGCGGTGGACTATCTGGTCGTCTCCCCGGGAGTTTCTCAAAAGTCTGAGATTCTCAAGCAGGCGCACGCCAAAGGGATCCCGGTGTTCTCTGAGATTGAATTCGCCTCGTGGTTCTGCCAGGGGAAAATCGTGGCGATCACCGGGACAAACGGCAAGACCACGACAACAGCCCTCACCGGTGAGGTCTTCAAGGCCTCCGGCATACCCACCTATGTGTGCGGTAATATCGGGCTCGCCTTTGCCGAAGTTGCCTCAGAAGTTCCGCCCGACGGTGTGGCGGTGGTGGAAATCTCGAGCTTCCAGCTTGAATCGATTGCGGACTTTCATCCAAACGTGGCGGTAATCCTGAACATAACGCCGGATCATCTCGATCGGCACGGTTCAATGGACGGTTACCGGGCAGTAAAATATCGAATCACTGAGAACCAGGGTCCGCAAGACTATTTTGTCGTAAACGCCGAGGATCCGGAGTTGGCCGCCAATCCGGCCAATACCTCCGCCACGCGGATTGTGTTCTCAACTCAGAATGACCGGAATGCCAACACATTTGTGAGAAAAGGAACGCTTTGGACCCGGCTGGCGGGCAAAGAATCTCCCGTCATTGCGGTCGACCAAATTGGAATTCCCGGGCCGCATAATCTTCAGAACGCGGCGGCCGCCGTCATATCAGGGACCCTCCTTGGCGTAAAACCTGACGCCATGGCGCAGGCGCTGAAGCATTTCCCCGGCGTCGAACATCGCCTGGAAAAAGTCCCCTCCGTGGCCGGCGTTAATTTCATCAACGATTCCAAAGCGACCAATGTGGACTCCGTTTGTGTGGCGCTTCGGTCAATGCGAACTCCGACCTACCTGATCCTGGGCGGCCGGGATAAAGGCGCGCCGTACGACCCGATTATCGAATCAGGCAGAAAAGTGATCAAGGGAATACTCGTGATCGGAGAGGCCAGAGACAAGATCTTTGCGCAGCTGGGAAAGTCATTTCCGATCGAATTTGTCAACACGCTTGAAGATGCGGTGGCGCGTGGCTTTGAACTGGCGCATCCCGGGGAAACTGTGCTCCTGTCGCCCGGCTGTGCGAGTTTCGACATGTTCGAGAATTTTGAGCATCGCGGCCGGGTCTTCAAGTCCGCAGTAGCTTCATTGAAGAATGGAAAGAGCAAGGGTGAAACCGTTACGTCCTAGAATTACCCAACGCTTCGACGAAGGGCTGTTTTTCGTTTACCTGGCCATTCTGGCGTTTGGGCTGGTGATGGTCTATTCGACTTCGTCCATCATGGCTGAAGGAAGGTTCGGCTCGCACCTGCACTTCATCAAGAACCAGGCCATCTGGGCGATGGGCTCGCTGCTAGTGATGTTCATAATCTATAAGCTCGATCTTCGCAAGATGGCTGTCTTGTCCGTTCCGGCCCTGTTCGTGACCATAGGGCTGCTCATGCTCGTATTTCTTATGCCGAGCCGTAACGGCTCGCACCGTTGGCTGATGCTGGGGCCGTTCACTATGCAGCCGTCCGAAATCTTCAAATTCGTCACGATTATCTATCTGGCGTTTTCGTTGTCAAACCCGAAACGTGATCTCACGAATCTCAGACAACTATTCTATCCGTATGCGCCGCTAATCGGAGTCGGCCTCGGACTCATTCTGCTTGAACCGAATCTGGGCATGACGATTTTGATCACCTCGACCGTATTCGGGATGTTTTTCCTGGCAGGGCTTAGAACCAAACATATTCTGATGGCGGCAGCCCCTCTGATCAGTATCGCTACCCTGGTGGTGTTCGTCCTCGGCTACAAGAAGGCGCGGATCATTGATCATATCGATGCCATTATTGATCCGCTGACCGGAAGCTACCAGGTCAAGCAATCGGCGTTGACGCTCGGTTCGGGCGGGCTGCTTGGAACCGGGCTGGGGGAAGGGCGGCAGAAGCTGTTTTTCCTACCATATCCCCACACCGATTTCATTTTCAGTGCGACCGGCGAGGAAGTCGGGTTTGTCGGGCTGATGATTCTCCTCGGGTTGTTTTTCTTCTTGCTCTATCGCGGTTTCAAAATTGCTTCTTCGCAGCCGGATAAATTCGGCTTTCTGCTGGCCGCCGGGATTACCTGGGGTCTGTTCATAAATATTGCGGTGAATATTGGGGTGGTCACGGCCATCCTGCCGGTCACCGGCCTCCCCCTGCCATTTGTCTCGTATGGGGGTTCATCCTTGCTCGTTTCAAGCGCAGCGATTGCGGTGCTCCTGAATCTTTCTAAACGATCGGTGCCGACAGCATGATGATCACTGCCCCCAAAACGGCGCGTCTCATATTTGCCGGCGGCGGCACGGGCGGACACCTGTACCCGGCGATCGCCATTGCCGATCGCGTTTCGGAACTGCTCAAGGATCGGATGAAGGTCGAGATCATTTTTGTCGGAACGACCCGGGGTCTGGAATATCGGATACGAGAGACGCTCGGATATCCGTTACACCTCATCAATGTTCGCGGGATTGTTCGCTCGCTGGATTTCAGAAATCTGCTGGTTCCGTTTGTTCTGATCGGCGCCCTGCTTAAAGCCCGCAGGCTGATAAATTCCTTCTCTCCGCACGTGGTTGTCGGAACGGGCGGCTACGTATCCTGGCCCATTCTACGCGTAGCCGCCTCGCACAAAATCACGACCGTGCTCCAGGAACAGAACTCATTCCCAGGAATCACCACGCGAAAACTGGCCGCCAGGGCGACTCGGGTCTATCTCGGGTTCGCCAAGGCCTCGGAGTATCTGCACACCGAAGCCAGGATCATGGTCACCGGCAATCCCGTGAGACGAACGATTTCTGAAGGCGGCCGAGCCGAGGCGTTGAAAACGTTTAAGCTCGATCCGGACAAGAAGACGATTCTGGTATTAGGCGGAAGCCAGGGAGCTCGCGCCGTCAACAATGCTGTCCTCAAAGGATTACTGGCCGGGAGCCTTCCCGAAGGATTCCAGTTGCTCTGGCAGACGGGAAAGAGGGATTACACGGATGTGATCGCCCATGCGGGCGATAAGGTGCAAGGTCACACCCTCTTTCCCTTCGAAAATCGCATGGCTCTGGTGTACGCGGCGGCCGATTTGGCCATCGCCCGCGCCGGAGCCATCACGCTGGCGGAATTGGAAGCCTGCGCGGTTCCTTCGCTCTTGATCCCCTATCCGTTTGCGGCCGGGGACCACCAGCGGAAGAACGCCGAAGAGGTGACCCGCCAAAATCTGGCGGTCACGGTCGATGAAAACGACCTGGCAAGCCATGACCTGCTTCACGACGCCGTCAAGGAGCTGACCGGCGGCCATGCGGAGGCAATGCGGGGGAATTTGAAATCACTGCGCGCAAACAAAAAGCCGGCCGTAGATACCATAGCCGAAGACATTATCCGGTTGATTCAGACAGCAGCGTAGCACAGCGGAGGAAGGATTGACAGTTGGTACAGAGCTCGCAAAATCGGCCAGCCCATTTCAGAGCGTAAAGCTTATGTTTGGGCGATTCAAAAGACTGCATTTCGTCGGAATCGGCGGTGCCGGTATGTCCGGAATCGCAGAGATCCTTCATAACCTTGGGTACCGGGTAACCGGATCCGATGCGACCCCCAGCGAAATCACTACCTACCTTGAGGCGAAAGGGCTGAGGGTCTATGGCGCGCACTCGGCGGAGAACGTTCGCGACACCGATGTCGTGGTCATTTCCTCGGCTATCAGCGACAGCAACCCCGAAGTGAAGGAAGCCCGGGCGCATGGTATACCGGTTATTAAACGGGCCGAAATGCTCGGGGAGTTAATGCGGCTCAAGTTCTCAATCGGCGTGGCTGGAACCCACGGCAAGACCACCACCACTTCAATGATCGGCCGGGTCTTTACCGAGGCCAATCTGAAACCGACTCTGATTGTCGGCGGCGTGGTTGCGGAACTTGGGACGGGAGCTTCGCTTGGCACGGGCGACTACTTAATTGCCGAGGCTGACGAGTACGACAAGTCATTTCTCGCCATGTTTCCGAGCATGGCGGTAGTGCTGAATATCGAGCCGGATCATCTGGAATGCTACAACGGCATGGATGATCTGCGCGGCTCATTTCTGATTTACATCAACCGGGTTCCGTTCTACGGTTCGGCCATTATCTGCGCCGACGACCCGAACACCAATCTGATTCGACCCAACATCAGCCGTCCGTTTGCCAGTTTCGGGTTCTCGGCCAATGCCGATTACCGGGCGGTGAATATCGCGATGGAGACTGGCCGTACGGTCTTCTCGGTGTATCGCAAGCAGGATTTGCTCGGCGAAATAATTCTCCGTGTGCCCGGAAAACACAATGTGGCCAACGCTCTGGCAGCTATCGCCACGGCGACCGAGCTGGATGTTCCCTTCACGGCGATTCACGACGCGCTGCGGGGATTCCGCGGAGTCGGTCGGCGCTTTGAAATTATCGCCGAGGCCAACGGTATCCTGGTGGTAGACGACTACGCCCACCATCCCACCGAAATCGGCGCGACTCTGGCCGCGGCGCGGGTCAGCTATCCGGGGCGGCGGGTTATCGCGGTATTCCAGCCGCACTTGTTCAGCCGCACGAAGCAGTTTGCTCCGGAATTCGCACAGGCGCTGTCGGCGGCCGATCAGGTGATTCTGACCGACATTTATCCGGCGCGCGAACAGCCGATTCCGGGGGTGACCTCGGAACTGATCAAACGCGAAGCCGAGAAACTGGGGCGTTCGAATTTCAGCTATGTCGGTGTCAAAGAAAACGCACTGCCGGAGATTAAAAAGATGGCCCGTCGCGGTGATGTGATCATCACGATTGGGGCCGGATCGATCACGTATATCAAGCACGATATAGAGGAGATCGCAAAGGGACTGTAATGGTTATCGGGCGCGAGGTCAAACTTCTGGTCGGATCGCTGGTGCTGTTGGCGCTGGCAGCTGTGCTGGTGATTCAGTACACCGATGTGTGCCGGTTACAGGCAGTCACCCTGAATGGCCAGCCGGTGAGCCAGTGGTCTCAAAAGTTTGGGCTTCGCCCGGACCTGACGGTGATCCGGCAGCCGGTCGACAGTTTGGCCAACTCCCTGTTGTTACAGCAGGGGATAACGCGAGTTGACATCCAATATCGCCTCCCCAATATGCTGAATATTTCCACCAACAGACTCGATCCGATCTGCTATCTGATCGACCGGGTCACCGGGACATTCTTCGGGCTCGATGAATCAGGGCGGGTAGTGCCGGTCGATCTGGCGCAATCCAAATGGGATATGCCGATTTTCACCGGCCTCCGGGTGCGCCGCCTTCACGACTATACCGACGACTATCGCGCCAATCTCGTCATCCCGCAGCTTCTGCAAATCCGACAGAACGAGCCATCGTTGTACCAGTCGATCGAAGAGGTGGATTTCAGCCGCCCGAGCTATGTCGGTATCGGCTTCTCCGGGCGAAATTTCCGCCTCCGGGTGCCGGCCGATCAACTTACCGAGCGCTTTAATGAATTCAATGATTTCGTGCTCCGCTATCAGCCGCCGCTTGACAGCACGAGTTGTTTTGACCTGACCTATGACGATGAAATTATTCGGATCGGCGCCACGCTGCCCAAGAAAGCACCGGTCATCGACTCCTCGATCATGAACGACAAGTCCGATTTCTCGGAAGACCCGGAGCTGATGCCCCCCACGACTCTGGAAATCTCTTCGAAAGAAAAGTCGCCGGATGTTGACGCGCCGCTTTCCCAGGGGCCGGGCTTATCGCGAACTGAGCCGGCCAAACCCGCGTTAAACAAGGTTGTCAGAAAAGATATCGATGCCCGGACCTTGGCCGGTGAGCACATTTCTTCCGGGCTCAAATCGAACAAAATATCCGGCTCGACAGCCAAAGCGGGACAAGCCGCCAAGAAGAATCCGAGTACCACTTCCCTGGTTCCTCAGAAACCGTCCAATGCGCCAAGTGGCGCCTCCGCGAAGGCGAAGACTGCAGGAGCGGCAGCCAGGCCGAAAGCGACCATTCACAAGAAGCCGGCCGGCAAGAAGACTACAATTCCGGGGGCGCCGCACCAATAATGTCTAACGAAAAAATCATAGCGGCCCTGGATATCGGCACGACCAAGATAGTTGCGCTGGTCGGTGAGATGGATGAAAAGGGGGACCTCTATGTCATCGGACATGGCCAGAGCCCGGCCGAGGGACTCCGCCGTGGGGTCGTGGTCGATATGGACAAGACCTCGCACTCCATCCAAAAAGCAATCGGAGATGCCCAGTTGGTCTCCGGAACGGAGATCGACCGGGTAACGGTCGGGATCGCCGGTGAGCATGTCCGCTCGATCAACAGCCACGGAGTTGTGGCCGTAAGCCGGTCCGACAATGAGATTACGTCGGCAGATGTGGAGAAGGCGATCGAGGCTGCTCGCGCCGTAGCCATACCGGTGGACCGTGAGATCATACATGTTATTCCGCAGGAATTTTCGGTCGACGATCAGAGCGGGATTAAACATCCGCAGGGGATGACTGGAGTCCGGCTGGAGGTCGAAGCGCATTTGGTGACCGCCTCCATAACCACCGCCAAGAACATCTACCGGGCTCTCGAACGGTGTAACGTCAGCGCAGATCACATCGTGCTGGAATCGCTGGCCCTCTCGAGTGTTCTCCTGACGGAAGATGAATTGAACGACGGAGCCCTGATTGTTGATGTCGGTGGGGAAATCACGAGCATGGCGCTCTATTATGACGGCGCCATTCGGAACACCGCCACACTCGCGCTGGGCGGGCGCAACATCACCAACGACATCGCGATCGGCCTCCGGACGACGCTGGAGCAGGCCGAAGAGCTTAAGATCATTCACGGTGCCGCGCTGGCCTCGACCGTTGACGCCGAGGACTTGGTCAGCGTTTTGGGCGTCGCCGGACGAGCCTCGCGGGACATTTCCCGAAACGTGCTGGCGTCGATTGTCGAACCCCGTATGGAAGAAATCTTCTCCCTAGTCGCTCGGGAGCTGAAGAAAATTCATCGCGGCGACGGAATAGGGGCCGGTCTCATCCTCACGGGGGGAGGTTCGATGCTCCCGGCGGCGGCTGAGCTTGCCGAACAGATTTTCGATATGCCGGTTAGGCTCGGGAAGATCAAGGGATTCACCCATGTTCCGGATGAGATTAATAACGGCCGGTTCGCGACTGCGCACGGGCTGCTGGTATATGGCTTTGCCAATGAGCCGCAGGCAATCGCCCATCGGCGAAGCGTCCGGGGTCTGTGGCGGAAGATCGAAGGTTGGATTACAAAACAGTTCTAGAATATCGGGATAACGTTCATGGAGGAACCTACCATGCTGGAGAACAAGCACCAGTTCAATCTGGCGGAAGACTATGTCGGCTATGCCGCCATCAAAGTTGTGGGCGTCGGCGGCGGAGGCGGTAATGCCATAAACCGCATGATCGATGCCGGTCTCAAGGGGGTCGATTTTATCGCGATCAACACCGATGCCCAGGTCCTGGATCAAAATTCCGCTCCCAAAAAGATCCAGATCGGTCGCGAAATTACGAGCGGACTCGGCGCCGGCGCCAACCCGGAAGTCGGCAAACGGGCCATGGAAGAAAGCCGCACCGAGGTCATGCGGGAGATCGGCACCCCTAATCTTGTCTTCATCACGGCCGGAATGGGTGGGGGGACCGGTACCGGGGCGGCTCCGGTCGTGGCGGAAATTGCCAAACTGTCCGGAGCGTTGACGGTTGCGATCGTCACACTGCCGTTCCGCTTTGAGGGAAGCAAGCGCATGATTCGGGCGCAGGAAGGGCTGGCCGATCTCAAGTCCAAAGTCGACACCCTCATCACCATACCTAACGAACGACTTCTGGAAATCGTCGACAAGAAGACCACTCTCGGAAAAGCCTTTGCCACCGCCGACGATGTCCTCCATCAGGCGACCAAGGGAATTTCCGACCTCATCACGATCCCCGGCTTGATTAACTGCGACTTTGCCGATGTTCGCACGGTCATGCGTGAAATGGGAGATGCGCTCATGGGGACCGGCTCCGGCGAAGGGGACGAGAAGGCAATCGATTCCGCTCGCGCCGCTATCTCGTCGCCGCTTTTGGGGAATGTCTCGATCAGAGGAGCACGAGGAGTGCTCATCAATGTCACCGGCGGCGAGGATATGACGTTGTTCGATGTCAATACGGCCACTTCGCTGATCTACGAAGAGTCGGGCGCCGACGCCAACATCATCTTTGGGGCCGTGATCGACCCGAGTATGAATAACCAGATGCGCGTCACGGTGATTGCCACCGGCCTTGGCGAAGCGCCGGTTGTGAAGAAAGTCGAACAGCCGAGAGTCGAGGAGCAGAAGCAGGTCGCTCCTATGACGCTGTTCAATGAAGAAGCTATGACGGCTGCCCCCCAGCCGAAACCAATTCAGATACCGACTCCGCCCCAGACCCAAACGGCCTCGCCGGTGCAGATGCAGTCACCCCGTCCCAAAAATCCGCCGCCAGTGCCGATGTTCGGTCATTCGGAAGGCGTGGTTGGAGACGTGCAGGAACTGAGCGAGGAGGAAGCGGAAGAGCAATATGCAACGGCCGCAACTCCCGGCAACGGCAATGGTAATGGGAACGGGAACGGAAAACATCGGGTGCCGATTTTCAGCGAGGATGATCGGACCGTGCCCGCCTACCTGAGACGATTGGGGGACGACCGCTAATAATATTCGCGGGAGAGTTTTCCCGCACTAAGCGTTGATCTCTATCCCGGATCAACCGGTAGCACGCAACTGCTGCCAACTTTTGGTTCCTCCACACTGCCGCCGGCTACACTACCCTGCCGGCGGCATTTTTTTTAGTCGTCTGGCATTGTCCTCCGCGAACCGATTTCGTCCTGTAACTGGTTGCCGGATATGGACATCGCTATCCCTAATCGTGGAATGGCAGCTTTTGCAAATGTTTTACTAACAAATCCCCGGGCTGGTGAGTCTCTTTAATTGATGAGACGAGACAGCCATGTGGTGGGAGTGTGATCGAAACAGACGCACAATTAGTGGGTGAGCTCCAAAAGGGGAGTCAAAGTGCTTTTGCAGAACTGTACCAGAGATACAGGCAAGGCGCCTATACCTATTGCTTGCGCATGCTGGGTGACCCGGAGGCCGCCTCAGATATTGTTCAGGGCACGTTCTTAAAGCTGTATCAGCGGAGCAGCCAGATTCGGGAACCCGAGCGATTTCGCTACTGGCTGTTGGCGACGGTGCGTCATGATTGCCTCACCTGTCTTCGTCAGAGGAACAACGATCACAATGCGCGAGATCAGTTGAGTCGAGCCGACGTATCTCCGGATTTGGACTCGAAATCGTACTCGACTGCCGAACTGACCAGACTGCTGGCGAAAGCAATTGAGGAACTGCCGGCGGATCTGCGAGAAACGGTGATTTTGCGCGAATACGAAGATCTCACCTACCAGGAGATTGCAGAGATCACCGGAGTGAAGCTTGGACTGGTCAAATTTCGCCTGTTTACCGCTCGAAAGCGGCTCGCACAAGTGTTGAGCCCTGTGCTGAAAGGATAGGTCAAAAATGAGTTGCAGTGACTATAACGACCAGATCAACCTTCTGGTGGACGGTGAGTTTAGCGATATGATGCAGGCAGGACTATACGCTCATCTGGAAACTTGCTCTGAGTGCCGCGATTTGCTTGACGGTATGCTCCGTTTGCGCCAGCTGATTCAAAAAGACCGGCCGCCGCTTCCCGAGGACATTGATACTCGGCTGCTGACCGCGCACGCTCGTCATGTGAAGGAGGTGTCGAAAGCGGCCGAAAACCGGCTTCGTGTTCCCCTGTCTGTGGCCGCAGCTGCCGTCATCGTGGTAGCAGTGGGCTCCTTCCTCCTTGGGAGAGCCGGTAAGCCAGAACCGCCGCCGGGCCAAACCAGCGATTCCAAACCTGCCCTGGTCAGCGTTCCCCCTAAAATAGAGATTCTCTATGCCCTGCCCTCGATTGAGGTCATCGGCTATGTGTCGAATGCTTCCAAAACGGACAGCTCTTTCTTGAAGTCACGATAACAGATGGAGGTGAAAGTTGTTTAGAATTGTCATTGTCGTGAGCGCGATTGTGCTCATTCCGGGTTATGCCAACCCGGCTTTCGGTCAGTCATCGACGCCGATCGCCTCAGCCCCTTCGAAGGCCGCCGATACCGCACCCGTCAATCCGGCTGTTGTACCGGATACCAGCGATGATCGAGTGCCTGCGGATTCCTTTATCGCCGTCGACTCGCAACCAGAGATGACTTATCAAATGCCCCCAAAGTATCCGAAAGCGGATATGCAGGCCGGGACGACCGGCAAAGTCTGGGTTAAGCTCCTGGTCAACCGTCAGGGCCTGCCGCGGAAGGCGGTTGTGCTGAAACTGGAGCAAGGGGCGACTGACGCCATGGGGAAGTCCGCGGTCGAGGCGGCGATGCAAAACAGATTCCAGCCGGCAAAAGTAAAAGGGAAACCGGTGGCTTGTTGGGTGACGTATGCCGTATCGTTCAGGCTGTCTGACAAGCAACCCACGGATTCGTCTTCGACAAAAGGGAGTGATAAGCCCGCGCCGAAGAAATAGATCAAATAGGACTCCCGCAAAGGAAAAACCCCATTCACAAGAATGGGGTTTTCTACATCTGAGTCTGTTAGCCGACCCGATCACAGGTGGAAAGCCAAGAACTTGACCTCGGCCGGAACTACTTCGTCGGGGCAACCGCCGCGGGTCTCGGGCGCTTGTGCTGGGTGTTCTTGATCACCTTGCCCGCCTTGAGACAGGAGGTGCACACGGTGAGCCGTTTCGGAACCCCTTTATCCATGACGCGCACGGTCTGAAGGTTCGGCATCCAGCGCCTGGCGGTCAGGTTATGGGCATGGGAAACCCGGTTGCCAAACATGGGGGTCTTCCCGCAAACTTCGCATACTTTAGCCATTGAACAACTTACTCCTTACAAAACAGGGACCCAATGTAGTCAATTTGCCGGAATTGGCAAGCGGAATTCTCAACGGTGGTTTGTTTGACTATCCTGTTGCCGTTCCGTATATTGCGCCGAATTCCGCTAATAGCGGTAGAAACGTATCAGGGACGGAGAAGTTCTGGCAGATGCTTGATTTGAAATATGTTCGCGAACACCCCGAAATCGTCAAGGCTGGTGTCGGCAAGAAGAACGGCGGCGGAGACATTGACGCCATAGTCGGTCTCGATTCCCAACGGCGCGATATTCTCAAGGAAGTTGAGGCGCTCAAAGCGGAGCGTAACCGGGTTTCCGATGAAATTCCGCGCAAAAAGAAGGCGGGGGAGCCGGTCGAGGAGATGATTCTGGCCATGAGGAAGGTTGGGGACCAGATCGCCGTCAAAGATGCGGAACTTCGCGACCTCGAAACCAAATTGAATACCGCCATGACCTGGATTCCGAACGTGCCTCATGATTCGGTCCCGGTTGGGGACGAGACGCACAACAAGAAGATCCGGGAATGGGGCGAGATGCCCAAGCGGGACTTCAAAGTCCTGCCGCACTGGGAGGTCGGTCAGAAGCTGGGTATCATGGATTTGGAAGCAGCTACCAAGATTTCCGGCTCCGGATTCTATGTGCTCAAGGGCCAGGGGGCACAACTTGAGCGGGCATTGATAAATTACATGATCGACCTGCACACGTCCGCCGGATTCACCGAGGTCCGGGTGCCGGTGCTCGTTAACTCGGACACCATGTATGGCACCGGGCAGCTTCCCAAACTGGCCGAGGACATGTACAAAACGGAAGGGGACAACATGTGGTTGATCCCGACCGCCGAAGTCCCGGTTACCAATTTGCATAAGCAGGAGATTCTCCCGGCCGAGGCGTTGCCCAAATACTATGTCGCCTATACTCCCTGTTTCAGGCGCGAGGCCGGCGCTGCCGGCAAAGACACCCGAGGGATGATTCGGGTGCACCAGTTTGATAAAGTTGAGATGGTTAAAGATAGTTCGCCCGGAAAATTCATATGATGAGCTGGAATCGTTATTGGCACAGGCGGAAAAGGTTCTGCAGGGACTAAGGATCCCTTATCGCGTCATGCTACTGGCATCGGGAGATATGTCGTTCGCCTCGGCCAAAACATACGACATCGATCTCTGGTCGGCCGGCGTGGAAAAATATTTGGAGATTTCGTCCTGCTCCAATTTCGAGGACTTTCAGGCCCGCCGAATGAACTGCCGTTTCCGCGACGCGGATAAGACGGTCAAATTTCCCCACACCCTTAATGGTTCGGGGACGGCGTTGGCTCGGCTCATTCCGGCAATTCTGGAAAATTATCAGAACGCCGACGGCACTATCACGATCCCGGACGTTTTGCGCCCCTATATGCGCGGAGCAGAGTTGATCAGGTAATGCGATTGTCTTACCGGCTGTTCGGAGGTACTTCGGGGCTTTACATCGGCAAATCGACCCTGGTCAAGCTGCTGTTGCTGGCCGGGGTTGTGGCGATCTCAGCCGTGTTCATCTGGTACAACCTCAACGTTATCCAAACGCTTCAGGAAGACACCCGCGACCAGGTCGACAAGTATGTCAAGCTCTGGCAGCTGGCGGCCAATTCCGATACCTCGGGACCCGAGCTCCAGTTCATCTTCAATGAAATAATCGTGAAGGCCACTTTTCCGATCATCGTGCTCGATGGCGACCGGAACCCCATCAACTGGCGCAATATTCCGGGGATTCCCGAGCGAGATACGACCGTGCAGAACATGAAGAAGCTCCGGGAAACGGCCCGGGCGATGCTGGATGAGTACGGAGAGTTTCCGCTTCATTTTGCCGGAACCCACGAGAATTATCTGCTGTACGGCGATTCCGAAGTGATCCGCCGTCTGAAATTGATGCCATTCGTGCAGATCGGAATTGTGGTTGGGTTTATGCTGCTGGGTCTGATCGGGTTTGAGAGCATCCGCCGGAGTGAAGAACGCCACATCTGGGTGGGGATGGCTAAAGAAGCGGCCCATCAGCTCGGGACACCGATTTCATCGCTCATGGGATGGTTGGAGGTACTGGAGACCGAATGCACGGCTTCGGGTGGACAAGCGGAGGCGGCCCGAGCGGTCGCCGGCACCACGGAGAACATGAAGGTCGATGTTAAACGGCTCGAACGGGTGGCCAATCGATTTGGACAAATCGGCTCCACGCCCGATCTCAAGCCGACTCAATTGAACGATCTGATCAGCGAAGTTGTCGATTACTACCGGCGCCGCGTCCCATTCCAGGGGGAAGGGATTCGGATCAATTTCGCGCCACAGGAGATACCGGAAATTCCAATTAGTTCAGAGCTGCTGACCTGGGGGTTCGAGAATCTGGTCAAGAATGCCCTGCAAGCGGTGGATTCCAAGACGGGGAGAATTGATATATCCACTCAGTACGTTCAGGACAAAGATCAGGTGCTGATTGAAGTGATGGACAACGGGAAAGGGATATCGGCGGCCGCCGCACGGAAGATCTTCCGGCCCGGTTTCACCACCAAGAAACGGGGCTGGGGTCTGGGCCTGACTCTGGTCAAGCGTATAATAGAGGACTATCACGGCGGCACGGTCTGGCTGGAGCGATCCAAGCCGGGTGAGACGCTCTTTCGAGTAGTGCTTCCGGTTCGTTCACGCGCAAAAAAAGGTTGATGAATGGCGAATATCGGTGACAAGAAGAAAATTCTTTGGGTTGATGATGAGATAGACTCGCTCAAGCCGCACATCCTGTTTTTGGAAAACAAGGGATTTGCGGTCACGCCGGCTATGTCCGGAGATGACGCCATCGCGGCCGTCCAGCGCGAAAATTTTGATCTTGTGCTGCTTGATGAAATGATGCCCGGCAAGGATGGCCTGACAACCCTCGAGGAGATCAAAGATCACCGCCCGCACCTTCCGGTTGTCATGGTGACGAAATCCGAGGAAGAGACGTTGATGGACGACGCCATCGGCCAGAAGATCGATGACTACCTCGTGAAACCCGTCATTCCATCGCAGATTCTTCTGGTCATCAAGCGGATCCTGGATTCCAAAAAGATCATCAATTCGTCATCGATGAAGCGGTACATCACGGAGATCAATCGATTTGGTCAGCGAATGTACGGCCGGATGTCGGCAGATGACTGGTACGACGCAGCCCGAATCCTCGCGGAATGGGATCTGGCCCTCGACACCAGCAACGACCCCGGATTGCAGGAGACTCATGAGGGGACCCGCAAGGAATGGAACACCCAGTTCACCAAGTTCATTGAGAGCGATTACCTGAGTTGGCTCCAGACGGACAAGCGGCCGGTGCTCTCACCGGACATCACTTCAAAATACGTGATCCCGGAACTGAAGAAGAAGAAGAAAGTACTGTTCGTGGTCGTGGACTGCATGCGGCTGGACCAGTGGATGCAGGTGGAACCGCTCTTGGCGGAATTTTACGACGTTCACCGGCATTACTATCTATCAATTCTCCCGAGCGCCACTCCGTTTGCGCGCAACGCCCTCTTCGCGGGCCTGTTTCCGGACGACATCGACAAGGCGTATCCGGACAATTACCAGGTACAGGACGAGGGTTCGCTGAATCGGTTTGAAGATCACTTTTTGGTCGACAATCTCGCCCGCCATGGCGTCCGTCTCGACAAGCAGCCCCGCTATGTAAAGGTCTATAACAACACTGAGGGAGAGGACCTGGCCAAACGTGCTTCGGACTTCTTCGACAGCCAGTTGGTCACATTCGTGTTCAACTTTTTGGACATTCTTGCTCACGGCCGTTCCAACAACGTCATCCTGAAAGAGATTGCCGGCACCGAGGCGGCGTTTAGATCATTGATGAAGAGCTGGTTTATTCATTCCCCCTTGTTTGCCATTCTCAAGGCCTTTTCGCGAAAGGGGTTCACGGTCGTCATTACCTCCGATCATGGCTCGGTGCTCTGCCGGCGCGGCACGGTCGCCCATGGGCGGAAGGCTACCTCGACCAACCTCCGCTACAAATATGGCGACAACTTGAATTCCACGCCCAAGGAATCGATCCTCATCAAAAAACCGGAGCAATGGCGGCTGCCGTACTTTACGCTGGCCACCACCTACATCCTGGCGAAAGAGGACTTCTATTTCGTTTACCCCAACAACTACAATGAAATGGTTCGCCAATTCCAAAATTCGTTCCAGCATGGCGGCATCTCTCTCGAGGAATTGGTCGTTCCGCTGGCGGTCCTCGAGCCCCGGTAACTGTCGATGCCAGCGCTCAGCATAACTTCGCATTCTGAAGACGAGACTCGGGCGATGGCTCGGCGGATCAGCAGTTCGTTTGTCAGCGGGGACGTGATCGTCCTCTCCGGCCCACTGGGAGCCGGAAAGACGGTCTTTGTGCGGGGTCTGGCCGAAGGACGAGGAATCTCAGATAGCGCGGTGGCGTCACCCTCGTTCGGCTTTGTCAACGAGTACCCGGGAGAGTCCCCGATTTACCATTTCGATTTGTACCGGCTGAATCGCCCGAGAGAATTATATGAGATCGGCTGGGACGAATACCTCCAGCGGGACGGTATTGTCGTGATCGAGTGGGGAGAACGGGCGGCGGAACTTCTGCCCCGGAGATACTACCACATTGTCTTCTCAGTGGTGTCGGATGACGAGCGTCAGATTGACCTTTCTCTGGTGGACGCATGAGCGATCGATTCCGCAACCTCTTAGGGATTGAGACTTCGACCCGCAATCTGATGCTGGCGCTTAGCTTTGGAGACGACCGGCTGGTCAAATCCAATGAAACGGTGGAGCGGTCCCACGGCCAGATCATTGCCCGCAAAGTCGCGAATCTGTTCGATTCGGCCGGACTGGCACGAAAGGAACTCGGCGCCATCGTCGTTTCCACAGGCCCTGGCTCATTTACCGGGCTACGGATCGGCCTGGCGTTCGCCAAAGGGATGGCCTCGGCTCTTAGAATTCCGATTGTCGGAGTTTCGTTGTTTGACCTTGTCGAACACAGATACGGCGCCGCGATCCCGGACTTCTATGCGGCGGTCCGGGTGCGCAAGGATGAACTCTTGATCGCTCGGATTCGAAACGCCGAGACTCCGCCGCATCAAATCACCAGCATCGCGGTTGAGAGCGCGGTAGAGATGGTGGGTGTGGTCCCGGTAATCGGACTTGGGCTGGATATTCGCCAGTATGTTCCTGATGCCCGGTTAATTGAGGGTCAGCCGTCGCTGGAATTCGATGCTTCCGATCTGCTTCAAATTGGGCGAGCCCGCCTGGAACGAGGTGAGAGTGATGATTTGAGCACGCTCGAACCGCTCTACGTTCAGAAATCGCAGGCGGAAATCAAATGGGACCTGCGCCATCCGAAGGACAAGTGACATGCCGGCGAAAATCCGGGAAATGACCAGTGAAGATGTCGATCGTATCTGCGAGATGGAGAAACAGATTTTTCCCGATCCCTGGGCGAGAGCCGCTTTCGAAGAGCAGCTGGACCTTGACGGCTGGGGCACGCTGGTGGCTGAACTTGATGGCGGCATAGTCGGTTATGCCTGTTATATGATGGTGGCCAACGAATCGCATCTGACTAATATTGCCGTGGATCCGGCCTGGCGGAGAAAATCAGTTGCCAAGGCCTTACTGGACCGTATCTTACAGACGGTCATCGCGAATGAATGCGATATCCTGCTGCTTGAAGTCCGCCTCTCGAATGCCGAAGCACGGGCGTTTTATGAAAAGCACGGATTCAAGCAATTGTATCGAAGGCCAAATTATTATCGTCGCCCGGTAGAGGATGCCATTGTCATGGTTCGTCATCTGGACCGGACCTGACGCGGTCGCATTGATATATGGAATGGTTTAGAAAAGACAAAACCGGCATTGCCCCGCAGGAAAAGCGGGCCATTCCCGAAGGTCTCTGGACCAAGTGCCAGTCCTGCGGCGAAATTGTCTATACCAAAAAGATGGAATCGCTTTTGTGGGTCTGCCCCAATTGCAATTTCCATTTCCGGATTTCCAGTCGCAAGTATATCAACTTGCTTCTCGATGGCGGCCGCCTGGAGGAATTCGACAATAATTTGCTTTCGGGGGATCCGCTGACGTTCAAGGATTCCAAGAGATACTCCGATCGGCTGCGCGACTCTCGAAACAAGGCGGAGTCGGTGGAAGGCGTCATCAGCGGTATCGGCGAGATGGGGGGAATCCGGCTTTCTTTCGCCATCATGGATTTTTCCTTTATTGGCGGCTCGATGGGATCGGTAGTAGGCGAGAAGATTGCGCGAGCGATTGAACGGGCAATTAATGGACCGATGCCTTTGATCATTGTGTCCTGTTCGGGCGGGGCACGCATGCAGGAAGGGATTCTCTCTCTCATGCAAATGGCCAAGACCTCGGCGCTGCTGGCTATTCTGGCCAAGAAGGGACAGCCCTACATTTCGGTCCTGACCAATCCGACTACCGCCGGAGTCATGGCATCCTACGCTTCGCTGGGCGATATCATCATTGCCGAGCCCAAAGCGCTGCTCGGATTCGCCGGCCCGCGAGTCATCCAGCAGACCATCGGGCAGGAGTTGCCCGAAGGCTTTCAGTCCTCAGAATTTTTCCTCGACAAGGGGTTTGTCGACAAGATCGTCGAACGAAAAGACCTCCGCGACACCGCCATCAAGATGCTTCGCTACTTAGGGGCACAGTAATGAGACGACATTCCTACGCTCAGGCCGAGCGGTTTTTGCTTTCTCGTGAGTTCTTTGGCATGAAACTTGGGCTGGAGAATATCACCGAGTTTATGCACAGCCTTGGTGACCCGCAGTTTCGGTTCAAGACGATTCATATCGCCGGCACCAACGGCAAGGGTTCTACTTCGGCGATGATTGATTCCGTGCTGCGCGCGCAGGGGTATCGCACCGGCTTGTACACCTCACCGCACCTGATTGATTTCCGTGAGCGAATCAAGGTTAACGGGGAGAAGATCAGCAAACGCGCCGTCGCCGATTATGTGGACCGGAACCGATCGATTCTGGTAAAAAAAAACTCTCCTTTTTCGAAGTAGTCACCGCTCTCGCGTTCGAGTATTTCCAGACTCAGCAGGTTGAAATTGCCGTAATCGAGGTCGGCCTCGGAGGGCGGTTGGATGCCACCAATGTCCTGCACCCGTTGCTGACCGTATGCACTGATATCAGCTTCGATCACGTTGAGATTCTCGGCCGGACCATCCCCAAAATTGCCCGAGAAAAAGCCGGTATTATCAAGTCCGGAGTACCACACCTGATCGGGCCGCTCCCGCCGGCTGCGGTGCGAGTGATGGAGGCAGTCTGTCGGCGGCAAAAAGCTGCTTTAATCACACCTCAAGAAGTACACTGCAAGTTCGATCGCGAGCGCTTCAGAATCGACTTTCGCTCGTCTAATCTGGCTCTGCGCCGACTTAAGCCGGCGCTACTGGGGCTTCACCAACTCCGTAACGCCTCGGTGGCGCTGCAGGCGGTCTCAGTTCTCAAGAGTGAAGGCCTGAAAATTTCCAAAGCGGCGGTGATTCGTGGAATTGAAAAGACGAAATGGGACGGGAGATTTCAAATCCTCCGGCGGCCACGGCACGGAACTCTGGTTCTGGACGTCTGTCACAATGCCGCGGGCGCGACAGCCTTTGCCGACACGTTTCGCAAAGTCTTTCCGGAGAGGAAGGCGTATGTTGTGTTCGGCGTCGTGAAACGCAAGGATCACCAGGCGATGTTCGAAGCGTTCGAGTCTATCACTCAAGAGTACAGTCTTGTCCCGCTGAAGACGAAACGCTCCATGCCGCCGCGAGAGTTGATGGCGACGGTCGATTTTGCCTCGGTGCCGGTACACCGCGGCGGCTCGCTCGCGGCCGTCTGGGGACGGCTCTTGCGCAAGACCACTCCTGACGATATAATCGTTGTAGCGGGATCACATTATTTGGTAGGCGAATTTTTGCAGAAGCATGGTACGGATGCCGGCGCCTAAGAAATCCAAGAAGGCCGTTGCCGTCAAACGACCGACGCGAAAGACCCGGGTCACCAGTTCGGCGCCCGGTCCGGATATCGCCAAACTGCGCGCGGAACTCGAAGAAAAGGTTGTTCAGCTTACCGAAAGCAACCGCCGGCTTCAACGCAAGATCTTTGACCTCTATACCGTATTCGAAATCAGCCGCAATTTCAACGCTGTTCTCAAATACCAGACGCTGCTCGACACCTTCATCTTCACCTGCCTTGGCCAGGTGGGGGCTCTGAAAGGAGCGATTTTTCTGAAACGGGAAGGTTCCGGGGAATTCATCTCGCTGGCTAAAGCCAAAGGTTCAGGCCATTTCCCAACTAGTGATGAAGGGTTCCGCCTCGATTCCCGACTGGTTGAATATCTCGCCAAACTGAACCGTCCGGCCCCGGTGAATGAGCTGAGCCGCGAGATTGCCTCTGACGAGGAAAAGCACGTCCTCTCATTTTTCCAGGATGGAATCGTCGTGCCGCTGATTTATCAGACCCGCCTGATCGGAATTTTCGCCATGGCCGAGAAACTCTCGGGACGGCAGTTCCTCATGGATGATATCGAGTTTCTGTCGATTCTGGGGAATCAGATTTCCGTCGCAATCGAAAACGCCCGGTTATATGAGAGTGAGAAAGAGGCTACCCAGCAGCTTCGACAAGCGCAGCAGCAATTGCTCCAGTCGGAACGGCAGGCCGCGCTGGGGGAAATGTCGGCGCGCATCGCCCACGAAGTGAACAATCCGCTGGGCATTATCAAGAACTACTTGCTGCTGATCAAGCGGGCCACCGCCGAGACTCCGGAGACCGGGAAATATGCCAAGATCGTCGAGCAGGAAATTGACCGGATCGCCGGAATAGTCCGCCAATTGCTCGATTTCCACCGCCCGAAACCGGTGATCCAGACCCGTCTGGCCATTCGCGGCGTGGTCGAGGAGGTCCTAACGCTTATGGAAAGGCCGCTGCATTCGGGAAAAATCAAGGTGTGGCGCAAATTCGAAGAACACCCCCCTGATGTCCTTGGCTCATCCGACGGTCTCAAACAAGTGTTTCTCAATTTGGTCATCAATGCCCGCGATGCCATGGCCGACGGCGGAGACCTGACGGTTTCCATCCGCCACGATGACGACAACGTCACCGTACAGTTCTGTGACACCGGTCCCGGGATCCCCCCGGAGATCATTCCGCGCATCTTTGAACCGTATTTTTCGACCAAGGAGCCCGGCCAGGGGACAGGGCTAGGACTTTCTGTTTGTTACAGCATCATAAAGGCGCACAATGGGTCGATAACCTTCAGAAACAATGAGCCGGGAGGCTGTTTCACGGTCATGCTTCCAAGAGCCTCAGAAGGAACTCCGCGTGAGCGCCACGTCTGAAAAGATAGTCGTTATCGATGATGAGAAACGCATGTGCGATTCTCTCACGGTGTTGCTGGAGGCCGATGGCTATCAGGTGCGAAGTTTCCAGCGTTCGCGCGACGCGGTCGACGCGATTCGCCTGGAGCGGGTCGATCTGGTCATCACCGACATCAAAATGCCCGAGCTGAGCGGGCTCGAAGTACTCAACATCATCAAGGAAATCGATGAAGGGATTCCGGTCATTCTAATGACCGGATACGCCTCGCTGGATACCGCGCTCGATGCCATGGCCAGGGGAGCTTACGACTATCTTTTGAAGCCGGTTGAGTTCACCAATCTGGAGTTGGCCGTTAAGCGGGCGCTGGAGAAACGGCGCGGCGAATTGGCCCGGCTCCGCTTGCTCGAAGAACTGAAAATCTCCAACATGATCCTGCAGCGCCGAGTCGGCGAACTGAATGCGTTATATGAAGCGGGCAAGTCGATTGGCTCGACGGCCAATCTTAACGAACTGTTGCGTCAGATCGTCGTGCTTGCCGCCGAGGTGACCGAGGCTCAGGTCGGCTCGATCATGCTTTTGGATGATCAGCGCGAATACCTGAAAATTGAGGCTGCCATCGGGCTCGAACCGGGCATTGTCGACAACACGCTGCTTCCCATTGGCGAATCAATCGCCGGATTCGTCGCGAAAACCGGTGAACCGGTGATGATCGAGGATGTCGAGCAAGACAGCCGCTTCAAACGAATCAATCAGGAGCGTTACGGCGCCGCCTCACTCCTCTGCAGCCCGCTTCGGATCAAAAATACTGTCCTGGGCGTAATTAACATGGCCAAGAAACAGGACGGGAAATCTTTTACGTCCGATGATCTCCGCCTTCTGACGACTTTTGCCTCCCAGGCCGCAGTGGCGGTCGATGACGCCTATCAGTTCGAAAAGAGCCGTCGGCGACTCGTGGAATTTGAGATTCTCCACGAACTGTCCAAAGAGCTCTCCAGTGTTCAGGGCATGAACGCCTTTTATGCGCTCATGGTAAAGAAGCTCCGCCGAGTGTTTCCGATCGACGTCTCGATCTGGTTTACCTGGGATTCGAACTCGGGTTCGCTTGTCCCAGACGGAGCAGTGGGAAAGACCGCTATCCCGCTTACGGACAGTGGCCGGATCAATCTCGCCGAGGTTAACCGCGACACCATCCTGGTTTCGGACATTGACAAGAACCTGCTTAGTCCGGAGAACACAAAGCCGTTGTCCGATCTGCTGCAGCCCCGTTTGGCCGGTCTTGGTTACATTTCGGCCGACATGCGGGCATTTATGGCCGTACCGGTGCTGCGAAGCCAGGAAGTTGAGTATGTCTTCTGCCTCGGCGCCAAATCAGACCGAAACTACAGCGCCGATGACATTTCACTGGCTCGGCTGGTAATCTCTCAGGCTTCCGTGCTGTTCGAACGGGAAAAAGCGCTGCTCAACGGCACCCGGCTGCTCACGATGGGAAACATGATCTCAGAGATTTCCCATGATCTGCGCAAGCCGCTCACCTCGATCAGCGGCGGGCTGCAGATATCTCCGCCAGCACTTCCCCGATCTGCTCGACAGCTCTGAGGTAATGAAAACCACCGAGGAAGAGATCTCCCGCATGAATGACCTGGTACGTGAACTTGTGGATTTTTCCAATCCGAACAAGTATGAGACGACCCAAATCGACCTGCGACAAATCGTTCACCGTGCCGGCGAACTGGTTGGGCCGGACATGCGTCGGCGCAAAATTGACTTTGAGACCAAATTCGACAGCGCTCCCTGGGATGTGATCGTGAACAAGAATCAGATTCTGGAGATGTTTCTCAATCTGTTCATCAACGCTATCGACGCCATGCCCGACGGCGGGAAGCTCATGGTTCATGGTCTTTTGGAGAAGCCGTACCACCGTGATTCGGAATACCTGGCCATCCGGGTGACCGACACCGGCGCCGGCATCAGGAAAGAGAACCTCTCACGCATCTTTGACCGATATTATACTACCAAAGAGCATGGTACGGGACTTGGCCTGCAGGTCGTAGAGCGAATCATCGCGACCCACCTGGGGACGCTCAAAGTCGACTCCAAAGAGGGGACCGGGACCACTTTCACGGTCTATCTACCGACTTCTTCCCTGCAATAGTGCAGGTTCTTGCGAAAAAGTAGCAAATTGGGCGGAATTTAAGGCTTGATTTGCCGTCATACCTGCCGATACTTTACATAAAATACGCACCCAATTGAAATGCCTAAGACCAAAGTAAAAATTCTAGTCATCGACGACGATCCCAAAGTCTCCTGGATCCTCACCGAAGGATTATCCTCGAACTTCGAATTCGTCTCGGCCCGCGACGGTATCGAGGGTATCCAGATGGTGCTCACGGAGCGGCCGGAGCTGATTCTTCTTGATATCAAGATGCCGGGAATGTCGGGCCTGGAAGTGCTTGAGAAGCTTAACAAAGCCGAAAGCCGCCCGGAAGTTATCATGATTTCCGGACACGGCGACACCAAATACGTCGTTGAATCGGTCAAATTGGGAGCAGCGGAATTTATCGACAAGCCTTTTGAGGTCAAGGAAGTCGAGAACCGAATCAATAGCGTCCTGGAGCGGATGCGGCTCAAGCGGGAAGTCACCGAGCTCAAAAAAGAAATCCAGACCAAGAACAATTACAGCAGTTTCATCGGAGACTCCGATGGCATGGTGCGGCTCAAATCCTTAATCGAGCAGGTTGCCGATTCGGAACTGACCGTACTGATTCGCGGAGAATCCGGGACCGGCAAAGAGATTGCCGCGCGCTCGCTGCACCAATTGTCCGGCCGGCGGGACCATCCCTTTGTCAAAGTCAACTGCGCCGCCATTCCGCGAGATTTGCTCGAGGCCGAGCTCTTTGGTTACGAGAAAGGGGCCTTTACCGGGGCTCACAAGACCAAACAGGGCCGGTTTGAACTGGCCAACAAGGGGACGATGTTCCTCGACGAAATCGGCGATATGCCCATGGAGCTTCAGTCCAAACTGCTTCAGGTCCTCGAACAGCAGGAGTTCGTGCGAGTGGGGGGCATCCAGAATATTCATGTCGACGTGCGGATTATTTGCGCCACCAATCGAAATCTCGAGCGGGCGATTGCCGATCACGGTTTCCGGGATGACCTGTTTTACAGACTCAACGAGATCACCCTGTTCATTCCGCCTTTGCGACAGCGCCGGGAGGATGTTCCGCTTCTCGTGGACCACTTCCTGGACAAGTACAGCAAGCTCTATAAACGGGACCACCTCCAGTTGTCCACTAGCGTTCTGAGCCAACTGGTGAGCTTTACCTGGCCGGGAAATGTCCGCCAACTTGAAAATATGATCAAGCAAGTGGTCGTGCGGGGTGACGAAACGATCATCACCGAACTGATTTCTTCAGCCGGGACCCAGGTCGCGAGCCCGGGTACCGGATTGGTCTCTTCAGAGAGAGGCTCGGTCGGCTATAGTCAGGAAGCATCCCCCGAAGAAGCCGACGGCGACGGGAGTCAGCCCGGCGCCGGATATGCGCTCAAAAACAGGGTGGGAAAGACGATCGCCAGCGAAGAAAAACGTCTGATTGCTGAAGTCCTTCATAAGACCAATTGGAATCGCCGCAAGGCTGCGGAGCTGTTACAAATCAGCTATCGGTCCCTTTTGTACAAAATCAAAGACTACAATCTGAATTCCACCAAGTAGCCCCTTCGGTTTGCGTGGTGAGATCTGCGCTTACTCCCTGTGCATATTCTGTGCAGAGCAGTACCTTGCCGGAAGAGTTTTCCCCAATCTAATTGCGTTGGTCCGCGATGTTGATAAATTCGTAAATTCCTGTCATTGAAGGGGATTGATTGCTTCGGGGGCATACCACCCGAATTGCTATCGAACTAATTGACAAGGACTTACGCTTGGAACGGTTCTTGCTGTGTAGTTGTTGCACAGGTAGGAACATTCGAGTAGGAAAGACAGCATTGATGGCCAGTCGTGTGATACAAAACCTGCCGCAGGACGCGTTCTTTGACTTAGCGGTAGTGGAACTCAAGCGGGCCGAAAGGTACCGCATTTTTGTTTCGTTGGCGGTTCTGGATCTGACTTTTCTGCACCAGTCGTTTGGAGAAAAGGCGGGCCAGATTGTGGCGCGCCTGGCCGGGTTGATTGCCCAAAGCACCCGGGCCAGCGATTCCGCCAGCCTCCTGGAAAATAATCGGGTGGCCTTGCTGTTTCCAGAGACCTCGCGCCAAAATGCAGGGATCGCGGCTCGCCGCATTACCAGTCTTATCCGGACCTGGCTCAAAGAACATGAAGGACAGATAGCCGATGAAATGATCTCGGTTGAGATGGCGTCATATCCGGATGCCGGCGGGACCAAGACTCTAACAAATTTCCTTGAGGAACTGGCCGCCGGACGACAAAACTGAACCCCCGTTTCTTATACTTTCCGTTCCCATGAAGACCACCGCACCCCTCTTGGTGGTCTTCTTTTTTGCCTGCTCTTGAACCAGAATCAAGCCGGCTAAAGTCACTTTTCGGGAAATAACCGGGTCATGAGCTGAGCCGCCAGCATTCGGCAGTCTTCGAGAGTCTGGGGTTCAACTTTCAGGTTTTCATCGAGGAAGGCTTTGACGGCACTGAAGAGAAGCCCGTCAATGGCCTTCTTCTCAAAGACCAACGCCACTACCAGCGCCTGCCAGGTTTCGAGCATCGCTGTCATGGCCAACCGGTTATGCCAGGAAATATACGCCATGGATCCGGTGAACGCGGACGGTGTCACCAGTTTGCGAATATCGTGGTAGGTGCGAAGGTCGGTTTGGATGCTCACGGTATCCCTGACATGCTACGAAGGGGAATCCTCGGCCGGGCAAAGTGGCTGTGGGCGTAACGAATCTCACCAGCCCAGAATCTGCTCGAGATTCTTATTGAGCTTGCTGATCCGCTCCTGATAATCTTCCTTTTTGGCTCGCTCACGATCGATAATGTCTTTGGGCGCACTGGACAGAAAATCGGCATTGGCCAACTTCTTGGACACCTTGTCCAATTGAACTTTCAGTTCATCCAGGTTTTTCTGGAGCCGCGACTTCTCTTTGTCCAGATCGATCAGTCCTGACAGCGGTATGAAAATCTCCGCGCCGGGAATGACCGCCGAGGCCGAGAGAGGGGGCTTCTTGGTGTCAGTCCCGCAAAAGAGTTTCTCCACCCGCGCCAGCGATCGAAAATACTCGATATGGGTCTCCAGCAGCGTGGCTTGCGAGGCTTCGTTCACTTTCACATAAAGATCCGACTTCTTCCCCGGAGGAACATTCAGTTCCGCCCTGACGCTTCGCACCGCCGTCACCACCTCTTGGATCAGCTTCAGGCTCTCTTCCAGCTTCTCGTCCTTGAAGGACTGATCGAGGATCGGCCAGGGGCCAAAGGTGAGGGTCCTGTGGGTGGCGCTGTCATTGCCGTCAAGCTGGCGGTAAATCTCCTCCGTGACGAACGGAATGAACGGGTGAAGCAGTTTCAGAATCTGGTCAAGCACGTAGGCGGCCACGTCGAGCGAGGTCTGCCGGATCGGCACTCCCGGAGCGTCCGGTTTAATCAATTCGATATACCAGGAGCAGTAATCTTCCCAGACAAAATTGTACAGCGTCTTGGCGGCGGCCGAGAGACGAAATTCCAAAAACGCCTTGTCCACGGCTTCGACCGTGTTCTCAAGGCGGGAGAGAATCCAGCGGTCGAAAATAACCAGGTCGTTCCGATTCTCAACTTTAATCGCCGGAGGTCGTCCGTCCAGGCGCATCATAACGAACCGTGAGACCTGATAGAGCTTGTTTATGAAATTCCGCCCGACCTCGAAGGCGTTCCGCCCAAGCCATGGGTCCTGGCCATCAGGAGTAGCGAGGACAAGTGAGACGCGCAGCGAGTCGGCGCCGTACTTTTCGATAATCTCAAGTGGGTCGATCCCGTTGCCAAGGGACTTGGACATTTTGATTCCGTTGGCGTCGCGCACCGTGCCATGGATGTAGACATCGGAGAACGGACACTCTCCCTGGAACTCATAGCCGGCCATAACCATTCGGGCGACCCAGAGGAAAATGATTTCAGAAGCCGTTACCAGTACTCTGGTCGGATAGAATTTCTCGAGTTCGGGCGTCTTTTCGGGCCAACCGAAAGTCGAAAACGGCCAAAGCCAGGACGAGAACCAGGTATCCAGAACATCCTGATCCTGGACCAGGGTCGCCGGATCGTACGGTTTGCATTGATCGGCCGTAGGGCGTCCGACTGACACGAACATAGTGCCATCGGTGGCATACCAGACCGGGATGCGATGTCCCCACCACAATTGCCGGGAGATGCACCAATCCCGGATATTTTCCAGCCAATGGAGATAGGTCTTATTCCAGTAATCCGGGTGGAAACGGAGTTTGCCGGATTTGACCGCTTCGATGGCCGGCTGCGCCAACTCATCCATTTTGACGAACCACTGGTCCGACAAATACGGCTCAATGACAGTGTGGCAGCGGTAGCAAGTTCCGGCCGAGACATTGTACTTCTCGATCTTGTCGATATGGAGCTTCTTGGTCAGTTCTTCGACCAGCTGTTTGCGGGCGACAAACCGATCCAACCCCTTGAACTTGTCCGCGTTCTCGTTAAGAGTTCCGTCCTGATTAAGGATGTTGATTTCCGCCAGATCGTGCCGTCGGCCGATTTCAAAGTCGTTTGGGTCGTGGGCGGGAGTCACCTTCACCACGCCGGTTCCAAATTCCGGGTCGACATATGCGTCGGCCACGATTTTCAGTTCGCGCTCAAGAATTGGGAGAATGGCGGTTTTCCCGACATATTTCTTGTATCGAGGGTCTTTCGGGGAGACCGCCAAAGCGGTGTCACCAAGCATGGTCTCAGGACGGGTCGTGGCCACCGTCAGGTAGTCATCCGATCCTTTGACCTTGTATTTGATATACCACAGGTTACCCTCGAAATCCTTGTGTTCGACTTCGTCATCGGACAGGGAAGTTTTGCAGGAGGGGCACCAGTTGACGATTCTATGTCCCCGGTAGATCCAGCCTTTGTCGTACAGGTGCTTGAAGACTGTGGAGACCGCAAGCGAGAGTCCTTCATCGAGAGTAAACCGGGTCCGGTCCCAGTCGCAACTGCAGCCGATTTTTCGAAGCTGGGACAGGATAATATCTTTGTTACGGTAGGCCCATGCCCGGGTCCGCTCGACAAATTTTTCCCGGCCGACTTCGCGCCGAGTCGTCCCTTCTTTGGTCAACTGCTTCTCAACGATAACTTGAGTAGCAATCCCGGCATGGTCGCAGCCGGGGAGCCATTCGGCCTCAAACCCGGCCATGCGATGCCGGCGTATCAGGATGTCCTGGATCGTATTATTGAGGGCATGGCCAATATGCAGCACGTCGGTGACATTCGGGGGAGGAATGACAATGCTGTACGCTTCCTTGGCGGACTTGGGGTCGCCGTGGAAATAGGCTGCCTTGATCCATTCGGCATACAGGCGGTCCTCAACTTCGGCCGGGCTGTACGCGAAGGATTTCTTTTCCGGGGTCTCGGCGTTATTGCTCATATCGTTGCTTCACACTATATTGGCCCGCTTTCGTGAGCCGGCGCGGGTCGCCGTTTTAGCCCGCCATGATACCCTTACCTGCCCTGAATGTCAAGGGGTTAGCAGGGACCGGAGAGGCTCTGTGCTCAAACTCGCAACACCAAATGGGGTCGGCCATTATGTCTGATTTACAAGCCCGAATTGAAGATCCAAAACTCACTCCCTTTCAGCGACTGGTACTCCTGTTCCAGATTCTGCGGTCTCCGGAAGGGTGCGCCTGGGACCGGAAACAGACCCACCAGAGCCTGGTCCCGTATCTAATCGAAGAATCATACGAGGTAATTGAGGCCATTGAGGCCGGCAGTCCGGCTGATCTCAGCGAAGAGCTTGGGGATCTTCTGACCCAGGTCATCTTCCACACTCAGCTGGCCAGCGAAGCCGGTCAGTTCACCATTGATGACACAATTACCGGCGTAGTGACTAAGCTGGTTAATCGGCACCCCCACGTCTTTGGTGAAAAGAAAGAGCTGAATCCTCAGCAAGTGCGGGACCAGTGGGAGAAGATCAAAACCACGTCGGGCGAAAAGGAATCGGTGCTATCCGGACTTCCCAGGTCAATGCCGGCGTTGACCATGGCTTTCCGAATCGGGGAGAAGGCAGGGGGAGTAGGATTTGACTGGCACAAAGCTGCCGATGTTGTCGCCAAAATCGATGAAGAGCTGCAGGAAGTGAAAACGGAGCTGAGCGCGGCGGAGACCTCGAAAGAAAGGCTGTCCGACGAAATCGGGGATTTGCTTTTCGCCACAGCGTCGCTGGCACGGAAACTGGAGATCGATCCGGAGGTGGCTTTGCGACAGTCGCTGGCGAAGTTCCGATCCCGGTTCGACCAACTCGAGGAACGGGTGCGGGCGAGCGGAAAAAATTTCGACAATTTCAGTCTTGATGAGCTGGAAGAGATTTGGCAGCGCTTGAAAGCGGACCAATCTGCCTGATTTTCAATAAGATATCCACATTACGACACTCTCCAGGAAATCTTTTCCACTTTCGACAACAGAGAGCCACTTTTTCTCCGAATATGTGAATTTTTGTTGTGTTGAATTTCTGCTGATGTTAAAATGGCCGCTCAATGCGACAGACAGTGAACCGGTTTGGTGCGCGTAAGCTGTTGCATGTGAACATAGATGGAAGTGAATGTTAGGGACATCGAGAAAACCGCAGCGGTCACGAACGTGGACCACTGGATGGAGGGTTGCCTATGGTGTGATAGCCGGAGACGATAGAACGTTAGGAGATTGTTAGGTCGGCGGCCCGCGGGCCAAGCCGGCACGAATTGGAAAAAACCCTTAATTACCATATATCAATGAAGAGGAATTGTAACATGAAGAAAGCGCTAATTCTCACTCTCGTGATGCTGATGGTCATGAGTCTAAGCGCGTTCGCGACTTCGACCCGCACCCTCACGCTGGGCGAGAACAACAACGTCCTTTTGGACGACAACAACATTTGGATGTATCCGAGCCGCCTGTTCCAGTATCCGAACATCGCCACCGGCGAATTTGCCCGGGAAGCATACGGGAACTCGCTGGACAACAACTTTTACAACTTTGGCGTCAACTGGAAATTCGGCGAAAAGAAGCCGTGGGTGCTCGGCACTTATTTCTCAACGGGCAGCGACCAGGGTCCGTTCCTGTTCAATCAGGACAGTCCCTACGGTACGTCTGTTCCGGGATTCAGTTACTTCAATTTTACTCCGGATGTTCTTTCCAGCCCGTCCCCGACACCGCAGAATGGCGTCTCGACCGACCGTAGGATGGACTTGCTTTATTCGCGCAAATTCGGGACTTATTTGTTCGGATTTGAATTCAATTTCGTCCACGCCAGCAGCAAATCAGAAGTTCCGAGCAATTCGGGCGCTGCCAGCTATGGAAATTATGGCTTTACCGTTGGACTAACTCCCGAAGACGGAAAATGGGATGTAGCCTTGAATCTGGCGACCGGATCGTTCAAGAACGTCGACTCTGCCGGACATGAGTTCCTTAGCGCCGATGGTTACATGGACTTCAACGTGTACGGCCGCTATTTCTGGAAGTACAACGAGATGATAACTCTTGTGCCGCACGCTGCAGTAGGTTTCGGAACTCACGGTGTGAAATATGACTCCACCGGTCTGGGTTTCTTCGATGGCAGCGACCAGAAGACCAAGCGGACGTTCTTTGAACTGGGTTCCGGTATGAATTACCGGCCGGTGAATGGCGTGCTCGGTGTTTTGGATTTCGGAATCGAGTACGACAAGGTCAAGAATGACCTCAAGCGCCCCGACACAACCTTGGAAACCAGCGAATTCTATTTCCCGTACTGGAAAATTGGAGTCGAAGGAGAGGTCTTTAGTTGGATGACCCTTCGCCTGGGTGCCCGCTCCAACTGGGTCAACTACAAGAATATTGAACCAGGGAACGGCTTCAATAAAGTCTCTGAGAAGTACGCCGAGAACAACACCTATCTCGGGGCGGGGTTGAACTTCAACCGCCTCCATATTGACACTTATATGGATCCGCAGATCGTGCTCCACGGCTTTGACTTCATTACCGGCAACAACAACAACGACACTGCTCCCAATGATTTGAATTTCCACGTTTCCGTTCTCTACGATATGTTCTAGAGGATTTGTTGCCCAAAAGAAACCCGGCCTCTTCGAGAGACCGGGTTTTTTTGTTATCGGGCGATGATCCCGGGGAGATGCCATCCGCCCGGTCACGCCGAAGAATCGATCTTAGTAGTCGTTCCGCGGTCCGCGGTCACGGCCGCCTCGGAACGGGGGACGTCCGCCGCCGGCCTGATCTTCCTTTTTGTGCCCCAGATTGACCCGGAGGGCACGTCCCTTGAACTGCTTGCCGTTCATGCCGTCGATCGCCGCCTGACCTTCACCATCATCCGGCATCTCGACAAAGGCAAAGCCGCGCGGCTGGCCGGTGTCGCGATCCATGATGATCTTGGCCGACTTAACGGTGCCAAATGCCGCGAACGCCGTTTTCAACTCCTCCTCCGTGGCCTCATGGGCCAGATTGCCTACATAGATGTTCATGAAATCCTCAAAGAGTTAAGTGTGACTTTTCCCCGCTGAATGGGGTATCGAATTGACAACGTTTTCTTTCAAGCTTGAGTCATGCGGAAGAAATTGTCGAGCAACCGGGTGTTCAAGCCGCGAATCGCCGTTTCATTGGTTCGAACCGCCTCAAGAACCTGCTCCCTCGTCTTGCCGACCATCTGTAGCTCCTCCGGATACGCGTCGCACCATTTGGCGACATCGGCCGCGTCTGCTTCCAGGTGAAACTGAACGCCGACCGTCCGGCCCACCCGGAATGCCTGGTTCTTGCAGTCGACCCCTTCGACCAGCGCCTGGGCGCCAAAAGGAATACGAAATGTATCGCTGTGCCATTGGATCACGTTAAACCTGCTTCCAAATCCCTCAAACAACGGTTCGGATTGACCGGTTTCCGAAAGCTTCACTTCGTATACCCCGATCTCTTTGACCGGGTTCAGTTCAACGCGGGCCCCCAGCACCTTGGCCAAGAGCTGGGCACTGAAACAGACGCCCAAATAAGGGGTGTCGGTCCGCACGATCTCAGCTACAAAGGCGTACAAATCTCTTAAAAAGGGATGCTCGTAGTAAGTTATCACAGAGAGCGGGCAACCCAGGTTGATCACGGCCTGGACCTTGTCCAGGGCCGGAAACGGCTGACGGAGATACGAGTGGACGACGATACTCGGAATCTGATGTTCCTGCAGATAGGCCGGAAACGAGCCGACCGATTCGGCGTCGCAATTCTGTATGATGAGAACCGGTTTCATAAGTCGAGACGGTGCCCAATAACGGCACTGGTACGTACTTCGTCAACCGAAGATTGGAGGTCTGAAATCGCGCGCCAGACCGTTACTTAAAGAGCTCCTTAACAAACTGCGGGAGGGCAAAAGCGGCGGTATGAATGTCGGCGTTGTAATACCGGGTCTTCAGTTTGAGAGAGTCAACTCGCTTGGAGTCAAACCCCGCCACGGGGTCATACTTTTTGCTGCAGAAGGCGAAGGACCAATAGGCGGAGGGATAAATCGGCATATAAACCGTGTACATTTTGATAATCGGAAAGACGCCCTTTAGATTGGCAAATATCCCCTTAACCGATTTCTGATGATTGAACGGGGATTCCGACTGGGCCACCATGATGCCGTCATCGTTGAGCCGGGAGGCCACCTGCTCGTAGAAGGGTCGCTGGAACAGTCCCTCGGCCGGCCCGACCGGGTCGGAGAGGTCCAGGATGATGACGTCGAATTTGTCTTTTCCGTTATTGATGTATTTGAGGCCATCCTCGAACACCAGCTTGGCGCGGCGATCGGAAGCCCCCGTGGTCAGATACGGGAAGTACTTTTTGGACACCTCGACGACCATTTTGTCGATCTCGCACATGACGCACTCTTCAACCTCGGGGTGTTTGAGTACTTCGGTGAGAGCGCCACAGTCTCCGCCGCCGATTATGAGCACGCGCTTAGGTTTGGGATGACTAAACAACGGGACATGGGTAATCATCTCATTGTATCCGTTGTTATCATTATCCGCCGCCATGAGCGAGCCGTACAGCACCAGAGCCCGGCCGAAATTGCGGGTTTCCAGAATATCGATCCGCTGGAAATCCGACTGAATTGATTCCACTATCCGGTCAATTTTGATAGTCAGTCCGGAGTGGCCTTCGTGCAACTCGGTGTACCAGACGTTCCAGAGGTCGGTCATGGAAGGCTCCGAGACGTGGTGTCCCGGAGCCGCAGTCGATACGGTCGTGTCAGCTTTGGTCATATCCTGGGTCAGTCAATCATCCTGTATTGCGGGCGATAAAGCGAGTTGAAGTCAGACCCGGAGACGGCGCAATATGCCCCGGTCATGGGAAAGACAAACATCTCGCCAATTTCATGTTCCGGGACCATCAGGCCGTCATACATGACATCAAAAGAGTCACAGGTCGGCCCGGCGAGCACCGACAGCTGCTCGTTGCCGTGCTTATTAGTCACCACCGGGTACTGGCAGTGGTCGTAGACGATCCCCGAGAAAGTGGAGTAGAGGCCGTCGTCCAGATAGTACCACATTTTGCCGTTCCGGCGGGACTTGCCGATGATCGAACAGACAAGCGTGACCGGGCTGGCGGAAATGAACCGTCCCGGCTCACAGACTATTTTGATCCCGGGGCGAATCTTCTTGTCTAGTGCTTTGGCGATCGGTTTACAGAACTCCTCGATAACGGGGATCGGCTGAACGTATTCGACCGGAAAGCCTCCGCCGATATCGAGCAGGCGCATATTGAACCCTTCTAGATCCAAGGTGTGGATCAGTTTCCGGGCGGCCTCGATCGCCTTGACGTAATTCTCGGCGTAGATGCACTGCGAGCCGATGTGGAAGCAGAGCCCGTAGAATTCATGGCCGGTCGCCTGGATGGCCCGGGCCAGCGGCAGAACCTCGTCGACCGTGCAGCCATACTTGTACTGAAGATTCACGACCGCCGTAGTATTGGTATTGATCCGGTACCGGATAAGAAGTTTGAGCTTCCGGTCGGTAAACCGGTTCAGTTTGGCGACTTCATCGATGTTGTCGATGACGAACAGCTCGACCCCTTTGGAGACCGCGTACTCGAATTCGTAGACGCTCTTGATGGGGTGGGAATGGACCAGCGAAGACGGGTGGACGCCGGTTCTCAGCACGGCATCGATCTCCTTCGCAGAGCAGACATCGAAGTTTCCGCCACGCGAAAACACTTCGTCGATAATGACCTGCTCGTTGTTGGATTTGACGGCATAATGGATGTTCACCCGCGGCAGGGCCGCTTTGAGCGAATCAAAATTCCGAGCGATCTCGGAGCGAGACATCAGCATGATCGGGGTTTCCAGCGTCCGGCTCTCAAACAATTCCCTGATGAGGCCGGTATCGACACCCCGAAAGAGGCTGGTGTTTTCCACAGCAGCAAAATGCATTGAATGGGTCATGACGTCCTCCCTTTACTCTGCCCCGACGGCAAGGTTGAGGTTCTCAGCCAGGGTCTTGTGGCGGATCACTTCGTCGCTGCCCGACGGAATGCCGCGTTTCAGTTCCTGGACCTGGGCTTGGCGGGCGGCCAGCATTTCCTTCATGTAGGCGTGCGCCTTGTACGGATCGACGCTCTCGCCGCAAGTGAAGAAATCCACCGCCGCATAGCCGTATTCCGGCCAGGTGTGAATGGAAATGTGTGATTCGGCGATCACAACCACTCCGGATACTCCTTGCGGGTTGTACCGGTGGAAGACCGACCGGACGATCGTCGCGCCCGATTTGCGCACGGCTTCGTTCATGGCGTCCTCAAGATAGCGGGCGTCATTGAGCTTCAGCTTGTCGCACTCGGAGTACTCCACAACCAAGTGGCGTCCGAGAATCTTCATTTCACGATCCCTCCTTACGGGTCTGGGGTTCTAGTTACATTTGCGGCGGGGTGATCACCCAGAGCAGTTTGACCACCGAAGTGCCGTTATTTATGATCTGGTGGGCCCGGTCGGACTCGAAATAGAAGGCATGCCGACTCGGGACCTTATAGGTTTTCCGTTCAATGCGAAGGGTGGCGGTGCCGGACAGGATGTACCCGAACTGCTCGCCGGCGTGCGGCCCGCGCTGGTCCATCCGCTCTCCCGGCTTCAGTTCCAGGTAGATCGGATCCATCATGTTGTTGGTGGATCCCCGCACCAGGAGCTCAAAAGTGCTCACCCCCCAGCCGTCGACCGCCACCCGTTCGGCCGGGGCGAAGACTACTTTCTCGTTGCCGGCATCGGAGAAAAATTCGGACAGGGTGATCCCGAGAGCTTCGAGCAGATCGGCGAGGGAATCAACGGAGATGGAGGTTTGATCGTTCTCAAGTTGAGATATGAACCCCTTGGTCAAGCGAGCACGGTCGGCCAGCTCCTCCTGGGTCAAGTCCGAGGCCAGGCGAAGCGCCTTGATCTTTTTGCCTACCTTCAGCTCCAATTCCTCAGTCACATCTCCCGGTCACGGGTTTAATAAAGCGGTACTTTCGGTTTAGTAAACGTGGTGAGTATAATTTATGTTGCAGGCATGTCAAGAGTTTTTTGCGGTCGGGGCAGATTTTTTTGCCGGTTTTCCACATTGGGGCGGCGGCCACATTTCTGTTGCCTCCGGGCGTCTCATAGACTAAATTGGTCCGTAATTCATCGGTGCGAAATTTCTGAACATTAAGCATCATAAATAAGGAGGTCTTCATGAGGAAAGCCGTTTTGGTGATCGCAAGCCTCGCCGTGATAGTCTCGTCGGTCTCGGCCCAGGGGCCCGCGCCGCGATTCGGCGTCGGAGCGTTCGGCGGTCTTAACATTCCGATCCTTCAGGCGGATCAGAAGTCCGGGAGCGAGTTCGGTGTCCGCGGGCGAGTCGCGCTGCTGTCGTTCTTTGTCCTTGAGCCCAACGTAACGTTTGTCAAATGGGGAAAGCCTGACCCGGTGCAGGGCGTGGACCTGGGGATTGACGGTTCCAAAGTGACTTCGGTCGGGCTCGACGCTACCTTAGGGTTCGCGCCGGGAACGGTCGGAATCAAGCCCTTTGGCTTGGTTGGAATCGGCTCGTACAAGGTTAAAAACGACGCCACGGGATTTGACCAGTCCAACGTCGGCTATTCGGTTGGCTTTGGGTTCGGGATCGGAGTTGCCTCAAAAATCGATATTGATTTTCGAGGCGAGGCCATCGTCATGCCACAGACTGATGGTGGTTCAAAGAAGGCCGCAGCATTAACCGCCGGACTCGGCTACAGTTTCTAGGAGATGATGAGCATGAAGAATATGAAAAATCGCCTTGGATCGTTCGGACTTGGATTGGCCTGCTTGATCATCTCCGGATGTCTCCTGATTTCCGGGACTTTCATTGTGGTTGCCAAGTTCAGCTTTACGACCTACGATCAGCACTACCACTACACGGTCGACGTTACCGGGACTTCCGACTGGAAGGACCACAAAGCCGAGATCGACTTTGTGGACGCCGTCGGACTCGAATTCTATATCACCAATCGGGCCAGTTCGGCCATCACCTTCAACGTCCTGATCGACGATCTAGGCGCGGGGGACGCTCCCGGGGCCACGGCCACGAAAATCATCAATAATCTGACCGTTCAACCGGGCACTACCCATATTACCTATGCCCAGTCGCTGACTTTTTTGACCGGGCTGGACCGGCTCAAGGCGCTCGCCAAGAAAGGTCAGTTTGAGTACTATGGGGAAGCTTCGGTCGGAGACTCACTCCTGGTCGATTCCGGCAAGGTGGTCATCACATTTACTGCCAGCAAATAGACTTCTCCCGGAAGAATTTCTTTGGAACCGGCCCGCTCTGGGCCGGTTTCTTTTTTGAGACCTTAGGCTTGCGCCCTGTTACAAATCTGATAAATTGGCGCATCAGCCTGCGGGCAGACAAGGAGTTGTAACATCGAACAGTATGATATAGTGATCGTCGGCGGCGGACCGGGCGGGTACACGGCCGGTATTCGGGCCGCCATGCAGGGGGTCAAAGTCGCCGTGGTGGAGTACCGCGAGCTCGGGGGCGTTTGCCTCAACCGCGGGTGCATACCGTCCAAGGCCCTGATTGCCTCAGCTTCCCAATACAAGAACATGAAGGAGTCCGAGGCCTTCGGCATCCACCTCAGCGCGCCACCCGTCTACGACTGGCTCGCCATGCGGGCGCGTAAGGACAAGATTGTCAGCACGCTGGTCGGTGGTATTGGACAGCTTTTCAAATCTCATGGCGTGACGCATTACAACGGCTTCGGCAAGCTCACGGCGCCCAACCAGCTTTCGGTTATCGATGAGCACGGCGCAGAAACCAAGCTCAAGGCCAATAATGTTATTCTCGCGACCGGTTCCAGAGCCATCAATATCCCGGCGTTTCCTATCGATGGAAAGCGGATCCTGACCTCGGACCATTTGCTTGAGTTGGAACACCTTCCCAAGTCGATTCTGATTATCGGGGCCGGCGTCATTGGCTGCGAGTGGGCCTGTATGCTCGCGCTTTTGGATGTCGAGGTCCATATGGTGGAAATGATGGATCATGCTCTGCCGATGGAGGATGTCGGAACTTCGACTTTGATCGAGCGGGAACTCAAGAAGCTCAAAGTCCAACTCCATACCAAGACCAAAGTCGAATCGATCTCCGGTGGGCCGGAAGGAATCCAGGCGAAGCTTTCCGACGGGAAAGTAATTGATGCCAACCAGGCGCTGGTGTCGGTCGGCCGGTCGTTCAATACCGAGGAGATCGGCCTGGATGAGATCGGAGTCGAAAAGAACAAAAACGGCTCGATCAAGACCGGCCCGGATATGCGGACAAATATCAAGGGAGTCTTTGCCATCGGCGATGTGCGCGGCGAGATTCTTCTGGCTTACACGGCTGTCCATGACGGTGAAATCGCGGTGGGGAATGCCCTTGGAGGAAAACTGACCAAGAACTACCTGGGGGTGCCGTCGGTCATCTTTACCCATCCCGAAGTAGCCTCGGTTGGCCTGACCGAGGCGGCGGCGGCCAAAGACCACGAGTTGGCGATCGGCAAGTTCCCGCTTCGAGCGCTGGGAAAATCGATGGCCGAGAACGAAATTGCCGGTGAAGTGAAAATCATCGGAGATAAGAAGACCGATAAGCTGCTCGGAGTACATATCGTCGGAATCCATGCGACTGAGATTATCCATGTGGCGGCATTGGCGATCAACCAGCAGTTGACGGTCGGTCAGCTTGGAAGCCTCATTTTCGGACATCCGGTGATCTCAGAGGCCATTATGGAGGCTGCTCACGACCTCCATGGCAAATCTGTGCACCTTGGCAAGAAGCGGGTTTGAGCGCAGAAACTGTGTGCAGGGTGCTGGTTGCGCCAGTCTCACGCAGACCACTCGCACACCTTGCGGATGGCTAAGTCATTGTTACACAATAGTCGAGTAACGGGTGACACTGGGTATCAGATTGTCTTGAGGGCAGTTTCTGCGCCGACGTCAGCCTATTACAAACCAGTAGAGTGGATCCTGCGACCTATATCGCACTATGCGACATGCGGTTAAGCACTCGGCTCAACTGATGGCACAATCCGGCACATCGATTGTTTAACATAGTAACGAAGTTAGTTACTCTTAAATATACGCAGTATGGCGGTGAAGGGTATTTAAGAGGTGGGGATGAAGGAGTTGCTTGTGAGGGGCAACTCCTTTTTGTTAACTGACGGCCGCGCGGACGGATCCGCGCGGTTTTTTTTTGGTCCCTGCACCAAGAGCCTAAATCCACCATGCACCACTTATGGCCACCTACTTCGATCACTCAAGTTGGCGGACTTGGCAAGCCCGGCCACATACACGAGGACTCTTGACGGGGGGTGAAAAAACCGTTTATTGCCTCCTCGCTGAAAAACGACAGACGGCGGCGTAGCTCAGTTGGTTAGAGCAGCGGAATCATAATCCGCGTGTCCGGGGTTCGAGTCCCTGCGCCGCTACTTTTTTTGCCCTCCGCCCCCGATTCCAATACTCGACTTGAACACTCCATTTTGTGATCCCGACCGCGCTGAATGGGGTTGACCGAACGCGACCCACGCCATAAATTGTCCAGTATCACAACGAGACAAACTGAGGAGAACAAATAGCATGGCTACAGCCAAGAAGCCCGCCAAGCTTAAAGTCGGCAAAGGGAAAATCGAATACACCACATCCAACGTCTTCAATGCCCCGCTGGCCAAAGTCTGGGATGGCGCTACCGCCAAAAAACACCTGGTGAAACATTTTGTTGATGATGTCATCGGTGAGTTCGGCCCGAAGAAAACCCCGGTCCAGTGGGTCTGGAAGGGGTTCGGCGCCATTCAGCTCGAAGTAGCCAAGTACGTCAAACACAAGGAAATCGTCGTCCGAGGCCCCAATATGATGGGGACCTACAACATTACCCTTCGCTTTGAATTCCTCCGCAAGAACGGCAAGACTATCTTCCGCATCCATGAATCCGGCTATGATCCCAAGGATATGAAGATGGCCTTCATGATGTGCGAAGGCTGGACGGAATTCCACACCGGCCTCAAAGCCTATTTGAAGTACGGCGTCGACCTCCGCAAAGCCTAATCGATCTAAGTTCCGAACATACCAGTGCCGCCTGGGAATTGCCGGGCGGCACTTTCATTTGACTCTCTGTTAACCCATGAAAACTCGATAGTTATGGAATATTTCAATACACGACGAGCCCCTGCGCCCCCGATAGTATGAGAACTCTCATATCCGGATACAATCGCCAAGTTAGTCATTATCCCTCTTTCGTCACTGACTCCGAGGAGGCTGACACAAAGGCAAGTTTGCGTCGCAGTCGGACAGCAGCCGACACTTTCTAATCGTTACAGCTGAGCGTTCGTGGAGCCAAATATCCATTGTGCTGACGGAGGATCATAGCTATTATAAATTTGCGCGGCAGGATAAAGTAAACCCGCGCCGCCCTAACACGCGGGAGGAAAACAAGTGTCGGTATACAGATCTGAGGTTAAGCCCCCTCGCTGCATCACAATCATCCTGATCCTTGCTCTGATCCCCCTGCTTGCCAAGTCCGGACTAAGTCAATCAGCCGCGACCTTCCTAACGCTGAGCGACTCACCTCGTGGAGTGGCCCTGGGCGGCTGTTCCGCCAATTCGGTGTCCCCGGAGTCGCCTCTCTACAACCCGGCTGCTCTCGGTCTGTTTCATCTCGACCATTTTGTAGGGTTGAGCCTGCCGAATAAGACAGCCTGGTATCCCACCGCTGTGGTTGCCAACGACGCTTGGCTGCAAAGCTGGGGAGCAAGCATTGGGGGACCTCTTCGTCAGCCGCCAGACTCGCCCCGAGTCAATCTCGCGCTGGGGCTGGCCTACGGCCAGCTCAGGATGAATTATGGAACCTTTGTCGCAACGGACAGCATTGGGATCCTGGTCAACCCGGGCGAAAGTTACGATCAAGCGGATTGTCTTGCGGCTGGCCTTGGCATCCAATTGCTTCGCGCTTTGCGCATGGGTTTCGGCTATTCCCACAAAAGAATCGCGTCGCACTTCGGAAGAGGTGTCGGGGGCCAACCCTTGGTGCCCGGGTCCCAGGCAGGAAATGCTCATGACTACGGGTATCTGTTGCAGGTTCTGGTACATGAATTGTCCCCCCGAAGGCTTTATCTTGGTCAGTCGAACAAGTATTACGCTCATTTTGAGCTGACCCCCTCTTATGCTTTTGCCAAAGCCAATGTCGCCGAATATCTGGCCGTGGAGGCTCCGAATATTCGGCCAATGCTGTTCCCCACTAATATCCGTCGGGGACCCGCCATCTACGGGGCAATTGACATTAATCAAGCCAGGCTGGTCTCAGTCTATTGGACTGAGGAGACACAGAAAATCATCTCTTCCAATGAGGAATTCAAATCTCACGGGTACGAACTGGGGCTCGGCGACATTTTCTTCTATCGCGCCGGCAGAGTCGCCGACCTTTCGGTAGACTCAAAAGGGTACGGTCTCTCTCTGGATGGGCTGATCCACTGGTTCGATGTCATCGTCAATCCGGACGGCAATCATAATCTGATCTGGCGGTGGTTTAAGAGTTTCGATGTTCGCTTTGACTACGCCAAACTTGGGCCTTCTGGGACGCCCAGTGGCCCGTACCAAAACGTCAAATACTACAAGCTGACGCTCGCCGTGGAGATATAGTCGGTCACCGCGTTGCCCGGAATGATGTGCGGCAACGTGGTCTACTGTCTACAACGCTGGGCTGTCACTTCCGGTCTATCGACAGCCTGCGGACATCAAAGGGAATCACAACCTCTGAACTGTCACGCTTCACTTTGACACTGTGGTGCCGGCCGTCATTCGCCAGGGCCGCTCGAAGTTCCCCCAGGGTGAACTCTGAAGACGATTTTCCGTCAAGTTCTGCGATGATATCCCCCTTTTTGAAACCATCCTTGTCGGCCGGGAAATCGGCGCGGATGCCTGCGACCGTGTAGGTATGCAGGTCATCGCCCGAGGCCACCAGAGTCATCCCATAACTCATTCGTTCCGCGTACGGCTTGGCGGCATCCGGGGTCGGCTCAAAGATGATCCTATGTCGGGCGTAGTCGAGGAAGGAGTGGTAACGCTGATAGATCCCTTCTCCAATCGTGCCGGCGAAACTGCTGCTGGCGTACGCTCCCTTGGTGTTGACCGACATATTAACCGGAAATGAATCTACGACCAAGCTTCCCATACTGAGGCGGGATATGCGACCACGGACGTTGGTCTGGGTGAACCACTGGTTTTCCAAACCGGCCATGTGATTGACCGAGGCGTTGGTGGCGGCAAGGTTGATCAGGTCATTGGCCTTTACAAACGGCGAAGTCAGGGTCATGGTCTCGGCGGCCCCAAAATCCAAGAGCATGTGAGCCGGGATACCCTCTTTGCCCTGAACAGAAATCGAGGCCTCGGTATACGGGATGCCGTCGACAAGAGTTATCGGTACCACGATACCGTTTCCGGAATAATGCCACGAGCTGGGGTCGTGGAAGGTGATCAGTTTCTTTTCGTAGTCGACTTCTACAACAAATCGGCTGATAAAGTCATAGCCGAGGATCCCGCCGATTTCCATGCCGTAGGCTCGCTCCAATCCCGATTCATCCAGGATGGCAACATGCTGGTCTCGAATCTCGATTCCCGGAAGGGTAAAAGTCGCATGCCGGGCGTAGCTGAATTCCGCTGATCCGCCGCCCCCCTCAGTAGCGGTCTTGCCGTACGGCTCCAATCCGAACTGGGCAAGCCGCTTCTGGTTGATGACCTCTTCATCGGCTCCGGTGTCAAACAGAAACCAAGTTTCCTTGCGCCCGTTCAGGCTCACTTTGAAAATGATATGGTCGTTTTCGAAATTGAACGGAATCGGTAGGGCGGGGGTACTGACTCGAGTATCGGACGGGCCGGGCACTAGATCGGAAAACTCGTGACAAGAGAAGTCAATTCGGGAACGGAGAGATTTGGTTTGCCACTGGTAATCTGGCCGGTCGGTCTCAGTCACTGAGCCCAAGAGGGGGGCAACTAACCCGGCCGAGTCCTGCCAGTTTTCGTAAGTCGTGGTGATCCGGGTGTCATCGCCCGATTTCACGGACTTTGCCGGAAGACCGGATTTTCGGTCCAAGTACCAGTCCAGCGTGTCGGCTGGGGACACGAACATACGGAGGATCTCGATGCTTTGGTCGGTGTCGTCCACCACGGCGTATTTGGAATTTGCCGGCGGCCCAAAGAGAACGGCCCTGAGCTCAGAGATGTCGGTCTGCAGACGGCCCAATTCCCGACCTTCGATCGGGCGCACAAAGCCGTTCCAGTCCCGGCGCCAGGCGTCCTGTTTCGTGACCACAACCTCGGAAGTGTCATATTCGCGGTTGATGGTGGCACGGTAATCCCCGTTTGGAGTAATCCGCTCCACGACCTCGGTGCGGATGCCGTCCTCGTTCGACGTGACGATCCGCTCAATTCCCGAAGCGGACGGCTTTGGCCTGACATGAACAGCCGTCCGCCATTTGGCCAAAATGTCCCGGGGGTCGGATTTGTCCGGCGGGATCTGTCCGGCATGAGCAAGGGAGCAGACGCAAGCCGCTAGGACCATTAGCAGAAGTCGAGTTGAGTGGCGCACAGTGTGTCCTCTAGGTTATGACATATGGCAATTTCTGAGCATTCAATACTGGGAAGGGCCGGAACGACTTCTGCCTGGTGACCGTTAGTGAGTTTGGACCGTGGCTTCCAAGCCATTAGCGCTTGCCGGCGAGATAACTTATATTATCCAAATTCCTTAAGTCAGTCCGGCGGTTAACGGTAATCTTACGTATACCGGAGCTCAAAAGTTTGGTACGGGAGTCCATTTGTTCCCAAGGGTTGATTGATCACACGACAAGGTACGCACAAGATGACAGAACTCAGTTCCTATCGTCGCCAGTTTGATTCGCTCAAGGACTGCCACTATCTCATCTCCAATTCTCTTGGAGCCATGCCCAACGGTGCCCGGGACATGGCCCTAGCCTATGTTGATATGTGGCAGTCCCGTGGGGTGCGATCGTGGCATGAAGAGTGGTGGGACCTGTCGCGAAAGGTGGGAAATAAAATTGGGGCTCTCATGAACGCTCCGGCGGACAGCGTTTCCATGCAGCCGAATGTCACGCTCGCTTCCGCGACTATCCTGTCTTGTTTCGAGTTTAAGCCGCCGCGAACCAAAGTGGTGATGGTGGAAATGGAGTTTCCATCTCTTTTGTACTTGTATCGTTCGTGGCTCGCCGGACGGGGGGAAGTGGAAATGATCCCCTGTCCGGATTGTGTCACCGCTCCGCTTCCGCAAATATTGGCCGCGATCGATCAATCGACTCAGCTCGTGTCGATTTCGCACGTCCTGTTCCGTTCGGCCTACATCGTGGATATTGCCGCGATTATCGCCAAGTCGCACGCGGTGGGTGCGATGGTGGTGTTGGACGTATTTCAGTCGCTTGGGACAGTGCCTTTCGATGTGACCAGCCTTAATGTCGATTTCGTAGTAGGGGGATGCCTCAAGTGGCTCTGCGGCGGGCCAGGGGCTTGCTTTCTATATGTTCGTCCCGACCTGAATGCGAGACTCAAACCACGCCTTTCGGGCTGGTTCGGCCATGCCCGGCCATTCGCTTTTGAGACGGATGAGATCGACTTCATCGAAGGGAGTTATAGGTTTTTGAATGGGACACCGGTCATTCCGGCGCTGTACATTTGCCAGGCGGGACTGGATATCATCGCGGAAATTGGAGTGGAGCGTATTCGAAGCCGGTCTACGGAAATGACTACCCGTCTCCTAAACTCGGCGCACGACCGGGGTTGGGGAACCACCACTCCGCTGGATCCGCGCGAGCGCGGCGGAACGATTGCGCTCGATTTATCAAACGCCCGTGAGATCGCAGAGGAGCTCAAGGCCAGGGATTTCGTGGTCGATTACCGGGTCAAAGCCGGGATCCGGATATCACCGCATTTTTACAACACTGACCAGGAGTTGGATGAAACCATCTCCGAGATCGAAAAGATTGTAGCCGATGGATCGTTTCGAAAACATATCGGCAAGCAGACCATTGTCACCTAAGGCTGGGGGCAAGGCTACGCGCATAATTGATATCTCGCAGACACTAAGACCCGGAATTGCTGTGTGGCCCGGGGACACCGAGTTCAAGAGCTTCTGGGTGATGCGCATGGAATCGGGGGATTCCTGTAATGTCGGTAGTGTTACCATGAGTCTCCACACCGGGACTCATGCCGACGCTCCGCGCCATTTCGTAGCCGAAGGCAAGACTCCGGCTGACTCAGAATTAGCGCCATATTTGGGAAAATGCATCGTGGTTGATGCGACGAGATTGCTCCAGGAATCTGTCGTGCGCGAGATCACGCCGGAAATGGTGCCGCTTCGAACTATAGATGGGGCCACTCGGATCCTGTTCAAGACTCACGGATTGGACAGCCCACCTTTCGACCCTGGGTTCGCCCACTTTTCGCCAAGAGCGGCCCGGACTCTAGTTGAACGGGGGTTTATCCTGGTCGGGTTGGACACGCCATCGGTCGACCAGAGTGATTCCAAGACGCTTGAATCCCATCATCTGCTGGCGGGCGCCAATATCGCTATCCTGGAGAACCTTCGCTTGGCTGAGGTTCCTGCAGGTGAATATGAATTGATTGCGCTGCCGCTCAAATTTGAAGGGATGGACGCCTCGCCCGTACGGGCTGTGCTGTTGTCCAAGGACTAGGTTCAGGAACGAATTCATGAAGATTGGTTTCGCCCAATTCGCCCCGCAACTTGGTAATCTGCCGGGTACGATTGAACAACTGGACCGATTGCTCAAATCGGGACCCCTCGGCGACCTGCTGGTTCTGCCGGAACTGTGCAATTCCGGCTACAATTTTCAAAGCCGCCAACAGGCTTTCGACTCTGCGGAGAGCCTTAGTGACAGCAAATTCCTCAAATTTTTGCGGACGGTCTGTGAGCGCGATCGCGTCCATATAGTGGCCGGACTAAACGAGAGAGATGGCCAGAAGTTGTTCAATTCCGCAGTGCTGGTTGGGCCGACCGGGGTAATCGGCCGGTATCGAAAGATGCACCTCTTTCTAAACGAGCCGGACTTCTTCGATCCGGGAGATACCGGTCTCGACGTATTTCAAGTCGGCGGCTTCCGGCTCGGTATGCTGATCTGTTTTGACTGGGTATTTCCGGAAGTTTGGAGAATTCTGGCGCTGAAGGGGGCGGATATTATCTGCCATCTGTCGAATCTGGTCATCCCGGGGAACGCCCAGAGGGCGGTACCGATCCACGCCTTGACCAATCGTGTATTCGTCGTCACGTCTAACAGAATTGGGAGCGAGGGAGAGCTGACTTTCACGGGCAATTCCGTTATCTCCAGCCCGACCGGGACAGTCCTGGCGTTGGGGCCGGACGCTGAACCTTGCCTGACCACGGTAGAAATCGACCTGGCGACCGCCCGAGACAAGATGATTACGCAGCGGAACCATGTGCTCCGGGACCGCCGGCCGCAGGACTATCTGGACCTGACCAAATAGCCCCGGTCCGGATACAATTTTTTCTCTTGGCCGGGCTGGTCTCTGGACTGGCGAAAACCGGGCCGAACGAGTATAATGTCGGTCTATATTTACAGACAACTCACACGGTGAAAGGAATGTTCATGTATCGGTCCGTTTGGTCAATAGTTTCCCCTCTCGCCCGGTTGCTGGTAGTGGCCGGTCTCGGCTGGATCGTGCTTTCGGCGCTACCGGCCTCCAGCAACGCGCAGGAAGATGAGAAGCCCAAGAACCTGAAAGTGCTCGACCCGAAGATATCGCACGATGATCTCATGAAAGTCATGGGGAAGTTTACTTCGGCCCTCGGGGTCGGGTGCGATCACTGCCATTTCCGCGGCGCCAACGAGCGGGAGCCCAATTTCGCGTCAGATTCCAACAAGGTCAAGCTGACGGCGCGGGCGATGCTCCAGATGGTTAACCAAATCAACGGCAACTATATCGGACATTTGACCACTGTGGACACGCCGTCCGTGACGGTCGAGTGTGTTACCTGCCACCGGGGCCAGGTCAAGCCGATTTTGATTCAAGATCTGTTGAAACGAGAACGCAAACAGCACGGGATGGCGGCGGTCGATTCGGTCTACCGGGCACTCCGCAAGAATTATTATGGCTCGGCTACGTACGATTTCAGTGATCTGGCGCTGGCCCAGCTGGCTTTCGAGGTGGCCCAGGAAAGTAATCCCGATGCCCTCACCCTTTTGAAATTGAACAAGGAATTCAATCCGAATTCCGCTATGAATGAGTGGGCTATGGGACGAGTCTATGTCGGCATTGGCGACACGACTTCAGCCATTGCCTCCTACAAGCACGCTCTGGAACTCAACCCCAATTACCGGCGAGCGCAGCATGAGTTAGACATGCTACAAGGGCACAAAAGTCGGTAGCAAAGATGGGCCCGGTCCTGTCAAAGGCCCGGAACAGGCTATTTCGTCTCCTGGAAGACGATAGCCTGGAATCGAAAGAGAGTTGCTTCGGGATTTTTGTAAGCATCGCTTGGGAGGCCTGCTTTATGGCAGGTCTCCTCAAGAAAAGTCTTCCGATCCCAGCCATATTCGGTTGCCACTTGCGGAAGGAGCAATCCCCGGCTCTGACCAAGCTGGATCATCAGGCCGTCGCGGCCGATCTTGATAGAATCCACGCTTGAGACTTTTGTCAGTGGCGTCAGGACCGATATCTCTATATCGAGTTTAGGAAGTTCGTCGGCGGTTATCGGGCCGAAATCTCGGATCGCTGACGGCCGCCGATACGGCGCAGTGGGCGACCGTTTCGCCAAGCGGCATCAAGGCTTCGGTCATGCCGATACACCCGCGCAACTGCCCCTCTTTATTCAGCGTCACGAAGGCCGCTCCATTTCTCTTAAACAGATCGCTGAGTTCGAATACCGGGACCTTTCCGTCTTTGAGATATGACTGAATCGATTGCCGCGCGATTTGACAGAGTCTCTGCTTGTCGGCCTCGGTCAAGGATCCTTGCTCTTTGGTGCTCCCGGAATTTCCGGAGTGAGCCCGGTAAATCACTGCGGCGACGTATCCTACCACCGAGCTCTTGTCTCCGGTGATATCACCCGAGTCACCATATTTGAGTATTTTGACATGGTCCGCCCCTTTCGATATAGCCGCTTTGAGCACTGCGATGAGGGGACCGGCGCCGCAGGCCTCGACAGAACCGTCCGCGAAGTACTTCTGCAAATTCTCGAGATCGAGGCGTGACAGACAGGCCATGCCCAAAGAGTCCATCTTGCCTCCGGTCGACGCCGGTCGGTAATGCTGCCAGTCGGTGGAAGCGATAAAGATAGTAGAGCTGTCAAACGGGAGACTGGCGAGGGCATCGGCCAAGGCGGTAATCGTCGCTGGTTCCTGGTATCCCATCACGATCGGAACGATTTCAAATCTGTCGAGCACCGTTTGAAGGTACGGGAGCTGGACTTCGAGCGAGTGTTCCGGAAGCTGGGGGTCAGGAAAGTTCTTGAACAGCTTTTCGCTTTTCAGCAAACTCCGGCAAAGTTGGTCGTTGCAAGAGACCAGGCCGAGGGGAGTCTTCCAGGCCACCTGTGGACCATAAACTGACAGACCGCTGAATCCGACTCGGTGGGCCGGACCGCACAGGATCACTTTGCTGATTTGGCGACCGGCCAGCAGCTTGTAGCAGTAGACGGCGACCGGGCCGGAATACATCATGCCGGCATGCGGGACGACGATGGCGATTATGTCACCGTCGATCGTCGGCGGATCATCGACGGCGGAGAGGTGACTCGCGACCATCCGAGAGAGTTCGGTGCTGTCCGACGGGTAGAAGGTGCCGGCCACTGCCGGCGGCCGGGTGACTAAATCAGCCGCCTCGGCTGCGGCCACGAGGCCAAGCGAGAGGATTGCCAAGGTCAATAGTCTACTCATTTGTACCTCTTACACTTCCAACCATCCCAGTTCGGGCCCTCAGACAAAACGCGCCTTGTGTGGACGGCACTAGCTATATTATTGTTATGAGTCGCGTCGTCGTTGTCAAGGCTTCAAGTACTCTTTCTCAGACTGCTCTGCTCAAACCGCAGTACAGCCTCTTGCTCTCCGCCGGAATCTGCCTTCTGACTGGAGAAAAAGAAGTATCAGCCGCATTGCAACGATCCCTCGGTGCAAGCCCGATCGGGATGAAAACGAATTGCCTTACGCGGAATGCCAATTCCACTCCGACAGCCCTTGCGGGCGCCCTTACAGAATTGCTGACAACAGCCGGCTTCAAACCGAACGACCTGATCATCTGGGAAAGATCCAGCCGGGAGCTGAATGGAGCCGGATACCGGCTGAACGCCTCCGGCTCCGGAGTGCGCTGTCTGGGAACCGATGCCAACGGTGTGGGATACAGTTCCGATTTCTTTTCCTTTGGGGAAGTGAACTCGCTGGTCTCGCGGATACTGACCGAAATGGTGGAAGTGAATATCAATCTGCCGGTGCTCAAGGATCATTCGGTGGCCGGTTTGTCGGCTGGAATGAAGAACATGTACGGAGCGATTAACAATCCGAATAAGTATCATGCCGACAATTGCGACCCGTTCTGCGCCCACGTAAATAATTTGGCGCCGCTGAAAGCCAAGAATCGTCTCACGATCATTGACGCCGTCAGAGTGCAGTATAACGGCGGCCCCGGTTTTGTCCCGGAATTTCTGGCGAACTATGGCGGCATAATACTATCCGATGACCCGGTCGCTGTAGATCGGGTCGGCCTTGAGATTGTCGACCAGCTAAGGACGGAGCATCAGCTACCTACGCTGGAGAAGGCGGGCCGACCGGCGAAATATCTGGCTACCGCACAGAAACTAGGACTGGGGGTTGCCGAGCTTGGTTCGATCGACTTACAGGTTGTGGAAGTTGATTCCGACGGCCGTCAACGGCGAGCGGGGCTATTCTGATGGATCGGCGGGTATTTCTTCGGTGTGTTGGCTGCAGTGCGGCGGCGGCCGCCCTCGCTGAGTCAGGGCTCCTGCCGGACGCCGCTGGGATGGTGGCCAATGTCTATGCGTTTGATCTATCGGCCAAATTGTCGTCGGTGGAAGCGCGGCACTACAAGCGTTTGGACGGGGGAGGGATTGAGTGCGGAATCTGTCCCCGGCACTGCCGCGTGACCGACCTCGAACGAGGTTATTGCGGAGTCCGCGAAAACCATGCGGACAGGTACGTAAGTCTTGTTTATGGCCTGCCTTGCGCTTTGAATATCGATCCGATTGAGAAGAAGCCGCTGTTTCACTTCTATCCCGGCTCAAAAGCGCTTTCGCTGGCTACGGCCGGATGCAACGTGAACTGCAAATTCTGCCAGAACTGGGACATTTCCCAGTCCCGCCCGGAACAGACACAAAATATGGATCTTCCTCCGGCACAAGTGGTTCAACTGGCGCGTGAGAAACAAACCCCGATTTTGGCGTACACGTACTCGGAGCCGACCGTGTTTTATGAGTACATGTATGACTGTGCTCAAGCCGGTAAGGACCAGTCTTTGAAGTCGGTCATGATCAGCGGCGGCTATATCGAGAAGGATTCGCTGGCCGATCTTTTGCCGCACCTGGATGCCATCAAAGTTGATCTAAAATCGATTCGGGAGGAGTACTATAAGGAAGTGGTGGGCGGGGAGCTGCCACCGGTCCTGGAGCGGCTCATTCAGATCAAAGCGGCCGGAAAATGGCTGGAAATTGTGAATTTGGTGGTGCCGACTCTGAACGATTCCGAGGCCGAGATCCGCCAAATGGCCAATTGGATCAAAGTCAATCTTGGACCGGATGTTCCGCTTCATTTTTCAGGGTTCTATCCCAAATATCTTCTGAAGAACCTCCCGCCGACCCCGCAAAACACCCTTGAGACCGCTCATGATATTGCCAAATCAGAGGGACTTCATTATGTCTATCTTGGCAATTTGCCGGGGCACCCCGCCGAATCGACCTATTGTCCCGGGTGCGGAGCGGTAGTGATTGGCCGGAGAGGATTTGACGTGTTCGAAAATGCGCTGAGTGGAAACAAGTGCTCAAAGTGTGAGCGAGTGATCCCAGGAGTCTTTTAGGTGAACAGAAACGGGATTCTCCTTGGAGTCCTGGCCACCGGATCACAGGTGCTTCTGCTTCGGGAGCTGATCTCTTCGTTGTATGGGGATGAGCTCTTTATCGGACTTGCCCTCTGCTTCTGGCTCCTTTGGGGCGCGGTGGGAGCGATAATCGGGGGAGCTTCAAATTTTCGCCCAAATCCCAAGCTGCTCTTCGGTCTGGGCGCTCTCTTTGTGCCGCTCACGATTGTCCTGGTTCGTCTCTCGGTTACTTTGGGCGGGACGTTGGTCGGCGAACCGGTTTCATTCACACACGGGATCGGTATATCCCTGGTAGCAGCGGCCCCCCTGGCGATACTCTGCGGCTGGTTGTTTTCATCTGTCGCCAGAGACTCCCGCAATCAATCCGCGATCATTCTCCAGGTTTACTTCTCCGAGGGGCTCGGAGCGTTTGCGGCCGGCATAATGGTCGCTCTGCTGACCGGCATCGGCCTCTCGACTTTTGCGGTGGCAGTCGTGATTATGTGGACAGTACTCCTTGGAGTCCTTCCCTGGGAGCGCATGCTTTGGAGTTCGCGAGTTATCGTGGCGCTTGGCATGTCTGTCGCGGCCGGTGGATCGATCGTTATCGTGGCTCCCGCCATTGATTCAGACATTGACAGCTACAAATACAAACCCTACCAGGTCGTGAGTATCTTCGACACGCCTTACAGCCACGAGGTCATACTCCTGCGCAGCGGTGTTCATGTTCTGCTGACCGACAGCCGGGTCGAGCAGGTTCAGTCTGATTTCCAGACGGCGGAGAATCTGCTCATTCCACCACTCGTTTATAATCCTCAGGCAAAGAGAGTCCTGATAATCGGGGATGCCCATCTGAGTCTTGGACAACTGTCTCGCCGTTTTGCCAGGCTCGCGATCGGCTCGGTCGATGCGCGGAGCAAATTGGATGACGCGCTTGACGTGATCGTCCCCGAGTCCGGGATCAATTCCACCGTGGGGGATCCACTCGGGTATCTGCGGACGCTCCCGTCAGCAAGTGTGGATGTCGTCATTTTGCCGATCGATGAATCCGGTAGCTTTCGGAGTTGTCGTCTCCTTAACGATCCAGCGATGGTCTGAAATTAGGCGGGTTTTGAGACCGGGGGGGGTATTCCAGGTCGCCACGCCCTATGACACCGATCGCTACATCAGCAATGAAACGGCCGAAATCCTGGCAGTGATCTATGGCACCGTGCACCGGGTATTTCCTCAAATCGTCATGTGGCCTGGGACCCAGACGCTCTTACTGGCCGGAGACAGTGCCGCCCTGGCGATCCCGCTGGACACTCTGTGCGCCCGTGCGGATAATCTTCCGTACAAACCCCAGTTCATAAATCGGAGCTACCTCGAGGACCGCCTGAGCCCGGAAAGAGTGGCGCGACTTCAGGGTGCCATCCGAGGCTCATTTGAAGAGAACAGTATTGAAGAACCTGTGCTGGCCAATCTTCAAACCCTTAATCGTGGCCGTACTTTCGTGACCGACCGCTGGCTCGAATTTTTGATCACCAAAGGGGATACCTGGCTGGCTGTCTTGCTGGCACTGGGACTGGCCTGCTTCATCTTCTGGACAGTGCGATCCGGATTGGCTCGCTCCTTTGGCTTGCTGCTATATTTTATGGCCGGGTTGACCTCGCTCTCGCTCGAATTGCTGTCCTTCTATGTGTATCAATCAACTGCGGGCTCGTTGTACTCCAGTCTGGCCGCACTGGTCGGGTCATTCATGCTGGGGCTTGCGGTCGGAACGCGCGTAGCGGCCAGGTCTTCGAACGCTCCTGTCGAACTTCCCACACTGGTTGTGCTTGGCGCCGCAACACTGTACTTTGCGTTCACTTGTCTCAGAATCGAGCCGGCCAACGCCTTGATTTATCACCTGGCTTTTCAATTTGTGGTGGCCTTGTGTAGCGGAGCCTTGTTCAGTTCTGCGACATATCGTTACTATCGAGATACGACCGTCAACGGTGGATTTGGGTATGCGCTTGAGCTTGCGGGAGCTTCTATCGGCTCACTTTTCACCCTGGCGCTGCTTCTTCCGGCGCTCGGACTGCATACTCTGTTGTACGCCCTGGCCGGACTGGTCGGGAGCACACTAGTTGCAGGCGTGGTCGTGAATCGACGCGCGGGGTGAAGTTACGTTCGGCGGCCGGCAGTCGGCGGTGCGGCATGTCTCTTGAGCAATATTTGATTGGCTGGCGAGCGGGATTCTCCGGCGGAAGTGATGTATATCGCCGAGCGGTCGCTAACCGGGCAGGCGTATTCGCAGGCCCCACACCCGGTGCACGTGTTGGGATCAACGATACGGCTGCTTGACCGGCACATCCTTTCCCTGGCGATCTTTCACGAGCTCATCGCGGAGATAAACCGATTTGGGTGTAGTGGGGCACCATTCCTCACAGACTATGCAAGGTGTGGCCATTCCCCAGGGAAGGCAGCGGCCGCGATCGATGAAGGCGGTGCCGATTCGATTCGGCTGGACGCCCGGAGCGCCGACTTTCTGGTTCAGAGTAAGCCTGCTGATCGCGCCGGTCGGGCAGACCTGACCACACAGCGTGCAGGTGGGCTCGCAGTAGCCAATCTTGGCGATCAGAATCGGCGTCCAGATTCCTTCCGCCCCTGCCTCAAGAAGAACTGGGTGCAGTGCGTTGTTGGGACAAACCCGCATACATTGTCCGCAGCGGATGCATTTAGCCAGAAATTCATCCTCTGGACCCGCTCCGGGTGGCCGAATCAGTTTGGCGTATTGGTTAGTGGAGAAAGCGTCCCCGGCCCGGAAGATCGGCACGAGCGCAATGCCGGCCGCAAGCGAACCGAGTACCTTGCGCCGCGAAACATCGGTGCCGACAACCGGCTTTGGGGATGCCCCGGCTTTGGAGAGGTTAGGAAAGAAACGAAACGACAGTGACTCGTGCGGGCAACCGGCCTGGCAGTTCAGGCACAGGTGACATTCGGCCGGATGCCAGGCCGAGCCGATATCGGGATTGTCCGCCCCTTGGCAGGAATGCAGACAGAGGTTGCAGTGGTCGCAGCTCCGTTCGTCTTTCTGTAGTCCAAATATGGAATAGCGTGAGAAGAGCCCCAATAGGGCCCCGAGCGGGCAGATTCCCCGGCACCAGAAGCGCGTGAATATTCGGTTGGCGGCCATGATAATCAGAAAGAACAGGCCGATAGACAGGACAGCATGAAAGTGAGCCTGACGGTACGGCAGAATCCAAGCCACCAGAGTGTCATAGAACCATTGTGCCCGTGAAGCCAGGCCGGGCAAACCGAGTCCCTTCACCCAGGCGAGCACGCCGAGCGTCCCGGCATGAACCGATGAGATAATGAAAGTGCCGACAGACCGCGCCAGCAAAGGCAGGGGATCAAGTAATCCAATCTGAAGGCTGCCGAATAACGCGGCCGCGAGACAGAAAAACAGAATGTAGTATTTCAGCCGCTGGTACTTGTGGTACCGGTTTGATTTTATTTTCGACGCCCCTTTACGGGAGATTCGCTCAGACGGGATTTCCGAGACCAAATGGTTGAGCGATCCCAGCGGGCAGACCCAGCCGCAAAAGAACCGCCCGAGGAATATCGTCGGGATGAGAATGACCAGCGACCAGAGCAGACCGGCATACAGCGACCCGGTGGACAATAGAGTACTGAGGGCGGTCAGGGGATCGAGTTGAATGACCAGCGAAACGGGATACTGTAAGTGAATCTCGGCAGCCGCCGAGGAGCGAAAACTGACTTCAAAAGTGGTCTTGAGAATAAGCCAGAAGAAGATCAGAAAGAACAGCAACTGGGAGAGGCGACGGAGGTTCCTGACCGTGCGAATGGTCACGCCTAAACCTCTTGGTAGCCGGCCGTACGATAATTGACCAGGCCCAGGCCGGATTTTTCAGCCAGCACGATATGAGAAACCAGCTCACCCGAGAGGCCGAGAAATTCGGATGCACGCGAGTCCCCGGCGACCGGGTCGGTGGCGCAGATCACGCTGTTCTGTATGGAGACATCATCGAGCGATCCACCGGTTGGGCCGTTTCTCAAAAGCACGCGGGTGGCGTCGATAATTGTCAATGTGGGACGGCAGAACGCTGCGAGATCCACGATCGACTGATCGATCTGCTGGTGGAGTTGGCTGCGCCGCCCGCCGAGCACGCCGTAGAGATTCTTCATAGCCCCGGTGAACCCTGACAGGGAGTGCTGCTTTACGATCGGCATGTTGATCAGACAGTCAGTCTGGACGAAATATTTTAGAACCGGCCAGGTGCTGAGCACTTTGCCGTCGATCACGGTCTGAATCATGTCGGCCGGTTCCGGTAGGATTACTTTGGCGCCGGCCTGCTCGGCGGCGGCGCGAATGCCGGATCGGGCAAAACACTGGCGCGGATCATTGCACGAAATATCGGTTACGATCACTTCAGCCGCTCCGGCGGCAAGACAGAGGCGGACCGCTTCGGCAACCAAGTCCGGATTAGTATTCGCCGCCTGCGCCGGAGTGCGATCCCAGCCGATATTCGGTTTGATCGTGACGGTGTCCCCCTTTTTGACAAACCGGGTTATCCCGCCGACGGCGCCCAGCGAGGCAAGCAAAGCCGCCTTGCTATCTTGATTCCGAGCCAGCGCTACTGAGGCCAGTGAGTGATCGGCGGGGACTTCTCGACGCGAGTTTCCTAAAAGAAACGGGGCATAGGAAGTCTTTTGCCGATCATGGAAAAACCAGCCGGTCGAACCGGTAACTACCGCCAGGGCAGCAGCCCGGCTTGTGGCCTTAAGGAATTCTCTACGCTTCATGTACTAAATTACCCACGAACGCCTCAACTTACAGTGACCACGATGATTATGCAAGTGCTGAGCGACAGGTCCAGCCAGAATCGAATACTCGTTGCACGCCCCGCACGCAGACACTAAATTATTCGTACTAAAATGTGTCCATTCGAACCTGAGCTGAGGCGGGTGATTCCGTGATAGCTGTCTGTCTACTTCTTCTCTTGTCGTCATATGCCACTGCGTCCGGGCAGTCCGAGGACTCACTCCTCTTGCCGGACAGCCAGTTTGAGGCAGGGTGGAGCGCTTTGAGTTCTCCGGAGCAGTACGACACGGCGTCGCTGTATCAGTATCTTGATGGCGGTGCAGATGTCGTGATCGAGTTTGGATTCGACCGGCTGACTTTTCAACGGTACATCAAGCAGGAGCAGGAAATCGATTTGGAGCTCTATCACATGACTTGCCCTGAGGCCGCGCTGGGTCTGTATCTGCTCAAAGCCGGCAAGGAGACCCCGTCCGCTTCGCTTCGAACTCGAAACTCCGTGTCCTCAGGCCAGGTTCTTGTGGTGCAGGGAAGCTATCTGGGAGTCACCACGATTCTGCAAGGGGATTCGTTGTCTTCTCGAATTGCGCTTTCGCTCTCACAAAAACTTGTCTCTGACCTGCCGGAAAAGAAACCTGTGCCGCTGCTCGATTATTTGCCTCGCACCGGCATCATTTCAGGCACAGCACGGATCGTCCGGGGAGCATTGACCACCCCTCCCGCAATTGCCTCCGCCCGCAGCTTGATCACCCGTCTATGCGCGACACGTTTCGCAATTGCCGCCGACTATCAGAGCGCTAACGGAAAAATTGAGCATAGACTGTTCGTTCCGTTTGCAGACTCAAATGCCGCCCGCACTGCCCTTGATGAGCTTCGTCCACCGGCAGATTCCAACTCAGGGGCACAGAATGCAGGCAGTACCATCACGATTACCGGCGCCTCCGGCGATCGAATCGAAATCTTGCGTAACCGGAAATCAGTGGAAGTAGTGGTAAGATAGCTCAAGATCCGAGAGTCGAGTCGGAGAGGGCTGAAAAGAGAGCGGCGACCCGGAATCATCGATTCAGGATCGCCGCAAACGTCTGCTACGAGAGGGGGGTCACGGGCAGGGGACCAACGTAAATCCTCCACCAGTCAGGTAGCTCACCAGAGCACTGAGATCGGCCAGGTCAACAGCGCCCACGCCGTTAACGTTGGCGGCGTCCAGGCAGGGAGGAACAAAACCGCCTCCCGTAAGATAACTCACCATAGCGCTAAGGTCGGCCAGATCCACTCCGCCCAGTTGATTAACATTTCCACGGAGGCCGACACAACAACTCACCGGAGGTATCTGGGTCAAAATAGGAGCGAGTCCCGAGCTTCCCGTGGTGCTGTAGAGGAAAGCGATTCGGTAGTGGGCTGAATCCCCGGCCTTCAATGTGTCCTGTCCAAAGGTCAGGAGCGCCGACCAGTCATCGGCCGTGCCGCCGGCGAGATTAGAAGTAGCCGACATCAGGGAGTACGCAGACCCCGCAGACAACCCGTTGTAGATATAAGTCGGATTGTTTACGGCGCGAAGATTTCGAGGCGTCCCCGAGAGCATAGCCAGCGCGCAGGCCTCCGTATTGCCGGCATCCCGAATATACACCAGCTTATTGACGGCGTCGAAATTGCACTGGTTGGTCGAAGTGTTGGGAGACATGTCAAAATCGGAGAGCACACCCGACAGGGTCACGATCGGCGCGGTACACTTATTGAAAAGGGTGTAATCGGCCACGAGATAACCGCACGCCGCGACATTTGTCGGATTGTACAGATATTTGACTACGCCCTGGACCTGGCCGTCATGGGAAGAGATTCTCACTTGCTTGACACTGTCACCGCTCGGGGCCAGGCTCGAACTGAAGGTGTCGATCGTGGCATAAGTCGATGGCGAGTAGAGGTCCATGTAGACGGTTGTGTCGACGCCGGATCGGTATCCCACCAAAAGCGTGGCTTTAGAGAGGGCATTATTGGCGTTGCGAATAAAGCTCGTCACGCTTGGTGAGTTGGATATTCCAGCCGTGAGACAGGCATTGGAGATAGAGGGATTGATCAGCGGCGTCTTCACGTAGCCTAAGCCCACCGCCACCGGTATTCGCACGGTCGGCACGGTGATCGAAGAAGTGTTTAGTATGACCGTGTCGACAATCGTGCCCAAATTGCAGGTGGTATAGCCGCTGGTCGCGTCAAACACGACATGAATCATGGTCGAATCGCCTGAGTTCAGCGTGGTCGGAAAAGTACCGGTCACGGTGACCTTCCCGCGCGCGGTCGTGTACGATTGCAGAGTCACCGTCTCCGATCGACGGTTTCTCACCGAGACTGCGGTATCCGAAAGGGCACCCAGGGCGGCCGGGAGCGGCGCCAATTGGTTGGGATTGACGAATATAAGTGGGAAGCCGAGCGAATCTGAGGGCATTGACCACCGAAGTTAATTCGGTGCTCGGATCCCCGTATAAATCCGTCGCCGATTGAAGCAGCATGGTTGCCCAGAAATTGAAATCGGAATTGGGCGTCAGGTACACGGTCAGGGTGCGATACCAAATTTGGGCTGCCTTGGGTCGGCCGATGACGCTTCCAACTAGATAGCCGCCCCGGTTGGGGATACCACTATTTACATGCACGCCGCCATTATCGTAATTCAGACCGCTGTCAACATACTCGCTGAGACGGGCCGGCTGATAGCCGAAAGGGAATAGGCCCGGGTTCGGTCCCTGGTGCGGGTCTTGCATATTTCGAAGGAATCCCGGCGGCGTGATCCGAATTTCCTCGCCAATCAACCAATTGCCGCTGTCCACCATGGCCGCAAAGAAATCGGACATCGATTCATTCAGAGCACCCGGCTGAAATTGATAGAGCAGCCCGGCCGTGTACTGCGTGACGCCATGGGTTAATTCATGCGCCACCACATCCAGACCGCCGGCAAAGTTCTTGTAGTTGACGCCGTCTCCATCGCACAAATTAAGCTTGGCACCGTCCCAGTAGGCGTTGTTGACATAAGCGGGATCGTGCACGTTCACAATAATCGAACTCCCCAGATTGTCGAAGCTGTTTCGGCCGATCGAAGTCTTGTAGTACTGGTAGGTGAGGCCGGCATAGTAGTGTCCCGAGACGGCCGCCTTCAGAGAAAGATTGTCGTTGAAATTGTCGTCTCCGTTGGGATCGGTCACGAGAGTGCCGCCATGATTCAGATTGCTGTAGGTGGCAATGACGCCGTGAAGATTGGAAATCGGAGGAACGAACATCGGGCGGGTCGCGTCCACGAGTTCAAAAGTCGATCCGATCTGGTAAGTCTGCAACGTTCGGGTATTGTTGTTTACGTCAATGCCGGTACCGACCGTCGGGCCGTCGTCCTGAATGTCATTGTATTTTTCGAGAACCGTGCCGGTCTGGGCATCCACAAACACGCGCCACCGAATTGAGCCATTGGTGACACCCTGTACCGTGACCAAATAGGCCAAAATTCCCTTGCTCTTTTGAGGAAACACCAGGAGTTCAGAAGTTGTCGTAACGGCTTGCGACCCTACGACACTCTTGACGGCAGAAAGCGCTGATCCTTCGGCCGTGCCTGCGGTCAGCCGGGGAGTTGTGGAGATGTCCGGAGTCGGGATTGTCTGTCCGGCCACCATATAAATAGTGCTGGGATCCTTGAAGTGAACAATCTTCTGGCATCCCCAGACCCGGAGCCCCTGATACATTTGGTCCAGCCGGACATGGGTTGAACCGAGTTGGTCCGTTTCCTGTCGCAGGAGGCGGAGCTCGGTGGTCGCCTGTTTGAGGCCGAAAAGGTCAGAGCGAGAGTCGATGAATTTGACGGCCGTAGTGGGGTAATCGGCGGCGGCCCCAAGGCGGAATTCCCCCGAAACCACTTCGGCGGTTCCGCGGACCGGGTCGATCGACACGTTGTCGATTCGGCTCTGGACGGGATTGGCGTTCTTCGCGGCTGCTGGAATAATCGGCGACCCGATTATGAGAATAAAGACAACCGCAGACAGGGCAGTAGCGCGGTGCAGCATGTTTTGGTGCTCCTCAGTCTGTGCAGTACGGCAATTGTAAGGTCGGAGAAGGGTATCGGAACCAATATACTCTGTTCTCCTAACAACGCAATTCCAAAGAGGTTCACGATTTACCGGCGATTCGCCAAAAAAGTTGCTTGTTCGAATGCTCCCGGTCACGTTGATTGTATAGACTGTTTAGTCGTCATTTGACCGGGAGATCATAAATCATGTTCAAGAAATTAATCTTTGCGGTATTGGCCCTCGGCTTGCCGCTCATGGTCTGGTCGCAGAGTCCAGTTTCTGTCCCCAGCCGTCCGATACATTTCGTCGTTATCGGCGATCGGACCGGCGGGCATCAGCCCGGAATCTACGAACAAATTGTCGGCGAAATCGGGCGACTGAAGCCGGATTTCGCGGTAACGGTGGGAGATCAAATCGAGGGGTACACTGATGACACCGTTCAACTGGCGAAGCAGTGGGCGGAGTATTTCGCCATCATCAAGCCCTTACCGATGCCGGTCTTTTTGACCCCGGGGAACCACGACATCACCTCGGATGCCGCGTTGCCGGTATTTCGAGCGGTTGTAGGGGAGCCGTATCGGTCGTTTGACCGGGACGGCATGCATTTCATCATCCTGGACAACAGCCGCTGGGAGTCTTCCGCCGAACTCCCCAAAGAGGAAATTGACTGGCTCGCCCGGGATCTTGCCCTCCACGCCGATGCCCCTGAGAAGTTCGTATTCTTTCACAAACCATTCTGGTACAATTCGGTCGCCCTGGGCAAACCGGATATCCTCCATTCACTATTCATTATGTATGGCGTTACGGGCGTCTTTTCGGGACACTTTCACCAGTATTTCAGCGGCAAATACGACGGAATCCTGTACACGGCTGCCGGGAGTTCGGGCGCATCGGCTGAAGATGATCCTTCAGGACTGGGGTACCATTTCCTCTGGGTGACGGTTGACTCCGAAGGAGTCTCTATCTCGCCGGTCAAGCTGGGGGGCGTTGAACCCTGGGATCTCCTCGGCGCGCAGGATCTGCATCGAATCGATGATTTGACCAAGACCGGGGTGACCTTTGATGCGGCAGTTCCGGTCTCGCCCGATATGACGGTCCCGCCGAGTTTCGTGAAAGTCAAAATTCAGAACTTGTCCGGGTCGATTCCGCTATCGGATACGGTACGCTGGACCACTGGTGATGGCTGGACAGTTGAGCCGAAAGAGCAGATAGTCTCCCTACCGGCGAGAGCAAGCGCGGAGTTGAAATTCAGCGTAAAAGCGACCGGACCGTTATATCCGGCGCCGAGTTTGGCCCTGAGGCTTCCGGTCGCCGTCGGTAAGAGTGTCCTGGTAAAACGAGATCTACCAATCGCCCGGACCGTGCTTTGCCGCCATGTCGACAAGGCTCCGGTGATTGACGGGAATCTGAGCGATCCGGCCTGGGGCAGTCCGATTACGGGTTTGTTTAGTCCGGATGGATCACCGGTTTCCATCGAATCGACTTTCTGCTATTTCGCCTACGACGATGCCAATTTATATCTCGCGATGAACTGCCGCGAGTCAAAGCCGGATTCCGTCCGCGCCTCTACTAGTCAGCGGGACGGCGGCGTGTTTGGGGAAGACTGCATCGGGTATTTTTTGCAGCCCGATCTGAAGAAGGACACGGTATATCAAATCTACTTTAACGCGCTTGGAACGGTGTTTGACCAGAAAATAACACAAAGCCCGGGAGGCGAGTACACGGGGGACAAGAGCTGGAACGGAAAGTACACGGTCAAGTCTGCGCGAGGCAAAGAGTACTGGTCGGTGGAGGCCCGGATTCCTCTCTCCCAGTTGGGGCTCAGAGCCAAACCGGGCGCCCGCTGCGGTATTAATTTTCTTCGAAAACAACAGCGGCTGGCGAGCGCGGCCGACTGGCAGGTACCGGTTGATTACGATCCCAGAACATTCGGAGTTCTGTTGTTTCAGTAAAGTCGAACGGAGTAGTTGGGAGCTTAGAAGCGAAAACTAAAAAGGAGACAGATATGAGCAAGACCGAAGAGAATCTCAAGAGTGCATTTTCCGGAGAGTCGCAGGCGCGCAACAAGTACACGATCTTTGCCAAGATTGCCCAGAAAGAGGGGTACCACTATATCGCCAAGATTCTCATGGAGACCGCTGAAAATGAGGCCCGCCACGCCAAAGACGAGTTAGCAATGCTCGGAGGGATTGGCGACACCGCCGCGAATCTTGAGGCCGCGATGAAGGGGGAGGATTACGAAACGACCGACATGTACGTGCGATTCGCCAAGGACGCCGACGAAGAAGGGAACAAAGCGGCCGCCGTGCTATTCAGACAGATCGCCAAGATCGAGGCGCATCACCGGGACCGCTATCGCAAGCTGCTGGAGATGGTTCGCACCGGCACGGTCTACAAACGTGACAAGCCGATCAAATGGAAATGCAGCGTCTGCGGCTATGTTCACGAAGGGACCGAGCCCCCGGCCAAGTGCCCGTGTTGTCAGCACCCGCGAGAGTATTTCGAACCGGCAAGTCTCGATATCTGACGGTCGAACCGCCGACAGTTCCCGCCCCGGAGCGAGCACCCATTATCGGGAAGCCGATCCGGTCCATCGGACCGGCTTCCCTGGTTGCCCCGAAATCCGCTCCTGGCGCCATAGGCTGTCTCTCTTTCGCTTGACAGCCCTCCAGCCTCATGGTTAATAACTGTGATTAATGGCCACCTTGAGACCCTTGGCACAACTTGAATTGGGGTTTAGTATTACGACCCTCTTGGCGGGAATGAGATCTATCTTCGTCTGGATCATCCTACTGACGGCGCTTTCCTTCGAAGCGCGGGTTCAGGCTCAGGACGGTTTTGCCGTACAGGGAATCAAATTCAGCGGAAATAAATCGATTTCTTCCGGAATCCTGGGTCTCTTGATGGAGACCAAGTCGGTAGGTGGCTTTGCCCGGATCTTTGGGAAGCGAGGGCCGGAATTCAGCAGCGACGTTCTGACTCAGGACCTCGATAGAATAAAGTCATTCTACCAGCGTGAAGGGTTTCTGGACGCCAAAATCGGAGCCGTCTCCGAGAACGCAGATAAGAGCAAGAAGACCGTAAAGCTGGTCATACCGGTCGACGAGGGGAGACCGATCCGGATTCGCGCGGTGACCTACACGTTGACTCCGCCAACCAATCTTGCGGAGGATGCTTTTCAGAGGATCGTCAAAAACTTCACACGAAGCAGGTTGGCCGCCCCGCAGAGCCGCTTTAGGGATTCGGCGGTGATGCTTGATCAATTGGCACTGGTGCGTGCGATGGGCAATATCGGATATCCGTATGCGACCGCGGCGCCGGAGTTGTCAGTTTCGCGAGCCGATTTTCTGGTAGACCTGAATTGGAAGATAGCGTCGGGTCCGCGCTGCGTATTCGGCGATCTCCGAGTGGTCGGTGTTACTCAAATCCCCGGCCGCCTGATCGAACGCCAGAGCGCTTGCCACATAGGGGATACCTTCCGGCTGCGGCTGGTGGAACAGTCACAGCAGCAAGTATATGGGTTGGGGGTTTTTCAGGTTGCCACAGTTACGCCTACATTTACAGCTTCCCGTGATTCCGTTGTCCCCGTGGAAATCTTTGTCAAAGATTCGAAACGATTTACGACCAAGCTCGGACTGGGCTACGGCACCGAGGACCAGTTTCGGGTATTTTCCGAATCAAAATTCCTTGGGTTCATGGGAGGAGCGCGTGCGCTGGCACTCTCCATAAAGCATTCGTATCTCGAACCGTATCATGTCACCGCCACGGTCACCCAGCCGGCCTTCCCAACGCCTCGTACCACGGTCTCGGTGAGTCCATTTCTATGGAGACAGCGTGAGCCAAGCTTCACCGTCAACCGCTTTGGCGGGTCGATTGGGGCGGTGCACCAGTTCAGCCGGCGTTTGGGGGGCTCGGTGACCTATTCGCTGGAACAGGTGAAGGTTGATCAGTCTATCCTCACGGCGGTCCTGGATAGCTCCGGGCTCGGTGATGTCTACAACAAATCCCAGATCATCTTCGGGTCATCGTTTGATAACAGCGGCCCGATGTTCAATCCCCGGCACGGATTCTACAACGCCAACAGCTTTGCCATCAGCGGACTCGGCTTCGGCAGTAAAACGCGCTACACCAAACTGCTTATTGACCTTCGCCGGTACCAGCCTCTGTCGCTCTTCGTCTTTGCCACAAGAATCAAGCTGGGCGGGATCAGACCGTACGGCGATGCGAGCGTGGTGCCGGTTGAAGAGCGTTTCTATTCCGGGGGAAGTTCATCAGTGCGTGGCTGGGCTCGATCTGAGCTTGGTCCGCTCGAGGCCGGAATACCGGTGGGGGGACTGTCGCTGTTGGAGGGAAGCGCCGAGCTCCGCTTTCCGATTGTCGGTATCCTTTCCGGAGTCGTTTTCGGAGACCTCGGAAATGTCTGGACCGAGTCCTATACCTACAAATTGGCTGAGATACGATATGCCGCCGGAGCAGGGATTCGCATTACTACTCCGATCGGGCCGATTCGACTCGATGTCGCCCGGCCCGTGGCGGATATTGACAAAAAGATTCAAATCCATGTGAGCGTTGGCCAGGCCTTCTAGATGCAACGAGTAAGTCAGTTATGAAACGGACTCTTAAGTATAGCGGCCTCACTGTGGGAGTGATCTTCCTGCTCCTTATGCTTCTGGTAGGTCTTTCGCAGACCGGGCTGTTCAGGAACTGGCTAAAGGACCAACTCACATCGCGCGTGAACCGGCGTCTCAACGGCCAACTGAGTATAGCCGGGCTGGAAGGGAACTTGTTCACCAATCTGCAGCTGAACGGAATTTTGCTTCAGGCTCACGACGACACGCTCGCCTATATTCCTCGGTTAAGGATCGACCTGTCACCGTCGCGTTTGTTCCATCGGGAACTGCAAATCGATTCGATTACGGTTGATTCACCGTATTGCAAGCTCGTCCAGCATCAGGACAGCAGTTGGAATCTCTCAAGCTTGATGAGAAACGATTCGGTGTCGGCTCCAACACCCGCGAAAAAGGACACCACCACCTTTGCAGTTCGCCTGATCGACTTTATCCTTCGTAACGGCAGGGTGCGACTGCAGGCCCTGGATACTTCACTTCCGAACGGCATAAAAGACCTGGGGCTCCGGTTCAACGCCCAATACTCTGATACGGCTCAGGAGCTGGCGCTCAAACAGTTCGGCTTCACCCTTGAGAAACCGGAGTTTCGACTGGAGCAGTTCTCGCTCAGCGCTTCCAGACGCGGCAACAAGCTTACGCTGGGGGATGTGGTGATCAAAACGGCCAAAAATCAAATGGGAGGCCAGGGAACTTATATTACCTCGGACACGGCCGCATCGAGCGGCAATCTCAAGAGCAGCCCGTTCGACTTCTCAGAACTTCATGTGTTCGTTCCAGGGCTGACACTATACGGCAATCCGCAGTTTGAATTCCATACTTCGCTCAGGCAGGACTCACTATCGATCACTCTTGGCATCTCGGAAAAGCAGCAGCGCATTGACCTCCGACTGTCTGCAGTGCATGCCGATAAAGCACTCAGCGCGGCTACCCGGGATCAGGTGCCGTATCACCTCAACGTGGCGCTCACAAATTTCGACCTAGCCTCCTGGCTCGGGGACAGCTCTTTGGATTTTCAGACGACCGGGACGCTGGATCTAGTCGGTCACGGTTTCACGCAAGAGTCGGCTGATGCCGATGCTCAGATCGATCTGACCGGGTTGAGAGTTCGTGGAAGGTCGGCCAAGGAGCTCACCGCCTCTCTTCACTACGCTGATGAAGCCTTGACCGGACAGATGAGACTCGGGGCCGATTTTGGAACACTCGAGACCCGCTTTAGCGCTCAGGATCTGCTCGACAGCCAGGCATTTCAAGCGGATCTGACTGTCACGCACTTGAATTTGGCGCCGATCCTGACAGACGACAGCGTAGTTTCCGATCTCAATTTGACCGCCGCCGTACGTGGGAGCGGTTTTGACCGGAAACGTCTTTCGGCGACCTGCGAGGTCGATATGTCTCGCTCCTCGATGTTTCATGCCGACGCCGACACAGGTTTTGTGCGGGGTGCGTTTTCAGCCGAGACGTACCAGATTGATACATTGTTTTTGAGGACGCCGATGGGCGAAGGCGGGCTGAGCGGCAAGGGGGTCCTCGACGGTGAAAATAGTCTCCGCTTCGGCGCTCGCATTACAAGCTTGTCTCCGCTGAAAGCCATCTCCCGAGCGGACAGCTTGTCGGGAACGGGAACCATCACGGGCACGGCGACTGGCATCGCCGACTCAATCGACTTGCACACAGATTTTCAATTTCAAAATCTGGCCTACAATGCTTATGGGGTCAAGACGCTTCAGGGACAAGTCACGGCTCTCAACCAAAAGGAGCATCTGGTCGGCAAGGCCCAATTCGAGTGCAGCGGATCTAACGGCGCCATCCACCTCACTCGATTCAGTTCGTGTTGCGGCCGACTTTAAAGACCAATCCGCAACTCTGGCCCTCGATGCTACTTACAAGAAGGGGATCGAGGGGCATGTGGTGACCGAGATCGCCGTAGACAGCATTATCACGGCGACGATCGAAAGAGTTGGTTCTAACTTTCCAGAAAAATCGCTGGAGCGGTGGAGGGGCCAATACGCGAGTCGTGGTCACCAAGGACAGCTACAAGGTTGACAGTCTGACACTGACATGCCCTTTAGATTCGAACCGCACAATTCAATCGATCTCCCTGTCGGGTCTGTTCAGTATGACTGGCCCAGAGGATATGCAGCTAAAGATCGAACAGCTTGATCTGGACCGGCTATCTACAGCCTTCGATAGTCCGGCGGCGCTAAAAGGGAAATTGGCCGCTGACCTTAGTTTAAAAGGCACAGCCTCGGCGCCGATCCTGACCGGACTGCTTTCGGTGGACAGCGGGGCGGTAAATCAGTTTTCCTATCAAGCGATTCACAGCAAGTTCGACTATAGCTCCCGGAAATTCAATTGGACTTTCGCGCTCTTGCCCTATCAGGCGGAGAGCTTGTCGATTGACGGTTTTCTCCCAATGAACCTGGCTCTGGACAACCAGCGAGCTCTTATTCTTCGGGACCAACCTATGCAGATTCAGGTCACTACCAGTGGGCTGCCCCTTTCCGTCATCCAGGCGTCCGGCCAGCCGTTCAGGCAAGTCCAAGGCCTGTTGACCGCCGATTTGGCCATCAGCAACACTCTCAACGCTCCTTCGGTGACCGGCACATTTGGACTTCGCGACGGAAAAGTGTCACTTCCGAAATACGGGATCGAATACAGCGATATCCTGAGCCATCTCACCATCCGTGATGCCCGCCTGACACTCGATACACTCATGATTCGCCGCGACCAGGGATATTCGACCGGATCCGGATCACTGGACTTTGACAAGAGCCTGCTGAGCGGGACGATCAAGACTACTCAGTTCGACTTTGTCGCAAACCAATTCTATGTCGTGCGGCACAAGGATTATCAAATTGAAATCACTGGAGACGCTCAATTCACGGGGAGCGGGAATGAGCCCAAATTTGGCGGCAAGATCACCGTGGGGCGCTCGTCGTGGTTCCTGCCCGCAGTCATGGAACAAGCCGCCGCCCAGCAGGCGGCCGCCGACAAGTCTGTTCCGCTCTTAGTAATGGCGACACGAAAACCTGATTCCCTGGCCGATTCGACGGGCGGCCTGAATCCGAACAATCGGACAGGCTCAGACAGCGCCAAGGTCGACTGGTATCAGAATTTACGGGGGCAATTCAAAGTCACGATTCCTCGCAATACCTGGCTTCGCAGCCCGGATTTGAACCTGGAAATTGGTGAAGGGGATATCGACCTGGTGAAGAACGGACCGGATTTCGAGATTTTCGGACCGATCAAGATTCTTCGGGGCCAATACAATATGTATGGCAAACGGTTCACAATTCTGCAGGGAAGTCTCCTGTTTCAGGGCGGGAAAGAGTACAATCCGGAAATAGCCATGCAGGCGCAGTACATTTTCCGGACGGCGGAGCGGGAGAAAAAGACGCTCAAATTGGATGTCTCCGGCAAGGCGTTCAGTCCGGTCTTGAAATTCACGCTTGATGATAATGACATTGAAGAACGAGATGCCCTGGCCTACGTTATGTACGGGCGAAGTATGGATGAACTGACCTCCGGCCAGAAATCGGGCGCCGGCTCGGCTCAGCAGGACCTGGCCAAGGGAGCTGCCGCCAACATGCTCTCCAGCCAGCTCTCGCAGACTCTCGGAAGCAAGCTCGGACTTGATGTCGTCGATATCAGCTCTCAGGGGAGTCTCGCCGCTGCTACAGTAACTGTGGGAAAATACCTGACCAACGATCTCTTTATGAGCTACCAGAAGTCGCTTGGTCAATCCCAGGACCAGAGCGCTACTCCGGAGATCGTTACGCTTGAATATGAACTGACCAAGTTTCTCTCGCTCCAGCTACTGCAGGGAGATGAAAAGACCAGCGGCGTTGACTTCATCTTGAAATTCCAGCACTGATTTACACGGCGGGTCAGCTAAAAACGAAGAGGCAGTCCGCGGACTGCCTCTTGTGATTTCGGTGGTGTGGCCGATCGTCAATCCTGCTTCTGGAGCGGCTCAACGATCCAGTAATCCCGCGGATAGATCCGGTACAGTTTGGCGCCGTTCTCGGCTTCCTTGAGGTATTTCTCGTAGGACTGCATTTGAGATTCCGGTCCGATCACAAAGTAGTTGGCGTCTGCCTTCTTGACGGACTTCTCCGCAGAAGGCCCGTAACCCGGGAGGACCAGCCCATACACAGCTTCCATTCGTCCCTGCACCTTGTCATAGAGATCGGGATCTTTGCGTAGCTGCATAATCTTGGTACGGAACCGGGTGATTATTTCAGGACCGACTCCATCAGCCAGGTCGGCGGCGATGGCCTCGCCGCGAGCTTCGTAGTTCGAGGCGGCGCGGCTGCCGGCGAAGGCCTGGGCGACGGCGTAATCGGCCAGCGAGGGATCATGCGGAGCGTTCTTCAATTCGTTCACCACAAACTGCATCGTCTGGGCCAAATCAGGACAGCGCTCGGCGTAATAGAGAATCCTTCCCGAGGACTCGTTACTTCGAAGGCCGTTGGAATAGGCGAGCCCTGCGCCCCAGGTTTTCATGAACATGCTATGGGCGCCGCCCCCACCATAAAGGCGGGCGGCCAGGAAATCTATCAGCGTACTCGTGTTTGTGTCCAAGTAGCTGGCGCAATTGGCGGTGTTGTAGTGTACGCCAGAGCGCGTGTTATCGTCGATGAGCCCGACATACAGAGGAGTCGTCAAGCCGGGAAAGCGCTGCTGCAGGCGGCTGACAATGAGTGGCATGGATGAATAGGTCTGGCGGGCCACATGGCCGGAGCTCAGACTGTCCGCAATGGCGGCAATAGCCGGTCTGAGCTTTTCCTGTGTGGCGGTTGCAGCAATTTCGAATATGCGGGCATTCCCTTTTTCCAAGAGCAAATCAAGGGTAGCCTTGATCTGGTCGAGCGCGGCAGTGGCCGGGACATTGAAGTCATGAAGCATTTGGTCGCACAGATACGCCCAATCGGCCGGGAGGCTTTCATCGGGGATATCCGGCAGGTTCCGCTTCAGGTCAAGGACGGCGTCCCGCATTGGTGTCAGTGAATCTTCGGCCTGCGATGATCCGAATTGGGCGTCAAGCGAGTCGAGCAGTTTGCCGAGCCCAGCGCGGATCACGCCATTGCCGCTCGATTTCAGTGACTCGTTGAAAGCCGCCTGCTTGACCGACAGCAGAAAACGGGCAAACTGGGCAGCCTGCTGAGGGCTTGAGGGGTCGCGCAACAGCCAGCGAAGGCGGTGAAGGGCGTGGGTCTGGGTCAGAAAACAGTTGGCCGACAGGAGCAACGGATTGTTCTGCCGCCAATAACTCAGCGCCGGCTCATCGACCCAGGACTCAGGCGAGCCGCGCATCCGATCTCTGCTCCAGACCAACGCCTGGTCCACGGCATCGCGAATCCGCGGCAGGTTTTCGGACCGGAGATCAGCGTGATGAAGCGAAGTCTGCAGCCAGCCGAGCGCCGCCTCGGTTTCACTTAGGTTGCTCCCCGAAGCCCGTGCCACAAATTCCACCCGTTGGGTGCGGTAGTTTGTGCTGAAGTACATGCTCAAGTCTAGGATTTCACGCCGAAGGGCGTCGCGCATATCAGTGTACGAAATCGGATTTCCGTCCTTGATCACTCCGACGCTGGTCAGTAGGTCCGGAAGAGCAGGAAGACAGAACAGCAGAGATTCCGGCACAACCCCGGCCTTGAAGGCGAAACCAACTGTCCCACCGCTCAAGTTTTCGAAAGTCGAAACGGTAGCCGGAACCACCCCGGCTACTTTTTCAGTGCGGTACTTGATCTGGGCATCGAGCGTCAACGGCGGATTGTCGATAAACGACGGCATCGGAATCTTCCTGGCCGCTTCATCGATCTCCGCGGTTTGCTTATCATAATCCTTCTTGAACAACTTGACGGCCTCGGATGCGGAGCTAACCTGATATTGCTTCTCAAGCGTTTCGGTATAGAGGTCTGCCCGATGCTTGCGGGCGGCCTCATTTTGAGCCAGGAGGGCGGTGTCGCTTAAGGCTGCGGAGGCATAGGGCGTAACATTCAACTGCCATTTGGCCAGGTAATCTCCCCAGAAGTTCTTGTTCAATGACAGCAGGCTGTCCACGAATTTAAATTCGCCGTCGAGCAGCAGTGATCTTTTGAATCCGCCTTCAGCCGCAGCTCGCTGAAGCCGGTAGAACCAGTCCGAGCCGGTGCCGCGATAGCCAAATCGGGGAGGCTGGTTGAGGAACACTCGCAGGTCCCGTTTCCGTTCGATCATCCTGTTCCTGAGCTGACCCGAAAAAGCGGTCCATTCCGGTGAACCGGCGGTGTAGTTCCCGATCGCGGCAATCTCGCGGCCGACGACTCGTCGAAGCGAGTCGATCATGGCCGCCGTCAGATAATCCCGGCTGATATTACCGAATCGATAGGTAGACGCCAAAGCCGGGGTCGACCGAGACCCAACTCCCGACCGAGGCTGCCCCGGTATTGATGATCCGGGACTTCGTATCGATCAGTTTTCGATAGAGAATCGACGTCTCATCACTGGCCAGGTTGGCCATGAACAGTTCCATCAAGTACCGCTCACGGGGCTCCATCTTCAAGTGAGCCGGCCAGGCGAACATGAGTTGCCCGGATTCTTTGGGATCCTGCGACTGGTAGGTCGTAATCCGAACTGAACCGGGTTGGGCTGGAGAAAAAGGCGGAAGGCGATCACCGAGGGTGGCCGGATCGTTCCCTACTTTTGCATCCGGTTCTATTTTGGCGAAAATCTCGGAGAGTTTGGCCAGACAATCGTCCAGCGTGATATTATCCGGCAAAGCGGCAATCATTCCCATATTGTTGAGATGATAGGCGGCGTCGTGAAACCGGCGGAGATCGCCCGGTACCATGTTCCTTATCGAGTCGGGAAATCCGCCCGAATTGAACGAGAGGGGATGCCCCAGACCGAATACCATCCGGTCGAGTTGGAAGGACATGTCGCCCCACGGGCTCTCGAAGCTGCTGACCATTTCGTTGTAGACTGTCCCTTTTTCCTCCAAATGCAGCGAACTGTCCGATGGGTCCAACCGGACCCCCATATTGCAGACTTCACGCCGAATCTCTTCATCGGAATAATTGGGATGGATCAAAGCGTTGAGTTGGGCCTGGAGAAGACTATAGAACACCTCGGGTCCGGCGGAGGTATTGAAGTGATAGCAAGTCTGAAGCTGCATGGTGTAAGCCGAACTCTGACCGAGCGACATGCTTTCCAGCGACGCGACATATCGGCCGGTCGTGCCCTTTCCTAAGAGAAGATGCTCGCAAGTGTGCGGCTCCCCTTGATCGGACGGCGGCACGCTGTTCACCCACATAAATCCCTGCGGCGCCGACTGAATGGCGAGCAGATCGAGCACAAATCCGCTCGGAATGTGGCGGAATCGCGCCCCGATCGCCTGCTGGTCGGCGTTGGTGTAAACAGCCTCGGTTTTGAACTGAGAGATAACCTGGCCTTCAGTAAGCTTATCGTATCCGCCGGCCGCCGCTTGAATCGTTGCGAAGGCGAGCAGCAGGGCAAGGAGCAGCATCGAAACGGCGGGCATTAATTTGCGCATAGGTTGCTTCCTTTATAGGAGTGTGTGATTGATCTCGAAGTAGTGCGGGTTGTACATGGCAGCATATCCGTTGGAATCACAATGTACTCCTGGGTTGGGAATCTGACAAGTGCGATTAGCAGGTTTAGGCCGGGGTGGGATTGGCGGCAACTTGTGGACCCCCTGGACGTATCATCCTGTTAGAGATGATTCAACGCCCGAGGTCCGAATGCTGACGTTCATTCTGTGGTGTATACTGGCAGTGCTGTGCTGGCCGGTGGCCTTGTTGGCGCTGGTTGTCTATCCGTTTATTTGGCTGTCGCTCCTGCCCTTCCGGCTAGTCGGGTTGACCATGAACGGGCTGTTTGAATTGATTCGCGCTCTTTTCCTTCTGCCGGCCCGTTTGCTGGGGGCGCGACCTTCTCGCTATTAGCTTCTCCGAGTTCACTCCACAAAAAATAGTTGAATCTTCAGTCCGCCAGCCCCACCTTGGGCCAGTGGTGACGACACCTTCATTGATAATAGAGGAGACGGAATGAAGAAGCAGATTATTACGGTGTTGCTGGCTATTCTGCCGCTGGCCTGCGGGAGTTCCCGGCAAGTGACCCGGCTCGATGCCAATCAGGTGACCGATCTGAGCGGAAGTTGGAACGATACCGACGCCCGGCTGGTGGCGGAAGAGATGGTCAAGGACGCCCTGTCCCGACCCTGGCTGACCGATTTTAACCGGGTTGCCGGAAAGAAACCGGTGGTGACCGTGGGGACCATCCGCAATGTGACTAGCGAACATATCAATATGGAGACCTTCAGCACCGACTTTGAGCGGGAGCTGATCAACTCCGGCCAGGTCAGATTCGTGGCCAGCAAGATGGAGCGGCCGGAGATTCGGGACGAGCGCCAGGAACAGCAGGAGTTTGCGTCCGCCGAGACGGTCAAGAAACTCAGAAATGAGACGGGAGCCGATTTCGTGCTCCTCGGTTCGGTAAAGGACATTGTCGATGAAATATCCGGAGCCAAAACGGTGTTCTACCAGACCGACTTTGAACTCATCAATGTGGAAAGCATGGAAAAAGTCTGGATCGGGACCAAGAAGATCAAGAAGGGAATCTCCGAAGGAAGCCACAAGTTTTAGCCTATTGTGAAGATCCAGCGCTTCCGCTTTAGCCTTCTTCTTCTGCTCGCAGTCGTCTCTTGCGGCCGGCTGCGGCTCGCTTGCGACTCGCCGGGAATTTTACAAGCCGATTTCCGAGGAAGTCCGAAAAGGGAACTTCGACTCGGCTGTTTCCCGCCTCGAGGAAGCCAAAGCCAACGGCAAGTTCGATGAAAAGGACCGGTTTCTCTACTTCATGGATGCCGGTCTTTTGAGTCATTACGCGGACAGTCTGACTCGGAGCAACACCAAGCTGGAGATGGCCGAAAAGACATCTGAAGAGCTATACGCCAAGAGCGTTTCCCGTGCAGCTCTGTCAATTCTCCTGAATGATAACGTCCTGGAATATTCGGGCGAAGACTATGAAGTGCTGTACACGAACCTCTTCAAGGCGCTCAATTACATCGCCGTAGACTCCTTTGAGGCCGCCTTTGTCGAAATCCGTCGGGCCAACCAAAAACTCGATCTACTCGGGCAAAAGTATGCCGATGCTGCGACCAAGCTCCAGGAAGCCAATGACCGCGATTCCAACCATGTTGCAATCAAGTACGATGCCAGGAAGGTCCGCTTCAACAGCGACGCCTTCGCGCGATATCTGAGCATGCATGTCTATGCGGCGGACGGAAAATTCGATGACGCCAGGATTGACAGCGAGGCGCTCGCCGCCGCCTTTGAGTCTCAGCCGAATATCTATAATTTCCCCCCTCCGAAAGTTGAGTACTTTCCACAGACCGAAGGCAAGGCGGTGCTAAGCGTCGTTGGGCTGGCCGGCCTGGCTCCGGTAAAGGAAGCGGTCAACTTTCGGATTCGATCGGACAAACAACTGAATCTGTTGAGTGTGCTTTACACGGAACCGACCGGGAAGGAGACCGTATTTGAGAATCTTCCCATGAAGATCGGGGAGGATTTCTATTTCAAGTTCTCTATTCCGACCATCGTGTGCCATCCTTCCACAGTAACCATGATCAAGGTGCTGGTCGATGGCCATGAGGCCGGCGAACTTGAATTGATGGAAGATGTCGGGGCGATTGCCAAAGAAACGTTCGAAGCCCGCAAGTCGCTCATCTATCTCAAGTCGATCGCACGGGCAGTGGTTAAAGGACTGGCCGCTCATAAGGCCAAAACCAAGGCTGATACCGGAGGGCTGGGAGGATGGCTCAAGAAGGCGGCTATCGATGTCGCCACCGATCTGTCCGAAAATGCCGACCTTCGATGCGTCCAGTATCTACCTGGGATGATTTACGTCCGCGATCTCGAACTTGACCCCGGAACTCACAATTTGTCCGTTCAGTTTTTTGATAAAACTGGGATTCTCCTTTATCAAAAGAGCATACCAGGCTACAAGGTTTTGGCGGGCGGTCTCAACCTGGTCCAGGCAGAGTATCTGAACTAGCCCGAGCCCGACCGTAAGAGCATCCCATGACCATAAGCACAATCCTGTTCGACGGTGGGGGAATCATTGTCGATGAGTCAGACATTGAGCCGGCTCTTGCGGCGATCATCATCGATGTACTTAAAGAATACGCCCCGGATTACGCTCCTGAGCAATACTGGCGGGACACCGAAGAAGCGGTCTTTCGCTTTGCTCCGAGCACTTACCGGTACGTCATCTGGAAGAACGCCCGGGATGTAAAGAAATACGAACGAGCACTTGCAGCCTATCTTGCTGCTGCTCACGACAAGCGTCCCCCGCTAAAATTGATGAATGGTATTGCGGCGGAACTCCGCAAATTGCGCCATCAATTTCGCTTCGGCCTAGCCGGCCAGTACGGCGGGGAGATTCTCGATCTGCTTCGAAGAGAAGAATTGCTTGAGCTGTTTGACACTCACATTACTCAGGACGACTTTTCCATAACCAAGCCCGATCCGCGCTATCTCGAGCAGATTGCGGCCGCGTGCGGTGTAGCGACAACCGAGTGTCTGATGGTGGGGGACAGGATCGACAACGATGTCATTCCGACCAGGCAAGTCGGCATGATGTCAGTGAGGTTCCGAACCGGAATTCATCGCCGACAGGAACCGCGCACTCCGTCTGAAATACCGGATGCGGAAATTGACGTCATCTCACAATTGGCCGACACCATTATCCGGCTCACCTCCAAGACCTAACCCGCAGACAAAAAAACCTGCCGGAATGATGGATCATCCGGCAGGTTTCGTTGACTCAAACTTGAAAGAGTCTTTTTCTCTTATACCCAGCCGCGGTCTTTGCAGGCCTGGGCCACGCGGCTCACCGCCACGATATAGGCAGCATCCCGCATATAGATCTTCCGCTGGCGAGCCAGCTCGCTGACGGCATGGAAAGCCGAAGTCATCTTGAGGTCGAGACGCCCAAGCACTTCGTCTTTCTCCCAGTAATAGTTCTGGTTGCTTTGGACCTGCTCGAAATAACTGCAGGTCACGCCGCCGGCGTTGGCCAGGAAGTCCGGGATGACAAAGATGTTCCGCTCATGAATCACTTTATCGGCCTCAGGCGTAGTCGGGCCGTTGGCCCCTTCGCCGATGATCCGGACTTTCTTGCCGATCTTGTTGACGTTTTCAGCCGTGATCTGATTCTCGATCGCGCTCGGGAGAAGGATTTCAACATCCTGCTCGATCCAGGCGCCGCCGGGAAGGACTTCGTAACCGAGTTCCTTGGCTTTGGCCTTGTCAATTCCGCCGAAACGGTCGGTGATGTTCAGCAGTTCTTCTCGGGTCGACCCCCGACATTTTGCGGTACGTATACGAAGTCTGGTCATGCTGATCCCAGGACGACACACAGATCACCTTGCCGCCGAGTTGCTGGAACAGCCGCACGGCGTATTGGGAGACGTTGCCGAACCCTTGAGCCGCGGCGGAGCAGTTCTCAGGCTTCATGCCAAGTTCCTTCATAGCTTCGCGCACGCAATAGATCACGCCATATCCGGTGGCTTCGGTCCGGCCCAGAGAGCCCCCCATGCCGACCGGTTTGCCGGTGATAAGGCCGGGAAGTTTCTGGCGGTAAATGGTTTCGTATTCGTCCAGCATCCAGAGCATGTGCTGAGCGTTGGTCATAACATCCGGCGCCGGAACATCGATCAGCGGCCCGATGTCCTTGGAGAGCTGACGGACCCAGCCGCGGCAAATTTGCTCCTGCTCGCGCATGCTCAGGTTGTGGGGATCGCAGATGACGCCCCCCTTGCTGCCGCCGAGCGGGATGTCCACTACCGAAGTCTTCCAGGTCATCCACATCGACAGGGCGCGGACCGTGTCGATGGTCTCCATCGGATGGAACCGGATCCCCCCTTTGCCCGGGCCGCGAGAATCATTGTGCTGAACGCGGAAGCCGCGGAATACCCGCACCTTGCCATCGTCCATCCGGACCGGAATGCCAAAGTGGTACTCCCTCATGGGGAACCGGAGCAGATCACGGGTCCCCTGATCCAGGCCGAGGAAGTCCGCAGCCCGGTCAAATTGAGCCTGGGCCATGGCGAAAGGGTTGAACGATTTGCTATCCATTTACATTACCTCCTACGATGTCGCGGCCACAGTGAACCTGAGAAGAGCAAGGACAAAACTAATCTCAATTGCTTCCTTGCCCTGGCCTTGAAAGGTTCAGCATGGTCCATTTACTTCGTTTCTTGCGCGGCTATAAGTAGTGAAATCTTTCACAATTGTCAAGAAATACCAACTCCCTATTTTTGAAGTCGGCAGAATCTGCGAAGAAAACAGACATATTTAACCGTATTAGTACGTCGATATCATTTGGTCTTTCGCCGGAGCAGCCATAACTATGTATTCTTTTCATCGGGTTACGCGCTAGTCGAGGTTTGTATCTCAGGGCGGGGGAGTCGGTCGAGTTTCATTTGTTCCAATAATAGCGACCCGAAGATTGCGGCGGACTCCAAATCTCAGCAGGATCACTAAACTCCGAGAATTGGCAGGCAATGCCACTACACCTGAGGCTTGTCAGGCAACGTCTAAGTAGTGTTGTTATCACAGACTTATACGTCTACGCTTTGCGCAGCGCGGCCTGGGGCCAGACCATTCCATAGTGAGACAACAACTGTCCTAATATTGAACATCTCACCCCAGATCGGACTGATCAAAGAACAAAGGTTCTAATAGGGGCTTTTATATCCGAAAACAAGATAGGCTTAGTGCGGTTCTCAATGATAATCGTCAAGATGGCGACCTCAATTAAATACAAAAATGACCGATATTAGACTTATAGATACATTTATTTGTTCTTTTGTCTTGCGCGTCCGGAAAGACACTTATATTGTTGCTGTCTGGATGTGAAACAAATGGTGAATAGTCCCTCGATGGAGGATTGATGACCAATAGAGTGGAACCGTTTCCCAAGAAAGAGGCTGAACTTCGAGCCGCCTTCTGGGATCAGGTAAGCAGTTTCCCTGATGGCGACAAGATCAGTCTGTGTCTGCAATGCGGAACCTGCACCGGGACCTGCCCGGTTTCCTACGCGATGGATATAACGCCGCGGCAGACGATCGCCCTGTTCCGGGCCGGGATGCTCGAAGAAATCATGCACAGTCGGACCATCTGGATGTGTGCCTCCTGCTACTCCTGTACGGTCCGCTGTCCCGTGGGAATCAAAGTGACCGACACCATGTACGCGCTCAAGCGGCTGGCGATGGAGAAGAAGATCTATCCGCGCCATTTTGCCGTACCCAGCCTGTCGAAGGCGTTTGTGGCGAACGTGTACCGATTCGGTCGGAATTATGAGCTCCTGCTGGTAATGCGGTATTTTTTAAAGTCCAACTTTGCGAAACTTTTCACAAATATAGGGTTTGGTTGGTCCATGTTTAGGCGGGGCCGACTGGGGCTTTTGCCGGCGAGAATCAAACGGGTGAACCAGGTTCGCGCGATTATCGAGCGAGCCAATCAATTTCCGGAGGGCTGATGTTGGAATACGCGTACTATCCGGGATGCAGTCTCGAAACCAGCGGCGCCCCCTACGACAAGTCGATCAAAGAAGTGTTCAAGGCGCTGGGGGTCGGACTGAAGGAGATCGAGGACTGGAATTGCTGCGGCGCGACCATGTACATGTCGGTCAAGGCCATCGTCGGTTACTCGATAACGGCTCGAAACCTGGCGATCGCCCAGAATATGAAGCTGCCGATCTGCGCTCCCTGCAGCAGCTGCTATACTATCCTGAGAAAAACCAATCGCCACATTGAGATGGATCCTAAGGAGCGGGACAAGGTTAACGAAGCCCTGGCGGCGGCGGACCTCAAGTACGACAGCACTGTGGAAGTGCGGCACCCATTGGACATCCTCGTTCACGAGGTCGGTGTGGAGAAAATCGCCGCGCTCGCCAAAGTCAAATTGAACGGCATCAAAGTCGCCCCGTATTACGGCTGCCAGATTGTTCGTCCCAACGGATATTTCGACGATGTCGACGACCCGGTCACCATGGACAAGTTGTTCGAGGGGCTCGGGGCGGAGGTCGTCTACTATCCGAATAAGGTGCGTTGCTGCGGCGGAATGCTGATGACAACCGACGAAGAGATCGGCCTGAAGCTCAACAGTTGTCTCCTTCAGGCGGCGGTCGACAATGGTGCGGACATGATCGCTACCGCTTGCCCGCTCTGCCAGATCAATCTCGAAGCCTATCAGAAGAAGATCAATGCCCGATTTGGCCGGGCGTTCAATATCCCGATAGTCTATTTCAGTCATCTGGTCGGGATCGCGCTCGGTATTTCAGCAGAGGCGATGGGGATGAATGACTTTCTGATCCCGGCCGACAAGTTGACCGCGAAACTCGCGGAGGTGAGACGATGAGCGAGTCTCTGGAAAAGAAACCTATCAAGGCGGACGACGTCCGGATCGGCGTGTATGTTTGTCACTGCGGCTCGAATATCGCCAAGATGGTTGATGTCGCCAAGGTGGCCGAGGCGTGTCAGGGACTGCCCGGCGTTGTCGTTTCCAAGCATTATCGATTCATGTGCTCCGACCCCGGGCAGGAATTGATTCGCAAGGATATCGAAGAAAACAAATTGAACCGCGTCGTCGTGGCTGCCTGCAGCCCCTTGATGCATGAAAGTACGTTTAGGAAGGCGGTCGAAACCGCCGGGCTAAACCGGTACTTCTTTGAAATGGCCAACATCCGCGAGCAGGTGAGCTGGGTCACCGAGGATCCCAAGCGCCGCCACGAACAAAGCCAAAGCCCTTGTCCGAGCGGCCGTTGCCAGAGTTCGCTTCCACGAAGCCGCTGGAGATGCGGCGGGTACCGATCAAACAGGCGGTGATGGTGGTCGGCGGCGGAATCGCCGGAATCGAAGCGGCACTTCAGATGGCCGACGCCGGATTCCAGGTGTATTTGGTCGAGCGGGAAGCTTCGATCGGCGGCCACATGTCGCAGTTTGACAAGACTTTTCCGACGCTGGACTGCGCCGCGTGCATTCTCACCCCCAAAATGGTCTCGGTCGGCAAACATCCCAATATCCACTCATCACCTGGGCCGAAGTTGAGGAAGTTTCCGGATCCATCGGCGACTTCAAAGTCAAAGTCCGCAAAAAAGCGCGGTATGTTGACGAGAAGGTCTGCAACAGCTGCGGATCATGCTATGAAGCTTGTATCGGGCGCCCGTTCCCTCAGCGCCGCCGCATGACGCTCGGAGGGAGATCATTCCGTGAGGGAAGACTTCTGGATGTTCGTGACAAGTATATCCTGGGGCCCAAGCACGATCTCACCATTCTCACCGGCGCCCAGCCGATGCCCGAAAATGTCGAGCCGACTCCTGAGGAGGAGGTAACTATATCATGAGTGCCATAACTGAAGTCGGCTACGATGTCGAACAGCGCATCGCGGAGATAGTAAAGCACTACGGCGCGAAACCGTCGGCGCTGATCATGATTCTGCAGGACATTCAGAAACATTACCGGTATCTCCCCAAAGATGCCATGCTGGCGGTCTCCAAGAAGATGAAACTGCCGATGGCGCAGATCTACGGTGTGGCGACTTTCTACAAATCGTTCAGCCTCACGCCCAAGGGGAAGAATCATATCTGCGTGTGCACCGGCACCGCCTGCCATGTCCGCCAGTCGATTGTCATTCTGGAGCACCTGGAACGGCAGTTGGGGCTTTCTGCGGGGGAGACGTCATCGAACCTGGAATACACCCTGGAGCGGGTCAACTGCCTCGGAGCCTGCGCCCTTGGCCCCCTGGTCACGGCCAACGATCAATATTACGGCAATATGACTGTTTCCAAAGCGGATCGAATGCTGGCGGATATTAAGGGGAAGAAAGAGAAGCCGGAGCCGACAGGAGAACTGGTATGAAGACGAAATTTACGTCTCCGAAGGAACTTCGCGAGTTCCGCAAGAAACTTGTGAGCTCTCGAGATCCCAATAAGATGATGATCAGCATTTGCGCCGGCACCGGGTGCCAGGCGTGCGGCTGTCTCCCCGTCGTAAATGCCTTGCGCAAAGAGATTGCCACCAGCGGGCTGGAGAACGAAGTCGAGATCAAGACCACTGGATGTCACGGTTTCTGCGAGCGGGGACCCCTTATCCTGATTAATCCCGAAGGAATCTTCTACCAAAAGGTGAAACCTTCGGATGTCAAGTTCATAGTCGATCAGACGGTCAAGGGTGGACGCATCGTCAATAAACTGCTCTATCGCGATCCGCAGACGGGCGAGATCATCAAGTATGCCAAAGATATTCCGTTCTACAAGAAACAGATGCGCTTGATCTTCGGCAAGAACGGGCTGATGGACCCTACCGCCATTCAGGATTACATCGCGCTCGGCGGATATGAATCAGCTGCCAAGGCGCTGACTTCGATGCAGCCGGAACAACTTATCCAGATGATGATGAAATCCGGACTTCGCGGCCGAGGGGGCGGCGGGTTCCCGACCGGACGGAAGTGGGATCACTGCCGGCGGGCCAAGGGAACGCCCAAGTATATCATATGCAACGCCGATGAAGGGGACCCGGGCGCCTTTATGGATCGCTCCCTGCTTGAGGGAAATCCGCATTCCGTGATCGAAGGGATGCTCATCGGGGCCTATGCGATTGGCGGCAGCGAAGGGTTTGTTTACGTGCGGAACGAATATCCGCTTGCCGTCAAGAACCTGACCATCGCTATAGACCAGGCGCGTGAATTCGGCCTGCTCGGCCAGAAGATTCTCGGGACCGATTTCTCGTTCGATCTTGAAATCTCCCGCGGCGGCGGCGCGTTTGTGTGCGGCGAGTCAACCGCTTTAATGGCTTCGCTGGAAGGGAAGATGGGAGAGCCCCGCGCCAAGTACATTCACACGGTCGAACAAGGGCTCTGGGACAAACCGACCAATCTTAACAATGTTGAAACTTGGGCCAATGTCCCGATTATTGTCGAAAAAGGGCCGGAGTGGTTTGCCGGTATCGGCACGACAAGCTCCAAAGGAACCAAAGTGTTTGCCCTGACCGGCAAGGTCAATAACACCGGGCTGGTCGAGGTTCCGATGGGAATCACGCTGCGAGAAATTCTGTACGATATCGGCGGCGGCGTTCCCGGCGGCAGGAAATTTAAGGCAGTTCAGACCGGAGGCCCCTCCGGCGGAACGCTGATCGTGGAAACCTCCGACGCGGCCATCCACGACAGTATGGTGGCCCACGGTGATATGCGCGACGACGAGCGGGTGGAGAGCCTGCTCGATCTGCCGGTAGATTTTGATGAACTCACCCGCGTCGGCTCGATGATGGGATCGGGCGGCATGATCGTGATGGACAGCGATTCCTGCATGGTCGATGTGGCCAAGTATTTCCTGACGTTTCTGCAGGAAGAAAGCTGCGGAAAGTGCGTGCCCTGCCGCGAAGGGATCGTGGTAATGCTCAAGATCCTGACCCGCGTTTCGGAAGGACACGGCTCCATGGAGGACATTACCTACCTCGAGCAGTTGTCGCAGGTAATTTCTGACACCAGCCTATGTCAGCTGGGAGGCTCAGCACCGAACCCGGTGCTGTCGACCATCCGTTACTTCCGCCAGGAGTATCTGGCCCACGTGATCGATAAGCGCTGCCCGGCGGGAGTTTGCAAGGCGCTCGTCTCCCACGCTATCGATGAATCCTGCACCGGGTGTCACGCCTGTTATAAGCCGTGCCCGACGCAGGCTATTGTGGGGGATGCCAAGAGGCTTCACTACATCATTCAGGACAAATGCATCCAGTGTGGCGCCTGCTACCAGATCTGCAAATATAACAGCATCAAGCGCGTGAAACGGGGGGACGGGGATGCCGTCCAGACGCGCGCCAAAGAACGCTGGCTGGCCCCGACCAAACCGGAACCCGCGGCGGTAGCGTAGGAGAGACCGATGCCCACAGTACATATTAAAATAGATGGTCAGTCGATCGAAGTTGAGGAGGGGTCGTATGTCCTCGAAGCGGCGAAATCCCTCGGCGTGGATATACCGACCCTGTGTTACTATCCCTACATGACGCCCTATGCCGCTTGCCGTATTTGCTGCGTAGAGGCAAGAGCCGGCAACGGCTGGAATAAAATCGTCACGGCGTGCAACTACCCGGCGTGGGACGGCCTGGAAATCTGGACCGATACGCCCCGGGTCGTAAACGCTCGCCGAACCAATCTGGAAATGCTCATGGCCAACTGTGCCCCGGTCCAGATTCTGCAGAATCTGGCGGAGCAGCTTGGAATCAAGGAGCCGCGCTGGGGAACCGGCGAATATACCTGTATTCTGTGCGGTCTGTGCGTTCGCATATGTGATGAAGTTGTAGGTGCGCACGCGCTTTCCTTTGTTAATCGCGGATCGCAGCGCGATGTTTCTACGCCGTTTGCTCTGGACTCCGACTCATGTATTCTCTGCGGCGCGTGCGCCAAATTGTGCCCGACTGGGTATATCAAGATGGAGGACATCGAGGAGCGCGTGTTCAATCATCGCGAACTTAATCTGAGTCCGAACGCCGCGATTACGCTTAATTTCCGGCAAGCTGTCCCGAACGTCCCGCGCATCTATCGGGAGAACTGCATTCACTTCAAGACCGGACAATGCATGGTCTGCTCCAAGGTCTGTCCCAAGGAAGCCATCAATTTTAACGTGTCGGACGAACTTGAGGACATCGAGGTCGGCGCGGTCGTCATGGCGACCGGTTTTGACAGTTTCGACCCTAGTCCTATGAAGCAGTATGGCTACGGCCAATACAAGAATGTGGTCTCGGCAGAAGAGTTCGAAGTGATGAACAACGCGGCTGGACCGACCGGCGGCAAAGTTGTTCTGGAAAACGGCGAAGAACCCAAATCGATCGCCATATTGCACTGTGTGGGAAGCCGCGACGAGCACTTCCACAAATATTGCAGCCGGGTGTGCTGCATGTATGCCATGAAGTTTGCGCACCTTGTCAAAGAGAAGACTAGTGCGGAGGTGTACCAGTTCTATATCGACATGCGCGCCTATGGCAAGGGTTACGAGGAATTCTATCAGCGGATCCTTCACGAAGGAGTGAATGTCATTCGCGGCAAGGCGGCCGAAGTGGTCCCGACCACTTTCCAGCGGCAGTCTGAAGGTCAGCTTCTGGTCAGATGTGAGGACACCCTGATCGGAAAATTCCGGGAAGTTCCGGTCGATATGGTGATTCTCTGCACCGCCCTTCAAGCCCGCAAAGACGCCAAAGAGACCGGCCGCAAGTTCAACATCTCGACCGGCGCCGACGGCTGGTTTATTGAAGCGCATCCGAAACTCGCCCCGGCTTCAACCACCACCGACGGAATTTTTCTGGCTGGAACCTGCCAGGGGGCCAAGGATATACCGGATTCAGTAGCCCAGGGGGGCGCCGCCGCGGCTCAGGCTATGAAGCTGATGTGCCAGAAGGAGATTCTCATGGATGCGGCGTACGCTGAAATCCAGGACGAACTCTGCTCAGGGTGCAAAATTTGCAACGATATGTGTCCATATACGGCTATTTCGTTTGTCGAAGACAAGAAGATAAGTCATATCAATTCGTCGCTGTGCAAGGCGTGCGGCACCTGTGTCGCCGCCTGCCCGTCCGGCGCCATCAAGGGGCGGCACTTTACCGACGAACAGATATACGCTCAAATTGAAGGGATGCTGGCATGAGTTTCGAACCACGTATCATCGGTTTCCTGTGCAACTGGTGCAGTTATACCGGCGCCGATCTGGCCGGCACGTCCCGCATGAAATATCCGGCGAACGTTCACACCATTCGCATCATGTGCAGCGGCCGGGTCGATCCGGGATTTATTCTCGACTCGTTCCGACACGGCGCCGACGGCGTCATTGTCTGCGGCTGCCACCCCGGCGACTGTCACTATGTCGAGGGGAATTACAAATGCCTCCGGCGGATACCGATGACAGCCAAAATCGTCGAGGGGATGGGGATCGACCCTAAACGCCTTCGGCTGGAATGGGTGTCGGCTTCCGAGGGAGCCCGCTACCAGCAGGTGGTGACTGAGTTCACGGAGCAGATCCGGGCCCTGGGTCCGTTTAAGCTTCAGGATTGGGCTTTTGAACCGGACAAGGTCCTGGCCCATACTCACGGGAGGAAAGGAGTAACCTATGGCAAAGCCTAAGCTCGCGATATACTGGGCTTCGTCATGCGGCGGATGTGACATAGCCATACTGGATATCGAAGAGAAAATCCTTGATGTCGCCAATTTCTTTGACCTGTGCTTCTGGCCCTGCGCAGCGGACTTCAAGTACGATGATGTCCGCAAGATGGAGGACAAGTCCATTACCCTGACCTTGTTCAACGGCGCCATCCGAAGCGATGAGAATTACGAGATTGCGCAGCTGCTTCGGGCCAAGTCGGTCGTGATGTGCGCGTTCGGAAGCTGCGCTTCTGAGGGCTGCATTCCCGGATTGGCTAATTTTACCACCAAGAACGCGATCATGGAATACGCGTACAAATTATCTCCCTCCACTGACAATCCGAACGGAATTATGCCGCAGACGGTGGTCGAAGTACCGGAAGGAAAACTGACCATCCCGAATCTGTGGAATACCGTCCGGACCCTGCCGCAGGTCGTGGAAGTCGACTACATCATTCCGGGCTGTCCGCCGCAATCTGATCAGATTGCCGCCGTAGTGGCAGCCGTGATCGACATTTTGCAGAACGGCAAACCGCTTCCGCCCAAAGGAACGGTACTGGGAGCTTCGGAAAAGAGTTGCTGCGATGAGTGTAAGCGCAAACGGGATGTAAAGAAGATCAAAAAGTTCATCCGCCCGTTCGAAAGAGTGACCGATCCTGAGGTCTGTCTGATGGAGCAGGGGATCGTCTGCATGGGACCGGCAACGCGCAGCGGATGCGGCGCCAAGTGCGTCAATGCCGGCATGCCCTGTCGTGGATGCTACGGCATGCCCAGCAATGTCCGGGACCAGGGAGCCAAGATGGCCTCGGCGCTGGCCAGCGTGATCGATTCGACAGATCCAAAAGAAATTCAGCAGATCATCGATACTATTGCCGATCCGCTCGGAACTTTCTATCGCTTTAGTCTGCCGGATTCGTTGCTTCGGAGGGTGCAGTCATGAAACAAGTTGTGATAGACCCAATCACCCGCCTTGAGGGGCACGGCAAGATTCATCTGTTCATCAATGACGACGGCAGTCTGGCTAATTGCTATTTCCAGGTACCGGAACTGCGCGGTTTTGAGAAGTTCTGTCAGGGACGTCCGGTCGAAGAAATGGCGCGCATCACGACTCGCATCTGCGGCGTATGCCCCGACGCCCACCACATGGCGGCGGCCAAAGCCGCCGACGCGGTGTACGGCGTCACGATTCCATCGGCGGCGCGGAAACTTCGCGAACTCATGTACAGCGCCTTCTACGCTGGAGATCATTGCACCCACTTCTATGCCCTGGGAGGACCTGATTTCGTGTGCGGTCCGGATGCCCCGGCGGCCGAGAGAAACATTTTGGGCGTCATCGCCAAAGTCGGTATTGAAGTCGGCAAGAAAGTCATTGCCCAGCGCGCCCGCGGCCAGCGCGTTATCGAAATCATCGGCGGAAAGAAAGTGCACCCGGTAACTTCTATCCCCGGCGGCATGTCCAAACGGATCTCCAAAGATGAGCAGCAGGAAATGATCAAGATCGGCGAGGAGATGGTGGAATTCGCCAAGTTCACGATCCAGGTGCTGAATGACATCGTACTTGCCAACAAAGCCTATGTTGAAATGATTCTTTCGGATGCCTATGCCCACAACACCTACAATATGGGACTGGTCGATAGTAACAATAAGGTCAACTTCTACGACGGAAAGGTTCGCGTGACATCGACCCGATGGCACGGAACACGCGAAGTACGAACCCAAAGAGTACCTCAACTATGTGGCCGAGCATGTGGAGCCGTATAGTTATCTCAAGTATCCGTACCTGAAGAAGATCGGCTGGAAGGGGTTTGTGGACGGCCCCGATTCCGGGATCTACAAGGCCACGCCACTCTCACGGCTGAATGTCTCCGACGGCATGGCAACGCCCCTGGCTCAGGCTGAGTATGAGCGGTATTATGAAACCCTGACGGGGGATCGGTCCGGCAAAAAGCCGGTCAATTCTACACTCGCCACGCATTGGGCCCGGGTCGTAGAAATGATGTATGCCTGTGAGTCGACGCTGGCGCAGGCCAAGGATGACGAGATTACGTCCGACCAGATTCTCACCCCGCCCACGTCGATAGTCGGCGAGGGAGTCGGCACGGTCGAAGCTCCGCGCGGTACGTTGACGCATCACTATAAGACCGACAAGAACGGCATTGTAACGGAAGCCAATCTCATTGTCGGCACCACGAACAACAATGCGCCGATTACGATGTCGATCAAGAAGGCCGCTGAAGGGGTGATCAAGAAGGGGACTCAGATTACCGACGGCATGCTGAATCGAATCGAAATGGCGTTCCGGGCGTATGATCCGTGCTTTGGATGCGCTACCCATACGCTGCCGGGCGAGATGCCGCTCGAGATCATTGTCCATGACGCCGCCTCCGGCGACGTGGTCAATACTGCCCGGAGGGGCTGATGAAGCCGATTCTGGTACTATGTCTCGGCAACGAAGTGCTGAGCGACGATTCCTTTGGTTTCCATGTCGCTCAGCGTCTCAGCGGTGAGACAGTCGAGGATGACCAGACGGAAGTCATCTTCAGCTCCATAGCCGGGTTTTCACTTCTCGACATTCTTAACAGCCGAAGCCGGGTGCTGGTTGTCGATACCATTCAAACCGGCGCGGTACCGGGAACGATTCATTTCTTTCCTGCCGGCAACCTGATACCAAGTAGGCATCTCATCATCAGTCACCAAATCAGCCTTCCCACGGCGATCTCACTTGGGCAACTGGTTGGTCTCGATATGCCCGAAACGATAGACGTGCTCTCGGTTGAGGCGAAAGACGTTGAAACTTTGAGTGAGAGTATGACGCCTGAAGTGGCCGCAGCGGTGGCTGATTCAGTACTTCGGGTTCGCGAATGGGTCGCCGCGCAGCGGGTCTGTTTGTCTGATCTCGCGCGTGTGGCTGTGTAAGTCGCTTCGATTCCCCGCTATTGATTTGCGCCGAAAACTTTGGTCAGCGGCTGGCCATCGATGTCTTTCGGGGGGATGACCCCCAAAAGTCTTGCCAAGGTTGGCGCAATATCGACCGTCTTCACCCGCTCGTCAGCTCGACCGGCCGCCGTGATGCTCGAAAGAAATACCAGGGGAACGTCGGTATCGTACGAGTAGGGAGTTCCATGGGAGGTCCCGAATTTGGACTTTCCCACCAGCGTGTATTGGTTGAAGCGCAGATAAATGTCCGGTCCCCTCAGGGGATGAAAGGCGTTTCGAAACAGCTCATAATATGGCCGCCCTTCTCCCGCTCCGGACTGAAGTTCATCGCGACTGAAGGCATCAGCGATGAAGGGGAGCTTTCGGATTCTCACCGCCGCCGCCTGCTCGAGATCCGCATCGCTGATACCTGCTTGGCGGGACCCCTCGTAGTTGAGAATGACATCGTAGGAGGCGTCGGCAATCGGGTCGGCCGGAAGGTGCAGCTCAGTCATCATCTGGCGGCCGATAGCGTGAATGGCCGCCGAAACCGTATCTACGTTCAAGCGAACCGCCGGCAATCCCTGAGTTATTAAATCTTCCGGAAGGGGCAGGACCCCGTGGTCGGAACTCAAGGCGACACAGTACTGGCCCTTTCCGACCGCCGAGTCCAGGAACACGAAGAAGGTATCGAGATATCGATCGAGGCGCAGGTAATAGTCCTGGATCTCCTGGCTGTTAGGACCATAGGCATGTCCGATCACATCCGCGGCCGAGCAACTGATGCATAGGAGGTCGGGAATAGTGTCTTTGCCGAGATCAGCCTTCTTTACGATCAGCTTGGCAACGGTTAAAGTCAGTTGATCGGCAAACGGGGTTCCATAGAAGGATTGGTAGTACTTCTTGCCGGGGGGAGCGGCGGTCGTATCGAAGAGGTGGGGAAACGTAGTGTGAATCCCGTCATTTTCACTCGGGAAGTCATCGCGGTGTGAGAGGGAATAAGCGCTATCCGGAAGCAGTTTGTGCCACCCGATCCGCGCATACGAATCTACCTCTCGCGCCGCGTTGAAAGAATCCAGCCACACCGGGTAACTTGACATATAGTAATTCGAGGTGACATATCGCCCTGAGGTCTGGCTGAACCAAAAGGCGCCATCCGGCTTGCGCCCTCCCATCGCCACTGCCGCTCGATCTTTTGACGAAACCGAGTAGACCTTGGCTCCCGGATGTTGCTCCTTGAGCCAGTCTCCAAGAGCATCAGTAAGGAGCAATTTAGGAGAGCGGCCGGGTGCCGTTGCCTCTCCCAGTACATGTGCCGCGCTATCCGCACAGGCATAAGTGCTGCGGCCGAGTTCGCGATCGTACCAGTCGTTCCCGACAAAGCCGTGGTGAGAGGGATATCGTCCGGTCGAAATAGTCGCGTGTCCGACCGCCGTCTCGGTGGCCGAGTGATCGTGGTAGACGTTAGTAAAGACCATCCCTTCTCGCATCAGGCGCGCCAATCCACCGGAATACTCAGCGCCGAAGCGCGTCAGATAGTCCGGGCGCATTTGATCAATGACGATCAGGACAGCGAGCTTGACGGACGGCGTAGGGGAGATGGCCCCTGAAGTATCTTTTTTGGCAGCGAACGACAGGCCAACCGTGGTGACTAGTATTGCCACTATCGGAACGATGCTGAGACTTAAGCGGGTGTTGAAGTTTCTCATTTTAGATGATAGTCCGTGTCGAGGAGTATGACTCTTATGGGGTCCAAGTGTAAATCAGCGCTGAAATTCGTGTGCGGAACAGGTCGCGATCGTCACGCCTCGTATTTGGCTGCCACCGGCATTCGTCGGCCAATGCCAAAGGCGCGTGTAGTTACTTTCAACCCGGGTGCAGCCTGGCGGCGCTTGTATTCATTCCGGTTGACCGTCTTGATGACCCAGTCAACAACTTTGGGATCAAACCCGTGTCCTACAACCTGCTCGCGCGAAGAATGTTCTTCGATATACAGATTCAGAATGGCGTCGAGGATTTCATACGGCGGCAGAGTGTCCTGGTCGGTTTGATTGGGTCGAAGTTCCGCCGTTGGCGGACGGGTAATGATTCTTTCAGGAATCAACTCCCTCTCCCGATTAATCCAGTGGGCGAGATCGTAAACCATGGTCTTGGGGACGTCGGAGATTACGGCCAGACCACCGGCCATATCGCCATAGAGCGTGCAGTAGCCGGTCGCGAGTTCGCTCTTGTTTCCGGTCGAGAGCACCAGAGCCTTTGATTGGTTGGAGAAAGCCATCAGGATATTCCCGCGAATGCGGGCTTGCAGGTTCTCCAGCGTGAGATTTATCTCGCCGCTCCGTACACCCAGCTCCGAACTGAGCGACTCCAGATACTTATGATATAAGGGACCAATCGGGATCGTGCGAAATTGGATCTTCAGATTGGACGCCAGCCGCCGCGCCAGATCAAGGCTTTCATCAGCGGAGAACTCCGAAGGCATGGCAATTCCGAGAACGTTATTGTTTCCGACAGCCTCTGCCGCAAGAGCGGCCACTACGGCCGAATCGATCCCACCGGACAACCCGATGACTGCCTTGTCAAAGCCGCATTTATTCAGATAGTCTTTGAGTCCCAATACCAGCGCTCGGTAAAGAGACTCCGTGCGGTTTTGTTCAGTGAATGCAAGGGCCGGGGACGGATGGCAAGTATCAACCATGCGGATGCACTCCTGAAAGGCAGGGAGGAATTCCGTTAACTGTCCCTGGCTGTTGAAATACATACTTCGGCCGTCAAAAATCAGCTCGTCATTGCCCCCCACTTGATTGACAAAGGCAAAGGGGACCTGATGCTTCTGCGCATGGTTCATGATCAAGCGATGTCGAATCGACTCCTTCCCCAAATAGAAAGGCGAGGCCGAGATGTTTATGAGCAGCTTCGCCCCCTGTTTGACCAGAGTCTCGACCGGATCGATGCGGTACATGCGTTTCTGCCACAACTCCGGATCATTCCAGGCATCCTCGCAAATGTTTATCCCAAGTCTCGTACCTTTGAAATCTACGGTGCTGACACCGGAAGCCGGATCGAAATACCTCGCCTCATCGAAGACATCATAGGTGGGGAGGAGAGATTTGAATTGTGTAAAGACGCGGTTACCGTTCGATACGAGAATGGCGGCGTTGCACAATCCCACCCCTGTGGGCAAGTTGGCCGGAACAGGGGCTCCAAAAATCAGCCCGGCATCGGGAAATTCTCTTGAAGCGGCGATCAAGTGCGCGATGGCGCCCTGGGTCTTTTCGATAAACCAAGGTTCGGCCAGGAGATCCCTGGGAGGATATCCGGTCAGAAATAGCTCGGAGAAGACAATCAAATCGGCTTTCCCGGCCCATTCCCGGCAGGTGCGGAGCATGCGCTCGAGATTTCCCTGAATGTCCCCGACCACCGGGTTCAATTGTGCTAAGACAAGTTTCATGGCAAAACCGCCGTTAAAGTACGGAACATATTCGGTCCCTGCAAGTGCCGCCTCCGAGGAGGGCGGCGATTGACATTCTATGGTCGAGGTGCGATGTTGGGCGCCATGATGCAATCCCACGTTAGGACATGGCCCAGGGTTCTCGGCATAGCAGCCATACTGATAGGTGCGTTGACCCAGTCTGCTTCGGCGGGCAAAGTAATGTTGGATTCAGCGCAGATTGTCAAACTGGTGGCGCCCGACAACCGAACGATTTCATCCGCACGGGCGGCTGTCGGTGACACCGTCACTTTGCGAGTCGCTGTTCCGGTTAAAATGGGTGGAATGACCATTATCGATTCCAGTGCCTCAGCTCTTGCGGTCATCACGAATGTAAGAAAATCGGCGACTGGCGGCAGCCCGGGTCACATTGGCCTCAAATGTGTGGGGCTTCGACCGGCCGGAGTGTACAAGTCTGAAACAGGGTTGATCGCACTCAACGGTTCTGCGGAAAAAAGCGGTTCCAACACGGCGGTCTTTTCCTGGCTACTCGGGTTCGGGCTTTGGATCAAAGGAGGGAACGCGACTTTCACACCCGGTGATACAATCATCGCACACACGGCCGCTCCTGCGGTGCTTGAGAATTAACGAAGTCGAAAATTCCCGCTATCTACCGATTTCGCTGGATAGGATTATTTCCAAAAAGTCGATTGAGTCACCGATTTGAGCTAAATTAGCATATTTTATCCTCTTTAGGCCTTTCAACGAGCCACTGATCCTGCTCAAATCTCATACGTAACTGTATGATTTTCATTAGATTATGCAAACAGAGCCAAAACTATCGGGTTAAGTCGGCGACTGGTCATGTCGATACAAATGGAAGTGGAGATCGCAGGGAGTGTCCTTTTTTGATTGACACTTTGTGCAATATTTCACATACTGGGGCAATTATCGAACGAACAGCGGTCAGGTATAAGTGGAGACACGAAAGTGAACGACATCCCTACCCAAACGACGACAGATCCGGCGAAAATGACTGTTATGAATAATGAATACAAGACTTTTGCCTTGAAAGCCGACGGCTTGGCTCAACTTCTCGCTCTCCTGCAGAAAAAGGGATACCAGGTGATCGGCCCCACCGTGCGGGACGGCGCGGTTGTGCTCGACGAAATACAGAAGATCGAGGATCTGCCCCAGGGCTGGCAGGATATTCAGGACGGCGGCAAGTACCAGATAACACAGAAGAAGTCCAAAGCGTACTTCGGATTCAACCACGGTCCTGAATCCTGGAAGCAGTTTTTGCATTCCTCAAATCTTTGTCTGTGGAAAGCGAAGAAGGACGGGCATGACTTTAAGGTGGAAACCCCCGACGCCAAGCCCGGGAAGCGGGCGTTCCTGGGTGTCAGGGGTTGCGAACTGAGTGCCATCGCCATCCAGGACAAGGTGCTTCTCGATAGCGGCTTCAAAGATACCTATTATCAGGCCCAGCGCGAGGGCAACTTCGTGATCGCAGTACATTGCGGCAAAGCCGGTGGAACCTGCTTCTGCGCTTCCATGGGTACCGGTCCCGAGATCAATTCCGGTTACGATCTTCTTCTGACCGAGCTCTCCAAGGACTCTGCGGGTGCCTTTCTCCTTCGCGCCGGCTCCAAAGCAGGGGCGGCGGTGGTCAAAGAACTGTCGCTGACGGAAGCGGATGAGCGGCAAATTGCCGAAGGCCGAAAACTCGTTGCGAAAACAGCCAACGAGATGGGGCGCACGCTTGACACATCGGGCATCAAGGAAATACTGTACAAAAGTTTCGAACATCCCCGTTGGCGGGAAGTGGCTTCACGCTGCTTGAGCTGCGCCAACTGCACTCTGGTATGTCCGACGTGCTTTTGCACGACGATTGAAGATGTAACAGACTTAACCGGCAAAGAAGCGGAGCGCTGGCGCCGCTGGGACTCCTGCTTCACCATCGATTTTTCCTACATCCACGGCGGTTCCGTCCGTACCTTGCCGGGAACGCGATATCGGCAATGGCTAACCCACAAGCTGGCTTCCTGGCAGGATCAATTCGGAACATCCGGGTGTGTCGGCTGTGGAAGATGTATTACATGGTGCCCGGTCGGGATAGACATCACGGAAGAAGCCCGCGCTATCCGCGACGGCGACCCGTCGGCAACCATGGGAAATTTAGAGAAGGAGTGATGCGATGGAGGATCTGAAGCGGTATCTGGTGGAGCATCCGTTTCTGAGCGGAATGTCGCCGAAACATATCGATCTGATAACCGGCTGCGCCTCGAATGTGAGATTCGACGCCGGTCAGTATCTGGATCGAGCCGGCGAACTGGCCAACCGGTTCTACATAATCCGGGTTGGAAAAGTGGCGATCGAAATGTATCACCCGGCCGGCGGAGCAATCACGATTCAGACCGTGGGTGAGGGAGACGTTGTCGGTTGGTCGTTCCTCTTTGAGCCGTACATCGGGCACTTCGACTCCCGCGCCACCGAACTTACGCGGGCGATCGCGCTGGACGGCGTCTGCCTGCGCAAGAAAGTCGAAGAAGACCATGAGCTTGGCTACGAACTGTACAAACGATTCGCCCAGATCATGGAACAGAGATTGGAGAACACGCGCCTGCAACTTTTGGATTTATACAAATGAAAATACTTGCTTCAGAAATGCCTTCGGCGTTACCCGAAGCGGCCGATCCGCTCCATCCGTATCTGTACCGCCTGAAAAAAATCCGGCATGAGACCTACGATACGTTTACGATCGAACTGGCCCCGGCCTCCGGCGAGCCAACGATCGCGTTCAAGCCCGGCCAATTCAATATGCTGTATGTATTCGGGGTCGGCGAAGTTCCTATCTCGATCAGCGGCGATCCCACCAGCAAGGGGCTCCTGGTTCACACCACGCGAGCGGTCGGAACGGTTACCCGGGCAATGCGCAAGATGAAGGCCGGCGATGTCCTGGGCGTGCGCGGCCCGTTCGGCACTCCCTGGCCGGTCGATCAGGCAGAGGGAAGTGATATCGTCATCGTGGCCGGCGGCATCGGTTTGGCGCCGCTCCGCCCGTCACTGTATTACGTTCTGGCGAATCGTCACAAATTCGGCAAAGTTGCCCTGCTTTACGGCACGCGAACGCCGGATGACTTGCTCTATCGCAAGGAACTGGAAACCCTGCGGGCCCGCTTTGATCTGGAGATTCTCGTCACGGTCGATCGTGCGGCTACCGGCTGGCACGGAAATGTCGGCGTGGTAACCAACCTTATCCCCAAGGCCTCGTTCGATCCGGCGAATGCGTACACTATGCTGTGCGGACCGGAAATCATGATGCGCTTCACGGTCATGGCGCTGCAAAAACGCGGCGTTCCCACCGATCGAATTTATCTCACCATGGAACGAAACATGAAGTGTGCCGTCGGCTTCTGCGGCCACTGTCAGTTCGGTCCGCTCTTCGTGTGTAAGGACGGCCCGGTGTTCCGATACGACAAAATCAAAGATTTCTTCCTCACGAGGGAGTTGTAATCATGGCAGCGTCAAAACCAAAATTAGCGGTGTGGAAATTTTCATCCTGTGACGGATGCCAGCTCAGCCTTCTGGATTGTGAGGACGCGCTCCTGGCCGTCGCCGGAGCGGTCGACATCGCCAATTTCGCCGAGGCCAGCCGCAATGTAAAAAGCGGCCCGTACGACATTTCCCTGGTCGAAGGTTCGATCACGACGCCTCATGATGCCGAGCGGATTCATAAAGTTCGGCGCCAGTCGAAGCTGTTGATTTCCATCGGCGCCTGCGCTACCGCCGGCGGAATCCAGGCGCTTCGGAATTTCAAGAATGTTAAGGACTTTACGTCCATTGTCTACGCCTCGCCCCAGTATATCGAGACGCTGGGAAAATCCACGCCGATTTCGGACCATGTTCCGGTTGATTTCGAATTGCGCGGATGCCCCATCAACAAAATGCAGTTGGTCGAAGTATTGAGCGCGTTTCTCAATGGCCGAAAGCCTAACACCCCTCCCTATAGCGTTTGCATGGAATGCAAACGGCGCCAAACGGTATGCGTCATGGTTGCCCACGGCACGCCGTGCCTTGGACCGGTGACCCATGCCGGCTGCAATGCCCTGTGTCCTTCGTACCAGCGCGGCTGCTTTGGCTGTTTCGGTCCCAAAGAGACTCCCAACACTTCCTCCCTGGCTGATTGGTGGGGAAAACTGGGGGTTGAAGAGGCCGACCTGGTCCGTTCGTATCGAACCTACAATGCCTACGCTGATTCGTTCCGCAAAGAGAGTGAAGCCCATGAAAAGTAAGACTGTCAAAGTTGACTACCTTGCCCGAGTCGAAGGGGAAGGCGGTATCAATATAAAGATCAAAGGGGACAAGGTTGAGGATGTGAAGTTCCGCATTTTCGAGCCGCCCCGTTTCTTTGAAGCCTTTCTCCGCGGCCGCCGCTTCACCGAGGCGCCCGACATCACCGCCCGAATCTGCGGCATCTGCCCGGTGGCGTACCAGATGAGTTCCATTCACGCGATGGAGAGCATCTGCGGCGTTAAAGTCGATGGCCAGCTGCGCGAACTCCGCCGCTTGCTTTATTGCGGAGAGTGGATTGAGAGCCATGTCCTGCACGTCTATATGCTTCACGCTCCTGACTTCCTTGGCTACGAGGACGCCATCCAGATCGCTCAGGACTATCCTGAAGTGGTCACCAAGGGTTTGAAGATGAAGAAGCTCGGCAACGATATTATGAATTTGGTCGGAGGCCGGGAAATTCACCCCATCAATGTCCGAGTTGGCGGATTTTACCGGGTGCCGACCAAGAAAGAGCTCCAGGCTTTTGTCGAGCCGCTTAAGTGGGCCCGGGACACCGCGGCGGAGACGTGCCGCTGGGTTGCGACCTTCAACTTTCCCGACTTTGAGTCTAATTATGAGTTCGTGGCGCTTCGCCATGAAAAGGAATACGCCATCTGCGAAGGGCGGCTGGTTTCCAGCGACGGCCTGAACATCGACATCTCCGAGTATGAGAAGCACTTCGCCGAAGAGCATATGGAGCATGCCAACGCGCTTCATTCCGTTCACATTGGCAAGGGGCCGTATTTTGTCGGACCGCTGGCGCGAATCAATTTGAATTTCAATCAGTTGCCGAAAGTCGCCCAGGAGGCCGCCACGGCTGCCGGATTCAAGCTGCCGTGCCGAAATCCGTTCAAGAGCATTGTAGTCAGGGCGATCGAGACCGTCTTTGCCTGCGATGAGGCGCTTCGGATTATTGATCAGTACAAGCCGCCCGCAAAACCATATATCGAAGTGGCTCCGCGAGCCGGCTCCGGACACGGCTGCACCGAGGCTCCACGCGGCATTCTGTACCACCGGTACAACATCGATGACCAGGGTATTATCCTTGATGCCAAGATCGTCCCGCCGACCTCCCAGAACCAGCGGACGATCGAAAATGACCTCCGGGCTTTCGCGACGAAGAATCTCCATCTGTCAAATGACGAGTTGACCTGGCAGTGCGAGCAGGCCGTCCGCAATTACGATCCCTGTATTTCCTGCGCCACTCATGCTTTGAATTTGACGATCGATCGCTCGTAGGACAGCGGCTGTGAGCGGCCAGTCTGATTCTGAGAAGCCGAGAGTGCTTGTCATCGGTGTCGGCAACGAGCACCGGGGGGATGATGCCTTCGGACTGCTCGTGGCTCGCGCGCTAAGATCCAGAGTTTCGGCTTCCGTTCATATCATTGAACATCACGGCGAAGGAGCCTCTCTGCTTGAAGCCTGGCAGGGATTCCCCTGCGTAATCATAATTGACGCCATCCAATCAGGCACTGAATCCGAGGCTCCCGTCAGGATTGATGCCATCCAAACCAAAATTCCAACCAGCCTCTTTCACCACTCGTCCCATCAATTCGGTGTGGCCGAAGCAATTGAGACGGCTCGCGCACTCAAACGGCTTCCGGAGCGACTTCTGGTTTTTGGTGCAGTGGCTGAGTCGTTTGAGCTCGGTAAATCTATCTCAAAGAGTATGAGTTTGCAGGTCGAACAAGTGGCCGAGCTGATCATGGCGGAGCTCGACAAGCTTCGGGTGCACTGAAGCGTCCGGTTTCGCTTGTCATCATCGCACAGTAAGGCTATCTTTCTTCCCCAAAGAGGACCAAAGTGGGAGACACATGGTGAAAACTGCATTGTTCGTTGGCTTCGCCCTTGCTGTTTGCCTGGCTCAACCGGCATCGGCAGCGCGAAAGTTTGATCTCTTTATCCAACCAAATTTTACTAGCGGCTTTGGAAACACGGAATATGTCCTGGATGAAGACGGCTATGTGGCTCCGGGAGTCCTGGGGCATGTCAAGAGCGAACTGAAGTTTCCTGTTACGGCAATGTATTCAGGGCTCACCTTCGGTCTTCGCTCCAAACCCCAGGCCAGGGTCAACTGGTCAGTTCTGGCGACCTATTCGCTTGGAATCCGGGACCCGCGAAGCCGGATGTTCGATGGCGACTGGATGAACTGGCCGGGACGCATTGACAGCATGATCAGTTCCACCGATTCCGACGTTGAGCAGAAGGCTCGGTTTTGGTCGATCGAAGCGCGAGTTTCGGTTATCCAAGGGAACCAGCATTCACGCCGGCTTTGCGGCGGGCTTTCAGTTTCAGAAGATTCAGCAGGACTTGATCAATCTGTACGGCCGCCAACTGGATGACAGCCTCGTACTGCACACCTTTACTTTGCAGGGGCCGGTCGGTTACTACGAAGTCACCTGGAAATCTCCGTATGCGGGAGTCTATTGTCGAAGTGGAACCTATCCCGATCTGGTCGGTTGACCTCATGACGGCGTTCGCTCCAACCTGGGTGGCAGATAAGGACCTTCACCTGCTCCGCAATCGTGAGGCGACCTCGGACGGCAACGGGAGCGGCTTTATCGCTCGGGCGAGAACCGAACTCGTGCTCGGGAATGAACAGATGAAATTCAGACCAATTTTGGCTGTTACGGCGGACTACTACTCGCTCGCCGTGCACGCGTTTCAGACGATTTACTGGTATGGCGATGACCCGGTCACACCGGGCGTCAATGACACCGGCACCACCATGAGCGATATTCCGCATCAGCTTGTTTCGCGCGAATTATTTGTGGGGCTCCGCCTCGGCGTAAGATTCTAAGGAGAGCAAACCCAGCGCCACGGATGCGGAAGCGATCGCGGGTGAAATAATAAGAGGCGTCCGGCCAACAGCCGGACGCCTCTGTTGTATTCTGTGGACGCCGGGCGTCGGCTATTTTAGCAGGACCATCTTCTTAGTCTCTACGTATTCGCCGGCTTTCAGACGGTAGAGGTACACACCGCTCGAAACGGTTGTGCCTCTGGTGCCGGTCCCGTTCCATTCTAGTTTATGGCTTCCGGCCGCATAATGACCTGCCGAAGTCCACACCATTTGTCCCAGGATATTGATCACATCCACTGAGACCGCCGATGCTTTTGGCAGGTCAAACCGAATCACCGTGGTCGCGTTGAATGGATTCGGGTAGTTCTGGTGGAGGGAGAAACGGAGGGGGAGAGCTGAACCCTTAGATTCGACTTCTGTGGGACTGTCAATCTCAACCGCCAAAACAGCTCCGCTGCGAGTCGCCGCCTCTACACTCAGGGGCGAAGATCCCGGTGTTACTGAGACTAGCGGCCCCGAAGCGATGGCATGACTTGGGAAGGAATTCAGCGGCGGCAGGATCAAGACCCTGGTAGTGCCGCCGCTCGTGTCATACATCATGGCATAGTCGGCTGCAAACGAGGTGGGGGTCACGGCTCCTTGAAAAACTGCCAAGAGAGCTCCGAGCTGGACGTTGCCGGGGTAGGCAAGAGTACCAGACTGGAAATGAAGTTTGCAGGTATCCACGACTGGCCCGTTGGGCTGCTTTGGATAAGGCACAGTATCCCCAACAATGACTCGTTCTAGGTATACAAGGTCCGCCAAGGTGGCCGCCACGCCGTCACCATTCACGTCAGAGGCACTCAGCGAGCATCCACTATGCGATCCGAACACCTTCTCTCCCTGCAAGAAATAATTGGTGAATAGAACGCAGTCTGAGACCTCAAAGCCCACACCATTGCAGTTGATGTCCCCGATGCCCCGGGCATCAATGGAATCCGCGCAGATGATGTCGAGTCCACCATTATAGAAGGTGAGATTGGTCAGAGGAGACAACTCGTAAGGGTTGGTCGCGCCACAAAGGCCGGACGGCGCTCCGTCGTAGCCGGGAAAGGCAGGCGGGTTACTGTCAAGGATGGCCTTGCCGGCGCTGTCGACATTGTAGACCGCACTCGACAGCATCCGTTGCTGGCCGTCAGGCCTCGCACACGAATTATCACTACAGTCAACCCAAAAGAACCTGATTGGAATCCAAGAGCAACTCAAGGTGCGATTGTTCGACACTAGAAAACGCATCCGAAACATTTCAGTCGGAAGACTCGGCAGGAAAGTCGGTCCGCAGAGCGGGTGGAAATTGCCATTGTTGGTTTCGGCCAGGCCGACCACTCGAACCAGTCCCGAAGGGCAGCCCTCGCTGCAATTGCCGTTCGCTCCAAAACGAGACGTGAAGTACTCCCAGTTGCACTGGCGATACAGCGCCGAACTGTCGTTGGAGACGGACTGGAGGGCAAGCGCTGAATTGTCGTAAGCAAGCAGGAAGTCAAAGCCGCCGAGGCCGGTGCTCGCTTGCTGCTTGACGAGTGTCACGGGCACGGTCGTGAATCCTCCTTGCAGGACGTTTACGACCCTGCCGATATGAAACTCGAAGGTGGGGTCGGGGAGGACATGCAGTTGGAAGCTGAAGTAATTTGTGTCAATGCCATTCGTCGCGCCGAGCCTGATCTGAAAATACTGACCCTCGTCGGTGGTGTCGGGGGAGACAGTGAGCGTAGCACGCCCGGCGAGATCCTGGAAGGCGACATTGCCGGCAAGCAAAGGCTGAACGTAAGCCAGGAACATCCGGCCGGTATCGCAGCCATACTGAGCTTGGTAGGCGAAGTCCAGGCGTCCGGTCTTGCCGCCGTAGATCTCGATGCGGCCGTCAAAATTCGGCGTGACACAATTTATGTAGGGTGCGTAGGAGTATATTTGGAGCGGGACGCGGCAATTCTGCAATCCCGTGGTGTGAAGTCCCAACTCCGAAGCCCCTATCTCCAGCGAATAATTCCCTATGAGTTTCGGATCGAAAGTCGGCCCCATTTGCCACTCCCCGGTCAAGGAATCGATTGTCCCCGGCCCAGAGATCAGTTGGTACCTGACCCAGTAAGACGGCAGCCCGGTAGCTGCACTCACGGCTTGGAAAGTATAGCGCGCCGTGTCGCAATGGTAGAACTGGAACCCTTGCGGTCTGTTCACAAACACCGGCGCAAACAGATCTTTGGCGCCGGTTTCACCGGCCATGACTGACGGAATAGTCAACGCCAAAATGAACCAGGCAGATAGAAGCGTGCGTATAGCAGTTTTGGACATGAAAAGTATTCCCCTTTCGCACTAAATGTACAAACCAGTCCAATTTTGTCAACTGGATTTCCCCAAAGCGCCGCGCTCCAGTCCTGTACTAGGCAGGGAGACATCGCTACAACGTGCTACGCTTCAACCAAAAACACGACTATTCGACTCTTGAATTAAGTGGCAAGGGTTCATAAGCTTGAGTGAAGACGCGTGGGCGAGCCGCCGATCCGTTCTTCACTCTTTTTAACATTTCGACCCGAACCGGTTATTCGGGCTGGGTGTTTAATCGCGTGTATATGATGAAGAAACTAACAAGGAGAATTCACATGAAACCGAGATTCAGCCGTTATTGGCGGACCGTTCTATATCTGACTCTGCTGGCGATCGCCGTGACCGTCGGATTCGAGTTTACTGGTTCGGTCAAATCCCAGTCCAACCCGGTTCGCGGGTCAGACACCGAAAGTCGGCCGATTTTCAGCCTGCGTGATCTAAACAACGCCTTTATTGACATCGCCAAGTCCGTGACTCCCAGTGTCGTCACCGTCTCGACCGAGAAGACCCTAACTTTGCAGGACAATGGCGGGTTCGGCTTCCCGTTCAACGGGGACCCGTTTGGCGATTTCTTTGGAAATCCGCAACCTCGCGGACGGGGTCAGACGCCCCAGCGGCAGTTTAAGCAGGCCGGACTCGGCTCAGGTGTGATCGTGAGCCAAGACGGCTACATCCTCACCAACAACCATGTCGTCTCCGAGGCGGACTCGATTCAGGTTCGTCTGTCCGACGGACGCCGGTTCCCGGCAAAAGTAATCGGCCGGGATGAACGGACCGATGTCGCCGTTATCAAGGTGAATGCTTCAGGTCTTACGGCCGTGAAAAAAGGAAACAGCGACAGTCTGCAGGTTGGGGAAATGGTCATGGCGATCGGCAGCCCGCTGAGCGAGAATCTGGCCCACACTGTGACCCAGGGAATTGTCAGCGCCAAGGGGAGACAGAATGTCGGACTGGCGACCTATGAGGATTTCATCCAGACCGATGCTGCGATCAATCCGGGCAACTCGGGCGGCGCCCTGGTTAATCTGGATGGAGAGTTGGTCGGCCTTAATTCTGCCATCGCCTCTCAAAGTGGCGGATTCCAGGGGATCGGTTTTGCCATTCCTTCCAACATGGCCTTCAAGATCATGGATCAGCTCATCACGAATGGAAAAGTGGTTCGCGGATGGCTCGGAATTCTGCCGCAGGATATCGACAGCAAGATGGCGGCGGCCATGAAAGTCAAAGAAGCCTCAGGAGTGCTGGTTGGTGATGTCACCTCCGGCAGCCCGGCCGAGAAAGCCGGCTTCCAGAGCGGCGATATCATCACGGCCATCGACGGCCAATCCATGACCAGTGCAGCTCAGCTCCGGACTGATATCGCCCAGACTCCCCCCGGCACTAAAGTGTCGGTGTCGCTTCTTCGCGACGGAAAGGACAAGTCATTTGACCTCACGCTGGGAGAGCTTCCTGCGCAGTTCGCCTCCGCCACCGGAGGAACGGTACAGTCGAAAGATCTGCTAGGCTTTTCGGTCTCGGCCTTGACCCGCGATTTGGCTGACAAATATGGCTTAGACGGCCGAACCGAAGCCGTTGTCGTTACTGACCTCGACCAGAGTTCCAGCGCCTATGAAGCAGGCCTGCGGGAGGGAGATGTTATCCGGTCGGTCAACCACATGACCGTGACCTCGGTGAAAGAGTTTGATCAAGCGACGTCCGGTCTCAAAAAAGGGGACACCATTCTGCTCCGGGTGGATCGTCCCAGTAACGGACTTTTCCTGGCGTTCACTCTCTAGTCGCTGACCTATTGAATTGATGTAACGGGCGGTCTGATGGCCGCCCGTTTTCATGGACCGTATAATCGAGAAACTGGTTTGGTCAAGATGGCGCTTGGCATCAAGAGTGACATTTGTTATTCTGGTTGCCTATGTCCGACCGTGCTTCAGCCTCCAACGTTCGCCCTCTGCTGGTTCTCCTATTTGGAACACTCTGCATTAGTTTTGCCGCCATCTTTGTCAAGATGATCGACCCAACGCAGGTCGGGCCAACATCGATCGGATTTTGGCGGACGCTTTTCGGGGCAATCATACTTTTCACTTGGTCGGCCGTGGAAAGTCGCCGGATTGCCTTGCCCCCCCGCACCTATCGCTGGGCCATCCTCGCTGGATTTCTGTTCTTCTGTGATCTCTTTTGCTGGCATCGCTGCATTTTCAATTGCGGCGCCGGCATGGCCACGATTCTTGCCGGAACGCAAGTGTTTGGCAGCGCTGTCCTGGGGTATGTCATCTTCAAAGAACGACTGACGATCGCCTTTGCACTAGAAACTCTGGCGGCTTTTGTTGGAGTCTGTTTGCTGGTCGGAATCGGAAGCCAGGGCGTGGTCTTCACCAAAGAGTATGCTCTCGGCATAGCGTTTGGACTTGCCACTGGTGTAGCCTACGCCAACTATGTGATGGTCGTGAAGAAAGGATCCACTGCTCAGGGGGAACTTGGAACAATCACCCTCATGGCCTGGACATCACTTTTCACCTGCCTCTTCATGGGAGCAGGAGCCGTGATCGATGGAGAGCCGATCATGCCTCCCGACCTCAAGGCCTTTGTACCGTTGCTTGCTCTCGGTTTGATTCCGCAAGCCTTGGGGTGGCGCGCTATCAGCAGTTCGCTCCCCCGGCTGCACGCTTCGAGAGCCGCTCTCGGTCTGCTCTTGCAGCCGCTTCTGGCCACGGTTTGGGGAATGATATTTTTCGCCGAACATCTTAGCCCGGTACAAATGCTCGGAGCCGCCATTACCTTGGCGGCGATTTATGTCGGATCGGTTCGAAGATAGCCGCCGTCTGCGAGTTGCCGCCTCAATCACTTCAAATACTTCTTTATCATCGACTTCCCAGGCATTACTTTGCGGCCAGCTTAAACGACGATTATCACGCGCAGGTGATTGACATATGCAAAATCTGAAGACCGCGGTGGTGGGTGTGGGCGGACTTGGACGCCACCACCTGAAATGGCTGGCCCAATTACCGCATTCCGAGTTGGTCGGGCTTTACGACATTGACAGCGAAAAATCCGCCAAGTATGCCGCCGAGTATGGCGTCACCGCCTTTACTTCGCTTGAAGAGGTCGCGCAAAAGGCTCAAGCAGTGAGCGTCGTGGTTCCCACGACGGCGCATTTCGAGGTAGCCTCATTTCTGATCGATCGCGGCATTCATTGCCTGATCGAGAAGCCGGTTGCGGCCACGCTTGATGAAGCCAAACGGCTGCGGGGACTCTGTGTCGCCCGAAATGTCAAAGTCGCAGTCGGCCAGATCGAACGATTCAATCCGGCCGTTCAGGCTTTGGCCGCCTATCATATCAGACCTTCGTTTATTGAAGCTCATCGCCTGGCGGCGTTCGATCCGAGAGGGACCGACGTGGCAGTCGTGCTGGATCTCATGATTCACGACATCGATCTGGTCCTTATGTTTGTCAGGTCACGCCTTGTGGATATCCACGCCTCGGCGGTGGCTGTAATTTCCGATCAGGCCGACATTGCCAACGCCCGTCTGACCTTCGCCAACGGCGCCGTGGCCAATTTGACCGCCTCGCGTATTTCCCTTCGCGCCATGAGAAAACTCCGCATCTTCCAGAAGTCAGGCTACTACTCGCTGGATCTCGCCGCCAAGCAGGCCGACATTTACAGGCTGGGGAACGAGGGGGATGGCGCTGAAGGACTCCGCGTACCCTTGGGCAAATCCGGTCGCGACCTGCTGTACTCCAAAAAGACAGACAACGGCAAAGATATGCTTGGTACAGAGATTGAGGATTTTCTTAGCGCCATTTTGGAAGACAGGGCAGTAGCCGTATCGCTTGATGAAGCCACGGAGGCGCTTCGGGTCGCCCTTGAAGTGGAACGGATTGGTCTGGCGTCTATCTCGAGGATAATGGCCGAGATCGAATGAATCCTCCCCAGTTATTCATTTCAGCCGGCGATCCGTCCGGAGACATAGCCGCTTCCCGCCTGCTCTCCGCGCTAAAGCAGCATCGCCCGGGACTTACTTGCTTCGGGCTGGGCGGTCCGCGCCTTAGAGAACTTGGTCAGGAGCAATTTGTTGCCGGCGACGACTTGGCGGTTCTGGGTTTCTGGGAAGTAGCCAAGCGATATCCGTTTTTTCGCCGCCTCATGCATCGCGCGGTCGATGAAATTGCTGCCCGCCGCCCCGGCTGCCTTCTGCTTGTTGATTATCCCGGATTCAATTTGCGGCTGGCGCGACGCGTGCGTGAACTCAAGATTCCCATCATTTACTATATCTCGCCGCAACTCTGGGCCTGGGGGGGAAAGAGGATTTCCCAGTTACGACAGCTGGTCGATTTGCTGCTTCTTATTCTGCCGTTCGAAACGAAGTTCTACGCCGGCACCGGCGTTAAGACTGAGTTCGTCGGCCACTATTTGCTGGAAGACATTCCCGCGAACCTCATCGATTCCCCGATTCCCAAATCACGACAGCTGGCGCTTTTGCCCGGCTCCCGCCCTCAGGAAATTGAGCGGATGCTTCGGACCATGTGTGAAGCGGCTTCCGAATTCTGTCGCCGGCGCAATTTTACGGCGGTCATCGCCGGAGTCCGAAACGGTTTCGATTACCAGAAGGTTGTCCGTGAGTACGCTGCTTCAGGAATAACTGTCACGTTTGATGCGTCCCGAGAACTGATCGCCTCCAGCGAGATCGTCCTGACCGCCTCAGGCACGGCGACGCTTGAAACCGGAATAATCGGGCGCCCCATGGTCATTATCTATAAGACCGGATTTCTGACCTATCAAATTGCCAAACGTCTGGTCAAGATCGACAAGATTGGTTTAGTCAACTTGGTGCTGGGTGAAAGACTCATGCCGGAGTTAATCCAGAACGAGGCTCGCTCGGACGCGATCGTGGCCGAGCTTGAAGAACTCGTCACGGATCCTCAACAGGCTGCCCGCTCAATTGCTGCGCTGCACAGACTTCCATCTCTCCTGGGAGGAGTCGGGGCGTCCGAGCGGGCGGCCCGGCGTGTGAGTGATTTCTTATGATCCGACTTTACCGGATACTGTCATCGTTACTGTACGGGCTGGTCTACTTGTTCGGTCGCTTCAAAGCTTCCCACGGTGATGAACTCTGGCGCGAGCGACTGGCTCTGGCCACGTACAACACTCCGGTTGACCTGTGGATCCACGCGGCTTCAGTAGGAGAAGTTAGAGTCGTTAACTGTCTGGTCAGTTATCTGCTCGGTGAGAAACCTGATCTAAAGATTCATCTTACCGTCATGACCCGCACCGGCTGTCAAACCGCCCGCACCCTTTTCGGCCCGGAGGTGAATGTCTCGTATCTCCCGCTGGATGTTCCCCGTTTAATGAAACGAAAACTGCAGGCCGTTCGCCCGCGCCTGCTGGTCATTGCCGAGACGGAAATCTGGCCCAACCTCATCTTAGAATCATCGCGCGCGGGAGTGCCGATTATTTTGGTTAATGGACGCCTGTCTGACCGAGCCGTCAGACAGTACCAGCTCCTAAAAAACTCGTTTCAGTCACTTCTCGCGAGGTACGAACGAATCTTTGTAAAGTCCGAAGCAGATCGGGACCGCTTTCTCAAGTTTCTGCCGGATGACATTCGTCTCGTGGTGGCCGGAGACATGAAATTCGACGCTCCGCTTCATAAGCGCGACGAGGAGAAACGGAAGCGCACTAGGGAATCGCTTGGGATCGGTTCCGGGGAGTTTCTGTTTGTGGCCGGCTCCACCCGCGAAGGGGAAGAAGCGGCACTATTCGGATTGGCGGCTTCTCTTATTTCGGCCTTCCCGCATTTCCGCTTGGTTATTGCGCCCCGCCATGTTGAGCGGGCAGCGCAGGTCGAAGAACTGGCGCGTCAGGCCGGCCTCAAATCGCGACGTGTCGGAGAAGCTCAATCGGAGCCAGCGAGCAGCGACATCATCATCGTTGACCGCATGGGGATGCTCAATGATCTCTACCTGGCTTCGGAACTTGCATTTGTCGGTGGTACGCTCGTGGATATCGGGGGGCACAATATTCTGGAGCCGGTATGGGCCGGCACACCCGTACTGTTTGGGCCTTCGGTAGCCAACGTGGCAGACGCCGCCCGGTACATTGAGGAGCACAACTATGGCTCAATGATACATTCCGCTGAAGAGCTTCGCACCAGGATCGAAGGTGTCCTGTCCGGGAAAATCTCATATGCGGTAAAAACCGATTCGGATGAGAACCATTCTGCGACCACACTCACCGGAACGTACCTATTGGACAGGTTGCGCAATGCTTGAGAGAATTTGGAAGCAGTTCTTGCGAAGATCGGGACCGTCTCTTTGGGCGCTCGCGGTTCCTATGTTTTGGTTTGTGGCTGTGGTGTACCGCGCCACATGCTTAGTGCATCGATCAATCGTCAGGAACAGTGTCAAGCTCGATACCCCGGTAATATCCGTGGGAAATCTCGCGGTCGGCGGTTCTGGGAAGACCCCGCTGGTCGACTTGATAGCACGCAACTTGATTGACCTGGGCTTTCGGGTCGGGATTGCCTCTTCGGGTTATGGCCGGACGTCGAGAGAAAATCTGTTTGGTTCAGCGGCCTACATAGCGAGCCTCGATCCCTCCATCACGGGGGACGAAGTCAAGCTCCTGGCTTCGAATCTGCCCCGCGCTTTGTTTGCTGTCGACCGGGTGAAAGCCGAAGCGGCCCGGCGGCTGGCGAATTCCGGCGATGTCGATATCATTCTTATTGATGACGGATTTCAGCATCACCGCCTACAGAGATCATTGAATATAGTCGTCCTGGACAGTACTGCTCCGGATCGGGACTGGCGAATGTTTCCGCTCGGTGTTCTGCGCGAACCCTTCTCCGCAGTGCGGCGCGCCGACGCCATCGTCCTGAATCAACGGAATGAAACGGCAAACACAGCGGCGCTCGCGGCCCGTTTGAGCAGTTTCAAGTCAAATCTGAAACTATACCAGGCACGCTTCGTATCCGAGGAACTCATCGCGCGGAACGAGCGTTTCCCTGTGACCATATTGAAAGAGAAGAGAGTCCTATTGTTCGCCGGAATAGCCAACTTTGTTCAATTGCACAAGCAGGTGGAGACGATCTCCGGGCATCCTGTCCAGGCCATGGAGCTCCCAGATCATCAGCACTATGACGGTGCCGTGCTCGAAGGGATCAAGCAGAAAGCTAGTCGGGAGAAATGCGATCTCCTCGTCACCACCGGGAAGGACTGGGTCAAACTGGGAAGCTTTGATTTCGGAGTGAAATGCTGTTATCTTGATCTTAAAATGGAACTGGAACCCTCGGCTGATTCGCTCGCAAATTGGATCTGCGTGGAACTGCACTTGGAAGCTAAGAAGCACTGATGGATCGTCGATTTGATTTTCTGGTCGTTGGAAGCGGCATTGCCGGGCTGTTCTACGCCCTTGAAGTGTCGGAGAAACTTCCCAATGCGCGCATTGCCCTGGTGACCAAGAAGGCTGAGACCGCCTCAAATACCAATCGCGCCCAGGGGGGAATCGCGGCAGTACTCTCCGGCACCGATTCCTTTGAATCCCATATCGCCGATACTTTGCGCGTAGGTTGCGGTCTCTGCAACAAGAGCGTGGTCGAACGAATCGTTGAGGCGGGGCCGGCCGCCATTCAGGAACTGATGTCCTACGGAGTCCAGTTCACCATGTCCGGCCAAACGTTTGACCTTGGCCGGGAAGGGGGGCATTCCGCCAAACGGGTGGCCCACGCCTCAGATCTGACCGGCCAGGAAATTGAGCGGGCCCTCATTGCCGCCTGTCGCAGCAAGCCGGACAAGATCAAGGTCTTTCGCGATCATATCGTTCTTGATTTGATCTGGTACCGCACGGCCGGAATGGCGTATTGCGCCGGAGCTTTCGTTTTTTCGGAACAGGGCCGGACGTTTGATACTTTTTACGCTCCGGTCACCATGCTTGCCACCGGGGGCCTTGGCCAGGTCTACTACCATACTTCCAATCCGGAAATCGCCACTGGCGACGGCGTGGCGATTGCCTTCCGAGCCGGTGTCGCCGCAGCTGATCTTGAGTTTATTCAGTTTCACCCCACCACTCTGTACACGCCCGAACGTGAGCCGTTCCTCATTTCTGAGGCTGTCCGGGGGGAAGGAGGGAGACTCAAAGCCGTTGATGGCCGTTACCTCATGGAGGACGCTCATCCGCTCAAGGATCTGGCGCCACGGGATATTGTTGCCCGCGTGATCGACAAAGAACTTAAAGAGAGTGGCGAGGAGTATGTGTATCTCGATGTCAGCCATCTCGACTCCGAGTTCATCAAGACTCGTTTCCCAAATATTTATCGGGAATGCCTGAAGCACGGCTTTGACATCACGGAGGTGCCGATTCCGGTGGTTCCGGCGGCGCACTATTCATGCGGAGGGGTAGTTTCAACCATCCATGGGGAGACGAGCATGCCCGGACTTTATGCGGCCGGCGAAGTGGCCATGACCGGGATGCACGGCGCAAATCGGCTCGCCTCCAACTCGCTTCTGGAAGCCGTAGTGATGGCCAAATTTGCTGCCATAAAATCAGTCGAGTATTTCGGCTCCGTCGATTTCCCCGAGCAAGTGCCGATTGACAATATGCTTTATTCCTCGCTTTCATATCCCCGCGAAAAGATTCTGATCGCGCACGACCGCCGGGAACTGCGGCGGGTCATGTCCGACTTTGTCGGAATCGTGCGGACCGAGGATCGCCTGGCTCTGGCGCTCGAGAAAGTGAAACACATCAAGGACGCTATCGAACAGTATTACTACGCGACCCCGGCAACATACGGCGTTGTGGAGCTGCGGAATCTGGCCACAGTGGCGGAACTGATCATCCGCTGCGCCATCACGAGGCGCGAATCCCGCGGGTTGCACTACCTGGACGACAAGCCCGGACCAAGTGACGCTTTCTTCCATGACACAGTGATCTGGCCCGGCAAAGAAAAGGATATTGAATCATGAGCCCGAATCACGAAATGATCCTCATCCTCGATTTCGGCGCGCAATACTCGCAGCTCATCGCCCGGCGGGTGAGGGAAGCTCATGTCTACTGTGAGATCGTGCCGTTCAATGTCGATCTGAAAAAATACGCCGACCGCAATATCGCGGGCTACATCCTCTCCGGCGGGCCCGCGTCGCTCACCGATCCCGATGCCCCGCGTCTGCCCCACGAGTTTTTCCATATCGGCAAGCCGATCCTGGGCATCTGCTACGGCATGCAGCTGCTGGCTGATCTTTTCGGCGGCAAGCTTCACCGGAGCGAAATGCGTGAATATGGCCGGGCGCATTTCAGGCCAAAAGAACAGACCGGCATTCTCGCCGGAATTGCTCCATCGAGTGAGGTCTGGATGTCTCACGGTGATTCGATCACCAAACTGCCCGACGGTTTCAGAGTGACCGGTTCCAGCGACACGCTCGAAGTCGCGGCGGTCGCCGATGACGCCCGGCAAGTGTACGGCGTGCAGTTCCATCCCGAGGTCCACCACACCGCCGAAGGGAAGAAGATCCTGGACAATTTTCTGTTCAATGTCTGCAAGCTCAAGGGGGACTGGACGACTGAGTCGTTTATCGACGAAGCTATCAGTAAAATCCGATCCCAGGTCGGCCCCGGCAAGGTCCTGCTTGGGATATCAGGCGGGGTCGATTCGACTGTCGCCGCTACCCTGTTGCACCGTGCCATTGGTGACAAGCTCCACGCCGTGTTTGTCGACACCGGCCTTCTGCGCAAGAACGAATTTACTGACGTCGTTAAGATGCTCGGGACTCTCGGTATTAATCTCTATCCGGTGAACGCCGCCGAGCTTTTCATGAAGCGGCTGGCCGGGGTTGAAGACCCTGAGAGAAAGCGAAAGATTATCGGCAGTACGTTTATTGACGTCTTCGAGGCGGAGGCCGACAAGATCGGCCATGTCGACTTCCTGGCCCAAGGGACATTGTATCCCGATGTGATTGAGTCGGTCTCCTTCAAAGGGCCTTCGGTCACGATCAAATCGCACCACAATGTCGGCGGGCTGAAGGACCGGATGAAGCTCAAGTTGGTTGAACCGCTGCGGGAATTATTCAAAGACGAAGTCCGCGCGCTCGGCCGGGCGCTGGAACTTCCCGAGCACTTTATTAGACGGCATCCGTTTCCCGGCCCCGGCCTCGCCGTCCGGATTCTCGGCGACGTTACCGTCGAGCGGTGCGATCTGCTTCGCGAGGTTGATTCGATTTTCATCGAGGAACTTCATCAACATCATATCTATGACGAAATCTGGCAGGCTTTCGCTGTGCTCCTTCCGGTGAAAGCGGTCGGGGTAATGGGGGATGAGCGGACTTACGAGAATGTTGTGGCGCTTCGGGCGGTTACTTCGGTTGACGGCATGACGGCCGACTGGGCTCGCATCGATTATGACATACTGGCCCATATCTCCAACCGGATAATTCGAAATGTCCGGGGGGTCAACCGGGTGACCTATGACATTTCGTCCAAACCCCCAGCTACGATTGAGTGGGAATAGCGGCACTTGATCTCTCCCTATTTCCGTTGACAATCGGAACCCCCGCCCCTATGTTGGCGTTCCATGTGGCACCTGGACACAAAGTTGGGAGTCCAAATTGCTTGATACCAATCAGTTGGCTGAGTATACCCGCCCCATTCAGGGGGATCTTGAGACTTTTGACAAAAAACTCGGCGACTATCTCCGCGGCGATTCCCCGCTGATAACTTCGATTGCCCGGCATCTGCTCAAGACTAAAGGAAAGCGGATTCGCCCCGCCTTTGTCTTTCTTTCTTCCCGCGCCTCCGGTAATTTCGGGGACCATTCCATTGACGCCTCTCTGGCCATCGAATTGATCCACACGGCAACGCTGCTTCATGACGACGTAGTCGACCAAGCTGAACTGCGCCGCGGCCAGGAAACGGTCAATGCCAAATGGACCAATCTAATTTCAGTCCTTATGGGAGACTACCTGTTTGCCAAGGCGTTCCGCATAATGGTCGATACCGGCTCGATTGAATTAATTGACGCTATTTCCAGAGCCACCGAACGGGTCTCGGTCGGGGAACTTCGCCAGATCGAAGAGACTGGTAACTATACCTTGTCCGAAGAAGAGTATCTGGAAATTATCGCCGACAAGACCGCTTCGTTGTTCGCGGTCTCGTGCGAAACGGGACCGATTCTGAATCAGCGAGTCATCCGCGAACGGGAGCGCTTTTCGGGATTTGGCGAGAAAGTTGGAACTGCGTTTCAGGTCGCGGACGACCTTTTGGATTTTGTGGGTGATCCGGAAGTCACCGGTAAAGAGCCCGGAAACGATGTTCTGAACGGAAAAGTGACCCTTCCGCTGATCTATTCGCTCCGTCGCGTTGGTGATGCCTCCGCCAAGGAGATAATCGAAAGTCTCAAGGGGGAACGGAACGAGGACACGTTTCAGCGGGTTCACGCGTTTGTGGCCGAAAATGGCGGCATTGAATATGCCTATAAACGTGCCGATGAGCTCTGCCAGCAGGGACTCGATTCTATCCGTTCGCTCGAAAGCTCGGTCTACTATGATGCCCTGATTGAGATGGTGCAGTTCACGGCCGCACGGGCCTCCTGAGAGCCGAAATAGTTGCCTCCTGATTCCCTTGTTCCGTCTGTTTCCGCAACCCGTTTTCACGGCGAGAGTATAAGAAGCAATGTTTGGTCTTAAGCAGATTTCAGCCGACTTTCTCACCGGCGTTCCCTGGCTCGTCTGGCTCGGCTTGATCGGTTTGCTCATATTAGCAGGTTTGTTGTACTATCGCACGAATCCTGCTACTCCCGTCTATCTGCGCGCTCTCCTTGCGGCTTTAAGGACAATTGCCATCCTGGCGTTGATGCTGGCTCTGTTTGAACCGGTGCTGGCTTACAAGCGGGAACATGAACGGGCACGCCGGGTCTCCGTGCTGATTGACAACTCCGCCAGTATGGACAAAGTCGAGCTGGGGAAATCGCGAAAGGCGCGGCTTGATTCCCTGTTGTCTACCCCGGAATTCGAGCGTCTGCGCGCCGCCGCCGCTGTAAACCTGCAGTATTTCGGCGAAAATATTACAGCCACTCAGGACAAAGTAAATCGTGACAAGACCGCCGTAGGGGATGCTCTCTATACGCTGGCGACCCAACAAATGACCGAACCGGCCGATGAATGGCTGCTGTTGTCTGACGGACGTTCCAACTCCGGTCGGGCACCGGCTGAGGCTGCCACGGGTGTCAAGACGCCGATCACGGCGGTTGCGCTGGCGTCCGATGTCGGTAACTTCGATATCGCTTTGGACAAAGTAGATTTCAACCCGATCGTCTTTGCCGGCCAGCCGACTGAAATCAAAGCCACTCTAAGTTGGCACAATGCCGCTGGGAAGAGCGCCCAAATACACCTCGTGGATGGGACCCGGATCCTCGCCCAGGGAAATTTCCCGATCTCCCAGGAAGGGGGTAAGGGAGAGGTCACGCTCAAGTATGTTCCTGACCAGCCGGGGCAAAAACTGCTTCGAGTTGAAATTCCCAAACTGGACGGCGAGGAGAACGAAGGAAACAACGCCCAGACTATCTCGCTCAAGGTTCTCAAGAGCCGCTTGCTCGTGTTGATGATGACCTCACGGCCGGATTATGAAGTCGGCTTTTTGAGGCGGCACTTGCTCCAATCCGACAAGTATGACGTTGATCTCCGCGTGACCGGCCCCAAAGCGGGGAATCTCTCCGGGAAATTTCCATCCTCCCAGACGGAACTGAACCGATTCGACCTCGTCGTCCTCTATGATCCCGACCCGCAAACATACGCCGCTTACCAGCAGAATCTCAAATCGTACCTTGCAGATAAAGGGGGGGCGGTCTGGGTATTCCTGGGTGAGCAGTTCGCCGCGCGAGGACCGGTTGATTGGTTCAACCAGTTCCTTCCCTTTTATCAGCCCGGCCGACGGGCGGTGTCCTCAAGCGGGATGCGCAAACCAATGAGCAGCTCTACCAAGCCCTGTTAGCCAGAGTCAAAGAGGTCAATATATCCAGCACCATGGTGTCTTCCAACGTGTCGGTTATTGATCCAGCGCCACTACCAACTGGGCCGTTTTCACCCAAGAAATTTCGAACCTTGGCCCTGGCCACCCTGTTGGGGCTGATTTTGGGAGTCGCTTTGGCCCTACTGGTCGAAAATCTGGATGATACGATCAAGTCGACGGAAGACCTGGAAAAGAATTGCAAATTGCCATTGCTGGGGACGCTACCCTCGCTCAACAGTTACCGCAAATTTGGCCTCGACCACCGAAAAAAGCAGGGTCTTTTGGGCTGGCGATTCCTGTCTGCGGTTCCAAAAAGACGACTTGGAAATCCCTGATGCCGGCGATTTAGACCTGGTAGTTTATAAGCACCCCCAGGATCCCCTCACTGAAGCCCTGCGCCACATGGAAACTTCCATCATGCTGTCGGTTTCGGGTCGGCCCCCTGCTGCTATCATGGTTACCAGCCCGAATCCTTCCGAAGGGAAGACTATGGTTGCCTCTAATTTGGCTCAGACTTTGGCGCTGGGTGGCCGCCCCACGGTCATGATTGACTGTGACTTGAGAAAACCAAGGGTGCATAGGATCTTTGATCTCGATGCCATCCCCGGTTTGACAAATTATTTGGCCGGGAATGCGACCCGGGATGAGATTCTGCGGACCACCGCCATCTCCAACTTGACAGTAATACCCTCGGGACCCAAATCTCCGACCCCCGGCAATCTGTTAAACTCGGAGATCTTCAAAGACTTGTTGGTCTTTCTCCGGCAGAAATTCAGCCATATCATCATTGATACTCCTCCCATCCTGGGCTTTTCCGATGCCCGCATTATCTCTGTGCTGGCTGATGGCGCCTTACTGGTAACCAGATTCAATTCCACCGATAAAACCGCGGTGCGTTTGGCTATGCAGTTACTCGGGCAGATCAATGCACCACTGATGGGTGGTGTCTTAAACGATGTCGAAAGCTCTGGACTAAAGTACGGTGCCTATCGGTACCAAAGCTATAAAGCATATTCCAAACACTATGATGTAATCGACTGACTATTTTGACGTCACGATGGGAATTATTCTGACGGATAAGCTGGCTGGCATTCTCTTGTGAGTCAGTCTTATCGACTCTGAGAACCTGGTTTCCTGAGAATCCGATCAAGTTCCAAAACAACAGGGGAAGATGACTGGAAAATTGGGAGAGCTTTTCACATCGATAGCCTCCTTGGCCAAACAGTGTGCCGGGCTTTTACGATTCAGGGAGTTTGAAACTTCCACCTCGGAAGGTCGCTCCCAAGAGCGCTACCGCCGAGTGGCATTGACGGCCATATCCATGGCCGGGGCCAAGGTGATTGCCATCGTCACCATGCTCATCTCCGTTCCCCTGACCCTTCATTATCTGGGCTCTGAGCGTTATGGCATGTGGATGACCATCACCTCCATTATTGCCATGATGGGAATTGCCAATTTAGGTCTGGGAATGGGCCTGATTAATGCCATATCTGAGACGCATGGACAGGACGACTGTCTTGCTGCTGAAAGATACACCTCCAGTGGATTTTTCATGCTGTGTGGCATTGCCCTCCTGATTATGGTCGGCTTTGCCATCGCTTACCCACTAATCCCCTGGGCACGGGTATTTAACGTGAAATCCCCGCAGGCTATCCGGGAAGCCGGCCCGGCCACGGCGGTATTTATCGCCTGTTTTGCAGCAAGTTTACCCCTGGGAGCGGTGCAACAGGTCCAATTGGGTTACCAGGAGGGTTACGTTAACAACCTGTGGGAAAGTGTCGGCAGAGTGCTGGGACTGGGAAGCTTGCTTTTAATTATTTACCTAAAGGCTGGCCTGACCTGGCTGGTTTTAGGAATAGCTGCAGCTCTGCCCCTGGCCTTGCTGCTCAACAGTTATATCTTATATGGCTTCCGGCGTCCCTGGCTGCGCCCCAGGCTAGTGAATTTCCATGGCCCCAGTGCCAGAAAACTTTTGCATACAGGCCTCTTTTTTTTCCTTTTACATACGGGGGTTACCCTGATCTATGGAGCTGACAACCTGATCATCGCCCAATTCTTGGGGCCCGAAGCAGTCACGCAATATGCCATCCCCTATCAAATGTTCGGCCTGTCTATGGTTATCTTTAATATTGTGATGTTTCCCCTTTGGCCCGCCTATGGCGAAGTTGCTCGGGGTGACATGGCATGGGTGCAAAAAACTTTCGGCCGATTCGTTGAAATTAATTTTTCTGTCAACCGGATTAATATCACTATTTCTTGTCATTTTCGGTAATCAAATACTTCATCTTTGGGTTGGCCCTAAGATTTCACCCTCATTACTCCTTAATCTTGGCCTGGCACTTTGGATGGTGCTATTGACCCTTGGTAGTACGATGTCAATATTGCTCAATGCGGCTAATATCTTCTGGTTTCAAACTATATTTATCTCATTGACATTTATCTTCTCAATACTACTCAAAATATTGTGTATCCATCATTATAAACTCTTAGGTATCATATGGAGCAGTATTTTAACATATACTATATTTTTTATTATTCCATATGGTATATTTATACATAAGACATTTTATAAAGATCTCAATTCTGATAACTTGAGAAGGATTAGGGTTAACTAAAATAATAATGAAATTTAAATGTAGGATTTGCGGATCAGACAATATTAGGGAATATGGAAGTGTTTTTGCTATGAGACTGAGATAGCTTATGGATGCTTAAAAGAAATAACTCTATTTAAATAATACGAGGGAGAGCAAACTTTAAAACCTTCTTGAAAACGAAATTATAATGGACGCCTCATACTATAGAAAGGGTCATGCCATGAAAATTAATTCATTAGTGAATTTAATTAAATCAAACAAAATCTTGTATTTTCTTGCCTATCCAATTATCTTTATTAGAAGATTGATTCTTAAAATGCAGGATATTTATTCAATAAATATTATAATAAAATTTTTTCAATGGTTAAAGAGGGAAGTCTTGTTGTTGATATTCCTGATTTCAAGGGTTTTTTTGAAATAATTCCATTCCAATTTTCTAAGATTGATAATTAAATATCAAGGATACGAAAAGATCTTGTTGATATTGTTAGAAATACATATTAACCCAACAAGAGATGTAATAGATGTTGGAGCAAATATAGGGTTATATAGTATTTTATTCTCAAAACTTATTCACAAGGACCATAAGGTTCTTTGCATAGAGCCTTCGCCGGCGGCTATTAAATATTTGCGGAAAAACATAGAGCGAAACAATTCAGTGAATTGTATTATCTATGAGGGTGTCGCAACCAATGCCAAAGGTTATTATAAATTTAATATCATTCCAGGAATGGAGGAATATTCTAGTTTAGGAAACATATCTCTTCATGCAACTAAAGGTAAAAAATACGAATCCTTCGATGTAAGCGGAGATACAATAGATAATCTGGTTAATATTCATAATTTAAATCCAGGATTTGTTAAGGTTGACGCTGAAGGAGCGGAATATTTGGTTTTTATTGGAGCACTTGAAACTATAAAAAAATATAGACCAATTATTCTTTCAGAACTTTCAGATAATTTGATGACTAATTTTGGAAATACTTCAGAAGATGTTATCCAATTGCTAGTAGAGTGCAATTATGAAATAATTAATTCTGGCAATCCCATTGCTCCTATAAAATCACCATTTGAAGGTAATATTTTAGCAATTCCAAAGTAAAAATGGTTTAAATGTACTCAATGCAAATCAATAAGTAGTGAGCCGGTGCTGAGTCGAAAAGAGCTGTCGTTATACAAAATTTATTGCGCTATAGACAGAAAAAATAGGACCTTCTTCGATAAGCGCAAGTCTCTGACGGTCATACATTATTTGGCATCATTATTGGGACATGGAAAGGTTCTGGACATAGGTTGTGAATTTGGAGACGTTTAGGCTTCGTTGCCTGCTTCCTTCAAAAAGATTTGTCTCGATATGGCATCAATTGCCTGCCAAGAAGCGAAGAAAAAAGGGATTGAGGTTTTATGCTCAACTTAGGAATTGTCCGATTTCAGCACAGAATTCGACTTAATAGATCGAGCTCCCCCTGTGTCAAATTTTAGGGACTATATGCTTCCATCAGGTCGAAAATTATAAGTTTCCTTATGCTTTAAGGAAGAAGTTTACTTGATGCCAAACGAGCTATTCCCAGGTTACCCAGTAGAAGTCTTTTATATAGTCGCTTTTATCGGGGTGATTCTAATTTGTTACCAACCACGATGGGCCTTTCTTTTCATCGTGTTTTGTCTGGCTGCTCGGAACCATGATCTGGCAGTCCATACCCGGACCCCGTTATTGGGCGAATTCGTTAACTAAACGATCTTTTTTTATGGATCGGTGTCTTGGCCATGGTCAGGTTTGCTTTGGGAGGTAAAAAAATCTGGGCGCCGAATATATTGATGGCAATTATTGTCATTAATTTGTTGGGGGTCATACAGGCTCTCTTCCAATATGGGTTTGATCGCGATGTATTGCAAGCCTGTTGGAGGGCATTGATTTTTCCCACCATGTTTTTTATTGCTGTTAACATGGTCAAGGATATCAATAGTCCGCGTTTTTTTTATTGGGCCTTGTTCCTTGGATCGGTGGGCGCGGCAGCTCAACATCTGTTTTTCATTCAGTCCCAAACGATGGAGGCTGCACAACTCTCCTTTGAAGGATCTTTAAGAACAATAACATTCGCAATGAGTGGCGGCATCTTTCTGGTAATTAGTGCTTTATACGTTGATATGCGGAAGTTATTGCAGAGTTTTTATCTCTTTGCCTTCTGGATAATTAGTCTTCCCCTTATCGCCATAAGTTATATCTGAGCTTTACCAGGACAATTTGGATTGGAGCTTTAATGTCAACCTTTTCCCTGTTCTTATTATTTTTTAGAGAACGGGAGAAAAATTACGATTAGGCTCCGCTATTCTGTGGCAGTATTTATAGTTATACTTTTAGCATTTAAGCTGATTAATGTTTATGTGTTAACTGGGTTGAAAGTCGAAGAATCAATCGGCGAAAGGGCTGATTTGTTGAGTATGGGGACACCTTTGAGGATGCGTACCAACTTCGGGAATCCGGCATGGAAACGGAACTTGATTTATGGAAAAACGGTCCCCTCATCTGGGGAGTTGGAACCGCTTATCCCCCGGCCTTAGTAGAATCATCCATCGGAAATGTCCACGCCACGGGTGCCCTTAATCATGTGGCTTTCTCCTCATATTTAGCCCATTATGGCCTCATTGGTCTTATTACGTATGT
>CAWGEP010000003.1:0-12325 GCA_963821635.1 uncultured bacterium | reverse complement strand
GATTGCTTCATAAATTGGATCTGAATTGAATCCGGAACCAGCCGTTCCAGCGATTGGGCAAAAGCGGACCGCAGTCCCGATTGCCAGATATGTTCTCCGGCCTGAAAAACACCTATGGTCACAGTGCGCGCGGTCACACCCGAAGCGGCGAACATTAACAGGGCCAATACGGCCATTACACGAAATCTTCTTAGCAGTTCCATCTCATCTCCAAAGCTCGGCGGTAGCCTTGGAAGGTAAGAAATCCGATGGGACGGGTCAAAAGGGAATTATGGGTTGACTTGGACGGCGTTGGCGATCTGCACTACAGTCACACCGGCTGCCTTGGACACCAGGTTGACCAGACTCTGGGAGCGGTACGGCTTAGGGAGAAGGTATAAGCTGGAGGCAAGGTCGGCCGGCACATCTTTGGGCGAAACCGAGTGTCCGGTCGAGATGATGCACGGGAAATCGGGGCGGCGGCCGCGAATTCGGCGGACCAGCTCAAAACCGTCGATATCCGGCAGGGTCATATCTATGATGGCCAGTTGGGCGGTCGGGTTATCGAGCACCAGCGCCAGCCCTTCGGCTCCCGAAGCGGCCGTACTGACATCTATGCCGGCCCGTTTAAGCACTTTCGCGGCCAGCGAGAGGATCATCTCTTCATCATCGATTACTATTACAAGCACCCTGTTCATTCGCCCCCTCCCCCTTCGCGTCCCAATCGCCCTCTTGCCAGTGCCGGATTGATCGGCCGCGTATGTACTAAATCGGCACAATTCCTCTTAAGTTTAGGCCCGGATGGCTGCCGTATTTGGCATTTTGATGTTGACACGCTTCGGGATTGCTATATTTTGATGCAACTCAGGCGTGCGTAAAGACGTACTGATTTAAATTGAACCCGTAAACCCGCTGCGAACTTTGCCAGGAGGTCGGCACCTATGATCAAAATTTCGACGCCTCGTGCAAAAGCTGGGGAATTCCCCCGCGGCGGGAGTGGTGTGCCTATATTTTGAAATTGCACCCATCGAATTTGACCCGCCGCACCTTCTGGTCCGGCGGGTTTTTTTTGACCCGGCCGGCTGGGTTCACCGTAATGCGAAAGTATTGACACCATGAGTATAGAACTTTTTGACGATCAAAAGCTGAGCCCTGAGGAACAGGCCCTCAGTTCCCGCAAAGCCTTTGGCCGGCTTATGCCTCTCCTAAAGCGGCACCGGAAAGGACTCGCGCTGGCCTTCGTTTTTCTGGCCATCGCCACCTTGATCTCGCTCTACTGGCCGATTTTGCTCAAGCGGGCGTTCGATGTCGACCTGGCCAATCGGGACTTCCACGGACTGATTCTGACCACTATCGGAATCATGCTCCTGCAGGGGATAAATCTCCTGTTGCAGTATCTGCAGCGGCTGCGACTCGAAACGGTCGGGCAGGCCGTTATGACCGACCTTAAACAGTCCCTCTTCCGGCATATTCTGTCGCTGGACATCCCGTTCTTCGACCGGAACCCGGTCGGCAAGCTGATGGCCCGGGTCGAGTCCGATGCCGAGGCGCTCCGGATGCTCTTCACGACCACCGCGGTCGTCCTGGCGGGAGATCTGCTTTTAGTCACCGGGACCTTTGCCGTCATGTTCTACTATAGCTGGCGGCTCGCCCTGATTCTGATCACCATCGTTCCGGTTCTGATCTTGATGATCAGAATCTTTGAGAAGAAGACCACTCCGCGCTTTCTCGAAGTCCGCAAGCGGATGGCGGAAGTCGTAGCCACCCTTACCGAGTTCCTTCAAGGCATGGCGATTATCCAGATCTTCAGCCGGGAAGCGTACGTTCGGAAGCGGATGAATGACGCCAACAAAGCCAAGTTCGGCAACGACGCCTATGCCGAAGTGGCGGTGGTCGCCTTCTCAAACCTGGTGCAGTTCACCCAATACTTGATGATCGGACTGGTGTTGCTGTTCGGCATCGCCTGGGCGCGACAGGAGTTGGTGTCGGTTGGCACGCTCTCGATGTTTATCATTCTGATCTGGCGCGCCTATGAGCCCATTTACCGGACCTCGGAGCAGCTTTCCACCATCCAGAAAGCGATCGCCGGAGCCAAGCGGATCTATGCCCTGTTGAACACCCAGCCGGGCTTGACCGATCCGATCAAACCGATCAGCTGGCCCAAGCTTCAGCACGGTGTCCGCTTTGAAAACGTCTGGTTCTCATACAACAACGACGAGAGCTATCAGCTTAAGGACGTCAGTTTCGATCTCCCGGTCGGCAAGCGGATCGCGCTGGTCGGCGTGACCGGCGGCGGCAAATCGACCGTGATCAATCTGCTGCTGCGGTTCTACGATCCGCAACAGGGGCGAATTCTTGTCGACGGTCTCGATGTCCGCCACATCACCCAGGAAGAACTCCGCCGGCGGTTTGCCCTCGTGTTACAGGACATTTATCTCTTTCCGGGAGATGTTCGCTCGAACATCGCGCTGGAAGATCTGGTCCAGACTGATGACCAGGTGCGCCGCGCTGCCGAAACGGTCGATGCCCATCGGTTTATCGCCCGGCTGCCAAAGCAGTACGCCACCGAGGTCTCCGAAAAGGGAGCCAACTTCAGCCGTGGTGAGCGCCAACTGCTTTCATTCGCGCGAGCGTTAGTGGTTAATCCGGACCTGTTGATTCTCGACGAAGCCACCAGTTCGGTTGATCCGGAGACAGAGCGAGCCATACAGGATGCGCTGAAGAAACTGATGCAGGGGCGTACCTCGCTGGTAATCGCCCACCGCCTGACCACGATTCTCGATGTTGATGAGATCCTAGTCATCCGCCGGGGAGAAATCATCGAGCGGGGCACACATACTGAATTGCTCTTGAAGAATGGCTACTACTCGCGGCTGTTCCATTTGCAGTTCAAGCCCAAAAACGGAGTGCTGAGCAATGCGTGAGAAGATTAAATGGTTCTGGCGATATTACCGTCATTTCGGCTACGTCCTCGCCGTACTTCTGCTTCTTACCCCGGTGCAGGCGATGCTGCAAACCTACGCCCCGCGGTTGATGCAGTTTTCGATCGACTATGTCAAATCGGGCCAGACACCGGACAGCGGCGTCGGAAGATTTGTCATTGCCCTCGGCCACCGGCTTGGGCTCGGCCCGGAGACGATGCTGCCGTTGTCATTCATCGGCCTCGGACTGATTGCCTTTGCGTTATATGCTTACGTCCAGGGACACCGGGCCTGGATGAACCGCCGGCTCGACTGGGAATTCCGCCAGGATGCCTTCAACCGGCTGACCGACAAGGGGCCCGATTTCTTCAACCGTTTCCGGACCGGTGACATTGTCACGCGGTTGACGGATGACGTCGAAGGAAAACTCTCCTGGTTCGCCTGTTCAGGGATATTCCGGTTCTATGAAGCGCTCGCCATGGTGACCTTTACGATCATCATGATGATCAATATCGATCCCTGGCTGACGCTTATGACTGCCGGGCCGTTGCCGGTGTTGATCTTTGTCTTCTTCCGGAGCTCGCGCCTTCTGGACAAGCGCTACGAGAATCTGCAGACCAACATCTCGTCGTTTAATGCCGTGATGGAGGCCTGTTTCTCCGGGATTCGAGTGGTCAAATCCTATGTCCAGGAAACGGCGCAGAAGAAGAAGTTCGATGAAACGCTGGCCAAACGCCGCGAGGCTGAGATTGCCGCCGTCAAAGCCGGAGCCATTGTCGATTCCATGTACGCCTATATCTGGCAGTTTGGTATCGTGATCGTTCTCTTGGCCGGAGGATACATGACGATCAAAGCGAACCTTTCCACCGGATCGCTCTTCGCCTTCGTCTACTATGTGACGTTCCTATTCTTCCCGATGTACGATATCGGGCAGTTCCTGGTCAAGTCATTGCAATCATCGGTCTCGATCGATCGGCTAAGAGAACTTGAAAACGTCAAGCCGATGGTCGCTGACACCGGGGCGCTCGGCCCTGACGGCAACCTGAACGGCCAGATCAGCTTTAAGCAGGTCTCGTTCGGATTCGTCGAGGGAGAGCGAAAAATTCTCGACAACATCTCGTTCGAGGTGGCGGCGGGGCAAACGATCGCCCTGGTCGGCAAAGTCGGCGCCGGCAAGAGCTGGCTGGTGAACCTGATTCCCCGGCTGGTCGATCCGACTGGCGGACTGATCGAACTCGACGGCCATGATCTGCGCGAGTTCAGGCTCGAAGATCTTCGGCGCAATATCGGATATGTCCCCCAGGAACCGATTTTGTTCAGCGACAGCGTTCGGAATAATATCCGGTTCGGCCGCGACGAGATTTCCGATGCCGTGATGGAGTGGGCGCTTGAGGTTTCGCAGCTGAAGGACGAAATCGCCCAATTTCCAAACGGGCTCGACACGACTATCGGCACGCGCGGAATGTCCATCTCCGGCGGTCAAAAACAGCGCCTGGCTCTGGCCAGAGCGTTGGTCGCCAAACCCAAAATTCTGATTTTGGATGATTGTACTTCGGCGCTCGACTCTCGAACTGAGGCCGCGCTCTGGGAGCGATTGCATGAAGTCATGCCCGGTATGACCGCCATTTTGGTTACCCATCGGCCTGACACTCTCGAGCGAGCCGATGTGATCTATGTCATGGAAGAGGGCCGGATCGTCGAGCGCGGCAGCCACTACGATCTTATGGCGGCCGGCGGCCAATACGCCCGCATCTACAAGCGGTATCAATTGGAGGAGCAGGTGAAATAACCCTGCTCCGCCGACCGCGCGCAACCCGACGAACGCGTCACTGATTGATGGCCACCCTTTAGGTGCTGGCGAGCCGTCTGTCGCGTCATCGCGAGGAGTGAGACGAGCCAAAGGCGAAGTCCAGCGACGCAGCGATCTGCCCCTTCATTCTGCACAATTCTCCCACACCCGTCATCGCGAGTCCCAACATGTCATCCCGAGCGTAGTCGAGGGATGAACCAAAGGGACGTCGCAATCTGTCACCCGGACCAAATGCGTACATCGGATTCTCAGCACCAATCTAATTGTGAATGCGCAGGGCGAATATCGGGCAACGTCCGTCATTCCCGCGAAGGCGGGAATCCAGACATGGTTCTTCGTCACCGGCGAGCCGTCAAATCGTCGGTTCGAGCGGTAGTCGAGAACCGAACTCTATAGTCCGTCGGGCTGAGCGGAGTCGAAGCCCGATGAATGCGCCATCTCAATGTACCCCCTCCCTCAAGCCTCCACTCCCCACTGCCGATACCATGAGTGACCACCAGTAACTTTTGCCGGGAGAACTCCCATGCCGGAAAAACGCAAGAACCGCCGTCTGACCGCCCCCGAACCGTTGGCCGTCAAAGATGGAGATACCCGCCTGACGCTGGGCTTTTTGCAGGACATTTCCCATCACGGTCTGATGCTCACGGGCAAGTGCCCGTTCCGGGTCGGCGCGTCCTACAAGCTTAAGCTCATACTTCCGAAAGCGATTGCCGGTGTCCGGTCGGTCGAGCTTGACGCAGTCTGTCGATGGGTCTCGAGGAGCAATCTCAAAAAGGCGTACGATGCCGGCTTCCAATTTGTCTCAGTCTCCGCTGACAAAGATTTGGTGATTCGGCTGCTCGAAGTCGAGTACGCGATCGACGCCCTCCCCAACGAAATCCCCACCTGAGAATTTGATTCGGACCGATAGCCGCCCGCTATGCTGTTGGGGCTCGACTCACAGTGGACGAAGTGGTGCTTTGAGGAGAGAAACCCACTTCAGAGAGGTCGGTCACCCATTCACGTGTCAAAAAGCCCGGCGTGTGAGATCGTAAATAATGTAGGTCGAGTCTCCATTGGGTTCCTCGGTGAGGAGGCTCGACATTCTATCCCTACATTCCAGAACGCCCCCCCCTTCCCCCCCCAACCACTTACGCGCCGCTTTCTACAAAATCGCTAGTAAATCGCTGTTGATTCTGATCCCGCCCCCCTATCTGGAGTAGGGCATGAGCCCTGTGCTCATGCCGATTCAACTCTGGGAAAGGAGATCACACATGTCCGGCATTCGCTTTGGCCTTCCCGCTGATATGGAAAGCCATGTTTGCCACGTCTGGATACCCGCTTTCGCGGGTATGACCGGGAGACGAATAATGTGCACTTTGAATATCTAAAACGAACCCATTTCGGCAAACGCAGTTCGGCCCCTGGTATTTCATCAGAGCTGTTGGGATTACGGCAGTTCGCTCATCACAAAGCCGCGAAGCGACTAACCGGCGATGCCGGAAAACGAACCCATTTGGGAGAGGTAAATACGGGCCGGGGATTTCATCTTAAGCCTATGAACCTCAAAGCCAACCTCATTGTGAATTCGCAGGGCGAACCAACGGACACTGTCCGTCTAACACGAACCCATTTTGTTGAAAAGCGGAGACCACAGTTTGCGCCTAAAACGTTGGACCACATTCACACGCCGCTCCTATCGTCATCGCGAGGAGCGAGGCAATCCGCAGGTATAGCCCAAGGGGGTCCTCGTCGACCCTTCCCCGCGGCCCGGCCTGCGGTAACTTGTCCCATGCATGGGGCATTGCCGCCCCCCTTGACTCCCCCACTTCGACTTCGCACCTTACCGCTTCCAGAGGTGACATGAGATGGTATTAGCCCAGGTTCCGCTTCCGTTCATACCCAAAGCCGACAGTCTTCTCCGCAAAGAAGCTCCGGCCGTGGTTGTAGACTGGCTGATGGTCGGCATCACGATCGGCGTCTGCTTCCTCATCGGGCTCTTGATCGAGCAATTCCTGTTCTCCCGGCTCAAGAAGCTGGCCGAGCGGACCGAATGGCGCGGCGATGACATTATTCTCCATGCCCTGCGCGGCCTGACCTCGTTTATCTTCCTTTTGATCGGGATATTCTTCGCCAGCTACTCCCTTCCGATCTCCCACGAGCTGCTGGTGCTGGGACACAAAATCATCCAGGTGCTGTTTGTCATTTCCTGTACGATCATACTCTCCCGGATAGCGGTCGGCTTCGTGACGCTGCCTGCCACCAAAGAGGACAGCCAGCTCCCTTCGGCTTCAATTTTGACCTACATCGCCCGGGCTTCGGTTTACCTGATCGGATTCTTGGTTATCTTGCAGTCGCTGGACATTTCGATCACGCCGTTACTCACCGCGCTAGGTGTCGGCGGTCTGGCGGTCGCGCTGGCTTTGCAGGATACCCTCTCGAATCTCTTCGCCGGCATACATATTCTCGCCTCGCGCAAGATCAGAACCGGCGATTACATCCGGCTGGAAACCGGGCAGGAGGGGAATGTTACCGACATCAGTTGGCGCACCACCACAATCAAAGGGGGCGCGAACCACTTGATCATTGTTCCCAATACTCGGGTCGCCTCAAGTATCGTAGTCGATTTCGACCAGCCGGACCGGGAAGTACTCATCACGGTCCCGGTGGCGGTCGCCTATGACTGTGACCTGTCCAAAGTTGAGCGGATCGCGATCGACGTCGCCAAAGAGACGCTCAAGACCGTTCCTGGGAGTGTGAGCTCTTTTGAGCCGGTAGTGCGTTATTCGGAGTTTGCCGAGTCAAGCATCCGCTTTAGTGTCGTCCTCAGGGCGATGCAGTTCAACGATCAGTTTCTTATCAGGCACGAATTTATCAAGCGCCTGCATGACCGCTTCGCCCGGGAAGGGATTGCGGTCCCTTATCCGGCCCGCACCGTCTTTCTCCATGGGGACAAGGACCAGGCTTCGCGCCGCCCATGATTTTTTTTGAGCACCCTCCCCTGATCGTTCTGGCTGCCGTCTTTCTGCTGATCGCCGTCCGCCAAGTGGGGCGTTTCCGGTTTCAGATCTGGCAGATAATGTCGCTGGGAGCGGCTGCCGTGCTAGTGCTTGGATCAATCTCGATTGCCGACGCCGCCAAATCGATCAACCTCGATGTCATCCTGTTTTTGTTCGGGATGTTTGTAGTCGGCGAAGGCTTGAATCGCTCCGGCTATCTCTACCAGCTATCACATCGCTTCTTCAGCCGCGCCATGTCGGTCCGGCACTTGATCCTGTCGATTCTGGTCGGGATGGGGCTTCTGTCGGCTCTCCTGATGAATGACACGATGGCGATCATCTGTACGCCGTTAGTGATCTACTATGCCAGACAGCACAATCTGCCGCCCCGCCTGCTTCTGCTGGCGCTGGCGTTTGCGGTCACGACCGGAGCGGTAATGAGCCCGATCGGAAATCCGCAAAATCTGCTCGTGGCAGTGGCGGGAGGCTTCAGCAATCCGTTCTTAGAATTTATCGGGAGCCTGGCAGTCCCGACTATGATCAATCTCGGCATTTGCTATTTTGCCCTCAGGTGGTACTTCCGGAAGGATTTTCACAGCGAATCGCTCCGGCACGTAAACAACATGCCGCAGGATCGCCATCTCATGTGGCTCTCCCGGGCCGCTCTCTGGCTCGTGGTGGGACTGATCGGAATCCGAATTATCGTCCCCTATATATCCCCGGCTCTCCAGTTTGGCCTTCCCTGGATTGCCTTGCTTGCGGCCGCACCGATATTGCTGTTGAGCCGCCACCGCTGGCAGATACTGAGGGACATTGACTGGACCACGCTGGTGTTCTTTGCCGCGATGTTCATTCTCATGGAATCGGTCTGGCAGACCGGGATATTCCAGCAACTGGTTGGTCCGAAAGGTCTGGCTGGTGGCCAGCCGGGAGCGATTTTGGGAGTCAGCCTGCTGGTGAGCCAGTTAATCTCGAACGTCCCGTATGTCGCCCTGGTGGCGCCGCACCTTCCCCACTCCACCGCCGCCTTCATGGCCCTGGCCGCCGGGAGTTCGATCAGCGGTAATATGCTTATTCTTGGCGCCGCGAGTAATGTGATCATTATTCAGAACGCGGAAAAACATGGTGAGACCATCACGTTCTGGGAATTTGCACGGATCGGCGTCCCAATGACGATTGTACAGGCACTAGTCTACTGGGGCTGGCTCTCACTCGTCGATCTGTATGTCAAGTCAGCTCTTTAACGACATCGACCGTGGCGTCCTCAGATCCGAACCGAATCGAGAAGCCGCGTTTCTCGAAGACGGAAATCATCGGGCGGTTATCGCTGGTGGTCTGGGCAACAATCCGTTTGAGACGCCAGGTCTGGGCGATCTCCATACAGTAGTCGGTCAGCATGCTGCCGACTTCTTTCTTCTGCCAGGCATCGGTGATCAGGACCGCGTACTCGACCGTCTCATGATCAGGATCGGCGATCAGACGCCCCACTCCGATTAGTCTGGGCTGACCTTTCTCTTCCAGTTCGGCGACAATGGCGATCTCCCGATCGTAGTCAATATAGCAGTATCGGGTGGCCACTTCGTGCGAGGCCCACTCGAAGAAATATCGAAAGCGGGAATAGATTGTCTCTTTGGAGCAACTCCCGAGCATCTCCAGCCAGAGCGGTTCATCTTCCGGCTTGATCGGCCGGAACGTCACCGGAGTCCCGTCCTTGAGCGTAAACTGTCTGACGTATTTTTCCGGATAGGGCTTCAACACCAGATGCGAATACGGCTCGACCGGTTTGCCGATCAAATCGGTATCCAGAACGACCCGCGCATCAAGCGCTATGACATCCGCCGGTGTAACCAGCAGGGGATTGATATCAAGTTCTGTGATCTCGGGATAGTCGGCCGCGAGATAGGAGAGTCGGATCATGATCTCGACCAGTCGCGTCACCGCCATCGGCCCCCTGCCCCTATAGCCGGTCAACATCGGCCAAATCTTGAGCGATTCGAGCATCATGCGGGCGAGCCGTTCATTCAACGGCGGGAAGCCGAGGACTCGGTCTCCCAGCAGTTCGGCCCCGATTCCCCCCATGCCGACCATCATGACTGTGCCAAAGACCGGGTCCTTCTTTATCCCCAGGATTAATTCGACTCCGTTTTTGGTCTCGATCATCCGCTGCACGGTGACCCCCTCTATCCGGGCCTTGGGATTCTTTTGAGCCACGGAGGTCATCATCGCCTCGAACGTCGTGCGGACCGAGGATTCATTACGCAAGTTGAGGGCCACTCCTCCCACCTCGGTTTTGTGAGTAATGTCCGGGGAGAGAATCTTGAGCGCCACCGGGTATCCAGTCTTGTCGGCAAGGCGGACAGCCTCGTCGGCCGAGCGCGCCGGATGTGGCTGGGTGCCGGGAATGCCGTAAGTCTCGATCAGTTCTTTCGAGAGCTGCTCGGAGAAAATTCTCCCTCCTTCGGCGGCACTCTTGAGAAATTCCGTGCGGTGCGATTCGCGGTCAATCTCAAATTCCAGCGAGATCTCTTTGGGCGTTTCGTACAGGGTCTTCAGATTTCGAGCGTAAGCTACCAGGGTCATGAAAGCTCTGATCGCCTGCTCCGGAGTGCGATAAGCCGCCACGCCGTGATCGACCAGAATCTGGGTGCCTTCGCGCATAGATTGTCCCCCCAGCCAGGCGGCCAGAATCGGCTTGGCGGTCGTTTGCTGGATCGCGCCGATCACCTTTGCACAGGCCGTAGGATTGGTCATGGCCTGGGGAGTCAGGATGACTAGCAATGCGTCAACATTGGGGTCGGCAACAACGATCTGCGCCGCCTTTTCCAATCGTTTGGAATTGGCATCCCCGAGAACATCAACCGGATTTCCGTGCGACCAGGACGACGGCAGGGCGGCATTCAAATCAGCGGTGGTCGCATCGGATAGCTTGGCGAGTACCCCATTTGCCCCAATTAAAGCGTCGGTAGCCATTACGCCGGGACCGCCGGCATTGGTAATAATGCCCAAGCGTGCCCCACGCGGAATTTTGTTGCGGCCGATCAGCTCGGCGCAGTCGAAAATCTCGCCGATATCATCAACTCGGGCAATACCGACCCGCTGGAATGCGGCGTCGTAAACAGCATCCTCGGAGGCCATCGCGCCGGTGTGCGACGCCGCGGCTTTGGCCGATTCCGGAAAGCGGCCCGCCTTGTAGGCCAGAATGGGTTTGGTCCGTGCGAAAGCGCGTGCCGCCGTCATAAATTTCCGAGCCTGCGAGATGGACTCGATATACAGAATGATCGAGTGGGTATTTTCATCTTCACCGAAGTAGTCGATGAGATCTCCGAAATCGACATCGAGGCTGTTGCCGATCGAAACGAACGAGGAAAAGCCGATCTTCCCTTCGATCGCCCAATCCAGAACCGAAGTACAAAGCGCCCCCGACTGGGAGACGAAGGCAACGTGGCCGTCTTTCGGCATGCCGTTGGCGAAACTGCAGTTCAACCGAAGCGCCGGAACGATTATGCCGAGGCAGTTCGGGCCAATGATCCGCATCGAAGGGAAGTTCGAAGCTTCCCTCAGTACCTGGTCTTCAAGAGCTTTCCCTTCCGGGCCGCTTTCCTTGAATCCGGCCGACATGACGATGATGCCTTTGATCCCGGCCTCGCCGCATTGTCGGACCAGCTTGGGGACCTGCAGTGCCGCGGAGCAAATCACGCCCAGATCGGGAGTTTTGGGAAGGCTCTTGAGGTCGGGATAGCAGGGAATCCCCATCACCGCTTCGGCCTCTGGGTTCACGGGATAAACCACCCCTCGGAATCCGCCGCCGACCAGATTGCTCAGAACTTTTCCGCCGACACTGTTGGGGTTGATCGTCACGCCGATCACGGCGATTCGCTGGGGGTTGAAAATTGAATCAAGAGTCCGAATGCCCATACTTGCCCTCTATTTGCGTAGTGGGGATTAATATATCCAGAATGTCAGGGGAAAGCAAATCAGGGCGGATTCGGCGCCGTCGCCCAGTCCGGCTAGAGCATGTACAAGAGCAAGTACATGATTAAGATCGATATGTAGTTCAGCCGCATGAACCATCGTTCCCCCCAGCTAATGCCTCCGAAACGATACTTGGAGAACGGCCACAGAAATGGAGTGGGAAAAAAACTTATCGTATGAGTGGGAATATCCACCAGGATATGGATTAACCAGGCAAAGGCCGGCCAGGGCAGGTGCCCGCTCAGAAGCCACCAGAGTGAAAAGCCTGCCAGCCACACCGGCAAACTGTGGGTAACATCGTAAATCCGATATACCCATTTGGGAATCGATCGGGCTATCTCCTGGTAGTTGTCTTCATTGACTTTCTTCCACTGCTTGCTCTGCCGTTTGACGAACTGAACCGCCATCATGGGTCCGAACGCGAGGATATCCGGCGCGGTGCCAAGCGCGATCGCGAGTACCTGTTCGGGAGTACGGGCGTCTTTGAAGATGAGGTTCGACCAGAGGGCGTGCGAGATGACATCCATAATTCAGACTTTAAGATAAGGGCTTGAATGCAGAACAAGAAGCGCGAGACAAAAGTTCAGAGGAATCCCGTCCGGAATTGTGGACGGGATTAGGCGCGGGCCCCGGGGGCAACCGGGCGGGCTAAAGACATGGTTTGA
>CAWGEP010000002.1:0-167072 GCA_963821635.1 uncultured bacterium | reverse complement strand
AAATATTCAACAAAATGCCCACCGCCGTGAGGGACATGATCAGGGACGTGCCCCCATAACTCAAAAAGGGGAGGGCGAGCCCCTTCAGTGGGATGAGCCCCATGACGCCCGCGATGTTGATGAACGCCTCCAGGGCGAGCATCATCGTCAGCCCCGCGGCCAGCAGGTTTCCGAACATGTCCGGGGCCTTCAGCGAGATCTGGAAGCCGCGGACGATCAGGATGATGTAGAGAAAGAGGATCAGCCCCACGCCGATGAACCCGCTCTCCTCGGCGATCACCGAGAGTATGAAATCCGTATGGGGCTCCGGGAGATAGAACAGCTTCTGCATCCCGTCCCCGATGCCCACGCCGAAGGTACCGCCGGAACCGAAAGAGATCAGCGACTGGATGATCTGAAAACCGGAATGGCGGGGGTCCTTCCAGGGGTCGAGAAATGCCATGCAGACGGGCCATCCGGTATTGCTTGTGGAGAGAACCCAGACGGCCACGGGGATGAACATGGCGACGATGCCGCCCAGATGCACGATCCGGCCGCCGGCCAGGTAGATCATCATCAGCGCGATGAACGACGATGATGACGGTCGTGCCGAAATCGGGCTGCAGGATGATCAGCCCGACAATGGCGCCCGTGACGCCCAGGGGAATGAGCAGCCCCTGGCGGAACTCCCGGATGTGCTTGACGTTCTCCGTCAGGAAATGGGCCAGAAAGAGGATCAGAGCGATCTTGACCATCTCGGAGACCTGGAAGGAGAAGACCCCGAGATTGAGCCAGCGGACGGCCCCGCCGGCGCGGACCCCCAGGTGCGGGATCCAGAGCGCGCAGAGCAGGATCGCCGAGAGCGCGATGCCGGGCCAGGCCAGCTTCCGGAGCTTGTAGTAGGGGATTTTGGTGGCCAGGACCATGACCAGGAGGCCGAGGCAGAGGAAGAAGATCTGCTTCTTGAGAAAGAACTGGCCGTCGCGGAACTTCTCCGTGGCGAGGATGGAACTGGAGCTGTAGATCATGACCGTCCCGATGGTCACCAGGAGCAGCGTGACCAGCAGCAGGATCAGATCCGGTTTTTTCTCTCGCGACAGACTTTCATCTCTGCAGCCGCCCCACCCATTCCTGGAAGCGGTCTCCCCGCTCCTTGTAATCCGTGAATTCGTCGAAGCTGGCGCACCCGGGGAGAGGAGGACGACGTCGCCGGGCGACGCCGATCCGTAGGCCTGCTCCACCGCCTCCTTGAGCGTGGCCGCAAGCGTCGTCGCGACCGTGCCGCCGAGCGAACCGTTGATCTTCTCCCGCGCCTCGCCGAAGAGCACCATCGCCCTGACCCCGCTGCGGATCAGCGGGGCGAGGGTCTCGAAATCCCCCTCCTTGTCCCGTCCGCCGAGGAGGAGGACGACGGGCTGGGAGAAGCTCTCCAGCGCCCGCATGACCGCGTCGACATTCGTCCCCTTGGAATCGTCGTAGAAGAGGATGCCGTTTTTCTCTCCGGCATACTGGATCCGGTGGGCGATCCCCCGGAACCCTCCACGGCCCGGATGATCTCCGGGGGGTCGCAGCCGCACTGCCCGGGCCGCGAGGATCGCCGCCATCACGTTTTCACTGTTGTGCCGCCCCGGAAGGTGGATCATCCCGAGAGGGATATTCCTCCCGCTCCTCCGGCCGGGAGACGCGGAGCAGTTTTTCCCCGGAGACGAACATCCCGCGGTCGACCGGCCGAGGAGCTGAAGAGCTCCGTCCGGGCCTTGAGCCGTCCGCGGCAGGTCGCCGTGGCCTCCTCGTCGCCGTTCAGGATGGCGAGATCCTCGCGCGCCCTGGCGGGCGAAGATCGACTCCTTGACCGCCGGTAGGCGGCGAAACTCCCGTGGTAGTCGATATGGTCGGTGGTCACGTTCAAGCAGCACCGCGATGTGGGGATGGAAGTCTCGCGTCCACTGGAGCTGGAAGCTGCTCACCTCCACGACCGCCCAGTCCGCCTCCTGCGGGCCGTCGCATAGCCGATCAGAGGGGCGCCGATGTTCCCGCCGACGAAGACCTTTTTCCCCGCCGCGCGGAGGATCTCGCCCGATGAGCGTCGTCACCGTCGTCTTCCCGTTCGTGCCGGTGATGGCGACGATGCGGTGTCGTGAGGAACCGCGAGGCGAGTTCGAGCTCGCTCAGGATCGGGATCCCGCGCCGGAGCGCCTCGGTGAGGATGGGGTTCGCCGGATAGACGCCCGGCGAGGGGATGACCAATCGGCGTCCGTCGAGGACCTCCGGCCCGTAGGGGGCGACGGTCAGTTCCGCCTGCAGCTCTCGAGGACGGTCCGGGCCTCTCCCCAGGCCTCCACCGGTTTTGCATCGGTCACGGCGATCCGGGCCCCCCGGCCCGCCAGAAAGCGGGCCGTCGCGAGCCCCGTCTTCCCGACGCCGATGACCGCCACCTTTTTATCCCGTGAGATCCATGGCGCGCCGTCACCTCAATTTCAACGTGCTGATGGCGACCAGCGCAAGGAGCACGGAGATGATCCAGAAGCGGACGATCACCTTGGGCTCCGGCCACCCCTTGAGCTCGAAATGGTGGTGGATCGGCGCCATCCGGAAGATCCGCTTCCCGTCGGAGAGCTTGAACCAGCCGACCTGGAAGATGACCGAGAAGGTCTCCAGGACGAAGATCCCGCCCACGATGGCGAGCAGGATCTCCTGTTTCGTCAGGATGGCGAGGGTGCCCAGGGAGCCGCCGAGGGAGAGGGAGCCCACGTCCCCCATGAAGACCTGGGCGGGATAGGTGTTGTACCAGAGGAAGCCGATGCCGGCGCCGACGACCGCGCCGCAGAAGATGGCCAGCTCCCCGGTCCCCGCCACATAGGGGATCTGGAGGTAGGAGGCGATCTTGATGTTGCCGGCGAAGTAGGCGAACAGGAGATAGGTCATGAAACAGGTGATCGCCGGGCCGATGGCGAGGCCGTCCAGGCCGTCGGTGAGGTTGACGGCGTTTGCCGCGCCCACGATGATGAAGGTCGACAGCAGGATGTACCCCCATCCGAGGTTCGGCAGGACGGTCTTGAAAAAGGGGATCGTCACGTTCGGAGTTGAACCCCGGCTTGATGATAGAGGATGATGCTGACGAACAGCGCGATCGCGATCTCCGCGGCCAGCCGGACCTTTCCCGGCACGCCCCGGCTGTTCTGCTGGGCGAGCTTCCGGTAGTCGTCGAGAAAACCGATCAGGCCGTAACCGACCATGACCATGACCACGAGCCAGATGTAGCCGACGGTCAGGTTGGCCCAGAGGAGCGTGGAGATGGTCACGGCGAAGATGATCAGGATGCCGCCCATCGTCGGCGTCCCCTTTTTGGCATGGTGGGAGTCCGGCCCGTCCTCCCGGATGGTCTGGCCGATCTGGAGCTCCTGGAGCTTGCGGATGAGCCAGGGGCCGATGACGAAGCAGATGACGAGCGCCGTGATCGCCGCATAGATCGTCCGGAAGGTGATGTACCGAAAGACGTTGAAGAATGAGTATGTCGTCATGTAGCGGATATAAAAGATGAAAAAGCATTTCTTGTCCCTTCCTGATGCCTCCGGTGTTTTTTGCGAGCGGCGAACCCTTACACCGTTTGCGTCTTCAGGTCAAATGCCGCGATGATCTCTTCCGCCACCGCTTCCATTTTCATCTTTCGGGACCCCTTGATCAGGATCCAGTCCCCCTTTTTCAGCCGGGCTGCGGAGATCGGCGACGACCTCCTCCGGGATCCTCAAAAAAGATGATCCGCTCCGCCGGGAAACCCCTTCTTCCGCGCCCCGGCCGCGGTGAACCGGGAGAGCGTTCCCTTGAGAAAGAGCTCGCGTCGATGCCGGTTTCGGCGAGGAGCGCCCCGATCTCCCCGTGCAGCGCCTCGGCTCGTTCGCCCAGCTCCAGCATGTCACCCAGGATCGCGAAGGCGTCGCCGCTCCCCGCAGCCCCTGCAGGGTCTTGAGCGCCTCCCGCACCGAGGCGGGATTGGCGTTGTAGGCGTCGATGATGATGAAGGCGCCGTTTCCCAGCCGCCGGATCTCCCTCCTCCCCGGAACGGGGCGGAAGGCGGCGAGGCCCGCCGCGATCGTCATGCCGGTCGAAACCCAGCGCCCAGGCGGCGGCGGCCGCCGCCAGGGCGTTCATGACGTTGTGCCGGCCGGGGGCGGGCAGGAAAACCGGGGTGGCGATCCCGTCGATGACGAGGTCGAAGCGGACCCCCTCCGGGTCCGGCCGGTCTCGATCTGCCGGGCGGTGACGATCCGCGCCCGGGCCGAGGCCGAAGGTGACGCGCTTTCCCCGCCAGCGCTCCGCGAGGACGCGCGATGGCCGGGTCGTCGTGGTTGATGATCGCCGTTCCCCGTCCGGCCATGACCTCGAAAAGGGCCCCCTTCTCCTCCCGGATCGCCTCGAGCGAGCCCAGCCCTTCGAGGTGGGCGGGGCCGATGTTCGTGATCAGGCCGACGTCCGGTGCGGCGATGGCCGCGAGCGCGCGATCTCTCCGGGGCGGTTCGTCCCCATCTCGACGATGGCGAGTTCGTGCTCCGCCCTGCAGCCCCAGGAGGGTCAGGGGAAGGCCGATCAGGTTGTTGAGGTTTCCCTCTGTCTTGAGGACGCTTCGCGATCGCGGAGGCGATCGCCGCGACCATCTCCTTGGTCGTGGTCTTTCCCGGAAGCTCCCGTGATCGCGACGAGCGGGATCGGGAACCGCAGCCGCCAGTCGCGGGCGATTGCCCCCAGCGCCTGCAGGGTGTCCGGGACGCCGATGGCCGGCAGCTCCTTTGGCAGGGCGGCCAGCTTTCCCGAAGCTCTCCGCCCGGATGAGGAGCCCGGCGGCGCCCTTCTGGGCGGCCGCGGCGAGGCAGTCGTGGCCGTCGAAGTTCTCCCCCGCAAGGGCGATGAAGAGGTTTCCCGGCCGGAGGGTCCGCGTGTCCGTGGAGATGCCGCGGCAGGACCAGTCGGTGCCGCCCCGAAGCGGGGTGCCCCCCGTCGCCTTCAGGATCTCCTCGGCGGAAAGGATCGGCGCATCGTCCGTCATGATCCGTCCCTCCCGGCTTGCCACCGCGCCAGCTCGGCCCGGGCGATCACCCGGTCGTCGAAGGGGAACTTCCGTGTGCCGATGATCTGGTAATCCTCGTGGCCCTTCCCGGCGATCAGGACGATGTCGCCGGCTTCCGGCCAGGCCGATCGCCGCGGCGATCGCCTCTCTCCGGTCGGGAACGACGAGGTAGCCCTGCTCGCCCGGATGGCTGAGCCAATCGCCGGCAGTCGGCGAATTTCGCCTCGTCCGGATGCCCGCTTCGATCTCCCGGATGATCGCCAGGGGATCCTCCGTCCGCGGATTGTCGGAGGTGACGATGGCCAGATCGCTCAGGGCGGATGCGGCCTCGCCCATGAGCGGCCGTTTTCCCCGGTCCCGGTCCCCGCCGCACCCGAAGACGGTGATGATCCTTCCCCGTGCGGAATGCGGAGAGAGTTCTGGAGGACCCGCCGCAGGGCGTCGTCCGTGTGGGCGTAATCGACAAAAACGGCGGGTTGCCCCGCCGTGCTGACCTTCTCCAGGCGTCCCGGAACATGGATCAGGGCGGCGATCCCGTCCCGGATCGACTCGTCCGGGGATGCCGAGCGCCAAGGCCGCCGCGGCGGCGGCCAGGATGTTGTGAGAGGTTGAACCTGCCCATCAGGCGGGGAGACGATGTCGAGCTCGCTCCCCGCCAAGATGAAGCGTCGCCTCGATCCCTTCGAGGGACAGACGGAAAGGGGCGGCGGTGACGTCGCAGGGGTTGTCGAGGCCATAGGTGAGTGCCGCCGCTCCCGCCGACCTCGCCGGATGATCCGCCGCCCCCAGGGGTCGTCGACGTTGATGATCATCCGCCGGGGGCGGTTTTTCCCGCCGCCGGGGAGCACCTCGGCAAAGAAACGCCTCTTTGCCTGGAAGTAGTTCTCCATCGTCCGGTGGTAGTCGAGGTGGTCCTGGGTGAGGTTGGTGAAGATCCCCAGGTCGAATGCGCAGTCGTCGACCCGCTTGAGGTCGATGGCGTGCGAGGAGACCTCGGCCACGACGTGGGTGACCCCGTGATCGGCCATCTCCCGGAGGATCCGCTGCATCTCGAAGGATTCGGGGGTGGTGTTCGGGGCGGGGAAGCGTCTTCCCGCCGTAGCGGTAGTTGACCGTTCCCAGGACGCCGACGGCATAGCCCGCGGCCCGGAGGATCGACTCGAGCAGGTAGGTGACGGTGGTCTTGCCGTTGGTTCCCACGACGGCGATCAGGCAGAGCGCAGCGGAGGGGTCGCCGAAGAAGTTCTTCCCGAGGATGCCGAGAGCGCGCCGGCTGTCGCGGACGCGGATGGCCGTCACGCCGGCCGGCGGGGCGAAATCCCCTTCGTGGACGATGAAGCGGGCGCCGCGGGCAACGGCGTCGTCGATGAACGCATGGCCGTCCGTCTTCAGGCCGGGGATCGCCACGAAGAGGCTCCGCCTCGTTCGCACTGCCGGGAATCGTAACAGACCGACGCGACCTCGCCGTCCGGATGCCCCGTGATCCCGCAGCGGTATCGATTCCCTTCATCAGGAGCGAAAGTCGCATCGGAACCTCTCATGAACCCATGCTGAAGGTGACGGTGCAGAGGCGGTTCTCCGGCGCGGGCGTCCCGGCCGCCGGCTGCTGGGCGGTTGCCCAGCCGCTTCCGATGATCACGGACCTCGATGCCCTTTTTCCTTTGATTTCTTCAGGACCTCGCGGATCGTCATCCCCCGGAAGTCCGGGACGACGCGTCATCGTCCGGTTCCGCGGCCTCCTGACCGTGAGCGGCGCGGGTGCGGACAGCGAGCCGTACCTTCATGTCGACGCCGAGGCTTCTCCTCTTCCCAGGGGGGATTTTCCCGGATGTTCGTCCGGAAGCAGGTCAGGAGCTGCTCCCCGATATTCTTGAAGACCGGGGCCGCGGCGACGCCGCCCCACTTGTCCCGCTGCGGTTCATCCAGGATCACCAGGATCGCAACCTGCGGGTTCTCGGCCGGGAAGAACCCCATGAAGGAGGTCTTGACCCGCTCGCTGGAATAGACGCTGCCGGGCAAAATCGAATTTCTGCGAGGTGCCCGGTCTTTCCGGCCACGGCCACGTTCACGATGCGGGCACGTCTTGCCGGTGCCGTCCTCCATCCCGACGACGTCGGTCAGGATGGCGGTAAGCCGTTTGGCCGTCTCCGGGGAGATGACCCGGCGGACCACGGTGGGATGATAGGTCTGGACGAGGTTTCCCTGCCGGTCCATGAGCCCCCGGACGATGAAGGGTTTCATCATGACCCCCTGGTTGGCGACGGCTGGAGAGGGCGGTGATGAGCTGGATGGCGGTGACCGAGATCCCCTGCCCGAAGGCGATGGTCGCCGCGTCCACCCGGGTCCAGTTTTCCACCGGCCGGAGCAGGCCCGCTCACCTCGCCCGGGAGGTCGATGCCGGTCTTGGCGCCGAAGCCGAACTTGCGGATGTACTGGTAGAATTTCTCCTTGCCGAGTTTCTCCCCGATCTTGACCGAGCCGATATTGCTCGAGTACTTGAGGATGTCGTGGAGGCTCAGGGCGCCGTGCCGTTTGCGCTGCGCCTCGTGGATCACCCGGTTGGCGATCGCATAATTGCCGTTTTCGCAGTTGAACATGTCCGTTTCCTTGACGACGCCCTCTTCGAGGGCGGCCGCCGCCAGAAAGGGCTTGAAGGTGGAGCCGGGATCGAAGCAATCGGTGATGGCCTTGTTCTTCCCCGTGGCGGGATCGACCGCGGAGAAACGGTTGGGATCGAATCCCATTTCGTTGGCCAGGGCGAGGATCTCCCCGGTGCGGGGATCCATGACGATCGCGAATCCCCCCTTGGCCCCCTTGTCCTTCACGGCCGTCTTTGAGGTGGGATTCCACGAGGTGCTGGATCCGGCTGTCGATGGTCAGGACGAGGTTGTAATTCTCCTTCGTGGGCGGCCTCCGGCCTCTCCACGCGGGGATAGAGCCGCTTCCCCTTGGCGTCCCTCGTCCAGATCAGTTTTCGGGGGCGCCCTTGAGGTATCGGTCGTAGCGGAGTTCCAGCCCCTCCAGACCGCTGGCGTCCATGCCGACGAAGCCGATCAGGTGGCCGGCCAGTTCGCCGGACGGATAGAAGCGCTTCGGCTCCTTCACGATGAAGATCCCTTCGACGCCCAGCTCCTGGACGAGAGTCGCCTGTTCGGGGGCGATCCTCCGGGCGATCCAGCAGAAATTCTTCGCGCCGGACAGTTTCTTCTGGAGCGCCGCCCGGTCCGTCTGGAGGATGGAGGCGAGCTGCCCGGCCACCTCACCGGGGTTGTCGATCTTTGAGGGGTCGGCGCAGACGGAATCGGCCATGATGGTGGCGGCCAGCTTTTCCCCGTTCCGGTCGAAGATGATCCCCCGGTCGGGCTGCAGCAGGAGGGTCTGGGTATGCTGCTTTTCGGCAAGGGCCTTCAGCTCCTTGCTGGAGAGGATCTGGAGCTGAAAGGCGCGCGAGCCGAGGGCGATGAAAAGCACCAGGAAGAATGCCAGCAGGGTGGCAATCCTGAATTTCATCCATTTTCTGCGATTCGCCGGTCATTTCAGGAGAATCACCTGTGTCCCTTTCCGGATAGGTCATCTGCAGCTTCTCCCGGGCGATGGTTTCGATCCTCTGGGGCGATTTCAGCGTGGCGAGCTCGACCTTCAGTTTCGCCTGTTCTTCCATGATCTGCTCCCGGCTGCTCAGCTCCTGCGCGATCTGGTATTCAAGCTCCGTCATGTGGATGTGGCTCCAGACATAGAGGAGCGCCACCGCCATCAGGACGGAGGCGATGAAGATCCAGGTCGAATAGCCGATCCGGCCGGACATCCCGTCCTGCTCGCTGAACCGTCTGTTTGAGAACCTCTACGGCCTGCATGGTCAGATCCTCTCCGCCGTCCTGAGTTTTGCGCTTCGTGCCCGCGGATTGTCGCGGATCTCCTCATCGCCGGGGACGACGGGCTTGCGCGTTACCACCTTCAGTCGTCGGCTTCCGGCCGCAGGCGCAGACGGGGAGATCGGGGGGGCAGGTGCATCCCTTTTCCCCGGCGCGGAAGGCATTCTTGACGATCCGGTCTTCCAGCGAATGAAAGGAGATGACCGAGAAGCGTCCCCCGGGCTTGAGCCGTTCCATCCCATCGGCAATGGCCCTCCGAAGGCTCGGTGAGCTCATCGTTCACGGCGATCCGGAGGGCCTGGAAGGTCCGGGTCGCGGGGTGGATCCGCTGACGCTCCGCTCGGGACGGGGCAGCGCCCTGAGAACGACACCCGCAAGATCGCTCGTCGTCCGGATGGGGGAATGGGTCCTCTCCTTGGCGATGGCCCGGGCGATTCTCCCCGCCATCCGCTCCTCGCCGAATCCCTGATGATCCGCGCCAGCTCCTCCACGGAGAGGGTGTGGACGAGATCGGAGGCGCTTCGGACCCGGCTCCTGTCCATCCGCATGTCCAGCGGGGCGTCGAGGGTGAAGCTGAATCCCCTCTCCGCCGTGTCCAGCTGATGGGAGGAGACCCCCAGGTCGAGGAGGATCCCATCCACCTTTCCGATCTTCTTTTCCGCACAGCATCGTTTCCATGTCGGCGAAATTCCCCTTCACCAGGATTGCCCGCTCGCCGAAGGGCGCCAGCCGTTTCTCGGCTTCCCGGAGCGCATCCCCGTCGGCGTCGATGCCGATCAGATCGGCCGTCCGGCGCCGAATTCTTCAGGATTCTCAAGGCGTGCCCCCCGCCTCCCACCGTGCCGTCCACGTAGACGGCCCCCGCCCGGCATCGAAGGGATGCGATGACCTCTCCGACCAGGACCGGTTTGTGGAAACGTCCATCCATGTGCCTTCGTCAACGGAGCCTTGTCCGGTCTCTATATCCCGAGATCCGCCATATAGTCGCTGAAGCCGTCCAGGTTGTCCCCGCTCTTCTTCATCTCGGCCTCGAACCGTTCCTTGCTCCAGATCTCGATGACCTTGATCATGCCGGCCAGGACGATTTCCTTGTCCAGGTTTGCGAATTCCCTGAGATTGGGGGGGATGAGGATCCGTCCCTGGCCGTCCAGCGTGCAGTCGACGGCGCCCGACATGAAGAAACGCTGAAAGGCGCGGACTTCTTTTCGCAGCAGGGACTGGTGGGAGACCTTTTCCTCGATCACCCGCCACTCGTCATAGGGGAATACCATCAGATAACCGTCCCAGTTCGTGATGACCAGACGGTTGTCGTATTTTTCGGCGAACACCTCGCGGAGTCGTGACGGGAAGATGACCCTCCCCTTGTCATCGATGGTGTGGTAATATTGCCCCCGGAAGACCGACATTTTGGGCTTCTCCCTCCACTATAATCCACTTCACTCCACTTTGATGGACAAGATAGAGGAGGAATTTCGGCTTTGTCAAGAAATATTTTTCACTTTTTTTGTTTGTTAATCTGATATTTTAAGATGGCAACTGATTGTGTGCGGCGAGGTTGGCGGAAAATTCGTGCGACCCGTCGTTCTTCGCAACGAAATAGAGGTAATCTGACCTTGGCGGGGTTGAGGGCGGCCCGGAGGGAATCGATGCCGGGATTGGCGATGGGTCCCGGCGGCAAGCCATTGATCCGATAGGTGTTGTACGGCGTGTCCTTTTGCAGGTGGCTCCTGCAGGACGGTCTTCACGGGGGTGCCCGCCCGTTCAAGGTGGTAGACGGCGGTCGGGTCGCTCTGCAGTTTCATCCCGCGCTTCATGCGGTTATGGAAGACCGCGGAGATGAGCGGTTTTTCCTCCCTGTTCCCCGATTCCTTGCCGATGATCGAGGCGAGGGTGACCCACTCGGTGAGGGTCAGACCCATCCTTTCCGCCTTGCTCCTCATCGCCGGCGTTATCTCCTTCCAGAATTGCCGGACGATGATCCGGATGACCTCCTGGGTGGTCATGGACCGGTCGAACTGATAGGTCTCGGGGAAGAGGTAGCCCTCGATGCTGTCGGCCTCGATGCCGAGCGAGGCCAGAAACTCCCGGTCGACGGCGAGGGCCATGAACTCCTTCTCGTTGATGAGCTTGTCGACAAGAAGCCGCTTGGCCACTTCATTCACCGTGATGTCCTCGGGCAGCATCACCGTATAGTACTTGATCTCCCCCCGGACCAATTTGTCGAGGATCTCAGCAGGCGACAGAGAGCCGGTGATTTCGTATTCGCCCGCCCGGATCTGTTTTCTCACCCCTTTGACGAAGGCGAGGAGCCAGAAGAAGGGGCGGTTTGCAACAAGCCCCGCGTCGTCCATGATCTCCGTGATCCGGAAGAATCCGGCCCCCTTGGGGATATCGATGATCTTCGGGGTGGCGAAGTGGTTGACGGGAGAGCTGACGTAGCGGACAAAGGCGACGCAGGTCACGGCGACGACCAGGATGAGCAGGCCGACGGCTATTCCCCCATGGGAAACGAGTGCCTTTCGTATCCGTTTTGCGATCTTCATGTAATGCCGGTGCCGATGTTTCTCGTTTCCCCGCGCGCACTCGCGTCGAGGTACCCCTGGAGGATGAGGCTGGCGGCGACGCGGTCGACGACCTCACGGCGCTTTTCGGGGTGCATGCCTCGCTCCCGGAGGAGTTCTTCCGCCTCCTTGGTCGAGAGGGTCTCATCCCAGCGGATGACGGGGAGCGAAAGGAGGGCCTCCAGCCGCCGAATGAACCGGTTGATCTTCTCGCACTGGATCCCCTCGCTGCCGTCGAGGCGCAGGGGGTATCCGACGACGATCCGCTCGACTGCATGGCGCCGGACCAGATCGGCGATCGCCCCGAGATCCGCCTCGCGGTTCTTTCTGGCGATGGTCGTGATCCCCTGGGCCGTCATCCCGAGCTCGTCGCAGAGGGCGACCCCGATTCTCCGGCTGCCGTAATCCAGTCCCAGTATCCGCATCCGCTTCCCCCGAGTAAAATTTATTTTTATAAGCTATCCCCCCGGACCTGTCCACCACTTTCCCATGAAAGGATGCCGCTGTCAACCGGCACATACCGGCCGGGTCCCGGCTGAACGGCATTATTTGATTGACAGGCATGGCCGTTCTCCTTACACTCCGCCCGGAAAGACAATGTCCTATCAAACGACCGAACCACACAGAGTGAAAGCGAAAGGGCAGAGCGACGCCGCCTGGCTCACGGTGCTCTGCCTGAGCCGTTGGGGTTTCGTGTTTATCTTCACCGCCTACTCGGCGGCGCTGCCGCTGTTGAAGTCCGACTGGAGCATGTCGGCGAGCGAGGCGGGCCTCGTCCAATCGGCATGGTACACCGGTTACCTGACCTCGCTGTTTGCGGTCGGGTTCATCACCGATCGCCGCGGCGCAAAAAAGACCTTCCTTGCGGGCGGCATCCTCGCGAGCATCAGCGCGCTCCTGTTCGCCTTTTGCGCGGACAGCTTCCTGTCCGGCCTGCTCCTCTACGGTTTTAACGGATTGTGTTCGGGTGCGTCGTACACGCCGGGGCTGACGCTGATCGCGGAACGCTTCACGACCTACCAGCGCGGCCGTGCGATGGGCTGGTTTCTCGCCGCTGCGTCGCTCGGGTACGGCACGTCGCTGCTTCTGAGCGGGTTCCTGATGTCCCATATCGGCTGGCGCGGGGCGTTCATCACCACCGCCTGCGGACCGCTTGCCGCAACGGCGGTTTCGTTCTGGACGCTGCACAGGACGCCCAACGTGGTCCATCCGCGGGACGCCGAACAGGCCGGAGGCGCCGCGGCCCTGCTGCGGGTGTGGCACAACAAGCCGGCGATGCTCCTTATCTGGGCATACTCCTTCCACGGATGGGAGCTCTTGGGGATGTGGGCATGGCTGCCCGCCTACCTCGCGGTCGCCGTCACGCAGGGTGGTTCAATGACGATGGAGGCCGCCGGCCACGGCGCGCTTTTCACCGCGCTCACCTACGTCACCAGCATGGCCGGGAGTATCTACGGCGGCACGCTTTCGGATCGCTTGGGGCGCACCAGGGTCATCCTCTGGGGAGCGTTTCTGAGCCTGGCGTGCTCGTTCACGTTCGGCTGGATGATGGCGCTGCCGCTCTGGCTTCTCGTGACCGTTGCCGCGTTCTACAACGTCACCGCGATTGCCGACTCGTCGGTCTATTCGACGGGCCTCACCGAACTGGTACCGCCCGAGTACCTGGGTGCCGCCTATGCGCTCCGATCGGTGCTGGGCTACGGCACGGGGGTCGTCAGTCCCTGGGTGTTCGGGCTCGTGATCGACTGGGCGCGCGGCGAGCCGCTCCGTTCGGAGGCGATGGCCTGGGGCCTCGCCTGGTCCTCGCTCGGCGTCGGCGCCCTCCTCGGTCCGCTGATGACGCTCAGGCTCCGCGCCCTGCCCGAGGCGCGCTCCATGGCAGGGGGAAGACGGTAGAAAGGAAAAGAAAGGGCATTTCAAAATTTGTGCCCCAGGTAGAGGTACAGCGACTGGTGGCCCCCCTCCGCCCGGCCGTAGGCGAGGTACAGCGGCCCCAGGTAGGTCTCCGCGCCGATGAGGAGGCTTCCCGCGAAGATCAGCGAATTGCCGGAGATATCGCCCCGGTTGGCCCAGGCGTTGCCCGCCTCGAGTGAGAATCCGGTGTACAGTGGCATATGAAGCGCCCCCAAACCCGCGCTGCCGAGGCGATAGTAATAGACCAGCAGGGCGAGGCCGGTGTGCTGGCCGGCGAGCTCGTCCTGGGCGTACCCGGAGAGGTTCAGGAAACCGCCGAGGGGAAAGCTGTTCTGGATCGGGGCGTCGCTGTTCAGGGTGCTTTGGACGTTCAGGCCGGCGATGAATGTGTGCCTGTCCCAGGTCTTTGCCGAGAGCCAGCCCGCCAGCAGGCCGTTGCCCGAGAAGTCGGAGCCGAGCTCCGTCCGGGGGATCAGCCAGACGACTTCGGCGGCCGTGCCCCGGCGGGGAAAGCTGAAGTTGTCGAGGCGGTTGTACTTGGCGGAGGTGTAGATGGCGCCGGTGTTGTACTTGACCTCCGGCGCCGGGGGGCCGACGCGCACCCCGACGTTGCCGTAACCCCGCCGAAGCCCGAGACGGATCTGCCCCCAATTCCCGAACTGCCGGCCGACGTCGAGCCCCCCCTCGACCTGGGTGGCGCGGTACTGGGATAAGAGAGCGCCATTATTGAAATTGTTGATGTTCCAGGACCGGTATTCGATCCGCGGGGCGACGAAATAGACGAGGGATTCATCGAGGGGCTGGTAGAACTCGGAAAAGAAGAGCGGGGTATCGCCGATCTGGACCTGGTTGTGCCATTCGGCCGCCAGACGGTTCAGGGCCGTGCTGGTGAGACTTGCCGTGAGGTTGTAGCCGGCGTCGCCTTTGAGATCGCCTGAGAGCGACATGCCGAATCGCAGGTAATGGGGCCCCCAGGACTTCTCCTCCGTATCGATCAGCAAACCGGTTTTCCCCGACCTTTCGACGAGATGGAAATCGGTCCGCTCGAAGGTATCGATGCTGTAGATCCGCTTGAGGTCCGTCTCGAGCGTCTCCATATCCAGGGTTTCCCCCGGCTTGGTGCGGATCTGGGCCCGGATGACCTCATCGCCGATGGCGGAGCGGTTGTCGATGGTCACGTCGGCGATGACGGGCAGGGGCGCTGTCTGGCGCCGCTGCGCGGCGAGCCATGCCCGGTAGGCCGGGGGCGTCAGGGAGAGTTCCGACAGGCGGGCGATCGCGCTGCGCGCCGACTGCTCGCCGATTTTGACTGCCTCCGGCGCGAGGGTGAAATCGCTCGACCCGATCTCCCCGAGCAAGGGCTGGAGGAAGATGTCCGCCTCCTTGAGGGTGGCGATCTGGGCGTCGGTGTTCCGCTGAACGAGAATAGTCATCACCTGGCCGGTGATCGCCATGGCCGAATCCAACTGCTGCCGGTTCGCGCGGAGCGCGCCGACGTTGACGGCGATCAGGATGTCCGCTCCCATCCGCCGGGCGACATCGATGGGGAGGTTATCGGCGATGCCGCCGTCGACCAGGAGCCGTCCGTCCAACTCGATCGGGGCGAAGATCCCCGGAAGCGACATGCTGGCACGGACCGCCGTCGCCAGGTCGCCCTTCCCGAGGACGACCGCCTCGCCCGTTTCGATGTCGGCGGCAACGGCCCGGAAGGGGATCTTGAGCCGGTCGAAATCGGTCAGCGTGGCGGTGTGGATCAGCCGCGACTTCAGGATGAAGTTGAGGTTCTGTCCGTGAAGGAGACCGAGCGGGAGGGCCAATTGCCCCTCCCGGATCCCCGCGTCGAAATTGACGAGGTAATTGGCGCTGTCCTCCTTCCGGCGGAAGGAGAGGTCTTCCAGCGGCGGACGGTCCTGAAAGGCCCGGTTCCATTCCAGGCTGTTGATTATCGCCTCGATCTCGGCGGGCGAGATTCCCGAGGCGTAGAACGCTCCGACGATCGACCCCATGCTCGTCCCGGCGATCACATCCACGGGGATCCGGAGCTCTTCGAGGACCTTGAGTACGCCGACGTGGGCGGCGCCGCGCGCCCCTCCGCCGCTCAGGACCAGACCGATCCGGGGGCGTTTCGGGGAGGTTGCCGCGTCGGCGGTGCCCGCAAGCATTGCCGTACCGGCGAGTACCGTGAGCATCGCCGCATGGCAGAGGGTTGTCAGGAACATGCCTCCCCGGGACCGGTGAGAGGGGGGGTGTGGATGGGTCGCCGTCATGCCGGCCGTCGGCGCTTCCGGAATTTTCCCGCGGGAGACCCTTTTTGGGGGGAAGGGGTGTCGTCTGGACATAAAGAACCTCGCTTAAGGGAAAATGATTGCCCTGTGCGCACCCTATATCAGAAAAAAGGTGTTGTTTCTATGACGCCGAAAATTTCCTTGCCGGGCATGCGAGTTCCGCTTATACTTGCGGGGTGAAGAAAGAACGACTTGTCGTAGACAGAGGGAACGAAGGACAGATACCTGAACGTGTGGAGGGTGCGATGAAGCTGCCGGACTATATTAAGAAGGAAGAAGTGGCGCGGGTTTGCAAGGAACTGAAGATAAGGGACTGGACGAAACTCAAAGAGGCCAAGGTTCAGCCGAAAGAGGCAAAGACGCTGCTGACATTGGTGAATACTCGGAAAATGCCCATCGACCCGGAACAATTCCGTTTGGGGCTGGAGGTTGAACTGGAGCACGGCGTCCGGTTCAAGGACGCAAATGTAACGAACAACCATCCGATCATCACCGGGATGATCGTTTTGGCACACATGAAGGAATCGCTGGAGTATTACCGGCTTCTGGAAGTGGCCGAGCTGGAAGGCGATCTCGTAAAGGCCATTGCCGCAGGGAATACCCGGAAAATCCAGGGCTACTATAAACGGCTTGCGCTCGCCAGAATTACCCTGGCGATGGCCGAAATTGCCCAGGTGAAGTGAGGGCCTTGATGCCTACCGTCGAAGCGCTGCGTGCGATAAAATAGCAGCCGAACGGGAGGGGAAGAACGGGCTGTCTCATAGGGGAGAAATCGGTTTGTTCGTCTCAACATATTGGAGGAACCTATGCCCAAACTGCCATCCTTGATCACGACTCTCTTTGACCAGGCGGATATCCGCATCAACGGCGGGCGGCCGTGGGATATGCAATGCCACGATGAGGCCACCTTCGGGTGGATTGCCGACGACGTTTCACTGGGCCTCGGGGAATCCTATATGGCCGGGATGTGGGACTGCGAAGCCCTGGACCAGTTCTTCGACCGGGCGCTGACCGCCAACCACGACCGGAAAATCCGCCCCACCCCCGCCATGCTCGTCGATGCGGCCAAGGCGAAGCTTCTCAACGGACAGAGCAAGCGGCGCTCACTCAAGGTCGCCAAGGTCCACTACGACATCGGCAATGCCTTTTACGAGGCGATGCTCGACCCCTACATGCAGTACACCTGCGCCTACTGGAACGGGACCGCGGGGGACCTTGCCGCCGCCCAGGAGGCCAAGCTCGACCTCAGCTGCCGCAAACTCGCCCTCGCGCCCGGCGAGCGGGTCCTCGAACTCGGGTGCGGGTGGGGCGGTTTCGCGCGCTATGCGGCGGAACACTACGGCGTGCAGGTCACTGCATACAACATCTCCACCGCGCAGGTCGAGTGGGCCCGGGAGAGGTGCAAAGGCCTCCCTGTGGAATTTCGCCTCCAGGACTACCGGGAAGCCACGGGCGTTTTCGACAAGGTGGCCGCGATCGGGTTGTGCGAGCATGTCGGCTATAAAAATTACCGGAGCTTCTTCGAACTCGCCTACCGGTGCCTTAAACCGGGGGGGATTTTCCTGTTGCACACCATCGGGAGAAACCGCTCGGTTACTCACACCGATCCCTGGATCGCCCGCTACATATTCCCGGGCGGGATGCTGCCCTCCGTTGCGCAGCTCGGCCAGGCCCTGGATGACCTCTTCGTCCTCGAAGACTGGCACAGCTTCGGCACCGATTACGACCGCACCCTGATGACCTGGCACGGGAACTTCGAGAAGGCTTGGCCGCGCTTCTCCGGGGAATACGGCGAACGCTTCTACCGCATGTGGCGGTACTACCTCCTGTCCTGTGCGGGCGCATTTCGCAGCCGGCAGACCCAGCTCTGGCAGTTGGTGCTTGCGAAGGACGGCATCCGTAGCGGATGGAAAGGAGTCCGTTGACGAACGCGACCTCTCCGCAGAGCTTCGATAGCTGGGAATCTTACCGGAGCGCCGCTCAGGAACTCTCCCGGGCCATGGCGGGCCGGGCGGGTAACCGCGTCCGCCTGGCGAAAGAGACCTCGAACCTCTTTCGCCCCCGGAGTGAAGCGTCAGGGAAGCTGGACGTGCGGCGCCTCAATCGGGTCATCGAGGTCGATCCGGAGCGCAGGATCGCAGAGGTGGAGGGGATGACCACCTTCGAGGCATTTGTCGACGCGACGCTCCCGAAGGGCCTGCGCCCGCCGGTGGTCCCGGAGCTCAAGACCATCACCATCGGCGGCGCCGTCTCCGGGGCCGGCATCGAATCGTCCTCGGTCCGGTACGGGCTCGTGCACGAGACCGTCGAAGAGATGGAAATCCTCTGCGGCGACGGAACGATCCGCGTCTGCCGCCCCGACAACGAATACGCGGACCTCTTCCACGCCATCCCGAATTCCTACGGGACTCTCGGCTACATCCTTCGCCTGCGCGTGAAGCTCCTCCCGGCGCCTCCCTTCGTCGGGCTCAACCACCGGCGCTTCGCCGATCGCGTGCAATTCCTCGCTGCGCTGGTGGCGGCCTGTGCGCAGGGCCCCGATGCGCCGGACTTCGTCGAGGGGGTAGTCTTCGCCCCCGGCGACTTCGTCCTCACCACGGCGCGGCTCACCGGCGAAGCGGGCCCCCTCAGCGACTACACGGGGATGGGGATCTACTACCGGTCCCTGCAGAGCCGCACCGAGGACCGCCTGACCGTGCGCGATTTCCTCTGGCGGTGGGATCCTGACTGGTTTTGGTGTTCGCGGAGTTTCGGCATGCAGAATCGCGTGCTGCGGCGCCTCTTCGGACGCTGGATGCTCCGTTCGAGCTCCTACTGGAGGCTCAAATCGCTATACGAGCGATGGAAGGTCGAGGAGCGGGGCAACGCGATCCGCAAGGCCCTGCACCGGCCCGTCGAGCGGTTCGAGCAGGTGATCCAGGATGTAGAGATCCCCATCGAGAATGTCCCGGAATTCCTCGACTTCTATGCGCGGGAGATCGACATCCGGCCCTGCTGGGTCTGCCCGCTGCGCCCCCTGGCCGCTGCCGCGGACTGGACCCTTTTTGCCATGAAACCGGGCGCGCTCTACCTGAACTTCGGGTTCTGGGGAAGCGTCCGGACAGCTCCCGACAAGGCCACCGGGCATTTCAACCGCCGCGTCGAGCGCATCGTCCAGGGGCTCGGCGGCCGCAAGTCGCTCTATTCGCAATCCTTCTTTCCCGAAGAGGAATTCTGGCGCATCTACAACGGTGATGCCTACCGGAAGCTCAAGGCGAAGTACGATCCGCAGGGCGCCTTCGAAGACCTGTATCGGAAGGCGGTTCTCGGGCATTGACCGGACGGCGGATCGGCGGATTCCCACGATAATCTTCTTTAATGACGATCTGTTGACGGTAAGGGCGGGCAACGGAAGGTAACCGCTGCGGCGAGCGCTGGGGGAACAGGCCTGTCGTTCGGCGGGTGCGGCTATGGCCTGTCCGCGGGAAGGGCCTTGAGGATGTTCCGGAAGTAGACTTCCGAGTCGACGGTCGTGCCGTCGGCAAACCGGATCCGGTATTTTTCGCCCGAGAGCGAGGAGCGGGAGCCGCACAGCCGGATGAAATCATCCGCCGTCTTCACCCGCTTTCCCGCAGTCTTGAGCTTGAGGCGCAGGTGATCCGCCGCCGCCGTGGCGTCATAGGCGTGCCCGTTCCTGAGAAACTGCGCCCCCTCCAGGGTTTCGACCGCTTCGATCAGGTGCCGGATTTTGACCGTCTCGGCGGGGTCCTGGGCGTATGCAGTCCCGCCCGCCAAAGAAAGAAGCACCAGGAACCAGACCGGGATTGATTTCATATCGTCCTCACCCGTTCACGCACAGCCTCTCAAACTCCTCCGGGCCGCAGGCCTCGGCGCCGGGCGTGACGATTTCGATGGCCCGGCCGGGGAGCGGCGCGATGAACGAGTCGGCGGGCAGATCGCGCTCCTTGACTGCCGCGGCAAGTTCGTTCACCGCGTCGTCAAAGCCATCGGTTCCCAACTGAAACACCTGGAAATGGAAGGCGACACTCATCCGTGCGCCCAGGTCCAGGTGCGCCTGGACGGCGTCCGCCGGTCCCATGTGGACGATGGAATAATAGCCGGCTGCGGCATCTCTCGGTTGCCGCGGCCGGAAGGGCGAGATCGGCAGGAGCGCCATCCGGATCGGCGAAAAGCGGCGCGCGATTTCCCGGAAATGGGGGCTGTATCCCGTGTCTCCCGAATAGAACACGTTCCCCGACGGTCCGGAGACGACGAAGCCACCCCAGAGGGTTTTATTGCGGTCCCAGAGGGCGCGCGCCGAGAAGTGCTGCGCCGGAACGAGCGTGACCGTGACGTCGTCGGACAGACGGATCGACTCCCACCAGTCGAGCTCATCCACCGAGGGAATGCCCGACTCCCGGATAAGATCACGGTTGCCGAGCGGCGTTACGGAGCGCGGGGTGCCCCTTTCCGCGAGGCGCTCCAGCGTGGGAAGGTCGAGATGATCGTAGTGGTTGTGCGACACGAGGACGACGTCGATGGGGGGGAGGTCCTCAAAACGGATCCCGGGCTCCCGGTGCCGCCGGGGGCCGGCCCATGACACCGGGCTGCAGCGCTCCGACCAGATGGGATCGGTCAGGATGTTGAGCCCGTCCATCTGAATGAGAAACGTCCCGTGGCCGACGGGGGTTACAACGAGCGCACCTTTCGGGACGGAGGCTGCCGGAGCCGGCCCCGGTGAAGAAATTCCCCCCTCCGGCCATGCGTCGCCGAACATCCATCGCAAAATCCACCAGTAGCGGCTCCGTTGTTGCGTCTCGCTCGGGACAGGCGACGGTCGTTCGGGACGGCCGGGGTTGAAGTAGAGGCTGCCGTCGAAGTGATCCGACACCAACTGCGCTTGCTCGGGGGAAACGTCCGGCTCCCCGGTGAGCGCGTGGAGCGGCAGGAAGCAGGTAACTGTCAGAAAAAAAATGAAAAGACCAAGTCCGCGTTTCATACTCCTCTTTATGGCTCCTCTCAGGCCTCCATGGCCGTTTTCACCGTTGCGGTCCCGGATGATCGATGGCCGCGGTCCGGGTTCAGGATTATTCCCCGGGACGCCGTCGGCGTTAGCAAACGGCGGGTCGTGGGACATGCCGCGCCGGTGTTTGTCGGCCGCCTTTTACCATAGAGCGGATAAAGTTGCTCTTTTTTTCCGCTTTTGCTGCCGGGCAAAGTCCAGGATACCCGGCGAGAGGCCCGGAAATACGTTGACTTTTCCCTTCGAACGGCATATGAAAATCGGCTAAGATCATTGGGTAAATCTCATCTGCAATCATCGGCTCGGGGAGAGATCTATGGCGTGGGGTTTTCGAGAAACAGCTGGTGTCTCCAACAGGCGACGGGATGCCCGTTCCCTGGGTTTGATCGTTGTGATTGCGACCATTCTCTCCTCCGGGGTGGTCCATGCCTTCGATATCACCCCCTTCAGTACGCGAAACCAGAGCCCCATCGTCCAGATATACGGCCTCCCCTCGGCGGGCAGTGCCGTGCTCACCCCTCAAGGACGCAAAGAATTTCACGTCATGCTCGATCATTCAAGCAATTATGTGGATGAGGGAACCGCCACGGAACAGATCGTGCTCGACGGGGAGACGACCAGACTGACCCTTGGAGGTCGATACGGCCTGACTCAGAGCCTGGAGGTCGGGATCGAGATCCCCTATGTTTACCAGGGCGGCGGATTTCTCGACGGATTCATCGTCAATTATCATGATCTGTTCGGCTTTCCCCAAGGAGGACGCGATCAGGCGCCCCGCAACCGCCTGCTCTACCAGTACCGTCGTCACGGGGTGGATAAGCTGAGGATCGACACATCCGGGGGCGGCCTGGGCGACATCGCCCTGACGGCAGGGCTGCAGCTCTACAACGATGCAGCCCCGTACCCGCGGGCAGTAGCGCTCCGGGCGGGAATCAAACTCCCCACCGGCGACAGCGGCTCGCTTCGCGGCAGCGGCAGCACCGATTTTTCGCTATGGCTGACCGGCGGCAATGATTTTGAGCTTCCGCTCGGCCGCGGGTCCCTCTTCGCGGCGGTCGGGTTGATGGTCATGACCAATGGTAACGTCCTTCCCGATCAGCAGGAGGATCGGGTCGGCTTCGGAAGCATCGGTCTAGGGTGGAAGCCGCTCTCCTGGTTGGCCTTCAAGGTTCAGATGGACGCCCATACACCGTTCTACCGGGATAGCGATTTGAAGCCGTTGTCTGCAAACGCCGCCCAGCTGCTGATCGGCGGGACGCTCGGCCTTTCGGAGCGAACCTCCCTGGATATCGCCGTTTCGGAAGATATCGCAGTCCAGACCGCACCCGATGTGGCATTTCATTTCAACCTAAGTACGCAGTTTTGAGCGCCGCATTTCCGGTCTTCCCGGAGCGGCGGAACCGATTGAACAGGGACCGAATCTTATGAAACGCATCGAATGGTTGCTCGCCCGGAAAGAGGAGACGGTACTCAACGTCTTCAAACTCAAGTCGATGATCCAAGAAAACGACACCCTGGCAATCCTGATGAACGGTTCGCCCGATCCCGACGCCGTCGCCTCGGCGATGGCGCTCCGCGAGATCCTCAACCAGACGAAGCCCCTGGAGAAATGCGTATTCGTCGCCACGGAGCCCGTGATCAGATACCAGAACGCCGAGTTTATCCGGGAGATGAAGGTGGAGATTGAGATGCTCGATAAGGTCGATCTCAAGGAATTTCGCTTGATTGCCGTCGTAGATGCTCAGCCGACCTTCTTCGGGGACAAACTCGGGGAGCTAAAACCCCAGATCGTCATCGACCATCACCCCTGCAACACGATCTGGCACGCCTCGCTCGCCGATGTCCGGAAGGGCTACGGGGCGCTCTGCACGATCATGACGGAGTACCTCCTCGCCGCCCGGGCGAAGATCTCCAAGCGCCTCTACACGGCACTCCTCTACGGGATTAAGAGCGACACCATCAATTTCGAGCGGGACGTCAGCCTCGAGGACATCGGCGCGTATTACCTCACCTTCCAGCGCGCCAACCGGCAACTCGTCCGCCGCATTGAGCTCAACCAGATCCCCGAGAAGTTTCTCAAGTATTTCGACTATGCCTGCCAGCATAAACGCCGTTACCGCGACCGCGTGATCATCTTTCTCGGGGCGGTGGAGAGCCCGGACGCCTGCGTCCAGGTCGCAGATTTCTTCCTCCGGGTGATCAACGTCTTCTACGTGATCGTTGCCGGCGTCGTGAAGGATAGGATGGTCATCATCTTCCGGGGCGACGGCTACCGTCAGGATTGCGGCGCCATTGCCAGGAAGGCCTTCAGCCAGTTCGGGAGTGCCGGCGGCCACAGGAGTGCAGCGCGCGTGGAGATCCCTATGGAGACGATCGAAACCGCCCTGGATGGCGATCTCTCCCAGGAGACGGTGGACCGGTTCCTCGTCCAGCGGCTCCGGCGGCAAAAACAATCGACGACATAGGTGAAAAAAAGGAATGATGGCGATGAAGGCTTCCCTCCCCCGGACGGGGGAGGGGCAGGTATTTATCGGTTATTCTTCAGCTTTGACCTTTGACGGGGGTTCGCTCTTCGCAGTTGTTTCGGGGCTTTTGGTTTCTTCCTTTTTCTTCTCGCCGCTGGGCGCCTTCTTTCCGCCGTAGTCTGTGGCATACCAGCCGCTCCCCTTCAGGTGGAACGAGGAGAGGGACATCATTTTGTGCACGGGACCTCTGCAGAATTTGCAGGACTTTGCCGCGGGGTCTGCAATTCCCTGGAACATTTCGAATTCTTTACCGCATTTCTTGCACTTATACTCATAAATTGGCATTCAAACACCTCCAACAAATTCTTTTCATTGCATCAAATCGCCGATCTGGTAGCGGTCGCTGAAGCAGTCCAGGACCAGATTCAGGTCGGTATCGGTGAGTGGTTTGAGTAGGTTTCGGGTGATCCGGTGGACCTTCTCTTCCTCCCCCGACTTCTCATCGTCGGGCGCGTCGAAATTTCCCTCGCCCCGGCCGAACCGGATCACATGGACCAGTTCGTGCGCCGCAATGTAGAGCAAAAGCGGTGCCGGCCGGATGAAGGAGTTCGCCCGTTCGATGGCGTTGAGGATCCGATCGTCCTGCAGGCAGATCCGGTAGAAATGGATCCCATTCCCCTCCGGTTCCGGTTCTTTCCCGTACTCGTACTTGCACAGGTGGGCGAAGGCGCCTTCCCGGACCTCGTTCTTATCGAGGTAGGCAAGCGTCCTCACATCGTACCGGTACTCCTTCCACTCCCCGGGGGCGACGTGAAAATATCGGCCCGCCATCTTCTCGGCCTGTGCAAAGCTCCGGCCGGCAAGCGATATTTGCTCTGCATTGAAATAACGGTCCATCACCCTACCATCCCGCCCTGTTTCTTAAGCGCCGCTAATATATGCATAGAATATTGCGTGTCAATCCTTTTTTGAGGATCGTTTACAGCGGTCCTCGTTTATGGGCATGAACCTCCAGGGCCGACCGGATGATCCGGTCGATGAGGCCCCCCTGGGTGATCCCGGAGGCGGCCGCCTGGTGGAAAAGGACGGTGGAGGGCGTCAGGCCGGGGAGGGTGTTCGGCTCCAGGACCGCAACCCGACCGTCCGGACGCACGAACATGTCGATCCGGGCGTACCCCTTCAGGTTGAGGGCGAGAAAGGTCCTGACCGCCGTCTCCCGGATCTTCTCGAGCTGCTCGGCGGGAAGCCGGGCGGGGGTCTTGTTCTCTCCCTGGCCGTACAGAAATTTGTCTTCCAGCGAGAGGAGGCCGTCGGTGGGGATCGTCTCCGAGGGGGTCAGGGCCTCGGGGGCATCCACACCGAGGACGCCGCAGGTCACCTCCATCCCCGAGAGAAACTCCTCCACGAGGGCCAGGTTGTCCCACCCGAAGGCATCTTCCAGGGCGCCGGCGAGCCCCTCCGCCGCGACGACCTTCTTGACGGCGGTGCTGCACCCCTCCCGGTTCGGTTTGACGACGCAGGGGAAGCCGACCCCGCGGACGATCTCCCCGATGAGCGCTTCCCGGCCCGCGTCCCATCGCCGCCGGGGGATCGGGATCGTCCGCGGCACGTCGATGCCGCTGATCTCGAGGATCCGCCGGGAGACGTACTTGTCCATCCCGATCGCCGAGGCGAGGACCCCGGAGCCCGTATAGGGGATCCCGAGGAGTTCGAGGAGCCCCTGCATGCAGCCGTCCTCCCCGTATTTGCCGTGGAGTCCCAGGCAGACCACGTCCACCCGGGCCTTCAGGGATTCGTAGGGGATGGGGACGGCCTCTTCCTTCAGGTCGTCCTCGATGTCGCTCGTGCTGTTGCGCATGAGGAGCTTGAGCGGGATCTCCCAGAGGGCCGCCCGGCCGTCCATGAAGATGGGGACGGGGTCGTATTGGCGGCGGTCGATCTTGCTGAAGATGTTCCGTCCGCTCTCCAGGGAGACCTCCTTCTCCGAGGAGAGGCCCCCCATGATGATTCCGACCCTGAGTTTATGAGCGGTTTTTGCTTCCCGTTTCTTCCATTTCAGAAACCCACCGTCAGGCCGACATAGGGACCGGCAAATTCGGAATCCAGAAAGTTGCCGCTGTGATCGATCTTCAGCCGGATAATCTTATAGCGCCATAGAGTCCAGGAAGGGGAAGCCGTCCCTTGCGCTTGTTTCATGGGAATCTCCTTCCCGGGTCAGGGCGTCGTTTCCCGATCCGTGCCCGCGGGCGCCACAGTCTCGGGGCGGGCAGGCGTATACCACCAATAATCGTTATTTTCCAGCGGGTCGTAGACCTTTATTTCTCCTCCGGCCACGATCGGGGGCGCGTATCGGCCCTCGTCGGCCTCGTGCTGGAGCCGGTCGAAGGCCATGATCGATCCGAGAAAGGCGCCGTGCTTCCGGATCGCCAGCAGGGCGTAATTCGAGCAGGAGGGGTAAGAGGGGCAGCGGCGCCCCCAGGAGGAGCCCAGGAAACGCTGGTAGAAAAGGACGGGCGCCGCGGCGAGCTTCTCCATGATCCCCGGTTTCGCGGCCGCCGGTTCCGCCGCTTCCGTGCCTGTCCGGACGATCTTCCGGGGCCCGCGGAGGAGGCCCTCATCCGCATGGGCGGCCTGCATCCAGAGGAGCGAGGCAACGAGGAAGAGCACGCCGAAGGAGATCGCGGCGAGCGGCAGCCTGCCGCACCTCTCGGGGGTCGGGGTCCTTCCGGCAGCGGATGTTATACATCGGAAACGAAAGTGGTTCATGGATCTGGTCTTCCTCAAAAGGGATAGGTGAACATGACGGAGACGCCGGCGGGCCGGCCGAGCTCGCTCTCCCGGAGGTTCAGCCGCTGGAGGCCTCTGCGGAAATGGTCTTCGTCGATCTGTCGGTTGTACTTGTGGGCGCCGCCCACGGCCCCGTAGACGTTGCCCGCGTACCAGCCGATCTCGAAGAGGGTCAGGATCGCGCCCAGGGCATTATTATCCGAGTCGAAGGCCTTCCATGCGCCGACGATGAACAGGCCGTTCAGGAGAAAGGAGGTGATCCCGTCCTGGTACCGCTCGGTGTAGATCTGGCCGCTCCCCGGGAGGATCGCCGACAGGAGCCCGGCGGTCGCCGGAGACTTGTAGCGGACCTCTTTTTTCTCCGCGAGGAGCTCCTCGATCAGGGTCGCCGACTGTTCGATCTCCGGCCGGAGCATCCGGTCCCGGAGGAGCCGCTCCGCCTCGTCGAAGCGGTTCTGCCGGATGAGCAGGAGGATCTCCCAGCGGGCGGCCTCCCCCCGCTTCGTCCGGTCGGAGCCGCCGAGGATGAGCTGGAAGAGGCGCTCCGCCTCCGCCGTGTTCCCCTGCTTGACCAGCGCAACCGCCTTGTAAAAGACCGCCTCATTCGCCAGCGGGGAATCGGGAAATCGCGCGAGAAATTCGTCGTAGGCGCCGATCGCGTCGGCCCACTCATGGGCAAGAAGGTAGGCGTCGCCGATCATCTTGGCCATCTCCCCGGCCCGCGGCTCCTTCGGGAAAAGGGAGAGATAGCGCCTGGCCTCGGTGATCGCCCGGTAGTACTCGCCGGCCGTGAAAAGTTCGCCGCTGAACTGCCGGATCTCCTTTTCCCTCAGGGCGTAGTACTGCGCCGCGAAGTCGTCGGCGGCGAAACCGCTCCCCGACGGCAGCAGGAGGAAGATCAGGATGAAGGCGATATGGACAGGTTTCACGCTCGATCCCGCTAAGAAAAAATATGCGTCGGTCATCATCGACGCCTCGTATACCCTGAAGGGAGATAAAAATCAATCCCTTTGGGAATCGACATCCTCCGCCGGCTCGGAGCCGTTCGCCCGGATGCATCGGGGGACGTCGATTGGTCGTCCATCCCCAAGCGAGCGTCGCCGCGCTGCCCCGCAGCTATGCCGCGGAGATCTTCAATTTAATAGCGCCGGAGATGATTTTGCGATATAGAGGAGAGGCCGTTTCACCCCAGGGGTCTTCGGAGCGATCGAGGAGCGACTGGCTCCGGGGCATGCCCGGAGCTTCTCCGCGAGCCTGCTGCGGAGAGCCTCATCGTGATGCGGTGAACGGAGTTTCGGTGGGGATCAGGGGATGAAGGCGATGCCGGAAGGCGGGATCAGAGCCCGAATCGTCGCCCGGTTGGCCCGGAGGCGATTCGTACGCGAGGCGATGGAGGAAAAGGTGGATCTTTCCATGCTTCGGGCCGCGCTTCGGGAAAAACCGACGCCCCGTCGGGTGTGGGCGGGATTGGTGCTCATCGGTTTCAGCTATATCATCGGCTGGCCGGCGGTGGGCCTCCTGGCCCTGATCGCCGAGCATATGCGCGAACCCCTGATCGTTGTCGTCGGCGGACCGGTCACCTACGGCCTTTCCCACGTCGTTTTTCTGGCCGGTTCCTGGCTCGCCGGTGCGCGCTATGTCGTCATTATCTTCCGCTGGGCGACGCGGAGGTTCATCGAAAAGCTGGGGGGGCCGATGGCGCCGCCGACGATCCCCTGAGCTTCCCCGGTCCATTGATTTCTGCATTTTGCGAGGTTGAAGTCCCGATTCCATGAAGGTGCTGCTCATCTCCGCCAACACGACCAATGCCCCGCATTCGGTCTACCCGCTGGGTCTCGACTACGTCGCGGGAGCCCTGACGCCCCGGCATGAGGTCCGGACTCCTGGACATGAACCGGGCCGCGGGGCCGGAGGAGCTGGAGGCGGCGATCCGGGACGGCGCTCCGGATCTGATCGGCATCTCCATCCGGAACATCGATAATGTGGATACCCTGGCCGCGAAGAGTTTCATCCCGGGATACGAGCGGATCGTCCGGCTCGTCAGGGACCGCACCGCCGTTCCGATCGTCCTGGGCGGGAGCGGTTTCTCCATTTTCCCCGGGGAGCTGATGTCGCTCCTCGGCGCCGACTTCGGCGTCGTCGGGGAGGGGGAATCGATCGCCCTCCTCGTCGATGCCCTCGAACGGGGGGCGGATCCCTCCGCGCTCCCCGGGATCGTGATCAAGGGGGGACCCGTCGGAGCCCCCGCACCCTGGCAGGGGGCCGTCGCGCGGCGGACCTGTCCGGACGACGCGCAGCTCCGTTTCTACCTTGAACGCGGCGGGATCCTGAACCTGCAGACGAAGCGGGGATGTCCGTTTCGCTGCCTCTATTGCACCTATCCCCATATCGAGGGCCGGCGGCTTGCGGCTCGTCCCCCCCGACGAGGTCGCCCGCGAGGCCCGGGAGCTTCAGGAGATGGGCGCCCGGTACCTCTTCATCACCGATTCCGCGTTCAATGCCGATGAGGACCACAGTCTCGCCGTCGCCAGGGCCTTTCGCCGCCATGGCCTGACGATCCCCTGGGGGGCCTTTTTCGCCCCGATGCGCCCCCCCGAGGGCTTTTACGGCGTCCTGGCCGAGGCCGGATTGACCCATGCCGAGTTCGGGACGGAATCGCTCTGCGATCCCCAGTTGAAGCGGTACGGGAAACCCTTCGGCGCGGCGGATGTCTTCGCCGCCCACGAAAGCGCCCGCAGGGCGGGGGTGCACATCGCCCACTATCTCCTCCTGGGGGGGCCCGGAGAGGACGCCCGGACGCTGGATGAAACCATGGAACGGGCGGAAGAAGCTGGAGAAAGCGGTATTTTTCGCCTTCTGCGGCATCCGGATCTTTCCCCATGCCCCGCTCTACGATCTCGCCGTGGCGGAGGGGCAGATCACCGGCGATCAGGACCTCCTGTCGCCGGTCTTCTATCGTTCCCGGGGGATCGGGACGGAGGAGATCATCGCCCGGGTAAAAAGGCAGGCGGCCGGCCGGATGAACTGGGTCACCGGGGACGGCGGCGAAAAGACGGAACGGATCGTGACCAGGATGCACGCCCATGGTCGTCCCGGTCCCCTGTGGGAGCTGCTCCTTCGATGAACCGCGGAGACGCCCCCAGGAAGGCCCTGTACGCCCGCGCATAGTCGCGGGGATTGCGGCGTTTGCCCTTTCCGGAGGGCTGCTCTTCTGTCCGGCCCGATCTGGCCGCCTTACCCCTGGGGCTGTTTGTGCTTCTCTGCCTCGTGGCGTCCTTCCTTCCCCGGGCGGGTTTCTTCCTGCCGGTGATCAGCCGGGGCGGGGGGGAGGGCAAAGCGGTAGCGCTGACCTTCGACGACGGCCCCGATCCCGATGTGACACCCCGCTCTGCTCGACCTTCTCGGGCGGCATCGGCTGACGGCCGCCTTCTTCGTCACCGGGCAAAACACGGAGCGGCACCCGGAGCTGGTCCGGGAGATCCTCCAGAGGGGCCACGACGTCGGCAACCACTCCTACCGTCACGACCCCCTGCTGATGCTGCGTTCCCGGGCGAGGTTGGCCGACGAGATCGCCCGCACCCAGGAGCTGCTGGCCCGTTTCGGCATCCGGCCGCTCGCCTTCAGGCCGCCCGTGGGCATCACCAACCCCCGGTTGCCCGGGGTCCTGGAGGAGCTGCGGCATGGAGTGCGTCACCTTCAGCTGCCGGGCCTGCGACTTCGGGAACCGGAGGATCGGGGGGCTGGCGGGGACCATCCTGCGGAAGGTCCGCCCCGGCGCGATCGTCCTTCTCCATGACGTCTCCCCGCCGGGTCGCGGCAGGATCGCCGAGTGGCTCGCAGAGGTGGAGGAGATCATCCGGGGACTCAGGGCAGGGGGGTATGACGATCGTGCCGTTGTCCGAGCTGATCGGAAGACCGGTGATGGAACGAACTGCCCGCGCCTCCGTCCGCGATTTTTCTTGACACCCGCGACGGGTGACGCTACTGAAAAACGGCGGGGTGTGTTCGGCGCACCGCTTCATGAGCGGAGCCTTCGGCGGGCGATGGGAAAGGGCGGACGGGAGCCGAAAAGGATGCAGCCGGTCCGGATGGTTGATCGTTGCCGGTGCGCGTGAGAGTCGCGGGGAGGGAAGATGGAGAAGTCATTCCGGCAGGGGCTTTCACAACTTGCGGGCACGGCGGAGCGGATGACGGCCTCGGCCGGCGTTCCCGGCGATTCGGCCTGGTATGCCGGCCATTTCCCGGGCAATCCGATCCTTCCGGGAATAGCGATCCTCGCCCTGGTGAAAGAGGCGATCATCACCGCGGAGCTTCGGGAGGGGCGGCGCGTGACTGATCACCGGCATCGGCAGGGTCCGTTTCCGCCTGCCCGTCAAGCCCGATGACGCGGATGACCTTTGAAATAACGCGGGAGAAAAAGACGCGACGGAATGGCCTATCTCTTTTCCGTCGATTGGCCGGGGAAGCGGCCTGCACCGGGGCCTTTACGGCGCGGTTGGCGGAAGGCCCCGGAGAACAAACTTCTTGACAAAAATCATAGTTTTTAGCAAAAGGATGAGACTTTTATCATCCATTTTTGTACGTGGTTGCATATTGTCGTGAACTTTGGGAGGTTGAATCATGCCGGAGAGCAAAGAGGCCCGGGAACTGGTCCTCCGGATTGCCGAGATCATCATCGGGGAACTGAAGCTGGAAGAGATCACGCCGGAGACGTTCGATCCCGATATGGATCTTGTGGATGAACTCGGGGTGGACAGCATGGACCTGGCGACCGTGGCACTCGTCCTGCAGGACGAATACGGCGTCTTCATCGATGAGGACGACTATCCGACCCTGAAGACCGTCCGGCTGATTGCCGAATACCTGCGCTCGAAAATGGCCGCAGGAAAGAATGCATAGGGATGCCCGACGGTCGCGGCTGTCAAGGCCGCGGGGATGAATCGGGATCCCGGGAGGATGTGTGCGGGGTGATATGGAGCCTGCATCGATGGTGAGTTCGGAAACCGGATGGCAAAGCGAACGTGCCGATGAGGGCGCTTTGCGCCGGAAGCGGGGGCGGAGGATCGACCGGCACGCCGCCGGTGGAAATTTTCCGAACTGCTGGCGGAGCCGGCCGTCAAGGCCCGCTGGGAGAAGGTCCGCCGGTACTTCTTCCTCCGGGAATCCACCTACGACATGACGAACCGCTGCAACATCCGTTGCGACGGCTGCTACTATTACGAAGGGGCGAAGCAGTTCGCCGCGAAAACGGCGACCCCGAGGCGTGGCGTGAAGCTGATGCGCCAGGAAAAGGCGCGCGGCATCACCTATGTCGTCCTGGCCGGGGCCGAACCCTCCCTCGTTCCCGAACTGCTGGACGTCTGCTTTGCCGAGATGCCGCTGGGCTGCATCGCGACCAACGGCGTCCGCCGCATCGATCCCGCGGTCGGCTACAGGATCCACATCTCCGTCTGGGGGAATGACGCGACCAGCCTCCGGGTCCGCAAGGCCCGGGGACTGCTCGGCCGCCAGATCGAGAACTACCGGGGCGACCCCCGGGCCGTCTTCGTCTATACCTTCACCCGGGAAAACATCGACGAGGCGCCGGACGTCATCGAGCACCCTGGCGGCCGCGGACTGCCGGGTCACCTTCAACGTCTTTTCCGCGCCGGTCGGTTACGCGGGAGAGCTGCGTCACGATGCGGCCTCGCTTCTCCGGACGCGGGAGGTCATGGGGGAGATGATGGATCGCTATCCCCGGCCATCTCCTCTTTTCCCCCTACAACGCCGTCGCCCACACCCACGCGCGGGGCCTCCACGAACTCTTCGGCTGCCCCTATCCCCGGCGGAACGCCTCCACCGCGATCGGGCTGGGCCGCTCCTTCCGCCAGTTCAGGGCCGACCTCACCTGGGACCGCGACGCGGCCTGCTGCGTGCCCGATACGGATTGCGACGACTGCCGGCATTACGCGGCGGGGAGCGCCGTGGTGACCGCCCGGCTCTACCGGCACGTGACGGACCCGCTCTCCTTCAAGGCCTGGCTGGACTATGTCGACACCTACCTGGCCGTCTGGGTGATGGGATACGAAAAAGGGGAGAACCTCTGTCGCGGAGATGATCGCCCCGCCGGAGTAGTAAAGAGATCGAGGAAGCCGATAGACGATGCAAACCGTCAGCACGCTTTTGGATGAAGAGTGGTATGAGCGCTACAAGGCGATCTCCCGCCTGAACATGCGCAGCTCCATCTACGATGTGACGAACCGCTGCAACCTGCGCTGCAAGGGGTGTTTTTTCTTCTCCTCCGACGAGCACACGGCGGCGCCCGAAGAGACCGACATCGCCCGCTGGGAGGCCTTCGTGGAGAAGGAGCAGGCGCGGGGGGTCAACCTGGCCATCCTCATCGGCGGCGAGCCGACCCTCTATCTCGACCGCGTCGAGGCCTTCTACCAGCGCCTTCCCACCTACTGCGCCACCAACGGCCTGATCAAGGTGCCCCGCGACCGGTTCCCCGACATGATGGTGGGGATCTCCCTCTGGGGGGATGAAGAGGACGAAAAGCTCCTCCGGGGGAAGGACACCTTTGCCGTCTCCAGCCGGAACTATGCCGGCGATCCCTATACCTACTATCTCTACACGATCACCCCCCGGCAGCTCGGGCGGACCGAGCGCGTGATCAAGAGGATCGACGATGCCGGCCTCAAGGTCCACATGCAGCTTCTGTCCAACGACGAGGGGGTGGAGGGATTTTCCTGGACGCCTCCCAGCTCGCCGACATCCGCGCCGAGATGGATGCCATGCTCGACAGCTACCCCCGGACCGTCATCTCCTGCAAGTATTACCACGAGATCATCACCACCGGCCGGATGCTGGGGCGGCCCTTCGGGTGGAACGAATGCCCCTCCGTGACGGAACCCCTCGACAACCGCAACCCCCGGCCGAAGCGCCTCATCCGGTTCATCCGCTGGGCGGCCGATCTCAAGACGATGCACCGCTGCTGCACGTCGGCGACCCGGGACTGCCCGACCTGCAAGGACGGCGCCGCCCACATGAGCTGGGTGATGGTGAACAAACGGGACGCACCTGCGCTCCGCGAAGGATCTCCAGAACTGGATCGAGGTGTACGAGATGTTCGCCAAGCTCTACAAGTTCATTCCCTGGTGAGACGTATGATGCAACCGCCCGCATGGATAATCCGCGACCCGTCATCCTCGGATACGACGCCGTTTCCCCGCTCGGCACCGAGCTGGAAGGCCAGTGGGACCGCGCCGCCGCGGGAGAAAGCGGCGTGGGCGCCCTGACCCGCTTTCCGCTCCGGGAGGGATTCCCCGTCCGGATCGCCGGCCAGGTCGCCGACATCGATCTCGCGCCCCTATCCCTTTCTCAAGCCCCGCGAGATGGCCCACTGGACCTCCCCGATCTTCAAACACGCCCTGCTCGTCGTCCACCGGCGCCCTGAAGCGGGCCGGCATGGAGATCACCCCGGATCTGGCCCCGCGGGTGGCCGTCACGTTCAGCTCCGCCATCGGCGGGCTCGACGCGCTCATCGCGCGCGGACCGGATCCTGACGGCGACGGGAAAGCTTCCCCAGCCCTTCATGAACCCCAACTCCTGCATCAACATGGCGGGCGGCAAGGTCTCGATCCTGACCGGGGCGACCGGGCCCATCGCCTCGATCATCACCGCCTGCGCCACGGGGAGCAGTTCGCTGATCCTGGGGGCGATGTTCATCGGCCAGGGGATGGCCGATGTGGCCATCTGCGGGGCCGTGGACTTTCCCCTGGTCGAGCCGATCGTGGCGGGATTCGCGACGATGAACGGCGCGTACCGCCCCAAGGAGGGGGAGGAACCCCTGCCGCCCGGGGCGGCGAGCCGCCCGTTCTCCCTCAACCGGCGGGGATTCGTGGTCTCCGAAGGGGCCGGCTGTATCGTCATCGCCTCCCGGGCTTTCGCCGCGGCGCACGGCCTTGCCTTTGATATCGAGCTGGCCGGCTGGGCGATGACCGCCGACGCCTGCCATGTCGTGGCCCCCAATCCCGTGACGGTTACCCGCTGCATCGCCGAGAGCATCCGCCACGCCGGCATCGCTCCCGCCGAGATCGATGCGGTCAACGCCCACGCCGCCTCGACGAAGGTCGGGGACCAGGTCGAGGCCGACGCCCTCCGGGAGGTCTTCGGGCGAAGATCCCCCCGGTCTCGGCCAACAAGTCGCAGGAATTAGATATCTGTTTTTCTTCTATTCATAACTATCTATATAGAAAGGAAAGAAGAAGAAGAAGAAGAAGAAGAAGAAGAAGAAGAAGAAGAAGGAACCCGCCCGTTGCCCCTTCAGGTTTCCATCGGAAACTTTCCCTCACACTGCAAAGGCCCGAGAATCGGAAGATTTATAAAGTCCCGGTGCCTAAGAAAGGGCATGATGGCAGGAATTCCCGTCGTGACTCAGCTTCGTGAGACCCTAGATTTCCTTCCACATAGTGAACCCTGAGCGTGAAACCCCTATGACCAACCCCCTCGATACCCTCTTGGAACCGTTCGAAGACCTAGATATTGCCGGCACGTATCAAAGTCACCATTTGGCGTTTGACTTCGCGATTTACTTGACCCTGTTTCTCGGACTCAGCCAATTCGTCTTCAGTAAGAAGTTTCCTGGCAAGGGAGGCAAGGCCATCAGCATTGGTATTGCCCTCGCTCTCAGCACCGGTATGACGCTCTTTTCTGCAGCCACCGGCTTTAGCCTGGCACGCTTCGGTCCTGTAGCCGCCGGCATCCTGATGGTACTCCTGGGGCTCTTGTTCTACAGCCTTATCAAACAGCTCGGCGGCAATACCGTGAACGCCGGACTCGCCAGCTTCATCCTGACCTACTTTCTGATGCGAGCCGTGAGCCCCGAACTCTACCAATGGATGCAAGCAAGCCCGTATGCCAGTTGGATCGACGCGGCGCTTTTGCTGAGTATTCCCGTCCTGTTAGTGCTCCTAGTCATGCGGGTCAAGCCAAAATTCAAGCTGCCCAGCCTGGACCGGATTAAGAATCCGGCCGTCGAGGCAGACAAACAGCAGTCGGAACAAGAATTGAAGGAGCAGGAGAAAACAGATGCTGAGGCCCTAACCGAGGAACGAAAAGCAGCCAAGTCAGAGAAGGTCATCGCTAAAGATCTGGACGCCCTCATCAACCTGCTCACCCAAAAGGAGCTCACCCCGGAAACCGTTCATCAGATAAGGGCTATCGTCTTGGACCTACAGCAACAGGAATCCCAACTCGACAGAACACTCAACCAGATCAGGATCATCAATGACAAGCTAGACAAGTGGGAAATCACCAGCCTCCAAAAGCTGAACCAGACCTACCAGCAGTTAAGCCCGCCAGAGCAAGAAGCATTCAAACGTACCATCCTGCAGGAACGCCTGGCCATCGTCAAACACAAGTCGGTCGAAGAACTCCAACAAAGGGCGTCACAACTCAGGACCAGCTATCGACAATTCTTATCGCGGGCCATCAATGAACTTGGCCACGCCAACAAACGAGGCGCCATCTACTTCCTGCAGCAGGCCAAACAACAAGAATTACAGAGCAAAGCGGACCGGGGAAAGGCCGAAGAACTTCTGAAGCAGTTACTCCGCCTAACGGAAAAGGCGGCCAAACGAATCCGGAGAATGGCCGCATGATCGACGAGTAAACCGGCCCCTTTACCCCTGATCAGAATCTACGGGCTAGCCCGGCACCCAAAATCCGCTAAATATAGGTTGAAAGTGTATCTTATGGACATTACGCTGCAATCCAATGAGGCAGAGGGGAAGGGACCCGTGGCTATGCCTTGCAGCAGGTCTGTCCCATGTGAAAATAGGGCTTCGAATACATAGTACGAAGCCCGATGGGATCCTGTGGCAAGTTGATCTCCAAACCGGGTCCTACGACGCCGGCAGCAGGATAGGTCTGATTGCGGCCGGGCGAGATCAAAGCCACTCTCGACTCAATTACCATATATTTTGGTCTCGCGTCGGTGCCCATACCACAATTCAACGGCATCGATGGACAGCTGAAGTCTTTGACCGAGTCCAACGAGTGCAAGGACGACAGCTGGGCCTTTTGAATGGCAGCCCATCATTGCCCTAACGGTTTTGCCGGGGGGAAGGACTTTGTGGTGATTTGGAAATCGCTACCGTACACACCAGTGCGACAGAGACCAAGCACCATGCCTGGGTACTATCAGTCATGGTCCTGACATTTGTCTCTCTCTTTCAAGAAATCATCGACGATTCTGTTAGCCAGATAGTCAAGGAATCGATCGAGAGCCTCCGGCGGGTTCTTCTTCGCCTTATCAACCACCTCCACGGTCCGCTCTGGGGATAGTCTTACATCGTCGTTTTCCTTTTCCTCTTTCATTCGGTCTCCGGTTTTTGGGCTTGCTGGGCATTGCGCTCGTCCCTCTCTTTCCACTCTCGGAGGAGTGAAAAGTAGGCATCCAGATTCTTGCCGATCTCGAAGTATTCCTCCGCGGTAACAATGTGACCCAGGAATTCGTAAGTGGTCGGCTTGGATTGGGAGGAACTTTGCGACCTTTCTTCTGGATTTGTGCACTTTCTTCGTGGCATGGCTGAAGTCCTTTCGATACTAAGAAGGGTTTTTGCTGGGTAATTGGATCGTTGACAATCCTACCTAATTGCTTACATTATCAGAGGTAATTCACTCATTGCGACTGGGGAGTCATGAAGTCAATCGCTATAGCCCTATTTGCCCTTTTGTGGGTATCTACTGTATTAGCATCCAATCCAGTCTTCGGTCCCCGTTCTGACTATGCCGTTGGTAGTGGCCCGCTTACCTCCTGTGCCAGCGACTTCGACGGAGATGGCAAGATCGATCTGGCCGTAACCAACACAGGCTCCGGAACTGTCTCTATACTCAAAGGGAACGGAGACGGCTCTTTCCAGGCAGCAGTAGACTTCACTGTGGGAGGAACCCCGTATAGTGTCGTGTCTGCCGACTTCAACGGTGACAGCAAGCCAGATCTCGCCGTCACCAACCAAGCATCGAACTACATCTCGATTCTTATGAATACAGGCGGCGGGGCATTCGGCGCACCGGTCAACTATGCCATTTCGAGTTACTCATGGTCAGTATTTGCCTCCGACTTTGACGGCGATGGACGCTCGGATTTGGCGGCTACGAACTTCGTGACGAACAATGTGTCAGTACTGAAGAACAACGGTGATGGCACATTTGCGACGGCGGTCAATTATGCTGTTGGCACACACCCGATGTTTGTGGTGGGCGGTGATTTCAATGTTGATGGCAAGATCGACCTTGCTGCGACGAACAACGGATCAAATAGCGTGTCTGTCCTCAGAAACAATGGAGACGGTACGTTTGCTGTAGCAGTCAGCTACACTGTCGGTCAGTCCCCAAATTCAATACTCAGCGCCGATCTCAACGGTGACACTAAGCCAGACCTGGCGATTGCGAACTACGTATCCAACAACATCTCTGTACTAATGAATGGTGGGACCGGCACATTTTCACCTCCCAGCAACTATGCACTGGGCGCTTCAAATTATCCGACCTCAGTGGCTACAGGGGACCTCAATGGGGATGGGAAGCGCGAACTGGCGGTAGGAAACGAAAACTCAAACCTGCTCATAGTATTGACCAATAGTGGCATTGGCACATTTACCGTCACGTCCACATATGCGGTTGGTAGTCGGCCCAATTCGGTTTGTGCGACTGCTTTTAGTAGGGATGGTAAGCCTGACCTTTGTACAGTGAACTACGGGTCGAACAACATTTCCATACTTGTAAACCAAACTCTAGCTGTGCCAAAGTCAGTCCCAGTCCCTTTGGGTCAACCCACCATTCAGGCGGCGATTGATATCGCATGGAGCAATGATACAGTTCTGGTCGGTCCAGGTACCTACTATGAACACGTAGATGTGAAAAGGCCACTGAGTCTCATATCTACTGATGGATCGGCTTTGACGACCATTGATGGGCAAGCTCAGATTCCTGATACCAGTGCAAGTTGTATTTCAGTTCTTGGCGCAGATTCGACAAGAATTGAGGGGTTCACAATTCGGGGTGGAAGAGGCTTGATGCGATTTGACACTACCGATGCCAGGGGAGGCGGTATATATATAGATGGAAGCAAAGTAGTAATAACCAATTGCACAATTCGTAATAACTCTGTTGGTCGCGGATTTGGCGGTGGTGGGGTATTTGCAGATACTCTGTCCAAGCTTACTATGGACAATTGCAGCGTGCTGAACTGTAGCGTGACAAACGGTTACGTTTTTGATCCGAATACACCAGAGCCCGTAGGTGGTGGAGGGGTTCTCGCTTTTGGAGGATTTACAAGTATCAATTACTGCGTTTTTGATAGCAATTCCGTTGTCATCCAAGGATATGGCAACATCAAGGGAGGCGCCATTGCGCTTTTCAATGGATACAATTCAGTCGTTGGTTGCAGCTTTAATGAATCTGTGCTCAGCATTTTTGGGAATTGTTCGGGTGGGGCTGTGTTCGCTCAAGGAACGGGGAATACTCTCGATTCCTGCTCAGTGACTAATTCAAAGATCAATTTATGGCAGCACAACGGCAGTGGTGTATTCCTAGGCGGTGGTTTATGCGTTGTGGGTGATTCTGCAGTTGTCGGACATACTTCCATTGTTGGAACCATAACCAATCCTAACGGTCCCATCCTCGGCTCCAATCCGAAAGTAGCTTCACCGCAAGGAGGATTTTCATCGATTATCCTTGGTGCAGGCTGCTATTTAGATGGGGAAGATGTGATCCTTGAGTGGAGTTCAATCCGAGGATGCAGCGCGACGACTACTCGCTAGTGGAATGTCTGGTGGCATGGCGAGTTCACTTGGGGGAGGCGCGTACCTAAGAGGTAGTGGGGATGTTCGCAATGTTACATTGGTAGCCAACTTTTGCAATGCGCAGGGCTACGCAAATAATACCTTTGCTACGGCCAAAGGTGGTGGGGTATACTGTTCTAACCCGTACTCTCTTCAGTCGGTCTTGGTGACAAATTGTACTGCTATTGGACAAAACAGAGGAGGGCAGAATCAACAAGGCGGCGGGATATTTGCCGAGTCCACCGTTACGGTTACAAACTCCGACATTTGGAACTGCTTTCCTAATGCGGTTGAAGGTTCCGACTGGACCCCAGGGGTTTCCGGCAACATTGATGCTGATCCGCTCTACTGTGATGTGATAAATGGAAATCTCACTCTGCGTAATGACTCTCCTTGCCTTCCTACCAACAATCCTGGAGGAGTTCAGATTGGCGCCTTTAGCATGGGTTGCCATGTTCGCGTCCCAATGACTCTAAGAGTCCCGAGTCAATATGCTACAATTCAAGCGGCTATGGATTCATCAATTGATGGTGATACAGTTCTTGTGGCATCTGGAACCTATCGCGAACACGCCATCTTTCCATCGAAGCGACTATTGCTCATGTCAGAAGCAGGGAAAGATCAAACTACGGTGATTTCAGACACATCTCGGTGCTTTGATATCCCGTCCAATGCGTCGGTTACCATTATCGGGTTGACCCTGACAGGCCGGTCTGTATCATCACCGGGTGGTGCAGTCAGTGCCACGGATGCAAAGGTAACTGTTAGAGATTGCCGCATTTCTCAGTCACTGGCCCGCTCATTTGGCGGCGGCTTGTATGCTCAGAATTGTTCACTCCTGGTAATAGGATGCCAAATTGAGTCAAATGGTATGGTTGGGCCCTACAACAGTGGGGGCGGAATTGGCGGTTCAGGTAGCCTGGCGATTGACTCCTCCACTTTCAGCGGCAATCAAGTGATCAGCGAAATTACTACCAATGGTTCAGCAGGGGCAAATGGAGGAGGATTGTGGTTTTGACCTTGCCCCCAAAAACGAGTCCAGATGTTATGTTAGTAAATCTGGATTTTGAAGGAGGCAGCAATGAGCAAGAAGCGTTTGGGTCCTGAACAGATCATCGCCAAACTCCGGGAGGCCGAGGTGGGACTGTCGCAGGGCCAGACGGTGGGTCAGGTATGTCGAAAGCTGGGAGTGACTGATCAGACCTACTATCGGTGGCGGAAGGAGTACGGAGGGCTTCGGCTGGATCAGGCCAAGCGGCTGAAGGAACTGGAGCGTGAGAACACCCAGTTGAAGAAGCTGGTGGCCAACCAGGCTTTGGACATTGCCATTCTGAAGGAGGCGGCCTCGGGAAACTTCTGAGCCCGGCGCGTCGGCGACAAGCGGTGAAGCATGTCCGTCGTCGGCTGGGCGTTACCGAACGTCGAGCCTGTCGGGTGCTAAGCCAACCGCGGTCGACCCAGCGTCATCAGGAGCAGATACCGGAAGAAGAGAAGCGGTTGGTGAGTCGAATGGTTGAATTGGCTACGCAGTATGGGCGGTACGGGTATCGTCGGATAACGGCCATGTTGCGACAAGAAGGTTTTGAAGTGAATCACAAGCGAATCGAACGGTTATGGCGTCAGGAGGGGTTGAAGGTGCCACCCCAGCAGCCCAAGAGGGGGCGGCTATGGTTAAGCGACGGGTCGTGTGTCCGGCAACGGCCGGAGTATCCCCGTCACGTCTGGTCCTATGACTTCGTGGCGGATCGGACGGCTGACGGTCGACCGATTCGCATCCTGACCATCATCGATGAATACACTCGGGAATGTCTGGCTCTGGTCGTCCGGAGATCGCTCCGTTCCGAGGATGTGCTTGAAGCGCTGACTGACCTGTTTGTTCACCGGGGGACACCGGTCTATCTGCGTTCGGATAATGGCCCTGAATTCACCGCCAAGGCCGTAAGAAGCTGGTTGGCACGACTCTCAGTCCAAACCCTGTTCATCGAGCCGGGATCCCCCTGGGAGAACGGCTACGTGGAATCGTTCAACGGCAAGCTGAGGGATGAGCTCTTGAATGGGGAGATCTTCTACACCTTGACTGAGGCCCAGGTACTGATCGAACGCTGGCGGAGGCACTACAATCAGTGCCGCCCGCACAGTTCGCTGTGCTATCGGCCGCCGGCACCAGAGGCGATCCAGCCCCCAAACCCATTGACTTTGGCTATCGCATGACTAACATTGAAAGTGGTACAACAAACGGGGGCAGGTCAGAGTGACTTGTTGGATCCAGCCATCCTGTCAGCATTGATAAGGAAGGTCAACAAGAGGCTCAAGGCCAAGCTGGACAAACTTCAGCGAAGCTCGGGAAATCTTGCTGAACAACGGGCTGAATTACGAAAACAGCTGTCAAACTTAGTTGATGCTATTGCAGAGAATGGGTCGTCGCCCGCGCTGCTAATCAAACTGCGCGAGATCGAGTCTCAAACAGCAACCCTGGATGCCCAAGCACAGGCCCTAGCCCGTGGCTATAGTTACGAACGCCTGCAAGTTGATGAAAAGTACGTTGCCGGATGGTTGGTGCGCCTAAAGGGCAGACTGGCCATAGATGTAATGGGAGCCAAAGCACAGTTGATCTCTCTAATTGGCGAATTCACGCTGACTCCTGAAATGAGAGAAGACGTCAAATGCCTGCGCATTAATGGACAAGCCAGCGTGGCTGGACTGCTGGCTGTAGCTATCAAGGGGGATCTCCATCAACTAAAAGAATACCGGGGGACAGACTCGAACTGTCGACATCCAGTTCCACAGACTGGCGCTCTAACCAACTGAGCTACCCCGGCAAATCGGTCGCAACTTACGCCAAAATCGTTCTACGTCAAGTAGATAAACAATTGCCGGAATCGGCGGTTCTTTTGGTCTAAATTGGCTCAGACTCGGCCCAATCCGGCGGACTTTTCGATCAGCCGTAAAGCTTGGCGGCCAATCGGTCGAGAATAGAAAGAGTAGCCAACCTGCCCGCATATTTCCGCTATCGGTAGATCAGGGGAATGGCCAAGCCAGAAGGGAATCCGCGCATGGCATGTATCAACTGGGGTGAACACTATTCGGTCGGCGTGCCGGTCATGGACCGCCAGCACAAGCGCCTGGCCGATATCGTCAATCAACTTCAGACCGATCTTCGAGCCGGAGCCGAACTCGAGCGCCTTGCCCTCTTGCTAAGCGCCCTGAGCCAGGAAATTCAGACGCATTTTGCCGAGGAAGAGAAGCTGATGGAATCAATCGGCTTTCCGGGCGCCACGGACCATGTCCAGAAGCATCTCGAACTGTCCAGGCGGCTCGCGGATTTACAGGAAAGATTTCTGGCAGGGGACAAACCGTCGGTCAATGAAGTCATGGTCTTCTTCCGGGACTGGTTTGTGGATCATATCCAGAAGGATGACCGGGATTACGGTGTGTTCATCTATAACCAGCGAGCCAAGCTTCGCGCCGATGCTTCCAATCGTGAGAAAATGAAAGAGCCGGTCGTTTAAGACCGGCTCTCTCGCAAAACCGTCTATCGGCTCCCACTCAAGAACAACTGCAGCCGTCGCCGCAACTGCCCGGCTTCCCAACCGAGACTAGATAGCCGCCGTGGCCCGCGGAGCGCTCGACAAAATCGATATTGATCTCGCCGTACTGAGTGAGAAATTCTTTTAGGCCCGGATCGATATAGGCATCGATCCCGTTGGCTTCAAGCTTCTCTAATCCGTTTACTGACTCATCCAGAGCCAAGCCCAGAGAGGGCCCGCTTCAGCCAACCCCCTGGAAGTAAATCACCAGTTTGGCCCCTTTGGCTTTGTCGCCGGCCAGAAAGGACTGAAGTTCTTTGGTCGCGTTATCAGTTACCGTTAGCATTGCTTCCTGTTGTCACCTTTCCTTTTCCACTTAGATCGACAGAATATACAAAACGATTCCGAAAAAAAAGTTCCTAAATAGTCACACCTGCAGAAACTGGCCAAACACAAGAAAGGCCGGAACTTAGAGGTTCCGGCCCATTTTGCCATACTCGGCCAGGCGGCGGCCGCCGCTGTCTCAATAGGCAATTACGGACAATTGATCAGGACAAACCCGCCGCCGGTCAGGTAGCTGACCAGCGCGCTAAGATCCCCGAGATCGACCGCTCCAACGCCGTTGACGTTGGCAGCATCTAAGCAACAAAGGACAAATCCGCCGCCGGTTAGATAACTTACCAAAGCTGACAGATCCCCCAAATCAATGGCGCCAGTACAATTCACGTTGCCCCGTTTTCCGACACAGCAGGAACTGGAGAAATTCTGCCAAAAGCCCTGGTTGATCTTGAAATTAGTCGAAGTACCGGGACCGGCAGCCGTCTGACCGAGCGTGCCGCTCATAGACAAAGTTTGTCGAGGTTCCCCGGGATCCGCCGCCGGATAGTACTTGCCACTTGATTTGCTCCCCGGCCATGGGGGCTGCCACTGTGGTATTGCGCCCTTTCGTTGCCGTCGGCGTGGTAACAGTCTGCGGCTGGCTCGACGGTGGCGCCACTACTGTAGCGGTTGTCGTACTTGCCCCCTTCGGGCGGGCCTTGGCGGCGGACGCCGACTTGCTCTGATCGGGGGCATTTGTCTTGCCGGAAGGCGCGGTCGTTTCCGCGAACAGAGCACTCCCGAGCAGGATGACGGCCACAAGGGAACTCAATCCGAATTTGGCTATCTGTCTTATCATAGAATTTGTCCTTTCAGAACCGCGGGACAAGGAGAATCGTCTTCCGCTAACATATAATCATGTATCCATTCTGTCAACATTTACTTGGCGGCGCCCTGGTCGGTCGATTGCGGCATCTGTTTCAGTTTCGCTTCGGCCAACTGGCGCTGAAGTTTTTCGGCTTCGGCCTGAGCCCGGACCGCTTTGACTTCCAGCTCTCTCAGGTCAACCTGGTACATCGTCTGTCCGTTCGGCTGACCCATGGCATCGCCGACCGGAACGGCGTTGGTTTGCTGGAATTGTCCGGCGTCCGCAGAATTCACCAGAGTCACCACTGACCCATATGAAGTTGGGAAATAAGTCGCCTTCATCATCGGATAGGCGACGCGGGCGTCAGCACCGGTGCTGGTGCTGGTGTATCCCCCGACCATCTGGAATGTGTAGGTGCCAGCCGATGGCTCGAAAAACATTCGGTAGACCGTGCCGGGATAGAATACGGGACTAGTGTTTGAGAAACCGTACGCCCCGAAAATTGTGGCATAGGGGAATTGAGGTCCGATGCCGCCGAGCGAGTCGATGCGCACGTAAGCCGTGTTGGAACCCAAGGTGCTCTCGGTTATCCCGTAAAACTTGCCGTCCACCACGACATACCCCGGTGCCGGTATGGTTATCGTGACGGTCAAAATCTGAATCGGCCCGCTCGAGGTCAGATACGTGAAGCCCGTCGACTGGGCCGCCGCTATTCCCGGCACATTCACCAATGAGTCGGCGACCGATGCCGAATCCGGCCGAGGCCGACTGCGACGCATATGCGGAAAGCTCCAGCCTGGTGCGCGGACTCATCTCCGGATCGGCCCCTACTGTTATTCCGAGCCAGACGCTCGTGTCAGTCTTGAACAGATTGGCGGGGAGCGCCGTGCTGTCCCCCAGGTAATAGGTCATCAGGCCGGAAGCGACCGACAAATTCCGATACCCATCATCCCAGACGGAAACTCCTCCGGCCGCCACCGTGTAAAGACGGAAGCGGATAAGATACGAGCCGGTCAACGGATTACCGGCTGCGTCTGTCAGCCGGCCTTGATAGCTTATCGAATGCGGCCCTCCAAATGCCGCCGCTGGGATAGACAAGACGGCGATTATAAGTAGAGCGCCAATTACAGACGCTGAAGTTCGTTTCATGTTCTCTTTCTCTCGACTTTACGTTCAGATATCAGTTCAGAATGCGGCGGACAGGATGCTTCGCGAAGTTCATTTCCCGGAATTGTCGGTTGATCCGGTCTTCTTGAGAATTTCTGCCTCAAGCCGCCTAATCCTGGCGTCCAGTTGGCCTCCCGTTGACGTCTCGATCGATCTGAATTTCTTCGGCCGGATTCACCGCCGCCGGCTGGCCGGGGTGTCCTGACACCGGCGGTCTCGTTCGGGCGAAGACCGGCGGCCCCAAGAAGGTTGTTGAGACCGGCCGATATGCCGCCATTACCCGAAAACGGTTTTATGAGCACATCGTATCTCTTCGGGAAGAAGACCACAATCACCCGGGCATTGAAGGCAGTGGCTGTGCCGACATTCATGTGGGCATGAAGGGCATAGGTGTACAAATTCCCTGCTGTTACGGTGTCGGTGCTGACCTTGGTCTGAGTCAGGTCGAACCAGCCGTCAACATCGCCCGGATCCCAGTCAAAGAATTCGAGAGTGTAAGAACCGTTTCGGACCATACTGCACCCGAGGTATGTTCCGGCTGTCGCGGCGTTGAATTCCGCTTCCGAAATGACCAGCACGTAGCCGTTGGCCGGCGGGCTGAAGGTCACAAAATTCAAAGTTGTATCGACCGTCGATATCAGCACGCTGCCGGTGGTGTTGGAGGCCGCAAACCCGGCTTCATCAAAGGCACTGCCGGCAAACCGGCTGTAGCCCGCGGTGTCGGCGGTGGAGGCTTTGTAGGCATACGGCACTGAATTCAGTTTCGTCCGCGGCGAAATCTCCGGGTCCGCTCCAACCGTGATGCCGAGCCAGACGTTGGTATCCGAGGTGAAAATGCTATATGGAAGAACCGTGCTGTCACCGAGGTTATATGTGAACAGGCCGGCGGCGACGTTAATTTTTCGAAAGCCATTATCCCAGAGCGTAATCCCGGCGGCCGGGGCATTGTAGATCTGGAATCGCACGAGGTACGCCCCGGTGAGCGGATTCCCGCCGGCGTCGGTCAGGCGCCCCTGGTAGGGGATCATTCGAGGGACAGAGGGAACGACAATGGCCAGGGCAGAAGCGGCGATCAGGCACAGGATGGCCGCGGCCAGGACGAGAGCTTTCATAGGTCCTCCTCGGAACAGGGAATATGGGATTGCGGTTGTTCGACGTACGGTCAATAAAAGTTTGTACTTTGACTCCGCCTTATTATAGACTGTTTTTATCCACGACACAAGAACTTTTCGACGGAAAGGCCATCGCACTGCTTCCTAATCGAGAATCTGATAACTACCTGAATTGTGCGGAGACTATCTTTTCGGGTTCACGAAGTGACAGGGCTCATCGTGTAATCTGTTGTGCAGGAGATAGATGTGTCAAATTACCGAAATTCTTCTCGTGCCACTTGACAGGCTTCGGGCCGAAGCCGTATAATCAAAGGCCGATAGAGGTGTGCGGGTGGCGTTGGGTTGCCGACACACAAGGTGAGGGATGCCGCGAGGCAGAGTCGGCCGGAAGGTTTACTTCCAAACACGTTAGGATTTCTTAAAAAAACTCTTGACAGCTCTGTTTGGGCGTTCTATCTTCCAAGTCTGCCAGCCAAATGGTTGGCGGGTTTTTTTTCGGAAATTGGTTCTTTGACAACTAAATAGCCACGCTAAAGACATGGGCGAAGGCTCATGTCGCGGGTCCGCGATTTTTAGAAATCGTAGTGACTCCCATAATATAGTAATGACAGAACAAAGCGAACTCTGTTTCGCTGAGTCGTCAACTCGAGTGTAAATGTTTTAAATATTTACGGAGAGTTTGATTCTGGCTCAGAACGAACGCTGGCGGCGTGCCTAATACATGCAAGTCGAACGAGAAAGTCCGGCTTCGGTTGGACAAGTAAAGTGGCGAACGGGTGAGTAACACGTGAGATAATCTGCCTTCTATTTGGGGATAATCCTTCGAAAGCGGGGCTAATACCGGATAACATGACTGAACGGCATCGCTCGGTCATCAAAGGCGGGGAACCTGTTGTAGATAGATGAATCTCGCGGCCCATTAGCCTGTTGGCGGGGTAACGGCCCACCAAAGCAACGATGGGTAGCCGGCCTGAGAGGGTGAACGGCCACACTGGGACTGAGATACGGCCCAGACTCCTACGGGAGGCAGCAGTAGGGAATATTGCGCAATGGACGAAAGTCTGACGCAGCAACGCCGCGTGGATGATGAAGTTCTTCGGAGTGTAAAATCCTGTCGGTGGGGAAGAAACGTGCCGGTAGTAACTGACCGGGCTTGACGGTACCCACAGAGGAAGCCCCGGCTAACTCCGTGCCAGCAGCCGCGGTAATACGGGGGGGACAAGCGTTGTTCGGATTTACTGGGCGTAAAGGGCGCGTAGGCGGGACTTCAAGTCAGATGTGAAAACTCCGGGCTTAACCCGGAGCCTGCATTTGATACTGCTGGTCTTGAGTACGGGAGAGGAGAGTGGAATTCCAGGTGTAGCGGTGAAATGCGTAGATATCTGGAAGAACACCAGTAGCGAAGGCGGCTCTCTGGCTGATACTGACGCTCAAGCGCGAAGGCTTGGGGAGCAAACAGGATTAGATACCCTGGTAGTCCAAGCGGTAAACGATGGGTACTAGGTGTCGGAGGTATCGACCCCTCCGGTGCCGCAGCTAACGCATTAAGTGCCCCGCCTGGGGAGTACGATCGCAAGATTGAAACTCAAAGAAATTGACGGGGGCCCGCACAAGCGGTGGAGTATGTGGTTTAATTCGAAGCAACGCGAAGAACCTTACCTGGGTTTGACATGTACCGGACCGGCGGTGAAAGCCGCTTTTCTGCTTCGGAGACCTGTACACAGGTGCTGCATGGCTGTCGTCAGCTCGTGCCGTGAGGTGTTGGGTTAAGTCCCGCAACGAGCGCAACCCTTGTGCTTAGTTGCCATCAGGTAATGCTGGGCACTCTAAGGAGACTGCCGGTGATAAGCCGGAGGAAGGTGGGGATGACGTCAAGTCCTCATGGCCCTTACACCCAGGGCTACACACGTACTACAATGGCCGGTACAGAAGGCTGCAAGACCGCAAGGTGGAGCAAATCCCAAAAACCGGCCTCAGTTCAGATTGGAGTCTGCAACTCGACTCCATGAAGGTGGAATCGCTAGTAATCGCGGATCAGCAGGCAGCGGTGAATACGTTCCCGGGCCTTGTACACACCGCCCGTCAAGCCATGGAAGCTGGGAGTACCCGAAGCCGTTTGCCTAACCGTAAGGAGGGCGGCGTCTAAGGTAAGACCGGTGACTGGGGCTAAGTCGTAACAAGGTAGCCGTAGCGGAAGCTGCGGCTGGATCACCTCCTTTCTAAGGAGAACAGGTGTTAGTCCCGTCTCACGGATGGGACCCTCATCTTCGTCGAGCGATATCAGTCTTTTCCCGGTCTTTAGTTGGCTATTTACATAAATGTAATCGCCTGTCAGGCGAGCATCCGGCTTTCCCTATTGGGCCTATAGCTCAGGTGGTTAGAGCGCGCGCCTGATAAGCGCGAGGTCAATGGTTCAAGTCCATTTAGGCCCATTTGTGAAACACCTTTTGGGTGCGGGGATGTAGCTCAGTTGGGAGAGCGGTGGCTTTGCAAGCCACAGGTCACCGGTTCGATCCCGGTCATCTCCAGAATCTGGACGCGCCGTCACTCGGACGGCACACAAAATGTTTTCTCGTCCCGTTTCGACGGGACAACGGTTCTTTGACAACTTCATAGTCTTCTGTAAAGAAGTACGTCACGGGTATCTTCCAACAGGCTGCGCAGTTTAGCGCAGAAATGGAATGCTCAAATTTTTAATGTAGGTTTTCGATTAAGCTACTAAGAGCATACGGCGGATGCCTTGGCACAGATAGGCGATGAAGGACGTGGTAAGCTGCGATAAGCCTCGTGTAGGTGCAAACAACCTTTTAAGTCGGAGATCTCCGAATGGGGCAACCCGGCCAGGGTAATGCCTGGTCATCATCCCACTGAATACATAGGTGTATGAGGCGAACGCGGGGAACTGAAACATCTAAGTAACCTCAGGAAAAGAAAACAACCGTGATTCCCCTAGTAGCGGCGAGCGAACGGGAACAGCCTAAACCGGTCGTGCACGTTAAAACCTGTACGTGTTGTGCCTGCCGGTGTCGTGGGTACTGTCCGGATCCGATGTACTCAGTCGGGTCGCGAAGTTACAAATCATCTGTTAGGTCGAACGTTTCTGGAAAGTCAGACCATACAGGGTGATAGCCCCGTAGACGAAAATGCTGATGGCTTCTCGGACGAGTTACCCAAGTAACGCGGGACACGAGAAATCCTGTCCGAATCTGGCCGGACCACCTGCGTAAGGCTAAATACTCTTCTGTGACCGATAGTGGACCAGTACCGTGAGGGAAAGGTGAAAAGTACCGCTGAGAGGGGAGTGAAATAGTACCTGAAACCGTGTGCTTACAAGCTGTCGGAGGAAAGACTTCCTCTTCGGGATGATGTGGACTGACTGCGTGCCTATTGAATAATGATCCTGGCGAGTTACTTCTCTGTGGCAAGGTTAAGTAAACACTGACGGAGCCGTAGCGAAAGCGAGTCTTAATAGGGCGTTAGTCGCAGGGAGTAGACCCGAAGCCAGGTGATCTATGTATGGTCAGGATGAAAGTCTCGGTAAAACGAGATGGAGGTCCGAACCCACCGCTGTTGAAAAGCTGGGGGATGAACTGTACCTAGGGGTGAAAGGCCAATCAAACCTGGAGATAGCTGGTTCTCCCCGAAATAGCTTTAGGGCTAGCCTCGTGATATAGTGTCACGGAGGTAGAGCACTGAATGGGCTAGGGGCCCTACAAGGTTACCAAACCCAATCAAACTCCGAATGCCGTGTAATGTTCCACGGGAGTCAGTCAGTGGGGGATAAGCTTCATCGGCGAAAGGGAAACAACCCAGACCAGCAGCTAAGGTCCCAAATCATGCTAAGTGGTAAAGGATGTGGAATTACTGAAACAGCTAGGATGTTGGCTTAGAAGCAGCCATCATTTAAAGAGTGCGTAACAGCTCACTAGTCTAGTGATTCTGCGCCGATAATTAACGGGACTAAGCATTGCACCGAAGCTCGTGGATTCCGTCGCAAGACGGTTTGGTAGGGGAGCATTCTCTTGGCATCGAAGGTGTCGCTGCGAGGCTGCTGGAGCGAAGAGAAGAGATTATGTCGGAACGAGTAGCGATAAAGCAAGCGAGAAACCTGCTCACCGTAAACCTAAGGTTTCCTGGGAAGGCTAATCCGCTCAGGGTTAGTCGGATCCTAAGCCGAGGCCGAAAGGCGTAGGCGATGGAAAACAGGCTAAAATTCCTGTACCTGTAGAGCGACGTTATGAGCTATGGGGTGACGCAGAAGTGAAAGGTAAGCCGGCTGATGGTTGTGCCGGCCTAAACCTGTAGGAGGGGATCGCAGGCAAATCCGCGATCCTAACACCGAGAGGTTATGGGATAAGATCTTCGGATCGAAACTACCCTAAGCATACTGCCGAGAAAAACCTCTATGCCAGTTGCTCTGCATCCGTACCGCAAACCGACACAGGTAGGCGAGGAGAGTATCCTAAGGTGCTCGGGTGAACCCACGTAAAGGAACTAGGCAATTTGGCTCCGTAACTTCGGAAGAAGGAGTGCCACTAGTAGATAACATACCTGCGTATGAAGTCGAATGTGGCCGCAGTGAAATGGCCGGGTGACTGTTTACTAAAAACACATGTCTCTGCTAAGTCTAACAAGACGACGTATAGGGACTGATACCTGCCCGGTGCTGGAAGGTTAAGAGGAGAGGTCAGCGCGCAAGGCGAAGCATTGAATCGAAGCCCCAGTAAACGGCGGCCGTAACTATAACGGTCCTAAGGTAGCGAAATTCCTTGTCGGGTAAATTCCGACCTGCACGAATGGTATAACAATTGCGGCACTGTCTCTACGTGGGCCCCGGTGAAACTGTAGCAGCGGTGAAGATGCCGCTTTCCCGTATCGGGACGGAAAGACCCCGTGAACCTTTACTATAACCTGACATTGGTGTTTGGTACCGTATGTGTAGCATAGGTGGGAGGCTTTGAAGCTGGCCCGCTAGGGTCGGTGGAGCCACCGGTGGAATACCACCCTTATGCTATCGGATATCTAACCTTGAGCCTTGAAGCGGGTTCAGAGACAGTGTCAGGTGGGTAGTTTAACTGGGGCGGTTGCCTCCCAAATTGTAACGGAGGCGCGCAAAGGTTCCCTCAGGCCGGGTGGTAATCGGCTATAGAGTGTAAACGCATAAGGGAGCTTGACTGCGAGACCTACAAGTCGAGCAGATGCGAAAGCAGGTGTTAGTGATCCGGCGGTTGTGTATGGAAATGCCGTCGCTTAACGGATAAAAGGTACTCTGGGGATAACAGGCTTATCTCCTCCGAGAGTTCATATCGACGAGGGGGTTTGGCACCTCGATGTCGGCTCATCACATCCTGGGGCTGGAGAAGGTCCCAAGGGTTTGGCTGTTCGCCAATTAAAGTGGTACGTGAGCTGGGTTTAGAACGTCGTGAGACAGTTCGGTCCCTATCTGATGCGGGCGTAGGAAACTTGCGGAAATTTGACCTTAGTACGAGAGGACCGGGTTGAACGGACCTCCAGTACACCTATTGTCGTGCCAACGGCATCGTAGGGTAGCTGCGTCGGGAAGGGATAAGTGCTGAAAGCATCTAAGTACCAAGCCCATTCCAAGATTAGGTTTCCCAGTCGTAAGACTCTAAAGACCCCTGGAAGATGACCAGGTTGATAGGTCGCAGATGTAAGTGCAGTAATGCATTCAGTCGAGCGATACTAATAGGTCGTGAGGCTTAATCGGTAAATTACCTTTCAGGTAATTTTACCATCACTCAAAGTGAATGTCATGCGCAAGCATGGCCTGCCTACAGACTGAAATGAGGGCATCTCATTTCGCGCCACGGCGCAGTCTGTTGGGAAAGCTCCGTAAGATTTATTTCGGAGCAGAAGACTATGTCCGGTGTCCCAGGCTCTGATGGTCAATCCCGCGAAAGCGGGAATCCAGACCTGGTGCCCCACCCTTCAGGGTGGGATTACCCGGAGAACCGATATTCTCGGTGGCGATAGCGATAGGGTCACACCTGTTCCCATTCCGAACACAGAAGTTAAGCCTATCAACGTCGATGGTACTGCACTTGTAAGGGTGTGGGAGAGTAGAAAGCCGCCGGGGTAAATAAGACCCCCGTCTAGAAATAGATGGGGGTTTTTTTGTGATTGCCAATTGCCGAGTTGTGGACTAATTTGTATGTGATTAGGGAGTTCAGATCTGGAGGGATGCCCCGTTTTGTGACGGATCACTGACCAATGTCAATATTCTCTATATTCTCAGGAAGTCTAAGAGCGAAAAAGGTCTCGACTTGCGTCAGCGGGATGACCACTGGAATTGTGAACTTTCTCATTCAGAGTGGTCTGGAACTCCGGCTCCCGGATACTGCACTGATTTTTCAAGATGTTTATGCGTGTTGCCTGTTCATGTCGTTTCGGCCTTCAGAGTCGGAAGAAGCCAGAGGAGCAACTATTCTGGCATCCCAAAGCCTTTTGAAGGACTATCTGCTTGACCTCTTAGGAACCGGACATTCGGACGCCGAGCTTAGACCAGGTATTGAGGAGATCTTAAATGGTCTGCAGGACCACTCTTCAGGCTGGACCAGGGAACTGATGTCGGAGCACCAGGAACTCAATGGCCATTCCGTTCGAGATTGGATTCCAGCGGTTACGGCAAAGCTTAATGCCCACATTGAATATATTCTGTCGGAAGAATCTCAAAGAGTGCCTATTGGCCTCCTCGATGAGATCTGTATTCAGGCTGAATCTTGCGTGAAGGTGCTTAAGCCTTGATTCACTACCGCAAGATTCTGTCAACGCTCGCGCGGCTATAGAGGCAAGGCGAAAGTGCTAGTGATCGTTCTGTTCGTGGCAATACTGCTCGCGCTCACATTCATCGCCCTCAGTCGACTCGGTACTCCAAAGGTTTCGGCAATAGTGATGATGGCTTCCTATCTGGCATTTCGAGAGAAACATCCAGACTGTCCAGCACCAGACATTCTAAAGACGGTGCTTAGAACACGGCCACCATTCAGCGGCTTTAGTGAAGAGGGGCTTGATGGCATCATTGACATGTGTCCTGACATTCATTCTTTGACGGCATTTGTGATTGGTTGGGACAGGCATAAGGGAATCGGCCGGTGACAGTCGCTTGCTCAACGGACGTATTCAAAGTGTGATTTTAGACTGTTACAGGACTAATACCGCAGGAGACCGTCGAAATCTAAGATGTTTCGACCTTCTGATTAACAATGAACGATTTGATTGCCAAATTCTTCACCAAGCTTCAAGGATACAATTGCCTAACGCAGTTCTACTCTGAGAGCTTGGATGCGCGCAAGGACAACGACGACTTCTTTGAAATTGATTTGGTGCAAACAATAATGCCTAGAGCCAGACTTAGCTCGTCTGGAAAAAAGAGCAGCAGCTGTCAGGAATCAATTTGCCAAAGTATTCTATGGGCTTCGTGAGAAGCTCAATCCCAAGCAAGAAGATTTTAACAATCAAATGGCAGACACTTGGGCCGAATTGTGCACTGCCTATGAATTGGAGGAGCTGAGGGCGGGCCATCTGGAGCTCATCGATCCGGCTAAACAAAGGGGTACCAAAACTCCCGATTTTAGCGCATTATTGAATGGGAGGCGTGCATATGTGGAGACGAAACATCTGCGATACCCCAGCAAGCTAGAAGAGCTGGTTAGGACAAAGAAACGTCGTCGGCAAATCTTACTAAATCATAGATCAAGCGCGATATCTCTAGCAGTAGACACTAGGTGGCTGAGTCGGATGTCGGATTCCATTAATTTTCAGAGCACTGTGAAGGTTGCCGGGCTATTTCATGAATTTGAAGAAAGGTCTGCTGAAGACGAACATGGCCGGCTTGAGACCTAATAGTATTACCGGATCTAACACGTGCCATTGTGAGTCTATCGTGGAGAAAGGGGAACGGAATATCATGGCATCACAGTACAAGGAATCAATTTGTAGGGACACCAGAGGGATTGCGGCGAAGAATGGAAGAATTGATAGAGCCTGTGATCGAAAAGGCGCGGCGATGTATAGATGCTGCTTTGAAACAACTCAACCAACCGAGTGATTCTTCAGCGTGTGACAAGTGGATTTATCTATATTGGAAGAAGCCTGATCATTTTCACACATTCTATATAAATGGCATTGACGCGCTGCTTAGAAAAACGAATAGAGGAACTTGAGGCCTCTGCCCAACAATTTGTAGCCGCTGATACCACTCTAAATGTCAGGCTTTTGGGGTTAGGCCAGTAGCCCGGCGCTCCTGCCGTTTGTTCTCGAATGACGCGAGCGCAGGACGCGCACCCAACCTCAACTGGGATAGAAGGGTAGATGGTATGGTGATATGGATTTGAAAAGTTCTGACGATCTGGGAAAGGGAGATCAACTCAAAGCCGATTTGTATTCTCGTCCTAATGCAATGAATGGAAAGTATAGAACTGGCCGCCTTGGTTTGAACGACCTAAGTGGAATTGATTCAGATAAATGTTTTCTTCTTGGAGACCCTAAGGATGAAAGCTGATTTGGCTGACAAGATGATTGCAGAAGCCGAATCCCAAGGAAGGAATACGACTGACCCAGAAGTTATGAAAGAGTTCGGGGAAGGAATGAAATGCTGCTTGGCATTCCTACTTCATAGGGGCCAGGCAGTAACGACTGCGGTCTTAACTTCTTTGCAATTGGTAGCATATTATGGGATTGCCGTTGGCATTTGGGGGATCGTTTTCAAAGCGAGCTTCTTTAAGTTCGCCCTTTATGGCGCTGTTGTGGGACTCTTGATTTTGCTCGATATTAGTTGGGCCTGCCATTGCTTTCCAAAGGACCAAGGAAAGAGTGAACAGGATGCTCTTTGGTGCTGATGCCTTATGGGCAACCATAGCCATTATGTTGGGCGTGGTCGGAATTGTCGCATTGATTGTTAGGCTGATATTGTTTCGATAAAACTGTGTGACTGAGGTACCGTAAATAGGGCAGGAGCCCCGCGCTCCTGCCAAATGATCTATTCCGAATTAATGAATACGCCCACAATACCCATCCTCCCCCTCTACTTCCTCCTCTTGTCCGCCCACGTGGCCCACGTCTTCGAAGAAGTCTGGGGGCGGTTCTGGATTTTGGATCGACTGGGACTGGGATGGTTCCTGGCGATCAACTGGCTGCTCTTCTGCATCCCACTCACTCTCTTCTATTTCGTCCTTCGCAACAAGCGCTGGGCCTATAATCTCAGCATCGTCTACGCCGCCTTCATGGCGTTACAGGGGATATTCCACAATGTTGCGACGATAGTGACCGGGAGATACTATGACGGCTTCGCCGGCGGATTCACCGGAATTCTTTTGGTGCTATTCGGCCTGCCGCTGGCCTATTATCTTTGGAAGGGGAGAGCGAGGACAGAAGGATGAACATTAATTGTAGGGCACGTCTTTCCGAGACGTGCCGCCCGATCACCCGGCACGATTGCGGAAAATCGTGCCCTATTGGCTCGGCCGGAGTTAAGATGAAAGTTACAGTATGATCGAGAAGAACTTCCGCCCCATCACTGCCGACGAACTCGCCCTCCTGCGCCGTCTGTGTGAACTCAATTTCGAAGGCAGGGAAGAAGTACTCCGGCAGTTGGTCGGCCTTGAAGCCCGGCAAACTGATGACCACGGGGCGCTTGGATGCCTCGAACTCCGCGTCAAGTCTGCAGGCCAATTTCCCCTTAGATACGGTCCGATTGTCGAGGGACACTATTCAGATATACCGGAGCCAGGGCGAGCATATCCCGGGCACCGCATTGAATTGCTGCTGTTCGTGAATGACGGCAAGCTTGAGTGTCTTGAAGTCGTCAATAATGGTGACGATCCCATCACGAGGCGCCCAACTCTCGAAGAACTTTGGCTCTTCAGCGCCTATGAGATTGATCGAGACTGGTAAGTACGGCACGTCTTTCCGAGACGTGCCGCTCGACCACCCGGCACGATTGCGGGAAATCGTGCCCTACAATTTCTTATACCCTCACCGCTACCGTCGCCGGCTTTGCCGGCCGATGCGCCATTTTCGCCAATGAATACGGGTATTCCACGAGCAAATACAGCAAGAGTGTGGGCACCAGTGTGGCGGCGAAAAACAGCGGTAACAGCACGAAATAGATCCAGACCGCATCCCCCTGAGGCGTGATGAATTTCGGAAGCAGAGCAAACAGCGTCCGGACGGTCAGCCCGTGAAACAGGAAGTACGAGTAGCTCATGTTTCCGAACCATCGAAGATATTTTAGGGACAGCAGCCGCGACAGGGCGTTCCTCGCAAACCCGCTGAACAGGAAGAACACAAACACCAGCGTCGTGCAGATCACGTAATTTATCTTGAAACTGATCAGGCCGCTGATCATCGCGTATGAAAAGCCTACTGTCCCGATCACCGCGGAGAACCCGACCCAGGCCGGAAGCTGATACTTGCGAAGATGGTCCCGGAGTTCATAGGCGAGAAGTCCCAGTCCGAAGGCGCTGAGCCTGCTGATCCCGAAATCGAACGCGAGGCAGGTTCCCCAATAGGCGATCATCGCCGCGCTCAAGAAAATGATCCGGGAAAGATTACTCCATTTCCGAAACGCCAGAACCCAGACCATGAGCGGCATGGTGAGATAAAAGAACATCTCGTAGCTGATCGACCACGCCACCACAATCAGCGGCGGGATGTCGACCATGCCGGGGAGAAGGATCAAATTCTGGAAAATGTAGACGAGTGAATTCCAGGCGCCGTCCGGGAGCTTGCTCATACTCGGAATCGCCATGTTCAGGATCACATAGAGCGCGAAAACCGCCAGGAAGGTCGGGTAAATCCGCGTGAACCGCTTTCTCAGATAGTCGGTGGTGGAGAACCCCGATTTTATGACGCCGCCATAAATCAAATAGCCGCTGACCACAAAGAACATCTCGACGCCGAAATTTCCATAGAAATGGAGCAGCTCGTACAGTTCTTCGCCGAACCGCCCGGCATCGATCCACGGCGTCATCAGCCCGGTATAGTGGGCTAAACAAACGGTGAAGACGGCGAATCCGCGAATCCCTTCGATCGATGATATTTTGGAATGATCCCCGTGATTCACTTCGAGCCGCTCGATGACCGTATCGGCCAGATTTGGCCGCGACCGGTTTTGCTCGTCCTGATCGCTTGAGGAGTTACTGGACATCAGTCATTTCCCTCCGAATCCCTGTGGACATTGACAGAGAGACCTAATATACCACATTGTATCGACACCAGCGCGAATTTCGTAACTGGGGAAGAAGGACGATTGAGTGAAAGAGCGCCATGCCGGCCCGGGCATCGGCTCAATTATCTCGTTGCCGCGGCCTTCCGCCGATTGACCAGGGAGAGCACCAAGCTCGCGGAACAAGTTGATTTCGGCACGGATTCGAGCAAGCCGAAAGGTCGGAAATTTTGGCGCAATGACCGGTGCACTCGGCGCTGCCGAAGTGTGATTTATCCGCGGGCTGAGCGCCCAGGGCCAGAGCGAATTTGTGTCCGGGGATGACGAACGAGGATTGGCATGCCGGTTTCAGATGCTCAAAATAGAGCACGCAATCGTTGGGGTCCCGCGGATCGACCATCAACCCGAGCGGCCGGATCTCGGCGCGTTCGTAGATATCGTCGAGCGAAAACCACTCGCCGCAACCCGGACATTTCTTGAATTTCCTGAAAGTCACCAAAGCTCCCTTTGTGGACCCTAATAAGTATATTGTCGGCAGGTGGGGAAAACGGCCAGCCGGAAAAATCCCCCTTCCCGGCACTTGAGTTACGTTGTGCCGCACGTGAAACGTGCGCCAGGACAATTCGCGTATTAATGTCAACTCGGCATTGGTACAGCTCCTCCGCCGATTTCCGATTGACAATCCGGATTCAACATGTTAAATAAATAGCAAACGCTCCATTATCATGGCTCAGGCGCAAGCCGTCATCGTTGCGCCAGGAGGGATTCTTCGATGCGCACAATCTGTCTCACGATCATCACGCTAGTCTTTCTGGCCGGCAGCTCGGCGTTCGCCATCGACGGCGGCACGGTGGAATTCGGCGCCGATGTCGCTGCGGCTTATGCCCGCGTCTGGTTCGCCGACCAATTTATTTTTTCCGCTCCCAACCAATTCTACGTGGGAGTGTATCTTGCTCATTCTGTGGAATTCGAGGGCAGGATAGGTTACGCTGTTGCTACCAGCACATACCACAACACTCAGAGCGCCACCAGCCTGCAGGCCGGCGTGGCATTTCAGTTCCGTAATGCTCGGACCGGGTATATCCCGTTTCTTGAATTCATGACCACCTTGGATGCTCTTGGTGGATCCTACTCGCAGGTAGGAGTCGGGGGAGGAATAGGCCTGAAAGGGCACGGACACCTTCTTAATCCTCGGATCGACGCGTCGGTAAGACAAAGGCTGAGCAGTGCGCTTTGGCGCCAAGCCACGGTCGTGCAACTCAATATTGGCCTCTCCTTATACAGCAAGTAGTCGGAGGTCGCGATGAATAATTCATCTTCTAATTCACTTGCCCTTCTGCTGATCCTGAGTTCAACCTGTCTGGGGGAAGATACCCCCTTCGAAGTTCATCCCGAAGGACCGATCCGCTCGCGTGTGGCCGTCAGCCTCGGGACGCCGTCGGGCATCAACGTTTGTGGTAGTTTCTGGGGAAAGAATGTCCTGGGTTTCCGAATGACGGTAGGGTACCTCCCCGGCGCCGAAGGAAGCCATGCGGCCGGCGGTCAACTGGAAATGGTCTTCGGACTCCTTCGTCGACAAAACACTATCCTCGACTGTTCCCTTGGCGGAGGGATCAGCGATATCAACATCAGCCTGGCGGAACACCAGTGGACTTATGGCGGAGCCTTTGCCAGTATCAACACCGAGGGTTTTTTCGCTCAACTTGGTCTCACCTTCGGCCATGACAACTATTCCGGACCCGGAATAACGGGCCAAGACGAAATCACCAACCCCCAACTTTTCTTTCAGATTGGGCTGAGTCTGTACACGGCCCGCGATCGTCTTTAGGGCAGGGCTACTTAGCACACAGGGCACGTCTTTCCGGGCCGTGCCCTGTGTACCGTGCGATTAGCCACACGCTTCGCCTCTAATCTCGCATGCCGAAGACCGGCCTTACTTCTTGGTCAACTGATTGTCAGACTTGCGGCTCGGCGCAGTCTGCCCGGACACCAGTTGCTTGTGAGTCATGGGAGTCTCCATCTTGCCGCTCGCGTCCGACCAGGTAGTCTGCACGCCGTCAATAGAGTACTTTTGCACGTCGATTGTCCGGGAAGCCCGGTCATAGAGGCCCGTGACCGTGATCGGGAAGTTCTTGCGGCCGCCCCCCTTGACCAAATCGACCGAATGATCGTTGGCCAGGATGTGAATATAGCTGCCGTCGGTCAGCTTGATGCCGTAATTATGCCCGTACACGCTGCACTGCGAGTGGGCGCCGATGCTCTTTTCCAGGTCACAGGAGATGCAGACATAGGTGCCGGTGATCGTCCGCACCCGGTTGGGGGTCTGCCCCAGCACCGAGCTGACTAGGAGCAGGGCGAGGGCGATGAAGACGACTAATTGACGATGGCTCATAGCGGTTCCTTTCTGATGATGGTTTAGGAAAGTAGACAGGGCGAACCTACGAACTCCACAATAAGGAGGCAAGGATTTTTTCGCCTCGGACATCACATTTAGGCTCCTGATCGAGCATGACAAAAGTGATTGCCATTTTTTCGCCGGACCGCTATTTTTGGGTATCACCAACCCAAATATCTGATCTGTCTTGGAGGACATGAAATGCGTAAAGCCCTGTTGATGACTGTAGCCCTGCTTTGTGTGGCGTCATTCCTCGCTTCGGCCGCCGATGAACCCTTTTTTGATCTGCAGAAGTGCGCCTTTTGCAAAACGCTCGCCGATCAGCCCGGCTTGCTGGATCACATGAAGACCCAGTACCATAAGCTGCACAATGGCACCATGTCGATCACCCATATCGACAAAGAGTATCAGCCGGGGTTCGCCAAAGCGCTCGAAGCCATGAAGCCGGTGGTGCAGGACCTGCAGGCCGGGAAAAAAGTCTATACCTGCCCGCATTGCACCATGCTGGGGCAGCTTTACATGGCCGGCGTGATGCCCGATGAAGTGAAATCCGGCGACGACATCATGGAGGTGTACACTTCCACCGATTCTACTATGGTCAAGAAGCTTCAGGAATTTGGCGAGAAGAGCAACGAGGGACTGGCTGCTTTGGCCGCCAAACCCAAATGAGCAGTTGATCATCAAGGTCCCGCCCCTCGAAGAGGCGATGGCCGGCAATGAGCTTCGACTATGACCAAGCCCGCGATTTCTAGTTACGTCGCCTTCCTCCGGGGCATAAATGTCGGAGGGCATCACGCGGTCAAAATGGCCGAACTCAAACAGGCGTTCGAGGATTTGACATACCGGGGCGTGAAGACCGTCCTGGCCAGCGGCAATGTCATCTTTGTCTCCCCGGCGACGTCTGTCCCCCTGCTTACCAAAGCTATCGAGTCCAAACTGAAACTGTTGACCGGACACGAGGTGGGAGTGATTGTCCGCTCAATCGAACAGATCAAGTCTCTCGCGGATTCCGAGCCATTTAAGAAAATCAAAGTCACGCCCCAGACCCGCCTTTATGTCACTTTTCGCTCCGGGAAAGCCAGTTCCTCCCTGAAGATTCCATGGGAGAACAAGGAAAAGGACTTCCGGATCCTTCGGGTGACCGACTCGGAAATCTGCAGTGTGGTGACGCTCTCGCCGGAGCATCAGAGTACCGACGCCATGGTGGTCTTGGAGAAGGAATTCGGCCGCAAAGTCACCACCCGAAACTGGAATACTATTCAGAAGATCCTGAAGGCCGCCGGCGCCTGATCATTCCGGCTTCTTCTCCTGGGTAGGATTCCGGTTGTACTCGTTGGTTTTTCCGGGCGGTATGCTGATCCATTTCCAGTCTTCTCCCGTGAGCAAGCGCGCCAGAATGACCATCTGGCCGACATGATACGCTACATGAGTAACTGATCGCGCCAGGGCCTCGTGAACAGTGAATGGGACACCCCGGTTGCTGACTCGCTTTTCCAAATCAGCCTCACCCAAGTTAGCCAGCTCATTGTTGAGCACTTGCCACCCTTTGTCCCACCACTCGTTGACTTCTTCGCGGCTATACGAACGATTCTCAAATTCCGCGTCCCGATCGCGCCACGGCTTCTCGCCATCCGAATTCAAGAAATCCGTGAACCTTGAAACCAGGTTGCCGCCGACATGCCGGACTATCACGGCAATCGAATTGCTGCCGGTGCTGAGAACTCGGTTCAGTCCGTCACTATCAACTTGGTCGAGAGTCTTCTGCCCAATCAGGCGATACCTTTCAAATTCGTCCACAAAGTCCTTTAACAACTTGTCCGCCTTTCCCATGTTAGCATGCGATCAATTTCGAAAACGCTCGATTATCACTCCGAGTTTCCTGCGGTCGGCTTGTCCGCCGGCACGCGGTCCATCGCTCTTGACGCCGCCCACCAAAGTTCATTTCTTTCGTCCTAAACCCGCGGATCCAAGGAGAGAACAAGACATGGACACTTCATTTCGCACCGTCAAGCCGCCAGCGGGGGAATTCGCCCCCTATTACGATAAATACATATCGGCCGTTCCGTCCGGTGATATTCTATTAACTCTGCAGGCCCAGAAAGCCGAAACGGTCAAGTTCCTGTCCGGCATTTCCGAGGACAAGGAGAACTTCTCTTACGCCCCGGGCAAATGGAGCATTAAAGAAGTGGTCGGACACTTTACCGATGCGGAACGGATCTTTTCGTATCGTGCTTTGCGTATTGGCCGGGGAGACAAAACGCCATTGGCGGGATATGAACATAACGATTACGCCAAGACCGGCCGCTTCGCCGCTCGCCGACTGGCCGATCTGACCGTAGAATTCGACCACGTCAGAACTTCCACGATCTCGTTGCTGGAACATTTTGATCCGGAAGCCTGGCTGCGAACCGGCAACGCCACCAAGTTTGAGGTTTCGACTCGCGCACTGGCCTGGATCATGGCTGGCCACGTGCAACACCATGTGGGTATGATCAAAGACCAGTATCTGAAGTAGGGAAGAGGTGCTTCACCATTCGCGTCACCTTTCCGGCTCGCGGATGCTCTAAGATCTCTTCGTAGGAGAATCCGAGCTTTCGATACAGCTTCAGATTCTCCTCAAGCCCGCTTCGCACCAGAATCTCGATCGCGGCCAGTCGATTTTCCTTCCCGATCGCTTCAATCGCGCTCATGAGGGCGGTGCCGATTCCGCGCCCGCGATAGGCCGGCAAAACCGAGAGCCTGCCGGCGTAGAGGGCTTCGCCTCGAAATTCAAACCGGGCCGAACCGACCGCCTCCGAGCCGATCCAGGCAATCAGCGCCCCGCCATTCTTGATCTTGGCCGCGACATCCTCGACCGTTTCGAAATCAGCCCCCGAAGGGGGTTCAAGCAGGCCGACATATTCCGCATAGGCCGCTTTCATTATTCGGTGCACTAAGGAGGCATCCTGGATTGTAGCGCGAGTCACTTTGATATGTGGCGGTGAGGAAAGACCTGATGAACTCATGCTGTTGGGTGCTTGAATTCGACCGCGAATAATTGATGGCCGTGCTAGATCGTCCGGACCGGCTCTACGGCTGCAGCCTGGGCCAGCCGGGTCAACTTCTGAAATCCCTCAAACAGTTCCTCCGGACCGATCGACTCCAGCGCCGACCGCTTCCGAGTATTAAAAATATTCGCCGGGAAACGGTTCGGTCGTTCGATCACGATATCGTGAGGATTGAAAGGCATAAAATTCCGCACGGCCGCCGGATTCAGAAGGCTGAGGCTCCGAAGGTCCGCATAGTGGGCCAGATTGCGCGGGCCGCTGTCCACCCCGATGAAGTAGTCGCTCAGTTTCATGACTGCGAACAGTTCGCGTAGGTTCGTCTTGTTGATCAGCGAGAATACCGGGAAATTAACCAGCCTTTTGATCTCGGCAAAGGATGCCTGCTCGACATTGGTTCCCCCGATAAAGATAATTCGGTAACGTCCTGAGGCGTGAATTCTCGTGATCAAATCGGCCCACTTTGAATTTTCCCATAGCTTGACCGGCCAGCCCGACCCGGTATGAATCAATATCTTCCGGACATCGGTCGCCATCTCCGGGAGCGAGGCCGCCGCTTCGAAGTCGGTCCTCGTCAGTTCGAACAGATCGTACAATAATTCATCGTGGTCCGAGCCGTTCAACCCCAGCATTTCAAACCCAAGCTCCCGCGATTGCTTCACTTGCGTATGGAACAAGCTGCTTCCGGCCAGATGTTCGACATATTTCAGAAGTGCGGTATCGCCGGCAATAATCGCCGGGCACTGCACGTTCTTGATCAATCCGTATGCTTCCGGACCAAGTCTCAGCAGAACCATGAGATCATAATTCTGTGGAATCACCTGGTGCTCGTCGGAATTCTGCTCGCAATTTCGATTGTAGGAGGATTTCGCGACAAACACCCGATTGACCCCCTTAAGCGTTTCGGCCAGCGGCTTGAGCGTGGGGGAGACCATGATATCGAAACGGAGATTGTGTCTTTGGGTAAAGGTCCGCAGGGCCGGCATGTACGACAGGAAATCCCCGATTATGCAGGTGCAGACCACCAGCGTGCGGCCCGGAGCGCCGACCTGACGGGACCGGAATCCGTTGCGGAGGATTTTCAGCCTCATCCCAAGGCTCGGGAGAATCTCTCTCCCAATTTTCAGATCTTCGTGATTAATCCTGCCGTTACTCATCTGAACCTTCAGCCGATTCTTACCGATTGTATGCGTTCAGCAGATTCAAGATCGATTTACTCTAAACTAAGATACGGTTAGGCTAAACACAAGGACCCATCGAACTTCTGATACAATTGAGTCTGACCCCATCGGCCCAGCCCCAAGGCCCCCGGCCCGAATACTATGGCTTGAGGACCTTGAGCAGCCGGTATCTAATCCCCCGAACTCTCTCTGCCGGAATGTATTCCACCAACTGGAATCGATCCGGAAACGCTTGCGGGAGCCGTCCCAAAAAGCTGTCGTCGTCATATGTTACGAGGTAATCAGCCCGCTCCGCCTGGAGGCAGCTCCAGACTAAGGCTACATCCAGAAATCCCCCTTTCAAGCACGGCTGAATCTGGGCATTAGTAATCCCCCCCATATCCACGATGTACCGATTGGCATAGTACCCGATCTCCCCGATCGGCTCAAGCGCAATACGCGCTGCCGCCGGGGTGTCTCTTTCGATCGCTTCCCCCACTGTCCTTCTGATCTGCTGAATCCCGGTCGACTCGATCCGCCGCTTCAGAGCCACCGGCTGGGCCGCGAGGCAAAGCACAACCAGCGCCACTGCCAAGTATCTGAACGCCCGAGTCGGAACAAGGGTCGAAACCGAGGCCAGGAAGCTAATCGCGAGTGCCGGAGTCAGCCAGGTAAAATACCTTAGCTGAAGAAGCGGAAACGACCAGCAGTACATGAGTAGCAACAGCCAGCCAAGGAGTGGCGCCACCGCCAGAAAAATCGATTTGTTTCGCGGGAGTCGAAAGATACCCCAGACCGCCGTCACACTGGCGCCCACAAGTAGCGCCACATAAGACAATTCGGAAATGCCGGTTACGGCAAATTCATGAAAAGCATTCCAGCCCCACTGAATATGCTGAAAAACTGATCCGGACAGAAACTGCCCGACCGTAATCCCAATATGCTCCGGCAGAAAGACCGATAATTTTCCCATCCGAGTTGTGGGAAAGAAAGAACCGGTGCGATCATACAGCCAGATCGGCCACCAGGCGGAGACTAATACCGTCGCCACAATCGTCTTAAGTCCGGCTGTCACCCCGTTACGGACCAGAACCAATCCCACCACCGCCACCGTGACTGCCGCCATTTCCGGCCGCACAAGCACAAGCACTCCCGCCACTGCTCCGAGATACCAGTACTTGAATTTTCCTTCCCACATCATCAGATTCAAAAGGAGCCCGGAAACAAAGCAGAGGAGCGCCGCCTCCATTCCTTCGACCGCCCGGTCCGCCCCGATGTTCGGCAGGAGGGCAGCCAGCGCCACGCCCACAATCGAAAACGACCGACCCATCCGATTGGCCAGCCAATTCCCCCACAACACTGCGCCCCCTGCGCCAAGCAGCACGCCGAGAATCTTGGCAATCGTTACCGGATTTGGAATCAGGAGCGTTCCGAGATAGATAAGTCCGGTCCAGGCTATGCTCGTGACGCCAAACGAGGTCTCTCCGGGATTAAATGACAGGGTGCCGGTCTGGGTAAGGTTGCGAGCGTAGGTAAAGAAAATGTACGCATCGTCCCGAAGAACACCGTTCGTGAACCAGGCATAAATTGCTGCTACCACGGCGTAAATCAGCACGGCGGTGAGCTTGGGATAGCGGACTGGGAACTCAAGCAGGCGATTAATTCCGGGTGATTTCAACAGGCTTCCTTGCCGGTTATAGTTGAGTTGGCATCACTGACTTTCCCGAATTCTATCCGATCACCTTCGTTCAGGCAAACTAAATCGACACAAAGCTCCTTTAGCCGTATGCCAGGTTCCGCCCTTCTTGACTCCACCGTGCGCCTGCGCGATATTTGACAGACAACTTCAACTCTGCGAACGGATTTACGATGTCATTCGATAACGTTTACGAGGATGCCCGGCGCGCCGAAGCGTACGCCAAACTGGAATTTCCGGGAACATACTATCTCGCCTACCGGGATCTGCCGCAGATCATCTCGAAGCACGTGAAAGGGAATCGTGGCCTGGATTTTGGCTGCGGCACCGGCCGGTCGACCCGCTTCCTGAGAAACCTCGGCTTCCAGGTCGTCGGCGTGGATATCTCCGAAGACATGCTGAAACTGGCGCGATCCGCTGACCCGGCCGGGGAATACCTGTTGATTCCGGACAACGGAACTATCCCGATCTCCGGGGAGCTGTTCGATCTGGCTCTTTCTGTATTTACTTTCGACAATATTCCGACCCGTGAGAAAAAGATAGGACTGTTCCGGGAACTCCGGAGACTTCTCGCTCCGGGAGGGAAGATCGTAGCGCTCATGTCCTCACCTGAAATCTACTTTCACGAGTGGGCGTCCTTCACAACCAGGGATTTTCCAGAAAATCGTGCTGCCAAGACTGGCGAGGTCGTCAGAATCATCATGACCGACGTCGACGATCGCCGCCCCGTTCAGGATATCATCTGGTTCGACGACGCTTACCGAGAGGTCTTTCACGAGAGCGATCTGGAAATTCTCGCCACCCACCGGCCTCTCGGCAAAGTTACCGAACCGTACCGCTGGATCTCGGAAACGAAAATCAGTCCCTGGGTCATCTATGTCCTAGCGCCGCGCTAGACTTCGTCGATCTTCATAAGTACAAAGGGCCGGTGCTGTTCGGCACCGGCCCTGGATTTTTCATCGACTTTTGCGCTATCGTCAGTATTTGGTCGGGCGCGTAAGCAGATGAGCGGCGCTTCCTCTTTGGGCCGTTGTCAGGCCGGGGGAGACGGCTCCGGGCGGATTGGACATCTGCCAGCTGCTCGGATTCGAGGGGTCCCCGCTCTGATAGGTCATCCGCCACTTGACATACATTGGGTAGTCGCCCGAAAAATCGGCCGCGTAGTAATCGACATACGAAGTTATGTCATATACGCCGGAGGAAACTGGACTGACTGCCATTTGGGCCGGACTAAGATAGAGAACCCAACCGCCGGTGTCCCCGACATTCTGGGCTACATAGTTGTAGACCAGCGGATCGGTCTGAAATTCCATCGCCGATATCGCCAGCACAGCATTGGGGACCGCCTGCGTCTTGAGGACAGTGTCAGTCACCGTGACCGTCACGGTGTCGAAATGTGTTTTCACGGTCACCACCGTGTCATGAACCGTCACCGTCACCCGGACCGTGTCATGAACCAATTGCGTCACTCGAACGGTATCGTGAACCGTGTTGGTGGTATGAACGGTGTCCACCACGCGGACGGTATCCTTGGAGGCTAACTTCACGGTGTCGGCCCTGAGGATAGTGTCCAGCCGGACGATCGTGTCTGGCGGTGAATCGACATACTTGATGTCGTGAACATACTCGGTCGACTCCACCGTCTTTTCCCGGGTGCAGTTCGCCACAAAAAGGGCGGCCGCGAGGGTCAGTAAGATCAATCCGATCAGGGCAATTCTCTTCATATTCATTTCTCCGTTACTGGGAGCCGGAAGCTCCCGGTCCATTGAGCGCAAGCGCCGGGCCAAAACCAGAGGAATCGTCCGACTTACGTAACTGTATGATAGACCAAATATTATGGGGTAAGGTGAAAGCGATGGATTGGGCACGAGATGAGTCAATTTCGGCAAAGCCGTGCCCACCGCGACGGCGGGAGGCGATTCTTCCTTCCGTGGATCTCCAGCTGGCGAAGAGACCGGTCATCCTCGGTTTCGCGCTTGGCAACTTGCCCCAATTCCCCTAAGTTTGACCCAAATTCAGACCTCTCTAAAGGCAGGCAGAGTAAAATGGGCCAAAACCCGCGTTCGCGAGGAATTCGAAGTCATACTCACAGCAATCTGGAGACAGACCTGCCGGCACTCGATGATAATGCCCTCCTGACTTTAGTGGAGAAGCTGACTGAGCCTGCTCTGCTTGTCGTCCTCGATGAGGTCCAGGACCCGCATAATCTTGGCGCCTGCCTGAGGACTGCTCAAGCCGCCGGAGTCCATGCGGTGATTGCCCCCAAAGATCGTTCCGTGGGGTTGACCGAAACCGTACGGAGAATTGCCTGCGGCGGCGCCGAGCATGTTCCGTTCGCCCATGTGACTAATCTCTCCCGAATTCTCAAGCAGCTCCAGGAGAAGAACGTCTGGCTTATTGGCACCGACTCGAAAGCCTCAGAGTCTCTTTACTCGGTCGATCTGACTATCTCAACCGCCCTTGTCCTCGGATCCGAAGGGGACGGGCTTCGACGACTGACCCGGGAGAACTGCGACCGCCTGGTGCAAATACCGATGCGCGGCTCGGCCGAGAGTCTGAATGTCTCGGTCGCGGCCGGAGTCTGCCTGTTCGAAGCGGTTCGCCAGCGGCTCAAACTCCCAGGCCACCCATAAACGAAGCTCGGGGCGGTCCGGTTTGTCTCTTGAAAAACGGCGTCCGCCCCGGTATTTTCCCCAACTTAGATTATGGTATTGGAGTGTAAGTGAATCCGATTCTGATAGCCGGAATGACCATCGTTAACCTGGCCTTGATCTGTTACGCCATCGGAGTAATCACCGAGCAAAGACAGCACCAGATCACCAACCGGGTTCTGATATTCCTCAGCATCGGCGTCTTCTTCGATGTCTCGGCTACCGCCTGCATGATCACCGGCTCCAGCCACGGTCTGTTCACGCTCCACGGACTCCTTGGATATTCATCCTTGGCAGTTATGCTTACTGACACCATTCTGGTTTGGCGGTTCAGGCAAGCCCACGGAGGGCGCGAAGTTCCTCGAGCCCTGCACTTGTTCTCTCGTTACGCCTTCATCTGGTGGGTTATTGCCTATATCACCGGCGCCGCTCTAGTAATGGCCCGCCGTATCGGCAACTAATCAAAGGATAATCACCACCAAAATTATCCCGATTCGTCTACGACCTAAGAGACTCTCGCTTGCAGTTTCTGGGTCTGCGGAACTTTGTTCGGCGATCCATGTTGAAGGGTCAACGAAGTATGAATATTCTTAGCAAACATATCTGGAGGATTTGCATGATCAAACGGATGGCAATGGCGATTTTGCTGGCAGTCGGAGTAGTTTCCAGCGCAGGGGCGCAGACCTGGAAGCCGGACAAAGCACATTCGGTTGTCGGATTTACTGTCCGCCACATGTTGATTACCAAAGTCAGCGGCAAGTTTGAAGACTTTGATGGTACGGTCAATTTCGACGGAAAAGATATTACCAAAGGAAGTGCCGAATTCACCATTCAGTCCAAATCGATCACGACCGACCAGGAGCAGCGGGACAAACACCTGAAATCCCCCGACTTTTTCGCGGTCGACAGTTTTCCGACCTTGACCTTCAAATCGAACAAAATTGATCGGGTTGATTCGACTCATTTCAAGCTGGCCGGTGATCTGACCATTCGCGGCGTAACCAAGCCGGTGACTTTCGACTGCACCTACAACGGCTCGGCCGAGGCTTTCGGCGACACCCGGGCTTCGTTTTCCGCCACGACGACAATCGACCGCATGGATTTCGGAGTGAAATGGAGCAAGACGCTCGACAACGGCAGCCTGATCGTCAGCAAAGATGTCCTGATCGATCTGGAGCTCGAATTAGTCAAAGCTAAATCGTAACGCAGTAGTCCTATAATCCACTTGGACGAACCCGCCTCCCGGCGGGTTCTTTTTTGTCTTTCTGAATGTCCTTCAATTGGTTAAGCCTCCCAAAACCGTTTGACAAATTTGTCTCCGTTTGATATGTTCGCAGGTCTGATTACCTGAATTGCCCGGCCTCCGCTGCGGCGTCGGCGGGCGAGTAGAGACGGAGGATTTTGAGTGAAAGAGTTCGCGACCGATAAGATCAGAAATGTCTGCCTGGCAGGGCAGCGAGGGAGCGGCAAGACCGGTCTGGCCGATACCCTGGCCTTCATCGCCGGAGTCAATAACCGTATTGGGCGGGTCGATGACGGCTCCTCGCTGCTGGACTACACGGACGCGGAAATTAACCGCAAAACTTCACTCACCCTAAAAGTTCTCGCCATGGCGGTGCAGGATACCAAGATCAATATAGTGGATTGCCCCGGCCACAGTGAATTCATGGGGGAACTCATGACCGGTTCGCGCGTCTCTGATTCGGTCGGAATTCTGGTGGATGCCGCCGCAGGTGTAGAAGTCGGGACGCACTTGCAGTGGCGGGCGATGCCGGAATCCGGGATCGCTCGTTTCTTTTTCGTCAACAAGATGGACCGTGAAAACGCCCGGTGGAAGACCTGTTTGGAATCCATCCAGAACCGCTTCGGCAAAGGCGCCGCCGCAATTCAGATGCCGATCGGCGAGGCCGATGGTTTTAACGGCGTCGTCGATCTTCTCAAGATGAAGGCGTACACGTTCGATAAAGACGGCAAGAAAGTCGAAGCCGAAATTCCCGTTGATTTGAAAGCCGAGGCTCAGGCCCAGCGCGACAGTTTGGTCGAAGCCGCCGCCGAGGCCGATGATGAACTTTTGGAGAAATTCTTTGCCGAGGGGACTCTCGGCGACGCCGACATGCTCAAAGGCCTTCGCAACGGCATCGCCACCGGCAAGCTGTTCCCTGTGCTCTTCGGCTCCGTCTCCAAAAATGTCGGCATCCGCACCTTGCTCGATTTTATCATTGAATATCTGCCGGCTCCCAACCAGGTAGGGCCGACCAAAGTTATCAAGACCGGCACTGAGACTCTGCTCGATCTGCCGCGCGACCCCGGCGGCAAAGCTGTCTTGTTCGTCTTCAAAACCGTTTCCGAAGGACACCTCGGGGAAATGTCGCTGTACCGTGTTCTCTCCGGCACGATCCGCCCCGGTACCGAACTGACCAATCAAACCACCAGCACCTCCGAACGAATTGCCCATATCTACTCGCTGCAGGGAAAGAATCGTATAGATCTCGAAGGCACTGCCGCCGGCGATATCGGCGTTCTCGTGAAACTTAAAGACACCCACGCCGGCAATACGCTTTCGGAGAAGGATTTCTCCGTCACCTTCCCGCCGATCCAGTTCCCGAATCCCGTTATGGATGTCTCCGTAAAGCCCAAGGCCAAGGGAGATGATGAAAAAGTCGGCACCGGCCTTAATAAGCTCAAGGAAGAAGATCCGCTTTTCCGAGTCCATCACGACGGCGACCTCAAGCAGATTGTTCTTTATGGCCAGGGCTCGACTCATCTCGAAGTCCTCATGGAGAAGCTCCAGAAGCGGTTCGGCGTCGAAGTTGAGTTAGCCAAACCGAAGATCGCCTATCGCGAAACCATTCGCGGCAAGACCGAAAAACAATACAAACACAAGAAGCAGTCGGGCGGCCGCGGCCAGTATGGGGATGTTTATCTCCGCATCGAACCCAATCTCCGCGGTGGCGGCTTTGAGTTTATCGATGACATCACCGGCGGCGTCATTCCGGGAAAATATGTCCCGGCCGTCGAAAAAGGGGTGGTGGAATCCATGCAGCATGGCGGACTCGCCGGCGCACCCGTAGTCGATGTCAAAGTCTCCTTATATTTCGGATCGTACCATGATGTCGATTCCTCCGATATGGCCTTCAAAATCGCCGGTCTCATGGCATTCAAAGAAGGGTTCATGGATTGCCGTCCAGTCCTGCTCGAACCGATTTACAATGTCGAGATTATCGTGCCGAACGAATACACCGGTGATGTCATGGGTGACCTCTCCTCACGCCGCGGCAAAGTGATGGGGATGGACCCCGATGGCCCTGATCAGAAGATCAAAGCCCAGGTCCCTCAGTCTGAACTGTACCAGTATTCAGTCGATCTTCGTTCGATGACCCAGGGGCAGGGGATCTACTCGATCGCCTTCTCCCACTACGAAGATGTCCCGAACGAAATCGCCCAGAAAATCATCGCCGAAGCGAAAGCAGACAAAGAAGCCGAAGGCTAAACTCAGCGCGTGTTTTAGCCTCAGCTTCGAGCCGGAGAGAGCCAAGTTCTCCGGCTCTTTTCTTGGGGGATCGCGATGCCGCCCCTCCTTCACAATGTGACATCCTCAAATCACATTCATCTTGACACCTGTACAAATGGGCAGTAGTATGTCGATGGATGGAAATATGACCGCCACATGGAGGCTTGGTGAAACCGGAACTGACTGACAAGCAGCGCTCAGTATTAGAGTATATCGAGCAGCAGATCTCCCAAAAGGGGCATTGCCCTACTATCCGCGAAATTGGAACCCGCTTCAGAATTACCTCCACCAACGGTGTCCGCACCCATCTCGCCGCCCTGATTCGCAAAGGGTACATCAAAAAAGAGCAATATATCTCGCGGGGTATTGAGCTGGTCCGACCTTTGGCTGGAGCAGTTGGCCGACTTGCCATCGTCGGCTCAGTCCCCGCCGGCCGCCCTATCGATGCGGTCGAAAATGTCGAGGGAGAGATCGCGGTCGATACTTCGTTTCTCCCTCGCGGCGAATCTTTCAGCCTTCGCGTCAAAGGGCTCTCCATGAAGAACGCCGGGATTCTCGATGGTGACATCGTCATGGTCAAAAAACAGTCCGTGGCCCAGAAAGGGGATATCGTGGTCGCAATTATAAATGGCGAAGCCACTGTCAAACGGTATATTCCCGAAGGCAACCAGATTCGCCTGCAGCCGGAAAACGACGATTTCGAGCCGATCCTCGTCAAAAAGGGATCGGGCGAGTTCCGGGTCGCCGGAAAGGTTGTGGGGCTTCTGAGAAAAATGGGTTGAGGAATATGCGCACGAAGTTGGGGAGACCATCGACTTGGCCGATCGTTCTTTCTTCCGGCATACTGGCCCTGTTCATGTTAGCTGCCGCTCTTGGCTGTCACGATAAATCTAATCCCGTCACTTCGCCTCCCGTACAGGGAGACAACTGGACCTTGCAGAAGCTCTCCGGGGATCTTCAGACCGTCCGCGCCGCCGACACCCTCACCAATCGTCTGGTGGTTTATCTCAAAGATCAGAAGAATGACCCTGTCCCTCTAGAGCCGATCACTTTCACCGTCATCGACGGGAATGGCGAAGTCACCGCGCGATTATCCCCGGACAACCTGGCTGAAGTCAAAACCATTACCGGCTGGAATGGCCAGGGCTCGGTGAATTTCCGCTATTTTGGCCCGGCTTCGGGGGCTGGTCAGCCACAAATTCAATGCTCTGTCGACAAATATCCCTCGCTGACGGTCACCTTTACGCTTCACACCACCCCTTGATTCCGCCCGCGATGTTTCCGGTTGACAAACCGGCTCTGCGGCCTACATTTGGTGCGCCGGGAGTGAATGCGTTGCTGCGGTTATTGTCGCGGCGGTGCCCCATAGCTCGCGATGGGGGTAAGACTTTCGATGGTGATTGGCGGCCGCCCGGCGGTGTCATTAACCCACAGCAAGCTGTGGGGCACCTGGGTCAGACGCTGCCGACGCCGAACACGGCTAGTGACGCTTAAGACGTATTTGCTCCAGATAATTCCGTAAGCCACAGTAGCTCAGCTGGTAGAGCAGCTGATTCGTAATCAGCAGGTCAGCGGTTCGATTCCGCTCTGTGGCTTAGATTGAATGGGTGGGAACAAGATGCATCAGTCCGGGCAAAGTGGGAGGAGAAGGTTTAATTCTCACATCGACCAAATGAATTGCGGCACACGAGGCGGCAACCTCGATTTCTACCAACCCCAGGCGCGGCAATATGGAAAGCAAGATCACAGACATTAACGTACTAGTTGATTTCCTTGCTGCTACCGCTATGTCACCAGTACTAAGTGACGACGCCTGGCATAGCTTCGGTTACAAGAGGCGTCCCAAAAGGGGGAGCATTTGGTATCGACTTTTTCCCAAGAGACTTCACTTGGAGACTTTCATAATGAGAGAAATTCTAACTATCGGTCTGATAGATGTGCTGGATGGAATAAAACATTCGAAGGAAACATCTAACGCCCAGTTGCAGATTGCTATTGGAGTAGTTGACCGCGTATTCACTACAGCACAAAAACTGTATCCCGCAGATTTGTTCGCAGAGAATCTATTTGAAACCTACTCATTGTTCTTAAAGACTGAGGAATCAAAGCGCCATGAGCCGGTGATTCTAAGGACCATGGACATCTTGGAGAAGCGAGAGTTTGCGAAGTTTTGGGTTGGCATGACTAGGCTAATTGCTGGGCATGTAAACGGTTCGTTGCTGAAACGTCATTTCATTGCCGGCGTCATAGAAGCGTCTCACATAGAAAACCACAATTTGACTATCTCCATGTCTGAAGAATTGTACACAGAATGCACCAGACTGTTGGAAGACAGAATACTAAACACGTAGGCCGGGTTGTCAACATACCGAGCTCAAAAAAAACACTAGTAGGTCGAAACTCCGGCAGTTTCGACAAGTATGCGACGAGAAGAGTTACACGAAAGTGGAGCTAGCACCATGCCCAAAATCACCCCCTTCCTCTGGTTTGACAGCAATGCCGAAGAGGCGATGAGCCTTTATGTCTCCCTCTTCAAAAATTCCAAAGTCGTCGAAATCGCACGGTTCACCGAGGCCGGCCCCGGCCCAAAAGGGTCCCCCATGACCGTCTCGGTCGATCTCGAAGGTCTCCGCCTGGTCGGTCTGAACGGCGGCCCGGAATACAAGCATACTCCGGCCATCTCGCTCTTCGTCAATTGTGCCACACCCGAGGAGCTTGACACTATCTGGACAGGCCTCGCCGAGGGTGGCACGGTCCTGATGGAACTCGGGGAGTATCCTTTCAGCCCAAAATTCGGCTGGCTCTCGGATAAGTACGGAGTATCCTGGCAGCTGAATCTGGGCATTCGCAAACCGAAAATCACGCCGTTCCTGATGTTCGGCGGCCCACAGCACGGAAGAGCCGAAGAAGCGATCAATTTCTATCTCTCCCTGTTTCCCGGCTCACGCCTCATCGAGATGAAACGTTACGGCCGGGGAGAGGGAGAGACCGAGGGAGCCGTCATGCGCGCCATCTTTGAGCTTCAAGGACAGGAATTTATGGCTATCGACGGCGGCGCGGCGCACACCTTCACTTTCAGTCCCGCCTTTTCTTTTGCCGTCGGATGCGATTCTCAGAGCGAGATCGACCGCTACTGGGATCGGTTCCTCGACGGTGGCGTCATGAGCGGATGTGGCTGGTTGAGCGACAGGTATGGCGTAACCTGGCAGATCGTGCCGGAGGCGCTGAGAAGAATGACCCACGACCCTGATCCCGACAAAGTGAAACGGGTCATGCAGGCGCTTTTCCCGATGAAGAAGCTCGACCTCGCCACCCTAAAACGCGCGTATGAGGGCGAGTAGGTCGAAACTCCTGTTCGAGCACTGCCCTGCGGCGCTAAGAACCTCGCTCCAAGCGGGGGAGTTTCGACCCTGCCAAATTGTTGAGGCGCGTAGCCCGGTCCCCCTCCAGCCGCCCCACTCTCCGCTCATCCGTTTCAAACATCGTTTGACAGGTCTACGAATCATTACTATCTTGGGATAGATGGACAACTTGCGGTGGAGGCGATTTTGAGAAACGGGGGATTCCTCATTAGACTCGTGGTATCTTTTTCGGCCACAGTTCTACTTTCATGCAGCAGCAACCCGACAAGCTCAGGCTCGACATCGTCGCTCAACGAATGGAAATTCGAAGGAATCGGCCAAGACCTTAACGCCGTCTGGGTTTCCCCGGATCAAGGCTCTCCCGAATTCTTCGCGGTTGGGAGTAACGGATATGTGCTCCACTTTGATCGGCAAGGTTTTCACGAAATGAACAGTGGCGTTTACCTGCCTCTCCTGGGTGTGTGGGGATCATCGCCGAACGACGTCTATGCTGTCGGCTACTCAGGCACAGCGATTCACTTCGACGGCCAGAACTGGAATCCTATTGCCTCAGGGGATACCCACATTGGCTCCAATTTTTGCGGAGTATGGGGAAGTTCGGACAGGAACATCTTTCTGCTTCACTCAATGGGCGTCTTCCATTACAACGGCATCAAGTTGGAGTGGATGACTGTGCCGCCATACCATGAGTATTCGGGAATATGGGGTAGTTCCGGCAAAGACGTCTTTATAGTCGGCTTCCAAGGAGCGGTGGCTCACTTTGACGGTGTGAATTGGACAGCTATGACCAGCGGCGCGACGAGTTGGCTCCACGCTGTCTGGGGACTCTCGGCCACCGACGTCTTTGCAGTCGGCGACGACGGAACCGTGCTTCATTACGACGGAGTGAAATGGAGTTGGATTCAGACCCCTTTTCACTACAGGCTTTTCGCCGTCTTTGGCAGCTCGGACAAAGACCTCTATGTCAGCGGTGAAGGACAGGTGCTGCATTTCGACGGTCACCAATGGTCAGCTGTTCTATCTGAATCGACAGGAAATCTTTCTGCCCTCGTCCGCTGGCGGGAGGAACAGCTATTGGGGGTGGGCTTGAACGGGACCCTTCTTGAAGTTGGACGGACTTCATGGAAACCTATGCTAACCAGCACACCCATATTCAACTCAATCTGGGGTACGTCAAATCAGGACATATATGGTGTCGGTAATTTTGGCGGAGTCAGCCATTTCGATGGCTCAAGTTGGAGTGAAGTTGTTGATAACACGCTTCCGACCTTTATGAGTATCTGGGGCGCGTCCGGCGGTGAAGCTTATGCCGTCGGCTGGGGGACGATCTATCATATAGTCGGGCTGTTTCTTGACCCCATTCTGACCGGAGGATCCCATGGTTTATATGCCGTTTGGGGGACTTCTGCATCCAATGTGTTCGCGGTCGGAGATGGGGGGAGCATCCTCCATTATGATGGCAGCACCTGGAATGATGAATCGATTGGCAGTAACGTCAGTTTTAGAGGAGTTTGGGGAAGCTCTGATCACGATGTATACGCGGTAGGCGCCGACAGCTTCATTGCCCACTATGATGGTGTCGTGTGGGACACAGCGCAACGCGGTTATTACCGCGGACTGTATGGGATTTGGGGTTCCTCGCCAAGCGACATCTGGGCTGTTGGGCTGCTCAGAAATTTCCATTTTGACGGAAAGAGTTGGAGCGAGTCTCAAATCGCGAGTGACCGACCCAACGACTGTATTTGGGGATCTTCTTCGACCGATGTTTACGCCGCCGGATATCCGGGAGAGATACGACATTTCGACGGCCAGGCATGGAAATCGATACCAGTCGGAGCACAAGGCATTCGTTCCATCTGGGGAACCCCGGCCGGCGATGTCTACGCCGTCAGCGGGTACGGAGCACTGCTCCATCGTTTCCCTCGATAGGCCCGTTATCCTTACGACACGCCAACGGCACGCTTGACGCTGGCTAGTAACCCCCACCAAATATCTCCTGTCCGTTCCTTACAATTTCGCTAGTAAATCGCTGTAAAATCCGAATTCGGACCCCCTTATATATCACCGCTGCCGCGGAAAGGAGATCACGCATGTCGGGCATCCATTCTGAGACTCATCCGTCGCCCGCCTGCCAAACCGGCAGACGTCGATCACCGTTTGCCAGTACGGGTGTGGGGTCTCGACGCAAGTCTATGGCCCTCATGGCCAAGCTCATTGTGAATGCGCAGGGCGAACCAACGGACACCGTCCGTCTAAAACGAACCCATTTGGGCGACACCGATACGAGTATGGGAATCGAACCTAAGCCTATGGACTACTGCAACAGGCTCCTTGTGAATGCGCAGGGCGAACCAGCGGACACTGTCCGTCTAAAACGAACCCATTTTGGCGACGCCGATACGAGTCTGGGAATCGAACCTAAGCCTATGGACTACTGCAACAGGCTCCTTGTGAATGCGCGAAGCGATACAGTGCAGACTCGTCTGCCGCAGGGCGAACCAGCGGACACTATCCGTCTAAAACGAACCCATTTTGGGAAGAGGTGGTCGGCCCCACTTAGACCATTCAACTCGCTTGGACCACACCACATAGCTCCGTCTGAAGCCGCGAAGCGACCAACAGGCGCCGCCTGTAAAACGAACCCATTTTGTGAGGCTAAAAGAGCAATTGGTCGCCCTCGGCGTCGGGCTGAGCGGAGTCGAAGCCCGAGAGTACCGCTGTTATCGCTAAGTGAAAGATCAGTTAGATCAGCCCCATATGAGACTCCCCAACAACACCGAAAGGACTATCAATGTCACTACCACATATAACCGATCCCGCTGAATCGCAAACGCCACCGCCGAAAACGCCACCCGCGCCACCGGCGTCGCTATCAACACCAGGAGCCCTAATTGAATAAGCCCTTTGGAATGTCCGGCAAACGCATCCCGGATGATCGACCCGATATGACGAAGCGCATCCGGCTCCCCCGCAAATTTGGCCAGGTCCGGTCGCGCCGTGCTATAACTGATCAAATAGAACAGCCCTCCGACAAACACAATCCCGGCCGCCGACAGCACGCCGACTCTCAGGAGATTCCCGATGAAGTTATCAAGCATCTGATCGGTCAAGTTGTTCCACCAGTGCTTCATATCAAAGTCCTCCCACTAGACCCTTGTAGATCATCTCGAGACCGAGGACAAATATGACGATGCCGAACAAAATCCGAAGCACCTTCACCCGCGCCCGGAATAGAATCTTGGTCCCAATCCATGAACCGCCCAATACTCCGAGCATCACCGGGAAAGTCAGCCCCGGGTCAATATACCCGCGATCCAAATATACCCCGGCGCTGGCCGCCGCCGTGACGCCGATCATGAAATTGCTGGTCGTGGTCGAAACTTTGAACGGAAGACGCATCACCGAATCCATCGCCAAAACTTTCACCGCCCCTGATCCGATTCCCAGCAGACCCGACAACACGCCGGCGAGTGACATCGTGGCAAACCCATGCGGAATGTGCCTGACACCATAATGCTTGAGCCCCTCCTCGGTCGGGTAAGTCCCGTTCAGGCGAAGCCGCGTAGCCAGTGACCCTTGCTCCTCAGGGGAAATATGCTCCGCCCGTGGCCGGGTCGAAAGGTAGGTTGAGTAGAGCAGCACGCATCCAAAGATAACGGCAATGACACTCGTAGACACGAATCCGGCGATCATCGCACCGATAACGGCCCCTATTGTGGTCGCCACTTCGAGAAACATCCCGACCCGAATATTGGTGAACCCTTCCTTGACATACGCCGCGGCCGATCCGGACGAGGTCGCAATGATCGAGACCAGCGATGCGCCGATCGCGTACCGAATATCGATCCCAAGCGCCAGCGCCAGCATTGGAATGATGATCACTCCGCCGCCAAGTCCGGTCAGAGAGCCGACCAGTCCGGCCGCCAGCGAGCCACCGAATACGATAAGGGTCAGTTCAAGCCAATTCATAGGTCCACGAGCTGCGAATCCAATTCGATCCGAATCAGGCGGCCAAATTATGTCGATTCAACGGCCCAGTCAAGCAGCCTGGATAAGACCGCGACAGCTCGGAGCTCGGCACTTTACTTTGCCCCAAGTATTGGACTCAGTATATTGGGCTTCCATGGACGGCAAGCTATTCTTCCCAATCGGCTCCTACTGCTCTTCGACCGTATGGGGCGGGCTCGAAATGAACGTCCTCCGCTTCCTGGTCTGGATGCGGCAGCGTGGATGGCCCACATTCCTCTACGCTTATCCCGACACACCGCTGGCCCAGCAGGCTCTTGAAGAGAAGATTCCGCTCAGGGGAGTGTCGTCAGCTTCAAGCGCTTCGGCTCTATGGAATTCCGGGAAGTTGGCACGAACAGCTACGAGCGACGGTCTAAAGTTCCTGATTGTCCACCAGTCCCGCGACCTCCTCATAACTTCACTGGCCAAGCAACGGTCAGGGAAGAGGTTCAAGTTGATCTTTTCCCAGAACATGCATCTGGGAAACAAGCGGGATTTGGTTCACGCCTGGCAGTACCGAAGACTCGATGCATTTGTCGCTCCGGTCGCCATTCTCGCAGAACAGGCAAAGCGGCAGACCGTTGTCCCGCCGGACAAGATTCATATTATTCCTCACGGCATTGAATCGGACCGATTTTCGCAAAGACCGGATCGATCTGATTCCCGTCGCTCTATGAATCTTCCTCTTGAGCCGACTATAATCGGCATCATCGGACGACTCGATCCGAAAAAAGGCCAGCACTTGGGAATAAAAGCTCTGGCGAAAATTCGGGAAGCGGGAGCCGACGCTCATTTGCTTATCGTGGGAGACCCGACTCTTGATGAGAAGGACGGATACCAGAAACATCTTGTGGATTTGGTCAATCAGCTTGGACTAAAACCCTTTGTACACTTCAGGCCTTATCAGCCAAAGCCGGAAACCGCCTATGGCGCAATGGACATATTCGTGCTCACATCGCAGTCGGAGACCTATGGACTGGTCACGATCGAAGCAATGACTGCAGGTCTGCCGGTAATCGGAACCGCCAGTGGTGGGACAGTCAATCTCATTGAAAGTGGCAGGACTGGGCTTCTGTTTCCGCCCGATGATGATGCGGCCTTAGCGGAGATGCTCCTGAAATATCTCAACGATCCGGCGTATGCCTCGCGTCTGGCGGAAGCGGGGAGACGGGACGCCCTGGCGAAATACTCCCATTTGAGGCAATGCGATTCATGGGAGAAGCTGCTTCGGAACCTCATGGTGTGACACATTCTCTGAGAACAGCTCCGTGTCAACTTGCGCAATCAGCTGATATCCGGAAACTCGGTCACATCGTCGATCTGAATCCAACTCTTCAGCCAGTCCAGGATAAATTCAAGGTCATACTTGTAACGATTGATCACGCTAGCAAACATTCGAAAGACAGGAAAGTCAGGTTCCTTCAACGTCAATTCAATCGTGCTGCCGGTCTCAGTTGGACTGACCTTCCCAATAACTCTCAAGGAGTCGCGAGGGTTCGGCCCGCACATAAGTTCCATGCCTCCCACTTGGACCGTCCCCAACACGCGGCTCAAGCTCTTGTTTTCAATGCTAAGGAGGGAGCCGCCCTGCAATCGGGATGGGGGATAAACCTGTTCGCCGAGAATTCGGCCAATTTCCTCAGGGCTGAGCGGCGAGTGAACCTCAATACTAGCGCCTTCCTGAAGACAGGCGGCGATCATTTTGTTATTCCAGAGCGCCATGACAAGAACACATACTGGTCTAGTGGAGACCAGAGCTTAAACGTTTATGCCGACTCAGTACAGTCTCTGAATCTTCCCCGAAACCTTCACGGCCGATGGATTGAATTCCTCCCGGACTCGGCCGAACGTAAATCCGAGCTGCTCGTACAGATTCACCTGATCCATGTCAACATGCCGCTGCTGAATCGCCTCTTTAATGTCCATGTAATGAATCTGGCCGTTGTAGAATCCGGTCACAGTGACGCCGGTCTGCCCCTGAAGCAACAGCACTACCGCGCAGGCCCCTGCCTCCATGCCGAAATTGGCATCGTAGGCATAGCTTACTCCGGAGCGGACCAGGTGCGAGGGAATGATCACTCGCACTTCCGGGATAGCATTCTGGCTCTCGACATACATCCCCTGCTCAACCATGAAGCTCTTGATTTCAGGATCGGTGTTGAGCGCCTTGGTCAGTTCTTGGGCTACAAACCTACCTGCCCCCGCCAGCTTCTTGTGTCCGAACGAATCGAGCCCGGCGGCATCGTCGTACATCTCTGTGCCGGAGGCATCCTTGAGCCCCTCAGCCACGACAATCGTGTAGGTGCCGGCCTTGATGTCGCTCTCGATAATCCGCTTCATGTACACTTTTTTCATGTGGCGGTAAAGCTCGTTGAAATCGACCGGAATCTCCGGAATCAGGATCGCGTCTGCTTCGCCGGCGATGCCCCCCCGAAACGCGGTGTGACCAGCGTACCGGCCGAACACTTCGATCACCATCACCCGGTTGTGACTCCGCCCGGTGGTTTTCAAATCCCGGACAAACTCGGAGATCCGGTTAATTGTCGAGTCGCCGCCGACACTGTACGGCATCAGGTCGAGATCCATGGTCTTGGGAGCGTGCACGCATTTGATTCCCTCGTTGGAGAGATCGACAATGACCGAGCCGGTGTCATCGCCGCCGCTAATCACCAGTCCGCCAATTCCAAATTTGGCCAGCCCCTGGCGAATGCGTTCAAATTTCAGATCATCTTTGATCTTGCTGATCTTGACTCGCGAGTGCCCCGCCTCCGATCCGGCCAGACTGATAGAGAAGGTGTCGAGTCTGGAGGGAGTCAGTTCGACCAGACTTTGCATATTTACCAAATTGTACAGGCCGGCGTAACCGTTCGGAATGGCGAACGTAGTGAGTCCCTTGCGGGTCGCCATCTGGGCCGCCCCTTTGACCACAGCGTTCAATCCGCCGCAATCGCCGCCGCTCGTGATAATGCCAATCCTGGTGATATCCGACATGCGCAAACTCCGTTCAGGTTACAGAATGGACCGAATTATAGACGGCCAATGCCGCCAAGTATAACGCGTGCGTTTCGCGGCGTCAACATGGCGAGGAATGGCAGAAATTATAGGGATACGCTAGGTCAGGCGTTACGCCAGGCTCTGGAAGTACACAAGAGGTCGGGCCGGGTGTCAGTGGTGGGCGAGTCCGGTGTGATATATCGGTTGCACCGCCTGAATAATCACGCAGGGCTTCCCTTTGTCCACCGAAAAGGCAAAGTCGACTCGATCCTGAACGTGAAACGGCGCCACCATCGGACGCGCGATCCATGGAGACCGGAAACGGATTTGTTCATCAACTTCGAGGTAGATCTGATTTGCCGAGAGGTCAAGTACTATCCCCTTCATCTTACACCTCCTCTTCAGCCGGCGCACAGAAAGCTTCGTGTAGAAGGCAGTGCTGGTAGAATTAGTGCGGCTTTCGCTACGACGAACTGCGCTATGAGAAATTGGACAGTGGATAGGCGAGTAATTCGACTACCAGTTCATAATAGTCCATGCTGACAGGATTTGTCAAGCCAAATCGCGCTAAGCAGCCGTCCGACGGAAAGATAGGACGGGCGGGCTGTGAGGGCAGCCCTCCCGGAGTCGTCACGCCCATTCGGCCATACGGCGAGCTGAAATTGGGGATAAAATCGTGAGTCGCGCGCGCCCCAACGACACTCTGCCAGAATGCTCCAAAATGGGTCGCCTTGGCCTAAGTTACGAACAGACATTCCATTAGTCAGACGGATGAGAAACTTGACTAAGTCAATAGGATTCATTCGACTTGAGCCGCTTGTGAAAAAATGCCCAAACTTAACGAATTTGGTTGCGTTTCAATCAATATGGCCTATTTTGTGGCCGATACTGAAGTGTATAAGGTCGGAGGAGTGACCGGCGATGTGGTGGAAGTTACTGTTACTGATTGGGATGTCCGTGATGATTGTCTTCAGCTTCACCACGCCTGCCCCCCAGCAGCAGATCGGTGAATCGAGCCGAATTTTCTACTACCACATACCCCAGGCGTGGATTTGCGTGATGGCCTTTGCGGTGGCTATGGCCTACTCGATCGCTTATCTCCGGACGGGAAACCTTAAGCACGACGATAACGCGGTCGCGGCGGCCGGTCTGGGGCTCACGTTCTGTATCCTGGCCACGATGAGCGGATCGATCTTCGCCAAGGTGACCTGGGGATCGTTCTGGAACTGGGATCCCCGCGAAACCTCCATCTTCGTTCTCTTGTTGATCTATGGAGCCTATTTCGCTCTTCGCGGAGCAATCGATGTAGAACAGCGGCGGGCCTCGCTGTCGGCCGTGTATGCCATTTTCGCGTTCGTCACTGTACCGTTTCTGATTTTCGTAGTACCCCGGGTGGTCCCGTCGCTGCACCCGGCCGATTCGGTAATCGACAAGAATTTGAAATTTACGATGGGTCCCGAAGTGCGGACGATCTTCTTCAGTTCGCTGACCCTCTTTACGATACTTTTCGTGTGGATGTTCACGCTCGCCTGCCGCGTACAAAAATTGGTCCGGCTGCGCGAGGAAAGGGAATAGAAAATGAACGGCAATTACGTTACGCTGGGGGTCACTCTGGCGGTTTGGATAGGCTTATTCGTGTTCTTGTTTCGGGTGGACAAGCGCGTGAAACGGCTTGAGGAGCACAAGTAGAATGAAGGCAAAATACATCATCGGCGGAGTCATTATTCTGGTCTTTCTGGCCTGGGGCGCCTCGGCTTTTCTCAAGACCACCATTCAGTACGTTTCGCTGGACGAAGCGGAACACAGCCAGCGTACCGTTCAGGTGCTCGGCAAGATCGACCTCGCCAAAGTCAATTATAACACCGGCCAGCAGAGGCTGGAATTTGCGGTCTATGACCCCAAAGCCACGGACTCAATCACCGCCGCCCGTATGCCCGTAGTTTATTACGGCGTTGTCCCGGGCAATTTCGATCAGGCGACTTCGGTGGTGCTGAAAGGAAAGACCGACAACGGCGTGTTCGTGGCGGAACAGATGCTGGTCAAGTGCCCGTCCAAGTATCAGGGAAACGGCGGGGAATACCAGGATATGAAGAAGCATGAAGAGGCCACCAAGACGAGCACCGGCGCCTGAGAATGACCCCCAACCTTCCGGGCGACCTTCTCATCATCTTCGCGCTGGCCTGCAATGTTGTTGTCGGGGTCAGCTACTTTCTGGTCAGCAGGGGGCAATCGGCCTACGAGAAACTCGGTCTCAGGGCATACCACCTTTTTACCCTCTTCACCACACTCGCGGTTGGGTATCTCTACGTTCTCTTTTACACCCATAATTTCGCGGTCAAATATGTAGTTGAGTACTCGAATCGAGCTCAACCCAGCCTGTATATCCTCTCGGCGTTCTGGGGAGGACAGGAGGGTACCTATCTCCTCTGGCTGTTCTTCAATGCTCTCGCCGGGTACATCATCTTCAAGAAGGGGGGACCATACCGAAATCACGCCATGGCCGTGTACTCGGTGGTAAACCTGTTCTTCCTTCTTATTCTGTTCAAGCTATCGCCGTTCGCCCTGTCAGCGGTCGTGCCGGCCGATGGCGAGGGGCTGAATCCGCTGCTTCGAGATCCCTGGATGATTGTCCACCCGCCGGTGATTTTTATGGGGTATGCCATTGTTGCGATTCCCTTCTCATTGGCTATCGCCGCGCTGCTCAAGAACGACTATACCAGTTGGCTCAAGCGGGCGTTTCCGTGGGTCGCGATTGCCGCTCTCACTCTGGGCGCCGGGAATATTCTCGGGGGCTTTTGGGCCTACAAAACTCTGGGCTGGGGAGGGTTTTGGTCCTGGGATCCGGTCGAAAATTCTTCGTTTGTGCCGTGGCTGATTGCGCTGGCCCTGCTGCACGGTCTGATCATCGAGCGGCGCACCGGCGCCCTCCGAAGGACCAATTTGTTTCTGGCCGCTTTCCTGTTTCTCCTGGTCGTGTACGGAACGTTTCTCACGCGAAGCGGAGTACTGGCCGATTTTTCCGTCCACAGCTTCACTGATCTGGGCATCAACAATTACTTGATCGCGTTTATGGTCGCGACCGTCATTCTTTCGGTGCTGCCGCTGGCGATCAGATATCGTTCGGTGCCGACCACACCCCTGAATTACAATTACTTTGGTCGCGAATTCGTATTGTATGCCGGGATGGCCCTGTTGGCGATCTTCGGAGTTGTAGTGCTCGTCTGGACCTCGCTTCCTCTGTTGACCAAGCTGTTTGGACTGGAGCCTAGAGCGGCGGACGTAAGCACATATAATCATTTTGCGGTGCCACTGGTAATCCTGTTCTCCTTGATCGTCGGAGTGGCGCCATTCTCCCAGTATGGCGAGTTCAGGCCGTCTGCATTTAAGCGAAAATTGTTGATCATCTCAGGCCTGGGGATTCTGATCGGAATCGGTCTGTTTGTGGTCATTCTTAAGGCTGACTTGCTGTTCGGCCTGGTCCTGGCAATTGTTGCGACAGCTCTCGGAGCTTATCTGCTCCGGGTTGATCTTCGCCGCATGCTGATTCCTTCGCTTGCCGTCTTTGTCTTGACCATCGTGATTGCAGCGATTACAGGAGTGAGGGACTATCTGTTCCTGCTCTTTCTCGCGACAGCGGCTATGGCTGCGACCTCCAACGCCATCTCCATTGTCGGCTTCTTTCCCGATCGGTGGAAACTGGCCGGCGGCCCACTCACTCATTTTGGATTTGGACTATTGCTCATAGGCATCCTCGCCACGACAGCCTTTCCCGACAGCCAGAAGATCATTGTGGGAAAGGGAGAATCCGGGGAGGCCTATGGTCTTAAGATCACCTACGATGGGATGCTCTTTGACATGCAGCATCCGAATAATGAAATCAAACTGAGTATCGATGATCATGGCGCAATCAGCGAGGCCCGCCCTCAGTTGTACTACTCGGAGCGGATGCAGGGAACCATGCGCAAACCATATATTTTGCGGTCATTTCTAGCCGACCTCTACATGGCCCCAGAAGAGGTCCAGAAGACTGAGCAGGAAAGTGATGGACTGGTTTTGGCCAAAGGGGAGACCAAGCAGCTTGGCGAATTCAAAATTACCTTCAACGGTTTCTCGATGGGGCAGCATGGGGATTCAGCAGCCTCCTCGATGAAAGTCGCGGCGCAGCTCACCGTCGTGAGCAGTTCCGACTCCTCTGGCATAGAGCCCGCCACGGAACACACCATTGGAGCAGATGGCCAGCCGGTCCTTAAAGACCTGCCGGCCGAAATCCTGGCAGCGGGCGGGAAGGGCTATGCTGTCCACCTGTCGCGCATCCTCGCCGACCAGGGACAGGTAGTTCTGACAATCCCTGGTCTCACCCAATCCGGTGGAGGGGAGAGGTTAGTTTTGGATGTCTCACGCAAACCGCTCATTAATCTGGTTTGGGGCGGAGCCTTCCTTATAATCCTAGGCTCCATACTCGTTTTTATCCGGCGCCGTGAAGAACTCGATCGCAAAGATCAGCCAGCTTCCCCTGCACTAGCCGAATCTACCCCCCAAATTACCCAACAATAGCACCCGCCTGGCCCGGCAGTTGGCCGGATTGCCTTATCATCCCAAGTCGTACGAATTCGTACGGATTACCCATAATCTACAATTTAGGCATATCGGCCCTTATGCATATTACATCAGGGACAGACCAGTCTAAGTACTGGGCATTTCAACAGCTCCAAAAGAGGGGATGTTCGAGTGAAATCGCTACCACGACGTATCATATTCAGTGACAATATGTTGCGCAACCGACTGGGCGCGTCCGGAAAAACCAAACAAAATCACTCCGATTGCCGATATTTAAGATAAAATGGCCATATGATAGTCATTTAGGTCTATTTGGTCTTGACAAACAGGAGTCTTTGTTACTATTTTCACAAAACTTCGAGCAAAGGAAGTTGCCCTGTCCGGGCATTGCTTGAAGGGCAGTGTCGGAAAGTTCGGGCGCAGTACACTAAAGGACAGGTTTGAGAAGCTGGCGAAATGGAAGAGTTTGCAACGGACCTCAAGCCTGTCTATTGTTTCGCAGGATGACCTGAAATGAATAAGAAACTGTGGCTCGGACTCATGCTGGCGCTCTTATGGAGCGCTGCCGCCGTCTCGGCTCAAGACGACAAAAACGAAACTTGCCTGGGTTGCCATGGGGAGCCGGGGATGACCGGGACCAACGCCCGGGGTGAAGAAATCTCGCTGACCGTCCTCAAGGCAACCGTGGATTCCTCGATTCACAGCACGGCCGCGTGTGTCGACTGTCATACCGATCTCGCCGGCACCAAAGAGTATCCGCACAAAGAAAAGGTGGCCCCGGTCGACTGTGGAACCTGCCATAGCGATGTCATGGCGGTGTTCAAAAACTCTGCCCACGGCACAGCCGCGCCGAGCAATCCCAATGCACCGTCCTGTGCCTCATGCCACGGCAACCACCACATCCTGCCGGACAGCAATCCGCTCTCGTCGGTGTCGCCGATGAATCTTCCCAAGACCTGCTCAAACTGCCATTCCCGGCTGGCCATAAAAACCGATCCGGATATTCGGATTGCCGATTCATACGATCGCTACATGCGGGGGATCCACGCCCAGGGGCTGGCCAAAGGGATAGGTTCGGCCGCCAGCTGCAATGATTGTCACGGAATGCACGACCTTCGCAAGGCCTCCGACCCCAAGTCGCTGGTCAACAAGATGAACATTCCGACCACCTGCGCCAAATGCCACAATGATATCTACATACAATATAGCCGGGGAATTCACGGCAAGGCGCTGGCCGCCGGAATCCTGGATGCCCCGAATTGCACCGACTGCCACGGCGAGCACGAGATTCTCGAAATCAACGACCCGCACTCGCCCGTCAACAATGCCAATATCGCTGACTATGTGTGCTCAAAATGTCACAACGACCCTCGCATCACGGAGAAATATGGTCTGGCGAAAGGGCAGTTCTCGTCGTATCAGGATTCCTACCACGGCCTCGCCGTCAAAGGGGGCTCAGTTAAGGCGGCCAACTGTGCCTCCTGTCACCAGGCGCATGAAATCCTGCCGGCGTCCAACCCGGCCTCATCGATCAACAAGGACAACCTGACCGCGACCTGCCAGAAATGTCACCCGCGAGCTACCCTCGCGTTCGCGACCAGCTACACTCACGCGACCGCTCAGGCGGAGTTCAACAAGCTCGACACAACCGTGCGGGTAATCTATATCGTGGCGATTGTCCTGATCATCGGCGGCATGCTGGCCCATAACACGATCATCGTCTCGCGGTACATTATCGAGAAACATCGTCAGAATAAGGCGCAGCCGACCGTTGAGCGATTCAGCGGCAGTATGGTGTTCCAGCACCTGGTGGTCACCGGAGCCTTTATGACTTTGGTCGTAACCGGCTTTGCCTTGCGCTATCCGAACGAGTGGTGGGTGAAAGTGCTGAATTTTGTGGGGATTTTTGAAGACGTGCGCGGTGTGATCCACCGAATCGCCGCCATCCTGCTTATTTATATCTCCATTCACCATGCTCTGTTCCTGCTGGCGACTCGTCGCGGCAAAGAGGAGTTCAAAGCGCTCCTTCCGGCCAAAGATGACCTGACCAATTTCCAGAAGAATATCCGGTTCTTCCTCGGTCGATCCAAAGAGAGTCCCAAGTTTGATCGGTACGATTACACCGAGAAAGCCGAGTATTGGGCGCTGGTTTGGGGCACTTTCATCATGGCCCTCACGGGGTTTGTACTCTGGTTTCCGACGTTCTTTACCTCATTTCTGCCGGCCTGGACTGTAAAGATTGCCGAGACCGTGCACTTGTATGAAGCCTGGCTGGCGACTTTAGCGATTGCCGTGTTCCACTTCTTCTTTGTCATTTTCCACCCGGATCAGTATCCCATGTCGCTTACCTGGATCACCGGCAAAATGACGGTGGACTCGTGTCAGCACCATCATCCTTTGTGGTACGAGCGAATCGCATCGGAGGAAAAGCAGCGCAAGGAAGCCGAAGCCAAGACCAAGGAGCCGGCGGAAAAGTAGTAATAGCACTAAAAATATCTTCGGGGACCTCTTTGTAGGGTGGACCGGGGCGATTTGTTCGCCCCGGTTTTTTTCTGCACCGACTCGTGATCGGAGTCGGAACCCTTGCCTCCTAACTACATATAAATAACTTGTTATCCCGGCGAACCCGGACGGCTCGCACCGTATTGACAGAGGTGAATGCCTCGCGTATACTTGTCGCCGCCGCCGTTCAGGCGGAAGAGGGAAGAGGTAATGAATCTATACTGGAACAGATTGAAGGCAATGTGACATGGTGAACGATCATCAAACGCTGGTCGAGGCGCACGGAATCAGCAAGTACTACGGCGACTTTGTCGCGGTCCAGGACATCACGTTCAAGATTCCGCGCGGACAGGTAGTGGCCTTTCTGGGTCCCAATGGAGCCGGAAAGACAACTACGATGAAAATCCTGACCGGGTTCCTCGCCCCGAGCGAGGGAGAAGCAAAGATCGCCGGATTCAATATGGGGTCCGAGCGTCTGGAAGGGGCGAGACACCTTGGATACCTTCCGGAAAACGGCCCGCTGTACGACAATATGACCCCTTTGGAGCTCTTGATGTTTTTTGGAGAGGTGCGCGGGATGCCCGGTTCCCAGCTCAAGCAACGAATTGACGCGGTTGTCGATCAGTGCGCGCTGGCCGAGGTTTTGGAAAAACCGATCGGAAAATTGTCGCGCGGTTACCGCCAGCGCGTGGGAGTGGCCCAGGCCCTGTTACATGACCCCGAGGTACTCATCATGGATGAGCCGACCGCCGGGCTTGACCCGAATCAGATCAGGGATTTTCGCGCCAACATAGTCGATCTAAGCCTGACCAAGACAATTCTCCTCTCAACTCACATCTTACAGGAAGTCCAGGCGATCGCGGCCCGGGTTCTGTTCATTCATGACGGGCGGCTGGTCTTCGACGGTACACCGGAGGAGATGTGCAAGAATCTGTCCATGGATGAGACGTTCTATCGCCTCACGAAAGGAATCGGAGGCCACGGATAGTGCGCCATCCGGTAAGGAGGGGAAACATGAAGCTTGATACACATGTTGTCTCGGTGATCGCCAAACGCGATTTCCGGGGCTACTTCGCCAGTCCAACCGGCTATGTTTTTATCACCTTGTTCATCTTATTGAGTGCGGCGGCGGCTTTCTGGCAGGAAGAGTTCTTCGCCAACAACCTGGCGAACCTCGACCAGCTCAATGACCTCTTTCCGCTGATCCTGTTGTTTTTTATCCCGGCCCTGACCATGAACGTTTGGTCTGATGAACGGCGTAAAGGGACCGATGAACTGCTTCTCACGATACCGGCATCGGACTTTGAGATCACTCTGGGCAAATACCTGGGCGTGCTCGGAATCTACTCCATTTCGCTTCTTCTGTCGCTCAGCCATGTTCTCGTTCTGCTCTGGCTGGGGCGGCCCGATCTTGGGCTGATGTTCGGCAATTATCTTGGTTATTGGCTTGCCGGAGCGGCTCTGATCGGGGTCGGAATGGTGGCCTCTCTGCTGGTGAGCAACGTTACCATCGGGTTTGTCCTCGGGGCCCTGTTCTGCTCGGTTTTCGTGCTGATCAGTTCCCCCTTGCTGGGGTTCAGCGATTTCATACGGTCGGTCTTGAGTCCGGCCGGAATCGCCGATCATTTTCTGGATTTTGCGCGCGGCGTGATCAGTGTGTCCGGGCTGGCGTACTTTACTTCGATCGCCGCGACTTCACTCTACATAAATGTCCTTTTGCTCAGCCGGCGGCACTGGCCGCAGATGGTCGAAGGACAGCGGTTTGCCCTGCACCAGCTTATTCGCGTGGTGGCGGTGGTGATCGCAGTAGCGGCGTTCAATGTCGTCCTGGCGCGTCCGGCGATCCGCCTGGACACGACAGCCGAGCATATCCATAGTTTGTCCGATGAAACTCGCCGGATAATCAACGAACTCCCTTCGGAGCGGCCGGTGCTAGTTAACGCCTACGTCAGCTCCGAAGTCCCTCGGGCCTACGTGGAGACCCGCGAGAGCGTACTCTCTACCCTGCGCGAAATTGCCGCTATCGGCGGGAGTCGGATCAAAGTTCAGATTCATGATGTCCAGCCGTTCAGCGATGAGGCCAAAGCCGCCCGCGAAAAGTACGGAATTGTTCCGCGCGAAATTGTCGCGCAGGAGTCCGCCCGAAATGGCAGCTTCCAGGTCTATATGGGGGTGGCCTTCGCCAGCGGGCCACGACAGGAGGTAATCCCGTTCTTTGACCGGGGCTTGCCGGTCGAATACGAACTGGCGAGGAGCGTCCGAGTAGTCGCCAACGCGCAGCGCAAACGGGTCGGGGTGCTCACCACCGACGTAAATTTGTTTGGCGGCTTTGACTTTCAGAACATGAGCCAGACCCCGCCGTGGTCGGTGGTCCAGGAACTTCGCAAGCAGTATGATGTGGTCAGGGTTTCACCGGATTCGCCGATCAAGGACTCGGTCGATGCCCTGCTCGCGGTCATGCCGTCGACTCTGACCCAGCCGCAATTGGACAATCTCAAAGCGTATGTTCTGGACGGGCATCCGACCATGCTGCTCGATGATCCGCTGCCGGTGGTAAATATCAGCTGGTCGCCGGTCCTTCCGGCCGGAGCCCAGACCAACCCGTTCATGCAGCAACAGCAGCAACCGCAGAAACAGAAGGGGGATGTCGCGGCGTTTTTCCGCGAGATCGGCATCAATTGGAATCCCTCCCAGGTGGTGTGGGATACCTACAATCCACATCGTGAGATTTTGCAGACTCCCCCGGAAATCATCTTTGCCGCCCAGAACGCCAACAACGCCGAGGCTTTCAGCCAGGACAACGAAATCACGCGCGGCCTGCAGGAAATGGTGCTGCTGTATCCGGGATATGTCTACAAGGCGGTCGATTCCAAATTCGAGCTGCAACCCTTGATCCGCACCAGCCATGTGTCCGGAATGCTCCCATGGGACCAGCTCATCCAGCGTGGATTTTTCGGAGCAACCATAAACCGCAATCCCCGCCGGGTCCCATCGGAAGAGTCCTACATTCTCGCCGCCCAAGTAAAGGGAGATGCCCCGACCGGAATCGATCCGAGCAGCGGCCGAGAAAGTGAACGTCATTGTGGTGGCCGATGTCGATTTCATCTCGGAGCAGTTCTTCCAGATCAGGGCGCAGGGGATAGAAAATTTAAATTTTGACAATATCACGTTTTTCCTGAACGCCATCGATGTCCTCGCCGGAGATCATTCCTTTGTCGAACTTCGCAAGAAGCGGGTCAAGTATCGTACGCTGGAATCAGTAGAGCGCCAGACCCGGGAGTTCGTGGAGAAGCGCATGGAAGGGGAGAAGCTGGCTGACGCCCAGGCCCAGAAGGCCCTTCAGGAGGCGCAGGGACGCCTGGACCAGAAAGTGGCGGAAGTACGCAACCGAACCGATCTGGATGCGCAGGCCAAACAAGTGATGGCTCAGAATCTCCAGGAAGTTGAGAACCGGCGCTTTGAAGTAGCCAAGGCCAACATTGAAGATGCCAAACAGGCGGCGGTCCAGCAGAGCCAGGAAAATATGGAGTCATCGGTGCAAACCATTCAGTCGCGCATCCGCACCCTGGCGGTGATGCTGCCGCCGGTCCCGGTTTTTGCGTTTGGTGTTCTGATATTCATTCGCCGCCGGAAGCGCGAGCGCGAGGGGGCGATAGCGGCACGGAGGTTGAGAAGTTGAAACCCTTAACTGAATCCAAAAAGACGGGAGCCTATCTCATCGTGGCTCTGGCTCTGGTCGGCCTGGCCTGGCTGGTCTCACCGCGCCAGATCAGTTCGACTTCGTTTAACGACCAGGGGAAGCCCTTCTTCCCCGATTTCACTGATCCCAACGCCGCAATTTCGCTCCAGGTAGTGAGCTACGACCAATCGACCGGCTCGGCGACGCCCTTCAAGGTGGAATTTAAAAACGATCGCTGGGTCATTCCGTCGCACCACGACTATCCCGCCGATGCCAAGGATCGTCTCGCCAAGACCGCAGCCGGTGTCATAGATATCAAGCGCGATGAGTTCAGATCCCAGAATGTCGCGGACTATCCCCAGTTTGGGGTGGTCGATCCCCTTGATGACAAGGTCACCGGATTGGCCGGACGAGGTACACGAGTGACACTTCGAGGGGCCGGCGACAAGCTGCTGGCCGATTTCATCGTCGGCAACCCTGTACAAGGGAAAAGCGGTTTTCGATTTGTCCGCGTCCCGGACGAGACTCGCGTCTATGCCGCCAAGATTGACGTGGATCTTTCGCCTCGGTTTGAAGATTGGATCAATCGTGATTTGCTGGAAATCGCCAAGTCCGATGTCAGCAAGATTGCGTGGAACGATTACTCGGTCAATCCTCGTACCGGCGCGGTGGAACAGCGCGACAATTTCAGCATCGAGAACAAAGCCGGCAAGTGGCTAACCACTAAACCTAACTCGGGCCAGGCGGTCGATTCATCCAAGATGCAGGCTCTCCTGGCAGCGCTAGGGTTACAGATTGTCGGGGTGCGGCCGAAACCGCCGGCCCTCGTGCAGGTTCTGCAAGGGAACACCCAGGCCCAATTGACTCAGGCGGAAGTTATGTCCCTTCAAACCAAGGGATTCTATATCTCTCGCTCGGGTCAGCTGCTGTCCAACGATGGTGAGATGGCGATCTATTTGAATGATGGCGTCTTCTACATGCTGCGGTTTGGCGAGATCATGTACGGAACCGGAACCAGCTTGACGGCCGGATCGGATGATTCGGCGGCGGCGCCGTCGAGCGGCGGCTCGGCCAACCGTTACTTGTTTGTCACGGCCAGTTACGATCAGTCCTTCGCCAAAGAGCCGCCCCGTCCGACCGGTGAAGATTGGCGGACAAAGCCGGACAGCTTGATGACCGAAGCGGAAAAGGCCAATAAGAAAGTGGGGATCGAGCACGATCGGTGGCAACGGCAGACAGGCGCTGCCAAAGAGAAGGCAAATGAGCTCAACACCCGTTTTTCCGACTGGTATTACGTTGTCTCGGAAGACAGCTTCAGCAAGATCCACGTCAAGCGAAGCGACTTGACCACCCACACTCCACCCGCAAAATCCTGAGTCGCCGTCTAAGCGTCCAGACAAAAAAAGAGAGGAGAGTGCATGCACTCTCCTCTTGCTGACCATTTAACGGTCAAATTAAGGCTGCAATCGGATTATCCGATGCGATGGCACTGTTTGCACAGGCCCTTATAAGTCCCGCCCACCGAGCCATTTTCGCCAATCGGCTGAGAGCCGGAATAGGCGGTTGAGCCGGCTACGTAATCGGGATACACCAACCCAAACGGATTGATGGAACCGTGCGACTTGTGGCAGCTCATGCAGCTCGGGCTGTTGTCAGTAGTAGTGATTGAACCAAGCGGCGTCCCCTGGGTACCCCAGCTGCCGGACTGGCTCATGGTCTTAACACGATACGGAGCGGCCGCGTAGGTGGAGACGTCGGCAATATTCACGCCCGCGGTGGGGTGACGCACAAACGTGGTTCCATCGTTCATGTTGGCGGCTGTGGAGGTACCGTGGAAGTTCGTGTGGCACTGGCCGCAGAACTTGCCGTATCCGGACTGGGTCGGATCAGGCTCGTTATAATCCACGTTGGACAGATCGTAGTGGTTTCCGCCCATGGAGGCAGAACGCTCAAACACGTCCTTCGTCAGGTCGTTGGTTCCCACGGCATAGGTCATGAAAGCGGTAGCCGGGGTGCCGTTGACGAACAGGTTCAGGTTGCGATAAATGTTCTGCTTCGGCGTGCCGGCCGTGCGGCCGTGCGGCGAGTGACAGTCGGTGCATTCGAGACCGGTCGAATCGCGGAAAGTGCCGCCCGGAGCGACATCGGTCGATCCCAAGGTGTGGCCATCAGCCGCGAAATAACCCTGGACCGCGGTGGCCGGGCTGTTGAGAGCGCCCGCCAGACGACCATTGGCCATCGGAGTCCCGCCGTTGGTGGCCAGGACATCCGGAGCGAAAGTCTGGTTGTCATGGCAGTTCAGGCACAGCGTGTTGACGTCGGCCCGAAGCAGGAACTCGTGGGGGCCGGTGCTCAGGCCCGTGTAGTTGCCCGTACCATCCGGGTTGTACCCATGACCCTGGCTGTAGTGCATGTTATGGCACTCAGAGCAGTTCAGGGTGGCGCCCGTGTGATAGTCACCGGCGAAGGCCGTAACCGCGAGCAGCGCGAGAGCGGCGATTCCGAGTGTGATCAGCTTTTTCATAAGCGTTACCTTGTTTTGTTACCTCTAAGATGTTGTTTCAGTTACAAATTCGTATTCCGAGATGTAATCACAGATTAGTGCCGGCCGACCCCCTTTCTGTGACTCGGGAGAGTCTCATCAAGTAATCCACACAGGCTATTTGATGTATTCTTGAAGTTTTCCAGGTCGTGAGGGTAGGCGAGCGAGAGAAAGGCGAGATCAAAGAGGAGTCTGACCTTTAAAGGGTTCTTGTGATATAGTTCACAAACTTGCATTCACATCTCTCATTCGACCGTCTTTGGTGGCGAAACTGACAGAAATTGCGCGGAAATCAGGAACCCACCGACTTGTGAAAAAGATAGCAACAAGACAAAAAATGTCAACAGATATTTAAGATTATTCTATCTATTTTTGTCTAGTACTAAATCAATACGCGACAGTAGGTTAAATTTCAGTGAGGAGGTCGGATTTCGACTCGTTGGATTCGGCCCCCCCCTTTTTCCAGAATAAAGAAGACATTATTTGTGCCTATTGCTACCCCCGACGGGTACTGCCATTCTCCGATCTTCACTCCATACCCCCCTATAATGGATTCAATTTCTCCATTTGCGGAGTACGCTTTGATGGCGTGTCTCAGGGCATCAGGGACCAGAATAATCGATTCTCCGAGAGTGTCGCGCACAACACCGATCCCAGCCGGCATCGACAAATCAGGGTTTTCCTGGGCGTGACCGGCAAACCCGAACAGGTACTGCCCGGAGGTATCGAATACCTTCACGGCGGGAAAGGCGTACAGGTCAGTGACGTATAATCGGCCGTCAGTTACGTAGACGGCAAGGATAGTGGAAAAATTTTCAAGGTCAGTCCCCTTCTGACCGATCTGCCGTTTGAGCTCGAAATTTGAGTTAAGCACGAGCACGGTTTCCAGATCCCCGGTAACCGCCAGATAGACATTGTCGGAATCGTCCACGTATACGGCCGTGGCCCGGAGCCGCAAAGTTTTGCTGCCCAGGAGATCGGCCGGGTAAAGACGAGTGACCGACGAGCCGCGGTAATCCAGGACGTCCACATATTTGGCGAGATTATCCACGACCAGCATGTCACCAGTGCTGAGGACGGCGACACTTCGGGGGGAGCCGGCCACCGATTTCCCGCTGGCGGTGTCGGTCACAAAATGAAGAAAGGAGTATCGGGGAATTAGATCTTGATCATAAATGGAAATGCGCGAGTTCCCGGTCGCCGCCACCACGACTTCGTTGGCACAGCGATCGAAACAGATTCCGGAGGGACCCTGGAGATTATTCCCGGCCCCATCATCATAGGTAACGCTCGTGACCAGAATTCGTGTCGGCAAGTTGCTCCGCTCACTGACGCCCAAGGCGAACGTCGGGAGAGTAACCGCCAGCGCCATGGCCCAAGCGGTCAGGCGTCTCATTTTTGAAACAGTCCTTCGATGGCAGAAACGGCCGAGCCGGCCATCCGCCGTGCGAGGTCATCTGCGGATCGAACAGCACCCAGGCCAAACACGACTTCACTCTTGTCACCGCTGCCATTGGAAACTCCGCTCCACACGGTATTCTTGGTAGTGCAGTCAACCAGGCGAGTGTTAAAAGACACTTGAGGGAGTTTTCCGAGATAGGTGTTGTCCATTTCGCGATATTCGAGGACTGTGCCCGAAACATAATACTGGATCTTGAGTTCGGCCGCGACCGTGTCAAGCTGGGCGGAAGTCAAAAGCGACGATGAACGAATGCGGTGACGCCGCAGGCAATCATAGACGGTTCCCGATGGAACCAGCTCGAATCGATTTTCCGCGATCATCAAAGCCTGGAAGTATTCGGTAACCTTGCCTCCTACCTGTTCCTGGCTGCTCAGATTATCAAACGGAAAGATCGCCATTTTGGGATGCCCGGAGAGACTGGCGTTGGGCCATTTTCGGGAGACCAGATTCGAGGCGCAGCTTCCTGCGAGAGCGGCGATAGCGAAAAGAGAGACCAAGAGGGCAATCCGTTTCATATTCTCCGCCTCACTTAAGGGACTTTCCGAATGACTGGACGGTTTCCCGGCAGACTTTAGCCGTCAGATCACCGAGCGTGTGAGTCTCGCCGATTGAGATGATCGGGAATTTTGGCCCGCCTTTCTGGGTAATCTCATGACTCCAGACTACTTTGCCGCTCTGGCAGTCGATAAACCGAACGATGATGGAAACGAGGGGGAAGTCCTCCTGTCCGGACCGAACCATGCTGTACTCTTTGACCGATCCGACAAAAAGCCCCTGTACCTCGGCAGTCGTTCCGATGGCTTTCGCTTCCTCGGCTTTGAGCTGCTCCGGGAGGTTGGTCCGCTCGTCCTTGACGATCGTCTTGTAGGCGGTCAGGACATCCCCCATACCGGCCACCTGGACTCTCCCTCCGATCAGAAGTTCGGTGACAAAGGCCGAAGTGACTTTGTCCGCCGCATTGCGGTCGGCGCTCAGGTTGGAGAAGGGGAGTACCGCGACTTTGGTGTAGAAGCCAAAGTCCGCCTCCGGGTTGACGTAGGTGCGCCGACTCGTGCCGCAGGAGAGCGTTACCAGCAGAGGGAGAATGGCGGCGATGATTCGCAGTGCTTTCATAGGGTATATCTCGGTGTCAGAATTGAATATTCACGTTGGTGGTGTATTGTCTCCCGATGGCGCGGGCTGTCTGTGAGGTGGGTGTTTTGCTGTACAGGTAGCCGACCGTTACCGTGGTTTTCGAGGAGAGGAAGACCTGAAGCGAGGCGTTCAGGCTATAGGGCTCAAGATCGATGTTGTTTTGAGGAAACAGCGTCTCGGTGGTTTCGAGAACCTGTCGATTGGCACTCAGATAAACTATAAAGGCCCGGCGGAAGGAGTAACTGGCAAATCCGGAAAGAACTCCCGTCTTCGTCGTAGCCCCAACACGGTTGAGCGTTCGAAGATAAGACAGGTTGACGTTCATATTCCCTTTCGGGTAGTAGGTAAGTCCGGCATTGTACGAAACAGAAAAGCTGTTGTCGAGGCGAAGGTAGGAGGCCTGGTCGAGCCAGAGCGCGGTGAGCCGCCCTTCCAGCCGACGCGAAAAGAACAACTGGGCATTGATGGAACGGGAGATTTGAAAGCGCTGGGTGGAATCTATGGGGCGGCTATTGTGGCTGATGGACATATCGGCAAGGGTCTTGATGTAACCCACCGGCGCCAAGGACAGTGAGCCGTAATACGTATCCAGGCTGTAGGCGCCGCTCGGATTGTCGGGTGTGACCTGCGCCGATCTCTGGAACCACGTGCGGTTGGCGGTCAGTCGGGTGTCTACGCCCTGGCGAAGAAATCGGGTGATAGTCGATGAGAGGGTAGTGTACTCGGTGATCTGATCTATCCCAGACTCGTTGCTGGTCTGATACGCCTTGAGCAGATCGAATTCCAGGAATCTGAGTGGCGCATAGGAAAGTTGTCCCGAAGCGGTTTCGTCTCTGGGACGAACCGGACCGGTGGCCAGCTGGTTGTCGGAAAACCGACCGGAGTAACTTGAAGTCAAGACTGAATCCCGAGAATTGATGGCTACTGTACAGGAGATTCACGGAGTGAGTGCGCACGAACACCGGATCGACATTCGCAAGGGCTGAATTGGTAGTGCGTGAATTGTAGTACGAATAGGTGGCCGTGAGATAACCGAGGCTCCTGAAATTCTGATTGAAGCCGAGCGCTCCGGTGTAGGCCCGGTTCTTGAAGAGCGTTCCGGGAAAAGTGAAATCCTGCTGCACGAGTTGGTTGTAGTTCCCGCGAACTGAGGCGGGGCCAAGCGTGTAGTCCGATTCGAAAACGGTGGTGGTAGCTTTGGCATCGTATCGGCGGGGCGTCTGCCGGTCAAATACTTTTGACTCGTTGTAGATAAACGAGGCCGAAGGATAGCGCGGGACATTAACCGACACGGTATTGCGCCAGTCCCGATAGTAGACATTGGTGTGTTCGAGTCCCAGAGAATCCGGACCTTCAGGCAGATGATACGGGGAGTAGCTGGTGGACAAGAAATAGCCGGCGCTGCGCAGATCGAGCGAGTAAATCGGCCTGACCTGCTCAACCGAGTTGCTCAATTTTTGGCGGTAGATGTTGGCGCCGAGTCTCAGACTGTTCTTGTAGAACAAGATGTCTTCGTAGTTGATCAAGATCGTCTGCTGCGAAGTACTGCTCCAGCTGTGCTGGTCCACGCTGGAATCCGAACGCAATACGCCGTTTATCTGATCGGTGCTTTGAAGCGACAGGTTGGCCGTCCCAAAAAGCCGCCCGGCTTGTGCGGAGGCGTGAACGAGCAGTGAAGACACTAACGGCGCCAGGACCAGCCTTCGCTTTCTCATCAGTTCCCCGCCGCCGGATTATGCACGTTATGGCTGGTCCCGGAACTATAGTCTCGGCCGTGACAGTCGTAACAGTGCGTGGTGGCCGTCGATGAATGAGCGCCGACATCGTTGGGAAGCGGACCAAGGATCAATCCTTCCACAGTTCCACCGTACAGTCCGTCTGAGGACTTGTGGCAGCCAAAGCAGAAGCGTCGGACCTGAACGCTATCAGTCTTAATACTGGTTAAGCCGTACCAGCCATCGCGTTGATCGCTCAAAAGGTATTCGTTGGGACCGGCGCCGCCGTGTCCCTGCGATCCATGCGGATTATGGCAGTCATAACAGGGAAGGCGCGCCCCGCTCGGAACATAGCCGCTCCCGGCGTTGACACCATGCCCGGCTGGTGAACCGGAATTGATTGAGCGGTCGTAGTACTCGGCAATATGTTTTGATGAATCCGGCATTCCTACCGGACCATTTATTGAGTGACAGCCGAGACACAGACGGAAGTTATCGGCCGAAGAGCCAAGCTGGGAGTTCATTATTCCGGAATAGGTACTGTCGAGCATGTCGATAGTAGAGACGCCGCCGTGGACATCATGACAGTTCTGGCAAGCTCCGTTGCCGTAGGCGTCCCGCAGAGGCATATTCGGGCTGGAGTTGTGCGGTGAGAATTGGGTGTTGAGCCAGATGTTGCGTCCCGGCCACCTCACCAAGTTGCTGATTCCCGGGATGCGCGTTCCACCGCTGTTGTACTGGAAATAGCCTGGGTCGACCGAGCCTAACGGCATGCGATCGCTCTCCTGAGCGGGATATCCGGCGGAAGCTCCGGCCGGCACATCGGCGTGACATCCACCCGCCGAGGCACTGGTGCAGAGATCATTTGAATTTTCACGAAACAGGCCATACGGGGTGCTTGTGCCGTCCTCGTGCGATGAATGGCACTGCGCACAACTGCCGCGAGGGAAGTTGGTGACACGATAGACCCCGGTGATCGGAGAGCCATGGGGCGACAGACGAAACTTCCCGCCATCGGCGACAATGCCTGTAGCCAGAAGGCCGCAGCCAAGAAATGCAGCGAAGAGGAACAGGGTTCGCGGCTGAACTTTCAAAGTCTTCATCGGTCTTCTATCAAATGTTCACTTGTTGTGGCATTGTTGACATCCCGACACCTGGGAGGCGCCCCCTTCGAGATACGGCCACAGCATCCCCTTCTGGTTCCCTGAGCCATGAGCCTTATGGCAACTCATGCACGAGACTTCATTTGACTCCATCGGGGTCGTTGCCGGCGAGAAACTCGAGGCCTGCGGGGACAGGAACGGCACTCTTGGCATGCCGGAGATTCCAGCATCAGGAAATCCTTCGCCGAGCCCGGTCACCCAATGCTGTGGATCGGTGTGCGCTTCCTGGCCGAACTGATTCAGCGCGACATCGGAGGGGTGCCCGTCGAAATGGGCCGGCGATGATGACTGAGCGTTGGTGGCAAGGCGATCGTGACAGGAACTGCACCATTGGGTCATCCCTGACTTGTAGGCCGAATTCCCCTGCTCGTAGGCGGCTGCCGAGCCTCCGACTGTCGGCGGGTCGTCCGGCTGCAATTTGACAAAAACATCAGTCCCGACCTCGACGCGGAGAGAGGCTCCTACACCGGCCGGATCTTCGAGCAGATTTCGATAGTTGGCATTGCCATGAACGGCATGACAACTGGCACAGGTGAGTTCGCGCGGCTGACCCGAGGTCTCGAGCGGCGTCGGTTCGATCAGCCCCAGATCATGGCCGTTCGGGTTGCTCATGGCGATGTTTGAAAAGTAACCGGCCGCGCTCCCCTGCGACACGGTCCCTGAGTACATCGTCACCGGCGCCTGCACATCTGGTGCCGTGGGATCGGAGCCATCGTGACAGGAGAGACAGAGTTCATTAATGGAATTCTTGACAAGCAGGTATTCGTAGGGGGTTCCGCCGTTCATGTCGCTGGAATGCTGGAGATGGCAGTCGGCGCACCGCAAGGACCCGGCCGAATGCCAGTTACCGGCTCGGGTGATGGGCGCCAGGATCATCGAGAAAATAGCTATGACTATGGAATAGCGCATCCGGCCGTCTCTCATGGCAATCTCATTATGACGAGTGAACCGCTCTCATCAGCGACGACGATTCGATTGTCCGTTGTGACCGCGACCGAGCGCGGGCGGATCAGTTCATTCGGAAACAGAATCTGCTGTATCTCGCTTCCGGTCTTGTCAAAAAGACGCCATTGGCGCGAGCCGGCATCGGCCACCCAGATTACTTCCTGGAGAGACACGAAGACAGCTGAGGCTTCCCAAACTTGTTGACGGGTTGGGGCATTCCAGCCGCCGCAGAAGAGTAGTTGGCCATCCGCAGAAAAGGACTGAAGAGCGTAGTTGGCGGCATCTGAGATGATAATATTGCCGGGGAGATCGAGCGCAAAATCGGTTGGGGCCCGGATTCGCCCCTTTCCCTGTCCTTGCTCGATTAAGACGCGGTCAAACTTCCAGGCCTTATCGAATCGTGCGATCACACCCCGGGTTTTATCAAGCACCAGATAGCCGTCGGCGACCGGCAGAATCCGGTCGATACTTTTGAGCTTCCCGGCTGCGCCGGACAAGTCCGCCACCGTGTCAAGTTTTTCCGGGGTAGCTTTTTGAGAGACCCTAGCAATGTCAATTCGTCTTTAAGCGTGAAGAAGACGGTCTCCTCGCTTGCAAAACAGACTCCTGCGGGCTGATCCAGGGTAACTGACTCGCTCGAACTCCACTGAAGTTCTCCGCGACTGTCAAAAACAAAGATCCGATTAGCCTGCTGGTCCGCCACGGCCAGCAATGCGCCCGAGGGAGAGCAGACAACTTGAACCGGCTGCTTCAAAACTGCTTGATTGCCCGCGACACCAATTACGCTCTCAACCGTCTGGGCCGAGGCCGGATGCGTCAAAAGGGCACCTGCGAATGAAAAGAATACGCCGAGGGTCAGCAGTTCGCGAAGGTGAGAGAAAATTCGTGTCATTCGTATCTCAGTGGTCGATGCTGTGGCACAGCACGCACAACTTGCGGTTCTTGTCGGCCAACAGCAGCGAGGTGTTATCTGACGAGTGCGGGGAGTGACAGCTCACGCAGGTCAATGGTCCGCCGGTTCTCGGATCAACTTTACCATTTCCGATCGGATGCATATGTGATTTCTGGGCATCAGGGTGACACTTGCCGCACAGGCTATTAATGTCCTGAGTGTCCAGGAGGTACTTGTAGTCGGCTGAATGCGGTTGATGGCAATTCTCACAGTTTTCAAACGTCGGCTTGTGCTTGAGGCTGCCGGTGAATCCTTTGCCGTTGTGGCAGGTCAGGCAGACAGACACCCCGTCCTTGATTTGCAGATTCTTGCCATAGCCGACATGAGGGCCGTGGCATTTTGTGCAACCCTCCTTGAGAGCGCCATGCACAACCGCTTTGCTCATCAAAGGAGCGAAATCCTGGTGGCAATTGAGACAGAGGTCGGGCTCTGGGGCGAGCAGCTTGTGGTCTCCGGTAGATTCGTGGCATTGGCTGCAATCATGCGATTCAAACGGCGGATGGGTATTCGGCAGGAGCAGCCCCTTGATTCCCTTCTGGCCGACATGCGGCGCATGACAGTTCTGACAGTCTGCTTTCGCGATGTCGAACCCGTGATGATCCGCTGTCATCTTGGGAGATTTCAAATCATGGCATTTTCCACAGAGTTGGTCTTTAGTCGTGACCAGTAGTGACGGATTAGGTCCGGCGTGGGGAAGATGGCAGGCAGTGCATTCACCGGTTTGAACCGGGGAGTGGACCATCCCCTTGCCCAACTGATCTTTCAGTGCGCTGTGACAACTCAGGCAGAAGGTCTTGGCCGGTTTGGTGGTCAGGTGAGGATACTCCGAGGCGTGCGGCTTATGGCAGTCCAGGCAATTGCCGGTCGCAAACGGCTGGTGCTGGACTTTTTGGTCCTTGAGCGCCTTGATGTCCGAGTGACAGCTCAGGCAGAGCCCGTTCCCGTCTGCCTTCAAAAGATGCTTATAATCCGAGGCATGCACGTTGTGACAACTGATGCAGTCGCCGCCTTCGAACGGTGCATGCTTGACCGGAAGCGCCATATCCTTGGCCACGACATCGTGGCAGTTGGCGCACAGCTCATTGATCGCCGCGGCCAGTTGTAACTTTCCGTCCGGCCCCTTGGTGTGGCAGTTATCGCACGACTTCTCTTCGAACGGGGGATGGCTGTTCTCCCTGAGCAAGTGCGGCTTTTTGGAGACATGCGGGTTATGACAGTCGATGCAATTGGCGTTGGTCAAGTCGTAGTTGTCATGCTTGGCCATGAGGGCCTGATCCAACGCGTGACACGTAGCGCACAATTTGGCCGGCTGGTCTTTAATATGGGCGACAAAATCCGAGCCGTGCGCATCGTGACAGGCATCGCACTTCCCCTCGGCGACCGGCGCGTGCTGCACGCCTTCGCGGAACTTCTCCTGCAGAGACTCGTGGCAGGTGTAGCACAAATCGGCATACTTGCCGGTGAGAGTCGGGGGCTGCATTACTTTCGCGCCATTGACAACCAACTTCACGGCGCGCCCCGTCAGCAATTTCGGCTCGACCGAGCCATGGGGATTGTGGCATCCAGTGCAGTCACCCGAACCGACCGGCGTGTGCACGAACGCTTTGTCGGTCTTGAGACTGGAAGAATCATGACAGGTGACACAAAGCTCTTTTTCCGGCGCTTTCAAGAGATTTTCATTGGCCGAGAAATGAGGGGAGTGACAATTCTTGCAATCTTCGACCGCCGGGCTGTGCGCGGTCGGCATTTTGATCTGGAGGGCTGTCTGAGGATGGCAGTCCAAACAAAGCTTGTTGCCGTCGTCCCGCACCAGGTGTTCTGTTTTCGAATAGTGAGGGAGATGACAGACGGCGCAGTCCCGCTCCATATAGGGGGAGTGGGTCGAATTGGCGTCTAGAGCCTCTTGCGGAATGGCATGGCAGCTCCCGCAGAGCTCCTTAGTGTCTTTCCTGAGAAGTTGTTTGGTTTTGGCCTCATGCGGATTGTGGCAGGTTAAACAGTCCGCGGCGCCGGCATGAATGGTTTTCGATGAATCCCGTTCCGTTGCGAAAGTCGTGTGGCAGTCGAGGCAAAGCGAGGCATCGGTCTTTTTGACCAGGGCTGCGTTATCGGAGCCGTGGACCTCGTGGCAGGTTCCGCAGAGACCGGTTGCGGCGGGCATATGAAGGCTCTTGGTCGTATCGGTGGCGATGTCGGCATGGCAGTCACCGCAGACCTTCTTCTCTTCCCGTTTGAGAAGCATGCCGTACGGAGACGAATGGCCCGAGTGACAATTGGCGCAATTGTCGGCTTCAACACCCTTGTGGGGAAATTTCTTGGTAGGGCCGGCGGCCTGGTCGGCGTGACAATTGGCGCAAAGATTTCCGGCGGTCACTCCCTCCGCGAAGGTGACTTTACCGGCCGAATCTGGGACGGAATGACAGGCATCGCAGCTCCCTTCCTGGAACGGTTCGTGCCCGTTGGCCGAGAGAAGTCCCTGCCTATTCGAAGAATGCCCTGAATGGCAATCGGCACAGCCGAGAGTCTGAATGTATTTTCCGGTGTGAGCCGTGACAAACTTCTTATCCTTCAAATCGTGGCAGGAACTGCACAGCGTATTGGCATCCTGCTTTAGCAGGCGAAGGTTCGGGCTATTGTGCGGATCATGGCAGAGAACGCAGTCCTGCTTCTCATACGGATCATGCGGGAACTTGGCACCGACAGACTTGGCCAGATCCTGTTTGTGGCAGGTCAGGCAGCTGCTTGGATCATCGGCTCCATCCGCTCCCTTCCTGAGAAGCGCTTTTTTGTCCGATGAATGGGGATCATGGCAGCTCCAGCAGACTCCTTCGGCCACCGGGGAGTGGACATTGCCGGCACTGAATTTCTGTTTTAATTCGGCGTGGCAGGAGTAGCAAAGCTGGTTGGTGTTATCGACCAGGATCAGCTTGTTGGAGAAACCGTGCCGCTTATGGCAGGATTCACAGTTCTCTTCTTTGACCGGCTGGTGAACGTTCTTGCGTCCAGTGAAGTCGGCCTTCTCCTTCTGATGGCAGTCGAAGCACTGCTTGGCGGCAAGGGCATTGTCGGCTGCAATGAGACTGATGGAAAGAACGGCCAGAAGTGAAAGCAGGAGGGGTGGTGCAGTCACAAGCTTCATATCCGCCCGCTACTTTCCGGTCGAAGGCGTCATGTACTTTGGATCGGTTACATGGAAAGCCCGAATCTTGAAGCCAAAGAAATCGTTCCGGTGAAAGTGCGGAGCTCCACCGACAAAAAACGCCCAGCTTTCCTGGAGCACTTTGTTCTTGGAGACCCGAATTCTGACCGCCGGATTGTTAAGTGTGTCCGAGGCCTGAATGGTCTCTGCGGTCGTATCATTTACCAGTCGAATAATCAGGTCAGGGTTGAACATGAAGATACGCGCCGTATCCTCCTCTTCGCCCAGGAGAAAAGGTTCGCCAAATTTGACCGTGTCAACCTGGATGAAATCCTGGAAGATCCGGTGTCTGGTTTCGATTATGTAATATTCTCCGGTGAGTTTGGAAGACGCGCTATCGGCGAGCACGTTCTGTTTGGAGGAATCAGGGCTCGCCGCCCTGCATGGAAGAGAACTCACGCCCGCCAAAAGAGTTAGCGCGGCGATCCAGCCCGGAGACATTTTTCTGACCATACTACCTCTGAAGCCTTTGTTGTTCGGCCAGTTGCAAAAACTTGTGAAAAAGATAACAAAATCAGTCCTCTTGTCAAGAACTATTTAGACCAAACAGTCCCCTTTGTAGACCGATTGGCTAAACGTTCACTTGACTATAGTGAGCCAGTTGGGCGAAGCTAACTCGTGATTGGGTAGTGTAATAAGACTTAATACGTGGAGTCAATATTCTATGTAAAGCCGTGAGGTAAAACACACCAATATGTATGGATTTAGTCGATTTTGTCAGCCGACATCGTGGCAACCTTGGCAGAGTTCCGTATTACTCATGCCACCCACCAGGAGATTCTGACTGGCCGAATTGAGCGCATGGCAGCTCTCGCATTCCAGCCTGCGGTCGAAGAGTGGAATCCGCGAATCAATAACGCTACGGATGCGGTTGCCGTCGCGTCCGGAACCTGGGATCACCAGGACGCCCACAGGGTGGCCATGGTTGTCGACGGCCATCGGCTGCGAGATTGCCGCAAGGGAATATCGGCTCCGCCGGAATGTGAGGCAGAGTGACAGACCAGGCATGCTTGAGATGCGGAGAGTCCGCTGAGGACCTGGTTGTCCGAGTGAAACAGCGTCGCGGCGTGGCGATGCCCCTCGGACAGGTGTGTGAGAGCGGCAGCATCGTTGTGGCAGCTTCCGCAGACAGCCTGGCGTCCCTCCGGTGCAAACCGAATCTGGAATTGGCTGACCCCCGCAGAGACCATCTCCGGGTGATGAAAAGAGTGGCAATCAGTACAGGGCCGGGAATCTGAGCCATGGAACGGAAGCCGCGTGTTTGTTTTCAACTTCGCGCGATTGTGGCAAGTCAAACACTGGGCGCTCGGGCTAGGCACAATCACAGACTCGGCAATATCGGCGATCGGAACATGGCAGCGGACGCAATCCAGAGAACCATGAACCTTCCCGGGATCCTCAGCCCCTTGCCCGGGGCGGATCAAAATCGTCATCAGGACGATTAGAGAGGCGATGACAGATAGCTCGACGGCGGTTCTGGCGCGGTAATTCCCCATACCGCCATTATCGGCCTAAAGCAATAATTTCGATAGGGAGCGCCATTTTTTGAAGCCCGACTAAAGGATAGAAAGTGGGCTGACAAAAAAGGACAGGCGGGTAGCGCCTGTCCTTAGTAATAGATATGAACTATTCGTGTTACTTGAGCAGGATCATCTTGCGGGTCTCAATAAACGAACCGGCATGCAGACGATACAAATAGACGCCACTTGCCACCGGTGATCCGGAAGCGTCGACGCCGTTCCAGACAATTGAATGATTGCCGGCCGCGATCGGTCCGCTGACCAGGGTTGTGACCCGCTCCCCTTTGACGTTGAAGATCTCAATCGTCACGTTTGAGGCGGTGGGGAGGCTGAACCCGATCGTGGTGCTTGGATTGAACGGATTCGGGAAATTCTGCGCAAGTGAGAAGCTCCTGGGCATATCACCGTCAGAACCCGAGGAACTGGTGCTCAACCGAGCAAGTCGGACCGGCTGGCCGGCCCCTTCCCACTTGATGGTCGGGTAGGTGCGCTGTCCGTTGACATAGACTTGAATTTCATCTCCCGAAGCGGCATACAGCTTCGTAGCGGCATCGGATCCGTCTCTGCCATAGACCGGCATGAATTTTAGGAGTCCGTTGGTGTAGACCCCTTTGCCGCACGCGACACCGTCGACAGTGTACGCCGTGATTTCAGCGCCGTCGGGGATAGCGGCGCCGTCCAGCGTGATCGACTCACCGTAAAGAGAGAGCCAGTCGCGAGTGGGAGTGACTCCGGCAACAGTCCGGCCCCCGGGAGTAGCGGGCGCAACGGTCGGCGGGGCGAAGCCGGGGTAGATCAGCATGGAAGCATCGGTGACCTTCACCCAGTAGCCAAAGAAAGTTCTCAGGCTGTCCAGCGTATTGAACTCAGTCATGCCCGGCTGATATACTTTGATGGCTCCGTCAAAGCCCCACGCCCCAATCACCAGACTGCCCAATGACCTGAGCGCGTCGCCCGGTGCAAGCGGGCTGGTAGGCCAGTAACTGACCAGATTCCAACCTTGATAGATCGGAATCACACCTGAAGTGACAGCGGCTCCGCAAAGTTTGAGGGTGAGGGTACACGACGGTTTGACTTTGATCCAGTAGCCATGATAGAAGTCAACATTCGCCAAAGTTGAGAACTTGGTCATGTTGGGATCGAAAGTAAGTCCGCCGCGATCATAGGATAGAATGAGGTCGATGCAGGCCATCTGACTTCCGAAAATCGTACCGATATCCCCGGACATCGGCACATTCCACGAAATCAGATGCCAACCTTCGCCCAGTACCAGATCACTGCAGAGTTGGCTGAGGAAATTGCAAGTCTGGAAACGGTCGCCGTTGGCGGTCCAGATGACGGGGGGCTGGGTAAACACTTTATGGCCGTTTATGGCAAACCGGATAGTGTCCCCCGGAACCGCTCCCTCGTCTTTGGGCGTGAACTGATCGTCACGGTAGATCGGCATGAAGCCATAGGCGCCGTTGGATCTGACGGAATCCAGGCCGCACAGGACTCCCTGGGGATCGTACGCGGCAATGACATCTCCCTGCTTGAGTGGCACTCCGTCAAGCGTCGGGGCGCCACAGTACACATTGATCCATTGATCGGTCGGTACTACCAGGTTCGAATCCTGGACGCACAAGGTGTCGGTCACGGAGTTCCGGAGCGTATCGTTCCCGCACAGCCCCTGGGCCGCCAGCGTGACTGGATAGCATCCGGACTTTTCGTAGGTATGGGTCGGGGCGAACTCAGCGCTCGTGGCGCCGTCACCGAAGCTCCACAAATAGGTCAGGGCTCCGGCGGGAGTGGTGCAATTGCTGAATTTGACCGTCAACGGCTTGCCGCCGTAGTCGCTGGTGAAACAGGCATGCACTGCTCCGGCGATTTCCACATGGACAGAAAGCGAACAGCTCGCGCTGTGGCATTGGTTGGAGGCATTCACGCCAAAACCGTACAGACCACTGCTGTCGGCCTGGAAACAGAGCTGATCGTTTTTCCACGTCGCGTTGTTCACTGTCACCTGGGTGGCGTTGGCGATCGGAAGATCAACACAAACCTGTCCCGCTTTGCAGATCGTGCCAACTAAGGGAATTTGCGGGCAGGCAATGCTTGGAGCAGCAATGAAGCTCACCATCGCTCGAACATGGCAGCTGTCTCGATTGCAGAGCCCCTTGGCCGTAACCGTCAGATCGAATTCCCCTTCCTTGTCGGCGGTGAAGCAAAGGCTTTGCGTTTCGGAATTCCAGGTTCCGTTCGAAACCGTCACCGAGTCGGCGTTGGCGATCGGTAGTGGCAAACAGATCTGGGCGCCGGAGCAGACCGAGAACCGGAGGGTGGAGTCGAGGCAAGAGATCTTGGTCGGCGGCAGCAGCTGAACATTGACATTCAACGTGCATGAGGCCGTACCGCATGGGCCAAACGCTTCGATTGGGATGCGGTGCAATCCTGACTCGCCGGCTGTAAAACAGAGATTGTCGTCTGTGAGCGTGGCGCCGACCGCTTTGACGGAGTCGGTAAATTCCGTCTTGAGACTCAGCGGCAGGCAGACCGTGTTGGTGCAACTGCTGGCCGAAAGCGGGTCGGTCGGACAAGCAATTATAGGCAAATCCTTGCGAGTCACGACCACCGCGACACTACAACTGTCGCTGCCGCAGTTGTTGGACGCGACTATCCTGATTGAGTAAGTACCCGATGTGTCGGCGGTAAAGCAGACTGAGCCGTCCCCATAAGTTCCAAGCGACGATACCACGCGGTCGGCATTCTGAACGGCCACCGGCACACAGACACTGGCACTGCCGCAGGTCGTTGCGGGGAACGGTTCGGCCGGACAGACTATTTTGGGCTTGGGAAGCTGAACGATTTCGGCGTGAACAGTGCAGTTGCTTTTGCCGCACTTGCTGTAGGCAGTCACGTTAAAGGTGTACGTCCCGGCTGTGTCCGGGAGGAAACAGACTTGCCCTTCACTCCAGACGGCGCCGCCCGACACGATGACCGAGTCGGCCCCGGAAACGGGCAGCGGCACGCAGGTTCTCTCAAGAGTGCATGACGAGAATTTGAAGGTCTCACTGGGGCAGGTCACTACCGGCAGCGCGCCGACCGTCACCAGGACTTCGAGATGGCAGGTATCGGCGCCGCACGGATTGGCGGCGACCGCGATGAATTTATAGACTCCTGAGGTGTCGGCCTGGAAGCAGAGATTACCGTTGTCGTAGGTGGCTCCGGCGGCCCGAATCGAGCCCTGTCCGCGTGTCGCCATAAACAGGCAAACCTGGCCCGGTGAGCACAAATTGATTTTCACCGGTTCTGTCGGACAGATAATTTGGGGCGGTTGGCCGAACCCCACATTGACCCCAACCGTGCAGGATTGAACGCCGGTGGAATCAAAAGCCTGCACCTGAAACGTGTAGGCCCCGGCTGTGATGGCCGTGAAGCACAATTTGCCGTCGGCCCAGTGTACCGACGGATCGCCGGTCGCAACCACTGAGTCGGCCCCCTGAATGGGGAGATCGACACACACCTGGCCGGCCTGGTCTCCGCAGAAGTTGATAGGTGCGGCCGGGCAACTAATGGCAGCCTGACCGTGCAGGATTCCGGGGAAAAACGCAGCCAGAGAGGCGACCAGCACAATCGACGCGTTCTTCAGAAATCCGTTGAATGACGAAACTGCCTTAACAGAAGGTCTCATCTGTGTTCTCCTTATTGCACATGAATTCCGGACTCTCAATCTTGCCAGTAAGGGCCCCGCTCCGCGATTAGTGGGAGACGGGTGCACAGTGAAGTACAATTTTCCCTGGAAAGCAGATTGCCAAAACAGGTCAGATCGATCAACAAAAAACTTCCGCCCAGCCCCGCGGAGAGCGAGATTTACTTGAGACAGGAAGAAACCAGAACCACTAGTGGTCCCCGACCAAACCCGATTCGACACCGAGGAGATCAAGGAAACGACGGATGAAGCCTACTCCCACCTTTAAGGTAAGACTTATCCTATTAGTCACTGTAGCGGGCCCGCTCCTGACCCTCTTATTTATCCCCAACGTTCCGCAAGGGACCAGACTGTGGGGGGAGTCACTCAATGCCGGTCATGCCGTACTATTTGGCATAATTGCGGCGATGGTCCTCTGGACCGGAAAGGCGTCATCGCGGTTTGTAAAGATGTCTCTTGCCAGGCAGTACTTTGGGGTTGGCCTGGCCATCCAGGGATTGGGTGTTCTCACGGAATTCATTCAGCCATATTTTCACCGCGACTGTGAATTAGGCGACATGGTACGAGATGGGGTGGGGCTGACGGCATTTCTTTGCGCCATGGCCGCTTACAACCACCTGCTCGACGGTGACAGAATACGACTTTCAAGCTGGGTCAGGACTCTGCTGAGGAGTATCGCCGTGATATGTCTGGCGGGCGCTTTCAGTACCGCCGGAATTTGGGGACTGGCATACTTTTACCGAGCCCAGCAATTTCCGGTACTGGCCTCCTACCATTCGTTTCTGGGGCGCAAATTCCTGCTGACGCCGCATGCCTCGCTGCAATCGGTGGACCCGCCGGGTGATTGGACCGAACGGCGTCCGCAGGATTGTGCCGAACTGAGTTTCTTCCCGGCAGAATTCCCCGGCGTAACGGTGGAGGAAGTCTCCCCGGATTGGCGCGGCCACGATTCGCTGACTTTTGACTTGTTCTCAACTCTGCCGACGACAATTCCTTTGGCGTTTCGGATTGATGATCACAAGCACGACTATTCATTTAATGACCGTTTCAACCTCGAACTCAAGATTGCGCCGGGTCTCAATCACATAGCTGTACCGCTGAGCGCAATTGAAAGAGGACCCCGACGGCGGCATATCGATCTAAGCTCAATCGCCAGAATTCTGGTCTTTGCGGTGAATCCTAAGGACACGTTCTCTCTCTATTTGAGTCCGATCGAGCTCACCCCCTGACTCCGCCGATCAAAAAAAGGGGGCCGCCTCTTCGGCGGCCCCTTGACTTACTAAGAATGAAATCTTACGGACAGACAGGCGCTGACCCGGCTCCGGTCAAGTAGGCGACCAGATAGGTCAGATCAGCCAAATCCACAAGTCCGACGCCATTGACGTTGGCGTTGAAGACCGAGGTAAGATGGTATGACCCTCCGCCGGTCAGGTAACCTACCAGGGCGCTCAAATCCGCCAGGTCAGGCCCGGTGCCGTCTCCGTTGACATCCCCGGCCTTGCACATGCTGACTTGGCCGGCCCGAAGCACAGGTACATAGGTGCCGCCGGTGCTCTTAAAGGCGGGGGAGCACATCGAGCCATAGTTGTCATAACTATCAAACGAAATTTGATTCAGACTCCCCGTGGTCTGCTCCGGGAGCGTAAAGTAGAGTCGAAGAATCGGGCCATTGCCGGCAGCCAGAGCCGGCTGGGAAAGCGTGGCCCCCATCTGATAAAAGCCGCGCAACGCAAAAATGGGATCCATACTCAACCACTGGCCGATTCCAAAATAGGAGGTTCGCAGTCCGGCGGTCGAGACCGAGTCAAGATTCATGCCCGTAGACCCGGCCCAGGTGATCGGCAAGTCAATTCCACGGAGCGGGAGATAGTTTCTGGCGTAAATATCGACCACGGCATGTTGTCCCGCCACGGCGTTGACTTTTGTGCCGAGCAACGAGTCCGCATAGACCGCGATATAGTTGGTGGAACTGGTGGTGTGAGCTCCGTCCGGGCACTGCACCGTCAATCCTACGGTATAGGCGCCGGGGTTGGCGTAGACGTGTGAAGGAGCCGATTCGGTCGAGGTCGTGTTATCGCCGAAGTTCCATGAACAGCTCTGAATCTGAAGCGAGGAGCCGACTGAGAAATTCACGCTGAGAGGAGCGGGTCCAAGAGTGGTATCGGCCTGAACCGCCACCCGGCCTCTATAATTAACGTAGGTCGCGTTGTATCCGACTCGCGAGCATTCATAAGGAATCCTCATATAGCCCCCCTCGCCCCACCACGGCCCCCAGGAATTCCTTACGATCCAGACTCCGGCCGGCCCCTGAGTATCATTCCAGCCCACCAACACGACCGCGTGATTCAGGTCACCATCCGAGCATCCGTTGAATACGCCGCCACCGTAGGCCTGGAACGCATTGTTAACGGATATTCCCACTGAAACCGGTCCGTGATCCATGATCGCCTGCTTCAGTTGATCTACGGTCGGAGTCGACCATTCGCCCCCGACATACGACCAGCCGTCCAGCTTGTAGTCATGGGTGTAGGGGCAACTGCAGGGGACATCGGCCTGCTGGTATGGGAAGTTCGGCTCGAGAACGGCGCCGACTCCGCCGCAGGGATCGGCGACATTGGTGTGCATATCATGTGCCCACCATCCGCCGGGACAGCCCCAACCTTGCCGATTGCAGCTGACCAGGTACTGTTCCGAGAGATCAACATTCACCCCGTCTTTGATTTTGATGGCGCATTCGAAAGCACCAACCGTGGCAAAGGCCCAGCAACTACCGCAATTACCCTGATTCTTGATCGGAGGAAGGCCATCGGAGAACTGAGTCCGCCAGTCAAACGATGACGGCAGCGCCAAAGCCGATGTCCGAGTCTGGGTCATGGGGTCAAAAGTCGCCCCGTCGCGCCAATTGGCCGGCTGCTTGAGGCCGCACAATTGATCCAGCGAATACTGGGTTGCCGGATTTGCCGTTATCTCAAATGTCCAGCCTTGAGCCTTGCCTTCAGCTTTCAGGCTGTCGATCTGGGCCGGAGATAGTCCGGCGAGAGTCTGTCCGGGGAATAAGAGTATGATGAGCGCGAAGAGCATAAGCAGACCGGCAAGCGCCGATCGAGGAACGTTGAGCAACCGAGCCATCGTTGTCTCCTCAGTTTGTGATGTCCGTGGGCCGGCGCCGGTACTGTGGAATTCGTCTAATACTCCATCATCCCGCAGTCAGGGAGTATCGTCAACCGCCCTAGTCCAAAGGTAATATAGGCATTTTAGCCCAATTACCAATGGAAAACAAGATTTTTGTGTCGACTTTCACTCTGCGGCGGTGATACCGGGGCAGTTTTTGCGCTTGCTCGGAAAACGGTTTTCAGGTACTCTAACGGGAAGCATCCGCCGGCACCCTTGCCCCTGTGGAACACGCAAACATGATTAGGACAGCATAAGCTATGGCGACCACCGCACCCCCCTTGGCTCCAGCCGTGCCGGCGCAACGCGACGGTATCATGGGGCAATTGACCAGTCTGCCCAGATCTTTCTGGATGGTAAACATCATGGAAATTCTTGAACGCCTGGCCTACTATGGCGTTCGAGTTGTTATCCCGATTTACATCGCCCAGGCCGACAGCCCCGGAGGTCTGCATTTTACTCAAGCGGACAAGGGCACGATCTTTGCCGTTTGGGCAATCGTTCAGTCGCTGGTGCCGCTCTTCAGCGGCGGATTTGCCGACCGGTACGGCTACAAGAAGACCATTGCGACGTCGATAGGCATCAAGGCTCTGGGGTATTTGCTCATGGCCACCCAGCGGGATTTCTGGCCGTTTCTACTTGGGTGCTGCGTCCTGGCTTTCGGAACGGCTATTTTCAAGCCAGGGGTTCAGGGGACTATGTGCCAGTCACTTTCCAAGAAAAATTCCGGCGTCGGCTGGGGTATGTTCTATATGCTGGTTAATGTCGGAGGGTTTCTCGGGCCGCCGCTGGCACACTACCTATTCGGCATTTCCTGGCCGGCAGTTTTCTATGGCTGTGCCGTGATCGTATCGCTGAACTTCCTCATGCTGATCACCTATAAAGAGGTGCCGGCCGGCGGCGACCAATCGGGCGGACCGGTCAAAATCATGGTAACGACTTTTCGCAATATCATGAATCTGCGCCTGGCGTTCTTTATTTTGATCATGTCCGGCTTCTGGCTGATGTTCATGCAATTGTACGATTTGCTGCCGAACTTTATCGAAGACTGGGTAGACAGCTCCCGTATGGTCGCAGCCCTGCACCTCCCCGGCTGGATGTTGTGGGCCGGGTCGACGCGAGGGGCACAGTTGTCCCAGGAGTGGATGATCAATTTTGATTCGGGCTTGATCATTGTCGCTGTCGTTTTCGTCTCCTGGCTTGTTTCCCGGATGCGACGTCTGACCTCTATCTTTCTTGGAATTATCGTGGGATCAATCGGCTTGATCATGTCGGGATACACGACCTCCGGATATCTTTGCATGCTCGGCATTCTGGTGTTCGCCATAGGGGAGATGCTGGCTTCACCGAAGATGAACGAATACCTTGGCGTTATTGCCCCCGAAGGTCAAAAAGGGCTGTACATGGGTTATGCCAACATTCCTCTGGCGGTCGGCTGGGGATTCGGCTCGTGGTTTGGCGGTCGCATTTATGAGACGATGGGGGAGAAGGCGAGCTTTGCCGTCAAGTACCTATCTACTCAGTTTAATATCACGGATGTCCCCCGGACAGAAGCCATGAATAAATTGATGGAGGTGACCAAACTGAATTCGGCCGACGCCACCAATTTGTTGTGGGCTAATTACCATCCCTACCGTCCCTGGTTTATCTTTGCGGCGGTCGGCATCGCATCGGCTGTGGGAATGTACTTCTATGGCCGGTGGGTGAAGGGGTATGAGGCAGCCGACGTTTAATCGGATAACCCCCTGAGACGAAACGGCCCAATTTGAGAGCTGTCGGCGAACCGGCAGCTCTTATTCTATGGCAAGGGAGGATTGTTCGACCGAGCCTTCGAACGATTGCAGGATACTCTCGAGCTCTTCCACCGACTTCATTCCTTCCATGCGCACCCGCAGTTCTTTGGCTCCGGGGAATCCGGAGGCATAGGCGCGCAAGTGCTTCTGCATCACGGCGAAGTTCTTATCGCCGGCAAACATCGCGTCATACAAATGGGCGTGTTCGAGCATCACAGCGAACCGCTCTTTGATGCCGATCAGGGCCGTATTCACAGATTCGTTGAAAAGCCATGGGTTGCCGAAAATCGCCCGCCCAAACATGACTCCGTCAATCCCGGTCTCGTCGATTAGCTTTCGGGCCTGCGCGAGATCCTTGACGTCGCCGTTGCCGAGAATCAGGGTGTCGCTCTGCCTGATCAATTTTACGGCTGATTCCATCACATCCCAATGGGCGCTGACTAACGACATTTCCTTGGCCGTGCGCAGGTGCAGGGTGATGACCGCCGGTTCGGCCTCCAACAGATGGCCAACCCACTCTTCAACAATGATCTTGTTGTATCCGATACGGGTTTTGACCGAAACAGGGAGCGGCCCGGCTCCGCGCTTGGTCTCCCGTATGATCTCCTTGGCCAACTCGGGCGTTTTGATGAGCGCCGCGCCGGACCCGGTTTTCACAACAGTCTTTACCGGACAGCCCATGTTGATATCTATGCCGTCGAAACCAAGTTCCCGGGCCAATAGCGCACACTCGTAAAAATGGTCCGGCTTTTCGCCAAAGAACTGCGCGACGATCGGTCGTTCCTTTTCGTGGTACTTGAGCGTTTTGATGAGCGCCGGGCGACCCCGCGAACAGAGGCCATCCACCGATACGAACTCGGTTATGAGGACCGCCGGTTTTCCGTGGGTCGCGATGATGAACCGGAAGGCGGCATCGGTAACATCGGCCATCGGCGCCAGTACATATATGGGACGAGGGAGTTTTCCCCAGAATCCCAGATGGTCAGTCTTATCAGCCATGCTCAAGTATACTCAATTTTGGGGCAACAGTCAAAACGAGACCAAAGTTGTCTCGCCAAGGTGAATTGACGCGGTAGGATATCAGGACTCGTCGAACTCTCCGCCGCGCAGCCTTCGGTCAAAACACGCTCGTTCCGGAAATCTTCCAAAAAAGAGGCGTTACTCCAAGTTGATGGTTAAGAATTCAGACGGTCAACCGATCTCTTCTCATGTGATCCCGAGCGTGCGAAATCTCATCGCAGGCTATTGGGGATCTATCAGCGGGGGATTCCGAATAGTCGAGGATGCAGGTAGATCGGCGGGGAGTCGACGCGCCCGGACCTATTCGGCCGGATCACATTGACTGAAAAGTCGAAGTTGAGATGTTTTCGGGGTGGAGGGAAGACAACGGGACTGGCTGGGCCGATCCAATGCGGGGGGAGAGCGGAAGGCCACAAGCCGGATCGTCGAAGGGAGAGAGGTCCAGCCCCCGTCCGTCGTAATTCAAGCACCTCCAAACCGCTTTTGGTTTGATCAACGCAATCCCAGATATTGCCTCAGCCTCTAATCGGCACTCTTCTTTGGTTCCGAATCCTGCTTCTTTTCTTCGTCCGACTTGGTATCTTTCGCTTTGTCTTTCTTGTTCGATTTCTTGTCGACCACAGTGGCGGTCGTCCTCACCGGTTTTTTCTGGAGTACGTTTTTCTCTACGGCCGCTGTTTCGGCCTTGACTCGCTTGGCGTCCGGTTCCGGCAGGACCAGCTTAAAATACTCTCGCGATCCCATCTTGGTTTCCTGCCGCTGGACTTTCATCGCCGGCATAGCCTTTTTGGTGAAACGTTCGACCACCTTCACATCCGGTTCGGTTCGATCATTGACTGGCGCGCCAACCGCCAGAGTGGTGACGCTCTTGACTACCTTGTATTTGCCCACGTTTTCCTGTGAAAAATTCCGCGCTTCGACTATATGCCAGATGCGGGGAGATTCTGGGCTCCAGGGCGTAGGGAGAATGACGCCCGGCGGCGGAGCCGGCGCCCAGCCGACATAGTCACCAAATTGAGTCCATTGCACTGGGGCCGCGGACCAAGTCTGCGATGGCACCCAGAACCAGCCGACATTGGATTCATTGCACCAATTTCCGTGATGGTACACCAGCCAGCCGTACGGCTCATACGACTCCCATACCCATCCCTGATCGCTCCAGACCCATTGGCCGTAATGAAAAGGCTCCCACTCTGCTGTCACCCGGGGTCTCCAGACTTCGCCGTACGGTTCGACCGTCGTCCAGTCGCCGTAATTCGCCAGGTACGTCTGATCGTCGGAATTAATATCAGCCCGGCTCTCAGCCGGCGGCTCCTGCTGAATCGCCGTACATCCGGAAAGGACAGCAACTGTCAGCGGAAGGAGCAAATACGCGATGGCCGCAAAGGCGAAGAGTTTTCCAATCGTTCGGATTGCCAGTTTCATCACAGGCCTCATCTGTCTGTTTTTCTCACGGTACCTCGCCCGTCTCGGCACTAACATACACGGTTTTGTACGGCTTTGGAACGAAAATGCCGAAAAAAATGATCGGGCTCAAGGTTCCGAGTGCTTCGTCCAGGACCACTTACGGCAGCCACTTGCCGCAGGAGGTCCGGATTGAGCGCTCCATTTCATTGGTCAAAAATCGGGGATGATTCGTTGTATAATAAGCGCAGTCTTAGCGAATCAAGAAGGCCGTCCACATGATGTCAGATCAGGAATTGAAAACACCAGTCGAGATCATCGACTTCAAGCCCAAGTACGCAAAAGCGTTTCGGGATATCAATTACGCCTGGCTCGAAAAGTACTTCTCGGTCGAAGTGTATGATCGAATCGTTCTGGAAGATCCCCAGAACCAGATCATCGCACATGGCGGGCACATTCTCCTCGCCCGGGTCGGAGGGGAGATTGTCGGCGTGTGTGCCCTGCTGAAGCAAACGGAAAGCAAATATGAGTTGGCCAAAATGGGAGTGCGGGAAAAGTTTCGGGGGCGCGGCCTCGGGCGGTTGCTCGCCGAAGCGGCGATTACTAAAGCCCGTGAGCTCGGCGCGACTACCCTTGTGCTCGCTACCAGCCGCTCCCTCATCACGGCCAATCACCTCTACCACCGACTTGGATTTATCGAAGTGGACCGATCGGAGATCGGTCCACTTCCTTACAAGCGCGAATCAATTGTGATGGCTCTGGAGCTATCAGCCGCGAAGCGGATGCAGGCCTTCTGTTTTCCTGGACGTTAGTTATCCGAGGTCGCGGTATGCGTCATGCCGGCCGCGTTGACCCATTTGACCGTGTCTCCGACATTGATGGTCAAAGTCGCGGGGGAGAAGGTCAGCGCATTGGTCATCGAAACCGTATGGAGCGTCGGCGCGCCGCCTGCCTGCACGGTGATAGTCCCGGACATTCCGACTCCTCCGGCCGCGCCGTGAATGGAGCAATGGTACGGCACGACTTTGGCCGCCGTGAAGACGTGGGTAAAGCTTCCGCCAGGGGCCACGTTTCCGGAATCAAATTCCTTGTTGCTGCCCCCTCCGCCTCCGCCGGTAGGAGTATTGGAATTGTTGGAGGAGCAGCCGAAAATCAAGGCGGCCGCGATAATCGCGCTTACCGCCAACAACCACCATGTCGTCTTTCTCATGTTTAATATCCCTCTTTCGAATTTGAAATTAGTTGCAAGATGTTTTCATGGATAAGAACAGGCTATGTTTGTCCCGGGTTCCGACAAACGTGAGTCTGTCTCACTTTATTTCACCAAATTCCTACGAGTTGGTAGTTAATTGTCCGATTCCACCGTATGAGTCATCATGGTATTGTTGATCCAGACGAAAGTATCACCGACATGCAGCTGCGGACTGGGCAGGGCGATGGCGCTTATGGAGTACGTCTGTTTGGTGGGAGTCCCACCGGCCGTGACGGTTATGACGCCGTGCATGCCCTGGCCTCCGGGCCCGCCGTGATACCGGCAATAATAGGGAATTGATTTGGCCGTGGTGAAGACGTGAGTGAAGGACTGGCCATAGACCAAATTTCCGGAAGCAAATTCGCGGGCTGTCCCGCCACCGCCGGTGTTGTTGCCGCCGCTCCCCATCCCGTTGTTCGACCCGTAATACGGATTGTTGCTGTTCGACGAGCAATTAACGATCAAGACCGCCGACAGTACCGCCAATCCGACAAGTACGGGCCAATGTTGCTTGCGCACGTTCATAAGATATCCTTTCACCATGAATGATGTGAAGAGCGTCCCTTTGTGGATAAGAACAGCCTATTTTGGAGGGGAGTTCCGAATTAGATGAGAACCCGCAATAATTGCGTTCTGATTTGAGAGCGGCTGGGAATTCGAAAGAACAAAGATCACAGGCCGTTTTGTCACGGCAATGTCATTCGAGAGTTCCAAGCTTTAGGAGTAGAATCAGTTTTCGCGGTTCTTGTCCTTTGAAGCGAGATTTTCCTCGGCTTCGAGATGGAAGCGATGGAGGAAGCGATGAAAGATCGGCGCGATCAAGAGCCCGAAGACGCTCAAGAAGATTACGCCGCTGAAAATGGCGTAGAGGCCGGCGAAGAGTTTTGCCGGGTCGCTTTTGAGCAGATCTACCGGGCCCATGCCGCCGACAATCATTGAGGCGTTAAGAAAGGCATCCACCCAGCTTAGTCCGGCCAAACACCGGTAGCCGATCATTCCCACCAGCAGCCAGAGTCCAAGCAGAAACAGCGCCGAGGCAAAGGCGATGACAACTCGCCGGATAAACTCAGAAGATGACACCAGGGGTTGTTTGCGATGCTCAAACGTGAAGAAGCCTCTTCGGCCGAGTCGTTGTACCATGTTCGTTCCTCTACTGAGAATATGAATGGATGGTGGAACTCTTTGCAAGATTGAATTCAATCCGGGCCCGGCGATCGTTCGACTGGAGAGATTGTGCCTTCGCAGAACGGAACCTAAACTCCCTCCGGCATTCCTCTTGACAATTTCGGTCTCAAAGGATATGTCCCCTTGATGAACCATAGCCATGAAATGGAGCAATTCTATTGAGCCACCAGGCGAAGCCGAAGATTCTAATAGTAGGAGGCGGGGCGGCCGGATTTTTCGCAGCGATTGTCTGTGCCGAGCGAAGTCGCGACGCGCACGTCACGCTGCTCGAAGCGACTCACGAGCCGCTCGACAAGGTTCGTATCTCAGGGGGAGGACGCTGCAATGTCACGCATCATTGCTTTGACCCCGCCGTGCTCGTTGGCGGCTATCCCCGGGGCCATCGGGAACTGCTCGGACCGTTTCATCGCTTTCAGCCGCGCGATACGGTCGACTGGTTCAAGCGTCGCGGAGTCTTGTTAAAAGCGGAGGCCGACGGCCGCATGTTTCCCACGACCGACCAGTCCTCCACGATTATCGATTGTCTCATGCACGCGGCTGAGAAGGCGGGGGTGATCGTTCGGGATGGCTGTCGCGTCACAGAGGTTGCTCGTCAGACCGACCGCCAATCCGGTGAGTCGTTTCGCGTGTGTCTCCATGACGGCCTTGAACTGCTGGCCGACCGGATCCTTCTGGCTACCGGAAATTCCACGCATGGCCACCAGCTGGCGGCCTCGCTCGGTCATTCAATCGTCCCCTGTGTGCCATCCCTTTTCACCTTCAAAGTCCCCGATCAACGGCTGAGCGGACTGTCTGGAATAAGCTCCGCTGACGTAAGTCTTCAGCTCCTGGCAGGGGGAGAGCGGTTCTCCCAGCGCGGCGCCATATTAATAACACACTGGGGACTCAGTGGTCCGGCGATCCTCAAGTTGTCGGCCTGGGGGGCACGAGCGCTGGCGGAGTGCCGATATCAGGCCGAGTTGTCGGTCAACTGGCTTCCGGCTCTGTCGAACGATGAATTGCTCAAGCGGCTGTCTGAATTGAAAATTGAGTTTGCCCGAAGGTCTATCGCAACGGCTGGTCTTGAGCCGGTTCCGCGTCGTCTGTGGGCCAGTCTGGTGACGTCTTGCGGCATCGCTGACGATCTGACCTGGGCCAATCTAGCCCGCGAGCAGTTTGATTTGCTGGCCCTGGAGTTGGCTGGAGGCAAGTTCCGCGTGGCAGGAAAAGGAATTTTCAAGGAAGAATTCGTAACCTGCGGGGGCGTGAGTCTTAAGGAAGTTGACTTCCGCACCATGCAGAGCCGGATCTGTCCCGAGCTATACGTGGCGGGGGAGATTCTGGATATCGATGGCATCACCGGCGGCTACAATTTCCAGAGCGCCTGGACCACCGGCTTTATCGCCGGTGAAAGCATGGCGGGCACGAAATAACGACTACTTACTTCATCAGACAGTTCAGAATTTCTCCGATGTACATCCGGTGATAGTCCTTTTTCGGATAGAGAGCCTCGAGCCCGGGATCGAGAAACTTATCGGACTCCAGATCGGCTGCGTAGATCTTGCGGCACTCGAGGACCAATCGAGCCTCGGAAAAACAGACCACGTTCGACTTGGTCTCAATAGCGGTTAATCCGGCTTCCCTGACTTTGTCGATATCCCTTCCGGAGACCGCCCCGCATAAATCCAGGGCGCTCCGATATGCTTCATCAAAGAAGGACAGGGTGAACAAAGAATCACGCTCCATAAACTGAAAAGTATACCGGGTCGGGCGGACAAAACAGAAACAGACCTTCTTGTTCCAGAGTTCGCCGAGCGCTCCCCACGACGCGGTCATGGTGTTGTACGAGCTGAGCTTGCCGGCCGTAATCAGCATCCAATCATCGGCCATCAGCTTGAATGGGTTGTCCTTGAGGGTTCGCGGGTCAACTGCGCGCATTGGATCAGACATCTGGTCTCCCGATCTTCAGTTCCATTTCCGGTCAAGGTAGGGAAAAGGTAGGCCGCGGCAAGAGGACAATTCGTGGAGAATTGAGCAATCCCGGGCGCTACCCCGCATAGAGCGTGATCAGGAACAGGATGAAGCGAAAGGCTATAACAGGATATCCAAAGCCGATGACGAGGAGGATAGCCTTGGGGGCAGTCCAGAACCAGCGTTGACCGTAGACTCTTCGCGCCGCCAGGAACAGGTAGGCGAATTGACCCGCATTTGAAATGTAGGTGATCCAGTGATCGACCGCGATCCAGGTCGGATGCGCCCCTAGTTTGACGAGGCCGGTCACGACCAGGCTGGTCGCGGGCTGAAGCACACACATCAATAGGAGATTGAACGCCATGAAATGACTGGCGAACGTAAGGTGGATCACCCAGCGGGGGCGCCGTCGCCAGAAGAAAAGAGCCACCAGGGGAGTGAATAGCGGGATCAGGAGTATGACCAGTGATTTGGCATGAAGCGCCACCGCGTGATTGAACACGGGCTCATACTGTTCATAGGTTAGGTTAAGAGCGGCCAGGCGATGATCCAGAATCTGCTTCGCCAGCGATCGATAGGGGAGGTCTGTCACATGCAGAAGAAGCGGCGTACTGAAAGTGTTCCACCCGGTGAGAGACTGGATGAAAAAGTAAACGAGGTTGGCTAACAAAAACAGTTGGATCGGACCTATGTACTTCTTCCGGCTTCCCTCGATAAAGGCGCAGGTCAGCTCTCCCGGGCTTGCGATCAAACTTCGGACCGTAGACCATAGCCGGCCATCGGCATGAAAGAGGGATTCGAAAGTAGCTTCGAAGAAATGCCGGAGCGAGAGCGACTCCGGGTCGGGGTGCTTCTCTCCGCACTGCGAACAAAACTTGCCCGTACCTCTGGCGGTGCAACTTGGGCAGGTCCACAGGGAGCTTGAATTGTGTGAGGTCACTTCGTGTCAGGTTAATTCGGTTTGATTTTGGCGCTATATACGCATTCGGCGCTAAAAGCGCAAAAAGGGATATGTTGGATCACTCTTGGCCTCGAGAGATGGAATCCGTGGAATCCGTTGGCTTGTCGAACTCAGAATGTCGACAGTCGCCAACAATCTATACGACAATGAGTTGCGATGCTATATTCAAGTAACAGATCATGTGGGAGTGGTGCCAGTATAGGAGAGACTCCTCACGTCCTGTTCCGCAACCCGGCCTCGAACGCGGCGACGTCCTCATAGTAGCGCCGACACAGATCGGCCGACGCCGGATTGGTGTATATCTCGGCTTTTGGGCTCTCAATCAGGCCGGCGATGATGGCAGCAGCCTCTTCCGAAGTCTGCCCCTGCATGGCGCCTCGGGCGCCGGTGAATTGCGGCGTCCCGCCCAAAGCGTGTTTTGAGAAGTCGTTCAGCACAACACCGGGCATAACGAGCGAAACATGAATGTCCGGATGAGTTCCGGCCAGGTCCATGCGCAGATTGGCGGTCAGGGCATTGAGCGCTGCCTTTGCGGCATTGTAGGCCGACCGAAAACTTGCCAAAGGTACGCGCGCCAGGAACGAAGAAACGTTGATCAAATGCCCCGCGCCTCTTGCCTGGAAATGAGGGACAATCGCCTGCATCCCGTAGAGCGAAGACTTGACATTTACTTGCATCATCTCATCGAATTCGTCATCGGTGAGTTGCAGCACCGGCTTGGTGATGCCGCGTCCCGCATTGTTAACCCAGACGTCCACCTGCTTGAACGCTTTCAGAGCGGCCTCACGCAAGTACTCCACTTCGTGGCGGTGACAGACATCACAAATGACCGGGACGACCTGGTCGCCGGCTTGCTTCGCCACACCCTGGAGTTCCTTCTCTCTGCGAGCGGCAAGAACCAACTGATGTCCCTGTCGGCCTAACTTAATCGCCAGAGCAGCGCCTATGCCCCCGCTGGCTCCGGTGATGACGACAACTTTCTTTTCCATGGCTGCTTTCCCTAATACAAATGGCTGAATCCATGCTTGTGCAATTCTGAACGAAAAACTCTCTCAAGGTGGGGCGACGGCGATTTACAAATAAAAAGTCCGCTCTGCGAAGCTACTGGGGGGGAGGGGGAACAGCAGCGACGGCATCGCGGACTAATCTTTTCGGCTTTCTTTCTACCCACAACAGGTGATTTAGCCTGAACCGATATACATCTTTTTTTCAACTACGCAAGGGTATACTATAGGGTATAGAAAGGGTACTATCAATACCCATTTGCTAAAATTCCGTAACTTCTCGCACTAAGCTCTTCCGCACCCGATCAACGGCCGTTAACTCATTTATTTGTAATGAGTTGCTCACAGTTCTCAATTCTCTCTTCAAGCGAAATTGAAGTCAAATACGAGGCCAAATTGACCGGTTTACCCAAAATTCCAAGTTTTTTCCTAATAATCTTACGTTGAGTCAGGACCGTCTGACTGGACGTATTTCTCATTTGCGCTACTCTTTTCGTGCTGTAGCCGCTTCGGATTAGGTTGCAGAGCTCGATTTCGCGGGAGGTCAGCCTGGGAACCCGGGCTTCGAGGGTCCGCACAAATGGCGAGACGATTTGAAGCAACGATTCTCTCATAATCGCGAGATCCTCCCTTTCCGTGGCGCTTGCTTTGGCCTCCAGGCGCTCGAGAGCCGGAAGAACAATCCGCTCAATATTGGACTGAATCTGTTCTCCAACGCTTTCCCGGTTGCGACCGGCCTGCCGGTACAGTTCCTGCAAGGCAACATTCTTCACTTCCAACGCGCTTTGCTCATTGCGCAATTGCTCGTTGGCTTCGGCCAGCTCCTGGGTCCTCTTGGCAACTTCTAGTTCCAGCGAATTGTGCGCTTCGACCAATTGCGCCTCGGCCCGGCGCCAGTCCGTGAGATCGACCGTGTGGACGAGAATCGTGTGCGGCGGGACAAAGGCATAGTGCGCCTTGAGAAATCGCACGTGGGGGATAGTCACGTAAGTGAAATCCATCTCCCGGTCAAACGACTTTTCTCCCTGTGCGCACGCCTGCAAGTCAGACATAATATCGGGTCGATCCACAAACATTTGTGAAGCCTGGGTGCCGACAAAGTCCGCCATGTGCCCGCCCGTCAGCGTATCCGCCGCAGTATTGAAGTCACGGAGCACGAAATCCGATCCGTCCTTTTCCCATACATACGTTGCGACGGGAATGCTTTTGAAATAGAGGCGGGCACGTTCCTCGCTTTGCCGAAGCGATCGCTCCAAATGTTTCTGCGCGGTGACGTTGCGAACGACGACGACCACCTGGCTGACACACTGACCGTTCCGAAGCGGGGCGCGCATGACTTCAACCATCAGGTCCTCGCCGCCAAGCGTGATGGCGTCGGTAGTGACCAGCGGTTCCCCGGTCTCGAAGATCCTCCGGTACCGGTCGACCGTCTCCTGAGGAAGATTCGGAATGGCGGTTTGGTAAGGTGTCCCCATCTCTATCAAGGGAATGCCGCGCGATGTACAGGCGGAGTGAAAAGCTCTATTGGCCAGCACCACCCGCAAATCCCGATCCAACGCAAAAATGGGCAGCTCGATAGAATCGAGAGCCGCTTGTTTCAGCTCCTGTATAGTCATGAAATGCCCCTAACTCCCCGCGAACGGGATCACTGAAAGATCTTCATATAATAGAGCACCGGCAGAATCAAGCCGGCCACCAGTGCCTCGCCCCCGATCAACCCGGAGGCCACCGTAATATAGTGCTTTTCGTACGATTCGGGGTATAGTTTGGACCAGATCCAGCCGAAAATCGCTCCGAGCCCAACTGCAATATTCAGAGTGCCGGGAAGAATCAGAGCAAATCCGAAACCGGCCGCGCTGGGCAACCAAGCCCACTGCAATTTATCTTTCATCAGCGTTATCACTACGCCTGCGATGGCGGCGATGATCGTCCATTTGAGGGCCCCGGGAGGAAACGCCGACACTCCCTTGGACATCAGAACAGCCATATTGGAAAGCTTGAGGCCGGTCGGGGCGACCAGTTCCTCGCCGAGGCGATAGCGATTGGTCAGAAGGGGATACATGATAGCAACTGCTGCGGCGCCGATTCCGACCGCCCAGAATTGAACCCAGGTCAGAATTCGAGGAGTGGAGCCGACCATTTTCCCGGTCTTGTATACTTGCATCAACCCCTCTCCCTGGGAGTTGATGTTGCCGGCCATGCCGGCCGCCACGAGGTTATGTCCGATTGACGGTGAAAACATACGAAAAATTGCCTGCAGGGAATTGGCCATGAGCGAAACCGGTCCGTTGTTGGTTTCACCCAGGACGCGCACGCCGACCAGGATGAGCGGCAACCCAAGAATAACAGCGGCCACGGTTTGGAAGAACGGCAGGTCAAAATTCAGATGCTGCAGCAAAGCCAACAGCACGGTAAAAAGCGCACTCATTAAGATGATTGTGCGGAGCGAGACATCGTCACGCCCAGTCCCCGGAGCCTTGGCCGCTTTCAGACCTTTAAACATCGTTACGAGCGAGCGCCACTTAACAGAACAGCCGTCAGCGCGGCAGTTATCATCACCGCAGTGGCCGGCCACATGAACCACATCATAGCAATTGAAAAGTGTGACTGGTTCAAATATTTGAGCGCCAATCCGCCGTGCGCCTGGAGAAAACTTGTTTGCTCCGGCGTCAGAGCGGCGCCGGAGGTCATCAGGGTCCGGACCTGGTCAACATATTGAGGGGCGACGTTTGACAAAACTATACTGGCCCCGGCCTGATCCATCACGGCCGGACCAAACAAGTAGACAACCGCTGTTCCCAGGAGCATCGACAGCCCGACATTTATTCCGATCAACATGCCGGTGCCGACCGAGAGGACATTCCACTCGATGCCGATGCTGAATCGGCTGGCGGCCGGCCAGGTCTTGAGAAAAGGGAGACCATCCCGAAAAAACGCTACCACGGCTCCGATTGCCGCGCTCAGACCGAGGGTCGCGATTCGCCCGCCGCCTCCGCCGACGCCATCGAGCACATTAATGGTCTCGGCGGCCGCGACGCCGTCGGCAAAAATCATCTGGGGATCATCGACAAAGTACCGGCGGAACAGGGCCGAGAAGAAGACACCGATCGCGCCGGAACAAAACAGCCAGAAGAACATTTGCCAGGCGCCAATCTTGACGTGGGCTTCGGGCCCGACTGACTCGTTCATGGCGAGGTAGCCGAAGGCCGCTGCCACCACACACATGAAGGCGGTCGAGGCGGCCGAAGTCGCGGCGGACTGGATAACATTGTTCTGAAGGGCGTTGGCGCCACGGGATCCGCGCGCAAAGACCAATAGGAAAAGGGCGCCAAGAAAGGCGGCCAGAACACTGACGTTTGGCCCCATCCCGAGCTTTAGGACGATGTACGGGTAGGCCATCGAAATGATGGTCGATACGACAAACGCGCCTACGATGGATTGCCAGGTGATCTCGGACCGATGGTTCATCTCTTCCTCGCCGCCAACGCTTAGTTAGATTTAGTTAACAATAGTACCGCCAGCGACCATGCTGAGTCAAGAGTTGAAAAGAGGGCCGGGGAAGACTCGGCTGGTTACCTGGTGACCGGTTTGCGGGCCAAAAATCCAACCACCCCCGGCAGCAACGGCATTCCGGAATACTCCCTGATAGGCCGCACCCGGAAGCCGATTTCTCGAAGTCTCCCGGCTATTCTTGTCGGATCGAGCAAAATCAGCGAATGGGTCTCGGAGTCTCGTCGGTACGATTTGCCAACCTTGCGAAAGGTCGTGATGTGACGTTCTATAATTTGCGTACCGGGGCGTCTGGCCGATTCTACCACAACTGTCCAGCCCGGGTCCTCAATAAGGTTTAAGGTGGTGCCATGGCGCGGCAGGCGGTCCGGGGTAGCGATATCGAACAGAAATAGACCGCCGGGACGCAGCGATCGAAATATTCGCTTGAACAGAGTATCCAGGCGCGAGAATCGATTCCTCGGATCGAACAGGTAATTGAAGCATTCGCCGACGGCCGTGACGCCAACGCAGGCCGGAATCTGAGCCTCGAGGAGGGAGCCGATTTTAAATTGGGCTGAAGGAGCCGTGTGTCGCGCCAAAGCTACCATCGCGGGGGAGATATCGACTCCCATGACATCATAGCCGCGACAGGCTACTTCGCGGGCCAGAATCCCGCTGCCGCAGCCCAGATCGACAATGAGCCCGGAGCGAAGACCCGACTTTGATAATTGGTCAAGCAAAAGGCGTGAAGCGTGCTCCGCATGCGAGGCAAACCCGGCATCATGGATATAGGCAAGATCAGTGCGGTAGGAGGTCACCATAGGTATCGAACTCATTATGTCTGGGAACTCTCATGGTGTCAACTATTGACTGCCGGTTTCTCGCTCGCCTGGAAAGTCGGCAGGACCCATGCCTTTGACTGAATTAGGTCTTGACGGAACGAGCTTGGCATTAGTCCTTTAACTCAGTGTGGATCAGTGGGCAAGTCCGGCGCACCGCGACAATATGAACCTGGAGAAGAGAAGATGAGAGTTCGGCAGTTAACAGGAACACCTTTAATGGTCATCACGATGTTGGCGGGCGTGTTCATAGTCCCGCAGTTGTGGGTCGCAGCCCAGACCAGCAGTGGCAAACCCGACTATCCGGCAACCGCCAAACGGCCGGTGACCTCGGAGTACTTTGGCGTCAAAGTGACCGAGGACTATCGCTGGCTCGAGAACGGGCAGGATCCCGAAGTCCGGGCCTGGGTTGACGCCCAGAACCAACTCAGCCATAGAATCCTCAGCGCGTACCCGGCCCAGGAGAGCATTAAGAAGTACTTGAAGCAGCTCTATAGCCAGACTTCGTCAACGTATTACTCGCTGCAGAAGAAAGGGAATGTGCTCTTCGCCATGAAAGACCAGCCCCCCAAAGAGCAGCCTTTTCTAGTGACGATTAAGTCCCCGGATGACACCTCGAGCGTGCAGGTGATAGTGGATCCCAATCAACTTGATTCAACTGGCGGCACAGCCATTGACTTCTATGTTCCCTCGCATGACGGGCGTCTGGTCGCGGTCTCTCTTTCCAAAGGCGGATCTGAGGATGGTTCGATTCATATCTTCGATATCGCTACCCGCCGGGAGCTGCCTGATATCATTCCTCACGTGAATTTTCCAACCGCCGGCGGAAGTGTCGCCTGGAATGCCGATAACTCAGGATTGTATTATACGCGCTATCCTACTGAAGGGGAGCGTGGCCCGGCCGATATCCACTTCTTCCAACAGGTCTATTTCCACAAACTTGGAACGCCGATCTCGACCGACGCCTACCAGGTCGGCAAGGAATTTCCGAGGATTGCCGAAGTGGCGCTGCAAAGTTCCGATGACGGCAAATATGTCCTGGCTACCGTGTCGAATGGAGACGGGGGAGAATACGCCCACTTTCTTGAGGATCCAGCGGGAAAGTGGTCGCAGATCACCCAATTCTCCGACAAGATTAGCGCGGCAAAGTTTGGCCTGAACCAGTCTCTCTATTTGCTGTCCCGCAAAGATGCCCCCAAGGGGAAAATCCTGCAAATGCCCCTGACAATTACGGAACTGGCAAAAACCAAGGTGGTGATTCCTGAGAGTGACGAGGCGATCAACGAATTTCTGCCTACGGCTGACCGGCTCTATGTTGTGGACATGGTGGGGGGCCCAAGCCATATCCGAACCTTCAGCCTGGATGGAAAAGAGTTGCCGGCACCGGCCACCGAACCGATCTCCTCAATCGGCAGTCTCACCTGGACGGGCGGCGATGAGTTACTTTTCGAACAGCAATCATACATCCATCCTCCCGCCTGGTATCGCTACAGTCCATCCACCCCCGCACCCGTAAAGACCGGAATGGCACAGAAGGGTGCGGTCAATTTTGACGACACCGAGGTGCTTCGTGAGATGGTTACTTCCAAAGACGGCACCAAAGTCCCGATCAACATACTCAGGCGAAAAGGGACCAAGCTCGATGGCAGTAACCCGGTCGTCCTGTACGGGTACGGCGGCTACAATATCAGCCAGACTCCGCATTTCTCGATCCGTCCGCGGATTTGGCTGGATCAGGGGGGAGTCTACGCCATTGCCAACATTCGAGGTGGTGGGGAGTTTGGCGATCAGTGGCACCAGGAAGGGAGTTTGACCCACAAACAGAACGTGTTTGACGATTTCGCTGCCTGTGCGAAGTATTTGATCGATACCGGTTACACTTCGCCGGCTCATCTGGCAATCATGGGAGGCAGTAACGGCGGCCTTCTCATGGGAGCTGCTCTGACCCAGTATCCGGAGTTGTTTCGCGCGGTGGTCTCGTTCGTCGGCATCTACGACATGCTCCGCGTCGAACTGTTTCCTAACGGGGAGTTCAACACGACCGAGTTTGGCACCGTCAAGAACAAGGCGGAATTCAAGGCGCTCTATGCGTACTCGCCCTATCACCATGTCGTGAATGGCGCCAAATACCCGGCCGTTCTGTTTATGACTGGTGAGAACGACGGCCGGGTGGATCCAGCTAATTCGCGTAAAATGACCGCTCGCCTTCAGGCCGCCGCCGGATCTAGTTACCCGATACTCCTTCGGCAGAGTTCGACTTCAGGCCATGGGATAGGGACGTCGTTCAGCGAGCAAATTGAGCAGGATGGAGATGTCTTCTCTTTCCTGTTCACCCAACTGGGAATCCAGTACCAGTCGCCCAAATGAGCCGGAGAAATCAGATGAGCGCGGCGGAAGTAAGGGAGTTCCGCCGCCTTACTTGAGCTTGAGTCTTTCCTGATACTTGACCGTAAGCGTGCGGGCAGTCTCAGGGGCGTACCCGGCATAGTGATTGTTGATATAGACAAGCGTCTTAACGCACAATTCAAACAAGCGCGCCAACCAGTCCGCCCAGAGATCTAGATTGGCTGAACGATCGATCACTACTTTATTCCATGAGGTCGTGACCGCCTCAATTTCCTTTCGGTCCCCGAGAAGACGGATATAGCAGAAATCAGTGGTGAGCGGATCGAATCGTCTCTGAACCTCGTCAATCATGGGCATCCAGCCCTGATCCACCAGGACCAGCGCGACATTGTGTTTCCGGAGGAGATCGGCAAATTCCGGCGTGAGCCATTTGGGGTTGCGGATTTCGACCGCGTATCGGTATTCTTTCGGAAGGTCCTGCAAGAAAGTGTCCAGCCGTTCCATGAACGGACGCTCGTCCTCAAACTGAGCCTTGGCGAAGTACGGGAATTGCAGGACCAGCGGACCAAGATGTTCCCCCATTCGGCTCATCACCGAAAGAAACTGGTCCCGAATCGGATAGGTAGCGTCGGGGTTGAGGACCAGTCTGCTATTGGGGGTAGCGGCTTCCCCGCCATGAACGATGGATCGCGGGAATTTGGCGCTGAGGATAAATCCGGGCGGGGAGAGCTCCCGCCAACGGTCGACTGTCCGGGTGGATGGGACGGCGTAATAGGAGGCGTCAATCTCCACGGTCGAAAATCGGCTGGTGTAGTACTTGAAAAAGTCGCCCGGCTTGGTGCCGGCGGGATAAAACGGGCCGACCCAATCCGACTCGGAAAACGAGGAAGTGCCGATTCGAATATCTGGTTCGGTCAATTCAGAGCTCCTTGCATTTTCGCCATAGACTCCAGCGAGTCAAAACCTAAGAAGGGGATCTGATTAAGGCAAGGGTATTTGAGGACAAGGGCGGCGGGGCTAGCTCCCGCAAACTTCACGGAACACTCTCATGAAATTTCCCCCCAGGATCTTGATGATGTCCGCATCGGAGTATCCCCGACGGACGAGTTCTTGCGTGATATTAGGGAGCATGGAGCAGTCGTCGAGACCGGCCGGCACAGTCGGGATTCCATCGTAGTCGGAGCCGAGCCCGACATAGTCCGGTCCTACCAACTTCACGATGTAATCAATATGATCCACAAGCGTAGCGACCGTCACCGGATATTTAGCCGTCTCGCGACCTTCCGCTACGTCAATCGGCTCCAGCGCTTTGCGACGGGCAGCCCCATCGTTCTTGTACAGGGTCCGAATGGAATCAACCTCACGGCGGTTGGCGCGATACATTGAATCCGACACCCTCATTACGTCAGCGGAGAGATAGCCGGTAAAGAAATTGACGCCGATGACGCCGCGATTTCGGGCAATCGCTCTTATCTGGTCGTCGGTCAAGTTCCGGTCGCTGGGGCAGAGGGCATAGACACACGAATGCGACGCAATGACCGGCTTGGTCGTGACTTTCAGAACTTCCGTCGACGGCAGAGGGAGAAGCATGCGAAATATCGACAATCATGCCGAGGCGATTCATCTCGCGCACCACCTGTCTTCCAAAATCGGACAAACCGTGAAAAGCGGGAGCCGTATCGGCGGAAGAAATGCACCAGTCATTTGACGACGTATGGGTCAGCGTCATATAGCGGACACCCCGGTCATAGAAATGGCTCAGATTTTCCAAGCTGTCATTTATGGCGACCCCGTTCTCAATGCCAATAAAGGCGGCGATGCGATGTTGGTCGACCAGTTGCTGGGCCTGGTCTGCCGTTCTACAGATTCCGATCTGATCGGGATGCCGGGCGATCTGGGCGTCGAGGGAATCGATTAGCAGGTCAACTTCGGGGCGGCACTTGTCTTTGGGTGTGTTGGTTGGAATCCAGCAGGCGAAGACCTGAAGGTCGACCCCGCCTTGCCGGAGGCGAGGGAGGTCGATATCACCCGACGTATCCCGTTTGGAGAAATCGAAGCCATCGCGGAGTCTGAGGGCAGTATCGCAGTGAAGGTCCGCCACAATGGCTCTGTCATGAACGTTCTGGTAGTGTACGCTTTGGCGACAACCGGCAATCGAGAATATGAGAATTGGTAAGACAACCAGCCGGCGTAAAATCATGTACCGTTAATACGACATTTCCCTGCGGATATCAAGTAAGAACGGACGGGCCCTGATTATTCCAGCGACCGAATCTTTAGATACAAAGCGAGAGCCAGTAGTGTAATTATGATAGTGGCAATCCCGAGACCCCATCGACGGAAATAGTACTCATCGATCAGACCGGCTGCCTTCTTGGAGACCTCCTCGGATTTCTTCACACCATCGGCCGACTTGGGCGTAAGGGAGTCGGGTGCGAAAGCGTGGATGGAAGATCTCACCTGGACCTTGATCTGGTCAATATCTTTCAGGGCGAATTCCTCGTCAGTGGTCATCATCCCCTTGTCGGAAGCCGCCCTCACCCCGGCAGCCGCCGAGTCGGAAGCGGCCACGAGTTGACCAAGAGAAGCACTGATGGTTTTGATGGCGGCCGAGGCCGGAGTTTGATCATCGGCGGAATGACAGGTTCCGCAAATCTGGCCAGTATCGAAGCCGATGAAATGGTCCGAGGGTTTCACGATCAAGTGATTGCTGTGACAGGTCATGCACAGCGGCAATCCCTGGGCTTCAAACGCCGGTTTGTGCGCCGAGATATCAAAGAGTTTGGCTTCCACGGCGTGGCACATGCCGCAGACCGCGTCCAGCGAAGAAATTCCCGGAGGTGCGGCGCCATGATTGCCGTGACAACCGTTGCACGCCGGGGCGCCCAGGTCGTTGTTGGTCAACAAAGCCACTCCATGCACCGATTTCCGGTAAAGATCCTGCTGGTTGGTGGGGATGCCGTATTCCGCCATATAACTGCTGTCACTGTGGCAATGACCACACGTGGCCGGGATATTCTTGGGGTAGGTCGACGAATAAGGGAGTTTGGAGCTGCCGATTTGATGGGCCGTGTGACAGGACACACAGGTTGCCACCTTCACGTCTTTCTTCTCGGTCAGCCGAGTGCCATGGATCGAGGTGAGATATTTTTCGTACTGATCCACCGGAAGACTCGGATTATGCTCGTGCATGTACTTGGCATCGGAGTGGCACCGGGCGCAGAATTTGGGGATGTCCAGGTGTTCCGGGGCGCCGCGATAGCCGGGAGACTTACGCACCAAATCCATGTCCTCCAGGTTTGGATCACCGCCGTGGCAGTCAAAGCAGCTCAAGCCGCGCTGGAAGTGAATATCCTTCACAAACAGATGGGCCGGGCCGTTGTCCTCTTCGACTTCGGCGTGGCATTTTATGCAATTGTTCTGCTGAGGAGCCGGAGTTTGCGCCAAGGCAAGAGCCGATGCTGCGAGCCAGACGGTTAGCCCCATGAGGAATTGCGACACTTGTTTCATTTCAGCAGATACCCCAGGGCTGTCATGACGAGTATGAACAGCACGACAAAAATGCCAAGATACAAGAACAGATGCGACTTGTTCCCGTGGGCCGACTTCTTATCCAGAAATGGCACGAGGAGCCAGATGACGCCGCCGATCCCGAATACGATCATACCGAAGAGCTCCCCTTCGATGAACCAGACATGGGCCGGCAGCAATCGGAACGCCTCAAAAGCAAACATGAAATACCACTCGGGCCGGATGATCGGCGGGGGAGGGGCGAAGGCATCCGCCTTGTGGCCCAGCGGCCAGTGAATGATGCCGATACCGTCCGGAAACAGTACTGCAAGAAGCGCGAGCACGTTGAGCGCGATCAACCACAAAAGTAGATCGCGATATAGAAAATTTGGAAAGAACTTGATATACTTTTTCTTTTGGGCCGGGACCTCATTCCATCCGACCGGCTCACTCATGCCTTGCCGCTGGACCAGTAGTAGATGGATCGAAATGGCGACCGTGAAAAGGGCCGGCAGGATGGCGACATGCAGCCCGAAAAATCTTCCGATTGTGGCGCCGGTGACTTCGTCTCCGCCTCTAAGGATCTGCAGCAGGTAATGGCCGATTCCCGGGACCGCCCCAACCATGCCGGTTCCGACGCGGGTCGCAAAGAGAGAAAGTTCATTCCAGGGCAGAAGATATCCGGAGAAACCGAACCCCATCGCCAAGCCCAGAGTGGCAATGCCGGTCAGCCAGGTGAGTTCCCGCGGCTTGCGGTACGCCTGGGTGAAATAGACCGTGAACATGTGGAGAAAGGCCACGAAGATCATGAGATTTGCAGACCACGAATGAAGCGATCGAATCAACCAGCCAAATGAAACTTCGGAGACTATAAAGTGCACCGACTCATAGGCGGAATCAGCCCCCGGGCGGTAATACATCAGGAGAAGGATGCCGGTCCCCACCTGGACCAGGAATAGAAACAGGGTGAGTCCCCCCAGGTAATAGAAAATGGAATGACCGTGAACCGGGACAACTTTGTGCCCCATGTAGTCCACCAGATCGGCGATCTTAAGGCGACTGTTAACCCAGTCGTACAGACGTTCTCGAACCGGCTTCGCGGCCATCAAGTTGTCCCCTTGGTCACGAAGATGTCTTTGCCGACTTCCTTGACTAAAAATTTTTGTAGAGGACGGGGGGGAGGCCCGGAAAGATTTCCTCCATTCAAATCGTACTTGCCGTTGTGGCACGCACACCAGAGCAGACTCTGGTCCGGCTCATATTGAACGATGCAGTCAAGGTGCGTACAGGAAGCTGAGAGCGCCTTGAGGTCTCCCGCCGGCGTGAGCAGGATGATTCCTAGAGTACGCCCAAACCGAAAGGTCTTCGATCTTTGCGGTTCCTTCTCGAGATCGGCGCGCGTAAACGGCAATTTCACCTGCGACGCATCGGCCTCGCCTGACTTGGGGGGAACTAGATATTTGAAAACTGGGTATAGGACGGAGGCTGCAAAGCCGATGCCGATGACGGCCATGGCGCGATCAAGAAATTTGCGGCGAGAAATGCCCTCTTCCATCAACTAGACCGTCCGTCTCCGAACCGTGAAAAGTGTGTGCTCAAATCCTGGTGACATCCCGTTCGGCGCCCTTTCACAATCAGAAGACAAAGGGGACCGGGATAAGAGTTTTGGCAAATAAGGACAGCGAATGCCGCATTTGTCAAGGAGAAAATCCGGACCGGTATCAATTTTGGCCTGGCTCCACGTTGGAACGCCTTTGCTCCAACGCGGCCGGAGGCGATTCGGCCAAACAACCTTGACATTGGCTCGAAGTCGGCTAAGATTGCCTGCGATACGAGGCGGAGGAGTCTGGAATTTTCTGAAGACCAGTAGCTCCTTATAAGCCGGCTGAAGTTCTTGGAAATACTTTACAATTTTGTGAGAAAAGATATGACGAAACGTTTATTCGCAATTATTGCTCTCGCGACAATTTCGGCAAGTTGTCTGGGGCCCAGATTACAAGCCGCCGGACTGGCCAAGTTTTTGAATCATAGGATTCACTTGTCAGTTGACGTTCCCAACCAGCAGGTGTCGGTGACGGACGAGGGATGGCTGCGGGTCGAAAAGGGCTGGAATCTGGTGTGCATGGCCCAGAGCTCCAAATTGGAATCACTTCTAGTGGCCGAAAACTCGGTGCAACACCTCGTCATCGATCTCAAGGATACGGTCCAGCTCCCCCCCGAAATTCGAAACAGCTTTCCTGCCAAGGATACTATACCACAGTCGAAACTTTTGTTCTTCAAGTGCCAGAAGGGGGACTCGCTTCCTTTCTATCTGGCTTTCAAAGCCGTCTACAACCAGGATGTCAAGGGAATCCGGTTCTCCCGCGAGGCGATCGGCTCCGAAGTAACCGGAACCATCTCAGACCAGGGGGCCTATCTCAGTTCGTCAGGATTATTCTATCCGCAGGGAAGTGAAAAGCAAGTGACCTTTGAACTCACTGCTGATATTCCTGCGGCCTGGAGTTCCGTCAGCGACGGCAATCAGGTTTCCTCGAAGGTCCAGGGGAATCGAAAAGTCGAGTCCTTTGCCAATCCGTTTGCCTCCGATGGCTGCACTTTCATGGCGGCGCCTTATGCGGTGCGATCAACCCAGATGGACGGAATCGATGTGTCCTGCTACTTCTTCCAGGCTGACACTGGCCTGGCCGACAGCTACCTCAAGGCCACCTGTGATTACCTCAAAATGTACTCGACACTTATTGGACCCTATCCCTACCATCGCTTCACCGTGGCCGAGAATTTCTTCCCGACCGGATACGGCATGCCGGCCTGGACCCTGTTGGGCCAGGATGTGATCCGCCTTCCGTTTATCATCATGTCGTCTTTGGGACACGAAGTGCTGCACAATTGGTGGGGAAACAGCGTGTATGTGGATTACGACAGCGGCAATTGGTGTGAAGGGGCCACCGTATACGGCGCCGACTATCGCTACAAATTGAACGAGTCACCCGCGTCGGCCCGCCAGTACCGGAAGGATCTTCTCAAAGAGTATCTGAGCTACGTCAGCAATGACAAGGACTTCCCTCTACGGGCCTTCAAGTCGCGCACGAGCGCGAGTACCCGTGCGGTGGGATATAATAAAGCGATGATGGTCTTCCACATGATCGAGGACGAGATCGGCACGGCCGCCTTCTTTGAGGCGTGGAAGCTGGTCTACAAAAATGACGTTGGCAAGAAAATCACCTGGGAAGATTGGGTCAAAGCGTTCGAGAGCACGAGCGGCCGCGATCTGTCCTTTGTCGTGCCGCAGTGGATCGATCGCGCCGGGGCCCCGACCCTGGGTCTCGGACTCATTGGAAACGAGTCGACCGCCGGGTCCGACCGCCGAACCGTTCATCTCAAACTCTTTGAAGAGAGTGAGCCGAGCTATCGCCTTCGCGTACGTCTTCGGGTGGAAGGACCGGGGATTTCCTCGGACACCTTCGTGGTCTTAAATTCGGCGTCCGCACAATTCGATTGGAAAGTACCCGTGGGGGCAACCTCAATCGCCGCCGACCCGGAGTTCGATCTGTTCCGAAAGCTGTACCCAGAGGAAGTCGAGCCGATAGTTTCTGCCAGCATGGGGGCTCCCAAACGGGCCCTGATATCATTCGCCTCGGATCCACAACTCAACACTGCGTATCAGTCTTTTGGCAACAACTTGTCCGAGGACTCGGCTAAAGTAACGACCGTTGATATGGTCGACGCCTTGTCGCGGGACATTGCGCCGGTCCTGCTGAATCCGACAGAAATTCCCGATTATTTCGCTACTCAGATAAAGATGTCTGCGGACTCGCTAACCGTGGGTGGCACCGCTTATGCACGCACCGGTCACACTTTCGTTCTGGCCGGGAGATCGTGGAGAGGGTTTGAGAAATATTTGGTCGTCTTGTCAGAAGATGCAGCATCCCTTCCGCGCCTTGGACAATTGGTGCCCCACTATGGCAAGTACTCTTACCTGGTCTTTGAGGGGTCAAAGAATGTAGGGAAGGGGCAGTGGGAGGTTGGCGCCTCTCCGTTGCGGATTTCGCTGGTGAAGTAAGAGTCTCGTCAAAGGGCCATTTCCACTGGAAACGGCGGTTTTAATCAGCCCGTGGCCGTCGCAGAGTCTGAGCGCATGTGCGCTGGTACGGGTTGCGTTCAAGGACAGTTCGGAAGGACGAAACCGCCGCCGGTTAGATAGCTGACGAGTGCCGACAAGTCGCCCAGGTCGACGGCGCCGGTTCCGTTGACGTTCGCGGCCGACAAACAGGGAAGAGAGTATCCGCCGCCGGTGAGGAAGCTCACCAGCGAGCTAAGATCACCGAGATCGACGGCGCCAATTCCATCAACATTGCCGGCCTTGCCGTGGCAACAGGCGGGACCGGTGCAATAGCCGGCTTGAGTCTGTCCCTGAACCCAGATGATCGGGTTGCCCGGCAAGGGACTAGCCCAGAATTGACCCCAGTTCCCCCAACCGAACCCGGTGGCATAACCCCAGTTGGTGCAGGTGTCGACCGTGGTCTGGTTGTCGAAGTTGATTGACGGATACGGAGTGGGCGTAGCACCGGTATAACGGACCGCAGCGAAAAACGGTCCGCTCACGCAGATTGGTGTACCAAACGTGACGGTGCCGACATTGGGAATACTGAAGATGGTTGAATCCAGGGTTACCGTGTCCGACTGGACCAACTGCATCGGACCCAGACAAGAATCTTTGGCGCTTGTGGTCCAGAATTCCAAAGCCACTTGAACCGGCCACTTCCCGCCGAATGCCCCTCCGAATAGTGTGAGAGAGACGGATTGAATCTCAAACGGATAAGGAGAACCACCGCCGCATTTGACTGGGTTCATAAACACGGCGACACGATCCCCGGTCAGGAATTGGTCGAAGTAGGCGTTGGCGGTATCATTATGATTGACCAACTCGCACGCCGCGGAGGGTCGGCTTAAACCCTGTGGTCCCACCGGTACCGGTCGCGGGAGAGTCTTGAAGCCCCGGGCCCCGGTGATGGTCGCCGTCAACATCATGATGGTGACAACTGCCGCACAATAATTGAGTATTTTCGCCACTGCTCACCTCACTCTCGAGTCCTTCATTATGATCGGAATTCCCGACTGAAAGCTAAAGTTCCGGCGGCAAAGTTGCAACCTCTTTTCCCCTTCGGGCAGACTGGGCCCCCCTGACTCGAGATCGGGGATAGCACGGGGTGATCTCCCCAGGGATTGGAAGTCCTCTTAGAGGTCGTGTGAGTAACCAAGGCGGAGCATGAGAGCCTTGATGGCCGGGAAAAGATTGTAGGACCGGAGCGAGCCAAAGGCCTCGGGTGGGCTGCTGTCCCCGTGCTGGCGATAGTACTCGGCCGAGATCGTGAACTGAGAGGCCGCCCTAACAGGAATCGAAAGCCGAATCCCGTAGGTAAGGGCATCGAAGCTGGCGAGACGGGAATCGGCGGACGCGAACTGCGGATCGGCCACTCCTTCGACCAGGAAAGGATGATAGAAACGGGCCGCGCTCTGGTGGTAGTAGCGCAGATGGGGCTGTATCCCAATTTTGCGGCTAGTGTGAAATTGCACTGAGCCGTCCACCGTGTTGGATCTGATCCCCCAGTCATCCCAGAAATGCCGGAACGAGACATCCACCGACGCCCCAAACAGATACTTGAGGAGTTCGCCGTACACCGCATTCTTGTTCCTCGACACCGGCCGATTCTCGTATACGTACGAAACCGCATCGCCGGCGTCTGCCGAATCCGGGGGGCTGACAACACTGAGTATGAGGTACGGGTCATTCAGGTAACCCCGGGCGCGATCGAAAGAGTAGTTGGCTCGGAAGATTGTCTTCTGATCCAGAATCTGGCTGAAGCCGGCGACCAAGTCCAGGATTTCCTTGGATTCGCCGGAGCCGCTACGGCGGCGCTGCGAGGATGGGGGCGGCATCGAAGAAAACGGCGTGTGGTAGCCGCCGACTGGCGAGGTTACATCATGAGAGAGTGAGACCGACAGACCGATGGTTGTGTTCTTGCGATTGAAATCCCGTGTTACACTCCCATTTAGGCCGAGGGAAGAGTAATCATGTTCCAGAGAGACGTGGCTGCCAAAAGACACCGTAGTTAATCGACCGACTATTCGAGACAGATCAGCGTCAAAGGCGACCCGATGGTCATTAAAGCTGCCGTCCATTGGAATCGCCCCCGGCTGGATAACGTTGGCACTCCTTCCCGAAGGTCGGGTGAACGTCTGAACTTTGGAAGACGGGACGGCGCCAATAGGTGAGGCGCCAGTCATACCATCATAAGTTAGTTTTAGCCCCAGAGTATACACCGGGCCAAGCGGTCGCTTCACTGATGCGACCGCTTCAGTCGCCGTAACCCGCCCCGATTCTGAGTATCTCAATACCTCCGACTCAATCCGGGTCTGTTCGGCGCCCCTCACAACCCCCGGACCGAGTAGAACGGCGGTCATGGCCGCTATAGTCGTCCGGAGCGAAGGCCTCTCGGTCAACGGCATCCAGCCCTCTCGCTTATATGTGGAGTGCTTGGAGAGAGGGCCCCTCTTTCGAATATGGAAGAGATACAGTCTGATCTGCCTCGATCAAGGCACCAACTGAACCGAACCACTAATCCGCGGATCACCACACCTCTACTTTACCGCTCTTGGGGTTTCCCGCGGCTCGGGGCCAAATCCGCTGCTTCGGCGAATGCTCCCGGTCCGGGTATTATCGCACTTATACCAATAAATAGACTTTATGGTTCAATATTGACTGTGAAGCAAGCTCCCTTTGGCGGGGTAGAAATGGAGTTCGGCACCCTCTAACACAAACGTATCATCCTCCCCGGGGCGGGGAAGCGGTAGCCAATCCTGGAGTCTCTTTTGACCGGTCGGAGAAACCGGTAAAGCATGGCAAGGGAAATCCGATAATTTGGGTGTAGTTAAGTCAGCCGGCGCCCAGGGCGCCGGACCGTGATTTCCGCCAGTTGGCCGACAAAAACGGAGTACCAAATGAGACCGGTCTTTACCCCCGCGACCGCAGTGTTCCTCATGTTTGGCTGCGCAGGATGGCTGTTCGCCGCCCCAAATTCGGACAGCGTGAACCAGGATGATCTTTACTGGCACTCCCTCACCGTAACCGATTCAAGCCTCAGCAGCTTCGTTAATGCGATGCTAGTCTTCCGAGGAGAACTGATCGTTGCTGGTGGGTTTGCTTCGGCTGGCGCCGTACCCCTTTACTCAATTGCTCGGTGGGATGGCTCCGGATGGCGGCCGCTGGGTAAAGGAATGGACGCTCCGGTTTCTTGCCTGGCCGAGTACAGAGGGGAACTGATCGCGGCGGGCGAGTTCAAGACGGCCGGGGGGATGCCCGCGAGCCGAATTGCCCGCTGGAATGGTTCAACCTGGAAGCCGCTTGACGCCGGCATTGCGGGTCAAACCCCCTCCACCTGGGCGTGTGTCACGGCTATGACCCAGTACAACGGAGAACTAATCGTCGGAGGGCATTTCAGCAAGGCAGGCGGGAGCAATATTCTCAGTTTGGCGCGTTGGAACGGCAGTTCCTGGCGCTCGCTACCTTACCAGCTGACCGGGGATGTGAAGGCTCTCACGACTTTTCACAACCAGCTCATAGTGGCCGGGGACATTTCTGAGCCCAATTCCGGTACTCCGGTTATGAGATGGGATGGGGACAAACACTGGACGCTGGTTGGAAACGGAGCTCCCGACGACGCCCCGGTGGTGTTTGGGTTGTATCATCAGAATCTTGCCATCGGGGGCAAGTTCTCCGAGCTGGGCGACGTGGAGGCGGTCGGGGTGGCCGAGCTTCGTGACTCGGTCTGGCACCCCCTGGCCAATGGCCTCGGTCGAAATATTTGGGCCCTTGCAGAATACAATGGCGAACTCATCGCTGCGGGCGCCGACGGTGGGATAGCCAGCTGGGACGGTACCGTTTGGAGACCTCTTGGATCGGGGGCCAACGGTGATATAAACGCACTACTGGTATTCAACGGTAAACTGATTGTAGCCGGGGGCTTTACCGAGGTCGGCGGCAACGCGGTTAAGTTCGTAGCAATCTGGGATAAGCCGAACACAGCCATTTCTAGCGAGGACCGCTAGGATCTCCTCGATAGATGCAAGACTCGACCGCGAACAGTGCCGAGACTTCTCTCCAGCTCGCCTGTTTCTAGCGTGTGGCATTTTGCCACAGTCTCCCGATCTTCAACGCAACTCCTTGGCATGCTTTAATATGGACCAAACTTGTCGACTAGGGTCCATCGCGAGACAATCCTTCCGTACTTTACCTTGCCCTGCAAAGATTTAGGATGCCCGGGCGGCTCCCGGTGAATCGGCTACGCATCCTGGGCGAAACGAACTTCCGTGCGAGCGGTTTCGTGCGCGCCGAAGCAGAATTCTTTTGACAAATCAGGTTTCACGAATTTCTTTTGGGCCGATATAGCACCGGCTTCGTCTATATTCGAGAACCTGAACTGATGTGCGCAGAAAGTGTATCTATGAACAAGACGTTCAAACTATGTTTTTCCCTTGCGACCGTGATCGCACTCTCCCTGGGTCAGAGCACCTATGGCCGATCCCTTCCGATGACGGAGAGTCAAATACGTGCCCAGGGAGAAGTCTCGGCAGCGGTGACCAAGAAGCCTTGTGTGGCCAGCCACAATATCGGCAAGGTGAGTCTGGCGGTTACTAACTACGGTACATACGGAACCGGTTTCGTGCAAGGGACTCCGTTTGACTGCTTCACCGGAGCCAACGTGCCTTCCTGCGAATTTCCTAAAGGGTCGGGCGTCGATTATCTATTTGCCGGAGCCTTTTGGATCGGTGCCATCGTCGGACACGATACGCTGGTTTCGATGGGAGTTGATGGTTGGCAGAACTGCCGCGAAATGGATCCGGAGGAATCTCCACTCGGCGACATGCAGAAGAAATCGATCATAGATCCTTCGTCTCCCGCCTATATTGGCGCAAGATCAGAGCAGGACTATATCAGCGTCTATACCGACAGGTACACGACCGGGGAAGTAGGCAGATGCACCGGGGCTAACGATCCCGTGAACGGCCTTGGACCGACCCCGCTCAATCTGGAAATAACCGAACGCTCCTACGCCTGGTCGTATTCGTATGCTCAGGACTTTGTTCTTTTTGACTATACCATACAAAACATCGGCACGGACAACCTGACCAACATGTACATCGGCATTTATAATGACGGTGATGTCGGCAGAGTCTCCGATCAAAACCGGTCGGCGGACGATGTCACGGGCTTTAAGCAGGATGTGCCGACTCCGCTCGCCTTCAACGGTGGATGCAGCAACTGGAGGGACACCATAAACCTGGCCTGGCTTGCGGACAACGACGGCAACTGGAGCGAACAACCGCCGGCCACGGGTGTCTCATCTATGAGAATTGTTCGCACGCCGATCGACTCGATGCAGGTTTCTTACAATTGGTGGGTCAGCAACGGCAACCCCAATCTTGATTTTGGACCTCAGCGAGTGGCGACGTTCCGCGATTTGGGAACCGGCGGAAGAGGGACCCCGGAAGGAGAGCGGAACAAATACGCCTTCCTTAAGAACCGCGAGTTTGACTATGACCAGGCCTTTACTTGCGATTCCTCCTTCGCCCAGGGCTGGGAGCCTTTCAACAATCCGGCCCAGTGCTACGCGATTTCCAAGGGATATGACACCCGATTCTTGCTTTCCTTCGGTCCGTTCAATGTGCGGCCCGGCGATGAACTTCCCGTATCCTTTGCCTTCGTGATGGGGGAGGGATTTCATCCGGCCGCAAAAAAGGATAACGGCAAGTATCTGACCGACCCGACTCAGTTCAACGCCAAGTTGTGGTACTCCAATCTCGACTTTACTAATTTGTCGCTGAATGCCATCTGGGCAGGATGGATCTATGATAATCCAGGGTTTTCCTCCACCGGTACCGGCTTCAAAGGGAACTACCGAATCGCCTGCAACAATCCGACCGACACGTTGTATTACACCGGCGATGGCGTGCCCGATTTCCGGGGCGCAGCGCCGCCTCCCGCGCCCGATCTATGGGTCTACCCCGAAGATCGGCAGCTGCGGGTCCGTTGGAATGGCGCCCGCTCGGAAACGACGGTCGGGGTCTTCTCCAAGGTTCGCGATTTCGAAGGCTATCGTGTGTATCTTTCGCTGGACGAACGTGCGGCCAGCTTCAGCCAGATCGAATCGTACGACCTTCTGGATTTCAACAAGTTGGTCTTTGACACCAATGCGCCGGGCGGAGCGGCGTATGAACAATTCAGTATTCCGTTCAAGCTGGATTCACTCCAAAAGCTCTATGCGCCGAAGATCGACAGCGCCGGCGTGTTGATCCCGGATCCGGCCTGGGATCCCCTGCACTACACGGCCGCAAATCCGTTTCATCCGGCCGGCTTCCCTGACTCCTCGTTCTACTTTACGGCCCAGGATTACAATCAGTCCCGTTTCGGAATTGATACTCGTATCACCAAAATTTACCCTGATGCGCCCAAGCCCACTGTACTCGACTCCAACGCCATTCCGGTTGATCAGCGGCCGCTATACCTGACTGCCGACGGGCATTTCAAATACTACGAATATCAGCTGATTATCGACAATCTGCTCCCGACCATCCCGTATTATGTGAACGTCACCGCGTTCAGTTTCGGCTCTCCGGCCTCGGGGCTCGGTTCGCTGGAAAGCAGCCCCACGGTCGGCTATAAGACCGCGTATGCGGCGGCTTCCAATGAGGCCGGCACCACCAAATCCAAACAGGTGTACGTGTTTCCGAATCCATATCGCGCCGACGGCGGGTATCTGGCCAACGGTTACGAAGGGAACGACCCGCTCTCGCGCAACCAACCGACCGATCGCCAGCATCGCATCCGGTTTGCCAATGTGCCGTCGGAATGCACGATAAACATCTTCACCCTCGATGGAGATCTGGTGCGGTCGATCGTTCACCCTGATCCGCTCAGCCCCTGCAAGGAAGATCCAAACGTCAGCTGCTGGGACTTGATCACCCGCAATACGCAATTGGCCGTGTCGGGAATTTATTATTGGACGGTGGATGACCACAAGGGGAATGTCCAGATTGGAAAGCTCGTGCTCATCATGTAGTCGCTGAAGACATGATTGCGAATATCGGCTCGCGTTTCTCCAGCGTGGATGTTGGACGCGAGCCGTTTTCTTTTGAAGAAGCGCCGATTTGGTTCAACATCGATCCCGAACGGCCCGCGATCGGTAAGTCAAAGTTTGGGGAGAGTTGCCGAGTGGGGGACATTTTTGCCACCCGAAACGGACCATCGTTGCGAACTATGCTTGCGTTGGACGGTATGCCGGCATGGTGACCGTCTCCAGAACTATCTCGTTATAGCCGGCGATCAATTGGGCAAAGAGTTCCTTGACCGAGATGATTTCCATGATGCGATGGGCATTGGCGCCGGCGAAGGCGAAGCCATGCTTCAGCTTCCCCTTCTGAGCGCTGATCAACGCCTGGGCAATGCAGTAGGGGGAATTTGTGTAATCACAGGTGGAAATGCAGTGATACGGGCAGCTGTATGGCTTTCTCATGCCTGAGCTGACGTCATCGATGTACTGGTTTCGAATTGCGCGCCCGGGCATCCCCACCGGGCTCTTGATGATGACTATGTCTTCCGGTGAGGCGTGAACGTACATCTGCTTGAATTCCGAGTCGGCATCACACTCGTGTGTGGCGACAAACCGGGTTCCCATCTGAACGCCATCGGCTCCCATTTCCAAAAATGATCTGATGTCCCGGCCGGTGAAAACTCCGCCGGCCGCAATGACCGGTATCTTCTTGCCGTAGGCGGCGGAAAAGGTCTTGACGACGGCCAGGACTTCGGGAATCAGATGTTCCAGCGAGAATGCCGGATCATCAATCTGATCTTCGCTGAAGCCGAGATGTCCGCCGGCCTTGGGACCTTCGACCACGACAGCATCCGGCAGATAGTCATATTTGTGGAGCCAGCGCTTGCAAATCAAGTTGGCAGCCCTGGCCGAAGAAACAATCGGCACGAGTTTCGTGCGCGAAGTCCCGGCGAGGTATTCGGGAAGATTGAGCGGAAGGCCGGCGCCGGAAAAGATGATATCGATTTCTTCTTCGATAGCGGTGCGGAAAAGATCGGCGTGATTGGTGTTCGCCATCATGACATTCAGGCCCAAAACGCCGGCGGTGAGGGATCTTGCGGTGCGAACTTCGCGGCGGAGCGCCCGGATGTTGGCTTCAACAAAGTTAGTGAGGAAATCAGGTTCTTTCATCCCAATCCCCGTGGAGGCTATGACCCCGATTCCACCTTCATTGGCCACTGCCGAAGCCAGACCGGAGAGAGATATCCCGACTCCCATCCCTCCCTGGATGATAGGCAGTGCCGAAGTCTTGTTGCCAATAGTCAGGGGTTTATGTCTCAAAGTGAGTTCGTTAGAACCAGTCCTTCCATTGTAACGTTTTGAGGAAACTTTCGCCACATGGCTGCCGAAGAGTGCGGGGGGCGTAAACCAGTTCGGTCAGGATACAAGCTAACTTACCCTCAACAACGCCTGATAGCAACAAGTATATTACTAGGTCCGGGATCGATTTGGTGAATTAATCGAGCAAAAGCTGGTCCTGGCCCTGGTTGGGAACTTTGGTCAAAAAGGCCCGCCGCGGAACCTGAGTCGCAGGAACGTCCCGGCCTTGGGGTTTCTTCGAACGATTCGAGTCTATCTCTCGATCGGTCCTTGAAAGCGGACCCAGATGGTATATGCGAGTACCCCGCCGTTCCTGCGCCGACGCCTGTTTGTACTTGACACGAAGCTCCACGATCAGTAAGTTAGTATTGCTTACCACACTGTTCTGCCATGCAAATTTGCGATACCAAGGTGGAAAACGCTAACCGCCGGAAAGATCTCGGTGGAGGAATCATGAGACAAGAGAAGAGAATTGCAACAACACTGTGTGTGGTGTGCCTGGCCATTTGTTTGGCGGCGCCCGTGCTCAGTGCCGAAAACTCGCGCGGTCGGGTTTCAGATCAAGTCACGGAAAGAGGACAACTGGGCGTAACCGCTCCGAGAGCGCTGGCTGATCCCTCAGACTCGCTTTGGGCCCCTCTGGGGTCAGGCCTGAACGGCCCGGTCCTGGCCCTGGCGATTTACAACAACAAGCTGATTGCCGGCGGAAATTTTACCACGGCGGGTGGTAACGGCGCCAATTATATTGCCGCCTGGGATGGCAGCGTATGGACTCCCCTGGGGACCGGCACGAACTATGCCGTCTGCGCACTCACCGTGTACAACAACCAGTTGATCGCCGGTGGAGGTTTTGACTCGGCCAGCGGCGTACGGGCAGTGGGAGTGGCAGCCTGGGACGGAAATTCCTGGACCAACCTTGCTGGGGGTATAGTTGGAGCCGTCAATGCCCTGACGGTCTTTGACAATAAGGTTATCGTCGGCGGAAATTTCGTATCCCAAGGAGACACAAACATTGCCGCCTGGGATGGGTCCACCTGGTCCGCACTTGGATCCGGAATCCCGGATGTGAGTACCCAGCTGCCAATCAATGGCGTCATGTCTCTAAGCGTATACAACAATTTGTTGATCGCGGGCGGGGATTTTGGTGACCCCTCTTTTCCGCTTCCGTACCATTACGTTGCATCATGGGACGGCAACTCCTGGTCGGACTTGAACTATCCGTCGGGGACAGTGACCGCCTTGGGACAATTTGGCGGGAAGCTGATCTCCGGAGGCGGACGGCCGTCGAGTTGGGACGGGAGTTCCTGGACCGTGATGGATACGGGACTAGCGACAGCGGTGGCCGCGTATGCGAACTTTGGCGGCAGGCTGATCGCCGGAACCTGGACTGCTCAACTGAATGGGCATTCCCTGGGTTATGTGATAGCCTGGGACGGGACTTCGTGGAAAGCCTATGGCTCCGGGACAAACGGGGGTGTCGATGCCCTGACGATCTATAACGGAAAATTAATCGCGGGCGGCGTCTTTACCACAGCCGGAAACAAGCTTGCGGCCAATATTGCTCAGAGGAGCCCAAGTTGTTGCCAGGGAATCCGCGGCAATGTCAACTGCCACGGCGGAATTGATCTCAGCGACCTCTCGTCGTTGGTGAGTTACCTGACCGGAGGCGGCTATAAATTGTGCTGCTTCGAGGCCGCCAATATAAATGGCGTAGGCGGTGTTGACCTCGGTGATCTGACTGCAATTGTGAGTTGTCTTACCGGATCGGCGTGTCCGACGGTGCCGTGCCCGTAGGCAAGCAGCCAGTCGTTATCCAAACGTACGCCGTCGGCGATATCGGCACGGTATAGGTATTTTTGACTTGAGTGGGTGGCTGGTCAAGTTGGACGGCCACTCAGTCACCTAAAATGCCGGAGGTCGGAATCGAACCGACATGGTATTGCTACCGCGGGATTTTGAGTCCCGTGCGTCTACCAATTTCACCACTCCGGCAATATCGACGAGATCGGTGAACCGCCATATTATCGCCAGAGTCAGGCGCTGTCAAGAGGGTTGTCGGCGGGAGTCGGGCCGGGGGGAGCGGGCCGGGATAATGTTAGAAATGACGGCGATCTTCGGTCGAGTCCGACGGATTGGTGGTTCGGGACCTGGCCTGGCCGCGATAGCCTGAGCGCGACGGGTGCAGATGGCATTCCACGGTCGGCTCGGTGCCCTGCTTGAACACTTCGGAGCGCACTTCGGGGCATCGGTCGGTAGCCAGCTCCCCTGACTCAGTACAGACATCGGCATGAGCAATTCCTTCGGGCTCCTCAAAGTCGAGCGGGGGAAGAGAGGCGCAGGCGGTCTTCATGTACTCGGTCCAGATGGGAACGGCGTTGCGGGCTCCGTCTTCGGCCTCTCCAAGCGACGTCTTGTCATCGAAACCGACCCAAACACCGGTCGTGATTTGCGGCGTGTACCCCACAAACCAGTTGTCGCAGAAATTGTCCGAGGTCCCGGTTTTGCCCGCGGCCGGGCGCGTGAAACCCATCCAACGCGCTCGCTGCGCGGTCCCCGCGTCGACCACTGATTTCATCATATCGACCATGATAAACGCGGTCTGCGCCGAAAGCACCTCGTCCTTTCGGATCGACGTGTTATCCTCAAGCGTTCGCCCGTATCGATCCACAATCTTGTCGATAAGGCGATACGGTATATGGATTCCTTTGTTGGGGAAAGTCGTGAACGCGGAGACCAGTTCGATCTCTTTCACTTCTCCGACACCGATCGCCAGGGAAGGGACGGCCGGCAACGGAGTGGTAATCCCCATCTTCTGGGCGTAGAATATGGCCTGCTCCGGAGTGATCTTCAGGAGCAGACGGATGGTCGCAAGGTTGCGGGAGAGCCGCAAACCATCGCGGAGCGTGATCGGTCCGAGGAACTTGCCATCGTAATTATTCGGCCGCCACTGCTTGGCGCCCGGAATATCCAAAACTATCGGATTATCATCCACGATGTCGGTCGTCTTATATCCGTTATCAATACAGGCTGTGTAGACGAAGGGCTTGAAGCTCGAGCCGGGCTGGCGAAGCGCCTGGACCGCCCGGTTGAACTCCGACTCGTGAAACGACCTTCCGCCGACCATCGCCAACACTCCGCCGGTGGCGTTGTCGATCGAAGTCATCGCTCCTTGTACCAGCTTCTGCACGGCCTTCTTTTGGTGGGTAATGCTGTCCGTTTCGTACGTGACGTAATTGGGATTGCGCAGGCCATAGGTGTGTCGAATGTCCGCCCGCAGTGAATCTATTTTCGCCGCCACGGCTTCTTCGGCGACCTTCTGGAGATTGGCGTCCAAAGTAGTATAGACTTTCAGACCGCCGGTATACAGGGCGTCTTCACCATATTTACTGAGGAGGTACTGGCGAATCGTTTCAGTGAAATAGGGGGCAATTCCTTCATTTTCGAGGCCGGAAGCCACTTTGATGGGTGCGTTCTTGAGGGAGTCATAGGCATGCTCATCTAAGCCCCCTTGCTCGAAGTAGACATAGAGCACCCGGTTGCGCGCCTTGAGTGCCTTGTCCGGATTGTTGAAAGGTGAATTGATATTCGGCCCCTTGAGCAAACCGATCAAGGTGGCACACTCGTTTACATCCAATTGGGAGACGTTCTTATTGAAGAACAGGTGCGCCGCCGCCGCCACCCCATAGGCTCCCCGGCTGAAATAGTACTGATTGAAGTACATTTCGAGAATCTCGTCTTTGGAGTAGGTACGTTCGAGCTTGATGGCGGTCAGCGCCTCCTTGATTTTCCGTTCCAGAGTCTTCTTCTGGGTAAGAAACAACATTCGGGACAATTGCTGCGTGATGGTCGAGGCCCCGGCCCTGATTCGCAGACTCAGAAGGTTGGTGACGGCCACTGTGGCGGCGCGACGGAGGTTGATTCCCCAATGGTGATAGAAATCCTGATCCTCGCTGGCAATCAGCATTTGGACGAGTGGTTTGGGCAGATCTTTGAAGGGCGTCAGTGCCCGGTTCTCGCTATAGAACTCTTTCAGGAGAACGCCGTTTCGATCGTACACCCGGGTGCTCAGGCTCGGTTCGATATTATGGAGCTGCTCAAAGGACGGAAGCTCTGACTGATAGACGTGGTAGGTCTTGACCCCGACAATCGTAAAGAAGATGAGCAGAAGAACGACCAGCGCGAGGAGTGAATTGCGAAGCCGGGCAGAACTCACCCCAAAAAAATTAGCGCCACGCTCCAACAGTTTCATAGATCGAAAAATCCCTCAGAACTCGCCATCAGTCAAGGTAAAACCGGACGGCCGGGCTTCTTATCATATTTGATTTTTGCGCGCAAATGTACTATCCTCAACGAGATACTGGCCTGAGCGTTACGGGTTCAGCCCTTATATGTTCGGCTGGGAAGAAAGTTTGGATAAAGGATCAGGTGAAGCGGCGTGGATTTGAAGGTTGAAGATCCCTCGGTGGAGCGCGAGTTAGACCGCCAGTGGAAAATCATTTCCCGCGGTGCGGTCGAGCTCTTGCCCGAGAACGAGTTCAAGGACAAGATCCGGAACTCGATCCGGAAGCAGGCTCCGCTTCGGGTCAAACAGGGATTTGATCCCACCTCAGCCGACATCCACCTCGGACACACGGTCGGCATCCGTAAGCTCAAACAGTTTCAGGATCTCGGCCATCAGATCGTCCTGATTGTTGGGGACTACACCGCCATGGTCGGCGACCCGTCCGGACGGTCCGCCACCCGCCCGCAACTCGGCTACGATGAAATCGTGAAGAACGCCGAGACGTACGAGACCCAGTTCTTCCGTATTCTTGACCGGTCGAAGACCGAAGTGAGATTCAACGGGGAGTGGTTTCGGAAGATGGAGTTTTTGGACGTCATGCACCTGGCCTCGCAGTACACGGTGGCACGATTGCTGGAGCGGGACGATTTCACCAAGCGTTTTAAGGCGGGCGTGCCGATTTCCGTGCATGAACTGATGTACCCGCTGATGCAGGCCTATGATTCGGTCGCAATCAAGGCCGATGTCGAGCTGGGCGGGACGGAGCAGAAGTTCAACCTGCTCGTTGGTCGGGTCATGCAGGAGGCGTTCGGGGTGGTACCCCAATGTGTGCTCACACTGCCTATACTCACCGGTCTCGACGGCGTGAACAAAATGTCCAAATCTCTCGGCAATTACATCGGAATCGAGGAATCCCCGAAAGAGATTTTCGGCAAAGTCATGTCGATACCGGACAATCTCATTATCGAATACTTTGAACTGGCCACGGACTTGCCCAACGACGAGCTGGCGGCCATTCGGGAGGAACTTGCCCGGGGTGAGTCCAATCCCATGTTGCTCAAAAAGCAACTCGCGGAGCTACTAGTGGATATGTATCATACCCCCGGGTCAGGCGCCGCTGCACGCGAGGAATTCGAGCGGATCTTCTCTCACAAGCAACTGCCGGACGAGATCGAAGAGTGTTCGCTCCGGGAGATTCAGCGCCAGGGTCTGACCTCCGACAAGCCTCTGCTTGTGCAACTCATGACCGCCGCCAAATTGACCAAGTCCAACGGCGAGGGACGCCGCCTCATTGAAGGCGGAGGGGTCTATCTGGGGGACACGAAGGTCAGCGACCCAAATTATGAAATTGATCCGGCCACCGTGCTCCGGGCCGACAAGCACCTGATTCTCAAAGTGGGGAAGAGACGATTCTTGAAGTTGGTGCCGTGAACCTGGCGGTCGGCGCATTTCCGGCGGCGGGGTATAATTGGGGTCGGAAGAATTGCCTATGAAAAGACATTTTCCTCTATTCGGACATGGTCGCGTTCTGGTGACTTTCTTGTCATTCTGTCTGGCCGGCAGCAGCATGGTGTCAGCCCAGCCCGGTTCTCGCAAACCGGATGTCACGATCGAATTCGCCTCACGTGCCACCCTCGATCCGCGCGCTGTCAACGCCTTTGTGGCCGGTCTTGTGTTGGAGCAGAGCGGAGACTATTACGCGGCCATCGCCAATTTTAAGCAGGCCTTAATCTACTGTCCCGAGTCCAACGAAGTCAGGCTGGCCCTGGCCGAACTGTATTTCAGCCTGCGCTCCCCGAAAGAGGCCCTGGATATCCTGGCGCAAGTGGACCATCGCGACGGCGACTTCTTTCGCCTTCAGGGTGCCTGCTATCAGGCGATCGGTGAGGATCAGCTCGCCCGTTTGTCCTATCGGGAATTGCTGAAGCGAGAGCCCAACTTTGAACCTGCCCTTACTTTTCTGGCCAGTTCCTACCGGCAGGCCAACGATACACCGTCGACCATTTGGGCGCTTGATCAACTTTCTCACCTCGAATCCGCGAATGCTTCGACTTTCTCTGAGCTCGGACGCTTGTATGCGGCCACCAATCAGATCGACAAGGCCAGGGAGGCGTTTCAGAACTCGCTGGCGCTCGATGCCGGCCTCTCCAATTTGATTTCATTTTCGTTTCTCGCTGAAGCATACACAGGGGAGAAGAAGTTCGATTCCGCCGTTTCTCTGTTGAGCCGGGCGCTGGCGCTCGATTCGGACAATTTCTTTTTGAACAATCAGATGGTGTCGGTGTGGGCCCGATATGACTCCCTGCCCAGAGCTTTGCCCTATGCCCGCAAGACGGCCGCGCTCCGTCCCACCGACGCGCCCCTGCAGCGCCGCCTGGCCATGATATACGCGCGATCCGATTCTCTAGAAATCGCGGACTCTATCTTCAGCGACATCGTGAAGAACGGCCAGGAAATTCCGACCGACCATTTCTTTCTGGGTCAGATCGCCATCGATAAGAAGAACTTCAAGGGGGCTAAGACAGAGTTTGAGCGGCTGGTGACGATGGAAGACTCGGTCGGGCAAAACTGGCAGAGCCTGGCTTTCAGCGAAGTTCAATTGGGGGATACGGCCGAGGCCATCGGCACCTACCGTCGAGGTATTGAGCGGGTCCCCGGTGACTCGGGCAAATTACGGCTCACGTTCTCTCTTGCCGCCATTCAGGAACGGTCCGGACAATTTGATTCCGCGGCCGCTACTTTCCGGGGTTTGCTGCAGAAATGGCCCGGTTATGCCCCGGCCCTCAACTACCTCGGCTATATGTTCGCCGACAAAGGAGTCAATCTCGCAGAGGCCAAATCACTCATAGAGCAGGCGCTCAAAGTCGACCCGCACAACCCGGCCTTTCTCGATAGTTATGGCTGGGTGTTCTATCGAATGAATAAATACGATCAGGCGCTTGAACATTTGACCAAAGCGGCCGGACTAACCAAGGACGCTACGGTTTTTGAACATCTGGGGGACACTTACAAGGCCATCGGCAAACTCGATGAAGCGCGGCAGTGGTGGCAAAAATCACTCGATTTGGACCCCAAGAATAAAGCCATCAAGGAAAAGCTCTCGCCATGAGCGCGGACAACGGCGGGTCGCGCCGCTCATACTCCCGAATTATGATTGGCCTTGCATTTCTCGCCGGCTCCTGCGCACAGGTGGCCGGCCCTCCCGGTGGACTTCCCGACAAGACCCCTCCGACCATGATCACCTCCGAGCCCTTGAACGGTTCGGTCAATGTTCCCAACGGCGACAAGATTATGATCAGGTTCTCCAAACCGGTCCAACCCGGCGTCGGGCGCCAGGTATACATCTCGCCGCGCCCGCCCAAAGAACCCAAATTGAAATGGAAATCTGACGTTCTTGAGATAATTCTCCCGGATACTTTTCATACTAATCAGACCTATATCGTTCAGGTGAGTTCGGCCATATCCGACCTCAGGAGCAACCATCTTGATTCTGCTGTGATTGTGGCCTTTTCCACCGGCAGTACGCTCGATTCCGGCCATGTTGCCGGCACCGTCACACTGGCCGGCGCGCCTCAACCGTCCGTTTCAGTAGGGCTGTATCAAGTGGGGAATCCCCTGGACAGTCTGCGGTACGATTCGGTTTCTCCCGACTACATGACTCTGAGCACCAACAAGGGATTGTTCGAATTCAGGTATCTCCCCAAGAGAGTTTATCAGCTTATTGCCTGGACCGACAAGAACCGGGACGAAAAGTTCAATCCGAAGTTTGAGACGTACGCCGTCTCGGATCGACCCATCGACTTGAGCCAAAGACTGGACTATGCCGACCTGCTGCTGGGGCAGAGGACGGTCGACACTACGACTACCCAGATTCTCTCGGCGAGTTATAGCGTCAACCAGGTCGTCCGTGTGCGAATGACCAAACCAATCCGGCTTGATCAAATCGTAAAGGATTCCACCAGAATCAGCCTTTGGCCCGTATCTGATTCCACGCGAATCACCCATCCCATCGGTTTGCTTGAAGCCGGCGATTCCATGTCGGCTAATCTTACGCTGGACTTCCCGCTCCTTAATGACAGCGCCTACTTTGTCGAAGTGCGGTACGACTCCAGCAAGGCGGCGATGAAATCGCCGCGCATGCCGGTCAAGAGGGTCACGGACACGGAGAAGCCGAGTGTGGTAAAATTCTCTCCGGGCATCAAACCGGTCTTTCTCGAAGACACTCATATCGGGATGGTCTTTTCCGAGCCGCTTGACACAAGTAGAGTTGGACCGGCCACCTTCGGACTCAAGCTTATTGGGGGAGTGGAACTGCCCCTCCAGCATAGGTGGCGCGACCCGTTCCACTTGGATTTTGCTTCCGACAAGCTGGCCGAAGGAAAGCAGTACTCCTTTACGGTAGCCGACTCGAGCCTGACCGATCTCGCCGGAAATCGCCTCGGTGATTCCTCGACCGTCTATAAGTTCTCGACCATCAATCCTGACTCGCTGGGGACGATCTCCGGAACCATCAAAGTCGAATTCGCCGACCGGGCCAAGGATCCGGTAGTGATGACTTTTAAGGAGATCTCGGGCAAGTTTACGCTGACCCGGGAATTCGATCTGCGGGAGTTCAAGGTCGATGTGCCGGCGGGGAAGTACCTGCTCACCGGATTTTTGGACAGCAACCACAACGGTTCTCGCGATCTCGGTTCGGTCTGGCCGATGAGATTTGCCGAAACCTCGGCGGCCCTCAAAGACACGATCGCCGTCCGGGCCCGCTTTGAAACGGCCGAAGTCGAATTCATCGTGAAATGAGATTTTTGAAACTAGCCAAAAAGAGAAGGGGTCGACCTGCGGTCGACCCCTTTTTCACATGAGTCCCGATCCGGCCTAGTTGGTCGCCGGAGTAGCATCCGAAGAGTTGGAGACCGGGCCCCAAACTTTGAGGGTCACGCGGCGATCTTTGGCTCCGACATGTTTGGTGTCGGCGCTGCCGGCGACGGCCTTCTCCTTGCCGAACGACACGGTAAAGGTGCGGAACAAACCAATTCCGTACTTCTCAAAGAGAAACCGCTTGGCGGCATCAGCGCGGCGCTGTCCGAGGAGAAAATTGTAGTCGCGGGGTCCGATGCGATCGGTATAACCGCTAATCTCGATAATTGAGCGCGGTTCCCCGTTCATCTTCTGCCCGGCCTCTCCCAGAATCTGCTGGGCGACGCCATCGAGGTCGTACTTGTCGAACGGGAAATTGATCTCGCCTTCCCACAAAATCTTGTAGTTTTCAAAGCCGCTGACTTTGTTGATGGCAAGATCGGCTTTCTTCTCCAATTCGAGCGAAAGCGTCTGAAGTTTGGCCAAATCCGCTGCATTCTGGTCGGTCTTGCTCGACACTTCGGCGAGCTTGGCACTTTGGCGGGACTCGGCGTTCGCCACTTGCTCTGCGACATACCCTTTACTCGCGCACCCCGCCAAAAGCGCAGAAAGAGCCACCATCACGAAGTACTTCATGATATGAATCCTTTCTCCTTAATGTCTATGATTGTACGTTCTAAAGTATGAGTTCGCCGAGTCCGGTCAAGCAAAAAACCTCGTTGTGGGACTTGAGGTTACTGCTTTATCGCCCCCGCGGTGATCCCGGACACGATGCGCCGCTGCAAAATAGCGAATAACGCCAGCACCGGAAGAACCGCGAGAGTCGAGCCGGCCATCAAATGTTGCCAGTCGACCGCCTGGTGCCCTTGGAACATGGCTAGGCCGACCGGGAGGGTCCGCACCCGATCACTCTGGGTGAGAATGTAGGGGAAGAGAAACGAATTCCAATTGGTGAAGAACACCTGAATCGCCAAGACCGCCAGGGCCGGCTTACAGACCGGCATAACGACTCTGAACAAGATGGTCAGTTCACCGGCGCCGTCGACGCGGGCCGCTTCTTCCATAGAGGGCGGTACCCCCTCGATGTACTGCTTCACGAGGAAAATGCCGATCGGATTTACGATAAACGGCAGGATGAGGGCCCAGTAGGTGTCATAAATCGCCACCTTTACGCACATCAGGTACAGGGGTATGATGGTCACGTGCGCCGGAATCATGAGCACCGCAATCACGCTGACAAACAGAGCTTTGTTGGAAATCGAACGATGCCGGGCCAGCGTGTAAGCCACCATGAAGCAGAATAGTACATTTCCAAGCGTCACGACTCCGCCGACCAGGAACGAATTGAACAGGTAGCCGCTCATGTTCACTTGCTGAAAGAGCGTGCGATAGTTCTCAAAGGTTACGGCCAATGAAGCCAGCACTCCGCCGGAAATCGACCCGCTCGGCAAGAGAGACACCCTCACCATCCAAACAAAAGGGAACAACATGATGACCAGAACGGTGAAGGCGCCGGCGTAACGCAAGAATCCCGCCATTCGGCCGGCGCGCTCTACCATGAGTAGCTCCTGTCCCGACGGAAGAGGGCAAACTGAGCCAGCGAGAAGATACCGATGATGACAAACAATATATAGGACGCTGCCGAGGCATAGCCGAACTCGTATTGGGTGGTCAGCCCCCGCTCGTAGATGTTGAACACCGTCGTGGCGGTATTGAATTTGCCGCTGGTCATCACGAAGATCTCGATGAATACCTGAAAGGATTTGATCGAATTGATGACGATGATGAACAGGGTGACCGGTTTCAGGAGCGGCAGCGTGATTGAGAAGAACTGACGTGACGGCGAGGCGCCGTTTATTTCTGCCGCCTCATACAATTCTTCCGGGATCGCCTTGAGGCCGGCCAGAAAGATCAGCATGTAGTAGCCGACCGACATCCAGACGTCCATTCCCATGATGGCGTAGAGCGCTGTGCCGTTGTCGTAAAGAAAACCGTTTTCCGGCGGGGTCACGCCGATCATCCCGGCCAGCGCCGCCAGATATCCGCCCCGGCTGTAGAGATTGGTGAAAATCAGGGACACGACCACCAGCGAGGTGATGGAAGGAATGAAATAGGCCGAGCGGAAGAAACCCTGGCCCTTGAACTTTGGATTTACCAGCAGGGCCAACAAGAGCGCAATGACGGTTGTGGCCGGGATCGTTCCGAGGACAAAGATGAACGTATTCTTGAGCGATTGAAGAAACGCCGGGTCATGGAAGAGGGCGACGTAGTTTCCCCAGCCAACCCAGTGATACCCCTCCTGCAAAAGTCGGTAGTCGGTAAACCCCATGACGAAGGAATAGACTATCGGAAACGCCCAGAAAATCAGGATCGTGAGCGTCCATGGGAGGCCATATAGAAATGAAATGCCTCTAGGGCTTTTCGTCGCTCTTCTTTCGGGCATCCATGATCTTCACGTTCGCGTCGCGCAGCGCCATGGCCGGCGGTTTTCGACCGAACAAAACATCTTCCAGGGCCTTCTCGATCGCATCCTCCATGGCCGGCCAGGCCGGCTCAACCGGCGGGGCGACCGAGGATTTGATCTGTTTGATGAAGGTCAACAGATACTTGTTCGAGGTGAAAAAGGGATCATCCTGGGCTTTCACGCTTGAGGGATTCGCCGACCGGTTGTTCCTGCAAAAGCGTACCTGATTTGCCGGCGAAGTAACAAAATCAATGAACTTCACGGCAGCTTCCTGATTCGATGATTTCGAATTGACGGCCAGTAGCTCCGCCCCCAGAAACGATTTTCCGGGGAAATAAGGGCCCGGCACCAGGGTCGTGAAGAAATTGATTTGGCGGTGCTCCAATTCAATCCGTTTAAGCAGCCAGTCCCCCGAGATGATATAGCCTATCTTGCCGTCCAGAAACGCGTCTTCGATTCCCCGCTGGTCCGCAACGTAGCTGCAGGAATCGTGAAGCCGCCGATAGTACTCCAGTGAGCCGATTCCCTGGGCCGATGAAATGATGCAGTACTTATTATCTTCGGTGAAGAGCGCCGCCTTGTTGGACCAGAAAAAGGGCCAAAACTTCTTGTACAGACGGTGCTTTTCGGCGGTGTTCGACCCCCAACCGTACACACCTTTACCCAGCTTTTGAATGCGATTCGCAGATTGCATCAGAGCTGTCCAGTTGCTCGGGATTTCATTGGGTCCATAACCTGCTTTAGTCAGCAAATCCCGGTTTCCAAAGAGCACACGGGTTCCAAGGATCCATGGTTTGGCGTAGATCTTGTCGTAATAGGTCGCCATACCCCAACCCTGAAATTCAGCGCTGTCTTTGACCACATGTTCTGTGATGTCGGCCAGATGTCCGCTCGCCGCAAACTGGGCGAGCCAGTCGCTTCCGATCTCGACTAAATCAGGCGCGGTTCCCGAGGCGAACGCGATGACGATTTTGTCCTGCCCATTCGCCCAGGTAAGATCGGTAACATTGACCGCAATATCAGGGTTGGCCCGTTCAAACTCAGAGACCATCGAATCAATGGTGGGCTTTATCTCCGGGTCTGTCCAAAACTGCCACCACTCCAGCGTGGTTTTACCCTGAGCGGTGACAAAGGTCGCCAAGCTCGCAGACGCGAGCCAAAGTATCAGCTTACGCATGAGTCCTCTCCAAAAGCATTGGCGTGAATATATCCCTATGCGCCACAACGGCCAACAAAAAACATTCGGAATTGTACGCTTATGGACTATAGAAAGAAGGAGGAATAGGGCATGATCTTTGTCCCAAATAGCCAAATTGAGGGTGCCGCACGGCCCCAAATCGTATTGGAGGTTCCCGAATCGATGATTGACGGCTTAGAGGCCGGTTGCTACATTGTCGGTGGGATGGATAAACTTGATATTAGATGGGCAAAACCGGAAAACATTGAGTCTCGGCAATATGTTTGCGGTTATTGTGGAAGTACGGTGGGGCCCAATCAGGGATATTTGAGTCTCAATCAGCTCGGCCAGAGGACCAAACTTCAGATTCACATTTGTACAATGTGCCAAGGGCCCACCTTCTTTGATCAATCGGGGAAGCAATATCCGTCCCCTGTCTTTGGGTCGCCGGTGATATCCGTCCCAACTCCGATCAGGGAACTATATGAAGAGGCAAGGGCCTGTATGTCGGGAAACGCTCCGACAGCGGCGGCAATGTGTTGTAGAAAAATCCTGATGAGCATAGCCGTCGAAAAGGGCGCGCAAAAGAACGGAACCTTCGCAAGCTATGTTGATTTCTTAGTAACTAAGGGTTATATCAATCCAGACTATAAGGAATGGATTGATCATATTCGAAATGTGGGGAATGACGCCACTCATAAAATCGACATCATTTCCCCCGACGAAGCGAAGAAGGTTATGCGTTTCACAGAAATGTTGCTTCGGCAAATATATGAGTATGCCGAGGAAATGAAGGCCGAATCGAAAACCGCAAGTGAACTACCTAAATAGGTATATTCACCTGACCCGTTTCGCCCTTCATGCCGATTCGGGTCGGGGTATTGAATGACCTCTTGCCCTCCAGTAGGTCCTTAACCGTCAGGAACTGAATCCGATCATATTTTACTCTCTGATATTCAAAGACTCCTGCGCTCGCCGCCTCTTCGATCATGGCTTTAGTCGGCGATCTCATTGACAGGAATCCGGCCATTTTGGCGTTTTCTTCGCGCTCCATTACGCCGCGCAAATCCCGAATATCCGTAGGCCGAATGGCTCCGCCCTTGACCGACAAGATCATCTCGAATAATCCGCCCTTAGTCTCGAAGAATAGTTTACCGTCAATGCCCTTGTCGGAGCCCTTCTTCTGAGTTGGGAAGCCGCCTGCACGTTCGACGAACCAATGTTGGAATTGGAAAGGATCATGCTGGAAAAGAGTCTCGGCCTGCTCCACACTCACAGGTATCCCATTAACGGTAAAATGTTTCCCCTCAACTAAGCGATATTCTTTTTCAAGTTGACGCTGAATCAGTTTGATGGGTAATATCGCAATGTCGCATCCGATCCACTTTCTGTCAGCGGCATGAGCCGCATAGATAGTCGTTCCACAACCGCAGAACGGGTCAAAGATCACATCGCCCTTGTTAGAAGAAGCCCTTATGATACGATCCAGAAGGGCGATAGGCTTTTGAGTCGGATAGCCCAAGCGTTCAGTGGCATGAGAACCAATTGGCCTAATATCGGAAATGATATCCTGAACCGGATTGCCTTCCATGACTTCCAAGTATCGTTTGAATTGGGGAATTTTCCCTCTTTTCGGCCATGCAATCAAACCGGCCGCGTCCAAGATATCGAGACGTTCCTGACATGTCATCTTCTCGTATCCCTCTGGATGTTCAAACCAATTGGGCAATGCCCTATCTGGCGGTAGCTCCCAGTGGCGCCCCTTTTCCGTTGGGTCAACATCCCGCCACGCCAGCCCAGAAGACCCATGACGGACCCCAGGGCCGGTTAAATCTCCGATCCGATGTCGTCCACGCACATCCGTGAATTGATAGAAGCTATCGATATATTCCTGATCGTATTCTTCGAATACGCGATTCCAACTATAGTTTTCCGAAATTGTGTAGAACAGGATCGTGTCGTGGATCGGTCCCCACCTCTTAGCTCGGCTGTGAGCGCTCGTTCGCTTCCAGATAATTTCATTCTGGAAATTATTGTGTCCAAAGATTCCATCCATCATGATCTTGATATAATGGCTTGCGGTTGGATCACAATGAAGGTAGATCGAGCCGGTAGGCTTTAATATCGATTTCATGTGCAGTAACCGCTCAACCATGTAGATCAAATATGCCAACAAGTGCGGCTGTGTCTCTCGAAGGGCGTTGACCCAAATCCGCCAGAACTGGACATAATAATCGTGCACCCCATATTCTCGCAGAAGAACAGGCATTTGCTTCGCACGCTCTTCTTTGTCGGTGTCCAATTCCCACGTATCGCAGAAGGCTTCCACCTGTTCGGGAACTGGCATCCCGGTCATGTTTTTGTAAAGGATATTGTAATTGCGCTTTGAATTGAACGGCGGATCGAGATAAACAAGATCCACCGAAAACTTTGGCATTTGCTGCATTATCGTGAGGTTGTCTCCGTAATACAGTTTATTCATGCTGCCACCATCAATCCGATCAAATCCTGAAAGTCATTTGCATTGTTGCGAGCGTTGTATTTGAAACAAGCCTCAGAGACATAGAGGCTGATATATTCGTCGCTGTAGTGGTGATGTTGACCATACCAAGCCCTGACCTTCCCCCTGTAAACTGGTCCAGTTGATACCTCGAATGTGGGGTAGTATGTTACCCTGTAGGAGGTCTGGACATGAAGCGATCCCGTTATTCCGAGGAACAGATTATCGGCATCCTGAAGGAAGTCGAAGCCGGCTTGAAGGTGGCTGACGCCTGCCGGAAGTATGGTATGAGCCAGTGGACGTTGTACACCTGGCGCAAGAAGTACCAGGGGATGTCGGTGAGTGAAGCCAAGAAGCTCAAGGCGCTGGAGGAAGAGAACCGCCGTCTGAAACAGTTGGTGGCCAATCTCAGCCTCGACAATGCGGCCCTGAAGGATGTCCTGTCAAAAAACTGGTAAAGCCCGCTGCCCGGCGAAGCGTAGTGGGCTACATGACCAGTGAGTATGAGATGAGTCAGCGGCATGCCTGTACCGTGGCGCAGCTGCACCGATCGAGTTGTCGCTATGCAGCCAAGCCGGATGGCAACGATGACCTCCGTGATATGCTCAAAGCCCTGGCCGCGGCTCGTCCCCGCTGGGGTCAGGAGCGACTGCATGTGCTGGTGCGACGGCAGGGATACCTGGTGAATCACAAGCGAACGGAGCGGCTCTATCGAGAGCTGAGCCTCTCGCTCAGATTGCGAAGACGTTCTAAGCGTGCCAGTACCGTTCGGGTCCCGGCGGCTCTTCCCGTGGTCCGAACCAGCGCTGGAGTATGGATTTTGTATCGGATCAGTTGGTGACGGGTCAGCGGCTGAAGTGCCTGACGGTGGTGGATGATTTTACCCGGGAGTCACTGGGGATCCTGGTGGCTCGTTCGATCAGTGGTCAACTGGTGGCTGACTTCTTCGATCACCTCGCTGTTGCACGTTCCTTACCCGAGGTCATCGTCTGTGACAATGGCCCTGAGTTCACCGGTGTGGCGTTGGATCAATGGGCTGACCGTCATCGGATCAAGCTCTCGTTCATTCAGCCCGGCAAGCCACAGCAGAACGCGTTCATCGAATCATTCAATGGCAAGCTCCGCATGGAGTGCCTTAACGAACAGCTCTTTTACGATCTGGCCGATGCCCGGACCAAAATCGAAGCTTGGAGGATAGATTACAACGAGAACCGGCCGCATCGGTCGCTGGGCCAATTGACCCCGGCCGAATACGCCAAGATCTACGAAAACCTGTTGACTGAAAAACCTGAAACCATGAGGTTATGACTGGACTAACTGAAGGGGGAACGTCAGCCCGCTTAAGCAGGGCCCAGAAGCCTTCGATTGTGTTAGTATGTGTCACGCCATTTGCATATTCCAGTTGATGATTAATTGTCGAATGATTCGTCACGTGTGACAAGTGCCGATAGGAGGGGAGTTCGTCGGTCATGATGAGGGTCCCGCCGAAATCGACATTCTTCCGAAGGAACTGAGAAATAGTCTTCACGCTGACGCGGCCTTTAGGTGCGGGTTCCGCAACGACCCGGCCATTGCGCTCAACGGCTCCGAGTACCGGAGTCTTGTCGGTTCCCTTGCCGCGTTTGGATAACTTGCGATGCCCGCGCTTGTTGGCCTTGCGCGGCACGCCGCCGATGTAAGTCTCATCCGTTTCGACGATTCCATAAAGAAGCCGACGTTGGCCCGAATCCTTCGCCATTGCCTCACGAATTCGGTGCATCATGCTCCACACAGTAGGCCGACGCATCCCAAGATCACGAGCGATTTGACAAGCACTCGCTGACTTCTTGGCGTTGAGCATGAGGGAGACGACAAGGAACCAACTCCGTAGGGGAATATGCGTTCCATGAAAGATCGTTCCGACTGTAACAGAAAAGGTCTTATGGCAATCCCAACACTGCCAGCGTTGAGCCTCACGATCAGAACTGACGTGACGGCAAATCTTGTCGCTGCCACAGTAAGGGCATATCGGGCGGCCATGCCAACGGGCGGTTTCGAGATAACTCACGGCCTGCTCTTGGGTCTGAAAGTTGCTAAAGACTTCAATGATTGTCACGGTATCAACTCCTTCTTACAGAGTCAATATAACAAGTCTCAAAGATTTGTCAAGTCCAAAAGCGTACAATACCGAAAACATTAGTTGATTCCGTGAGCGCCGGAGTTCAATATCTCATTTGTGATTCAGCAAATTTCTGTTCTGGCGACCGCAGCCTCGGACGCCGGGCCGACTTGGTTTGACCCTTCCAATTGGCCGATCTTGCTAGTGGCCGCGCTCTCGCTTGCCGCAGTATTGTACACGACCTTTAGCGCCCGGAGCCGAAGCCGTTTTCATCCCCGACCGATCGCCGGGCTCAAGGCTGTCGAGGACGCCATCGGCCGCGCAACCGAAATGGCGCGCCCGGTGCTTTTCACGCCAGGCTGGGGGGAGACATCCAAAGACCGACCACGATCGCCTCCATGAACATTCTCAGCCAGGTCGCCGAGAAGACTGCCCAGTACGATTGCACTCTGCTTTATCCCACCCATGACCCGGTTATCCAGAGTGTCGCCCAGGAAGTCATCCGCGAGAGTTATATCCGCTCCGGTTTCGCTGACCGGTATCGCGAAGAAGATATTCGGTTTGTTTCAACTTCTCAATTTGGCTATGCGGCCGCCGTCGAGGGTTTGATTTCGCGTTCCAAGCCCGCCGCCGTTTTTCTTCTGGGGACGTTTGAGGCGGAATCGCTCATTCTGGCCGAAACTGGCAATACGGTTGGCGCTATACAAATCGCCGGAACCGATTCCACCATCCAGTTGGCCTTCTTCATCGTTGCTTGTGATTATACTCTGATTGGAGAGGAGCTTTTCGCCGCGTCAGGCTACTTGTCCGGGGACCAAACTATTTTGGCCTCAGTCAGGGCCCAGGACATTCTTAAGCTCACCATCGTTCTGTTTCTCGGCCTGGCTCTCGCCTGGGCCCTGGCAGATCCGGCCAGCACCTGGTGGGCTTTTTAATGGGACGACGAACCGCCCAGTTAGTCTGCGCCGGATTTGGGGTCCTGCTTTTTTGTTCTGTTCTTCTCCAGCCATCCCACTGCCAAACTCATTGTCCTGAAAGTTACGACTGACTATTGGCAGGTCATCTATGCGTTTGCCTTGATTGTCGGCACCGTGAGTTTTCTTCGCGTGAACCTGGTCGGAGTTGCTCGCGGTCACGAACGCTCCTATCGGATTGTGGGAATCCTGGGCCTGCTGGCGATGCCGCTCTTTGCGCTGATTTGGGGAGTGAGCGGCAATTCACCTTTTATGTGGATGTTTGAAAACGTGCAGGCCCCGATGCAGGCAACGGTGTTTGCGTTACTGGCCTTCTTCGTCGCATCGGCGTCACTGCGCGGCTTCCGGGCCCGATCAGTCCAGGCGACCGTGCTTCTTGTTTCTGCTGCCCTGATCTTGCTGAATCGGTCGTCCCTTGAATCAGCCTCCTCGGTCTGGCTTAACAGCCTCTCGGATTGGCTCAGGAACTATCCTTCGATGGCTGCCCGGCGAGGGATTCTGATCGGAATCGGTCTCGGCTCATTGACCACCTCTCTCCGAGTCATTGCCGGAATCGAACGCACCTGGCTGGGGAGGGGGAGATGATTCGTCTTGAACCGCGCCACTACGCCTTCATGGGACTTTTCGTGACTGTGCTTGTCACCATGCTCTTGGGGATAAAACCCGCCATTGGAATCTCGAACGACACCAGAAAGATGTTCAACTATATTGATTCACTCCCGGCCGGTTCGACCATCATGGTTTCTTTCGATCACGAAGCGTCCGCACTTCCGGAAATCAGACCGCTGGCCCTCGCTATACTTCGCCATGCCTTTAGCAAGGGGGACAAAGTTGTCGGCGTGGCGCTCATGGCCGAAGGGACCGCCGTGGGGTATCGGCTGCTCCAGACCGTGGCCGGGGAATACGGCAAGGTCTATGGACAGGATTATGTCTTTCTAGGCTTCAAGCCGCAGTATATCGCGGCCATACTCTCGATGGGAGAGTCCATTCCCAGGACCTTTCCGGAGGATTACCTTGGTACTCCGTATGCGGAAATTCCTCTGCTGCGTTCGGTGAAGACGTACGCCGATGTCGCCGGGGTTATCTCGATCTCTGATGGAAACCTGGCCACTCATTGGATTGAGTATGGGCACGCCCGGTTTAAAGTCACCGTGGTGGCGGCTGTCACTGCGGCCATGGTGACGAGCTACGACCCGTATCTGAGTTCGGGTCAGCTGTATGCCATGGTCGGAGGCTTGCGCGGGGCGGCCGAATACGAAGAACTGATCAAGATCGGCGGCGGAGGGATTAGGGGAATGCTGGCCCAATCCGCTTCGCACATGTACGTTTTGCTGCTAATTCTGATTGGCAACGTCATCTACTTTCGCGCCCGCAGAAAGCAGGGGAGGGGCTGATGGAAATTGGGACCATCGTCGCCGGCCTGCTTACACTGGCCGTACTGACTTTTCTGTATCGGGACAATCCGATATACAAGATGGCCGAGTACCTGCTTGTCGGCGTCTCGATCGGCTACGCTCTGGTG
>CAWGEP010000001.1:0-1410318 GCA_963821635.1 uncultured bacterium | reverse complement strand
TGGTTCGCCTGAACACCATGAACAGATTGCCCGAACCGGTCTTCTTGAGCAATTCGTCCGCCATCTTCAGGTCTTCGTTCATGCGGACCGGCAGGACAGTCAACTTCCCATAATCCTTCACTTCCTGGCTGACGTGAGGGTCAAAAGAGTAGCCGCACACCAAGAGGAGGTCAAAACCTGTTCCCTTAACCGCCTCTTTGGCAGCTTCGCGGATTTGTTGTGGTGCAACGGCATTGAATTCCGGACCAACTGAGATAGCTACTCGGCGATTCCTACCGTCAGAATCAGTGTATTCGCCTGTAGCATGGAGCCAGATTCCGGCATAGGGAGCCAGGGCATCTAATTTGATCCGTTCTCCCTTGCGGGTGTTCTGTATTCCGGCCTTGCGGAGATTATCCAGTACCATTTGGAAGAACTGAGGCGCGGCATCGCGCGCTGCTTCGTGCTCGCTGGCGGGGACGATCCTCAGTGGAGACCATGCGGAACGGATTCAGGCTTTCTACGTAAACGGACCCGAGACACGAATTCGCTTGTTGTCCTCACACGGTTGATCATAAAGCAACTCCGTGTCAGCATGGCGAAGACATAGCAGCATCGATTTCTTGCTGGCGATCTCGACGAGCGGCGAGCCATTCAGCGTGTTTCTCCTTAAGACTCTCCGGCCATTTTTTCTTCGGTCTCAATGGAATCTCCCATTCTTCCTACTTCGTCTTGGCAAGCCCTTTAAGTTCTGTGCGAAGTGAGTCGAGCTTAAACTGATGCTTGGCGTGAATGCCATCGATTTCGGGATTGTTCGCAATTGACTTCAGCGTCACATGTGGCACTCGTCTGTAGACGAATCCCTTCTTGATATCATTCTCAGTTTTGTACTCAGGTGGTAACTTGCCCCGTGATCTTGGCTTCCTGCATTACTCCATCAGGGGAATCCGCCAAGGAATAATATGGGAATTTTGCCGCCATGAGGCGAGTGCGGGCGAGAGTGAGAGCCACACGACTGGTGTCTACCGTAATCCATCGTCTTCCCCACTGCTCCGCTGAAGGAGGTTCTTGTACCGGAGCCACAGGTTGGGTCAAGAACAAGATCGCCGGGGTCGGTGGTCATAAGGAGACAGCGCTCAACTACTTTCACGTTTGTCTGTACAACGTATATCCTCTGTGAAAAGGTCGTGGTGTCATTCCAAGTAGAAATCAGAGGATACGCTGAGAAATCAGCGAACAATCGCTTGTAGCGAAGAGTATTACCAGAAACAATGATCCGTCCTGCGCGAGCGAGGGTTTCCAAACCTGCTGGTGATGTCTTCCAATTGTTGCTTGGGCCCGGTATTCCGATTTTCTTGATTAGATTGGAAGGGAGCACAATTGCCTCCCCGGCGGCGGTCATTAGGATTGTGAGCAATGGTATTATGGGCGTCACCGATTGCTTCCTCATCGCCATTTTCTTCGGCCAAGTCGTTCCTCTCAGCTTCTTCGTCGATGAAGTAATGCTGAGCTCCTTGACCTCCCGCTACTTTTTCGAGACTGCTGCATACTTCGTTACTTCGTATTTCTTAGCATACCAAAGGATGTAATCATTGACTTCACTAATGTAGTCGGCCGTTGCGCTGGATCGCTTTCTGAATATTATTTGAGCTACATAGTTGTCTGGTCCAAATATCTCGTCAAGCAAGCATCGGACGAGATGGACATTTTCGGATCCAATCTGGACGAAAATGCTGCCGGTCTCTGCTGAGCAGATCACGAGCATTTACAAAGCTATCTCTGAAATATGCCAAATAGGAGTGTATCCCAAGCTTCCAAGTGTCCCGAAAAGCGCGAATTTGTTCCGGTTGTCTCGTCGCATCCTCGGCCTTCCCGTCCTTCACGTCCCGTTTTCGGGTACTGGCTTGCCAATTTGATCCAAACGCGTATCTCGATACGGGGGATCGAGATAGATCAGATCTCACTTTCCCAAGACCTTCCTTCTCGGCCAGTGAGGTCATCACGAGAAGCGAATCTCCCAGAATTAGCCGATTCTGCCAGTTCCCTTCCTGATGGTAGAAATCGACCTGTTTTTCAAACGGGATGCCGTTGAAATCGCCGAATAGATCGAGTCCTGGCTCGGACTTCCCTTTGGCCGCATCCTTGCGGATATTCTCGATGATCGCTTTGGGCTGAATCTTTTCCTGAATGTAGATCGGTACAATCGGGACGGCGAGCTTGGCGGTCTTGTTCTTGTTTTTCCTTTCCAGACCAGTTGCGGATCAAGCGAAGGATCACGCGGATAAAGCATCATCTTGGGGTGTTCCTCGTCGTCCTTAACAAACCCCCGCAACTCCTGGGTGGGAATCACTTTTCGCTTGTCTTTGTGCTTGATGAGTTCAACCGGGACTTTTCTGGTCGGGTTTGTCTTGGCGTTTTCCCGATGGTGCTGGCTTGGCAGCCTTGCCCGTCTTCCTTGGATGTATCGCTTTGCGCGCACTAATTGACTTTCGAACCTGTTTGGCCATTATTCACGCCTTCTTCGAAATATTCCCAGGAATATAAGAGCCTTGAGAGGCGTTTCTTGATCAAGGTCTCTCGCGCCTCTATGAACTCAGGGAAGTTCTTGAACATCAACAACGAATCGTTATCTGGTATGAGGTGCTTTTGTCTAAAGCTCTGGTCACGTGTCATAAGCCACTTCTCGAATTCCTGGCCGGATTTTTCCTCATTCTCCTTTCGGAGCAGCAGTTCGAGGTTCCCTGAAGCGATCCTTGAGAGCCAAATATTCAGGACGTCTGCTCGAAGGAACGCCGGACTGTTCCATTGTCTCATTTGTAAACGCTCTGCGTGGGAAAATGTGATCTTGATGAAAGGCAGTGTGCCCCCAGTCATTCGTATCATACAACAACGACAGCGCCAGAAAAGTCTGTTGCTTGCCATACGATATTGATAGTAATGCTCTCGATTGCCTCATCGTCGAATCTCGCCGTTCTACCGGAGCTCTCAATTTCAGCATTGAGTTCATCAAATGGAAAATTCCGAACAGCCGCTTTTTGTATGACATCACGTAAATCTCTCAATAATATTGTCCGACTGCCCTCCAAAAGCGTTGTTAAATAAAGCGGCCGAAAGCCATACCCGGATGGCTCTGGCATTCTGGACATCAAGAGTGGCACTGCCTCGCAACGAAATATCTTGATTTCTCATAAAATAGTACATTATCGGAATCAGTGCGTTGGCGCTTGTCAGGGTTGCTCCATCTATGCCGAACATGTTCACAAGATTCAATGCAGTTTCGATGGATTGCTTGATCTGGGTCCACTTGGTCTGAATCAGATTCAGGTTGGCATTACTGAAATTGTCGACTTTGTATTGCACTGGCAAGTCGCAGAGGACAAGGCAAGACTTCATGATCACGTCTTTGTTCAAGTTGTTCCTGCTCTGAAAATTGTTGTTGAGTCGGTCGACGAACCCGTAAATCTCTTCACGGGCGTTTACCCCGCCCCACTTCGAAGTTACCATTGAGAGTAGCAAGTCAGATTTTGTGAGAGGCGTGCCGGCATCATTGGCCCTCACAAAGATGTCGAGCACACGGTCGTAGTCTTGATCGTGTTCGGAATAATATGAGACAATTTCCTCTTTCCAAACAGCCCTGTACAGCCTTTCAAGATTGCGGCGGAAGAGTATAATTTGAGACTTGGTTGTGGAGCCCGGTAGCTTCTCTGTCTCCTCATCAAGAAATGTGTAGAATTTGTCATCGCCATCAAATTCGAGTATTTTCCCAACCTTGATCCATCGTTCGGAACCGGAATCGGCAGGCGTTTTTTCGAGGAAAGAAAAGCCGTATCTTAGTCCCGTCTCCCCATCATCCGGCTCTATTCGCGGGTCCTTCAGTAGATTCAAGAAGAGCCGTTGCTTGTTCCAGGCGTCATAACTGTCTTTGCGTTTGTACTTCCGCTTTACAGTGTATGTCCCCTTGAGGCCAATTAAGAACGACGACAGCCGCTGCTGACCATCCAACACCAGTATCAGATCCCGGACTCCGTCAGTCTCCGCCAGCTCATTGTGAGTGGTCTTAGATTGGTAGTTCTCTACGAATTTGTAGACCTCCCATTTGTCTTTGTTTTCTGGCTTAAGTTGCCAAAAAAGAAACGAGCCTACTGGATAACCCCTCATAATTGAATCAAATAGCTTAAGAATCTGGCTTGGCTGCCACTCAAACTCGCGCTGGATTGCTGGTAGGAAATAGCGCGAATTGAGTTGAGAAATCGTAGTGCTAATGCTGTCCGACTTGTAGGCCATTGGCTTAACCCCCCAAGTGTGAAATTGTATTCAGGTTTTCTCTAATGATATTCTTTGCGTTCCACGGATCGTCGATTTCGATGAATTCCCAGCGCCCGAGTCCACCATGATTGCGAACCGCCGGAATCCAAAGGGTTTTGGCTGTAGCTACCTTCGCAGCCTTGTCCCGCTTCTTCTCGCCGGTGACTTCGATAATCAAATTCAGCAGATCATCGGGGCCGTGACCGTCATCGATTCGAGCAACAAAATCCGGCAGGTAGTTCCGCTCTTCACCGTCAAACGTGTACGGTATCGCAAAGCCCAAATTCTGGTTTTTCACGTACGAATAGACTTCGGGCATGTCTTCCAGCGCCACGGCGAGCTTCTGTTCCCAAGAGCCGGTATCGGCCACGACATGTGACACGTGACACTTATCCGCCCGTGTGGCGAATGTCGGTTTAGTGGTATCAAAACTGACGAACTTGGTCGATCCCCAAAGGTCATAGGGCTTGAAAATGGGCTTCAGAATCGACTCACCAGGCGTTGCGCCGGGCATGGCGCGGTAGATTCTGTCTGCGCGCGTCATAGGCGTGGCGGTATAACAAAAGCAGTTGTGGAAATGTGTCATCCTTGCAGGTAACGCATTCCGCCATCCATCGCCTCGCTGATTTCCAGCACCTGCGGGAAAGACCCAAGGGCGTTCCTTGACGAGGTTCGGATTGTCCGGATCGACCGTCTGGAAGTATTTCTCCAGCACGATCTTTGCGATCAAAAAAGCCACTTCATTTTCTCGGCGGCGACTTCAGGTCATCGAGCGTGTGAATTGATTGCTCGCCTATGATCGGCTCATTGATGGTGACAGTAGGCATGTCCTTGGTCGAGAGCGCCAGATTGGATTCGGGTGCGAATTCCGCCCGGAGCTGGTCGCTTGCAATGTCGTATCGGTAGCCGGTGAGGCGAGGGAATCGAATCTCCCGCTCAATTCGTTCTTCCAGGGCTCGGACCGCGAGTCGGGAAAGGCCCAGTACGTGGACCGGTTTCGGTGGAACCCGGAACAGGGGATGAACTGGAACGGCACTCCATACACCTCAGCGTACTCTGCATTGAGCATTCCATTTTCATCAGGCGCATACGCTGTGCGGCGCAAGCCCACGCCCCAACTACTTGCTCGCACAGGAACTGGGTGCCAAATGCCCGGACTCCGAGTATATGCGTCACGGTGTTGGCGTCCCAGCCTTCGGTGAGCATTGACACCGACACAACACACTTCACGTGCTCACCAAGCTTTCCCGCCTTCCCCGACTGTGTTCATTACTTCCCGCAGAATGTCCTCATCAGTGAGCTTGTCCGTATCGCTACCAGGGAAGCGAATTCGGTAATCGGCCTTGAATTCTTCAATTTCTCGGGCGGCGATCTTCTTGAAATCGTCACTCATGGCTTCGCCGGATTCGAGTTGCTCCGATCCACCAGGATCGTCTCGCGGTCGCGAGAGCCACTGTCCCCCCTCGACATTGCTGAAGATCGAGAGATGACCGGGAACGACAACCGTTGTGCCATCGGCCGTGGCTTTTCCCATCCTGCAACATAGTCGTACATGAGCTTGGAGACGTTGGTGTTGTTGCAAACAACGATGAAAACGGGCGAAGTCTGACCACGAGCCACTGCCTCCTCGTCATTCTGCCACCTCTGATGGTACTTCTCATAATTCTCGTATAGGCTATGCAGTGCCCCCTGTAGTTGAAGAGGGAGCTTGGGCTCCCCAGTGACCGCACTGGTCCCACGACCTTTCTTGGGGAGATCGTCCCGGATCCGAGCCCATAGATCACGATAGGTCGGAAGCTCTCCTGTCACGGAATTGTCGGAGACAGGTACACGGGGCACTTTGACGATCCCGCATTCTATCGCGTCGATAAGCGAGAAATCCGAAACCACCCAGGGGAACAATGTCCCCTCTTGGTAGCCCGAGCCACGCAGGAAGAACGGTGTTGCCGACAAATCGTAAATTGCACGAACTCCAACCTTGGACTTGATCGCTTCGATTCCTGAAATCCAGACGCGGGCTTCTTCATCCCTTTTCTTGGCTTCTTGTTTCTCTTCGCCCTTGAGATCACCCAGGTCTTCGTCCGCTTCAGGTCGGCGGCGGTAGCAATGGTGGGCTTCGTCATTGAGAACGACGATATTCTTCTTATTGCCAAACTCTCGACAAACGCGGCGAACCATTTCGTCTGGAGTCTCTTTGAATGGGCTTTGCCCATTCTTCTCTCCGTTGCCGATCATCAATTTGGTGAGCTTTGAGGCGTTCTCAGTTTCTCGCAAGAGCATAGCGTGAAAGTTCGTTATTATGATCTTAGCCAGGCCCAGGCGCTCCATTAGATCCCCCGGCAAAATGTCCCGTTTCACATAGTAGTTATCCGGATCATTTGGTAAAAGGACACGCAGGCGGTCACGAATTGTAATGCCCGGCGTGATTATCAGAAATGTGTCAGAGAACTTGGCATTCTGGGGGTCTTCAAGCTTGTTGAGCGTATGCCAGGCGATAACCATCGCCATGACAACAGTCTTTCCGCTCCCAGTCGCCATTTTGCAGGCAATCCGGTTCAGGCCGGGATTGGAAAGATCATTACCATTACGAAGCTCGTTGTCGATCCAGGAGTCACCGAATTTCGAAGCGGCCTCAGTCAGATAGATAAAAGTCTCAAGCGCCTCGATCTGGCAGAAGAATAGCTTGTTGTCGCGGTCGGGATTTATCCAGTATTCGAGTAAGCGGCGAGTGGTGTTCGTGATGCCTGCGTACTTCCCGTGCCGCCAGGCTGACACCCGCTCCCGAATACTGTTCACGAGCTTGTTTGCAGCTATGCGGTCGGCAGTCCACTCGTTGGCGAGTTCAAGTTGAGAACCTCTCTTGCGCGGTCCTTTGATGGGTGAAAAGTAAATGCTTGTGCGCCGGGAGCCGACGATCTCGCTGGTTATTCCATCCTCCCCAAATTTGAAGTGCCGGGACGGCTCAGCGAACGGCGAGTTCAGAACCGGATTCTCAATGATGACATCAGGCAACGAGGTTTTCCCCTTCAAGGCAACTAAGATCCTAATACAATATGCTCACCGGAGACCGCGAGCGCAAGAGAATCTGAGGACCTGTTAGGCCATGTTCCGGCTGGGCACTACAACCCGAAAAGTCTGATTGCAGCGCCGCACAGAAATATCGAGCCCCCGGCCAGCGCATGGCTATACCGCTCCAGCTTGCCCATTGGAAGCAGATTGATTCCGAAGCTGCTGACGAGCCTATTCGATCCGGGCGACAAGATAGATCAGGATTGTACCGAGGACAGTGAGGGCTATAGTCCACTTTGAAGGATGCTTACTGTGGGCTTCCGGCAGAATGTCGCTCGCGCCAATATACAGAAGGAAACCGGCAAAGAAGCCGAGATAGGCAAGAAGTGAAGAGTCGGGCAGGTGGAAGAAGTTCGTGGACAAAGCTCCGAGCACAGGAGCAAGTGCGTCAGCGGCAAGGAGGCTAAGAGCCTTTGCTGTCGTATTGCGATTGACCAGCATCAAGCTAACCGTATTGAGACCGTCCGCGAAATCATGCGCGATCACCGCAATCGCCACAGCAATTCCGACCTGGGCATTTACCTGGAAAGCAAGCCCGATCCCTACACCGTCAAGAAAGCTGTGTCCAGTCATGGCCAACGCCGAGTACAATCCGACGAGCGGATGGCGATGGTCGGAATACTCCTCTTCGTGGGCGTGGTGAATTACGGTGACTTTCTCAACGATGTGAAAGAAGAGAAATCCGACAACCAGCGCCAACATTGCTGAACTTGTAGCGACGCCGGAATGAGAACTCAGATTGAAGATCTCCGGAAGAATGTCGAACGCCACCACCCCGAGAAGAACCCCAGCAGTGAATCCCAGAATTCGATGCAGGCGATCCTTGTAGTAGACGGCGAACAGGCCGCCCAGGGACGTGGAGACGAACGTGGCTATGGCGAATATTACTAACATCTACCCTCAGCTCTCCCAAAAGCGGCGATGCAACTCCTTGCGGAGAAGAATGTTAAGGATACAGAGACAATGTGTCAAGGGGACGGGCTGACGAAATAAATATTGACGGTTTTCTTCCGATACCGTATAATAGACCGTATGGCTCCATATAGAGAATACAACAAGATTGGGCCCGCTGCAGCGCTTCACTGGGCGCTGTCGCTCTATCTTATTCTTTTCTTCGCCTGGCTTCTGCCGGTGCACGTTCTCTCCCATGAGCGCCCGAATTACTCAGACAGGAACACCTTCTCTCTTCCAGCCCCTGCCTCTGCCCAAACGGATCACGACCCTGATAACTGTCAGCTCTGCAGAACTCAGGGGCAAATTGGAGCCACGCCGGTCGTCTTCGCTCTCCCTTCGATTTCCGTCACTCCTACCGACTACTTTACAACCATTCAGCCGATACCAATTGCCTCAGCCCGAGGCGCTTCCTCCCTTCGCGCTCCTCCAATTTCAGCCTAAAGGCTGCTTCAGTAACTCAGTCTCACAATATTGATCGCGTCAGGCTCCTGGCTTTGTAGTCAGAAGTCAGACCTTGGCAGCTATGGATTCTGCGCAGCCACTCGTTGGACCAACGGGTTGGATGTTGGAAGTCGCCAATCTTCGGTGAAACCGGCTCGATGGCCGGAAAGGTGGCGCCCGAATATCACCCAGCAATATTCGTGGCGCCACCAACAGAGAGTTAGAAGGGAATTGGACAGAATGAAGAAGCGATACAGCTATTTTTGGATGGTAATGATATTAATACTGACACATGCGCTTGGAACCGAGGCACAGACCGGTAGCCGGTCCGCCGTTCTTGTGCCGACTACGGCCTCAGCTTCTGTGTCTGAACGAGTGGTCCAGCCCGGCTCCAGTGCGGCCTCAGCTCACGCGGGAGCATCTTCGAGTGGGCAGTCAACGGATCACGGCAATCTGGCGGGCACTGTCACCGATAGTGCGAACAGTCGGCCCTTTGAAGGAGTAGACATAGGTGTGTTAGCTGACGGTCGCTCGGTCGCCAGCGTGGCAAGCGACCAGTTTGGTCACTTTACTGTGCACAATCTCGCACCAGGAAAGTATTCCGCAATTGCGAGCTTCGTCGGCTTCCAGCCAGAAACACTTGCGGTAACTATCGACGCGAGCGGCGGAACCGTAACGGTTGCGTTTCGACTTTCTCAAGCGACAATTGTGCTGCAATCCCTTACGGTCACAGCGCAAGCACCGGTAGCGGTTGACACTCGAACCGGCGACCAGGTCTTCCAACAAAATCAGTATCACGGGGCTCCCGTGAATACCACGTCACAGATTCTCCAAGAGTCAATAGCCGGAGCCGCCCGCGCTCCTACCGGAGAAGTGCATATCAGAGGACAGCATGCTGAATACACGTACTACGTTGACGGCGTACCTGTCCCTTCAGGAATCTCAGGAAGCTTGAACGAGTTGTTCGATCCGGCAATGGTGAATCGCATCGATTTCCAGACCGGGGGCTGGGACGCGGAATACGGAGGGAAGAATGCAGCGGTGGTGAATGTCCTGACGCGCATCCCTACCGGGCGGGCCGACTTTTCCTCCTATGTCGGCTCATTCAATAGTAACGGCCAAACGGTCAATTTGAGCAAGAATATGGGTAAGTGGGGGTGGCTCGTCTCGGGCTCTCGGCAGGAGACAGCCATGCGCCAGGAACCGGTGGTCGGAGACTCTACGTCCAATGCACCGTTCAACTTCCACAACTATGGGAAGGACTTTTCCGGCTTTGGAAAGCTCCAGTTCATACCGTCAGAGAAGGATTTGTTGTATCTCGACGCCAACCTGTCGGAGACGAAATTTCAAGCCCCATTTGATTCGACGGGCGGGGTTACGCTCGACGATCACCAGAAAGACATCAACAGCTTCATCAATCTGAGTTGGAGACATCAATTCAGTTCTGACACAACTGGCCAGGAGCGCGGAGCCGAGCTCTTTGCTGCCGGGTACTATCGACATGGGAGTTTGACTTACACGCCGGGAGCCATAGATCAGCCGTCGTTCATTTTCTATCCTGATACTGTGCCGTACAATCTAAACGAAGACCGCTCGTTCAATACGGAAGGGTTCAAGCTCGACTATCGCTGGCGCCCGACCCACCAGACGGAGTTCAAGATTGGTGCAGCCGCATCGACGACTACGGGCCACGAGACATTCAGTACCACCGACATAAACGGCAACACCGGCCCTGCGTCAAATTCCGGTTTAAGCGGGCATGACGTTGGTCTGTACGCTCAGACTGCAATTTCGCCTTATGAGTGGGTGGAACTCAGGACTGGGGCGCGATTTGACGCCCATACCGCTCCGTTCGCCGGGACCCAGCAGCAACTTAGCCCTCGCGTCAAGCTGAGCTTCTTCCCCGACCCAGGAAACACCATTTACGCTTACTACGGGAGACTCTTCATACCCACGAATGTGGAGGATCTGCGGGCGATTACGAGTGTGGCCGATTCAGGCGTGGCCACGTACCCAACTCTTCCTGAGCGCGACGACTTCTATGAGTTAGGCGTCATCCACCGCTTCCCAGCCGGTGTTCTGGTGAAGCTATCGGCCTACCATAAGTCGAGCTTGCCCGGTATCGACGACAACACTGTGCCTGGTTCGGCAATTACTACGTCAGTAAATCTCGCCAGAGTTCGGATTACAGGTGTGGAGGCCGTCGTCGAAGTGCGTCCGCGCGGTCCATTCAGCGGATATGCTAATTTTGCTCTTTGCCACGCCTATGGAAGCGGTCCGGTTACGGGAGGATTTTTCCCGACGGATATCGCCGATGTTCCCGGAGGATGGTTTGACCTTGACCACGATCAGCGAATCTCGTCTGTGGTGTCCGCTAGCTTACTCGCTGAACCGGTTCTTTGTCAGCGGCACCGGCATTTACGGCAGTGGTCTCACCAACGGGGCTGACATCACCCATCCCATCGGAACAGGTCTCTTTGATTTCAACCGCGATATCAAAGTTGACCCGAGCTTTATACTCAATGCAAGCGTGGGATACTCTTTCCTGTTCGGCAAGGCGGTCATCCGTCCGCAACTGTATGTAGATAATCTCTTTGACGAGAAGTACATTCTCAAGGGCGCCTTCTTCAGTGGGGCATCCTATGGCCGACCGCGGTCTTTTCAATTGAGAGTGAGCGTGGGGTTGTAGCATGTTAACCCGGCCACCCTGGATAATTACTCCGCTGCTCGTCGTCGCACTGGTTCCTTTTTGCCGTGCCGCTGATTCTTCCCTTTCACGGGATCGGCAAAAGGAGATTATCCAGGGCTATCTTTATGTCACGGGGAGTTCTCATCAACTCCCTCCGCAGACGGTGGCTGCCGGTTTAACCTTAACGGACGCCGGCGGCCATCCGCTAATCAAGTGCGGTACATCGGCTGTGGCAGAATTTGTGATGAACCGTCATAAACTGGATCGCGATCTTCTCGTGGCAGCCGGACTCGACTCGCTGCGGGCGCGACCGGTTGAGGACACTTTTTTCGACAGCCCAATGGGCTGGTTCAAGATTCACTACAATAAGGCTGGGCCCGACACGGTCTATCAAGCGAGCCGACAAACAATTGTCCCAGGGACCCCCGACTATGTGGTCAAGACGGCCGAGATTGCGGATTCGGTTTACCTATACGACTCGACTGTGCTGGGCTATCCATCGGCACCGAAAGATTCGTTCTATCCCGAGGGGGGAGATGCGCGATACGACATCTATTTGATCGATCTGCCTCCTTATTTTTATGGCTTGGCTTACCTCGATTCTGTCTACATCGACGGACCGGGGAGCCAGCGAGCGACTTCGTATATGGAATTGTCAAAGGACTATCAAGGGCTCGACCAGTACAAAGACCGTCCCCTTGACGCAATGCGTGTGACCATTGCTCATGAGTATTTCCATGCCATACAATTTGGGATCGACTTCACGGAAGTTGACGGCGTTGATCCGGCAGGATTTACCCGGCGATATTGGATGGAAATTTCCGCCGTCTGGATGGAGCAGGAACATTATCCGAACATTCCTGACTACTACGGCTACCTTCCGTTCTTCTTCGACAAGCCCACGACTTCACTCCAACAGTTCAGGGCTTTCTTCGATTTGCATCCTTACGGAGCTTGTGTTTTCGCCATCTACTTGTCAGAGAAGTACAGCCGAGACTTCATTCGATATATCTGGGAGCGGTGCGGAACCCTCGGACCCGGCCCGCAGTTCTTCGAGGCAACCGATCAGATACTCCATGAAAAGGCCGGATCGAGTTTGGCTCAGGCATTCGCGGAATTCGCCCTATGGAATTACTTCACCGGACCTCGCGCCGCATGGGCTCCCCCTGGCATCGGTTACAAACACCGTGCTGATTATCCTGGCTTCCCAGACTGGGAGATCCCGCAGCACGCCCAGGATAGCGCCGTGTTCTGCATTCGGGGATGTCCCCAAAATAACCTGTTTGAGCCTGAGCACAATGGCGCCACCTACATCCAATTTGTAAATACTCGCCTCGTACGAAAACGATACTGGGCCTCCGGGGCAAATGTGGATACGGGGACGATTTGCAACATGGATTTCTCCACCGCATCCCTTGGGCATGACTCCACAGAACTCCCTGTCCAATTCATAAGGAACCACTGCGGGAACCAGGGGATCGTTTGCGCCGTGAGAGGCGGATGCCATGATACGACCGCAACCGACATCGACTCTACCTTTACGGTGCTGGGTTATGTCGACAGCCTACAGGTGCCGTGGGGGCTCAGTGTTGTCTATCGTTTCGAGCCAAACCCCGCGCTGAATATTCCGGCTGATTCACACTTCGTGGAATCCACCCTGATCCCAGGACAGACGGTATTTGCCATTAAGGCGCTCCATCCCGAGTTGTGCCAATCGATCACTTTGATCTTCACCCCGTCGTCCCCGGAGATCAGTCGTTATTCTCCCGGTCTCGGACTTGATCTGGCGTACCTCTGGAGCGTAAGGCGTCAGCTTGACAGCACCATCATCAACCGTCCGGCGATGGTCCTGACGCCGTATCCAAATCCTGCCGTTGTCTCCAAAATGCCGAGTCGAGAGCTTACTTTTCGATTTCAGATGCCAACCGATTCGCAGACGTTTCCGGCGTTTAGTCCCATCAGGCTCACAATCGATCTGTACGACGTCGCGGGCGAATTCGTACGCAGATGCGATACGGTGGTAAATCCAGGTGATCTGCCGGTGCCTATCGAGGTCAAATGGAACATGAAGAATGGTCGCGGAAACGATGTCGCTTCCGGCGTCTATATCGGCGTGGCCAAACTGTATTCCGAGCAATCGGGGAGTGACATCCTCGTTACTGAATCAAAGGTCAAAGTTGCGATAATACGTTGAGGACTTTGCGTTGAAAGAGTCTCGTGATGTCATCGGAAGGAAGGAGGGCAGTGAGTTACAAAGCTGTGAGGGCTTGGAAGCAAGCTGCCCCTTCTTTCCGAATATAATTGCTCACGTCGAATCGATTCTCGATTTGAATCGCTTCAATCCGGACTTGGAGACAATAGATGAAGATGATTAATTCGAAGCTCAGCTTAAAGATTGGGCAAGACCGTACTCTGCTCGATGTGGCTGCCTGTGTCATGTCCCGTCATGATTCTCACCATCAACTGGGCTCGCGGCCGATAAGCTGTGGACCGGCGTGCGAGCCAGAACAGGTGACACGGCTCACCCTAATCGCGTGATCGAGCGGTCGATAAGTTCCTTGTTGATTGGCCAGGCGAACAAGTCGGGCAATGCTCCTCATCGCCTTACTCTCCCCAAACATGCGCTGGCAGCCAATTTTGACACGACAATCAACGTCCTCGTACTGCGATTCAATTTCCAATATGAGACCGTTGATGATCCTAACACGACCGGCCGGGGCGTCATGGATCTCTCCCATCCACTTGCAAATCCTACCGACTCGGCCAAATACTACGACTCGGTCGGTCATTGGATCGATCCGCCGCCGCACGATTCAGCTTACTTCAATGCGCACATGCGGGCGCTTAACACTTACTGGGGATTTGTATCTGAAGGGCGATATCACCTGAAATGGGACATCTTTCCCTCCGGACGTGATTCAATGTACACTCTGCCCTATCCCATGAGGCACTATGGGGGGTACGCCTTTGACTCGGTTCCTTATGGCCTCGGGCTGTTTTTCCAGGACTGCCTTCATATCGCGGATTCCGATCCCAACGTCGATTTCTCGAAATACCAAGCCATAATCCTCTTTCATGCCGGTGCCGACCGGCAGAACGATATCGGATTTCCACCAACACCGTCAGACCTCTTTACCGGATTCATCAAATTCGGCGACTCAGTCGCAGTGGCTCATGGAACCCGATATCTCAAACAGGCCGTCATCATGCCCGAATTCATGAGCCAGGACAATCGGGCCACGGCTCTTAATGCCTCGTTTGCCCATGAGTTCGGCCACCAACTTGGTCTGTACGACGTCTACAATACTCAGAACTTCTTGTCCATGCTCGGGGATTTCGCCCTACACGACGATAACGGCTTTGGCACCGGCATTGACTACGGATTCAAAGTGGGAAACGTGTTTGGCGCAATTCCAGTCTATGATGATCCCTGGTCTCGCGCCTACCTTGGTTTTGATTCTATTGCCGATTTTCGAGAAGGTAGCGATATACGGCTGGTCGCTCCTGAACTGCTGTCCAAAGGCCTGAAGATCGCACGCATTCCTATCTCGGAAAACGAATACTATCTGGTTGAGAACCGCATCCAGGAGATTCCCGGCGAGCAGACGTTTACGTTGGCTGATTCAAATACCAACGTCATCCTCGGTCCTGTGAATGCCCAGCGCCAGTTTAACGGAGCGTACGACTACTTGATCCCAGGGTCTGGTATGCTAATCTACCGAGTTGATGAAGCGGTCGGCTATTTGAACTACACCGGGGACGGCCAGAATAACTTTGAAGACAACACGCTTCAGTGGGACCCGCGCCGCCCCTTCATTTCGTTAGTGGAGGCTGATGGCATCGTAGACTTTGGCGGATACTACCTAAAGGGATTTGGCGACCAGGCGGACATCTTTCGCGACGACGGGGTAACGAGCTTCACTCCCAACACCAATCCCCAGTCTCTCGATCACAACGGCGGCAATACCCATATCTTCATTACTAATATACGAAGAGACTCCGTGCCGCAAGGCGCCCGGGGTTATTCCCGAGCTGATAGCGTGATGCTTTTCGATGTCGAAACGGATAAACTGGCGGCCGGATTCCCAGTGCGCGCCGGGGTCCCCGCCTATCCTCTTTCTCCTATCGCCGACGATCTTGATCGGTCCGGCGGCCAGGAAGTCATAGTCGCTTCAGGACACAGGCTTTCCGTAGTGACGGCTCAGGGTGGCAATTTTCTGCGTCAGAAAATCAGCTGTCAGAGTTGCCCGCTGTACTACGACACAGCCGGTTCGACTCTTGGTCATTTGTCGCTCAAACTTGTAGACACGGAGAAAGTCCACACCGTTCCTTTGTTCGCAAGAACCAACGGACTCATCACAGCTGGCCCAGTGACGACAGATTTTGGCAACAGTTCTGGTAGCAAGTATGTCGTGGTGGGCGAAGATTCGTCCTTCTCATCCAAGGGCAGGGTACTGGTCTACTCTCTGTCCGACGCGAATCAGGACGGTCAAGCGGACACGGCTGAGACATTGTTGTGTTCCGGGGACCCCATAGCCATTTCAGGCGGAAACATTTTGTGGGTACTTTGCGGCGATGGGAAGATTTACCGGCAAATTGCGTATCCCGGATTAGTTCGTGATTCGTTTAGTGTTGCCGGGCCGCAACTATATGGCATCTGTCGGATCGGAGACCGGTTGGCGATTCTCTCCGGAGACTCGCTCCAGACTCAAATCACGGTTATCGGCTCCGACACTGCCTCGGTGATGCTAAACGGAAGGTTCTCGTTCGGCCCGATAACAGTCGATGTGAACAAAGACGGCCAGCCCGAAGTTGTAGTATTTAGCGCAGACGGCAAAGGGGATTACGTCACGGTCGACACGAGCAATCTGAAGCCTCAGTTTTCCTCGCTGGCCCAAGTGGCTACAGGTTACCACTTGACGACAAACCCCATCGCTGCCGATGTCGATGGTGACGGCTATCCCGACATCGTAGTTGGCGGGACAGACGCCGTATATGCTTTTGATCGATTGATGCAACTAAAGAACGATTTTCCCCTTCGTGTCGATGATCGCTATCTCCAGGCCAACGTCACGTCTGCGCCGATTTGCGCGAATATCGACCGGGGAGGAATCCCTGATTTGATCTTCCCTACGGATGTCGGTAATCTGTACTCCTTCGGCTCCTCAAGAACGGCAGGATTTCCACTTAATGCAGGAGACAATGAGGCGGGTCCGGCGCTCTATTTTCACGATTCAACAGGTGGGAAATTGGCATTTCTGGGTCAAGATGGCTGGATTTATCTCTGGAATGTCGATTCAGATTCGGCCACCGACTTCTGGCCGATGGGTGGACACGATGCGGCAGGCAGCTTCTGCTTCAAACAAAGTCAAATCCGGACCCCGGGACAGTATTCGGATCTGCTTCCGCTCAATCGATTTTTTAACTACCCCAATCCGGCCACCGCGGGACAGACCAAATTCAGATACTTTCTTGGGGAACCGGCCCGACGAGTCACGCTGAGCATTTACGACTTATCGGGGAGACGAATTGGAATTCTTACCGGCTCGACGGGACAAGGAGACAACGACGTCTTGTGGGATTGCAGCGGCACGACTCCAGGAGTATATCGCTGTCAGATTGAAGCGCAGTTTGTAACTGAAACCAAGACTGGTTTCACGGATGTGGCAGTGATAAGATGAGCTCTCCCAGGAAAGACCCGGCGGGTACACGCGGACTGGGTTCTGGAGCCAAGGCCGCAGTACGCCCTTGGCTATTGATACTCCTCATTTCTCTCTGTCTACAGGTTATCTGCAATGGTTTGTGGGCCGCAGACCAGCCACGCGTAACCAACAACCCCTCGGCGCAGCTCCTCTCAAGCGATCCGATACAACTCATTGAACACGCTTATCAGGCTGGGACCCTGACTTTCGATGAAAGGGCAATTCTGATAGCGAGAGCGGTGAGGAGTCCGTTCTCTTTGCCCCTCGCTTTTCGACCCCAATCCCTGGCGGAACCGAAGCAGCCCTTGGGTGACCCAACGGCAGCGCTTAAGGATATCCGCGTGCACTGGAATCAGCTGTCCGACTCTGCGCAGAAATTTATCAGCGGCATTCTTACACGGTGGAATACGGCGTTCACGTACAGGTCCCCGAGTGGGTTCTTCACCCTTCACTATGATACGGTCGGTTCCAACGCGGTGCCAACCGCCGACAACGACAGCGACGGAATTCCAGACTTTGTTGAACATTGTGCTGCCTATGCGGACAGCGCCTTGCACAAGCATCAACTATTAGGTTACATCCTGCCGCCTTCTGACGGGACGGCCGGGGGGGATTCAACCTACGACATTTACTTCGAAAATATGCTGTATTACGGTTATGCTCAGCCCGAGAGCCCCGGACCGAATCATTGGGGAGATTACACAAGTTATTTCGTGCTTCATTGTAACTTTCTTGGCTTTCCACCAAATCTCGATCCTGAGGGAAATCAGGCAGGAGCCGCCAAAGTAACCTGCGCTCATGAATTTCATCATGCCTGCCAGTTCGCTTACAATATTTTGAATTCGCCGGACTGGTTTACGGAACTTGACGCCGTCTTTACAGAGACTGTCATTTTCCCGAAAGTGAACGACAACTACAACTATCTGCCGGATTTCTTCAACTTACCTGAGGCGACGTTGATGGGACCCTATGCTCACGGAGCTTCGTGTTTTATCTGGGACGCGCATTTGGCAAAAACTTTCGATACGTCACTTTTGGTTGCAGTGTGGCAGGGAGAGAGATACAAGGACCTCTTTACCACGATGAGTGACACGCTCATGGGGCGCTACGGTTGGACTCAAGATTCCCTCATGGCCGATTTCGCCGTCTGGAATTATTGCACAGGTATTCACAATGACGGATTGCACTATCGTGATGCCGCCAACTATCCGCAGATAGCAATTGCAGGAACTTACAACAGCTACCCAGTTCTGACCCAAACTTCGCCTACTGGCCCGGCCGGTTACGGCGCCAGTTACATTCAATTCGTGCCGAACGGTTCCCACGGCAAACTGCATGTAATCTTTCAAGGAGATGAAAGCCGTACCTGGGCGGCATATCTGATCAAATCGACCAGCCCGAACAGCCACCAATTCCAGAAGCTTAGCTTGAATCCGGCCAGTTTCGCGGGCACCGTGGACGTTTACAATTTTGAAAACTACGCGGCTGTGACGCTTGTTGGAATCAATACAAGCCCTAATAGCACCGCCGCCAACTTCACGTATTCTGCCGAAGTCCGACAACCGTATGCCCTGGCTTCGACCCTTGTGCCCGACTCGGCGCTCTATTCTGGCGCGACGCGCCAGTACAAGTTCACAGCGAAAAATGTCGCGCCCGTCGCTGACGTAATTAAGACTACTTGGAGCGACCAAGCTGGCTGGATTGCTCGTGACTCATCCTCAAGCTACCCTATACCCGGAGATAGTGTCGTTGAAACGGTCAATGTCAAACCGCCTGTGGGCACACCACTCGGCTCAAAGTCGGAACTGCGATTCCGCGTAATCTCACTGAACGATTCCACCATTTGGGCCGCCGACACAACCAAGGGTACAGTTGTCTTGCAACGTGGGGATGTAAACTTTGATGGGAGAATTGATTTGGGAGACCTGTCCTATCTGGTCAGCTATCTTACGGGCAGCGGTCTTCCGCCGATACCAGTCCTCGAAGCTGGGAATTTCAGCTGTGCTGGGACGGTCGATTTGTCAGACTTGACCGGATTGGTCGCCTACCTGACCGGAGCCGGACCGAGGCCCCCTTGCAACCCTTTCTGAGGGTGCCTCTCTTCCAAGAGGCACCCAGTAGGCCTGGGAGCCTCACCGGCGCATTAAGCAACGTTGCAGAAGTGTTTGAGTAGAGTGCCAAAAGTTCGAGTAACGTCCAGCCGGGGGAGTTAACTACTTCATAGTCAATAAGTTACAGCCGTCCACGTTCTTCTCCCCTCTCCCAATTTGCGAGCGAGATTACCGGATGGCGGTTGGATGATGATTTGTTTTCCCCGCTGCGTCGGGACTCGGGAGCATTTTGTAATGCGGAGTGGCTTACATATTCGGCAACATCTCGAGTCGTATGGCTGGAACAGAAAGGCCACCCAGATCTGACCCAGAGTGACCTTCGAAGGATACTTCACTGAGACAACGCTCTTATGGACAACCCGGCAACACAAACCCTCCACCGGTAAGGTAACTCACGAGAGCACTCAGATCCCCGAGATCGACGACGCCAAGACCATTGACGTTTGCGGCATCCGGGCAGCAGAGAACAAATCCGCCACCAGTCAAGTAACTCACAAGGGCCGACAAGTCACCCAAGTCTATCACCCCAGCGCAGTTCACGTTTCCACGTTTGCCAAAGCAACAGTAACTTGCGATGTTGTGCCAGAACCCCTGACTTACTTTGAAGCTCGTGGATACGCCCGAGCCGATCGCCGTTTGACCGACTGTGACCGAGAGATTGAAGTTGGTAGAAATGCCTGCCCCGCTGCCACCAGATATCACCCGCCCCTTGATCTGCTCGCCAGTCAGAGGCGCTCGCGGAGCCGTTTGTAGATTCGAAATTCTGTCCCCCTGATTTATGGGCATCGGAGACCGATCGGTTTTGGTCTGCTGTGTGATCAATGTCGGAATGGCCATCGATTTGCTCATCTTCTGCTGACTGAAAAACCTGAAACCATGAGGTTACGACTGGACTAACTGAAGGGGGAAGGTCATGGGCAGCCGACTAAGACCGGCGCATGATTCCCAAGTATTGTTTCCATGGTCCCACCGAATGTTCAAACTGCCGGCCGATAACGCGGCTGATTTGGGCAATGTGATTCAGGTCGTGGGCGGCCCAGGTGGAGAGCAGGTTGGCAAGAGTTACCGGGCCGAGGGCCGGGTGGGTGCCGGTTCGCGCAAAATGGCTCGGACCAAGATGTTTGGCGCGCAGGATTTTCAGATTCCGCTCGCGCAATTGGGCAAACTCATCCAGGAGAGTAGCCAGCGATTTAGTGCCGCTCTCTTTGAATTGAGCGAAGCGGTCGAAAGGCTTAAACGTGCGCTCTTGGGCGTCTGACAGGATTATCTCCACCCGGCCGATCCAGTTGGTTTGCTCTCCGTGAATGAGGTGTCCGACGATATCATACGGACTCCAGGTATCAGGTCCTTCGTTGGAATTGATCAATTCTACGGGGAGGTCACGGAGCATCATGTCGATAACGCGCGGAGTCCGCTCTAAGACGGGAAATACGTGAGTAAGTTGGAATTCCATTGTTTACCCTGGTTTAAAGAGGATTCTGATCGAGCCATGATAGGAATTCTCCCGCGATACGGCAATCGCTTTTGCGCCGCCGACCCCGAGCAGATAGGTGCGATACGAGGCTGCGTCGGGGTCAGCTGGCGCGAAAGAGGTTACGGATGGTGAACGTCTTGTCCGGCGCGGGAATACGAGCCGGCGGCGGCGTTCCTCGCACAACCGGAGGTTGGGAGCGAGGAATAGGTGGAGGACTCACCCGCACTCAGCTTGTTGAAGGCGGCCTCAAGTGCCCCAACCGGAGCCGAGGCGGATTTATCCTTTGAATCCCGAGCAAGAACCGCGGGCCCTGAATAGACGATCTTCCCCTGAGGATCGATCAGCAATGTTGTAGGAACGGTATTGACCCGGTATTTGCCAGCAACTTCGGCGGTCGAGTCGATCAGGTAATCGCTCGCCCGTGAACCAACCTGGGCCAGTTTCAACCTGAGATTCTTGCCTGAGAAGAACCCGGCTTCACCCGGCTTGCAGGAGCAGACGGAGAGCCAGACCACGCCTTTGGACTGGAGTCTTTCCTGCAAAGAACTCACGGTTTTGTCTTTGTACTCCGACTGAACAGTGGGGCAGGAGAAGTCGACGAACTCCAGAACCACGGTCTTGCCGCGGAAATCGCTCAGAGATCGATCGGCGCCGGCGACTCCGGTGAGCCGAAAATTATCCGCCTGCACCGGAGTTGACGAATCGGACGGGGAATTAGTTTCGCCGAGGACGCGGCTCGAAGTGAATTCAATCGTAAGTCCCAACAGAATGGCGAGTATCAGGACGAGGTTTTTGAGATGACGCATGGCGTTGCTCCTCTGAAAACATAGTTTGAAAGCCAATGCGAGCGGAAGGCTCGAAGTAATGGATCAAGACATTGACTTGATTGAGAGCCGGAACGCCAAAAGTTCATTCCAGTTGCCGGAGATTTTTTCTTTGCTGTCATGATGGAGTCTCATAGTGGATCAAAGTCACATCCTGAGGGGGAGCGCGAAGATTTCATTGATTTACGGGAACATGACGAAGGCATGAGGCGTATTCATATGACAATCACCGGGCGCGCCAAACCAAGATCTCAACGGAGGGAAGTTATGGAACTTCGCCATCTCAATCTTATCGTCGCTGTTGTCCGATGCGGATCCTTGACCAAAGCGGCGGGGGAGTTACACCTGACTCAGTCGGCGCTGAGCCACCAGCTTCGCGAGATCGAAGCCGATCTCGGCCTTCCCGTCTTCCACCGGGTGCGCCAGCGGCGAATGGTACCGACCATGGCGGGAGAGCGGCTCCTGGCGGCGGCGAAAGCGATTCGAACCTCACTGGACGACGCCCTGGCAGACATTAAACAAATGAGCGACGGGGACGTGGGGAGCCTCCGAATTTGCACCGGATGCTACACCGGATACTCATGGCTGTCACCGCTGGCGGCCCAGTTTGCGCGGAAGCATCCCAAGATCGATCTCACGATTGCTGCCGATGCGACTAATCGGCCGATCGGAGCGCTGCTGGATGCAAGTCTCGATCTGGCGCTGTCTACGGTTGACGGCGACTTCAACGGGCAGCTTGAGTATCTGCCGCTATTCCGCGACGAAATGGTCGCGGTCCTTCCGGCGAGTCATCGTTTGGCCGACCAGAACAGCGTGACCGCCGAGGATCTAAGAGACGAGCACCTGTTCACGTATGATATGGATGAAGATGATCTATCCGTGTTCAGGGAGTTTCTGAGGCCGGCGGCGGTGCGGCCGAAGAAAGTGACTCGGGTGCTGCTCTCAGAGGCGATTCTGGCGATGGTGCGCGCCGAGTTGGGCGTCACCGTGATGGCGCGCTGGGCAGTGGTGCATGACCTGCGATCCAGCTCGCTGGTAATCCGGCCACTGGGGCCAAAGGGGGTGATTCGGCAGTGGTACGCAATTACGCCAAAGAGCATCAGCAATCGGAAATTCGTGATTGACTTTGTGGAATTGGTCAGGGCGAAAGCGACTCCGGTGCGGCTGGAGTCCGTTGTCCCGAAACGCCAGAGGGGGGGGCGCGGCGGCCGGCTGACAGGTCATGCCTGACGGGCTCTCCTGTCGTAAAAGATCTTCCATTTCAATCCGTCGACCTTGGCACCCGCACAGCGATGCGCAGCATCACGAATCATCTCAGGACAGGCTTTCTTCGTCCACTTCGGCATCTGGATTGACTCAAGAGGGGGACAGGCAAGTGGCATGAGCCTCATATATGACCCTGGAATTGCTCTCATTGCCTGTCGAAAGCTGAAGAACCTTCCAGGCAAGGGATTGGCTCCCACTCCAATCAGGGAAATTGGGCCAAATCCAGCCCAAAATAGTAGTTAATAACCTCAATTTTGGATTGACCAGCCCTGTTCCTGAGGGGATCAATCCGTTGCAAAGCACCTTAAGTCCACGCACCTGTCAAGCGGTATTCAAAAAGTGACGAATCAGCCCCGCAAAGGTTCGAGTAACGTCCAGTCGGGGGAGCTTGTTTCGCGGTCGAGCATCTCAACCTTTCCCCAACACAGTTGTCGCGTTCGCCAGAAAATCGGACTCACAGTCAAATCGATGACCGGCAACCCTGGCCGGACAGCCTTGGTCAGGCAACTTATGTCGGACAGCCTGGGCGCCGCTGCTCTATCCCGAAGGGTTGAGCTCAGGCATGGGCGAGTGGCTACTGCACACTACGGCACGACAGCGCGTGGCCAAATGCTTAAAGCTCCGCGATGAGCTTGCGGATAGCTTCTTGCGTCCGGCCGAGCTTCTTCTGCAGACGGCCAAGCAACTCATCGGCCTTGGATTCCGAGTATCTGAGATCGTCATCGGTGAGCTGGCAGAACCGTTGCTTGAGTTTGCCCTTAAGTCCGTTCCAATCCCCTTTGAATTCCAGCCTATTCATATCTTAAGTCTGTTGCTCCTGGTGTGTTGAGTTTGAAAGAAGGTTGGTCCTCGGATAAGGACGGTTACTGAGCTTTCTTGGGCTGCTTGTCCTGCCTGGCCTTCTCGTCCTGGGCATCTTTCCCCTTCTTTTGTTTCTGACTCTTCTCTTTGTCCTTCTTCCCGCCTTTGTCACCCATCTTGGGTCTCCTCTCAAACTCTATTCGTTCGTTATCCTGTCAATGATGGCTCTATCCAAGTGGTAGTATCAGGTTATACAAATTCAACGCCGATCCGGCGTATTACGGAATACGGCCACCGAACCGTAATGATGCTCATACCGGCCGTTTCATGGGGGCCCCTTTCGCCCCGGTTCGGCCTTTCCGGCGAGAGGACCCGGGAGGTCGTGCGATCGCCCCGGTACTCTAGGGAGACCGGCTGAAAGCCGGTCTCCTTTTGGGTAATACTACTGTCGAGGTGGCTTGCCCGACAATGAAGAACCGGGCAAATCTCCCGAGATCGCACTACGCTGTCCCTTGCAGTGCGGCCCGGGGAATTATCCTCTCGGTAGACTCGAAGTAAGCATTGGGATCGTGGCGAATCGCTCCCTGGGGCAGCCATTCCCAAAACTGACCCAGGTCCCGCCGGATCTTATCGACAAAGTATTTGGGGATGTCGTTCGTTTCTTGTTCGAAGAATTGCCGGAAAGGGCGGTCAGTCTCCAGCCGATTCCGCATCTCCGTAAAGTAGCCGATTCGGCCAAAGCGTTCTGACGAGAGTCCGCGTACGACATTCAGCCATCGGGGGATCGTTTCTCCGTTGGCCAGAAATCGCCGCACGATCAGGCTGGTCGAATATGAATACTTGGTGACATCGATGAGATGCTCGTAAAAGGCCGGCCAGGAATAGTTTTTCGGTTTGAGGTTCATCTGGATATTGCTGAGGAAATGAAAGGGAAACGGCAATACCCGTTCTTCACGCTGGAAGGCCAGGTTCTGGGGGGCGGCTTGCCCGAAGGCTGAGAGCATGGAGTAGGCCGGAAAGGCGCCCGGCGTCAGATCCAGAAACTGCTTGGTGAGTTCAAAGGGGGCCGGTCCTTCATCTCCATCGAGTCCGAAGATGTGATTCGTCTGCACATAGGGGATGTGGCGGAGAATCATTCTGACATGCTCAGAGACTCTTCTGACTTTTGCCATTCCGATAGTGTTGCCCGTGCTCGATTTCTTGCCCAGTTCAAACCACGACTCAATGCCCGGCAGCAACGCTTTGAAGCCGTTTCTTTGAAGGCGTTTAACTCTCGGCTCGGAGAGCAGCGAGAGCGTTGACTCGGCGATAAAGTCCATGCGCCCCTTGGGCACAACTTCTTCGATGGCGTCCAGGCACCGGTCGAAATGGACGCCGAAATTCGGATCGTGCCAGGCGACGCGGGGGTGTTTCAATTTGGTGAGCAGGAAGCGAAGATCGCGCTTCATCTCGTTCACGTCCAGCGGCTGATATGGGACAGAAGCATCAATGCAGAAATCACAAGAATAAGGGCACCCCAGGCTGCTTAGGAGCGGGACGATCTTGATGAGGGGCGCTTTGGCCAGTGTTTGCTCGATAAATTTCCAGCGCCTCTCGACCCCCGGCAGCCGGTCAGGATGATGGGCGGCTGAGAGGTTTTGGCCAACGGGGCGGTGTTGGGTCCGTTCCCGAAGCACGTCGTGGATCAGCTCGCGATCGGTGAATCCCAGAACGTAGTCGAAATACTTTTGGGCGTCCTGGGGATAACAACGGGCGTGGGGGCCACCCAGAGCAGTGACTGCTCCGCGGGATCGAAACAGATTACTGAGAGCATAGGCAAGCAGAGCGGCTTCGGTGAACGAGCTGATGAACACGAGGTCCACATCGGCAGGAAGATCCCGGATCAAATTCTCGCGGCCGGTATAGGTAATCAATCTGACCTCGTGTCCCAGATCTTCGCACCATGTTCCCACGACCTGGGGCATAATGCTGACGAAATTTGGCCCCATGACCCGCATCCACATCGAAGGGGTCGGGGCTTTTGCCACAAGATCAATGATACCGATGGAGAGTTTTTTCATAAAGGACCGGCCCGACCCAGCGGTCCGCGGCCGAGTACACCTCAAGCATAGAAGGTAACGCGGAACGTGGACTCAGACAATCGTTCGAAGGATTGAAAAGAGAATTAATCCCTAAGATTGAGAAGAAGCGGGGGCAATGCGCGGATTCATCTACGGGGTCCGCGAACCATCCGGTCGGAGAGCGCGAAGCTGGCGAGTTCCAGGCGTGTCTGGAGGGCGAGTTTCTCCAGGGTATTGTGGACGTGACTTTTGACCGTATGAACGGCAATACTGAGTTCGCCGGCGATCTCCTTGTTACTCATGCCCTGGGCGATGAGGTCGACCACCTGATGTTCCCGCCGGGTCAGTTTGACTGCCTTTATCAGGCGGTCCGCTTTACCAGTCTGAACGGCGAACTCGACGATGTGCGAAAAAAGCGATTCGGCCAGCGGTGGCGGAAGAACTTTCTTTCCTTCGGCCACCGACCGAATAGTATGTAGAAAGTCGTCAATGGTGGCGTCCTTGAGTATGAAACCGGAAACGCCGACCTTCACAAACTCGATCACTTCGGCCTGTACCGGAATCAGATCCATCACCACGATTTCCGCACGCGGAAACTTCATCTTGATGGTTGCTGCGACGCGGAGACTATTTTGGCTTCGCAATCCAAGATCCAGGAGGACCACCTGGGGTTTGATCGTTCTGGCCTTCTCTAGGGCGTCGCCGTTCCCGGAGGCCGGGATGGCCTTGATATCCGGCTGATCGTTGAGCATCGCAGTAATTCCCTCTCTCAGAATGCGATTATCTTCGATCAACAGCACTCGGATTCTTGCCACGCAAGACCTCTCCACTCTCGAATGGTTCGTAAGTTCACTCCAAAAATATGAGAGGTAGCCAAATTGAGGTCAAGCGGAAAGATCGCCCTGCGGCGACCGGAACCGTATCTCCCACAGGGGGTTCTCCAGTACCGCGGCGAAACGGCATGACCTGTAGAGGCGGGCCGGAAGATATAGGAAGGCGACTGTTCAGATGGAACGAAAATAGAGAGACCCAGCCACTCCGGGTTCAACATTTTTCAAGCCTTGCCCTGATAAACCAATCCTTGTCAAATCATCGATCAGGCGATAGCAGTCTGAAAAGGCTTCAGGATGCTGGTTTAGACGCCGCCTTTCCGTCCAGGTACCGACGCTCTTATCGAGTAGGGTGGGCGGATATCGACATGGCGAGAACGCCGTAGTAAAGAAGAACGACGGTGCGGCCGACACAAGCGTGGCCATGGCCACCGGACGCATTTCCGCGCTGCTGGACTGGCTCGAGCAAGACAGCTAAAGGCCCGCAAAAGCTGTCGCCCAATCTCGGCGATTAAGAACGACGGAGAGTGCGGTACACCAGCGGCAAGGCGAAAAATAGCAGCAAACTTGACACGCAGAAACCGCCGATCACGGCAATGGCCAGCGGCTGCTGCATCTGCGCCCCGGTACCCAGCCCCAGAGCCAAGGGCAGCAAAGCCAGAATGGCCGCCAGAGTAGTCATGATAATGGGGCGGGCGCGCCGCTTCCCAGCCTGCACGATCGCCGCATCCAGAGAGACTCCCGTCGCACGGAGTTGTTTGATCTCGTTGATCACAAACACGCCGTTTTCGGCGACTATTCCTATGATCATGATCAAGCCAACAAAACTCGAAATGTTGAAAGTGATCCCGGTGAACCAGAGGGCTGAAACTACTCCTATGAGTGACAGCACGCTGACGGTCAGGATGCTGAGGGGGGCGGCGAATTCCCCGAACTCGAACAAAAGCACAACAAACACGAGCGCCACTGCGGCGAGCGCCACCAGGACAAGTCCGCGGAACGACTCCTGTTGAGTCTGATACACTCCGCCGTATTCGACCGTCATCCCTTTAGGCAAGACGAGCGATCTCTTGAGAAGACTCTGGATATCAGAGATGGTGTGGCCGAGATCGCGTCCTTCGATACGGGCCGTGACGGCCACCACCTGCCGCAAGCCCTCGCGGTCGATTTCGGCTTGTCCGGCCGTCTTCTCGATCTGCGCCAGGCTTCTTAGCGGAATCATGCTCCCGGATGGAGTGGCCAGTTGAATCCCCTCAATCAGGGTCAGATCCCTTCGATAGCTCTCAGGGTAGCGGATACGGATGGCAATCAACTTCTCCCCCCGCTGGATTTTGCTGTCGGCGCGGCCACTCATGATCAGCTCCAACTGGCTCTGTACGTCATCGACCGTCAATCCAGCCTGGGCCGCGCGGGTCGCGTCAACATGGATTATGATTGAAGGCCCGGAGATGACGATTCCGTCGAAGACATCAACAACGCCGGGGACGCCTTGAATTAATCCGGCAACCTGACGAGCTGACTGTTCCAAAATCTTGTTGTCGGCGCCGAACAGTTTGATCTCGACCGGCTTGGGGTTGTTGGTCAGATCGCCGATGACGTCCATCATGAGTTGGCCAAAATCGATCTGGAGGGCAGGCTCGGCCGATTCTACTTTGGAGCGGAGGTCCGCGATGACTTCGTCGATGGCGCGGGCTCGCTGCTTCTTGAGCTTGATCAGAAAATCCCCGGTATTCGGTTCTGTTAGGAAGAAACCCAGCTGCGTTCCGGTCCGGCGCGAGTAGGATTCCACCTCCGGAATCTGCACGAGGATCTTCTCTACCTGCCTGAGCATGCGATCGGTTTCATCGAGTGAAGTTCCCGGCGGTGAAGTGTAATCCAGGACAAACGTTCCTTCGTCCATGTCCGGCATGAAGCCGGTGCCGGTCCGGGAATAGATGAAATAGGTCAGTGCCAGCACGGCGACGGCGCCGGGGATAACGAGATACTTGACTCGCAGCAACCGTCGCATGCCGCGGCCATACATTTGCGAGAGACGGCTCTCCGAAGCCGAATGACCGGAGACCTGATGCCCTCGCAGGACCAGCAATTTGAGCAGAGGTGTCAAGATAACCGAGAACAGAAACGAAGTCAGCAGGGCGAAGATCATCGTGATGGCGAGCGGGGCGAAGAAGGCTCCCACTACGCCGCCGAGAAAGATCAGGGGAATGTTAATAACGATCGTACTGAGAGTCGAACCGACAATGGCCGGCATGAGGGACCGGAGCGATGTGCCGATGACATGGCTCATGCGAGGTTTGCTTTCATCAGCCTGGTCGGCGGCCAAAGCCAGTTGAGCGAAGACCCGTTCGATCACGACAATTGAATCATCAATGATCAGCCCGACGGCCGCCGCAATTCCCCCCAGGGTCATGATATTGACTGATTGACCCAGTGCCCGCAGACAAACAATTGTGACCGCAATAGTGGCGGGCACCACGATCAGCATGACAACCGTGATTCGCCAATTTCTCAAAAATACAACCAGGACGAGCATGGAGAGCAGAATTCCGATAAGGATGGCATCGCGGGTACTGGCAATCGAACTCTTGATAAAATCTCCCTGATCGTACCAGTTTTCGAAATGAAGATGTCTCGGCAAGGCCAGGTTCGAGACAATCTGCTTAACCTCGTCCCCGATTTTGACGGTGCTTCCGGTCGGCTGCTTGATAACGTTGATGAGAACGGCCGGGCGATCGTTGGCCGTGGTGCGGGTGTAGACCGGTTCCATCGAGGGGGTCACGGCGGCTACATCGCCGATACGAATAGGGACGCCGTTACGGACGGTAATGACCAGCGAGGCAATATCGTCGGTGGTCTTGAACAAACCGGAGACCAGGGATAAATAGAGCTGAAAATTATTGTCAACCAGTCCGGTCGCTTCGACCAGATTGCTCTTCAGGATCGCATCTTCGATCTGGCGGATATCCAGCTTGTACCCGGCCAGTTTGTCAGGTTCGACCGTGACCAGAAACTCCCGCGTGTCACCGCCGGTGACCTCGACGCGCGCGACCCCATCGACCTGCATAATGGCGGGCCGAATCTGATAGTAGGCAATATCCCGGAGATCCACCTGGGAGAGAGAATCAGAGGTCAGACTATAGCCGAGAATGGGAAAAACGGCGACGCTCATTTGTTCGGACTGGATAGTGGCTGATGTTGGAAGGTTGTTCCGAATCGCCGCGATTCTCCCCTGGAGGAGTTGCAGAGTCTGGGGAACATTGGCTCCCCAGTCGAGACTGAGAGAAATCTCGGTCGAGCCCCGGCCGGTGATCGAGCGGACCAATTTGATTCCGGGGATGGAACTGGCCACCTCCTCGAGGGGTTTGGTGACTTCGATCATCATCCGTTCGGCAGGCTGCTCGCCATTGTCCGCCAGAATGACGATGCGGGGAAACGTTATGTCCGGAAACAGCGAAACAGGGAGATGGAACGCCAAATAGATGCCGACGGCGGCAAGTACGGCAATACAGAACGCGATCGCTTTGGCGTAACGTCTGACTACTTCGAAAAAGGTCACTGGTTTTTCCGATTGGTGACGGTTACTCGAGTGGAATCAGGCAGGGCGTAATTTCCCGCGACTATCACGCTCATCCCCAGCCTCAGTCCGGGACCGGAAATTTCGGCGATGGTGTCGGCGATGACCCCGACGGCGACCGGCAGAGTCAGGGCCAGTGAGTCTGAGGTCAGGGTGACGATCGAATAGGAATTGTTGTCATCGTTTCGAAGTAACGCCGAAGTCGAAACGAGAAAGACTCCGGTTCGCACGCCGGAAATAATATGGGCGGCGCCGGTGATACCGTCCTTGAGAAAGATCCGCTGATTTTTGCTCACATCTGCAAAGTTCAGACGAACTCTGACGGTTTGCGTTTGGGGGTCAGATTCCGGGCTGATGGCCGAAACCAGCGCCTGATAGCTGAGGTGTTTGACAGAGGTCAGGTCGATCCTGGCGGTCTCTCCGCTGTGAATGGAATTCAGCTCTCCGAGCGGAACCTGGGCCACAAAATCGACAGAGGAAGGATCGATAATGGTCAGAAGTTCCGTTCCTTCTGAAACGAGTGATCCTTCGACTACCGAGCGGGACGAGACGACTCCGGAGGAACGAGCAGCAAGGGAGACTGTATTCTGGCTCTTCCGGGCAAGGAGCAGCGCTCGTTCTGCTTCACTTTTCTGTTGGGGAGTACTTGCCGAGGCCAGAAGCTCGCTCGCTCCGGTTATGGCAGCCTGAGATTCTTTGGTGAGAATCTCGGCCAGGGTATCACCGGGCCGAACCGCCGTGCCCTCGAGCACTCGCAATGAAATGATCGTGCCGGCGGCGGGTGAAAGCACGGATTCCTTGTGGAGAGCCTCGGTCTGGCCGAAGGCGTCGACCATCACATTAATATCTCCCTGACGAAGGGACGACACTTCGACTGGGACCCGGGCTGTGCTCTCATTTGCCGGAGTCTCTTCCGATTCTCCTTTCTTGCATCCGAAAAGGATAAGCGGGATCAGACAAACCAGACCGGCGAATCGGGAACGTTTCATTGGTCGTTTCCTTTAGTTGGAACCCAGGCGGACCAGCTTCGCAAGAGCCAGTTGTATATCGCGCACGGTTTCGATTTCTGCGGACTTCGTTTCAGTTAGAAGTTGCTGCGCGCTCAGGACCTCGGTGGCCGATACTCCACCGGCGGCGTATTTGGCCCTGGTCAGGAGAAAATTGTCTTCCGCCTTCATCCCGGCATCTCGCAAGGCGCTCAACTGGGACCGCGAGGACGTCAGCCGCGAGACAACGCTTCGATATTCCGTCTCATAGCTGCGGCGGATAATGTCGATCTGCAGGCGATTCGATTCCGCGGCCATTTGCTTCTGTTGCAACCGGAGTTTCTGTCCTCCCCAGTCAATCAGCGGCATATCCAGGGAGAGGCCGACCGAGTAGCCCAGGCCGCTGTAGCGGTCGGAGGCCGGCAGCATGAGGTTTTCCCTGGACGTGAGCAGCCCGGCGTCAGCGACGAGCGAGAGTGTCGGGGCGCGCTCCTTGCGCACTTCAGTGATTTCCGATTGGCTCCGGTCGTACTCCAGGCGAGCCAGGGAGAGCTCGAGATTGCGGTTCGAATCCGGAAAGGAGTTCAGCGTTACAGAATCGAGTTGAATCGGAAACCCCTCGTCAAGTGAATCATTCAGGACGAACGATGTATCGCCGGGTGTCCCCATGAGGCCAGCAAGTTGATACTTGGCTTCGGTGACAGCTTGGCGCGACTGCAACAGCGCCGTCGACGCGGTCACGAGGTCGACCTGGGTTTTGAGCAGATCGGTGTATGGCACGATTCCGCCGGCATTAAGGCGTTTCACCAAATCCAAATATTCGGACAATTCCGCCAGGCTCTGCGTTCGAAGACGAGCTTCACGTTGCGCGCGCAGATTTTCGAGAAACGACTGGCGGGCTTCGAACTCCAGGTCTTTTGTAGACAACTGTCGTTCCTGGGTCAGCCTTGATATTTCCAGATCTCCCTGCATCCCCTGGAGGCGTCTTCGACCGCCATCGTAAAGCGGTTGTTCCACGATGAGCTGGCTGCCCAACTGCCCCTTGTTCGAAAGGGCGGGATCGTAGCCAAAATTGATCGCTCCGGGCGCAAAGGAAGCTCCGGCCGTGAATCTCACTTGAGGCAAACCGGTGGTATTCAGTTCCGATCGCGCCAGGTTGGCTGAGCGAAGGCCGTAACCGGCTTGCTTGAGAACGAGACTATTGTCTCTGGCAATGGTCAGGCATTGCTCCAGCGTAATAGTCCGGACAGAGGTACTGTCAGCCATGCTTTGGGCAGCAAGGAACTGGACGACAGCAAGGGCGAAAAGGGCGGGGTAATTCGGTCGCATGAAACGAGGTTGGTCTGGTCAGTCCTGGTCTTTCTTACCTGATTCCGTCTTGACGGTCTTTCCGGAATTGTCGAACACGAGTTCAGTGCGTTTCTTGCCCACGGCAACCACCACTTCAAACTGAGTAGTCCCGCCTCGCGTGACCCGCTCTGCTTTCTCTACTTTCCCTTTGGGGTACTCTTTGCGGATCGTCTCCCGAGCAGAATCGGGGAGCGTCCCGGTCGTCACTCTCTCTTCGATTTCGACAACTTTTCCGTCGGAGGTATACTGAACGTCCCGTTTGACGCTGCCATCGACACTTTCGATTTCGATCAGGGTCGTGCTGTCTTCGGTCTCCTGACCAGCCCCTTTGATGGTGGCCTTGGGATACGCCTTTTGAAAGGCTTCCACGACCGCGGCGGGAATCTGTTGCCTGGTCAACTTTTTCTCTTTGGTCTGCGAGGCCGGTTTCCCGGTCTCCGCGGCGGTCGTAAGCCCGGTTGAAGCCAGATAGGCCATGGCCGCTACGGCACAGACTATTCTGACGGATGTGTTCCTGAACATAACAATCAACTCCTTCTTCACAAAGAATCTCGGTCCCGAGCGGCTCCACCGCGCCGGGATGCGCCGGTTCCGGGAGAGAGTGCCTACCGGAAATGAAAATGAGATGAAAATTGAGGCCGGAACGTGAGGGAAGGGAAGATATGGGGTCAGGCAGCGGACGGTTTCGGTAAGGCAATGATTACGGTAGTCCCCTGTTCAACTGAGCTTGCCAGGGAGATGGTTCCGCCGTGTAATTCGACAGCTTTTTTGGCAATAGCCAATCCAAGACCGCTGCCCGCTGTTTCAGCACGGGCGTTTTGTCCGCGGAAGAATCGCTCGAATATCCGGGCACGATCCGGCTCGGCGATGCCGGGCCCGCGGTCCTGGACAATTACCGACAGAATCTCGGGGCCCGAGTACTTCAAAGTGACCAGCACCTCGGAATGGGGAGGGGAGTATTTGACGGCATTGTCGATGACATTGAGAATCGCCCGCCGGATCAGTTCTCCGTCCCCCTCCAGTTCGGCCGCTTCTTCGACAAACGGAGTCACGGTCACCTGTTTCTTGTCCGCGAGCCGCCGGCAGGACTGAACCGATTCAACCAGCACTTCATCGAGCCGATACCGTTTCCCTTGCACCGCGATCTGAGGCGAGTCGATTCGAGTCAGCACCAGCAAGCCCTCGACCAGATGGCTGAGCCGGTCGATCTCCAAAAGCAAAGTGTCGAGGCTTGCCCGGCTAGCGGCCTGATTGATTTGCGAGCGAAGGTTTTCTAGTTCGCTGGTAAGCACGGTCAGGGGGGTGCGGATCTCGTGGGAGGCATCGGCCACAAATTGTTTCTGGCTCAGAAAGGAGATTTCGATCCGTTCGATCATCTGGTTGAGGGTTTCGGCGAAGACCCGGACCTCATCGTCGGCCGCCGGGAGTTCAAGGCGCTGGCTCAGATTGGTGGCGGAAATGCGGCGCGCGGTCTGAGTCATAGTGGTTAACGGCTTGAGCGCATGCCTGGTGATAAGAGAGATGGCCAATCCGACAAGAACCAGAGTTGCCGGAATGGTCAAAAGGAACAGCCAAGTCAACTGGGCGAGACTTTCGTCAAGCTCATGCAACGGCGCCGCCAGAAGCAAACTAAAGCGGATGCAGTCTCCGACTTCGACCGGCGCGAAGTAGCCAAGGTACCTGTGACCGGAAATCGAAAAGCGGTGGGATGAAGCAGATGCGGGCAAATGCAGTGTGTTGAACGGCACAGACGCTGCGCCTAGGCTCGAGTCCGCCAGGAGCACCCGGCCCGAAGAGTCGTACAGCTGACGCAGGACACGGGGCAATCCTTCGGTCCGGATGGCGTTTAGATCCTCCAGATTCGGAAAGAACTGGCCCTTGATCTGTTCCTCAATTTCCGTCTGGAGTTTGTCGGAGTGCGTTTCCAGACGCGCCTCCAATTTGGCAAACTCAGCCCGCTTGGAGCTGTGATAAATGACGGTTGCAAAAGCCACAAGGGCGACGCCAAAGACGACGGTGGAGGCCAGAATGATTCGAGTCCTGATGGAGAGCGCGGCCCAGGCCTTCATCTAGGGCTCTTTCTCCGAAAACAGATATCCGACCCCCCGGACGGTATGAATAAGGGGGCGGTCAAAACCACGATCGACCTTTTGCCGAAGAAATTTCACGAACGATTCGATGACGTTGCTTCGCGGCTCGAAGTTCATATCCCATAGATGTTCCGAAATCGCCTCGCGGGTAAGGACCTTCTCGGCATTAAGCATGAACAGTTCGAGCAGGGAAAATTCTTTCGCCGTGAGAGCGATGTCCGTGCCGTCGCGCCGGGCTTTGTGAGCGGTCAAATCCAGCCGGAGTCCAAACTTTTCCACCACTGCCGTCCGGACATCCGATTTGCGCCGGGTCAGGGACCTGATACGCGCCAGTAGTTCACCGAGATGAAAAGGTTTCGCCAGATAATCGTCGGCCCCGCTGTCGAGCCCTTTGATGCGATCATCGACGCCGTCGAGGGCCGTCAGCATGAGGATGGGCGTGCTGATTTTGTCGCGCCGAAGATGCGCGCAGGTGGTCCAGCCATCCTGTTTGGGAAGCATCAAATCCAAAATGATAATATCGTTGTCGTTGACTTTGGCCAGTTCCTCCCCCGCCATGCCATCGCGGGCAACATCCACCGCATACCCTTCGGATCTCAGGCTTCGCGCGATTGAGTCCGCGGCACGCTGGTCATCTTCGATAAGCAAGATTCTCATAGTTTGACACACAGCTCCAAAGATTGGGGGCCGGATGAAGATAACATGAAAGATGGGCGAACACCGCATCTACTTGATTCAGGAAAGAGGCACTGCGCCGGGCCGGGGAATGACTGGCGCGTTCGGTCCGTTGAACAGAGGAACCGCGGACTGGCCTTCCTCCCGCAAGCATAGTTTTCAATGACAGCTTAACCGTATCCAAGCCAATAGTTTGCGTCGGAGGGTAGCCCCCCTGCGATTCTGGGGAGTCTAGATGCGAGAATCCTGTGGAGAGGCTCCCGCACCCTAAGAATTCCCCTTTGACAGCCGGCCCGTTCCCGCTTATTATGGACTAACTGAACCGATCACGTCCATTATAACCAACCAACGGAACGTAACGAAAGGAATGTCCATGAAATTTCTCGTCAAAATCACCATCCCAATAGAAGCCGGCAACAAGGCGATCAAGGATCCCCAATTTGGCGCCAAGATGAAGAGCGCCCTGGCCGAAGTAAAAGCCGAGGCCGCCTATTTTTCGGCAGTCAAAGGACAAAGAGGCGGCTACATTGTGGTTAATGCTGATGACGCTTCCCAAATTCCGGCGATCGCCGAGCCGTTCTTTCTCTGGCTCAACGCCGATCTTGAATTCCTCCCGGTCATGACACCGCAGGATCTTGAAAAGGCGGGTCCGGCGATTGCGGCCGCCGTCAAGAAGTGGTAAGGGGAAAGTGTTCTAAACGGATTCCTGGTGCAAGGGGCCGTCGTAGTCGATCGGCCCCTGCCCCGGCACGGTCGAAGAGGACTCGGCCCGGCCTGATCCGTGGGCCGGCGGAAGTAGTCTAGCAGGGAGACAATGGTGAAATCCAGTGCCAGTACTGTAGCCGAATATGTCGCGTCGCTTCCCGATGACCGGCGGAAGCAGATTCTTCAAGTGCGCGACGTGATACTCAAGAATCTCCCGGAGGGGTACGAGGAGTGTTTTGCCTATGGCATGATCGGGTATGTGGTCCCGCTGAAGCGGTACGCGGAGACGCATAACGGTCAGCCGCTCATGCTGGCCTCGCTCGCCTCGCAAAAGAGTCACATGGCGATACACCTGATGTCGGTTTATGGCCATCGGGAGACCCGGGAGTGGTTTGTCAAACGGTACAAGGGTTCGGGGAAGAAACTCGACATGGGGAAATCGTGCGTTCGTTTCCGGTCAGTCGATGATTTGCCGCTCGATCTGATCGGGGAAACGATCGCCCGGGTGCCGGTCGAGAAATACATCGCCCACTACAAAGCGGCCATGGGGAAATGACTCGCACCAACCGGCGTCTCACTGCAGCTGTCTCAAGAGCGTCTGCAGGTCTTGAATCGAAGGGTCGTCGGGGAAGTTTCGCCGGAACTCTTCCAGTGTGGCCCGAGCTTGCTGCAGGCGATGTTGCTTGACTTGGATCATGACTAGGGCATGGTAAACGCCCGGTTTACTGGCCTCCGGCAAGTAGAGCGCCTTTGCGAAATAGTCCGCGGCCGAGTCATACTGATTCATGATAAAGAAGGTCCTTCCGAGATCAAGGCATTGCAAGTATCCCCACGGTCTCAGCGCGTAGGCGCGCCTGAATACGGCAAGAGCTTCCGTCGATCTCCCTTCGTTCACCAACACAATCCCGGCGCTCTGCAAGGCCTTCGGGTTCCCGCTTTGCATCGCCGTGATGCGCGGCATCAAAGCGCTCAACTTGTCCCGTTGGCCGTTGGCTTGAAGGGCCTGGGCATAGCGGGCCAGGCAGACATCGCTGCCGGGACTCAATCGGTAAGCTCTCTCTAGTATTGTAGCGGCGGAATCAAAGTGTTTACGGTCGAGTTCAATCTCGCCAAGATTGAACCAAGCCATGGCCGTCTCGGGGCTGATGCTGATTTTCCTCCGGAGATATTTGTCGGCCAGATCGGAATTGGCGGAAAATGTCTGGATCATAGCAGCCCAGGGGAGGGTTGCGTGGGCCTCCTGATAGCTGGGTTGGTAATGGGGGTCCTGCCAGACCATCGGGTCGATTCGCAACAGTTCTCTTTCGCCATCAGTTCTCGCGGCGATGTGAGGCGCCGGGACGACGAAAATCAGGCAAATCGAAAGAGCGGTGACTACCGCCTGGGAGGTCTCGCCGGGGAACCGTTTGAGCAGCGTCACACCACAGAAAATCGCCGCCGGAATGCCGAAGAGAGAGAGTAAATCCCAGTCTCTAAGGGCTCCCAGGGTCGGGTCGAGCCAAAAAGTCACCAGGAAGAGCGAGAGCACGCACAGGCCAAGCAGCTTCTCCCCCAAATTCAGATTAATGCTCCTGACCCGCTTTAAGTCCGTGAAGAGTATTAGCAGAGTGGTGAGGGCCAACGGTGACACGAGGTAAATCAGATTCAGCTGATCCAGAAGATGAGCAGAGGAGAAGGCGGCATAAGGATTCGTTTCCTGCGGCCACAAGGGGACAAAGGTAAATTCGGTCGGCACCAGAGTAAAGAGGCACCCGACCACTAAGGAGCTAATGAACAGCCCCCAGCCAAGAACCTTTGGAGACAGGCCGAAGGCAAGAAGCGGCTCGGCTTTCCGATTCGGCCGGTGAAGGGAGAGGAGGACTAGCGCTATCGTAAGCAAGGTCGGGAGGAAAAGCATCTGCATCGAAGCTGCGACAATGATCCAACACCAGACCGGGAAGGGGCCGGTCCGGCCATGGGTAAAATCTACCGCGGCAGCCAGGAGCCAGAGGAGAGTGGCAATTCCCCAGGTGTACAACTCCAGGTGTCCAAAGAACAGGACCGTACAGCCGCCGGCCAGACCAATCGACATGAGCGTGACGGACTGCCCGACATCCCGGCTGACCGAGCGAACTATTCGCCATAATCCCCAAAAGCCGGCTACTCCGCCGAGGCTGGAGACAATCCCAGCGGAAAGATTGGCGTCAAGATGCAATTGCTTGGTCAGAAGAGTGCCTCCGAGGCGGTACAATAACACCGGGACAATCTTGATCGCTTCGTGGTACGAATCCGGGGGAGCCAACAACGGCGAGAGAGAGTCGGACACCACCGTGAAGCCATCGCCGTAAATCGGCGCGCGGGATCGGAACCATACGAACAGCGTCCCGATCACGCCTGAGAGTGCGGCGACCGCCAGGCCCCTCCAGAGCGGGCTCTGGCCGGCGATCCAATTCACGAAGCCGACAATCGGGCGAGTGACAGCTATTGCGACCACCGGAACTCCGCATGCCGCTGCGAGGATAACGAGCGCTCCGAAAAGAGTAAGGCTTAGCGATCCCCAAATATTGAATCCCCAGGAATTCAGGGAGGGTAAGAGCAGGCCGGCCAAATTCAGCAGAAGGATTGCCGCGAAGGGCACATAAAGAATCCCGCTCAAAGACCCTGGCAGGGGCTGCGACGGTGAAGGCTGAGGAACTGTCGGTTTCGGTTTATTCATTCGGTCCAGCAGATGGAGGCGCCGTTGCCGGCGCAGTCATGCCATCGGGATATGTTAAGAGTCGAAGATAGATTGTGCTGCCGGACGTCGCAAGGAGTTTGCCCGGTTCATAGGGGAGCTATTTCGTGGAACTGCGGCCCGACTACGACTTTCCTGAATGGGAACGCCTTCGCGTGAGAGGCGGTCCCCGGCGAGGGATGAATGCCGTTGCCATCTGGAACCTCGCAGCATAAATTAGGAGTATCAGGGGTTGGAAATCAGCCTCAACCGACACTTTGTCGAATGGAGAGTACCGATGAAACCAACTGAAATCCTCACCGCCGAGCACGAAACCATCAAAATGGGCATCAAAGTTCTTCAGACGTTTGTTAGCCGCTTAAGAAACCGAGAGCAGGTGGCGCCGGCCGAATTCGCCAAATTGACGCGGTTCTTCAGCGAGTACGCAGACAAGCTTCATCACATGAAGGAAGAACAGCTGCTCTTCAAAGTGCTGGATAGAGCGAAGCGCCCGGAATTCGAGCAAATGGTCGGCGCCTTGACCACTCAGCATTTCCTGGCACGCGAATTTATCTTTGCCATGAATTGTGCCTTGTTGGATTATCGCAAGGGAAAGAAGGGGGCACGCCAGGAGTTGTTAACCCAGGCCCAGGCCTATATCACGCTCTTGACTATTCACATTTGTGATGAAGACCACGTGCTCTTCCCAAAGGTTGATTGCTTTCTTTCGCCGCGCCAAACGAGCAGTTTGCTGAAGAAGTTTTCCCAGGCAGATCAGGTTCAGAATATCAAAGGGACCGCGAGCAAGAGTGCTGAGAGGGTTATGCGGATGCATCGGAAATACTGCTCGCCGGTATCGGCAGTGTAACGGGCTTAGCTCGATTCAGCGCGAAATCGGGATTGGCCCGTGGTTCGCCCAGCAGAACAAGAAGTGCGTTTCCCAGGATCGAAAGGGCGGGTTCATTGCACGCGGAAAGTCACCGAGTTTGACCGACCGTACGGGTCGACGCACATGAGCTGATGATTCCCCGGTTGGGGCGCGTAAAATACCGCGCTGTCGATGGCAGAAGTCCTGTACAACTGGCCATCAAGAAACCAGTGAATTTGGCGGCAATCCGGCGAGGCCGAGGCGCGGAACAGGATATTCTGAAATCGCAGGGGGGCGCTGCCGCGCAGGACATAAACGGCGTCGTCTTCGGGGGAGGTAATCACCGGAGCGGCACCCGCCAGAATACCCCGGCATTCCGGGTTGTGCTCAGGCATGAGCCGAACCATCCCCTTTTGCGCCAGCCACGAGGCAATCCGCGGCGGCCAGTCTTCGACCGTAAGCTTTTCTGTCTCCTTACCTTCGGCGCAAAAGCGGCAGAGGGCGTATCCGGTATGCTTGTCGACAACGATGGTGCGATGCACGCGGCACGGTTCAGTCGGTGATACGCCGATTATAAAGTGTTCGCCGATCCGATCCGGACAGTCGTCCCCGGCCAGCCGGCCGGTAGCGGCACACACGGTTCGGACTCCTATCCCGGGCGGTTTGGTAAACCAGGCGCCCTGACCGTTAGGGTGAAGCTGGTTGAAGACGTCAAACATGAGCGGAGCTGCTATTTCCGCCCCAACGATAGCCACCGAGCCCTCCGCAGAGAAGTTTCCCGCCCAAATTCCGACAGTGTAGTCAGGATCGTAACCGATGGCCCAGGCATCCTTCCGGCCAAAGGAAGTTCCGGTTTTCCAGGCTACTTTGGGGAGATTTGAAGTAAACTCCCAGCTCGACGGAAGATCGGGGCGCTTCAGTTCTGAGAGAATTTCCGTCACCAGATAACAGGCCTCCGGGGTTAGCAGCCGACTCGACTCGGACGTGTCAGTAGTCTTGATCGTTCGGACCGGGCGGTAGACCCCGGTCCGGGCCAGAGTAGCATAGAGATTACTCAATTCGAGCAGATTCACTTCACAGGAGCCGAGAATCAGCGGGAGGCCGTAGTCGGAGTACTTACGGTTCAGCGTGGTGATTCCCCCCAGTCGCAGCAGATCGCACAAATCCTTCAACCCGACTTTGGCGGTGAGATTTACGGCGGGAACATTAAGTGATTGAATCAAGGCCTCGGACACAGAAGCAATGCCGTGATATTCTTCGTCGTAGTTGACCGGAATGTACCCGGCGTAATTGATGGGGAGGTCCTCAACTTTGAGCGCCGGAGAAATGACCCCCTTCTCAAACCCGAGCGCATAGACAAACGGTTTTAGGGCCGATCCCGGAGATCGAGGAGCCAGGGCGCCGTTAACTTGCCCATGATTAGTGACATCACTGAAATTCGCCGAACCGACCAGCGCCAACAGTTGACCGGTTCGATTATCCAGCACGACCGCCGATAGATTCTGAATTCCTTTGTCCGCCAGTCTCGACTGGTAATTGCGGGCCAGCCGCTCGCACATCACCTGCAGTTTGTAATCGATGGTTGAGTGAATTTCGGATTGGCCGGGCTCCCGCGCCACCAGCATCTGGCAGAGATGCGGCGCGGCAACCGACGGGGCCTGGCGGAAAATGGGAATCTCTTCCCGGAGAGCCTGCTCATAGGTTGGGTTGTCGATGTCGCCATTTTTCCTGAGGGCTGCCAGAATTCGATTCCGGCGCTCCCGGCACTTGTCGAGATCACGGTCGGGACGAAACTGAGTCGGCGAAGAAGGTAAAGCAGTTAGCACGGCGGCTTCGGAGAGTGACAACTTAGCAGGGGATTTGCCGAAGTACAGATACGTCGCAGCCCCTACCCCCTCGATATTTCCGCCGTACGGCGCAAGATTGAAATAGAGTTCGAGCAGTTCCCGCTTGGAGTAGTTCAATTCCAATTGCATCGCCCGGAGAATTTCAATCAGCTTATTTCCGACTGTCCGTTCCTTGGGCTCCATCATGCGGGCAATCTGCATAGTGATGGTCGATCCCCCCCGGACGAATTTCCCGGCGCGGATATTGTCTACGGCCGCCTCGGCGAGAGCGATCGGATTAAACCCCGGATGCCAGTAGAACCAACGGTCCTTGGTCGCCAGCACGGACTTGATCAGGAGCGGCGACAGTTGATTTAGTTTCACCGGCTTCCGCCAGAAACGATCCGATGACGTAAAGCAGTTGAGCAGTTGGCCATCGCGGCTATAAACATATGTCGCGCTGGGTCGATACAGGCGATCCTTGGGGAGCGGAAAGATGACCCAATTGAGAAGCGCCACCCCGGCAACCGCTCCCCCCAGGGAAAGCAGCCCGAGGCGCCAACGACGGCGCGACCGGCCCACTGGTGCTATCGCAAGTACTCGCTTCATCATGCTTCGCATCGCTTCACCGCGAAATGGATAAGGCTCCCGAAGAAGAACTGCTTGCAATGAGCGGGTTGTACATGCACTCACCGGAGATCGGTGGAATCTTGAAATTGCCCGCACAGATCGCCCTCATGCTGTAGAAATAGTTCACTGTCCCTCCCGGATACAAATTGGTGAACAGAAGCAAGCGATCGTCGCGAATGTCCTGGAAGTCAATATTAGCCCCGGCAGCCGGGATCCAGGTCAGCCGCTCGCTGGTTTTCAGGCGTGGATTTTCGATTTCAAAGCCGGCCGGCAAGAGATCGTTGATGACGACATTGAAGAGCGACCGATCGGTGGCATCAATGGAGATAACGCCGATAATCCGGTCTCCCAGTTTCACTTTAGTCAGGTCCACCGGTTTGGCATTTTCATCGAGATATTTCCGGCGGACGCGCATCCCTTTGTCGAACTCCGGAGTCGTGTTGGCAGTCGGGACACCGCTCGCCTGCCAATAGTAGAAGCAGGGGCCGCTTCCGCCGGTGAGAGCGACCGAGACTTTCTTGTCACCAAGATCCTTGCGCGTTATGCTCGTGCCGGTTGAATCGATCCTGATCGACTTCTCCCCTTCGATCTCAAGCGTGCCGGTGTACCCGACATGAGGCTGGGACTTGAAATATTTTCCGAGCGCCATGAGGGCGAAGGCATTGTCCTGGGTGGTATACCAACGGCCGGCGCTCGCGCGCTCCATGAGTGATTTGGCCAGGATCGGGATCGATGGACTGGATGGCGTAGCCTGAAGCAGCACATCCAGCAGAATGGCGTCGGTCCGGACGCCCGAATTGTAGTCACCGCCCGTTTCGGGGTCGAAGAGATTGGGTTGAACATCGGTCGGCAAAAGACGTGTCAAGTCGGATTGACTTCCGGTGAGCGCCATCACTCCAGCCAATTGGTATCGGGAATACGGCTGTAGTTTGGAAGGATCGAGCCCCTTCAAATAAGTGATGGTTCGGTTTTCCAGTTTGCCGGCATGGGCCAGAACGTAGGCGGCGTAGATACGGTGGGCGTCGGTCACATTTTTGTACCACTTGCCGTCGGCGATGTCACCCAGATGATCATATATCTGGTCGAGTGTCTTCTTGTCTACATAGTAGCCGGCCCGCGAAGCCTCGGAGAGAAAGTGCGAGGCGTATATGGTAGACCAGTTGTCGCCGGTCGTACCGCCGGGCCAGTAGGCGAAAGACTTGTCCGGCAGAAGCATGCTGTTCAATTTCAGGATTCCCTCCTGGATGAAATAGTCCGGGGCGTTCCCTCCGAACAGCGCCGGATCAACCACCTTAACCATGTCATTGAAATAGAGCATCGGGAAAAGCCGCGAGGTGGTCTGTTCCACGCAGCCGTACGGGTAGGACAAGAGGTACTGGATATTTCGCGCGAACGAGGTCGCCGGCATGGACGATGTCCTCAAAACGTATTGGTCGGTTCCGGCCAGCCAGCCGGAAGGAAGGTTGAACTGCGCCGGATTATCCCTGGTGACGACTCCGGAACCGTAGAGAGTGACCAAAGGAACGGCCGGGCGATTCGGCAATTCGATCGTGACCGAAGACTGCTCTTCTCCCGCCTGCGCTTTGATTGTGAAAGTCACTTTTCCCGGAATCAGTTTGGCCTTGATTTTGAATATGGCATTCCCCTGCCGATTGTTCTCAAGCGTGAGTGTAGTCGTTGGGGCGGACACGAATTCGACCGGTCCGTCCGCCGACGCGGTAAGTGTAATATCCGCCCTGGCGCCGGTATTATTAAAGACGGTGACCAGACCATCAAAGAGATCGTCGGGACTGACAAAGCGCGGGAAACTCTCCTGCAGGACGATCTTGTCGCGGACCAGAATTTCCCTGGTGCATGATCCAAACAGTTCGTTCTGGGCGCCGACGGCCATGACCACGAGTTTGCCGTTGAATTCGGGCACGTCGAAGGTCACACTCGCCTTGCCCGTTTGGTCGGTCGTGACGATCCCCGACCATAAGGATATCGGCTTGACCCTGCGGGCGCTGATTGGATTTAGGTGTCGCAGGCGGCTCGCCGCAAACGCCTTATCTCCGCCGGCCTTGAGATGGCTCTGAGCCTGATCAACGCGCGGGTAGATGAACGAGTACAGATCGTACCCTTTCAGACCGGGTTGCTTTTTCCCGTAAAAGTATTCGAGCGGATCGGGGGTCTTGAAATCGGTCAGTTGCAGAATGCCGGCATCGACCGCCGCGACCGTGAGCCGGGTGGATTTTGCCAGCGAAGTCTTGAGGTTGAAAGTGACCCTGGTTTTCGGCTTGATTACTTCGGGTGCGGTGATGGTGAGACCGATTTGCTTCTCGGCCGTGGAGATCTGGAGCGGAGCGATTCCAAAGGCCCTCGCCGGCATGTTGGGTAGCAGACTGTCCGCCGGACGAATTACTTCGACCGTAACATAACTGTTTGGGAAATACTCCCGCTTGACCGGGATAATGATTTCAGCCGTGTTATCCGGCATGACCCTGGTAAAGGCATCAAGTACTTTGGTCCGCTCGACCGTCACCAGCAGTTTCCCGCCAAACGGGGCGCGAATCTGGAGTCGGGCCTGTTCACCCTGGGCATAGCTCTTCTTATCGAACTGCAGCTCGATCTTGTCGGGATCGGTTAATGCCCAGGGGGCATACCCCCAGCCGGAGGCGTAGAAATCGGTAGAGGAAGAGTGTCCGCCGTCGAGGTCAGTGGCTACGATCTGATATGAGCCATAGTCGTGGGGGGTGAATGAAACTTTGGACCCTGCGGGGGTCAGTGCTACCGAAGCAGAGTCCAGTTGCAGCGGCCGCCTCTCCGAGACATAGCGGTAGGTGCCGGTTCGGTCCTTTTTCAGGACGGTATTGTAAACCAGGCGGTAAAAACGAATGAGGCAGCGCGGGGCGTCGACCGGCTTACCGTCGGGTCCCACGGCGATCAGTTGCGCTTCGACCGGTTCACCCGGCTTGGCGTATCCGGCGAGGCCGAGCTTAATTCCCACGTAACGGGCGTACGGATAAATTTGAATGTCGGTGTAGGCGCTGATGCCGCGTCCCCCCTGTTCGGAGACAGTCGCGGACAACAGACCTTTGAGCGCGGAGGGTGCGATCATCTTTTCCGGAATCAGGTACGAATAGGTGTGGCCGCCAGTGTCGTCCAACAGGGTGTCTCTCAGATCGATCTCCATGCGGGAGAACGAGCGGTCGCTGTTGCTGAAAGAATAGCCCGACCAGCCGCCGGGCGTGAAGTCTGAGGGTTCAATGGTCAGATGCCCTGAGACGCGCTGGTAAGCGGCGGGAGGTCCAAAGAGATATTTGGCATCCACACCGGCGACGACTTTCTCCCCGGCCCGATAGGATGACTGCGAACTGGTCAGCGCCACCTTTATGCGATCCGGCATGAAATCTTCCACTTGAAAATCTGTCTGTCCGATTTTCAACTCTTCCCCAATCTCGGCCGCGACGCTGTAGCGCCCGGTGCCGGCAAAGTCAGGAATCTGAAAATCCAGAGCGCTCATGGCTGAGCCCTCGATGCTCATGCGGAAGCTCGTGAACTTGCGCCCACGGCTGTCGTAAATGGTCAGGAAATACGGAAAGTCGGGCGGGAGTTTCGCATCGGCTCCCCGCACCAGCGAGACGATATGGGCCGTATCTCCCGGGCGATAGACTCCCCGGTCAGTGTATACAAACGCCTCATACCCGGACGAAAGGTACGGCCGTCCGGCGACATCGAAATCGGCGATCGGCAGAAGGGATTCGTCCAGACGGATGTACGCCAGATCATTATTTCGAGCGACCGTGATGATGAACGGTTCGAAACCGGTGAGTTTGTCCTTTATTCCGTCAAAGATCGCGATACCACGGCCGTCGGTCTTCCCCTCAAGAAGAGTCTGGTTGTTCTTGCTTATGAGTGCCACCGAAGCGTTTGGAATCGGGTCTGAATTGGCGAGCGAATTCGCCCACACCATCAGGTAATCATCCGACATTCGGGCGGCAATGCCGATATCGGTGATCATGGCAAAGCGGCTATCGGCGATCCAGCGCTGTTCCTTGTTTCGCACCGACACTTTAAAGATCCCTTTGGCGGAGTCACCGACAATGCTCTTGAGGTCAATGGTGGTCGCCAGGGGGACATTCAGTTTTTGGTCCAGGACCTTTTCCTTTATGAATAGTGATCGCCCCAGCACGGCCTGTCGGTTTGAATAGTAGTAGTCTCCCCCGTACCCGGAGGTCAGAAAATAGACCAGGTTATTGGGAAAGATCTGCTCAACTTCGACATCAACTTTGTTCAAATTGGTAGTCTTCACCTCGATCAAGCCGTTCCCCTGGCGGGGGAGAAAAGTCCCAATCGAGGAGAAAGCCACAGATGGTTCCAGATTCGGGAAAGTGACTTTGGTGGAGAAGTCAGCTTCCAGCACATTGGCGCCCGCGGAGGGAAGCCCTTTGGCAATATTCAGGGTCACGGTTGTGCCGGGGCTGAATTTTCCATGAAGCACCAGTGAAGTCCACTCGGGCTCCAGAGTAAAATCCGTCGCCGGTTCAATCGAAACATAACGCTTCGCTTCATCAGTTGGAGCCGGCATGGACAAGTTGATATAGATGGCTCCGCCGTCCGCCATGCTTCGCGCCGAGACACCGTTGATCACCAACCGCTCGCGAGCAGCTACATCGATTGACTTCTTGATCGGCTCGGCCAGCGGACGACCGCAGTTTTTGCAGGAGATTCCCTTATCGATCTTCAGGGTATAGCTTTGAATGGAATTCGACTGCTTGAACGGCTCGCTGGTGAGCTGAAATTGCAAAGAGAATACCTGCTGGGCTCCGGCATTGGAAGTATCGGCGGGAATGGGAGAGCCGTCATCTTTCAAAGGCACTAGCGTAAATTTCAGATCCGACTGGACAGCGCCGCGCCCGCCGCCGAGCTGGGTATTCTTGCGCAGATCGTCATAGCTGACATCGTAGTTGAAGTTGATCCTGACTACAAGACGAACGAGGTCGGGTCGATCCGGCTCCGGCTCGGTCGAGTTGGTTATCGAGGCAATCGCCAAAAACGAGGTCCAGAACTTGTATTCGGCCGGATTGACGATCTTGAAGCCCGAGCCCCAGGTCTTGTCCGAGGCCACTTTGGCGACATATTCGGTCGCCGGCAACAGGCCGCCATCGGGGAAGAAGCGCAGGACATCCGTTTCCACCCAGCGCGCCAGACCATGTATGGGCGGGGTGAAAGTGACGGGTGGATCGAGCAGCGGTTTGTCGAGGCTGTCCCTGGAGACCATCGGCTTGGAGAATTTGATGGTGAGATTGGTAGTGGCTTCGGTCCAGCCAGTCGGTTCGAAAGAGGTTACCCGGATTTCATTGTCCGGCAGGCTTGTAGAGATCGACACCCACACCAACAATGCCATCACACAGGCGGCGCCGACCAAGGCCGTTCCCTTTCCCCGTTTCAATGAAAAGCGATGGAGTGAAGATTGATGATCAACAGACATATGTTCCTCCCATGTCGTCCGAGAGCAGCCCGGACAAAAATCTTTCGGCGCGATGCTGCGCGAGGCTCGGCTTCGCCATGAAGCCCGATGTGTTCGTGATTATACGCGGTATTGAAGAAAAGTAGAAGTAAAAGCCGGCGCTTAAGAGGGCAAAATAAAACTGTACAATCAGGAACCAAAGGTCAGGAACTGGAGAACTGCCTCAATGATATCGGACACGCTCTTCCGTCAGGAATCTACTTTATGTGCTTAATCAACTGGCGGAAATAGGCCGGCATTTCTCTTCGAGGGTACCAGGCCAGGGCTACTTCGTATTCCATCCGCTTCCCCGGATTGAGATCAACCACCCGGCCTGCAGCCAAATGGGAAGCGGCGAATTCCGTGAACAGCACCGTATAGCCGAGGCCATCGGCCACCATTGAGACCAGCGCGTCGGGGCTGTTCGCCAAATGCCTCTGCTTCTTGGCATGATGGTGCAGTCCGTGGCGACGGAGATAGCGAAAAGTGGCGTCATCGCTTTCGTTGAAATCTACGATGCGCTCACCGGAGATGATTTCTTCGAGCGGACGTTTCCGCCATTCGGGAGGGCCGACCAGCACGTAGACAGCGGGGCGGAGAATCTTGCTGTCCAATTCATTCACGACATCCTCGCGCGGCAGAACCGCCAGCTGACATGAGCCATTCTTGAGATGCCGGAGGCCGGTTTCGTAATCATCCAAAAAGAAGCTGAAGGTGATATTCGGAAAGGTGTTGAGCAGGGTGGTGGCCTGCGGGATAATCCGGCTTCGCATCAGACTCGATGGACCGGTGATGCTGACCGTCACGGTTGCGGTGGTGGCCTCGGTATGAAGAAAAGTAAGATACTCCCCTTCCAGATCGCGGACCCGCTGGCAGTAACGGTAGAGCGCCTCTCCCTCCTCAGTCGGACTCATCCCCTTGCGCGAGCGAGTGAAGAGCGTGGTCCGCAGCTGGCGTTCCAGCGAGCGGATTCGCTGCGTGACACCGGTCTGGCTGAGACCGATTTCTCGGGCGGCGCCGTGGACCGTGCCATGCCGCACAATGGCCAGAAAGGCTTCGATACCGGGATGCTGTAAACTCACCAGAACTCATCAATATCTGTTAATAAGTCATTATCGCAATTATATAAGTCGGGATAGTTTTGGGCAACAATATTTCAGTGAAAAAAGGAATTTTCGTGAGCAGCAAAACCAATTCCGGCAATCGCACCGTCGTGCTGGCCTACAGCGGCGGGCTTGATACTTCGGTCATCCTCAGCTGGCTGTTGCGCCAGGGGTATGAGGTCATTGCCTATATCGCGGATGTCGGTCAGGACGACAACTTTGCGGCCGCCGCGGACAAGGCCTCGAAGCTCGGAGCACGGGATGTAGTCGTAGTGGACCTCAAAGAAGAGTTCGTCACAGACTACATTTTCCCGATGATTCAGGCGAACGCCGTCTACGAGAGCCGGTACCTGCTCGGAACCGCCATCGCGCGGCCCTTAATAGCAAAACATCAGATCCAGATTGCGGAGCACGTTGGCGCAGCGTATGTCGCCCACGGAGCCACCGGCAAAGGGAACGATCAGGTCCGGTTTGAACTGTCGTACTATGCGCTGGCTCCCTGGATTCAGGTGATCGCGCCCTGGCGGACGCCAAAATTTCTTTCATCGTTCCAGGGACGGAGCGATCTGATCGAATATGCGCGCCAGAACGGAATTGAGATTAAATCGACTCACGAAAAACCGTACAGCGAGGATGACAACCTTCTGCATATCAGCCACGAGGCCGGGTGCCTGGAGGCGCCGGAATTTATTGCGCCGCCCGATGTATACAGCCGCACGCTCGCGCCGGAACTGGCGCCGGACAAGCCAACCGGCATCACCATCTCATTCAAGGACGGTGTTCCGATCAACGTGGAGAACCTTGAGGATGGTATGGTAGTGAATCGACCCTTGCCGATCATGCTTTATCTCAATGAACTGGGCTCCCGCAACGGGATCGGCCGGGTTGATATGGTCGAAAACCGCTTTGTGGGGATCAAATCTCGTGGAATCTACGAAACGCCGGGAGGAACGATTCTCCACGCGGCACACCGGGATATCGAGGGGATCGCCATGGACCGCGAGGTGATGCGCCTGCGCGATATGCTGGCGGCCAAGCTGGCCGAGTTGATTTACAACGGCTTTTGGTTTAGTCCGGAAATGGATTTCCTGATGTCGGCGGTAGCCAAGAGCCAGGAGTTGATCGATGGGAAAGTCACGCTCAAGCTGTACAAAGGGAGTGTCACGCCGATTGCGCGCTTCAGTCCGAGTTCGCTTTACAATCAGAATCTCTCCAGCATGGATGCCCATGGGGGATTTGATCAGACCGATGCCACAGGGTTTATCCGCGTGAATGCCAACCGGCTGATGGCGCACCACACGATTGTTCGTAAACAACGGAACGGAAAGATAGATGAAGTTGTGGCATCAAGACCAACCGCGTGACCCCTGGCTGGAGCAGTTTCTGGCGGCCGACGATCAGCATCTGGACCAGCGGCTGACCGTATATGATTGCCGGGGATCACTTGCCCATGCCCGGATGTTGCGCCGGATCAACATCCTGACCCCGGAAGAACTGGCCCAACTGGAACGCGGCTTGAACGAAATTGCGCAGCTCGCGGCAAACGGCGCTTTTCCGATCACGGCCGAGGATGAGGACTGCCACACGGCGATCGAGAATTATCTTGTCAAAATGTGCGGGGACGCGGGGCGGAAAATCCACACGGGACGATCGCGCAACGACCAGGTTCTGACCGCGTTGCGCCTCTTTGAAAAGGATCAATTACGGGAGATGCATGGCCGAATAGAGTCGTTTCGCGAAGCGCTCGGCGCGGCGATCGATCGGTTGGGAAATATTCCTTTGCCCGGATACACCCACATGCAGCGAGCGATGCCGACCACCGTAGCCATTTGGCTGGGGAGCTTTCTGGCCGCGACCGAAGATGACCTCGAACTGCTTGGAACGGTTCAGCACATAATTGACCAGTCACCTCTCGGGACAGCGGCGGGATTTGGTGTGCCGGTGCTGAAAATCGATCGTGAGAGCACGGCGCGCGAACTTGGCTTTGCGCGAGTCCAGGAAAATCCTCTCTATGCACAGTTGAGCCGAGGCAAATTCGAGGCGTTACTGCTTGGCCTGTGCAGCCAGGTGATGTTGGGTTTGAATCGTCTGGCGTCCGATCTTTTGCAATATTCCACCCGCGAGTTCGGGTTCGTCCGTCTCCCGGAGAGGCTGTGCACCGGAAGTTCCCTTATGCCCCAGAAACGGAATCCCGACATTCTTGAATTGGTGCGGGGGCGCTTTCATGTAGTGGCGGGTGAGGAGATGAAGATCAAAAATCTGACCGCCGGCCTGATGTCGGGATATAATCGTGATGTTCAACTGACCAAGGGGCCGCTCTTTGCGGGACTCGATACCACGCTGGACTGCCTGCACGCGATGAGTCTCGTAGTCGGAGAAATGACGGTCGACGAGCTTGCTTGTCGGAAAGCCCTAACCGACGAGCTGTATGCGACCGAGCGGGCGCATCGCCTGGTCAGCCGCGGAATCCCCTTTCGGGCCGCATACCGGTCGGTGGCCCAGGAAGAAGCAAAAAAATATTCCAAGATACCTGAGGAGCAATCCAACGATGAACTTTCCAAACGCTGAGCTTCAGGCGATTCGCAAAACGGCCGGGGCGAAACGGACGATCGGGTTTTTCTGATGAAGCGCTGGCTCCGTTTTGGGCGGCCGACCCGCAGCTTCGAGCAGCCGTCCACCAGGCATTTCTCGTGTACGGCAAGCTACGAGAGGAATCCCCGGACGTACTTGGCCAGGACGAGGCGGAACAATGTGCCTATTTGCAGAGGCATTTCCTGAGTTTCTACGGCACCGATGCGCGCAGTCCGTACATCCCTTTAGCCGGTTGCGGCCCCTGGATAGTAACTTTGCACGGCGCCATACTTCATGACTCCGGCGGTTACGGCATGCTTGGATTCGGGCATGCCCCGGACTCGATCACCGCACCTCTCGGGCAGGCCTGGGTAATGGCGAATGTCATGACCGCCAGTCTCAGCCAGAATCGATTCAGCGAGCTGTTGAGAAAAGAAATCGGCCAGAAGCGGGGCAAATGTCCGTTTACCAAATTTGTCTGTCTCAACAGCGGTTCGGAAGCCATGACTTTGTCGGCTCGCTTTTCCGATCTGAACGCCTTCAACCTGACCCAGCCCGGGGCACGACACGCCGGGAAGAAAATCAAATATCTGGGGCTCAAGGGAGGATTCCACGGCCGGACCGATCCGGCGGCACGGGTATCGGATTCGTGTATGGAGACGTACCAAAATCATCTCGCGTCGTTTCGCGGCAGCGACACTCTGGAGACGGTAACACCGAACGATCTGGCCGGCCTGCGAAAAGCGTTTACCAAAGCGGAAACAGACGGGATTTTCTTCGAGTCGTTTTTCATCGAACCGGTGATGGGCGAAGGGGAGCCCGGCATAGCTTTGACCCGGGAGTTTTACGATCTGGCGCGGGAGCTGACTTTGAAGCATGGCGCTTTGCTGATAGTGGATTCGGTTCAGGCGGGGTTCAGGGCGACCGGGTACCTCAGCATATTGGACTATCCGGGGTTTGAGCATTGCGTTCCCCCCGATATTGAGACCTATTCTAAGGCCCTGAACGCGGGACAGTTTCCCCTATCAGTGATTGCCCTTACCGCCGAGGCAGCGCAGTTGTACTGCACCGGCATTTACGGCAATACCATGACGACCAATCCCAGAGGAATGGAGATCGGTTCGGCGGTGCTGAGTGCGATGAGCGGAGCGACGCGCGTCAATATCCGGGAGCGTGGAAAGGAATTTATTGCAAAGCTCAACGAGCTGGCCGAGGAATTCCCCGAATTGATTCTGAAAGTTCAGGGATGTGGCCTGATCATCTGCGCCGAACTGGACGGCCGGGTCTGCAAAGTCACCGGCCCCAACGGACTCGAAGAGCGGCTTCGCTGTGGTGGTGTAGTGATGATCCATGGCGGTCACAACGGCCTTCGATTTACGCCGCATTTCCAGATTACAAGCAGCGAGATCGACCTGATCGTGAGTGTCGTCCGCTCGGTTTTGCAGGAGCAAATGGCCGTCTGCGCCTGACCTCGGAGCAGGCGCGTGTCAGAGAACTCGCGCCTTGTGAGATCATCATGGACAGGGCGGAAGGACAAATCCGCCGCCGGTCAGATAGCTGACGAGCGCGCTCAGGTCGCCAAGATCGATTGTACCCTGACCGTTGACGTTAGCGGCGGCGGGACACGGGGGCACAAAACCGCCGCCAGTCAGATAATTGACCAACGCAGAGAGATCTGCCAAGTCCACCCCCCCTAGACCGTTAACATTGCCGGTCGTGCCGGTGCAACACGAGGGAGCCGGAATCGAGATTGAGTACATGGAGCGGCCATGGGTTCCGGCAACCAGTTTGCGCGAGCCGGGATCGAAAGCGATATCATCGACCGGTATGACCGGGAGCCCGGTACCCAGAGGAAGCCAGTTACTCCCCAGATTGCTGGTGCTGTACACTCCAAAATCAGTGCCGATGAAGAGCTGCCTGGTATTGGCCGGATCGACCACGATGTCATTAATCGGACCGGCAGGCAAGTCACCGTTTATGGCCGTCCAGGATGCGCCGTAGTTGGCGGTGCGGAAGACGTGAGCGGAATCAAGGCCTTCAAAGTGGCCGGAGATGGTCACATAGGCGATCGAGTCGTTGGTCGGATCGACGGTTACCCTGGTCACCCAACGGCTCGGCAAGCCGGCTGTGATCTTGGTCCAATTGGCGCCGCCGTTTTTGGTAACCCAGACATTCGCGTCGTCGGTGCCGACATAGACCACATTCCCATTATTGTGTGAGACATCGATGGTGGTAATGGTTCCGAAGGCCGAGTACGGATGGGGGCCGTTGGTTAGGTCAGGACTAATCTTATTCCAGGAGGCCGCGCCATTGGTGGAGCGGTACAAAAAGTTGGTGCCATAGAACAGGTGCAAATGGTTGGTCGGATCGATCGCCACCGGGGTGCACCAGCCATGACGGTCCGTATTGAAATCAATGCCGCTCAGGACATAGTTGAAATTCGAGCCGCCATCGGTCGATTTGGCCAGGTTGCCATATTGATATTCGGCGTAGACCGTGTTGGAATCGGTGGGATCGACCAGAACGTAGAAACCATCCCCGCCCAGAATTGACTGGTAATTGTTGATGGCTCCGTTAGGGGATTTCATCGTGCCGTTGTCCTGGGCGCCGCCGTACAGGTGCAGAGGGTTGAGCCGGTCGATCGTGATGGCATAGAACTGAGTGTTGTGCATCTCCCGGGTCACCCAGCTGGCGCCGCCGTTGGTCGAGTAGTTTACGCCGCCGTCGCACCCTTCGTAGATTTCATTGATATTGTTCGGGTTGATCCACATGGCGTGGTTGTCGACATGGATGCCGTTCAGCGTGCTGGCCCAGGTTGAACCGCCGTTGGTGCTCTTGTACAGATCTACTCCCAGGGCATAGACAATATTCGGATTCCCCGGAGCGGTGCGCACCTGCCCAAAGTACCATCCAAAGTTACTGTAGAGCGCCGCCGAAACCAGCGGGGCATCGTTGACCTCGCTCCAGGTCAGCCCCAGATCATGGCTGACATAGAGCGCCGCGAAATTGCCGACATTGTCGGCGTAGATGGCGTAGACAGTATTCGACAAGGGATCGAGCGAAACCCCTATGCGCCCCGAGGTGGCCGATGGCGCCGGCAAACCATTGGCAGCGCCGAGGAGAGACCAGGTCACGCCCCGGTCGGGGGAGCGGTACAGCCCGCATCCGATTCCGCCAAGGAGCCGGGGCTGATCGACTATTCTCAGCCGCTCCCACATTGCGGCAAAGGCAACGCCGCTCGAGGGATGGAGGGCGATATCGACACAGCCGGTGGTATCGGACACATAGAGAGTCTGGGTCCAGGTGTTTCCACCGTCGGTGGAGCGATAGACGCCGCGATCCGGATTAGTCCCGCCAAATACTTTTCCCCCGGCCGCGACCAGAATATTTTGTGTTTGAGTAGGGTCGATGACAATCCGGCCAATCCGATAACTGTTGGGGAGCCCGGAGAATTGCCAGGTGGCGCCGCCATTGATCGAGCGGTAGATCCCGGTGCCCTCGTAAGTGTCAAACGCCGGGTTGGCTTCGCCGGTCCCAATGAAGACCGTGTCCGGGTTGTTGGGATTGATGGCGATGTCACCTATCGAATAGATGCCGGTGCTGTCGAACACCTGAGTCCAATTCTGACCGTAGTCCGAGGAGTAGAAGACGCCTCCGGCCGCGCTTGCGGCGTAGACTTTGTTCGGCTGAGAGGGGATAGCTTCGATATCGGTGATTCGTCCGGGGATATTGGTCGGGCCGGCCAGCAGCCAGGTAGGAGAGCCCTGGGCCGTTTGTCGGGACGACGCCAGAGCGAGTTTCTGGTAGGTAGCCTTGACGGCTTTGTGATAGTCGCTGGCGCTGACCGTGTCATACGGCCAGGCCCGCTGCATATAGAACCAGTCGTTTGGTTCAGCTTCGGACTCTTCGCTTTCCGGATTCCCTTTGACCGGTCCGGTTCGGGCTTCCTCTTTATCCTGGTCACGATCGACGTGCCGGAAAGCAGCGCCGGCGATACTTCGAACCCGGTCGGATCGTAAGGCGACGACGCAAACGGCGGCAATGATCAGGAGGAGGAGTACCCATTTTGGACGTGTCATACAGAACTTCCCATCGTGGTCTAGTCAAATCCTTCTTGTCGTCATTATCATAGCAGGATAACGGCGATCATCCTAACGCGAAATGAGCCTGCCCAGGACTTCGTACCCTGTGCCCGAGTGACTCGGGTTGGGCGAGCAATTGTATCAGGCACGGGACCTAAAGGTCAGTATCGACGGATAGCCCCGGCATACTATTTCTCTATCGGAGCGCCGATGAGATTTCCGTATTCGGTCCAGCTCCCGTCGTAATTTCGGACATTGGGAAGTCCCAAAAGGTATTTCAGGACAAACCAGGTGTGGCTGGAACGTTCTCCGATCCGGCAATAGGCAATAGTAGCCTTGTTGGGATCGACCCCTTTGTCCTCGAGATAGATCTTCCGGAGTTCATCATAGGATTTGAACGCTCCATCGGGACCCACGGCGGTACTCCAGGGGATATTTTTGGCGTTGGGAATATGGCCGCCGCGCTGGGCAGTCTCGCTCATTCCGGGAGGAGCAATGACCTTTCCGGTGAACTCATCCACGCTCCGAACATCGACCAGATTCTGCGTCTGTCTGTTGCTGACCTCGAGAACTTCGGCGACCCGGGCGCGGAGGGACAGATCGGTGGCCGTGACCTGGTAACGTACCGCGGGAAAGCTGGTCTTATCCCCCACCAGTTCCTTATTGGCCTCATTGAGCCATTTCTGGCGGCCGCCGTTCATGAGTCGGACATCCTTGTGCCCATAGACTTTGAACAACCAGAATCCATACGCCGCAAACCAGTTGTTGTTGTCGCCGTAGATAATGACGGTATCGCTGGGGGAAATGCCGGCGCCCCCCGCCAGTTTCTCAAACGAATCTTTACTGATGATGTCCCGTGTTACCTGGTCCTGGAGCTGAGTCTGCCAGTTAAAGCCGATAGCACCGCGAATGTGGCCGACATCGTACTGCTGCGTATCGACATCGATTTCAACGATCTTGATTCCGGGCTTGCCCAGATTGGCGGCGACCCAGTCAGTCTCCACCAGTACCTCGGGGAATTTGTACGAAGTCATAAGGTCTCCTTCAACGTTCTATCCCGTCCATCAGGCTGGGAATATGTTTGATCATATTGGCCGTATATTTGAAAACACTGTCGGGGAAAAGCATGACGCCGAAACCGATTTTGTCGCGTTCGGCGATTCTCCGGGCTCCCTCAAAAATAAGCCCGGCGCTGGGTCCGGCGAGCAGTCCCTCGATCTGGCATAAGTCCAGGGCCCGGGTATAAGCCAGTTCATAATCAATTTCAAGGATATCATCGATCAGGGAGCGATCGAACAGTTTCGAGACGCCGAGTTGGCTGACATTCCGAAGACCCGGAACATCGTGCCCCTCGGAGGGCTGTACCGCTATAATCTTGACATCCGACTTCCGGCTTCGAAGAAATTTGCTCGTGCCGGTGACCGTGCCGCAGGTACCGAGCGTGAGAAAGACATGCGTGACCTTTCCCTCGGTTTGTCGCCAGATTTCCGGGCCGGTGGTCCGGACGTGGGCCTGCACGTTATGCTCATTTTCGTACTGGTTGGGCATGACGTACTTGTCTTTCTGAGCTTTGGCATAGGTCTTGGCGAGATTGATCGACCCTTCCCCGCCCGCGCCGGGGGACGGACAGAGTTCATCGCTGACGACATCGAGATCGGCGCCGGCAATTCGGAGCAGAATCTTTTTCTCCAGCGGGACCTTGTTCGGCACGATAGCACGCATCTTGTAGCCGCGAGCGCGGGCCAAGGCGGCCATACTGATGCCGGTGTTTCCCGAGGTGGGCTCCACCAGGCCGCGCGTCGGAGTTACCTCTCCGCTCTCTTCCAGAGAGCGGAGCATTTCCCAGGCGGCGCGGTCTTTGACCGAGCCAAACGGGTTCAGCCACTCGAGCTTGGCGTAGAGCGGAAATCCTGTTACCGGATTGAGCCGGTTGATACGGACCATGGGAGAAGGGTTGTCTTCGTCCGGCAGCATCTCGACGATACTGTCATAAACACGAGTCTTATGGTTCATACTTCATTCCAAAATTTTGTTGGCTGCCCGGCCCGGAAGGGACGGCTCCGGGGATTGTTTTTGCGAGACTGTAGGGCTGACTTCCCCCCAGGAGGCACCGGCGGCCGCAACCAATAGCCGACTGTCTCAACTGCCCAGAGGCCGGGTCCGACCGCCATCACCGAGCGCCGAACCCATGCTCTCATTGGAGCAGCTTGTCTATATAAGCGATTTCCGGCCGCCAGGGTTCCCCGGCCGATTTCGGGAGAGCACGACGAATTTTGCAGCTAGTGAGTTCAGACGATTGCGGCTTGGCGGCCTTCCGTCCGAGTTGACTTTCGAAGCCCGGAACCGGCCACGCGGTTTAGTGTTTAACTCAAAGCGTCCGGGCTATTTACGTAGACCAATTGTATCCGAGACCACCGGCGGCACCGGAGTGCCGCGAATCACAACTTTCTGGAGGTACCATGCACTCTTCGAAGAAATTGGCCGGCACGCTTGCAATCGCAGCCTTGCTGGCTCTCCCCTTCACAAATCTCGTCCAAGCCGCCAAGGACAAATCAACCGATGCCAAACCAGTAGCCGCCGTGGGAAAGAAGGCTCCCGATTTCTCCCTGAAGGATACTGACGGCAACGTTCACACGCTCCACGAGTATCTGGCGGCCGGCAAGACCGTTGTCCTACATTGGTACTACCCAAAGTGTCCGTTCATCGTCCGCCATTTTGAGACCTATCCGACCTTCACGACGCTCTACGGAAATTATCACGACAAGAACGTGGTTTTCCTGGCGGTCAACTCAACCGATCCGAAAAACGCCGGTTACGGGACGGACGCCGAGAGCAAAAAGAAGTGGTCGATTCAGTACCCGATCCTGCTCGATCCTACGGGTGCGGTCGGCAAGAGCTATGGCGCCAAGACGACTCCCCACACCTTTGTGATTTCGTCGGATGGCGTTGTCCGCTACTCCGGGGCCATCGATAATGATCCCAAAGATGAAATGCCGGCCGACAAGAAGCTCAACTACGTTCGTCAGGCTCTGGATGAGATTCTGGCCGGAAAACCGGTTTCCGTCTCCGAGACCCGCCCTTACGGCTGCGGTGTCCATTACGGGAACTGAGGTCTTCACGATAACTTGATTGGGATTCCCCATCACTGAGTAGATAGAAATCCTGTGAGACGATTTTGGCAGACATGGGCACCGCTCCTCGCGGTGCTCATGTTTCTTTCAGGCACGGCCCGCGGGCTGGCCCTGACACAGGACACAGTGAGCGCCCGCTTGATCGGCTCGACCGACAGTGTGCGGGCCGGCGAGTCTTTTCTGATCGGGGTGCTGTTCAAAATCGCGCCGGGCTGGCACATTTACTGGAAATTCGCGGGAGACGCGGGGCTTCCTACAGGCATCACCTGGAAACTTCCTCAAGGCTGGTCAGCCGGCCCTCTGTTATGGCCGCTTCCCCGGAGATTCACCGAAAAAGGGCCGCTCACGACTTATGGGTATGTCGACTCGGTGCTGTTGATGACTAGAGTGACGATCTCTACCGGATCACATGACAACGGAGTGGCCACTATTGGAGCTCTGGCCGACTGGCTGATGTGCCGGCAAACGTGTGTTCCGGGCAAAGCGGCGCTGTCCATTCAAATTCCGTTTGCCGCGCCTTCAAAACAGGCTTATAGCGATGATCCAAAGCCTGATCGTCGATTTGAAAAATGGATGGCGCAATTGTCTGAGCCGGCGGGCAGCTCGCGACGAATCATAAATTCGAGCTTCGCCAGAGTGGGGAGCAACGGCCGGACGGTCACGGTGACGCTTGGTTTCAAGGGTATCGGAATTGAGCCGTCACAATTAGTCGGCTGGTTTCCGGCGCCGAGCGATGAGTTCGGCATCAAGAATATCAAACTGCGCCGAGGGACAGACGAGCCCGAAGTAACGTTTCAACTACAGTGCTTTGAGCGAGACTTTGTGCCGGGGGACCAAGTGGAATCGCTGCTCCTCTATCGCGACCCGAAAGGGGTGCGGAGAGGCCTTCAGATCGTGACCCCCATAACCGTTCGCTAGACCGCATCACGGTCGAGTTTCCTCATTCACTCCAGACCAATCAGACAGCCACTCCGATTCTGATCGAAGTGGCTGCTAATTCCGCAAGCCGGCACAGAACTTATGGGCAGTTGGGGAGGACGAATCCGCCGCCGGTCAGATAACTCACCAGGGCGCTAAGATCTCCCAGGTCGACCGCGCCGACGCCGTTAACATTCGCCGCATCGACACAACAGAGCACGAATCCGCCGCCGGTCAGGTAACTCACAAGGGCGGACAAATCTCCAAGGTCAACAGCTCCGGTACAGTTGACATTGCCGCGTTTTCCGACACAGCAGGAGGCGGAGGCAACACGAATGGTGTCGACCATTCCGAAGGAGACATGGACATTGCAGTGATAGGGGAACGGACCGGGGCCATCGCCGACGACAAATACCTGATCGAAGTGGGCGATAGCGGTCATAAGTCCCGAGTCCCAGGATTTTGACGAAGACACATCCGAGGTCGTGGTGTGCGTGCCGGACGAATCAATCCATCGCACCGTGTCGCCGTAATGCACAGTAGTGCCTAGCGGTGAAAAGGAGAAACCGGATTGCTTGATGACATGGATGGTTGCCTGCGAGGCGACCGGCATCAGCACCAGCACAGCGAACGCAACAACTATAAATGCGATTACCCTCTTAGGCATTCGACCTCCGATTCTGGACGGCTATTCGATCCGGCCGGCCATTGTTATTGGTTATTGAGATTTTGATGTCGATGAATTTGCAAACGTCCCAGAGAGCAGCGCTGTTCCCATCGCACGCGAATGAGTCTGATATTTTGGCGCAATCTTCAGAAATACTTTTTTCGCGCAATTCGCGACAAACAGAAATTGCGAGTAAATCGTATGTCGCATCACTCAACACGTGCGCACACGCCACCAGAGCTTAACCGACATTCCGCAAGATCTGCGTCGAGAAATTGGACCTCGAGGTAATTGTCTAACGAAAAATCAGTTCGAAATAAAATGAACTTCGCAAGCTGCGAGTCTTGCTTGCATTTGTCATGGCAATGTCATGACTTTCTTCGGGCCGACAAGGACCAAAAGAAATAGCACACGGAATCAATCCTGATTGCGCTCACTGAGAGAGTTCCCTTCAAGTCTATAATTGACAAAAACACCTCTATAAGCGATATTAAGTCTGTCATCAATTCGACATCGTTTGAGCCGGTATCATGGTGCATACAACAGGCTGCTCTCATAAATCAGAATCGCGGAAAGGAATGGGACAATGAGAAGAATTCTGCTATTGGTTTTGCTCACATTGGCGAGTTCATCCCTGACAGCCGGCGAGATAGTAATTGGCTGGAACGATCTCGGGATGCATTGTGCCAACAAGGATTTTTCGTCTTTCGTCGTACTCCCCCCCTTCAATAACGTACATGCTCAAGTGATCCAAGTGGGGGATTCAACACATTTGCCGGTGGTGTTGACTACCGGATATCGCGTCAGTTATGAAATTCCGGGGAACAGCTATTCGGTCGGTAAGACCAATTTCTGGGACTATGCTTTCCAGATTTTCGGCGCCCACCTTGGCCCGGATACCGGCCTGACCGGGAATACGCTGAGGGGTGATATGACTATCACCGACAACAATTTTGTGGTTACGGGCGTCCCGCTTACGCCGTACCAGGACGCTGATCTGGTGCATGAGAGCCCGTTCCAACTGGGGCTGTTGAAAGTGTATGACGGCTCCAACAATCTTCTGGCCACGACTCAGGCCGTGGTCCCGGTGTCGAACGAGATCAGTTGTGTGAAATCAGGGTGCCACGTCAGCCCACAGTCGATCCTGGACGAACACGGACCGGAGGCCGGATTCGACCCCTCCAAGCCGCCGATCCTGTGCGCAAGCTGTCATTCATCCAACGCGCTGGGAACTCCCGGCCTGCCCGGCCTCCCTTCACTTTCCGAGGCCGTACATTCTCATCACGGCGGCATTACCAACAACTGCTATGATTGTCATCCCGGACCGACCACGCAGTGCCTTCGTGATGTCATGAAGAACAAGCACGGCTTTGTGTGCCAGGACTGTCATGGCAGTGTCACGAATGTTGGCGAGAGCATCGCGAACGGACGGAACCCCTGGCTTCAGGAACCGCAGTGCGGCGCCAGCACTTGTCACGGCGCCACCTATGCGGAAGAGGCCGGCAAGCTGTTCCGGCAGTCACGCGGTCACGGCAATCTGTTTTGCAGCGCTTGTCACGGCGAGCCGCACGCGATCCTGCCGAGCGGCCAGGCGAACGACAACGTTCAGAATATCGCGCTTCAGGGATTTGCCGGAACGCTTAAGACCTGTCGCGTTTGCCACGGTTACGTGCCGAGCGGGCCGGGTCCTCATGGGATATTGGGCACGCCGTGCTGCGCGGGTATGCGCGGAAACGTAAATTGCACCGGTTCGATTGATCTGGGAGATTTGTCGGCGCTCGTGAGCTACCTGACGGGAGGCGGGTTTACTCTGTGTTGTGCCGAAGCCGCCAATGTCAATGGAGTCGCACCAGTAGATATCGGAGATTTGAGTGCGCTCGTGAGCTATCTGACCGGCGGCGGATTTGTCCTGCTACCGTGCCCGTGACAGTACTATAGAATAGTGGGCGGGAGAGGGGCGCCCCGGATTAGATGAAGTCTGCACCGGACCGATCGAGAGGTGCGAAGCACAAAACAAAGGGACCGCCTTATCGGGCGGTCCCTTCTTAGTATCCTGTTGGAAAACTCTACTTACAAACTGGAGCGGGTCCCGCCCCAGTCAAAAAGGCAACCATATACGAAAGATCTCCCAGATCAACGACTCCGATGCCGTTGACATTGGCATTTTGAAGGACCGGAGGCTGGTAACTACCAGTCAAGTAGCTGACCAAAGCGGAGAGATCGGCCAAATCCGGCCCGTGTCCGTCGCCGTTGACATCACCGGCGCTGCAAAGCTTGATTTGCCCCGGGGTGAACGCCGGTGTATACGCCCCCGACGTGCTCTTGAAGGTGACGGCGTAATTGGTCGTGCCGTTCACGAAACTTGAGAGTGAGATCGGATTGGAAGGACCGGTGGGGGTTGATGACACGGTGAAGTACAGCCGGAGGATCGGTCCGCTTCCGGGCGCCAGCGCGGTCTGGTTTGGAGTCGTCGCCAGCGAATAGACCCCCCGCATGAGGAAGGTGGGGTCGAGATTGAGCCATTGGCTGACCCCCAGATACGCCGTGCGGAGACCGGTGGTAGAGACCGAATCAAGGTTGAGTCCCGCCGTCCCGGCCCATGTCAGGGGGAGATCAATTTCCGTAATCGGCAGATAGTTCCGCGCATATAAGTCGACCTCGACCGATTTGCCGGCGCCGCCGGTGACGCTCGCGCCAATAACCGTATCGGCATAGACGCCAATTAAATTGTAATCGGTGGTGTTGTGCATGCCGTCAGTGCTCTGCATGCTGACCGACACATTGTAGGTTCCCGGACTCGGATAGACGTGAGTCGGAGTCATCATGTTGGAGGTCGTGTTGTCGCCGAAATTCCACGAGCAGGACTGCATCGGAAGAGCCGTCTGAACAGAGAAATTTACGCCGAGCGGTGTCGGCCCGAGCGTCGAATCCGCCATGATCGCGACCCGGCCGCTGTAATTGACATAGGTAGCGTTGTAGCCGATCGAATTGCAGCCGTAGTGGATTCTCATGTACCCGCCCTCACCCCAATAGGGACCCCAGGAATTGCGGATGATCCACACGTTCGAACTGTCGTTCCAGCCGACAATGACGACCGCGTGATTGATCTGGCCGGCTTCGCAGGCATTGAAAATTCCGCCGCCGTACGCCTGGAACGCGGGACCGGCGTAGATAGCCACCGAAACGGGACCATAGGTCATGACGGCCTGCTTGATTTGGGCGTCGGTGGGGGTGGACCATTGAGCGCCGATATAGGACCAGCTGTCCAACTTGTAATCATGCTGAAAGGGACAAGTGCAGGCACCGTCGGCCGCCATATACGGATCGTTGACTTCGAGCACCGCTCCAACCCCACCACAATTGTCGGCAACGTTAGTGTGCATATCATGGCACCACCAGCCGCCGGCGCAGCCGTAACCGTTGTGATTGCAGTTGACCAGGTACTGTTCGGAGAGATCGACGTTATTGCCGTCTTTGATCTTGATCGCGCATTCGAACGCCCCGACGGTCGCAAACGCCCAGCAGCTTCCGCAGCCTCCCTGGTTCCTGATCGGCGGCAAGCCCCCGGAAATTTGGGCACGCCAGTCAAATGAGGCCGGCACATTCACCGACGCTGAAGCCGAACCACGGCGGGGGCCGCTCATGTCATCGAACTTCGCTCCCTGGCGCCAGTTAGCCGGCTCTTTCATTCCGGTCAACTGCTCCAGATCATATTGGGTCGCCGGGTTCTGGTTTAGTTGAAAAGTCCAGCCCTGGCTCGCCCCGACCGCCCGCAGGCTGTCGACCTGGCCCGCCGATAATTTGGCAAACGCGGGTCCGGGAGCGAAGGTGAGAAGGGTGACCAGCAGAATCAGGCCGACCAGAGCCGACCACGAAATCCTGTACTTCCTGTCCATCGATGTCTCCTCAGCGTGTGTGATGACTCTGGGCTGTGACGGTACCGTGGGAGAACCGGATCAAAAGCGCGGAACCACAGGTGAGGGGTAACCGTCGACCGTCCCTCTTGTTAATATAGATAGTATAGGTATATTTAACCGCAAATACAACAGAAAATTGCCGCACGCCCGGACCAAATCCAACGGGGTCGGCGGGGCGTCGTTCCAAGCGACTGTATCAATACGTAACGGCCGCGCTTTTCCACACGCTCTCTTCCTACCCGTCCGGCCACGCCCTTATGAGTAAAATGCCTCCGACATTCATGGAGTTCCGGCCTGGGCGGCACAGGGGCCGAAAATTTTGGCGGCGGGATGGTCGGGCGGTTTTCGGAACGCTTTCGGGCGGCTCAAAAAGCGATTGCCAGGCGGCTGCCGGTTTCGTAGAGTTGTGTATAATAGGTCCAGATAGTCTATAGAAAAGCCAACCCCAAACAAGGAGCAGCTATGACCGAGAAAGAAAGTTTCCTGAACACCTGGGCGCGCGAGCATGCCACCACGGTAAAGATTCTCAAGCAGTTGCCCGCCGACAAGGCTGATTTCACCCCCACCAAGGAAAAGACCAAAAGCGCCAAGAGTCTGGCGGAAGTCTTTATTGCCGAGTTGGGGCTTATTGCCGACGGCGTAGTCAAGGGTCAGATCGACTTCACCGTCCAGACCCCGAAATTCTCGAGCTATGCCGACGTGCTACAAGGGTACGAGCAGGCGTATAACGCCACCGCGGCGCGGATCAAAGCCATGCCGGAAGCCGAGTGGAATGCCACCATGGCCTTTCCCACCGGTCCCAAGCAGATGTCGCAGTTGAGGAAAGGAGATATTCTGTGGACCATGCTCATGGACAGCATCCATCATCGCGGTCAGTTTTCGGTGTATCTCCGACTGGTCGGCGCGAAAGTGCCGTCGATTTACGGTCCGTCGGCCGATGAACCGTGGATGTAGATCCGGCGTCGCGCCTCGAATCCAAGTCGAGCATAGAATCTGAAGATCGCCGGCAGACGAGACTCTTCTCACGTCTGCCGGCTTACTCATTTCAGGGCCTCATAGAACGGATCCCAAATCGGCAGCAGAGTCGGCTTTTGTTCGTACTTGTGTAAGTCGTCAGGGGACAAGTATTTCTTCTCGATGGTGGCAAAATAGACATACTGGTCGAACCAGTTGTCATACATGTACCAGTACCCCTTGTCGCCTCTTGAGGCGCCCCAGCTGTTTTCCACCAGCCATTTGACCGGAGAACCGTCTTTGGCGGTATCGACCCCCAGGAGGACCATGGCGTGATTGGGGGTGCATTCGCGAAGCGATATCTGGTCCGCTTTGGACGTTCTGAAATCTATCCCAAAGACCCGATCGGGATCGTAGATACCGGCTTCAAGAATGGCCGAATCGCGCAGATGCTCCATGCCCACGTCACAGGCAAACCAGACCGCCTGGCTGTCCAGGAGCATCTTCAGGCAGTACTTCTTGAGCGTCGCTATCGGAAGATTCAGGAGAGTGGCCGGGGATTTCTCCACCATGTTGCGACTCTCCTCGATTTGGTAGGTCTTGTCGTAGGGGATGGTCGGGTTATCCATCAGCGTCACAAACTCCGGGAGCTGGTCGGCCACATATTCCTTATAGAATGTCTGCGGCGTGTAACTCTTCGGACCGCTGATGCTGGAATCTTTGGCCTCGTATCTAAACGTAAACTCTCTCGGCGGCCGGCCATAGGCATACACCAATAGCTTGTAGATGTCGTCCAGCATTTCCGTTTTGCGCCGGCGAAGCTGTTCCACTGAATGGCCGGCTTTGGCCATGTTGCGGAGCTCGGCGGCATCGGCTTTCAGCCGTGTATCACCCAGCGAGTTCACGGTGCCGGTATTGATGGACTGCTTGGTCTCGGGCATGGCGCTGAGCGGCACCACTCCGTATTTCTGCATCAGATCGATCACCCAGTTCCCCCAGCCGCCGTCGCCGAACGGAGACCCCAGCAGAATGACGAGCTTGCGGTCATCGAGCGGCAGACTCCTGGTCTCGATGATCTGTTCCAGAAACAGATTCGACTTTTCCATTTTGTCCCAGAAGGCGAGATAGGGCTGCGAGAACTCGAACTCATTTAGTTTGAGCCGGGTCATTACCCCCGGTGACAGTACATTGAGCCCGGCGAACATCCAGCATCGCCCGGACCCTTGCTGGTTGGTGATGCCGGCGGCTTTCAGCTTAAAATTGAACAGCTTGGTATGGGCGATCAGCTTGTCGCGATCCAGAGAGAGGCTGTTGATGTCATTGTTGGTGACGGCGTTGATCTGCATGGTCTGGTCCCCCGCCGAATCAAATTTCGCCTCGATGCTTTTGATCAGTGACGGATCCAGCTGTCCGGCCGTTTGGGCCTGCGCCGTGAGGCCGAACGCCGCTAGCGCACACAGGAGTATGGCTGACGTTTTCATTGATGTACACCCTTTCCCGAGTCCTATCATTCGTTCGAGACGGCGCGTTTCGGCGCCGAGATTTCAAGGTAGGCTGGAATCAGGGTTCCGGCAAGGGGGGATGTAGATGCGGATAGAGGAATGCGGCCGAGTGGTCTCAGAGCGAGAGCAGCCAACTAGACCGGCGCGCTGCTTGGCGTGCGATCGAGGATTTCACACAATTTGCGTCCGAGTGAATCGCGGGAGAACGGTTTGGGAATGAATTCCGCCCGCATACGAAGCAGAAATTCCTCGGTGATGGCCTTATCGGTATAGCCGGACATAAAGAGCACTTTCAGGGTGGGGCGCACAACGCGCACCCGTTCGGCCAGCGTTCGGCCGTCCATCCGGGGCATGATCACATCGGTAAGGAGAAGATCGATCCTTTCATCGAGACGGCAGGCATGGGCCAGAGCCTCTTCGGGATCCTGGTAGACGGTCACTTTGTAACCGAGTTCCAGCAACATCTTGGTCACGAGCGTACGAACGACGCCGTCGTCCTCCGCCAACAGTATTGATTCTCCCCTTCCGTTCGCGGCTCCGCTCGCCCGATCTCCTGGTGCGGAAACGGCCGACTGAGCGTCAAGCGGAAGGTACAAGACGAAGGTTGACCCGAGGCCGATCTGACTCTGGATTTCAATGCCGCCGCCGTGCTGCTGGACAATTCCGTAGACAGTGGCCAGTCCCAGGCCGGTTCCTTTGCCGAGTTCTTTGGTCGTGAAGAACGGTTCGTAAATGTGTTCTAGCGTCTCTGGACTCATGCCCGAACCGGTATCGGAGATGTGCAAGGCAAGGTATCGTCCCGGCACGAGTTCAAACTTGCCGATCGTGCGGCTTTCCCGCCACTCGGCATTGTCAGTGGCGATCGTGATTGTTCCGCCATTGGGCATGGCGTCACGCGCGTTGACGACGAAATTCATGATGACCTGTTCCAACTGACCCGGATCGGCGTACAGCGTGTAGTCGGCGGCCTGAAGGTTCAGCTGGAGCTCAATGTTTTCCCCGATCAGCCGTTTGAGCATCTTGACCATATCGCTGACGATAACATTGAGATTGACGTGCTGTCTTTGGGCAATCTGCCGACGGCCAAAGGCCAGAAGCTGGCGCGTCAAGGCACTGGCACGGTCTGCGGCTTTTCTGATTTCGGCGACATCAGCCTGGAGCGAATGTTCGGGGCCGAGGCGGCGTGCGAGGCTGTCGGAGAATCCGATAATGACCGTGAGGAGGTTATTGAAATCATGCGCCACGCCGCCGGCCAGGCGCCCTACGGCCTCCATTTTCTGGGATTGGATGAGCATCTGTTCCAATTCCAGTTCATGCGTAACATCGCGCTTCACCGCGACATAGTGCGTGCAGTTGTCATTGTGGTCCACGACGGGCGACACGGTCATGTTCTCGGTGTACAACGAGCCGTCCCTGCGCCTGTTCACCAGACGTCCGGTCCAGGCTCGGCCATCCTTGAGCGTAAGCCACATCTGCCGGTAGAATTCGCTGTCGTGCCGGCCGCTCTTCAGCAAGCGCGGATTGTGGCCGAGCACTTCGGACGCCGAGTACGCGGTCATTCGTTCGAAAGCCGGATTGACATATTCAATCGAGCCCTCGGCATCGGTAATCACCACTCCCTCGGCCGCCTGGTCGACTGCGGCCGCCAGCCTCCTCACGTGGGCTTCGGCGCGCCGCCGGGCGGTGATGTCACGGATGATCCCGTGCACAACCAACTGATCCCCAAGGTTGATGGCGTTCAGAGACACTTCGGTGTCGATCAATTCCCCGGAGACCGCACGACATTGCCAGTAAAACGACTGCGCCTGTCCGGCCATGGTGCGGGCGAGATTTTCGGTGACGACATCCACGGATCGCCGGCCGTCGGGCTGCAGTTCCGACGCAAATTCCAGCGGAGAATGCCCCACAATGTCGTCTCGCGAACAGCTCCAGAGCTGGCAAGCCTTCTCATTGCAGTCGAGGAAGACGTCCGTGCTGAGCAAGTGGGCGTCGGGGGAGTGCTCGAACAAGGCTCGAAACTTGGTCTCGTTATCCTGCAGGGCCCGCATCATTTTCTTGTGTTCGGTCATGTCTACCATGACGCCGACAAGACCGGTCACGGCACCATCCGAGCCGGTGACGGTCGCTTCATGGAAAGCGATTTGACGCTCCGAGCCGTCCGGCAAAATGATGGGAGCCTCATAGACATGTGCGCCGGGATTCTGGAGAAGGTGGCGCGTGTTCGTGTCATATACCAGGGCCAGGTCGTGCTGTTCGAGCGGAAGCAGTTCGACCGCCGTCTTGCCGACAAACTCCTCGGGCCTGACACCGGTGAATTGGGTAAAGACACGATTCATCCCCAGGTGTCTGCCATCCGCATCCGTATAGTAAACCGGATTCGGGATGGCGTCGATCAGTTGCTGCAAGAAATCAGCGTGGGCTCGAGTCAAATTCTCCGCCAGGAGCCGCTCCGAGATATCGCGAAAAACCCCCTGGAGAAGTTTGCGTTGATTGGGGCCGGTGATGACATTGGCGTTTATCTCGACCGGAACTCTGCGGCCATCGCCGGTCAAAATTTCAGACAGGACCGGCGCACCCGGATCCCCCTGGGTATGATCGTCAAACTGGGTGCGGTATTTATGGACATCTTCCGGGGGGTGAAGACTGGACTGATGGCGTCCGATGAGTTCAGCCTTGGAGCGCTGAAACAAAACGGTGGCCTGGTCATTGGCGTCGACGACGATGCCGGATTCGGCGTCGGCTAACAGAATCGCGTCGCGCGCTCCTTCAAAGAGCATGCGAAACTTCTTCTCGGATTCTTTAAGAGCTGCTTCGGCTTTCTTTCGGTCAGTTACGGGTATGACGAGTTCTACGGCGGAAGTTACGTCTCCGTTTTCATCCCGAATCGGTGTTGCGAAGATTTGCGCCCAGATCTCGTCCCCGTCGGCATCAAGGCCCTTTTGTTCGTGGACCACCATTTCGGTTCCCTGCTCGAAGATCTTCAGGACCCCGCAGTCCGGACAGATGGAGTTCCGGCCGTTGTACGCGGCGAAACAGCTCTTCCCCTGCACCGAACCGTACATATCCTTGAGTTGCTGATTGGCCCAGGTGGTCTTGAATTCCCGCGAAATGATGGCGATCCCGGCGCCAATGCTCCGGGCGATGTTCTCAAGCGTTTGCTTCTCAGCAATCAGTTGGCTCTCGAGTTGCTTCTGGGCGGTGATATCCTGCACCGTGCCGTGCAACCGTTCGACTTTACCGAAGGAATTTAATTTCCCGCGCACAACCACGCGATGGAACGCTTCACCCGACCGGGTCTTGACCTCAAACCGCTCTTCACCGCCGAGTTCCAGGATATGTCGGATGGCCTGTCGCATGGTCGCAATGTCAATCGGGGTGTAATAGGCCAGGCACTCCCTGAGCATCGCCGCGCCATGCTCAGGGTCCCGATTCAGCAGGATGTACATTTGGGGGGACCACTTTAGACGGCGGGTGGCCAGGTCAAACGTCCAATCGCCGATCTTTCCCATCTCCTGAGCTTCGGTCAACCTCATCTGGCTGTCGATCAAATCTGCCTGAACCTGCTTGCGGCGCGAAATCTGGCGGATAATCGCGACCGAGATCGACCGTTGGTCGACCGTCATGGGGAAGGACGAAGTCTCAATATCGAGTTTCACTCCATCGGGTCTGAATACAGACAGCTCGGTCGGAGGAATCACTTCTCCTCTGACTCGGCCCGCTACCACCGACTTGTAGATTTCAAGCTGGTCCGGGGGCATCGAGAGCAGTTCCAGCACCTTTCGTCCGGCCCACTCATCACGGCTGACTTTGAACATTCGCTCAATTGCCGAATTGCATTCCAGAATTACTTGCTGTTCGTCAAACAGCACTATGCCGTCGGCCGAATTCTCAAAGAACGCCCGGATGAAATCCGGGTGCATGAGGGCCTGTGTGTCGGAAGTATGCGTGCGGCGAGGAGTCTTGGTACCGGGTGTCATGGCAGTTTTTCGCTGGGTGAGCCGCCTAGACACGCTGGGGGGATTTGGATTCGCGGCGAGCTTTTCGTGAGATGAAAATTTCGCCGGCGACGGGATCAAGGCGGGCGATGCTTCTCAGGCGCGCTATTCCTTGTATCGTGAGGGTAGCCCCGGCCGCCAGAAGAAGCGAACCGCTCATGGTGTACACGTCGCGGGCGAGCACGAGATTGGGAGTCAGGTCCGAGAGCCCCAGGCGCACTTCCTCGGCGGATTGGAGTCGGTCGGCGACCCGGGGAGCGTAATCTAGCAGAGCCTGGACGACGCGCGAAGGAAATTCCTTCTCGGACAATTCCGAGATCGTCTGACAGGCGTATTGATAGTTGAATTCCGCATTATGCCGCGGCCGGTTCATCAGGTGATCGAAGGCATCGGCGATGCCGATGATATACGCTTCCAGCGGGACATGGCTTCCCAGGAGCCCGGCCGGAAAGCCACCGCCGTCGAAATGCTCGTGGTGAGCCAAAATGAACGTGCAGATTTGCTCGTACTGCTTGACCCCTTTTAGGTATTCGGTCCCCATGATGGGATGGGTCTGATACAGATCCCGCTCCTCCCGTCGATAATCGGACACGTGCTTCTCGACAATGAATGGAGGGAGTCCGAGTTTCCCGCCGTCGTGCAGGAGCGCCGCGATCTCGAGGTCGTTCAGGTCGTTTCCGTGAAGACCCAGCGACTGTCCGATCGCTGTCGCGTGCCCGGCCACTCGCCGCGAGTGACTTCCCAGGTCAGGTCGCGCCAACTGGATCATAGTCACGAGCGCCTTGGTGCTGTCATAGAGCCCCTGGGTCAGTTGCTCGTTTAAGGCGCGTGCAGTATACAGGGCGTCGGCGAGCTGAGTGGTGCGGGTCTGGACCTGATCCTCGAGAGTAGCGTTGAGGGCGCTGAGATCCTCATTCTGTTTGCGGGTGAGTGACAAAAGCCGTTTGTTTTCAAAACTCAGATCATGGAATTCCGCAGCCTGTTTTACAGCGGCCCGCAGTTCGTCGTCCTTCCAGGGTTTGAGGAAAAAGCGGAAGATTTCGCCGCCATTGACGGCGCGCTGGACTGCTTCCAGATCGGCCTGCCCGGTGAGAAGCATGCGGATGGTATCAGGCCGTTTTTCTTTTACCCGGGCCAGGAATTCCGCCCCGGCCATTTGCGGCATTTTGTGATCGCTGACCAGAACCGTTATGGTGTGCTGAGCCAGGATTTCAAGTGCTTCCATGGGAGAATTGGCGAAATGGTATTCATAATTCTCAAACCCCCGAAATGCGCGACGCAGGCTCGCTAGAACTGAGGACTCGTCATCGACAAACAGAACTTCTGTCATACTTCGTTCCTGCGTCAGGCATTGAGCACTTTAAGCTGGTGTTCGAGTTCGACATCAAGCGTCGCCGTTATATCCTGGTATTGGCTTATGTTGACGGTCGAGGGGCCGTAACTGCCCGGCGGGAAAGCATAACCTGAGGCATTGACCAGCGCGTTAGCGATCCGCAGCGTGGACTTGCCCACATCAATAGTCATCCCGGGGGTCGGCTCGGTATGGTGATATTCAACGAGCTGTACGATCAAGGGAGGGAATTTCCAGTTGGCGAGCAGTTCAGCGGCAATGGCGGCGTGAGATTTCGAGAACATCCGCTCTTCGACATCGCAAAAAGGCTCATTCGATTTGGCATGAATCGTGTAGATCGCCTTCCAAACATCCGGCCAGTAGTACGCCAGGATCATCTTGCCGACATCGTGAATCAGGCCGGCCAGATACAGGGTGTCTCCCAACTTGCGCCCTTCCCGGGAGCCGAGTTTGCTGGCGACAATCGCGGTGGCGTAGGAATGCTTCCAGAAATCCAGCATGTTGAACGTTTCGGACCGGGGTTGTACGGCAGACAGTCCTTTTTGAAGGGAAACACCGACTGTCATATTCTTAATGGAACTCAGGCCCAGTACGAAGAGCGCGTCTTTCACGGATTCGACCGGGCGAGTCACCATGTAGAAAGGCGAATTCGACAAATGAATAACTTTCACCGCCAGTGACGGGTCAGCGGAGATAACCGAGGCCAGGTCCTCAACTGAAACGGTGTCGTCGTCCAGCATGGTCAGAAGCTTGGCCGTTACTTTTGGAAACGGCGGCAAGTTCGACAAGTGCTGAAGTACATCGGCTACGGCTTCGGGCATGACAACGTCTCCTTGGTGACACCTTCGGTCGTCTGTGGTGTATGCTCATCACAATCGAGATCGTAGGGGCGGTCGGGAGGCAAGTCGAGGAAGAGCTCGGGGTGCCGATTTCTCAGCAAATTGAGCAGGTGCGACTTGGCGTTCAGTTCTTGCAGGAGTCGTTGATTGTCATCGATGAGTTTGTATTGGGCTAGAGCAATATTGATGGTGGCCTTGAGGTCCATGTCGCTCCACGGCTTGAGCACAAACCGGAACGCTTCGCCCTCGTTGACTGCTTTCAGGACGGCGTCCATATTGGACTGGCCGGACAAAATAATCCGGAGCACCTTCGGGTACAGCTCTTTGACTCGCTTGGCGAGCTCCACCCCGGTCATTCCGGGCATCATGTTGTCGGTCACCAGGACTTGTACGGACGTGCTTTTGAGCACCTCGAGCGCTTCCCCGGCATTCGAACTGGTCAGAACCTTGAACGGATCGCCGCGGAACAGGCGCTGGAGCGACTTGAGGATATACGGTTCATCGTCCACGAACAGGACGGTATAATCATTGACACGATTTTCCATCGGCTATTCCCTTTCGGACGGCGCGGCGCCGTTCCCCTCGTTAACCCCTGACAGCGGAAGAGTGATGACGAACTCAGTGCCCTTGCCGAGTTCGCTGGTGGCCGAAATCATGCCGCCGTGCTTTTGAACAATTCCATAAGAGATGCTCAGCCCCATGCCGGTCCCCTTGCCGGGGGGTTTGGTCGTAAAAAAGGGATCGAAAATGCGGGCCAGCGTTTTTTCCGGCATGCCGGCGCCGTCGTCTTGAATTCGGATGCTGATCGACTTGGGGCCCGCCTCGGTGACGATCGTGAGCGCGCCTTTCCCCTTTACGGCCTGGGCGGCGTTTACGAAAACGTTCGTAAACACCTGCACCAGCTGGTTCGGGTAACAAGTGATTTCCGGGAGGGTCCCGAATTGACGAACGACTTCGAGCGTGTACTTGATTTCGTTTCGTACAAGGTTGAGCGCATCATCCAGAAGACCGTTTATCTGGCACAATTGCGGGGTGTCGCTGTCGGCGCGGGCGAAGGTCTTGAGGTCCTTGACGATTTTAGAGACACGCCCCAGACCGTCCAATGTCTCGGCAAGCAACTGGCGTGAATCGTCGGTGATAAACGCGATGTCACAGTCTTCCCGGAGACTCTTGACTTCGGACTGGACCGTGGTGCAGGAAGCAGCCGATGTGATTTTAGTTTCAAGTCCGCTGATGTACGTGGTTAATTTGTCCAGATAACCGGTCAGCGTGTTGCAGTTGCTGGTAACGAAGCCTAGCGGGTTGTTGATTTCGTGGGCGACTCCGGCGGCCAGCTCTCCAATGGAGGCGAGTTTGGCCGTCTGTAGCAAGCGTCTCTGCAGCATTTCTGTTTCGGTCACGTCATGCATGACAAAAATAATGGCAATGGTTTTTTCGCGGTGGCGGATCGGGTAGGCGATGACGTTGAGCTTCTTGTCGTTCTTCTCATATGAGAAGTTGCGCTGGTGAAGCCGCGGGGCCGACTGGACCTCCTCATAGAGGGCATGGAAGCAGACCCAGCATTCGTCCGGCAGAACTTCCTTCAGGGGGGCCCCAAGGTAGTTGACGGCGGCCATATCGGACATTTCGAGGAGCGCCATGGCGAAGGAATTGATCAAGTGGACCTGGGTGGAGGCGTCGATCGCCACCAGGCCGAAATTGGCGTTGCTGATTATTCCGTGGAGCAGCTCTTTTTCCGCAAGCAACCGTTCCGACTGAAAGTCCAGGTCCCGGGTCTTGACCGCCACCAGTTCTTCGAGCGTGACTGCTTTTTCCTCGTCCAGTTCCCTCTTCCGCACGTGCTCGTGGGCCTTTTCGATCAGATCAAGCAGTTGGCTTGGAACGAACGGCTTTTCCAAAAACCCGAACGGACTGAGCTTGATCGCCCCGGAAAGCGATTCATACTCCGCATAGCCGGTCATAAAGATGACCAGCGTGTTTGGATACAGGGTGCTCAGTTGCTCGGCCAGTTGCACACCGGACAGACCGGGCATTTTGATGTCGGTGATTACGAGATGAGCGGGAAGATCCTGGAGCGCGGCCAGCGCTCGATTGGCACAGTCGGCGACGGCGCAGGTGTACCCGGCGTCGGTAACCTCACGATTTAGAAGCGAGAGGATGGATTGATCATCATCGACCAGCAGAATGCGGAGGTCTTTTCGAGCAATGTCATATGAAGTTTCGATTGGGCCCCTCCAATCAACCGTGCCGCCCTTTGGTTCGAACCTACGGATATCTCTGGTAATTATATCGGATTACTCGGATTTTCTATGAGGCAGCCTGGCCGGACTGACGCGACTTTTTCAACAATAACGCCCGTAGCATTTGCTTACAACCTAGCCCTGCCCATGCGCATCGAAGGGACGCCGGAGAATTGACGGGAAAGAATTTCCCCCGATAAGCTCTAGCATTGTCTGGTAATGATTCTCGGTTCGTGATGGTCACGATTTGGATCGGTTAGGCGCGCTCGGAAAGATTAGATTACTTTCCCGTCGGGTCGGCAAATAGGCGGTTCAAGTCCTGATTCGACAGCGCTGTCCCTGACATGTCCAGAACTCCGCTGGTCTGAAAATTCTTGATTGCCTGTATTGCGGCCGAGTAGGCGATTCGTGATAATCCGCCGCCAAAAGTGACCCGCCTGACGCCTAGCTGTTTGAGCTCTGCGAGCGGCGGAGTGCCGGGTCTAATCAGAATGTTGAGCGGCGCCTTGATCGCGTCGGCAAGTTTTTGAATCGTCGCGGCGTCCTGTGCACTGATCACGAAGATGCTTCGGGCGCCGGCCCCAGCGTAGGCATTGCCGCGCACGATCGCTTCGGCAATCGCCTCCGGGCTCGGCCCAAGCTGAAATATGGCATCAACTCGGGCATTGAGGACGAACGGAATTCCCAGACTATCGGCCGCCTGGCGCGCGGCGCGAATTCGTTCCACGGCCAAACCCAACTCGAAAAACTGGTGACCGGCATCTCTGGGATCACGTTTGGTGCTATCCTCGATATTGGCTCCGACGGCGCCCGCCCCGATCGCCAATCGAATAGTCTCGGCTACTTTCTCTGGATCACGTCCATAGCCAGCCTCAAGATCGGCAGTCACCGGAACCTTGACCCGGTCCGTGATTCGCCGAACAGCCTCAAGCATGAGATCGCGCGGAATATGTTCTCCATCGGCGTATCCATGCGCGAAGGCGATAGCGGCGCTGGAAGTGGCGATCGCGGGAAAGCCGAGAGCCTCAAGCAGCGCCGCACTGGTTACATCCCAGGCGTTGGGAAGCACCAGCAAGTCCGACGCGTGGTGAAGTTCCAAAAGACGTTGTGCTTTCTGTGCCAACATGACCTGATCCATGGAAACCTCCTAGCGGTGCATCTCCTGCAAACTCAGAACGCGGCGCTCGCGATTTCGAATGGAGCGCACCGCCTCGGCGGCGGCCGCGGCGCCCGAGAGGGTCGTGATACAGGGAACACCATGCTGAATTGCGGCCGTACGAATACCCCAGCCATCAAGAAACGAGGTCCGGCCGAGCGGGGTATTTATGATTAAGGCAATCTGGCCGTTTTTGATGGCATCGACGCAGTTCGGGCGCCCCTCGCTCACCTTAAGAATCTCCTGGGCCTCGATTCCGGCATCCACAAGCGCTCTGGCTGTCCCTTTGGTGGCGATAATCCCAAAACCGAGAGCGCGAAAGCGGCGGGCAATTTCGGTGATCGCCAGTTTGTCCCGATCATTTACGCTAATAAACACGGCTCCACTGTCCGGGAGTTTGAGACCGGCCGAAAGCTGGGCCTTATAGAAGGCGGTCCCGAAATCATCCGCGACCCCCATGACCTCGCCGGTCGATTTCATTTCCGGCGAAAGTTTCGGATCGACCCCCGGGAATTTGATGAACGGAAACACGGGCGTCTTGACGAAAAAGCGGTCAACCGTCAGATCCTGGGTAAGCCCCAAATCTTTCAATGTTTTGCCCAGCATCAGTCGGGTGGCGATCTTCACGATCGGTACGCCGGTGGATTTGGCCACATATGGGACGGTCCGCGAAGCCCTTGGATTGACCTCCAGGACGTACAATTTTCCCTCGGCAATAGCATACTGGATATTCATCAGCCCAACCACATGAAGGGCTCGCGCCAGTATTTTGGTCACCCGGCGGATCTCGGCCAGATGGCGGTCGGAGATCAAGTATGTGGGCATGACCGAGCTTGAGTCACCGCTGTGGACCCCGGCTTCTTCAATGTGCTGCATGATCCCCGCAATAATGCAATCGGTTCCGTCGGCGAGGGCATCGACATCGACTTCGAAAGCATCTTCGAGAAAGCGATCCAGCAGAACCGTTTGTTCGGGGGCGGCATCAAAGGCCGCGGAGGCGTACTTGTGCAGCTTGTCCATCGAGTACACGATCGACATACCGCGGCCGCCGAGAACATATGATGGCCGCACCAGGATTGGGAATCCGAGTTGTCGGGCCGCCTGCTCGGCTTCATTGAGATCGCGGGCCACGACATATTCGGGACGACTTACCCCAAGTTCGTCGAGGAGAGCGGCAAATCGTTGGCGATCTTCAGCTAAATCGATTGAGTCCGGTGAGGTCCCGACAATCTTAACGCCGTTCTCGAACAATGGCTTAGTGAGCTTGAGCGGAGTCTGCCCGCCGAACTGGACGATCACGCCGTCCGGTTTCTCGATCTCGTAGATTTCGAGAATGTCTTCAAGCGTGAGCGGTTCAAAATAGAGCCGGTCGCTCGTGTCGTAGTCAGTGGATACCGTCTCCGGGTTGCAGTTGACCATGATCGACTGTACCCCTTCTTCGCGGAGGGCAAACGAGGCATGGCAGCAACAGTAGTCAAATTCGATCCCCTGCCCGATTCGGTTTGGTCCGCTGCCGAGGATCATCACTTTGCGGACATTTTGCACTTCGCTCTCGTCCTCTTCCTCATAGGTCGAGTACATATACGGTGTGAATGATTCGAATTCGCCGGCGCAGGTGTCGATGCGTTTGAAGACGGGGCGTATCGACGCCTTCCAGCGTCGCGCCCGGACCGTATTCTCGGAACTGCCGGTGAGATAGGAAATTCGACGATCGGAAAAGCCGTACTCCTTGGCCTGACGCAGGGTGTCATCGGCCATGTCGGCAATCTTCGTTCCGCGAATTTCTCTCTGAAGCTGCGCAAATTGATCGACCTGGTCTAGAAACCAGGGATCGACCTGGGTCAGTTGGTTGAGTTCGGCGATACTCCAGCCGAGGTCCAGGGCATGTACAATCATGTGGAGCCGGTTTTCGTTGGGCTCGGAGAGGGAACGAATGATTTGTTCGCGGGCCATGGTTCCCGGACGGAACGGACGGACCGCCTCGAGCGAGCGGAGTGCCTTGAAGAGGGATTCCTTGAACGTGCGGCCGATCGCCATCACCTCCCCCACCGACTTCATCTGAATGCCAAGAGTGGTTTCCGCTCCGGGAAATTTCTCGAAGGCGAATTTGGGAATTTTGGTTATGACGTAATCGAGAGAAGGCTCGAACGCCGCCGGGGTCTTGCGGGTAATATCGTTGGGAATTTCATCGAGACTGTACCCGACTGCCAGCTTGGCGGCGACTTTGGCAATCGGAAAACCGGTGGCTTTGGACGCCAGCGCCGACGATCGGGAAACTCTCGGGTTCATTTCGATCACGACCATTCGCCCCGTTTTAGGATTCACAGCGAACTGCACGTTCGATCCGCCGGTATCGACTTTGACCCGTCTCAAGATGGCCGCGGCGGCGTCCCGCATCGTCTGGAACTCACGGTCGGTCAAGGTTTGAGCCGGAGCCACCGTCAGGGAATCACCGGTGTGCACACCCATCGGGTCGAAATTCTCAATCGAGCAGACAACTACCACGTTGTCTTTGTAATCCCGCATGACCTCCAGCTCGTATTCCTTCCAGCCCAGGAGCGATTCTTCCACGAGCACTTGGTGAACCGGTGAAAGCCCCAGGCCACGGCGGACGATCTGTTCGAATTCATCCTGATTGTAGGCGATCCCGCCGCCGCTTCCGCCTAGAGTAAAGGAGGGTCTGACGATGATCGGAAAACTGAATGATTCTGCCCCGGTTCCGTGCTCCGGGAGTTCGGTCAAAAGGGCGCTGCGGGGGACATCAAGTCCGATCTCCAGCATGGCCTCTTTGAATTTCTGACGATCTTCGGCAATTGTGATCGCTTCGATACTGGCCCCGATCAGTTCCACATTGTGTCGTTTGAGTACTCCCGACTCATACAGAGCGAGCGCCAAATTCAGGGCGGTCTGGCCGCCGACCGTGGCCAGCAGGGCATTTGGCTTCTCGCGGGCGATGATTGACTCAACATATTCAACGGTCAGGGGCTCGACGTAGGTTCTGTCCGCCAGATCGGGATCAGTCATGATCGTGGCGGGGTTGGAATTGACCAGGATAACGCGGTATCCGTCGGTCCGAAGTGCCTTCGCCGCCTGCGTGCCGGAATAGTCAAACTCGCAGGCCTGGCCGATAACAATCGGCCCGGAGCCGATAACCAGAATCGATTCTAGATCGTTGCGGCGGGGCATCGTTCTATTTCCTGCCTCTCCACTCGCGCATTTCGTCGGTGAAGCGCCGGAATAAGTAATTGGCGTCATGGGGGCCCGGCGCGGCTTCGGGATGGTACTGCACGCTGAAGGCCGGGGCGCTGCGCAAGCGGAGCCCTTCGACCGTCTGGTCATTCAAATTGATATGCGTGATCTCGGCATCGGTGTTGGCCAGCGAGGACGGGTCGACCGAAAAACCGTGATTGTGCGAAGTGATTTCAACAGCCTGCGACTGCAAATCCATCACCGGATGGTTGCCGCCCCGATGGCCGAACTTGAGCTTGAACGTCTTTCCGCCGGCGGCAATCGCCAACAACTGGTGTCCGAGGCAAATGCCGAAGATCGGAACGCGGCCGATCAGGCTTCTAATGTTGTCGACCGCAAAGTTCAGCGGGTCAGGATCGCCCGGTCCGTTCGAGAGAATCACCCCGTCCGGTTTGAGCGAAAGAATGTCATCGGCGGAAGCATTGGCCGGGACAACCGTCACGCGGCAGCCTGAATCGATCAGACATCGCAGGATATTCCATTTCACCCCGTAGTCAATCGCCACCGCATGTAATTGCTCTGCTTGCTCAGTTGTGCGAAGCAGAGTCACCGACCGCTTGGACATTGATCGGGACTCGTTCCATTCAAAGGAGCGGCCGTCGGATACTCCAGTGGCAAGGTCCCGGCCGTTCATGGTCGGGTGGCTGCGGACCCGGGTCATTAAGGCCTCGGTGTCCTGAGATACATCGGCGATGATTCCTCTCAAAGCGCCGTGAGTGCGGATATGGCGAACCAGGGCACGCGTGTCGAGACCGGCCAGGCCGGGAATCCCCTTTTCCTTAAGATAGGCGTCGAGCGTGAAATCATGGCGCCAGTTGCTGGCAAGACGGGACACTTCTTTAACGATCAGGGCAGATAGGAACAGCTGACGCGATTCGAAGTCTTCGCGCGAGAGTCCATAGTTGCCGATTTGCGGGTAGGTCATCACGACCATCTGACCGGAATAAGAGGGATCGGAGAGAATTTCCTGATAACCGGTCATCGAGGTATTGAAAACAACTTCCCCGAGGGCGTCGGTCGCGGCGCCGAAGCGGCGCCCGCGAAAAGTGCGCCCATCCTCAAGAAGGAGGATTCCGTTGCGGTCTCTTCCTAAATCCATCTGAAGGATGCGGCTCCTGACCGGTTGAAAGTTGCGTGTGCCGATGTATCTCAGGGCGGAACGTAGACCGTCCCTGTAAAGTTTCCCCGAAAGTAATGTCCCCCGCCTTTTCCGTCAATCAATCTTTGTGCTTCAGCTTGATTCGCCGGGTGATGGTTTGTCCGTTGGAGGTCGCCTTCAGGTAGTACGTGGTATCGGGCTGGGCGGTGATGTCGATCGGAAGGAAGCCCTCCTTGAAATGCGGGTAAGACTGCTCAAAAACGACTTTTGCAGTGTCCGGCCCAACTACTTTGAGGGTAAGGTCGCTCGGTTCATTCTGAAAGACTTCGACCGTAAAGAGTCCCTTGTTCCGGGCGGGAAACGGGTTTGCCAGCGGGAGACTGTCGGACGACAGGGGCATCCGGGCATTTTCTGCCACCATAAAGGAGTAGTCAATCTCGCTCCCGAAATCAGAGCCAAACGCTTTGATCAGATGACCGGACAGATCCAGCAGCCGGACATAACCGTAACCCCCTTCGGGATTGGCCCAGAAGTCGAGGCCGTCCCCAGCCGTATCAACAACCACAAGCCGGTAGCAACCACTGGCCAAGTGGAGAGTGTCATAGTAGGAACTGTTCGCACTGAGCGTGCCGGGTTTCCGCTCCCGCACGACTGAGCCGGTCTGATCGATAATCTGGTATCCGTTATTCGTGGAATCATGATTGCTGCGCAAAGCCAGCACGAATTCTGGAGCATACGTTGGGGGCATGATCACGGTTGACGATCCGGAATTGTCATCTGGGAAATCGTCCGTGGAGCCGTTGGGGGACCCCAGACTTACCACGAATTCCCGTTCTCCCGCTTTGGCGCTGACCAAAGCCGGGAGCCGAACCGTATCAGTCTCCTGTGAAGCCAGGTTTCCTTCCCAGCGATAGCTCATTTCCTTCTCGCCTGTTAACGCCATATTTCACCGTCACGGACTTCAGCGGTTTGGCGCCACTGTTTCGAATAACAATAACGGGGTCGCGGCAGATAGGATTCTGACGGGAGTATTCATCGGCAGCTGCTGGGAGCCAGGATTTCGACCAGCGAGACGTCATTGGCCGCCCACGGTTTCTTGTAGTAAAACAGATAGGACGAAAGCTGGTAGTTGGCGCTCGGGTGGTTTGGATTGATGTACGGCTGCATTTCAAGTCGAGCCGTGTGGGTGGAGTTCTTCTTCACGGCAATGTCGTAGCAATCCGGCGCCACCATGGAGCCGGGGCACCAGTTGGCCCGGTCGTAAATCCAGGTGCCGGCCTGGGGATAAAGGGGATTGGTACCACATTTACGCCAGACCTGCCGTTTTCCCAGCAGAGAATCATCGACATAGACCGCCCGCCATTTGCTGCAAAACTCAGCGCAGTTCGCGGAGTCATCCATACCGTGGCCGGTCTGGAGGACGCGCAGCCGGGCGATGCCGGCCCCAAAGCAGTTGTTGAATTGGAGGGGATGAAGCCGAGTTGAAACCGGCCTGGAGGTATCCCCGTACGGGATTGTCCCGCACCAAAGAGTATCCATTCCCAGACAAGTCATGGCCGGTCTTCCCTGGGTAATTTCAAAATCGACGGTAATCAGCCAGCCCCGGTCGTTGTTGCTCTCGTAGCCGCCGTGATTGAATTCGACCTCTACGGAATCGTGCAACAAGAACGCGAAATCGGTAATATCCACGTGCCAGGTGAATTTCCAAGTTGACCCAAACCGTGAGCCGTACGGAGAAATCAGGCGAGCGATCTCGATATTTTTCGAAGCAGAATCCGTTCCGCCGACCCGGCGCAAGTAGACCGCATCAATATAGTCCCATTCGCCGCAATGCTGCGAGTCGGGGCATTGGTAGGTCACATACAGGACGACTTTTCGGGACTCCGTCTCTCGCGAGGGAAACAAAGCCCAATTCCGGTAGGGATTATTTCCCTTGGACGGGTCGGTCACCACTTTGGTTCGGTCGTGCGAAACGACATGGATAACCGTCCCTTTTGCGGCCAACGCCTGAGAGAGTACGAGAAAAATCAGCAAGAGAGCTGCGATTGTCGCCAGTCTTTTGATCATTGTGATGTGGTCTTTCGTTCCTGCATAATATGTGAGCTTCCCCAAGGAACGAACTGGCCGGCAGGCCGCAACAGTTTTGTTTATGAACCGGCTCAGGATGCGATTCCCCTGAAGGCGTCAGATTAGTATATTTGGATATGGGTACCGAGACAATCCACATGGGGACTTCGGGGTTTTCGTTCGAAGACTGGAAAGGGAGTTTCTACCCTCACAAACTCGCCAAAGGGCGGATGCTGGATTACTACCTGACACAATTTGATTCGGTCGAGATCAACTCTACTTACTACGCTATTCCGGCTCCCCGCGTCTTCGAGGGGATGGTAATGAAAACCCCGGAAGATTTTGCTTTCATGGTTAAAGCTCACCAGTCCGCCACTCATCAGCGGCACACCCTTGAGCAGGAGACTCCCAAATACCTCGAAGCCATAAAACCGCTGGTCGAATCAGGAAAGCTCAAGGGAATTCTGCTTCAGTTTCCGTGGTCATTCGTCAGTTCGCGTGAAAACGCCGTACATATCCAGAAATGCCGCGAATTGCTCCGCGACTTGCCGCTCTTTGTCGAGTTCCGTCACGCCAGTTGGATCAAACCTGAACTGTTTGCGTGGCTTGGCAAACGGGGAATGGGTTATGTTTCGGTGGATGAACCTCAGCTGGCGAATATGGTGCCGCCGGTAGTGGAAGTTACCAACGGCATCGGCTATGTGCGATTTCATGGCCGGAACGCGGAGAAATGGTACGGCGGGGATAGTCACTTGCGCTACGATTACTCCTATTCCGAGGATGAACTTCGGAGTTGGGTCGGCAAGATCAACCAACTGCGGGAGAAATCGCGGGAGCTTTATATGTTCTTCAATAATTGCCACCTTGGTCAGGCCCCAACCAATGCCAAACAGATGATGGCGCTTCTCGGCATGAAGCCTCCCAAGCTGGTGAGTGACGGCCTTATCTGAAATCTCTCGATTTGATCGCGATATCGTTCCGGGCGAACTGGAGTTCCTTAAAATCGATCCCGATCACATTGATCACGCCGTCTTTCCGCTCGACCTGCCCCCGCACGACCAACCCCGGACAGAAAACCACGATTCTCCGAAACCGGTCAACCATATTCGGTTTCACCACGATGTTGTAAAATCCGAATTCATCTTCCAGCGTGATGAACAAAAATCCTTTGGCGGTCATGGGACGCTGGCGAATCACCACCACCCCCGCCACCGTTACCAGCCGTTGATCCGGCACCGACCGGACTTCGCTCGATGACAGCACTCCTTCTTTAGCCAACCGCTCCCGCACCAGCGACATCGGGTGAGGACCGGTGGAAAGATCCATCCCCTTGAAATCGGCCGCCAGCCGTTCCGGGAGCGCCATTGGCGGAAGCTGCATCTCGGCCTGCGATTCAATAGGAATGGCCAGTTCGTTGGATGACCGCTTAGCCATGGCGAGTACCCGCCAGAGGGTCTGGCGGCGGGTGATTCCAAACCGGTGAAACGCTCCCACCATGGCCAATTGCTCCAGAGCATTTTGCGGCAATTCCGTCCGAAGGACAAAATCCTCGACCGACACAAAAGGTCCTTTGGCAATTTCCGCCTCGATCTTTTCTTTGGCGGCACTTCCGAGGCTTTTGATATAGCGGTACCCCAGCCGTACCGCTTCTCCTTCCACCGTACAATCCCAGCGGCTGATGGTCACATCGAGCGGCAGAAATCTTACTCCCCGCCGCTTGGCTTCATAGAGAATGGTCGAAGGTGAATAGAACCCCATCGGCTGGGAGTTAAAGAGAGCGCAGTAGAATTCAACCGGATAATACACTTTGAGAAAGCAGGAGACATAGACCAACAGAGCGAACGACGCGGCATGCGACTCGGCGAAGCCGAAATCGGCGAACGCGGACAGTTGCATGAAAATCTTTTTGGCCGAGGCTTCATCGATCCCGTTCTTGACCATCCCGGTAATCAAACGCATCTGCAGCGCTTCCATTTTTTCATGGGACCGCTTGTGCCCCATGGCGCGGCGAAGTTCATCCGCCTGGCTCGGCGTAAATCCGGCTGCCGCCACTGCCACCTGCATCCCCTGTTCCTGAAAAAGGGGAATTCCCAAAGTCCGCTCTAAGATCGGTTTCAGGACGGGATGCGGATAGGTAACTTCTTCCTCCCCGTTGCGGCGGCGCAAATAAGGATGAACCATATCCCCCTGAATCGGTCCGGGGCGAATCAGAGCCACCTCGACCACCAGATCATAAAAACAGTCCGGCCGGTGACGCGGCAAAGTGTTCATCTGGGCGCGCGACTCGACCTGAAAAACTCCGACCGTGTCGGCGGTGGAAAGTAATTGGAATACCTTGGGATCGTCATAGTTCATCAGAGCCGGGTCGATGGTCACCCCGCGATGTTCTTTGACCAGTCGCAAGGCGACATCAATCAGCGACAACATGCCGAGCCCCAGCAGATCGATCTTGACCATGCCGACATCGCCGCAGTCATCCTTGTCCCACTGGATCACGCTTCGGTCCGGCATGGTGGCGTTTTCGATCGGGACAATTTCCGACAAGGGACGCCGGGTGATGATCATCCCGCCGACATGAATTCCCAGATGCCGGGGAAATCGCTTGATCTCTTTGACCATCTCGACCAGGAGTTTCACCCGGCGGCTGACGAGGTTGAGTCCGACTTCACGGAGCCGTTCTTCAATATCGGCTCCGGAATAATGATCCAGATGTTTGGCCAGATGATCGAGTTCGGCCAGGGAAAAACCGAACGCCTTGCCGACTTCGCGCACCGCCGACCGGCCGCGATAGGTGATCACTTCGCAAACCATGGCGGCATGTTCCCGGCCATACTTGGCGTAGACATACTGGATGACTTCCTCGCGCCGGTTGTTGGCGATGTCGATGTCGATATCCGGCGGTTCCTTGCGGTCCTCGGAAATAAACCGCTCGAACAGAAGTTTCAGTTTGATCGGGTCGACCGCCGTTATCCCAAGACAGTAGCAGACCGCCGAGTTGGCGGCCGAGCCCCGTCCCTGGCACAGGATGCCGCTGGCGACCGCAAACCGGGCGATATCCCAGACGATCAGAAAATATCCGCCCAACTGAAGCTTATTGATAAGAGTAAGCTCATGCTCAAGTTGTTTGACCACCGGCTCGGTCAGTTCCCGATACCGCTTCCTGGCTCCTTGATAGGTCAGATGACGAAGATAACTTTCGACCGTCTCTCCGGCCGGAACCGGGAAGTCCGGCAGCGAAGTTTTCAGGCCGGTCAGGGCAAAGTCACATCGAGACGCTATCCCCATCGTATTTTCAATCGCCTCGGGATACGGTGCGAATAGTTTGGCCATCTGTTGCGGAGATTTCAGATACCGCTCACCGTTGGGGTAGAGCAGTTCTTTGGCCTCATCTAACGTGACATGATTTTTGATACAGGTCAGGACATCCTGGATTCGCCGCTGCTCCGCCTGGGCGAAATGCACGTTGTTGGTGGCGACCAGCGGAATCCCGGTCTGTTTCCCCAGCCGAGCCAGTTTTTGGCACAAGAGTTCGTGCACAGGAAGATTATGATGCTGGAGCTCCAGATAGAAGCTGTCTTTCCCGAACAGCTCAAGCATCTGCCGGGCGACCTCGCAAGCCTGGTCGATTTCGTTTTTCATCAGAAGCGAAGGGATTTCCCCCTGCCCACAGCCGGAGAGGGCGATCAAGCCACGGCGATGTGATTCCAGCTGTTCCCGGGTGACTTTGGCGTTTCCCTTGGGGTTTTCAAGCTGAGCGGCGCTCAGCAGTTGCGACAGATTCGCGTAACCCGTGCTGTTTCGCGCCAATAAGATCAGATGGTGACCGTTGGCCAGGGTGATTTCGGCGCCGAAAATCGGCCGGACCCCATGTTCTTTGGCGGCCTGGGAGAACCGGACAATCCCGTACAAGCCGTTGTGATCGGTCAGCGCCAGCGCCGGATATCCAAGTTCAGCCGCCCGCCGGGCCAGTTCCTCCGGGTGCGAGGCGCCATCGAGAAAAGAAAAATTCGAATGGCAGTGAAGTTCCACGTAATTCATGACCGCCGCCCATCAGTCAAAAATCCCCTGCAAAAGCCAGCGTGACACCGCCCGGTCGAAATACAAAAGATACCGCCCGCTATCATCGGTCTCGATTTCATAATACAGTCGGTGATATTCCTGATTCCACCAGCCGCCGGTCAGACGCCAGGGACCATCGGTATGCGTGACCGCCGCCCGTTTCCCCCGCCGGGTGATTGTCCCGGGGCGTTGCTGCACGATGGAAACCTCGACCGCTTCGGCCGGACGCAGAAGCCGCAGCCCGCTAATCGAATGAACGGCATACAGGGGAATCGGCACGGTATTCCCGGGATCACGTTTATGCTCTTTCGATGAAAACGGTTTCAGTTCGACCCGCTGTTCCGGAATAAGCCCGGCCGCGATGCGCGGGAGAGAGACGGTCAGGCCCGCAGGAAACAGGCTCCAGTCGAGATCGCCGATCGCCGCTTGGGGAGAGTTTTGCTCCGAACCTGCCAGATCTTTTTGCTCCGGGGCCAGATCAACTGCCGCAGGAATCGTCACCTGCAGTCCGGTCACGCCGGCGGTCAGTTTTTGTTTGCCGAGCAACAGGGCCAGTTGCCGGAGAAATTTCCGGGCCGATAAAGTCGGGCGATCGACCGCCAGCCGAAGTTCCATCTCCGAACGATCCTCAAGAGACAACCGCACATTGACACAACAGCATCCCTGGCTGAACTGCCCCAGACGGGAGAACAGTCCGGCAAGCAACTGTTCGGTGTGAGTGGAAATCAACCCAACTGTTTTTAAGGCGAAAGTGAAATTGATCCGGTCGCTGAACTGATCCTCCGAAACACCCGAGACAAAGACCGAGTCCTCTTCTCCCCGCACCAGCCGCGCCAGAACAATTCCCTCCGGGCCCAGCCGGCTGGTCAAATCATGGGTCGAGATCGAGGCCAGTTGGCCGATCCGCCTGATCCCCAGGTCTTCGAGAATGCTCCTGCTTTCCTCGGAGAGCGGCAGATAATTCACCGAGAGCGGCGACAGAAATTGCTTTTCCTTGCCGGAAGGAATAATGAGAGAAGCTTCCGCGTCGGCCCGGCAGGCGGCCGTAAAAGCCACGAATCGATTCGCGCCGAGCCCGAGCTGCGCCGGATAGCGCGAGGGCGCCACCGCGGTTAAAATCGTCCGGGCCAGATCTTCTTCGGTGCGATACAGCAGGCCGAACCCGGAAATATCCAGATAGAACACGCCGGAGGCCTGTTCTTCGACATAGGGAGAAATCTTCTGGAGCACTTTATAAATTGAATTCGATTCGAGCATTTCCCGCTCGATCTGGCGCGGTATGATAAGCAGGTTGCGGCACAATGCCCGCGCCTGCGCCACCGTCATCTGGGGAGTGATTCCTTCTATAGCGGCGCGATCATTTACGGCCACAATCAGAGCTGTCTCGGCTTCACTCTCCGCCAGCGCCAGCGGCTTGCCGTCATATTCCGGAACAGACCGGGTGTACAGCCCGAGAAGAAAACCGGGCATCATGACACAGGCGACCCGATTGACAATCATAGCAGAACCTGAAGTTCTTCCCCTTCTTTGCAGATCCGGCTTTTGATTACGGAAATGCGATAGGTCCTGCCGGTCTTCCGCTCCACGAGCAGCCTGAGTGAGGTCATGCTGGCCGGAATAATGGAACGTCCGTCGGCCTGACTCTCGGTCAGAAAAATCGTCAACCCTCTGGCCTGGAGAGTTTTTAAGCGAAGCCGGTGCAGCAGGGGAATCGGCAAAACCTGTTTTTCCCGGCTGAGATCGAGCACGACAAAAAGACCGGCGCGCTGCTCCAAAAGAAGTTCCGCTCCCCGGAGACCTTGCTCGGTCGAGCCGGCGGAAATACAGAGCAGGGCGCGAAGATCAATTCCGGCCGACAGAGCCGCCTCGGGACAAAACACGCCGTGCGGATCAAACCAGAGGGCGCGCCCCTGTTGGGTGAAAGCGGCCAGCATGGTATGCACCAGCCGCGTCTTCCCCGATGATTCCGAGCCGGTCAATTCGATCAACTGACCATACGGAATCCCGCGATGCCCAAACAACGAATCAAGTTCCGTCACGCCGCTGGGGAAAACCAGCCGGGGTGTCTCCGCCGAGGGAATCGTCAGGTCAGGGTATTGCCGGGCGAGATTCCCAACAAGTTGTCCGGCCATTGACGAGCGGCGAGCCTGGGCTTGATCTATAGTTGGACGCATAATTTGATTTTCGACTATACCTGCACATTTGTACAGTACAATCGCGGGAAAAGCCGGCCATGTCAATCACATGGTGGAGATTGTGACCTAAGAAGAAAAACAGAGCGCGAAGCGCTGCTGTGCAGCATATGAGCAGATCGAGGCAAATCAAACCAAATCCCGGATCGGAGACATCAAAAGTCCAAAAGCCGATCCGACACAGGCTAAAGAGGGCAAAATCACAAAGAACTCATCGCAAGCATCAAAACGAGGGAGGATTACACATGAATTGCTGGGAATTCAAAAAATGCGGTCGAGAAAAAGGGGGAGCCAAAGCGGCCGAACTGGGCGTCTGTCCGGCGTATCCCGATCACGGAACCGACTGCGCTCGAACGGCCGGCACCCTGTGCGGCGGCGTCGTCCAAGGGACTTTTGCCACCAAGCTGGCCAATTGCCTGAAATGCGAATTCTACAACAGCCCCCATTACACCAAGCCGGACCGCAAGAAAGCAACAGTCTGACCGCAGCCTATACCTGCACCTTGAACTGGCTGACCATCCGCTCCAGGGCTTCCGCCTGATGGTTCAACTGCTCGGCGGTCCGGGCGGATTCCTCGGCGCCGGTGGCGGTCTCCCTGGTCACGACGGAGATATGCTCCACGCTCTTGGAGACTTCCTCAGTGGCAGTCGACTGCTGCTCCGTGGCGAGAGCGATCTGGTGGATTATGCTCGCCACCCGCTGGGTGGTGGTAAGAATTTCATTCAGGCTGCTGCCGGCTTTGTCGGCCAGTTCCCGACCCTTGTGAACCTGGTCAATGCCTGAATTCATCGAACGCACGGCCAGACCGGTCTCTTCCTGAATTCCTTTGACCATCTGGGCGATTTCGCTGGTGGCTTTGGCGGTTCGGTCGGCCAGTTTCCGCACCTCATCGGCCACCACCGCAAACCCGCGACCAGCCTCTCCCGCGCGGGCCGCCTCGATCGCGGCATTCAGCGCCAGGAGATTGGTCTGGTCGGCAATGTCATTAATGACGCCCACGATGTGGCCGATCTGTTCGGAGGATTTCGCCAGCTTGCCGATCGTCTCGGCTGACTGCCTTACTTCGCGCTCGATCTTCTCCATCTCCTGAATGGTCTGAGTCACCAGTTGGCCACCATTGGTGGCAGTGGAGGAGGCATCTTTCGAAACATCGCTGGCGGAACTGGCGTTGCTGGCTGACTCCAGCACGGTGGCGCTGATTTCTTCCATGGCCGAAGAAACATCAGTAATCCGGTTGGCCTGTTCGCGTGCCCCTTTCGACATCTGCTCCGCGGCGGCGGTAATTTCGGTCGCGGCCGCCACCATGGTCTGGGACTGCTCGCGCAACTGGAAGAGAATGCCGCGCAGATTAAAGACCATCGTTTTGAAAGCGCTCGACAAAATATCCTTGGGGGACTTGGGGACGATCTCGACAGTCAAGTCGTTGCGCGCGACCCGCTCCGCGGCACTGGCCAGCTCTCTGATGTACTGAGTCAGACGCCGGAACGAATCATACAACTGGCCGATTTCGTCTTTGGACACGTGCTCAGTCTTCTGGTCAATATCACCGACAGCGATAGCATCCGCAGCCGAGGCCAAAGCGACCAGAGGTTTAGAAATGATCTTCTGCAGGAATAGCGCAATCAGCCAGGAAAGAACCAGAGTAACCAGGATGGTCAGTCCGGCGGTGCCGGCAAACCACTGCAGGCGATCGCTGAGGATCGCCAGATCGGAGCGCACGATGAGTGTTCCGACCGTTTTCCCTTCGGCGACGATATCACGGGCGACGATCAGATTGTCATCCGTAAACGTAGCGGAGTTCTGGGTGGCGCCGTCAGCGGTAACAAAGACGCCGCGCGGGTTGTAAGTGGCGAAATTCCGGCCATCGGACTTGACGATCACGGCGGAGATGATGTGCGAGTCGACATGCAGGGTCGCCAAGGCCTCGGTGGCCGCCTTGTTGTCATCGAAACTGACCGCACTGGCGCAGTTGGTCGCCAGCATTTGCGTCAAAATCGTCAGGTGGCTGGCCATGCCGTCCTTGGTCGAAGCGCGATCCTTAATAACGAAAATGCCGCAAGCTACCCCCAAAGCCCCGAAGGTGGTGAACACAATCGTCACCGCCATCTTCATCTTGATCGGAAAGTCACGGAAGCGAAGCATGTTTACCCTCTCCTGGTGCCATCCGGCAGGTTTTGGTTCAATCGGACAACGGAGGATTATATCACGCGAGCAAGCTTGAGAAGGCTCGAGCTCATCTTCAACTTGGCATCACCCACGGCAACGGTATTTACCTCGAATTTCACTTTCGATTTGCCGTCTTCAACTTCGGTGTAAAAATTCACCATCACGCCGAATCCCGCAAAGCCCGGGCTGTCCCCCACGGTCAGGATGGGCTTGCTTCCGGCCTTCTTGAGGATCTTGGCCAATTCGGCTTTATCTTGCGTCTGGAAGAAAAGAATTCGGCAACCTGAGAAATCATCATCTAGCGCCAGCTCTTTGACGACGGTCTTCTTGCCGTCGGAAGTCCGCTGGGCCGCCTGGGCTTTGAGTTGATCGAGCACGGTCGATTTGCCAACCACCCCTATAATCGCGGCACTGTCGGAGGCAACTCCGGCGGGCCATTCCACGTAACTGAAAAGCTTGATGATGAATTCTGATTTATAGGAATCTTCCTCGGCGCCCGCGTAAGCCGAGCTTCCGATCAGAAGACACCCTGCCAAGAAGAACCAAATCGTTCTCTGCATCTCTTTCGCACCTGATCCTGTGTCGTCCCGCTGACGCTTTGCCAGGCGCAAGGCGAGCGTCTAACGTAACACAGCCAAAAGTCTCAACACTGTGCCCCCCTTTCGGGTCCCTTTTTTTGTATTATCGGGGAGAAATCGAAAAGTCTGAGCCCCAGGGTTCCAATTCGCCGAACTTCGTCCTTCCCATCAGGGGACGCTACCGATTCGGGCCTCATCGCCGAACAGGCCGGCACTGGACCGCCTGTTCAACGGCTGAACAGAACCGCGACCAATCGGGACGTGAATTGTATCACAAGGAGTGGCGCTGGTCGGTGCCTCTGGTATCGAATCCCAACTTGGTCCAGTTCCCTCTTGAAATAATCCCCCAGGCGGCATATACTACGGGCCGATGTGACGTGGAAGTCTGACAACTTGGTAGCATGAAGAATATATCCGCTTATTTGGCCCTCCTGCTGGTTTCGTTCCTTGCAGTCGACCTGGTAGATTCCCCGAGTTTGCTGGCACAGCAGCCGGCCCCCGGAAAAGGTCCCTCCAAACCGGACAGAGGCAGTGTTGCCAGCTCGGCGTTTCCCGGCTACTGTATGGCCGCCCACAACATCGGGAATATGTCGTTTCCTATCACCAATTTTGGTCGCATAGGAGTCGGTGACGAACAACCCTCGGTCGACTGTTTCACCGGCTCCAATATTCCTTCCTGTCAGTTCCCAAAAGGCTCAAATCTGGTTTACCTGTATAAGGGCGGCATCTGGGTCGGCGGAATTGTCGGAACTGATACGCTCGTCTCCTGTGGAGCCGACTTTAACAACCACTTTCGTGAGTTCAATCCCGATCCCTTCCCGTTGGGGAATATCATAAAGCGATCTACCACCGACCCGCTGTCCCCCCAATATCAGGGCGCGATCAGCGAACAGGATTACGTCTGCGAATACTCCGACACGGTTACCCTGACCAATCCGTATCCGTCGTTTGACCAAATATCGAACCTGCCGCACCATCCCCTGGGGATTCAGATTACTCAGTCGTCCTACGGCTGGTCGTATGGCTACGCGTCCGATTTCACGCTGTTCAATTTGCGCGTTAGTAATGTCGGGAAGAAGACCATTAAACAGGCATACGTCGGTCTCTACATGGACTTCGATATCGGCCGGTACGTGCCGACTTTCACCAACCCGACCCCCGGCGGAAGCACCGCCAAACCGGTCGGAGTGGGGATCGATGATTTGACCGGATTCCTGCTATCGGCTCCGGCGACCTACGAAAATCAGCCCTGTCTGTATGACGATACTGTGCGCGTGGCCTGGGCGGCGGATAATGACGGCGATCCGTCTCTGTATGACAACACGTTTCTAGTGCCTAACGTTATCGGCGTACGATTTCTCCGCCCCCCAAGGCCGAAGAGACCATGTCCTACAATTGGTGGGTTCCGAACTACAACCCCACCTATGACTACGGCCCGCAGCTTCGCAAGAACTACCGCTTCATGGGGGGCGGCGGGGGTACACCGTACGGGGATCGAAACAAGTATGCCATGATGTCCAACGGCGAGATCGATCTCGACCAAGCCATGGTCGGTCTGAGATCTCAGTTGGATCCGAATTGGATAATTCCTGGAAACGATGTTCTGTACGGCCTGGTCCGGGGCGGGGACAACAGTCTGGTCTTATCGCTAGGGCCGTATGATCTTGACCCTGGGAGCGAAGTGACCGTGCCGTTCGCCATTGTCGGAGGCGAGAGCTTCCATACCGACCCCACGAATTTCTTCTACAATATCCGCTGGCGCTATAGCCCGCAGCAGTACTATGCCGGCTTGAATTTCGCCGGCCTGGCCAAGAACGCCGCCTGGGCTGCCAAAATCTACGATAACCCGGGTGTGGATACGGACAGTGACGGCTATGCCGGCAAGTATCATGTGTGCGTGGTCGATTCCCAGTTCCAGAACGGTCACTGGGCCACAACGGCCGCCGACACGATTTATTACGAAGGAGACGGCGTGCCTGATTGGCGGGCAGCCTCGCCGCCGCCCCCTCCCAAAGTATGGGTGTATCCCAAATTGGACGGCCTGAAAGTGCGCTTCAACGGCTACCGAGCCGAAAACACCAAGGACTTCCTTTCAAACATTCTCGATTTCGAGGGATATCGAGTCTACATGGGCCGGGACGAACGCGAGGGGAGCTTCTCCCTCATTGCCTCGTATGATCGCGAGGATTACGACATCTTCTTCTTTGACCAGAACCGAAAGCCGTCGCCGGCATGGGTCCTCGAAGGGACACCGGTCACCCGCCAGCAGCTTCGATGCCGCTTCAGCAAGAACCCTGATCCATGCAACGATTCCACCTTTAACCCCAATCTTTTCCCGGTCGATCATCCGTGGCGAAGCGGTATCTATCCCGATTCCATTTTCTATTTCGCTCCGCACGAAGCGAATTCTTCGGTATTCGGAGTCAACACGCCGATCTTCAAGCGGTATCCCGATGCCCCCAAACCGGTTGACCCGCAAAATCCGCAGCCGTCTGACCTCACTGATGACGGGTATCTCAAATATTGGGAATACGAGTGCGATATCGATAATTTGCTGCCGACCGTTCCATATTTCGTCAATGTCACGTCGTTTGACTTCGGCTCCCCGAACCAGGGACTCCTGCCGCTCGAAACCAACAAGACCCTAAACCCGGTCTCGGCTTTCCCCGCCGCCGATGCCAACCAGCTGGCTGGTGAGCGGCCGCCGGTTTACATTTACCCCAATCCCTATCGGGTGGATCAGGAGTACCGGGCCAGAGGTTACGAAGGATACGGCCAGTTTGACAAGGCCGATGACCGAGTGCGGGCCATCAATTTTGTCAATCTCCCTCCCAAATGCACTATCCGGATTCTCACGCTCGATGGCGATCTGGTGCGACAGATCGATCACAATGTCCCGGAATCCGACTCCAAGTCCGGGCACGACAAGTGGGACCTGATCAGTCGAAACACCCAGGCGGTTGTATCAGGCATCTATTATTGGACGGTCGAAGACTCGAACGGCAAAGTTCAAATCGGCAAGCTCGTGATCATCATGTAGTCTGGCGACCCGGTCACCGCGGTACCCCTTCCCTGAGATAAATTTCTGTTGCCGCTTCAGGCCATGCGGAGTTACCATCGGAACATGGCCATTGAACGGGTGGCGAATTCACCCCAAAGAGAGCTCCATCGGCATGCGAAGCGATCGTAACCTAGTGCGCATCCTCTTAAATCAGCTTAACGCGCAGAAGATTGAGTTCTCGAAGAAGTCCTCCGCCGAGAAATTCCGCGCCCTGCGCGCTCTGCGGCGGCTGCCTATTCGCTCCGCTTCAGATCTGATTGCCTACCACGACCTGCTGCTGTTCCTGTGCGCCTATCCCGAAAACGACCGACTTCGCCAAATCTGCCGGGACGAACTGCGGCAGATGCCTCGGCGCGTCCGGCGGATCAAACAGTCAGGAAGCGAAGACGAAGTCGCCTTGCTGTTGAACTCCGGACTCGTCGACACTGAGGTCAGCCACCTCTTTAGTTATGATCTCGCGAGGTTACTGCACTCCTGGTACGGCCACAATCTGGAGCTCGATTGGGCCGAGTCCGATGAAGACGAATCTGGCGCCATTAGCGCCTTCCTCCCGCTGCTTATTTCGTTCCAGGAGAACGACACGCTGGATAACGCGGCCGATTTGACCACGCGGGAATGGCTGCACCGGGCGCGCGGATCAAAAATGCGAACAGACCTCGAGGCGCTGTTAACGCTGTTGGAAAGGTCCGGTCTGACGCCGGAAGTCCAGCGACATCTGTATGACAGTGCCTCCGTCGTGGCTCGCTGGAGCCTCGGTCGATCCCAGGCTTCAAGGACCCTGGCCAGGGTCTCGCAACCGAGAACTTTTTTCCAGGAGGAGCCAATCCGTCCCCGAACGCCTGATCTCCGGAAAGAAATTCTTTCCAAACCGCCGGCGCTGAAGCTGCTCTCGACCAGAGAGGGCGCGAAATATGTCAGGGTCATAAACGAAGTTCTGGCGGTGCGATATCGCGAGCTCTATCCCATTACGGGGGCAAATCCGGCTGAAGTTTACCGGGCGGATCCGGGTCGAGGTGTCCAGATATATTTGTTCGGGGCCTGGCCGGAGTTCCGCCTTCCGCTGGAGGCTAATTTTGGGGCCATGCTGATTCGAAATGGAATCACTATCGGCTACGGTGTCGGAGCCTGCCTCTTTGAGCGGGTAGAGATCGCCATCAATATTTTCCCGGCTTTTCGGACCGGAGAATCCTCGTTTGTCATCGAGCAGTTCTTCAAACTCTTTCATCATTATTTCGGATCGACCATTCTGTTGGTTCGGAGCCGGCAGGTGGGCGATGGCGACGACGAACCAATTCAATCGGGCGCCTTCTGGTTCTACTACAAGCTCGGGTTTCGCCCGGTTAAACCGGCCATTCGCGCGCTGGCTGAAAAGGAAGCCCTCTACTTGGCGGCTCATCCGGGGTACCGATCTACGGTGGCTAAGTTGAAGAGGCTGTCGAAAAGCGACGTCTTTCTTGATATCTCAAGTCCGCAGCGGGCGACTTTCCGGGAATTATCGCTGGTCAATCTGGGGTTTGCAGTCACGGACCTGGTCGGCCAGGAGTTTGGCGGAAATCGCCGACTGGCCGAATCTGAGGCAGTCAAGCGGGTCTCCCGGTGGCTTGGTATCAGCTCCAGTTCAAGATGGAATGAGAATGAGAAGAAGGCCCTGGTACGGATGGCCCCCTTGCTGGCGGCCGCGCCGGAGATTAGCGGCTGGACGAAGACCGAAAAGTCAGCTCTGGCAGACTTAATAAGAACAAAAGGGGGGAACCAGGAGCGGCGGTTTGTGAGCAGAAGCATTACTCACGCGCGGTTCAAGAACCTTCTTGAACGGATCGCCGCCACGGCGGCCCGCCGAGGGCGCTGAGAGCAGAGCGGCAATTTATGCACCCAATCCGCCGCGATTTCGTATGAAAGAGATAACCGAGGACCCCGAGTTCTCTAAGCTGGGAGTAAGATCGTATGGTAATGGGCGTCAAGTATCGAAGCATGTGGGCCCAGGTCGGGCTGATGATTATCACCTTGGGGATCTACTCGATCTACTGGTTCTATCAAACCGCATGCGAGCTGGCCTATATCGACAAAGATGAAACGGCCAACCCGGCCTTATGGACGGTTTTGCTGTTCATCCCCTTCGGGCAGATCTTTTCCTGGTATTTCTATACCGGTCTCTACGAGCGGATGACGATGGGGAAAATGAACCGCTGGCTGTTGTTCGTCCTGTGGATCGTGTTTTGTCCGGCGGTTTGGTTTATCGTCCAGTCCGACCTGAACAGCCGGGCGACGTACGGTCTGCCCGGGCTGCCGAGGTGATCCGGCCAATTATGGTAAAATAGGTCAAAATTGGCCGGCGCAAGTTCTTGGGCCGCCTGCCCAGCCGCACTCGGAACCGGCCAAAATAGTCAAAAAAAGATTTGAATTGCCGATATACCGATTGTATATTAAGCCGTTAAGTAAAAGGCACCCAGTTGAATCGAATCTCAACCAAGGTCCGAACGAGCTAGTCAAAGCAACATTTAGTTCCGGAATCATTCGCCGAATTCATTCAAGCAAAATAGAATTGATTAAGATAAAAGGGTGAGAAGCATGTGCGCTTCCCGCCTCAACACCATTTATTAGGAGATTCGTATGAACATCTTCGTCGGAAACCTGTCGCGCGACGCCAATGAAAACGCTTTGCGTCAGGTCTTTGAAGAGTACGGGCAGGTTTCTTCTGTCGCCATCATTAAGGACAAGTTCACCGGCAACCCGAGAGGGTTCGGCTTCGTGGAAATGCCTAACAAGGACGAGGCCACTGCGGCTATCGGCGCCTTGAACGGCAAAGAATTCATGGGCCGCAATCTGAACGTGAACGAAGCCAATCCTAAGCCGGCCCGCACCGGCGGCGGAGACCGTGGCGGTGATCGCCGTGGTGGCCCGCGCATGGGTGGCGGCGGCGGCGGCGGACGTCGCGGCGGTTGGTGATCGACATCAGTTACTATCACTGATATAGCCCATTCGAATAAGAGGGAAAGCCACAAGCTTTCCCTCTTTTCTATTTGGGTCTATTGGAAACGTGAATCGAGGAGTACGACAATGCGGCCGGGGTCGAAGCCGGGAATCTATCAGGCCCCGAGATAAGCCTGTTTCACCTGCTCATTTTGAAGCAAATTTTCCGAACTGTCGCTCAAGACGATCTTGCCGGTCTCAAGAACATAGGCTCGATGCGCGATCTGAAGCGATTTGCGGGCATTCTGTTCGACCAGCAGGCAGGTAATCCCACTCTGATTGATCTCTTTTATGGTCTGAAAGACCCGCTCCACAACCACCGGCGCGAGCCCCATCGAAGGTTCATCAAACATAAGCAGTTCCGGATTCCCCATAAGTCCCCGGGCGATCGCAAGCATCTGCTGCTCCCCTCCGCTCAACGTCCCGGCCGGCTGATGGCGACGGTCCTTCAGGATCGGAAACAGAGCCTGCATCTTCTCGATATTGTCCGAAATCCAATTCTTGTCAGAAATAGCGAACGCTCCCATCTCGAGATTTTCCAGGACCGTCAGCTTGTTGAATACTTTGCGCCCCTCCGGCACCTGGATGATTCTTCGACGAGTGACCTGATAGGCCGGCAGCGCGCTGATGGTCTGCCCCTTGAATCGAATTTGACCCTGGTGCGGTTTCAGTACTCCGGAGATGGTGTTGATCAGAGTAGTTTTCCCAGCGCCGTTGGCGCCGATGATCGCCACTATCTCGCCGGCTTCCATGGCGAGGGAAACTCCTCTTAAAGCTTCGATCTTCTCATACGAGATCGCGATATTATCGACTTCTAAAAGCATCACCCGGCCCCCAGATACGCTTCGATCACTTTGGGATCTTTCTGCACTTCTTCGGGCCGGCCTTCGGCGATCTTTTCGCCGTAGTCAAGCACTACAATCCGATCGGACAGGGACATCACGACATGCATTCGATGTTCTATAATTATGACCGAGATATTGCGCGAGCGAATCTTGTTCACGAGTTCGACCAGTTCGCCGCATTCTTTGGGGTTCATGCCCGCGGTCGGTTCGTCCAGGAGCAGCAATTTCGGCTCGGTCGCCATGGCACGCGCAATCTCCAGACGGCGCTGATAGCCATAGGGCAAGTTTGAGGCCAGCTCATTACCGAATTTAATCAAACCGACAAAATCCAAAATCTCCCGCGCCCGGTCGACCGTCCCCTTCTCCTCGCGCCTGAAACTCTTGGTTCTCATCAGTGCGGCGCCGACATCAGCCCGGCTTCGACAATGACGCGCCACCATCACATTCTCCAAAGCAGTCATGGCGCTAAACAGGCGAAGGTTCTGAAACGTTCGCGCAATTCCCAGCTCGACAATCCGGTGTGAGACCAGGCCATTGATCAGCGTGCCGTTGAAGTTGATGTCTCCCGTGTCCGGAGGATACACTCCCGTGACAACATTGAAGAAGGTCGATTTCCCTGCACCATTCGGACCGATCAGCCCGATAACCTGGTTCGGCTCCACGGACACCGACAAATTGGCCAGCGCCTTAAGGCCGCCGAAATGTTTGGAGATGTCACTCGCTGTCAAGACCATGGCAGTTCCTATTTGTCTGCTCCCAATTCCAGCGACCGGCGGCGCGATGGCAGCAGTCCCTGCGGCCTGAAAATGATCACCAGGATCATCGTGACTCCAAATAGCAGCATGCGATAATCGACGAATTTTGTGCCTAGAGTTGAGCGAAGGAGTTCAGGCACGCCGACCAATAGCACTGTTCCCAATAACACGCCGGAGATATTTCCCATTCCACCTACTACGATCATGGAAACCAGAAGTACCGATTCCCAGAACGTGAACATCTCGGGGGTAATAAATCCGATCCAATGGGTGTAAATAGCTCCGGCCAAGGCTCCAAACATGCCGCTTAGAGCAAAGGCCGTCGCTTTTGTCCGAGCGACATTGATGCCGGTCAGTTCGGCCGCGAGCTCATCTTCACGGATAGCCACCAGAGCCCTGCCGATACGCGAGTGCTCCAGCCGGTAGGAAATCAGAATTGAAACCGCTACGAAGAAGAAAATGAGATAGTAGAAATGTATGTCCTCCGAAAAGACGAGGCCAAAGAAATTGATGTTGCCGATCCGCTCCCCCACCCGCGGGAGCCCCTTGGGACCGTTCGTTACGGAATCGAGATTATTCGCCACGAGACGCGTGATCTCGCCGAATGCCAGCGTGACGATCGCGAGGTAATCTCCGCGCAGCCTCAGCACCGGAGCGCCGATGGCGAGACGAACAAGTCCTCCGGCGATCGCGGCGATCGGCAGAATGAGCCAGAACGACATCCCGGCGATGCTCAAAAGCGCGGCCGTGTAAGCGCCGATGGCATAAAACGCCATGAATCCCAGGTCGAGCAGACCGGTGAACCCGATTGTGATATTCAGCCCAAGATTGAGAATGCAGTAAATCCCGACCAGGGCGGCGACATGAATCACGTAGTAGTTCCCCATTCCCTGCATGACTATCGGCAGGGCGATCACGGCAACAACCAGCGCCAGCAGGAGAATTTGCCGTGAGCGAGAAATCATATCTTCTCAGTGACCTCTTCGCCGAACAGGCCGGTCGGCCGGAATAGAAGCACCAGGATCAAAACGACAAAGGCGATGACGTCCTTGTATTCCGAGGAAATATATCCGGCCGAAAGAGCTTCAAGAATTCCCAGGATAAATCCGCCCGCCATCGCCCCTTTGACATTCCCGATTCCCCCCAGAACGGCGGCCGTGAAGGCTTTGATGCCCGGCAGAAATCCCATGTTGTATTTGATTGAACCATAGTAGAGGCCATTGAGCACTCCGGCCACACCGCCGAGACCGCCCCCAATGAAGAACGTGATCGCGATAATCGTGTTGGTGTTGATCCCCATGAGCTGGGACACGATGTGGTTCTGCGAGACTGCCCGCATCGCCTTGCCGAGTTTGGTCCGGGTGATGAACAGCTGCAGCACCACCATCAGGAGAACCGCCATCCCAAATATCAAGATCTGGAGCGTGTTGAGCCGAATCCCCGAGAATTCAATTTGGGTAACCGCAAAGGTCTCCGGATACGGCCGCGATTCGGCGCTGGCGGTCAACATGACAAAGTTTTGTAGGAAGATGCTGACACCGATTGCGCTGATCAGGGGCGCCAGGCGCGGGGCCCGCCTCAGGGGACGATAAGCAAACCGCTCAACGGCCACCGCCAGAATCCCGGTACCGGCCAAAGCAATCAGAAAGACTATGACCAGATAGACCGGGGTGATGGGCGGGATGAGAGCCGGAAGAAAGGCCAGGACGAAAAACCCGATATACGCCCCGACCATGAAGATTTCCGAGTGGGCAAAGTTGATCATCAAGAGCACGCCGTACACCATGGTGTACCCGAGCGCAAACAGCGCGTAGATACTGCCCAGCGTAACGCCGTTAATGATCTGTTGTATGAACATGGGCGCGGGTTATTTGCCGTGCTCGTAATATTCAAAGCGGCCGTTGACCACGCGATTCATGCTGACCAGCTTGTTTTTGCTGTCGCCGTTATCCGAGAATGACGTGGTTCCCAAAATCCCTTTGTAAGTAATGCCGGCGACGGTCGCTACCAGCTTGTCTTTGTCCTGGCCGCAATCAGCGTACGCTGTAAGCAAAAGCATCGCGGCTTCGTACGTTAACGGATCGTAGGGCTGCACGTCTTCGGTCGGATACCGGACTTTGTAGCGCTCCAGAAATCCCTTGGCATCGGGGAGTTTTTGGGGCGGATAACCGACCATCGTGGCAAAATCCCCCTCAGTGGAAGACCCGCCGATTCTGGGAAATTCATTGGTGAGAATTCCGTCCCCTCCCATGAGCGGAACCGTCAGCCCAAGCTCTTTCATTTGTTTGGAGATCAGCCCCCCCTCGGCGTACAGTCCGCCGAAAAAGACCAGCTTGGGCTCCTCCTGTTTGATGCGCGTCAGCAACGCCTTGAAATCCTTGTCCCCCCGGTCGATCCCGTCAAAACTGATAACCGTGCCGCCGTCTTTGAGGTAGGCGCTCTGAAATTCTTCAGCCAGCCCCTGACCGTAAGCCGTCTTGTCGTGGATGATCGCCACTTTGGCCACACTGAGGGTATCGAACGCGTAATGAGCGCAAAAACTTCCCTGGACGTCATCGGTGCCGCAAATCCGAAAGACCGACTTGAATCCCTGCTGGGTCAGTTTGGGATTGGTGGAAGCGGGTGTGATCATGACCAGATTCCGCTTGGCGTAAATGGGGCTCGCCGGAATCGAACAGCCGCTGTTAAGATGACCGATAATCCCGATGATCTGCGGGTCGGAGATAATCTGGCTGGCAATGGTCACGGCTTCTTTGGGGTCAGAGCGGTCGTCAAAGGCCACCATTTCGATTTTCGTCTCTCCCAGCTTCTTGGAGGCATTGGCTTCCTCGATAGCAAGCGTGAACCCGCGCTTCATTCCCTGGCCATGGGCGGCATCATCTCCCGTCAGGGGACAGACAAGTGCGACCTTGACCAGTTTTCCGCTTTGCTGCCCACACCCAACCAGGAGCGATACACCAAGAACGACCAATAGCCAGCCGAATTTCTTCATCGATCTTTCCTCACAATTGCGTTCCGGGACTGATTATCAATTTGCGCTCTGCCGCCATGAACGAACTTGGCCTTGGGGCACCGATTTTCTCGCCGCCTGAAGCTGTCGTTCGGACAGGGTCCCAGCCTTGAGGGCTGGCGCTAAAAATGTCGCAGAAGTGCTTGACTGTCAACGAGAAATTACCCTTTTGAAGTCTCCGGCCGCCTCGTCACCCAAATTACTTTCCTTCTAGGTCAGGTCGAACACCCGCCGCCATTGCAGGCGGCAACCCATTTCCCCGACGCCACGCTAAGGGACTCGTCTGAATCGCGCGCTGCACAATGACCTGGTTATCCGAACCCTTGGCAACCGCACCCCTCGACCGATCGCCAAGTATCCCGTTCCCAAGAGGTTGAACCCTTGTATTCACCGATTCTCTCATGCTATATTGGGCCGGTTGAGACGGACTAATATGGACTCTACGGGTTATCAAGCACACTAAAGTCTTATGTAGAGCTAACAGGAAATGAACAACCAGACACTCGTTTGTATTGGTTATACGAATAGACGCGCCCTAACCGTACGTTAACCAAGGAGACCAATGGCCAGAGAGAGTGTACTTGTTATCGAAGATGACGAAGATATCCAGGAGTTGGTCAATTACAACTTGACCAAAGAGGGGTACCAGACCACTTGTGTCGCCTCCGGCGAGGAAGGACTGCGCACTGCCAAGGCCAAGCTTCCCAACCTGGTGGTCCTGGACCTGATGCTGCCGGGAATCGATGGTCTGGAAATCTGCAAGCTCATCAAGGCTGATCCCAAGACCCAGCACATTCCCATAGTCATGCTGACGGCCAAGGGAGAGGAATCAGATGTCGTGACCGGTCTTGAGCTGGGCGCCGAGGATTACATCACCAAACCGTTCAGTCCGAAAGTGCTGGTGGCACGAATCCGGACGATCCTCCGCCGCAAGGCGAAACCGGCCGCTTCGGAGGATGCCGCGGTCAGTATTCACGAACTGACGATTCACCCCGGTAGGCACGAAGTGCTCGCCAAAGGGAAGCTGGTAGAATTGACTTTTACCGAGTTCAAGATCCTACAACTTCTGGCGCGCCGCCCGGGATGGGTGTTTACCCGGTACCAAATCGTGAACGATATCCGCGGGGATGATGTTCTGGTAACCGACCGGTCAGTCGACGTACAAATCGTCGGATTGAGAAGAAAGCTGGGGCCATTCGGAAAATATATCGAAACGGTGCGCGGAGTCGGGTACCGATTCAAGGAATAACATGAAGCGCAAGAGCGTATTGCGCGGGTTGCTGACATACTATCCTCTGATCGTCGTGGCGTCCCTTCTGGCTTTAGCCTGGTACGCTTCTCATTCCATCCGCCAATTCTATCTCACAGAACTCCGGACCGATTTATTGGTCCGCAGCCGCTTGATTGCCGAGCAATTTCGCGGACACTTGAGCCCTGCCGACAGCTCAGCTATGATCTCAATGGTGAACGAATTGAGCAACCAAGTCTCGGCTCGTGTTGTTATTTTCCTCCCATCGGGTCAGCGGTTAGCCGATTCCAAACGTGAGAGTAAAACCTCCGAATTCGATGGGAATCAGCGCGAGCTGCTAGCGGCTCGTGACGGCCAGGCAGGAAGTGACGTTCGTTTCGACTCCGAATTGGGGCAGGAAGCTTTCTTCGTAGCTGTGCCGATTCAAAGCGGTGCCGTTGTGGAAGGAATTGTGAGGACTGAGGTACCGATGTCCGTGATTGACCAGTCCCTATCGGCACTGCGGTGGAGAATAGCGTTCGCCGGTATCCTCATCGTTTTGCTGACATTGATCATCGGGATAACGATTTCGCGGCGGATTGGCCGACCGATCCGGGAGCTTCGTGCCGCCGCCGAGCGATTTGCACGAGGGGAACTCGGAAGCCGGGCATCCGCTTCGGATACCGAAGAATTTGCCGCACTGGGGGACGCCATGAACCAGATGGCGGAACAACTCGACGAGCGGATCAAGACTATCACCCGCCAGCGCAATGAGCAGGATGCCATATTGACCAGCATGGTCGAAGGAGTCCTGGCGATTGACACCGAAGAACGAGTAATTAATCTCAACCGCACCGCGTGCACTTTATTCGGAGTTGCTCCGGACGAAGCCCGGGGGCGAACCATCCAGGAAGTGGTCCGAAACAGCGAGCTGCAACGGCTGATCCGGCTGACCTTGTCGAGCCATCAAGCCGTGGAAGGAAACCTGACGCTCACTGAAAATGGGGAGCAGACCATCCAGGCGATCGGATCAATCATTCAGGACGCCCAGGGAGACACGCTCGGAGCGCTCCTGGTCCTTCACGATATCACGCAGCTCAAGAAACTCGAATCAGTGCGGCGGGATTTTGTAGCTAATGTCTCACACGAGCTCAAGACCCCCATAACATCGATTAAGGGCTTTGTTGAAACGCTTCAGGACGGAGCGATTCGGAACCCCGCCGACGCCGAACGATTCCTCAGCATCATAGCCCGGCACGTCGACCGCCTTAACGCGATCATCGAAGATCTCCTGGCGCTGTCGCGAATTGAATTGGAAGCTGAAAAATCCGAGATCCCTCTTGAGCCCGGGTCAATCGCGGAGGTGGTGAAATCGGCCGTCCAGGCCTGCGGTTCAAAAGCCGCCGAAAAACCGGTACGGATCGAAGTGGCGGGAGAAGTTACCGCTCTGATTCGGAAAAACTCCGTTCTGCTCGAACAGGCGGTTATCAATCTTCTGGATAATGCCATCAAGTATTCGGAACCGGGGACCGTGATTGAAATTCGGATTGCCGAATCCGGCGGTGAAGTCTCGGTCTCGGTCAGCGATCATGGCTGCGGTATCGACAAAGAGCATCTCCCCCGCGTCTGGGAACGTTTCTATCGGGTGGACAAGGCTCGCAGCCGTTCGCTCGGCGGCACCGGGCTGGGACTCGCCATCGTCAAACACATCGCTCTCGCCCATGGCGGCCGCGTCAGTGTGGAAAGCGCTGTCGGCCGCGGAAGCACTTTTGCCCTGCATCTTCCGGCCGTGCCGCCATCGGCTTCGGACAATACTTCCGGCTCATCGCATCATAACTCTATTAATCAAAACATATCCGGCTTCTAACCGATTCTTAATCGTCTCCCAGCACTCTTACCACTGCCCGTAACGTTATAGAACGTGTAGTCTGCGGTCGGTTCTTGGCCGCGCCGCAGATTTGGGTTCGCAGATCGAACGTGACTCGTTAACCGACATCGAACATAACCGCGGCTTCGTCAGTCGCACAGAATGGAGTAACTAAGGGAAGATGAAAACGAGAATCGCTCTCGGATTTTGCCTGGCACTGGCTCTAGGCGCAGGCCGGGTAATGGCTCAAAGCAGCAGCCAGGACACCACGCTTACACCCAAGGAGGTCAAAGCCGCGCTCGACACCGTGAAGCATGACATCAAGATCCTTAAGAATGTCAAACTCACCGGATTCGTCCAGTTCAGGTACGAGTACGAAGACACGTCGAAATCGGCCGGCTCAAATTTTGTTACCGGAACCCCCAACCCCAACGACAACAATTTCTATGTCCGTCGCGGCCGGGTGAAATTCACCTACCAGCCGTCGACCTCCAGCGATTACGTCTTCCAGTTTGACGGCGCCAAGAACACGTTTGTGGTCAAGGACGCCTTCATGGACCTCTACCACAAATTCGGCAAGCAGAAATTCACGCTGACGGCCGGCCAGTTCAATATCCCGTTTGGCTACGAAATCGAAGAAGCGGACCCCAAGAATGATTTTGTCGAACGGTCGTTCGCGGAAGGGAAGCTCTTCAACGGTGAGCGGGATCGTGGTGTCAACCTGACGTACAACGCGCCCAAGTATATCCAGATCAATATGGGACTCTTGCAGGGATATGGGATCCAGGACAATACTTTCACCTGGTTTGATCCGACCAAGAACAAGGACTTCGTCGGGCGTATCAAAGCCAATCTCGGCAAGCTCAATGTCGGTTTTTCCACCTACTTCGGTCATACGTTCGTTCCCGGTTCGCCGGCCGCGGCGGAAGTCACTACCTGGACCGACGCCAACGGCAACGGCGTGCCGGACTCCGGCGAAGTCAAAACGACCGCCGCCAAAGCGGCCACCTCGGGAGTCGAGTATGAGAAGAACCGAGCCGGCATGGACGCCCAGCTCGAGCTGAAGCTGATTCCGGATCTGGGATCGACAATCGTAAAAGGAGAATTCTACGGCGCCCGCGACAAAAATCTGACCGAGCAGGGCTGGTATGTCCGGCTCTCGCAGGCTCTTGGGAAGCAATTTGCCGCCGCCATCCGCTATGATTTCTGGGATCCTAATACCAATGATACCACATCCGACCGGGGCGCTGGAAAGTTCGCTCCTGTTGGCACCTATGGCTTTGTGGCCTGGTATGCCTTTGACGCCAACAGCCGCCTCTCGCTGGAATACGACATTCCCCAGCTGATGAAGGGCAGCTCCCCATTTTCGGAGTCAACTCACAGCGTCAAAGCCAACAAACTGACCTTCCAGTTCCAATATGCCCTTTAATCAGGATGTCACGTTTGAATATGAATAATTGTCACCAAAGCCGGGGTCGCACCGTCTGAGTGACTTGTCGCCCGGGGGCGGAATTGCCGCCCCCGAACTTGATTAATTCCCTGCCGGGTAATAGCTTATTGCAACACACATTCCTAACATGATGGTAACAGATGGTTAACTTCCCGAGTCTACTCTTTGGTGTTATTTCAAAGAGACTTCAGGCCGATGCGCGACAAGGGCTTTAGCCGAGGTGAGGCGTGGCAGTGAGCAATGACGAAGTGAACATTCGAGTCGAAGCCGAGCGTTTGGAGAAACCGCTTGTGCCCCAGGGCTCTCCTGTGCCGGCACAGGCGCGGGCCAAGATGACGACCACCAACCTCAATTTCTTTTATGGCCGGCATCAGGCCCTCTTTGGAGTGTCACTGGACATCCTGGAGAAGCAGGTGACGGCCCTGATCGGCCCGTCCGGCTGCGGTAAATCGACTTTCCTTCGCACCCTCAACCGGATGAATGAAACTATTCCGGGAACCCGCCTGGAAGGAACGATTCTGCTCGACGGCTCGGACATTTACAAGGTCCGCGATATCTCTGCCGTGCGCACGCGGGTCGGGATGGTCTTTCAGAAGTCCAATCCGTTTCCCAAATCGATTTTCGACAATGTCGCCTACGGCCTTCGCGTCAACGGAATCAGCGACAAGCGCGTGGTCACCGAGGCGGTGGAACAGGCGCTCAAGTCGTCGTTTCTGTGGGAAGAGGTCAAAGATAAGCTGGACAAGAACGCCTATCTGCTCTCTGGCGGCCAGCAGCAGCGGCTTTGCATCGCCCGCGCTCTGGCAGTCAGGCCGGAAGTACTCCTGATGGACGAGCCGGCCTCGGCGCTGGATCCGCTCTCGACTTCCAAAATCGAAGACCTCATCGCAGAATTGAAGAAGAATTACACAATTGTCATCGTGACCCATAATATGCAGCAGGCCGCGCGGGTTTCCGATACGACCGCCTTCTTCTACGAAGGAAATATGATCGAGTCCGGGGCCACTAAACTGATCTTCACCAAGCCCAACAAGAAACGGACCGAGGATTATATCACCGGCCGATTCGGATGAGAAAGGAATCTCAAATTTAGATGGCAATACATCTTCAGAGAGAAATCGATCGTCTCAAAAAGCAGATTCTGACCCTCAGCGCGGTGGTTGAGGAAAACGTCCAGAAGGCAGTCAAGGCGATCTCCGAGCGCGATGACCGTCTGGCCAACCGGGTAATCGAGCGGGACACTGAGATCGACCAGATGGAAGTTCAGGTCGAGGAAGAATGTCTGAAAATTCTGGCGTTGCACCAGCCGGTAGCGATCGACCTTCGCTTTATCATAGCGGTCCTCAAGATCAACAACGATCTGGAGCGGATCGGAGATCTGGCGGTTAATATCGCCGAACGGGCCATCTATCTGTCTCACAGTGCGCCTGTGGAAGTTCCCTTTGATCTTCCCCGGATGGCGTCCCTCACTCAGTCCATGCTTCATCGGGCCCTGGACGCTCTGGTCAATCTGGACACCAGCCTCGCCAGCGCGGTCTGTGCCTCGGATGACGAGGTCGACGCCATGAACCGGGAGATGTATACCCAGATCGAGCACGGCATCCATCGCCACCCGGACCAGATCGATGCCCTGATCAATTTGCTGGCCGTCTCACGGCAGCTTGAGCGAATCGGCGACCACGCCACCAACATCGCCCAGGATGTAATCTATATGATCGATGGACTGATCGTCCGCCACCGCACGGAACACTACCAGCCGCAGAATCGATGACCCCGGCCATTCACATCGATACGACGACACGCCTTACTCCTCTCCAGTAAATTCTGGCCCGGTTGCTGGCCCGGCGGAATTCGCCCTGAACAGGAAACCGGTTGCGCGGTCCGGTTGTTAGAGGCTATGTTTGGCCCGTTGGTCGATTTTCGGCCTTCACAATTTAAATGAGGATGTTCAAGTAAATGGAAGATCTATATCGTCAGATTCTCATAAACATCGGCGAAGATATCAACCGGGACGGCCTTCGCGACACCCCCCGGCGGGCCGCTAAAGCCATGGAGTTCCTCACCCAGGGCTATCGCCAGGACATCAAAGAAGTCATCAACAACGCCCTCTTTGACGCCGATGTTACAGAAATGATCCTGGTTAAGGACATCGAACTCTACTCTATGTGCGAACACCATCTCCTGCCGTTTATCGGCAAGTGCCATGTGGGCTACCTCCCCAACAAGAAAGTACTGGGGCTATCTAAGGTGGCTCGCATTGTAGACGTCTTCGCCCGCCGCCTGCAGCTCCAGGAGCGTCTCACCAAACAGGTTGCAGACACGATCCTTCAATGCACGAATGCGCACGGGGTAGCGGTGGTGATCGAAGCCCAGCATCTGTGCATGATGATGCGCGGCGTGCAGAAGCAGAATTCCGTAATGAAGACTTCGTGCATACTGGGAGATTTTTGTAGTGTCCCGGCAACTCGCGCCGAATTCTTTAGCCTGATAGAATAGGACGGAAATCTCCGGCTCATGTATCTGACCATCAGCAAGCGTTTCGAATTCTCGGCCTCAGCCCGTCTGCGGCGAAACGACCTGTCCGCTGCCGAGAATGACCGGTATTTCGGCCCAAATCGAAGCGGGCCGTTCGGCACCGGCCATAACTACATCGCCTATCTCGTTTTCCATGGTCCGGTCGACCAGCGGACCGGCATGCTTATTAATGTGGCCACGATCAAAGATCGGGTGCTTTCTCTGATCGAGCGCCGGTACGATCACAAGTTTCTCAACGCCGACACCCCTCCGTTTGACCAAATCCCGCCGACACCGGAGAATGTCGCCGTTCAATTCCTCCGGGATGTCCAGCCGCTCTTCGCCGACGGCACCGCTCGACCGATCGCCTGCCATATCGAAGTCCCTCCGGTCGAAGCGGCCACAGCCTATTTCTCGGGCCGAGTTGAAAAGGATTACGGTATGGAATTCTCGGCGGCGCGGCGGACCTATCTCGCCATTCCTCTCGGATGATGAAAACCGCGCCCTGTTCGGCGCAGCCACTTCGAAGATGGGACATGGCCACAATTATCGCCTTCGCACAACCCTCGCGGGAAAGTTACAACCCGACTGGGGCCTGATTGTGCCGGACCAGGATGCCCTTAGGAGCTTAGCGGAACTGCATGATTCTGCTCGACCACAAGAATCTGAACGAAGAAGTCCCTGAGCTCGCCAAACTCCCGATTACAACCGAGTACCTGTCCAAATTTGTTCTGGAGAAACTGGCCTAGCTTTGCCTGTTGACCGGGTCCGACTGAATGAGTCAGATCACTTTTTCGCGGAATATGCGGCCGACAACCGCTGTTCCATCGGACTGCGGACCGGGTTCAATGCTTCGCATCGCCTAAACAGCCCTCTTCTCGATGACCGCCAGAATGAGGCAGTCTACGGCCGATGCAACAATCCGGCGGGACACGGCCATTGGTACCAGGTCGAAGCCACCGTTTCGGGGAAATTGGACCCGAGGAGCGGGCGCGCTCGAAAACCTGGGCGAGTTGGGGATGACGGCATCGCACGCTCTGTCGTCATGGGAAGGGAAACACCTCGATCTCGAGACAGATGATTTTAGGGACCGACCGAGTACCAGCGAAAACATTGTGCAAGTCTTGTGGCCCCGCCTCGACACACCCCTGGACGGGCGACTAAGCCGGTTGAGATTGTGGGAGACCACCAACAATCGCTTTACCCTGCGGCGCGATGAGCCGCAACTGAAATAGTATAGATCGGAGCAAGCTGAAGATGCAGCGGATTCTCATCACAGGAGCCAGTCGCGGAATAGGCCGAGCTATCGCTCTCAAGTTGGCCGGGCCCGGAACGGCCCTGTTGCTCCACGGCCGAGACCGAAAAGCTCTGGAAGAAACCGGCGCCCAGGCCGATCGCGCCGGCGCGAAAACTCTGCTCCTCCCCTTCGATCTTTCCGTTCCGGCGCAGGTTGAAGCGCTGGTGCGCGAAGTTGCCTCAGCGCCGCTGGATGTTCTTATCAATAACGCCGGCGTTTCTTTTGTCGCCCCGCTCACGGAACAGACGCTTGAGGAATGGCAACGGACATTGGCGGTGAACGTCACCGCTCCGTTCCTGCTTTGTCGCGGGCTGGTGCCTGTAATGCCTGGAGGCGGCAGCGTTGTTAACCTGATTTCATCAGCCGGCAAGACCGGTTTCTCCACCTGGAGCAGTTACTGTATGTCAAAATTTGCGCTGGATGGTTTCGGCAAAGCGATCCGGGAGGAGTTACGACCGAAGGGAATCAGGGTAGTTAATGTTTATCCCTCGGCCACTGACACGGCTATCTGGGACAACGTACCGGGGGATTGGCCACGGAACAAAATGATGAAGCCGGATAACGTGGCCGACGCGGTCGCCTGGGCCCTGGCTCAGCCCCCTGATGTTTCGGTGGAAGATATTACAGTCGGCCCTATTTCCGGCCGCTTGTGATCTGCCCTAATCGGCGTGGCTGGGGGGCTCGAACCCGATATCAATTAAATGCAGACCGTCGGTGATTAGTTTGGCCAATTCTGGTTGGGCCGCCCCCTTCTTTTGTAGAAACGCCCGAATCTCCCCCTGAAGCATCGGATACAGATTCCGCCGGGACAGAATCTCAAGAATCTCCGCCGAGGCCAGCCAATCTTCGCGATGCTCGCTCTGCAGAATCTGCCAGAGATCCCTCAGCCCTCCCACCATCGCCTTGTCTTCCCGGATTTCCCGGATATGCTGGTACAGATGGTGCAGCTTTCTTGTCTTCTGGTCGTACGTGACCTTGATCGTCCGCTCTTTGGGGACCAGCGCTACCTGATCGTAGGCATCCTTATCGGCTGCCCCGCCGAAGACCGAGACAATCTTCTCCCCGACTGCCATATCGTAGGCGCCCCAGGCTGGATCAAACAGGACGGTCGAGCCCTGTTTCGCAGTGCAGTTTGAAAACGTCAACGCCACCAGCCGGCCATTCGACCGGGTTACTTGATCGAGCCGCCCTTCTACCGAAATGCCACTCTCAAATTCCAGCTGGCAGCTCTTGCCGCGCTCGATTCCCAAGGACCCCAGATCCCCATCGCTCATCATTTCCAGCGGCGTCGCATGACCTTGCAATTTTCCTACCGGCGAGCCGAATCCATCTTTGTGATATTCTCTCCCCTGCCCCGGGAGCTGTTTGTTTTCCACGGCCAGCGCAGAAGGCCCGGTGAATTTGACATACGACGAATTGCCGCTGGCGTCCGCGGAAAATCCCCCGATTACGCCTGAAACCTGCAACCCGGAGGAGTAAACAGCGGTGCAAATGTTATGGCTGGCTATTCCTTTTTCGAGACCGTACGCTCCGCCTTTGGAGAAGGCCATTTCGGCGACAAATTCCTCGAGTACTCGATAAGTATGTTCAAAGTCGGGTGTCACGAACAGTTGCGGCTGCTTGGTAGTGATATCAAACGGGAAATTGGCAGCTTCGATAGAGTACGGGATCTTTCTCACCCCTTCGTCCAGACAGCTGACCGCTTCGCCGATCGATGACAGCAGACCGGCTCCGTAGATTTTCGGATTGCTCATGTCCCCAATCAGTCCGTACTCGACCGTCCACCAGTGGAGCCGGCTCAAGCGGGCCATCTCCGAGGGCTCTCCCAGATTAGCCTGACGGTGCAGGACATCCTGTTCGGCCGCCTTAATCTCGGCCGGATCGGTGTGGGGGGCTTCCTTGAGAATCGAGAGATGGCGAATGGCCTGATATAATTCAAAATCCTGGCGAGAGGACAAGGCCTTGGCGCCGACTTCGCCGAAGCGCTGCAAATACCCGGCGTACTCTTTATCTACGATAATCGGCGCGTGTCCGGCCGCTTCATGCACGATATCCGGCGCAGGAGTATACTCAATATGATTAATCTGGCGCATGTCGCAGGCGATCACCAGGACTTTGTACGCCTGGTATTCCATGAATGCGGCCGGCGGAATAAAGCCGTCGACTGCCACCGCCCCCCAGCCGATCCGGCCGAGGATTTCGTTCATTTCGTCGATTCTCGGAATCCGGTCGAGGTTGATACCGGTTTCGAGCAGCCCCTTGAAATAAACGCGGTGGGCGTTTTCGCGGAGGATATGGACGGCCTGACGCATAATGTAGCGCCAGACAGCGTGATCTATGGGTGTGTATTTGTCGTGATTCTGTTCGACAGCGAACTGGCGAAGGTGATTGGGCAGACCGGCCAGTTGAGGATTGGCGCTAAACCCAGCCTCCCGGGTGGCGGATGTTGCAGTCGACATGGGGACAGTCTCCTTGGCACAATCAGGCATCGGGGCCGGTCCGGTAGTGATCCACAGGCGCGCCGACCGCCCCTATCGAGAGTTTAATGGACCCAATATATCTAACACGCTGGGCCGCGCAAGGTTTACTTGGATTTGGGCGCCCCGCCCGTCACGGAACAATGGCGTTCCCCTTGGGTTTAACCAGATGGCGGCAGCCCCCGGGTCCAGGGCTTTCCGGCGGTGATTATCGACCCTCAAAGCCCACAAAGATTCTGGGAGCCCTTGCCTGAAATGCAGATTCGAGCTATTTTAGGAAACCGGCAACAGATCTTTAGGACAATCAGTTAAGTGGTGATACTATGAACACAACTCCTGCTTCCCAGACCCAGACCAAGCCGACCAGCGACCCGCTCGGAATCCGGGGATACGACTTTATCGAATTCTACGTCGGCTCAGCCAAAATGACCGCCTATTGGTTTGCCAAGGCGCTCGGGCTCGAAATCACGGCCTATGCCGGCCCGGAGACCGGCGTCCGGGATCGCGTCTCCTATTTTCTCACCAGGAACCGGCTCAAATTCGTCATTACTTCGGCCGCCCAGCCTTCGAATTTTGATGTCGCCGGTTTTGTTCAAAAGCACGGGGACGGCGTTAAACGATGGTCGGTGGAAGTGGATAGTGTCGAGCAGGCCTTTCGCTATGCCACCCACCACGGCGCGGTCATGGTTGAAAGGCCGCACAAGCTTGAAGATCATCACGGATATGTGGAGGAAGCCGCTATCCGCCTCTATGATGACACCGAGCTGGTCTATGTCAACCGCGATCATTACGACCAAACTCTGAAACCGGGTTATTGCAAGCCGCTTCAGGATATCAAGCTCGACTTCCATGATACCGGAATTGTCCAGATCGACCATATCGTCGGAAACGTCCGTGAAAACGAAATGAACCTGTGGGCTGATTACTTCAATCAAACCATGGCGTTTGAGACCTTTGTCGACTTCAAGGCCGGAGACATCGGCACCAAGTACTCTGCCTTGCTCTCCAAAGTGGTCCGGAGCCACGGCAACAAGATCAGAAATCCTATTAATGAGCCGTTTGAAGGCCTGAAGAAATCCCAGATCGAAGAATATATCGAGCACTATCACGGCTCCGGCGTGCAGCACATCGCCATCGCTACTGATAATATTGTGAAGAGTATCGAGGCGTTGCGCAAGAATGGGGTCGAGTTTCTGGTGGTCCCGGACACCTACTACGATTCGCTGCGCAAACGGGATGATCTCAAGATCGAAGAAGATGTCGCCGACCTGCAGAAACACGGCATTCTCTGCGATATCGAGGGTGAAGGATATCTTCTTCAGCTTTTCACCAAACCGATCGGTGATCGCCCGACTTTCTTTTTCGAATTTATCCAGCGGCGCGGCGGAAGCCAGGGATTCGGCAAAGGGAATTTCCAGGCCCTTTTTGAATCAATAGAACTGGACCAGAAACTTCGCGGCAATCTGGATCGCGAATATCAACCGAGCATGCCGGCCTGCTGATGTCTCGAGGCATGCTTGTCTATGCGCATAACAATTTCAGTTTAAGGTTTTAGCGATGCCCTTTTATCATAAACTCGGGAATATCCCGCCCAAGAAGCATACCCAGTTTTACAAGCCGGACGGCAAGAGCCTGTACCGCGAAGAACTGTACTCCACGCTGGGCTTTTCCGGAGTCTACTCGAATAAGTACCACATTCATATGCCTAATTCGGTGCACGAGATCAAAGAATTGCCTCTGCACAAGAAAGTGGATTGGCCCGAGGCTCCGCTTCAGTATTACCACTTCTATACGCACAAGCTGCCCGGAGGTGGAAATTACATCACGGCCCGGAACCTCTTCCTTCAGAATCAGCACTGCTCCATTTACACGTCCGATGTAACCGAGGATTCCGATCTGTTCTTCAAGAACGCTTACGCCAATGAATATGTCTTCGTGCACTATGGCACGGGAGTCCTTTACTCGGAGTACGGCAAAATTCCGTTCGTCCCGGGGGACCAGATTATCATTCCCAAGGGAATTCCGTACCAGTTCAAATTCGACAATTGGAAACGAAATAAACTGCTAGTAGTCGAGTCCGACACTCCGTATGATATTCCCAGACATTTCCGCAACGATTACGGCCAACTCGAAGAAAGCGCGCCCTACTCCGAGCGGGATTTCAAGGTCCCGGCTTATCTTGAACCGCATGATGAAATCGGCCAGTTCAAACTGGTCGTAAAAGGCGGGGATCGCTATTTCGAGTACATCATGCACAGCCATCCTTTCGACGTCGTCGGCTGGGACGGCTTCCATTACCCGTACGCCTTCAATATCAAAGACTACAATCCTAAAGTGGGAAAACTGCACCTTCCGCCCCCCACCCATCTGGCCTTCAAAACCGGACACTTCGTGTTGTGTAACTTCTGCCCGCGTCCGTTCGATTTCCACCCGAACGCTATCCCGGTCCCGTATTGGCATTCTAACTGTGACAGCGATGAGATTTTGTATTATGTTGAAGGGGACTTTATGTCCCGCGCCGGAATCGAAGAAGGTTCGGTTACCCTGCATCCGTCCGGTATGCCGCACGGTCCGCAGCCGGGAAAAACCGAAGCTTCGCTCGGCGCCAAGGAAACCAACGAATATGCGGTGATGATCGACACCTACCTGCCGCTGAAGCCGACTCTGAACGTGAAAGCGACGATCGACCCGAACTATTCACGTTCCTGGCTGCCGAAGTGACGGATGTGGCTGCCGCGCCGGGACTGATTCGCCGCACTGGAGGATTTGCTCGCATGGTACATATTCCCCGACATATCCAAACGTTACAGCCGTATATCGCCGGCAAACCGATCGAGGAACTGGCGCGCGAAAAGAATCTCCCGCGGATCGTCAAGCTGGCCTCCAATGAAAATCCCCATGGCCCGTCGCCGAAAGCGCTCGAGGCCGTCAAGAAATCACTAGGCGAATCCTTTCGCTATGTCGATCCGGGTTCTTATAACCTCGTCCACAAACTTGCGGAGAAATATGGCGTCCCGGCCGACCGGATCATTTGCGGCTCCGGAGTCGATGCCTTGCTCAGCTACATCATCAGCGCTTTTACCGAAGACGGCGAGGAAGTGCTCACCTCGGCCGGAACCTTCATTGGAATCTACGTCAACACGACCAAACATCACCGGGTCCTGACAACTGTCCCTCTGAAGAACTTCGGCTATGATCTGGACGCGCTGATCGACCACATTTCCCCCCTCACGCGAATCATCTACCTGGCGAATCCGAATAATCCCACCGGCTCGATCTTTGGCCGCAAGCCGCTCGAATCGTTCCTCAAGCGGGTGCCGTCGGATATTCTCGTGATCCTGGACGAGGCGTATTTCACGTACGCCAAACAGAATCCCGAATATCCCAATGGGCTGACCTACGATTTGGAGAATTTGATTGTCACGCGGACATTCTCGAAAGACTACGGCCTGGCCGGATTGCGTATCGGATTTGCCGTCGCACAGCCCGCCTTAATCAGAGAGCTGTACAAAGTGAAACTTCCCTTTGAGCCCAATCATGTCGCCCAGCAGGCGGCGATGGCGGCTCTCGATGACGACGAATTCTTACAGAAAACCATCACCGTGAATCAGCGGAACCTGGCTCGCATGGCCCGGCGGTTTGGTGAACTTGGAATCGAACAGGTTCATTCCGATGCCAATTTCATCCTCCTGCTCATGCCGACCGAGGAATTCGCGGTGCGTTTCAATCTGGAATGTCTCAATCATGGCCTGATTGTCAGACATGTCCGCTCGTTCGGGATTCCCAACGGCATTCGAATCAACACTGGAACCGATGACGAAACCGATTTCGCCCTAAGGATGGTCGAAGAAGTTTACGGGCTGGTCAAGAACTCTCGCGCAAATGCGCCGTCGGTGGCCAAAGGTTAAGCCTGCATGAAGTTGGTCAGCTTTGCCACCTCCCACGAGCCGGAAAGACTCGGCTTGTTTATCAACGACAGGATCTTTGACGTTGAAAAAGCCGCGAAGAAACTCGGACTTTCGTTCCCGTCCACTATGGGCGAGTTTCTCAAAGGGGAAGAGCGTCTGATGGAGCTCGCCCGGAAGATGTATTCCCGTCTGGCCGATGACGACAAACTGGGTGTCAAGGCTGACACTATCCGCCTGCTCGCCCCGGTTCCGCACCCGACTTCGTGCCGTGATGCGTATGCCTTCCGTCAGCATGTGGCCACCGCCCGGAGGAATCGCGGACTCGAAATGATTCCTGAGTTTGACCAGTTTCCCGTTTTCTATTTTACGAATCACAATGGTATCGTTGGCCCCGGCGATGTTGTCGTCGAATCCGATCACTTGCAGCAATTGGATTTTGAACTGGAGGCCGCCATTGTTATCGGAAAGCATGGCAAGAATATTGCCGTTGGGGAAGCCGACTCTTACATTGCCGGCCTGATGGTCATGAACGATCTCTCCGCCCGCGTCCTGCAGATGGACGAGATGAAACTCAGCCTCGGCCCGGCCAAGGGGAAAGACTTCGCCACCGCCATAGGACCATGGCTGGTGACACTCGATGAACTTGAGCCTCATCGGATCGCGACTACATTCGGAAACACCTTTGATCTTCAAATGTCCGCTTTTCACAACGGAAAGCAGATATCCAACGGGAATCTCAAGCAGATGAACTGGACGTTTGCCGAGATTATCGAGCGCGCTTCATACGGGGTGGAGCTGTTTCCGGGAGATGTTATCGGCTCCGGCACGGTTGGGACCGGCTGCTATCTTGAACTGAACGGGACCGCCGCGTTGGAAGCAAAGTCTCAGGGAAAGTCCTTCACGCCGGCCTGGCTGAACGCCGGCGACACCATTGAGCTTGAGATCACTGGTCTGGGGCGCCTGACCAATAGGATAGTCAAGTCATCACAGGAGCGCTCTATCCTGGGCAAGAAGAAGCAAATCGCCGTTCACAGCAGTTAGCATGCTCCATTTTGATCCCAAACAGATTTCCGTTAACGAGGTCTTCCGCCTGATCCTGGGCGGCGTGGCCCCCCGACCGATCGCCCTGGTGTCTACTCTGTCGGCCGAGGGTCACCGGAATCTCTCCCCGTTTTCATTCTTCAACGCTTTCGGCGGCAATCCTCCGACCGTGGTTTTTTCACCATCGCGCCGCCAAAGGGACAGTTCCACCAAGCACACCTACGAAAACCTGATGGCGACCAAAGAGTGCGTCATCCAGGCGGTAACTTACGCCATGGTGCAACAGGTCAGTCTGGCCTCGACGCGAATATCCGGCCGACGTTGATGAATTTGTAAAATCTGGTCTGACCGCGATTCCCTCGGATATCGTCAAGCCGCCGAGAGTCGCCGAGTCACCGTTTCAAATGGAGTGCCGCCTGGCGCAAATGATCAATACCAGCGATGGCCCCGGTGCCGGAAACCTCGCTATTTGCGAAGTGGTTCGGTTCCATGTTGCCGAGGACGTCATGAAGAATGGCCAGATCGATCCGCAGTTGATCGATTTGGTCGGGCGAAACTCCGCCGACTGGTACACCCGGGCTTCCGGTGATGCCATCTTCTATGTAAAGAAGCCGATCGACACTACCGGAGTCGGTTATGACCAGATTCCGGAGTTTGTGCGTAATTCCGATGTTCTAAGCGCGAACAACCTTGGCCAGCTCGGCAACTCGGAGAAGATTCCGACCCCGGATGAAGTTGTGCTTTTCGGCCAGATGTTTCCTTCGACGGAGGGAGACGAAGCACTGTTTCGGCGGAGTGAGCGCCGGAAGGACTTTCGGATGATGTTTCGAGTAGCCCGGAGTCTGTCGTCGAAGGATCGTCACCGCGCCGCCTCACTTATTGAACAGTCAGCCCGCTGTGCCCTGGAAAGCGCCAACGATACTGAGTTTGCCTGGAAGGCAGTTCTGTTCGCTGAAATGATCCGGCACGACATGGTCTGATCCGCGGGTTCGTCTTTGTCCCGGCTGATCTGAGGACTCTGTGAATACACCGTTGTGGCAACCATCACCAGCACGCATCAAAAGCGCCAACCTGACGTCATTCATGAAGACGGTGTCGGGTGAGTTAAACCGGACTTTCCGGTCATACGATGAACTCTATCAATGGTCGGTCGAAGAAACGGAGCAGTTCTGGACAGCTGTGTGGAAGCAGTCCGGGATCATTCACTCCCGGCCCTATTCTTCCGTATTGGACAGTCCGGTCATGCCGGGCGCAAAATGGTTTGAGGGGGCCCGACTCAATTTCGCCGAGAACCTGCTTCGCTATCGCGATGATCACTCCTGCCCTGATCGGCTGGAACGAGCGCGGACTCTCGCAGAGAATTTCCTACCGTCAACTCTATGCCTCAGTGTCATCCTGTGCCGCCGGTTTGCGCAAGCTCGGCATTTCCCATGGGGACCGGGTCGCCGCTTTCATTCCGAACATCCCGGAGGCTGTGATCGCCATGCTCGCCGCCACGAGTATTGGGGCCTTATGGTCTTCCTGCTCACCGGATTTCGGCCTGCAAGGGGTACTGGACCGATTCGGACAAATTGAACCCAAGGTCCTGTTTACCGTCGACGGCTACCAATACCAGGGGAATCTGTATCGCTGTGACGAAGAGGTTCGGCAAATCTGTGCCCGAATCCCCTCAATCCAGAAGGTCGTGGTCATTCCCTACCTCGGTGAAAGCGCGAGCGGAAACTCTGAAACCTCAATGAGCTGGAACGAACTGCTCGCGGGCTCGGGTGGGGAAATCTCCTTCGAGCAGTTGCCCTTCGATCACCCGGTTTACATCATGTATTCCTCAGGCACGACCGGCGCCCCCAAGTGCATTGTTCATGGCGCCGGCGGCACATTGCTTCAGCACTGGAAAGAGCTGGTGCTCCACACCAATCTGACCCGCTCTGATACCATAACCTACTACACGACCTGCGGCTGGATGATGTGGAACTGGCTCGTCAGCTCCCTGATGGTCGGTTCGACCGTACTTCTGTATGATGGCAGCCCGGCGCACCCTAATATCAACTGCCTGTGGGATGTAATCGATGCCGAGCAGATTTCGGTCTTTGGCACAAGTCCCAAATTTCTAACCAGTTGTCAACAGCTGGGGCTCGTCCCCAAAGCATCGCACTCGCTCGCTTCTTTGAAAACCATATTGTCCACCGGTTCTCCGCTAACGGCATCGAATTTTTCCTGGGTGTACCGCGAGGTGAAGTCGGACCTCCAACTCTCTTCGATTTCCGGCGGGACCGACATCATTTCGTGCTTCATGCTCGGCAACCCGCTGCTGCCGGTTTACTCCGAAGAAATACAGGGCCGCGGGCTTGGGATGAAAGTGGAGGCTTACGATGATCACGGCCGCCCGGTGATAGATCAAACGGGGGAATTAGTCTGCACGAAACCGTTCCCGTCGACGCCCGTTTTCTTTTGGAATGACCCGGATGGGCAGAAATATCGACAAGCCTATTTTGACCGCTATCCCGGTATTTGGCGCCATGGTGACTATATCAGGATCACCGAGCATGGCGGCGTGGTCGTGTATGGTCGCTCCGATGCCACCCTCAATCCGGGCGGAGTTCGCATCGGTACCGCCGAGATTTACAACCCGGTGGAATCGATGGCTGAAATCGCCGACTCGATCGTCATCGGTCAGAAATGGAACGATGATATCAGGATTTTACTCTTTGTGGTGATGGCTGACGGTCTGACGCTGACGGAGGAGGTTAAATCTAATATCCGGAGGCGGATTCGGGAGCAGTATACGCCCCGTCACGTGCCGGCGATTATTCTTCCGATCAGAGAAGTTCCCCGGACCCTCAACGGCAAGAAAGTAGAAGTCGCCGTAGCAAGGGTCATTCACGGTGAACCGGTCTCGAATCGGGACGCCCTGGCCAATCCCGAGTCACTCGCACAATTCGAAAATCTCCCAGAACTGAAATAGATAACTCCGTCGCAGACAAACCAGCGGCGGGCGTTATTCGGCGAAGGTCGAGACCTTCTCCCTGATTCTGTCTAGTCGCGCCCATTTGTTGACCGGCGATAAGAGCTCGTTGGCTGCATAGGTGGTCGGAGCGCCGGTTGCGATTTCTTCGCTCCCGCGTTTGAGCCGGATGATCTTCTTCTGGTGCTCAAATTCGCGCACCGCTTTGTCCAGGGCGAGACCGTACCGGCTGGCGATCTGCAAACGCTCCAGATTCTTGTCCAGCGAGCGAGACAATTCGAACGGATCAGCCAGGGGAACCCGCTTGGCTCGCTTGAACGAGTCCTTCTGTACCCGGATAAACAGGTGGTCTACTTCGTCCACCGACCGGCTCCCCGCAAAAGCCATCAGTATGACAATGAGATCGACCGCTATCGCAAACATCAGCGAGAAGAACGTCAGCTTGTCCATGTCCTGAAGGTCGCCGATCACCAGCATCAACGCCTCTTGCGAGTTCATCGGCGTCTCAATATAGGCCGTGACACCGGGAGGCTCCGGCAGCCCAGCCGGGGCGGAACCATTGATCCGTGTAATCTCTCCAACCGGCAGCCGCTGTGCCACCTGGTTCGCAAGTTCGTATTGTTGTTCGACCGGCAGCGTCCCGGCCAGCGCCAGTGCGCTTGAGTCGGCGAAATTGATGTAGCTGTTTACGCTCGCCAGGTTTCCGTTTAGTTGCGTCTTCCAGGTATTCAGGTAATTGACAATGATTCCTGCGCCGGCCCCCTGCCGGTAGTCCGCCTTCTGATTGCGCTGCCAGGAGTCAACGGTCCTTCTGGCGCCGTCGATGACCGACTGGACAAACTGGTCCTGCGACCCTTCGTCAACTACCGTGGCCCAACCTTTCGTTTCTTCGAGTCCAACCAGCTGGTCAATTCGTTCCAGTTGATAGTTCCCTTTGAACGCAGCTTCGCGCGCCGCGGCCGCGTACTGGCGAATCATCGGACGCGCCACTTCGGCATATTGCGCGCGGACTTTGTGCCCGCGCGTGTTGGCCTTGAGATTAAAATTGAAGTTCGCGTATGAAAAGAAGATCGAGAAGGAGGCCGCCACCATGAAGACGACGACATAGACCAGCCGTCCGGACCGGACCCGCATTAGGTTCCAGGCCAGCCCCAAAAGTGCGGTCTGAAGACCGAGCGACCCAAGCAGCGCCAGCGGCCAACTGACCAGAATCAGCATGCCGGAGAATGTTGTGAAGAATGACAGCACCGACACCAGGAACGTGCCGAAATAGATCATCGCAGTGGTTGTCTGCGTAACTTTCGGAAATGCCATCTCACCCCGCCTTTTCTATTGCGCCGTCAGGCCCACGTGGCCCTGACGGCCGGATATCCTCTTCTTCGATCTTAATGCGAAATCGCTTTGGTCCCACACGGCGCTATCGAACCGTCGCCGATGACGTGGAGCGCTCCAGATCCCCTAGCCGGGCAATCACCGCCTGAGACGCTTTCAGCGCCGTCTCGTAGTGCCGCTGTGCGGCCGCTCGGTCTCCATGCACGAAGGCTCGAACGGATTCGTTGCCGTACTTGTGAACCTCTTCATGCGGCGGCTCAATTGCCTCAAATTCCTGCCGCCCGGAGTACTGCATCTTTCCGGCGGCATAATACCAGACCCCAAGCCGGCAGGACTGATGATCCCCATACTTCCAGGCTTTGACATCGGTCGTGCCGTCCAAAAGCGCTTTCAACCGTTTCATGAATTGCTGGTGATCATTCTTGGCCAGGGTTAGAATCTGGAGATCGACCCCGTCGATTTTGTACTTCTCGACCAGCATGCGCAACGACTCCGACTGGCGGCTCAGTTCTTCGGCCGCTGTCGCCGACTGCTCGGCCCCGGACGATGTCTCTTTCGTCACCGCTGCAATATGCTCTACATTTTGGCTGATTTGTTCCGATGCACTGGACTGCTCCTCGGCCGCCGAAGCCATCTGTTGGATCATCGCGGTCACCCGCTGAGCCATCGCGACTATCTCGCTGAGGCTTTGACCGGCCTGGGTCACCAGATTGCGCCCCTGGTCCACGACCGTCATACCGGACTGCATGGACTGCACCGCGTCACTGGTGTCCTTCTGGATCCCTTTTATCATGGCGGCGATTTCGCCGGTTGCTTTGCCGGTCCGCTCGGCCAGTTTCCGTACTTCATCGGCCACGACCGCAAACCCTCGTCCCTGTTCTCCGGCCCGGGCCGCTTCGATAGCGGCGTTCAGCGCCAGAAGGTTCGTCTGATCGGCAATGTCATCGATCACATTGATAATATCCCCGATCTGATCGGCCGAAGACGCCAGCTTCGTGATTGATTCGGCCGACTGCTGAACCGTTTTCTCAATGGTCTGCATGGCCTCAATTGAATCGTTTACAATTCCACCGCCGATTTTGGCCGTTTCCGCCGCCCCCTTCGCCGCCGTCGAGGCATCGCCGGCGTTCTTGGACGACTCAAACATCGCCGCCGTCATTTCTTCGATCGAAGTGGCGACCAGATTCACCTGGTCGGCCTGGTTTTTCGCCCCTTTGGACATCTGCTCGGCAGACGAAGCAATTTCATTGGAAGCGCTTACGAGCTCGCGAACATTGTCGCCGAGCTGGCGGACCATCGAAGTCAGACTCGTCACCATCACCTGGAAGGACTTCCCGAGGTTGTCGTTTGAGGAGCGAAGCGCGACCTCAACGGTCAGGTCGCCGTCCGCGATGCGGCGGGCCTGATTCGCCGTGTGCTGCAAATACTCGATTATTTTCGCGAAGGAACTCGCGAGCATCCCTAGCTCGTCGTTTCTCTCCACGGCGATCGATACTTCTGTATTCCCCAGGGAGATCGCCTCCGCCGCTTCCGTAAGTTTGGTAATCGGCCGCGTGAGGGTGAGGGCAAACCAATAGGTCAGAAGAATCGCGATGACGAGCGCCACTAGTCCAAGAATGATATTACTGTTACGCAGCGCCACCGTTGGAGCTGTGAACTCATCGAGATAGCTGCCTGAAGCGATAATCCAGTCCCAGTCCTTGAAATATGTGTAGGCCACGATCTTCTCACGGGGAGTCGTCTCGCCCAACTCCTTGTTGATCCACGGGTAATGAACCCAGCCGATCTCTCCGTCCGCCAATTGTGGGGCCTTGGCGATCATTTCTTTGGCAAAGTCGTTGCTGCTGATATCTGACTTTTCTTTGGCCGGATGAATCTGCAGCACTCCCTTGGAGTCCATCGCGTAAATGTAGCCGGTCTTTCCGACCTTCTGGGCCAGCAGCCCGCTCCGAAGTGAGAGGGAGCGCTCCGGGACGCCGACATACAGGATTCCCACAACTTTGCGCTCGTTGTCAAGAATCGGCTGGTACGAAGTCTCGCACCATTCCCGAACCACCCAGGCCCGCCCCTGGTACGGCCTGCCGTCGCGAATCACCGCGTCGTAGATCGGCTGGGAGACAAAGGTGCCGACAGCGCGGGAACCGTCATCATTCATTACATTGGTCGAAATTCGCCGGGCCTTGTCCCCTTCCCGAAGGAATATCGTGCAGGACGCCCCGGTTCCCTTCTTGATCCGATCAACAAACTCATAGTTGTCGTTGATAACTTTTGAGGTCTGCCGCGACCCAACCGTCATTTTTCCGTCGGTGACCGATATCTGGCCGCCGGAGTAGTCGGCAAACGATTCTTTGGCCAGCTCCATGCTCGTGGTGACCTGCGCCTTGGCATTCTCCGCGCTCAACTTGCACAGATTCGTTGCCATCGCGCTCAGATGAGCCAGATCCTGCTTGGCGACATCCGTAATAGAATTGGTCGCCTTCCACGTGCTGCTTACGGTAATGCTTAGAACAGCCAGCGCGAGCAGCGAGCAGGTCATCAACATCAGTTTGTGAATGACTCGGATTTTCATATTGCCCCTCATTCAAGGAAAATGCCCCTACCAACACCAAGCCGCTTCAAAAAGTTGTGGGTGCAAGGCTGTTCCGGCTTGGCCACCCCTCTTAAGTTGTAGTATCGACGAATGTCGGCTTGTTTGTACAGTATCAGGACGTTTTGATTGGGCCCGGCAAGCCTTTGTTCAATTCTGGAACTCGGCCGGCAAAGAAAAGAGGCCGGCTATCAACCGGCCTCTGAACGTCCTTGTTATCCGTACGACTTCGTCTAGGCCATGACTTTGAACTTGGAGACCATCTGCTGCAGGCCATCCGCCTGGCGGCTCAACTCTTCGGCCGCTGTCGCTGACTGCTCTGCTCCGGTCGCCGTTTCCTTGGTCACCCCGGAGATATGTTCCACGTTCTTGCTGATCTGCTCAGAAGCTGCCGACTGCTCTTCCGCCGCCGTCGCCATCTGCTGGATCATCTCGGTCACCCGCTGGGCCATCGTCACGATCTCATTCAGGCTGGTACCGGCCTGGTCCGCTAACTCGCGTCCCTTGTCGACTACCTGGATGCCGGCTTCCATCGAATGTACCGCTTCTTCGGTTTCCTTCTGGATCCCTTTGATCATTTCCGTGATCTCGCCGGTCGCCTTGCCGGTCCGTTCGGCCAGCTTGCGGACTTCGTCGGCCACCACGGCAAACCCACGTCCCTGTTCACCGGCCCGAGCCGCTTCGATAGCGGCGTTAAGCGCCAACAGGTTGGTCTGGTCGGCGATATCATCGATCACGCCGATAATTTCGCCAATTTGATCGGCCGATGAGGCCAATTTGGCGATCGAATCGGCCGACTGACGAACCGTCTGGGCGATCTTCTGCATCGCCTGAATCGAATCGTTCACGATCCGGCCGCCGGTGGTGGCGGTATCAGCCGCACCCTTGGCGGCGGTGGAAGCTTCGCCGGCATTCTTGGAGGATTCCACGATCGTCGCGGTCATCTCTTCGACTGCCGCCGAGACCTGGTTCACCTGGTTGGACTGGTCTTTGGCTCCCTTGGACATCTGCTCAGACGATGACGCGATTTCCGTCGCCGCACTGACCAGTTCCCGGGCGTTTTCGCCCAACTGGCGGATCATATTGGTGAGATTCCCCACCATCGTCTTAAACGACTTGCCCAAGACGTCGCGTTCGGATTTGGGCTGAACCGTCACAGTCAGATCGTTGGCCGCGATCTTCTCGGCCGCTCCGGCCAGATTCCGCATATAGTCGACCAACTGACGGAATGACTCGGCCAGAACGCCGATTTCGTCTTTCTGACGGATATCGATATTGTGGGAGACATCCCCCATGGAAATCTCTTCCGCCACTTTCGAGATGTTGGCAATCGGACGCGAAATGCCGCGAGCGATGAAGAAGGCGATAATGGCGCCACCCAGAATCGCCGCTATGCTAAAGAGTGTCATGAGAGTCACAGCTGAAGTACGCGCCGAGGAAGCCTCTGCTACTTGCAGTTTTCCCAGCTTATCGATACTAGCTACGAGTTCGGTAGCCTGAGGTCCCATTTGCTGAATTACCGCCACGCGATCTTGATATGCTTTGACATAGCTGTCGAAGGCCTCTTTGTAGCCACTGACGTCGGACAGCATAGCTCCGGCGGCATCGCGATCCTGAGCCGAACGCGCCTGCGAGCGGAGTCGGCTGCAAACAGCGGTCAAGTCAGTCAGGAGCCCCTGTGCTTCTGAGACAGACTTATCGTCATGCCGCAAGAAAAAATTCTTCTCGGCCCGACGAAGCGACAGTTCCACGACTTGCACGGTTTGCCCGTCTTGTCTAAGCGACTTGGCCCCTTCGTCGATTGAGCGACCGTGTTCGACCGTCGCTGCATCTCCTTTTACCATGGCCTGGGTCTGGTTAATGAATGCCTGAATGGTCTGGCCGTACTGCTTCAGTACATTATCGATTTCAGCGACCACAACCTTTTCTTCCGATGACGTGAATTTTACTTTGGAATCTTCCAGCAGTTTTCCCAATTGATCGGTCAGCGTCTTGACCTTGTCCGCCTGGGCCTGGTCGCCGCTCAGCATATAGTCACGCCGTGCCACGGCCAGATCCTTAACTTGGATCTGCATCTGGGTGCCCGCGTCGCCGTCAGAATAAGCGGTTTCCAGGCGGCTGAAACCATCGTAGCTGACAACCGCGACCGCGGCCGTCAATAAGAGTACCAGCCCAAAGCCGATATACAGCTTCTTCCCGATCTTAATGTCTTTCCAACTCATTTACCCCTCTCCTTTGGTTTGACGAAAAGCGTAAGTGTATTCAATTTGCCCCTTAACGACCGGCCGGCGCCGGTACGTCTATAGTACGTCTTATTCAGTTCCGACTCTGGTTACGCCCCGTTTCATCTTTGCCCCAGGTTTTGTGATGCCCTCACGGGCCTCTCTTCCTGGAATCGGCAGTCTATGTTAAAGCTTAAGGTTTCTCCGAGTGCAACTATCGAACAGCCTCGACCTCAAGCCTTCCTTCTCCGTCTGCTCATCCGGTCCGGCAGTCACTTCTGGCCGCCGGACTCTCTTGGTTCCCCTTACGGGCAATTTCCTAGAATCCCACCTGGGCGTTTACCAGCAGTTCGTTGTTGCTGATGCTTGTCCCTTGTTCGCCGTTGATCTGGTAGTTGACCTGGATCAGGGTGAATTTCTTATCCACAAAGAAATTGGCGCCGAGCGTCACCCGGTTGGTGGCGTTATCCATCAACTCAAGATTCGCGTCAAAGCGCTCGTAGCGGCTGACCAGCTGAATTTCAGGACAGAACTTGAGTCCGGTTTTCAGCGTCTGCCCACCCCACATATACCATCCGGCTTTCTTCACGCCAGCCACTTTGGAGTAGGTGAATTCGGATTCGACGATTCTTCCCTGGGCGGTCCAGTTGACCGTCGCTCCGTAGGTATCGATATTCTTGGGCGTCAGCGCACTGTTGGTCTTGCCGAAATAGGCGTTCGGCGCAAACATGAAATGGTCGGCGATGCGCAGCTCGGCTCTCATCGCACTGTTCTTAGCCGTGTTCGAGTCGGAAACATTGACTCCGGAGCCGTTGAACAGTCCGGCCATGACACTCAGTTTGGCCCATTTGCCGACATTCGGCTGGTAGGTAACGGCGGCGCCAAGGTCGCGGTCCGTGTTCAGGACCATCGCCTGCGAATAGTTGATAAACGGCAGCGCCATGCTGGATCTGGTCAATTCGGTTCCTGACGGGGGCCGGAACTGACCAAATCTGACTGACAAGTTCTTCAGCGGCGCCAGAGCGACATCGCCATCAACCAGCTTGGGTGTCTTGGCAAAGTCCCCGACGATTTCAATACTGGCCCAGCTATTGATCGTGCCGACCGCTCCCAACCGAACCCGCTTCGATTCAAACGACGACACTTTTGTCACTCCGAACTTATCGTAGTACTGTTGATGAACGAACCCGGTAAAATTGATCGTGCCCTGATTGACCACCGGGGCATTCGGCGACGAAGTCTTTTTGACTTTGTCCATATCAGTCTGAATGCTCGTTACCTGCGCGGACAGTTTGTCCAGCATCGAGTTGTCAGCCACGGCGAATTCTTCGTCCGTCGAGGCCAGTTTAGGCCGATTACGCGAAGGTCTGGCCGTGAGTGCGTTCAACTGTGTTTTCACCACGGCTAGGTCGGCTGCCAGAGCCGCCAGCATGGAATCGCTGGCTTTCTGGTGTGACTGGGCTTGCAAACTGTTCACGGCGTTGCGCAGATTCTGAATCTGCCCCTGAAGGTCCCCAAGTCCGTTTGCGGACAATTCCGTTCCGGACGGCTGGGTCTCCGCTTTTGGGCTGCCGGCGGCCACCGCCGGCTCGAGGTCGGTTGATTGGGTCGGAGCATAAGTCGCCGCCAGAAGTTCCTTCTCCTGGGGGTGGCGTCCGAGCCATTCGACTTGGTTGTCTTCAAGATGATAGACTGCGCCAACCAGACGGACCGATCCGGCCTGCACGCGCTCGCGAATCATCGGACTCTGAGCCATTAATTTTTCGATTTCCAGCCAGACATTTTCAATAGTGGCGGCCGGGACTAGATCGTTTCCTTTGAGTGCCGGCTGCTTCTTCTCGGCCCGGGCTACCGCCGGTTCGATCTCATTAATCAAGGTTCCGATCGAGCCTTCAGCTTTGGCGTCGGTGGCCGCAGCCGTCACGGCGCCGCATTTCGTGTGTCCCAGTACGACTATAAGATTCGAGCCCAGATGCTCGATCCCATATTCAATGGTTCCGATTTGTTCGGTGGCTGCTACATTTCCGGCTACTCTCACAACAAACAGATCCCCAAAACCGGCGTCGAAAATCATCTCGACCGGTACCCGGGAGTCCGAGCAGGACAGGATTGTGGCAAACGGCTTCTGCCCTGCCACGATTTCCTTAATCCGGTCGGCGTCCTGATGCGGGAAAGTCGATTGTCCTGTGGCGAACCGCTCCGCGCCTTCTCTGAGTTGCGTGAGCGCCTGTGCGGCCGGCGTGCCCGACGCGTGGTCGGTCGCCGCCTGGGTCGCGATGGCCGCCAGCAGGACGACTGCCGACAGCAGCACATTTCGGATTGTCATACTCCACCCCTTAATTAGTAGTTGTCGAGAAGCTTCCTGGCATCGTGGGTAAGGATGCGAGCATCCTCAGATTCTCAAGTACCCTGTCGCATTACACCCAGCCCCCAAGCCGGAAGAGCCCCCTGTTTAGTTCTTTTGGATCGTGAGCCGATGCCCCCGTGTAGCCAATTTCAGACGGCGATTATGGATTGCCGCCCCCTACATGGTCAAGTGTCGGCGAATCGAACGATTCGTTTAGGGCGCAAACCGAGGGGGATAGAGGGAGTCCGGTACCGGCCGCCCCAAATCTGTTCAATTCCTGATACATTTCGGTTGGGAGCCACCGGCCGAAACCTGCCGTTAGCCGACCGACTCGCACTGTCGGAGGATCCCCATAACCAACCAAACTGGACCCACACAGTCTGTTTGAATAGTTTTCTGGTAGCGTTCGTCCGTCCGGCACATTATCCTTGGGATTATGAAGAAACTCGCCATCCTATTGACCTGTGCGGTCGTGGCCAGTCTTTACGCTCAAACCACACCGCCTTTCGGAATCCGAACAAAAACTCCCCAGTTCAAGGCCTTCGTTAACGCCCGGATCGTGGTCTCCCCTCAACGGACGATCGAAAAAGGGACCTTGGTTATCAAGGACGGCCGGATTGTCGGCGTTGGCGCCGAAATGGCCGCTCCCCCCGGCGCCACCGTCGTTGACCTCGCCGGGAAAACGATCTACCCCGGCTTCATCGACCCATGCACCCAGTATGGTATGAAACTCCCTGAGCGGCCGAGACAACCGCGGCGCGGGAGACCACCCCAATACGAAGGGACCCGGGTTGGGGCCGATGCCTGGAACGATGCCATTCACGCCGAAAAGAATTGGGTCGACCTCTTTCAACCTGACAAGGACCAGGCCGACCCCCTGATCAAACAGGGGATCACCGCGGTTCAATCCTGCAATATGGACGGGATCTTCCGCGGCCGCTCGTTTGTCGCCTTGCTTGGCGAAGGTCTTCCCAACGAACAATTGTTGAAGCCGGAATCCTGGCACTTCGCGTCATTCAATAAGGGACATTCCCAGCAGGAGTATCCGAGTTCACTCATGGGCTCGATCGCCCTGATCCGCCAGATGCTGTTGGATGTCGACTGGTACAAGAAGGCGCACGCCGCTTTCGACGCCAACCCCAATCAGAAGATGCCCGAGGTCAACGAGGCAATCGAGGCGCTAGCCAAACGGGGAACCGAACCACTGGTGTTCGAAACCGATGATGAACTGTCGCTGCTTCGCGCTCACAAGATTTCGACCGAGTTCGGTATTCCGATGATCCACATCGGCAGCGGCTTCGAATATGCCCGCCTCAGAGAAATCGTGGCCTGCAATCAGCCGATTATCCTGCCGGTCAATTTCCCCAAAGTGCCCGAGGTGAAGTCGACCGAGGACGAGCTCGATGTCCCCCTCGCCGATCTCCGCCACTGGGACTATGCCCCTTCCAACCCGCGTTTGCTAGACAGCGCCAAAGTCCAGTTTGCTTTCACTACCTACCGCTTGAAAGACAACAGCCAGTTTCTCCCGAATATCCGAAAGGCGATCCGTCGGGGCCTATCCCCCGCCACGGCGCTGGCAGCCTTGACCAGCATCCCGGCCCAACTCTGTGGCATTGCTGGAGAGGCCGGTACGCTTGAAAATGGAAAGCTGGCTGATTTCCTAATCACAAACGGCGATATTTTCTCGGACACCGCCAAGATCTTCTCTGTCTATGTGAAGGGAGATCAGCACGAAATCATCCCGATGGACCAGGTGGATTTCCGAGGCGACTACAGCCTGAATCTGAGAGATAAGACCATGACCCTGAGTCTGTCCGGTGACCCGGACAAAATCCAGGGTGAGTTCAAAGCTGAGAACAAGAAGGCCAAAGCCACCAACGTCAGCGTTACCCGCGACGAACTGACTTTTTCTGCGTCCCTCGACAGCCTCGGCCTCCCGGGAATCTATCGCTTCACGGGGCGGCGCAACGCCGATCTCTTGGCCGGCGTGGTTTCGCTGCCGAGTGACTCGCGAACTGACTGGACCGCCAAACTCACCGCCCCCTATACTCCCAAACCGGACACCACCAAGAACAAAAGCGCGGCCGGCGATACTGTCGTCGCCCGCCTCACCTATCCGAATACTTCGTACGGATTCGCCAAACTTCCGCAGACCGAAAATTTGCTGATTAAGAACGCCAAAATCTGGACCGGTGAGAAAGACGGCACTCTTGAGAATACCGACCTCCTGGTGATGAACGGCAAGTTCGCCCAGATCGGCAAGAACCTGACTCCCCCTTCCGGAGTACGGACTATCGACGCTACCGGCAAAGATCTGACCGCCGGGGTGATCGACGAACACTCGCACATCTGTATTTTCGGCGATGTCAACGAAGGGACTTTCGCGATTACCTCGGAGGTGAGAATCCCGGATGTGATTGACCCGGACGACATCAATCTGTACCGCGCCATGGCGTCCGGTGTAACGACCCTTGAACTCCTCCACGGCTCCGCCAATCCGATTGGCGGACAGTGCGCGATTGTCAAATCGCGCTGGGGCTCCGATGCCGAAGAGATGAAATTTGCCGGCGCGCCGCCGACCATCAAGTTCGCGCTCGGGGAAAACGTCAAACAATCCAACTGGGGCGAACAGTATTCTATCCGCTATCCCCAGAGCCGCCTGGGGGTGGAGACAATCATGAAGGACGCCTTCCAGACCGCCCGCGAATATGAGGCCGCCTGGAAGACCTACAATGCCCTGAGTTCATCGGGAAAGTCAAAAAGCGTTCCCCCGCGCCGGGACTTGACGCTTGACGCTCTCGTGGAAATTCTGAACTCGCGCCTGTTCATTCATGTCCACTCGTATGTCCAAACCGAAATCCTGATGCTGATGCGCCTCGCCGAGCAGTTTGGATTCAAAATCCAGACTTTCACCCATATCCTCGAAGGTTATAAGGTCGCCGATGAAATGAAAGCACACGGCACCACGGCTTCCGGGTTCGCCGATTGGTGGGCGTACAAGTACGAAGTCTGGGATGCTATTCCGGAAAACCTCGGGCTCATGCATGACCGCGGTCTGGTCGTTTCTGTAAACTCGGACAGCCCGGAAGAAGGGCGCCGGCTCAATCAGGAAGCAGCCAAATCAATCATGTATAACAACCTCCCGCCGGAAGAAGTGGTCAAGATGTTCACGCTCAATCCGGCCATTGCGCTAAAGATTGACGACAAAGTCGGGTCGATCAAAGTCGGCAAGGACGCAGACTTTGTTATCTGGAACACGAACCCGCTGTCGATTTACGCCAAGGCCGAACAAACCTGGATCGACGGTAAGAAGTATTTTGATATGCAGACAGACAGCCTGGCTCGTGAAGCTGATCGAGTGGAGAAGGCCGCATTGATTCAAAAGGCGCTCAAAGCCCCGCACGATCAGGCTGGGCCCGGCGGCCACGAAGGGTACAAAGTGCCGCCGCATGAATATCACTGCGAAGATGTCGGCGATTACTGGAAGGAGTTAAATGCGCACCATGAAACAGAACAGTAATCTACTCCTCCTGGTCGGACTGGTCGGACTGGTCGCCCTGGTCGCCCTGGTCGCCCTGGTCGCCCTGGCCGGCACCTGCGGCGCGAATAACATCATTCCCGGCGGCAAACAGACCCACCCTGTCTTGCTCAAGGGAGGAACGCTTTACACCGTCAGCGGCGGGGTGATGCCCAACACTGACCTCCTGTTCGACAACGGCCGCATCACCCAGATTGCCCAGAGTATCACCCCGCCGGCGGGTGCCGAGACCGTTGATGTCGCCGGCAAGTTTGTTTACCCCGGTTTGATCGATGCCTACACCGATATCGGACTGGTCGAAGTCGGCTCGGTTCGCGCCACCAATGATGCCACCGAAGTCGGTCAGAACAACGCCGATGTTCAGGCGCAGATTGCCTACAATCCTGATTCCGAAATCATCCCGACCATCAGGACCAACGGCATCACAACTGTGCTCGTCGTGCCGGCCGGGTCGCTGGTGCAAGGACGATCCTGCCTGATGAATCTCGATGGCTGGACGCGCGAAGATGCGGCGGAGAAACTCCGGGTTGGTTTGCATCTGAACTGGCCGCAGGCTGCCATCATCAACGCCTGGTGGATGGAGAAAACCCCCGACGAGCAGAAGAAGGAGATGGAAGAGAATAAGGCCGCTATTGGAAAGCTGTTCGATGATGCCCGCAGCTATATGATCGCCAAAAAGGCCGATCCGTCCCTTCCCCAGGACTCCCGATGGGAAGCCATGCTCCCCGTGTTTACCGGTGAGCTCCCGGTGTACATTCACGCCGACGACTATCGCCAAATCGAAGACGCGGTCGCCTTTAGAAAGAAATATGGCTTCAGCATGGTCTTGACCGGCGGAAAAGAAAGCTGGAAACTGACCGGCTTGCTCAAAGAAAACAACATTCCGGTCATCTACGGCAACGTGGATGATATGCCGCTTCGGCCGGATGACGATTACGATCAATCCTTCAAGATTCCCAAACTTCTGCAGGATGCCGGCGTAAAATTCTGCCTGGCTACTTTTGACAACTGGAATGCCCGCAATCTTCCCTTTCAGACCGGCTATACCGTGGCTTTTGGCCTGACCAAGGATCAGGCTCTCCGAGCGATCACCCTTTCCTCGGCCGAGATTCTTGGCGTAGCCAAAGATCTTGGCTCGCTTGAGGTCGGCAAGAAGGCCACTCTGGTCGTCTCCAGGGGGGACATTCTCGACCCGATGACTTGCGGCGTGACGCTTGAGTATATCGAAGGACGCAAAGTCGATCTGGACAACAAGCAGTTGCAATTGTACCGGAAATACTCGGCCAAGCACTGGTCTCCCCCCGCACAGTGACCTTGACGCACGCCGAAGACCCTGAGCCACAACGGTATAGCCGGCAACCGGGTGCAGTCTGCGGGAATTGAATACTAACTGGCCCAGAGTTTGAGGCTAGATCTCTCGAGCCCTCTTCTTTCACATCATCCAAACTTGACAGCGCGGCATTTCTTTCCCTACTTGAAGCATTAAGACAAAAGGAGATTGTTATGAAGGAACAAATTGGCCTGCTCGCAGGGAAAGTCTGGCAGACCCTGGCCAAGACTGGCGAAACCAGTCTGCCGCAACTTCCCAAATTGCTGAAGGAAAAAGACGTCACGGTCTACCAGGCACTCGGGTGGCTGGCACGCGAAAACAAGATCAGCTATCGAACTGACGGGACCCGCACCTTCGTGTCCGTCGTGAAATAGCTGTATTCTGATCCGGCCGTCAGTAGACTCCGATTAAAGCCAGCGGGCGGAGACTTGGTCTCCGCCCGTTCTATTTTGGCCAACTTTCGAGTTTGTTGATCCGGCCTAATTGCCGCTCGCCACTTTTTGGGGATACCTGATGGTCAGTTCCTTCATCAGATTATCCAGGTGATACACGTCATCCACAACCCAAAGCACGTACCGTATGTCAACCACGATCGTCCGGGTTATGCTCGGATCAAATTGATAGTCGGATGACAGCGCTTCCCAGTTGCCGTCGAACGCCAACCCCACCATTTCCCCACGGCCATTGATCACCGGGCTTCCCGAATTCCCCCCGGTGATGTCGTTCGTGGTCAGGAAATCCACCGGGATATCATTGCCGATCGGATCGAAATACTTGCCGAATTGCTTCGCCTGGTAAGTCTTCTTAAGCTGTTCCGGAATAATAAACGGATCAGTTCCGCTCTCCTTTTCCATGACTCCATTGGCCAGGGTCTGATAATGGTAAGTCACGGCATCGCGAGCCGTGTATCCCTTAACTTCCCCATAACTAAGGCGCATAGTGCCGTTGGCGTCCGGATACATCCGCTCCTTCTTCCACTCGTACAGGGCCTGAATCAGTTTGGGGTGAAGCTTGTTCAGGGCTCCGGCAAAAGTTTTATCCACCTCGCTGCGCTTGTCGAGGTCCGGTCGAAGGCTCGCCGCCAGTTCGATAAACGGGTCGTGAAGTTTGTCCAGATCGGCTCGGCTCATCTTGAACATCGCCAGGCGGTCTTCCTTATTCCCCATCTTGGTGCGGGCAAAGAGAGCATTCACATAGGCGTCAATCGCCTTCTCAAGATCGGCGCCGCTCTTGCCGGTGAACAGCTTCCGGATCGGCTCGATCTTTTGGTCGTCGGGAAGCGCGAGGATCTTCTTGATGAAGTAGCGCATGAACTCCTGGTCCACTGCCGGCACCAGGTTGGTCTGGGCCTCGGCCAGCCCTTTACGGGCCCGTTCAGCATCTCTTTCCTGGTAGCCACGCTCCCGCTCCATATCCGGCTTGGCTCGCTCGATTGACCATTTGTACAGGCTGTTCGCCATTCTCAGAGTAGCGCAGCGATAGCTCATATAGGACAGCAGAAAATTCCGTTCCGAGTGCAGCCCCTTGTCATTATAGAGACTGTCGAGTGAGTTGAGTACGGTTCCGAACTCCTTTTGCAGCGCAGGATTCCCGTTCAAGAACGCCATCAGCTGGGCTTCTTCCGCCCGTTTGGAGTCGAGCAGGTTCGTCTTGGTGAAACCGAGCGATACCCCCTGGCTCTTCTTGAGCCGATTGTTGATCCCCTGCATATCCGACGCCAGCCTGAGTTCGATCGCCGAGTCCTTGGCCCCGGCTCCCTCCATAATACGAATCAAATCAAGCATCGTCTTGATCGACCGGGGATATTCATTCCCAATCTGATCTTCAAGATCGTGCGAACTGATATAACGGTCGGTCGCTCCGGGAAACCCGATCGTCATCGTGTAGTCCCCGTCTTTGATACCGGCCGCGGAAATTGGCAGGAAAGTCTTGGACTTGTACGGGACGTTCTTCTTGTCAAAATCGGCCGAATGTCCGTCGGGAGACACATACGCCCGCAGGAACGAGAAATCCCCGGTGTGGCGGGGCCACATCCAGTTATCAATATCCCCGCCGTAATTGCCGATCGCCTCCGGCGGCACATACACCAGCCGGACATCCTTGATATCGAAGAACACATAAAGCACGTACTGCTTGCCGCCGTACATCTCGGCGACCCGGGCCTTGTAATCCTTGTTCTTCTCCGCATCCCGGATGATCTGCTTGGTGACTTTGTCGATCGCCTGGTATCGCTGCAGCGAACTCATCTTGTCATTGAGCGCCGCGGTCACGCGCGGGGTGACATCGGTGACCGAGACCGTCACCGAGACATGGTACCCGATCGCCGGAATCTCATCTGCTTTCGTCGTTGCATAAAATCCGTCGCGAAGATAATTGTGTTCCACCGTGCTCTGTTGCTGCACCCCTCCGAACGCGACATGGTGATTGGTCACCACCAAACCCTCCCCAGACACAAACGAGCCGGTGGCGCCGATCTGGACAACCGCGGTGGCCAGCCCCTCTCCTTTGGCGTTGAAGATCTGATCGGGAGCAAGCTCCAGTCCGCGAGCCTTGAGGCTATCCCACGGGAGCTTGTCCAGCATATAGAGAGGCCACATCCCCTCGTCGGCGAGTGCAACTTGCGCGGCAAATAGGGCAAGAAGCAGGGTAATCAAAGAAGCAATTCGTCCGCGCGACATTCCATCCTCCTTTAATTCGACGCGTATTTATAACAAAGAAGGACGGTTTGGTCTTGTTAGGCAAGCGGGAATCCAGTGGAAAGGCAAAAATCACCAAGCGAACTGGATAATTCCGTCTTCGTACTACATCCAGATTCGCTTCCAGGTCTGGCGAATGAACCGGCCGGTGTCGCGCAACGGTGCGATGTGTGACGGCGAGTCCCGATACACTGTTGAGATCGGAACTTCCTTCACCCCTACTTGCAGGGCCCCCGCCTTGAAAAGCAGTTCCGACTCAAGATCATAGCGGTCAGAATTGAGACTCAAGGACTTAAGGACCTGAGCCGGGATCAGATCGATACCCCGACTGGCTGTCCCTGACTCGTCGCGATGAGAAGATCGATACAATTGAAGAGGTCCAGTTGTTCGAGACCCAGCGCCCGAACGGCATAAGTTCCCTGGCGATTTCTCGCGTACCCATAAGTATGGATTTCCCGTCGTTTCGATCGAGAAATCGCGGAATCTCTTCCGGGAGATGCTGCAGATCACAATCGAGCGTGACCACCGCTCCAAAGCCGTGCTCGATCGCATACTTGAATCCGGCCCTCAAAGCCGCTCCTTTTCCCTGATTCTGACTGAACGAAATCATTTCGGTTCCCGCGCTCTCGGCCACTCTTTGCGTTGAATCAGTCGAACCGTCGTTAACGATGAGAATCGACAGATCCGGTACTGTTTGGCGAATACGCACGATCAGTTCTGCCAGCGTTCGCTCGCCGTTGTAAACCGGAATGAGAATGAGAACAGGAGAAGTCATCGGAGTAAAGTCGGTTGCTCAATAACAGATAGTTGGGGATGTAAGAAACAGACCACGACTGTTTTTCCCATATCGTTCATAAGAGTATCCAACCTCCCGGTCGGGGGATAGAGGCGGACGAGTCGAGACAGATCACTTCCCGACAGCACGCACACCAGCGTATCACGGCTCCGCACAAAGTCGGAGATGGCCGAATCGGAGCTGATAATCGGCACCGGGTGGTTGCTCCAAAAAGGCTGTTGGTTATCGGCCATCACCACCACCGGATTCCCGGTATAGAAGAAGGCTCCCCGTACGAACAGTTTACTGCAGAGGAGCGGCTCGCCGGCGTAATTGTATTTCGAAACAAATGGAATCAGGTTGCTCTGCGTCAACCCCGGTTCCAGCCTTCCAAAAACCAGTGTGGCGGCCAGGATCGCAAAGACCACGATCCCCGCGGCCGAGACCGCTATGGAGTGCGCCACGCGATTCGCCAGCATCAACCCGCCTGAAACCAAAAGTATGACTGCGAGTGTGCCGAACGTTACTAACGCCGGAGTCGCCAGCTCGGAGTATTTGGAAGCGACCACCAGAGCCCCCGCCCCCAACCCCGCCGCCAGCAGGATCAACAGTCCACCCCCGGCGAGCCGCACCCACCGGGGCGGAGTGATTGTGCCAAGGCCGATCGCCACCAGGAGCGCCAACGCCGGATAAATCGGTGATATGTAGGTTGTCAGTTTGGACTGTGCGACTCCGAAAAACAGCCCCATCACAATGATCCAGATAACGAAAAACAGTCCGTACGGCCGGGCTGATTTGACTGATCCCTTAAGAAACGGCAGATAGGCTGTCCACGGAATGAAGCCGAATCCGACCGCCGCCAAGTAGAAGTACCATTTGTTGAACTCCGGGTGCTCGGCCTGCAAGAGCCGGTGCCAGTGGTCATGCACGAAGAACTCCCAGACGAATTGATACCGGTAAAGAGCCGTCACATAGATATACCAGGGGGCCGCTAGGACAATACAGACAAGCCACCAGTGACTCACCACAAAACTCGTGAGCGTCCGACGATCTTTTTGAGTGATCAAAAACACTACTATGACCAAGAGCGGCAGAAATAGTCCAAGAGGACTCTTGGCCAGGGTGGCAAGCCCGGTGCACACGCCAAAACTGCTCAGCCAAAGCGAATGCCTGCTCTTATACCACGCCAAGAAGCTGTACAAGCTGAACATGATGAGCACTGAAAAGAGCAGATCGGTCAGCACAACCCGTGATAACCCAATCCACCAAATGCTGGTGGCCAGAACGACCGCCCCGTACAGACCCACCCGTTCGCTTAAGAATTTCCGCATGAACAGATAGGTACCGAGCACTCCGGCGCAGCCGATCACAGCTCCCACCGCTCGCGCGGCGAACGCAGTCACGCCGAACAATTGGAACGACCACATGAGCAGCCAATAGTACAAGGGCGGCTTTTCGAACTGGGGCTGACCGAACATCAGCGGCACCAGCCAGCTGTGATGGCTGAGCATCTCCTTGGCGGTGTCCGCGTAAAATACGTCGTCGGGATCGGTCAGAGAGACATTGGCATTGCCGAATTGGAAGAGGACATAGCAGAGTACAAGCAGTCCGAGCAGGACAAAGACAATTCGCTTACTTTCGCCGGAACTCATGCGCCAATCAACACAATTGAACCGGGAAAAACAAGTTGTTGCTGGAACGGCGCCCCGCGCCTGCGGGTGCGCCGTTCATCGCTTTGAGAAACTGCTATTTGAGCAGGAGCATCTTTCTGGTGGCGCTGAAATTACCCGCCGTCAGTCGATAAAAGTAAACCCCGGATGCCTCATGACCGGCATCCCAGGTCAATTGCACTCGTCCCACCCCCGCATGTCCGTCGAACTCCTTGACAGTCCTTCCCAGCAGGTCGTAAATCTTGAGCGAATAACTGGAGACGCGCGGCAAATCGAAAGAAATGACCGTGCTCGGATTGAACGGATTCGGAAAATTCTGGTACAGGGCAAACGCCTTGGGGAGTCCGTTGCCGCCGCCGCCATTCACATCGGTGGAGATATCCGTCTTGAACTTGGGGGCATTGGTCGAAGGTGTAGTGAGCCCGGTTTGATCGGAGGCTACTACCCGCCACCAGTAGAAGGTCAAATCCGTGAGCGAGTCGGGGGTCGTGAAAGAGGTATCCTTGATCCCCGCAAAAGTGACCGGTGACGTGAACAGTGAATCCAGAGCATATTGCAACTGGTACGTTACAGTATCTCCCGGATTTGGATCTGCTGCCTTGTTCCACACGAATGTCGGCTGGAGCGTGGAGACAACCGGCTTGCTGCTCGGGCTCGGACTCACACAGCCAAACGAGAGCGGCGCGGCCGGGAAGAAGTTGTAATAGGTTGTCTTGGCGTTTTCCCCTGAAGTCTGAAGGTCAGCGAACGTGCGCCCGGCGATTATCGCGTAGACAACCGTGTCACTCGCTCCGGGAGCCAGCGACATGGTGGTCGCCATCAATTGGAAGAGATCGGTCTGGTCGCTGTCATGAATGGTGGCCGTGCCGAATCCGCTTAGCAAGGCTCGCCACTTCTCCAACGGCGTAAAGCCGTTCCCGCTTGGGAAATCAATTGTCCCCTGGTACACGGTCGTACCCAATTCGGTCAGGCCGGTCGAGGGATTTCCCCTGATCATGCGCATCCCGCGATAGTTGTTAGGCGGGGTGAGCGGGCCGAAAGAGTCGGTATCCGGCAAGTTGTACGCTTCCCACAGAATGCTGTCGGCAGCCGACCATCCGCCGGCGTCCGCACTAAACGCCACCACATCCCAGTCCATAAATAGTCCGAACAGCAAGCCGGCTATCGCCGCGCCAGTAGTGTTAGTGACGATATAACGCATCAGGACAAAACCATCATGCGCGGAAAACTGATAGCTGTCCTGAGAAATATTCAAGCCGATCGGCGTGCGCGCCTTGGCATCGGTGATCTTGCAGTGAGTCTCCTGGTCCGCTATAGTGCCGGGAGCGCTCAGAACCAGGTTTCCTCCCGGAGCTACCCCGAAATCCGTCACCGGCTCGAACAACTGGTCGTGAACGCTGGTGACAATCGTGGCGCTGTCTTTGCCGATGATCAGTCCCCCTTCGTACAGAAAGTCCGGAGAGCCCCGATAGGCGAAACCGGCGCCCCCCACCGGGAAGAAGCTGGCCGGTCCCATGCCATAAACGCCAAAATTACTCACGGTAAACGTGATGCTGTTCGCGTTGTGGGTTATAAACGATTTGACCCCGGCCGGCTGAATAATCAGCGCCAGGTTCACGACTATTTGATGCGGAGTATTGCCGAGATCGGTGTAGCTGATAGTCAACGGAAGCGAGACCAGCGTCCCGGAAATCACCGATGCCGATACCTGCAGGCTGATCGAACCGGTTGAAGCTTCCACACTGTCCTGCAAAAGATTCGCGGCAAAAGTAACCGAGCCGTTGAGCACGACCAGGTTCGGGTCGCTCCCGGTAATTTGCGCGCTGATGCTCTTCGCCGTGCTTCCTAGATTTCTGATCCGGATTGGCGCCGTGATCGTGGCGCCCGGCACGACCGACCCGTGCGCGAAATCGTACAAACGGAGATTGGGCACGCTTGGGGCCGCCAGGGCATTCAGCGCCGCTACGCAATTTATCTCTCCCCAGCCGTAATTGTTGTTCGGCAAAGTCCCCCATCCCCAGGCCGGATTGTGCTGAGTGGATACGAGAATCGCCTGCTTGATCTGATCGGGCGTGGCGCTTGGATTTTTTTGCCTCAACAACGCCACCAGTCCCGCGACATGAGGAGCCGCCATCGAAGTTCCAGTGAGTGTATTGAAAGTATTATTGGGCCAGCTTGAGAAGATAGCCGTGCCGGGCGCCACAACGTTCGGTTTTATGGCTCCGTTGCAATCCGATGGCCCTCGCGACGAACTGCCTGAGATATTAGGGGTCAGAGGCGTAGAGACCAGATCCAGATTCCCTACCGCGAAACAATCCAATGAATCATTGGCCCGGTTGGCCGGATTGCCGATTGTACTAGGATTGCTCCCGTTGTTTCCCGCCGCAAAAATATTGATAATGCCGAGGGCTTCCAGGTTGTCGATGGCGTCGAAAAAGATGTTCTGACAGCCCTGGTAAGCATTCGGGTAAGCCCAACTGTGATTTATGACATCCGGCATGTCGTCCGAAGTGCTCGGGTCGCCGTCCGGATCGGCGGCCCATTCGAAACCGTCGAGGATCGAGGCTCCCGGCGCATCGATCACCGCCGCCGAAATCCATTTCGCATCCGGCGCCACGCCAATGGTGCTGTCCCCCGCTACGTCGCGCCCCACACAGATTCCCATGACGTGAGTCCCGTGCTCCTGGCTGTGGCAGCAGTTGTTGGCAATCACGTGCGGGGAATGCTGGTGATAAACTGGGTCATACCAGGAAGCGATTGAATCGGCGGTTGTCCCCCCCTTGCCGCGCCAGCTTCGGTTGAGGAACCGGTGGGTCCCGTCGACTCCCGTGTCAAAAGTGCAGATGACCCTCCCTTTGCCGGTGTACCCCATGGCATGCGCTGAATCCGCCTTGATCTGTTGGAGATTGGGCGTATAGAAGTTGGCCTGCGGCGCCAGCTGATCAGGCGGCGTGCCGGCAGCGGCAGTCGGGGCGATTAGCTCGATTTTCGGTTCCGGAATCACCATCGCGACATCCGGGCGAGCCGCAAGCGCGGCCAGTTCAGAGGCCTCGACATCCGCTTCGATAACATTCACAATCCAGTGCTGCTTGATGTTGTCTGCCTTGTTCGCGGACTTCAGATCTCCCAGGGCGCGAGCCAAATCACCCTGGCTGGTGCGTTCCCCGTCCTGCAACGCCTGAATAATCATCCGGTGCTGATCTCGTGGCGAGGCCGCCGCCACAACGCTCGAGGCGCGTGCGGCCCGGCCGGTCTGCGCCGCCGGAAGCTGTATCCAGACCCTGATCTTTTGTCCGGCGGTCGCCGCTTGGATCCGAGTTTTGAGATCCGCTCCTAGTTCGCTGGCCCAGGCTGCCATTGAGAAAATCAGAACCATCCATAGAGCGGTACAGAGAGACTTTTTCAGTTTCATGAGTTCACCATCAGTAAGACGATTTGTCCGTAAGCTTGGTCAAATGAAAAATCAGGCGGTCAAAGCCGCCGGCAACTTCGTTTATTCGTTGAATTTCAAGGCGTTATATTCGACAACACGAGTTTAAAGACAAAAGTTCACCCGGCCAAATTTACGGCCGGCCGGGCGAACATCCTCTACAATAATAAACCAGACGCCCCTTGTAAACAGGTCCGGCAAGGCTTATCTAAGTGCTTCATGACTAGCGCCAAAGGAGATTTGATCTATATGGAATCGCTCGCGACCCTTCCCCGACAGACCCTGGAGAAAATGCTCGAAGATTTCGCCAAGAACTGGCTTGCCCACGACGGACTCTGGTTCCAGGGAGTCGAGTCCCGCTTCGGAATTGAGACCGCCATCGAAATTGATAAAGAAGCCTGGCGGCAGTTCACCGTTATCGAGGCCCAGCGAATCATGACGCTGCACAGCATAGCGCCGAATTCCGGTCTCCCCGGCCTCAAAAAGGCGCTCGGATTCCGCCTCTACGCCCTGCTCAACAAGCAGGAATTCAGGCACGAAACGGCCGCTTCATTCGAATTCTATATGGTGGACTGTCGGGTGCAGTCGGCCCGACGACGCAAGCAACTCCCCCTCTTCCCCTGCAAAACCGTGGGATTGGTCGAATACGAGTGGTTCGCCCGGACTGTCGATCCACGGATCAAGACAGACTGCCTCTGTTGCCCGCCCGATGAAGCCGCCGGCGCTGAGTTCTTCTGCGGCTGGCGATTCTCGATCTAGCGTCGGCCAAGTCCTTAGAACATGGCCAGTGGGCCCGGCGAATACCGCTTAAAATCGGCGTACTTTTTATCAGACATAAACACGAGCATTTCCTTGATCCGGAATCCTGCTTTCAGGGCCGCCTGGTAAAGCTCAATATTTTCAGCCGGACATTGCAAGGCGATACTCTTGAGCCGGGACCCGCTCGCTTCGTGCATCCCCCCCTTCACGACTTCGATAAGGATTTTGGGGCTGATCGCTCCGACCGGCCCGATCAAACCCGCCTCTGTTATCACCGCATACCCGGCCTTTTCCCCTGCCTTGAGAAAAATCAGCCGGCGAAATGACTTCTGCGAAAACAGCTCCTGCCAGTCGACCAACCGGGCATATCCCCGCACTTTGGTCTCCAGCGAGTTCACGAAACCACGATCCGCCCGACCGGACATCGGCCTCACTCTCAGACCCGAATCATCCGGAAGGATCAGCTTAGATCTTGGCACACTCATCCTCACAATTCCTGCGATGGGCGCCATTCCAAACCGGCTGTAAATTCCAAGCGCCTGAGGGTTGTAGGCAAAAGTCGCCAGCGAATGCGTCATGCCCTGCTCATCACACCACACCCGCGACAAAAGCTCCTTCCCTACTTTCAGGTCCTGGTATTTTGGGTGCACGAACAAGAGCGCCAAATACCACTGTTTCCCTCGGACGAGCGCCTGGGTATATCCCACGACTTTGTTGCCATGCCAGGCGCAAAACGAACGTTCCCCGTCCGTCTTCAGGAAATGCTCGAATGACTTGGGATGTCTCCTCGGGAAATGCTCCCTCTCCAGGCCGCTTCGCTTCCGAAGGTCATTAAACGCCAGCTTGATGACACTTGCCCCTTTGTCAAGATCCTGTCGCCGCGTCTTTCTGTATGAGATGTTCATATCCAAATATACGAATTTACCATGAGAAAAGTGCCGACCCATTTAGCGCGGAACAATCCGATGATAGACCCGATAATCAGTCTCCTCTCGCGAATATTTCGCCACCTGAGCATAGGCCGTGGTAAACCAATCTTCATCCACAAACTTCGACAGCGGGCTAGTCCGGCACACCACCACCCAATTGGGCGAAAACTGTCTAATCACCTGGCCATAATCCCCTGTGCGATTGAACGGCACCACTTGGGGCGATATCAATCCGTCGCGGTCGATTATTCTCAACTGAGAATAATATCCCATATACCCAATATCTTCTGCCGCCACCACATCATCCCGCCCGGCCGCACCGGCTAAGTATAGCCCAATCGATTTGTGCACCGCTTCCTGCGTCTGCTGCGTATTGAGCAGGCTCCGGTACGGCTTGAGGCAGGCCGCTACGAGAATCACGACAATCATCGCCGACAGAATCCAGACTCCCGTACGAGTCCGCGCATGCAGCCACTTGACTCGGTCAAAAGCGTAGACGATCGCCGCAATCGCAAACAATAAGAAGAGAGGGTAGATCGGAGCGATATACCAAAAGAACAGCTTCGATGGTCCAAGTGTATAGAACAGCACCATCCCTGCCAGCCAAATCAGCTCCAATCGTCCATAGTCCTGCTTCCGCCAAAGCCAGCGTGCCCCAGCAATTACCGCCGGAAGCAGCAGAATTCCAATTACGGTCTGCCAGCCCATGACCGAGATGAATCTCTCCCACACCGACATCTCCCCAAAACGCGAATAGATCGTCATCTTGGCCGTAATCGAATTGGGTATCGGCGAGCCGAAGTAGTACGTGGCCACCAGAACCCACGGAACCAGGATCATCCCGCTGGTCAGAAGATACTTCCAGTACTGTGAGCGATTCCGAACCAGATCGACTATTAAGAGCAGCCCCAACAGTCCCAGCCCTTCAGGACGAGTGACCGCCGCCAGGGTCGCCATGCCGACCGCGTAGATTGTCAGCCGCCGATACTGAAAATAGAACGCTGCCGTCACCAGAAGTGTAAAGAGCGCAGTCTCCATCCCGCTCGAATCCGCCACCACCGATCTCGGCCAGACGATATAGCAGAGCGCCGGAAGAGTCGCCCAATACGTGAATCTCAGTTTTGTCGCCAGCCGATAGATGATCACGGCGATTGCGCCGCTGCAGATCACCGATACCGCCAGCGCTCCGGTCGGCGGCTCAATTTTGAGCAGGGCGAGGGCGGCAAGTACAAACGTAAAGAACGGCGTAGTCGTGCCGAGCACCCGCTCGCCGAGATTGTAGACAAACCCGTGTCCGGCGGCCAAATTCTGAGCGTAGCGAAAAGTGATGAAGGCATCATCGGCAATGAACCGGGTGGCGTAATGGAAGATCAGGCGGACGGCCACAGCGAGGACAAAGAGGATGATCTCAATTCGCCGGAGACGAAACATCGAAGATCACCCCACGTCTTCTAAATATACCTCTAAGTCGTACTCGTTGGTGTAGTCGTTGAAGCGGGCGATGATCACATTGGGGCGGCAGCAGACCGAGCAGTCCAGAACCAGTTGTTGATCGCGACCCTCGATCTGGTCGATAAACATTTCATTTTCTTCGCCACAGCAGGCGCACAGAAAAAACTGGTCCATGGCTCGGAATAAAGGAAACCGCATTTGGCGTGTCAACAGGCTCCGCATTTTTTTATGGTTTGCGTGCCGATTCGCGACCGGATCAACACTACCGAGGTCCTCACAGAATCCGCTTGCCCGCTCCTATGAGCTTGAATATGTTTGATCCAACCAAAAACGAAAGGGCTTACAAATGTCCGATTTCCAGTATATCCATGGTCGCCAGATACTTGATTCACGCGGCACACCTACGATTGAAGTTGACGTTTGTTTGGCCGACGGCACCCTCGGCCGCGCCGCCGTTCCCTCCGGAGCCTCTACCGGCGCCCACGAAGCGGTCGAGTTGCGCGACGGTGACGCCAAAGTCTATTTCGGCAAAGGGACCCTCAAAGCAGTCTCTAATGTGAACGAGATTATCGGCCCTGCCCTGATCAAAGATGAGATTGACCCATACGACCAGATCGCGCTCGACAACTACCTGATCAAACTTGATGGGACCGAGAACAAAGGAAAGCTCGGCGCCAACGCTCTGCTCGGCGTCTCCCTTGCCACCGTCAAAGCGGCGGCAGAGAGCCGCGGACGGTTTCTGTACGAATACATCGGCGGCTGCAACGCCAAAGTCCTGCCGGTTCCGATGATGAACATTCTCAATGGCGGCAAGCATGCCGACAACAATGTCGATCTGCAGGAATTCATGATCATGCCGGTCGGCGCCTCGAGTTTCGCCCAGGCGCTTCAGATGGGAGCCGAAGTTTTCGGGCATCTCAAGAAAGTCCTTCACGGCAAGGGAATGAATACTTCGGTAGGAGACGAAGGAGGCTTTGCTCCGAATCTCAAATCCAACGAAGAAGCCTTGCAGGTTATTATGCAGGCGATTGAAAATTCCGGCTACAAAGCCGGCAAGGATATCTTTCTCGCCCTCGACCCGGCCTCGACCGAGTTCTATGACGCCAAAACCAAAAAATACAGCCTCAAGGCCGAGAACAAGAAGTACTCGACCGATCAGATGATCGAGTACTACGCCGCCCTCTTGAAAAAATATCCGATCATCTCTATCGAAGACGGCCTCGCCGAAGACGATTGGGACGGCTGGAAGGCTATGACTAAAGAACTCGGCGCGAAAATCCAGATAGTCGGCGATGATCTCTATGTCACCAATCCCAAACGTCTGGCGCGCGGCATCAAGGAGAAGAGCAGTAATTCGATTCTGATCAAACTGAACCAGATCGGCACGCTGACCGAAACGCTGGACGCTATTCAAATGGCCCAGAAAGCCGGATTCACCGCGGTGGTTTCGCATCGTTCCGGCGAAACGGAAGATTCGACCATTGCCGATGTCGTGGTCGCCACCAATGCCGGACAGATCAAGACCGGCTCGGTTTCGCGGACCGACCGGATCGCCAAGTACAATCAACTGCTTCGGATCGAAGAGCAACTCGGCAAGAGCGCCCAGTTCCTCGGCAAAGAGACGTTTTATAATTTGAAGTGACGGTTCGTAGCTCGGACTACCGTCGAGTTCTTCGTTCAATGAGCCCAACTCCCCACTGGAATGCCGGGCTCCTATGCGGGGAGCGCCCTACATAGTGTAATCTAACGCTTCACACTTAAGCCGAAGTACTCTTGGGCAAAAGCCGGGTCTTTGCTCAGGAGAATTTTGAGTTGGAGCTCAGCGTTGGAGGGATCCCCTCTATCCGCGAAGGCTTGGGATAGCGCGTAACGAGTCTTCGATAAGTCCGGATTCAAACTCAGTGCACGATTGAAGCACTCTATTCCCTTACTAATTTGCTTGTCCTTCACGTAAATCACCCCCAGATTTGACCAGGCTTCAGCCCTTGATGAGTCTGACTTAACAGCATGTTCCCCAGCTTCCAGCGCTTGTCTCAACGAGTCCTGAGCGAGATATAATACTGCGAGTCTGTCGAGCACGAATGCGTTGAGTCTGCCGTCGGCAATTCTCCCACTTGTTTGCAGCGCTCTCCTTAAGTGAGTCTTTGCCAATTCGTTTTGGCCGTCGTCCGCTAGGGCACTCCCCAAAAGCAGTTCCGTGGCACTCCTTGCCCAGTCGTCTTCAGCAAGCGTCAAGGCCTTCTCAAACTGCACAATGCTTTCCTTCCTTCGACCAAGCTGAATAAGTAGGAATCCCAGCTGTGTTCTGGCAGCGGAGTTTTGCGGCTTACGGTCGACATACTCCTGTTGGTGAGTGAGCGCCTCTGCCAACTTGCCTTGGTATTGCAATGCTTGAGCAAGGCCCCTCTGAAATTCAGCGATATCGGGGTAGAATTGAATCAGCAAAGTATACATTGAATCCGATGCAGCGTATCTGCCGTCATCCAGTGCCTGTTGGGCCGCTACGGCCTTTTCGACTATTATACTTGAGCTCGAAGGATATCCAGATTTGATATCTCGAATCAGTTCGTCCATCTGCCGTCGTTCCGAGTAGATCTCTGATCGGATGGGCTCTATCTCTCCCTTAATCTGGGTTTCAATCACGCCGCCTGGCGCCCCGAGACTCTTGACCACTGCACTCGCAGTCTCCGAAGCGGACGTGCCGAGCCGATAGCCAATGGATACCGATAAAGCGGTTGTGACTATCCATGAAATCACTATGAAATTGAGCCTATCCCCCTCACTAAAGTCGACGACCCAGTGCAGACCAGGAATAGCTGTCCAAACGTGCCTAGCGCACACGCGCATCCCCCTCCACACGGTTCGGTTACAAGTCTTCCGCTCGCAGAAGATTTCTACTTTCGCTTTTTGACCTCTTTCCGCCCATAGTGCGCTCCGTTTGTCGGCCTACTATGCCGTTCTTCGTTCAATGAGCCCGACACCCATTTCGTCTATCGATGCAATGGTAGCTTGATCGAAGTGTCGAAGAACTCACCGCTCGCTAAGTATACTCTCAGTTCCAGTTGCCCCTTAGTCGTGGAGTCGCCATGAACTTGGTTTCTCAGATCGGCCACCAAATAATCACCAAGTAACATTCCATAAGCTTCGCTAGTTAGCCCTATCACGTGATTCCCCGTTTTCTCTAAGTAGGCCTCTGTAATTATATCTGCTGAGTAAATGCTATCGTTATGGAGCCTCTCGATCCGACCTTTGAAATCCTCCGAAGTTGGCCACGGGAATTCCAGCACTACTATGACCTCTTGTTGTTGGTTCAAAAAGACCGGAAATGATTCAAGCCTACTCAAATCGACAGGACGATATCGAGTGAATGTGGTAACGGACCCATAGTATGAGCCGAACTTTAAGTCACCAGCAACGCCCCTAACAGTCGCCGGCTGTTCACCTTTGTTCAGCACTCGCAACCAGATAAACGGATGAAGACCAAAGTATCTGGGTTTTCCCAAGTCGCGTATGTTCGGGGGTGCTCCCTTGCTAAAGTCCCATTTGGAGTCGTACGTTTCGATGTTGTCAAACTTATCGAGATACACTTTGTCAAAACTGATGCCCGCGTGCAATTCTATCGACGGTTTTTTGGGGAGGCAGGACCTGACAAAATTTGCTATCGTCGCCAGCGCCACCACAAACGCCGCAAGCTCGACCCATCGCAAGAACTTCTTCCAAGGGGTGAGTTTTCGGTAACTCTGCAACATACCTTACCTGAGCAGCAGCCCAGTCCTCCTAGATATCTCTATCTAATTCAATCACCCTTCGCAGGTTCCACATGTTCTCGGACCACCACTCCACCCATCATCGCTCCACCACCCCACAATTAACCAAGCCTTTGCCGCACAATCAATAACATTCTCGCCCCTGCAAAATAGCTAGTAAATCGCTGTTGATTACGAATCCAGCCCCCTCTATGTATGAACAAAACCAGACCACGAACCCTCAATCCGGCCAAAACCAGACTCACATCCTCGCGTTTCCTCGCGCTGGAGAGATGCCCTGAATCTATCAAATATCTAAAACGAACCCATTTTCCCGCAAACGTCATACGGCACTCGAAATTCCATCCAACTTTTCGGACAACACTCGGCAAATTTGACACACATGTGTGGTGTGCAACCAGCCTCCCGCCCAAAAGTCAAAATGTCGTGGAAACAAAGGAAACGGCCAAGACAGCCCCTACCTCGGAATCTTTTCCCCGGTCATATTCTCGATTTCGTCAAGCAGGCTCTGTTCGAGCTGGGACTTCATCCATCCGCTTTACGATCTCACCTTTCTTGATCAGAATCCCCTTCCCCGCGCCGCCGGCGATGCCGACATCGGCCGCGGCCGCTTCGCCCGGACCATTCACCGCGCACCCCATGACCGCCACTTTGAGCGGCGTTTTGATATGGCGGGTCTTGGCCGAGATCGATTCCGCCAGCGGAATCATATCGATCTGGCATCGGCCACAGGTCGGGCAGGCGATCACCTCGACTCCTTCGTTCTTGAGCGAGCAGGCCTGGAGAATCTGTTTGGCGACGCGCGGTTCATGAATCGGGTCGGCCGCGAGCGAGACGCGGATGGTGTCGCCGATACCGGTCATCAGAATCGCGCCGATCCCGACCGAGGATTTCACCGTGCCGGTCTCGAGAATCCCCGATTCGGTGATGCCGACATGAAGAGGGTAATCGCAGCGCTGGCCGAGCATATGATACGCCCAGAACGCGACTGTGGTATTTGTGGATTTGACCGAGATGACGATATCGTTAAACCCCATGTCCTCAAGAATGGCGACTTCGCGCAAGGCCGCTTCGGTAAAAGCACGGGGATCATCATGACCATACTGGTCGAGCAGATCTTTGGGCAAAGAACCGGAGTTGACGCCGATTCGAATCGGAATGCCGCGCTCTTTGGCCGCTTTGGTAACTTCGCGGACTTTCCACTCCGCGCCGATATTGCCGGGATTGATCCGAATCTTGTCGAACCCGGCCTCGATCGCATCGAGCGCCAGTTTGTACTGGAAATGAATGTCGGCGACAATCGGGCCTTTGACCCGTTTGCGGATAGCCGCGAGGCAGTCGCCGGCATCATGATTGAGCACCGAGATTCGGACGATATCACAGCCGGCTTCAAAAAGCTGGTTGATCTGGCCGACCGTCGCCTCGACATCGCGGGTGTCGGTAGTGGTCATCGACTGGATGGCGATCGGAAAGCCGCCGCCGATAATTACGTCCCCAATCTTGACGGCCCGGCTTTTGCGCCGTTTAATAGGATATTCGAGTTGCAGACTCATAGGCTAAATCATTGACTTTCAACGTCTATAATTTAGCTGGTTGTACGCTTGAGAGCAACGGAAAGTTGATGAGAAAATGATTTGGCTCAAACGGGCAGTGCCGCTCTTAGCTCTTATCCTTCTTTGGTTTGCGTACAAGGGGATATCGGCCTGGATCGATTCGTCGCAGAAAGACCGGGACCAGTTGATCGCCCATGTCAGTGCGCAAGTCTGGGTAGCCTCGACCAAATACCGCACTGACCCAAAACGGTATCTGGAGTATCGCGATTCAGTGCTTAAGGCCAATGATCTGGATAACGCCGAGATGAAGAAATACATCTCTTCAATTCAGCAGGATGCCGACCGGCAGTTGCAGTTCTCGATCTTTCTGAGCAAGGGGATGGATTCGCTGGGCAAGGTTGAGGATTCACTTCGAAATCTGGCGAAAGCCGCCAAAGACTCAGTCCCGAAACCGGTTCAGAAGTAGCTCTTACTCTTCGGCGACAAATGCGGCGGGGAAATGTTCGAGCGTGCCGTTTAGAAATGTCACGACATCGAACCGGATATCGCAGTTGCGGATTTGCTTTTCATGAAGATACCGCCGAGCCGCCTCGGCCAGATTGCTGATTTTCTTCCGGCTGAGCTTTTCAATCGGGTGCCCAAACTTGTCCGAGCGGGCCGCCTTGACCTCCACAAAGACCACGAGGTCATCCTTGCGGGCGACCAGATCGATTTCCTTGTGCGAGGCCTGCCAATTCTGGTCAAGGATCTCAAAGCCCTGATCGGTGAAAAATTGCGCGGCTTGTTGTTCGTAGGAGCGTCCGGTGCGGACGCGATTGGGAAGTTTTGGTGCTTGGTCAGAGGGCATAAGTCTGCAGGCATTCGGCGACCGGCCGGAATGAGCGACGGTGGATCGGGCAAGGCCCGAAATGTTCCAGCTCTTTCAAATGCGCCGGAGTCGGATACCCTTTGTGCTCCGTGAACGAAAAAGACGGATAGAGCAGTTGATATTCGTCCATGATTCGGTCGCGGGTGACTTTGGCGACAATCGAAGCGGCGCCGATCGAGAGACAGCGGGCATCACCGCGGACAATGGCAAACTGAGCTTGCGGCATATTCGGGATGCTGTAGGAGCCATCGATCAGAAGGACATCGGGCCGGGGGTGAAGCTCCATCACGGCTTTGCGCATTGCCATGAGCGAAGCCTGCAGGATGTTGACTTTGTCGATCGTCTCGTGGTCGATAATGCCGATGGCGCACGGGATGCCGAGTTCGGCGATTTCGGCGAAGACTTCATCGCGCTGGAGCGAAGTCAGCTTCTTGGAGTCGTTGACTCCCGCGATTTTGATTCCTTTGGGAATGATCACCGCCGCCGCCACAACTGGGCCGGCCAGCGGTCCGCGGCCGACTTCGTCCACGCCGCAGACGCCGGTGTGTCCTTTGGCGTAGAGGTCTTCTTCGAAATGGCTGAGGTCGATCAGGCTGTGCGATTTGTGGTGCGGCTTTTCCATGGCGTTCCAAGCGTTACATACGGCGGCCGAGGCCGCGGAACAACAAATTTTGTCGTTATCCTGTCTATCGGAGCGGCAAAAGGCTTTTATTAGGGAAATTGAGTCGTTATCGTACTGAATATGACAGACAAGAAGCCGGGACAGTTTGAGTTCAGCGTCATATCGGGGTCGCTCAAAGGGCGGAAGATTGTATCGCCGGATCTGGGAGTAACCCGCCCGCCGCTGAGCCGGGTGCGGAAATCGATTTTTGATTTTCTGATGCCGTATATCGTAGATGCCATTTATCTCGACTTGTTCTCCGGCACCGGAGCCTACCTGTTTGAGGCGGTATCTCGCGGGGCTACGCGAGGGCTGGGGGTTGAGAAAGAGGCGCCCATGGCGGATGCGATCAGCCTGCAGGCCAAGAAATTCAAGGTGGATGACCGGCTGGTGTGCCTCACCCAGGATGTCTTCGTGGCGATTCCCAAATTGCACGAGGCGGGCGAGAAATTTGATATCATAATGATGGCGCCTCCGCAGTATCAGGGACTGGTCTCCAAGACGCTTGAAGTTCTCCGGGCCAAACCGGTTTCGGCAAAGGATGGAATCATTCTGTGCCAGCATGATACAAGCGAGACAAACAAGATAAGCCTCCATGATTTCCCGGTCCTGCAGCAGCGGAAATACGGCAATACGACCTTTACGGTGCTGAGGGCACAGCATCGATAATCGTAAGGACCGTTTAGAATAGGAAAAAGGCAGGAGAAACTCCTGCCTTTTCAATCTCATCTGAGACTTGAGAAGCGTCCGGGATTACTTGGCCGGAGTCTCCTTAGACAAAGCTTCCAGTTCCTCTTCGATACGGGCCGATTTACCGGTCAGATCTCTGAGATAGTACAGCTTGGCACGGCGGACCGAGCCGGAGCGGATCTTCTCGATCTTGGCAATATTGGGCGAGTGGAACGGAAAGACGCGTTCGACGCCGATGCCCGAGGACATCTTGCGGACGGTGAACGTCTCCCCGATGCCGGAGCCGCGGCGGCCGATCACGATTCCCTGGAACACCTGAACGCGTTCCTTGTCCCCTTCTTTGATTTTCACGTGGACTTTTATCGTATCGCCGGACGCGAAATCGGGATGTCCCTCTTTCATATATTGCTTGTCGATCGCGGCTATTTGTTTCATGGCGTTATCCTTTCTCTATTCTCATCAAATCATTCTTCAATCTGTGGACCAGCGCGAGTTCCTCGGCGGTTAAATCGGCCGTCTCCAGAAGATCGGGGCGATATCTCAAGCATTTCCTGATCGCTTCGATCCGCCGGAATTTGTCGATCTCGGCATGGTGGCCGTTGGTCAGGACCTCGGGCACTCTAAGACCTTCGTACTCGGCCGGCTTGGTGTAGCACGGGGAGCCAAGCATCTGATTCATATACGAATCATTCAGAGCCGACTCAAAATTCCCCAGCACTTTGGGAATCAGGCGGGCGACAGCGTCGAGCATCACCGCCGCGGCCGGTTCGCCGCCGGTCAGGATGTAGTCGCCGATAGAGACTTCTTCCATCTCGTACAGGTCAAGAATCCGTTCATCGACTCCGAGATAGTGCCCGCAGATTATGGTCATCCGGTCCAGAAGCGAGTATTCGATTGCTTTCTTCTGGGTGAACGGAACCCCCGCCGCAGAAGTCAGGATGATGCGGTCGGTGTCCCGACTGCTTCGGCTTAGCCTGCGAGGATAGCCGAGATGCCCAAGCGCCTTGTCGAGCGGCTCGACTTTCATCACCATGCCGCCCCCGCCGCCGAACGGCGTATCATCGGCGGTGCGGTGCTTGTCGGTCGCGAAGGTCCGAAGGTCAATTATATCGATGTCAAAGAGCTTCTTCTCGGCCGCCTTCCCAATTAAAGACTGCTTCAGCGACAGGCTGAAATAATCCGGGAAAAGGGTCAGAAGTTCAAATTTCATAGGTCACTCGGCGGTCGCTAATTGATAGCCAGACCGGCTGTGACAATCACTATCTTCTTGGCCGCGACATCGACCTGCCGGACAAATTCGGTAATGGCCGGACAGAGCAGTTCGCCGCCGTCGATTTTTCTAATCACGTACACATCGTTGGCCGGATAGTGCTGAATCTCCTCCAGCCTTCCGACAACCGAGCCGGCGGCGTGGTCAATCACTTCGGCGCCGATCAGGTCGAACTCGAAATAGGTGTTTTCCGGCAATGCGACCAATTGATCCCTTGGCACGGCCAGAATCCGGTTGGTCAGGCGGGAAGCCTCCTCGGGATTCGTCACCTGTTCCAGGGCGATCACCGGGCGGCCGGAGATCAGTTTGCTGGAAGTCACCGTCTTCTTTTCCCATATTCCGTGGGCATCGACATAGATCTCTTTCAGTCCGATAAAGCGGTCCGGGAAATCGGTCATGGGCGTGATATACATCTCGCCGTTTACTCCGCGCGGCTTCCCGATCCTGCCGACCGTAATCATGTCGAGGTCCGTCAATTACTCCAAAATCTCCAGCACGGCTCGTTTTCCCTGACGGGCCGACGCGGCCGCCAGCAAGGTGCGGATTGATTTGGCGGTCTGGCCGTTCTTCCCGATCACTTTTCCCAGATCTCCCTGTCCGACTCTCAGCTCATACACGGTGGTGCGTGATCCTTCAATCTCTCCGACCGTCACCGCCTCCGGCTGATCCACCAGCGCGCGCACAATGTACTCGATAAACTCCTTCATGGCCGCGTACCCCTTCCAAGAAAACCATGTTCTCGCGTAACAATACACCCTTCCCCAACTCTTGTTGACGCCCGGATGACTTACTAAATGCCCGGCGAATTTCGGTCCAGTCGATCGTACAGGTTCATTGGAAATGTGGTCGTCTCCGGCGGAGAATCGATCGCGCTGCTTATGCTCCTCAGGCCGTCGGGGCTTCGGCAGCCACCGACGCTTTCTTCATTCGTCTCGTTTTCTTCGGACGCTCTTTAATGGTTCCTTTGATCCCGATCGAGGAGACATCCTCCCCTTTGCGGGCTTTCAGGTATTTTTCCATAAACCCGATCTGGGTCAGGAGCGTTCCGACCGTATCGCTGGGGACGGCCCCGTTGTCCAGCCACCCGGCCATCTTCTGTTCCTCGATATTCACTTGAGCAGGCTTGACCACCGGGTTATAGGTGCCGAGCTCTTCGAGAAACCGGCCGTTTCTGGAACGACGGGAATCCGCAGCCACGATGCGGTAGAAGGGACGCTTTTTTGCGCCCATGCGGCGAAGTCTGATGTGTACCGCCAAAACTTAGATCCTCCGATTACGACAGGGAACGGAGACCGTCCCAGCCTTTTGGTATTTTCAACGATTTCTTATTTCCCATTTGATGAAACATCCGCTGCATCGCGGAAAACTGGTTCAGCAGCTGATTGACATTCTGGACCGAGTTTCCGGAGCCGCGGGCGATCCGCTTCTTCCGGGACCCATCGATTATACGCGGATGCCGGCGCTCTTCGAGAGTCATCGACTTGATTATCGCGGTCATCCGTTCGAACTCTTTCTCGTCAACCTTAAGTCCCTTAAGCTGTTTCCCGACTCCCGGGATCATCCCCAGAACTGACTCCAACGGGCCCATTTTCTTGATCTGAGCCAGTTGATCCAGAAAATCCTCGAAATTGAACTCCGCCTTGAGAAGCCGGTCCTGCATTTTCAGGGCCTGCTCCGAATCGATATTTTCCTGGGCTTTCTCGACGAGACCGACAATATCTCCCATGCCGAGAATCCGCGACGCGAGCCGGTCCGGATGAAATGGTTCAAGGTCGCTCAACTTTTCGCCGGTTGAGGCCAGCTTGATCGGACAGCCGGTTACCTGTCGTATGGACAGGGCGGCTCCGCCACGGGCGTCACCATCGAGTTTGGACAGCGCCACACCGGTTAACTGGAGCCGTTTGTGGAAATGGTCGGCAACATTGACGGCGTCCTGGCCGGTCATGGAGTCGGCCACCAGGAGCAGTTCGTCCGGCTTGACCAGGGCCTTGATCTGTTCCAACTCGGTCATTAGGTCATCGTCAATATGCAGCCGGCCGGCAGTATCCAGAATGACCAGATCGACAAAATTCTTGCCGGCATAGGTGACCGCTTCGCGGCAGATTTCCGGCGGCTTCTTCCCCTCGGCATGGAAAAATTCCACCCCGATCGAATCGGCCAGAACTTTGAGCTGTTTGACGGCGGCCGGGCGGTAGATATCAGCGGCGACCATAAGCGGCTTTTTGTTCTTCCGCTTGGCCCACAGGGCGATCTTGCCGGTGAGAGTCGTCTTGCCGGAGCCCTGAAGTCCACAGACCATATAGACAGTCGGCTGCTTGTCGATCGGAGCCATCGGGACGGTAGTCCCGCCGAGCAGCCTGACCAGTTCGTCGTGAACGATCTTGATGATCATCTGGCCCGGCTCGATCGACTTGAGGACTTCGGTGCCGACGGCCTTTTCTTCGACCGCTTTTACGAAGTCTCTCGCCACCTTGTAGTTGACATCAGCTTCAAGGAGCGCCTGGCGAACCTCCCGCATTGAGTCCTTGATATTAGACTCGGAGAGTTTGCCGGCGCCGCGGAGCTTTTTGAAAACCGACTCTAATTTATCAGACAGGCTGTCGAACATATTCTTTTCAATACTCAACCCTACTCGTCGAAGACCTGCGATCTATAGTCTGTGGAAATTCCCCAGAGAGGCTGACACACAGCCTTAACATAGACAGACCGAGTCCGGAGTTTCGGAGCCTTCTAATATAGTAGAAAGCGACTGCAGGGCAAGGGGATATTGAGTGCAATGCGGCGTAGGGGCCCTTCCGGCCAATTGTCTAACTGTTTGAAACTAAGGCAGTTACCTGGCCGCGCCTGGAACGAGGCTGGCCAGCCCTCGGTGACAGACCCTAATCGGTCGCCAGCGGCATAGCTTGTATCCCGTACCTCCCCTCGATAGTCTGAGCTTCATTTGGGGACAGGCAGAAAGCAAGGAGCCGATCCGGGGCAAAGTCAGAGAGTGCAAAATCCCCCAAATGGCGGTACTCGTTTTCCTGACGCCAGTCTGATTTCGTGCCAATTGACTGGGTGAGCCAGACGGGAGTCTGCAAGCCGATCGGCGATACTTTGTCGCGATACAGAACGGGACAAATCCCGGAAGTGTCCGCGAGTTCGATTGGGACGGCAAGCCCGTACGGTTCGAAGGACATTTGAGTGTAGCGAGCACGCCAGCGCATGAGGGGAATTACTTCCCTGGGCGAGAGACCGGTGAAAGAAACGGTGGGAATGTTCTCCGGCATGTGGCGCGAGGAGGCTTTGATGATCCGTGTCTCGATGATGTGGCAGAGCGTATCAAAGCCGGAACGGGGATATCGGGCTGATTCAAGGATCGCGTGATAGAAATCAATGGGGCGTTCATCGGGCCAGGGAGTATTGGTTGCCCGAGTCCAGTGGGTCAGGTACCGGCCTGCGAGCTTTTCGAAATCAAGATTGAGGGGAACAGAGTTCAAGTCGTACGAGATCCTCGTTGATGGGCCCGGAGGGGTGATTTCAAACTGACGCACGACTTTCGTTCCCGCTTGTTCCTGTTCGGCGACAGCGCGACTCATAAATCCGTTTGGTCTAATTGAAATTGGAATCAAGAAGTCGGCATCGGAAAGCAGTGCCCGGTCTCGCGCGTGCATCTCTTCTTTGGGGTCAAGGCTTTGGATTCCTTGAGTGGAATCAGCGGAGTCTCAGAGGAGAGGGCGAAATCAGTCAAAATCTTCCGGGCAGCTTCAGGGGTAGCACACGCGGAATCGAGATAGATGTTCATATCAAGGTTCAGGCGCGAGCCGACGGCTGTAATCATCTCCCAGGTTTGCATTCCGACTGATGAGAGCAACGTGAGTTTCTGTTCCCTAATCCAGGAGACAGCCTCGACCACTTTGGTGACCCAGGGAGTTTGGCCACAGGGACGCAGAGGCTGGCGCGAGAGCAGTATCGCGGCGGTGTTGGGTTCGTGCGGGATTTTCCCCTTAGTAAGCATGAAGCTCTCCCCCATCTGGGCTAGGCTCTCACGAGCAGGACGGGAATTCGGGCGCGGTGTTTGATATCAGAAGAAACTGATCCGAGAATAATATCGCTCAGGAAGCGGTGGCCATGGACCGACATGGCAATCAGGTCGCAGCCATCCCGCTCCGCCGTTTCCAGAATGTTGTCGGCCGGATCGCCACAGGCCAGAACAGCGCGGACTTCGAAACCATCGGCCCGCAACCCTTCCTCGATTCTCTGCAAGTAGGCCCAGTCCTGGCGCATTTCCTCGGATTCACCGAGGCGTTTCTGATTGCGCGCCATAAAGCCATCGGCGACGTGAATGATAGTAAGTTTGGCGTGGGTCAGGCTGGCCAGAGGTCGGATGTGCGTCAGGATGGCCTCATCGGAGGATGAATTTTCCAGCGGAATCAGAATGTGACTGTACATGGGCATGCTCCGGCTTACTGGCTGTTCCAGCCGGTGATGGTCTGCACGAGCAAATAAACATTCAAGCCAAGGATAATGATAGTAGTTATCCAGGCCATTATCAACAACCAGCGCGAATTTACAAACTGCCCCATCTTGTTTCGATCACTGGTGAACAAGACCAGCGGCACGACCGCAAAACTAAGCTGGATCGAGAAAACCACCTGGCTGAAGATCAGCAGCCTTCCGATCCCGGACTCGCCGTAGATTCCCGCCACGATCGCAGCCGGCACTACCGCCACGAGCCGGGTAAGCATACGTCGCACCCAGGGGCGCAGACGCAACTCCAGAAATCCTTCCATCACGATCTGGCCGGCCATGGTGCCGGTGAGGGTGGAGTTTTGACCGGAGGCAAGCAGGGCCAGGGCGAAAAGTATGCTGGCGGCGGCGGCGCCAAGGGTCGGGCTGAGTAGATGGTAGGCATCGCCGATGTCAGCCACGTTCTCGTGCCCGGAACCGTGAAAAGCGGCGGCGCTCAGAATCAGAATCGCGGCGTTGATGAAGAAAGCAAACATGAGGGATACGGCTGAGTCGATACTGGCGTAACGAATGGCCATTTTCTTGCCGAGATCGTCTCGCCGATACGCCCGTGTCTGCACGATACTTGAATGCAGGTAAAGATTGTGCGGCATCACGGTGGCGCCAATAATACCTATCGCGATATAGAGCATGTCTTTGTTCGTGACGAGAGCCGGCTTCGGGCAAGAGCCCCTCGAAGACAGAGGCCAATTCCGGCTTGGACAAAAGCAGCTCGTAGGCGAAGCAGAGGGTGATGAGCAGAATCAAACCGGCCACCAATGACTCAATATATCGGAATCCTTTATTCTGAAGCGTCAGCACGATGAGCACGTCCAGCGTCGTGATGATCACGCCGACTACCAGCGGGATATGGAACAACAAATTGAGAGCCACCGCTGAGCCGATTACTTCCGCGAGATCGCAGGCGGCAATGGCAATTTCAGCCATGATCCAGAGAATGGTCGAAGTGGTCTTGGAGTACTGGTCATGGCAGGCCTGGGCCAGGTCACGTCCGGTGGCTACGCCAAGCTTGAGCGACAAGTGTTGGAGGAGGATGGCGGCCAGGTTGGAAATCAGAATGACGCTGAGCAGGGTGTAGCCGAACCGGGCGCCGCCCGCGAGATCAGTCGCCCAGTTGCCGGGGTCCATGTACCCAACTGCCACCATCAGGCCGGGTCCCATAAAAGCGAACAGTTTGCGCCAGAACCCGGCGTCCTGTGAGACCGGAATCGAGGAATGCACTTCGGGCATCGACGCCTTCGGAAACATGTTCTTCCAAGCCGGCTGAACGGGCGGATCGGTATGGTCGCTGGAATCGTTCATAAACTCTTGGGATCGTTCAGGTCCGCCAGCCATTCACCCGGGATTTGGTCAGGGATTGAAACTGACCTGAAAATCCGGAATCCCGCCGAACAAAGCCGCCGAACCGTTTCTGATCGGCGCGGGAAAGCGCCGCAAAGTGTTCGAGGAAGTCGTGCAACCGCTGAGCCGTCCGGGCAGATAGGCCATGCTCTATGCGGCAGGCGTCCAGTTCAGCCTCACGCCGGCGGAGTCCGAGAACTTCGACGAAAAAGCTGACGATGTCGGTATGGCGGTGGACAATTTCGACGGCCATTTTTCGGCCCGGGGCGGAGAGTCGGACTCTCCCGCGAAGGGCATGGTGAAGAAGCCCCAGCGACGAAAGCCTTCGGACCGCCCGAGTCACTGTGGGGAGTTTGGTCCCGAGGCGGGCGGCAATATCACTGACCCGGACATCGAGTGCCCCGGACTCCTCCTGGAGGCGAAAGACCGCTTCCAGATAATCTTCCTGCACGGCGGTGAGTGAATAGGCGCTCATACCTAGTTACCCTGGGGTAATTACCCACAGGTAAATTATCGGCCCGAACCAGCCGGCACAAGAGAAAAAAATGCGTAATATGGATGAATTAACTCCAATACGCGGACGGGACAGAAGAAGGCACCGAGCCGGGGCGCGAGATAGGGCCGGCCGGTAATCCGGAGTCCCAGGGGGCGTCCAAACTTGGAAAACGAGTGGTAGTTGTGAATTCTTTTTCGTATACTGGGTCTATGATCGCCCCGCGAGAAATCATCGCCCGCGCCCGGGCCTTGCACAAAACCCAGGTAGCCTGGCGGCGGGAACTGCACGCCCATCCGGAATTATCTGACCAGGAATTTGGGACGACGGCATTTCTCCGCAAGAAACTCAAAGGTCTCGGCTGCAGGATTCTCAGAATCGATCTACCGACCGGCGTGCTGGCGGAACTTGCGGGGAGCGCCCAAGGACCGACCGTGGCCATTCGATCCGATATCGACGCTCTTCCGGTGCTGGAACAGACCGGTCTCCCCTTCAAGTCAAAGCAGCCGGGGGTAATGCATGCCTGTGGGCATGATATGCACATGGCCACCGTTCTCGGAGCGGCAACCGTTCTAAGTGATTTGCGGAAATCTCTTCCCGGCAAAGTCCGGTTCATATTTCAGCCATCAGAGGAAATGCCTCCGGGCGGAGCGCGGCCGATGATCGCAAATGGAGCGGTCGAAGGAGTGTCACAGATTTTTGGGCTGCATGTTGACCCGCATGTGCCGACCGGCAAAATCGGCCTTCGGGACGGCGCCACAATGGCGGCGGTTCTGGATTTCGATCTGGTAATAAAAGGTAAAGGGGGACATGCCGCGCGTCCGCATGACGCGGTTGACGCGATCGTGACGGCCTCTGAAGTAGTTCAGTCGATTCAGGCCATCGTGTCAAGAGAATTCGATCCGATGGAACCGGTGGTGATAACGTTTGGCCAGATGGTCGGCGGTACGGCCCGAAATGTCATCGCTGATGAAGTTCGGTTAGTCGGGACTGCCCGGACCCTTTCAGAGAGTGCCTATAAGAAGCTCCCGACCGCCATCAAACGAACAGCGCAGGCGGTTTGCCGCGCCCGGGGCGCCGTTTGCGAGATGAAGGTCATCGCCGGATATCCGGTCCTTCGGAACGATGCCGCCACCAACCGGTTGTATAGAGAAAGCTATGGTGGTCTTTTCGGAAGCGGTCAGGTCGTGACTACCGAGGCTGTCCTTGGCGGCGAGGATTTCGCCTGCTACGTGGAAAAAGTCCCGGGGGCCATGTTTCGCTTAGGGATTATGAACAAAAGACTGAAAGCAGACCAGCCGTGGCATTCTCCCAGGTTCATGGCCGACGAACAGGCTCTGGTCTACGGCACCTCTTTGCTGGTCAGCGCCACCCTCAACTTTTTGGACAGACCCGGCCGATGATGCGCCGATCGCGAGCCTTGCTCGTTGGGCTCCTGCTGTTCGGCTCCGCCGCGCCGGCTTTCGCCTTCCGCCCCCAGGGACAGGCGGTCACCTACGCTGATTTCCAATATATCAATTATATCGCGACCTCGATGGCGAAAGTCTATTTCGCCACCACCGACGGCATCATCGTGTACAACAAGCTTCAAAATGAGTGGGAAACTCCCATGACCGGGATTGAGGGGATTCTCGATGTTGATGTGAAGCAGATCTGGGTCGACCGCTTTGACCAAAAACTGTTCGCCCTGACGGTCACCGGAACCTACAGTTTTGATTTCGCCTTTCAGCGCTGGTCACCAACCGACCAGACGCCGGTCGTTGAGTCTGACGACAAGCACGTGAAGGCGCCCACCGCAATGTTTCCTCCGTTCGGGTTCAATTACAACGGCAGCGGCGTCCTGATTGACCCGGAGGCGCGCTCTTTTCCTTTCAGCGATGTCGTGGATGACGGGGCCGGCAACCTGTGGATCGGGACCTGGGGTTACGGCGCCGGGCGGTCCAGCATGGCTGGTCTTTCGGTCAAGCTCCTGCCTTTTGGACTATTGCAGAACCCGGCTTATACGCTGCAGCCGGATATTGATTCAGTCACGCTCATAACCGGCCCGGTACTGAGCAGTCGCAGGACCGGGATCACGTTTTTCAATCGCAAGGATGACAGCTTCAGCTATTTCGAGACCGGCTTGAATTCGGAGTTTCCGCTCGCGGATATCAATTGCCTTGAATCCGACAGCGCGTTTATCTATGCTGGAACCCCCCAGGGGATATATGTGATCAACCGGACCAACCACGAAGTCGCCAAACGGATCGATCGGCGCAACGGTCTCACTGATGAAAACGTGCTCTGCCTCAAGCGATGGGGCGACTCGCTCTTTATCGGGACGGCCGGCGGCGTGATGGCGATGGTTTGCCACAACGACTCCATGGCGTATATCGGCCGCCAGGAGTTTTACGAACAAATCGTCTACGATCTCGATGTCGTGAACAACTACCTCTGGATTGCCTCCGGGATCGGGGCGTTTCGCGTGTCATTGGAGACCGGAAAGATCCAGCAGTACAAGGATCCGGATGCCGTGCTGGTTGACCGGGCCTTTGCTGTCAGGCATTTCGGCAATTTCCTGTGGCTGGCGTCAGATATCGGGCTGGTCCGGATCGATCTCCAGACCGGAACGACCGAGCCGTTTTTGGTGACGTCACGGAAATTCGACGGCCGCGCTTTGGCTGTCAATGACAAGGTAGCAGCCGTATCTTCCGACCGGGGCTTGACGCTCATTTTTCACAATCGGGATAACCCGGTCATTCGGGACTTTGGAACCGAAGACGGACTGGCCTCCGACTTCATTTATTCCCTGCTGCTGGATGGTGATTATCTGTGGGTAGGGACCGACCGCGGCGTCACCAAGTTCTGGTGGAACAATCCGCGCCGCATTGACTGACCGATTTCTTCCTGCACGCCTGCACCCGTCTCAAGATTCGTCAAGAACTGGTTGATTCGGAACCGGTAATTGAATAGTATTGAGGTATAGCCTCTGGCTGGATGAGCGGACATAATGCGCTGGATATTCGAAAACTTTTGGATGAAGCTTCTTGCCCTGTTAATCGGGGTCGCGATCTGGCTGCATGTGGCGACGGAGAAGATCTACAACTACGAGTTGACTCTGCCGGTTACCCGGATTGATCTTCGCGAGCATCACACTCTGGCATCGAATCCGCCCGATTCGGTCCAGGTTGTGGTGTCGGCAAAAGGGAAGCAGCTGCTTCGTACAGCCTGGCGCCAGCAGGGGGTGCGGATCAACGCCACCAAACTCAACAATGGTGACTATTCACTCAACCTCTCTCCGGAGAACGTCTCCCTCGTGAATGCCTCCAAGAGCGTCTCAATTGATGAAGTCAGGTCCCCCACTCCGCTGGAGTTGAGTATCGATGCCGAAGGGAACGGTCGATCTCCCCGTGCTGCCGATGCTGGCGGTCACGCCGGAAGATGGGTTTGCGGTCAGCGGGAAGCCGGAAGTGACTCCCCCGAGAGTCCAGCTGACCGGTCCCAAGTCGGTGATCAAGAATTTGAAATCCATCTCGACCTATTCACGAGAATTAAGCGGCTTGCGCAGCAGTATCGCTGTGACCATCCCGGTTGTGCCGCCGAGCGGTTTTGATATGCAGGTCCAGCCGGAATCGGTAACGGTAAGAGTCCAGATTGTCCCGGTTAAGACACGGGTCTATGAAAACTTGGCGATCGTGGTATACAACGTTCCGCCCGGCGTCCGGGTGGCGACCAGTCCGGCCCGTACCCGGGTTGAGATAACCGGCCCGCCGGACGAGATCGACCTGTTGAACAAGAATTCGCTCACGGCTTCGGTTGATTTTCGGACCAGAGAGCGCCATTGGGTATGCCCCGCTGAAGTTCGACTGTCCTTCGGATTTCCATATCAAGCACGCCGGCGACGACTCCGTGCGGATCCTGAGTTCCGACAATGCTAACTCTGGGAATTGAAACTTCCTGCGACGAAACCTCGGCGGCGATTATCCGGGATGACCATGAGGTGCTCGCCAATATCATTCTCTCACAGGCGATCCACAGCAAATTCGGGGGCGTGGTTCCCGAAGTAGCCAGCCGCGAACACATCAAGACGATCGTCCCCATCTACGAAGAGGCCTTGGAGAAGGCCAAAGTATCGCTTCAGGATATCGGGCTTATTGCCGCAACCATGGGTCCCGGTTTGGTTGGACCGCTGCTGGTAGGACTTACGTTTGCCAAAGGGCTGGCCTTCGCGACTGAAAAACCGTTCATCGCGGTAAATCACATGGAGGGGCATTTGGCGGCCAACATCCTGGCGCACCCGGAGTTGAACTCTCACCATCTTACGCTGGTTGTGTCAGGCGGACACACTATGCTAGTAGAGGTGAAGGAATTCGGAGAGTACGAACTCCTGGGAAAGACCAAAGATGATGCCGCCGGGGAAGCCTTCGATAAGGTAGCGAAAGTCATGGGGCTCGGGTACCCTGGGGGCGCACAGCTCGACCGCCTGGCTCAGAACGGCGATCCGAGCTTCGTGCGGTTTCCCCGTTCGGTTCGGCAGGATGAATACAATTTCTCCTATTCCGGGCTAAAGACCGCCGTCGCGTTATATATCCAGAAGCTGCCGGCGGAGGAATTCGAGGCGCGCAAGGCGGATATTGCGGCCTCTTTTCAGGAGGCGGCTGTACAGGTGCTGGTGGAGAAGACGGTCAAAGCGGCCCAGGAGCGCCAGATCACTGATGTGACGATATCCGGCGGCGTGGCCGCGAATTCCCGCCTGCGTAAAATGATGGGGGATGAAATGCGCCGGATCGGCCGGAGACTCTTTTACCCCCCGCTTGAGCTGTGCACCGACAATGCCGCCATGATCGCGGCAGCCGGATACTATCGCTTCAAGAAAGAGGGGCCTGGAAATCTGGTCGCCGATGCCGTACCGTATCTGAAGCTGGAATAGGGCTACTTGCCCCAACGCCGGCGATCTGTTATCCTCCTCCCATATTGAAACCGTAGCACATGTCATTTTCATGAGAGATTTACTCGAGAAGAAATTCTTCCCATCGGTAATCAAACCGGGTCGATATGCCGGCGGAGAGCTGGGACAAATTGTCAAGGATCCCGCCGGACGCCTGAAATATCTTCATTGTTATCCCGACAAGTATGAACTGGGCCATTCCTATCCCGGGCTTCAGATTCTCTATCACCTGGTCAACCAGCAGGAGAATTTGCTGTGTGAGCGAGCGTTCGCGATCGACCGGGATGCCGAAGAGGTTATCCGCCGTGAGAACCTGACGCTGTTCTCACTGGAAACCGGTCGCCCCGCGCGGGCCTTTGATGCGATCGGCTTTACGCTGGTTGATGAGACGGTCTACACGAACCTGCTGGCCATGATCGAGCTCGCCGGGATTTCGATTCACTCAAGCGAACGACGAGAGGACGACCCGATAATTATGGCGGGAGGGCCGGCCGTTTACAATCCTGAGCCGCTCGCGCCGTTTGTCGATCTGTTCTTTATCGGTGACGCCGAAGAGGGCCTCATAGAGATTCTCCATTTGCTGCACCAGAATTGCGGGATGACCAGGCGCGAAAAATTGGTGAGGCTGGCCCAGCAGGTTGAGTCTGTCTATATTCCGGCGCTGTATGACAATAACGGTCAGCCGGCTGTTGAAGGGGTTCCTAAGCGAATCAAAGCAAGAGTCGCGCGGGAATTGAAGCCGCAAAATTATCCCTCACAGCCGATCGTGCCGCTGATTGAAGTGGTGCACAATCACCTCGGGATCGAAATCATGCGCGGCTGCCCGCAGGGATGCCGGTTTTGCATGGCGGGGTCGATCTACCGGCCGGTTCGGATTCGGAGCCAGAACGATATTCTTCAGCAAATCGAGACTCAACTCGGGAACACCGGGTACGACGAAGTGAGCCTGTTGTCGCTGTCGGCAACCGATTATCCGGAAATCGAGCCGTTGACCACGACGTTGATTCGCCGCTACGAGGCGCAGCGGGTTTCGATTGGACTGCCATCCCTCCGCCCCGGATCGGTTTCTCCGACGCTTTTGGATGCCGTCAAGCGGGTGAGGAAGAGCGGCCTCACGATTGCTCCGGAAGCCGGCACGGAAAGACTCCGGTTGTTCATTCGCAAGGATTTTCCCGATGCCGCGATATTCGATACGGCCCGACTGGCGTTTGAACGGGGCTGGATGACGCTCAAATTGTATTTCATGCTTGGACTTCCAACTGAGACCGATGACGATCTGCTGGGCATTGCCCACATCTGCCGCACGATCAGCCAGATCGGGAGAGAGTATCCGGGAAATAAAACTATTAATGTGACCCTCTCCCCGTTCATTCCCAAAGCGCATACTCCGTTTCAGTGGGACGAGGTGCTGACCGAAGATGAAGTCGAGCGTCGAATTCAGTTCATCAAGCGTGCCACGCGCACGGGCCAGGTTAATTTCAAGATCAATAACCCGCGCCTGGCCATCTTGTCCGCTTTGCTGGGGCGCGGGGGGCGGCAGATTGCCCCGGTAATTGAGAGCGCCTATCGTTCAGGATGTCGGTTTGAAGGTTGGGGCGAGGAGTTTGATTTTCAGAAATGGCTGGGGGCGTTTGCGGAGCGCCACATCGATGTCGCCGGACTGTTGAAGCCGATTCCGTTCTCGGCGAACCTCCCGTGGGGACATATCGACAAGGGCATCTCGCCAGAGCATTTGGCTGCGGAGCGTCAGCGCACATCGGTGCAGCTTCGAGACTATTCCCCCCCGCAGTTCATTCAATCATCCGACGAAGTGGCGACACCCTTCACCGAATACGGGCGCGGCAAGAAGAAGGTACCGACGCGTAATCTGGCGGCTCCGACCAAGAACCGGATTCGGCTCAGATGGGGAAAGAGCTCTCGGTACCGGTATATGTCGCATTTGGATAATCTTCGCCTGCTCGAACGAGCCATACGCCGGTCACGCTTGCCGGTCGCCTACAGTCAGGGATTTAATCCGGGGATGAAGTTGTCTTTCGGCCCGCCCTTGCCTTTAGGCTTTACGTCGGAATCGGAGTTTGTCGACGTGACGCTCGAGACGACCATGATGACCTACATGCTCGACAACCTCAAGAGCAAACTCCCGGATGGAATCAGCGTTGAAGAAGCCAGGATTGTGCTCGGCAACACGGCTTCGCTGTCGGCATCGTTGAATCGTGTGGTTTACACCGCCCCGGCTGCCTGCTGGGGGAACGCTCATGTCCTGCAGGAAGGGATTGTCGGCATCCTGGCGCGGGGGGAACTGCCGATCGACCGGCCGTCGAAAGGTGAAACCAAACGGATAGATATTAGGCCGGCCATACACGAACTCACGGTGAGTGACGATACCGTATTTATGACGCTGGGCTTGGGGGACGGCGGCTATGCTCGTCCCAACGAGGTGGCCGAGTACCTGACTGATGGACTGCTCTACCCGACCGGAGGAATGCCGTTCCACCGCAAATCGATGTATCGTATGGAACCGGACGGCAGAAAAATCGAAGGCATGGATCTGTAGCGGCAATGACGACGACACAACAAAGCAGCCAATTCGATCGCGTTCGCGCGGCATCCCTTGAGGCGCTCATCCTGATTCAGCAGGGAGCACAGGCCGAGCACGCTATTTCCGATGTGAGCCACGGGAAGAACTTCCGGCCCCTTGATACGCGCTTTCTGATGCAGCTCGTCAACGGCGCCACCAAGATGAGGCGGCGGCTCGATCACGAAATGCGGTTCTATCTGGCGCGGCCGACGGTGGAACTTTCCCTCAAGCTCTCCAACATTCTTAGGCTTGGCTTCTACCAGCTTTTGTTCACCGACAAAGTCCCGGCCGCGGCGGCGGTATCAGAATCAGTCAACCTGGCAAGACACTTTACCGATGAAAAACAGTCCGGACTGGTAAATGCGGTCCTTCGATCCAAACTGCGCGAGCCGGACAAAGTCAAATTTATCGCCCGCGAAGAAAATCCGGTCAAGCATCTGGGGGATTTCTACAGTTTCCCGGATTACTTTGTCGAGTATTGCGTGAATGAGTTTGGCCTTGAGCGAGCGGAAAAACTCCTGCAGCGCTACAACCGGCCGCCCCATTTAACGTATCGCGTGAATTTCCTCAAGGCCAAGCCGGACGAAGTGGCCAATATGCTACAGGAGAATCATATCGAATTCTCCTACGGCAAGTATCTGCCGGAGTTTATTCATATTGAAAGCTCCGGCATGCCGATGGAAGACCAACTGATTACGGCTGGAAAAGTCCTCGTGCAGGACGAATCGGCCGGGCTGGCGGTAAGGCTGCTTAATCCCAAGCCGGGAGATAGTATTGTCGATTTGACGGCGGCGCCCGGGGGAAAAGCGACTTACGCGGCGATTCGGATGCGGAACAAAGGGCGCGTGACGGCGATTGACAAATCCAGGCAGCGCCTGGAATTGCTGGTCGAAAACTCAAAGAGGCTGGGGATCCGCATCATGTCCCCCGTGGTGTCGGATATGGCTGAGTTCAAGGCGGGTCCGTTTGACCGGGTCCTGCTCGATCCCCCCTGCTCCGGCTGGGGGACCGCCGGAAAACACTCCGACCTTCGCTGGTCAAAGGACTCAATGGATATCGATAATCTGGCCCGAATTCAGGCCAAGATGATCGATCGGGCAGGGCGCCTGCTGAAACCGGGAGGGGTGATGGTTTACTCCACCTGCACGATCATGCGCAAAGAGAACGATCAGGTTGTCGAGGAATTCCTGCTCAGGAATCCGAATTTTGAGATCGACTCGGCCTCCCAGTTCTTCGGGCCGGACCTGGTGAACGAACGCGGTTATGTGAAGACCTATCCCGATCCGGAGCGGCTCGACGGGAGCTTCTGCGCCCGACTGAAACTTCGCCTTGAAGCCTAGCGCCGTTTACGGCCGCATCTTTTTCTTGCGCCCTCCCCACGTCATATAGTTGCTTTACGCGACGATCCGAAATCAATTGATCGCCGGTCATCCGGAGACAAAACCGGAGAGACCTGCCGAAAGGTGTATAATCGTCCATGGGACAGATGATCGCGAGTGAAGAGACCAGGAAACAGGGATTTCTCGGGCGCTGGCTCCCCCAGGGGAGCAGGCGCCGAAAAGTCGCCTTCTACCTCGGTCTACCGCTTTTGATTATTCTGGTCCTGCTTGGTGTGTTCGATCAGATCGTCATGCCCCTGGTGACTCGTCAAGGCTCACAATTTCCTCTCCCCGACTTTACCGGCCAGAAGGCTATCGATATCGATGTCAAGCTCCAGGAGCTTGATCTGACTTTCGAGATTGCCTCGGAGGAATACGCTCCCGGCAAAGAGAAGGGGATCATCATTCGCCAGTTCCCGATCGCCGGAACGAATGTCAAACCGGGCCGGAGTATCAAGTTCGTCATTGCCAAGGGGCAGAAGATCGTGACTATTCCGCAGGTCTCGGGAAAATCAGTCCGCCAGGCGATCCTTGACCTTGAGACCGAAGGGCTCAAGCTGGGTGAGATTGCCTGGGCGTTTTCCGATACCATACCTGAAAAGGTCGTGGTCTTCTCATATCCGGCGGCCAATACCGAGGTCCCGGTCGGCTCATCGGTGAATCTGATGGTCAACCGCGGGCGCGCCACTGATATCGTCTATATGCCGAAAGTGATCGGCATGACCCTGATCGAGGCCCGCAAGCTGCTCGATGAAAAGGGAATCAAGATCGGGAAGATCGACTACAAGCATGATGACAACTTCCTGCCCGAAACAGTTTTGGAACAGTCAGAAGTCGAAGGGGCGGAATTGATGATCGGGGCCGAGGTCAATATCGTGGTGAGCAAGACCTAAGCGGCCGCCTCACGCTTTGATCCCGTCAAAGAGCAGCGAGATCAGGTACTCGCCGGACGGACGGGGGACTTTCCCCTTATTGCCGAACTCTCTTCCCACCAGGGCTCCAAAAAGGACGGCCAAAAGGTGACCGGTCTGCTCGATGTTGATATCGCCGCGAATCTCCCCGGTCTTCTCTCCCCGCTCGATGATTTCTTTGACCAGCCGGTGGACGTGGCGCTCCATATCGATTCCTTCAATCACCACTCCGGAATGGGCCAGGGCTCCGGTGACAAACAGGTAAAACTGCTTTTCGGCCGGATAGAGCTTGGCATTGAGCACGACTGCGTGATAAAGTTGTCTTAAGCGATCCCGCGCTAATCCCCCGGTGTCCTGGCCATGGACCTCTTCGATCCAGCGCGCGAAATAGTCATCGAACACCAGAATGGCAAATTCCAGCAGATGTGATTTCGAAGGAAAATACTGGAAGAACGATCCCTTGGAAATCCCCGCCTCGCGGCACAAGCGGTCCACCGGGAGGCCGTCATAGCCATACCGTCCAAACAGTTTGATGGCCGTCTCATAAATCATGGCCTTCTTATCCGGCGGTAGGCGCCGAAAAGTCTCCGAAGCGATCTTGCGTTTGACCAGCCGGACAATCAGGTTTTCGTCCAAGAGTGCTCGCGGCATATTCTTCACCCTCTATTATGACCAGTTGGTCATTGTTGCTATACCATAGCTATATATTTCCTGAATTGTCAAGAATTGATTTGACCGGTCCAAGCCGGTTGGTGCATGTTTCTTCCAAGGAACGTAACCCGGGCTCTAGCGCGAAAGGAAACGAGGATTCATGGGTAAAGTGAGAGTAGCCATTATCGGAGTGGGCAACTGCGCCTCATCGCTGGTGCAGGGAGTCGAGTTCTACAAGAAAGCCAAGGATGAAGACCAGGTTCCGGGGCTGATGCATGTGAACCTTGGGGGATATCATATCCGCGATATCGAATTCTCGGCGGCTATCGATATCGACAAAAACAAGGTCGGCAAAGATCTGTCCGAAGCCATTTATACCAAGCCTAATTGCACCTTTGAGTTCTGCAAAGTCCCCAAGCTTGGCATTAAGGTCCAGCGCGGGATGACCCACGACGGCCTGGGGTTCTACCTCTCCCAGATCATTGAGAAGGCGCCGGGAGACACGGTCGACATCGTGAAACTGCTCAAAGAGACCAAGACCGATGTCGTGATCAACTACCTGCCGGTTGGTTCCGAAGAGGCGACCAAGTGGTATGTCGAACAGATTCTTGACGCCGGGTGCGGGCTGGTCAATTGCATACCGGTCTTTATCGCTCGCGAACCATACTGGCAGAAGCGATTCAAAGAACGCGGATTGCCCGTGATCGGAGACGATATCAAATCGCAGGTCGGCGCGACCATCGCCCACCGCGTCCTCACCCGCCTGTTCTACGAGCGGGGCGTCAAATTGGAGCGGACCAGCCAGTTGAATGTCGGCGGCAACACCGACTTTTTGAACATGCTGGAGCGGAGCCGTCTGGAGTCCAAGAAAATCTCCAAGACCAACGCCGTCACCAGTCAGCTCCCCTATGAGATGGAGCCGAAGAATATCCATATCGGGCCATCGGACTATGTCGAGTGGCTCTCCGACCGCAAATGGGCTTATATCCGGATGGAAGGGACGACTTTCGGCAACGTCCCGTTGAATATCGAGATGAAGATGGAAGTGTGGGACAGTCCGAACTCGGCCGGAGTTGTGATTGACGCCCTGCGCTGCTGCAAGCTGGCGCTTGATAACAAGCTGTCGGGCGCGATAATCGAGCCGTCATCGTACTTCAAGAAGTCTCCGCCGGTGCAGTACACCGACGAAGAGGCCCGTCGACTGACCGAAGAGTTCATTACCAAGTACGGCTGGAAACAGGCGGACAAGACCGAGAAGCGGGTCAAAGTCGCGGCGCGCGAGCCTGAAAAGGACGCGGCGGCCGTGAGCGCTCCGCCGAAGAAGCGGGTAGTGCGCAAGAAAAAGTAGTTTTCTCCCAAGAGTGCGATAGCTACATTGACCGGCGACGATTTGTCGCCGGTCTCTTTTTTCCCCGGCGCTGGACGCAAAGCGATGAAACATCTACTCAAACGCGGCAGACTGATTACGTTCGAGGGAATCGACGGCTCCGGCAAATCGACCCATTTGGAGAAGAGCCGGCAGCTTCTCAGCAGGCTGGGGTTCCGGGTCAAAGTACTCCGCGAACCGGGCTCGACCGACATTGCCGAGCGAATCCGCCGCACTCTTTTGGATAAACGCTCCCTCATTGCCCCTACCACCGAGTTGCTTCTGTACGAGGCGGCACGAGCCGACGTGACTCAGAAACATATTGAGCCGGCCCTGCAAGCCGGCTATGTTGTGCTGTGTGATCGCTTCTATGACAGCACCACTGCTTATCAGGGATACGGCCGGAGACTGGATATTGTCATGGTCAAGAAGCTCAATGCCCTGGCGGTCGGACGAGTCACCCCTGATCTCACTCTGTTGTTTGATGTCGACCTCGCCACCGCCATGACCCGCCGCGGAAAGAAATTGGATCGGCTCGAATCGGAATCGAGAGCGTTCTTCGCCCGGGTGCGAAACGGGTATTTGGCGATCGCCCGCCACGAGAAAACGCGCGTCAAAGTGATCAACTCACGTCTCGAGGTGGGCGAAGTTTTCGCCCAAGTTGAAGAGCAGCTTCTGGCCAAGCTCAACAGGGCGCGATGAACGACCAGGCCTCAAACTCCCGCCGCCCGATTCTTCTTTCTGCACTGTTCGCCTGTACCTTGCTCCTCCTGTGCGGCGCAATGGCTATCTGGGTTCTGTCCGATCCGGGGATCCGGGCCGGTTTCATTCTCCCGCAGGTGGCTGAGGTGATCGACCAGACTTACCAGGAGAAAGTGGATTGGCACAAAGCCCTAGAGTCGGCGCAAACTGCCATGTACGGCCGGCTCGACCGATATTCGGAGTATCTGAAGTCGAAGGATTTCCAGGACCTGGCGGAGGAAATGACCGGGGCGTATCACGGGATTGGTGTTTCCGTGATCGAGCACGATAACGGGCTCTTGATCATGTCGGTGCGCGAAGGGGGCCCGGCGGCCGGGGTTGGTCTCATGACCGGCGATGTCATTATCAAAGTTGATTCCGTGCCCCTGGCGGGGCGGGATCTGCTTCGTTCCAGCGATCTGCTTCGCGGCCCCGAAGGATCCAAAGTCAAGTTGACGATCGTGCGGCCGGCCAGTCACGATACACTGACTGTCGAGCCGGCCCGCCAGAAAATCGATTATCAACACGTTTCGTTTGCGGGATATACCAAAGACAGCGTCATCTATATCCGACTGCTGGATTTCGATGCCGGCAGTTCCGATGAACTGGCCTCGGCGCTCGACTCTCTGATGAATAAACCGGGCTGCACTCCCAAAGGAGTCATCCTGGATCTCAAGGGAAATCCGGGTGGGCTTTTTTCTGAGGCGTATAGCACTTCGAGCCTTTTCCTGGAGAAGGGGAAATTCATTGTCGGGACTTCATCGCGATCCCGATGGAATGAAGAAAAGCGGTACTCGGACGGCGAGGATATGACCAATGGGCTCCCCATGGCGGTGATTGTCGACCGGGGGTCAGCCTCGGCGGCCGAAATCGTGGCCGGATCATTACACCAGCTGGGGCGCGCCAAACTTGTCGGGGATACGACTTTCGGCAAGGGGCTGGTGCAGGGGTACAGCCGCTTCCCGGATGGCAACGGCGGCAAGTTGACGATCTCCCGTTACTATCTGGCCGGCAATCTATATCTGAACCGTCTGGACACATCCCTCTCCGACACCGGCAAGGGTCTGGTCCCCGATTACCTTCTGACTTTCCCTGAAAACGAACCGTTTATCCAGGCTCTCGAAAGCTCGCTTCTGCTCATGCAATTCGCACAGTTGCACCAGGAAGATATTATCGCCGGCCCGCCGCCGCTCGGGCCCGATACGAGCTGGGCGGAGCAGTTCGCTATTTACGCCACCCACAACAAGTTCAGCTACAAGTCCGACGAGACCGAAGAAGCCGAGCAGGTCATGGCAACAGCCAAAGCTCAGAAAGCTTCTGCCCAAACGATCGCGGCGATCGACAGTCTGGAAGCGGCCTGCAAACGTCTTGATCACTCTGAGTTCTTTCTAAATCGAGCTTATATCACCATGCGCTTGCGAGAACTCGCCTTTGAGCGCAAATACGGAACATACCGTTCATACGCCGAAGCGGTTGTTGATGCCCGGCCCGACATCCGGTTCGCCGACAGTCTGGTCAGAGCGGAGAAGCCGTAATGGCCATTCTGGGCTACATGCTCTGCGGCGTTCTGGCCGGTCTCCTCGGCGGGTATCTGGGGCTGGGGGGCGGGATTATCATTGTGCCTTACCTGACCCTGGTGATGGGGCTGAATATCAAAGCAGCCGTGCCTGTTTCTATGGCCGCAATCGTTATCAACTCGCTAGCCTCTTCGAGCGAGTACATGAAGCGGGGAATGGTCGATCTGGAACTGATGGTCAGCCTGACCCTGTCTATGGTTGTCGGAATGATTTGCGGCAGTATGCTCCTGACGGTTGTCACACCCGCCTATGTCAAACTTCTGTTGTCGCTGGTGCTTCTCTATGCCGCGTACAACGTCATACGCGGGCAGGAACCGAGTTTGTCTGACTCGACATCCCACGGGCGTGCCGCGATGGTCTGGTGCGTGATCCTGGCATTGGTCGGCGGCACGTTGGCCGGACTGGTCGGAGTCGGCGGCGGAGTGATTGTCATTCCACTCATGTATCTGCTGCTCGGAGTACCGCTGGCAAGAGCTCGCGGGACTTCCTCGTTTATCGTCGGTTTTGCCGGAGCCGCCTCTCTGGCGGTCTATTTCTTCAGTGGGTTGGTAAATCTGACCGTGCTACCGCCGGTCCTCTTGGGGACGATCATCGGAGGCAAAATTGGCGGCCGCATGGGAGCCCTGGCCAAACCGGCTGCCGTTAGAATCGTCTTCACGCTCGTCATCGTCTATGTAGCGGCACGACTCAGCTGGGGAGCCTGGGGAGAACTGCGATGACGTACGAACGTCAGACGGCCATGCTGGTCAAGGTCGACCGGTACTCCTGGTACTTCTTCATACTCTGGTTCGCAGTGGCGCTGGTTCTGAATTTTGCGGAAGCGCCGGCCGGACACATGATGACTTTTGGCGGCGTAATACTCATTTTGGCCAATAACTTTGTGCGGCTGATTATCGTGGCGGAACAATTTCGGGCTCCCGGAAAAGAAAAATATCGAGCCCTCGGATACCTTCTGATCCTGGCGTTGGCCTCAGCGGTCGGGATACAATTCATTGTTCGTGGCGGCAAATGAAAACGATCATTTTCTGTGACTTTGATGGGACGATCTCGCGGCGGGATGTCGGCTACTCGCTCTTTCACCATTTCTCCAACGGCGAGAACGAAAAACTCCTGCCGGATTGGAAAGCGGGCCGGATGTCCAGCCGGGAATGCCTCACCCGCGAAGCCGCGATGGTTCATGCCTCTTCTGAAGAAATACTTGAATTCCTTGATCAGTTTGAGATCGACCCCGGGTTCACCGACTTTGAGTTGAAATGCCGGCAAAACGATATCCCGCTGATGGTCGTCTCCGACGGACTGGATTTTTACATCAAGCGCATCCTCGGCCGGAACAAGCTCGACCACCTGTCGGTCACCTGCAATATCGGGAAACTGAATTCCCATAGTATCCAAATCGAATTTCCGAGGACTAATCGGGAGTGCCTTCGGTGCGGCTCATGCAAAGGAGAAATTATACAAGAGTATTGTAGTAGTCTTTCCGAGCCGTGCCGTACTATCTTCATTGGCGACGGATATTCTGATACCTGTGCGACCCGGGAGGCAGATTTATTGTTTGCAAAGAAAGATCTTGAGCGATATTGCCTTGCTCATGGCATCACCTATAACAAGTACGATACGTTCTTCGATATCACCCACAGTCTGATCGACGACGGGGTTTTCAGGACGTAGCATTCCGGGCTTCTGGATCAGGAGAGACTGACGCAGTGAAAGCGCTTATCATGGCCGGTGGATTCGGCACTCGACTTCGTCCTTTAACCATCAACGTTCCCAAACCGATGGCTCCCGTCGGCACTGTACCGATGATGGAGCATGTAGTGGGGCTCCTGGCCAGACATGGGATCACGGAAGTGACTTCGCTTCTGTATTTCCAGCCGGAAATTATCAGAGAATATTTTAAGGACGGCAGCGCCTTTGGCGTCAGCATGGATTATTGCCTGCCGGATGATGACTACGGTACCGCTGGGGCGGTCCGCTTTGCTGTAGATCAGGCCAAGGAACCGGTGTTGGTTATCTCCGGTGATCTGGTCACCGATTTTGACCTCACCGAGGCGATCCGGTGGCACCAGGAGAAGCGGGCCGAGGCAACTATTCTGCTGACCCACATGGAGAATCCGCTCGCCTACGGAATAGTGATCACCGGCGATGACGGCCGGATCGTCCGCTTCTTGGAGAAACCGACCTGGGGTGAAGCATTTTCGGACACGATTAACACTGGCATCTATATTCTTGAACCTTCGGCGCTCCAAATGATCCCCAAAAAGACCAACTTCGACTTCTCCCAGAATCTCTATCCGCTGATGCTGTCCAAGCAGATGGGGCTTTACGGCAAAATCATGGCCGGGTACTGGAAGGATGTCGGCAATGTCGACGAGTACCACAATGTCCACCTCGATCTATTCGAAGGCAAAGTAGCCCTGGACCTTAAGCAGCATAAGGCCAAGACCGATTCCGCGAACGTCTTCAGGGGCCAGAATGTTCATGTCGGAAGCGATGTCCGGTTTAGCGGCACGGTCATTCTTGGGGACGATGTCTCGATCGACACCGCCACCCGGCTTCACAACTGTGCCATCGGCCAGCGGAGCCGGATCGGCCGGGGCAGCAGTCTGGTCAATACGATCGTTTGGACCGACACCGTCATCGGAAATGAATGCCAGATCAGCAGCGCCACCATCTGTGCCAGGAACAAAATCGGCCATAACGTCCAGATGATGGACCGCGTGATCGTATCGGACGACTGCACGATCGGCAATTCGGCCACGGTAAAATCCAACTGCAAAATCTGGCCGGCCAAATCGGTCGAAGACGGCGCAATTGTCTCGACCTCGGTCGTTTGGGGAGAAAAATGGAATCGCGAACTGTTCACGGATTCCAAAGTGACCGGCCTCGCGCTCACCGAACTGACCCCAGAGATGACGGTCCGACTCGGCGCCGCCTTCGGAGCTCTTCTCGGACACGGCGCTTTTGTCGTTTCAAGCCGGGATGCCTCGGACATTTCCCGACTTCTCCGGCGCGGCCTGATCTCGGGGCTTCTGGCGGCCGGAGTAAACGTCTCGGATCTTGAAGCGTCCCCTATTCCGATCGTCCGCTTCTGCCTGCGCAAAGGGAAATATGATGCCGGCGTGTATGTCAGGCACAATCCTGAAGATTTCCGACAAGTGGATTTCATCTTTTTCGACGGCAACGGTCTGGACATGCCGACCGCGAAGCTCAAGAAGATCGAGCGGAATTATTTCGGGGAGGATTACGAGCGGGCGGCACTCGACAAAATCGGCCACCTGGATACCCCGGCCGGAATTCTCAACGATTACCGCCAGGAGTTTCTGGCTGAAATCGATGTCGACGCGATCCGCAAGGCCGGTTTTAAGGTCGTCATTGATCATTCCAACGGAGCCTCCAGCCAGGTCTTCCCGACTCTGTCGACGGTGCTCGGAATCTCGGCTACGGAACTAAATGCTAATCTGAATCCTAGAAAGTTTTCCACATCGCCCCAGGAGCAGGCTCAGGCGGTGGTGCAGCTCTCGGCTATCGTGGCTTCGCTCAAGGCTGATATCGGCTTCTTATTGAACCCGGCGGCCGAAAAACTGACGGTCATCGATGAGAGCGGCAAGCCGATTGACAGCCACTTGCTCCTATTGCTTGTCACCGACCTTTTCCTTCAGGTGAATAAGCCGAAAAAAATTGCGGTGCCGGTTGACGCATCCATGGGGGTCGAGGAATTGGCGCAGGAATACGGTGTCGAAGTGGTCCGGGTCGCCAACGATCATCGGGCCATGATGGAAGCGCTGAACAAGGGGAAAGCGGAATTCGTTGGGGGAACGCGCGGCGGTTTCATTTTCCCGGGATTCCAGATGGGGTCGGACGCCATCCTGGGAGCGGTCAAAGTTCTTGAATTGATGGCCAAAACCAGAACGCGCTTCGGGCAGCTCCGGAAAAAACACGAGCGCTTTGTCCGCGTGGCGGTGTCTGTTCCCTGCCCCTGGGCGAAGAAAGGGACGGTCATGCGACGTCTGATTACCGGCTCCGACGGAAAGCAGCGGCAATTGATCGATGGGGTTCGGATTTTCGAGGATGGCGGATGGGTGCTTATAGCTCCGGATCGTTTTCATGCGTCCTTCAATATCTTCGCGGAATCCAGGTCCAAAGACGAGACCGCTGCGCTCATTGACCGGTATCGAGATTTCGTCCTGGAATCCCAAAATAGCTGAAAAAGCGACTCTCCACCAAAATCTCCAAGTCTATGGCCGGGCCTTAAGCCCGGCCTTGATGTAACCCGACCCGAAATCGAACTTCCGACCGGCTCAAGCAAATGATTTTCCAGCCGAAATCTGAATAGAACACGGTTATTTCGATCTATAATAGGGGGTGAGCGGTGCGTCTGCTGGCTCTTCTCATAGCGGTAGGTTTATCAGGAATAATTCGAGCCGGAACGCCGGCGGATTCGAGGCCACCGGAGCAGCCAATCCGGAATCTCGCAGGGTTGAGGAATGGTCTGGATAGTCTGGGCCGCAAAGCTTCCCCCGGCTCGGTCGAGCAGACTTGGTCATTGATGAAGCGGCTGCAGAGCCTCGAAATATCATTACAGCACTTGAGAACTGAATTGCAGGGGGCTCGTCGGCTCGACAGCCTGCTGTCTCTGTATTGTGATGAGCTTGAGAGTCTCAAAGCGGAAAACCGCTCGCTGCGGGCAATGCTGTCGGTCCGACCACGGGAATATGTCTCGACTGAAGAATCTGGGTTTGTCACCGATTCGGTGGTTGATCAAAGCAAGTCGATTCCGACTCCGTCGAGTCCGGCGGGTCCGATCATGGCGACGGGCGAAGCCGAAGCTGCCGAGAACCTGCGGTTTTCCGGCTTTGTCGACGCCGCCGGTTCATACGACCGGAATTCGAAAGCGACCGAACTCAGCCTCAATCAGGTGGAACTCGACATGGAAAAAGGGGTGTCGGACCGGGCGAGCTTCCGGGCCGATATCGAGGTAAACTCCGGGGGAGCCGAGGGCTACAGCATGGCGCTGGAACAGGGGTTTGTGAAGTTCGCTCCGACGCGGTCACATGCCTGGCATGTGATTTTCGGCCGGTTTAATTCCCCCATCGGCATCGAGCGATCCGATCCCCCCGACACCTATCTATATACGAGAGGATTCATTTTCGAACATGGCCTTCCGTCCGACCTCACCGGCGTTATGACAACGGCTCGGATCGGACGAAAGCTCGATCTGTCACTATTGGCGGTTAATGGCTGGGATCTCAATATCGACAATAATACCGGTAAGACGTTTGGCTCCCGGCTGGGAGTTACACCGTCTCCGGAGTTGAATTTCGGCCTTTCGGCGCTAAGCGGCCCGGAGCGGGACAACGACAATTCCTCGATCAGAACGGTTCTTGATCTCGACGTTACCTATGCTCGCGGCGAGCATCAGAACGTCAATCTCGAATTGCACCACGGCCGGGAGACGCGAAGTCTGGAAGACGGTTCCACTTCAACCTGGGACGGAGCCATGATGATCGGGCATACCCATCTGGGAGGACGTTTTTGCGTAACCGCCCGAGCCGACTACTTCAACGACCTAAACGGTTCCCGTACCGGTACTGCGCAGGAGCTGAAAGGGCTGGCTTTGGCCCCGGCATTTTCAATTGTCGACGGGCTCGACATGATCTGGGAGCTCCGGCAGAACTGGTCCAACCGAAATGTCTTCGGTGCCGAGGATCAGAAACGAAACTCCGAATTCAGTTCGGCGCTGGAGTTCACCTACAGCTTCTAGCCACGGGGAAGCTATAAAATATGACCGCCGGGTGTCGCCACTCGGCGGTCATGAATGATAGGTTGGGAACGATTTGTAAACCGGGGCTGCCGTGTGTTGGGCACAGTCAGCTCGATCTATTGTGTCTCTTATATCGCATTTCCGGGCAAAAAGTTTCCGGTTTTTTCAGAAATCGTAGACCGTTGTTGGACATGGGGCTGGTGACTTTAACGGTTTGTGCCCTGTCCGGAATGTGTTATGTTTTCTCCTTAACTCGTGCTACTCGGATGATCGACAGATTTTTGGAGCCCGAAAATGGATTATAAGATTCGTACCAAAGTGTCTCGGATAATTGTCGAGGATGCCGTGCCTCTTGACTCGGAAGTCGTGATTCTCGGCTGGGTCAGGACGGTCCGGAGCAGCAAAGAAGTCGCCTTTGTCGAAATCAATGACGGCTCTTGTTTCAAGAACCTCCAATGCGTGGTTCACGAGCCGTCGGGATTTCCGGTCCTGGACACGATCCTGACCGGAGCCTCGGTCCGGGTGAAGGGAAAACTGCTCAGTTCGGCCGGCAAGGGCCAGAAGTACGAAGTGGCGGTGGCGACGCTGGATTTGGTGGGAGTGGCCGACGCCTCTTATCCGCTTCAAAAGAAGCGCCATACGTTTGAGTTCCTTCGTGAGATCGCCCACCTTCGCCCGCGCACGAATACTTTTGGCGCAGTCAACCGACTGCGGTCAAAGCTCGCTTATGCGATCCACCGGTATTATCAGGAACGCGGGTTCTTTTACATTCACACGCCGCTTATCTCGGCTTCGGATGCCGAGGGAGCCGGAAACCTGTTTCGTGTCACGACACTGGATCTACAAAACCTGCCGCGCAAAGAGGGCGCAATCGACTGGGACAGCGATTTCTTTGCCTCGGAAGCGTTTCTGACCGTATCCGGCCAGCTCGAAGGGGAATTGATGGCTACCGCCCTGGGGGACATTTACACGTTTGGGCCGACTTTCCGGGCGGAGAATTCCAATACCAGCCGCCATGCTGCCGAGTTCTGGATGATTGAGCCCGAGATGGCCTGGGCGGAGCTCGATGACAACATGGATCTGGCCGAAGATTTCCTGAAGAATCTCTTCACCTTTGCGCTGGATAAATGCCGGGATGAAATGGACTTCTTTTGCGAATGGGTCGACAAAGAGGTGCGCAAGACGCTGGAAGGAGTGATCAGCTCCAAATTCGAGCGGATCACCTACACGGAAGCGATTGAGATTTTGAAGAAGTCCGGCGAGAAGTTTGAGTTTCCGGTCTCCTGGGGGATCGACATGCAATCGGAACACGAGCGATACTTAACCGAAAAGACGTTCAAGAAGCCGGTCATTGTCTATAATTATCCGGAAGAGATCAAAGCGTTCTATATGCGGGTTAACGATGACGGCAAGACGGTTCGCGCGATGGATGTGCTGGTCCCAAAAATCGGCGAGATCATCGGCGGAAGTCAGCGCGAGGAACGGTACGACGTGCTCCGTGACCGGATGAAATCGAAGGGGTTCGCCAAGCTCGATGACTACGAATGGTATCTGGATATCCGCAAATATGGGTCGGTCCCTCATTCCGGATTCGGACTCGGCTTTGACCGGGCTCTGATGTACATCAGCGGAATGGGGAATATCCGCGACGTGCTTCCGTTCCCCCGCGTTCCGCGTTGGGCGAAGTTTTGATCAGACAAGCTGGCACCTAACCCAAGCGGCAGCTCTTCCTCACGTCAGCTCTCTATGGCGAAAGACGCTTCGCGACCTATCGGATCGCCGTCGAATTCCATTTGAGCAGGGGTAAAATAAAGCGCCCCGCGCCGGGGGGGAGGGGGAACGGCACAGGGCGGGACCGACGGCACGGTTGAAGCGCATGGCGTCAAGTCTGGCCGTCGTATCCAATACAACAGCATGTTCGGTCAAATGTTTCCAGTAACAGATTTCGAGAATCTTTTTTTGCCCGACAGCCTATGCTTTTGGGGGACAAACGTTTCTCCCCGAAATCGGCGCCCTTACCAGGCGCAAAAAGGAATAAATAGTCTATTGTCCGATTAGCAAGCCTTTTTCCAGGTTTTCCGGTTTTGGCCGGTCGGAGAGCAAGTGGCAAATTAGGTCCATTTCGTCCATTGTAACTTGTTGCTGGTTTGCGGGTTTCGAGCCCCAGCCGGGACTAACTGCCAAAAGCGGCGTCCCAAGCCGATTTTCGACTTGGCTTAAGGGCAGCTTTTCTTTCTCCAACTGCCGGGCCGACGACCGGCGACCGCTTCAGACCAGGACATGGAGTATGTGGATTCCCCTTGTCTCCCCGGCGCTACGTGAAGCCGAAAAGGCCCCATCTTTGTTACATAATAAGAGTAACAGGTAGTTCCCTGCGGCCAGGCTCCGGGCACATTCCTGGAATTCGGCGTAAACCTCCGTGGAGCGTCTGCCGATAAAGGTAAATACCATGAGAAAACCAATGACTGTCTCGATTGCGGCCGGACTGCTGATCATTGCGATCATGATCTCCTGCAATTCCGCGCCGACGAAGAACAATACCACGGCCTCCTACCTGGTGGCCGGCAGTGTTGTGGCCGACGCGAATCTGTCCAGCACGAAGATCGTAGCGGATTTCACCAAGAATCACGCCAAGGTCCCCACCGGGATCGTTCGGTTCAGCGCCGATACGCTGATCTTCCGCCGACCCGGCTTCTCCATTGATTCAGTCTTCTCCCTGGCCAAGGCCAATTTCCTCTATTACGGCGTCGGGCGAGACAAAGTGTACCTCCAGGATTCCTCGCTCTTCACCGACTCCGCCAGCGTCCGCATGAGCGACAGCTTCTCCATCATCGATGTCGTGCCGGTGAACCGCCAGGCGCAGGGCCTGAGGTCGGTCTCGCTGCAGTGGAGCGGCGCCGACAGCGCCGAAGGTTATGTCATGGCGACCGCGCTCAAGGACAGCCTTTACCGTGGTTATGGATTTTCGATTTACGCTACTTCCATGAATCCGGCCGGGACGCTGCCGCCCAATGCCTTTAATTTGACCACTCATATCACGCCCGATACCGGCTGGTACTACCTTTATGTTTACGCCTATACCGGCGTCCCGGACAGTGCGCTGACGTCGCGGCTCCTGCCGGTTCCGTTCCCGAGCCAACTGGCCGACAACATTGCCGTGACCAACCTGGCGGGGCATTTCGGCACCGTCCGGGTTGTGCTGCATGACTCGGTACATGTTGTGACTCTTCCATAACGGAACGGACTACTCCTCTCCATTTTTAATTGCCGTCTCCTCGAACCGGGGCCATATTTCAGTATGGTTGATTACCAGGAACTCATTCGCCAATTGGGCGCCCTTACGACCGAGCAGAGCAACCCGCGGACGACCGATATTGACCGTCTTACGGCTGAAGAAATTGTCAAGCGAATCAACGATGAGGATAGTACGGTGGCTGGTGTCGTGCGCGGGGCTGTCCTCCGTATTGCGGCCGCAGCCGAGCTTTTTGCCGACACGATTCGATCAGGAGGCCGCGTGTTTTACCTTGGGGCCGGGACTTCGGGGCGGCTGGGCGTGCTCGATGCCGCCGAGTGTCCTCCGACTTTCGGGACTGATCCGTCGCAGATAATCGGCGTGATCGCGGGAGGAAAAGACTCGCTGGTCTTATCGAAAGAAGGGGCCGAGGACAGCCGCGAAGCTGCCGTTACAGATCTGAAGGCGCATTCGCTTGGAACCCGTGATTTGGTCATTGGAATTGCTGCGTCCCGGCGCACGCCATATACGCTGGCGGGGCTTGAGTACGCCCAATCGCTCGGAGGAAAAACTGTTTTCATCATCTGCAATTCGGGAGAGAACCTGGAGATTGCACCTGATGTTCTGATTGAGCTGCCGGTCGGGCCCGAAGCAATCACCGGCTCCACGCGGATGAAATCAGGAACGGCGCAGAAAATGACTCTGAATATGATTTCCACCACAGCCATGGTCTTGCTCGGCAAGACTTACGGCAATCTGATGGTCGACCTGGCCGCCCGCTCGGAAAAACTGGCGGCTCGATCGCGCAAGATCCTCGTTGAGCTTTTGAAACTTACGATTCCCGAGGCCGAGACCCTCTTAGCCAGGGCGGACGGCTCGGTCAAACTGGCAATAGTTATGCAGCTCCATTCCTGCACCAGAGACGAAGCGCTGGTAAAATTGGAAAAGGCAGGCGGATATATACGGCGAGTCGGTTGACTCGCTTACAGGAGAATCAGGCCATGAACCGTTCAAGACGATCCATTGGACTAGGCGCACCGATCTTCGCCTTCGTCCTGCTCTTCTTCGGCGCTCTTTGGGCGCAGAAACCGGACCGCCAGCCGACCGGCGACGCGGTTCCGTCGACCGCCGAGGAAGTCGTCGTTCGCTCCACCCAGGAGAAGCAGGACAGCCTGTTTGCTTTGATCGACGAGAATTTTAAGCTCGTAAAGCCCATTATCGAGTTCAGTTGTTTTGACTGTCATAGCTCGAATACCAAATTTCCCTGGTACCACAAACTCCCGCTGATCAAGGGCATGATCGACAAGGATATTTCATCAGCGCGCAAAAAAGTCGACTTTTCCGACGGGTTCCCGTTCACCGGCAAAGCTTCGACCCTGGAAATCCTGAAGGACATGCGGGACGAAATTGATCAGGGAGATATGCCGCTTTGGACCTACCGCCTGATGCACTGGGGAACCTCGATTGACGGAGCCCGCAAGGACTCGGTGTTTACCTGGCTGGATACGAGCATCGTCATGATCGAGCGATTTTACGACGCCGAAAAGATCCCATACAAGAAAGATAAACCGGCGGAAAAAGACTCCGACGAATGAACAGCCGGTTCAGCGGACTGGCCTGATATCAGTCTTCTGTCCCCAAAGGTGCATCCCCAAGCCTGTGTACCCTGGCGTACGGCGCCGGAGTAAACTAAACGCCGTCCATAAAACATCAACCCATTGAAATACATTCGGTTAGAGTGTTTCTTTTCGCTCGGCACAGCCTTTGTTTCATTCTAAGTCCATCAAGTAATGACCATGCCTTCACTTTGGAAAGGAGAGATAGAAATGTATCGTAAACTGATCCTGCCCGTTATGGCTCTGGGATTGATGGTCTGGGCAGCGGGGTGTTCCAAGAACTCCTCCACTCCCACCGGGACCAATACGGGAAACTCCAGCGTCTCGCAACAGTTTGGCGGCTTTGATGCCACTCCGGCCGCGCCCAATTTTGGGGACCCGACTCTGGCTGCTGCCACTCAGGGGGAAGCCCCGGTTAATGATCCGATCGCCACGACCCCTGCCGTGGTCAACCTTCTCAATGACACGACCTCAGGTATCTTCCACCTGCGGGCGGTCTGGGGGCACCTTCGTTATGATTCCAGCGCGACCACGCCCATCAAGTGGGACGGCTCGCTGGAGATCGTTCCGCGCGGGGTAGTAGTGCTTCGCAAGAAGATCCGGTTTGAACCGGCCACCGATTCGATCCTGCACCGTGACTCCGCCAATCTCCTGCAGTTCGCTTCCACCACGACCGTGGGAAGTGACGGCATCGAGGTAGATCTTCTGGTTCCGAAACCCAAGCCGACTTTTGATACCAGCGTAGTTATTCATGTCGATTCGCTCAGCGACACCACCAAGACCGTCACGGTTGACACTATCCCGGGTGCTCCGGCGACCGTGGAATTCAAGACGGCCCCGTACAGCCGGACGTTTACTTTAACCGAACTGGCCAAGCTGGACACGATCATTTACTTCTCCGACTCCAGCGCGATCTCGTTCAACGCGTTCGAGCTTCGTCCCCATGGCTGCCCGCGCGGCCTGGTGACCGGTTTCTGGGGGGTTGATTCCTCCGGTGTAAAGCTGTTCCGCGGCATGTGGATGTCGAGCCATGGCCTGCTTCAGGGGAATCTCGAAGGAATCATCACCACCGATACGTTTGGTGTGGATGTCTTCTACGGCAAGTGGATCGACCAGTCTGGCGCCTTCCAGGGGCTCCTCAGAGGTATCTGGGGGCTTATGCCCAACGAGCACGCCAGCACCACCGCTTTGGCCCATGGCCGTGGCTGGTTCTTTGGCGGGATCTATGACGCCAGCGGCAACCTTGTCGGAGCGCTTAGAGGGAATTTCCGCGGACCCAAAGATTCGACCTCGACCTCCGGCTTCTTCGACGGCCGCTGGAAAATTGTCTGCCCGAACGAGGGCAAAGGTGACATGGACGACGGAATGAACGGCACCGATTTCGAGCTTCCGTTCATGAAGAATCACATGGGCGGCCACTAAAGGCAAACCCTGAGAAATAGACATTGTTCGGTTCGGACCGCGACCTGAACCGAACTACCAAGGCGCCGGTTTCGCTAAAGAAGCCGGCGTCTGTATTTATGGTCCAAGCGATCGCCCTGAACTATTTCTCGCCCTGGAGCTGCCGTTCAAGGATGCCTTGGAGGGAGTCCACGCCGAACGCTTTCTTGTCAGGCGAGGGGACGGATTTGAGGATATCGATAGCTTCCTGAATCTTGGGCTTGTCCGAAGACATGGACAGCACGTTGGCCAGATGCACTTTGTGAACCGAGCTGTTCGGGTACTTGTCGGCCAGCCCTCGGAGAATCCGCTCGGATTCGGCGTACTTCCCCTCGTGGGCCCGTAACATCCCGACCAGCGACAACAGGTCATCACTCTGGCCGAACTTGGCGGTGGCAGTATCTAGCAGCCCGCGCGCGATCTCCAGGGAATCGACCTGAAGCGCGAGATCGATCAGCCGGGTCCATTCGACCAGCGAATCCGGATTTTCCTGAAGCAGTTTGCGTTGATAGAAAATGGTAATCAAGGGCTGCTTGTTCTTGGCACTGTAGAGGGCCAGATCGTGATAGTACTGGCTGACATTGTCGCCAGTCGACACCAGAACGGAGACGGCCGAGATAGCGGCCCCCCACTGCTCTGTAATCTCGGCAACCGGTTTTAACTCCTGGTTGATGTCACGATCCCTGGGATACAACAGGTCGGCTTTCCGAAGGTAGGTGAAGGCCGAGTCGTAGCTCATTTCCCGCTTGAAGCAAACTCCCGTGAAAAAGAGCAGTTTTTTGTCCGACGGGTTCTGGGCCAGGGCCTTTTGAAAATAGCCGCGTGCCACCGGGAAATTTCTGTCCAGAAAAGCCTTCACTCCGGCGGAACGAAGTTCCTCTACCGTAGTCGGTTTATGGGAACACCCGGCTCCGATCAACACTATCAGGGCCAGCAGAGCGACCAAAGCGGAATTTTTCATGAGGCCAGTATATCATGGCCGGAGGGGAAACACAAGTCGCGGCGTTTGGTGAGTTGACAATCGCTTGGCGAGGTTTAGATTGCCCTGCAGGATGATCGACCTCTCCCAATATCCGATACCGGTTCAGATCCTGGCACTCACGAAATATTCAGGGGTCGGACCGCGGCTTTTCGAGCTGTTGTTACAGCATTTCCCGGACATGACCAGCCTGTTCGATGCTTCCGGCAGCGCCATCGCTGCCCTCCAGGGAGTGACCAAATCCCAGGCTGAAAAGATCGCCCGGGCCGGCACGCAATTGGAGAAAGCCCGGGCATATTATCACGCTCTCCAGGAGCGACACGTCTCAATGTTAACCCGATTTGACGCGAGCTATGGCCCCCGCCTGATGGAACTGAACGATCCTCCCGCCGCTCCTGTATGTCCGAGGGAGCCTTCCCGATCCCGCCAAGAAGTCAGTGACCCTCGTGGGGGCCCGAGAAGCCACCGTCGAGGGCATGGCCTGGTCGACATCGCTCTCCCGGGCTTTCGCAACCGAAGGAATCGATATTGTTTCATCGCTGGACATTGGCAACGATGCCGCCGTCCACCTGGGGTGCAAAGCCGCCGGGGGCCGGTCGTTCGCGGTGATTGATTCAGGCTTTGACGCCATTATAGCCATGGAACAGACGGTCTTGTCATCCGACATTATCCAGACCGGCGGCCTTATAAGCGAATATCCTCCGGAGATTCCTGCCCGTCCGGACTCCCTCCCGGCCGCCAGTCGAATACTGGCCGGACTTGGCCAGGCGGTCGTGGTCTCCGAAGTATATGTCGGTTCGACCCGCGTGCTCGACTTGCTGGAGTGCTGCGGCCTGGTCGGCAAACTGGCGTTGGTCACGATCGATCCGGTGAACGGCCCGCTGGCCGACAAGGAGAGCCTGAATTTTGCGGTCAAGAATGGAGCGGTCGTTCTCCACGGTCCGAATCAGATCGCCGATATCATCCGGTCCCTGGTCTGACATTTATGGATGACCAGTATTTTGTCATTGCCGAAGAATCCAGTGCCGAGATCAAAGTCAAGAGTTCCCGCTTCATCGGAGAGAGTTGCCTGATCGCGAGTGTGGACGAGGCCCTCGCCCGACTTGATCAAATTCGGAAACGAGAGCATGCCGCCACTCACCACTGCTACGCTTATCGAGTCGGTTTGGGGCAGGACACAGCCTTCAAGTATTCCGACGACGGCGAGCCCAACGGAACCGCCGGGAAGCCGATTTTCGACTGCCTGGCCGGAGCCGGCCTTACCAATGTTCTGATTGTCGTCACCCGATATTTTGGCGGCACCAAACTAGGGACCGGAGGGCTGGCCCATGCCTATGGCGATGTCGCCCGGCTGGTTCTGGACAAATCGGGCCGGAAAGAGCAGTTCATGCTCGCACACTTCAAACTTGACCTCGACTTCAGTTACTTCGATAAATGGCAGAAGATTCTGGCGAAACTAGGGGCGATGACGACCGCTTCGAACTTCGCCGATTCGGTCTCGATGGAAATAGCAGTGCGGCGCGCGAAAGCCAGAGAACTGCAGGATCAGTTTATCGAGTTGACTTCCGGCAAAGGTATTATTGCAGAAATCAAGAAGTAGAGACCCAATAATAGACTGCCTGGGGCTCGGGATTGTCCCGCTGGACCTTCTATTTACAGTCCCGTACTACCCGGGTTCGGGGCAGAAGATTGATGCCGGCTCAGTCATCATCCAGGGGGGTGGTCCAATTCCAAACGCGATGGTCGGGCTCGCACGACTCGGGCTGAAAACCTCCCTGATTGCGGCCGTCGGAGAAGATCTGCCAGGAAGACTAGGTGTCGAACAATTGCGAGATGAGCGCGTTGAAACCCGCCTGATGATCTATAAGAAGGATCTGTCGGCGATCGCCGCCGGGTTTATCGAAGCTGACTCGGGGCAGCGAACAATTGCCCTCTTCAGGCAGATCAGGGTTGAGCCGAAAGATGTAAAAACCAGCAGTTATCCCCCGGCCAGGGTGGTTCATTTGGACGGCCGGGATCTTGAGGCTTGTATCAAGCTGGCCCGTTGGGCAAAGAAGATCGGAGCGATGGTTTCGTTTGATATCGGCTCGATGCGGAATGACGTTTCGCCGATCCTTCCTTTGGTCGATCATCTGGTGGTCGCGGATGCCTTCGCGTCTCCCTTCACGAAATGTGACCAGGCCAAACCTGCAATTAATGTCCTGGCCGAGCTTTGTCCGGGAGAGATCACGATCACCCAAGGAATCAAGGGCTCGTTAGGGTTCGACCGGGAGGAGTATCATTACCAGCCTGCCTACCGCGTAACGAATGTCGATACAACCGGCGCGGGCGACAGCTTTCACGCCGGGTATTTGTATGGATTATTGAAAGGGTGGCCGATGCCTGAGCGGCTTCGGTTTGGAGCTGCCACTTCGGCCCTCAAATGCACCAAGCCGGGCGCGCGCACCGGGGCTCCGGGTCTGGCCGAAGTCAAAAGATTTTTGAGAGGAAATCCGCCAAGCTATGCTTGAAACCCTTGCCCACTACGATCAAGTGGTTTTCTACTTCATCAATGTGAAGTTGGCAAATCCAATCACGGATTTGATCATGCCCGAAGTCACTTCGGATTGGAACCTCAGGATACTGTACGCTGTGGCGATGATCGCCCTTATCTGGAAGGGGAATCGCCAACTCCGCTGGCTTGTTCTGTTTTCGATTTTGACCCTGGCTTTGACTGACCAGGTCTCCTCAATTTTCCTGAAGGACTGGATCGGGCGGATTCGTCCCTGCGCGACCCTTTCAGGGGTTCATTTGCTGGTGGGGTGCGGCGCCGGCAAGTCCATGCCGTCATCGCACGCCGCCAACTGTTTCGGGCAGGCGGCGCTGTTCGGTCTGCTTTATGTCCAGGCGCGCTGGCCCCTGGTCATATTTGCGTCGGTCGTGGCCCTAAGCCGGGTATTCGTGGGGGTGCATTATCCGGGGGATGTATTGGTCGGGACGATGATCGGGCTGACCATCGGACTGATTGTGGCCTTGGTGTTCCGCCGTCTTCCGGTGAGTGCGCCAAAAAATACCCCCTGACACAGGCCAGGGGGCTTTAAACCTTATAATATGTCATGAAAGCTGTCCGTGGTCAGCCACTCTAAGTGGCGAGGCCATACCTGCGGCCCCTTTCTCGCGGCGCTTTCGATAATATAGTAGTAGATTACATCCACGTTGTCAAGAGAAAAATGTAGCTTTCACAGGTCACACAGCATGCCGTACGAGATCGAAATTGTCATGGGGGATATTACCAAAGCCGAGGTCGAGGCTATCGTCAACGCCGCCAACAACAAGCTGTGGATGGGGTCCGGGGTGGCCGGAGCGATCAAAGCGGCCGGCGGGGCTACAATCGAGCAGCAGGCCATGGCCAAGGGGCCGATTGTCCCTGGGCAGGCGATTGCCACCGGCGCCGGGTCCCTCAAATATGCCTACACCATTCACGCCGCTGTGATGGGACAGGACCTTCGGACAACAGACAAGCTTATCCGGCAGGCGACCCTCTCAAGCCTGAATCTGGCCGAGCATTTGAATCTCAAGTCGATTGCCTTCCCGGCGTTTGGGACCGGGGTGGGAGGATTTCCGATGAAAGCCTGCGCGCACAACATGACGATTGCGGTCAAGGGATTTAGGGACAAGTCACAAGTTCTGGAGCGGGTACAGTTTTGTTTGTTTGATGAATACGGACTGAAGCTGTTTCAGGATGCAATGAGAGAGGAGTAACTACTCGGCCACTTTGACTTTGAAATTTCCGTTGAACGTCAGCTTTGCTCCTTTGGGATTCGCATAGACCCCCATCTTAATTCCACCAAACAAGCGCTTCGAAGCTACCGAGTCTACTACGAAGCTACCGGACTCCGACGAGAAGATGTTGATTTCCTGCGGCTGATCGTATCTTCCAAGTACCTGGACGAAGGATTTCCCCTGCAGATCGTAGCTGCCGCGTTTCAGTTCAAGAGGTAGCTGGACATAGATCTGGCAATGAAGGTACTCATCGAAGCCAAGCACATCGTAGTTGGAGACTTTGGCCTCACGCTCTCCCCTGGCCCCGGTACCGATCACGATCGTGTTCCCCAGGCCCTGGATGATTTTGTTGTCGGCCAAGGGGCTTCCGAGGACGGTCATTCCCGCGAATTGGGTTTGCTCGACATTGATTTTCTTGGATTCCCCCCCCGGAGATCAGATAAAAATCAAGGCGATACCGGCTGGCGCAGGAGGCGAGAAGAGTCAGCAGCAGGACGAGAGCCGTCGCCAGAGCGAATCTTGAGTGCATAAGTGAAAGCATGATAGGAAGTTGAAACGCGAAAGTCAATCCGGGTCAAAGTCCGTCTGGCGGGAAAAGTACGAAACGAAGAGATTATTATCGCCGATCCAAGTGAGTCAGCTTATCTTGTTCTAACTAGGGTTTAAGGGAAGGTGGTTGGAGGATGCAGCTCGCAGTTATTGTCAAGCATCACAGCGTGTCACTGTTTCTTTCGGTGTTTCTGGCTACATTTCTGTTTGGGTCGGGAGTCAGTTTTGGCCAATCCGAGTGGGTTCGGGAGGATAGTTCGGTACTCATGATCGGTGGACAGAAGGCGTTCTCCGGCCATTTCGTGAGTTCCACGATTATGGCAGGATGCGGATTGTTTGGGTGGCTCAATCTTGGGGGACCCAGGGAGACGGCCGGATCAGCGGCTACGCCGAGTTTCTTCCTGTTCGGGGGAATGCAGGGCTTCTTTCAGCCAGCGCCGGATTGGCCATCCTTGGCGGCAACAAAGGCGGCGACGCGGGGAAATACTACGGGGCTGCCGGTTCCGGATACGTGGGGCTGCACCCGTCGCGCGATCTCTCACTGCGATTTAGATTCACCGAATCCATAATCATGCTATCGGACCTGGGAACATCTAATACGCAAACAACTGTAGGGACCGGAGTGCGCTTTCGGCTAACTCCCTGGGCCGCCTTCGTGGGCACTCTATGATCGCACAGCAGTCCCTAACGGAAAGGCTATTGGTTCGGGCTCAATTGCGCTGTTGTTCTTGATTCCCGGGAAGTCGGATGACGGCAACTACAGATGTATTCGGACAGCGCTGAAGAGTCGAGGCCCGTCACAAGAAACGAGTCGCCGCAAAAATTCCGCAGCGACCGATCACTTGACGCAATTATTCTGCCGTACCTTCTCTCCTACTTCCCGTTTGGCCCGATCATTTTCTCCGGGCGGACTTTCTGGTCAAACTCCTCCGCCGTCAATAACCCAAGCGCAACCGCGGCCGCTTTGAGCGTGGTATTCTCTTTATGCGCCTTCTTGGCGACCTTGGCGGCATTGTCATATCCGATATGCGGGTTGAGCGCCGTGACCAGCATGAGGGAATTGTCCAGATGCTTTTTGATATTCTCCCGAATAGGCTCGATCCCGACCGCACAGTGCTCGTTGAACATCTCGCAGGAATCGGCCATGAGGCGGATCGATTGCAGCACATTGTAGATTATCAGCGGCTTGAATACGTTCAATTCGAAATTCCCGGAAGCCCCGCCGATATTCACCGCGACATCGTTGCCGAGCACCTGCGCCGCCACCATGGTCATCGCCTCGGACTGAGTGGGATTCACTTTGCCGGGCATGATCGACGAGCCCGGTTCATTTTCCGGGATGAAAATCTCGCCGATGCCGCTGCGCGGGCCGGAGGCCATCCAGCGGATATCGTTGGCGATTTTCATGAGGGAACAAGCCAGGGTCTTCAGCGCGCCGTGATACTCCACCAGAGCATCATGCGTAGCGAGCGCCTCGAATTTATTCGGAGCCGTAATGAACGGCTTGCCGGTCAGATCGGCTATCCGTTTCGCAACTTTGACGGCAAACTCCGGATGCGTATTGAGTCCGGTGCCGACCGCTGTCCCGCCAAGAGCAAGAGGGTAAAGCCGCTTCATGCCATCGTTGATCCGCTCAAGGCCATTGGTCAGCATCTGCGTGTATCCGGAAAATTCCTGGCCGAGCGTCAAGGGAACCGCGTCCATTAAGTGGGTCCGGCCGATCTTGATCACGTCCTTGTACTCTTCGGATTTCCTTCTGAGCGTGTCCCGAAGCTGAGTAACCATCGGGATCAAGCGGCGATGAGTTTCTTCGACCGCCGCAATATGCATTGCCGTCGGAAAGGTGTCGTTGGAAGACTGCGCCTTGTTTACATCATCATTGGGATGGACCGGCTTCTTGGAGCCCATTACTCCGCCCGCCATTTCGATTCCCCGGTTGGAGATGACTTCGTTGGCATTCATGTTAGTCTGGGTACCGGAGCCGGTCTGCCAGATAACGAGCGGAAAATGGTCATCGAGTTTACCCGCGATCACTTCATCGGCCGCCTTGACGATCAGCTCCCCCTTGTCTTTGGCGAGAGTGCCGAGTTCCATATTCACCTGGGCCGAGGCTTTCTTCAAAATTCCCATGGCCCGGATCAGCTCGCGGGGCATCCGCTCGCCGCCGATCTTGAAATGAAAGAGGGAGCGCTCAGTCTGAGCCCCCCAATAGCGGTCGGCCTGGACTTTGATTTCCCCCATAGAATCGGTTTCGGTTCGGTACTCCATATCTATCTCCTGTTGGTACAAATTTTCACAAGCTGGAGTGAAATATACATGTCTGGAGAAGCGCCGCAAGCGGCATCGTTTCCCCCATATTTTGCCTGACCGCTACTGATTCACTTTCGCCAGAACCGAGCAGAACGGGTTGAAGGTCAGTTTTTTGGGCTTCCTGGGGAGTTCAATCGGCAAGTCGATCTGCGGTTTGTCCACCAGCACGCGCACATACGCCTTTCCTTCGTCGTACTGAATCTCAAGCGGGACATACATTTTGAAATTGTCCGGGACATCCCGCTCCTTGATGTGCAGAATGATCTTGCACCCCAGGCTGTCGATTCCGGCTGTTTCGGCGCTGAAATCATAGGTCGGGAGGTAACTGTGATAAAGCCATTCGTCGAAAAACCAGGTCATGTCATCCCCCACATATTCGCTCACAAATCTCTGGAAATCGGCGCTGGTGATATTGCTGTCCCGGTAAGCGGCGTAGTAATCACGCATCAATGTCACAAAGCGATCGTCTTTCATCGTCTTGAGATCGAGCAGCAGATTCCGGAGCATGTGCATGATATACGCCCCTTTTTTGTAGAGAATTTCGGTGCTGTAGTCCGGATTGTCGGTGCTCGATGTTCGGTAGCCCAAAGCGACCGGAGGCTCCCTCGACTTTGTCCAAGGTCGATGTTCCTTTGGTAAAGAAGATATCTTTGCGGTAATCGTTCAAGCGATCAAGGAACTGATCGTTGCCCGCAACCACCTGCAAGTACATCAGGGCGCTGTATTCGGCAAATCCCTCGGAAAGCCATTGATCGCGATAGTCCTGGTAGCCCACCCCGACTCCCCACCACTGGTGCGCCACTTCATGAGCGCGAAGAATCCGGTCATATCCCCAGGAGTCGGTGGAAAGCCAGGTGGAGTAGCCAAGGTGAACAAAGCCGGGAAACGCCTCGCTGTACGGCTGGAGAATCTCCGACACGACCGTCCGCTCCGCCGGCTGTGGGCCAAACAAGGCGCTAAAGAGTTTCAGGGCGCCCAATACATCGCTTCCAACCTGTCGTTCCATGTGGCTTCCCGTCGCGACCATTTCCTGCGCCAGGTATGAACCCATGCTCGAATGCAAATCCTGCGAGAAGTAGACATCGACCGGCGTGGCCGTACTGTCACCGAAACTGTATTTCTTGAAGACCCCGATATTAAAGGAGACATTCGTCGAGGGCTGGGTAACTTCATAGCGCGTGTAGAGCGTGTCGCCCGCCTTGCGCCGTTCCAGCTCATGCCCGGTGGCGATAAACTCGTAATCGACCGGGGTTCGAAAGGCCATGGCATAGGTTGAGCGCTGGGCGTACCCGACCCGGGGATACCAGAATGCCCCTGCCTGCAGAAAGAACTGCCCCAACTCGGACTGGGCAATGTCGCCGTGGTAATAGAAAGTGAGGGTGATATCCTCCTGGGCGTTCAAGGGCCGGGGAAAGATGGCGTACACGCCGCCATCCTGATGAGTTTTCTTCTTGAAGCTGAGAAAGTCGACTTTCCGGCCGGCCGAATCCAAGATGCTGTCGACCGTCAGACTATCATACAGTCCGATCACCGCCATCTGGGTGAGTGACATCTCGACATGCAGCGACACGCGCGCTCTCCCGCGATACTCACCGTCCTTGTCGATGACGCCGTCGAGGTCATAGTGCTTTGCGGTGAGCGGGTCCTTGTCAATCCCGTTGACCATTTCGTGGCTGTCATCGGCGTAAATCGAATATGAGCAGACCGGCTCCATATACTTGCCATAGCCGAGCTTGTCGTAGTGCTTCAAGAAGCGGATCTCTTCCTGTTCGTACGGATCGAAGATGTACATCACCTGGCTGGAATTGGCAAAATCGGTATTGACCAGCAGAAACGATTGTTTCCTGGGGAAGGCCAGATTGCGGAGGACCGTGAATAGGTAATATTTGCGTTCATCGGTCGCCAGAAAATTCTGAAATTCTTTGATCGCTGCGCGCGTGCGGCGCGACGGGGCCATGGACACGGCTTGGCCGCTATCCCGAAGCATGGCCGCCGTCCGCTCGTTGAACAGAAGCATGGCCCGCGTGAAAGGACGATTGAGCGAATCGGAATCATAAAACCGGGCGAGCTGATTCTTCTCCATATGCATCGACGGGTGGAATTGGAACCGCCCGCGTCCCTCGAAAAATCCGCTGTAGTACCGTTTTGAACTGTCCAGGATGACCGGGTTGAAGAAGTAAAATGTCCCGGAGTCAAGCATCAGCCTGAAATCGTGTTGATCGATGACTAAGCCGGAAAGCAGCTTGACCTGGGTTGTGTCGACCTCCGGTTTCACCATCTGCCCAAAGGCCGCGACGAGGCCGGAATCAGTGAAAGCATGAGCGGACGGCGCGCCGAGACTCAGCGCCACCACCGCCACGGCCGACCACCGGCGAATGCCGGACCAGTTCGAACTCAACGTTTCCCCTGCTCACGGCTTATAGTTTCTCACGAAATCGATCCGCTTCTGTACGGCCGGATGGTCGTAAAACCAGAATTCAATAATCGGGCTCGGATTCGGATCGGACAGATTGTAGGCGGACAATTTATCGAAGGCGGTTGCTGCCACCTCGCCGGAGACGCCGCTGATATCCATCCCGAACTGATCCGCCCGGTGCTCCATCGCGCGGCTGATTCCGTTCATGACCGGCTGGACCACAAACGACATCACCGATAGGCACAGAAGTATGACCGGCAGCGAGGCGATGTCTCCCAGCCGCTCGAATTTGAATTTCCCTTTGAAGCGGTGGACAAAGCCGGGCAGGATTTTGGAAGCTATCCACAGCAGGAGAACCAAAAGAACCCAGGCGGCTAAAAGCCCAAGCCAGACATGGTTGAGCACATAATGCCCCATCTCGTGCCCCATGACGAAGCGAATCTCGTCGTGAGTAAACCCTTTGATCAGCGTGTCAAACAGGACAATCCGTTTGGTATTTAACAGACCGGTCACATAGGCGTTGACCTTGGCGGATTGTTTAGAAGCATCGACCTGAAAGACATGCGATCCCTGGATGCCGGCTTTATCAGCCAGCGTGAGAAGTTCGGTCTCCAACTGCTTGTCTTTGAGCGGTTCGAATTTGTTGAACAGCGGAGAAATGACTACCGGCGCGATCACGATGAAGAAGATCATGATCGGAATGGCGCCAAGAGAAAACACCAGCCACCATTTCTTGAACCGCTCGATGACATAGTATAGCAGGAAAGCCGGGATAATGCCGATCACAATACCCAGCACCAGCCCCAGGAGATCGTCTCCGAGCCAGCCGAAGAACGACTGGTTCATGAAGCCGTATTTCAACTCAGTGTAATAGTTCCGGTAAAGATCAAATGGGAAGTTCAGCAGCCAGTTGATGACGAGAAAGATCGCAAGATAGAGCCAAAGGATCAAGAACTTGTAGCGCCAGGCCGCGGCCCAATCCCGAATCTTGGCCGAAAGTCCGCTCGACAGGATGATCCAGAGAATAAGCACACCGGAAAGGAAATCGACAAACCGCCAGATATTGACAAAATGAGCGTAGCGGTTGCGAAGCTGCTGCCGTTCCGGCGAAAGGGGATAGATCGATTGCTCAGTTCCAGGTTGGCCTGCCGTTTGAGCTGACACCGTTGCCGCCGGGCTGGTCGCAGTAGAGGCGGCCGGTTTGGTGGAGCTGCTGTCGGCGGCCAGGACGGCCGAAACGAGCAAGAGACAAATGAAGAGACCGAGAATCTGTTTCATATTTCGCGTTCTCCGGAGAGGGTTGACCTGATCTACGCAGAAGGTACGTGGGAGGCTCGGTCGGTGTCAACTTTGAGCAAACAAAAAGGGCCGCCGATCACGTGTAGATCGGCGGCCCCAAGACATTCAGCCCGGCAAGGCCGGACATCGTGCAATGCTTATTCGTAGACGGAAACTTGCTTCTTGTCCCGTCCTACCCGTTCATATTTCACTACGCCGGTGATTTTGGCGAACAAGGTATTGTCGCGCCCGAGCCCGACATTGTGTCCCGGACGAATCGGCGTTCCGCACTGCCGGACAATGATCGCGCCGGCAAGGATCGCCTGGCCATCGTACACTTTCGTACCGCGCCGCTGTCCGCCCGAGTCTCTTCCGTTCTTGGATGACCCTACACCTTTTTTGTGCGCCATGAAAAACCTCTACTCCGCTAACAATTCAATCCAGTACTAGTCCCATTATCGACCGGCTTGGGCCGGTCCACAGGGGTCGTAAATATAACCTTCCCACACGGAATGGCAACCGAATTCGTAATATGCTGCAGGGCATAATCTTACACCATCGGACGTCAGGTGAAGGGTCGGTTATCTTGCCCCTTGACTTCGATGCCGGTAATGGACTAATTCAGTCCTTTATAATTCGATCCACACCCAAATTGAAGGAATCTGGCATGAAAGCCCGCATCGTGTTATTGGTAATCATCTGTGCCCTGGCGGGCGCGGCCTGTTCGAAAGACTACGCCAAATCTCTTTCTGCTTCACGGCTCAAAGATTGAAATCATCCCAAACGCCGGGCACATCGCTATGCAGGACGATTGCGCCAGATATGTCGAAACCGTCAGGCAGTTTCTGAACGGCGTGGAGAAGTAGCGACCGCTCAAGGCTCAAAACGATCCTTTGCGTAAGTTGATATTGTACTCGAGGTACGCCTTGAGGCAGCAGGCCATGTGCATCCAGCCCTGGCAGTTGCCGTAGGAGCCCTGCAGTCCCTTCGGCGTCTCCCGCCATTTCCCCTCCTGAATCCGGACGAGGGTGTCGTTGGCTCCCAGCGATTCGAACTCCATCTTGACGACCGTATCGTAGCCGCCGGTCTCCTGCTGTGATCCGGTCTTGATATCGAACTCCCCTTCCCCGGCTCCCCATGAAAACTCGATCAGCTTGTTGGGAACCATCTGTTTGACCTTCACCGGAAACGACATCGGCTCTCCCACCGTGTCGGCGAACGCCCAGGTGACGGTTGTCCCGGGATCAAGCGGCGCGCTGGCACCGCCGTTGGTGAAGTAGCCGCTCAACTTCTTCGGGTTGTAGACGGCATCGAATACTTCGGCGATCGGTTTCTGGATTTTGATCGCGACTTTGAATTCAAGTTCCATGATTACACCTCTTTCAGCTTGCATGTTGGTTTGATATGTTATATAATTATAACATGTTGACGGGCGACAGGCAAGACCTAATTTTTGGTGCGTTGGCCGATGCCCGGCGCCGCCTGATTCTCGACCTGTTGCGAGACGAACCTAGAACCACGGGACAAATCTGTGCTCACCTTAAGAAGATGAATCGATGCACGGTGATGCAGCACCTTGGGGTATTGGAGCGGGCCGATTTGATCTTTGTGAAGCGCGCCGGGAGACTTCGCTGGAACTACCTGAACCCCTTGCCGATCAAAGAAATCCACGATCGCTGGATCAATCGCTACGCCACCCAGGCGGTGAGCCTCTTGGCGCGAATGAAGCGGGAAATGGAGGGGTAAGACCCCAGGTCCACGAGCTATCCGGCCCCGACATAATCCTTGACGAAATTAGTCCATTTTTATATATAGTGGGGTCACCAGTCCGGCTCTGTCCGGACGAATTTTCTGAAAATCGAGTTTCTTCGGATTTACCGGCTGACCGAGCTGAGTCAACGTCACGACTCGCAGGAGGACACTGATGCGTAATCTCCACGTTCGTAATCTGATAACTCTGGGACTGGCGGCCGCCCTGGTGGCTATCACGGCCTCAGCCAGCTTTGCTGTTTTTGTCAGCGGCCCCCCCTATGAATTCAGCTACCAGGGACGCCTCACGGATGCCTTGGGGAATCCGGTGGCCGACGGTGTCCATTCGGTGCAGTTTACGCTCTGGGACAGCCCGATTCTGTCCGGCCCGTTTGACTCCAAATGGACCAGCGGCCCGGTGAGTGTCACCACGACTGGCGGACTGTTCTCGGTGCTGCTCGGTGCCTCGCCGATGCCGGCTATCGGAATCGGAGTGGTCTACGACAGTGTCACGTGGCTCGGGATAAAAGTCGGGGCCGACCCGGAAATCAGCCCGCGAACCCGTATTGTCTCCGCCCCGTACGCGCTCATGTCGGCTTATGCGATGACTGCCGGTCTGGCGTACAGCGTCTCCCCGATCGATTCTACCGAGATTCAGACCAGCAGCATTGCGCTGTATAATCTCAATCCGGCAATAGTGCCGGCAGTCGGGACAGCCACGTTCAGCTTTGCCACAACCAGCACAGTCCCCGTCACGTTGGGTCAATTCACGGCTTCGGCTCCCGGTCCGGGCTATTTTCTGGTCACTGTCTCCGGACAATGGTATCTGGACGCCGATGCGACTTCGGCAGCCGCTCTTACCACCTATTGTCTCATGGGGCTTTGTGACAGTCCGGGGAATAGTGGCGTGTGCGGAGGCACTTGGAATGCCTACTACGTACAAGACGCGGACAATACGGATAACAACAATCCGACCCATACCTTGTCGATCACCAGAGAGTTCGCGGTTCCGTCGGCCGGCAACTATGTCTACTACCTTAATGGCGAAACGACCAATCCTCTGTACACGCTGTATAGCTGGGGAGCAATGACCGCCTCGGTAATCTTTGTCCCCAATACCCTGAATGTCACCAGCCCGGCGCCGAACAACTCAAACGTCGGTCCGCAGCAGATGAAGTGAACAGATTTCGCTCAAATTGAAAAGGCGGAGCCAAACGGCTCCGCCTTCTGTTTTTCAATCTGAGACTTGAGTCTAGAGGACTTTCTCCTCTTTCCGGTGGGAGTTAAACTCGAACGTCAGCCGGTCGAGTCCGGCGCCGATCACCAGATCGAGGTCTCCGGCGTACTGCCCGCGCAGGATTTCCTCGGCCAGCGGATCCTCCAGATACTTCTGCAGTGCCCGCTTGAGCGGCCTTGCGCCGTATTGCGGATCGTATCCCTTATCGACCAGGAACTCCTTGGCTCCTTCGGTCAGGATGAAGCTGATTCCCTTTTCGGCCAGACGCTTGGCGATATCTACCACCAGAATCTCAATGATCTGCTTGATGTGGCCGCGATCCAGCGGATGGAAAATGATCGACTCATCGATACGGTTCAGCAGTTCCGGATTGAACAGCTTCCGCAACTCTTCGGTGATCTTCTTCTTCATGCCATCGTACGACATGTCAGACTCGGCGCCGTCGAATCCGACCGTCTTGCCGTCGCGAATCTCGCGGGTTCCGATATTCGAAGTCATGATGACGATCGTATTCCGGAAATCGACCCGGCGGCCGAACGAATCGGTCAGGGAACCGTCATCGAATAACTGCAACAGGATATTGAACACATCCGGGTGCGCTTTTTCGATTTCATCGAGCAGCACCACCGAGTACGGTTTGCGCCGCACTTTTTCGGTCAGCTGACCCCCTTCCTCGTATCCGACATAGCCGGGAGGAGCGCCGATCAGACGGCTAGACCGCGAATTTCTCCATGTACTCGGACATGTCGATCCGGATCAGCGCCTCGGCATCATCGAACAGGAACATCGCCAACGAGCGGGCCAATTCAGTTTTCCCCACGCCGGTGGGGCCGAGGAACAGGAACGTCCCGATTGGACGGCGAGGATCGCCGAGCCCGGCACGGGCACGGCGAAGAGTCCGCGAAAGAACGGTAATCGCTTCTTCCTGGCCGACGATACTTTTCTTGAGCTCTTCTTCCATCCGAAGGAGCCGTTTGGATTCCCCCTCTTCGAGGCGGAAGAGCGGAATGCCGGTCATTTTGGCGAGGACCGAAGCAACATCGTCTGCCGTAAGGGTGACTTTTTCTTTCTCGCGGGTATCTTCCCACTTCTTCTGAAGATCGGTCAGCTTCTCTTTTTCGGCCTTGATTTCGTCGCGAAGCTGCGCGGCGGTCTCGAACGCCTGGTTCTTGACTGACTCTTCCTTCTTGTGCATCAACTCGGCGATCTTGCCTTCAGTTTCGGCTGAAGATTTCCGGCCGGGTGTAGGTGCGAAGGTGCGCGCGGGAGCCGGCTTCGTCGATCAGATCGATCGCCTTATCGGGCTGATACTTTCCGGAGACGTAGCGATTGGAAAGCCGCACCGCCGCCTCGATTGCAAAGTCGGAGATATTGAGCTTGTGGTGCTCTTCGTACTTGCGGTCGCAGCCCTTTGAGAATCTTGATCGTATCGTCTTCAGTCGGCGGCTCGACCATGACTGTCTGAAAACGACGCTCCAGAGCGCCATCTTTTTCGATATACTTGCGGTACTCGTTTAGAGTCGTAGCACCGATGCAACGAAGCTCACCGCGTGAAAGAGCAGGCTTGAAAATGTTCGAGGCGTCCAGCGAGCCTTCCGCTCCGCCGGCGCCGACGATCGTATGAAGTTCGTCGATGAAGATAATCACATCGGTCGAATTGATGATCTCGTTCATGACCGCTTTGAGGCGCTCTTCGAACTGACCGCGGTATTTCGTGCCGGCGACCAGAGAAGCCATATCGAGCGTCACCACCCGCTTGTTCTCCAGCGTCTGCGGAACGTTTCCTTCGACAATGCGCTGCGCCAGACCTTCGGCAATCGCCGTCTTGCCGACGCCCGGTTCGCCGATCAGCACCGGATTGTTTTTCTTGCGGCGGGAGAGAATCTGGCAGACGCGCTCGATCTCGTTTTCGCGGCCGATGATCGGATCGAGTTTGCCGCGACGCGCCAGTTCGGTCAGATCGCGGCCGAAATGATCCAGGGCCGGCGTCTTGGATTTTTTCCGTTTCTTCTTGAACGAAGACGGCTTGCCGCTCTGAATATTCTTCAGCTCTTCGTACGCTTCCTTGTAGTCGATTTCGTAGGTCGACAGCACCTGCGCCGCCACCCCTTCTTCGTCCTTCAACAAGGCGAGCAGAATATGTTCGGTGTCGATATCCTTGGACTTGAGCGCGCGGGCTTCCTGGCCGGAGACCTCGAGCGTTTTCTTGGCGCGGGCCGTGAGAGGCAGCTGCCCCATAGTCATGGTGCCGCCGGACGGCTGAACGACTTCCTCAATCGAGCCTTTCAGGTCATCCAGATCGAGCCCGAGATTGTTGATGATCTCGACGGCGCGACCCTCACCCAGACGGATTAAGCCCAGGAGGAGATGTTCCGTCCCGATGTAATCGTGGCGAAGACGAGCCGCTTCATCGCGCGCATATTCGATGGCCCTCCGGGCCGCCTCGGTAAACATCTCGTTCATCGTGTCACTTTCCTTCCTGTCACTGCACCTCTAATATACATCCACACACCAGCCACTGCAATTAGCAAAACAGGTTCGTATCAGCCGGAGTTCCTCAACTTCTCCCGAACCATCTGTGCGCGGACAAAATCACGGCGATTTGGGTCCATTTCCTGACTATAGTACATCTGCAAATGGGCCGGCTGAGACAGCAAAAGAATCTCGTTAATCAGGGCCACATTCAGAAAATCGATGATTTTGAGCGCGTGTCCGAGCCGCACGGCCGAAAGCAAGTTCATGACTTCATCCGACGACAGCACCCGGGCATACTTGAGGATACCGAAAGCGCGCCAGATCTTGTCTTCCACCATGTCGGCGGCTTCGTCCATAAGCCGTTGCCGGGCGGCCGCTTCGGCCTCGATAATTTCCCGCGTCACCCGCGAGATCTGATTCAATATTTCGGATTCAGAAATCCCTAATGTGTTCTGATTGGATACCTGGAACAGATTTCCCAGAACATCGGAACCTTCGCCGTAAAACCCGCGAACCAGAAGTCCGCTGCGGGTGATCTTTGAGATTGTTTTCTCAATCTCCCGCGTCAATACCAGTCCGGGCAGGTGAATCAGCACCGAGGCGCGCATGCCGGTACCGGCGTTGGTCGGGCAGGCGGTCATGTATCCGAAATCGTGATCGTACTCGTATTCGAGATATTTGCCGATTTCCGAATCATACTTGCTGGCCAGGTCCCATGAACCCTGCGGATCGAACCCCGCCGAGAGCGCCTGAATGCGCAGATGGTCTTCTTCGTTGATCATAATCGAGACGCGTTCCGAGGGGCCGATATAGAGCGCCTTGGAAATGTCGCCGTTAAGAAAGGTCGGCGAGATCAGGTGGCGTTCGATCAGAAAATCGCGGTCGATCTCGGTGACCTCGGAGGCCTTGACATACTTTCCTTCGGACATCGCTTTGGACCGGGTCATGGCGGAGTCAAAATATCCGACCACGCGCTTTTTAGTATCCGTATCGGCCGAGGTGGGAAAGCGAAGCCCGGCTACATTGCGGGCCAGGCGGACGCGGGTAGAAAGGACGACGAGCGCTTCATCCCCTTTGCCTGAAAGCCAGGCCGCCGGTTGTTTGGCCATCTCCTCGAACATTGTCACCACGGTCTTACCTCTGCTTAGCTTTCCTGCGTGATCGCTTCCTTGATCGATTTCAGCTTGTCGCGAAGTTCCGCCGCCCGCTCAAAATCTTCGGCCTCGATCGCCTTCTTCAGTTCCGTTTCCAGCCGCTCTTCTTCTCTAATAGGAATCGGCAAACTGCCGGTTTCCAGTACTGTCTCGACCACTGGCGCCTTGCCGCGATGAAGGGAGTGGCCGTGGATCTTGCGCATGATCGATTCAAGTCTGGGGCGGAATGTCCGATAACAGTCGCCGCATCCGAACCGGCCAAGCCGGGTGAACTCCTCGAAAGTCAACTGGCAGCCGGGGCAAACCAGCGGCGGGAGAGACTCTCCTTTGGCCGTCGTGCCGAGGCTGTTGGCCAATCCCGAAAGAATCTCCGCCAGCGGGAACGGGTTGTTATCCAGAGGGGAATGAAATCCCCGCGTGGAGGCGCATTCGTTGCAAAGCTCAAGGGCGACTTTTTCGTTGTTGACGATCTGGGTGAGGTGAACCTTGGCTTCCCGTTTTCTACAGTCCTGGCACAACATAGCTTCCTGCCTTCCGACCTACTCGTGAACCTGTCCGTCCAACATTTTCAATTCCCGGTTACAGCGTTCGGCCAGTTCCCGGTTGTGGGTGGCGATGAGAAAAGTAATCGACTTCTCTGAATTGAGGCGGAAGAGTAACTCGTGAAGCATCCGTCCGGTGGACGAGTCGAGATTGCCCGATGGCTCATCGGCCAGTACTATGCCCGGATCATTTGCCAGCGCGCGCGCAACCGCCACCCGCTGTTGTTCACCCCCCGACATTTGTCTCGGGCGATGGTTTTTCCTACTTGTTAAACCCACTTCGCCCAATAACAGTTCCCCCTTCTGCCGGGCCGCACTCTTCGTCAGATTCGCTAACAGCATGGGGATCATCACATTTTCCAGCGCCGTGAAATCTTCGAGCAAATAGTGAAATTGGAACACAAACCCTACATTCTGATTTCGGAAGCGGCATAACCCGGTCTCCGAAAACCGGGAATACGGCAAATTCTTCACGGTGACATCCCCTTCCGTTGGGCGGTCAAGCCCCCCGAGGATATGCAACAAGGTCGATTTCCCTACACCTGAAGCGCCGGTTACAGCCACCATTTCACCTGTTTTGATGTCCAGGTTGATTCCTTTCAGAACCTTGAGCAGACCGTCAGTCGTCCGAAAATCCCGATGTATGTTTGTTGCCGACAGCAACAGGCCGGTATCTCCCATATTCAACTCAGGGGCGTATCCCCAAATCTTCCAATGTCATAAAGATATTTCGTCACAATGTCCAAATCGCTTTAGCTGCGACTATTTCCCCTATTGTCTCAAAACTTCCACCACCGGCAGACGGGCAGCCTGGCTGGCCGGGTATAGTGCTGCCAGGAAACAGATTACGAAAGTTACCAGCCCCGCCAGCACAAAGTCAATCAAGTGCATTTCCACCGGCAAATAGTTGATAAAGTAGATTTCAGGAGGGAGTGAAATGATCTTGTATCTCATTTGAAGAAACGCTGCCCCAAGCGCGATAAACCAGCCGGTGCCAACCCCGAGCACCGCAATCAGCAGTCCTTTGTAGACAAAGATTCTGCGAATCCCGGCCGGTGTACTTCCCAGCGTTTTCAGAATGCCGATCTCCCCCCGCTTTTCCATTGTGAGCATCACCAGCGTGGATATGATCGAGAAGCCGGCCACCACCACGATCAAGATGAACCCTACCGCCAGCGCCAGCTTTTCAATGGCAATCCAGGTAAAGAGCTGTTTGTTCATGACGCGCCAGGTGACGATGTCGAATCGCCGGCCAAGAGCGGAATCGATGACCGGCTGCAACCGGTCGGCGGCGTAGACATCCTGTAATTTCACGTGCACGGCCGTAGCGACATCGCCGGTCTTGAACAGATTCTGCGCCGAGACCAGTGATATGTAGGCCATTTCGGCATCGTACTCGAAAAAGCCGGTTTCGAAAATGCCGGAAACGTAGAATTTGGCTACCCGGGGGCGCACGTTTTTGCGGAGATCATCCCCCTTCAGAGAATAAAGCACGACCGGCGATCCAACTGAGACTCCCAGCCGCTCGGCCAGACTTGACCCGAGCATGATCCCCGGCACGCTGTCGCCATCCATTTCGGTAGATGCGAAGGTGAACTCGCCGGACTTAATATCCCGTTCGATATTGGCGGTCTTTCGTTCGAGCAAGGGGTCGATTCCGCGCACGATAATCCCGTCCCCTTCGGAAGACGACGAGATCGCCGCCTTGTAGTAGATGAAAGGGGACGCAGCAATGACTCCCGGGACCTTCTCGACTTTCGACACGACACCCATATAGTCGTCGATATAGGGTCCCCTGAGCGGAAAGATCGTGATGTGGGCGGTGGTTCCGAGGAGGCGGTTGCGGACTTCGGATTCAAATCCATTATGGATGGAGAGGACAAAGCAAACCGCTGCCACCCCTAGGGTTACTCCCGCGATGGTAATCCATGTAGAGACATTGATAAAGAAACGCCCGGACCGGAAATACCGTTTGGCGATGTAGCTTTCGAACGACAACTGGTTCCTCTAACTCGGCTTTACGCCTGTTAAAACCTTATACGGCAAATAATTGGAGTGGGAAGTCAATAGCAACGGAAATGTTCGAGGCAACTCACGGATAAATGATCACCGGGGTCTTGTTCGGGACCGCGCGCCAGATTTCTTTGATTTCGTCGTTGGTGACCGCAATGCAGCCGTTGGTCCAATCGTTCACCAGATGATTCTTGCCAAGCCAGCCCCAGCCACGCATCAGACCATGAATCATGATATCCCCGCCCGGTTTCACGCCGAGGCTGTCGGCTCGACGCTTGTCGAGATCGTTGGGGTATGACAAGTGGAGCGAACGGTAATAACGGCTTCGCTGATTCCGCCAATCGACCACGTACCTTCCCTCGGGCGTCTTCTTATCCCCCTTGCGGATTTTGGGACCCTTTGAATTCGAACTGAGCGCGACGCGGTAGACTCTCAGAGTGTCATTGTTCTTCAAAAGTAGAAGCTGGTGTTTGCCTTTGAACACGACGACGCTGTCGGCGACTGGTAGCTTGCTTGGAAGTCTTGACCCGACTACTTCCCCGCCCGATGCAAATAGCAAGATGATAAGTAGATTCAGAGACTTCATGCCTGGGAACGCCGCAGATTGACTCGAAGGTTCGCTCGGCAACTGGGAGACGGTCCCATCAGCAGCGAACAAATACAAGACAAGCGCTCGCCGTTTCCTCCCGGCACCAGCGATGAGGAGCAGCTTCTAAGCCTTCGTCGCATATTCTCCCACGTACCAGTCGACCAAGTGGTGATACTTCGCGTCTATGTCTGATTTCTCGGGGTGACATTTCCCGGTTTTGTCCCAGCCGTCGAACTCGGAATCTGAGTTCTTGTAAAGCCGAAGACCACCGACGCCGGATGGTTCTTTTCCGTCAAGGGTCTGGAACAGGTAGCGGTTTCTAGTACCACCCCTAGGCACGATTCGACGTATCAGCCTGTCTATCTTTCCAAGACACCAAGTGAGTATCAAGCATTATAGGTGTGATCTCCGTTCTCCACTCTCGCCTAACTTCAGCGACCACATCCTGCGGATTGACCACGAACGTACTCTCCGTGTGGGGGTGCAGCAGAGATGCAAGAGCAACCCAGATCTTATCCATCTTGGTCATCCTACTTCCGCTCCTCTTCCACAATCTGCGCCAGGATCTTTGAGACCGGCACGGAACCTTCCCTGAGTTCTTTCATTTGCGGGAAGAAGATCACATCGCGGATCGACTGCTGATTGGTCAAGAGCATGACCATCCGGTCTATCCCAAACCCCAGGCCGGCAGTGGGCGGCATGCCATAAGCCAATGCGGTGATAAAGTCGTCATCAAGCGGTTGGGCTTCCTCATCGCCGGCGGCAATCGCTTTCCCCTGCTGCAGGAACCGGTCAAGCTGGTCGACCGGATCGTTCAGCTCGCTGAAAGCGTTCCCCATTTCCTGGCCGCAGATGAACAGCTCGAACCGTTCGACCAACCCGGGCTTGCTGCGATGTTTCTTCGCCAACGGAGAAATCTCCGCCGGGTAGTCGACAATAAAGGTCGGTTGAATCAAATGCGGTTCAACTTTGGCCTCCCAGACGGCCTCGATCACTTTTCCGCGATTATGCAGAGTAGCTGTATCCAGATGGAGCTTCTTGGCCTCAACTGTCGCCTGCTCATAGGTAAGGTCGGTGAAGTCTATACCGGTGGCTTCTTTGACCGAATCGATCATCGTCACCCAACGGAACTTGGGCTCGAAGTCGATTTCGTGTTCGTCGAACTTGATTTTGTAGCTCCCGTAGAGTTCATGCACCGTGTGACGGATCATCTCTTCGTATAGGGCAGCCATGTCATGATAGTCCGCATAGGCCCAGTACATTTCAATCATGCTGAATTCCGGATTGTGCTTGCGGTCCATCCCTTCGTTGCGGAAATCTTTGCACAATTCCCAGACTTTTTCGTAGCCGCCGACAATCAAACGCTTGAGATACAGTTCATCGGCGATCCGCATGTACATCGGGATATCCAGGGTATTATGATGCGTCTTGAACGGCCTCGCCGAAGCGCCGCCATAGAGCGGCTGGAGAATCGGCGTCTCGACCTCGAGAAACCCGCGGGCGTTCAAAAATTCCCGCACGATTCGGATTATTCGGGTCCGCTGGACAAACTGCTCGCGCACCTCCGGGTTTACGATCAAGTCGGCATAGCGGCGGCGGTATCGAATCTCGGTGTCGGTGAGTCCGGCATGCTTGTCCGGTAGCGGATGCAGCGATTTTGAGAGAAGCTCGAACTTGGCAATCCGCACGGTCTTCTCGCCGGTGCGGGTGGTAAACAGAGTTCCTTCGCACCCGACAATATCCCCCATGTCGAGCAGATCGAAAATGTCAAACGGCTGCTGGCCGACGATGTCAATTTTGGCGTAGACCTGGATTCGTTCGCCGGCGTCGCGGATATCGGCGAAAATCGACTTTCCCATCTTGCGCTTAAGCATGATCCGCCCGGCGATCCGGACAACCGTTTCGCTCTGGGCCATCGCGTCAAAATTCGCCAGGAGCTCGGCGATGGCGTGGGTCCGCTCGTATTTGTACGGGTAAGGCACGATTCCCATCTTCTCCAATTGCTCGATCTTCTGGCGTCGAATCTTAATCAAATCGGCGAGCGGTATTTCGATATGGGCATCAGATGTGATATCGCTTCGATGGCTCTTGTCTTCGTCGTTCATGCTCTTGCTTTCGCTTTGGAAAAACAACCCGGAAGCCTGCGCTTCAGCGCCGCTTCAATTTTTTCTCGATCGCCCGCTTGACCGGGGTGGGGACCAGCCCGGTAACATCTCCCCCGTTGCGGGCTACTTCTTTGACTATCGATGAGGACAGATAGACCCAGGAGAGGGCCGGCATCAAAAAGACGGTCTCAGCTTCACGCACCAGTTTGCGGTTCATGAGGGCCATCTGAAATTCGTACTCAAAGTCCGAGACGGCGCGCAACCCCCGGATGATGGCGGTGGCTTTGGTCTGGCGGACAAAGTGAGCCAACAGGCCGTCGAATCCGACAACCTTGATTCGTTTCGATTCCGGGAGGGTCGCCACGCACGCTTTCATGAGCTCAAACCGCTCGTCGAAATCAAACAGAAGGCTCTTGCTCGGTTTCTGGGCGACCGCTACGATCAATTGATCGAACAACAGGGAAGCGCGCTGGACAAGAGACAAATGGCCGTTCGTGGTCGGGTCAAATGATCCGGGATAAACGGCTACGGTTCTCAGAGACGGCTTCGCCATAAGAGATCCGCTCCTTAGCTCAATCTGTTTGAGAAAATGGGCATTTGCACGAAAAGGTAACGCCCGCCCTAGAGTGTGGCAAGCTAATTGACCGTCAGCCCCAGAGCGACCAGGAACGGCTCCGGGTCAGTGACACCAAGCCGGCCGGCCTGATCGCCGGTGTCCTGCACCGGCGTAAACGGCGCTACCCGGGCCGAGAAATACGACTGCAGTTGTTCACGCTGGTCGGCGGTGATTCGGTCTCCGGTCACCAGCATTACGGAAAGAGGAATGGTGATCCCGTACTCACGAACCGACGCCAGCTTGTAATTCACAAGCGTCTTCAGCGCGATGGCAACCGATTTGAACTGATCGGTCCTGGCGGTGATTGAACAGTTGCCGATCAAGACCACCCGCTGGCGGTAGAGCAGAACGACCGAGGCCAGCTCGGCGGTTATCCCGGCGAGAGCGGTCAGGTCCCCAGGTTCTATTTTGCAGAAATTCAGATAGGCTTTCGCCAGTGCAATCGACCGCAGACTGATCTGAGGCTTGGGAGTGGCGGCCAGAGCCGGAATCATAAAACTCTCGACGCGTGCCGCAATTCTCTCCTGACGATAGACGAGGCCGATCTGGTGCCGATTGCCGGTTTCCAGGTAATCGAAACGAAACTGCTCGGGAGTCTCTAACAAGGACTGGCTCAATTCGAAGTACATCTTTCGCCGGAGATCGTCCGGCCCCTGGCTCTTCAACTGAAGGTATTTCACCAGTGCTTCATCATCAGGCATAGACAGAACAACCCCGGTATCGGACTCCAACAGAAGGGTCTCGGCTTTCGAGGATTCAGTAGCCAGAGCCATGATTTCCGGTCGACCCAGGCGGTAATTCACCTGTGCGGCCCGGAGTTCTCCGGCACAGTGGTCCAAGCCGATCCGGAGAAGTTCGGTCACTGGGCGACTTTCAGGTACGGCTTGAGTCGTTCGTACAGTTTTGGACCGATCCCCTTGACCTCAGTGATATCGATTTCCGAACGGAACCGCTTGGTCTGCCGGTATTCCACGATCCGATCTGCGAGCATTTTGCCGACCCCCGGAAGCAGTTCCAGCGAATCGGCCGGGGCAGTGTTCGGGTCGAGCACAAAGACCCCCACATATTTCTCTTCATCGCCGAAAATCACCGGCAGATTGGGACTGTCCAGGGTCGGAGTGGAGTACGATCGCACAAACGAATAACCGGCCAGCACAAGGGCCAGGACCGCCAGGGCACCGATAAACCGTGCCTGTGACGGGGTAAGATCGAAGAACCGGTTGAGACGTTCTATAAGCTGGGATGACATGGCAGCAGAGATTATACTGCCTTTGGCGGTAAAATCAATGTCGGGTTCGCACGATCTTGACGGACTTTGGAAAGAATCGGGATAAGGCATGTCTGGTAAGAGATGGGTTCGGGGCGCGTTATGGGGCGTAGTGTCGTGTATTGTTGTGCTGAACGGCGCCGCCTACTTTCAGGCGAGGTCGATGACCCATTTTTCCGTCACCGCCAATGGCATTGATTCGCTAGAAAAGCTGTCGTGGAGCCAGAAGCTCTTAACCATGTTCAGCGGGGTGAATCTCCCGCGACCGGTTCTCCACGCCACCCCATGGGACTATGGACTGGAATTCACCAGCCTGAGCATCGTAGTCGATTCGCAGATCACGCTCGATGGCTGGGTTATCCCCTCTCCGATTTCGAGTGGCACGGTGATCTTGTTTCACGGCTACGGAGCATCGATGTCCGACTTGCTGCCCGAAGCAAAGGCCTTTCGCGGAATGGGATATTCCTGCTGGCTGGTCAACTTCAGGGGAAGCGCCGGCTCCAGCGGCAACACAACCTCGATCGGGTATTATGAGTCTGATGATGTTGCCGCCACCGTGCGGGCCTATCACGATACCCTTCCCCTGATACTATATGGTCAATCGATGGGAGCGGCGGCAATCGTGAGAGCGGTGGCCGCAAAGGGGGTGCGGCCAAACGCCATCGTACTGGAAGGAATTTTTGACCGGCTTCTGACGACCGTTCAGAACCGATTCAAAATGATCGGTGTGCCGGCGTTTCCGTTGGCACAGCTTCTCGTGTTCTGGGGAGGAATCGATCAAGGGTTCAATGCCTTTGCTCTCAATCCGGAAGAGTATGCCCGACAGGTGCGCTGTCCGGTGCTGATGCTTCATGGCGCCCTGGATCGCCGTGCCACGCTCGAGGATGCGAACCATGTCTATACTCATCTGGCCGGCCCCAAAGAGATGATCGTGTTTGATGAAACCGGCCATGAGCCCTGTCTGAAGGGGGCGCCTGCCATGTGGAAAGATTCGGTTTCGGCGTTTTTGGAAAAGTATGCCACTAAATGAAATAGGAATTCTGGTCCCGCTTTTGCGGGATGGGATAAGCGGTGAGGATTTCGACTACCGAAGGTCCAGGTCCTGAGGAGTCGTCCCTTGCGGCAGCGGGATCAGGCGTCCTTCGGACTCCAGCAAACGATACAATTCGCTCGCGTCTTTTTCGACCGCCGCCTGGAGTTTGGAGGCTAGTCGCTTGTTATACAGGCCGAAAAGGGGCTGGCAGCTTCGGGCAGCGCCGAACGGAGCGCTGAACCCCAGGAACGGCTCTCCCTGGTAGTTTTTCACCAGCGTGACGAGTAAATCAAGCGGGAAATCTGTAATCTCGCTTGAGCCGATAAAAATAGTCTCGGTGTCGGCGTTGCTCAGGGCGGTTTGGATGCCATAGGCGGCGTTCCAATCCGGGTTCTGATCGCAGACGTGAGGGTAATTGAGATAACGCTCGCGCGCCTGGCTTTCTTTGAGCACCAGCGTGACTTTCTCAAAGACCTGGGCGTAGCGGCGATACCCGGACTCGAGTCGAGTGAGCTCTCCTTTGGGCTGGAAGTCTTCGGATTGGTTGCGTCTCCCTCCGGCGAGAAGAAAGCAACCGATTTCCCGAAACGGATTGGTCATCGGACTCTCCATGGGTTCGGGGGAACCCGGGGATACAGGTTGATTCAGTTTTCGTGCCGGAGCCAAAGGAAACGAAAAGTGGGCCGATTCGGAAAGAAAAAAGTGAGGAACTCAGGACAATTTTCAGGACAGGGAAATGTTGACAACTATTTGCTGTTTTTGTCTTCGTAGGAGCCGGCATCTTTCATCGTGCCGGAGACCTGGTTGAGTATCTTGATCCGGGTAAGAGTCTGATTTGCCTCGAGCCCCCAGCCGGTGGCGACATCGCCGCGACGATACACTTTCACAAACGCATCAGTCTGGATCTTCTTGATGTCCGGGTTCCACTGGAGATAATCGGTGTCTAGCCGAGTGCTGTCCTCGGACCGGACCACGACATGGCCGTAAATATAGAGGCGATTGGTCGATTCGCGAATGAGGGCCGAGTCCCCAACCACAACCGCATTAATCTTGCCGGTAGAGTCGAAAAAGTTCGACGTCACTTCAAAACCAACAGTGGAGTCTTTGGCATCGAACTTAATGATCCGTTTGGCGAAGATTTCAGTCGTCTTTTGGTCCCGGTCAAACAGGTCGATCCGAGCCCCTTTGACTTCCGTGTCCGGGCGAAGAATGGAATCGGTGGCGCCGCCGCCGGTCCGAACCGCACTCTCGCGGCTGGAACAGCCAGCAAGAGCCAGCAGGGCCAACAGGAGGCCGAAGGTCAGAAATCGTGTCAGTCGGTACGTCTTCATATCTAGTTTGACAATTATCGGCAGGCAAAGAGCGGAAAAATAGAAGGGAGTCAAGCTCGATTTTCCGGTCGGCTGTTCCATCGGTTGTGAAGCCAGATCCACTGGTCACGGTATTGGTCGATAATCTGCTCCAAGGCCTTGTTGCATAACAACGTAACATTGTACATGTCGGTCTCAATATTATCCGACCGCGATATCTCGACCGGAGGACGAAATAGAATTTTGTAGCGGTCTCCCGGAATTCTGACGCAAGCAAGCGGAATAAAGGCAGCCCCCACTCGAAGACCGACGTTTGTCAACGCCACCGGGGTGGCCGCCGGGATTCCGAAAAACGGGACGAACATGTTGCGAACCCGCATCGAATCGGTGTCGATCAGGATACCGATGACACGCCCCGAACGAAGCCACTGCAGCGTCCGCTTGGGAGACTCGGTCGTGGCAATGTTGGTGAGTCCCATGGCGGTCCGGTTTTCGACCAGGAGACGATCGAGCCGGGGGTCGTACATTTCGCGCCCGATAACGGCGATCTCATAACCAAGGGAGGCCATATGCACGGCCATCAGTTCGAAGTTGCCAATATGCCCGGTCACCCCGATCAGTCCCTTCCCAGCCTTATAGGCACGGTCAAAGTGCTCGAGACCCTCGATTTCAACTAACGGCGCGATCTGGCGGCGGTAGTGGCGCTTGAAGCGAACGGCATCTACCAGATTCCTGCCGGTGTTGGTAAAGAATCTGCGGCCGATTGTCTGTTTCTCCTTTGCGGAAATCCGGTCTCCGTAGACGAGTGTCAGGTTTCGGTCGATGTTGGCGCGGTCTCTCGGAATTATTCTCCAGGCGAACCACCCGATCATACTCCCGCAGGAAAGCGCCAGTTTTCGAGGCAACCGGTTCAGAACCCAGATGGCGGATAGTGCAAAGTAGTAGACGGCATTACGCTTGAGCCGTTTGGAAATGGTCGGCATAACGGCAATAAGGGAACAAAGCCGGGTCGGGGCAAGTACCCCGGCCCGACCTGCGGAGACTTGTTCTACGGATGGATTTCTACCGTGTCCTCGATCTGGAATGGCAAAATCTGCTTGGACTCAGGAGGAAAGACCAGCTTCAGAACTTTGCCCGGCAGGATCTCAACACTCTTGGTGTAGCTGGTGCCGGTCCCCCAGTTCGGCTGGATGCTATCGCCGGGGACATGGAGCGTGTCAATCCAGTACATGCGGTCGAGTTTCATGGTCGAGCGCATGGGATAACGGTCCTTTTGCAGGGGCGGCTCAAAGGAGATCGTGACATCATATCTCACCGCAGTGTCTCGGCGAATTCCGCGGGCAGCATCGGGCATAAATTCGAAGCTGAAATGCTGCGGCTCGGACTGGAGTCCGTAGGATTCATCAGGATCGGGAATCGTCTTGACCAGGCCATGAGCCTCGGCCACCGTGGAGGTCGAGCGGAGACCGCGGTCGAACGATTTGAGCGCAATAGTGTTCTCGCCGAAGGTCACTTGCGTCTCCATGGAGCCCCCCTCGACCCGGTATTCCATTTCGATACTCTTTCTGGATTTCTGTGACGTGAATTTCAGCCGGTGCGAGTGACCAAAATCGATCGGCTCATGGACCAATCGTCGTTCGCCGGTAACCGAGGAACCGTCGGGATTCAGATCCAGGGAGTAGAGGACGCCGTTGAGATACGGTCGGCCATCTTCAGAGGAACAGGAGAACGTGAAAATCAATTCGAAATCGGCATCTTCGGTCTCGGCGTTATTGAAGATGGTCCCAGGGAAAACCCGGAGGCTTTGCCGGACCAGGCTATCCCCTGGCAGCTTTCGAACGGGTTGATAACGCAGGAGGCGTTTCCGTTGCCGAACCCTTCGCCATGGAATTCGAACTGGATATGAATCTCCTGATCGTCATCCGAATCGTGCGACCTTGCGGTCGATTTAATCGCCAACAGGCTGAAGCAGAACAGTGATATCAAAACAATCAATAGTGTGCGCATGGTGAACCTCACGGTTTCTTGGGGGCGACGATGGGCGTCCCGGAGCCGGGAGCAATCTGTTCGACTTGAACATAGTTGATCTCGGCGGTTGGTTTCGACGGGGGCAGCACCGGGGATTCAGGATGGCGCGTGGCGATCCAGACGGAAAACCCGATGATGATGAGCAGGGCGGCCGCGGCCAGCGGCGCCGGGAGGGTGATGTGTGAGCGCCAGATCCGCTGCAGCGGACTTGTCCCAGATTTCTTTGGCTGATTAAGGGCCAACGGAGCGCTCGCGGTCGCCATAGGAAGGCGCTTGAACAGCTCGGATGAGCGATTCACGGAACCCTGAAACTCCCGGCAATGTGCGCACGTTGCCAGGTGATTCTGAAGTTCCTGCTGCTCCGAAGCCGACAGCGGAGCGTCCGCTTCGTTAGAGATTAACTGCTCGAAATACTCACACGATTTATTCATAACCACTCCTTTGCCAACGCCTGCATTTTCTTGCGGATGCGATAAAGCCGGACACGAATCGTCTCTTCGCTGACGCCGAGCATTCCGGCCAGATCGGCGGTCGAGAATAGCTGATGCTCCCGCAATATTATGAGATCCCGTTCCTCGGAATCGAGTTTGTTCAGAACGTTTTGGACAAACCGCCTGGTCTCAAGGTCCGGGTAAGTGACGGTCTCTTGTGGTTCGTTCAACAAGGCGGTCTCATGCTTCTGGTGCGCGAGATAGTTGAAGGCGAGATTTCTCGCACAGACGAATAACCAGTTCTTGACCGAGACGACCTGATTCATTTGGGTTCTTTGAGCGATCAGTTTCGCGAAGATCTCCTGGACGATATCCTCGCTGGCGGCACGCTGTCTGGTAACGTAGAGACAGTAGGTGAGGAGGCGGTTCTTGTGGCGGTCATAGATTCGTCCGAGCGCCTCGGTCTCGCCGTTACAGAAGCCGCGCCAGTCAGGTTCGTCCAAATCTTCCATTCTGCAATAAAGACAGTTGAGGCACGAAAACGTTACAGGAAAATTACGTGGGCCTGCCCCGAGCCGGAAGCGACCTGTGATGAGGATAAAGTGTCGAGCCTCCTCAACATGGAAGCCAATGGAGCCTCGACTTACCGGACTGAGAAGCAGATCGTGGGTCGTCGGTTCGAGCGATGGTCGAGAACCGAACGGCGCCGGTTCGATCCCGGCCGTAAGTTGTCAACCGTGCTTCTCGTCTTCCGCTCGAAGCGACGTGACTCCGGCATGAATGAAATTCATTAGAGAGTTGAAATCGGGGCGGACGAATTTCGACCGACCGAAAAACATGGCTTAATTCCCACCCGTTGGGTGGGGTACAAAAGATGTCAACTATGTAGCCGGTCGTACGGCTAGTCAGCGTGTGTCGGGCGCTCATTCCCGCCGGAAGCGTGAAGTTCGGCCCGACTTACTTGAGGAGGGTTCCTTTGACGGTCTGCTGATAGTCCGGAGTGGAGAGGCGGAAGAGGTAGACGCCAGAGGCGACCAGTTGTCCAGCTTGGTTCCGTCCATCCCAAGTCACTCTGTGGGGGCCGGCTGCCAACTGCACGTCCAACAGTCTCTGAACAACACGGCCGGTGATATCGAAAACAGTCAGCTTCGCGGTCTCGCGTTTGGGGAGGTCGAACGAGATGGTTGCGGAGGGATTGAAGGGGTTGGGGTAAGCGGGGTGAAGCGTGAACGACGCGGGTAGGTTGTCGTCATTTGTAATTGGCACGTCCGTGGGCTGGCTGTTGTAGCCTCTGATTATGGAAACTTGCCCCCACCACGGCACAAGCCCGTAGTCGGTTTGAGAAGTCACGGCGATGTCGTCTATCCCGTCTCCGTCAAAATCTCCGATGCCGGCTACAACCACACCGAACCTCCATGGCCCGCCCGGGACCATATTGTCGGTAATGTACAAGTCCCCCACGATGACGGAATCCGATGTGGGCCCTCCTAAGAAGATATGAATGCTAAACTGACCGGTGGTTTCATTCACGTAGCTCAGCATGAAATCCGGGTGGCCGTCGTGGTTGAAATCGCCGATAGCTGCGGCTGACGTTGGCGGAAAGTAACCGAATCCCCCGCGCATTGTGTTTACTATGACGTCCGGCTTGGTGTGCAGGTGAGGACCGCCATAGTAAATGCCGCACGCGGAGTCATCTCCACCGCATATCAGGATGTCATCGGCACCGTCGCCGTTAAAGTCACCGACGTTCAAGAGGATACGGCTGAACTGGGCGCGCTTTGAATGAATTTGGAAATCTGGAACAGTGTCGAAGCCTGGCCCTCCCCAGTAGAACTTGACCCAACCTGAATCCAAGAAGTTCGAGGCTCCCACGGCGAGGTCCGGGTACCCATCACCGTTGAAATCCCCTACCGCGAACTGATTCCCGAAGTTCTGCGAAGTATCTGGCAGCGTGTACTGCGGAATCGTGTCTCGACCATTGTCGATCCGATAGAAATCTACCAAGCCGCCATTCACGCTTCTACCCAGCGGCAACAGTAGCTTCCCCGTTCCGTCAAATGGTGCCGCTCTTACGACTTGGGACCAATGTTGAGGAATCACGAAATCGGGAACATCGCCGAAGTTTGGTCCCCCGAAGTATACGTCAAAGTTGAAAGAGCCAAGTGCGGGGAGATGAGTGCGACCTAAGTCAACGTAGCCGTCGCCGTTCACGTCTCCAATGACTCCCATATTGGGGAAGAATCCCGAAAATCTCTTGGCCGGAGTGCCGGTTGCGTTCGGTCCCCCATAGTAGAGAAATGCCCAATTTGTGTCCAGACTCGAGCCCTCGTACCGGCAAATCAAGAGGTCGGTTGATTTGTCGCCATTAATGTCTCCCAGGGAGAGAACCTGAGCCCCGAAGTACTTGTGCTGGTCCGGGTCCTGAATGACCAGAAAACGATTGAGGGAGTCGATCTTGGCGCGGGAAGAGAAAATGCCTTTGATCCAATCGGCTTTAACGGCACTGCCGGTTGTGAAAATCAAGAGTACTGCAAAAATCTGTCCCCCGGGATGTCTCATAACATGGTCCGCCTTGACCATAAGATAGCATGTTATTGGGAGGTGTCAAAGGGAGACTGATGCTGAATGATAGTGACAGATTGCGACGTCCCGTCTTCACCTAGGGCCGAGTTGACGGGACTCGCAATGACGAACGCGGGGATTTGTGCTGGAGGCAGGGGTGGTTGAATCTCGGCCCGCCGAAGAACGTCGTTTAGTCCGCACCCGTTGGGTGGGCTACAGAAGGTTCGCAGAAGAGGGACAGAATGTCGAGCCTCCTCGGCGAAGAACTCTCTGGAGCCTCGACCTACAGTACTCGGTTCGGGCACACGAGGACGTGTGCCGCGCACGGAATTACAGATCGTCGCGGGAGCCTTTGGCTACCGCGTCAATTGTGATCGGGAGTTTGGTCGAGCCAGAGGCAGAGACTTCGACCGGGATTTTAAGCCGCACAAAATCAAACTGGCAGACCGTTGACCCGTTCTTGCAAAAGAAAAGTGAAGCATCGATAGTCAGTTCGGTCTTGCCGGAGATCGCTTTAACCGGGATAGAAAGCGGGTACGTGGCATTCTTGAAATCGTACTTGGAGGAATCCTTGATAAACGAGACGATTTTGGAATTATCGCTCTTCCAGTTGAAGGTGATGGGGGCTTCTTTGGTAGAGTGAAACCCTTTGGGAATAGTAATATCCAAAGCGATCGTCCCTCTCCCCGGCTTGATGCAGCTGGCGGGGATAATTCTCGACCCGGCCGTTGAAACTGTCGCTGGTGTCAGCGGGCTGGGAAGGTGTGGCGGCAAGGACTGATGAAGCCGCGAAAACGAGAAGCAAAGCGCTGAGGGTCAATTTACGGTTCATGTTGTCTCAACTCAATTTCGGTTCATAGCGTAACGGCCAGGGCGGCGCCGATCAGGCCGGCATTGTTGCCAAGTTTTGCCGGGAGAATCGGGGCATGTGTTTTGATCATACGTTCGAACTGGCTGAAGTTTTCAATAATTCCGCCGCCAAGGATGATCCGGTCCGGGTTGACCAGTTTCTCAAGCTCGGCGAGAAAACGATTTACTCGCGAAGCCCAGTCTTCCCATGAAAGATTGTCGCGGATGCGGATAGAGGCGGCGGCGATCTCCTCTCCCTCGTGTCCGCCGGCCAAAAAGGCATGGCCGAACTCGGTGTTCGGGACTAGCCTGGCCGTTGACAAACAGGGCGCTGCCGATTCCGGTGCCGAAAGTGAGGACCAGGGTGACGCCGAGAGAAATCGAGGGATCAGTTCGTCCGGCGCCAAAGCGGAGTTCGGCCAGACCGGCAGCATCGGCATCATTGAGAACGGTGACCGGGACAGACAGAGCGCGCTGGAAAACGGCGACCGCGTTAGTGCCGAGCCATTCCTGGGACAGATGGGCAGCCATGGAGACGGTCCCCTGTCTGACGACGCCGGGAAAGCCGATCCCAACCGGACCCTGCCAGGAGAACCGGGCCAGAACCGCTTTGAGGTGGTCGGCGAAGACGGTCGGCGCGAACTCGGAATGGGTAGCGATCGGGTACCGTTCGGCCAGAAGACGGCCGGTACTGGTGTCGACCGGGGCAGATTTGATAAAGCTGCCGCCGATGTCGATGCCGAGAACGCTTGGGGTAGTTGGAGTCATCATCTCAAGTATATACGAAACGGCCACCGGAGTCACTATTCCGATGGCCGTAAAGAAACGGGGAAAACGCGTAAAATTAGTCTTCGAGCAACCGGGCGACACGCCCTTCGAGCATGAGCAGCTGCCCCGGGTTTTCAGCCAGCTTGACCATGCCGTGGAGTTCGTTGGCCGAAGCGACTTCTTCCACCTGTTCCTCAACTTTCCAGTCGATGAACTTGTGCGTGGCGTAGTCTTTCTCATCGGTGGCCATCTGGGAGATTTCGTGGACCATGCGGGTGGTCTCGATCTCGACTTTGACAAACAGCTCGGTGATCTCTTTGGCCGATTTGTAGCCGGAATGAGGTGGTTCGAGGGCGGTCAGTTTGACCTCGGCCCCCTGGTCGATCAGGTATTTGGCGATTTTCTCGCCGTGTCCTTTTTCTTCTTCGGCCTGCTTGAAGAAGTATTTGGCAAAGACCGGGAGGTTATTGTACTCAAACCAGTAGGCCATGGCTTTGTAGGTCCAGAAATTATGGAATTCATGGGCAACCTGCTTGTTGAGTCGGGCCGCCATTTTTTCAGAAATCATCATAACAAAATGCTCCTTAACATATAGGTGCTGATACTGTTTGCCGTATTAACCAAAGGTCTGTCCGCCTGTTCCCAAATTTGGAGGAGAGCCGGGAAAAAGCAAGCTGATTGTGACTCAAATGAAAACCGGTTTCAAAGGGGCGGCGTGGGAACGGGAAAGGACCGGATCGGGTCTATTTCAGAAGGACCATCTTGCGGGTCTGGACAAATTCTCCGGCCTCGAGGCGGTAGAAATAAATGCCGGTAGCGGCCGGGATCCCGGCCCGGGTCAGACCGTCCCAATCAAGAGAATAGGTTCCGGCCGGAAGGTTCTGGACCGGCCAATCTTTGACCGCCTGGCCGAGAATGTTGTAGATCGTAAGGCGGACGTTGGTTCGAGTCGGGATGCTGAACCGGATCCGGGAACTCTGGTTGAAGGGATTCGGGTAATTCTGATCGAGAACAAATCCGGAGGGAAGATTTGGGTTATTGCGCTCGTAGACATCGGTCGGCTGGTCCCCCTGGGCGGCGACGACATACAGATCGGAGCCGCCGCGGGAGTACGAGAAGCTGTATCCGCAGAGGAAGTAGCCGCCATTGCGATTGACGATGACATCGCGGCAATAGTCGGCCTGGCTTCCGCCGAAAGTCATCTCGGACATTTCGTTCCCCATCGGGTCGATTTTCACCAAGTACATGTCAACCGAGCCGGCACCGGAAGATTCGGTGGTGCCGCCAATCAGGTAGTTGCCGTCGATAGTGGCAGCGATAGAATAGGCGCAGTCTTCTTTCGCGCCGCCGTAATTGTTCTGCCATTGAACCGATCCGGAAGCATCGGTCTTAACCACATACATGTCATAGAAGCTTGAGCCGGTTGGGACCGTCACCCCTGCGATCAAGAAGCCGTTATCAGGGGTAACTTCGACAGTGTACCCAAGGTCAGCTTTCGATCCGCCATAGGTAGTTGCCCAGACCGAGTCGCCGGTCGCGGTGGTCCGCACAGCATAGACCGAACTATACCCCACGCCGAATGAGCCGGTGGCACCGACGGCGATGAAGCCGCCATCGTAGGTGACGCGTACCGCGTAGCCGGATTCTCCTCCAGCGCCACCGTATGCTTTGGTCCAGAGGGAGTCGCCGTTGGCGGATATTTTTAGGAGCATCAGGTCGCCGTAACCGTGACCTGAGGAATAAGTTGTCCCGCAGATGATGTAGCCGCTATCGGAAGTTGGGCGGATTGACCAGCCGTCATCGTACTGAGATCCGCCATAGGTTTTGCTCCAGAGCAGATCGCCGTAGGAATTGGTTCGGACGACATAGACATCTTCTTTCCCATTGCCTCGGGAAGTTGTACTTCCGACGATGATGAAGCCATCATCGGGTGTGACCTGAACATCCCGGCCGTACTCCGCACCGGTATCGCCGTAGGTTCGGCTCCAGAGCGTATCACCGAGGGAATCGAGGCGGAGCAGATAGATATCATAGCCGCCGGCGCCATAGGAGAAAGTAGAGCCGACCAGCACATAGCCGCCATCGCGGGTCTTGGCGCAGGCATAGCCGCTCTCGTTGTAAATACCGCCATAGTGGTTAGACCAGAGTTGCTGAGCGCTCGCGGTATCAAGAGACACCGCGAGAAAAATGAGGCTGAAGAGGAGCAGGGAGGTCATCCATGACCTCCATCTCGTTTCCATTACATCCTGCTATGCGAAGTGGTTGCGTGTTTAAAAATTGAACAGATCACATTGAGGAGTATCGGCGGTCCCCCATATTCCTTTAGCCGCCAAGTCGGTCTTTCTTAAAGAAGAGCTGTGTGAACCCACCAGGGATTACGGAGTAATACTATTAATCACAATGAGTTAGCTGCTTCCGTGGGGAGCGGCATTGGGGTTGCACTTGCCCTGTTTCAGAGAACCTCTGAAACGGTGAAAGGGAGCGATTTCAATGAAAGCAGCTCTTCTCAGATCGATGGCCTTGCTGCCGGTGCTTATCGTGCTGGTGGTGGGAAGTGTCTCGGCCCAGGAGCGGGCAACCATCCAGGCGCTGGCGACAGTGGTGTCCAGTCTGCGCGTGGTTGGGACAAATAACCTGCAGTTCGGAACGGTAACACCCGGAGTGAACAAGTCGGTCGACAAATCGACCATCGGCTTTGCAGGTGAATGGACGGTCGATGGCGCCGCGAACGCCGAGCTGGCGATATCGTGGGCATTGCCGGATTCCATGTGGACGTTGGACAGTTTGAGTTCGATGCGGATCAGTTTTGCCAACACGGATGCTTCGTACGGCGCTTTGCCGGCCCAGCAGACCGCCCCGCAGGGGACGCTCGACCCGAACGGCCCGGTGACGCGGCGGCTCGGAGCCGGCGGCGAAATGCTGATCTGGATCGGCGGCACGGTCTTCCCGCGGATTTCCCAGACCGGCGGCGATTACAAGGCGGACATCATGATTTCTGTAGCGTACACGGGCAACTGACCGGCCTGCCTTAGGGCCGGTCGTCGCCGATTGTTCAGATATAGATCTTGACGATTCGGGGCTCGGCGGTATTTTGGTAATGGACCTGATTGGTCCAGCCAGATACTACCATGAGACTCCGAAACCTGTTTAAGATCATTTTGTCGTTTTCCGTGATGGCGGTTGTTCTGTGTTCTCTGCCCACGGAAGAGTCGCTCTCAGTTCCCCCTTCGCAGACAAGCGCCACGATCGCGGCCACGGCTACGGTGATTGAGCCGCTCGGGCTGGTCGAGCAGCCGAGTATTAACCAACACCAGCAGTTTCTTCTCTACTCCCCGCATCACAGCCATACCATTTGCCAGGTATCGTGCCTCGATGCCTACGGCCACCCGAAAGTCAGCACCGTCTCATTTTCATCCGAGCTGCCGACTGTCCGGGCGCAATTTCAAGCCCCCGCCCTTAGTTCCTCTGAAAGCGTTGGCGGCGCCTATCTGGTCACCGTGATCTACTCTGAGAACTGAACCGGCATCGTAGTTCAAGCTTGACCCGGACGACCGCGTAGTCTTGCTTCAAGCCTATGAAGCAATCGCGCGCGCGTCTGGTTTTGCTGTCGATACTTTTCGCGATACTTTGGGCTGAATTGGGTTCAGCCCAGACGATCAGTGTGGTCTCCGGATTGAGTTTCGGGAATGTCTATCCGAGCGTGCCGAAGATCATTTCCAAACGGACCGCAGGGGGCGCCGCCGAGTTTCATGTTTCCGGGACCGCCGGCTCCGAGGTGCTGATTACATTCCTGGCTTTGCCCACGTATCTGAGCCAAGGGGGATTTAACATGAACGTGATCATCTCCAACACCGATTGCGCCATGGATTCAAGCGCCGTGCCGAACCAGTCCAGCCCGAGCAAGGACAACGTCAATCCGTGGCAGCCGGTCACCTATCGTTTGGGGAGCAACGGCCTGTCGATCTGGCTTGGGGGGACGGTGATTCCGAACCTTGGTCAAAAACCGGGCAGCTACTCCGGGCCAATACAGGTGAAGGTCCAATACACGGGAAACTAGAACTGTTTCGCCTGTTCAGTCCTGCCGCAGAGTTAATCCATCAGGTCGTTTTCTCCTCTGAAAACAGCGAATTTTACCTCTCGAAGTCGATTGAATTTACATAAGATCATTTCGTGATTTCTCAGGGATGACATCACAAAGGGAGTCTGCAATGAGCCTTGCATCAGGGATCTTCCGGGCGGCGGCGACCGTGATACTTTTGAGTCTGGCGGCGCTGAATGTCTCCGGCCAGGATGTGGCCAACGGTCTGGCCACCGCCAACGTTGTGGCCCAGCTATCCGTGGTAGCCACCCAACCGCTGCAGTTCGGAAATGTCTTCCAGGGAGTTGCCAAAGTTCAGGGGAAGAATGATGATCTGAACTCAGGAATCTTCACGATTACCGGCGAACCGAGCGCCGGGATATCGATCTCGTTGACTCTTCCGGATTTTCTTGCCCTGACTCCCGGGGGCGCCGACCGGATGAATATCTCGTTCAGTCCGACTGACGCCAACCTCGACACTACGACCGTAACTCCCTCGATCTTTGGCGCCGGAGACGGCTGGATCGATCAGAATCCTCGTCTGCTTCCCAACGCGTCCAGAATTGGAACGGCCGGAGAAGCGCGGATTTATCTGGGTGGAAAAGTTTCGCCATCGGTGGATCAGAGATCGGGAGCTTACGCCGGCGACGTGATCTGCAGCGTGGCATATAACGGAACTTAGATCGAGTATGTGACAATCTAACAAGCTCTTATGATAGCAAGGGCCTCCTTTGGGGGGTCCTTTTTTTTGTCTGTAAAACGGCTTTCTCTTCTCAGACTTTGCACAGCCATTAGTTCATTCCATCTTATTGATTGACTGTAGGTTGCACACCGCCAGGCGCTGCAACAGGGTGGACTATTACGTGCATGCTGCGGTCCAACAGCTTGGCCGGATCTTTCGCAGAACGCAAAAAACTCTGTTCCGCCTGTTAAGATTCTGCACTGCCTGACGATTAAACAGACAGATACACTGGGGAACGAGGAGTGTCCCCGGACGAAAAGGAACAAGGAAGTGGAGTCCAATATGAGATTCATTCCGCGGTGGCTGAAGACGGTCATGATGACCGCGGCTCTTCTAGCCGTAGTTGTCTGGATGACACCGTCACCGGCCATGTCTCAAGATGTTGCAGTGGGAACGGCAAGCGCCACGGTGTTGGCGGCCTTGTCGGTCGTGGCCACTTCGAACCTCGTCTTTGGTAACGTCTACCAGGGCGTGGCGAAGGTGGTACCCAAGAACGACGCCAACGCCGGCGTCTTCACATTGGGGGGACAAGCCAACACTCAGGTGACCGTCTACATGCAGATGCCTGACTATTTGCAGGGTCCGGGCAATGACCGGATGGTAGTGGCGTTCGGCACCCAGGATGTCAATATCGACACCACGGCGAACGTCAATCCGGCCGCTTTCGGAGCCGGGTATCCCAATCGCGATCCGCACAATCTTCCGACCGTAACGCTCCGGGCCTCCGACGGCTCGGCGCATCTGTTTTTGGGCGGCAAGGTGATTCCGTCGGTCAACCAGACCGCCGGGGCCTATACGGCGGATATCGTGATTACGGTCGCGTACAACGGATCTTAGAAACGCAGGCTAAAGAGAGATTTGATCGCATAAACAAAAAAAGGGCTGAAAGCCTCTTTGGTTAGGAGCAAGGAATGAGAACGATTACGAGGATCAGCAGACTTCTGGTACCGGTACTAGTTGTCCTGTTTGCTGCGAGCCCGGCCGTCATCAAGGCCCAGGACGTGGCGAACGGTTCAGCGACCGCTACCATTTTGGCTGCCCTTCAGGTGACCGGCGGCACATTGGTGTTCGGCAACGTCTATCAGGGCGTAGCCAAATCGGTCCCGAACAACGATGCCAACGCGGGTGTCTTCCAGATTACCGGCGCGGCAGGATCACAGATTTCACTGTACATGCAGCTTCCGGATTATCTCCAGGGTCCGACCAACGACCGTATGGTAGTGGCGTTTGGCGTCACTGACGCGTCGGTGGACTCTACGGTCAACGTGACGCCGACAGCTTTCGGCGCGGGCTGGCAGAATACCAACCCCCACGCGTTCCCGGCCGCGACCCGTATCGGCAGCACCGGCAACGCCGCGATTTTCCTCGGCGGTAAAGTGATTCCGTCGGTCAACCAGACCGCGGGCGCCTACACGGCCGACATCGTGCTGACGGTTTCCTACACCGGCGCATGAGACGATAAATCGAGCGCCGCTCTCGCCGCCCGGGCATGGACAGCCCGCGCCGAGAACGGACAGGCTACTTGATGACATAGGATGGATAAGATGACGACATCAACCAAGACTTCCCCACCGTCGGGTCAGACCGATTCACGGTGGGGTTTTTGGCTTTTTCTGCTGATTTTCCTGCTCTTCGGTACGAATCTCATGGCGGGGGTCTTAGTGGCTCCGACCGTAGTGTTTGTTTCGGACAAGAACCGGACCGGGCGTCTGGACGTACAGAACCCGACCCAGCAGCCGCGTGAAGTGACCATTCACTTTTCGTACGGCCTGCCCGAGTCAGACAGTCTCGGAAACGTGAGCGTGAATCTCAAAGATTCCGGAGTGATCGACGCGCGTGCCGCGGTCGAATGGGTCAAGGCCTTCCCGCGCAAGCTGGTCATTCCTCCGGGCGCAACTCAGGTGGTTCGACTCGTGGCCAACCCGCCGGCAGGACTGGCCGACGGCGAGTACTGGGCTCGCATTGTGGTTCGCTCCCAGGAAGGGGAAACCACAATCCCGGTGCCGACCGCCGAGGGTCAGATTTCGACCAAGCTCAACATGATTATGCAGACGGCAATCATGCTGAAATATCGCAAAGGGAATCTGGTGGCCAAGCTTGACATGCCCAAGGTCACGGCCGTAAAGAACGACTCGGTGGTGACCGTGATGACCGATTTCACCAACCAGGGAAATGCCTCATATGTCGGAATGCTGATCGTGCGCCTGCTCGATGCCAACAAGAAGGAGCTGACCCGACAACAGAGTGACCTGGCGGTCTATCGTGAACTCCGCCGGCGCATGGAACTCCCGATCAAGAACCTTCAGGGAAAAGTGACCCAGGTGGAGATTTCAGTATCCACCGACGGCCGGACGGATATCGCTCCGGACGACATGATCCGCGGAAACAAGATCCAGCAACTGGTGGCAGTGGAGTGAGTAACGCAGGAAACCCTCTGACCGACTGACAGAAAGTGATTGGCCAACGCATATGGACATGCGGGCAATTCAAAATTTCCGGCGCCTCGCCGCGCCGATGCTCATCGCCCTTGCGGGCGTAGCTTCGTTTCGCGCTCCGGCGCAGGCGCAAGCGCCGCAGACCGAAGAAATCGCCATCAGCTTTGAAATCCCCAAAGTAACCAGCAAGGACATTATTGTCCTGTACGACGGCAAGGAACTGTATCTCCCGTTCATGGAAGTGATGAATCTGATCGGGGCGGCCGCTTCGGTCAACGCCGAAGGGACGGTGATCTCGGGAAATTTCTTGAGCAAGGACCGGCCGTACGAAATCACACCCGGGCTGTTCAAAGCAACCGTCACCGGGAAAGATTTCACGATGCTGGCCTCGGAATTTGTGTACCAGCACCGGGAGCTGTATTTGAAGATGCCGCTGTTCGAGACCTGGTTCGGGCTTCAGATGACGTTTGACTTTTCACAGCTTCGGGTACTCCTGACGCTCGATGACAAATTTCCGGCCTACCAAAGACTAAAACGACAGCAAGCCCGCGACAAGCTGAGCAAGTCGACGCTGGAATTGAAGAACGTCAAGCTCATTCCGGCGCAACGAGACTATTTTTCGGGCGGCGTGGTCGACTGGTTGTTGTCGGCCAATCCGGTCGGCGGGGGCGGACATTATGTGGATTTGAATTCCGGAGCAATGGTGTTAGGCGGAGATTTTTCGTTTAACGCCACCGGTAACACGATCAATGGATTCGATCCCAGCCAAATGAATTACCTCTGGCATTACGCCTTCGATCCGAACAAGTATGCCACCCAGGCCGAGGCCGGATATGTGTATCCGGGCGGCGCCCTTTCGCGCGGGGTGCGGGGAGCGATGGTCACCAACCGGCCATTGGTACAGCGGACGTATTTTCAAACGGTCAACCTCGCGGGGACTCTTCAGCCGGGCTGGGAAGTCGAACTGTGGGTCGACAACAAGCTGGTAGATTTTGTGACAGCAGATCAGCAGGGAAATTACAGTTTCAATGTGGACATCAATTACGGGACTTCGGTAGTCACCCTCAAGAAATTTGGTCCCAACGGCGAAATCGAGACCGAGGACCGCCAGATTCAGGTCCCGTATAACCTCATTCCGCGGCACACACTCGAATACACGGTTTCGGCAGGTCGGGGATCACCACACAGGATGCCGGGACCCACCTTCAGGCCAACAGCTACTACGGAGTGAGCAGCCACATCACGCTGGGCGGATCGATGGACATGCCGGTGGCCTCCCGCAACGGGCAAATACCGATGTACGCGTTTGAAGGGACCTACCAGTTGTTTGAGGCAGTCACCGCCTACAGCACTTACTCCCCCCAATACTTGATGCAAGGTGGGATCAATTACTCGGCCCTTTCCAGTATGAGCGCAAGCGCCTCGGTGACCAAGTACGATACCAGCTCGTTTCGCAATAGTTTTAAGCAGGAATTGAACGGGACGTTTTCGGTCTCGGTGCCGTTCCGGGTCAAAAGCCGGTATTTCGGCTCGAGGTTCTTTGTAAGCTACGACAAGTACCCGACGTTCTCGTCGATCGGCATGAATTACGGATTCAATTGTTCGTTGTCACGAATTTACATGAGCTATATCGGCCAGTACAAGACTTCGAAATATCCGAACTACGATTTGAAGACCATCGCCAGCCAGCTGTTTATCTCGGCGGATTTCGCCAAACTCCTTCGGCCGCAGTTCCGTGTGGATTACGATCACAGCGCCCGGCAAATTACGAAGTACGGGGTATATGTTAATCATCGCTTGTTCCGGACCGGGCAACTGACGCTGTCGTATGAGCGGAATCCGGTCGCCAAAACCAACTCGATCATGCTGACGGTCAATTTCTTCAATGCGATCGCCAATTTCTCGTCGCGCGTGCTGACTTCGGACGGGCGGACCTCCTGGAACCAGACGCAGCGTGGTTCGATTCGATACGACCGGATCGGGAGTTCGATCAAGTTTGACCGCCGCAACGGGGTCGGTTACGGCTCGGCGGTGATCCGGCCGTTTTTGGATGCCAACAACGACGGCATTGTTGACAACGGCGAAGAATATCTGACCGGATTGAAGGCGAGAATCAGCGGCATCGGCGGAAGGCCGCTAGGGCGGGATGGCTTGTATTACTATGACGGTCTGAGACCGTACGACGAGTACCTGGTGCAGATCGATGCGACGAGCCTGGATGATCCGACCCTCAAGCCGGCCTATGACAATTTGAAAGTGAAGGTCAGCCCGAATGTCGTGACCTCGATAAATGTGCCGGTAGTGGTGGCCTCGGATTTGAGCGGCAATGTGGAAATTGAAAACAGCACCGGCAAAGTCGGCGTCGGCGGCATACGGCTGAAAGTGCTTAACCTCTCCAAGGATATCGCGACCGAAATATCGACGTTTAATAACGGTGATTACTACTATCTGGGGCTGGTGCCGGGGCACTATCGGGCGTTTATCGACCCACAGCAATTGGCCCAATACGGATACGTCGCAACACCGGAATCGATTGAATTTGAAGTGAAGCCATCTCAGAAGAGCAGTTCAGTTGAGGGAATCAATTTCGTCTTGAGTGCGAAAAAATAGAGCGGGCGATTCTCTTTTCCTTTCTCGACAAAACCGCCGCCGGAGGTCCGGCGGCGGTAGTTGTTTCAGGATTCCGATTGTGCTAATCGAGTCTAGTTCGGCTGGTTGATTAACTTGTCCAGCTGGTCGACCAGGTCGCCGAACAGCTTGATCGTCCGGGCCACCGGTTCAGGAGTGGTCATGTCGACCCCGGCCTTCTTGAGGACTTCGACCGGGTAATCAGATGATCCGGTCTTCAGGAAAGTGTAATAGGTGTCGAGCGCACCCTTTTCCTTGTTAACAATCTTCTCGGACAGCACCTGCGCCGCGGCATAGCAGGTGGCGTACTGGTAGACATAATATTCGCGGTAGAAGTGGCTGATTCGCATGCAGCCGATATCGTAAATCGGGCCAATGACCAGATCGGGTCCCCAGTATTTCTGGTAGATATCGCGATAAGTTTTGCGGAAGAAATCGACCGAAAGGGATCCGCCCTGTTCGACCCGTTCGTGAATCGCCAGTTCGAATTCGGAGAACATGAGCTGGGTGTAGAACGTCCCGACAATCTGCTCGATATACTTGGTCAGCAGATACATCTTCTCCTGCTTGTCCTTGGTGTTGGCGATCATGTATTTCATGAGAATCGCTTCGTTGCAGGTCGAGGCCACCTCGGCGGTAAAGAGCGGGTGGCCGCTGTACTGATATGGTTCGTTCTGGTTGGTGTACGAATGGTGCATGGCGTGGCCCATCTCGTGCGCCAGCGTGAAGACATGATCCAGCGAGCCATTGAAGTTCATGAGCAGGTAGGGATGCGAGGTATAGGTCCCCCAGGTGTAGGCGCCGGACCCTTTCCCCTGCGTTTCGTAGACATCGATCCAGCCCCCTTCGAGTCCTTTCTGAAAATCGGTCAGATACGGCTTCCCGAGCGGCGAGAGTCCCTTAAGAACCAGGGCTTTGGCTTCTTCCCAGGTATACTCTTTCGGTTTTTCTTTCATGAGAGTGGCGCTGAGATCGTAGGTGTAGAGCGTGTCCAGTTTGAGCATTTTCTTGCGAATGGATGTCCACTTATGGAGCGGCTCAAGATTGGCGTTGGCCGCGGCGATTAGATTCTTAAACACGCTTACCGGGATATTGTTGGCATCGAGGGTGGCCTCAAGGCAGCTGCCATATTTGCGGGTGTTGGCCACAAAGTTGTCTTTTTTGACCGAAGCGGACAGGCTGGCGGCCAGACCGTTGATGTATTTCAAGTAGGTTTCGTTATACATCTGGGCGGCATCGTGACGCATCCGCCGGTCAGGGGATTCGAGAATGGCGCCATAACGTTCCGGAGTCAGCTGTACGTCCTTGCCGTTCTCATCTTTGATCGTGCCGAACGAAATATCGGCATCGTTGATCATCGAGAAAATTCTTGAAGGGGCGCCGAGGACCGGGCCGGCGGCGGCCAAGAGAGCCTCTTCCTTATCGGTAAGAATATGGGCTTTGGTGCGAACGAGATCCTTGATGTAAAACGTATAGACTTTGAGGCCAGGTTCGGAGGCGAGGAATCCGGCCAGTTTGGCGCTGTCCATCGCCAGGATCTCCGGATCGATAAACGAGGCGGCGTTGGACAGTTTGGACGAAATATCGCCGGCCTGGCTTTGCATTTCCTGATATTTGCTCACGCGGTTGTCTTCATCGAGCTTAAGCCCGGCATAGACCTGCAGGTTGTCGGTGATGCTGCTGAGGCTGTCTCTCAGACTGAGTGCGAGGCGGAGATTGGCGGCTGATTCGGCCAATTTGCCGCGATACTGGTCAAACCGTCCGACGTTCGCCTTGACCACATCGAATGATCTTTGCCAGGCATCATCATCGGGAAACATGTCGGCCAGGTTCCACTTGTACTTGGCATCGATCTCCGAGCGCTGTTTGACCGCCTGGGCCATGGTCGGCGAGGCAGTCAGCGCCAGGACTAGCGTGAGAGCGGCCATCAGAACCAGACCGCGCACGAATAGCTTTTGCATGTTGTGTGCTCCTTAGCTACTTTTGGAGGAGGGTTGAAGTCATATTCTGCCCTATATACGCAAAAGAGCGGACCGGGTTAAGCGAAAACCGAGGGAAATGTCATGTTTACTTATCGCACGATTGTCCGACTGCATCACACTGACGCGGCCGGATTACTGTTTTTCGGGCAACAATTCACGCTGGCTCACGATGCCTACGAAACCTTCATGGAATCAGTCGGGTTTCCCTTTGCACCGCTGATCAGATCATCGGAGTTCCTCCTGCCGATTGTCCATGCCGAGGCAGATTACAAATTGCCTCTGATGACCGGAGACAAGCTCTTGATCCAGATAACGGCGGAGCGGATCGGGGAAACGTCGTTTACGCTGGCCTATACGCTTGTAAAGAATGACGCTGAATTGGCCGGTACGGTCAAAACCATCCATGCCCTGATCAGCCGAGCCGACGGTCGGAAACGGCCTTTGGTAGAGAAACTGCGCGATGCCCTGGAAGGAATAGCGGTCTAGCTTACGGACTTGCGGGCGAATTCCTGCAACTGGGTTCGGCTCGGCTTGAGACCGGAGTTGATCAACTCGTGGGGCCAGGGCAGAATTCGGTCCGGGATTTTGAATCCCGGGATTTTTTCGCGAAGTTGGCGTTTGAGAGAATCCTCGTTCAGTTCGGCCCCTGGGGACAGCCTCACGAAGGCAGCAGGGCGAAAGCCATACTCTACGTTCTCAACCGGCACAACGACAGCCTCTTCAACCAAATGTATTTCAAGAAGAGCGCGCTCGACTTCTTCCGGTTGAATATTCTCCCCTCCGGAGATGAAGCGGTTGTCTTTCCGGCCAATCACAGTCAGGTATCCGGCTCCATCCAGCGTCCCCAAGTCACCGGTGGCAAACCAGCCATTTGAATCGAACGGGGTTTCGAGGCCCGAGGAAGTCAGATATCCCTGAAAAAGAGTTTCTCCCTTCACGAGAATCTCGCGGTCGGAGGATATCATGACCCGGCGATATGGCAGCGGCCGGCCGGCCGTGAGAAGCCGGGAAAGAGGCTCGCCGGGAGCAGTGGTTGTGACTTGCGATGCCATCTCGGTAAGCCCGTAGCTGGTGTGAATAGAGAGACCGGCTTCAAGGGAGCGGGTGATCAGGGAAGGTGAGATCTGGCTTCCGCCGATCAAAACGGCTTTGAGGCGCCTGAGTGATTCGAGATTATCGGGGTCCGCGAGCAGTCGGTGCAGTTGCGTGGTCACAACGGAGATATGCGTGACATCCCGGCCATTGATGCTGGACGGCAAGCTGTCCCCCTTTTCCGGAATGACCACGGTTCCTCCGGCGAGCAGACTTCGGAAAAGTATTCCGAGCCCGCCAACATGGTAGAGCGGCAAAGAGAGCAACCACCGGTCACCGGGTCCAAAGGGAATGTTCTCGCTTGAACCGAGGGCATTGAAGTAAAGGTTGCCATAAGAGAGCAAAGCGGCCTTTGGATCGCCGGAACTTCCCGAAGTGAAGACGCCGATCGCCGGAGAATTGAGCGGTATCGAGCAATTGGACAAATCAGAGTGGCCGGCATCCGATACAATCGGGTCGGCATCTATCTGCGTAACATCGGGAATTTGGTGCGGCCAGGTATGATCACTCAAGAGAAACGTGCAACTTAATCTGGAGATGAGATGGGTGACAGCCTCGATGGGAAGTCGAGTGCTCAGCAGAATGGCGACAGCGCCAAGGCGAGCCAGGGCGAGCAGGACGATCAGGTAGTCGAGATTGTTGGGCAGGAGAATTGCGACTCGTGTACCGCGTACTATCCCGATTTTTCTTAGATACTCGACCGTTCCCGCGACCTTCGCATGCAACTCTGCGAAGGATATGTCGCCGGAACCGGTGATTACCGCGGTGCCTCGGGGGTTCTTGTCCGCCCAGTGCGCGACCGGGCAAATGACGCTACTCAAGGGGGACCTCGGTCAGAAGATCGGCGCGGATTGAGGACCATGTTGCCGCAAGGTCCGGAAGGAAGCAGTGACCCTGGTGAATGGGCAAGCCGGCGGCGATCAAATCCTCGGCGAACCAGCTCGAGGTATCAAGCCCGCAGGGAGTGTCGGCCGAGATAACGGCCGCCATTGAGGCAAGAGCCCGGAGTCCGATGCCCGATTCGAACGAAGAACTTACGACCAGCATCACGTGCTTTTCGTGTGTCCAGTGCGAAAGGCTGAGACATCTCCCCCATCCGCCGAGCAGAGTCGGTTTGACGATAACGGCGTTGGGGATAAAGCGCGCCTGCATGCCGGTGGCGAAATATTCCGGGAGGGATTCATCGAGCGCCACTCTGGTCGAAACTGAATTATGGAGTTCCGGCAAGCGCCGGAGATTATTAACCGGTTCCTCGATATATTCGATCTCGGTATCCCGGATGGCCGTGAGAAATTCGAGAGCCTGTTCGGGTGTCCAGCGACGGTTGGCATCGAGCCTGAGTGAGATCTCTGGAATCAGGATTCCTCTTACCTTTCGGACCAGGTCGATGTCATCGGAAATGGAACCGAGGCCGACTTTCAGCTTGGCGGCGCGAAAGCCGGACGAATTAAGCGATCTCGCCCGAGCGACTATTTCGTCGGCGGTTCCTACAAGCAAGGCATTGATGTTAACTGTGTCGGGAGCAGTTGAATCCACCAAAGTATGAAGAGCGACTTTCTTTCGTGTCGCGGCCAACTGGAGAAGAGCGGTCGAGAGACCGAATCCGACGGAATGGTAGAGCGAATCGAGACGCGTGAAGAGTTCCGAATGACGCCAGTCATCGGTGGCACTATCGGGCCAATCGCGCTGGGAGAGCTCTCTGAGCACAAGTCGAGTCTGGGAGAGGGCATCAGTGAGTCTTTCGCGGCTGAAAAACGGGAGCGGAGCAATTTCACCGCACGCTTCATTTCCCGAGTCATCAAAAATTCGAGCGATCAAACCTTCGCGATGATCGATTGTGTCCTTTCCCAGCGGGAGCGGCCGGTAAGCCGAAGACGGTATTGATACAGCGTCGAGCGCAGTTTCATATGAGCCAGCCGGCAGAAAACAGAAGGCTGTAGAAAAGCAGGAGACGACCGGTGGAAGCAAGCGCGTTGTTGAGAACTTTTCCTTCCTCGGAGAACACCGTTTTGATCGTCGGGATGGCCAGCAGGACGACCAAAGTGGCAAAGAGCGAACGGGGCCGCCCTTCCGAGGTCGCAAACAGAACCGACGGGATCAGGCAGGCGGCCAGTATGCAAATCAGATATTCGATCCGCGCAAACGATCGGCCAAATCGGACCGGCAGGGTTTTCTTCCCGGAGTTGCGGTCGCTTTCGATGTCGCGAAGATTATTGACGGTCAGGATGGCAACGGAAAACAGGCCCGGGGCAATCCCGGAGGTGACGGTTGACCAGCTGAATTCCTGGGCCTGAACATAGTAGGTGCCGGCGGTCGCCACCGGGCCGAAGAAGATCAGGACAAAGATTTCACCAAGCCCGTTGTAACCGAGCGGAAATGGTCCGGCGGTGTAGAGTATGCCGAAGAGAATCGAGGTGATCCCCACCACGGCTATGGGCCAGCCTCCGCGATAAACGAGATAAATTCCGGCAAGAAATGCCAGGCTGAAGGCGATGCCGGTGGCAGTGCTCATCGCATTCGGGGAAACGAGGCCAGCCTGGGTAACACGCATTGGGCCGAGCCGGTCGGAGGTGTCGGTACCTTTGGAATAGTCGAGATAATCGTTGGCGAAATTGGTGCCGATCTGAATCATCACGGCTGCAAACAGCACGACGATCGCCGATCCCCAGTCCCCCTTGCCGGCTTGAAAGGCCATGGCGGTGCCGATGATCACCGGCGAGATGGAGGCCCAGAGCGTTTTGGGGCGGCTGGCCATCATCCAGATTTCAAAATTCGTATAGGACATCGGTGGCATCGCTCACGGACGGCGCGGAAATTTTCCGAAATTCGGTTTACGTTTTTGAACGAAAGCGTCTCTCCCCTCCTGGGCTTCCTCCGTCATGTAGTAGAGCATAGTCGCATTCCCGGCGAGTTCCTGCAAGCCGGCCTGACCATCGCAATCGGCGTTAAGCGCAGATTTAAGGCACCTGATCGCAAGGGGTGAATTGGCGAGAATCTCGCGGCACCATTGCAGGTTTCCTCTTCGAGACGTTCAAGCGGAACGACCGTGTTTACAAGACCCATTTCGAGCGCCTGCTGGGCATTGTACTGGCGGCAAAGGTACCAGATTTCGCGCGCCTTCTTCTGACCGACGATGCGAGCCATATAACTGGCCCCATAGCCGCCGTCGAACGATCCGACTTTCGGTCCGGTCTGGCCGAAAACGGCATTGTCAGCGGCAATGGTCAAGTCGCACATCAGGTGCAGTACATGGCCGCCGCCGATGGCGTAACCGGCGACCATCGCGATCACCGGTTTCGGACAGGTGCGGATTTGTCGCTGGAAATCGAGCACGTTGAGCCGATTGACCCCCTTGGCATCTTTGTAGCCGGCTTCACCGCGAATCTTCTGGTCGCCGCCGGAGCAGAAGGCCTTGTCTCCTTGCCCAGTCAAAATGATGACGCCGATCTGCTCATCTTCTCGGGCATCGGACAGGGCCTCGGACATTTCAAACACCGTCAATGGCCGAAAGGCATTGCGGATGTCCGGGCGGTTGATGGTGATTTTCGCGATCCCATCGAGTTTGTGATAGAGAATATCCGTGAATTTTTCGGCTTCTTGCCACTTGTGGCTGGACATGAGATCTCATTTCCCTTCTGTGAAGAATAACTTCAGACGGTCAATATAAGCAACCGGTTGCTCAAAGTGAAGGGCGTGCCCGGCGTCCGGGACGACCCAGGATCGCCCGTGCGGGCATTGACGGCTCAAGTCCATGGCCAGTCGTGAATACTTTTGATCGAGGGCTCCCGCGGCAAAGAGTATCTCGTGCGGCAAGGTCATGAGTTTCGGTCCGAGAAAGGGTTGTGTCCCGGTCCCGATCCCTTCAAGCGAATGGGCCAGTTCAGATCGATCTCCCTTCAACCGTCGCTCCATGAGGCCGTCGAATCGGGACTGGTTTCTTTTGATCGAGTGAAAGAGGGGTTGGTCATACCAGCGAGTGAGGAATTCAGGCAGTGGAATCGAGCGGAGCTCCTGCGCGAGCCTCGCATCGTGGGCCTGGCGTTCTTTCCGTTCAGCTTCATCCGCAAGACCGGCAGAACCAGATTCAATCACAATCCGGGCAAAGCGCTCAGGAAAAGTGACGGCCAGGTAAAGTGCAATCCTCCCCCCCATCGAGTAGCCGACCAAATGGCACCTAGGAATTCTGAGGTAGTCGAGAAGCTCCAAGATTATTCGGGCAGAGCCGGAGATGCTGTAGGCGGAGTCATCCAATTCCACACATTGCCCATGCCCGGGAAGATCCGGCGCCACAGTTCGATAGGAATCCTGAAGAGGGACGGCAATTTCGTCCCAGTCCTCTTTGGAGCCAAGAAAGCCATGCAGAAACAGGATGGCCGGTTTGTTTGATTCTCCTGAGTCAGTGTGGGCCAGGACCTGACGGATAGGCATATTCAGTCTCAAAGGGTATCGAGTTTAAGGGCGATCCGTTTCAGCAAGTCGTCATGGAACTTCTGGTTCTGGGCGCGGTCGATAGTAACCTCGATAAAAGCGTGCGAGTCCTGCTCAATGGCTGTCCGGTAGACCGCCACCAGATCACGCGGCGACCGGACACGCGTGTACTCGATGCGGAATTGCGAGGCGGCATGCTCAAAAGTGAGGTCATGCGGCGTGACAAAATACTTGCTGAAAATATCCGGAAAATTTGCGATGGAAAGATGGCCGAAAATCGACCCGCCGTTGTTGTTCAGGCAGACAATCGTAACGGGATTCTTGACATGCCTGAGCAGCGCCAGGGAATTAAGGTCATGCAGTAAAGCCAGATCGCCAATTACCAGCGTCACCCGTTTAGAAAGACCTTCGGCAAAGCCCGAGGCGGAAGCAATGGTCCCATCGATCCCGCTCGCCCCTCGATTGGCCCCGACTGTAAGGACTTGGCCGATTGGATCGGCGAACATGTCAAAGAGGCGAATCGGCATACTAGACGCGAGAAAAAGCCCGGATTCGGCTGGGATGGCCGCCGCTACAATCTTCGCGGCGCCGCATTCGGTCATGAACTCGGTACGAGCGAGGGTTTCATCGATGATCGCTTCGATACATCGGGAAGCCTGCTGAAATGAAGGCAAGAGTCCGCCGGCTGGAATAGTCGTACCGGTGGAGATAAGCTGGTCGCAAAAAGATGCGATGCTGCTTTCGATAAGCTGAGTGACGGTATGGGTTGGATCATGGCGGTAAGGATGATCCAGGACCTGAATATGCGCCGGTTTGCTGGTTTCGATCCACTGCAGAAGACGTTTGGAGGTCAAACGGCTGCCGAGTTGAAGGATCAGGTCGGGTTGATTCTTGCCGGCGAATTCTCTTGAAGTCAGGAGCAGATCAAAGTGCTGGATAATCTGGTGGTGGCCGCTCTGACTCAGTCCTGACTGAATGTCGGCAAACACGGGCCAGTTGAGCGTCTGGATAAGGCGAAGAACGGCGTCTTGATCCGTGGCGTCCCGGAGCTGTCCGAGCACCAGAACTCCGCGTGAACTTTTCTGAATACTCGCGAGGACTTTTTCAATCTCGTCTTTGGGCGCGCCTGGATCGGGAGTTGCGATCCGGCTGAACGGGAGTTGGCTCTCCTGCCAATCTTTGATCGGGCTGAGATACTGTTCGAAATCTTCTCCGGACACGGTTGGGGAGAGCGGTTCGCGGAACATGCAGTTGATATGAACTGGTCCTCGGGGCATACGAATCGCCTGACTCACCGCCAGATCAATCGTCGAGAGTAGTACCTTCAGGGGAATGGCCGAATCGGGGCACGGCAGATCATGAAAGAACCTGGTGAATTTTCCATATAGGTTGACTTGATCGATCGTCTGGTTCGCACCGGTGTCGCGAAGTTCGGGGGGGCGATCCGCGGTAAGGACAATCAGGGGAAGACAATCAACTGAGGCTTCAACAATCGCCGGCAGATAATTCGCGGCGGCAGTGCCGGAAGTACAAACCAGAACGGCGGGTTTGCCAGCCCCTCTCGCATACCCAAGAGCATGAAAGGCGGCGCCACGCTCATCAAAATGAATTACTGTTTTCGCCTCCGGATGGGCGGCAATAGCGGCCACCAGCGGGGTGGAACGGGAACCGGGAGAAATACAGAAGTAGTCGATCCCGTGACGAATCAACTCTTCGACAATAAGCGAGCCCCAGAGTGAATTGATATTGGCAGAATTCAGATTCATGAGCGTTTGAAAATGCGCAGGAACGGACTGAGCTTCTGTTCAACCTCGTTCCATTCTGTTTCCGGATCGGATCCTTCGACAATCCCGGCGCCGCCATAGAGCGTGATCTCGTCTTCGAAAATCCGGGCGGAACGAATACCGACGGCAAATTCAGCCCCCTCCGGTCCAAACCATCCGACCGGTCCGGCATACCACTCGCGGTCAAATGGTTCGAGGGCACGAATCATCTCAGCAGCCCGGTCAACCGGTGTGCCGCCCACGGCAGGTGTCGGATGAAGGGCGCCGATGATACCAAGATCGGCGACCGATGGCCGCAATTCGCCGTGATATTTTCGGACCAGATGCTGCACGCGCGGAAGTTTGACGACGTTCAATTCCGCGCTCGCATCGACCTGTTCACAGAGCGAGCCCAGCCGGGATTCGATATGCGAAGCGACATACGCGTGTTCGCGCAGATCTTTTACAGATTCCAGCAGTTGGCGGGCGAGCAGATCATCGGCAGCGGGATTGTCATCCCGAGGCCGGGTCCCGGCGACAGCCTCGGTATCGATATGCCGACCAGTGCGGCGGTAGAGACGTTCCGGAGATGACCCGATAAACGCCGAGCCGCGTTCAAATTGAATCCCAAAGAGGAAGCATCGCTTGGAGTACTCCCCGAGTTGGTGCAGGAGGGAGAACGGTTCAATCGGTTCCGCCAGCTTCAGCGTCCGGGAACGGGCGAGCACGAGTTTTTGAATTGAACCGGCCCGGATCGCGTCGAGCGCCCGGCCAATTGAGGACATCCACTGGCTTCTATCGGTAGAATCGGACTCTGCTAAGACAATGGCGGAGCCGGGTTCGATAGAAGCGGCCGCCCGCAAATTCATCAGGATTGAAAAAGCATAGTAGCGCGAGGATTCATCGGGTCGAAAGGTGCAGACCAATTGGTAATCTTCATGTTGTCGTTCAATTGAGACAATCGGAACGACAAAACACGAGCGGTCCGTTGGCGCCTCTGAAGCAGCTTCATATGCAAAGTTGGCATCAAACCGGATGCAGCCGAAATAGCGAATAGAGTCTTTCTGATTCAGGGCAGGCAACAGGCTTGAGGAATCACTCATTTTAGAACGCCGAAAATCGGCGGCATGGATTCCGGCGATTTCAAAATCCTGGGCGCGATCGCGCCAATAGGTCTTTACACCGGCGGGCTGGGCATGAACCCATGACAGCAGATCAAGCGGTTCAATCGGGAGAGCGATTCGCTGAAATTCGGATTGGGCCTCTCCCCTGCTCCCTTGCTGGACTCGTCGCGCCAAATCCAAGGCGGCGGCGGCAACCGATACCGCGCTGCTTCGGGCGATCACCGGGGACATCATCTGTCTCCTTGATAGATAGTGGCAATGCCGAACGTCAGGGGTACGGCTTTGACGTGAGTGAAGCCGGCATCAGTCATCAGTCGGCAGAACGAATCCCCATAGGGAAAAGTTTCCACGGTCTTGTTCAGATAGCGATAGGCGAAGCGATCCCCTGAGATAAGTCCACCCAGCATCGGGAGCACGTGCCGGAAATAGAACAGGTAGAGGACCCGCATCGCCCGGTTCGGCGGCAATGAGAATTCGAGGATCAAGGCGCGGCCGCCGGGGCGAAGAACTCTTCGCACTTCAAGGAGAGCCGAAGGGACATCGGTGACATTTCGGATGCCGAACGAAATCGTGACAGCATCGAAGCAGTGATCGCCGAACGGAATAATGCCGGCGTCCCCGTTTTGAAACTTGAGGGTTCTCGGATAATCCGAACGCCTCTATTTTGGAACGGCCGATCTCGAGCATGTTTTCCGCAAGGTCGAGCCCAACTCCCTGGGAGACGCGGCCGGAGTTGTACAGTTCGAGCAACTGATCGCCGGTGCCGGTGGCGAGGTCGAGGACATCAAGAGCGGGACCAGTCGGCAAGAGGCCGGACACTCTTCGGCGCCAATATTTATCCCGATTAAACGACAGGAGATGATTGAGCAGATCGTAGCGATGGGCGATCCGATCGAACATTCTCCAGACTTCGTGTCGCGATGGGGCCGGTGTCGTCACAGATTGATCCTCGGCGGCTAGTTCCATAGGCCGGTAATATAGCGAGGGGAGTGAGATATTCAAGGTCCATCATACTGCTTGACTTGGCAACAAATGCCGATATATTAGCGTAGAACCAAGAGCAAAGTTTTAATTCCTCGAAAGGAGGCACTACAAGATGACTGTTGCAAGATCGGCCCAGAGCGGCGTGGTGCGTTTCGGGGAATCTTCCGTCCGCTAATTGCGGATTTTCCCGTATCAGCTGAATTGAACTGACCCCTTCACGGGGTGTTGTTCGTTTCCCCGAAAAGCGCCTTCGTCAAAGATCACCGGCCCGTGGCCGTAGTCCGAAAGTTGTTATTCCCGCTTTTAGCGGAGATAACCGGAGATGAACATTTTGTATTGGTGAATAGCGATGTCTTTGGAATATCTGGGATGGAATTCGTCCCTTGAAGAACAGTTTCGACCGTATCGATTCGACGGTCTTCTGCCGGCGCGAATAGCCGAGGAGCACAAGGAGCGATACATCATTGTGAGCGAACAAGGGGAACAAACAGCGGAAGTAACGGGGAAGCTCCGGTTTACCGCCCAATCGCGCCTCGACTTTCCGACGGTCGGCGATTGGGTGGCGGTGCGAAGCTCGAAAGCAGACGAACTGGCGGTGATCATTGCGCTTCTGGCGCGGAAGACGGTGTTCCTAAGGAAGACTGTCGGCGAGACCACCGAGCCGCAGCCGGTGGCGGCCAACGTTGATACGGTCCTGATCGTAACCGATGTCGGCCCGGACTTCAATGTCCGGCGCATGGAGCGGTACCTGACCCTCACCTACGAAAGCGGTGCGGAACCAGTGATTGTGCTCAACAAAGCCGATTTGGCGTCGGACGTCGATGAACGGATAATTGAGATGCAGAAGGTGGCCGTGGGGGTTCCGGTGCTGGCGGTAAGTGCCGTTACGGGAGCCGGATTTGATGAGTTGGCCCGGTATCTGGCGAGCGGCAAGAGTTCGACACTGATTGGATCTTCGGGAGTCGGAAAATCGACGATCATCAATCGACTGCTGGGAGAAGAGCGGATCAAGACCAAAGAAGTAGGCGAGTGGGACGGCCGCGGGAGGCACACCACGACCTATCGCCAGATGATCCTGCTGCCATCGGGGGGAATCGTGATCGACACGCCCGGAATGAAAGAAATTCAGCTCTGGGCGAATGAGGAAAGTCTGGCGGGGACATTTGAAGATGTCGAGCAACTAGTCCTGCAATGCCGGTTCAGTGATTGCACCCACAACGAAGAGCCGGGGTGCGCCGTGCGACAAGGGCTCCAGGATGGGACTATCGAGGAGTCCCGGTACGAGAGCTTCTTGAAATTGCAGAAGGAACTGCGATATCTGGAGGTGCGGCAGAACACCAGCGCCCGGCTGGCGGAAAAGATGAAGTGGAAGAAGATCCACAAGAAGGCCAAGGAGATCTTGAAGCAAAAGTACGGGGGGCGGAGGTGAGGCTGTTTTGAATCGCGACGCGCCCGCCCCATTCCGGCTTTAAATGGCCCAAATATGCCATTTTTGACCGTTGCACGGAAAATGTGCAGCCGGGAATCGAGCGTGGCCGGAGCGACTCGACAAATGCAACCCGCTGAGTTGTAACAGGATAACGACCGGCAGCTCGGGTAAAGAAGAAGTAGAGTTGTCCCGAAAAAACTTTACTTTGCACTGCCATAAATTGACACTGCTTGTGCATAGATTGCTTTTAGGTGTGGATCGACGCCCGGGTTTTCAGACCTGACCTTCAGTTTCATCACGCATCGACATCAAGCCGGCATCATTGCTTAGGGAGAATTGGAGGTGGCCGGGTTTCGCCGTGGATTGTTGAGCGTACGATGAATAGAAATCTTGGCGCGCATTTTACAGTTCGGGGAAGTATCACGAGACAATCGACATTTGATTCAAAGACGGCCCGGACAGGAGTCCTCACATATTCCAGTTGGAAAACGGCGCTTGGCATCGGCGCCTTCCTGCTTGCAAGCTCGATTGCACAGGCGCAGGATTCCGGTGTTGGCTGGGACGCCGACGATAGTCTTCCGCCGCCGGTGTCACATCAGATCGTACTTCGACGTCCGGCCAAGGTCCAGCCCTTTCATCTCCTCGTGTATGAAAGCTGCTCCGATGACAGCACCACCACAAACACGTGGGGCCAAATGACGCGCATTGACCTCTTCTCCGCCTACGGATTCGCCAAATTTGACTCCTGGTCGACCGATAGCAGCATGCAGATTACGGTGCGTCTGAGAACGCCGGTCGATACCGGATTGCCGGTCGAACTGCTGGAGAGCCGGCGGGGAAAGCGAAGAACCAATTTCAGAATTCCGGGGAAGGATTTTGCGCTTTCGGTTATTCTCGGCCGCGACACGGCGCGATTTCGGGTCAGACAAACCGGCCCGCTCGAAGTTGAATACGTCCGGAAATCAAGCCTACTGCTTCTTGACACCACTTGTTCGACACCGGACGACATCGTCAGCCTGCAATTGATGTCAAAAGACCCGAAAGAGGCGCGCAGAGTTCTCCAGATGGTGGCTGAGCGGTTCGGCAGTGACGCGATACCCACCACGTTGTCTCCCGGATACTATCCGTGCACAGCCGCACTCTGGGTGAATCGGATCGGAATTGGTCGCCGGCGCACTGTAAATGAAACGACACTCGGCTATTTGTTATGCTTTCGCTTGCCTGGAATAGATCAGCGATCAGAGTTAAAGGAATGGTGGCGAGATGCAACAACTCGCCGTCGTTGACCGGAATTCCAGAAGCAATTGACCGAAAGGCGGTTCAAATCTGCGCCAGGGAAGCACGCCATATTTCTGGAGAACAGAATGTACTCGACCTACGGTGCCTACGAGCTGAAGGCGTCATATCAACGGAACCTGCTCATCGGAGCGGCAGTGGCAACACTTCTTGGAAGTGCGGCAGGTATTGCTCTGGTTGTAACGGATTCTCCGCCGGAAATTCGGACTCACTTTCGATCCGGAGAACTGGTGGTAGTTGTTCTCGGGAACTTCTCTGCTTTCGCCGAGGTGGGGAGAACTAGAGGCTTCCGTTGCGGACCGCTCCGGATTTTTGGGATTCAAGGCCAATATCAAAATCGTGCCCGACCGACCGACAGTGCTCGCACAGCTCCCCCCAGATACGATAGCGCCGGATACGGTAGTTGTAACGCCGTCGACTCTCGATCTCGAATCTTCCCTCTTTAGTCGTTTGAGCACATTTGGTGACGGTGACCGGCTATCGGTCGACGGCAACGCAGTGCCGGAATCCACGCGTGCTCAGCCGCAGGCGGAAACGGAAGTCAGCGTGGTGCGAAGGATTGATCCGGTTTACCCACCAAGCGCTTTGGAAGCGCGCCAGGAAGGGCGAGTAACAGTCCGAGTGTGCGTGGGCGAAAACGGTCTGCTGAAGCCTTTTGAAGTGGATGTTGTAAGGCGGCACAAGCGATCTGTGCAGCAAGTAGCGTACGTGGTAGTCCATGAGGAACCACCAGGATACTCCTTCGCGGACAATCTGCTGAGCGTTTTGCCCCTGTGGAGGTTCCGTCCCATGAGCGAAAACGGGAATCCGGTCGAAGGTCAGCTGGATATTACCTACAGATTCGTCTTGAGCGGGGCGAGGAAGTTTACTTTGGAACGCGTGCCATCCAACCCCTTCCGGTTCCGGGGACTCCGGTAAGGCTGCGTGGAATCTTTGGCCGAACACAGAAGTCGAGGAGACGATTAATTCTGAATCCGTCCGCCGCCCACGTACTCGTTTACCTGAACTTCGGAGCGACAGGCGAGGACGCCTGCCAACCACAAACGAGTAAGTTGTCCCGGTTCAAGAAGATGAAGAGGTGTTGGGGAGTGTAGCAGCTCGAAATCAAAAAGCCCGCCGGGCGGCGGGCTTTGCGGTCTATGTGAAGAAAGGCCGCCTCAGGAAAAGGCGGCCCGGGAAAGCTGCTGATTACGCGTACGCCTCAGCTTCGTTACACTTGCAAATGCCGGTGTTGACGTCGCGGAATTTCCACGCGCCCACACTCGATTTGGCGGCCCGAACATGCTTCACATACAAGATCGGGGTTCCGCACACGGGGCAAGTGTGCACGTCGGCACGCTTTTTGGACTTCTCAGCGAAGTTCATCTTCTTGGCCATAAGAAAAGACCTCCTCTATCTGAATACGTTCTTCGATTCCGCCTTGGCGAGTAGTTAGCTCGTCTTTCACCGCGACCAGTAGCCGGGTAGACTCTGACAACAGGTTAAACTCCTGATTGTTCACAAACCCCGGGGCCGCCTGGTCAAAATATTCCGCCGCTTTCCGGAACTCCTTGTGTCTCAAAGCCAAAAGGGCCAGACAATAGGCTTTCTCGGCTGAGGTCAACATCATGCTTCCCTCCCGGCCATACTGTTTTCGGCCTCTCTGAGCCGTTTGATGTATGGTTCGACCTTATAATGGTGCAACTTGAGGTAATATATAATGAAGGCGGACAAAAGCAAGGCGTCTCTGTTCTGCTGCATCAAAGCGGATTTGAGAGCATCATCCAGGATCGACAGGATATGCTGCTTGTTATGTGAGATGTCCTCAAACAGGCCGGCCAGCCGCTCTAACGTGTTATTAAACAATAGGATAGTGTCTGACTGGTCCGGCCCGGACGGGGTGGCTTCTTCGGAGCCGCGTTTCAGTGTGAGCTTCTGACGGCTGGATTCAATTTTGACGTCCCAGCGTTCGATCTCGCGGACAATCTTGTTCCGGGCCGGGGTGGCGTCCGGGACGGCGCCGATTTCATGGCGAATAGCGCCAAGAATTGCGCCGATCCGAGTCTGGTCGGCGGCGCGGAGCGAGGGTTCCTCGAGCCATCGGCTGTGATCGGCAAACCATCCGCCGATCTCCTCGGTCAGATCCGAGCCGGTCTGGAAACCAATGGCGATGTCATCAAGACGGTTAATCCCTTCGAGCACCGAGAGTCGGTTTTCTTTGAGGGCCACCGCCTTCTCAAGAAACGACTCGAGCACGGTTTCAAGTGATCTGAGAGTTTCAGTTCGACTCAAGCTTCTCTCCGATCAGAGTGGTCGTGATGTTGCGAGTATTGGTCAGGCGATTCGAACTCTTCTGTTTCAGGTAATCTTCGAACAGCCCGGAAAGCCGGTTTACCATTTGGTCAAGTTGGTTGGTATTCTGTTCGGCGGGCTCGCTCGGAGGTCGGGCGTTTGTCGGCGGGAGTAATCAAGCCGGCCAGTTTGAGCTGGGCGAGTCGTTTCAGGGTATCGTCGGTGCCAAGCTGGCTGGCGCTGCAGATCTGGTTGATCGTCCGGTGACCATCAACCAGCGCCATAACATTCCATTCGGGGGCCTGCATAGTGACGGCGCGCGTCCTTCCCCCTTGCGATGCCGAGATAACATAAATGACGTCTTTATCCGGGAGCGCTTCGTTCACCATGTTCATTTCATCGAAACGGCGGAGCCCTTCGAGAATAACGTTTTCGACCGATAGGCGGACCGTGACTTCTTCGATGGTCGGGAACTGATCTTCGTAGAATTTGAACGAGCCGGACTGCCAGGACAAGAGCGAGTACAGAAGCTGTTCCACCTGGTGATGAATAACTTCTTCGAGATCGGCGCGGTCGATATACCCTTTGCCGACGAGGATTTCACCGAGGCGGCGGGTATTGTCGGTTTTAGCCTGGGTCTGAACGGCATCCTCGAGTTGGTCGGCTGACAGTTTCTTCTTCTCTTTCAAAAGCTGGCCGAGATGGAAAGTCTGGCGCGGACCGTAGCCGTAGGTGATATCGCCGTGCTCAAAATAGATCATGACGATGTTGTCATCGCGCTGAATGCCGAGGGTGCCGGATTTCCGTCCGGCGGCGATCAGTTGGAATATTTCCGGCAGTGTGAATTTCTCGATATTGCCCTGTAGATCGAGCTCCATAAACGTCCCTGTCTCCGTAACGACTTAGGTCTATCAGTACATTGTTGCTTTAAAAGCAGCGTCCTGCAGTGGCGGGGGGCAGGGCCGGGGGTTGTGTTGGGGCCGTGCACCGAAAAAGCGCCAAGTGTCGACGCGCTCAAAGATGATACGCGCCGGCGAATCAGGAGTCAATATTATAGTTCCAAAGTACGTCAAAAAACAGCGTTCGGGTACAGTTAGAATACTCTGAGAGAGTTTGACGTAGCACAGCGCGGACAAAATGTTGTTTGCCCGCAGGTGCCGGCATGGATATTTTGTCTCGAATCGGAGAAGGCGGCAGCAATGGCAGAGCAGATAAAAATAGTCAGACTAAAAGCCGGGACCGGGCGGTACTACGTCAGCCTGTCTAACCGGGAGGAACCGATCATCGTGGCCCCGGAGCTGGTTCATCAGCATCGGCTCAAAGAAGGGATCATGCTCACCGCGCCCCAGGTGGCGCAGCTTGAAACCGAAGCGGAACTGGCGGAGTGCGACCGCACGGCCACACGCCTATTGACACTTCGAGAGCACTCAGTCGGCGAGCTGAAAGCAAAGTTGAACCAGCGGAAGTTCAAACCCGAATCGATCAAGACGGTGATCAAGCGGTTTTCCGACAAAGGGCTTTTGGATGACGCTCATTTCGCCCAGCAGATCGCGCAAGGGCTTTTGGAGCGGAATCCATCGGGACGGGGATATCTGGTAGCGTACCTTCAGCACAAGCTTATCCCCCGTCCAATTGCCGAAGAGACGGCGAACATGCTGCTTGAAGGGCATGACGAGATCGACCTGGCGGTGAAGTCGCTGGAGCGGCGCTGGAATACCCTGAGCCAGTTTGACCTTGAACGAGCGCGAAGCAAGGCATATACTTACCTCAGTCGGCGGGGAATCAGCTATTCGGCCGCGAAAGCTGCCTTCGACCGCCTGTGGAATCGCTCAAAAGAGGACGGAAACGATTAAGACTTCGGATATACGGCAGTCGTTTTTGGAATATTTCGTTCGGCATGACCACCGGAAGGTGGGATCATCGCCGGTCATTCCCTTCAACGACCCGACCATTCTATTCACCAATGCCGGGATGAACCAGTTCAAAGATGTCTTCACCGGCCAGCGGACCTTGGATTACAATCGAGCGACCAGCTCGCAGAAATGTATCCGGGCCGGCGGGAAGCATAACGATCTGGACAATGTGGGGTTCACAGCGCGGCATCACACGTTCTTTGAGATGCTCGGGAATTTTAGTTTCGGGGACTATTTCAAAGAGGACGCGATCAAGTTCGCCTGGGAATGGGTGACCAAAGAACTGAAACTCCCCAAAGACAAGCTTTATGCGACTGTGTACGAGACCGATGACGACGCTTTTCAGCTTTGGGAGAAGATCGCCCCTGAGTTGAAGAACGGCCGGGTGATGCGGTTCGGAAAGAAGGACAATTACTGGTCGATGGGGGATATCGGGCCGTGCGGACCTTGCTCGGAGATTCATTACGATCGAGGGGCCAAGTATGGGAACGGGGCGGCGGATGTCGTGAACGGCGAGACAGATCGGTTTGTCGAAATCTGGAATTTGGTATTCATGCAGTTCGATCAACAGCCGGATGGAAAAGTTGTGCCGCTGCCGAAACCATCGGTGGATACCGGGGCCGGTCTCGAACGGATCGCCTGTGTCATGCAGAACTGCGACACGAATTATGGGATTGATCTGTTTTTGAATATCATCAAGAAGATTTCGGAACTGACGAAGTCGAATTACCGGGACAATGAATCATCGCATCATGTGATTGCAGATCATATCCGGGCGCTGACGTTTGCATTGGCGGATGGGGCCGGGATCTCCAACGAAGGACGCGGCTATGTGCTGCGAAGAATTCTGCGGCGCGCCGCGCGGCACGGAAGACTGCTCGGAGCCCATGAACCGTTTATCTATAGACTTGTGCCGGTGCTCGTGAATGAGATGGGAGCATCGTACCCGGAGATCAAAGAAAAGCAGGATCACGTGATGCGGGTGATTCAGGCGGAAGAAGAAGGGTTTCTTCGGACGCTGGATACCGGCCTGGAAATGTTTGAGAAGGTGGCGAAGAAAGTGCGAGCGACCGGTGCCACCCTTGTCGACGGTGAGACGGTCTTCAAACTGTATGACACGTATGGTTTCCCGGTTGATTTGACGGATATTCTGGCGCATGAACAGGGGATGTCGCTTGATTTGATCGGGTTTGAAGATGCGATGAAGCGGCAACAGGAGACGGAGCCGGGAGGCAGGCAAATTTGATGGCGAAGCATGGGCTCGTGCAGGACGTTGAGCAAATGGACGTAGCCAAGGCACGAGCAACCCAATTCGTCCGAGCGATACTCTCTGCTACCTGTACAGTCAGTCTACTAGACCATCACATCGTATGGAGTCGATCCAAGACGGAGGAGATTCCGCCGATGATGTTGACGTAGTATCTTGGAGAGACACCGTTCTACGCCGAATCTGGCGGGCAAGTTCGCGACACGTTGGATCAGTTTCCAACGCATATGTCATTGCAGGTCGAATGACGTCTACATCTGACAAGGATCGTGTGCGAAGTATCATTAGTCGTGCTGAGGCAACGGTGATTAGAAGCCTTATTTGCGGAGAAATCGCTGGTCGACCGCCTCAGTCGATGCCGACCGCCGGTGGGATATCATGCGGAATCATACCGCGACGCATCTTGCGCAGGCGGCACTACGAAAAGTACTCGGAGATCAGGTCAAGCAGTCCGGCTCGTATGTCGGGCCGGATCGGCTGCGGTTTGATTTCTCGCATCATCAGCCGATGACGCCGGACGAATTCGGAAAGTCGAAGAGCTGGTGAACGAGCAGATTCTTAAGGGAACCGATGTGACGACCGATGTAATGCCGATCGAAGAAGCCAAGAAGACCGGCGCCATGGCACTGTTCGGCGAAAAGTACGGCGACACCGTGCGCGTGGTTTCCGTTCCCGGATTTTCCAAAGAGCTCTGTGGCGGGACACACGTCAAGAACACCGCGCAGATCGGGCCGTTCTTTATCACGCTTGAGACCGGAATCGCCTCGGGCATCAGACGAATCGAAGCAATCACCGGGCGGGAAGCGATCAGATTTATGCTCGACGCCAAACAGTTCCGCCGCGAGGTATCTTCGATTGATCGGGAGGCCGGAAGCGGACGCCCTCAAGGGGATCGAGCAGATGCGCGAAGAGAACTCGTTGCTTGGGAAAGAACTGAAGAAAGTAAAGAGCGAGATGTTTTCCGGCGGCGGGAAATCAGTCGGTGAAGAGACGAACGTTGGCGATGTCATACTGATGACTCATGATTTTGGAGATACCGACAAGGATATCATGTCGGGCTGGGTGGACGCACAGAAGGGTAAGAATCAGCCGGTGGTGGTAATTGCGCTGGGGCTGGTCGAAAGCAAGCCGGTTTATCTAGCGGCAGCTTCGCAAGCTGCAGTGGCCTCACATAAAGTCGATGTCGGTCAGCTATCAAAAGAACTTCTCCCCCAGTTCGGCGGACGGGGCGGCGGCAAGCCGGGATTTGCGCAAGGCGGCGTAGCACCGGGAACCCCCGCGAGCGCGCTGTTTGCCAAAGTGAAGGAGCTTCTGGCGAAGCGAGGCTAATGATGTCCGGCATATTTGAGAAGCTTCTGGAGACAAAGCGCAAGAAGGGGGGCGGGTTCCTCCTGCTTTTGGATCCGGACCGGACCAGCGAAGAAAACTATCTCGCCCGCGCCGAGATGGCGTATCAGTGCGGGGTGGATGGAATTCTCGTGGGATCATCTTTTGTACTGAAGAGCAATTTCCCGGCGGCTGTAAAGAAAATCAAAGAGAGCACTCCCCTTCCGGTGATCATCTTCCCCGGCTCATTCGCCCAAATCACGCCCCACGCCGATGCGATCTTGTTTACTTCCCTCCTCTCGGGACGCAACGCGAATTACCTGATTGATGAACAGGTCAAAGGGGCGCCGATTGTAAAAGAATTCGGCCTTGAGCCGATCCCGACCGCCTATTTGTTGATCGAATCCGGAGTGCTGACCTCGGTGCAATACATCTCCGGAACCTTTCCTATCCCTCGAACCAAATTTGATATCGCCTGTGCTCATGCCCTGGCAGCGCAGTATCTGGGTATGAAACTAGTCTATCTTGAAGCGGGATCGGGAGCCAAGCTTCCAGTACCTCCGGAGATGGTCAGGGCGGTCGAGGCGTATGTCGACATCCCGGTGATGGTCGGCGGCGGGCTGGTGACGCCGGAAGACTGTGCCGTTCGCATCGAGGCCGGAGCATCATTTGTCGTCGTCGGGAATCACTTCGAACAAGGTTCAGACCCGGGAATGCTTCGTGAAATGGCCGCGGCGGCGCACCCGCTTGCTACTGTGACGGTATGATTAAGGCCCAGAAACTAGAACGAATCAAGCGGCAGGCTGATGACAGCGTGCTTCTCCGGAAATCGCTGGCCAATGACCTGGCCGAGGAGATCGTCAACTGCTCGGAATTGGTGGCCGGGGTGATCGGAGCCGGTGGAAAACTGATGATCGCCGGGAACGGCGAGCAGGCGGCGCTGGCTTCGCACTTTGCGACTGAACTTCTAATTCGATGCGGCTCGGAGCGGATGCGGCAGTCCTTGCCGGCGATCGCGCTCTCATCCGATCTCTCGGTTGTCACCGCGGCTTCGAACGATTTCGGCCAGAAGGAAATGTTTGCCCGCCAGATCGAAGGACTCGGCCACAAAAACGACATGCTGGTACTTCTGAGTTTCAACGGCGAAGAAGCCAATCTGATCCGGGCCGCCCAGGTGGCGCGTGAGCGCAATATTATCACGCTGGGGCTTATCGGAAACGGCGGCGGCAAACTTCGGTTCGGTGTGGACCGCCCGATCCTGATACCGCATCCGTCGCGGCATCGCGTGATCGAAGAGCAGACCTTCCTGATTCATCTGCTGGTTGACTTAATCGAAAGCGATCTGGTCACATGACCGGGGTTTGGTCCGACCGACTCGACCGAATTCTCTTTGTCTTCTACCTCATCTTTGTCATCAGTTCGACGTTTTCACGAGCACTGAGTTCGATGGCACTTGGAATTGCGTTTCTTTTGTTTCTGGTGGCCGTTGTATTGAGAGGGCACAATCCGTTTTCCAGAACGATCAAATGGTTCTATATCTTCGCCGGGCTCTACCTGTTCTGGCTGCTGTTGGCGGCACTGGTGAGCAAGCATCCGGCGATGTCGATCTATGCCTGCCGCCGGGAGTGGCTCTTTGTGGCGGTTCCGATCGGCGTTTACGTTTTTCAGAATGATAAGTGGAAGGCGAAGACGATTAAGTTGCTCGCTCTCGGGGTGGGAATTTTCGCGCTGTATTCCTGTGTCGAGTATTTCACCGGAACCGACTGGCTGCATTTTGACAATGGAACCTGGGAGCCGGTTCATATCGAGCAAATTAGCGGAACTTACTTCAGGCCGCTGACTTTTGCCGGCTTCTATAGTGTGGCGGCGCTCTTCTTGCTGACTTTGGCGGCGACGGGAAATACCATATGGGGCAAGTGGCGGGGGCCGTTTGTGGTGTCGGCCGTGATGGCCCTGGCAGCGGTGGCCTTGACGCTGTCACGCGGGCCGGTGATCTACGCCGGGGTTGGGCTGATATTGCTGGGACTTCTGGGGAAGAGATCAGTTCGATGGATCACCACGATTGGCGTAATCGCGCTTGTGGCTCTCTCCATATCTCAACCCGGGATGTATGAGCGGTATCGAAAAATTTACGAGGTCGAGTCGGCCGGTACGTACGAGGGCTCGCGCCACTTCATCTGGAGTAACAGTTTGGAGCTAGTCGCACAAAATCCGGTGTTCGGGGTCGGGAACGGGAATTTCTGGGACGAGTACCATGCCCAGGTAGGACCGGCGGTTCCATTGGAGTTTGTGCACGGACAGGCGCACAACGATTTGATCAACAGCGCGGCGGTTGGTGGGATTCCCTGCGGCATTTTCTTCGCGGGCCTGTGGGTGGCGGTCTTCTGGTATTTGGCCAAGGGGGCGAGACGAAGGGAGTTTTCTGAGACAGACAGGCATATCTGTCAGGCGGCGTTGGTCGCGGCAGTGGTCTTTGCGGCGAATTCATTGACTGACTCGACTTTCGCCGCGGAAGAGACGCATGAGCTGATCATGATAATCTGGGCGCTGGGATTGGCGTCCTGGTATAAACAGGAGGCCGGCACGAAAGTGGAGTTAAGAGCTTGACATCGGGCCGTCCGACAGTATCTTACCGCGAGAAATTATGCCTGCACCAAAACCAAAGCCAAAAGCCGCGAAGGCTCACTCAGGTCCGGCCCCCGAAAACTGGCCGTTCGGCAAGAAGAACTATATCTGGTTCGGCATTGCCATGGTGGTCATGATAATCGGGTATATCGCGCTGGGTACGGGATCGATCACGCTGGCGCCGTTTCTTCTGGTGCTGGCGTATTGCGTCCTGGTGCCGGTAGCGATCCTGGTCAAAGACGAGCCGAAGTCGGCTTCCGACCAGAGTCCCGAGCCGGGCAAGTAAACTCGACCCGGCCTGCTCCTTCCCGAACTCCTTCCCTCTCCGCAGGATATGTGAAGGGCTCGGTTTTGTGGACCGTCCCCTCTTTCCCTATTGCCAAGAGACTTCCGGAGCATATATTAGAGGGCTACTCGCGAATTTGAGCTGACGGTTGAGTAACAGCTTGCCGGCAGCCGGTAGCTTTCGGAAGGAAGTTACAAGCAAGACCGGGCGGTTAGCTCAGCTGGTTAGAGCACCTGCCTTACACGCAGGGGGTCATAGGTTCGAATCCTGATACCGCCCAGAGAAATGGGCGGGGGATTTGGGCGCGCCAGTCGGAGGAACGGGTAGAAAGTTCTTTGAAGAAGAAATCGGGGTTGTAGTTCAGTTGGTTAGAACGCATGCCTGTCACGCATGAGGCCGCGAGTTCGAGTCTCGTCAACCCCGCCATTTTAATTGATCCACTTTCCCCACATACGGCGCGCGGCGGTCACTTGGCTTGGAAGCGTGTGGCTCAAATATAGAGAATACGATCAGAGCCGGCCCTCATGAGTGCGATCACCAGGGTGAGATAATCGCGCAGGTGACGCGTCAGCAAGAAATTTTCCCCAACGAACTCGTGAGCGATCTCCCCCATCCGAAGAAGTCTTCGCCGGTGATCCAAAAGAAATCGGATGCGATGGGCGGCTCCTTCAGGCGTCGATACCAGAAAGCCGGTATTAAAATTGGACACTTGAAGACGGATGCCACCGGTGTCACCGCCAATGACCGGCTTCCCCTTCCACATCGCTTCCGCCACCGTCAGCCCGAATCCCTCTTTGGTCGATTTCTGAATCACGATATCGGCGATTCTCTGAAGGGCATTTATCATTCGATGGGCGTCGGAGGGAAGCAGGAGGACGTGGATGTCGTCGTCCCCGGCCGCGGCCTCGAGAACCTCCTGATAAACCGCGTACCCTTCGGGATCATCGGTGGCGCCTCCACCAGCGAGGACCAATTGCACGGGCGCGACACGACGGACGATCTGATAGGCTCTTATCACGCCCACCGGATCCTTGAAGCGATCAAAGCGGGAAACCTGCAGGAGGACCGGGCGGGTCCTATCGATCCCGACGCTGGCAGCGACGCCGTCGATTTCCGCTTGGGGGAGTTCGCAGTTCTTGTCGCTCAGTGGATCAATACTTGGCGGAACCAGGAACTGTGGGTGCGTCAATAACTGGGCGAAGGCGTTCAACGAAAAGATACTGGCGTCGTAGTCTTGAACGACTGCTCTGAGGTTCTTCCAAATTGGGCGGTGAGGGTGGCTAATGTCGATGTGAGCCCGCCAGATCCATTTGCTCTTGCCGTTCCGGCAGAACTCAATTAGCGGGGCCGGCTGAGGGTCATGGATAGTAACCACGTCGGCCTCGGCGAATAGTCCCCGATGCTCCTCGGCCCAGGCAGCGTTCACATCGCGCAGAAGGGACCACTCCCTCGAACCCAGATAGACCGGCAACCCCTGCAAACCGTTATGGATGGATTTAGTAACTTCAAAGAAGCGAGGCGGGCCGGTGATAACCTCCCATGACGCTTCGATTCCCAGCTCTCGCATGAGAGGGACCATCCAGCCAAGAATCTCTGCTACCCCTCCCCCTTCGCGCGTTGAATTCACATGCACGAGCCGAATCCCGGCAAGTCGAGAGCCAAGTTGCCTGAGTTGCCGAATTGTGCCCTCTCCTACAACCGGTTCATAAGCGGAGAGTAAGTGGCTCACGAGGTCTCTCCCAGAGAAGGCCCTTTGAGCAGAGCATGACTCAATTCCTCTCGGAGCACTGCGAGGCTCTTGAAGTAGAAGTCGACTTCGGAAATCGCATGGGCGTACGCTGCTCCTTCGGGACCAAACTCCAGAAGCCAGGAGGAAAAGTCATCCCGGTGCCGCGGTGGTCGCCTTAGCCCCTCGAGAAAGTGAAAGTAAACAGAACCGTTGGTCATCCTTTGGATAGCCTCCCCCATCTCTGAAGGATGTCGGATTCGGTCGGAAGTTTCAAACACGACTGTCACAGCCTCCATTAGGAACAGCTCTCCACCCGGCCGTACGGTCGGAACCCAGGGGGACACCTCACTCAGCCGGTCCTCAATAATGTCAACGACCTGATACCGCAGGTGTGCGACGGAATCACTCTCATAGGGATCAATAATACCCAATCTTTCGGCGAGGATTCGATCCGCCAGACCGTCCTTGGCCCAGACGGCAAAATCGTTGCGATATTCGGGATCATCAAAAGTGGCGCGCAGAGATGTTTCACAAAAATGGTGAAGCAGGACGTTTTCGGAGCAAGTCGTGATTCGATCCCGCAGTTCCCGGAGATTGAAGGCGGGCGGGAGCCCGCTCATTCGCGTGAGAAGGGCGCAGTCCATGATCACAAAATCAGTCATGACGACCGCTCCCAGCGACTTGGCCGGTATTCGATTTCAGGATTAAGACGTCGTGAAATGGTCAATGCCAAATCTGACGGATTAAGGACGACACTCGCACCCTTGACGGAAATACGATCGCCTACAACGTAGACAGTCCCCTGTCGTTCCAGCACCCAGCGCATAGCCGTCACATCGTTTTGATCGTCGCCGGCGTAGACTAATTGAGGATTGTGAAATTTTCGCTCATTCAGGCGAACCAGGGCTCGCACGGCGGTCGACTTGTCCACCTCTTCAATTAACTGAATTTCGGCAACCTCAGGCCCGAATCGAAGGGATAGGCCGAGGCTGACCCTGAGATATTCCAATTCGCGAACGATTTCGGCGTGATTCTCGCGATGGACATTTCGATAATGGACTGCGATAGACCAGAATTTGTCCTCCAATTCCACGCCGTGAATCCTACAAATGCAATCCAGCGCCGATCGAACTCTTTCCCGTTCCCGATCTGCTCGTTCTCTTGCCCGGGGGGTCGGCGTGAGGTACTGGTTATTGGGAAGCTTCCATTCAAGTCCGCTACTTCCAGCCAGAAAGACATCTTCAATGGGAATCCGGGACTCAAGATCTTCCAAAGACCGAGTAGTCACGATTGCCACTACGTAACGTGGATCGTGTGCGAGAGCCTGAAGCAGATCTTCACAATCCGAGTCGAGTCTTGCCCTTGAGCGGCTGGGGACCAGCGGGGACAATGTCCCGTCGAAGTCAAAGGCCCAGAGCGTGCCACGTGTCTGGTTCATAGCTCACCCGCCTTGAGGGCTCGATGCAACTCGTCAAAGATGCGCATCCCCCATCTGTAGATATCGTTTTTGCCCACGGTCTCCCGCAGCCGCTTCATCCGCTGCTGGGACTCCTCATTGGGCATATTCACAGCTTGGTACAAACGATCGGCCAATAAGTCTGTGTCGAGCGGATTGACGAGCAGCGCCTCAGTCAACTCGTTGGCAGCCCCCGTATTCGTTGACAGAACGAGGACGCCGTTTCCATCCGTCCGAGCCGCTATAAACTCTTTGGCGACCAGATTCATGCCGTCATGCAAGGAGGTTACGACCAACACGTCTGCGAGTTGGTACGCCGCCAAAACAGTATGATAGTCGTGGTGCGCCCGGAGAAACTGGACCGGCTGCCAGTCATCAATTCCGTACCGGCGATTGACTTCAGCCACCAAAGCATCGATCTCGTCATTCAAAGTGCGATAGGCTTGCACCGGAGTCCGGCTCGGAGCGCTGAAGTTGAGAAAGGTGACTCGGGTCCTGAGTTCAGGATGATTCTTGAGCATTATCTCAAACGCCTGCAGGCGCTCAAGTATGCCTTTAGTGTAGTCGATTCGATCAACGCCCACGATAAATTTCTGCGCCGTAGGATGTCGATCGAATTGAGCGCGAAGCTCGTTGACCCGAAGAGCGACCTCCGGCGTCTGTACATCGCTGCCAATCTGCGATTGATCAACACTGATCGGAAACGGTCTCACGCTGGTCGGGTGACCGCCCCGGAAGACGCGAAAGTGCTCGTAATCGACCATGGCTTCGATGGCGCTATCAACTGTTTCCAGAAAGTTTATGCAGTGCCACTGCAGGTGAAATCCAAGGATATCGTTACCCAGAAGCCCGTCGAGCAGTTCCGGGCCCCAGGGAAACGACCGAAAGACCTCGCGATTCGGCCACGGAATGTGCCAGAACTGAGCTATCGTCAGGTCGGGACGAACATTCTTCAGCATTCGAGCCAGAAGCGCGAGGTGATAATCCTGAATGAACACGACAGCACGGCCCTCACCGATTTCGTCCAGCACAGCATCGCAGAACTTCTCATTGACGGTTTTGTATTGCTCCCAGTCCAACCGGCTGAAGACAGGTCGGGTATATGCTATGTGGCAGAGTGGCCACAAGGCATTGTTGGATAGTCCATGATAGTATCCTCTTTCCTCCTGATCGGACAGCCAGACCCTTCTCAGCATATATTCCGGCTGGTCCTGCGGAATCCCGACGCGATCTTGCTGATCGACCACTTGTCGGTCGGCCGGGCCGGATCCGTGTGCGACCCACGTACCGCTGACGGCTCGCACAATTGGCTCAAGTCCGGCGACTAGCCCGCTTGTGGGTCGAGTTGTTTTGATGCCGTTGGCCGAATGCTCGTGCATGACGGGCTCGCGATTCGATACGATTATGATCTTGGCGTTTTGCGCCGTCAAAGTGGCCAGACGCATCAAGGTACGAGCCGAGGCGATCCGCGGCATGGGGGTAGTGACCGGACTGTTTTCCATTGCGGCAGGCTGCGCGGCGGTGTGTAAATGGTTCATGTTTAACCTCCTGACCCGGACTGGTGAAGTGAAAACGATGGCGAGAACAGTGGCATCACTCATTAGTCGCAGGGCGAGCCTGGCGCCGATGAGTTCTTTCGAAAATTGAGACTAGAGGAAGAGAATGGGCCAAAAAGGCTGTATTCGATTCAAAACTGCCACATTCTTCTCGCGCGACGAAAACGATCCGTGTTCAATTGAGGAGTAACAAGATGATCATAATGCCTCCAATGAAAGGCCAATTCAAGTCGTCATCAGAGTGGCCATCGCACGCATGAGCGGGCTTGGCGAAACGGCGCACCGCGAAATAAGCATTACGCGCCTCGAAATTATCCCGGAACTGGATTCCATATCAGCGATCAAGTCGCATGTGCGGACTGGAGCAGTCGGTACGGTCAGTACGACTATCCATTATACGCGCAAATCGTTCCATAAGCGGTCAAAATTGTCAGATCGTACTCTCCGAAAAATCCGTGGGGCTTCCGCTCCCGGATCGTCGGAACTTCCAACCGGACAACACGAAAGCGGAGAAGCAGGCGGAACGGCCCGGCATCACACACCGTGTCCACACGCTGTCCAACTAATTATATGGCACAGGGTTACACGTGAGCCGCAATATTTTTTGGTGCCGGAAGGAAACTAAATCGTATAATGTGTATCATAATTGTCCAATATCTCGGAGTTTCGTGCTCCTAAAACCCGAGCACGCCCATGTCTTCCGAACGCTCTCTTGACTGGAGGAAAGACAAATGGATTTCAGGTTTCTTTCAAGTCGCGGTTGCTAATCACCCACACTCAGGCGCTTTTGCGCCAGAATTGAATTCAGACTGCTCAGCGTCTCGCCTGCTCGTAGAGTCGCGGATATGACAGGGGGCGCGCAGCTTAGAAGGAGTCACGTATGAGGAAGTTTCTGGTTACCTTGATCGTGATCGCGACAGCATGCTCTATCGCGGTCGCAGACAATTCATCAGGTCCTCGTGGATTTGGGCCTCGCATAGGTTATGCATCGGACCCCAACCAGTTCCACTTCGGCGGTCAACTGGAGGCGGGAGAAATCACATCCAATCTGATCCTCGTGCCAAACCTCGAGATTGGGGTTGGCAATGAGGTTACGACAACTGCTCCAACCGTGGACGTCGATTATCGCTTCAATTCCACCAATGGCGATTGGGCACCCTACTTGGGTGGGGGGTTAGGTATCGTCTTCCGTTCGCCCGAGTCGGGCGTCAACGAATCCAACCTGGGACTGTATCTGCAGGGAGGCGTTATCCAGCGCTCGTCTGGTAACTCCGGCGGTCGTTTCTTCATGGAATTGCGGCTTGGTCTGACGGACGTACCAGGCGCAGCAGTGACGGCGGGATGGTTCTTCGGTCGTTAACCTGTGGCGAAAGCACGCAAACAATCAAAGGCTTTGCAGATATCCACGTTCGAAATCAGGAAAGGTGTCGCGGGTAAGTCACTACGTTCTATTGATGAGGAGGTTGCAATGAAACCGAGCACGCTTATCGAACACACCGGCGCAGTTCTCGTCGTTGGACTTGTGTTCATCGCTACTTCGTGCAGGAAAAACCCGCCGGGGTCAATGGCACCTGTGGGGCTGTCTTCCGCCGAGACCTCGGTGCCATCCGGCTCCGCTGCCGAAAGCAATATGCTTTCCGGCAGGGGAACGGAAATGCCTGCTTACTATGACAGCTCACTGTTCAACATCAACTTTACCGAGCTGCCGGCCGGCGCTGAAAACGCGTTGCTGGTACACAACAAGTCCATCAACCATATTTACGAGATGGATCCCGATCGACCCGGCGATCAGCCCTTTGCCCCCGTGCTGGATGCAATTCAGGGAGACGGATTCAACCCTCTATGGGTAGAGGTGGAAATTACCTTCAACAAGGGCTTTACCCCGCGTCAGTTCTATTCTGACAATGAAGTACTCGCGGCTGCGTCAGGGGCCGAGCCTGAGATTACGCTGACGACGACCACTGAAATATATCGCTGTTCGGTCCTTGGACCCAAGTAATGATCCAAGTCGGATGAGAAGACAAGGGAGTGTGGGGCGGCGGGATCGTCATCTTTACCGCCCGCCGCGAGGGAATGCGGTCGGATGACCGGACGGCCGCCGGTGACTTTACTTCGATGCACATGCAATAGATCTGGTGGCTGCTCCGGATCATCCAATCCGGAGTCTGAGCGAGTTAGCCCAGTTGGTGTGGGCGTAGCCAAATCTCGAACCCGGGTGGGGCGCAAGCAGAGATGCAACTTAGGTGTTCCGCCTCGCCGATCGGTTAAGTTCAGTCCGTGAAGCGGCTGGTGCTGTTCCCCCTCCCCCCCAGTGCCAGTCGCGGATCGGACTTCCCTTCTTCAAATTTCGGGCGAGTCGCGGTCCATTCTGCGCTACCCATACTTGCTCAGGGGATACTAATGCGAAGAGGGCCAGACGAGCGAAACCTCGGGACCAGTGATTGTGGATCACTTTAGGACCCCTCGGCCTCAACGAGAGCAATCTGAACGAGTTCTCACGGCCGGCGAGCCAATTTGAGTTGCAGTCTCGATCACCCAGTTGCGAAAGGCGTCTCGTAGACTCCGCCATATAATCCGTGGATTGCTTTTAGGATGGTTCCCTATATCGTCTATATCCTTCAAAGTTCCAACCTCATCTGTCACTTGGCTTAACTCACTTCCGGAATTCTCGCGTGTTCTACATCGACTAATGAGGATGATTTCTGGTCTATTTGGACCAGGGTTCTCAGTAATTGGTATTGACAGACCGGCAATCGTGCTATATTAAAGAACATTCAGTCTATTATTCCGTTTGCCGCGGGCCTGCTGTGATCATGACTACCGGTTCTGCGGGCTCTCCAAACGCCAATACGGCTATCCTATCTCGGAGGAGTTGTCCTATGCGCAAGATCACTCTCATAACTTTGATCCTTATCTCGGCAACAAGTTCTGTCTTTGGAGCCGCTCCCGACACCCTTTGGACACGGACTTTCGGAGGCGCGAGCCACGATTGGGCCTGGTATGTCGAGGAAACATCGGACCAGGGATACGTGGTAACCGGCTACACCACCTCTACTCCGCACGGGGATCGCGACATCTATATTGTTAAACTGAGCAAAGACGGCAGTTTCGCCTGGGAAAATACCTATGGTCTTCAGGATTGTGCTGAAGAAGCCGGCTGCGCCAAAGTGACCCGGGATGGCGGCCTTATCGTAGGCGGATACGCCGCCGGGCAGTTTGGGGATGAAAGCGCCAATTACTATCTGATGAAACTTGATGCCGCCGGAAATCTTCTTTGGGATCAGGACTACGACTACAATCTGACGACCGACTATGGCACCGATGTCTGTCAGACTTTGAACGGCGGCTATGTTATGGTCGGCTCATCCTACTATTGGTCGTCGCTACAGGGGGCGTATGACTGGGGGATCAACATTGTGCGGACCGACTCCCTGGGGGTGAAACAAAACCATATTCTCGTGGACAAACCCTGGATTCAGCATCTCAATCGCGTGATCCCCACATCCGACAGCGGAGCCATCGCCATCGGGACCGCCGGAGCGATATATCTGGTGAAGATCGACAAATACGGCGATACCACCTGGACCAAAGGGTATGGAGGAGTCGGCACCGGATGGTCCATTGTGCAACTCGCCGATGGCGGGTATATGGCGTTTGGGGACCGGGAATTCAGTTCGCCTGAGGGTGAAGATTTCTGGCTGCTGCGGCTGACTCCATCCGGCGATACTCTCTGGAGTCGAAGATATCGAAATCCTTCCGACGATCTCGGCTACGGACTTGACCAGTGCAGCGACGGCGGATTTGTAATGACCGGGGAAGCGTATCGCAACGCCGGCATGGACCCGACCGATGTCTATGTCGTCCGTACCAACGCCAACGGTGACACGCTCTGGACCAAGACGGTCGGAGGGGACCTGGATGATCGGTCATACTGCGTGAAGCAGACATCCGACGGCGGCTTTATCATTGTAGGCAGGACTCAGTCTTTCGGCGCGGGGGAATACGATATGTATGTGGTGAAATTGGCGCCGGAGAATCCGACCGGTATGGCTGAGACTCCGGATACACGGCCTGTCAGTTTTGCGCTGGGCGCCAATTATCCGAACCCCTTTAATCTCGCTACGATGATAGAATTCAGTCTGCCGCAGCGCGCCAGAGCGACCATCGATATCTTTGATATCCTAGGTCGGAAGGTCCGCACGTTGATGAAGGGGACGAAATCCGCCGGCTCGCACCGAGTTGAATGGGACGGACGCGATGATTCTGGGGAAATCGCGTCGACCGGCGTGTATCTATATCGCCTGCAGGCGGGCGAGTTTGTCCAGACGAGGAAGATGGTCCTGCTGAAATAGGGTCGAACCTTTGGTCATCGGCTGCACTCCGGTGAAGCGCCGCCGGACTGCTCCAAATAAGTCCGGGCGATGTCGCAGAGGCGGTCCTTCAGATCGGTAGATGCCGGCTTGAGGGTCGGAACATCTCATCCGGCCCCAGGAGCCCAATTCAGCGGCTGTCACAGGCACCCGGTGGCCTAAGGTCCCCGTCAATCCGGCTATTGTATAGTCCTCTTTGTGTCCATTCCCCACACCCCTCGGTCGACTTTTCGTCCGCCCCCCCTAAAACATTGACATCATAGAGCGATATAGTATATTATTAGCGTTCCGTTAGGGACCCAGCATCCCGGGCACCATTGGATTGCCGGAACAAACCAACCCAAAACCCCATTGCTCTGGAGTGCATTATGCGCTACATCGCCATTCTGGTAGCCGGCCTTTGTGCAATCGTCTCGGCGTCTTCGGCCAGCGCCGGAGCCATCAACGATTCAATCACGTATCAGGGAAGTTTGACGGACGCATCCAATATCCCCGTACCGGATGGGCCCCGCGACCTTACCATTTCTATCTGGACCGACTCGGTCAGCGGATCCATGTTGTTCAGCCAGATCGTAACCGTCACGACCAGCAAAGGACTCTTCACGACCTGCATCGGCTGCGGAAACAGTCCCTTTCCGGATATCTTCAACGATCAAACTCTGTTTCTTCAGTTGCAGCTGGCCGGCCAGCCCGCGATGGCCCCCCGCACCAGAATTCGCGGAGTCCCTTACACGATGTCGTCTGCCAGTTTGAACACGGATGTTACACAGGGGTCTGCACACGCCAGAGGGATCATAACGGTGAAGCCCGGAACCACCACTCCCAAAGGCCGGCTGCTGCTGGATCAGGACATTGACGGAAACGGAGTCGCGGATATGAGCGCCGAGGCCGATGTCGACAGCGATAGCGCGAGTTTCCGCTTGATCGCCCTTCCGCTGGGAGTGCCCGGTTCCGGAGCACTTTCCATGAAGACTGCGATTGGCGGGACAACCTTCAAAGCGATTCAGACCAAAGGGACCGGCGCTGCCGGAATGGTGCGGATTGATGCCAGTGATTCGGCCGGCATATCTTCTAGTTTTGATGTTGACGGCAACGGGATTCCTGACTACGCGGTAGCTGCCGTTACTGATGACACCTCGTCACGAATTGGGGCGACCACCAGCTCACTTGCCCCTGGCAGCCCGGCTGAAGGATGGAACGTCTCGTCACTCAAGACCTCGACCCGGGAGACGCTCAAGACATATTTTGAAAACGGCGATATCCCAACGGAGGAGCAATTTGTCAGTGCGTCAGGAGCCACTTTCAAAGCAATTCAGACCAAAGGGACCGGCGCCGCCGGGACGACCCGGATGGACGCGAACGATTCAGCCAGCTTCGTCACCGAGTATGACGCTAACGGTAACGGAATTGCCGAGGCGCGAGGCATAGTCTGCGCCAAGCCCGGAGGCGCAACCGGTCCGGCTAGTTCGTCGTGCGTGATGTCCTATGATTCGAATGATGACGGAATTCCAGATAACGATGCCTCCATGATTGTTACCCCCACGACCTCTTCGATGGCCATCAAGACCAAAGGGACCGGCGCCGAAAAGAATCGAGTTGCCGGGACTGCTTATCCGGATTCCGCCACTCAGTTGGTTTCCATGGATGTCGACGGCGACGGGACCCCCGACAACACCATTGAGTCGATTGTTACTCCCACGACGTCCTCAATGGCAATCAAGACCAAAGGGACCGGTGCGGACAAGAACCGGACCGCCGGCAGCACGTGCGATGATAGTTCGGCGGTAATTTCTGTTGAAGTTGGCGACAAGAGTAATGGGCATGCCGATGCGAAGGCCAACATAGGGGCCGTCCTTAACGGAAATGTCGTTATTGGCTGCACCATGGATGTTAACGGCGATGGTATCCCTGACGTTCTCGCCGAGACACGGGTCAATGCCGACAGCGCTACTTTCCGTTTGAACGATCTGTCTTCCGGGGTTCCGCCGGCGAGTTCAATCGCTATGACGGCAACCTCTACGAGTGTTCATATGGAAGTTGGCGCCGCTACCTGCGACGGGACCAACTGGGTCAATGCGTCGGATGCCAACCTGAAGGAGAATTTTCATCCGGTCGATGGAGAACAGTTGCTTGACAGGATCGAAGCGCTCCCGATTTCGGAATGGAATTACCGGACGCAGTCGGACACGCTCAAGCACATCGGCCCGACCGCTCAGGACTTCAAGGCTACTTTTGGAGTGGGTTCCGACGGTAAGTCGATCTCGACGATTGACCCATCAGGAATTGCCCTGGCCGCGATCAAAGAATTGGGCAGGCAGAATCGGGAACTTAAGAACGAGAACGAACAATTGAAGCAGCAGCTGGGCGCGCTTGCACGAAAGGTCGAGCAACTGGCTGCGGGTAAATAGACCGCTCCTCAAACTAAGTCATGTCTAACGGGCAGGTCAGACGGCCTGCCCGTTCCGTTTCGTCATATCTCATTCAGCCATCTGTACGTGTCAGACTGTATCCGATGACGTCATGCCGTTTGCCAAGCCAGGCAAAGTGTATGAAGGTCAGTAAATTGAGATCGGTACACTACTGATTTGAGGGGGACGGGAGAAACCGCCGAGAGGTGATTCTCAGTTACCCAGTTGCGGAATGCGTCACATAGACCCAGCCATATGTAGAGGGCCGAGCACTCGAATGTCGTGGTCGTGAAATTGAGTCTCCATTCCATTTGGAGAATATCCCCCGGGGATCCGCGCAATTTTACAAGAAGCTGGACATCGTGCAGTAAACCGGCCGCACTTTGCTCGTGAACTCCCATAATCCGCTGGTGAAATGGTTGCCTAAATCGGACCCCCAAGGAATGCCTCCAGTTCCCGACGACGGCGGCGAGTCAACGGGAGTTGACTCCCATCCCGCAAGATGATGATGAAATCTCCGCCTGAGCCGGGCCTCAACTCCTTGATATGATCCAGATTGACCAGCGCTCCCCGGTGAACCCGGAAGAAGCTCCCTTTTGGGAGCCGGGGCTCTAATGATTTCATCGTTTGTCTCAGCAAGTGCTTCTTCCCTTGGGAATGGAGGATGACACAGTAATCGGCCGCCTCGACCCAATCAATATCAACCACGCTCAGAAGATAGGAACGCTCGGGCGTCTTGATCGGAAGGCGCGTGATACTCTGGTTATTTTCTGGCGAAGCAGTGACACTGGTTCCGCCTCTTTCCTGCAGGATCGACTCCAGCAACTGAGCCAGCGAGCTTGACAGGACAGCCGCTGATTCGTGTCGATGCATTTTGGAGCCGGCGTGTTCAACCGCCTTTCGCAATCGCGCGCCATCAAATGGCTTGAGCAGATAATCCAGAGCGTGTGATTCAAACGCTCGAATGGCATAACGGTCAAAAGCGGTTACAAAGATGACGGCGGGCATTAGGGCCGCTCCGATCTTGTCAATGACTCCGAAGCCGTCGAGACCGGGCATTTGCACATCGAGAAACACGATATCCGGCCTCAACCGCTCAATCGCCTGGACTGCCGACAGACCATCGGCGCACTCAGCAATCACCTTGATGCCCGGTTCCATGTCGAGCAGAGATCGCAGGTACTCGCGAGCCAACGGCTCATCATCAACAATGACAGCTTTCAGCGTCTCCATCATGTCATCCTTCCGCAGCCGGGAACTTGGGCTTTGTCAGAAAAGGCAATTCCATCAGGGCTTCCGTTCCCCGCTCACCGGTTAAGGGTTTCAGCGAGAACTCCCAATCCGAGCCGTACATGTCGCGCAGGCGGTCGCGCGTGATGCGTAGGCCCAGCCCTTCTGTTCCGGCAATTACCGAGTTGATAACTCCGACACCGTTGTCGGTGACGGTGATTTTAAGGCGCTCTCGGCACCGGGCGGCATCGATCCGAATAATCCCCGGCCCAACAGTCTCACCGATCCCGTGCCGAATGGCATTTTCAACGAGCGGCTGCAGGATCAAAGTCGGCACATAGGCTCCTTCGGCTTCGCTGTCGATTTTGATCTCGACGGCCAGGCGGTCCCCAAAGCGCAGCTGCTCAATAGTCAGATACTGCTTGGTTATCCCGATCTCCTCCCGAAGAGTAATCTCCTGACGGTCGGACTCCCTGAGAATGAGTCTGAGCATGTCACTTAACCCAACCGTAACGCCAACGGCCCCCTCTTTGTCATCCCGCCGAATCAGGGCGACAATAGAGTGAAGGGTATTAAATATGAAATGAGGCTGAAGGCGGGAATTCAGAATGGCCAACCGAGCCCGGGTCAACTGCGCTTCGAGTTGACTGGCCTTCAAGGACTTTTCCTGGTAGCGACGATAATAAGTTCGAAGATAGGTACCCAGGAGGATGCCCCAGTAAATGGTAATATCCACGGGGCCGCGGACGTTGAAGAACGTATCAACTGTGGTCAGGCGAGCCCAGTAGGCTGACCAGGTGTCCCAGCCGAACAAGGCGTAACTCGCCGGCGCGACGATCACGAGCCATCCTGCGTGCAGCATCATGAATCCGGCAGAAAATATCAGGTGAAGCGAGCCATTTCTCCAGCGATGTCCTGATTCCAGAGGCAAGTGAGAAGCCAGCCAACTCACCGAGGGAGTAACAGCGATCCAATACGAAAAAACGACAAAGCCGGCGACGAGGAATTTAAGGTACTCGGTCGATTCGCCGCTGAGAACGCTGCGCCCGTAGAAATAGACAGACCACAATAAGCTCCCTGCGACGCAGGCCAGAACCAAAAGTAACCAGCGCCGCCAATCTCCCCGGACTTGCGGAGGCTCAGGAGGCAGTAATGTTTCGGTCAATGGGGGCATTCTCGAGCCGCTAACTTTCTCCGTCTTTGTTAGAATATATCGGTCTTCCCCTGGCGACGCAAACAAGCTAAGCGAAATCGCCCCGCGATCGACGCTGTTCGGCGGCTGGATCAATCCAGGCATACCGTCGATTCGACCACTCGCAAGCCAATTTCGACCGATGACTGCATCGGAATTGGATAATTCAGTCTGCCGGACTATGCTGTCGACAGGAGAGCCGGCGAGGCTGCTCCGTAAAGGAGAAATACTATGGAGTACAAAAGGACAGTCGCCGTGATCGCCTTCGGATTCGCGGGCGTACTACTACTCAGCGTAAACCTGTTCGGCGTTTCGTTTACGCGTGTGACGACCGGCCCGGTCGTGAGCGACAGCGGTTACTCGCGCAGCGTAAATTTCGTTGACTACGACAATGACGGCTACCCGGATATCTATGTTGGGAATGGCGCCAGCAATGCCGGCGTCAATGCCATTAATTTCCTCTATCACAACAATCGTGACGGGACCTTCACCCAGGTCTTGAATGACACGATCGTAACGATTCTCGCCAGTTCTGATGGAACAGCATGGGGCGACTATGACGGGGACGGCTTCCCCGATCTGTTTATTGCAACCTGGCGGGGACAGCAAAACCTCCTATTCCACAACGAGCATGGTACCGGGTTTACTCGAGTCACCGGGCTGTCCCCCACGCTGCCTGCCACTTGGTCCGATTTCGCCGCCTGGGCGGATTATGACAATGATGGATATCTTGACCTGATCGTCACCGTTGGTTTTTCGAGCCCGCTCGGCAATTTGCTGTACCACAACAACGGTGACGGCACGTTTACTCAAGTGACGTCAGGGCCGGTCGTCACCGATGCCGTTACCGGCCACGGCGTCGCCTGGGGAGATTATGACAACGATGGCCGATTGGACCTATTCGTATGCAACGTCGGTTCTCCGAACGCTCTCTACCACAACCTGGGGGGAGGTCAGTTCGAGAAAATCACTACCGGTGCCATCGCCACTGATATCGGCCCCTCCATCCGAGCCTGCTGGGGGGATTACGACAACGACGGCTATCTTGATCTCTTTGTCGCCAACACCAACGGTCACATGAATTTTGTGTATCACAATAACGGCGACGGCACTTTCACCAAAATTACGACCGGACCGGTCGTTACCAATGGAGGCTGGTCCGATGCCGGCGCTTTTGCCGATTTGGACAACGACGGAAACCTCGACCTTTTTGTGACGAGCGGTTTTCATACGACCCAGGACCACAATTTTCTGTTCATGGGAAAGGGGGATGGAACATTTGTGCAGGATACCTCCGGCCCAATCGCAACCGACACCGGCTGGAGTGTCGGATTCTCATTCGGTGACATTGATCGGGATGGAGATCTGGATCTGGTGGTAGCCAAGTGCCTGAATCAGAACGAAGACAATGCCCTGTATGTCAATCAGGGGAACTCGAATCACTGGATTAACATTCAGCCGATCGGGTCGCTGGGCAATCACTTTGGGATTGGTACTCGAATCAGATTGAAAGCCACCATCGGGGGAATTCCAAAATGGCAGATTCGCGAAACCACTAGCCTTACGGGAGCCGGTCAAAACGGCCCGCTGGCTCACTTTGGACTTGGGGATGCCACGACGATTGATTCGCTCGTGTTGCAGTTCCCATCGGGTAAGAAGAGAATCTTGACCAACGTGGCGGTAGATCAATACCTGGATGTACCGGAGTGTCCAACCCCACAGGCATGCTGCTGCCAAGGTAGAACCGGCAATGTCAATGGCGCCGGAGGCGTAGACCTTGGGGATTTGAGCGCCCTCGTCAGCTACTTGACAAGCGGTGGATTTGTGCTCCCTTGTCCCAATTCGGCCAATGTCAACGGAACCGGCGCCGTGGACTTGGGCGACTTAAGTGCCCTCGTCAGTTACCTGACTGGAGGCGGGTTTGTACTGCCAAATTGCCCATAGGCTAAGGTTTTGGCGGTTTGGGGCGCCCCCCAGAGCTGGCCCAGTCTACACTAGCCGACACCCCATCGGGACAAAAGAATCGCCTGCCGGCGTTGTGCGGTCATCGCTCCGATGATGATTTGGCCGGAACCTCACTCCTTAGGGACAATTCACCAAGACGAATCCGCCTCCTGTGAGATCGCTCACTAACGCTGATAGATCTCCCAAATCAACGGCATCTGCGCCATTCACGTTCATGGCATCCGCGCAGCACGGAGTGAACCCGCCCCCCGTGAGATAGCTGACCAGGGCGGACAGGTCCCCCGAATCGATCGCGCCGGCGCAGTTCACATTCCCTCGTTTGCCGACACAGCAAACGCGGCAGCCGCGAACCCAGTAATTGGTCCACTTCTTCCCCTTGTCAATTACCAGTTTGAGCGAGTCCAGACCGGCCGAAGGTGAGGCGGCCTGTCTGACCACTCCCACCAATAGTGCCGCCAAAAACAGAAGTCCAAAAGTCGCTTCACTGAAGGAGCGGAATGGCCTCAGGCAAGGCTGCGCTCTCGGACAGCCGGTCGCGGAGGGCTCAACGTTGAGCAATGTGCCCGCCTTAATTCGAACCCGGACACCCATAAACAGTTCTCTGCCCGGACCGGGCTGTATGGGGCCCCCCGGGGATCAGCCTCCTCATATGCGACCTACTTGGTATTCCCCGCATTTCGAATTCGAGGACTGAGCGTCCCGCCCTAGATCACCGACATGGAATTCATGTTCGACCCTCACATACACGAGCGTATCACCGGGAGCCGGCCACAATCGAAGCCAGAGAAACCTGTTTGCTCAAACACCCGAACCACCGTACATTAGCACAAAATATGGAGTAGAGTCACCCCGCTCGGCCGAGGCCGACAAACCTGAAGGAGACCATGCCCATGCCGATGGATCAAGAGACGACGCGGCCGATAGCGCCCAGCACGAGCGTGTCGCAGGACGCCTACGAGAATTACGAGCTCCCGGTCGAAGGGTTTAAGGGGACCGGCGAGGAGATCGAGCGGCAGTGGTACGAGAAGTGCTATCTGGGGCGGGGGGACACGGTCAAGCAGCTCACCTGGCGGGCCATAATCATGGGCTGGGTGCTGGGCGGAGTTCTGTCGCTGACAAACATCTATATCGGTCTTAAGGCGGGCTGGGGTTTCGGCGTGGCCATCACCGCCTGCATTCTTTCCTACGCCATCTGGACCGGCTTCTACAAGCTCGGACTGGCCAAAACCCAGATGACCATTCTGGAAAACAACTGCATGCAGTCCACCGCCAGCGCGGCCGGGTACTCGACCGGCGGAACGCTGATTTCAGCTTTCGCCGCATACATCATGATCCATAACGAGACGCTTTCCGATTGGGGCTCATGCTGGCCTGGGTGTTCTTTATCGCCATTCTCGGTGTGACTATGGCGGTGCCGATGAAGCGGCAAATGATCAATGTTGAGCAGCTCCGGTTCCCCAGCGGCATCGCCGCGGCGGAAACGCTGAAGGCGCTCCACGCCAGAGGGCGAGAAGGGGATGCGGTCGGCGCGCGCTCTGGGTATTGCCGGGACTTGCCGCCATGCTGAGCGCATTTCTGACCGATGGGCTGCACCTGGTAAGACAAGTCTGGGGGGAATTCGAAATATCATCGCTGATGGCCAAACTCAATACGGTGACGCTCGGCCAGGCCTGGATCGGCCGGACGGTCACATTTGCCTGGGACCCGATCTTTATTGCCGCCGGGATGTTTGTGGGAATGCGGGTGGCAGTCAGTATGCTGCTTGGTTCGATTGCCTGCTGGATGATCTTTGTCCCGTGGCTGCAGGGGAATGTGCCGGAAGCCGCTTCGTTAACAGGATTCCGATCATTAGTACAGTGGACTCTCTGGGGCGGGACCGCCTGTATGGTAACTTCGGGGATTTTGTCCGTGGCCTTCCAGTGGAGAGCCGCGCTGCGCGCGTTCAAGGGACTGGGAGATATGTTCTCGAAGCGAAAGAGCGATAAGCTGGACGAAATGGCCGCCATTGAAACTCCTGGATCCTGGTTTCTGATCGGCCAGGTTGTGGCACTCATCGCCCTGGCGATTCTGGCGCATGCGAGTTTCGGCATGCCCTACTGGCAGAGTTTCGTTGCCGTGCTTTTGAGTTTCGCCCTGGCGCTGGTGGCGTGTCGTGTCACCGGTGAAACCGACACGACCCCCGTAGGACCGATGGGGAAAATCACCCAGCTCACTTTCGGCGCTCTGTCTCCCGGAAACGTGAACGTAAATCTGATGGCGGCGAACATCACCGCCGGAGCGGCTACCTCTTCGGCCGACCTCCTGACCGACCTTAAGAGCGGATATCTGCTCGGGGCACATCCCCGGAAGCAGTTCATCGCTCAGTTTGCCGGGATTTTTATCGGGACGATTGTCACCGTGTTCGTGTTTCGCATGCTGGTTCCCAATGCCAGCGTGCTCGGAACCGATCAATTTCCGGCGCCGGCCGCGCAGACCTGGAAAGGAGTGGCCGAAGCCATGGCACTCGGGCTTAGCAACATGCACCCGGTAAAAATCTGGGGCATTGTAATCGGCGGATTGGTCGGCATTATCCTCCCGCTGCTTTCCCGCCTCTTCCCCAAACAGCAAAAGTGGATTCCCTCGGCTGCCGGTGTCGGACTGGCCTGGATTTTCCAGTGGTTCTACGGTCTGCTGTTCTTCCTCGGCGCTTTGATCGGCTGGGCCTGGGAGAAGAAGAATGCCAAGAACTGCGAAGAATATCTCTTCCCGGTCGCCTCGGGAGTTGTCGCCGGCGGAGCGATCATGGGAGTTATCCTCGTCTTCTGGGAAAATGGCGCGGAGATGATAAAACACATTTTCGGATAAGAGCTTTTCAAAAGAAGACTTTCGGATACAGCCCCGCCCGGACCCCAGGTTCGGCGGGGCTTCGTTTTGCTACATTTCTGTCCGGCCCGGAAGTCCTCATTTCCCTCTCTGCCAGGATTATTGCAGATAAGTGCGGACGAAATTGCGCAGCCGGACCTTGAGATCGGTCGTGGCGAGACGGAGAGTCTGGGAGTCATGCTTGAGCGCCGCCGATTTCATTTTCTCGACCAAACTCGAATAGTACGTTTGCTCTTCTGAAATCAATTTGGCCCGATACTCAATCTCTTTGGGAACCGGGCTGGCCAACCAGACCGCCATTTGAGTGGAAACTGAGTCGATGGTCGCGAGCGTGTCCAGTGCTGCGGGATTCTTTTTGGAGGATTTCGCGCGTTTTGAAGCTTTGGCCGCAGAGTCCATCGGTTGGGCGTCCTGACCGTTGACGGTAACGAGGGCATCGTATAAGCCCTCCACGGTGTGGTCGACTTTGTCAAACTCCGCCCAGCGGTACGCGATAATGGCGGCGGCGGAACCCTCAAACTGCTCTTCCATTTTGGGCAACAGCGCACATATGGTGTTCGTGTCGTACCGCTCGGCGGCATCCGCATAGGCAATCGCCAGCCGCGACAGAGAATCACGACACGCCTTATACGCTGAGTCCTTGGCGGCATTGTGAGTCATGTACTTCATCTTGCTGTATTCCCAGGCCGCTTTCTTCAGTTCGTGACCGGCCGAGATGAGCGTGCCGTAATCCCTGGCTGCAAGACTTTTTTGGCACAGGGGGAAGAGCACTTTTCTGAACACGCCGACGTCTTTAAAGCCCTCCTGCTCAGCTTGAGCTGAGGCGGTCGTCTGGGCTTTGGCCCCACCCAGAAGGACAAAGAGTAACAGCGAAGCGGAATAATTCACAAGTTTCATACTCGATTCGGTCTCCATAAGATGCTGAGAAAGAGCCGCCGCAAAGCGGCGGGATTAGAAGTTAATTGTCTCTTATCACTGATACCCGTGACACGTTAAAGTCTTGTGAAGATAAGGTTAGCATGTGGCATACGGCCTCAAGGTTCGAATGACTCGCGCTCGGAGATATAATTCGAAGGGGCAGCCTTGAGCTGCCCCTTCTGGAGTAGTCACTTAAGGGAAGAGTATGGAGAGCGACTACTTTCGTTTTGGAAAGCGTTGCTCTTGGTCGAGAGCAACGCCCTCTCGCGACAGAGCATCACGGACAATTTATGAGGACAAATCCGCCGCCAGTCAGATAACTGACTAGCGCAGACAGATCGCCGAGGTCGACGGCGCCTACGCCGTTCACGTTGGCCGCATCGACGCACGGCAAGACGAATCCGCCACCGGTCAGGTAGCTGACGAGTGCGGACAGATCGCCGAGGTCAATAGCGCCGGTTTGGTTTACATTTCCGCGCTTGCCGGTGCAGCATGACGGATTCGGCCCAATCGGGGCCGGGTTAGTACCGAGAATGTTGTAGCAGTTCGATACGACCGTCCATCCCCAGATCCATGACTGGGTGAGCGGCACGTTTGGATCAAAGGCGCCGATGTAAGTCACCGGGGTGTAGGCGTTGTTCGGTTTGGCATACGAAGGAACCGCGGCCCCGACTTTGGTCGCCAGGTGGCCACCCGCAAATGGGACTGGATTGATGAAGCCACCCCGGACAGGCGGATTCGCCAAGCCATAGCCGCTGATCTGAGGATTCACCAGGAAGTTCTTGCCGGTCAACGTGGTGTCGTGACCCGGGAAGATGTCATTCCGGACGCGGGCCGTCGCCAGCGGTGCGGCCGAAGTGTCACCGGTGGAGATGAACCCTTTGTAGCCCTTGTCTACTCCAGACCCTCCGATATCGTAGTTCTTCCACCAGAAGTTGCTGACAAAATCAAGGAGCGGATGGCCCGCGCCGATCGAGGCCGCACCTGACGGCAGGTTGCGAGTCGCGCTCGGGAGTTTGTCAATATTGGCATCGCCACCCGGGCAGTCGACCTCGAGTACCTGTCTCGGCTGTTCCATGAAGACGTTGTTATACCAGTAACCCCGATAGTCTTCGCGGAATATCTGGCGGCTTCCCTGATCAGCGGCGCCGCTCCAGTTCGGGCCCTGTCCAATACAGGTGAGATTAGCGTGGAGCGAATAGCTGGGATAGTTACATCCCCAGCCACCGGTGCTCGGAGCGAGGGCCGCGAGTGCGGTGGTGTCGGTCCAGACCTGTTGCTGACGACCATCGTTTTCCGTCTCACGATCCCCCCAGCGAGGATCTTTGAGCATGAAGCCGAATTGGTTTACGCCGGCCCAGCCTTCGTCGGTGTCCCAGCCGTCATCGTCGCCGTAAATGATGGCGGTGTAGGAGGTGTTGACGCTGCCGCCCCAATATTCGATATCGTCGTCGGCAGAGTAGTAGACTTCGAGATGGTCGATGATCGTCCCGTCCCCCACGGCTGCAAGACTGAGACCGTTGATTTCGACGTTCGGGGCGAGGATCGATCCCGGATAGCGGAGCGAAACATACTGCAGAATGCCGGAATTGTCATGGCAGTCCGGATTATTGCCGCCGCCGTACTGGCTGTGACGAGCAGTAAACGGAGCGTCGGTAAAGACCGGTACTCCCTCAATCGCGGAAGTGTCGCCGATGGCCGCAGTGAACGCACGCCCTTCAATGATCAACCCACCCCAGGAACCACGGCTGGAAGCGATATCCGGCACATCGTTCGGATCATCGACATTGTCGATAGTGGAAGTGAAAATGATCGGTGCATCTTTGGTACCTGGAGCGATGATGCGAGCGCCGGGCGTGATAATCAGAGCGGTGGCGTTGGCGGCCTGGCCCGGATCCCCTTTGATGGTAGTACCCGGTTCAATATACAGGGTGTGGCCGCTGTCGATGAAGATGAATCCTTCCAAATGGTAAATGGAATCAGCCGAGAACGTCCGATCGGCCTGAATCAGCGTGTGGCTGGGAGCGGGGGAACCGATTATGACTTCCGGCTTTCCCTCGCGCTGGGAGCAGATGCTCGCGGAAGTAGCATTCGGAATGATTTTATACTCGTAAGCCGTCACCCAGGGCTGCTGAATGAACATCGGCTTGTCCGGCTCAAACGCGCCGGAGTACGAGACCGACGTATAGGCGCCGTTCGGCTTGGCATAGGCCGGCGGATCGACGTTCATGGTGCGGAGCGGAGAACCGGCGGCCGGACGAAGGTCGATAGCCTGGTGACGCACCGGAGGACTAACTTCCTCGTAGCTGACAACTTTCGGATCCATGCTGACGTGGTTCTTTCCGGTCAGGGTGGTGTCGCCACCGGGGAAGATGTCGTTGCGAACGCGGGCGGTTGCCAACGGTGCGAGGGTGTCACCTGTGGAGATGAATCCCTTATAGCCGGTTTCAACCGGGTTGACGCCGATGGCGTAGTTTTTGTACCAGAAATTGTTCACAAAGTCAAGCATGGGGTGTCCGGCGCCTATTGAGGCGGCACCTGAGGGCAGGTTGCGGGTTGCGCTCGGGAGATTGTCGATATTGGCATCCCCGCCCGGGCAGTCGACTTCGAGTACCTGTCTCGGCTGTTCCATGAACACGTTGTTATACCAGTAACCGCGAAGGTCCTCACGGAACATCTGGCGGCTACCCTGATCAGCGGCGCCGCTCCAGTTCTGCCCCTGTCCCAGACAGGTCAGATTGGCATGCATGGCATAGCTCGGATAGTTGCAGCCCCAGCCGCCGGTGCTCGGAGCGAGAGCCGCGAGCGCGGTCGTGTCAGTCCACACTTGTTGCTGACGACCGTCGTTTTCCGTTTCGCGATCTCCCCAACGGGGATCTTTGACCATGACACCAAACTGGTTGATGCCAGCCCAGCCTTCGTCGGTGTCCCAGCCGTCATCATCACCATACCATATGGAAGTGTAGAAGGTATTGACGCTGCCACCCCAATATTCGATGTCGTCGTCCGCAGAATAGTAAACGTCGAGGTGGTCGATAGTCGTCCCGTCCCCGACAGCCGCAAGACTGAGGCCGTTGATTTCAACGTTCGGAGCCAGGATGGAGCCGGGATAACGGAGTGAGACATACTGCAAGACGCCAGAGTTGTCATGGCAGTTAGGGTTATTGCCGCCGCCGTACTGACTATGGCGAGCGGTGAAGGGAGCCGGCGAGGTGAACACCGGTACTCCTTCGATCGCGGAAGTATCACCGATGGCCGCTGTGAAGGCACGACCTTCGATGACCAGTCCACCCCACGAACCGCGGCTGGAAGCGATGTCGGGCACGTCGGAGGTATCACCTACATTATCAATTGTAGAGGTGAAAATAATCGGAAGGGCCTTGGTCCCCTTGGCAATAATCTTGGCGCCCGGGGTAATGATCAGGGCGGTGGCATTGGCGGCCTGCCCCGGATCACCCTTGATGATGGTCCCGGGCTGAATGACCAAAGTCGAGCCGCTGTCAACGAAGCAGAATCCCTGAATGTGGTAAACATGCCCCGCGTACCAGGTCAGGGTCTGCCCCGGCACAGTTATCAATGTGTGGCTGGGGGCCGGCGAACCGACATCCACAACCGGCCAGTTGGTTTCGTTGTACTGGGCAAAGCACAACACCGGCAAAGCCAGAACCACCAGCGTTAACAAGAGTTTTCTTAACATGAACCGTTTCCTCCTAATGCTAATTTCTGAGCAACACTAATTCCCGAGAGCGATACAATCGATTGATTGCTGTGGATTTTCCTGATTCGTCTCCTCCTTCCCGATCGGATCGGTTTGGCTTGGTTTGTGTTCGTTTCTTGCGTTCTTGTGTCGAGGTTCGTTGTCTGACAGTCGACTAAGTTGGCTCTCGCGACGCCGACAACCGTTTCACACGCTCTATTCCCCGCGCCTTTAGACGCGGGAATTTTGAATTGCATACCCCGAGAGCGAGGCTGAATGATCCGGAGAAAGGTTCTGAACATGCCGTTCGTCTCTTAGAGAATCTTGTAGGTCATGCCGACTGAGAAGCTTCGGCCGAGTTCATGCGTCTCGAAGGGTGTTTTCTGTCCTGAGCCGGTGTAATAGTAGTCCGCTTCAAAACCGGCGTTCAGAATGTTCTTGGCCGAGGCTTTGAAAGTCGCCCCGCCGAAGATATTCTGCGACAGTGTGAGATCGAGCTGTTTACGGGGCATTTCATAAATGTCCGGCGTCCCGCCATCGGCGTTGTAGTAAAAGCGGCGTCCAAAAACGTTGTAGAGCAGAGTCACACCGGTGCCGCTGTTGGCATTGTCATAGCCGACATTGACGTTTATGATATACGGCGACTGATTCGCCATTGGGCGCTCATCGGGAGCATGGGGATCGACCGCCCGCATCGCGTTCAACTCGTCGGTTGGAATTTTGAGCCGGGAATGAACCAGCGTCAGGTTTCCGCCGATGCTGAAATTGGCCAGTTTGTGCGAGAGCAGATCCAGTCCCGAGCGGGCTTCGAATTCCAGCCCCAGATTCCGGGCGGTCGGAGAATTGATCGGGAGACGATCGTAGTTGCCGCCCTCGTAGGCTATCTCGATCGGATCGACAAACGTCTTGTAGAAAGCGCTCACGGCCAGAATTTCGTTGGGTCGGGTAAACCATTCCCAGCGGAGGTCCCAGTTGGTGACACGCGTGATTTTCAAACTAGGATTGCCGTAAAGATACTTGGAGCCGGCAAATTGAAGTGAGCGGAAAGGGGCGATCTCGCGAATGGTCGGCCGGGCCAGGGTCCGGCTGTAGGCGCCCCGCAAATTCATCCGCGGCGTCAGGGCGTAGGTAAGATTGAGCGCCGGGAGCCAGTCGCTGGCATTGATTTTTCCGCCAAACGGATCGGCGCTGAGATTGAGCGCCTGCATATCGGTCCGCTCGTGGCGAACCCCGGCCACCAGGCTGAGGTTCTTTATCACCGGTGTACTCAACTGAGCATACCAGGCCGGGATCTTCTGGCTGCCGTTGTATTCGTTTTCCGCGGTCGGAAACCAATAGAGAAACTGGTCGAAAAGATAGAAACTTCCGGAACTGTCGCTCAGTCCGGAATGACTGATCCACTCGTCGAGGTTTCCGCGGTATTCAGTCAATTTGGTGGTGGAAGCGCTTTGGGCCCAGACGATTTCCGTTTCCCGGAAGGTTCGCTCCTTGTCCAGATAGTTTCCGCCAAACTTGAGGGAGGCCGCCTTGCTCAGACTCACTTTGAGATCGAGATTGAATTCCCGATTGGTTTCGTTCACATCCCGCCAGAACGCAGCCGGCAGGACGCTGCTGGTCATTCCCCAACTCGAGGTGTCAATGGGGAGCTGTGAGGAGTCCACGGAAATCGAATAGGCAAACTGCCGGAGATTCTGCTTTTCAGTATTCCGGGAATCGCTGTAGGTCCACTCAAGCCGCACCGGCAATCCCAGCTTGATTTCGTGAGCGCCATTAAGCTGAAGGCTCTTCAGCTCCCGCTCGGTATAGTCGACGTTGTCCGAGACGTAGACCGCGCCCGGGCCATAATCGTTGAACGCGCCGGCCAGCGTGGAGGTCTGCTGGTCTCCGGTGCGACTGTAGACATATCGAACGCCGATCTTGTGATTTGTGGCCAGGCTGTAGTTGAGACTCAACAGTCCACCCCAGCGCACGGCATCGGAACCGCTATTTTCTTTAAGCATGTCAACCCCATAGAGTTCGGTGCTAGTAAGGGCGGTATACAGATTATTGTCCCCGTCGAAATAGGCGGACTGGCTGCGGTCGTAGGTCAGATTTCCGACTACGCCAAGTGAGCGCCCGAAGAACGGCAGATCGTCCCCGTACGAGACCGAGTAATTTTGGTTGAGCGGCGCCTTTTCCCGGCGCGGATTAAAAGCCGGCGTGAAGGACTTGCACGCGCTGTCGAGAAACAGGGCATTCCGGTAGCCGGAGGAATCATAGTGATTGTATTGACTCGGCTTCCGGTAGAAAGTCGTTGGAGATGTTGCGAAGCCGGCCGAGGTTGTCCTGGATGAATTGCGGCAGGTCCCTCATGCCGTCATCATATCCCAGCCAGTCGCTCGAACTGCTGCTGCTGGTAAGCACCTGCTTTCCGGTGTAGAGCGAATTGTACGACGACCCCGCCGAAAAGCTCAGCGTGCGAGTGTCGGGAAAATCCTTGGTGACCAGGTTCACGCTTCCCCCGGTGAAATTCCCGGGCTGGTCGGCCGAGTAACTCTTGGTGACGACGATATTGTCAAGCAGATTGGTCGGCACGATATCCATGCTGAACGACTGTTTGTCGGGATCGGCGCTCGGCAGTGCGCTTCCGTTCAGGCGGGTGTTGGTGTAGCGATCGCTTAAGCCGCGGATGACCGCATACTTGCCGTCGGCAACCGAAGCTCCCGTAATGCGGATCATCGCTGAGGCGGCGTCGCCGGCCCCCGCGCGCGAAATGGCTTCGGCACTGATGGCATCGCTGACGGTGGAGGAATTTTGGCGCTCCTTGAGGAGCGAAGCCTCGGTGTTCTTGAGTTTCTTCGCCTCCACGGTGATACCCTGTGTCTGCACGAGTTGTGGTTTCAGGGTCAGATCAATTTTGACCGTGCCGCCGTCGGTGACGACTACTTCCGTGACTTTCCGGGCTTCATATCCGACGCTGGACGCGGTGAGGGTGTAAGTTCCGACCGGGACCCGGCGGATGACAAAATTTCCCTGGAGGTCGGTCACGGCCCCCAATTTGGTGCCATCAAGCATGACGCTGACGCCGATCAGAAATTCCCCGGTCTGGGCGTCCACCATGTTGCCGACGATCCTTCCTTCTTTGGTTGGAGTGACATCGTCTCCACGAGACGGTGTTCCCGTTACGAGGAGACAACTCGCCAGGATGACGGCTATGGTCGACAGGCCGTGCCATCGAAGCCCCTTGGGTTTGTTGTTGTGTGCCATTGAGTTCATGTGATTCTCTTCCCTTAAAATCGTGTGCGCTTAGTGAGCCGGGTTGAACCGCTGGGGCAGTCTCCCGCCCGAGTGGGTGTAGCCCGACCGAAAGTACCCGGTGCCGTCAGTTGGCCGGTTTTGTGCCAGGTGACGGCGTCAGTTGAACCTCCACAGTGTCCGCGGCGTTTGTTTAGGTTGTGACTAATTGCCTCAGTTGTCGCAGAAAGGGACGACTTTTTGTATTAGACCGGGATAAGGGAATGGTTTTTGATACAATAGAAAGATGTTAGGTGCTTTGCGGGCGGAAAACTGGGAAGAGTTATCGGAGGCCTCGGAAAGGATCGCACAGCGTCCCGAAGCCGTGAGTTGACGGAGTGTTTCCAATTCAATTACATCTCGGCTACGCCCTCTCTCTCTCAGACAACTGCTGCAAGACCTGGCTTTTTTGCAGGATGCGAATTCGACCTTGCGGGTCTTGCGAGGAATTGAGCCGCTTCAAGACTGTCGAAAAGTAGCGCGTCCAGGCGGCTGAATCGGTGGATGGGGTGAGCTTCTCGTTTCCTTCAAGTAAGGTCTTTCGGGCAGCCACTCCAAAGTGCAGATCCAACAGATCCGCCAGTTCTCTCAAGTGTGTAAATTCATTCATATCAGCCTCGTAGGTGAGATGGTTCTTCTGCTCGTGCGCTGGCGGCCAGTTTTGCCGCCGCGTCTTGATAACGGCGGAGCAACTGCTCCTCTCGATGCTTGAGCCCCGCTTGAAAACGAGTGTAGGCAGCGGCATCAAAGAGCGACAGCCCCGCTTCCTGCTTCAGAAAGCCGCTCACGGCGTCCCGGGTGACTTTGACATCATGCCACTCACCTAACGAAGTGTGGAGACTTTTCAGGCGCGCCGTCAAGCTGTTCGCCCGGGCGGACTTTCCGTAACAAGCGGACCAGATCTCAAGGGTATACCGAGCCGTCTTGGCGAGCTTGCGGATCCGATGAAGCTGGTCGACACTCGGGTGCTTCCTGTGGCAAAGGCGGGCCAGTTCATTTAACTGCGAATTGAGATACTCTGACGACTTGTCCAGGGATTCGTTCCGGTCGAGACGACGCACCGCGGCCTGGAGCCGGTCGAGCAACTCGGCCAGCAGCGAATCGGGAAAGGCTTTGCAGGCCTCCGTTAATCCGGGGCGCAGCGCATTCTCCAGGAGTTTTAGGTAGTTGAAATATTCGCTCAGATTTTCGTGGCGCAGCGCCCGGCCAACGATCTCCTGCTGGATGTCCAGATCTCTCAGCCGGCCGGCCGTCTTGAACACGTGCTTGAGCTCACGGTTCAAATCCACCGCCTCAAACTCCGGGTCGATTTGAGCTACCAGCTGCAGCAGGGCGCGAATCCGTTTGACTTCAACGCGAAGCTCGTGGATGGCCTCTACGGAATAGTATGTCCGGGCATTTCGCATATTCCTGACCAGTTCCGTGCGCCGAGCCGCAAAATATCGGACCGCCCCGTCGAGCGAGCCGCGCCGGGCGGATTTAGAGATCCAAATCTTTGGATTTAACTTTTTCATAGAGCATATGAATCAGGCCGTCGGACAACCCCATCACCGGTACATACATCTTCTTTATGCCGGCCCACTTCATGACCGACAGATAAATTTCCGAGGCCTCGATGATCACGTCGGCCCGGTCCGGCCGCAGTCCCAGGACTTTGATTCGTTCTTCGATCGTATACGATGCGACATATTCGCTGATTTCTTTGATAAGCCTGGCGGTCAGCGGCTTCCCTTCTTTCTTCCGGGAAAGCCGGAACAGATTATTGATACTTCCGCCGGTCCCGACCGCGGCCAGCGGGTGATACGGGGCGACCTTGGCTTTCAGCCAGGCTTTCATGTCATCCCAGTCCCGTTTGGACCTTCCCTTCTGGAGCGTCCTCACTGTGCCGATCTTGAACGAGCTCGATTCCATAATCCGACTGCGCGAGAGCAGAGTGAGCTCGGTGCTTCCTCCGCCGACATCAACATACAAGAGCGAAGAGGCCGCTGGGACGGAATGGCCGATGTGGCTCGAATAAATAATCGCGGCCTCGCGTTTTCCTTCGATTATTTCGATCTCGATCCCGGTCCGCTTCTTGATGGCTTTCACGATTTCGCGCCCATTGCGCGCCTCGCGCATCGCCGAGGTCGCACAGGCGATCCAATCGGTGGCGCCGTAGGCATCGATCAGGAGTCCAAAAGCCAGCATCACGGCTTCGAGGTTCTTGGCCTTTTCCTGGGTGATCCGCTGGTGCGCGAAGACATCTTCCCCGAGTCGCAAAGGGACCCGAATCAACGACTCCTTGATAAACGAGGTCTCATGCCCGTTTTCATACACGCGGGAAAGCATCAGGCGCACGGCATTTGAGCCGATGTCGATGGCGGCCAGCTTCATGACGTCCGCTCTTGGCCCGGAGTCGAGGCGGGCCCATGCCCCCGTTTCCGGCGTTTGCGTCGCAGATAGGCGTAGATATCAACCTGGGCGCGATATTGCGGATATTTTGTCTTTCGCCGGCGACTCGATGAATGCTGGACTTCCTTGTGCGGACCGCTCTTGCTGTTGTCCCGCCACTGGAGTTCCAGAATCTCCTTTAACTCCCGGCGCAATTCCGGATCGAGGATTGGACAGGCGACTTCGACTCGCCGGTCCAGATTGCGAGGCATCCAGTCCGCCGAGGAGATATAACATTTGTGGTCTCCCCCGTTGGCGAAAAACAAGACGCGGGAGTGTTCGAGGTAGCGGTCGACTATTCTAATCGCGCTGATCTTGTCGCTCAAACCGCGCACCCCTGGAGTCAGAGTAAACATGCCGCGGACAATCAGGCGGATCGGCACCCCGGCCTGGCTGGCGCGATACAGGTGGCCGATCATCTCGGAGTCCGTCAGGTGATTGAGCTTCACCAGAATAAATGCTTCCCGGCCCAGCGCGGCATTATCCATCTCGGTCTGAATCATCTTCTCCAGCTTTTTGCGCATGCTGAAAGGTGATACGATCAGCCGGTTGTGATTTGAAATCTTGTAATTGCTTTCCAAAAACTCGAATGCCTGCGCCACCTCATGCGTGATCTTCTCATTAGCTGTCAAGAGCAAATGGTCGGTATAGGAACGAGCTGTGTCCTCGTTGAAATTGCCGGTGCTGACCGCCGCATAGAGGACTTCCGATTTGTTTTCCTGCCGGACAATCTGGCAAAGCTTGGCATGAACTTTGAGTCCGGGTACGCCAAACACCACTTTCGCGCCGGCTTCCTGCAATTCGTTGGCCCAATGGATGTTGGCCTCCTCGTCGAAGCGGGCTTGGAGCTCTACCACGGCCACCACGGTCTTGCCGTTTTTCACCGCGTTCATGAGGGCGTTCACGACACTGGAATTCCGCGCCGCCCGATACAGCGTGATCTTAATGGAGGTGACTTTCGGGTCGAGCGAAGCCTCACGCAGTAAGTCGATGATGGCATCGAACGAGTGATACGGAAAGTGAAGCAGGATGTCCTTCTCCGCAATAGCTTGAATCAGGCTCCTATGCCCGGCAATGTCGGGATGAGGCACCGGTGCGACCGGCGGATATCGGAGCTGCCGGCGGCCGATATCCGGGAAACCGGTAAAATCCTTGAAATTGTGATAGCGGGAGCCGGCAATGATCGGGTCTTCGTGCCGCATATCCAGTTTGCGAGTGACCAGGCGGAGCAAATCGCGGGGAATCTCCGAGTCAATCACCAGTCGGACCGGCTGCCCCTCTTTGCGCTGCTTCAGACTCTTGTGAATCTTCCGGATGTAACTCTCGAATACATCGTCATCGATATCCAGTTCGGCATCGCGGGTTAGCTTGATCGTATAGGCGCTGACGCGGCTGTAGGGGGACGCCGAGAAAATCAGCCGGAGATTGTACCGAATGATATCGTCGAGCAGCATGATGTGATGGCGAAAGCCCTCTTCGGGCAATATCAAAAATCGGGAGTGAAGGTCCGTGGGAACCTCGATCAAGGCATGCTGGGGCGGTAATTGGCGATTCTGTTGAGCGAGCACTGTGGCCAGATAAATGGACTTGTCCTTGAGATCGGGCAAATCAGTGTCGGGTCCGAACATCACCGGAAACAACCGGGGCCGGATCACTTCGTGGAAGTAACTTTTGACATAGAGTCCCTGGCGTTTGCTCAAGTGGTGCTCGTCGACCAGGTAGATCTTCTCGCGGGCCAGCGCCTTCAGCAACGATGCGAAGATACCGTCGAATTTGCGCTGCTGCTCCAGCACCAGCCGATGAACGTGAAGCAGGACTTTCCTGGGGTCGTGGCCGATGAGCTTCTGAGCTTTGCCGGCCGGTATGTTGGCCAAGCGGTTTAGCGTGGCGACCCGGACCCGAAAAAACTCATCGAGATTTGAAGAGTAGATCCCCAGGAATTTGAACCGCTCCAGCAGCGGCACGGTTGGGTCGGCGGCTTCGTCGAGCACCCGATCGTTGAAATAGAGCCAGCTGATCTCCTTGCTGGGAGAGTGAACGGTGGCGTCGCGGCGCCGTTTGGAATCTGAGCTCATAGTTGTATAGCGGCAGTTATCCGAAACGTTCTGATATCAGCACCTATCGCGGCATTCTTAGGTTCAAATCGGCGCACGCGCCCGGGCTGCCGGAATTGTGGGGGGCAGGTAGAATTCCAGGCTTCCTTTTTGACTCTGGAGCCCTGACCAGGAATTCCCCTCAAACGAAATTCCGACCGCCGCGCCTTTCAATATCTCCCTGTCAAATGCGCCGAGCAGCAGGGTAGCCATTTCATTTAACAACGGGTTGTGTCCGAATAGTGCAATATGGCCGAAATGACCAAAGAGACTTGAAAGCGACCGGACGACCTTGACAGCCGAGTGATCGGAATAGAGCTGATGCGCGATCTGAATTTTGAGGGCCGGATACTGAAGAATCTCGGCAAAGATGTGAGCCGAATCAAGGGCACGATCGGCCGGACTCGAAATCATAAGATCAAATTTCAATTTCTTCTTGGCCATCGCCTGCGCCACTCTGATACACTCGGCCGTACCCTTTTCCGTCAGCGCACGTTCGAAATCCTCCAGGCCGACATCCTTTGGGGCCGCCTTGCCGTGCCTGATCAGGCAGAGCAGCCTGGCTTCGGTCGCTGTCTTATGTCCTGACCTGAATCGCACCACAATAGAATCCTAACTGATCGGGGAGCCGCATGGTATGGTTTTCTCATGGGAGGTCAAGTTAGGATTCTGTTAACTAGTCCGAGGCCTGGCTTATTGGACCAATCGCAAGGGAGACTGTGGATTACCGGTAAGTATTGCCCCTGCTCGTCCCTCTGTGGACACACCAGATGTCTCCTAGGGGAAGCTGGTCGCACGTATCCGCCGAATTTGACGCGTGCGAGCGGCAAAAATCCAGTTGCCGTCAAAGACTATTCGATCTATGTTTGACTCAATTGAACAGCCGAAAAGGATACGGGACGTATGCGAAACCTGCTCTTACTGTTCGTTGCTCTTGCTATTATGACCGTTCCAACGCTTTCTCATGCTCAGAGTGATTCGATTCGATTTTCAGCCGGGATAACCCTTACCGGAGCGGCCAACTCCCTTACGCTTGCGTCGTCAGACTTTGACGGCAACGGCTGGCCGGACCTGGTGGCTGGGCACCTCACCAACGGATACTTCAGCTTGTTCAGCGATACCGGGCATGGCCATTTTGCGTCGCCGGTTCAAATAACCTGCGACGGCGGCAAAATCTACTATTTGACTGCGGCCGATCTGGACAGCAACGGGTCGATGGATTTGGCGGTCTCCTGCTTCAGCGACATCTGGATCTTCAAAAATGATGGCTCCGGGACTCTCACTGAGACCGCCTATTACCCGATCGGGACCGATTCCAGCCCGTGCGCAGCTCCGTACCGGACAATTGCGGTCGACGTGAACAAAGACGGCAAGCCGGACCTAGTGTCGGCAGCCTACAACAATGCCTCGGTTTCGATTCTTCTGAATAAAGGGGACGCCGAATTTGATACCGCTTACGTGTACCATGTCGGGGTCAATCCGAGTTCGGTATGCGCGGCGGATTTTGACAAGGACGGCAATATCGATCTGGCCGCTCCGTGCACAAATTCAAACGCCGTGTATCTCCTCAAGGGAAATGGAGACGGCACTTTTGGTACTGCAACCAGCTTTGTTACCGGATCGGCCCCAAACGTTATCGCCGCGGGCGACCTCAACGGAGACACCTGGCCCGATCTGGTAGTTGCGAGGTTCAGCGTGGGACTCCCCGGTTCTGTCGGGGTCTACTTGAATGACGGCGACGGCAATTTCACGCTCGCTCACACTTATGGAGTCGATGTGCAACCTCGCTCGATGGTAGTAGAGGATTTCGACGGTGACCACAACCTTGACCTGGCGGTTGGGTGTCTTGATAACGGTATCCTTTGCGTGTTCAAAGGGAAAGGGGACGGCTCCTTCGGACAGGTCGCAAAATATCCCTCCGGCGGCGGGACGGTTGGGATTTGCGCGGCCGATTTCGATAATGACGGCTATGCCGACTTGGCCGCGAGTTCCTGGTTTGGCGATGTGACTGTTTTCATGAATGAAAGCCGCCTTCCGGCCGGAATTGACAATCCTGCTGATCAGCGGCCACTCCCGCTGCAGTTTGAGCTGAACCAGAACTTTCCGAATCCCTTTAATCCCGGAAGTACAATTACATACAGCCTGCCGGTTCGCTCACACGCCTTGATCGAAATATACAACGTGCTGGGGCAGCCGGTGCGGCAACTGGTCGATCAAACCAAGTCGGCCGGTACATATAGCGTTGTCTGGGACGGCACCGATGATTTCGGCCGCGCCGCTGCGACCGGCATCTACTTCTATCGTCTTCAGGCCGGGAACTTTGTCGAGACCAGGAAAATGGTGCTGCTGAAGTGAGATGTCCGCTTCCCTATTTTGTTCGGACTGTCACCGCCTTCAGCGATATCTCTCTCGCCTGAATAAGCGGATAGATCGGAACACCGTTGACCAGCAATCTGTCGTCCCAGATCTTTTCGGGCACGATCCCTTCCGAGTATCGCTGAACCTTGGTTCGCCACGATTGCGCATTGTCAAACGAATCTCCCATTTCGAGCGCGTTCAGAAAACCGAGATACACCAGCACCACCGGGACCTCCAGGCTGGCCAGCTTCCAACTCCACGCAAACCGATTGCTAAGCTGGTAATGACTTTCGTGGGATAGGTGCCACCCTGGCACGAGCTCGTTAAGTGACCGATTGGCCTCGCCGATGGCTTCACCAATCCGAACGCGATTCTTCTCGCTTCGGGCTCCACAACGATCGTCTTCCTTCAGCTCTTCGCCGTGGGCCTTGGCCTCGACCAACAGCAAACCCGGCTTGCCTTCGATCGTACAACTGCTCGCAATGTCCCAGTTCGGTGTGCCAGTTTTTGAACCGGCTTCGGACAGCCACCAGTTCCTGAGCGCCTCGCGCCTGGAACGGTCCGGTATCAACCTCGTCGCCTTGTCCAGTTGCGCTTCATCAAGCGCTTTGAATCCGCCCGGCATCCAGAAATCACCTTTCCCAACCGAGCCGTGATCCCCCATCAAATCGGTCAGCCGCGCCGCGACCTCGCTCGACTGACCATCGGTGAAGAGGTGACACCTTGGTTTGCTGCCCCTTTGCTGATTTCGCTTCAAGAGCTTCAAAAGGTCGCTGATTGAACTCTCGCCAGCCGGGCATTCAGACATCGACTGGTCGATTGGATTAGTTTTGATTAAGCTGTCCATGGTGAGTCTCTTTTAGTAATGCTATCGGCCGGCCGTGGAGTTTTGAGAAGCTGTCTCCTTCCCTGGCCTTAGAACGCCGCAACCTATCCCCCGTTTGGCCAACGAGTTGCGTCTCTTGAGAATGAGGGCGGATGAGTCTCGGAGGTTTGGCTTGACATCTCGGACTATTTGGTTATTTTGCCAAACAGTAGTGCCGATATACCTAGAGAGACCATGGACGAAAGAAAGAAACTCCAGCTTGAAGCCAAAGCCCGGATCATCAAGGCCATGGCGCACCCGACCCGTCTCTTTATCGTCGACGAGTTGTCGCGGAAGAGCCGCTGTGTCTGCGAACTGACCGAGATGGTCGGCGCCGATACTTCCACCGTCTCCAAACACCTCTCGATCCTTAAAGCGGCGGGGATAGTCGAGGACGAGAAGCGGGGGCTGCAGGTCTGGTATTCTCTCAAAGTCCCGTGCATTCTGAATTTCTTCGGATGTGTCGAGCAGGTTCTGAAACGCTCGGCCCGGGAACAGTTGATCCATCTGGATCGAAAGTAGTTTTTTTGGGTCCATATTTGGCTGTTTGGCCAAATGGCCATTGAAACCGTGAAGCCGCTGTTATGCTGAGATTATTCGCCGATTATGTCGTGTTCACCCTTCTGGGGCTCACTCCGGGTTCGCACCTGGGGGACGCGCTTGACTTCTTCGTGTACGATACACTAAAGATCTTCCTGCTGCTCACCGTCATCATCTTTGTGGTAGCCGTTATTCGTTCCCAGTTTACGCCGGAACGGACCCGAAAACTCCTGTCCCACAGGACCGAGTATGTCGGAAACGTATTGGCGGCACTGCTGGGGATTGTCACCCCGTTTTGCTCCTGCTCGGCCGTTCCCCTGTTCATCGGTTTTGTGGAGTCCGGCGTGCCGCTGGGGGTGACTTTTTCTTTCCTGGTCTCCTCCCCGATGGTCAACGAAGTGGCCCTGATTATGCTTTGGGGGCTGTTCGGCTGGAAAATCGCCGTGCTGTACATCGTCACAGGGGTAGGGGTGGCCATCGCTTCGGGGATTGTCATCGGCAAGTTGAAGATGGAGCGGTTCGTTCAGGACTACGTGTACACGATGAAGGTAGGGGCCGGCGCCGATCATGTATGGTCGTGGCCCGAACGGATCGTCTACGCCAAAGGGTACACGGGCGGCCTGCTCAAGAAAATATGGCCCTATGTGCTCATCGGGGTTGGCATCGGCGGGTTCATCCACGGGTACGCGCCTGAAGGCTTCTTACTCAAGTATGCCGGACCAGCCAATCCGCTCGGAGTGCCGGTGGCGGTTTTGATCGGCGTGCCGCTCTACAGCAACGCCGCCGGAGTCATCCCGATTGTCCATGCCCTCATGGAGAAAGGGATGGCCATCGGCACGGTCCTGGCCTTCATGATGGCGGTGACAGCCCTTTCGCTGCCGGAGGCGGTCATCTTGAAGAATGTTCTCAAAATGAGACTGCTTTTGACTTTTTTTGGAATCGTGGCGGTCGCCATTGTCGGCGTCGGCTACCTCTTTAACGCGATCCTGTGAAGTTACAGGTCGGAAAGACGGGAATATGAATATTCAAATACTTGGGACCGGCTGCGCCCGGTGCAAACAACTCTACAGCAACGCGCAGACCGCGGTGATTCAGTCCGAATTGGATGCCGATGTGGAAAAAGTAGAGGATATCGCCACGATCATGAAGTACGGCGTTATGGCAACGCCCGCTCTGGTCGTCGATGGCGTAGTGAAGTTTTCGGGCAAGGTCCCCTCAGTAGAAGAACTGAAGAAAATTCTCACCAAGTAGCTATACCATGCAGGAGGACGAATGAAAATGCATAACACTCCGTGGGCCCGCGTGCTCGGCGCCCTGATCCTAACTCTGAGTCTGGCCGCACTGGCCGTCTTCGCGGGCGAGCCTCGACCTTCATCCGAGCAGAAATCATCCGCCGAAAAGTCAGGCGACTCCGTTCGTACCGTTGCTCCGGCTAACCACCGTCTGATAGCCTATTATTTCCATGGCAATGTCCGGTGCGTTTCCTGCCGTAAAATTGAAGCCTATACCAAGGAGGCGATTGACAGCGCCTTCACCGACGCCCTCAACTCCGGGCGGCTGGAGTGGCAAGTCATCAACACCGATTCATCACAGAACGAGCATTTCCTTCAGGATTATCAGTTGTTTACCAAATCGGTGGTATTGTCGGATCTGCACGACGGCCAACAAGCCCGCTGGAAAAACCTCGAAAAAGTCTGGGAGCTTCTCGGTGATCGGGCCAAATTCCATGCCTACATTCAGGACGAGGTGCGGGACTTTCTCGATCCGGCCAAGTAATTATCCATGGAAAGCCTCTTTTCGGCCTCCCTCACTGCCCTCTGGCTGGGGATTATGACCTCGATCAGCCCCTGTCCCCTGGCGACGAACATTGCGGCGATTTCGTTCATAGGCAAGCGCGTCGAAAAAACCGGCGCCGCCTTGTGGGCCAGCCTGTTCTATGTGCTCGGACGGCTCCTCACCTACGTGCTCCTCGGAATCATTATCGCGCTGGGAGTGCTGACTATTCCCGGCGTCTCGAATTTTCTGCAAAAGTATATGACCATGCTGCTTGGCCCGCTCTTGATCGTGGTCGGGACCATTCTGCTTGGCTGGTTGCCGCTCCGAATCCCGAGCTTTTCCGCCTCAGCTGGTCTTCAGGACAAAGTAAGCCAGGGGAGCGGCTGGGGAGCCAGCCTTCTAGGCAGTCTCTTTGCCTTGTCTTTCTGCCCGGTCTCGGCGGCCCTGTTCTTCGGAAGTCTCATTCCGCTGACCGTGCACCACAAGTCGTATCTGCTCCTGCCTACCTTATTTGGAATAGGCACCGGGTTACCGGTGATTGGATTCGGCCTTTTGATCGCTTTCAGCGCCCATGCCGTAGCGCGGGCCTTTCGGCGAATCACCCAGATCGAACTCTGGATGCGAAAGATCGCCGGGGCGCTTTTTGTCCTGATCGGGCTCTACCTGACGCTCACAAATTCCTTCGGCCTCTTCCAGTGACCGCACTGTACCACCGCCGACCGGCTCACCGCCGTCGAATTCCCACGCCGACATCGTAGCCGCGGGCGAATTCCGGCCATCCCAGTCCTGATTCCCCTTCTGTTTGACAAATAGCCTGTTTAGTCTATATTAATCATAGCGACTCCACGCTTAGCACATCATCTGAAGAGAAATCAAAGAGCGGTCGAACTCGACTAGCTCACACTTGAGACGAGACTGATGGTCCTGTTTCACAATTGTGCCCATAGCTCAACCCATTTCCGGGAGGTACCAATGTCGTCGCGGAGAAAAGCCTTCTTAGCGCTCACGGTCGTGTCACTCTGGCTTTGTGCCGGCGCGACCTACGCCCAACTGTTTAATCCAAAAGTTGACTACCCAACCGGCACCGGCGCCTACTGTGTGGTCTGCGCGGATTTTGACGGAGATCTTGATCAGGACGTGGCGGTGGCAAACTACGCCACCAGCGGGTCTGTTTCCATCCTGGAAAACAACGGGGACGGAACTTTTCTGTCCAAAGTTGACTACCCGGTAGGGTCACTTCCGACCGGACTGTTCGCGGCCGACCTGGATGGCGACGGCGACTACGATCTGGCGGTAGCGAACGCCGGGGGGAGCACAGTCTCGATTCTGCTGAACAACGGGGACGGAACCTTTCAGGCGGCCGCAAACTACACGACCGGGGCTGGGGCTCGTTCGGTCTACGGCGCCGACCTGGACGGCGATCATGACATTGATCTGGCGGTGGCCAATTACACCTCCTCGAGCGTTTCCGTGCTCAAGAATAACGGCGACGGCACTTTCCTGGCGAAGACCGATTATACCTCCACCGGCGCCCCTCGCTCGGTCTACCTGGCGGATCTCGACGGTGACGCCGATGCTGATATTGCCGTAGTCGGCAGCGGTACGCCGAGCAATCTCTCCGTCCTGAAGAACAACGGGGACGGGACCTTTCAGGCCAAAGTTGACTATCCGACCGGAACTGCGGCACGCGCCGTCACCGGAGCCGATTTGGACGGCGATGCCGACATCGACCTCGCTGTTGCCAATTATGCGGCCAGCACCTTGTCCGTTTTCAAAAACAACGGCGATGGCACGTTCGCAACCAGGGTCGATTACGTTGCCGGCAATGCGCCGACCTCGGTGTCTGCTATTGACCTCGACGGTGATTCGGACAAGGATTTGGCTGTCAGCAACTACTCTTCGTCAACCGTGTCCATCTTCATGAACAACGGCGACGGGACGCTCCAGCCCAAGGACGACTATCCTGTCGGGAGCGGCGCCATGTCGGTTTGCTGTGCCCTTTTGAACAGCGACGGTAAGCCGGATGTCGTGGTGGCCAACCAGAACGGCAACAATGTTTCCGTCCTATTGACGGCCGTCCTGGATGCCGGGGACCCGAAAGATCCGCTTCGACCCGGCTCGTTTTCGATCGGACAAAACTACCCTAATCCGTTCAATCCCAGCACGACGATCGAATACACTCTCCCCCGCCGGTCCCATGTCGAAATTGAGATATTTAATGCTTTGGGACAAAAGATTCGGACACTGGTCAACGACATCAAGCCAGCCGGTCATTACCGCACCGAATGGAATGGGCTGGACAAGGCCGGGCGGGGAGTCGCAACCGGCGTCTATTTCTACCGATTGCAGGTGGCCGGAAAGGTCGAATCGCGCAAGATGCTGCTTTTGAAATAGCCTCCTTTCGCGCGAAGAGAAAAGGGCAGGCCCGGCCTGCCCCTCTTATAATCCTTCAGCGCTGAACTGTGCGATCGACCCGTTCTTCAGGTTGTGACGGTAGATCATGATGAAGAAGGCGTAGGCCAAGCCGAGGTAGACGAAGGCGATCAGCGCGCCGGTCAGCAAATTCAGGCCGACCGCCGCCGTTACGGTGTGAGTGGTCAGGATACTCCTCAGGCTCTCAAAGACATAGGAAGCGGGAACGAGTCGCGCGATATATTGAAGCGGGACCGGGAGCGTGGCGATCGGATAGTAGACTCCCGCGAAAACAGAAAGCACGAGCGGAATCGGCCAGCCGAGCCATTCGGCGGTTGGACCAAGCCGGAAGATCACGCCCGATACAAATATCCCCATCGAAATTCCAAAGACAAACAGCACTCCCATGAACGGGATCAGAAGCAAGCCAATCTTGAACATATCGTAACCGAAGGCGGCCCCGGCAATCGCCACCACCAGGAAGAAACCGGTCAGCCCGGTCGTGAAGCTGCTAAACACCAGGCCGCTCAGGTACTCAACGATCTTCAGCGGAGAAGCGAAGTAGTTCACAAAGTTCTGGCTCCAGACATCTTCCAGAAAGCTCATCATCACCCCCTGCTGAATGCGGGTCCCGAATCCCCAGAGGACGATCGCCCCGAGAATGACCGTTTGGAACGTGAAAGTAGCGGCACCGAATGAGCCGAGATATCGACTGATAAATCCCCACTGGATAATATCAATGACCAGCCAGAGAAAGATGCTGAACAGTCGGGTCGGGTTGCTCCGGAACAAGTAGAATTGCCGGAGGAAGATGGCGTAGGTTCGGGTCAGACTCATCCGTTACTCTTTCAGCGAGAGCGGTTCGCGCGCGACCGCGATAAAAAGCTCTTCCAGATCATTCTTGCCGTACTCGGCGGCCAGGGTCCGGGGGTTTCCGGACAGCAGAATACTTCCGTGCGACAGAAACATGACATGATCGCAGACGGCCTCGATTTCGCGCATATTGTGCGAGGTCCAGACGACGGCCGTTTGAGTTTTGTCGACATATTCGCGGATCATTCCCCGCACCTGTTTGGCGACACTGGGATCGAGCGAAGCGGTCGGTTCATCCAACAAGAGCAACCTGGGGTTGTTGATGACCGCCTTGGCCAGGCTGAGCCGGCTCAATTCTCCGGAGGAGAGCCAGCCAGCTTTGGTGTCGGCGAATTTCACCAGATCAAATTCACTGAGCAGCCCTTCGATCCGTGCGCTCAAATGCTTCACTCCATATAAGAGGCCGAAAATCCGAAGATTCTGCCGGACACTCAAATTAAGCGGCATGTGGGCGTAGACCGCGGCAAAATTGGTGTTTCTGCTGATCGCGGAGCGATGCGATGCCATGTCTTTCCCGAAGATTTCGATCGTGCCGGAAGTCGGCTTGAGGATCCCCAGCATCATATTGATCGTGGTGGACTTGCCGGCCCCGTTGGGCCCGAGGAGACCGATGATCTCCCCTGAATTGACCGCAAATGACAGCTTATCAACCGCCTTGATCTGGCTGTATTCCTTCGTCAGTCCGCTGATTTTGAGTACCGGTTGTTCCGTCATAGCGCTAATTTCCCCTGCCGGCCTTGGTTTTTCGCACTGTCGGTTGCCAGGCCGCAGGAAGGGTGATAACCTCACACTTTTTGCCGTTCGGGTCAACAGTTTTCGACGGTGCGCCCGAACGCCATGGGCGCGTGTGGCCGCACAGACCCGCCGATAAAACGCAAACGGCAGGTGTGTTAAAGCTAACAATTTCGACCAGATTGCCGATAATTGCCCATAGAGGAATAGTCCGACAAAGTCGCCGGGGCAATTTCACACACAGCCAATAGGCTCAGGGGATGTCTCGAACGCTTGTTCGGCCAAACAATACACGCGTAAACCAAGTGTTTTGAGAGGAAAGTATGAAAGGCAGCAAGAGAAACCTCAGTGCCAAACAGCTGGGGCTGATCGCAGCTCTCGGCCTGGCGCTGTTTGTCGTTCTCAGTGTCCAGACAGCGTTCGCCGCGGCGAATTTCGTGTTCATCTCCGTCAACAACGACACCAGCAAGACTACCATGGTATCAGGTGATACCGTCTCCTGGGGAGCCACCTGTGACACCGGCGCGACCATGACCTGGGAAATCTGGTACGACATCAATGACAACTCCGTTGTGGATGACCCCGGCGATCTGCTGGTAACATCCTATACGGCAGCCGACGGCGACGTTTCCGGACAAAACGGACTTCCGGATAATAACCCTACGCCCGACGGCCTCTACATGGTTCCGCAGTTCGTGATGGGCGTGGCCCCGGGGCACTATATCTTTAGAGTGACCTTCGCGGACCATTCCACGGCTCAGAAAGCGGTCCAAGTCACGGCTCTGCCGTCGCCGCCGAACAGTTTCCATGGCTGGCTTGCCATTCCCGGCCACGCCGGACCGGAAGCCCTGCTCCAGAACCATTGGGTCGAAGCGCAGCCGCAGAGCATGGACCAGATTTGGAGCGCCATCACCGATGACAGCGGCAAGTTCACGATCAACATCGCGGCTCTGGCCACCGGCCAGGAATTTCAGATCAAACCTCCGGATGTGCCTGGATTCGTCTCGCCGCAGCCGATCATCGACAGCGTCACGGGACATCGCGACAGCATCATCTTCGTTTACACCGCCCCGTCCGACAGCGTCTGGGGAGAAATTAAGGACCAGAATGATTCTCTGATCAAAATCCCGCTTCGAATCAATTGCAATAACGGCACCGGCGGCAACAAGGATGTCAACACGAACACCGGAACGTTTTCGATTCCGTATGCGACCGGTGAGCTCGGTCAGTGGTATATTCAGGTCAATCAGGATGCGCTGGTCCCGAATTACCTCGCCCCGGCGATGTGGGGCTTCCGCAACGATACTCTCCACAACATTCGGCACGATTTTGTCTGCCCCCAGACGGATACCGTGTTCTATGCCAAAGTAACGGAGAACGGTGGACACCCCGCGCATAAATACATGCTGCAGGGTTCGCTGAATAACCCGAGTTACTTCACCACCGCTCTTTCCGACACCGGGGCCCTGAATGTCGTTCCCCTTCATATCGCCAAGGTGTTTGATTCCGGATGGAGCGTCAGTGTCATAACCTGGGACTCGGTCTATCAAATACCGGCCGGATTCGTAATGGAAGGAAACCAGCAGTTCAACCTTCATCCCGGCGACACCGCGAAGATCAACTTCATTTCCGGCAAGATGGTCCGGGACACGATCAAGTGCGACCCTGCCGACGGCTCGGTCCCGTGGGACAGCGTGCTGGTAAGCCTGTGGAAGGCGCCGAGTACCAACTACGCCACATATTGCGATAACAATGGAATCTTCACTATCTACGGAGATACCGGCACCTTCACGCTGAACACCATTGCCAATGGGTATCTGATCTCCCCTCCCCAGGCGGTGAACGTGCATATCACTCATGATACTACCGGCGGCTTCGGCATCCGAATCAATCGCGCCCATTGCCACGTCTCCGGCACGCTGACCAACGTGACTCTTCCCCTTCCCAATGGGCTCATGGTGCTTGCTCATACGGCCACGGGAAACAGCGGCTATGCCAGATCGGCCTCGGTCAATCCGGCCAACGGTACTTACGCCATGGACCTCTGCGACGGCAACTGGACCATCGATCCCCCCTCTGTGCCGGGTCGTACTTTGCCCACCGCGCCGCAGGTGACGATCGCCAATGCTCCTGACAGCGTCAAGACTGTCAATATTGAGTACTCGGTGGTTTCTGATGTCAAGGATCGGAACGCCGATGGATCGCTGCCGAAAGTATTCGCTCTCGGGCAGAACTATCCCAATCCGTTTAACCCCAGCACGCAGATCAATTATGATCTGCCGAAAGCCAGCCATGTGGAACTGGCTATCTACGATCTGCTGGGACATCGCGTTACCGTGCTGGTCAACACCGAGAAACCGGCCGGACGTTATGTCGCTCTGTGGGATGGTACCGACTCGCACGGCCAGACCCTGGCCTCGGGCGTCTACTTCTACCGGATTTCAGCCGGCAGCTATACCAACACCAGAAAGATGCTTCTGTTGAAATAACCAAACAACAGATTCACAATCGGGAGCAGGTCAACACGACCTGCTCTTTTTTTTGACCGGGATATAGTGAGGCCGGCGCCGGGCTAACGCGAAAGCTCGTTGGCCGAGGAGAGTGATTGCTGGTAGTACTGGTTGTCGCCGCAGGTTCCCTTGGCCGACATTATCTGATCCAAACACTTGCGGGCCGATTCAGTCTCGCCGCGCTCCGTGAAGACTTTGGCTTTAAGATACAGAGCCTCGGATTCGGCACACGGATCATAGTAGGGAGACTTCTTCCAATCCGAGAGCACCTGGTCGAGGGCCTGCAATGCCAAATCCCATCGTTTCAGAGCGATAAGTGACCGGGCGAGGTGAAGCCGGCTGTTCGGATCAAGCAGTTTCCGTGATGCCAATGAATCAGCCAGGGTCACCGCCGCATCGTACTGCTTCTGCTCGTAGTAAATGGGAAGCAATGACCGCTGGGCGTTGGCCGACATCGGTCCGTGCCCGGCTACGGCCCGTCTGATTTCGGTGATCCCCTGGTCACGCTTGTCGGAAACAAAGGGCAGGAACGTCAAAATCTTGGCCTTGGCCGATTTCCAATAATGATAAGCTCCCACCCCCGAGAGCGCATCAGAGAAGGTTGAATCCTGATCGTACGCTTTTTCCAGATTCACACAACTGTTGTGACCGTCGCGGAAGGCGCCCCACCACCCACCGTGAAGAGAACGAAACAGGGCGCGGCACCCGAAACTTGATCCCAGCACGAAATACCATTCAGCCTTGCTCTGGCCATTATCGGTCCGCTTTTTGGCCAGCGCAATGGCGGTATCGACACAGACGCTCACCGAATCGGCGTAGTGATCATTGCGAAACTGGTTATTGATCGTGTAGTAGGTGGTCGCCAGCAGGAAGTACCCCACCGGATTCTCCGGTTCAGCTCGAACGATCGCGCGAGAGCTGTCGAGAGCGGCGGCGAACTGCCCCTGACTCGAAAGCTCGGTGATCTGACTGACCCGCCCGCTCCGGATGGAAGTCTCACTCTGCCCGTCCGCTTCGCCGGTCGGGCCGCCAACCAACGTAACGGCAACTATGAGTAATATACTTCGGTTCAAAATCGTCAGTCTCCGTTATGAGAGAATACTAAAGGGCCATTTCAAGCTCAACCGAAAAACGCGAAATTTCGTTCCCCATGACGGAGAATCGAGATCCCCGGACGAGTCATGACCGGAGGAAAAAGCACACACTGAGCGGATTCATCGCCCATTCCGCGCGAGCAGCCATCGCCCTTTGGGGACTCCCTCTTTCACCGGAGTGTAGAGCCTGAACGATTGCGCCAGATTCAGGGTATCCAATTTCCAGTCCGATAGTTCTTCGGGCGAAAGAATCATGAAATGGACTTTCAGGCTGTCGGCGTAACGATCGAGGAAATCGGCCGACCGATTCCCATCGGCTGCGTAGCGGGCGCCAAAGTAGCTCTGGATCGTGTAATTCGGCTGCTCCGGAAAGACAAAGCTGAACGGCGCCAAAACCAGCGACCCCGAAGGCATCATTTGAGCCAGCCGGTGGTTGTCGGCGAGCTCATGATTGCGCTGCCAGAGTGCGTCTTTTCCTAAGGTCGCGGCTCCATACACGAAGAACACAACCGACCAGAGCACGAACACCAGCCGGATGAAGCGCCGAAACGGATCCGTGTGGCGGATTTGCTGTCGCCAGACGTTGGCGATGACCACCGCGAAAAAGGGAGTCACGGGCAAAATATACCGCACGATCATCTTGGGGAGCGGGGCGGCCGCTATCAGCACCGCCAGCACAACCAGGTATGTCCAGAATACCCGGTTCCGGCGAATTTGCTCCCAGGTCAGTTGCACCGCGGCCAGAACAAACAAGACCGAGAGGCCGATCACATCCGGGGTACGAAACCAGCGTTTGTGCTCATCGACAAGGTCAAGCAAGGGACGCCACCACGGAAGCGAGAGATTCGCCTCCGTCAACTTGTTATGGAAGACTTGCGCGATAAACTGCTCGTGGTCGGTGAACCAGCCGGAGATATAGGGGAAAAACGCCAGGGCGGCACACCCGGCATACCAGATCAGCCCGCGATACTGCCGATGAGCCAACAGCACCACCCCGCCGGCCACGGCGAAAGCCAATCCGGCGGCATGGGCTGACCCGGAGAGTCCGGCAAGAAGCCCCGACAGTGGAATCAATAATGGAAGAGGCTTGTTGAGACCGCGTTCCAACAGAAGGAAGCTGGCAAATCCAAGCATCGTGAGCAGCATCTCAGGCCGGAAAATTATCATCTGCTTGAAAAAGAGCGGCGTGAATGCCAGAAAGACTGCCGCAAGCAGACCAGAATGACTAGCCTTGAACGACGCACGGGGCAGTCCAAGCAGCATCAGAAGAGCCAGCCCGCTTACGAGTGAGACCGCGCGAAGTGAATAGAGTCCCCAGCCGAACAACCGGCTTAGCGCCAGGCCGAACCAGATGAGCAGCTTGTGATAGATAACGATGTTACCATTGAGAGGCGCGGCATCACGAAATAGATCGGAGGTTACGGTGCCGTGAGAAAGCAATGAATAGACCTGCTGCCCCAGCCAGCCTTCATCGATAAAGATCGCGTGATTGAAGAACGCCAGGGGAAAGAGAAGAACAAATACGATCGCCAATCCCCAGGATACTTTCGAAAGCCGCTTGGAGTCTCCGTTGTCTCTGAGTCCGGACCGCTCCTTCTCAGCGGGAATTTCGATTATTTCATCTGGCCTCTGGGACACACTAACTCCGGACTTTCGGCGCTGAATCTTATCGACCGCATGCTTCTATTTCGCGCTCTGGGTGTCACCGAAGAAAAGGGTCGTGCGAGACCTGCGCAAGCGCTTTGTCGGCAAGGCCTTGCTTCGGTTGACAAGGGACGGCCCAACGCCTAGATTCGAGCGCGATGGCCGGAGCGGTCATCAACCAATTCATAATAAAGGATCCCGTGCCGGACAGCCAATTCGTTAATCGATTATTCCTGCGCATCATTGCCGGAGCGCTCGCGCTTTCCCTGGTAGTGGCAATCGGTTATCTCCTGTGGGGCGGACAGATTGTCAAATTCGTTTACGATGGTGGGAAAATCGCCGGGATCATCACGATCGACCACAACCCGAACACCAGCCTTGAACAATATACCCGCGAGTCCGCGGCCCGAATCTGGGGAAACGTGGTGCTGGGGATTCCTCTCTCTCTCCTGATCATTTTTCTCATCTACAAATTCTATACGTCGCTGATGGGGCTAAAAGGGGGTGAAACCGAGTTTCGAACGGACTCCGGTCCCCCAACCGTAACCGGAGCCGTTATCGCGGGGTCTCTCTACACCCTGCTGACAATTCTCTTTTACTATCCCTCGTTTGCGACTTTTGGCCATGCCATGATCGGCGCTCCGGAAGACAACATGGCCTGCCTCTGGACTCTCAGCTATGCCAAAGCTCACATTTTTCACGGGGGGCAGGGACTCTCTTTTGTCCGGGATATTTGCTATCCCGAAGGAGCCGCGACTTATTTTCACGCCTGGTCGTTTTACTGCGTGCTGCTCTTTTCCGGCCTGACACAACTTTTTGGAGCCGTAACGAGTTACAATCTCCTCATCCTGCACGGCTTCCCGCTGGCCGGAATCGGCGGGTATCTGTTCGCCCGCTATCTTCTGAAAAACCACTGGCTGGCCCTTTTGGCCGGGTTCCTGTTTGCCTTTAATCCGGCCCATTTCGAACGGGCGCAACATCATCTCAATATCGCCACGATTCAGTTCCTCCCGCTCTTCGCGCTCTATTTTATCAAAGCCCTTCGGAAGGAATCCCATTGGGCCATTCTCTGGGCTGCGCTGTTTTTCCTGCTGAACACGATGGTGGACTGGAACTACGGCATCTATTGCATCTGGTTTATGTTCTTCTGCTATCTGTATCTGGCGGTCAAACGGCGGCAATGGGTGCTTGGCGATGTTCTGACCAAGTCGGCTCTCGTCGGAGCCGTCACCGTTGTCATACTGTCTCCCTGGCTGATTCCAATGACCGGCCTGGCGGTAGCCAACACCGGGGCCGATGCCGGCGGTCACAATAAGTTCGTTATCGATGTAATGGGGATTCTCATTCCCAATCCGATGCATCTTTTGGGCGGACTCAACGTGGTGAAAGAAATCAACCAGAGCTACACCGGTTGGTCGTGGGAAAACACCGGCTATCTGGGAATCGCTGCGCTCTTGCTGGTCGGGCTCACGTTGAAGCGCGTGCTGACCGAAATTGCGGCGCTTCTCCTGGGAATGGTCTCGTTCCTGTTGATGTCTTTCGGCGCCCAGCCGCACTTCTTCGGCATGTTTGTCCCGGCCATTGTGCCGGGCCGGATTCTCCCCATCCTGCCGATCCTCTCCAACAGCCGCGCTCCCTCGCGCAACATGGTGTTTGTCTACCTGTTTTGGAGTGTGATCGTGGCCGTGGCCCTGCGCGAACTGTGGAATCGACTCCGGCGTCCCGGATTTAGAGTGGTCGTGGTGGGCTTTCTCTCAGTCATATTGGTCGCCGACTATTCCGCAAGATTCGGCCAAATGACCCCGGTCGATCTTCCTCCCTGCTACAGTGTCATGCCGTTCACGGGAGAACGGTACGGGATTCTGGATCTTCCCTCGGGGTACGTTCCGGTCGAACGATACATGATGTATCAAAGCCTTCATGGGATTCCAATCGTCCAGGGCTGGATTTCACGAAAACTGGAGCGCACGCTGATCGACCGGCTCGAACTGAATGACCTGCTTATTCAAAAGCAACAGCTGACGGACGCCAGAGTAAAGTACGTCGTCCTGCACAAGATGTATCTCCCGGCCCCGGATCTGAACCCACCAGCGTATGACCGCACGTACGTGAAAGTGTTTGATGATCCTCAGAACGCCGTGTACCAGGTGTATTGAGAGCGTTCGGTACATTCCTTTGCACCCGGAATAGTGACTAGGCGACCGGCGCCGGACTCACCGACCGGCCAGAAAAGAAGTTGCTTTGATCCTGGACTAAATGTACCTTTGTGTGCCTGTCTTCAGGCACTGCCCGACAGCCTCGACCCGGAGATTTGGTCGCCGCTGTCATAGATTGCCCACATAAATTAGGCGTGAAATAATTAATCAGCGGAGTGTGCTCCATGAGAACGAGAATTTCCCTTTTACTGCTTTTCACGATAGTGGTGAGCCTATGCCTGGCTGGCCTAGCGGCGGCTCAGTCCAAACTCCCCACAGCGGCCGGGACCATAACGATCGGCGGTGAGGGGGGCTGGGATTGTCTGGCGGTCGACACCTCGTACCACCGACTTTATGTTTCGCACGGAACGAGTGTACCGGTTGTTGATCTCGATCAGAACAAGGTCATAAAGGCGATCCTCAATACTCCCCGTGTGCACGGCATTGCTCTGGCGCCGGAATTCGGGCGCGGATTCATCAGCAATGGCGGTGATTCTTCAGTTACTGTGTTTGACATGAAGAATGACAGCACAATACTCACGATCACGGGAACAGGTCAAAATCCTGATCTCATTCTCTATGACCCGTATTCGAAGTACGTATTCACGTTTAACGGTCGCAGCTCAAACTCGACAGTCATCGATGCAAAGCAAATGAAAATTGTTGGTACTATTCCGCTTCCCGGAAAGCCGGAGTTTGCGGAGTCGGACCAGGCCGGCCGGGTGTATGTCAACATCGAGGACAAGAGCCTGCTGTGCGCGATCGATCCAAAGGAAATGAAAGTTCTCTCCACCTGGTCGCTGGCGCCGCTCGAAGAACCCTCGGCGATGGCCATAGATCGCAAGAATCGCCGACTCTTTATCGGCGGCGGAAATGAGATGCTGGCGGTAGTCAATGCTGAAAACGGAAAACTGATTGCGACCCTGCCGATCGGCAAGGGGGTCGACGGCGCCGCTTTCGATCCCGAAAATCGACTGGTCTACAGCTCCAACGGGATTGGCACGCTGACCGTGATCGCCCAGGAAAGCCCGGATAAATATTCGGTGGTTGGAAATGTAACCACTGTGCCCAGGGCTCGTACGGTGGCGCTCGACGAGCGGACCCACCGACTCTATCTGGCGGTGAGGCCCGCCAGCGACAGCGGCTCGACGGTGGTCAAGGATTTCGAAATCCTGGTCTACCAGCAGTAGGTGATTGACAAATCCTGACATCCATGTTTGCTTAGCTTGAGAAATCAAACGGCCGGAAGAAGGGCTGTTTTTCCGGCCGCAATATTGTCTTAACGGGACAAAACATTCTGCCAAGGAGGAATCGGATGAACAAGAAGTATGCTGTGCTGCTGGTTGTAGTGGCGCTGCTGGCGCTGTGTGTGCCGAGCTTTGCCCAGGACACCAAGGCGAAGGATGCCCCCCAGGGGATGCCGCCTATGGGGCCGCCTGAAGAAATGAAGCAGTTGGCCGGTTTGGTGGGTGACTGGACCTTCTCGATGAAAATGAAGATGGACCCCAAAGACACCAACTGGATGTCGTCCGACGGAACGGCCAGCTACGCCTATGCGGTCGAAGGTGCGGCGCTGAGCATGACCACCCAGCAGCAAATGATGGGAATGAAGTTTATCGGCCTCTCCTTTATGTGCTACGATCGGGAGACCAAGAAGTGGCAGTTGTCCTGGATCGACAACATGGCCGGCCGAATTTCCCTCTACACCGGGACCATGAGCGATAAAGGCCAGGTGTTCGAAGGTAAGGAAATGAACATGGGGCAGACTTACGATGACCGGATCACCATCAGCAATCGGACCGCGACCAGTTTCGACTGGAAGGGGGAGATGTCGATGGATGGCGGCAAGACCTGGATGGTCTGGGCCACGGCCAAGTATACCAAAAAGGCGTAGGTTCAAATCTCGTATTATCTTGTGCGGCCCGGAGCCTTTCCGGGCCGCTTCTTTTTCTTTCCGACTCAGCCGTATCGCGGACCGGTTGGGCGAAGTTGACCGTGACAAACGGTTGCCCCACCCCTACCGACCCTCTACCTTAAAATCCGGGACCGGACCCAATGAACTGTAACCGGATCAGTCAAACGCCTCCTAGCAGGAGCACGATCATGAAACTCCCCTCGATAGAGCAAGTGTACCGGGAAGCAATCACAACCTTTAGACGATTTCCGATTGTTCTGCTCGTCGCCGCGGCGGGAACAATCGCCGCCATAATTCTGATTGCCCGCGACAACCACAATCTGTCATCATCGCTATTCGGAGTCATGATGGCGGCCGGCCTGGGGATCTCCCTGTTGTTCGCGCTAGCCGTTTTGGCCGAGAAGAACAGGCTGAAATGGTTGATTCAAGGAGCCGGAGTCTTGGCCGTCATACTCTATGGCTGGACCATCCCGGGTAATCTCCTCAACTCCCCACTAAGTCACATGATTCGCTTCCAGATGCTCCTGATCGCCACCCACCTGTTTGCAGCCATCGCGCCGTTTCTGAGCTGTGGACGATTGAACGGATTCTGGCAGTACAACCGGATCCTCTTCTTCCGCTTCCTGACCTCGGCCCTGTTCTCCGGCGTACTATTCGCGGGACTGGCGATCGCCCTGGTCGCCCTCGATAAGCTTTTTGGAGTCGATATCAAGGGCGAAAGGTATTTGCAGCTCTGGGTCTTGATTGCCGGACTGTTCAACACTTGGTTCTTCCTCGCCGGCATTCCCGAAGATATCGAAGCCCTGGTTCATGAAACCGAGTATCCTAAAGTACTCAAAGTCTTTGGTCAGTACATTCTTCTTCCGCTCGTGCTTGTCTATTTCGTCATCCTGTACGCCTACATCGCAAAAATCCTGATTCAATGGAACTGGCCCAAAGGCTGGGTGAGCGGCCTGATTCTTGGCTTCAGCAGCTCGGGGCTCTTCTCGCTGCTCCTGCTCTTCCCCATTCGCGAGCTGCCCGGCCAGTTGTGGATCAAGAAAGCCTGGCGGCTCTTCTTCATTGTGATCATCCCGCTTATTCCAGTCTTGTTTCTGGCCGGTTGGCAGCGGGTCTCCCAATATGGCATCACCGAGAGCCGGTACGTTCTGTTCGCCTGCGTTTTCTGGCTGGCGGCGGCCGCGCTCTATTTCAATCTGAGCAAAGCGAAAAGTATCAAGTTCATTCCGATCTCGTTGGGACTGATCGCCCTGGCGATCAGTTTCGGCCCCTGGGGCGCGCTGGCCGTCTCTGAAAACAGCCAGATAGCTCGCCTGAAGCAGATTCTCGCTCGCAACGAAATCCTGGCGGACGCCAAAGTGCAACACGCCCCTTCGGCGGTCCCATATGAAGATGCCAAACAGATTAGCTCCATAGTCGAATACCTGCGGAGTTTTCACGGGTATGAACGTATTCAGCCTTGGTTTGCCCAGAATCTCCGAACCGACTCGACTTATAATGGCTCGAACTATATTCCGGCCGATTCCGTGACCGGATTTATGGGAGTCAGGTACGTCTCGCGCTGGGAGCAGGGGGATGCTCACTGGCAGGCCCTAAAGGTCGACCGGACTCACGCGATCAATATCGCCGGTTACGAGAGAATCCTTCGCGACCGAAGATACGATGGCGTGAAGTCATTTGAGATTATGGCCGATTCCGAGGCCTGTCTTAGCGTAAGCAAAGGAATGGATACGCTCACTTTTGTGGTGATGCGCCACGGGGAACGGACCGATTCCATTGTGATGTATCCACGGCTATTCATGCGCCAGCTTCAGTCCGATCATGCCGGCGCGCTGAACCTAGACTTGCCGCCCGAGTCACTGTCCATCGCGGCGGAGAATGATCGGTTGAAACTCCTGATGATTCTGGACAACGTGGCCGGCCTGTATGGGAAAGACAGTACCAATGGACTGACCTGCAGCTACGATCTGCTCTACACTGTTCGCCGCGACTAGGCGAGTAATTTCACGACTTTTTTCGTCCGGTTGCCGCGGCCCCGCCGGTTCGATCTCGCTTGACAACCGGCGTTCGATCATATATTAAATACTCGACATTAACACAGTCGACGTCTCTCAAAGTAAAGCCATCCAACCATCCCCGGACGACGCCGGCATACGTAATTTAGGACCTATGGGCGCGCAGCGCCCCGCAATCAGATCCTTGTGCTGAACCACCGCCGCAACGATGAGGAATTTGATTGAGCTGCGGGAGGTATTCGATGAAAAGATTGGTCGGAATTCTCGGACTCATGTTCTTGGCGGCTCTCGGCAGTCTGGTGATGACCTGTTCGAAATCGGGCAGCGATTCGGGCGACGACGGAAACTCGCCGTTCACCGTGCTTGACCTTCGAGCTGTCCTTACCACCGACAGCAGCGTGACACTCGCCTGGACCGCTACCGGGGATGACAGCAACTCCGGTACTGCCAGCCTCTATGATCTCAGGTATTACCCCCGGTGGGTAAACAGAACCACCTGGGACAGCGCCTATCAAATCACCGGAGAACCGCATCCGAGAGAGGCCGGACAGACCGACAGCATGACTATCGGGGGACTGGAAAAGGATTCAACCTACTATTTCGCGCTGCAAGTGGCGGATGAAGCCGGCAACAAGTCGGGAGTATCCAATTGTGCGGTCGGATGCTGTTTCACCGACATTGTGGTCACTTTTCCCGATCTCGCGGTTGAGTCGCGCGTAAGGGGCATGCTCTCCATACCGACCGCCGAGATCCACCGCTCCGACATGCTGAATCTAGGCGGGACGTTCGATGGCAACAGCGCCGGAATCAGTTCGCTCGCCGGCCTCCAATATGCCGTCAATTTGCCCGAGATGCTCTTGGCCGACAACTCTGTAAGTGATTTGGCACCGCTGGGTTCGCTTCATCATCTGCTCAGCCTTCAGATGGCCTGGAACGATCTGGTCGATATTTCGCCGCTGGCCGGAGCGACCGGGCTGAGAGGGCTGATCCTGGCGCACAACCAGATCTCCGATATTTCCGCTCTGAGCGGCCTTCATGACCTGCACATCGTGTATCTGGAAGGGAATCAGATCAGCGATCTTACGCCGTTGATAGACAATTCCGGTTTCGCCGCCACCGACACTCTCAGCGTTGTCGACAATCCGCTTTCGGCTCAGGCTCTGAATACCGATATCCCGGCGCTTGAAGCGCGCGGCGTATTTGTGATGCATTAGCGCAGAAAATCGCCGTTCGCCAAGTTCCGCGTTGAAACGAGCAAGGCCGAAACCTGCCAGGTTTCGGCCTTTGAATTGTAAGCGGTATTCGGATTTAATCTGAGGGAATCCTCAACTCATGCCGGAGCTCGGCCTCCGGAGTTTTCAACCTTCCCTTTCCCATCGGGCAGATAACGGCTCAACTTGCGATACAGCGTCTTGCGATTGAATCCCAGCACCCGCGCCGCCATGGTCTTGTTTCCCCTGACCGCATCGAGTACGCGCAAAACGTAGCGCTGCTCGACTTCCTCCATCGATACCAGTTCCGCCGGATTGTCGCTGGCCAGAAGGATATGCGACGGGCTGTAATTGCGAATCTTTTCCGGCAAATCTTCGACCGTAAGAAGCTCGTACGTCGTGAGGGCGACCGCCCGTTCGATGCAATTCTGCAATTCCCGGACATTCCCGGGCCAGGAATAAGACAGAAGTTTGTCGGCGGTGGCGCTGGAAAGACCCAGCACTCGCTTGTTCATCCTCGCCGCGAACTGGTCGACAAAATGCTGGGCCAGCAGGAGGGCATCGGTGCCGCGCGAGCGAAGCGGGGGAACCTCGACATGAATTACGTTGATGCGAAAGAACAAATCACTCCGGAAACGTCCTTCATCGACCGCTGTCTCAAGGTCGCTATTGGTGGCGGCAATGATACGGGCGAAAAAGGGTTCTTCACTCTCTCCGCCGACCGGCCGGACGCGATTCTCCTGCAGGGCGCGCAGAAGCTTGGCCTGCAGCCCCGCCGGAATGCTGCCAATTTCATCGAGGAAAAGTGTCCCCCTCTTGGCTTGGAGGAAGAGTCCCTGCTGGTTCGCCTTGCTGTCGGTCGACGATCCTCTGGCCCGGCCAAATAATTCCGCCTCAAGCAGTGGCTCGGGTATGGCTGCGCAATTGACCGCCACGAACGGTTCACCGCTGCGGCTGCTGAGCCGGTGCAGCGCCCGGGCTACCAGCTCTTTACCAGTGCCGGTCTCCCCCGTGATCAGGACCGATGAATCCGCTTCCGACAGGCGGGACATCAGATCAAACAGTTTTCGCATCGCCGGACTGTCGCCGATAATCTCTTCCGGCTTTTGCGTTTCGGCGACCGCGATCCGAAGCCGCTTCACTTCCTCGGTGAGCAGGCGGTGCTGCACGGCCCGGTCTAACGCCAAAGCGAGTTCGTCCGTATCAAACGGTTTGGTAATGAAGTCGTACGCTCCGGCCCGAATCGCCGCCACTGCCGTGTCCAGGCTGCCGAAGGCCGTGATTACTACTACCGGAATATCGCTCCGGTTTGAAGTGATCCGCTCGCAGAACTGAATGCCGTCGATTCCCGGCATGTTGAGGTCGGTCACGACGGCATCGTACTCTTCTTCCTTGAGCAGGTCGAACGCTTCTTCGGCGGAAGTCTTCCAGGTAGGTTTGAATTCACGCCGCTTGAGGCCGATATCGAGCACTTCACACATGTCCCGATCATCATCAACTATTAGGACACTGCCTCGCATAACTTTGATCCTTCCGGCAAAAAGACTGTAAAGGTTGATCCCTCACCCGGTCGACTTTGTACATCGATCCAGCCGCCATGTTCCCGCACAATATCGGCACAGATGGACAGTCCCAATCCGGTGCCGCCGGTACGTTCCTTGGTCGTGAAGAACGGGTTAAAGACGCGGGTGAGATTTTCTTCGGAGATTCCTTCCCCTTCGTCCCGCACTGAGATGCACAGGTATGAACTCGAACCCGGGTCGTCCTGCGACGGCTGAGCGCCCGGTTTGCGGGTAACACTGACTACCAGGTTCCCGCCGTCGGGCATTGCCTCCAGACCGTTGACGATCAGATTGGAAAGAACCTGCTGGATTTGGTCCGGATCGACCGGCGAAAACAGCGGACCCTCTTCCCCGCCAAACCGAAGCGTGACTTTCCGTCGGCGGGCCAGCATCGTGAGCAGGGAAATGGACTGTCGGATGATCTGGCAGAGATCGATCGCCACCACCTGGGCCGGCTTGCGCCGCGCCAGGTCCAGCACCTGGCGCATGGTCTGGGTCATCCTATTGGACATATCCAAAATCGTGCGGCTGCTTTCGACCAGGCCGTCCCCTTCAACCTCGTGCGCCATGATCATTTTAGCGCGGGCCGAGATCACGTTTAGGGGGGTCCCCAGCTCGTGGGCCATCGAAGAAGCCAACTTCCCTACCGTGGTCAGGCGGTTGGCGTGGCGAAGCTGCTCGACCGATTCCTGGTGCGCCTCTTCTTCCGCCGTGATGCGGCGGTAGGCACTCTGAAGCTGATCGCTCATGGCATTTATTTCTGAGGCAAGCTCACCCAGCTCGTCCGAGCGACGAATCAGGACTCGGCCGGACAGGTCGCCGCTCGCGATCTGCCGGGCTCGTTCGATCAGACGCCGCACCGGCCTTCCCACCAGCGAGATGCCTACACAGAGAGCCAGTATGACCGTCAGCAGGCTGGCGACAAAAGTCGTTATCAAAGTCCGGATGAGGGTGGCCCGCACATATTGGCTCTCGACCGCCAATGACTCAGACACCTCGAGCGCCCCAATCTTCTTGCCGTCGACCTCGACCGGAACATAGGTGAAGAGTCGTTTGGCGTTTTCCGCCCCGCCGTAGGCCCAGTTCGGAACCGTGCCGGACGCCATCCTCTGAATGAGCTCAGGGGTGATGCCCGGCTCAGCGGACTGCTGGCCGATCTGGTCAAAAGCGATCCATCGCACTGCAATCCTGTCATCCCGTTTGGCCGCCTCGGAGATGAAATCCAGAACCTCTTTCTGTCCGGAGTGCTGCCAGATCGCTGCCACGGCCCGGGAGAGATCGATCCCGATCATCAGGTCGTCGGCCCGCATGTCCGATTCAAAAAGCTCGATTTCACGCTGATACTGGAAGTGAGCGGCCACCCCCCAGACCAGGCACATGCCGATCACGAAGACCAGGGTGAATTTAAACGCGAGCCTCATCGGATACCTTTCACCGCTAGGGGTTATTCGAGCCGGCCGGTGACAAGACCTGCCAGACCCCTGCTTATCCCTTTGTCGGCACAGGCCGCATAAAGATAGAGCGAGTCCATCATCCCCATTATACAACCGCCCGGACGGCCGGTTGGGTCCCCCCGGCCGCCCGGCAAATTGGGACGCCGAGTAATCCTCCGCCAAAGGATTTGTTGACTCCAGGAGGAATTCATCCAACCATTAGACAACACCAAACAGTATCCGTCCCGCCGCTGACGGTCCCCAAAGCTCCCTTCGGCGCCGGTCGGTTTAGCGAGGAACGAATGAAAACGATGGCGATTGCCCTGATTCTCCCGACCCTGCTGCTCGGTTTCGAGCAGGGAAGCGGCCAGACCTCCCCGTCCCCCACCATCGTCGACAAGGGGGTCATGGCTGAAAAAGTCCGCCAGGAATTCCTTCACGCCTGGAACGGATACAAAAAGTACGCCTGGGGGCACGATGAGCTCAAGCCACTCTCGAAGGGATTTCGGGACTGGCATGCGGGCGCCCTTCTGATGACCCCGGTCGATGCTCTCGATGCTCTCATTCTGCTCGGTTTCAAGGATGAAGCTGATTCAACCCGTGATTATGTCGTAAAGAACCTGTCGTTCAATCAGGATATCGAGGTCAAAAACTTCGAAATAACCATCCGGATGCTGGGCGGACTCCTGAGCAGCTATCAGCTCAGTGGAGACAAGCGGCTGCTCGATCTGGCCACAGACCTCGGTGACCGGCTCCTGCCGGTCTTCAATTCCCCGACCGGCATGCCCTACATGTATATCAATCTCAAGACCGGGAAAACCAGAGGGGCCGCCACCAATCCGGCCGAAATCGGCACTCTCCTTATCGAGTTCGGCACTTTAAGCAAACTCACCGGCAAGGCCATCTACTACGATCGGGCCAAGAGAGCGCTGGTGGAGCTTTTCCACCGAAGATCCCCGATCGGACTGGTCGGATCCGAGATCAATGTCGAGACCGGGACCTGGACCGATTCCACCAGCCATATCAGCGGCGGAATCGATTCCTACTATGAGTATCTGCTCAAATGCTCGCGCCTCTTTGGGGATAGCGATTGCGCCAAAATGTGGGATTCGAGCATTGCTGCTATCAACAAGTATCTCGCCGATGAAGCGCCGAACGGCTTCTGGTACGGATACGCCAACATGTTCACCGGCACTCGAGTTGCGACCCATTTTGGGGCGCTCGACGCCTTCTTTCCCGCCGAGCTGGCCCTCTCTGGAGATCTGGTACGGGCCAGGAGATTGGAAGAATCCGCCTATAAGATGTGGAATGTAGCAGGCATTGAGCCCGAGGAAATCGACTACTCATCCATGAAGATCACTTATCCGGGGTACCCGCTCCGCCCCGAAATAATCGAATCTGCATACTATCTGTACTTCTTCACCAAAGACCCGCGTTATCTGGACATGGGAAAGACCTTTTTTGACAGCCTGGTCACCTATTGCCGGGTCGAGGCCGGATACGCCTCCCTTAAAGATGTCACCACCAAGGAAAAGAGTGACCGGATGGAGAGCTTCTTTTTGGCCGAGACGCTCAAATACTTGTATCTGCTGTTTGCCCCGCCGGAGACCCTGGACTTGAACACGACCGTCTTCAACACTGAGGCGCACCCGATCCATCGGACCTGGAAATGAAAGCCTGGCCCAAAATTCAAGCTTGATGCCGGCGCACCTGTCCCCTAATTTGGCGCGGCTGGTTCATAGACCAGGCAGGTCGATAACGCCCTTCCGGCGGCCGTAGTGTTCGAAAACGACAAGGAACCGCTCTCATGACTGATTTTCTGTATGCCATAGTCCTCGGTATTGTGCAGGGCCTGACGGAATTCTGGCCAATCTCAAGCTCGGCTCATTTGGTTATTGCCCACGATCTGCTCAAATTCGACTTTGTCGATGATCTCACGTTCGATGTTGCCCTTCATCTGGGCACGCTGGTGGCGCTCCTGATCTATTTCTGGCCCGAGGTCGTCAAATACGTGACGGCGTTCTTTCGCAGTTTGGCCAATTGGAATCTGAAGAACGATTTCGATCAGCGGATGGCCTGGTATATCATCGTTGCTTCCATCCCGGCCGGCATCGGCGGATTTCTGTTGGAAAAGTGGGCAGATACCGTGTTGCGGAGTCTCTGGCTGGTCTCTTCACTCCTCGCCGCTCTGGGAATTGTCTTCTTGATTGCCGAGAAGTATTCGAAGAAAGAGAAGAAGCTCGAGCAATTGGACTGGACCAGCGCCATTCTAATCGGCTGCGCCCAGGTTCTGGCTCTTCTGCCCGGAGTATCCCGTTCCGGCAGCACGACCGTGACCGGGCTGGCCCGCGGGCTGGATCGAGTAGCCGCTGCCCGCTTTTCCTTTCTGCTGTCAATGCCGGTGATTTTTGGGGCCGGCCTGAAGAAAATGCACGACGCCTACAAGGCCAATATGAACAGCCACGAGTGGCTGGTTATGATCACCGGAGCGATTTCAGCAGCCCTGGTGGGTTACTTTGCTATCAGAGTCTTGATGCGCTTCTTCGAGCGACATACTCTGAACGGATTCGCTTATTATCGCTTCGCCGTGGCCGGAGCGCTCATGATCTATCTCGTGCTGAAGTGAGCGACAAAAGCCCGGTCCCGGCCAAACTAATGATTGGCCAAATCAGCCGTCCAGTTCTGAACCGCCACAAATCCAAACTGAGTAGTAGCGCCAAGTTGACGATTCAGTAGAAATCGCTGCCCGTCCGATGTGACATCATAACGGCGCCCACGAATGCCGCTCGTCTCCAGTCTCGCTTCAAATAGCTTTACCGGTGTTCCAGCTTGAAAACTTCCCACCGTGTTGATCGGAACAGCCATAAGCGTACCTCGACTCACATAGAACAGTTCCTTGCCGTCCGCTCGCCAGAGCGGCCAGACGCCGGGATCGTTCGATATCTGCCATTTACCTCCCGCTCCTCCCAATTCGAGGACATACACTTGGAACGCCCCGGTCTCGTCGGACTGATAAGCTAAGTATTTTCCATCGGGCGACAATACTGGCGATGCCTCGTTGAACGGCGAAGTGAGTACCCAGGTCGCCTTGCGTGTGGCAAGATCAAGCAATCCGACATCAAACTGTCCTTGAGAAAACCGCTCCAGAGTTATGGTCTTCCCGTCGCGAGACCAGTCCAGCCCCCGAACATGTACTGCTGCATCTCCTCCATAGATGAGTTCATCACTACCGACCCCGTTGGCCATCTTCCACATGAGAGCAAAGTGCCCGGTTCGATTTGAGGAAAAAGCAACTTTGCTCTCATCGGGTGACCAAATCGGCCCGATATCATCCTTGGGGTCGAAGGTCAAACGCGACGACACGTTGCGGGTCAAATCACGCACCCAGATATCTTCGGTGTTGAGCTGGGGATCAAGGAAACCATACGCCAGGCGTTTGCCATCGGGTGACAAGATAATATCGCGATACGGCGCCGGGTCGGCGACCTTGCTAAGTTCCTTTCCGTTCCGATCAAGCCAGACCAGTTCGGAAGCGGCCGAGCCCCCCTGGGCCTGGTAGAGAAGGAGCCCGTCTTCGGAGACGCCAAACCCCGAAGCACCATTTTGTGTGCTGAGATGTTCAGCGATGGGGGCCGGCTCTCCTTTGACCTCAAGCTTATTGACGTCGAACCGACGTGCCATCAGGATGCTATTTAAGACATAGAGGAGATATCCGGAACGGTCATATTCCACTCTGGAGTCGGACGGGAAAAGCGTTCTTACTTCTTTGGAGTCCAGAGACCCAACCTTGGCGATAAATGATTGTGAAGCCACACCGACAGCACTATCGGTCGAAACCAGAAAGATGAAGTGATTTCCATCAGGGAGAAAACTGGGCCAGCAGTGATACTGCTCGTGACCGGAGTGGTTGATCATGGTGACTCCTGTTACCGGCCCACCTGCAACCGGCACGGCTCGAATCGAATCCTGGTTGGCGCCGTCAAACAGGATGATGCCGCGAGCGCCCCAGGTTCCGTCGTAGCCTCCTTTGGTTTCCCCTATTAGCTGAACCGGGCCGCCGGAGGCCGCGACTTTCTTGAGTTGGCCGCTTTCAGTAAATGCCAGATAGTGGCTGTCCGGGGACCAGAATGGCCGCCAGGCTCCCTCGGTCCCGGGTAGCGGGTAAGCAGTCAGTGAACCAATTGGTCGAATCCAAATCATGTCCTTTCCGGCCGAATCACCAGCGAGGAAGGCGACCGTACGACCGTCCGGCGAAATTCTTGGCCAACGCATGGCACGCATGCCAGCCTCCGGGGGGATGTTGAACCTCACCACCTTCACCGGCGGTGTGTGGCGAAGAAGCATCATTGAGCCAAGAACTATGGCGGCCACGCTTGCCACCGCTGCGACAATCCAGCCTGTTTGCAAGCGACGGCGTCTCCGTGTAGCCACTACCGCAGGAACGCCGACTTGTGATCCCCCTTGGACGATCCAATTGAGTTCCCGCTTCAGATCACCGGCCGTCTGCCAGCGGTCGTCCGGCTCTTTGGCTAGACATTGCCTCACCACTCGCTCCATAGCAGGCGGGGTCATCGGTTGAATCGCAGAAATGGGACGCGGGTCTTCTTTCATTATGGAAGCAATCAGGCTGGCCTGGCTTTTCCCTTCAAAAGGCTTCTTGCCGGTTGCCATTTCGTACAGGACGACCCCAAACGAAAACAGATCGCTTCGGGAGTCAGCCTCTTTCCCTTCGAGTTGCTCCGGCGACATGTATTGAAAGGTGCCGACAATCGAGCCTTCCCCCGTCAATGGTGAGCTCGTCCGCGTGATTCCGGAAAGGCCGGTCACGGCACCGTTCTCCTGCCACTTGGCCAAACCGAAGTCGAGCAGTTTTGCGCCGTTTTTCGTCAATACGATATTACCCGGTTTGAGATCGCGATGGACTAGGCCCTGTCGATGAGCTTTGTCAAGAGCATCCGCTATTTGGATGGCGGTCCGAAGCAGTTCCGCTGTCGGAATCGGCCCTTTCTCGAGCAACGTCGAAAGCGGCTCCCCTTCCAAATATTCCATCACCAGGAAGTCCAGACCATCCTGCTGTCCGATATCGAATAGGGCACAGATATTGGGATGGTTCAGACTAGAAATTGCGCGGGCCTCCCGATCGAACCGCTGGCGAAGGTCAGGATTGGAGGCCAGATGAGACGGGAGGGTCTTGATTGCGACTGTGCGGTCGATCCGGGTGTCCCGGGCCCGGTATACTTCCCCCATTCCGCCGGCTCCTAGAGCCCCGAGGATTTCATACGGTCCGAGTTTGGTGCCTGTGGTAAGGGGCATACGGCTAATCTACCTTTCATCTTTCACGTAGGGGAAAACGCCGGGCCGGCGCCGATGTTCCAATATAGGCTGCCGATATCCATGTTGCAAGCGCAAAAGCGATCCGGGGAAACCCGCCTCCCGTCACCGGAAAGACTATTGCATTATGGAGTATATTATCGCATCTTGGGGTTCGGCTTGGTGGTCAAGCCCCCAAAGATGAAAGGACCAGCCATGATAAATGCCCTTAAGAGTGTTCTTCCCCTGCTATTGCTCGGCGGCGCGGTGATCGCCCAGGAACTGAAAACTGTCGAGCTGCCGAAACCGGACACCACCGGCGGTGCCCCCCTGATGCAGGCGCTAAAGCATCGTCAGTCGGCCCGCGAATTCAGACCGGACAGTCTGCCCCTTCCGGTGCTGTCGAACCTCCTGTGGGCTGCCTGTGGGATAAACCGCCTCGAAGGGGGGAAACGGACCGCTCCATCCGCCATGAACTGGCAGGAAATTCAAGTTTACGTGGCCACTTCCCACGCTTTGTATTTATATGATGAGACGCCCCACGCTCTGAAGCCGATCCTGGCGGAAGATGTTCGGGCCAAGACCGGCATGCAGCCGTTTGTCGCCGATGCTCCCGTCAACCTCATATATGTCGCCGATTATGCCAAGATCTCCAAAGGGTCGGATTCCGATAAAATCTTGTACACGGCCGCCGATGCCGGTTTCATCAGCCAGAACGTTTACCTGTTCTGCGCCTCGGAGCATCTGGCCACCGTCGTCCGGGGCTCTGTGGACCGGGCTGCGCTGGCCAAGACCATGAAACTCCGCTCGGAGCAGAAGATCGTATTGGTTCAGACCGTCGGCTATCCCAAATAGCAGGCCGCCACTTGAGATCCAAATCCTCCGGCCGCCAAAGCCGTTAGTTGACTTTGACGGCCGCTCCCTTCTCCTTTAGTTCAATCAAAATCAAATGGATGGTGGTATGCCAACAGTTGAACATGTAGAAGAACATTTTACGGCGAGCGAGACGGTCCGGGATATTGTCATTGGGATGTCGGACGGCTTGACGGTCCCGTTTGCCCTGGCGGCCGGCCTGACCAGCGCCGCTGCTTCAACGCAAATCGTTGTCACAGCCGGTCTGGCGGAAATCGCGGCCGGTTCGATCGCCATGGGTTTGGGTGGTTACCTTGCCGCTCGCACCGACATGGAACACTATAATTCCGAGCGAAAGCGGGAATTCTGGGAAGTTGATAATCTTCCCGAGCGTGAGGACGAAGAGGTCCGGGATGTCTTCCGCGGCTTTGGCATGAGCGAAACGGAAATGACTCCCGTGGTCAACGCGATCAAAGCGGACAAGGAGCGCTGGGTTGACTTTATGATGCGGTTTGAGCTGGGGCTCGAAGCCCCTGAGCCAAAACGGGCCAGAATCAGCGCCTTTACGATCGCCCTGTCATATATTGTCGGAGGACTTGTCCCGCTTTTCTCGTATATGGTGATCAAGGACATGAGCGTGGCCCTGACTGCTTCGGTGGTTGTGACGCTGCTGGCGCTGTTTGTCTTTGGTTTTGTGAAAGGAAAATTCACCGGGCTGAATCCGCTCATTGGGGCGCTCCAGACTACCGTGATCGGCGGTCTGGCGGCCGGGGCGGCGTTTGTCATTGCCCGAATGATCAGCTAAGAGAAATTGAGGCAGTATGAACAGAACAAAGATATTTGAGCGAATGAGTACGGTACTGGGCCTGACGGCCCTGTTGCTGAGCCTTAATGCGGCGGCGGCAGTCGCGCCAGCGCCCGCACCGTCGAAACCGGCGGCCGGGTTCCACCAAGCCACCGACTGGGAAATCAAACCGTCGCAGGCGTTCGATGCGCTCTGTCTTTTGAATACGCTCACGGCGGACTCGTTCTATTTGGACTACTATAAGGACGAATACGCGAAGTTTGCGCCTCAACTAACACCAGCGGCCATATCCGCCCTGGCGGACTTGAAGCATAAGGTGAAGGATTCCGCCCACGGAATCATTTCGGCCTCAATGTGTCTCTTCTTCTCGGCCACCCCTGATTCCACTCTCGATGACTTGCTGGCCACCGTGCGCGAAAGCTCCGGAATGCAGAGAAGCTTGAAACTGACCACTTACTATTCCGAAGATGACTGGGCCTTGTACCAGAGTATTCGGGGCGATCTCGATACAATTTTCGTGTTTCTCCAGAAGATCAAGTTCGAAGAGTATTGGCTTAAGAACGTTCTGCCCAAAGAGCAAAAGAAGATCGCAGAAATTGACAGTGCTATTTCAAAGTACAATGTCATCCCCGAAGTAGAAAGCCTGCTCGGTACACCCCTGGCCTCGAACCGGATTACCGTCTTCATGCTGTACTATTCCCAGCCGCATGGGATCAAGATTGTCGGCACCCGCTTTCTTACCGACCAGGCCTGGCCGTTCACTATCGTGGTCCGGAACGCCGTTCATGAAATGATGCACCCGCCGTATCAGCTCGAAGGGAACAAGGCGCTCGCCGACGCCATGGCCCGGCTAAAGAAAGATGATTTCCTGATGGACAAAGTCCTTCACCACGATCCATCGTATGGCTACAACAGCTTCGAAGGATATTTCGAAGAAGACTGTGTGCAGGCGTTGGACCAGAGTATCAACGAGAAGATCGGTGTGGCTATCGAAGCCCGCAAGCGTTGGAAGATCAGTGATGACGGCATGCATGTGCTGGCGGTCGCCCTGTATCAAGTGATGAAGTCACAAAAGTATAACCAGGGCCGCGAGAAATTTGCGGATTTCCTGATCCGTATGATTACCGGCGGGGAACTTGCCCCCGGCAAAATCAAACCTCTCTACGAGGCTTTCTACGCTGGGTCATCGAAATAGGCCGGCCGCACGACGGTCGGGAAAGTACCAAAGCCCTTGTCGGGCGGACGGTTGAGTTCTAGAGCTTGACATTCGCCGACAAATTTCGTCTATTACCCACGATATTGTCCGTATGACGTCACCTTGCCACTCATCAGTCGCCAATCTGTCGTCTGTCCGACGCACCATAACTAGTTTCCGTAAAGGATATTTTCGTGCCACAGAAGAATTTTAAGAAGACCCCTCGCAACTTTGATAGAATTGTCTCAACCCCGGTTAAGTCGGTTGTTCCTCAACAGCACGGCTTCGGGGGAATGGGCATAGCCCCCGGACTGCTTGATTCCATACTTAAACTCGGCTTTGTAGAGCCGACCCCGGTCCAGCGCCGTTCGATTCCGATCGGCCTCGAAGGGAAAGATGTCATCGCCATCGCTCAAACCGGCACCGGCAAGACCATGGCGTTCGGAATTCCGATTATCCAGCGTCTCGCCCAGGTGAAAGGGCGCGGATTGGTTCTCCTTCCGACGCGTGAGCTCGCACTTCAGGTCGATGAAGCCATTATGGCAGTCGGCCGTCGCCTTGGATTGCAGACAGCAGTACTGATCGGAGGCGCCCCGATCTTCACCCAGAAAGGGATGCTTGACCGCAAGCCCCGCCTGATTATCGCCACCCCCGGACGGCTGATCGATCATCTCGATCACCGCAATCTGAATCTGTTCGACATGAAGATCTTAGTTCTCGACGAAGCGGACCGGATGCTCGATATGGGCTTTGCACCCCAGATCAATCAGATACTGGAAATGCTCCCGCGCGATCGCCAGACCATGCTGTTCTCGGCCACCATGCCGACCGAAATTATGAAAATCGCCAAGCGTCATATGCAATTGCCGATTCATGTCGAGATAGCGCCGTCCGGCACGACGGTCGAAAAAGTCGCCCAGGAAGTGTTCTTTGTCGATCGGGCTGCCAAGACCCGCTTGCTCGAAGTTATCCTCGGCGATTGCCCCGGTCCGGTCCTGACCTTCACGCGGACCAAACATGGCGCCCGCAAGTTGACGCGGCAAGTTCGCGCTATGGGGCACAGCGCGGCCGAGATTCACTCCAATCGCACGCTGCCGCAGCGGCGCGAAGCTCTCGATGGCTTCAAGTCCGGAAAGTACCGTGTTCTCATCGCAACGGATATCGCAGCCCGAGGCATCGATGTCAGCGGCATTGAACTAGTAGTAAATTATGATCTTCCCTCTAATTCTGAAGACTACGTCCATCGCATCGGGCGGACCGCTCGGGCGGGCGAAGCCGGCCGGGCCGTCTCCTTTGCCACTTTCGATCAGCGGGCCGACGTAAAAGAAATTGAGCGGCTCATCAGATCCACCCTCCCGGTAAGCCAGGTCCCCAAACTTCCGCCGGAGCGGCGTCCCTTACCTGCGGAGCGACAGTCCGATCGCCCGTCGTATGCGCCAAACCGCGTAATGCATTCGCAGAATTCTCAGTCGCAGCCGAAAGCGCGCCCTGATTTTGGCCGACCCTCTCGGCCAATCGCCGCCGGCGGGCGCAAATCCCGACGGCGCTAAGTTCGTATTTTTCATGGCGTCAATTCGCCTCCTGACCGGCCGCCGACTCTAACGCTAGTCCGGGTCGAAAACTCAGCAGAGTAAGCTGCCCCTGCAATACCTGGTTGGCGGTTCGGACGAAGCTCGTACCATACAGTTCCTGCAGCTGGCACGGATGAAGCAACATTTTCTTCCCCTTCGCGGCGTACTGCTCCGGCTCTTTTCTTTTGGGCATGGCGTTCTCCTTTCGTGGATGGTGTCAACCTCGACCCACCTAACTTCCCGTTTCCAAATTAGCGGCCGGTGAAAAGGATGCGTTTTATTGGTTGGGAGAACCGAAGGACCGGGGCGCTGTCTTACAGTCCCTTAAGCAGGCTGTGGGCGTCGTGCCGGTTAAACCGCACAAACGGTATGATTATCCCCACGACCGTCGCCGCAATCGCCATTAGCCAGACCGGCGCACTGAAATAGAATGGAGAGTGAGTTAGCGGAGAAGTCGGAAGCGTGCTCCCCAACATCGCTCGAATCGTCGGAAAAGATAGAAGATCGATGAGCGCGCCAATCGCACTGGCGCAGACTCCAAGCAACAAACCCTCCCAGAGTAACCACTGCCCGATATAGAACCGGGAGTACCCGATCGCCCTCAAGACCGCAACCTGGTAACTCATGGCGTCAAATCTGGCGATCATGGTCGAGATCACCCCGAGCCCGCCTAGCAGGAGTATCAGCGAGATAATAATAAGCCCCATGGTTTGCCCTGTGCCGGCCAGTTGCTTGAGCCGCTCATATTGCTCCGGCACGGAAATCACCTGTGCGACCGACCGTTGATTGATCAGACTGGAGAGATCCGACAGCGAGCCCGGTTTGAGATAGACGATGCAGTAATTCAGAATATTGGCTCCCCAAACCGGGTGAGAGTACCCGGATTCGGCCAGCACCTGGTGGGCCTGCGCCAGCGAGGAAAACGCGGCGGCATCAAAGATCTTCCCGGTCGGCCTGAGGATCCCCACCACCTGAACGCTGATCTCAATGCCTCGCGCCCTCTGAATGGGATCAAAAGGGGTCCAGGCGTTGAGAGTGACTTGGTCGCCAACCTTTACGTGCTCCTTTCGGGCGATCTCGGCGCCGAGCACTATTTCATTCGGGCCGGATACAAATCGACCCTGGGCGAACACCGGGCTCTCCTCAGGAATCGGTCGGGAGAGGAAAGAAGAATCGGTCCCGATGACCCGATACCGTTTGTAGGTCGCGAAATAGAGGAATGGCACGATCGCATTTACATAATCGGGGCGAGCCTGAGCTTTGTCTCCGAACCCCAATCCTTTGTGCTGCCGGAGCGTCTCGTACAGATTGGAGGTGATGAAATCCGGGTACGGGCCTTCGAGATTAAGCGCCCCCAGCAGAATATCCAATCCCCCGGCCTTGGCGCCGATTACCGCGTCCCCCTGCAGGGCCACAGAAGCAAACCGCGATTGGGATAATAGATAAAGCCTGATCAACACTCCCCCTGCGGCGACTGACACCGCCAGGGCAACCAGCGCGATCACGGAGGTAAGCCGCTTTCGAATCAAATGCAGAAAAGCCAGGCGAAAAGCCGTCATCGCGACACCAACTGCTCGAAGCTATGCACTTGACTAAAGCGGGATCTGATTCTCTGATCGTGGCTGACCACGATCAGGGTCGTCTCCGCCGGAAGGGCAAACAGTGCGTTCATAACCAAGTCAGCATTTTCCTGATCGAGACTCGAAGTCGGCTCGTCGATAAGAGCAATCGCGGGATTAGCGGCCACAACCCGCGCCACCGCGAGGCGCTGCTGCTCTCCCATACTCAGATTGCCGGACAACTGCCGGGCGAACGCATCCATCCCTAGCTTGTGCAGAGCCTTTGATGTTCTCTGGTCGGCGTCCGCCTCAGCAAAGACGCCGATACGAACATTCTCCCAGCCGGTCAGATGGTCGATAAGATTCAGTTTCTGAAACAACATCCCATAGTACCGGCGGCGAAGGGCGCCGCGGTCTGATTCCGACAATTTCGTGAGTTCGGCCTCCCCGACTCGAATCGTCCCCGAAGTCGGCAGGAACAGCCCAGCAATCAGGTGCAGAAGAGTGGTCTTCCCGACCCCGCTCCGGCCATGAACCAGCACTTTCGATCCGGCGGCAACATCAAACTGTTTGATTCGAAAGAGTTGCGTGCTGGTACCGGGTAGAACTACGCGGGCGTCGGACAGGCGAATATCCATAAAGCGAATATGAACAGTGCCGCGTTGAAAGCCAAGCCGAAACCAGGTAGCGGGTCAATTTACGATCAACCTACCCAAAGTGGGCGGCAGGCGTCCTCGCCTGCCCCGACTTCAGTCGGGCACACGGGGACGTGTGCCGCGCACGATTTCAAACTGACCCACTACCCGAAACCAAAACTGGTTTTCTGGGAGCGCCATATGATTCTTCTCAACAAACTCAGACTTGTTTCGTCAATTTTATGAAACCCGGTGCAAAACTGGTAGCGGCACGCCGGAGGAATGCTGCTCTGCGGCCGGATCCCTAACCTTCATCTACCCTTCTCACAGCAGCCGGCCTGCGTTCAGCAACCTCGCGGAGGCCAGGTATGAAGCACAATCTGCTCAAGGGAGCGGCACTGGCGGCGGCCCTGATAAGTATCAACAGCGCCGTTTCAGCCAGTCAGACAATCGATGCACCAATCAAAAGAGTAACTGTCTACACCGACCAGGCGCTGATCGCGCGAACCGCGCACCTTCAGCTCGACACTGGTGACCAGGTCCTGATGGTCGATAAACTGCCGGGACAGGCGGTCGAAACCTCCTTTCGGGTCTCGGCATCCGGAATTGGCGGTATCACGGTCATGGGGATAAGTCACAAACGGGTGGAGAACTCTGAGGTTCCGTTTGAACGGGTAGCCGCGCTCCAGAAGCAAATCAAAGAGCTCGAACGCTCACAAAAGCAGGTGCTCGCGGACCGGATGGCGGCTTTTTCCCAGCAGCGCGATCTCATGTCGGCGTTGATCAACAAGGCCGGCGAAAAACTGGCGGGTGATGTCGGCAAGGAGAGTATGTCGATCACCAAATGGGACGAGGCGTACCAGTATGTCGGCAATAAACTTCGAGAGATCGATGATTCCGTCCGAAGCGTCAAGTATCAGGCAGAAGACGTTGACAACCAGTTGCGAATGCTCCAGAACCAATTGATCGCGCTACAGGGTCCTCAAAGCACCAGCTCTCGCTCGGTCGAGATTGACCTTCATTTGGAGAAGGCCGGCGAAGTGGATGTCACGCTCGAATATCTCGTGCCGGGCGCATCATGGAAACCTATGTATGATGCCCGTCTCTTGGACGACAGCGGCCAGGTTGAATTGACCTATTTGGCGGAGGTCACTCAGCACACCGGCGAAGACTGGAAGAGCGTCGACTTGACCCTGTCCACCGCCAGTCCCTCGCGCGGAACCGGCCCCGGGGAGTTCATGCCTAGGTATCTCTCGGAATACGCCCCGGCATCTCCTACCTACTCCAACGTTGCGACCATCACATCCACCGCCAACAAAGACATAATTGATTTGCATGAAGCCCCGAACATGGCCAAGCTTGAACAATCCGTCATTGGAAACCGCCCTGTGATGACGACGGACAACCTTCTTCGACAGGTCGCGGGTGTACAACAGACTCTGCAGGCCGGGTATATATCCGGGGCGGCAGAGCAGGCGAGGTCTCCTACATTGTTGACGGCGTACCGGTCGGCGACCCTCTCGGCGGACTTGGCAACGCTGGGGCGGCCCTTGAATTAGTCCCCGGCAGCATTCAATCTGGAAATGGTTACCGAGGAGGTCAGCCGCCACTCCCGGCCGTCGCTGGTGTATCCAATGCTTTTATCAATGCCGGCATGTCTACGACCACGTTCACCACTCATCGCAAAGAGACCATTCCCTCTGGCGGCGCGGCCATCCGGACGACTGTCGCCAGCTGGACGCTTGACGGCAAGTTGCAACTGCTGAGCCGTCCCCGGTCGGTCGCCGGCGCCTATCGCATGGTCACAATCAAGAATCAGGGAGAGGCCCCCCTTATGCCGGGAAGAGTGGCCGTGTTCGTCAAATCCGATTTTCTGGGGAATGCGCAATTGAACCAGACGATCGCGCCCAACGAGTCGTTCGATCTTCCCTTTGGACAGGATGAGCGGCTCACGGTTACCCGACAGCTCTGGCAATTTAACCAGTCGCGCTCCGGAAACAAAACCAGGCTGGATTACAGCGTCCGCGTGGTGCTGACCAACCATGCCCTCACGCCACGCCAGGTGAGCCTGGAAGAACCGGTTCCGGTGAGTCGGGATAATCGGGTTAGAATCAGCATTGGGGAGATAGCCCCCAAGTTTTCCGAGCAGGATGTCAGCGGCAAAACCGTCTGGTCACTCTCAATCAAACCGGGAGATTCCACGGTCGTCACGATCCCCCTTAAATGGGAGTATCCGGCCGGAATGCAGATTGTCGAGAAATAGCAGCGGCGAGTATTCGATGATCCCTTCTATTTCCTTTGGGCAGAATCCCGCTCCCCGTTGATCGGGGGGCGGGTTGAATCTTGTCGCTCTAATTTCGGCTTTGCAGATATTTGATCATCGGGCCGCTGACAATCGGCACAACGTCCTTGATCATATGCGGCATGAGATTTTCCATCACCTGCGGCATTAGCTCAGGCATCTGCTCTTTCATATACTCAGGCATGGGAATCTTCTCTGCCACTCTTTGGAGCATCACCGGCATCAGCTTCGGCATCATGAGCGGCAGCAACCGGGGAAACAGAATCGGGAACATCGGCTTCATCACCGTCAGTGCCCCCGGCACTTTTCCGGCGATCCGCATCATCGGACCCATTTTCATCGGCATCGCGTCGATCAGTTCCGGGAACATGGTCGCCATCAGATCGGCGAACCCTTGAGGGGTCATGAGCGCGATCATGGCTTCAAACGCCGCCCACTGTTTTTGAACCTCCGGGTGCGGGTCGGGCAATTCAATCCCCAGGGCATCGCACGCAAAATGGGCGAGATCCCTTATCTCTATCGGTGTCTGGGTCTTGTCTCGCGAGACCCGGAGCTGAAACTGACAGCAGGGACAGAGCGCAAGCACAGTCGAGGCTCCTGCTTCCTGGGCTTCATTCAGACGCGTCTTCCCAATTCGGGCCGCAACCTCCGGTTCCTTGATCAGGGTCAGTACGCTCCCACAGCAGTGCGATTTGTCGTGATGATATTCCATCTCGACAAAATTGATATTTGGAACGGCGCGAATGATCTCCCGCGGCGGCTCGTACACTCCCGAAGCTCTGCCGAGATGGCACGAATCATGCCAGGTTACCGTCTTGGGAGCAAAATCGTTTGCCGGAAACTTGAATTCCCCGGACTTGAGCTTTTCAGAAACCAATTCGCTGTAATGTTTGACCTGCAAGTCAAACGGTATCCCAAGCCTCTCGGCCCAGTCGGGGTAGACCTGCCGCCACATCATGTCGCAGGCAGGACAAGATGCCACCACCGTATTCGCGCCGCACAATTTGACGGCTTGAATATTACGCCGCATGGTCGCTTCAAACAGCTCCCATTTCCCGGCCACCAGCATCGGTGTCCCGCAGCAATTTTCCCGTTCTCCCAAATAGGTAAAATCCACTCCGGCCTTGTCGAGCAACCGCACGGTTCCGATACCGATATCATCCTCGACATAGCTTGCTGTACATCCCGCGAAATAGACCACTTTGGCCGTGTGCTCCGGCCCATGTTTGGCCATCAAATCCTTCGGAAACCAGGCCGTGCGGTCCTTCCGGTATCCGGCCCAGATATCCCCTTCCTTATGCAGCGCGGCTGCCATCATTTCAAAAGGCGGGAAGGTCATCCGATGCTCTTCTTCGATCAATTGCCCGCGAAGTTTCATCCATGACGGCTCGATCGGCAAGGCCGCCGAACACCGGAGATTGCACAGTTCACATGTCGTACAGGAAATAATCGTGTCGACCATGAACTGATTCCAGTCCTCGCGTCCTTCCATGAATTCACGCAGCCAGAACCATTTTCCGCGCGGTGACTGGCTTTCCCACCCCCGGCCATAGTACTGATCGCACTCTGCCACACAGTACCCGCACTGTGAGCAGCCGTAGGCGTACCAGGCGACATCGGCCGGAATGTCCCGAATCGGATTGGTCGCCTTCTCCCCCACCTGAGTGATCACATAATTCCCCAGCGGTCGCATGAGCGGCTCGAATGGCGCAGCCAACTTGAGCGCCGTTCCCACGAGGCTTCCGCCGAGCACTTTCCCCGGATTCAGAATTCTCTTCGGATCAGATTCACCCTTGAATTGTTCGAGCCGTCGAATTCGCTCCCGGCCGAGAACCTGAGATGCTTTGCCGGCGAAATAAAGTCCGGTGGAATAGGGTCGGCCGCCATGCCGCTCGGCGATTCTCATAACCGTCATCACCAGGCTGAACACAAAATTGTAGCTGAACGAACGCTGGTCGCTCGGGATGAATCCCAAAATAACCACCTCAGGCCGGCCGTCTCTCCCCTCGCGAATCACTACCCCTTCTTTGACAATCGGCTGATCTACCTTCTGCTCGATCTCGGTCATCACCGCTCCAAGCGAAGATAGCGGAATGACCACTTCCGACGGCACAAGACTCGGCCCAAGTCTTTTCACTACCATCAATTTGTAGCGGTGCTCCCATTCGTGATGGGCGATCCGGTCGCTGAGAATCTCCGCTTCGCTAGGCCCAAGCATACTCTGGAGCCTTGGTACGACGAACTCACGGTCCTTCCGTCGAAAAGCCAGCGTCACTATATATGAAGCCGGAAGCAGCACGCGCTCTTCGACCGCATGACCGTTGTGTTGAAGCAGCGGCGCGCGGTTTTTGAGTTCCGCCATGCGCGGATTAATAAACAGGAGCGACCAAATCGGGAGTTTTTCACGGACAACCGATTGAATGAGCCGCTGCAATCCCGGCGCATCGGGGCAGCCGAGCGCCAAAACGTCAATCGCTTCCAGCGGTTGCACGCGGAAAGTTACCTGACTGATAAGCCCGGTTATTCCCTCGGCATCTGAAACAAGCTCCAGATCATCACCGGAAAACTCGTAGACCGACCCATCCCCCACCACTACCCGCGCCGAAATGACATTCTCGCTAAACCAGCCGGATTCGTACGATCCTATCCCGGCTCCCCCCTGGGCAAGCCATCCGCCGACCGTCGAGCCCGGATAACTGGTGGGATAGAGGCGAAGGGTCAGATTCCGCTTGGCCAGCTCACGATCCACTCTTTCCCAAATAATTCCCGGTTCAACGGTGGCCGTGAGTTGGGTTTCATCGATCGACAGAACCCGGTCCATCCGGTGAAAATCCACCACCACGCCCTTTTTGATCGGCAGTACTCCGCCATACCCGGAAGAAGCCTTGCCGCGAGGCGTGAGCGGAATCCGGTTAGCCGATGCATACCGAACCAGCTCGACCAGTTCCGCCTCCGAGTTTGGCTGCACGATACCGGACGGCTTGGTCTTTCCCACCAATGGCCGAACCAGGCTGGGAATAGAGGCAATGTCGTGGCTGTACAGTTTTCGCTCGATCGGGCGAAACGATACTCGCTCGCCAAAGGTCGTGGTCAGCCAGCTTCTTTGCTCCGATGTCAGGTTCGCCATAGGTCTGCTCGCAATTCCTTCGTTTTTGGCGACTAAATAGTCGCTCTTACTTGTGAAAATACGCACAATCGAGAGCATTCCCAAAACTATTTGCGGGATTGAGACAAGAACTGGATTCTCCCCCGAATAAGAGATAGAATTTCGTACAGATTTACGGCGGCAGGCCGTCAGCCGTTTTGCCGCACAGACTTAACCAGAGCAAGACACCACGAAACGGTCCACGCCCGGACTATGGACAGCTCGGAAGGGTGGCTCCGCCCCCGGTCAGAAAACTGGTCAACAGGCTGACATCTCCGAGATCGATCGCTCCTACTCCATCGACATTGGCAGCTTCCGGGCAGGGAAGTACAATCACTCCGCTTGTGCCGGTCAGAAAAGCCACCAGGAGCGAGAGATCCGCCAAATCTATTCCGCCGAGGCCATCTACATTTCCGCGTGATCCGATACAGCAGTGTTGCTGGGCCTGCAGCACCGCCGCCAGCAGATTGACCTGTCCACTCCCCAACATGCCGGAAAACTGTGGGTTGAGCGAGTCGATCCTCGTAGCAGTACTTCGGATAATGCTCCGGACCTGATCCCCCGGCAAGGTCGGATTGACCGAATAAATCATAGCCGCTTCTGCCGCCACAAACGGAGCGGCGAAACTCGTTCCACTCCAGAAAGCGAAGCTGCTGTCGAGAAACTCGGCGTTGATGCTCGTGCCGGGAGCGCAGACATCGATATGTTCACCGTAATTTGAAAAGTCGGCTTTGCGTCCGGTGGAATCCAGCGCGGCCACGGCCATCACATGGGAAGAACTGGCCGGAAACACGTCGGCCTCGGTCGAGTCATTGCCGGCCGCCGCCACGACTGTGACGCCATGTTCCTGCGCATATTCGAGTGCCATATCGAGCGACGGTTGTTCCCCGCGCATGACGCAGCTGAGATTGATCACTTTGCACCCGTCGCCGACCGCCTTGAGGACCGCTTGGGCGATTGTAAAGCCGTCACCGCGGCCCGTTGAATCCAAAACCCGATAGGCCCGGATGCGGGCATTCGGCGCCACCAGGTGAATTATCCCCGCGATAAAAGTACCGTGCCCCGAGGCTTTCCCTCCAGGACGGTCCTGCGCAATCGGGCTGTTGGTCAGGAAATCATAGCCGGACTCCACCACCGCGGCCAGCGCAGGATGATTGAGATCTACTCCCACATCTATGACAGCCACCGTGACCGAACTGCCGCTGGCAAGAACCTGGGCTGCCGCCACTCCAATTGGCGCAACTGCTCTTTGCGTCTTTATGCCAACGCCGGATGAGGCGTCCAAAAAGGGCTGACTGGATTGTGCCGCTTCCGGGGCATCCAAATAATAGTTGAGAGAGCAGTAAGAGACATCGGATCGCGACCCGATTTCCGTGGCCAGGGTTTCCGGGTTGAGACTGTCCGGCACCAGGAGCAGGTAGCTGCCGGTCTCTGGGAGGCTCTGATGCGTCGTGGTGCCATAGTGTTGGTCGATCGAATCGATGTCCCCGTATTGCTGCATGCGGCAAACGAGCTGCCCGCGTACATAGGCTCGGGTATCGGCGTGAAGGGACGGGGTAAGACCTGCGCAAAGCAGAATCAGTCCGAGACAGGCGAGGACTCGATTAGACATGGGGCACACTCACTTTGGTCTAAACTGGTTCATCGGCACCGTGTACAGCAAAAGCAGCCCAGTGGTAGGCGGACGGAAATTCCTCCCGCACGCGAACCGAGGCCGATCGGAACGAAGCACTTATCGATTTTCCGCCAAAGTATCCCTCATAAAATGTGCCCATCCAGGACGCGGTTGATCTATCTGAAACCGGCCAGTAACCGGCCAAAACATTGCGAGCTCCCATCTCAAGCATCGACCTAACCAAACCGTCCGATTCTTCTCCCGGCACCGCTACTTGCTGCCCCGAGCGGCAGGCGGCCAGGGTGACCAGTCCGACCGTCACGTTCTTCAGTCTCAAATCGGCCGCAAAGAGCGGGCCGTCTGAGAGCGCGAGATACGAATAGAACGGGTTTTCAGCACGCATGTGAGCGTGGCCGGCAAAGTGCCAAAGTCTTGCTTCTCCCGAAGAGGGCCAATCGCCGCGCCGGGCGGGCAAAAAAGCACTTACCTCTTTACCTGCAACACGCTCGAGCGAACGAAGTTCACGCTGAACTTCGGGGAGGTCCGAAGACTCTCCGCCAAACAAAAAGATCTGATGAGAATCGGTCCGCCGCATGACGGCATGATTACAATGCCGTAAGCTCGGCGTGACGACAAAGTGGTGGCGCATAAGCAGCGGATCTCCGGCTACCTCAAGCGCCTGCCACGGAAAGTTGGCCAGGTCCCCTTCCGGGACGATCAAGACCTGCCGATGGTTCCGGCTCATCTCGAGCGGGGCCCAGAGGAATTCCGCCGCTCTTCGGAAGAATCGCCGCTCGGAATCGATCGACCCGGCGGTCAGATGCGACATTGAGAGAATCTCCGACTCCAGCAAAAACCGCCATTGGCGCATCAGCTTCTCCACCAGCCACCGGCCATCTTCGTACCGGTGAAGCCGCGTCTCCCCTTTCTCGTGAACGAAGCAGACCAGGTCATCCCCCGAGACATGAAACTGAACCACCGGAAGTCTATGCGAAGCTGAATCGATCTCGTTGAGAATCTGCTCGACCGGGTCCAGCTGGGAGCTAACCCCTTTCTCCACCTCGGCCAATTCGAGACGGGCGCGACGCTGCAGCGCTGAGATACTTTTATGAGCCTCCATTCCATAGGAAGCTCGTTCACCGGAAAGACCCCCGAGGCGCCGTGACACTGCGGCCACGCGTTCCGCCAGATCGGCCAGACTCTCCTCCGCCCGTTCCCGCTGGCTGTCCGAAGGAAATCCCGGCTTAACCGGCGTCCAGACACCAGCTGTCTTGTACCGTTCCGACCAAACCGCTGCCTCGCGAAGATTCTCGCCGAGCAGGGTCCGCACCAGCCGGACATGAGGGGTTATCTCCTGCGATCCGAACTTGGAGCGAAGTTCCACTGGGGGGAGTTCTGCCCGAATGGCATCGAGTCTGTCCGCTGCCAGTTTCCAGTGCTGCCGGGCGGTTTCGATCCGGCCACGAGACTGCTCAGCGTCTCCGACCAGGGTCTGCCACCAGGCGAACAGATATGGAACCTGGTGGACGGCGTGGTTTCTGGCCAGCCGGTTAAACGCCCCGCGAGAAAGAGCGCGATCAGAGGTCGAGTACAAATCACACACCGCTTCCCAGAGCGTCAATTGGGCGCGCCGGAAGAAGCGTTGCGCCGTGCGGAGTTCCCGGCCCTGCGTTTTTTCATCCGCGGCCAGCTCGGACTTAAGAAGATGCACGGCTCCCAGAAATCCCTGATTTTGATCTTTGGTGAACCCTTGTTCAGCCCGGGATAAAGCCAGTCTGCACGTCTGCAGTTCCCCCAGCATGAAAGCTGCGCGCGCGCGGAAGAAAGCCGCCTTGGAGCTTTCGTAGCGGTGCCCCAGCTTGACAAATTCCTTTTCGGCCGATTGAGCCGCCTCCGCGGCGTCCGAAAACAGCCGCAGATTTAGATAGACTTCAGCCAGGTCGAGAATGCAGAGAGCCGCACCCTTAGGCTGTCCGAACTGACGAAAGGCTCTCTCACATTCCGCCAATTCTATCAAGGCCACATGCATCCGGCCCGTGAGCATTCTTAGCCAGGCCAGACCATAGCGGGCATCAGTGGCGTCGAGCGCGTGCCCGTGCCGGGTGTAAATCTCCATCGAAGAACGATAAAGCAACTCGGCGGTCTCGATATCGAAAAGCTGGACCAGAGTATTGGCGCGGTTATAGCTACAACGCGCTACCGCCAATTCATCGCCGATCGAGAGAAAATAGTCTGCAGCCTCGGCATAGAGCCGCTCGGCGTCGCGGTGCCGATCCTGGCGATGCATTACATTGGCGAGATTCACGTTGGTCATGGCAATCTCGGCCGGCAACTCCAACTTGCGAAAGACCACCAGCGCCAGACGGGCCCGGCGGCGGGATTCCGAGAACCGGCCAAGATACATGTAGACATCGATCAGGGCGCGATCGATGCGGGCTTTTGTGAGCGCGTCCCTGCCGCACAGAAGCCGGGCCCGGAGGTATGCTTGCTCGGCCGCGGCATGCTTGGCGCTCATGTGGGTGGTGCGGGCTAGCGCCCGCTGAGCAGTCAACTCCATCACCCCACCCAGGGGTCGCGCGGAGCGGACAAACCGCTGCGCCAGCGTCATCGCCGACCGCAGCGATCGTTGCGACTCCTGCCGGATACGATCATCGCACGCTTTGGCCAGACCTGTTTGATCGGAAACGAGCAGCTTCCCCGAAGTAAGGAAGAGTTCGGCCGAGCGGGTCAATTCTGAGGGCGGGATTTCCACGAGATCTCCGGAAGGTCAATCACCAAGTCATCGGAAAGGAGTCGGACATGTCGGGGCGGAACCGTGCTGGACCATTGAAAGAATCCGTCGTCATTCAGTTCGATCGGGCGGTTCTGAACTTCCACGCGGAAGCCGGACACTTCAAGCTTGGCACTGGTCAACTGGCCGATACAATGCCATTGCCGGCCGGACCTCTCGGCGCGAAGATCAAATTCTATTTGCTCACACTCAAAACGAAGTCTCCGCTCCGAGGTGGCACCGGCCGTGCGGACTCCGGCCGGGGCCGAACCTTGCCACGAATCGAATCGGACAATCGCCGCTAATGCCGGGAAGGTCGTGCGGTTGGAATTAGTCAGCGGAATCCTCTCCGCCAGCCGCACCACCTCATCGGGCGCATCGGTCAACCTGGGCTTCCCTGCCACCGAATATGCGGCGAGATACTCATACAACGCGCGACAATCGTCGCACTCGTTCAAATGTTTTTTCACGAGGACATCGTCTTCCGATAAACTGCGGATCAACTCCTCGCGAGATGGATGCGGTCTGTGCCCTGGTGCAGTCATGGCATTCTCTTATCCCCTACGCTTGTTGAACAGAGGGACTTAGCGGGTTTTTCGTACGATGGGAAAGCCATTTTCCTCCAAATGACGGCGGAGCCGCTCCAGGCAGCGCTGCCGAATCGGGCCGAGACTGTTAAAGGATATCCCGGTGAGTTTTGCTATGTCGGCGTAACTCATCTCCTCGGGTGAAAAGAAAAGTGCCGTCAGCAGGACCCGGCAGCGGTCGTCCAGCTTCTTCAAGGCCAGCTCCAAGTGCGCCTGCCGCTCTAACTGCTCCAGCTCTTCGTCGGGCAGCGCGGCCGGTCTCGGCGAACTTTGCTGCAGGACCAACTCGGCGCCGCGATGATTTTGATTGATAAGCCGCAGAGATTCGCGCTTGGCCGTCGTGACCAGCCAGGCCGAAAGACGGGATGGTTCCTGAATCTTGTGGCGATTCTGATAGAGCCGGACGAAGGTCTGTTGAAAGCAATCGGCGGCATCAGAGTTCGAGAGACCAGCCCGGGTGGCCACAGTGTACACCAGCGGTTGATACCGCCGGACCAACTCGACCCAGGCGGACCGATCGTCAGCCAGAATTTGTTTCCACAGTTCAGGATCAGAAACGAGCATACTTACAGACAAAAACGACACGTCCCGGAGAGCTCCGGCGTCGAACGTAACCCTTTGTGCAACCGGAATATAACCATTATCGATGTATCATGAAAGTAGCACCCTGGCTCCGCTTTGGCAAGAACTATTGAACGACCGCGCGCGATAAACGGAGCGCCTCGGTTCGGCAGTTTCTACCGCCGACCGAGGCGCGCACAGGAGTACCCGCTGGGGACGGGCAGTTCCTATATTCTGCTAACGACTCAAACTGACCCGAGATCTGTTTAGTATGGCTACATGCTCGCCGCCATGGTCGCCACGACCCAATTCGGCCGCACCAATTTCGACCGCCACCGCATACACCGTGGTCGCATCAATGCGGTCACCGAAAACGGAGACTGTGTCGCCAACCTTGAGATCGGCAAACGTCAATTTGGCGACCAGCGAATCCTGTTGGCCGCCGCTGCTGTCATCGCCACCCGAGGCACCGGTGTGTTCACGTTGCCGGCCGCTTCCCTCTTTGGTGAAGAAGAGCGTCAGGGAATCCGTCTTGATCAGGTCGCTGTCGCCCGCGAGCATGAACGTGCCTCCGGCAGAGTCGATCGAACTGATCACGCCGACCCCCTTAAACTCCGAATGGAACCCTTCGCCATTGCGCGAGAGAACCGTGATTTCCTCGGCTATAACCGAGCTGTCTTTCTGCAGCGTGCCGTTGACTTCGACCGTGTCTCCCGGCGTGATGTCGGACAGACGAATGGCCTGACCGTCATCCATGCCCTCTTTGAATAACCGAGCATTCGGGCTGAGATTGATCGGGAAGTTGTACCCGGTGATCGTCAGGCTGCGGAGCGTGGTGTCCACTGTGAGCACTTTGCCGAACAACCGAATTTCCTGACCTTCGCCGCCGCCTCCACCACCGCCCTGATCGCCGCCCCCCTGGCCGATGAAGACCATGACAAATTCAGCGACTCGGGTACCGCCGGTCATAACGAAACCGGATGCCTCGATCGTATCATTCACGGCTATGCCGCCGATCGAGATCTTGGTGACTGAGTCTTTCACTTTCTGGAAGATCTTGGCTGACGTATCGATACTGATCGGGATACTGTCCCCGACCAGCGTCAGCTTGCGGGCCGCCGTGTCGATCGTAGCGACCTGGCCCACTACATTGAACTCGTGACCGTCGGTGACGGCCGCATTCGCCCGGCTGACACCATTGGCGCCCAGCATCGGCGAAACAGGGTTTTGCCGTGAACAGCCGACCATGACCACTACTAAGATGGCGACACCGATCAGCAACGTACCGGCTAACTTGTTGTGATGCATAGCAAAACCTCCGATTTATGGTGTAAATAGATTCAGGTTGTCTATTTTTGTGATACAGAGCAGGTCGGCCCCTGGTTCGTACAGAAGTTGTCCAGATTTGTGCTTTGTGCGTGTGACTCGCCCGATCATCCAAATCCCCCCCGATGAAACTTGCGGCCGCGCCCACAATCCGCTAATCTCTTCGCGGTATGGATTATGCCGCCTTGCTCGCCAAGACCTCGCTGTGCCGGGGACTGGATCGGACCGAATTGTCCGCCCTGCAACAGATCGCTTCCTTCCGGCAACTCGCCAAAGGGGAAACCCTTTTTCTGGAAGGAGATCCGGCCCACGGCTTCTTCATCCTGCTGACCGGTCGCATGCGGATTTACAAGTCCTCCCCGGAGGGCAAAGAATACACCCTGCACAGCATCAGCCCGGGTGAGATGTTCGCCGAAGTCGCTATCTTTAGGGGAAACAGCTTCCCGGCTAACTGTGTGGCGGCCGAGAATTCGTGCGTGGCGTTTCTTCCCAAAGATGCCTTTTCCTCCCTCCTGGCCCACTCCCCGCAAACTTCGCTGAAGATGATTGGCGCTTTGGCCGCCTTCATTAGGGAGTACAACCAGAAAGTCGAGGATCTCTCGCTTAAGGAGGTTCCCGCGCGACTTGCTTCGTACCTCATTCAGAATTCCGCCCGTAAAGGCTCGGCCTCTTTCCTGCTGGAAACCTCCAAGACCGAACTGGCTACTTCGCTGGGAACAATCAGCGAAACTCTTTCCCGAAATTTCCGCAAATTGGCCGAGGCCGGCCTGATCGATATTCAGGGGGAACTCGTTACTATCCTTGATCTTAACTCGCTCCAGGCGGTAGCCGACGGTGAAAAAATCTGATCTTTTGACTTAGATCAAAGACTCCTCCGGTCTTCTCTCCGATCTTTTCCTCAAAGCTATGACCAGGGCAGAAAGCCCTGGAGGAAAAGATGTCGGTCAGAAACGTAATTCGAATAGACGAAGAGAAATGCGATGGCTGCGGTGACTGTGTGAGCGCCTGTCACGAAGGGGCCATTGCGGTCATTAACGGCAAAGCCAAACTGGTCAGCGAGAGCTACTGCGACGGACTAGGCAATTGCCTCGGCGAGTGTCCGCGCGGCGCGATCAGTATCGAAGAACGCGAGGCCGGTGAATATATTGTCGGCTTGCCGGTTCTCCCCAAGTCTGCCCCATCCCCGTGTCATTCTTCGGGCGCCTCCCCGTTCCAATGCCCCGGCTCTGCCGCGCGTCAATTTCAGCCCAAGGCTGACCTCACGAGGGTGGAGATTTCCGAGGCCCCAGCTTCGCAATTGAGTCACTGGCCGGTGCAGCTGAAACTTGTGGCACCTAACGCTCCTTTTCTGCACCAGGCCGACATCCTCGTCTGCGCTGATTGCGTCCCGTTTGCTCTGCCGGATTTTCACACCAGTTATCTTAAAGGCCGCGTCGTGCTGGTCGGGTGCCCCAAGCTCGATGATCTCAATTTCTACTATGAAAAACTGAAGACCATTTTTGAGTTGAACCGGCCCGCCGGCATCACCGTGCTGAAAATGCAGGTCCCCTGCTGTAACGGTATCGCGCAAGCGGCCATGCAAGCCCGGAACGAGTGTGCGCCCGATACTCCGATCGACGTCGTCACCATCGGCATCGAGGGGGAGGTAATCGATCGGCATTCATTGCGAAAATCAGCTTAACGAGTAATGACCATGGAAGAAACCGTACACAAGCCCAGAGAACCATTCCGCGGCGCTTCAGCCGCTGCGAAGAAACCGGTCACTAAGAATACTGTCAAGCCGGTCCAAAAATATCGCTTCGCGATTCAATCCGCTTTTGCCCTGTTGTGCCTCTGGATCGGCATCGAATTTCATTTCTTCGTCAAGTATCTCGAGACCGATGGCGCCGCCGGATCATCGTATCGTCCGCCGGGAGTCGAAGGATTCCTGCCGATCAGCGCCCTGATGAGCCTGTACAATTTGACCCTCGGGCACGGCATTCATCCGGTCCATCCTGCCGGACTCTTCATCCTGATCGGGATCATTGCGCTGTCGCTGATTTTCGGCAAAGCGTTTTGCTCCTGGCTCTGTCCGGTCGGCTTCATTTCGGAATTGTTGGCCGATCTCGGGCAAAAACTGTTCGGCCGGACGCTCACTCCCCCGCGCTGGCTCGATACGGCTCTGCGAAGCCTTAAATATCTGCTCCTCGGCTTCTTTGTCTATTCGATTTTCTTTCTCATGACCGGCGCCGCCCTGGAATCGTTCCTGGACAGCCCGTACAATCGGGTCGCCGACATCCGCATGTACTATTTCTTCGCGGACATTTCCCGCTTCGCCCTGATCGTTATTGCTGTCCTGATGATCCTCTCGGTCGTCATCCGCAATTTCTGGTGCCGTTATCTCTGCCCCTACGGAGCTTTGCTCGGCATAGCCTCCCTGATTAGTCCGAATAAGATCAGACGGAATACTGCAAGCTGTATCGACTGCGCCAAGTGCGCCAAAGTGTGTCCATCGCGAATCAAAGTCGACAAAGTGAAAACGGTCTGGTCTGATGAATGCACCACTTGCATGAAGTGTGTCGATGTCTGCCCTATCGCCAAGACTCTTGAACTGAGAGCCGCGCGTTCGAAACGCGTGATTCCGGGAAAGGTGGTCGCTGCGGGAGTGGTGGCATTGTTTATCGCGATTACCGGTTTGGCGATGCTGACCGGTCACTGGCGAAACAGTATCAGCACAAACGAATATCTGTATCATGAAAAGCACCTGATGGATTACGGCCACCCCACCGGCGCAGCGGACATTTCTAAGTTGAACCAGGAAGCCACGCCGGGGCGCTGAGGGACGCCCGACGGCACGGTGCCACCGTGGCAGTGGCAAAATGGGTTCGTTCCAGACAGTGTCTGGACTGGATTGCCCTGCACATTCACAATGAAATACTTGCTGGGGTCCATAAGCTTGCATTGAAATCCCCAACCCGTATTGAACTGCACCAAATGGGTTCGTATTAGACCGGCGGTGCCGGTTGGTTCGCCCTGCGCATTCACGATGAGATTGGCCATGAGGTCCAAAGGCTCGAGTTGAGATCCCGGACCCGCATTGCCTGCCCTCAAATGGCTTCGTTTTAGATATTCGGAAGATACTGAGCATCTTTCCCGGCCGAGGAAAGGGGAGAATGTGAGTCTGGTTTTGACCGGATTGAGGGTTAGTAATCTGGTTTCGTTCATACTAATAGGGGGCTGACTTCGTAATCATCAGCGATTTACTAGCGATTTTGCAGAAAGCTCGGTTCAATTGTGGCAATTTGCCTCAGCACCGCCGGCCTTCCCCGGTCGGATACGGAGTTATCCGTCAAGTTAGGCCGATTTAATCCAGTTTTCTCTTGACAGAACGAATCTTGCAGTTTAGCGTTAAGTGAGCCGTGGGGTGAGCACAGGCAATCTCGCTTGTGTTCTGGGTCCAGCGGCGGGTGAGCGGAATGGTGAAATCTCTGTTACATCTCAGGTCTTTTAGGTGGATTGGGGTCACAGTCTTAACTCTGGCGCTAGGGGGGCTGGCCGGAAAGCTGGTGTCCGCCATGGTGGTGTCGCATCAGGAGCAAGCCGAAAACCAAAGGCGCGCCGAGATGCGAAATGAGATTATGCGCGGAATGCAGTTGCTCACAATCGGTGATACGCTGGCTGACCATGAGTTTGACGATCTGAGCGGCCAGAGCTTCCGTTTGAGCAGTCTAACACGGGGGGGGGGGCGATTATCTCGGTCATCAGCCCGGGGTGCGGAGCCTGTGAAGATGAAGTCACTGGTCTGAGCAAACTGGTTGCCGATACGCTTTTGCTGAGCAAATTCATATTCGTGTCATCCGGGGATGTCCATCAGCTCGAGAACCTGAAGCGGCTGTCGGGGTTGAATAATCTCTTCTTGTGTGATCGCAATTCTGCCTGGCTATCGAAGTACCAGGTATACATTTACCCCTTGAATCTCGTAGTGGATAACCGGCTGATAGTGCGTGGCATAGTTCCGTCAGGTCTTCAGGCGTCTGACCTTGATAAGATTCAAAGAAACATGGTCGCGACCGATTCAACAACCAATAACTCTATTACGTCACATGACAAGGAGGAAATCAGATGAGAGGAAAGAAGGCACTGCTATTATTGGCGGCCTTTAGCTTCGGTTTTGCGTTTGTGCTCTCGTTAAGCACAGCAGACCAACCTCGAGCGGGTCTAGATCCATGCTGCAACGTTCCATGCCCACCTGGCAGTTCAGGACCGGGGACTTGGGGGGCGACATATCCTGATCCGAATTGCCTATCGTCAGGATTCGGCTCGGGTTGCCAAGGTCCATGCTATATGTGGCACGACTCTTCTGGGTGTTTTGCTCGGCCGGGAGGGTGCTATCAGTAGCACTATAGTTACTCACTGAGTGACTTTAGTTTGGCTGATTTCGCCGCATGCGGAAAAATTGGCGGGTGCCGAGTATCACTAACTCCACCCGCCAAACCACGCTCTCGATTGCAGAGAATCAATCTTTGCATAAGGGCTCACCTCGGACTGTGGGTTACTCGGGCTACGCTGAGACAGGGTGGTACGTGAGACAACTTCTTGTTGCGCGCCTTACCGAATCAACCTTGATTGCAGGTGCCTGGAGTTAGTATGTTTGGCAAAGCAATCGGACTGTGTCTATTCGGTTTGATTTGTAATGGCACTCGAATAGATGGAGCAACCGGATTTAGGACTCGCTCTTACTTTACACCCGGTGCACGCAATCTGGACATATCTGAGGCTGCGCCTTTTGCAGCAGCATTCAGCCAGATCGCCTTTTGTACAGCTTCCCACGATGTCGGACGTCTCAGCCTGTTAATGACTAATGGTGGAATCATCGGGGCTGGCGATCTACCGGCACGAGGCCAATTCAGCGCCGCTCTTACACCCTACCCATATGATTCAGCAGGGTGCTATCTGGGAAGTATCCCTTCCCAATCAGAATTTTACGCCGGGGAATATCCCTTGGGTTCCGGCAACAAGTGCCTGGAAATCGGATCTTTGTGGGTTGGAGGGATCACCGCCGATGGCGATACGCTGGTTTCCACCGGTTGGGACAGCCAGGCAGAGCAAGACGAAGAGTTCTACGCCGATCTCGCGCCTCTTGGGAACATTGCCCATTACTCGCTGCTCGACCAAGCAGGAGCGGCTGAAGCTCGGTCAGACCAAGATTATCTCGCTGTCTACACCGACACATTCGTTCAAGGGCTTTCTGGCCTAAAGATCGACTGGACATCGCACAAGCGTCATCAACCATTGGGGATCAGGGTTACCCAACAGTCTTCCGAATGGTCGAACTCATCAGTCAACAATTTTGTGCTTATCGAATTTACGATTGAAAACATCGGACGCCGAGACTTGCGCGATGTCTTCGCTGGGTTATATCTCCAACCAGGCTTCGAGCATGTGCAGCCCGACGGAACAATGCCCGATGATGATCTCACAGGCTATCTCCGCGCGTTCCCATCGGCTCAAGGCTGCGGATTCGAAGACACTCTGAACTTGGCCTGGGCCGCGGATAACAACGGCAATCCCGACAATACCAAGACGCCACCGGTTTGGGTTGAGTCGGGGTTGAATCAGTCAGTTCGAGACATCACGGGCATTCGCGTTCTTGAAGCCCCCTCGGGAGCTGATCAGATAAGCTTCAACTGGTGGACAGTCGGCTACGGGGATCCTGTATACGACTATGGTCCGAGACATCGCGCGCGAGTCGGCAGTTGGCCTCGTGACTTTGGTGCAGGCGGAACCGGCAACCCGATGGGAGATGCAAACAAATATTATGTAATGAGCAACGGCGAGATTGACCCAGACCAGCCTAGGATCCGGCAGATACAGATGGCAGACACGCTCTGGGAATACCCTTCGGATTTTGCGCGGCAGAGCTTCTATGCCGGATTTCACATTGCCAATCTTACATCAGTGGGACCGTTTCAACTGCGAGTAGGAGAGGCGAAGTCGATCGTGTTTGCTTTTGTTGGGGGCACCAACTTTCACACCGATCCCGACAATGGCCATCGCTTGGCCCGAGGCGATGTTGACGGTTGGTACGCCCATGTGGATTTCTCAAGTCTCGCCAAAAATGCCAAGATAGCCGAGTGGACATTTGATAATCCCGGAGTGGATACTGATGGGGATGGATACAGAGGGAAATTCAGAGTCTGTGTGTTGGATTCTACATTTGAGAATGGCCGATGGGTGCCGACCAACGCCGATACGACGTACTACACCGGTGATGGTGTTCCCGGATTGGCGGGCGCCGGGACCACCCCCACAACCCAAGTTCTGGCTCTCACAGGCATATCACGGAATTCGTGTGCGGTTCAATGGAAGAAACAGTGAGACGGCTAGGAATCTATTGACTAATCTTCAGGATTTTGAAGGATATCAGATTTACTACGGACTTGATGACAGGGAATCAAGCTTGTCACTGGTAGCCAGTTATGATCGACAAGATTATGACAAGTATATCTGGAATCCGAAATCCGGCTCGTTCGGCGCCTGGGTGATCAAGGATGTGCCGTTTACGCTTGAACGCCTGAAATGCCTGTACGGTCATGGAACCGATCCGTGCCATGATTCGCTGTTTGATCCATTGAGATACACTCAAAGCTATCCTTTGAGATTGGCTCAATTCCCTGATTCTCAGTTCTACTTTGTCCCTCATGATTTTAACGCCAGTACTTTTGGCAAGACCACCCAGATCAGGAAGATATATCCGAATGCCGTGCTTCCCCCGCCCGGAGCGACGTTGGATTCAACTTACCTTACTCCAGACGGCTTCTGGAAGTACTATGAGTACGAGTTCACCATCCCGAATCTTCTTCCCACCATGCAGTACTATGTCAATGTGACTGCTTTAACTGGGGGGATCCGACTCAAGGTGTGCCACCCCTGGAAGACTCCAAGACCTTGGGTATGCAGACCGGATATGCTTTTGCTGATTCGGCTCAACTTGCAGGAACTCTGCCTCCGGTGTATGTCTACCCGAACCCGTACCTTGCTGATGGGAGGTACCGGAACACGGGGTTTGAAGGCCGAACTTCTGACGCCAGTGATGACCGGGTAAGACTGATACATTTCGTCAATGTCCCGGCGAAATGCACGGTCAGAATCCTGACGCTTGATGGCGACCTGGTTGCTCAAGTACCCCATGACAAAGACCCAGCCGATCCGAATGCCCACCATGAGACCTGGAATATGATAAACCGGAATATCCAGACGGTGGTGTCAGGGTTGTACTACTGGGCAGTAGAGGGATCGGACGGGAAAGTGCAGATCGGAAAGTTGGTGATAATACGGTGAGGGACACCCGCCCTAAGGGGTGGAGCACCGGACCAATTTACTCCCACGCTAAAGGGTGGGGCGCCAGAGGTTCGGTGCCGTCGGGCTTCCCCAACCACCACGTCAAAGCGGCAGGCAAGGACGCCTGCCGCCACACGTTCACTAGGCGCGATCCGAATCCAAATCTGTTACTTGGCCGTCTTCTCTTTCATCCTTTCGCGGCGCAGCTCGGGATCCTTCGGCCCTCCTTTGGTGAGCGAATGTCCGGTCGCCAAACCGTAGACAAAGAGAACGATCGTCACGGCGCCGATGGCAAAGATGATATCTCCGGGAGCGCGAAGCCACTTGAAGACCTGCACGGTCGGCGAATACAAGAACTCGGCGCTTCGGGCATACCAGTATCCTTTTTCCACCGAGGCCCAGGTCTGCAGGAACCCGACCGGAAGCAAACTCAACAGCACCATCAAAGCCAAACCGCTGTTGATCGCCCAGAAGGCGAATTTGATGACGTTGTCCTTCCACTCCCGCCGCACATACAGCACGCGAAGGCAGAACAGCATCAAGCCGATCCCGAGCATCCCGTACACGCCGAACAGCGCGGTGTGGGCGTGCACCGGAGTGGTGTTGAGTCCCTGCATATAGTAGAGGGCGATCGGCGGGTTGATCATGAAACCGAACAGACCGGCCCCGACCATATTCCAGAACGCGACCGCCACAAAGAAGTAGATCGGCCAGCGGTATTTCCTGACCCACTCGGTCGACCGGGCGATCCGAATATTGTCCCAGGCTTCAAAGCCGATAATCGTGAGCGGCACAACTTCGAGAGCACTGAAGACCGCCCCGAGCGCCATGACGGCGGTCGGGGTCCCGGCGAAGTACAGATGATGCAGCGTGCCGATTATCCCGCCGACGAGAAAGATCGTGGTGGAGAACATGACCGCCGTGCTGGCCGTGGCCATCCGGATCAATTGCAGCCGTGCAAAGAGGAACGCGATAATGACCGTGGCGAAGACCTCAAAGAATCCTTCCACCCAAAGATGCACCACCCACCAGCGCCAGTATTCGACCACCGAGAGGTGCGTGCTCTTCCCCCACATCAGGCCTGCCATGTAGAACGATCCGATGGCGATCGAGGAGATCAGGAACATGCTCAAAAGCGTCTTCTGCTCTCCCCCTCTTTTGATCGCCGCGACAATGCACCGTCCTACTAGTGTCACCCACAAGACCAGACCGACAAACAACAGAATCTGCCAGACCCGGCCGAGATCGAGATACTCGTATCCCTGATGCCCGAAATAGAACCACATGCTCCCGCTGAGCAGTTGCTTGGCCGAAAGCAGCTCGCCGATCATGGATCCGACCACTACCACCAGGAGTGCGCCGAACAGAAAATTCACGCCGAAGCGCTGCCATTTTGGTTCATAGCCGCTCACGGCGGGCCCGATATACAATCCGGCGGCCAGCCAGGCCGTAGCGATCCAGAATATACCGAGCTGGGTATGCCAGGTGCGGGTGACGACATACGGAAGATACTTGGCCAGCGGAATGCCGTAGAAGCCGTTCCCTTCGACACTGTAATGTGCCGTGATTATCCCCATGATAATCTGGGTAAAAAGCAGCCCGGCCACGACCCAGAAATACTTGATAGTCGCCTTCTGCGAGGGGGTCGGTTCAAAACCGAGCAAAGGATCGCTGTCCGGCAGTTTCTCTGCGAGCGGTTCCTTCTTTCTCGAAGCATGGTACCAGACCAACAGCCCAATTCCGGCCAGAAGCATGATGATGCTGAAGCCGGTCCAGATAATGCTGTCCGGGGTCGGATTGTTCGCCACCAGCGGCTCGTGAGGCCAGTTGCTGGTGTAGGTCATGGTCTCGTTGGGCCGGTTGGTCGAGGCGGCCCACGAAGTCCAGAAGAAGAACGAGACCATCAAGCGGATCCGCACCGGGTCGGTGAGCGTGCCGGCCGGGATGGAGTAGCGATCGTTTCCTTTCGTGAAGAGATCGAAATAGTACTGATAGTTGGCGTCGAACGCCCGTTTCCGCACCGGGTCGAGCGTGATCGTATTCTTGACCGGATCATAGGTGTTGGTCCGCATGATCTCCTGAAGGCGGGCCTGCAGCGGCGCCTGCTGCTCAACCGTCAGTTTGTCCCAGGGCTGCTGGAATTGGTTTTGAGACCACTCATCGAGAATGAAGACGCATTCGCGGTGCAAGTAGTCGGCGGACCAGTCCGGAGCGACATAGCTGCCGTGTCCCCAGATTGTCCCCATTTCCATTCCGCCGAGCGACTGCCAGACATTCTGTCCCTCGGTAATCGCCTTGGGCGGCACAATGACACCGCCGTCACTGCCAATCACCCACTCAGGAATGGGGGGTTTCTGCTGATAAATGCGCAGTCCTGCCCATCCCAGAACTGCGAACGAGATGATTATAACGCCCCAGAATGCGAGCCAATGTTTTCGCATATTCGTTATCCCTTATGCTTGATACTTAGTTTGATGGCCTGCCGATGGCCGCCGATGTTGAGGATAGTGATAGCATGCCGAGCGCGCACACCGACGGCGGACCGGACTAGCACAATTGATACCTCTCATTTTGACGAGTTGGCAACTATTTTATTACTGACCATGATGACAGCCGCAGGAACCTCCGACCGCCGGGGTAATGGCCGAGGCCTCGATTCCATACTTCGCGGCTAGAGACTCCGCCAGTTCAAGGTATTTCTCGTGCGTCCCGGCTCCCATGTGTTCCTTCTCAACCACATCGAATTCCTTAAGCAAGCCGGTTTGGTCGGCCTCCGTCATCACCCGATTGGCCAACGGAAATAGAATCATGTCTTCTTTGTGAATATGCGCATGCAGGAGCTGTACGTACTGTTCGGCGTTGAACGTAAACTGCGCCGTGCCGGCTTTATCGCCGCGTTCCAGCGCTTCAAGCGCCCCGGCCATTCCGGCCACAAACTCGCGCCCGCGCTCGTGCTCGAACAACATGACGCCGATCGGGCCGTTTTCACTCGGCACTCCCTTGCGTACCATAGCCGGGAACAACCGCTCCTCTTCTTTGCCGTGGTGACAGCGATCGGCAAAATTCCGGATAAAATCTACCGCCGCCCGGGCATCGTTCAGATCCAAAGCGCCACCGGCCTGGACTTTTTCAACCATGCGGTCGAGGCAATCAAGGACGATCTCGATCACCCGGTGTTCGTTACTGAGTATCTCTACTGGTTTCATTTTAATCTCCCGGTGCCTTTGGCACCTATCGTTGGTTCGACTTTGCTATTAGCTCTATTTGGGCTTACAATCTAATCACATGACGTTATCGTATTATACCGCACAAAACAGCCCGTCTAATCCCGACGGATATTAACTCTCTTTTGGGCGAGGTCTTCTATCGTGGTCTCCTTGAGAAACTTAAGATACTCGTCCCGGATAGTTTTCCAGCGGCTGTGTACCGCACAAGGGTTATCCGGCTTGCACTTCCCACCCTGCAGAAAACAATCTCCCCAGCGGCTCACCCGGTCGAGCGGTTCCACGACATCATACAGGGAGATCTTGTCGGCGCGTCGGGCCAATCGGAATCCGCCTCCAAAACCTTTCTGCGATTGGACCAGCCCCTCACCAGCCAACACATTGAGCAATTTACCCAGGTAGTTCTGGGGCGCGCCGATCTCGCGGGCGATCGCCACCGAGCCGGCGAATTCGCCGGGCTCAAGTGCTGCCAGAGAGGCTAAAGCGGTTGCTGCGTGAATACCGGTTCTTGAAATCATACTTCATCTTCTATTCGCATGTGAATATGCTATTATTTATCGGCCTGTCAAGTAGGAATCTTGGGAATTTGACCGCTGTTCAGGCCAAACTTATAACACAATATAAATCAATGGGTTATCCGTGCCGACGAACCACCGAATCCGGAAGAGGGGCGAATTCAATAGAACATAACTGGCTGGATCATCCGGCAGCTGCCTATACTGGCGTAGCTAGGGTATAGCAGAACAGGTGAATCGAAGCATCTCTTTGTCGGACTCGGTCCGGCGGATCCGGTGGAAACGGCTTTGAGATGACAAGCTTGTTTCTTCACGAATAGTATCACTCCCGCCTTGCTGCAGAATCGGTAGAGAGCGCGGCGACTAGCGAAGGGAATCGGAGCAGATAACTTTCACCGGTACATCGTCATATGCACCACGGATACAAACCGGTCAGGCATGCCGGCTATGAAGCGAGCAAAATCCTTGACAATGTGGTCTGAGGTGGCTACTTTATTATGGGAAGTCGCTCAGGGCTATCCGCGCGGGGAATCTGAAGAATTCCGCAATTCTCAATGTTGAAATCTCCGAGGCTGGTGGTCCTGCCACGGCTGAGAATTACACGATCATGCACTTAACTACTCACCACCATAAACTTCCGGAGCAGAAGCCATGAAAAAGAGAATGGTCTTGCTGGCAGTCGGACTGGTAACGGGTCTCTTCGCAGTCTCAGCATTTGCCAGTGACGGCATCGTGAGCATCTACACGGTGAACGGAATGACGTCCGGCACTACGGTCGCTGCCGGCCACCCGGTTCGCTTTGTCATTCGCTATACCAATAACACGCTTCAACGGTGCAACGTCTCCACCGGCTTGCGCCTCCAATCCACCGATGGCGCATCCTGGGACAGTACGACTGTGGACACGGTCGGGCCGTTCGTCGGAGGCGAGGCAAAGCTCCGCGGGTATTTCCCGATAGCCTTCTTCTGGTCGGCCTTCAGCGGAGACGGACAACCGCCGGATACGGTCGGTCTTCTGGGAGCAGGAATAGGGACAAAGCCCTTGCAGCTGCTTCCGGTCGGTTATGATGACTCGGCTTTTGCGGTAACTGCCTGGTTTTCCAAATTTGATGCGGTCGGCAAGCACATTTGTATCGACACTTCCTTCTATCAACCCGGCGGAACTTGGGTGTGGATCGATCCGAGCCTCACCGAGCACTTTCCCTCGTTCATCGGCGTGACACCATCGCAGGGATATACACCCGGGTTTGGCTACTGCTTTCAGATAACGGACTCAGTGAAGCCGGCGCACACTCTTCGCGTACCGGCTGATTTCGGCACTATCCAGGCGGCTATCAATGCGTCAGCGGACGGCGACACCGTCATGGTGTCACCCGGTCAATACGACGAGAACATCGCGTTTTTGGGTAAGCGCGTTGTGGTCGCAAGCCTGGCCGGCCCGGACTCCACCATGATTAAGGCCGCCGATTCGAGCAAGCCGGTCGTCTCTTTATCGCAGAACGAGCCCAAGGGAGCGGTGCTACAAGGGTTTACGGTAACGGGAAGTCTGTACGGCGGGATTGAATGCCTCGGATCTTCTCCGACAATTCTCGGGAATCACATTGTCGGGAATCGGAGTTCCAGGCCGAATAATAGCGCGGGCGTCTCGCTCAAAAACACGGTGGGGAGTCTGATCAAGGGAAACATCATTGCTTTCGACACGGCCTGGGTATACGGACCCGGAATTCACGTAGGGGACAATGGAGCTACTTCTCAATATGATACAATCAGTTTCAACGTCTTCTACGGCAACCAGGGGACCAGTGACATTCGCGTGCTGGGCACGGTAACCGGTCTGAGCATTCTCAATAATACCATCACTGCTCCTACATCATGGGGGATTGGGATCAATGCCAACGGCACGATCGATATTCGGAACAATATCATTACCGGGGTTGTGTCCGGCTATGCCATCGGCTCGGTAGCGGTCTCCGGAACATTCTTGTGCGAGTACAACTGCCTATTTGGTAATAGCGGTAACTTCCTCAGTGTGCAGACGGGCGTCGGAAACGTCCTGGCGGACCCGCTCTATACTAACGGGCCAGGTCACAACTACATGCTTCTCGCCGCTTCCCCATGCATTAACGCCGGCGATCCGAATGCGATTTACAATGATCCTGACGGCAGCCGCAACGATATCGGCGCGATTCCGTTCACCGAGGGGCCACAGCCTACTTCTGACACACTTAGGGTACCACTGGATCGGACAACCATTCAGGCGGCAATTGCCGACGTCAAAGACGGCGGAGTCGTGTTGGTTGCGCCGGGGATGTACGTTGAGAACATCAGCTTTTTGGGAAAGCGAGTCCAGGTCACGAGCCTGGCCGGACCGGATTCGACCACGATTCAGGCGGCCGACCCGACCCAACCCGTAGTCTCGCTATCTCGCGCCGAACCAAAAGGTGCGGTATTAGAGGGATTCACCATAACCGGGAGCAGGTATGGCGGGATAGAATGCCTCGGCTCCTCTCCGACCATAATTGGGAATCATGTGGTCAAGAATCGAAGCTCCAAAGCCAATAACGGCGCGGGCATTTCTCTCAAGAATACGGTGGGATCGCTCATTAAGGGGAACATCATCGCGTTTGATACGGCCCTCGTGTACGGGCCCGGCATCCATGTCGGGGACAACGGCATGAGCACCGTGAATGACACCATTTGCTTCAATATATTTTACGGAAACTCCGGGACCAACGAGATACGGGTCCTCGGCACTTCGACTGACTTGCGGATCTTCAACAATACCCTCACTTCCGCGACCAACTTCGGAATAGGGATCAACACCAACGGCAATGAGGATGTCAGGAACAACATCATAACAGGTGTCACGGGCTTTGCCATTGCTTCCGTATACTTCCCGGCGGTGGTAGTATGTGAATACAACTGCCTGTTCAACAACGCCAACAATTTTGAAGGAGTGACGGTCGGGCCCGGAAACGTGCTGGCCGACCCGATGTTCGTGGACAATGCCGGTCACGACCTTCGACTCCAGCCCGGGTCGCCCTGCATCGATGCTGGTGATCCGAATTCCATTTACAATGATCCAAACGGGACCCGCAACGATATCGGGGCCATCCCCTTTACTGGAGGAGGTGGCGGTGGCGCCGTCATTCCCACCAATGAGTGGATAATACTGTACTGCCCGCATGCCTTTGTCGACTCAAGCGGCCTCCCGCCGGGAGCAGTCCTGACGGCCTACGATCCCCAAGGTGTGCTGTGCGGGAAAGCCCTGGTTGATACAACCGGAAAGTTCGGCCCCATGTTGGTCTATGCCGATGACCCGTACACGCCGGTGGACGAAGGAGCAACTCCGGGCGACGAAATCAGTTTCAAACTAAACGGGCAGCAGGTCTTCCCGACTCCGCCCGTTATCTGGACCCGCAACGGAGATGTTTTCCAGGTGTGCAATTTCCAGTTCGGCATCTGCCAGCAGATCCCGATACATGCCGGCTGGAACCTCGTTTCGTGGAATGTCGGATTAGATGGCCCGACCGAGAGCTTGATCGCCGGGATCAAGAGCTGTGTCGATCTGATGCTCAGTTTTGACCAGGGTGGCTTGGTTTACCTTCCGAATCTTCCCGAGTTCTCGACCCTGACAAATGTCGATCATCATCACGGCTACTGGATCAAGGCCAACTGCAACACGACGCTAACGGTGTGCGGGAGCCCGACCGGCTGTGTTGATAACATCGACATTTTCCCGGGCTGGAATCTGGTGAGCTACTTGCCCATGACCTCCATGCCGGTCCCAACAGCCTGGGCCACCATTATGGGTAATCTGCAGGTCGCTCTCGGTTACGACAACGGCGGCAAGACCTATCTTCCCGGAAATCCGGAATTCAACACTCTGACAGAGTTAAATCCGGGATTTGGATATTGGATCCGCTCGAGTGGCGCCACAACGCTGAGATACTTCCGCTGCGGCGACTCAGTCGCCCGCAATGGCATTACTCCTGCGGCGGCCGGCTCGGCTGTACTTGGGTCAAGATTCTGGATGTCCGTCTATGGCTCCGGCATTACTCTGGACGGAACGCCTATTTCTCAGGGAACTCCGGTCGAATTTGTTACCGATGATAATACCGTAGTGGGGCGCTCCACCTACGGCAACGGGCTCTTGCGATTTGTGCCGGTCTATGGCGCGGATAATCAGGACGCGGCAACCAAGTCGTTCCCATCCGAGGGGGACAAGGTCTATGCGCTTATAAATGGCGCCAAGACGTATCCCGCCATTGATTGGACTGGTCAGGGAACTGTCCAGAAGCTAACAGAGCTCTACAGCTCTGCCGATGGAGTCATTCCTCGGGATTACAGCCTGGGTCAGAACTTCCCGAATCCATTCAACCCGCAGACCACAATCTCGTTTGCTCTGCCGCAGGCGGGCCGAGTCCGAATAGTCGTTTACAATGTTCTTGGGCAGGCGATCAAAACGCTGGCGGATGACAACTTCGCCGCCGGCACTCACAAGCTGGTGTGGGACGGGACCAATGCGTCCGGAGCATCGGTTTCATCGGGCATCTACTTCTATCGCATCGAGGCCAACAGTTACAAGGCCTCGAAGAAGATGATTCTGCTGAAGTAGACGCTGCTGCCACCGAATCAAGGAGAAGCCGGACATGTTCTATGTCCGGCTTCTTTGCACATATTTCAAGGAAATCAAGTTTGAGCCGCTTTGAGTTCGCGCTACCATTCCCGTAGAGGTCGAGAACGTCATGAAGCGATATGAATCACTGGAACACACTGCGGACATGCTGATCCGGGCATACGGCGATTCGCTGGCCGAAGCGTACGCCGCGTCGGCGGATGCCCTCTTTGATATTATCACCGGCCATGCCGTCATCACTCCTGAGACGAGCACTTCATTCGAAATCGAGGGAATGGACGCCGAGTCGCTCCTGGTTCGGTTCTTGTCCGAGTTGATTGTCAGACACGAAGTAGATCGGGTCGTGATGGGGAATTTCGAAGTGAATTTACTGTCTGGACGGAAACTGACCGCAGTCGCCGATGTCGAGGCTTTTTCCGAACAACGGCATGCCGGCGGCATGCATGTCAAAGCCGTGGCGTACCACTTGCTGGAGATCTCCGGAGAATCGCCGTTGGGTCAGAGTTCGGTCCAGGTTCTGTTTGATATATAGCGGCTGGACGGGACATCGGCCAGACGTTATCATGAAGCGCTGAATTGAATTACTAATGACGCTGCTGTAGGAAAGAGATCATGGCCTGGCACGGTCCGATAACACAAGTCGACGATTACCGGTATGAAATCGCGACCTCGTACGCGAGCGAGGCCATGAAGCGCCACGGAGTAAACATGCACGTGCCGGGACTGATCTACACCGATGACCGCATGCTTCAGACGATCCTGGCCGATGATTCGCCGGATCAGGTTGCCAATGTCGCCACCCTGCCGGGGATTATTGGCCGGTCAATCGCGATGCCTGATATTCATCACGGCTACGGATTTCCCATCGGCGGGGTAGCCGCCTTCGACGCCACTTCCGGCGTGATCTCTCCCGGAGGAGTCGGCTACGATATCAACTGCGGTGTGCGCCTTCTGCGAAGCGATCTTTCGTGGGGAGAGGTGAAATCGAATTTACCGAAGTTGGTCGATCAACTTTTCGAAAACGTTCCTTCCGGCGTGGGATCGGAAGGGAAAGTGAAGCTTCACGGCGGACAAATCGATCAGGTGCTGGAGCAAGGGGCGCGATGGGCCGTGACCAACGGATATGGCTGGGAAGAAGACTTGCAGGTCATCGAGGAAGGGGGCTGTATTGAGGGCGGGAATCCCGCGCTGGTGAGTGACAACGCCCGAAGACGCGGGTCTCCGCAACTTGGCTCGCTCGGAGCAGGCAATCATTTTCTGGAGATCCAGAGAGTCGACGAGATTTATGACCAAAGTGCCGCGGAAGCATTTGGAATAAGTTTCAAGGATCAGGTCACCATTATGGTCCACACCGGTTCGCGCGGCTGCGGCCACCAGATCTGCACGGACTATCTCGAATTAATGCAGCAGGCGAATCGCAAATACGGGATACCGCTGGTAGACCGGGAGCTGGCTTGTGCGCCGGCCTCGTCACCTGAGGCGCAGGATTATTTCTCGGCCATGAAATGCGGCGCCAATTTCGCCTGGGCCAATCGGCAGATGATTACGCATTGGATTCGCGAGTCGTTTGAACAGGTGCTGGGCCGGAGAGCGGAACAACTCGGCCTTCGGATCATCTACGATATCGCTCACAACATGGCCAAGCTCGAGCGACATTCCGTTGACGGCAAACTGCGCTGGATGTATGTGCATCGGAAAGGGGCAACGAGGGCCTTCGGGCCCGGGCACCCCGATATCCCCGAAAAATATCGGACAGCCGGCCAGCCGGTGATCATACCCGGAGATATGGGGACGGCGAGCTACTTGTTGGCCGGCACGGAGCAGGCGATGAAGGAAACCTTCGGATCTTCCTGTCATGGCGCCGGGCGGGCGTTGTCGCGTCACGCCGCCATGAAGGCCCATCCGAGCGAGCGGGTGATGGCCAAAATGCAGGAATTGGGAGTGTATCTTCGCGCCAAGAGCCGCAAAGGGATTTCGGAAGAGGCTCCTGGAGCGTATAAGAATATTGACGATGTTGTCGAGATATCACATAATGCAGGTATTGTGAGAAAAATCGTACGACTTCGACCGATCGGGGTGGTCAAGGGCTAGAGACCCGCCCCGAAATCGACTAGCGCAGACAGCCGGCAGTCAACCCATGAAGACACTGAATCCACAGACATCGGACATTTTGGACCTGGCGACGAGCAACGTTGAACCAAACCAGATTCAAGGGCTGTCCCGCCAGGAGGCCGCCAAACGGCTCGCGGCTGAAGGGTACAACTCTCTGCCGACGGCGAAGAAGCGCGGGGTTCTGCATATTGCATTTGAGGTCGTGCGCGAGCCGATGTTTCTCCTGCTTTTGGCCTGCGGCACTCTTTACCTAATCTCCGGCGATCTGGAAGAAGCCCTGATGCTGCTCGGCTTTGTCTTCGTGGTGATGGGAATCACTTTCTACCAGGAACGCAAAACCGAGCGGGCACTCGAAGCGCTTCGCGATCTGACCAGCCCGCGAGCGCTCGTTATCCGCGATGGCGTCAAAGAGCGTATAGCCGGGCGTGAAGTGGTCCGAGGTGATATCCTGCTTCTGGCAGAGGGGGATCGTATTCCGGCGGATGCAGTTCTGCTCACTAGTGTCAATCTCTCGGTCGATGAATCCCTTCTCACCGGTGAGTCGATTCCAGTGCGCAAGAGTTCCGGTTCAGCTTCGGACGACATGCCTCGTCCCGGCGGGGACAACACTCCCTTCGTTTTCTCCGGCACGCTGGTGGTAAAAGGTCAGGCGATCGCCGAGACCAAGGCCATCGGCATCAATACCGAGATCGGCAAAATTGGCAAGGCGTTGCAAAGCCTGGAGACCGAGAACACCCCGCTCCAGAAAGAAACGGGGCGTTTGGTGCGGAATTTCGCGATTGTCGGATTACTCCTGTGCCTTGCTGTCGTTGTCGTCTATGGCCTCACTCGCGGGGATTGGATGACCGGTTTTCTGGCCGGGTTGTCGCTCGCCATGGCCATGCTTCCCGAAGAATTTCCGGTAGTTTTGACGATCTTCCTGGCCTTGGGGGCCTGGCGAATCTCGCGGGCGAAAGTCCTCACGAGGCGTATCCCGGCAGTCGAAACACTCGGCTCTGCCACAGTTTTGTGCGTCGACAAGACCGGCACGCTCACGATGAACCGTATGTCGGTGAGCGAGCTTTTCGCCCAGGGTCAGTTTCACGGGATGAAGGCGACTCCCAATTCTCTGCCGCACGCATTTCATGAGGTCGTCGAGTACGCCATTCTGGCCAGTCCGGCCGATCCGTTCGATCCGATGGAGCGAGCCATGAAAGAACTGGGCGAGCTGACTTTGGCCAACACCGAACACATCCACCACGACTGGAAATTCCTGCGTGAGTACCCGCTGACGAATGAAATGCTGGCCATGACCCGCGTGTGGTGCTCGCCGGACCGCCAGGACTATCTGGTTGCGGCCAAAGGGGCTCCGGAGGCAATCGCCAACCTTTGCCACATGTCGGACTCCGAGCTACAACAGCTTTCGCCGGTCATTGACGAGCTGAGCAGCCGCGGCCTGAGAGTCATTGGGGTGGCGCGAGCGCTTTCCAAAGCAGAGGAGCTCCCTGACGGCCAGCATGATTTCGAGTTTGAGTTTTTGGGACTTTTGGGGCTGGCCGATCCTGTTCGACCCCAGGTCGCCGAGGCCATTAAAGAGTGCTACCGTGCCGGCATTCGCACCTTGATGATTACCGGGGATTATCCCGGGACGGCCATGAACATCGCCCGGCAAATAGGACTCAAGAATGCCGACGAAACCATCACCGGGGCGGAATTGGTGGCGCTGACGGATGAGCAGCTATTCGAACGGCTCAAGACCGTCAACATTTTCAGCCGGATGGTTCCCGAACAGAAACTTCGGCTGGTCCAGGCGCTCAAGGAAATGGGCGAAGTGGTGGCGATGACGGGAGATGGCGTTAACGATGCGCCGGCGCTGAAATCGGCGCACATCGGAATTGCCATGGGGGGACGCGGCACGGACGTGGCGCGCGAAGCATCGTCGATCGTGCTCCTCGAAGACGATTTCGGCTCGATCGTACAGGCTGTCAAGATGGGCCGGCGCATTTTCGACAATTTGAAGAAGGCTATGATGTTCATCTTCTCGGTGCACATCCCGATTGCCGGGCTCTCGCTCATTCCGGTGATCTTTCAATGGCCGATAGCGCTCTATCCGGTGCACATTGTCTTTCTCGAATTGATCATCGACCCCGCCTGCTCCATCGTCTTTGAGGCCGAAGCCGAAGAAAAAAATATCATGAGCCGGCCTCCCCGTCTGCTCGGTGAACCTCTGTTCGGCCGCAATGCGGTGATCGTGAGTCTTTTGCAGGGACTGATCATTCTCGGCTGCGTGATCGCTACTTATCGCTGGGGAATCGTCGGTCACTCCGAGCAGGCGGCGCGGACCCTCACGTTTGTCGGACTCGTGATCGCTAATCTCGGGCTGATCCTGACCAATCGGTCCCAGACTCGCTCCATCTGGCAGACTCTCAAGGTCCCGAGCCCGACTACCTGGTGGATTGTCTTTGGGGCGCTTGTGTTTCTGACCCTGGTCCTGACCGTGCCCTTCTTGCAGAAACTCTTTCATTTCGGCCCGCTTCACCTGCGCGATCTGGGGATCTGCCTGCTCGTGGCGTTGACGGCGATCGTCCTGTTGGAAGCGGTAAAGTTAAAGCCGGTGCGAAAACTTCTGGGAATTGAAGGCATCTAACGTGTGCTTCGCCGGAGACAAATCCATGCTGTTCAAGCATCCGGTGAACACGAACTTCTGGAAGATTGTATGAGACTAGTATGAGTACCGTAACTTCGAAGATGAAATGGACGGGAGGAGCCCGGTTCGAAGGGATCAGCGCTTTCGGGCACACTATCGTCACTGATGTGGCAAAAGGGGCCGGAGGCGAAGAGTCGGGCTTCAAACCGAGTGAGCTCGTGCTATTTGGGGTGGCCGGATGCACCGGGATTGACGTGGTTCGAATTCTCGAAAAAATGCAGCAGAAGCTGGATTCGCTCGAAATCGAGGTGGTCGGACATCAGAACGATGAGTACCCGAAGCCGTTTCACACGGTTGAGGTAAAGTACCTCCTCACCGGAACCGACCTGGATCCGGTCAAAGTCGCCAAGGCGATTCAGCTTTCGGAAGGAAAGTATTGCATCGTCAGCCAGACCATCCAGCAAGCCGGAAAGGTCGTAACCTCCTTCGAAATCAGGCCCAAATAGGCTGAATCGTTTTGCTCGCCGAACCGTCAAATGGCAGTGAAGGAAAGAGGAATAGATATGAGTAGTGAAGTGGCCTTTACCCTGACCAGCCGCAAGCCGTTCGCCGAGGTGGTCGCCAATCTGGAAAAGCATGCTCCCGAACACCAGTTCAGGGTTTTGCATGTTCACGATGTCCAGGGGACCCTGGCGGAAAAAGGTTTTAGACGCGATGCGCTGAAGATTATCGAAGTGTGCAATTCGAGTTTTGCCTTCAACGCCCTTCAGAAAGCGATTGATGTCGCGCTGTTTATGCCGTGCAAATTTGCCGTCCACACCGAAGGAGACAAGACGGTCGTCAGCCTGGGGCTTCCGAGTATGATAAACGAACTGATGCCTCAGGCCGGATTGAAAGACTTGGCCGACGAGGTTGAGAAAACCCTCAAGAAGGTAATGGAGGAGTCGGTCTAACGGCCGATGCTTCACCATGAACAATGTGACAACTGACCAGCCGGAATCTAGCAAGCCCTACACTCTCAAACGAACCCTGCTGTTCGCCGCCGGGGGTGGCTTGATTGGATTTGCCGTGTCCTATGTTTACGGAATGCTGGGGTCGACGTGACAAATTATGTGCAACCCCTATCTAGTGACCACGCTAGGGGTGCTGGCCGGTGCGGCCATGTCCGGAAAGAAGTGAGGAAATAGAAATATGCCGATGTTCGAATATCGCTGCACCGAGTGCGGCCACAAGTTTGAAGAACTCGTTACCGGCGCCGACGACTTCGTGGAATGCCCCAAATGCCATTCCGCCAAGGCCGAAAAGCTGTTGTCGGTTTTTGCTGCCGGCGGCCCGGCATCTGCCGGTGCTCTCCCCGCGTGCGCCCGTCCCGGATGTGGGGCCGGCGGATTTGGCTGAGCCGGGTGACCCAAGTTCACGGTCGTGAACGATCTCTCCATCTGATACATACCAATTGTTCTCTTCCGTCGCCGGCCCCGGCGTAAGAGCAACTATCGTCAATCTTGGACGGACTTGAGTACCCCTCGGTATCCGTTTGAGAGACAAAGCCATAGAATCATCTGCGTTTCCAGGGACATTTCAGAATGGCGTTAAACGTTGTTGGAAAAATGTTAGGAAAACCGATTGGCCGAGTGCGGGTTGGGGCCTATATTCGGCTCCGAAGAACGGTTAGGGACGAGGAATCGGTTGGATGTCCAAACACCTGCAACGGGAATTTGATCAACTCAAAAAGGATATCCTGTCGCTCGGCGCGGTAGTCGAGGAAACCGTTTACCAATCAGTCAAATCGATTTCCACGCGTGACTCCAGGCTGGCCGAAAAGATTATTAACGGTGATCCGGCGATAGATCAGCGCGAAGTTGAGATAGAGGAAGGGTGCCTCAAAATTCTGGCCCTTCACCAGCCGGTGGCGATCGATCTTCGGTTTATCGTGGCCGTGATGAAGATCAACAGCGACCTCGAGCGGATCGCCGACCTGGCGGTGAATATCGCCGAACGCACGGTGTCGCTGGCCAAGATCCCGCCCCTGACTGCCACGCTCGATTTTCCCGGAATGGCCGAAAAAGTACAAGGTATGCTCCGGATGAGCCTCGATGCGCTCGTCCAAATGGATTCCTCGCTCGGGCGCAAAGTCATGGACCGCGACGACGATGTCGACGAGATTCATCGCAGCATGTATGTCATCGTGGAAAAGGCTATTCTGGACAAACCCCAGGAAATTAACGGACTCATCCAAATGCTGGCGGTGTCGCGATATTTGGAACGGATTGCGGATCACGCCACGAATATCGCGGAGGATGTCATTTACCTGGTCGAGGGAGAGATTGTCCGTCACGGAACGGAACACGTGTAGAGAATTTGTACTGCGGGCGACAGGAAGGACCTTTCCGCTCCGCCGACGCCGCCAAAGGAAGGTGCGATAACGTTATGTTCGAGAGCCTATTACCGAAGGAAGGGCACTTTTTCGACTTTTTCGAGCAGCACACGAAGCTCTCGATCCAGACCTGCCAGGAGCTTCATGCAATCGCCTTGAATCCGGCGGAGTTGGCTATGCGAGTGAACCGGATCAAGGATCTCGAACACGAAGCGGATCAGATCACGCACAAGTGCATCGACGCCCTTCACCGTACGTTCATTACCCCGATCGACCGCTCGGATATCCACCGGCTTATGAAGCGGCTTGACGACATTGTCGATTCAGTCGACTCAGCCGCGTCCCGTATGCTGCTCTACGAGATGACCAACGCCCGTCCGGAGCTGGTGCAATTCACGGCGGTGCTGGTGAAAGCCACGACTGAAATCGACGGCGCGATACACCACCTGCGCAAGCTGGCCAAAGCTGAAGATGCCATCGAGAAATCCTGCCGCGCGGTGTATGAAGCCGAAAACGAAGCCGATCAAATCCTCCGCACGGCGCTCGTCCAGCTCTTCAAGGAAGAAAAGGACACTATTCAGATCATTAAGTGGAAAGAGGTTTTTGAACGTCTCGAAAAAGCCACCGACCGGTGTGAAGAAGTTGCCAACATCGTTCAAGGCGTGGTGATCGAGGCTTCCTGATCATGTCCCCTTTGATGATCGTTATCGTGGCAACGGTCGGCGTTGCGCTCATTTTCGACGTAATCAATGGTTTTCACGATGCCGCCAATTCCATCGCGACCGTCGTTTCGACCCGCGTCCTGAGCCCCCGGGTCGCCGTCTGGTGGGCAGCTTTCTTCAATTTTGTCGCTATGTTTGTCTTCGCCCCGCGCGTGGCGGATACGATCGCCAAGATCGTCAAGATCGACGGAAAAGACACGGTCTATGTCTACGTGGTGTTGGCCGGACTATTTGGGGCCATAGTTTGGGATCTGATCACCTGGCGTCTCGGTCTCCCCACCAGCTCCTCGCACGCCTTGATCGGTGGCGTGGCCGGCGCCGGACTGACCTACCGGGGCCTGGCCGTCATTCGCTGGGACAATATCTGGAAGACCGTTCAGTTCATACCGCTGGCTCCATTGATCGGCCTCGTCATCGGTTTCGTAGTCATGATCGGGGTGTTTTGGTTATTCCGCCGGTGGCGCCCGAACGATGTCGACCGGCTGTTTCGAAAAACGCAGTTGGTGTCGGCAGCCTTATATTCGCTTGGGCACGGCGGCAATGACGCGCAAAAGACCATGGGAATCATCATGGCGCTGCTCATTGCCGGCGGAATCATGAAGCCGGACGCCAAACTCTCGATCACCAATATGGACACGATGTGGATCATTCTGTCCTGCCATCTGGCGATGGGACTTGGCACCGCTTTCGGCGGCTGGAGAATTGTCAAAACGATGGGAATGAAAATTACGAAACTAAAACCGGTGGGTGGATGTTGCGCCGAGACCGCCGGAGCCGCAACGCTATTTATGGCGACTCATCTGGGAATCCCCGTTTCGACCACCCACACTATCACGGGCGCGATAGTTGGGGTGGGGGCGACGACCAATGTCTCAGGGATTAAATGGGGCGTGGCCGGAAGAATAGTTTGGGCCTGGCTGTTTACGATTCCGGCGGCCGGGCTTATTGCGGCCGGAAGTTTCTACGTCATTAGGCTGTTTTTGAACGTCTGATAAACCTTCAAATCATGCGCGTACTGTCACGGTGCGCCGTCGCACGAATCCAATCGTCACAAATCCAAAGAGAGCGGCAATGAACAACGTTACTGTGCGAGGCTCCGGGACGACGTAAGCACGGTAAGTTCCCGCGTGCTGCTCCGCATAGGTTCCAACCCCCCAGAACCAGCCCAGATTGGCGTGATACGAAAGATCAAAATATCTCTGGCTGGCGCCGGTGAAATCAAAATCATAGCCAAAAGTGTTGGGGAGTCCCTGGTTCAGCCAGCCATGATTGCCGACGGATGAGGTCCAGAGATTCGGCGTGGCGCTAGGATTGTTGCTGCCAAAGCCCGAATATGGATAGCTGTTGTACTGATGATTTCCTAGAGCGCCGAGAGACAAGGACGAGAGGACCGGCCCCATCCCTCCGGGATCCGGGCCATTGTCATGGAAATATCGGCCGGCACTTAGATCGCCGTCGGTCGGTGAGCCGAGCCAATCGCCGCCGTAACGGACGGTCACCCGAAGCTGGTAGGTCTGTTCGTGCAGATGGATGACGCTGGCGTCCAAAATGCCGAACCAACCAAAAGCCATGACCGATCCGTTGCAAATCAGACAAGACAAGATGATTGTAAGAAGAATCAGTTTTCGCATTGAGTAACCTTCCTTGGTAACTCGGGCTCGGCGGAATTGGCGGTAGATGAAACCGTTCTAAACTCGGCCGTAGGATATACTGACCGCGGCGGTGTGTCAACCCCCGAAAGCGGGCCTACATCTCGGCAAATTTCTTCAGCACGTCAAGAACGTAGCTGATATCCGATTCGGTGTGGTCGGCCGTCACCTGGAAGCGGATCAACTGATCCCCCTTGGGGACGATGGGGAAATTTATTCCGGTGGCAAGGATCTGGTGTTCGCGCAGAAAGGTGACAAGCGCCGAGGTCCGGGCCGTGTCACGAACCATGAGCGGGACAATAGGATGCACGGACTCAATCGTTTCGTATCCAAGCGCCACCAGTCCTTCTTGAAAGCGCTCCGTCATGTGCCTAAGATGGGCGATCAGCTTGACTCCCTCGGGGCTGTCCAGAATGTCAATCGCCGCCAGGGCCGCCATTGCTTCCGGCGGAGTGATCGGGTTGGTGTAGATATAGAACGGGTTCTTTTCTCTCAGGTACCGAACCACTTCTCTCTTTGAGACGATGTAACCGCCGTTGACTCCCAAGCGCCTTGCCGAGCGTGGCGACGACAATATCAACTTCGTCCGCGCCGGTCATTTCCTCGGTGCCGCGGCCGGTCCGTCCGATCGCGCCAATCCCGTGAGAGTCATCGACGATCAGCACGATTCCGCGCGGAAAACGGTCATCGTATTTCTTCACGATGGCGCTCACTTCGTCCAACGGTGCATACACGCCGCGCATGCTGAAGACGCCGTCGGTGATGATCAGGATAGAGTCACAGCAGCCGATGCTGTCGGAGATTTTGAATTCGAGGTCGACCATGTTCCGGTGCTGGTACACTTTTTTGTCTTTGGGGCGGGCCAGACGCATGGCGTTGATAATGCTGTTATGATTCAGCTCATCGGAAATGATGATAGTTTCCGGAGTGGTAAGCGTGACAATGAGACCCATTATGCTGGTGTAGGCGGAACTGGTCACCATGCAGGCTTCGCGGCCATGAAACTTGGCCAGCCGTTCTTCCAGCCTGACATGCGGCTCAAATGTCCCGCTGATAAAGCGCACCGCACCCGGCCCAACCCCGAATTTCCGGGCTGCCTCTTCCTCCGCCTGGACCACGCGCTGACGAAGCGACATCCCCAGATAGGAGTTAGAATTCATGCGAAGGAACTGCTGAGTGCCGGCGCCGCTGAGAAGGACCCGCGGGCCGCTGCCGTTGTGGGCCGGGACGATCTCCCGGACAATCGTTTCATTCCCCTTTGAGGTTCCTGACTCCTCAAATTCTGCCAATTCCTGGCTCAGCTTTTTGATAAAACGATGCAACGGCATATCACGTTAATTCCTTCTGGAGCCAAACGCGCCTTCCGGGGAGCTTGTCGAATATGAGACTAAATAGTGTCAGACACTCTACGTTCAAACCACGGCAGGCGAACGCCAATATAGGGGAAAACCTTTCCGATGCAAGCAAGTAGTGGCCAAAAATCTCGGGGGACCGGGTCTGCCGGGACATAGAAACAGCCCCTGGTCCGGAAGGGACCAAGGGCTGAGTCGCACTCTAAGCGGATCACGCGATACCCAGCGGCTCAAGCGCCGTAGGTTTGAATGATCTCCTGTTTGGTCTTGCCCAGGATGTTGTACTTCTTCCCCACTTTGATAAACGCTTCCAGGGCTTTGTCCAAGTGGTGCCGCTCATGGCCGGCGGAAATCTGGGTCCGAATCCGCGCTTGCCCCTGGGGGACCACCGGGAAGAAGAACCCGATCGCGTAGATCCCTTCGTCGAAGAGATCCTTGGAGACATCCTGCGCCAGCTTGGCATTGAACAGCATAACCGGAACGATCGGCGTGTCTCCTTCTTTGAGGACAAATCCGGCCTGCTGCAGTCCTTTGCGCCAGTAGGCCGAATTGGCCTCGAGCTTATCTCTCCGCTCGGTCGTTTTCGACAGGATATCGAGCACTTTCAGGACTCCTGAAACCACGACCGGCGCTATCGTATTGGAGAACAGGTACGGTCTTGCCCGCTGGCGGCAAAGTTCCACGATCTCCTTGCGGCCGGATACGCATCCGCCGGAGGCCCCACCGAGCGCCTTGCCGAAAGTGGTGGTAATGATATCGATCTTGCCGAGCACGCCGTACTTTTCATGTGTTCCCCGGCCGGTTTTGCCGATGAATCCGGAGGCATGGGAATCATCGATCAGAAGCATCGCGTTGTACTTCTCGCACAGCATCACCATTTTGTCGAGGGGCGCGGTGTCTCCATCCATCGAGAAGACGCCGTCGGTGACCACCATTCTCATCCGCTTTTCGGCGTGCAGCTGGAGTTTTTCCTCCAGATGCGCCATGTCGGCATGCTTGAAGGAATCCTGCTCGGCGCTGCACAGGCGGATCCCGTCGATGAGCGAGGCATGAACCAGACGATCGGCAATAATAACATCTTCTTTCGTCAGCACGGCTTCGAATACGCCGGCGTTGGCGTCCATACAGGACGGAAACAGGATGGTGTCTTCGGTGCCGAGAAAACTGCTGATCTTTCTTTCGAGTTCCTTGTGAATATCCTGGGTACCGCAGATGAACCGGACCGAGGACATTCCGTACCCGCGGACATCGAGCCCTTCGTGCGCCGCCTTGATAACATCGGGATGGCTGGAGAGCCCGAGGTAATTATTGGCGCACATGTTGATGACTTTCTTGGGAGAAGCTCCCACCGGAAATTCGACTTCGATGTCGGCGGCCTGAGACGAATGGATAAACCGTTCCTGTTTGAACAGGCCGGCCGCCCGGATATCGTCAAGCTGCTTCTGATAGGTGTTGCGGACAGTGTCTGTAAAGGCCATATATGTTTCCCTCTATCAACCGCGAGCGGTCCGTGAGGTCCGCCCGAGGTCCCGGCACAGGCTGGGAATTATTTCACAAATTCATGCACGAGTTTTACGATCTTGGTGACGGAATCAAAGGCTTCCGGAGTCGCCTTGTCGTCCGGAATCGAAATCTTGTACTTGTTCTCCAAGAAGCGCTTCAGCGAGACCATCGAGAACGAATCGACAATGCCTCCGGAGATCAGCGGAGTGTCGTAGGTGATTACCTGGTCCTCTTCTTCCACATATTCATTTTGCACGTACTTGAGTACGATGTCTTTCATCTCTTCCACTATTTGCCTCCGGCGTATGGTTAATCGTCGTTTTCCAATGTTGATGTATCTCCGACTTCCTCGCCCCATTCCTTGGCCCGCAGCAGTCTTCGCATGATTTTGCCGGAGCGGGTTTTGGGGAGGGAGTCGACATATTCTATCTCCTGCGGCATGGCCAGCGGAGATAGTTTCTTGCGGATGAAATTCATGATCTCAAGTTCCAGATCGGCGTTGGGGGTATGCCCCGGTTTGAGCATCACGAACGCCTTGACGACCTCCATGTTGATCTCATCCGGCTTGGCCACCACCGCCGATTCCGCTACTGCGGGGTGCTCTAACAGGGCTGATTCCACTTCGAACGGACTCACCAGATGTCCGGCGGTGTTGATGATATCATCATCGCGCCCGGTGAACCAGAAATACCCTTCGTTGTCGATACTCGAGCGATCCCCGGAGAGATACCAGCCGTTTTTAAATTTCCCCTTGAAAGTAGCTTCGTTGTTCCAGTAGCCGCGCATCCGCGACGGCCAGTCCGGCTTGAAACCGATCAGGCCGACTTTCCCCGGCTCTTTGATCGGTTCGTACGTATTGGCATCAAGCACGGTCGCGGTGATGCCCGGGAACGGACGCCCCATCGAACCCGGTTTGATCTTCATGCCCGGGAAATTCGTGATCATGATGGAGCCGGTCTCGGTCTGCCAGTACGTGTCGTGGAACGGCAGGCCAAACACCCGCTGGGACCAGAGCACGGCCTCGGCGTTGAGGGGTTCCCCGACGCTGGCCAGGTGTCGCAGCGAAGAGAGATCGTACTTCTTCACTACTTCGTCGCCGGCTTTCATTAGAGAACGAATGGCGGTCGGAGCGGAGTACCAGATTGTAATGCGATGCTTTTCGATAAACTTGTACCAGTTATCCGCTGAAAACCCGATATCCTGCACACACTGGGTAGCGCCGGTGGCAAAGGCGCCGATGATGCCGTACGATGTCCCGGTGACCCAGCCCGGATCGGCGGTGCACCAATAAATGTCATCGTCTTTGATATCGAGCACCCACTTCGAAGTGAGATACTGCGAGATGAGCGAATAGTGAACGTGCTGAACCCCTTTGGGAAGGCCGGTGGTGCCGGAAGTGTAGTGTAAGACCGAGGGAGAGTCAGCCAGCGTAGGATAGACTTCGAGCGCTTCGACCTTGGGAGAGTTTTCCAGTGAGAAAGCTACTTCGCGCTCCTGAAGTTCCCTCTTCCCGTCGTGATCTACGACTATGATATGCTTGAGATACGGCATCTCATGGAGGATCTTCCGTACTTTACCGACATGCTTCCGCTGGGTGATGATGGCGGTCGTTTCGGCATTGTTGAGGCGTACAAACAACGATTCCTCGCCGAACGCCGAAAATAACGGCTGGGCCACTGCCCCGATTTTGAGGACGCCAAGGAATCCGAGATACAGCTCCGGAATCTTGTCCATAAAGAGACAGACGCGCTGTCCCGGCTGAATCCCGAGGCTGCGCAGGAAGGCGCCAATAGTATTGCCGGCAAGCCGAATCTCATTGTAGGTATAGCTTTTGGCCTGTCCTCCGAGCCCTTCCCAGATCAGCGCCAGTTTGTTTCCCTTGCCCAGCTTGCAAATCCGGTCGGAGCAGTACCAGCCGATATTCAGCGGGTCGCCGGGATGATATCCCAGTTCCTGTTCTGAAATGCCCCAGTTGAAATTCTTGATTCGCTCCTCATAGGAGCCGACGAGCGGCACAGTTGTTGTTCCCATAGTTATCCTTAAGCCTATCTTGCCCGGTAGTCTGACTCAAATCACGGGTCACGCAACTACGTTGTGGTCAGGCGTTACTTTCTAATCGAACCGACCGCGGCATCGGTATGGAGTTTGGTGCGAAGTTTCGCCAGCATGTCGACTGTCATCTTACCCAGATCAAATTGCGGATTCCAGCCCCATTCCGAACGGGCACAGGTATCATCCAGGCTGTCGGGCCAGGAATCGGCGATCCCCTGGCGCACCGGATCGATTTCGAACTCCATTTGGAATTCCGGAATATGCTTTCTGATTTCGGCGGCCACTTCTTTGGGCGTGAAATTCATCGCCGTGACATTAAACGCGTTGCGGTGGATCAGTCTGCTGCCGTCCGCCTCCATGACACCGATCATGGCATTCAGCGCGTCCGGCATGTACATCATGTCCATGCGGGTATCTTCTTTCAGATAGCAGAGATACTGCCGGTGCTTGATGGCCTCGTAGTAAATCTCCACGGCGTAGTCGGTGGTGCCGCCACCGGGCTCGGTGGCATAGGAAATAAGTCCGGGGAAGCGGACTCCCCGGGTGTCGAGCCCGAATCTCTTGTGATAGTAGTCGCAGATCAGTTCGCCGGTAACTTTGGTGACGCCGTACATGGTGTCCGGACGCTGGATAGTGTCCTGGGGCGTTTTCACTTTTGGAGTAGAGCTGCCGAACGCGCCGATCGAACTTGGGACAAACAGCTGGCATTTATACTGACGGGCCGCTTCGAGCATATTGTACATGCCGGTGACATTGACCGACCAGGCCAGAGTCGGCTTGGATTCAGCGACCGCCGAGAGGAGCGCGGCGAGATGATAGATGGTGTCTATTTTGTAAATTTGCATCACGCGGGTGATGTGGTTGGGATCGGTGCAATCGAGGAACTCAAAGGGGCCGGAGTCGCGGAGGTTGGTGTCGGTGGGCATTCTGATGTCGGTGGCAACGACGTTTTCCTCGCCGTAGCGCTTCCGAAGCTCGATCGTCAGCTCTGAGCCGATCTGCCCAAGAGCCCCCGTAATAAGAATACGTTTCATGTCCTGTTTCACCGTCCTTCTCAAAGGGAACTGGAATCTCGTCAGTCGTGTCAATCATACAGAAAGTTCCGAATTTCACAAGCGGATTTTTCAAGAGGAATAATGTGGAGTATCTCGGTTGGACGGGCCGGGGCCTCATTCCGATGACCGGCGAACCAGCGATATTGCCTATTTCAACCTATTTAGTATTGATTTTCGAGGTTGTTCCCCGCATGAAAAAGCCGCGCGGAGACGCCGCGCGGCTAATCAGGAAATACTGGTATAGATTAAGACTTACTTATCGTCCCCAACCTGGGCATCCTGGCGAGCTTTCTGACGATCCTCGCGAAGCTCCTGCTTGTCCTGGACAAACTGGCGCACGCCCAGGCGGACTTCTTCGCGCGACAGCTTGACATACTGGTTCAGGAGTTCACCCTGGCGGTTCTGCAGCCTTTCAACTTGCCGGCCACGATCGATCTGATTCTGCAGGTCGCACAGCTGGACCACTAAATCCCGCTTGCTCTCTAAAATCTGGTCGGCGCGGCTCAGATCGACCTTCTCTTTAACGGCATCCCGGCGATCATCCCGCTTATCCTTCAAATCATCGCGAAGTTCCTGGCGATCCTGGACTACATCCGCCTGATCACCGACCGCCTTATCAGCCTGTACTTCGGCGACATCGCTGCGGACATCGCGACGGTCGTGGCGAAGTTCCTGTTTGGCCTGGGCGGTTTTACGCGCCGCCTCCGCGGTTTGCACCGCGGTCAATTTGAGATCGTGTCTCAGTTCGGCAGCGATAGCGGTCTGCAGTTTGGCGATCTTCTGCGGATCGGCATCGGCAGCCCGGAGGCCGTCCCAACGCATCACTAAATCGGAAAGGCGGTCGACATCGGCCCGCTCGATCTGGACGTTGGCTACATCCTGTCTGATGATCCGGCGGTCCTGGACTTTCTCCTTAACATCCTGAGCAGTCTGCGCCTGCGAACCGGCGGCGATCAGCAGCGCCAGGGCGGCACCGGCAAACAACTGGGTTCTTTTCATGGATCTTCTCCTTTTGGGGTATGTTCGACTTGGATTTTCAGATTGGTTTATCGAATACTGTCGGCATCTCATTTTCTAATCCTGAGTCAGTTTTCTTTGCGTTCGACAATACCATAGTCAAACTGCGTGCCGTTTCCCCCGTCCGCGTAAGCTATTGAGTGTCAATAGACAATCGGGGCCCGACCGAGCCGTGCGTGTACCGGAAGGTCCAGTACCCGACTTGGATGCATGATTTTCTGAGGATGACAGAGCTGGAAAAAAACAGGAACGGGGCGGTGAAATGGAATCACCGCCCCATCCCAAATTCGATTATTTATGGCCTTTGGCTCTCTTCACTTTGATGGCTTTCTTGATTGTCTCGTGAGATACGAGCCAGCCGGCCACCTTTTGTTTGGCAATCCCCGGACCCGATACCGAGAGGTTTAGATCCTCATCCCCCTTCGCTTGGAACATGAGCACTTTGAGCGGGTGAAGTCCGGCTTTGAGCGCGATATAGCCGATGACATCCCCCGACCCATGAACGCCGTCATTGTCGACAACCAGCGAGTCCGAGACCCACAACCTGCTGCCGTCATCGGAGCTGAGGGCGAACTGGTAAAGACCGTCCTGGGGAATTGTAATAAATCCTTTGTACGACAAGCCGAAGTCCTCCTTGCGGGCGAAGCTCGGAATAGTGATGTCGGACGATGAGAATTCCTTGACGGGCTTGAGCGAATCGAAGGCCGGCAGTTTCTCCCAGGAACCTTCGTAGTAGGCGGCCTGAAGACCCGCCTCGGATTTGGGGACCACTGACGCGCCGTGCAAATCCAGTTTGTAAAATTGCATCGATGAAATATGGGAATCATTGGCGCCGTCAAGAAATGCCCGCGCCTTGATCATTGTGGTCGATGTTAGCTTGATCGGTTCTTTGTAGACGGCGGAGCTGATTGTTGGAGCGCTCCCATCGGTGGTATAGCGCACGACCGCGCCCGGATTCGGGCTGGCCAGTTCCACCGGCAAGGGATCAAGAAACGCGTTCCGTTCGGCATGAATGGTCGCAACGGTGCCGTTGGCGACGTCATAGAGCGGGCGCGCCGGAACGACATCATCGTGCCACGAATTTACCGCGGTTGCCGCCAGCACTCTGATTCTGTCGTTGTTCGGTAAAGCAAGTGTGGTCGCCCCTTTGGGAACGGCCAGTTCGACCATGTAGAGATAGGTAAACTGGTACGCCTCGTTCTCTCCTTTGGCATTATGACGATGACTGGCGTACCAGGCCACCGGCTCCCGATTGATGTAGGCCGGCGAAATCTGCTCCGGATTTTCCAGAATGACGCCGTCGGTCATCCGATTGTTCCACTGGGCGATTGGCTCTGAATAGTCCTGCACCCAGACAGCACTCGCATTGTCGCCGACTTTGAACGTCCCCTGCGACGGTCCTCCCGCCGAGGCTGCGAGTAGATAGACTCGGTTGAACTGTCCCGCCGGAAGAGAGATACTTTGTCCCTGGCATTTTACGACATTCAGTGCCCCTGCCGCTTTCGAACCAAAGGCAAAGGGCACACCGCACCAGTTAAGAGTATCCGGAAGTTGTTCACCGGCAATTGAGTTCCCTAATCCGTCAAAATCTCCGTCTCTGCGGTTATCATCCGTGCTGATACCGTCGAGATTGTACGGGAGTGAAATTTGGGCCGTCGGCCCCACGGCGGGCACCGGTGATGCGTTGGCCGTGAGATTCAGCGCAAACGCCTTGGGTTGATACGGGGCCAGGGGAAACGCAAGCGAACCGGACGAAACGGCCTCGTCTCCCAGTTTATCTTCCTGCCCGTTAATCTGACGCGCGGATGCGACCGGCCGGAACATCTGGAGTTTCTCGTTGGCGAGTTGGCCGTCGAGTTCACGCACCCGGACCACGACCTCATCCGAATTCTCAGCCATCTTCACACTGTTGATCAGAGCCGGTACCCCCTTGGTCGTTTCCTGACCACTGGGCTGCAACTGGAGAAGCGAGAACTGTTTTCCAATCGTCCCCTTGTGTTCGGTAGTCTGGAACGGATAGATCGGCTGGTTAAGCCGGGCAGCTTCGATGATGGTGCCAGCTTCGCGCCATGAGCCCGCATGCCCTTGAACGGCGAAAGTAAACGTGTGGTGGCCGTTATCCATCGATCTCTGATCTCCCACCCAGTCCCAATTGTCGTAGATGCCCGGAGTGTGAATCAACGAAAGTCGGAGCGTTCCTTTGTCGGGATGATCCCAGCCGTATTTGCAGTCGTTTAGAATCGATACGCCGAAGCTGTTGTCCGGAGCGGTTACGTCAGCCCACTGCTGGCCGACTACTTCGTAGAGATCTTTCCGATTAAGTCCGCGCTTGATCGTGCCAAGCCCAATATCGTAGGTCACACTGTCATTGGCAGACGCCAGCGGAAACGCCACCTTGAGCAGGGTCTCCCGTTCATACCAATCGATATCATTCGCAAATTCGACGCGATCGCTGTTGGCGGCCAGGCTGATGACGGTGCGGAAGGCCGATTTGTCGGTCTTGCGGAGAATTTCAAAGGCAACTCGGGCCGGACCATTTTCCAAAATCTTAATCTGGGCCGGGCCATCTACAAATCCCAGCGGCTTGGCCATGATGTCCTCGTACCAAATCTCCCAGGCCGGCCAGGCTTTGGGTTTATCGAACAACATTTGGTACTGAATTGGAGCGGTGAGCAGTTCCCGATTCATGCTTTTGTCAAAGATAGAGGTGACATCACCGTCGTCGTTGATCGTGACTTTGTAGCGGCTGTTTTCCATGCCCCGGGCCGAGATCATGAGACCAGTGGCTAATTTGCTCGGATTATCTGACGGCCTGGCGTCGTACACGGCATACCCCACCGAGGGCACCTTGGCCAGGAACAAAAATCGAACACTGTCCCCGACCGTGCTCTCGATCTGAGAAGGGACTTCCTTGCCGTCCGGCCCGAATACGCGGACACTTTTGGGGACTTCATCCTTGAAGGCGACCGTCGCCTCAACAATATCCTGCCGCTCAATAGAGAGCGGATTGAACAAGGCGAGCGGAATTCCTTTGGTCCGGGTATCCAGCAAAGGCGTGGTAGCCTCGACTGCGTTTTCGAGAATCTGGGCAAACCGGTTCTGGCACAGAATTTCATCGTTCCAGGATAATTCGTATGCCTCGGGAATGCTGGTGCCGGTGAGATCGTCATGGAACTGGTGCCACAGGAATCTGACCCAGGTGTCCCGCAATTCATGATGAGGGTAGGCATAATTACTTAACAGATGAGCTGTCACCGAGGCCCGTTCGGCCGCGTCGCCGAGCAGTTCATTCTTTCGGTTCCAGCGTTTCATGGCGGCCTCGGAGGTATAACAGCCGACGCCGTGCCGAGTCATCACTAGCTCGCCGTTATAGCCCGGGAGTTTGTCCGGGGAAACGGTCGAGGCGATATCGACCAGATCGTCAGCGCCGATGCTCTTCACTGTGACCGGGCCATCACTCTTCATGGATTTGATCAGCCAATCCACTGACAAGGAGTCCGGCGAGCCACCGGTGTCCCCGGTGCCGAAATAGCGGTAGGCCGCATACAGGCCGGATTTCTTCCCCTGCGCTTCGACTCGTCCGCCCCAGAGAGTGTCGCGGCTTAAGTCCTCTCGAATGGTGGAACCGTAACTTCCCGGGCGAAGACCGGCATATACCCAGGAACCATCGACTCCCTGCCACCGCCCGATATCAAACGGTATGCCAAAGGCCGAGCCCCAAACCAGTTTTTGAGTCGAGAAGCTTTTGAGACCGCAATGCGCCTCGATCGATGGGAGGGCGTAACCAAAGCCGAAACAGTCCGGCAAGTACACGTCACGACTGGTCTTGCCGAATTCACTTTTGAAAAATCCATTGCCGTAAAGAGTCTGACGGACGAGCGACTCGAACGACGGGATATTGACATCCACGGCATCGACCCAGCTTCCGGTGACCCGCCATTGCCCGCTGGCAATGTACTTTTTCAGCTGCTCGTACTCCTTAGGGTAGTACTCCTTCATAATCATGTAATGGAACGCCCCTTCAAAACTGAAGACGTAATTGGGATACTGATCCATCAGTTTGAAATTCTGGTGCAGAGTAGCGGGGATATATTCGTTGATGGTGTTCCGGACCGTCCAGCGCCACTGGGTGTCGAGGTGGGCGGTGGCCACCACGCCGAGCGTCCGCTTGGTTTGGTCGGCGGACGAATTCGACTGAGCTCCGGCCGAGGCGGCAAGCAGGCCCGCAGCAAGGAGAATAGTTGAGATCAATCTCATAGTAGATTCCTCTTAGGATATATGAACAAACTAAGCATTTGCCTCGGTTTCGGTTGCACTACGCCTTGGACATTTTGAGTTTTTGCTGCTTGAGTCGATCAAGCAGGACCGCGCCGAGAATGACCAGGCCCAGCACCACTTTTTGGGTATAGGTTTCGACATTAGTGAGATTCATGCCGTTTTGGATGACCCCGATCACAAGGGCGCCGATAAGGGTGCCGAATATCCTCCCCTCACCTCCACTGAGGCTGGTCCCCCCGACCACCACCGCGGCGATCACGTAAAGCTCGTAGGTGACACCGTAGGTGGGGGCGCCGCTCTTTAGTTGGGAGGACATGAGCACACCCCCAAGTCCGGCGAGCATGCCGCACAGCGTGTACACGAAAAACAGCACCCGCTTCACGCGAATTCCGGCCAGACGCGCGGCTTCTTCATTTCCGCCCACCGCATAGATGTAGCGTCCGAGCGTGGTCCGGGACATAAGCAGATGCGCGATGACATACAGGATAACCATCAGGATCACCGCATTGGGAATCTTGAACAGCGGGTCAACGCCGCGCCCCAGCCAGATGAAACTATCGGGAATTTGATAGATGGGTTTTCCCTGCGAAATAATATAGGCGATCCCGGCCGCCACCTGCATCATGGCGAGCGTGGCGATGAACGGCGGAATTCTGAAGCGCGTGATCATGAAGCCGCTGAACGCTCCCGTTGCCCCGCACACGACAATTCCGCCCAGCGCCCCAAGAAGCATGATCGATCCCGAAGCGCTGTCTCCACCCATTTGCCCGATGATCCACGCTACTACGACGGCTGAAAGAGCAATGAGACTTCCGACCGACAGATCGATCCCCGCCGTAATTATCACCATCGTCATCCCGATGGCGATAATGGCTATCACTGTGATTTGATTGGCGACATTGCGAATGTTCTCAGCCAGCAGGAAGGTGGGCCACTTGCGGGAGGGCGGAGTGGTAATCGATCTGGATACCAGCCTCGGAATCTGACTCTTGACCGACTGAATCACGGGCGCGTAGGAGTGCGTGGTGAGGAGATAATCGATCGGTACAACAGTGTCCCCGGTCAGGGCAGACTTGATCATCGAGGGATCCCCGAGGACAGTGTGAACGGAAAGCACCCCTTTGTTCTTCAGTAATCGGGCCAGTTCGCCGGCAAAGGCGGAATCCTCGGCATTGGTTTGAGCCAGGATCAGAACGTTGGAGTTTGGCGACAAGCTCGGCCCTACCTCGTCGAACAGAGCGCGTGCGGCGGCGGCGCCGGTCGGATGCTGCTCGGTCATAGTCAGAATCGAGAACAGAACACAGAGCAGTATGAGCACCAGGAGCATGCCATAATCGGAGAGCCAGCGGCGCCAGCGCGGCCCGAGAGCAAATCTGGAATTCATGGGTTCGGTTGCCGCCATCACACCGCCAGAGCCATAATATCTTCTTGTTTCGTCGCTTTGACATTCTGGATCTCGCCGGAGATCCTCCCCTCGCGCATCACCAGAATGCGATCGCAGATGCCGAGCAGTTCCGGAAGTTCCGAGGAGATCACGAGAACAACTTTTCCTTCGGCGGCCAGCTTATTGATCAAGAGATACATCTCGTATTTTGCCCCGACATCGATACCACGCGTCGGTTCATCGAAAATGATGACCTGCGAGTTGGTTTCCAGCCAGCGCGCCACCAGCAGCTTCTGCTGATTCCCGCCTGAAAGGTCCTGGGCTCTTTGATCGGCGCCGGCCAGCCGGACATTCAGGCTCTTTACGCGGTCAAAAAATCTGACCTTTTCCTTCGCCTGATTGATCCAGCTTAAGTGCGACCATGAAGCCAGATTGGGCAGGGCGAAATTGTCTTTGGCCGAGGCTCCCAAAACCAGCCCCTGGAGCTTGCGATCCTCGGTCAACAGGCAGATTCCATTTCGAATGGCATCACGCGGAGATTCGATTCTCACAGCCTGGCCGTCCAACCTGATATCGCCCTCTTCTTTCTTGTCAGCGCCAAATATCAATCTCGCGAGTTCGGTCCTCCCGGCCCCCATGAGTCCCCCCAAGCCGAGGACCTCCCCCTCTCGGGTAGCGAATGATACATCGCGGACTTTTCCGCCTGATAGTTTGGTTACTTCTAATCTAATCTTGCCAAGCGAAGCCGGTACTTTGGGATACTCCTCGCTTAACGATCGGCCGACCATGGCCTCGATCAACTGCTGTCTGGTAAACGCTCCGGTCTGGCGCGTATCAATGGTGTTTCCGTCCCGCATCACAGTAATGCGATCCGCGATCGCAAACACTTCGTCCAGACGATGACTGATGAACAGAATTCCGATCCCGCGAGCGGCCAGATCGCGGAGAATTGTGAACAGATGCGCTACTTCACGCGGCGCGATGGCGGCGGTTGGCTCATCCATGACCAGAATGCGAGCCTGCCGGGTGAGGGCGCGGGCGATTTCCACTAATTGCTGCTGCGCAACCGTCAGTTCGGACACCAAAGCCTCGGGGTCTATCCTGATGCCGAGTTTGTCAAAGGCCTGTGCCGAGACCGATTGTTCGTGTCGATCATCAATCAGTCCCCGGCGCGTCTTCTCGCTGCCGAGAAAGAGATTGGCCCGCACCGACAGGGACGGAACCAGGGTGAATTCCTGATAGATTGCCACGATTCCGGCGGCTTGCGCCTCGACCGGGGAGCGGAACCGGCAGGGGACCCCGGCTATCGTCATCGCTCCACTGTCTGCTTGGTGAACGCCGGTAAGAATTTTGATAAGGGTACTTTTCCCGGCGCCGTTCTCTCCGACCAGGGCGTGAATCTCTCCCTCGCCCAGGTCAAGACTGGCGGAGCTTATGGCCTGCACTCCCGGAAACGACTTGCGAATGCCGCTCATGGAAAGCAGCGAGGGGCGCCCCTGGTCCGGCACTATGTGTTGGTTCACCCTTATTGCCCGAATCGGTTATTTTGCGGCGTCCGCCTGGGTGAAGAGACCACAGGGAATCAAGATTTGTGGTGTGACACTGCCGCCGGAGATGTAGGTCTTGACGGCCTCAATCGTCTTCATGCCGATTTCGTGCGGCTTCTGAATCACATCCGCGAAAATTTTTCCTGCTTTGATTGCCTCCCGAGCCTCCGGAACTGCGTCAAAGCCAATGATCCTGACTTTCCCGGCCATCCCGGCTTTTTCCACGGCCGCCAGAGCGCCGAGGGCAGAATCATCGTTTATGCCAAAAATGGCCGTTACGTCGGGGTGGGCTTGCAGAATATCTTCGGCTGTGCGGAACGCCTGGTCCTTCACCCCATGACCGGACAGCTTGGCGACAATTTTGATATTCGGATTCTTGGCGATCTCATCCTCGAATCCTTTCACCCGCTGAATGACCGATTCCACTTCGGGATGATCAATGATAGCGACACTTCCGGCGCCGTTGATGGCTTGCGACAGGGCCTGAGCCGCCAGGGTTCCGCCGGCGATATTATCCGAGGCGACGTGGGTGACGATCTTGACCCCTTCGGCCAGACAGGCGATATCGGCGGTGAAGACCGGGATACCGGCATCATTGGCCGCCTTGATGGCCGTGCCGATTGACTTGGAATCACATGGAGAAACGATAATCGCATTGACCTTGCGGACGATGAAGTCCTGGATCTGGTCCTTCTGCCGGGCGACATCGAATTCCCCGGCCGTGATCAGCAATTGGTACCCGTTCGCTTTGGCGGCTTCCTGGAGTCCCGCTTCGAGCTCTTGATAGAATGGGTGAGTCCGGGTTAAGAAGCGACACACCAATAGTGACACTAGTGCTCTGTTGGGGAACAGCGGCCGGCTTTGCGGCGTCCTCCTTCTTGCCGCATCCGGCAAGGAGCAGGAATGAAAACGCCCCCGCGATCAGCAGGGGAACGATTTTGTGATTGTGCATATGTACCTCATGACGATTGATTCCAGGGATACAAGTGTCCCTGGTCACGCAATAATTGGTACATGGACCAAAGCTATGTGAAAACCTGCTGGTTAGCAACGGTTAGAATCGGTAATTTGAACGACAGCAAGCAGCTTGCGCGAGCTTCTGCCAGTATCGAGGCCCTCTTAAAGAAGTCGCAATAGGACCGGACGGAGGAAGAGATGGATCCACTTCACACCCGCATTATAGCTGTGCTTCGGCGCCTGCCCAAAGGGACGGTCGCCAGCTACGGTCAGATTGGCGCCATGTCAGGCAATCCCCGCGCCGCCCGCCAAGTGGTTTGGGTCCTGCACACTCACGCCGAGAAACTCAGGCTCCCGTGGTTTCGGGTCATCAATTCCAAAGGCCGGATATCGCTCCCCAAAGGGAACGGCTTTGAACTCCAGCGTGCCCTGCTTCGAAAAGAAGGGGTGAAAGTCAGTCCGGACGGAAAGATCGATTTGACGAAATATCAGTGGCTGCCGCGCGTTCGGAAGGAGCCGCGAACCAAGGCAGCTATTTAAGCAGGATCATTTTCCGAGACTCTGAATACCGGCCGGCCGTCATTCGGTAGAGGTAGACTCCGCTGGAAGCCTGACCCCCGCGGTCAGTCTTGCCGTCCCAGGCAATCTGGTGACGGCCCGCCGCGGCCACGCCCTTAATCAGTGTCCTGACTCTCCTTCCCAATAAATCGAACACTTCCAGCCGTACATAGCTGCGCTCCGCCAGGTAAAACTCAATGCTGGTATTGGGATTGAAGGGGTTCGGGTAGTTCTGAGCCAAACCGAATAGCTTTGGGAGCGCTGATCGGCAATTTGTGCGACGGCGGTGGCGATTGAGTCCGGCATATTCAGGATTGAAAGCAAATTGGTGATGGAGTTTAGACGGTTAGTGCCCTGCCCGATTCCCAATTTGATTGTCACACTTTGACTGTCACCCGGCGCCAGGTCTATAGGCCCAAAGCTCCCCACAAAGTGAGGGTTGCCGGGGATGGGATCCAAATCGCCCATCCCTGTCACCGGATTTCCGGGATAGCTGAATGTCGTGCCGTTAGCCAACGGCGTACCATTGCGATGAAGCCCCTTTTGGAGGTTATAGCTCTCGAGAGCCGATTGCGGATCATCACCGTTTGGATAGCTGACAAAAGAATTCATCCGGAGATTCCGAAAGCCGTGACGCCAGGCGCCGAAATAGTATGCGGAATCACCGGGGGAAGAGACGATTGGACCGTAGAGAAATTTGATCCCTATAGCTGGAGGTGTTGATTCCATACACCGCATCGGAATCTGAGCCATTGTAGCAGTAGATAATATCGGAAAGAGTGTCGCAACCGGTGAGATCGTCCTCGGCATAGCCAAGATCAGGATCATAGTAGGGGGAAAGGTACAGGCCTGTGACACTGTTGGAACCCTTGTTGAATATGCGGTATTCCATGTAGATGACACGTTCCCGCCCCGCGGTACTCCCCGCCCAGGTCATGTGTCGAATCTCCAAGCCCAGCGGAGCAGTTGATCCGGCAATGAGTGAATGTCTCGAAGGATTCGCATCATTGAATACCGACCAGAGGGTTTGGCTTCCGCGCAGGAGGGGGTATCCAAAGCGGTCAACGGGGGCTCCCTGTTCGGCGGGCCACTCGAGATAGTCCCGGTTGGGGTTCGAACCCATGCTATCGGAATAGAGTTTGTAAACGCGGTAAGCAGTGGCGGTATCTCCTCCGGGATCGAAAGTGCCGCCGATCATCGGCCCCGGCCAGTATTCCGAAGAGAAGTCCGCTATCGTCACTCGGGTCTCAGCGCCAACTTTGCCGCCGAGCCAAATCCCGGCCGAGAAGAGGGGTGACTTGATTTCGGTTCCGTTCCGGATATTCTGTACTGAGGTGTACGGATAGAAAGTCCCATACTGATATCCGAACAACCCCGAAAAATCCTGGCCGTAAAGCCCGCCGTTGGTCACCAACATCAGGATAGAATTGGCGTTGATATAAGTTCTTTGATCTAAGATTCTTAGATTCTCTGCAGCTACCGGCATCGCAGTCGAAGTCAAATTCCACGCGAGCCAGAGGACGGGGACGACTAAACGACGAGACACGGGACCCTCCTTTTCGGCGTCAACCGCCGCAGGATTTTTCATTCGATAAGCGAGGTGAAATGCCTGGAGTCAGCCGATTTACTTCAAACTAACAGGTAGGCAGAGTCGTATGAAAGCGGTTTCTTGGGCAATCCGGCCGGTCGGACTTTCCCGTCCCTCCAGGCGCAGCTCCTGCAGTGTTCCCGTTTTTTCTGCCGGCCGTGCAAAAATTTTCGTGGACGGAGAAGGGAAGCTTGATTTTATTGCAGACAAGCCCCAGATGAATATGACCCTAAAAGTCTCTATTGCCCTATCCGCTGGGATTCTTTTGCTCGGATCGACTCCAGTCCGGGCTCTTGAATTGCGTGGGTCGATCTATAACGACTGGTACGCGTTCAGACAACTCGATACGACCCATGTCCGCTCATATCTCGGCGCCCGCGGAACTTTGATCGCCTGGCGGGGGCGGCATGATCGCACCCTGGAGTTTCATACCAACTTGCGATGGGCCGGGGATCTCAGCCACCGTCAGGGACTAGGTCCACAGGTCTTCGTCTATGAGACGTACGCCCGGCTGGCCAACATTCCCAAAGGGCTGGAATTCTCCCTCGGAAGACAATTTAGCTTCAACGGAATTCAGTCCCTGCTCTTGGATGGAGTTCGGGCCCGCTACTCGCCCATAACGCGTCTTCAGCTTGATCTCTTTGGCGGAGTGACTGCCCTGAGCAGCGATCCGGAAAAGATTCAAACCATTTCCAATGCCGGCGTGGCCGGCGGGCGAATTGCGTACTCCATCACTTCCTCATTCCGGGCAGGAGTCAGCGCCCTGACCCGCAAGAGCGAGGGGTATGGCGCCAGCAGCCAGTTCGGGTTGGATCTGGACAAGGAGATCGGCCGCTGGAATCTCTATACCAAGGCGGCCTTCAACCACACGCAGAGCCGGCTGGCTGATTTTCTCGCCCGCGTTGTCGGTTCGCCCCCGAAATTGGTATTTTGCCGGAGAGTTCAGCTATCGGCAGCCATCGGTCTCGGACGCCAGCATTTGGAGCATTATTGACTTTGCCGACTACCGCCAGGCTCGCTTCGAGGCACGCCGGGTGATTTGGAAATCGCTCTCTGTCGGCGGTCAGATTTACTATTCGGCCAGTGATCCTACCAATACCGTCCGAACTACTTTTGGTCTTGCCTCCGGCCTCTACAGCCTCGGCTGGTCCCACCAGAACGGGTACGGAGGCGATAATAATGGTTTCTATGGCACGCTCTGCTCGCACCTCACCAAGCAGATCGAGGCCTATGTGAGCAGCAATTTGAGCATGTACCGGGTTGATGTCGAGCAGCCAGACTGGACCAATTCCTATGGCACCACTCTGGGACTGCTCTGGCACAGCGGCACGGGGTACAGCGTCCGGGCTGAGGGTCAGTGGTTCAAGGTAGATCAGAAGGCAAGTGCTTTCACACTGGCCAACACAACTTCGCAGGTACGCTTCTACCTGCGGGCTTCCAAAGATTTCTCCTTGGGTAGAGCTCCTCAGAGGGTGAAGGCATGATAAACCGCCCGGCGCTCGGCGTGATTCTACTTCTCTGGCTGGCGTCGATTCCGGCCGGTGACTTGAAGGCCGATGATACCGCGATCACCCTGCCGCCGGGAAAGAGATTCTCGCACTCGTTGCATATAGTCGAAGCGGAGCTCGATTGCGCCAAATGCCACTCGGCTATAGACACCAGCACGAGCAAGAATTTCTCCGGTTTCCCCACAAAAGAACTCTGCGCCCAGTGTCATCCCGGGGCGGATGATCCTTCCACCTACGGCATTGTCTGGGGAATGCCCGGCTACTCTCCGGGGAAATTTAAGTCGGAGCAACAGATCGAGTACAGCCACAAGATTCATATTGATCACAAGATTCTCTGCTCCAGTTGTCACGCTAATCTCGACAAGGAGTGGAACGACGGATTAAATTCCCGAATTCCGATGGCGACATGCATGGACTGCCATAACGGCAAACAAGCTGACGATAAGTGTGTAGTCTGCCACGCCAACCGGGTGACGCTCGCCGATATTCATCCCGGGGATTGGCGCCATGAGCACGGTGACCCGGCCACGACCAAACGGGAATGGTGCGCCAGTTGCCACAAACAGGAAGCGACCTGCCTTGATTGCCACCGAGGCGACAACCTCAGCCAAAATACTCATCCGCTAAATTACCAATTCACTCACGGCCTGGATGCCAAGGGGAAAGTCGCGGATTGCCAGCGCTGCCATGAAAATCAGGAATTTTGCAACAAGTGCCATCAGCAAAATGGCGCCGAACCGATAAATCATCTGACACCGACGTGGAAGACGCTCGATCATGCCCAGGCGGCCAAGTCCGATATTGAAAGCTGCGCCTCGTGCCACGATGTCGCTACCGGCGCGGACATAACCTGTGCCCGGAGCGGCTGTCACAACGATTTCGACGGAGTCCGGGGGACCGATCCTCGGATTCATGGTCTGAATGGCATGCTGACGTCAAGAGGTCCCTGGCATGAGGATGACAGCTACTATTGTTATCAGTGCCATACCAACACGCATCAGGCTGGGGTCGGATTCTGCGGCTATTGCCACGGAGCTGGCGGCAGTCGATAACTCCCGGATTCAAATTCTAGAGGACTTAGGAAGCGGCAAACTTATTCGCCGGCGTATTCGCACGAACTGCTGTCGGACTCGTGAAGAATGATTCGGCTGAGTTGCGGAATTTGCGGTTTGAGATGGAGCCAGAGCCAATGGGCGATATGTTCGGCTGAACTGGTGCCGATCCCCGGGATATCGTTCAGATGCTGATGATCTAGTTGATCGATGACCGGCCGGACGATCCGCTTCAAGTCCCCATAATCCATCAAGAAGCCGGTCTTGGAATCAACTTCTCCGTATACTTCAATTTCGACCCGATAGCCGTGACCGTGAAGCCGATGGCAGGGATGCTCCGGCGGAAGCTGTTCCAGGCGATGCGACGCATCAAATCGAAATTCTTTGGTTAATCGAACCTTCATCTCATCTCTCTTGGCGGATCACCGCCCGCGCTCATTACCCCAGGCCAGAATATGCAGGCGGGGTGAAAACCGGAAGCCGTACTTCGCCGCCAACTGTATTACGTTCGGCATGAGTTCCAACTGCCGCCGCACGGTCCAGCCTTCCGGCATAAGTATAACTGAATCGGCCGGGATATGCGGGAGATAATCCCGCCTTATGTCAACGATATCTTCATCCGATTTGATCACAAACTTGAAATCGGCCCGGCCGGTCGCCGCGATAGCGTGGAGAGCTTCCGCGACCAGGTTCTGTACTGCTGCAAGTCCGTTGTTAGATAGTTTGGGAGAGCAGTTCCACCACGAAATCAGTTCCGCCATTGCGACGCTCGGCGCGAACATCCCGTTGGTCTCGATTTCGAAGAAACCAAATCCGGCCTGTTTCAGTTGGACGAGCAGGTCCGGAATTCTGTCCTGGTGAAGCATCGGTTCTCCGCCGGTGATGACCACATGAAAGTCCTCGGGACGGGCACTATGCCTGCCCATCAGTTCCCGGACACGCGAAACGATTTGTGCCGGACTTAAGGATTCTCCGGGTTCTAGTTCGTCCGGGTCCCACGTGAATCTGGTGTCACACCAGGCGCATCCGAGATTGCAATACTTGAGGCGGATGAAGATCGCCGGGTGTCCCGCAAACCGCCCTTCTCCCTGAATCGAGACAAAGATCTCGCTTACCGGAAGGAGTTCGCCAAAGGCTTGAGGCCAGGGGGCGATTTTCGGTTCGTATTTCACCGTTCTCCTCTGTCACTTGATCGAATCGAGTACTTGGTCGGATCGGCGATCCCTGCCTCAACAAACCCTTTGTGCCGAAGAACACAGCTGTCGCAGGCTCCACAGGCGAGACCCTGCTCGTCCGGATCGTAGCAACTGACGGTCAGGCCGTAGTCAACGCCAAGTTTCATGCCCTCTCGAATAATCTGCGCCTTGGTCATGTGAATAAGTGGGGCTTCTATTTTGATCGGCTTCCCCTCGGTGGTCTGCCGGGTAGCAAGGTTGGCGGTCATCTCAAATGCTCTGATAAAATCGGGGCGGCAGTCCGGATACCCGGAGTAGTCGATGGCATTGGCCCCGATGAAAATCGAACGGGCGCCGATCACCTCAGCCCAGCCAACCGCCAGCGAGAGCAAGATCAGATTGCGAGCCGGGACGTAAGTCACTGGAATCACCGAGCTTTCTCTCTCGAGCTCGCGATTTTTGGGCACCGCAATATTGTCCGTCAGCGCTGAGCCGCCGATTTGCCGCAGGTCGACGGAGATCACTTTGTGATGAACAATTTGCAGCGATTCGGCTACTCGCCGGGCCGCCTGCAGTTCCACCCTATGCCGCTGGCCGTAGTCGAAAGTGAGCGCATACACGCCGTGTCCCGCCCGCAACGCGAGAGCGGCGGTGGTCGAGGAATCAACGCCGCCGCTCAGGAGGACGACTGCTTTGTCGGCTGGCTCTTGCTCGTTCTTATTCATAGCTCTTCGGCTGAAAAGTACTACGGCATGCCGGGCGGGGCAAATGGAAACGGGCCACCCCCGGCCCCTTGCGGGGGATTGACCAGAGCGCTATACTTGAGCCATGGAACAGTCACAATATGAAGGCTTGCAGTCCGATATCCGGGACTGGAAAACTCCGGCAATCGAAACGTTCGCCAATATCTACCCGGATCGGGAGTACGAGATCAAGATGTCGATCCCGGAGTTTAGCTGCATCTGCCCGAGAACCGGCATGCCGGATTATGCCAACCTTATTCTCACATATGTACCGGACAAGCTCTGCCTGGAACTGAAAAGTTTCAAGGAGTACCTCGTGGCCTACCGCAACAAAGGGATCTTTCACGAGAATGTTGTCAACAAAGTTCTCGATGACCTTGTGGCCGCGGCCAAACCGCGCCGGGCCCGGCTTGAAGGAGTTTTCAATTCCCGTGGCGGAATCCAGACATCGGTGACACGAGAGTACAACTCCAAGTAGCTCTGATTTCGCATTCCCCCGCTTAAAAGCAACACCCCCTGGGAGTCGTCCTCTCAAGGGGTGCGTCAATTTCCACATTTCTCCAGAAAGCTCTAGACGTCGACTTCAGGTGCCTTCATTTCACGACGGAATTTCTGCTCGAATACCGTGTACAGAACCGGGATGAAGAAGAGGGTCAGCATGGTGGACACCGTGAGCCCGCCGATAACGGCGATGGCCAACGGAGCCTGGGTTTTCTCTCCGCCTAATCCGAGCGCCATGGGAATAAGTCCGATAACGGTCACTAACGATGTCATCAGAATCGGTTTGAGTCGCGTGCTTCCTCCCTTGATCACGGCGTCGCGAAGATTTGCCCCGCCGACCCGAAGGTGATTGGTATAGTCCACCAAGAGCACACCGTTACTGACGACAATTCCTATCATGATAATTACCCCCTGGAAGGAAGTAACCGAAAGGGTAGTGTTGGTAAGGAACAGAATCCACAGCACGCCCACCACACCGAGAGGAACCGTGAACATGATGATGAACGGGTCAATCAGGGATTGGAACTGCGAAGCCATCACGACATAAACCAATAGGATCGCCAGGAACAGCGCCAGGGTAAGCGTCCGGAACGCCTCCTTTTGCTGCTCGACGTTGCCGGTCTGCTTCACTTCGAATCCGGCCGGGATGGTCAGGGTGTCGAGTTGTTTCTGAATGTCGTTCGAGACGCTGCCCAGGTCGCGGCCGGAGACATTGCCCGTAATTTCAATCAATCGCTGCTGGTATTTGCGGCTGACCTGAACCGGCGCCGCTGCGCGCTCGATCGTGGCAATACTGCCAAGAAGCACTTCCTGGCCCGTATTGGTCGCGACCACGACATCGCGCAGGTCTTCGATGTGAGATCGGAAGTCCTCACCAAACCGAACCAGGATGTTGTACTGGTTGCCGTTGACCGGATCGCTGAACAGCGAGGCGACCGAGCCGTTGATACAGGTGTTGATAGTGTTAGCCACATCGGCGACGCTGACGCCCAACACTCCCGCGCGTTCCCGGTCAATCTTGACCCGAAGTTCCGGCAGATTATCTTCGCGCGAAATCTGGATGTCGGTGGCTCCCTGAACGGACTGCGCTATAGCGGCAACCTTCTTGGCGAGCGCGGCCCCCGTCTCCAGATCGTATCCACGGATCTCGACATCCACCGGCGCCGAAGAACCGAAATTCAACAGGAAGCGCAAGAATCCGCCGGGGTTGATGAAAATTGCGGCTCCTGGCACGGCGGTCAGTTTTGGTCGCAGGGCATTGATGATTTCAAATTCCGAGCGTTTCCGCTGATCGATTGGGACCAGTGCCACTTGCAAGCTGCCGGAGTGACTTCCGGAATTTGAGCCGAACAAGTTCCCACCCTTAGCGGAAGGGACGCCGACATCCGAGAGCAGGGTCTGTACTTCCGGCACGTTCTGCCTTACGATCCCTTCAATCTGGCGCATCACGCCATCGGTCACTTCCGGCCGCGTCCCGACCGGCAATTTCACGGTTAAATTGAATTGGCCCTCATCCTGATCCGGGAAGAACTCTGTCCCGATGAACTTCACCAGTCCGAAAGACAGCACGGCGATCCCAACGATCATGCCGATTATGGTTTTCTTGTGTCCGAGTGCCCACTCGAGCCACTTGACGTAGCGGGACTCTATGCTGTCCAGAAAATCGGTGGCCCAGACGCGGATGCGGTCCGTCAGCTTTGTTGACTCGCGGTTGATATGTTTCTCTGGCGGGAGAAACTTGAGGCACATCAGCGGTGTCACTGTCCTGAGAAATCAGGAAGGAACCGAACAACGCCACCGTGATGGTGACCGCCAACGGCACGAAAAGTAATTTTGATATGCCGGTCAAGAATACGACCGGGAGGAAAACGATCACGGTGCTAAGGGTCGAGACAAAAATAGGTGCCGCGACTTCTTTGGCCGCTCCCAGGGTTGCCGCAATCTTGGACTCCCCTTCGCGCCGATAATTGTAGTGGCGGGAAATGGCCTCCAGCTCGACAATCGAGTCGTCCACCAGCCTTCCTACCGCCAGAGCGAGTCCGCCAAAAGTCATAATATTCAGCGTCACGTTGCCGAACCGGAAATAGATGAACGCCATGAGAATCGATAAGCGGAATGGCCACGATGATGATCAACGTTCCCTTGATGTTTCTCAAGAACAGGAGAATCAGAAACATCGCCAGAATAGCCCCGACCACGGCTTCCTGCTGCAAACCGGCAATCGTCTGCTTGATGTAAACCGACTGATCGAAAGTCAGCGCCATGTGAAGCTTCTCGGGCACACCCACCAGATGCGGCAGGGACCGGAGCACGTTGTCGACAACCTGAATGGTGTTGGCATTTGCCAGTTTCTGAACCCGGAGGGTTACGCCCGGTTTGCCGTCGATCCGCACGATTTCGGTCTGTTCCTGATAGCTGTCTTCGACCGTCGCGACATCGCGAATCCTGATCGGAACGCCATTGACGACTCTGATGACCACATCCGCGAGCGGCTTGACGACATTGAAGAGACTCTCGGTCTTGAGCGAGAAATCGAACGGACCAGTCTTGAGATCGCCCGACGGTATGATGAGATTTGAGGTCGCGACCGCATCCATGACCGCCGAAATGGGCAGCTGGAGCGCCTGGATGCGATTACGGTCGACCGTCACATGGATTTCCCTGATTCGGCCCCCGAGCACCTGGGCCGAGGCAACACCATCGAGGTGCTCGATCTGCGGCTCAATCGTGTTCAGAGCAAGGTCGTACAGATCGCGTTCGTCGATGTCCCCGGATACCGCGACGTTACACACCGGAAGGTTGGTGATGTCAAAGCGTAGCGCAATTGGCTGCGATACCCCGGTGGGGAGCTGGTTCATGATCCGGTTGACGCGCTGAACAACGTCGACCAGTCCTACGTCCAGATTGGCGTTCCAGTTGAAATTGACCCTGACCTGAGAGACCCCCTCACGGGTGGTCGATTGAACATAACTGACGTCGTTCACCGAACTGACCCCCCGTTCGATGAACACCGTGACGGACTGTTCCATATCGAGCGGGCTGGCGCCGTTGTAATAGGTAATGACGCTGACGACAGGGACCGAGATGTTCGGGAGCAGGTCGACCGGGAGCTGCGAAACCGAAACGAGGCCGAGGACCAGAACGGTCACGGCAAAGAGAAACGTAGATATCGGATATTTCAGTGCGAGTCGGGTTAGCCACATAAGATACTTCCGCTACGGTTGGATCCGAATTTGACCACCATCTCTGGCAAACTGCTGCCCGGTGGTAATGACCTGTTCATTCCCCTCCAGCCCTGTCACAATCTCAGTGCGGTTGTCCTGCTCAGGACCGGTTGTGACCGGCCGGCGATGAGCCACGGTACTGTCCGCCACTAGAACGTACGGGCCGGCGGCATCCTGTTGCAGCGCCTGGGTCGGCACGGTGATGGCGTTGTCCGTCTTGCTGACGACCAGCGTGACATTGGCGAACATCCCCGGCTTCAGAACATGGTCCGGGTTCGGGATGTCGACTTCAACTGCCATCGTGCGGGTTGACAGATCCAAGGCCTGGCTCAAACGGCCAACCTTTCCGGTGAATTGCTTGTTGGGATAGGCATCCACCGCGACGACCGCATCGGTACCCACGGTGACGGCCGGTATGTCCTTCTCCAGCACATTTACCATGACTTTCATCGTTTCCAAATCCATCAAAGTAAAGACGGTAGCGTTGGTGGAGATGAGAACGGCGCCCGGATCCAGATATCGTTTGGTGATGAATCCGGAGAAAGGCGCGGTTATGCGGGCATAATCCAAGGTCGTGCGAGCACCCAAAAAGTTCGCTCTGGCCACCACAAACGCTGTCTGGGCGTTGTCGAAATCCTGCTGCGCCGCCAGTCCCTGCGCCTGCAGCGCCTTGGTGCGATTAAACAGGACGGAGTCATTGATGTAGTTGGCCTGCGCCTGGCGGCACTGTTCCGCCAGGACCGTAGTGTCCACGAGCGCCAGCAATTGATCTTTGCGCACGTAGTCCCCTATGTTGGTATAGACATCCTGCAAGGGGCCGTACACTTTGGCGAACACCTGCGCTTGCAGAATGGGGGCGATGTCGCCGGTAAAGCGAAGCTCGCGCAGGATCGTTTCGCGCTGGGGGTGCTCTACTTTCACTACCGGCACCACCTGGCGGCGGGTGTTAATGGCGCCCCGAGCCATGCTGATTTTCACGATGACGACTGCGGCCAGCAAAACCGGGATGAATGCCAGGAAAATTTTGGATCGTGTCTTCATAGTTTCTATCTTTTCGCTTTTGTGTTTTCTCGTTTACCGATATGTCCGCCGGCACAAACGTCGTCTGCTCCGGAGCGCTGAATCCCTTTCAGGAAAATGTCCGTGGCGGCCAGTTGCTCGCGAAGTACCTCAGCGGGATCAGTGCGCTCGAAAGAAGCTTCATTGGCCCGCATGTATCTGAGGCGGAGTCCCTGCTGGATGTGCAGAAAAACTTCGGCTGTGCTCTCCGGCGATTGAAGGGCAAATGCCTTCAGCTGCTTTCCTTCGCCAAAGAGCTGGGTCAGCCAGCTAAGCTCACGCTCCGCATAGACCCGAAACAGATTTCTCAGGACCGGCCGGTTTTTGGGGATTGCCTGGAAATCTATGATATAGAGATTGAGCAGGTGGCTGAAGAATTCGAAGCGCTCCCCCACATAGCTGCGAATGCGGCTGTGGACCGAGGTTCCGGACACCAGCAATCGCTCCACGCGCCTTTGAAATGCCGCAAATTTCCGATCCACTACCGCCTGAAACAACTCTTCCTTGGTGCTGTGGTAGTAATAGAGGGACGCTTTGCCTAATCCTGCCTGGGCGGCGATCTCTTCCATAGTCACTTTGGAAAATCCGAACCGGCTGAATTGCGCTTCGGCAGCTCCCAAAATGAGTTCGGCGGTGCTCTGGTCCTGGACGGCGGTCTTGGTCATGCGCATTGTACGTTTCGACTATATTGGTCGTTTAGTCGAAACGCGAAAAATGTCCGGAGGTTCCATTCAGAATCTGTTACGGCTGGGTCGGGCCCGCCCCAAGCCGGGCCGCTAACCGTTTGTCTGAGATGAAGAAACAGGGAATTGCGGCACGCCTTGGCGCTCCGACCGGGTCGGCGTCTGTTACAAATTGAAATAATCGGTCGACGATGTCGGACACCCGGAGGCGGGAATTTCGGCTCACCAGACTTTCTTGCCGGTCGCGCGATCCAGCGAATACCGGCTGACAGTGTAGTCGTACGACGCTCTGAGACGAATGAGTTTCGCCTGGGACAACGTCGTCTCGGCATCCAGAAGATCGAGATTGGTGATCACTCCAGCGGCGTACCGCGTACGCGCCATGGCCAGAGCTTTCTCGGCCTCGGCGACCTGCAGCTCGGAGCTGCGAATCTTCTCCTGACTTGATCGTACCCCGGCCTCTGCCTGCTCCACTTCGGAGATAACCTGGCGCAAAGCATCCCCGGTATGAGCCTGGGCACTGTGCAGGTTGGCCTCCGCTTCTTCCTGCTGATGTCGCGTCAGATGGCCGTCAAAAACCGGCACATGCACTTGCACCCCGGCAGCGTAATTTCCCTTGATCGTGTTCAGGTTGGGTTCATATCCATTGGCGAATCCGGCCGCAAAGTGAAAGGCCACCTGCGGCTTGTCGCCGAAGGAGACCAAATGCCCCTGAACGACCGCCGTTGATTCGGCATCACGGGATAAAATCAACTCCACCCGTTGGCGCTTGGCTGCGCCTATGAGTGAGTCCAGAACGAAGGTCGTGTCGGATTGGGAAAAACTCCCCTTCAGATTCAGCTCGCTGCCCGACGGGAGCCCGGTGAGTTGACGAAGCATGATCTCCTGGGCTTCCAAAGAGCGCCGATCATCGATCTTTTGATTCCGCACGATCGAGATTCGTACCTGCGTTGTCAGAGTATCAAAATCAGTGGCGGTCCCGGCTTCGATCCGCTTGTTGCTCTCATCCAGATGCTGCTGCAGCGTAGCAATCTGGTCATCGAGGACCATCAGGTTCTCGCGCAGGATTAGAATGGCGTTAAATGTAGCAATCGTTTCATAGGCCAGCCGGGTTTTGACCAGATCGACATAATCGGAAGCCGACTGGTGCCCCGATTCGGCCAGGGCGATGGCAGTCTCGGTTTTGCCGAAATCGTAGAGCGTTTGCCGAAGGCCGACGTGCAGATCGTAGTTGTTTCGGGGAGCAAGTTCCAAAACTTCTCCCCCCAGGTCAAACTCCGGTACCGGTCCGATGCGAGTATAGTCGCCCGACAGAAACAGATTCGGGTAGTTCGGACTGTGCGCCTGGTCAATACGCGCTGCCGAAGCGGTGACGCCCGACCTTGCCTGGACGATACTCGGATGGCTGGCCAGGGTCAACTGGATCGCCTGATCGAGCGAAAGAGAGTCCGACCCGGCCACGGACTGAGCAGCCAGTCCCGTAATAAGGCCAAGCACTAACAATAGTAATCTGACTTTCATGATATCCCTACTCGACATGCGCCGCAATCGGCTTCACCTCGCCTGACAAGGCCTTTCCATCTTTACCTTTGGCACGAATTCGAACGAACAGAATCGGGAAGGCGCCAACCATGACAATGACCGCAGCAAAGAGAAAGACATCGTTGATCGCGCTGATAAAGGCCTCCTTGCCGACAAAGGCGCCGATCTGGGCTTTGGTCCGCATCAACGCCTCCGCAGTGGTCCCGCCGATGGCGTGCTGGGAAAAAGCCTGAATTCTTGCCACGGTCTGCCTGAAAGTTTCCGAGTTCGGGTCGAGCTGCTGGCCGTACAGGGTTGAGTGATAGATTGTGCGAGTGGTCAAGAACGATCCAAGCGCCGCGACGCCAAAACTTCCGCCGATCTGCCGAATCACATTCATCAGCCCAGAAGCCTGGGCCATCCGGTGGCGGGGAATATCGGAAATGGCCACCGCGGTAAGCGGGGCAAAGAGGATCCCCATGGCGATGCCGCGAAGGTACAGCGGGAACATAATGTCCTGCCGCTCAGTCAGGAAGGACAAATGGCTGAACTGATAGAAGGTGACGGCCATGATGAACATGCCGAGGAACGCCGGCAATTTGGGCGAGTACTTGTCAGAATACAAACCCGCAACCGGGGCCGACATCCCCTGCAAGAACCCCACCGGCAGGAACACCAGTCCCGCCTGCAGCGGAGTATATCCCAATGAACCCTGAAGATAGATCGGGAGCAAAAACGTGCTTCCAAACATCCCGAATCCGAACAGAAACAGCACGACGTTTGAGACCGCGAAGTTGAAATTCTTGAGCAGATCGAGTTCAATAAGCGGGTGCTTGACCGAAAACTCGGTTATCAAAAAGATGACCAGCGAGACGGCGGAAATCGCAAAGCAGGTCAGGATGAAATCCGAGCTCCATCCGCCGGTGTTCCAGGCCGAGTTGCCGCAGGCCAGCGCCAAAAGCAGCGAGGTGAGAAAGCCGGTCATGGAAATGAATCCGATCAGGTCAAAGGACCGGACTTCGGCGGATTTGCGTTCGTGCAGGACAATCGCCGCGGCGGCCATGCCGACAATTCCAACCGGGACGTTGACATCGAAAATCGTCTTCCAAGAGTAGTTGTCGATCAGATATCCGCCGATTGCCGGACCGAGTGATACGGAGGCCGAGGCTGAGACCGACCACAACGCCAGAGCGATTCCCCGCTTTTCGGGCGGAAACTCACGCGTGATAATCGCCAGTCCGACCGGCATCAGAATGCCGGCGCCGGCCCCCTGGATGATTCGGAAGACAATAAGGGCATTGAAATCCCAGGAGAAGCTGCACAAGAGCGAACCGATCGTAAACAGAAGCAACCCGGCGGTAAAGATCAGCTTTGTCCCAAGATGATCCGCCAGCCACCCGGTAGTCGGCAACATTACGCCGAACACCAACAGGTATGCCGTAACTACCCACTCGATCTGGTCTACCGAAACACCAAAGGACGACATCAGTTTCGAGAGCGCCACATTGACGATCGTGACGTCGAGCACCGCCATGAACGTGGCGATCATTACTGTGCCGATCACGAGCCAGCGATAGGACGGATGGTCGTGCTGCAGAATCGGATAATTGTGCACCAAGCGTTGGCGAAATCGCCTGTACCAGCCCATATTGATCGCTTACTTTGCCTTCACCTGTATCTTCACTTCGACCGACATCCCGGGCAAGAGTGTGAACTTATCCTGGGGGGCATCTCCGCCGGAACCCAATAACGAAATCTTGATCGGAATACGCTGCGTAACTTTGGTAAAATTCCCCGAGGCATTATTCGGAGGGATCAGCGAAAACTGCGAGGCGGCGGCCGACGCGATCAGCGACACTTTCCCGTTGAACTCGTGTCCCGGATAGGCATCGATACTGATTTGCACCGGATCACCAAGATTGATGGATTCGAGCTTGGTTTCCTCGAAATTGGCCGTGATCCAGAGATCCGAAAGATCGAGCAGGGTGTAAACCGGCTGACCGGCCTGGACGATATCTCCCACCACCACCCATTTCTTGGCCACCACCGCCTTGGCCGGGGCGACAATATGCGTATTGCCAAGCTGAGTCTCAACAACCGTGAGTTGTGCCTGCGAGGACTTGACCTGGCTCTGGGCCACATTGAATTGCGCCTTGGCCATGTCAAGCGCTTTGGAAGCATGGTCATACTGTTCGCGGGTAATCACTTTGTCCTTGTACTGGAACGAGGCCCGGTCGTAATCTTCCTGAGCCCGGTCGAGATTGATCCGAGCCACCGGAACGCTCTGCTCGGTGTATTCCAGGGCCGCTTTCGCTTGAGCTTCCTGCGCTTTCAAATCGGCGTCATCAAGTTGGACGAGCAGCTGCCCCGGTGAGACTGTGTCCCCCTCCGACACCGTCAGCTGGGCGACCCGTCCGAGAATCTTTGAACTGATTCCGATCTGGTCCCCATCGATATAAGCGTCGTCAGTCGAGATATATCCGCGCAAGACCAGGTACCAGTACGATGCGATAGCGATCGCGATGATCAGAAATATGCCAGTGGTAATCCATACGCGCTTTTGCCGGTGAAACCCCTTCTTGCGGGGCCGTTTCTCCAGATCGGGCTTCTTCTCGTCAGTCATTTCGAGTCAACTTTCCTTCGAGTCGCAAAGCGGCGGAGCGGTCCCGCCGTTTTCGTGCTTCCTTCATGCATTTCCATGGCGTCGAGAATCGTGTAAATCGCGCCCCACAAGCGGTGAACCTCCGATGACGGCAGACGGTCGAGATTCTGGATCAGCATGGACAAGCCATACTGCGGCGCTTTTTTCACGACCTTCTTCCCTTCCGGCGATATCCGCAGGTAGATTACCCGACGATCGTTCTGGTCTCGGTACCGCACCAGATATCCCCGGCGCTCCAGCCGGTCGACGATGCCGGAAATCGTGCTGTTGTGGATGTACATCCGGGCGCTTAACTCGCTCAGGGTTATGCGCGGACTCTCCGAAACGGTGCGAAGCGCCGCCAGTTGCTGGCCGGTAACATGGAAGGACTTCAGCAACTGCTGGGAATGGTTGTAACTCATCCCCTTGATCTTCGACACCGCATCGATGATCTGCCTGGTCTCGCGCTGCCGCTGGCTTGAATTCTGTACACTGCTTTTGGCCAAAACTATTTTGTATCCCAATATTTCGTTTACCAAATAACGGTGATAACCGGGATTTGTGCCAAGTAATTTTTTAGCCAGAGGACGAGTTGGTCGAAGAAAGAGACTTGGGGGGCGGACGATACAAAAGAGCCACCGGCACTAAGAGAGTGCCGGTGGCTCGACCTAAATCTGGGTAAACGTGATCTGAGGGCTACTTTTTTCCGACAATCGACAGATACTTCCGGTCGTCGGTTAATTTGGCTTTGACGAAATCATTGACATCGGCCAGGGTCATCTGGTCAGCCATCGCGATCTGATCCAGGATGAACTTGTAGCCGTAGCCGAGATACTCGTAGACCGCCATATTATTGGCCCGCCCGGCCTTCCGGTCGATTCCGAAGATCAGGCTGTTCTTCATATTAACTTTGGCGTCGGCCAGTTCCTGATCGGTGATGCCGCCGGCCAGGAGCTTGGACCATTCCCGGTCCAGCGATGCGAGCGCCAACTTCACTTTGGCCGTGTCAGTCCCGATCGCGGCGCGGAAGACGGTGGCGTTGTTGCTCGCCAGCCACTGCGTGTACACGGCGTACGCCAGTTTTTCCTTCTGGCGAAGATCCCACAGGCGGGATCCGACCGGACCACCCATCACCTGGTTGAGCAGTCCCAGGCAGGCGACCTGTTTGGGTTCAAGCCGGTCGAGCACGTACCCCATGAAGACGAAGGATTGATTCCGCTCAAATGGCAGAAACCCGGTCTTCTCGGTTTGCAGGGGCATGGCTGCCCGGCTCATCGTTTTGGCCTCCGCCTTAATCCCGCCAAAGCGCTTCTCCAGAATGCCGGAGATTTGATCCACCGGAAGGTCAGTCGCAACGGCCACAATCATGTTCTTCCCCCCGACATAGTCCTGGTACTTTTTCTTCAAATCATCGACCGTGATCTTCTCCATCGACTCGATCGAGCCTTGAACCGGCAGTCCATAACCGGAGCCGCCGTACGCGGTCTTCCAGAACAGATCGCTGGAAGCCTGAGTTTGATTGTCCATCCCTGACTTGATCTGTCCCTCCAGCTCGGTTCTGGCTTTGGCCAGTTCGTCGGCGGGGAAAGTCGGCGACGTGAGCGACGCTGAGATGATCGCCAGTACCTTGTCAAAATTCTCGGTCAGGGAGGTGATCGAGATGGCCGTGTAATCGCGGAAACAGTCAGTGGAAACCGTGGCGCCGAGAAAATCAAGCTGTTCGCTGATTTGGGCGGCGGTCATGGTGCCGTTCCCTTTGAGCAGCATGTTGACCATCATGATATCGAGACCATTATTGGCGCCCGTCTCGGACAAAACCCCGCCGCCGATAAGGATTCTCGCAGACGACAACGAGGTCGTCTTGTCCTGGTCCACAACGACCGTAATACCGTTCGCCAGCGTCGTTTTGCCGTAGCCGTCCGAACCGAGTTTGAGCGGCTCGGCTCCCTGCGCGACCCCGATGACAAAGAGGGCAAGGAACAGCAGGCTTAATAGAGTAAATCGTTTCGTCTTCATTTGGGCACCACCATCGTCTTGACATACGAGTCGGTGTTAAGGTATTTGCGCGCAACTTCGTTCAGCTGAGCGAGCGTGACTTTGGCAATATTCTCCGGGTAGCCTTGAACGAACTTATAGCCGATGTAGGAATCATACTGGGCATACCGGTCGGCCATGTCGAGATTCCGTTCGATCGAGGCAAAGTAATTGGTTCGGACCGTGTTCTTGGCCTTCTCCAATTCCGCCTGAGTGAAGCCGTTTTGTTTGATCTCCTGGAGGACCGAGACAATTCCCTTTTCTACCTGGGGAATTTTGTCCTGGTCCAAGGTGGCGGTTGCGTACAGCGTTCCTTCGTACTTGGCGTTGTCGAAACTGAACCCGACTGAGTAGACCAGCCCCTGTTCGTCTTTCAACTTCTTGTACAAGCGGCTGGACTCCCCGCTGCCGAGCAGGGTCCCGACCAGATCTAGGGCGTACTGATCCGGGCTTTCTGAACGCGGGCCGATCGACATGAGCATCAAGTATGACTGGTTGACGTCTTTCTTAATGAGCAGGGAATCGATTTTGGTCCGTTTGGGAGGATCGGCGTAGCGGTCCACGGCGACCGAGCCTTTCGGCACACCGGCGAAATATTTCTTCACCAGTTCCAGGGTCTTGGCCGCATCGATGTCCCCGACAATTACGGTGGTCATATTATTGGGCGCGTAGTAGCGCTTGTAATAGGCGTACACCGAGTCACGCGGAACATTGGTCACATTCTCTTTCGTCCCGAGCACGTTCTTGGCATAGGGATGCTTGCCGAACAGCGTGCCGAGCGAGGCCCGGTACGCTTTGCCGAACGGATTGTCTTCCGAGATGTTGATCTCCTCGATCACCGCCTGCCGCTCTTTGTCCATTTCCGCCTGGGGGAAATTGGAATGGAACAGCATGTCGGAATGGATTTTCAGGGCGAAATCGACATACTCCTTCGGCAGCGAAATGACAAAATCAGTCCAGTCGGCCGAGGTATAGCCGTTGAAGTACGCCCCATGTTTCTTCATGGCGGCGGCCAGCTCGTCGCCGGTCATCTCATCGGTGCCGCGGAACAGGATGAGATGTTCGAGCAAATGCGTGGCGCCGTCGAAGAAATCCGATTCGTTCTTGGCGCCGACCTTGACGGTCGTAGAGATGCTGACCTGGGGAACCTGGTGGTTCTCCAGAATCATCACTTTCTGACCGTTGTCGAGCTGAGTGATTTGCCAATCGGCCGCTGCCGCACTCCCGATCAGGGTGAGCAGAAGCAGACCAACGGCGCATAAGCTAAGTTTCATGTGCTAAACTCCTCGCAATCTATATGAATAGGAATCCGTAGGAATATTCCGATTATCAGCCCGGTCGCCTCGGCCGGCCTTGAGACTTCTCCAACCTGCCATATAAGAGCCTGTTACGGCAACGCCCGGCGGATGTTGCATCGAGCCGGCAACAGTGCTCGCTGTACCGGCGTCCTGTTCTTTGTTCCCACATTCACAAGCCAGCTTATCCGATCCGAGCGCCCGTGTCAAGTGCGGGCCTAAAGACTGGGTACCTTTGGCCTCTGTGTGAATTGGTTCCAGATGTTGAGAAGCGATTGGAGGAGAACAGAAAAGCGCAGAAAGTTGGTCGTCACCGAGACGTAGAATCGGACCGGAGCCAGGCAACGTACGCCCAGAGGGCATCGAGATCTCCCGGCTTCAGGTGATCGCGATAAGCCGGCATCTCGAGATTTCCCCGATCGAGAAAATACCGGGCGAGGCGGTTCCCCTCGAAACGCTTGCTGATCCCGGCGCTCACCCACTCTTCAAATTCCTGCCGGTCATGAACCAGATCGGGAAAGTCAGCGGTCCCCCAGGACGGAATGTACCCTTTGAATGACCCAGGATTGGTTCGGGAGTAACGCCCACCCGGACCGTGACAGCCGAAACAGCCGAGCGAATCGGCGCGCTGATATCCGTGCAGGGGGATAGAGTCGGTCGGCGCCGACTTGCCGTTAATCGCGGCTACCAGCTGAACCAACTGGCCGATCTGGTCATCCGAAAGCTTTTGGCCGAACGCCGGCATATCCACCACCCCTTTATCCCGCTCGTCCTGCCAGCTGACGCTGTTGGCGCGGGCCTTGGAGATGCCGTCCCGGATCCACTCACGAATCTGCCCAGTATCGTGGGCGAACATCATCAGGTCACCCCGCCATCCGGGAATGACGACATCGGTCCGATCCGGATTGAATATTCCTCCCCGCCCGTCCGGACCATGACAGCCGAAGCAGCCCATCTGTTCGGCAAGACGCCGCCCCTGCTCCACTTCGGTGAGTTGCGGCCGGGTAAGGTAGAGCCAACTGAGATATCCGCCGGCGGCAATAACAATGAGAAAGCCGAGAGACGCGATGAAGACTCGCTTTCTCCCGGCTTTATGTTTTGAGAAACTCGTGACGAAAGATCCGGTTATTCGGTTTTGGCGGTCGTCATTTCCTTAACTTCATCCACGGAAAGCGACTTCATACCGTTTCGCTCGCTGACCATGCCGGTGACGGTCACCTGCTCCGCCGCCATCTTCTTTGCGGCATTGAACGGATCGGCCTTGTCATGGTTCATGGTCAAGAGATAGAGCTTTCCTTCTTTGGTCAGAAGCCCCATCGGCATGCCGCCGGAGATGCACATGGAAGCACAGCTCTTGTGAGCTTCCCCCTTGGCTCCTTCAGCCATGTAGCAACCCATGTCCACGATTTCTCCGGTCAGACTGGCCGATTTCGGAGCCATCTTGGCCTCGGCCTTTTTCGCTTTGGTTTCTTCCGCGGCAAAAGCGGTGGCCAAAGCAAAGACGAGCAGAAAGACGGTGAGGATCACAGTAAAGCGTTTCATGAAAAATACCTCCTTGTGTTGAAAGCAAGCCAGTTAGTTGATCACCTAATTAAACCAAGAATAGCTTATACAGTTCCTATCCGACCCATTTTGTTAGCATTTTACGAGCCCTTTCCAAACCGGTCACCGGTGACGCTGGCGAGTTCGTAACTCATTGCACAATATGAAATTGCCTAGGCACGACGAACCCCCCGAATTCCTCCGAGGCTGACCGCTGAGTTTCGGGAATGTCCGTGAGAATAGGCCACATGTCGATTCCTGAGCCCGGGTGCTATGGAGACAAAAAATGTTCTTGACTTCTCAAGTTGATATCGTATTTTTACGATATAAGAAAGAGAGAGACCGTTATGAGCAAACACTCTTCCGTTCTACCTCCTCCCTGCTGCACGCTGGGTATTACCGGGGTCCAGCAGAGACGATTCGTGGTGATGGCCAAGGCTCTGGGAAACCCGATTCGGTTCGAGATCCTCAAGTTCATGGTGACCCATCCGGGCTGCATTAACGGAGAACTTGTCGATCATTTACCGATTGCCCAGGCCACCGTCTCCCAGCACCTCAAGGTACTCCGGGATGCCGGTTGGATCAGCGGGACGATCGCGGGGAAAGCCACCAGTTACTGCCTGGATGAAAAGAACATCCGGTGGTACAAACAAACAGTCGGAGAAATATTCTAATCACATGAATACCGTTCAAGGCCCGAACGCATGCCTAATATTATCGTATTTTTACGATAAAAGGAAACGGAAATAATGGAACACCAGATCTATCGCATAATCGATTTCATGGCCGCCGCCTTCCTGCACATTTGGCCATACCTGCTTATCACTATTCCGGTGGCGGTGATTGTGCGGCTGTTCGACGGCACCAAGTATATCAGCCGCATCTTCACCCGCCGACCGATCATCGGCATTCTCGTGGCTACTTTAGTGGGGGCGATCAGCCCTTTTTGTTCCTGTGGCGTGATCCCGGTGGTGGCGTCCCTCTTGATCGGCGGCGTGCCGCTAGCTCCGGTGATGTCGTTCTGGATTGCTTCCCCCTCGATGGATCCCGAAATGTTCTTTCTGAGCGTCTCCACACTTGGCTGGGAACTGGCGGTATGGCGCCTCGCCGCTACCCTGTGTCTGAGCCTGGGGGCCGGGTTGGTTACACATTATATGGTGAAGCGCGGTCTTCTCGGAGAGTATCTCCGGATATCGGCCGACGCCGGCGTCACGACGTCTGTCCGGGGATTCATCAAACGAGTTTGGTCAGCTTTTTTCAAACCGCTCGGGAGTTCCAGTAGTCCGATTCCCTTGGCCGCAGCCGGAGCCGATCACCCCAATCTCTGCTGTACTGCGATCGAATCCGAATCAGCGAAGGGCAATCGATTCAAGCTCAATTCGCCGGCCAGTTCTACCGGCCGTCAGTTGCTCCCACTAGCTGCAGATTCTTACGCGCCAGCATCTGAATGTTCTCCTGCTTGCGCGTGCCCGTCTCCAGCCGCTTTGCCGCTCTGGAGGAAACTCACTAAAGAGACTATCGCCGCCACCACTCTGGTAGCCAAGTTTATGGCCCTCGCCTTTCTCATAGAGGCGCTCATTGAGCTGTACATCCCCTCCGAATGGATCTCCGGATTGTTGGGCAAGAGCAACAGCCTGGCCATTTTATGGGCCGCCCTTATCGGCGTACCTGCATACACCAGTAATCTGACCGCCCTTCCGATGGTCTCCGGTCTGTTGAGTCAGGGGATGAATCCGGGAGCCGCGCTCGCCTTTCTAATAGCCGGACCTACCACCACCCTTCCGGCGATGGCCGCCGTCTGGGGACTGGTCTCTCGTCGCGTGTTTTTCCTCTATGTTTCAATCGCCCTGATCGGATCCCTGTTGGCTGGATACTTGTACGCCGCCGTGCACGCGATACTCTAAGGCCGGGAATACCGGCTACGGTGCCGGTGGAAAAAATTGCCGGGGTTGCCGATATATCTAGAGATCAAGGCAATCAAGGAAGGGCCGGTCTAATTCCGGGGAGCTGCATGTCTCGTCGCGGTTTTACACTAATTGAGTTGGTTATTGTGATCGTGGTGCTGGGTATTCTGTCGTCGGTAGCCATTCCAGCCTACCAGGATATGAGCAGTAATGCCAAAACCGCCGCCTGCCGCCAGTCTCTGATGGCTATGCGTGAGGGGATAAGTGACTGGCGCGCCGCCAATATTGTTAGATCGGGAAGTGCCGCCTGGCCCTTGATCGACACCTTGCGCACAGTCGGCGATGTCCTTTCTCACGCGATCCCTCCGAACCCGTTTCAGGCCGACGCCAACGCCCCCGACTCGATAGTCACTGGCGTCACTAAAGGGGTAATCGTCGGAACGCGCGGCGGCTGGGCCTACAAAGCATCGACCGGCGAGCTCTGGGCCAACACCGGCACCACTATTCCCGGCAATGGTTGCTCCGGACCGGTGACGGTCGGCGAGAACACCTGGTAGGTCGTCTCCCCCGTTTCTTCTCCCATTCCCAGGTTCAGTTTTTTCAAATTCGATGCCTCAATTTCGGATGCAAGATTCTGCGCCGGTTCGTACCATGTACCCCATGGACAACATTTCAAAGACAACAAGCACGACGGGCCCGACCAGCCTCCCCCCAGCTGCCACCATGTACCGGGCATTGCTGCATCGGGATTCGAATTTCGAAGGTCTCTTCTTTGTCGGCGTCAAGACCACCGGTATCTTTTGTCGCCCGACTTGTCCGGCCAGGAAACCAAAAGCCGAAAATGTCGAGTTCTTTCCGTCCTCGCGCGACGCGTTGTATGCCGGCTATCGCCCTTGCGCCCGGTGCAGCCCGCTCGATCATGAAAAGAAAGCCCCTGCCCTGGTCAAACGACTGTGCGATGAGATCGAGAAAGATCCTTCGCGCAGGATTCGCGGCGCCGAACTTCGGAGCATGAACATCGACCCCTCCACTGCGCGCCGCCAGTTCCAGCGTTATTATGGCATGACGTTCCAGGCGTACCAGCGGGCCCGGAGAATGGGACTCGCCCTCCGGGATATTCGGAAAGGTGAAACGGTGATCGGCGCGCAGATAGAACATGGCTTTGAATCAGCCAGCGGTTTTTGGGAAGCGTTTAAGCAGCTCTTCGGCACTCCGCCCAGTCAGGCCGAACAAATCAACTGCCTCCTGGCCGCATGGATCGATACGCCTTTGGGCGCGATGGTCGCGCTCGCTGATGAGGCTGGGCTTTGCCTGCTCGAATTTGTAGACCGGCGCGGCCTGGAGCGCGAGATTCTCCAACTTCGCAAGAAGACTGGCTGCTTCATGGTTCCCGGATCTAACAAGATCCTGGATAGAACCAAAGATGAGGTGAAGCGGTATTTCGACGGGCGCCTGACTGAATTCTCGATTCCCTTCGTCGTGAATGGCACTCCCTTTGAGACCAAAGTCTGGAAGGCGTTGCAGACCATCCCCTCGGGTGAAACCCGCTCTTACGCTCAACTGGCGAAGAAGATCGGAAAACCGTCAGCTGTGCGGGCGGTGGGACATGCCAATGGCAGCAATCGGATTGCCATCATGATTCCGTGTCACCGGGTGATTCGCTCCGATGGAGAGCTCTGTGGCTACGGCGGCGGCATCTGGCGCAAGAAATGGCTTTTGGATCACGAGCGAAGAATGGCCGCCAAATAGATGCGGGCCGCCGATCTTGTCCGCCTTCTGACTCTCGCCGCCATTTGGGGCGGCTCGTTCATCTTCATGCGGGTCCTGGCGCCGGTCCTTGGCCCGGTTGTGACTGCTGACCTTCGCGTCCTGATCGCCGGAGTGGCGCTTCTAGGCTATTTCAAGGTGATCAAGTTCGATCCGGACTGGCATCGCTACTGGTTTCAGTACCTTCTGATCGGCGGCGTCAATTCCGCTCTGCCGTTCTTTCTGTTCTCGTTTGCCGCGCTACATATTCCAGCGTCGCTCTCAGTCATTCTTAATTCCACCGCCCCATTATTCGGCGCTATTTTCTCGGCGATTTGGCTGGGGGAACGCTTGACCGGCCTAAAAATTCTGGGACTTCTGATCGGAGCGGCCGGAGTAGCGTTGGTGGTCAAAGTAGGAGCGATCAAGACGGACTCGATGTTTCTCTGGGCGGTGGCTGCCTGCACGTTCGCAGCCATATGCTACGGTTTGGCCGCCACCTACATCAAGAGACGCGGCAACGGAGCGAAGCCGATGGGGATCGCCGGCGCCAGCCAGTTAATGGCCGGATTGCTGCTCCTTCCCGTCATTCCGTTTTCCCCGGTGAGAGGATCGATTACCTTGCCGGTTGTAGTTGGCGTGCTCGTGTTTTCACTCCTGTGCAGCGCGATTGCCTACCTGCTCTACTATCGTTTGATCGAAGATCTTGGTCCCACCAAAGCTTTGACCGTTACTTTCCTGATGCCGGTATTTGGAATGATTTGGGGAGCGCTGCTCTTGAGTGAGACCATTACTCTGGGGATGATCGGCGGGACCGCGCTCATTCTGTTGGGAACGACTCTGGTCTTGGGGATCGTTGGGGCGCGCAACGTTCGCACCGGTTGAAAGAATTCAGCCGGCTATCCTTCCCGGTCACGGTTCTTCCTCACGGCGAACTGGAATACGTCCGGGCGGCTGTAATGTCCGGCAGTGTCGAGAATCCATTTCGATGCTGGGATGGAGCTCAGGTCTATCTCGGCGTACAAGATCTCCTGCTTCATATTCAATGGGCCGGCTATTATTTGACCCGAAGGACTTACGACACAGCTGTTCCCGGGATTGATCCAGTCTTTGTCCGCCGCGTACAAGTTTCTAAACTCAAATCGTTCCGGAATGTCTACTTTGCGGAGCGCCATGCAGCACCCTAGCACAAAGATGCCTCCCTCTTTGGCAATATGTCGCATGGTCGCCAGCCAGATGTCGCTTGAGTCCCAGGTCGGAGCCACATATATCTGAACGCCGCTCTGATAGAGCGCTTGACGGGCAAGTGGCATATAGTTTTCCCAACAAATCAGTCCGCCAATTCTACCCAGCGGCGTTGGAAATACCTCCAGAGTAGTGCCGTCCCCCTGACTCCAGATTATTCGCTCACCGCCGGTCGGAACCAGTTTACGATGCTTGCCGATTATCCTCCCCTGATCGTCAAAGTAAACCATGGTGTTGAATAGGCTGGCGTTGCTGGCTTCGGAATTTCGTTCACTGATCCCGATTACCAGGTGAATCCCTGCTGCTTTAGCTGCAGCAGAAAGGCGCGAGGTGGAATCATCAGGAATGGTAACGGCATTGCGGTACAACTCACCGTACAACCCATTGAGTTGAGATTTCTTGCCAGCCGGGATCACCCATGCCCAGTCAGGGTACCCTGGTATGAACGCTTCTGGAAACAGGACCAGCTGCGCACCCTGCTGTGCAGCTTCGGCGATCAATTTGGAGGCCTTCTCGACTGTAGCTTCCACATCTAGCAAAACGGGCGCTGATTGCACAAGCGCGACTACAAATTTCCTGGTAGGGTTGATCATAGGGACTTAGTACGTGTAACAGCCGCTCGTTCGACTTGTTCGCCGACGGTGAAAACTCCTCCGCTCACTTGTGTGCAGGCGGCCCGACTGTCAGTTGATACGCCACGTACGCCGTCAAATCAGGCGTTTGGTTAATGCAGCGTCCGACGGAAAACAGCAGGTGATGCTTTTCTCCAAAATTGACCTGTCCGCCAAGATTGAAACTTATGCTGGCGCTGCCACCGTCGGTCTGTGGCGAAGTACCGAAAAGCTCACCGCCAAGCGTCAGAGCTTCTCCCAGATCGCGCTGCAGTTCCCAACCCGCAAGCCAATAGTCCTTATTACCTGATCCCGGATTAACAAAATATCCCCCGCCGCCATAACTGGTCCAAGGTCCCCAGCTCTTTTGCAGCCAGAGCGGCAGGAATATCTGCGTCTGGCCGCTCCCCAATCCGCGATTACTGTCTCCGGTCGGCAATTCGACCAGTGGAAACAGGCCGATCATCGGCCGACCAGCACTTTCTTGGACCAATCGATATTTCAACCCGAGTTCAATATCTCCGAGGCCGGAAGTGCTTTCACCGGTGTTCGGCCGGGAGAAAGCGATCGGGAAAATGGCGTGAATCTGAAGATTCGACACGGCGCCATAATTGATTTCAAAATGCGGCAGCGTTCCGATGGTTCCGGAATGATCGTGAGCTGCCTCCGAGGCCGCATAGAATTCCCAATGGTGAAGTTCAACCGGCTCGGGGTCGTCTGTTACAAACGGCGGACCGGCCCACGCAGCCGATGAACAGCAAAGAGATAACAGCACAAGCACCCAAACGGAACGGCCGCTCGCTGCTACACCCAAATACTTTACTTGTTTGGATGATTTGCCTGAAAGAGAGTAGACTCGCATCGATAGGTAATACAATCCTGATAATAAACAGTTCCTCCGACTGTCTTTGTGTCGATATCACGATATAGGATGGCAGGTGTGCAGGAGACAAAGGTCTGTCGGGGTGAATTACGACGACAATTGACTTGAATGTTGGTATAATTATCCCTATTTTAGAAATCCTATGCGGAATACTCAATTGAACCGTATCGCTGCTTTCGTCTCCTTATCCATCTGGATTGCCCTGCTGGCGGTCGCCTGCGGAGGGAACAGCTCTGGTCAGCCGGCAAGAAAGCCGGGGGGAACGAAGAACTCAATTCCGGTCGAAGCGGTCATCGTTCACACGCAAGCTCTCGAAAATAAGATCGCCACGACCGGTACACTGTTGGCCAATGAGGAAGTCGAACTCCGGGCAGAAATCTCCGGCCGGGTCACCGGCGTCTTCTTCGATGAGGGGAAGCGGGTCAAACAGGGGGACCTGCTGTTCAGGATCAACGATCGGGAACTGCGTGCACAATTGAAACGGAACCAGGCGGAAGAAAAACAGGCGGTCGATGACGAAGCCCGCAAAGAAAAGCTCTTTGGGATGAAATCGATCAGCCAGGAGGAATACGATAAGGCGCTGAATGCGCTTCACGTCGCCCAGGCCAACCGGGAAGCACTGGAAGCCCAGCTGGCCGAAACCGAAATCAAAGCTCCCTTCGATGGCGTGATCGGCCTTCGCCATGTCAGCGCCGGCGGATATGTCACGCCCGATATCCTCGCAGCCACCATGCAGGACATCGATCCTATGAAGGTGGAATTCTCAGTACCGGAGAAGTATGCCGCCCTGATCAAAAGTGGTACCCCCATCCAGGTGCGCGTCGGCGAGTCTACCGAGGCCTTTGAGGGCAAAGTGTACGCTGTGGAGTCAAAGATCGATCCCGGCACCCGCACGATCACCGCTCGCGGCCGCATCCCCAATCCGGCCGGCAGCCTTATCCCGGGAGCCTTTGCCAAAATCGAAATCTCGCTCGAACAGATAGCTGATGCCATCGTGGTGCCCTCCGGCGCGGTCGTTCCGGACATTACCGGAGAATCCGTATTTGTCTATCGCAACGGCAAAGCGAAAGCGATCCCGGTCCAGACCGGCGTCAGAACAGAAAACGGCATTCAGATCACGCAGGGATTGGCCGCCAATGACACCCTGATCGTGACCGGGATGCTTCAACTGGCGGATGGCAAACCGGTCCAGATAAAATCATACCAGGCCGAATGACGGCGCTTTGTCTATGAACATTTCGTCCGTCAGCATTACCCGGCCGGTCCTTACCATCGTTCTCTCAATCGCGATTGTTCTTTTTGGCGTTATCGGATTTATCTTCGTCGGCATCCGCGAGTACCCCAGCGTTGACCCTCCCATCATTACGGTCAGTACCGGCTACACTGGGGCCAATGCCGATGTCATCGAATCTCAAATTACCGAGCCGCTCGAAGAATCCATCAACGGTATCGCCGGAATCCGCTCGCTGACTTCATCGAGCAGTGACGGCCGTTCTCGAATCACGGTCGAATTCGAACTCGGCGTCGACATGGATGTGGCCGCCAACGACGTCCGCGACCGGGTCTCCCGGGCTGTGCACGATATCCCGCAGGACGCCGATCCGCCAACCGTCTCCAAGGCCGATGCGGATGCCAACCCGATACTTTCGGTCACCCTTCAAAGCCCCAAACGCTCGCTTCTCGACTTGACGGCGGTCGCCAATGATATTTTCAAGGAGCGGCTGCAGACTATCGCAGGGGTCAGCACCGTCGATATTTGGGGAGAAAAACGTTACGCCATAAAGCTGTTGATCGACCCCGCCCGTCTGGCCGCCCACAATTTAACGCCTCTGGATATCCGCTCCGCGCTCGACCGCGAGAACGTCGAGCTTCCCTCAGGGCGCATCGAAGGATATAACACCGAATTATCCATCCGAACTTTCGGGCGGCTGTCTACACCCGAAGAGTTCAACCAACTGATTATCAAGGATTCCGGCGGCTCGGTGGTCAAGTTTCAGGATGTCGGCAAAGCCGTCCTCGCCCCTGAAAACGAGCGTTCCATTCTCCGCGGAAATGGCGGCATCCCCATGGTCGGCGTCAACCTGGTCCCCCAACCCGGATCAAATCATATCGCCATCGCCGACGAATTCTACCGTCGCATCGCGCAGATCAAGAAGGACATGCCTGAGGACCTGATTCTCAGCATTGCCATGGACACTACCGCCAACATCCGCCGGGCAATTACTGAAGTGGTCGAAACCATCGTAATTGCCTTCCTGCTGGTGCTGCTCGTGATCTTCGTCTTTCTGCGCCATTGGCGGACGACCATTATCCCGATGCTGGCTATTCCGATCTCGCTTATCGGATCGTTCTTCATTATGTATGTGTCCGGCTTCACCATAAATATCCTGACGCTGCTCGGAATCGTGCTCTCCACCGGCATTGTCGTCGATGACGCCATCGTCGTGCTCGAGAATATCTACAAGAAAATTGAAAGCGGTATGGATCCGATCGAGGCGGGGCACCGCGGATCGAAGGAGATTTACTTCGCGATCCTCTCCACCACCATAACCCTGGCCTCGGTGTTTCTTCCGATCATCTTCTTGCAGGGGCTGACCGGCCGCCTGTTCCGTGAGTTCGGTGTCGTCGTAGCCGGGTCGATTCTTATTTCCGCGTTCGTCTCACTTACTCTGACGCCGATGATGAGCGCCCGGACCCTGCACCAGACGACTCATGAAAGCAAATTCTTCGAACTGAGTGAACGCTGGTTCAACTCCCTGATCGCCGGGTACCGCCGTTCGCTTCGGCTGTTTGTCGAGCGACGCTGGCTCGCCCCGGTTATCATGGCCGCTTCCCTGGCCATCATCCTCGGGCTTGGCTCGCTCATCCCCTCCGAACTTGCCCCCATGGAAGACAAAAGCCGCGTCATGGTCAGCGCCACCGCTCCCGAAGGAACATCCTACGAGGTCATGGACGACTACATGCACAAGATCATTGCCCTGGTCGACACGTTACCGGAGAAGCAGAGCATGATATGTGTTACCGCTTCCGGCGGCGGATCGGTCAATAGCGGCTTTGCGCGATTGACCCTGGCCCCTCCGGACCAGCGGAAACGGAGTCAGCAGGAAATCGCCGATGCGCTCACGGCTGAAGTGCGCGACTATTCCCTCGCCCGTACTTATGTTACTCAGGAACAGACTATCGGCGGCGGTGGAAGAGGGCGCGGCCTCCCGATTCAGTTTATTATTCAATCTCCCACTATCGAAAAACTTCGCGATGTTATCCCGAAATTCATGGAGCAGGCTCAGACCGACTCGTTGTTCCAGGTGGTCGATCTCGACCTCAAGTTCAACAAACCGGAACTGACTATCGAAATCGACCGTGACCGCGCGCGGGCTCTCGGCGTGACCGTTCGTGATATCGCCGAGACCCTTCAGCTCTATTTCAGCGGCCAGCGCTACGGTTATTTCATCAAAAACGGAAAGCAGTACTCCGTGATCGCGCAGGCGGACCGTCTGGATCGTGACTCCCCGGTCGATCTCGGCTCCGTTTTTGTCCGCAACACCAGAGGGGAACTTATCCAACTGGATAATATTGTCAAAATGTCCTATCGGAGCAGTCCGCCTCAGTTATATCGCTATAACCGTTATGTCGCCGCCACGGTCAGCGCCTCGACCGCCAAAGGATTTACTATCGGTGACGGCATCAACGAAATGCGGAAAATCTCCGGTAACGTGCTGGATGAGTCTTTCTCAACCAGTCTCGGCGGAGCCGCCAAGGATTACGCCGAAAGCTCCAATACTCTGCTCTTCGCCTTTGTGCTCGCCTTGATCCTGGTGTATCTGATCTTATCAGCGCAGTTCGAGAGTTTCCGCGATCCGCTCACCATCATGTTCACCGTGCCGCTTGCACTGGCCGGAGCGATTCTCTCCTTGTGGCTCTTCCGCCAGACGTTCAATATTTTCAGCCAGATCGGCATCATCGCGCTCATCGGCATCGTCACCAAGAACGGCATTTTGATCGTGGAATTTGCCAACCAGCGAAAGAACCAAGGGCTATCCATCAGGGAAGCCGTGATCGATGCGGCTGCTCAGCGTTTCCGCCCGATTCTCATGACCAGTCTGGCGACCGTTTTCGGCGTTCTGCCGATCGCCCTGGCCCTGGGGGCTGCCGCCAAAAGCCGGGTATCCATGGGGATCGTAATTATCGGCGGCCTCATGTTCTCACTTGTCCTGACCCTGTATGTCATACCGGCCCTCTATACTTATCTATCCTCCGCCAGGAGATCATTTGATCCGACCCCTCAGGATGAGCCGGTAGCAATTCCGCCGGTTCGCTGATACCGATTTCACTCCGACCTTGAAAGGACAGACCATGTCCCAGGAACCAGATCCAGCTTCTCATCATGGCGTAGATGACGCTCATCCGAGAGAGTTTCTCAACGATACCCTCAGACTCCTCATAGACCGCTCCAGTTGCCGGAGTTTTTCTGACCGGAAGATTCCTGATCATGTCCTCAACTTGATTCTCGAGGCCGGCACCCACGCCCCAACCGGCGGAAATCTTCAGCCGTATTCGATCATCAAAGTCGAGAACCCGGACACCAAAGCCCTGCTGGCTGCTCTTAATGAAGACCAGAGCTTTATCGAGACCGCGCCGGTTGATTTGATCTTCTGTATCGATTGGCACCGGATCGCGCGCTGGGCCGAGATAGAGTGCGCGCCCTTCACTGCCCACCAGTCGTTCCGTCACTTCTGGATTTCGTTTCAGGACACGATCATCGCCGCGCAGAACATCTGCACGGCCGCCGATGCTGTCGGGCTCGGTTCCGTGTATGTCGGGACCATTATTGACCGCCTCCGAGAGCACCGTGACCTCCTGCAATTACCGGACAAAGTCTTCCCGGTCGTGCTGCTCTCCCTCGGCTACCCAAAAGTCAGGCCGAGCGCCAAAAAGAAACTCGGCGTGAGCGCCATAGTTCACGACGAAACGTATCAATGATCCAACCGATTCCGAGCTGCTCGCCATGTTTGAGACCAAGTATCCGGGCTGGAAGAAAGAAGCCACGCCGGAGCGGTTGGCGGAAATTGAGCAGGTCTGCCGCGATGTTCACGGCGACGAGTTCGCCGCAAAATGTCTGGCTAGGATCAAACAGACCGGCCACATTAACGCGATCCAGAACTACTTCGGCCTGCACTATCGCGCCGACCAAATGCCCTTGGGGAACGAGGAATATCTCAAGCTCATGCGGGAGTTCGGATTCGGCTGGTTTGAAAAGTACTCTCGGTGATACGGGCACAGTCCGGACTATTTGGCCGCCAGTTCCGGCAGCACGCGAGGCTTGGCGAGAAACTTTGCGCATTTGCGCAGTGACTCCACGAAAATCACAATCACGAGCAGAAGCATCACGCCGGTCAGGACGGCATTCAGATTTCCCTGAAAAGTATGTTTCGGCAGATAGTTGTCGGTGATCGTCTCAATCCCCGCCACAAATGTCGTGGCAAACATAAACAACGATGGCAAGAATGTGATCAAGCCATAGGTCCATTTACCGGATCTCTCCAGAATGATCAAAGTCCCGACTGAAAGGGCCAGCGTCGCCAGCAGTTGGTTTGATACCCCGAACATCGGCCAGATTGTGGAAATGTCACCGTTGTAGACCAAATACCCCCACAGAAAGCTGATAATTGCTCCGCTCAGTAAGACTCCCGGCAGCCAGGTGGAACTGGCAAACTTGGGATGTATCGGCTTCAGAATCTCCTGGAGAATATAGCGCGCCACCCGGGTGCCGGTGTCGACTGTCGTCAGGATGAACAAAGCTTCGAACATGATGGCAAAATGATACCAATACCCCATCAAGTGTTTCATGCCGTTGATGCCGGAAAGAATAAGCGACATCCCGGCTGCCAGCGAAACCGCCCCACCCGCCCGTCCGGCGAGCGTCTCCCCGGTCATTTGCTCCATGTCATGCAACTGGGTGGCATGCATACCGAGTTTGGCAAACAGCTCAGGCGAGAGATTGATCGCAAAATAATCTCCCGGAAGCATCGTCGTGGCGGCGATCAAGGCGAGCACGGAGACTACCGCTTCCGCCAGCATCGATCCGAAACTGATAAACCGAATATCCGCCTCGCTGTTGATCATCTTGGGCGTGGTGCCGGAACTGATCAAGGCATGGAACCCGCTGATGGCGCCGCAGGCGATCGTGATGCAGACAAACGGCCAGACTTTGCCGGGAATGATCGGTCCGCCGCCATGAATGTACTCGGTTACCGCCGGCATATGAATTATCGGATTGACCCACAGAACACCCAGGGCAAGCAGCAGGACCGTGCCGATTTTCATGTACGAACTGAGATAATCCCGTGGGCACAAAAGGAGCCAGACCGGCAGCGTGGAGGCAATCAGACCATAGAGGGGCAGTATGATCGCCAGCGCCGGGCGCGAAAGAAGAAAGGCCGACCCGAAACTCGAGTGGGATATCGGCTCACCGAAGACCACCCCCGCGACCACAATCGCCACACCAACGAGCGACGCTTCTACCAACTTGCCAGGGCGGAGCTTGTACATGTATAGCCCGACAAACAACGCCGCCGGCACCGTCACGGCGATCGTAAATGTCGCCCAGGCGCTCTCCGCCAAAGCATTGACAACAACAAGCGCGAGACCGGCTAAGGCCGTGATGATGATGAATAGAATCGCAAAGGCAGTTGCCACCCCGGCAGTTGGGCTGACATGCTCTTTGGCCAGAACCGTCAGCGACTGCCCTTTCGAGCGGACCGACGCAAACAGTATGACCATGTCATGCACCGCCCCGCCAAGGACCGCCCCGATCAGAATCCAGAGATAGCCGGGGAGAAATCCGAACTGAGCCGCCAAAACCGGGCCGACCAGCGGTCCCGCACCGGCGATCGCGGCAAAATGGTGCCCAAACAGCACCCAGCGATTGGTCGGGTGATAATCCTTCCCATCTTTGAACGTGTGAGCTGGGGTCTGGAGACTTTTGTCAAAGACTAAGGCTTTGGTTATGATGAACTTGGCATAGAAACGGTACGCCAGGGCAAAGACGAGGAGTGCAACGATGATGAGCCAGATTGCCGACATGGAGATACCCAATCCTACATCACAAATATAGGGTTATCCCAAATTTTGAAAAGGCAATTTCTCAAGGGTCGACCGCAATCTCCACGGAATGGTACAGGCAGTCCAGTTCCGCCCTTTCAATTGGACTTGATCCACTCGACTATTTCCGGCGAAAGAGCGGGACATCGCGATGGCGGAATCAAGGCGGCCAGTTTCGCTTTCTCCACTTGAGCGGCCGATGCTCCGCTTTGTCCTTTTATCCCTTCCACGTACTGATAAATCGCTTCCCAATAATTCGTGGCCATCATCGTGGTCGTGGCATCGATGAGCACGCTTGAGTCCGCAAACCCCCGGTAAGAGTAGCGCTCTGTCAAATTGGCGCGCAGGGCGGCAAGATCAGGTGCTGGGGCACTATCCGGCATCAGCCGCCCCGCCAATCCATCAAGTCGGAGATGATCTGAAATCCACAGGGAGATCGCCTGGCCGCCCGCCGCTGAGAAGTAGATTGGCCGCCGAAACCGATTTTCGGAAATCATCTTAAGCACGAGCCAGTCGTTCGCCATCAGATACCGATTCTGAATGCTTGGCGGAACATGAAAGAGGCCCGGATGGGGCGTCCCCCGGCTCGATCCCTCGGCGCCAAGCGACAGGTCATCCGTCTCGATTGAAATCGTCGTGTCAGCCCAGGATTTGGGTCCCAGGTCATCGATCTCTGCAGACGACAACTTGAGCGGCAGATCGGGGTCCTGAAGCATAACCTGCCGCACATACCATGGCGTGCTCAAAAGCCAGATATTGAGCACCGTCACATCTGGCCGCTCCTTCTCGGCCGTCTTCAGATACCATAGCGGAAATGTGTCCAGATCACCGTAGGTGAAAATAATGCTGTGCGGCGGAAGAGTGGCCAACAGATTCCGGCCATAATCATAGGCAAAGAAATTCTTCGAGCCATTCTGCTGGCCATACTGCTCGACCATCTTGAGGCCCGGCAGAACCAGAAGGCCGAGTGCGCCGGCCGCCACTCCGATCCAGACGCGTTCGCGCGCAATTGCGGCGAGCCATCTCGCCGACACGATCCCCCCGTACACCAGCCACACGGCGAAAATGACCAGCGATGGCAGGTAGTGCCGGTCAAACGGTCGGAAATATCCCGGAGGTATATTGAAATAGACGATGGCTCCCAGACTTGCCAGCACGAACAGGCTGAGCAATCCGAGACACAACCGTCTGGAATTCCGCCAGAGAGAAACGACTCCGACCATCCCCAGCACCGCCGGAAGCGCTCCGAGCATCCCTCCGCGACCCGCAGATATCGACAAAGTTGGCCGCAAATACTCTCAGATAGTCGACCACTTGATAACTCCAAAACGGAGCCTTGCGCGGAAGCAACCCCAGGAGCCATCCCCCTCCAAACTGCTTCAGGCTGATATAGTCCCAAAACGCCGACAAACTGCTCGGATGGTTAAAATTCATGTACGGTTGCCGGGCGGCCATGGGGATCAAAAGCAGATGCACCGCCAGTCCGGCCGCGAGAGCAGCAACGCCGAATCCCCATGATCTTGCCTGGGCCAACACCCGCGGCCGGCGTAACAAGATCCAGACAAGCACGCCGGGAGCGAGCAGAGAATTGGTCCGGTGGATGCTGAAATCAAGGCCGAGCAGAAACATTATGAGAACAAGCCGCCAGCCCGCTCCAAGCTCGTCGGCTTCCTGCCACCACTGAATGAGCTGCCAGAGCAGAATCGCCGTGAGGCAGGCCGTGAAGATGTACGGCGTGAATTTGGTGGCATGAAGCCAAAGCGTCTCGCTAGTGGACAGGGTCAGCCCGCCGACGATTGATCCCCCGACCAGCCAGGCCCAAATATGCGGTCTATAGGCAGACTTTTCGTTATTCTCCGCACCGCTGATCGAAAGTGTCGCCACAACGATTATGGTAGTAGTACCCGCCGCCAGCAGCGCGGCCAACAGATTCAACGCAAACGCCTCCGTCCCCAATGGTACCAGCCGACATACCAGCCACCCGGCCACCACAGCAACCAGAGAACCGGGGGGAGCGGTTATGCCGAGACAGGCAGCCGCTGTCGAATAGTCGGCGCTGTCCCACCAGGTAATAGTCCGGAAACAGGTCAACCAATAGAGGAAGAACGACACCACTCCTACGATGCCACCGGCCAGGAGAGTACCGGGTAGTCGCGCCGCTCTAGCATAAAAAGAGGCCCGGCTCATTTCAGCTTCCTTTCGCCTTGCGATCTTTGATGGAAATCTAAGCAGAAATGGAGTGACAAGTCCAGAACAATGATGGAGCCGTTATAGGCTGGTTGAATCACGGACGAATGTCGCGGAGCTTCCTTGAAACAGCCGTCCAAATAGTAAATGTAACGAAGTGGGGCGAATTAGCTACCGGGCTCGAAGACGCCGCCTCAGACCGCTCCGCGGAGATTATGCTTCCCGCGGGCCAGAATCAGATGTGCCGTGATATTGATAATGAGCACCATCGCCAGGAGCACAAATCCCCCGGCCCACGCCTGGCGGTGCCAGTCGTCATACGGGGCAATGGCATAGGTAAAGATCATCACCGGAAGAGTTGCGGTCGGATGAGCCCAGCCCGAACTCCAGAACTGATTGTTCAGCGCCGTGAACAAAAGCGGTGCGGTCTCGCCGGCCACGCGGGCCAGGTTCAGCATGGTGCCCGTGACAATGCCGCGAAAGGCATACGGAATAACCACCGTTACAATCGCATGCCACTTGGAGGCTCCCAGCGCGGTAGCGGCATCTCGAAGTGACTGCGGGACCGAGCGGAGAAACTCCTCGGTCGATCGCACAGCGATAGGAATCATCATGATCCCCAGCGCCACGCTTCCGGCCGCCGCTGAAAAATGCTTGAACGGTTGAACCAGTAGCGTATAGACCACAATTCCCACGACAATCGACGGAACCCCGTTCAGAAGATCGGTCATATATCGAAGCACGAACGCCAACGTTGAACCCGCGTACTCACTCAAGTAGACTCCGCCGAGGAATCCCAACGGGATTCCCATAAGAGTCGCCAGCAACAGGATCTTTCCGCTCCCGACAATAGCGTTGGCCATTCCGCCCCCGGTCTCACCAACCGGAGTCGGGAGCTTGGTGAAAAATGACCAGGTCAAGGCACTGGCGCCGTGCCAGAGCAGATATCCCAGGATGAACAGAAGCACTCCCATCGTGAGCACGGTGCAGAGTCCGGTTATTCCGAACATCAGCACGTTGGAGGTTCGTTTCCAGGTACTGGTCGAGATCACGCGTGAGCCCCCTTGCTGGTCGTGGCAATTATCAGCAGGCGGGCCAAGCCGTTGATGATAAACGTCACGGCGAACAGGACCAGGCCGAGCTCGATAAGCGAGCTGAGATAGAGATCGCCGACCGCCTCGGTGAATTCATTGGCGATCACGGCGGCAATGGAGTAGCCGGGGGCCAGCAGTGACGCTTTAATCTGCGGCGTGTTGCCGATGACCATTGTCACGGCCATCGTCTCGCCGAGCGCCCGGGCCAGCGCCAGAAAGACCGAGCCGGCAATCCCTTTCGAGGCGAACGGAACCACCACCCCCCAAGTAGTCTGCCAGTGGGTACTGCCGAGAGCCAGCGAAGCGTCCCGCTGATCCCGTGGCACCGCCAGCAGAACTTCGCGCGAAACCGAGACGATGAACGGCACGATCATGACCGAAAGCACGATGGCGGCTGAAAAGTAGCTGACGCCGTAGAAGGCGCCGTCGAAAATCGGCAAGAAGCCGAGGACCGGCTTTAGAATCGGAACGACATAGCTTTGAAGTACCGGCACCAGCACGAAAATCCCCAAGAGGCCATAAATGACACTCGGCACCGCTGCCAGCAGTTCGATCAGAAACGCCAGGGCATCGGACAGCTTGGGGGGCGCAAGTTCCGCCAGGAAGATCGCCGAGCCCAGCCCCAACGGTACAGCGATCAGGAGCGAAACCAGCGAAGTTACGATCGTGCCGTATACAAACGGCAGCGCTCCGAATTTTCCCGCGATTGGGTCCCAAACGCTGGTGAAAAGAAAGTCCCAGCCGAACTTGCTCCGTGAGACCGCCGACTGGGTATAGAGTTCATAGAGAATGGCGGCCGTGATCAGAAAGATCGTCGCGGCCGCCGCCAGCGTAAGATATTTGCCGAGACGGTCGCCGGTCCAGATTCTCCGGACCAAAGAGATCTTTCGCTCTCTCGGGCGGAAGGCTTCCTCCGATGTGACCGTCGAATTCTCCATGCGGTTTGTTACTGAATCTTTGCTATGGCGTCAAGTTCCTTGGTCACCACCGGTTTCGGCAGTTTGGCATAGGTAAGACTCTCTGTCATTCCCTGGCCTTCGGTAAGCATCCATTTCAGAAATTCGGTGACCGCCTGTTTCTTGGCCGCATCTTCGAATTTCTGCGGAATCAGGAGCCAGGTAAAGGTCGAAATCGGGTACGCCGTCTTTCCCGGCGCATTGGTGATCGAAACCCGGAAATCTTCCGGCATATTGGCAGCGGCGCCGGCCGCGGCCGCTGTCACGCTGGCCAGATCGGCCTTAATGAACGACCCGGCCGCATTCCGAACCTTGCCGTACGATAATTTATTCTGCACTGCGTAAATCAATTCCACATAGCCGATCGAATACGGGGTCTGCTTGACCTGACCTGACACCCCCTCGTTCCCCTTTCCACCCAGTCCCACCGGCCAATTGACCGAGGTTCCCACGCCCACCTTGTTTTTCCACTCCGGATTGATCTTGGCGAGAAAATCAACCCAGACATAGGTAGTGCCGCTGCCGTCGGAACGATGCACGACCACTATGTCGTTGTCGGGAAGTTTTACCTCCGGATTCGCCTTGGCAATCTGGGGATCGTTCCATTTGGTGATGGTCCCCATGTAAATACCGACCAGCGCCTCGGGCGTAAAGTTAAGCTCAGCCGTTATTCCAGGCAAATTGTATGTTGGAACCACTCCTCCCATAACGGTCGGAAAATGGAGAATGTCGCAACCCCGTTTGTCTTTGAAATCCTTCAGCTGGGCGTCGTTCATGGGGCCGTCGCTGGCGCCAAAATCGACTGTTCCTTCGGTGATCTGCTTGATGCCGGCCCCTGAGCCGATCGACTGATAGTTGATCTGGATATCCGGCTTCACCTTGTTGTACTCATTGAACCACTTGGAGTACATGGGATACGGGAAAGTCGCTCCCGCTCCGTTAATCAAATTGGCCGCGAACCCCAGACTGGCAAACGAGACAGTCAAAAGGGCAAGTGTCAGAATCTTTCGCACAGAACCTCCTGAAAGAAATGGTTACTCTTTGGGATCAAGAGCCACACCGTAGCCGCAGACTGCGGACGCGCTACGCGCGGCGCGATGGACTCCATACTCTCACTTTGTAACGCCGATAGTCGCGACTCGATGTTTGCCGCAAATTAATCTCATGTTAGGTTCGAGTGAGCATAATCCAGAGGCTTTCCCGCTTGCCGACAACGGGTTACGACCGGCTTCCAGGGAACGGTCCCGGCCGATCCGAAATGGACCAGTTCGGTCCTCACCCCTTTTTTCCTGAATCATAACAGCTATATTGTCATCCAATGGATGAAACAAAACTGGTAGCCCGAGCCAAAGCCGGCGACTTTGCCGCTTTTACCGAACTGATCGACGCTCACAAGGAAAAAGTGTTTGCGCTGGCACGGCGGCTAGCCGGAAATGAACAGGACGCTGAAGATATCGTGCAGGACAGTTTGCTGAAAGCCATCGACAAGATCGACTCGTTCCGGGGCGACTCTTCCTTCGGCACCTGGCTCTACGCCATCGCCCTTAACGAAGCTCGCGGGCATTTGGATCGCGAAAAGCATCGCCAGCTCAAAAGCATTGAAGAATATCTCCCTTCCAGCCACGACTCGGATGACTCCAAGACCGAACACGCCAAGCTCTATAATTGGGAGAATCCCCACACCAAGCTTGAAGCGGACGAACTCAAGAAAGTAATCGACATGGGGCTGGAAGAGCTCCCCTACATATATAGAGAGGCGTTTGTCCTGAGATATATTGAGGAGCTCTCTGTGAAGGAAGTGGCCGCGATCATCGGCGAGTCCGAGGCCGCCACCAAATCACGGATCCTCCGCGCCCGCCTTGCCCTCCGCGATTATCTCGCCCGACAATTTGAGGTTAAACATGGCACACAAGTGTCCTGACTATGCCAAAGAACTAAACGATTATCTCGACGGCACCCTCGATCCGACCATCTGCCGCGAAATCGATGAACATATCGGCGAATGCGCCAACTGCCGGATCATGATCGACACCCTCCGCCAGACCGTCACCCTCTGCAAGGAGGGGAAAGAAGTTCCGCTTCCCTCCGGATTGGAAACCAAGCTTAACCAGCTGCTCAAGACCCGCTGGGAAAAGAAATTCGGCCGCCCGGCCTGATCTGCTGTCTTTGATATCCCATCCGCCAACTCCGGCTTTCCCAGGCCGCACATCTGTTTCCTGATCTGAGGAACGCGCTGTCCTCCGCAGGCTTGATAAGAAATACTGTAAGCTCCCTGAATCATTCCGGCCTTCCCCCCATCTAATCCCCCATATGAGACAATTTTGTACATGTGAGAGGTTCTTAGAATGAAAGTACCCTTGACCAATTTCTCCACCCGGCATCCCTGGATGGTGATCATCCTCGCCTCGCTGGTGACTGCTTTTTTCGCGGCGCAGTTTCCCAAAATGAAAATCGACACCGACCCGCAAAACATGCTCAAGAAAGATGAGCCCGTGCGGGTCTTCGATGAAAAGACCAAGGAGACGTTTTCGCTCCACGACTTCATCGCCGTCGGCGTGATCAAAGAGAGCGGCGCCTTCACGCCCGATCAACTCAACCGCATCTACCGTATCACCAACGAGATCGAAAAGATCGATGGCGTGATTGTCGAAGATATCCTCGCCCCCTCTACCGTGGATGATATCAAGCAGGGTCCCGGCGGCGGCATTGTGATCGAAAAGCTGATGTCCGGGGAGATTTCCACCCAGGCCGAGGCTGATTACATTTTTGGACGAATCAAAGACAACCCCGTGCTCCGCGGCAAGCTGGCCTCCGATGACGGCAAAGCGATCGCCCTCTTCATTCCGATAAAGTCCAAAGACATGTCCAGTCGGATCGCCGGAGAAATGTCGGCCATCACCGCCAAGTTCGGCGGTGAGGCCAAATATCATATTGCCGGTTTGCCTGTCGCCCAGGACTCTTTCGGATCGCAAATGTTCCACCAGATGGCCTTTGCCGCGCCCGCAACCTTCCTGATCATCTTCCTGCTGTTGTTCCTGTTCTTCCGCAATATGAAGGTAATTATCGCCCCGATGGTTGTGGCTGTAATGGCGGTCGTCTGGGCCATGGGGCTCTTGATCCTCACCGGCCACACCGTGCACATTATGGCCTCGATGATTCCGATCTTTTTGATTCCCATTGCGGTTCTCAACTCGATCTATATCATTTCCGAATTCCACGCCCATTACAAGAAGAACAAACACCGTGATGCCGCCATCCGGCATTCTATCTATGAACTGTTTGTTCCGATGCTGTTTGTTTCATCGACGGCCGCTGTCGGGTTTCTGGCCCTGGCGGTGACCCCGATTCCCCCCGTTCAAGTGTTTGGAGTTTTCGTCGGGTTCGGGACCATGGTCGCCTGGTTCCTCTCCATAACTATCAATCCGGCCATCGGCATGCTGATTTCCGAGAAGACCCTGCACCGCTTTGCGGAGGCGGATGACGCCGAAGGGCCGCTTGGGCGCCTGCTCCATTTCCTGAGGGATTTTTCTGCCCGTCACAACAAAGCCATCATCGCGTCGGCTATAGTTGTCGTGATTGTATCAGCGGTGGGGCTGTCGCTCATTCAAGTGAATGATAACCCGGTCAAGTGGTTCAAAAAGTCGCATCCGATCCGCCAGGCTGATGTCGCCATGAACCAGCATCTGGCCGGCACCTATATGAATTATCTGGTGTTTTCCTCCCCTGATGCCGACGCCATGAAACAGCCTGCGGTCGAGTCGTATATCGAGTCGATGCAGCGCGACCTGGAGAAAGATCCGATCGTCGGCGCCACTACCGGCCTCCCTGATATCGTCAAGAAAGTCCGCTACGAATTGATGGGCGCCGACCGCTCCAAGCTCGCCCTGCCCAAGAGCGAGGAAGAAATTGCCCAGATGCTGTTCATGTTCGAAATGTCCGGCGGCAACCCTGACGATCTGTTCAAATTCGTCACCCGTGAGTACGATCAGGCCAATTTATGGGTACAGCTTCGTGACGGCGACAATCAGGCGGTCAGTCGCGTGGTCGATCGTGCCACCCACTACATGTCCCAGAACCCGCCCCCTGACGGCATTACCGTCCAGTGGGCCGGCCTCCCGTATGTCAATGTCATCTGGCAGAAACTCATGGTCTCGGGGATGCGCGAGGCGCTCCTTATTGCCTTTGCGATAGTCTTCCTCATGATGGTCTCCCTCTTCCGCTCGATCAAGTGGGGTTTGATTTCCATGCTCCCGCTCACCATTACCGTCATGGCCATCTATGCCTTCATCGGGTTTATTGGCAAGCCCTACGATATGCCGATTTCCGTACTATCGTCTCTCACGCTCGGCCTCTCGGTCGATTTTGCCATACAGTTCATTCAGCGGCTGAGAACGATTTACGCCCGGACTCAGAACTTTAAGCAATCGTATCATGACATATTCGAAGGTGTCGGACGCGCCATTGCCCGCAATGTCCTGGTCGTCAGCGTCGGCTTCGTACCAATGCTTTTCTCCAGCCTCGTTCCATACGTAACGGTCGGCGCCTTCTTCCTCGCTATCATGCTGGTCTCCGGGCTGGTAACCCTGTTGCTGATTCCCGCTTTGGCGAAGACGTTTACCAGCAGCCTATTCCCCAAATCCTCGACGAAGAAGGAACAGGCCGCCGCCGTTCACCACGCCGCGTAAAGTTGAAACTTTAAGAAAGGATCTATAGCAATGAGAAAACTAATCGCCACTATCGCGCTGGCTTTGATGTCACTGTTCGCGTACAGCAAATCCGTGTCAGCCCAGGATGCGACCGAGATTATGAAGAAGTCGCACCTCGCCTACTACTATGCCGGCAATGACGGCGTCGCCGAAGTCACCATGAAACTGTTCGACAAGAACGGCGGACAGCGAGTCCGCGAGTTTACCATGCTTCGCCTCGACAAAGAAGACGGCGGGGACCAGAAGTACTACACTTATTTCAAGAAACCTTCCGATGTCTCCCGGATGACCTTCATGGTATACAAAACCGGCAAGGGAAGCGACCAGCGCTGGATATACGTTCCGTCAATCGATTTGGTCAAGCCGATTTCCGCCGATGACAAAAACTCCAGTTTTGTCGGTTCCGATTTCAGCTATGAAGATGTCTCCGGCCGCCACTGGACTGAGGATACTCACAAGCTGATGCCCGAATCACAGGTCGACGGCAAAGCGGTCTATGTGATCGAATCGATCCCGCTCAAACCGTACAAAGGGTTCGCTCGCCGACTCTCCTACATCGATAAAGAAACTTTCCTCCCGCTCAAGGAAGAGTATTTCGATGAGAAGGGCGAGATGACCCGTCGCTTGCATGCCGACAAAATCGAAGTCATCAGCGGGATCCCTACCGTCACCACTCGCACGATGGAAAATCTGAAGAAAGGGAGCAAGACCACCGTTGAGTTCACCGGGATTACCTACAACGTCGGCCTTAAAGATGACATCTTCACCGAGCGCTATCTCAAGACTCCTCCGCACGAGTATATCAAGTAGGTGAGGGGAGACCGTGTGAAGAACAAAACAGCAACGATGATCGCGTTTCTCGGCACTCTGGCATTGGGCTCATTGGCCGGCCCTGCCCGTGCCGAGGTCAAGATCGATGGCTTCATGCAAGGCTTGTACGGCGGGCGACTCGATGAGAAGAACCCGACGTCCTCAGAACAGACGGCATCGGAAAGCCGCCTTCAGGTCCGGATGGAGCAGGCCAACGACAACAGCGAATTCTTCGGCCGACTGGACCTCGTCTATGACGGAACCTCGGCCACCAACTACATTTGGGAGCTACGGGAAGGATATCTCAAAACCCGTATCGGGAATCACCTTGATCTCAAGCTTGGCCGCCAGGTCGTGACTTGGGGAACGGGCGACTTGATCTTCATCAATGATGTCTTCGCCAAAGACTATCAGTCCTTCTTTGTAGGGCGCGACGATCAGTATCTCAAGGCCCCGCAAAACGCCCTTCGCATCGGATATTACGGCGGTATCGGCACGCTCGAATTGGTCTGGACCCCGCGCTTTGAGCCGAACCGCCTCCCCGATGGCCGCACCCTGAGCTACTTCAATCCTTTTACCGGCAGCATCGTCGGCACCGGTATGGGGGAACAGTACTATTTCAATCCGCCGGTTCCCCCTGCCAAATTCGAAAACGGGGAGTGGGCGACCAGATTCAGCCGCGATATCGGCGCCTTCAACACCGCCCTCTATTTCTACAAGGGATTCTATAAGAACCCTAACGGGGCTGTCATGTCTGAGGCCGGGCCGATTCCGGTCTTTCCCCGACTGAATGTCTACGGCGCTTCAATCCGCGGCCCGCTGGTGGGCGGCATCCTGTGGCTCGAAGGAGGCTACTTCGATTCCCGTCAGGATGAAACCGGCCATGATCCGCTCATGCCTAATTCGTCAACGACCGGGCTGATCGGCTTTGAGCGGCAAATTGCCACCAACCTGACGGTAAATGCCCAGTGGCAGTTCGATGCCATGTCCAGTTACGATGCGTACAAAGCGCAGCAACTGGCCTCCGGATCGTATGTCCGCGACAAACTGTACCAGTTGCTGACTTCCCGCGTGACCAAACTGCTGCACAATGAACTTCTTAACCTGTCCGGCTTCATCTTCTATTCCCCGACCGATCAGGATATGTACGCCCGGCTTTCCGGTGAATACAAGTATAGCGATCAGGTCACATTTGCCTTGGGGGGAAATATCTTCGACGGCAAACATGACGCTACCAGCTTTGGCCAGTTTCGCCGCAACGATAACGTCTATATGAAAGTCACTTATAACTACTGACGCCGTTTGAACTGTTTGGCTCCGTGAAAGTTGTTGATTCGTCCTCGGCCGATTCACCCGATCGGCCGAGGATTTGACAAGTGAGGAATATATATGACCGTTGAATGTGCCGTAAGACTGGTGGCCGGAATTGTCGTAATCGTGTCCGTGCTTCTCTCGGTCACCCTTTCCCCCTACTGGCTCATAGTGACCGGCTTTGTCGGCTTGAACCTGACTCAGTCCGCCTTCACCAAATTCTGTCCGGCCGAGATCGTCCTGAAACGTCTTTTCTACCAGTGATCGATGCGCCTAGCGCGCGGCCGAGACTCCGGTATGACGCTCTTCCCATTATAAAAAGCTGGTCTGGCCCTGCCTGCCGGCTTTATCTTTTCCCAAATTCAACCGGAGAGAACTATGAATCGCCTGATCCTTTTCGCCGTTTTCTTGCTTGCGCTCGGCACAGCTGTCAAAGCCCAGGACCTGAGCCTGTTCGATTCAGCCCTGGTCCAGGTGGGGATGACCCACAACGATGTCCATTTCGACCAGGATGAAATGGCGACCTGGGGAGGGGATCAATGGCGACTGTCGTTCTTCTCCATGCTGCATCGTAATCCCTTCAAACTCCCCAAATATGGCCAGATGACTTTGGAGGCCCTCACCACTGAATGCGGGAATATCACCGCTCTCGTCACCGATGCCGGCCGAAAGATCGACTGCCCTGTACGCCGGGGCTTAATTGGCGATCCGCTGGAGAAGTACCTCAACCCCAAAGACTCACTCCCAAAGGTGTCTTTTACCTCCAGACGTAATCTCCTCACCGAGCCCAAGTATGACAAGCTGAGACATAAGCTCGATCTTCTTTATGCCGTCATAAATGACCCGGAGTTCAATTTCACGCTCGCTTATCACGACCTCGCCAAGCCGGAATACCGCAAAGAGCTCTTCCAGTACTTTGTCTCCGACAGCCAAAAATACAACGATCTGGCCGAGCAGCTGGCCAACCAGATCGATTTCGGCCGACTCGTAGCCGGGGCTGAGGATCTTGCCGAAGTCCTCAGGCGGATCGCCGACTCGCTGGAATTCTGCACCTTCCCGGATTCCCGCATGGAAATCGAAACCAAGAAGGGGCTCATTGTCCTGGGCACGAAGGGAGACGACGAATACGATTTCACCACTCCTCCGCTTCTCATCCTCGATCCCGGCGGCAATGACACCTATCGAATTTCCGGTTCTCCCGTTGCGTATCCCCTGTCCGCCATCATCGATGCGGCTGGTAACGACAAGTACATCTCCGATGACTCCACCTCGCCCGGGATCGGCGGGGCGATCCTGGGGATGTCGGTGGTGATTGATAAAGGGGGGGATGATCTCTATCAGGCCAAGAATGTCGCGCAGGGATGTGGGATTTTCGGCGTAGGCGTCGTGATGGATAACAACGGGAACGACAAATATCGCTGCAAGACCTGGGCGCAGGGGGCCGGCACGTTTGGCATCGGCATCTTGTCCGACAGCACCGGCAATGACTCACTTTACTGCTGGGCCAACGCGCAGGGGTACGGCTACTCCAAAGGGTGTGGCCTGTGCGTCAACTACTCCGGCAACGACGTGTATATCGCCGAGGACAGCATCATCTTCAGCCCCGGACAGCAGACCAAAGATCACAACTCGTCACTGGCCCAGGGAGCCGGGTTCGGCAAGCGGGCTGACTATGTCGACGGCCACAGCTGGGCCGGAGGAATCGGCATCTTGTGTGACATGAACGGCGATGACAAGTATTCAGCCGGGCTATTTGCCCAGGGGTGCGGCTACTGGTTCGGGCTCGGGATGCTCCTTGATGGCTCCGGCAATGATAACTACCACAGCGTTTGGTATACTCTCGGTTCCGCCGCTCACTTTGCGGTCGGATATTTCGATGATTTCCAGGGGAACGACACCTACGATGTCAGCATGTATATGTCGCTCGGCTCCGGCCATGATTTTGCCCTCGGCTACTTTAACGAACGGGCCGGCAACGACGTTTACACCGCTCACGGCCTCTCGCTGGGCGGCGGAAATTTCCAGGGGATCGGCATCTTCCATGATTGGGCCGGCGACGATACCTACAAGTTTGACGGCGGGTTTAATCTCGGTAGCGCCAAAGGACTGTTGCAGGGACCTCGCGCCTATCTTCACACTTTTGGGCTGTTCGTCGATGGCGGCGGGAATGATACCTACAACGATTCAAAGGCCAAGAATGGCAGTCGCTGGATCAGCCCCAAATCCGACAGTACCAAACCTGATCCTCAGGAAATCGGCGTCGGGATCGACAAATGAGCGGGATGGTTCGGATTTCTAGGCGTCGCTCAGCTTGATTTTGGTAATGCTCACCCACCGGGGGGCAGAGTCGATCTTTTGCCGGAGAATCAGGTTCAACTGGGCGGAATGATGCTGCATATGCCGCATGACATACAGCAGAAGTTCCACCGCGGTCAGGCTTGGCCGGGACACGCATTTCCTGGCAACATCCTGATCGGTCAACCCGGAAATTCTGGCGCGGACTTTCTGCCGTCCAGATTCCAGATATTCAAGCAGCTCAGCTTTGGTGTACACCCGATCCGGCAGCGCCCCCGCCGGATCCAACTCTGACAGCGTATATGGTTTCGGCGGATGAAAATCCCCTTCCGCCTTATCCGTCATGTACAGATCCAGCCAGAAAATGGTGTGGTACGCCAGATACCAAAACTCGTAGAAACCGATTCGATTCCCCCAGACTTCATCCGGACACGCCTTGATTGCATTTTCCAGCATGTCAATTGAAGCTCCAAACTGCTGCCAGATGATAGTTTTCAGTCCTATGTCCATATGTACTCGACTCCTTCGATTTGCCTCGAACTAACGCGGTTTATTAAAGAAATCCGACCGCGGATTCCAAAAAATCATCTTCCAATCCAAGTCTTTCAAAAATCTTCCGCATTTCCGCCGGTTTCGGCAAAATTGTGGTAGATCGCCAACCTTACGTCTAGATCAATGCTCATAGCTTAACTTTACTAGTCCCTTCAAGATCAGCATGCCAGGGCGAAACCGCAAATCACATCTTGGCTGCCTCCCGATCAGCCTGTTCCTGACAGGCAACTACCCGGCGCTGGCCGCTCCGATTTAGTTGTTGCTCACGCCCGGCCGGTCCCCTAATTTCCCGATAATGGTCTAATTTGCTCTATTATCTCGGAAATTGCGCACCCTTTCGGCGGGTCTGTGCAGGAGAGGAAGCACATGAAAAAGTACCTTGCAGAACTGATCGGGACCCTCTTTCTGGTGCTGATCGGCTGCGGCAGCGCCGTAATCGCCGGCCAACAAATTGGCTATTTGGGGATCTCTCTGGCCTTCGGCCTGACCGTCCTCGCGCTGGTCTACAGCCTTGGCCCAATCTCCGGCTGTCACCTCAACCCGGCCATCACGGTCGCCATGCTGGCGGCGAAGAAGATAAATGCCCGCGGATGCCCTGGCCTACATCATCGCCCAATGTCTTGGGGCCGTGCTCGGCGCAGCCATCCTCCTCGCCCTGGCCACTGGCAAATCGGACTACTCCGTTGCTGTCAATGGATTGGGCCAGAATGGTTACGGTCCCCTCTCGCCACAACATTATTCGCTCGCCGCCTGCTTTATTGCCGAACTGGTCCTGACATTCCTGTTCCTGATTGTCATCTTCGGCGCCACCCATCCGAGCGCTCCCAAAGGGTTTGCCGGGATCGCCATCGGGCTGACCCTGGTTGTTGCTAACATTGTCGGTATCCCGATCAGCGGAACATCGGTAAACCCGGCTCGAAGTCTCGGCCCTGCGCTTCTCGTTGGCGGTCAAGCCCTGGCGCAGCTCTGGCTTTTTATCGTGGCGCCGATCCTTGGCGGCCTCCTGGCCGCCCTGGTCTGGCGAGGAAGTTTCGACAAAACCGCCTGATCTGGGTGTCGTTGATCCGCAGAGCGGATTCAGATTCACGTCGCCACTCTCGACCCAATCAAAAACGGAGGCGATTCTCAAATCGCCTCCGTCACTACCAACTGCAGACTTAGTGTCCGTTATTTGACAGACTCAATCTCGACTCGTCGGTTCTTGGCTCGCCCGGCTTCGGTCTTGTTGTCACCGACAAAATATCTCGGGTCCTCTCCAAATCCCTTGGCGACCATTTGATTCGCCGGAACTCCTTTAGATTTCAGATAATCCAGAACGCCGTTCGCTCGATTTTCCGATAGAATTTGATTCTTCTGCGCGGTCGAGCGATCGTCGGTATAGCCTCGAATTTCGATTTTGGTGTCGGGATATGCAATGATCCGCTCGGCGATGCTGTCAAGCTGACGCTTGGACAGAGCATCCGGTTCATACGAGCTGGTCGCATACTTGATATTGAGAGTGATCTTTTCGGTGATCTTCTTAACCAGCGGACATCCAACACTATCTACTTTGACCCCTTTGGGTGTGTTCGGGCACTTGTCCAGATAGTCGGGGACTCCGTCGCCATCAGAATCCAGCGGGCAACCGACACTGTCTACCGCCACTCCCTTCGGCGTGTTCGGGCATTTGTCCAAGTAATCCGGCACCCCGTCACCATCAGCATCCGGCGGGCAGCCGACACTGTCCACTTTCATTCCTTTGGGCGTGTTGGGGCATTTATCGAGATAATCCGGCACACCGTCGCCGTCGGAATCCAGCGGGCAGCCGACACTATCCACCGCCACTCCCTTCGGCGTGTTCGGGCACTTATCGAGATAATCCGGCACACCGTCCCCGTCGGAATCCAGGGGACATCCGTCCTTGTCAACCTTTACCCCTCTCGGAGTATTCGGACACTTGTCTCTGGAGTCCGGCACGCCATCGTGATCGGAGTCAAGCTCCCCGCCAAACAAATAGGTCAAACCGATAGTCGGCTCAAGATACCCCTTAAACGGTCGGTTCTCATATTTTTTCCAGTCTGTCGGACCATAGAATCCGGCCGGGAAATCCTGAGAGAGGTTCGCAATGTCGGTGGTCAATTTGAGCTGGGCATCGATAGCAAGGTTGGAGCTGATCGGAAACATCAGGCCAGTGCCGATTTTGAAATTCAAATCAGTTGCCTTATGAGAACTGCCGCCGGCGAGATTCTCCACTTTCCAGAAATCGACCCCAAGCCCTCCCAGCAAATACGGCTGGACGCGCCAGTCTGGCTCGTAGTACCACTCCCCCTCCAAGCCAAACGCCAATCCGGTCAGTTTCGCCGAAGCATTGTCGGAATTCGTAAAATCTTCACCCGCGTTGTCGATGCTGGCTGTGTCATCCTTGGTTGTAAGGTAGTTGGCTGTAATTCCAAGCATGACCTGGTCTGAAAATCCGTGCTTGGCTTCAATGCCGAAATTCCAGCCCATCATGAATGGTTCGCGATTCCCGGTCGTGGTGGTAAACTGCGAGCCGTTAAACACCGGTATAAAGACCGGAAATCTTACACCGAGGCTCGTCTTTCCCTTGAGCTCAGCCCCCGAGCCCGCTGACGCCATTGCGAGCAGAAACAGAGCCATGAGCACTCTTCTTGTGATCATAACAAATCCCTTTCTCCAGTATCCTATAATTCGCATCGAAATGTTCAGCCGGACAGCCTCATACGAACACTGCCCCGAATTCAAAAACGACCTCTCTGTCTTCGCTGTCAAGGTTTAAGCGACGGGCAATCTCCTTGAATGCCCTGAGTTCATTGGAGCGGATCGGCCGTAGGCGTGCAAGATTAAGTTGCGCTCGGATGCAGACTCTACTAATCTGCCTCTGGCGCCGTTCGACCATTCCCTGTTGGACGGAGCGCTTGGACCCGATCAAACCGGAGATCTTGCAGCCGATGAGCCCATCTACATTACAGCTGATAGCCGCCGCGCTCTTCGGGCTGGCTCTCATCCACACCTTCTCCACGAAGTTCTTTGAGCATTTGGCTCACACGGCTACCCGGCATGCCGGCCTTTGGCATCTCCTGGGGGAAGTTGAGATCGTGTTCGGCTTTTGGGCGATGGTCCTGATGCTCTTCATGTTCGGGTTGGAAGGACAGATCTTCGGCTACCTCCTACCTCGAATCGCGCAATTTTGCCGAGCCCATGTTCGTCTTTGCCATCATGGTGATAGCCGGAAGCAAACCGATTCTCGAAATGGCGGGTGGCCTCGTAAGATGGTTGGGACGCCTTCTCCCCCTGGGACAAAGTGCCGGTATGTTCTTCAGTGTCCTGGCGATCTTGCCGCTGCTGGGTTCATTCATAACCGAGCCTGCCGCCATGACTGTCGCTGCCCTCGTCCTCCAGGAGCGATATTTCAGCAAGGGACTCTCAACCCGTTTCAAATATGCCGCCCTCGGAGTTCTGTTTGTCAACGTCTCTATCGGTGGAACGCTCACGCCCTTTGCCGCTCCCCCAATTTTGATGGTCGCCCGATCATGGGACTGGTCCCTGTCCTTTATGCTCACCACTTTCGGATGGAAGGCCGCCTTGGCGGTCGTGATTAACGCCCTCGGTCTCACCCTTCTCTTTAGGCGTGAACTTGGCGCCATGGAATTGCACGCCAAATCAAACTCACCCACGGCTCCGATCGCCGTCTCACTCGTCCATCTCATTTTTCTGACCGGTGTTGTCCTGTTTGCGCACGACCCAAAACTGTTTATGGGGCTCTTCCTTTTCTTCCTGGGGTTCACCTACGCCTACCCGCGATACCAGTCTCGCCTGATCCTTCGCGAAGGTTTGCTGGTGGCTTTCTTCCTCGCAGGGTTGGTTGTGCTTGGAGGACAGCAGCAATGGTGGCTGCAGATCTTGCTGGCGAAAATGAATGCCGCCACCACGTTTTTCGGCGCCACCGCCCTCACGGCCGTCACGGACAACGCTGCGCTAACTTACTCTGGGCTCCCTTGTTCCCGGATTATCTCCCGAGTTCAAATATGCGCTGGTGGCAGGTGCGGTAACCGGCGGCGGCTTGACGGTCATTGCCAATGCCCCGAATCCGGCCGGATTCTCGATTTTAAGAGAGTATTTCCCCGATGGCGCCATCAGTTCTTCGTCGCTTTTTGTCGCCGCGCTGCTGCCGACACTGGTCGCCTTGCTGGCGTTCTGGATACTATAAGGGGAATCTTGGATGACGAATCACGTCCCAAGCCGGAGCGAGATTTCCGGGCGCGAATCGAAGCTGATCTGACTCGGAGCGATGCTGCCGAGTGTTGTGGGCACGACTCAACTGCGCCGAAATGTTGGCGCAGAAAATGCTGAACTCAAACTTCTAATCGCCGGTCAGCGATCATCCGATTTGCGGCGAGCTTCGCTCACGCGCAGTGTCTGACCGTGCAGCGAGCTGCCGTTCAATCCGGTAATCGCCGCCTGGGCTTCCCGGTCGAGTGCGACATCGACAAAACCGAAACCGCGCGACTGCCCGTCCAGAGCCGTCTTTGCGATATTCACGTGGCCGATATCACCGAACGCCTGGAAGGCGTTCAGAAGATCCTGCTCGACCGTTTCGGTGGCCAGATTTCCTACGAATATCTTCATGGTTTTCTCCGATCAATCGGGGCGCTCATCGTTCCCATACACGCCTCTCGAATGATCCATAGTCCTCGGCTAAAGCCGTATGGCAGCCCCTCTTGTTAACGGACACCGGCGAACCTGCCCCTGTCTCCACCCGGTCGCCGGACCAGTTTCATTCGAGCCGATCGTGCCGTTCACGAGGGCTCGATGATACGTGACTTCCCGATTATCTTACCAGGAACGTCTGCCTCCGCCGCCGCCGCCGCGATTTCCGCCGCCGCCGCCCGGCCGATCGGTACGGGGACGCGCTTCGTTCACATTCAAGGCCCGGCCGTTCAGATCCTTGCCGTTCAATCCGGCTATCGCCGCTTCAGCATGTTCCTTGTTCGGCATTTCAACGAAGCCAAACCCCTTGGGCTCGCCGCTGAACTTGTCCTTGATGATGCTCACCTGGGCAACTTCGCCGAATTTCTCAAAGGCCTGGCGAATGTCCGCTTCCGCGGTCTGGCCGGACAGGTTTCCAACGTAGATGTTCATAAACTCTCCGATTCTCCTTATCCATCCTGCCGGGGAATCCTGTAATTCCCCCTGTCGGGACGGACTGGTTATCGCGCATCATTGCGCCGATGTCGCCGGACTAACGATTTAACAAGGGTTGGTCTTTGGAATCAAAGCTTGAGAAACTATTAATGAGGGACATACTTCCGTTATCACAGTATGTCGACATTTTAGGTCCAAGTCAACACATTTTTGCACCCTTCCTCCTTTGACCCCCGCCCGCGGATTCCCCATAGCTCACGTGTCCAAGTACTTAGCCCTCAAGGCGGCACAAACGCACCCCTTACGCCAGCGCTCGCAGCCGCTCCCTGGGCAAACGGTCCAGGAGCCGAAGGAGCCCGTCGAGAATCGTAATCGGATGCGGCGGACACCCCGGGATAAACAGGTCCACCGGCAGCACACTCTGGGCCCCATTGTGTGCCTGCGGGTGATCCAGATACGGTCCGCCCGAGATCGCACAGGCGCCGACCGCGATGACGATCTTCGGCTCCGGCACCGCTTCGTACGCTTTCTGCAGGGCCAGTTTCATATTCTCGGTAACCGGGCCGGTGATCAGCAGGCCGTCGGCATGTCTCGGCGACGCCACCATTTGAATCCCAAACCGGCCCAGGTCGTACACAATCGTCCCTAGGACATTGACCTCGACTTCACATCCGCTGCACCCTCCGGCGCTCACTTGTCTCAATCTCAGTGAGCGCTTGAACAAGCGAAGCAGCTCGTCGTTCAGCCTCTCGACCAGCACCTTTTCGGTTTCAGGGCGTACCACCAGGTCAGCGCTTTTGTTCGCCGCCAGACTGAACTCCTTCGAGAAGCGGATTATTTCAGACGGGCATTTTTGTTCACACTCTCCGCAAAAGAGGCAGCGCCCCAAATCCAAATGGGGATGACGGTCGATAACGGTAATGGCCGAAGTCGGACACCCAGCGACGCATTCAGCACAGCCATCCGGACATGGTTCATTACTGATGACCGGACGCCCCCTGAATTTGTCCGGCAGAGTCGGCGGCTCCGCGGGAAAACCGATTGTGCGGGTTCCGAATTTAGCTCGGGCTAACAACGCTTTCAGCATACACTCGCTCTACAAATCGTGTCCACAATAGGAGAGATTGAAACTTTTGTTACAGAGGGGGAAATCCGAGACCTGCTGGTTTCTCATCGCCAGCGCCAGCCCCGCCCAGTTATGAAACGACGGATCGATTACTTTGTACCAGCGGAACCGTCCCGTGCTGTCGGTGCAGGCAATATGACAGATTTCTCCGCGCCATCCTTCCACCAGCGATATCGAGAGCGCCTCAGGTCCAAGCGGCCGTTCCGCTGCCCGCACCGCTTCCGACGGCAGCGCCGTGAGGCGGGCGCGGATGAATTCGACCGACCGTTTTATCTCCAGCCACCTCACGTGGGCCCGGCCAAACACATCTCCCGTATGCCAGAGCGATACCGGAATCTGGGCGAAACTATAGACATCCGATGGATAGTCCAGCCGCGCGTCCTGTTCTATGCCGGTTGCCCGCGCCGGTGGCCCCACAATTCCCAATTCACGGCACTGCGACTCGGTCAACAAGCCGGTTCCCTCGAACCGGCTGATCACCGATGGAGCATCCCATAAGAGCTGGGCAGCCAAGCTGACATCGGCAAACGCCGTATCTAGTTTCTCTGCCAGCGTCTCGATCTGACGGTCATCCAGATCAAACCCCACCCCGCCGGGACGCGCAATCCCGCGGCCCAACCGGTTGCCGCAAATGAGCGCGGTGAGATTCAGGAAGTCTCCCCTGATGCGACCGCAATGGGCCGCCACCGGCAGATACCCGACATCACCGGCCAGGGCGCCGAGATCCCCGGTGTGATTGGCCAGCCGCTCAAGCTCCAGCGCGATACTCCGTATGGTCATCCCGCGAAGGGACACCTGACGGTGCGACAAGGTCTCCATATTCTGGCAATACGCGGTCGCGTGTCCCACCGAGCTGTCCCCGGACAATGTCTCCATGTAATGAATGGTCCGTTTGTTCGGCCCAGCCTTCAACGCCTGCTCCACTCCGCGATGCTGATAACCCAGGGATATCTCAAGATGAAGCACGTTCTCGCCCGCACAATTGAATCGGAAATGTCCCGGTTCAATCACTCCCGCATGGATTGGCCCCACCGCCACTTCGTGGATGTCTGCGCCGGTAATCTTGAAGAAATCGGTCATGCCAATCGGAGTTTCGGTGAATCGAATCGGCTTGAGCCAGGGATGTCCGAGCGGCGTGATGTTCCACAATTCCGCGATTTCCCTCTCAAACCAGTGCGCCTGCGGGCAGTCGGGAGTGAGGGAAGGGTACGATCCATTGACTACAGTCGAACCTATCCGCAGCCCCCCTTCGTCCCGAGCCGAGGTGACGGCGAACAATCGGTGTCCGGCCCGTTCTTCCGGTTGGGCAAACAAGGCGATCAGCCTGTCCCCCCCTTGCACCGCCTCTACGACCGACTCCTGGAATTTGGCGAATGGAAATTCCGGAATATCGGAATTCTTCACCCGTTCGTTATTGCGACAAAGGAAAGAGCCCGTTCCAGTCATCAGCGCCCTCCGAGCAGATGTGCCGCATCAGCCAGAAGCTGGTTAAGTGCTGGTGGGATATAGACGCCTAGCACCAGTACGCCGACACCGAGAGCCGCCGGCGGCAGGATCGAGGCCATTGACTCTTTCGGACTTGCCACACTCTCAGTTTCTGCTCCCTTGCCATAGACCATAGCCAGAACAATGGCTGCCATACCGACAAAGATAATGCCCAAAGCGGCCAGGAGGATGATCGCCACCATCGTGTGACCAGTATCCAAAGCCGCCCGAACAATCGTCAATTCGCTCTGAAAAAGTCCGAACGGCGGCGTGCCCGTGATTGCAAATAATCCCGCCACCCAGAGCAGTCCTGACTTGGGAAGACTCCAAGCATTCCGGTAATCAGCCTGCTGGATTTGGTCCGATACCGCGCCAGAATATTCCCCGCCACGAGGAACAACATCCCTTTGGTCAAAGAATGGTTGACCGCTTGAAGCAATCCGCCGAATGAACCGGCCGCCCCAAGCCCGATCCCAACCGCCACGATTCCCATATGCTCTATACTCGAATACGCCAGCATCCGTTTGAAATCAAGCTGCCCCACGATGAACACGGTGGCCATGACGACCGAAATCAGCCCAAAGATCAGCAGGAGATCGCGCGCAAAATCTCCGGAGCCCGAGGCATCGAGTACCTGGGTCATTCGCAAGATCGCCAGAAAGGCGCAGTTGAGAAGTGCCCCGGAAAGCAGCGCCGACACCACCGATGGTGCTTCGCTGTGTGCGTCCGGCAGCCAGCTGTGAAGCGGCGCCAAACCCATCTTCGTGCCGTATCCCACCAGCATAAATAGGAAGGCGACTTTCAAGAACGGAATCCGAAGCGACGACGCATGGGTAATCAGTTCGCCCAACACCAGCGGCACACCTGCCGCTTCTTTGCTGGACGCCGAAAAAGCGAGAAAGAACGTCCCTAACAGCGCCAGCGCAATTCCCACCGAACATATCAGCAGATATTTCCAGGTCGCCTCGAGGGATCGGTGATGCCGGTGGAAATAAATGAGAGGAGCGCTCGAGAGCGTGGTGGCCTCGACCGCAACCCATAGCACGCCGAAATTATGACTCATCGTGACCAAAGTCATGGTGGATAAGAACAGCAGCAAGCACCCGACAAACACTGCTTCCGGCTCATTCACAAAAAGAACCGACTCTTCAAAGTCGGGCCTCGCTCCCGGCTGCTCGTTGGCCAGATATGAAATCGCATATACGGCCGCCGCCATATACAGACAGCTCACAATGGAAAGAAAAACCAGCCCCAGTGCATCCAGTTGAAGCCAGCCATCAAAGATGGGATCCGGGCGGTGAAGCCACACTGCCGCCGTGAGCGCCAGATGGATCGCCGCCGCCGCGACCAGCATCACTCGCCGTGTTCTGTTGCTCCGGATCACAAACGAGGCGAGTCCCGCCAAAGCCGGAATGAGAATCAGAGCAAGTATGATCATATTTCGGCATCCTTGCCCGCCAGCTCTTTCCGAGTCCGGAACCAGTCCCGAAGCGTGCTAAGCTGCCCCGCCTCGATATTGTCAAACTCGCGGCTGATTTGGAACACCATCACCCCCATGATGAACACCCCCACAAACACATCCAGGAGAATTCCGATCTCGATCAGCATCGACTCCGATTGCGCGAAAAACACTCCAAAGGCATATATGCCGTTCTCCAAGGCGAGATACCCGATAATCTGCATCAGCGCCTGTCTCCGGCTCACAATCAGAAAGAGCCCGGTTACGATCGTGAAGAACACCATCGGAATTGCCAGGCGGTATCCGGTATCATCGGGCAACGGCAGCAGATACCCCCACCACAACGAGCTGCTCATCACCACGATTCCAATCAACAGCGAGGCCATCGGCCCGACATAGTATGTGATGTTGCGCACCGAACTCAATTCGCGGAGACTCCGCATCAGCAGTCGGGGAAAAACAATTCCTTTCAGCGCAATTACCAGGGCGGCGATAAGGGCCAGGCGGACTGTCAGCCCTCCCTGATGCACGAACAGGGGGAGCAGACCAAGCGCCAATCCCTGAAGCGCCACAATACGAATCGAAGCCTTGAGCCACCCGGCTCCAAGAAGCAGGAAATCGGTGATGACAATGAGAACGACCAGTGCACTTACCATCTTATTTCCGTCATCATCCCAGCACCAAAATTGTAGCTAACGTTGCGAGCGCACCGGCTCCAACAAGAAGCTGTGGGACTCTTACCAGCCGGAGCCGGGCCATCGAGGACTCCACTACTCCCACCGCAATCGCCAGGAGTGCCATTCCAATTATGGCGTACCCTTCGCGAAACCATAGCGGTGCTTCCGTCAAATTCGGCGAAAACACCCCCACAAACAACGCTCCCAGTAGCCACAACTTGAGCGCGCTTCCGTATGACACCAATCCAAAATCCGGACCGCTGTGATCCAGGACCATCACCTCGTGAATCATCGTCAACTCAAGATGGGTGGTGGGGTCATCGACCGGGATTCGCGCATTTTCAGCCAAATACAAGACAAAGAACGCCCCTGCCACCAGCGCCGGCGCGCCAATGCTCCAGCCGGTCACCCCGGTCGCATACAATATCCCGCTTAACGAGAGACTGTGGCTGAGCCGCGACAACGCGAATAGACCCACAAACAGGGTCGGCTCCACCAGCATGGAGAATGTGACTTCCCGGCTTGCCCCCATCCCTTCGAAACTCGACCCGGTGTCGAGGGCCGCCGCAACGATGAAGAATCGTGCCAGCCCCAGGACATACGCCAAAAGGATCAGGTCGCCGTCGAAGTTGATCGGCGCCGGACTCCCCGCGAACGGAATCAAAAGCAGTCCTACCACAACCGCCGCCAGGTTGACGATGGGACCGGCGCGGAATAGCCACGTCGTGGTCTGGCTGTAGGCCGCTCCCTTGCGAAGCAATTTGAATAGATCGTAGTACGCCTGCAACATGGGCTGCCCCCGCCGCCCCGCCAATATCGCCTTGGTACGGTTGATTATCCCGAGAAGAAATGGGGCCGCCACCAGGGCGAATCCAATATGAACGATCGAGAGCAGCTCAACCTTCATCGCAGCTTCCAGAACAGCAAAACCAACAGGGTTATCAAAATGTACAGCACGTATAGATGCACGTTGCCATGCTGAACCCACCTGAAGACATCAAGTGTCTTTCGGACGCCGGCAAATATGGGCCGGAAGAAAAGCTCCTGAAAGACGTCGGGAGTGTGAGTCTCCAGCTCGGCTCTCATCGGAAATAGTCCCTCGGGCGCGTGAAGATGCTGCTTCGTCCTCAGCACTCCACGGAACATCCTGGTGATGGGTGAGGCAAACGCAGCCGCCGTGTACTGCATTCGCACGCCGGGATTCGCATAGCCGCAATCCCAGGTCACAGTCTCTTTGACTTTTCTTCCACTCAGCAGACCCAGCCGGAGAAGCGCGATGAGAGCCGCCAGCCCGAGCAGGATAAATCCGGCGAGCATTATTTTGAAGAGCGGCCCCGTTCCGCTCGCGAACACGGTCTCAATTGTCTCCAGTGGAAGCCGGCTGACCTGCCCAATCGCCGGTACCAGAGCCCTGATTACAAACGGCGCGAGGAGTCCGACCGCAAGGCAGGTGACCGCCAACATTCCCATGGCGACTTTCATGGAGGCCCCGACCTCATGAGCCGTGGCTGCCGATTCTGAGCGTGGATGACCAAGAAAGACTATGCCAAACGCCTTGGTGAAACAGGCCACGGCCAACCCCCCTATGAGCGCCAGTCCACCGATCGCCGCCACTCCTGCTACCGCCATTCTTCCCTCGTTTGAGATCCCGCCATGCAGTGCCCCTAGATAGATCAGAACCTCGCTGATAAAGCCGTTCAATGGGGGAAGCCCGCATATGGCTATCGACCCGATCAGAAAACTGATTCCGGTCCAGGGCATTTTCTTGAATAGCCCCCCAAGCCGGTCAATTTCGCGCGTCCCGGTGCTGTGTGCCACCGCCCCTGCTCCCAGGAATAACAGGCCTTTGAACAGGGAATGATTGACGACATGCAACAGTCCGCCGCCAAAGCCCAACACTGCGATGAGTGGGGCGTGAAAACTCAGGCCCAACAACCCGATCCCGAGTCCGATGGCGATGATTCCGATATTTTCCACGCTGTGGTAGGCCAATAACCGTTTTAGATCATGCTGCGCGATAGCGAACAGCACTCCCAGCACCCCGGAACTTAGTCCAATTCCAAGCAGCAGCCACCCCCACCACTCCGGCGGCGGACCCAGAAAAGTGAGTGTTCTCACGATACCGTAAATCCCCATCTTGATCATGACCCCGGACATAAGAGCGGAAATATGACTCGGCGCCGCCGGGTGTGCTTCCGGAAGCCAAACGTGCAAGGGGACAAATCCGGCCTTGGTCCCAAATCCGATCAAGGCCAACACAAACAGCAACCCGGCATGAGTGGCCGGTGAAAACTGGTCAAAATTGTATGAGCCCTGGCCGCTCAGGACAATGAAAAATGCGATCAGAAAGGCCGTCCCGAAATGCGCCGCCACCAGGTATGTCCAGCCGGCTGCCTGGGCACTGCTCTTCTTGTCGTCCAGCATCACCAGGAAGAATGAAGATAGTGACATCACTTCCCAGGCGATCAGAAAGAGGACTCCGTTTCGGGCAATCACGACCATGACCATCGAAGCCACGAGAACCGCGGTAAAGAACCACACCGACCCGAGATCATGTTCCTTTCGGTCGCGCCACAGGTACGACCCGCCGTAGAGACTCACGGGAATCGATATTCCGAATATCACCAGGAGAAAAAGAACTGTCAGGGGATCAACGCCCACGGCAAAATCTCCCCCCGGCACACTCCATGACCAGCGCAGCGTTTCAACTCCGCCCTGCAGCAAGCTTGAGATAACCGGGACTAATCCGACAACAGAGCCAAATATAGTTCCAACGACACCGACAATTGACGCCGCCAAAGCGGACCGATGCAGCATCAGCGACATCAGACCCGAGAGAAGAATTATTGCTGTCGCAACCAGAACCAGTGTCATGGGCCTATCCGACCTGCGGTTTGCCGGCGGCGCTTCGAACTAACGCCGCTTCCACTTTCTTGGCAGCCTCTAGAATTTCCTCCCGCAGTCCCTGCCGCTTGATCATGTCTTGAAACGATGGATCACGAAGCGTGTAGGCCAGACGGGAGATTAAATGGAGGTGCGCCCTTACCGTGGGGCTGATCAGCATGAACAGCGCATACACCGGCTGGCCGTCGATCGCCCCGAAATCCACGGGATGCTCGAGAAAGAAGAGCGTCACCATCGGTTTGGAAATGTGAAGCACAACCGGGTTCCGCACGTGCGGTATGGCGATCCCGTCCCCAATGCCGGTCGAAGACAACTCTTCGCGCGCGACCAGCACGCGATACAGAAAATTTCGATCTACTTCTTCCGGTAGTTGCAGCAACTGTACGACATTCTTGAGCACTCCCCATTTGTCTGCGCCGTCCACCCGGTAGTTGACGCCGCCGTTCTGAAGCGCCTCAAAGAGCGAAGGCATCTGGACGCCGCTGGTCTCCGGCTCGGCGAAAATCTCCGGAGAAACCGGGATCTTCCGTGAAGTGGCCCATTCCAATATCTCGGCCCGATTGAATCGATACTGCTCGTGAACCTGGTACGCCGGCAACTCTCCCTGGTTAATCCACCGGTAAACCGTTTTCTCAGATACACTTAACAATCTGGCTATGTCTTTAACTGTCAGTGTCATTATGTCTTAACCTTCTCGCCAATACCTTATCGACGACATTCAATGCCAAACAGTGGACAGATAGCAGCCAGGAGAATCAGTTGTCAAGTATGAACAGTTGAAACGATAGGTGACGGAATAGCTGTTGTGTGGAGCCCGGCTATGCCGCCGGGTCAGTCTTAGTTCAGTTGGCATTTAACCGTCAATCATCCATCAAGTTGATTTCATGGAGTCGCCCGATGTCGACTCCGAGACCGCCGTCCGGCGCCTTGACATACATGTCAACGAACTTCGCCCCTACCACCACCTCGCTCGCCTTGTACGAAGATCGCGTGTGAACCTGTTGTCCGAAGGTCTCTTCGATCCCGGTAATCAGCACGAGGAATTCCGCGTCGGAATCGACCAGGCTCTGCCGCGTCAACCCCGCAAGCGGACTGGTCGCATCGATCGGGTGGACAATCGTCCAGTTGAGCGGGAAGAAGCTCACGTGCCGCCGCTCAAGAGGGAGATCGTAGAACCGTCGCGTTTCGCGCGAGCCCTCTTTCTCCAGCCGACTCAGGAACACTTTTACATCCACTTCGATAATCTGACTTGATCTCGCATTGATAATCCTGAATTCAAACGCCTGCATGTCCTGATAGGGCGCGATAATCGCGTTCCGGCTGAAGATAATCCGGGCCGACGGACGCGAGAATCGCGCAAACGAAAGCCCGGTGGCGAACGCAAACCCCAGAAGCCCCGTGAGCGCTTCCACAGCTACCAGCGTATTGGCCGCAACTCCAACCGGACTGACCCGGCCGTAGCCGATGGTCGTAAACGTCTGAATGCTGAAAAAGAAGCACTCGACAAATCGATTGGGGTGAAGACTGGTAGTCGCGATTAGAAGCGCGTCCGGCCCGCAAAAATAATAGGCCGAAGCAAACAGAACATTCACCGCCAGGTAGCCTGCCACTATGATCGAATAGAACTGGAGCCACCCGATCGTCAGCATGGAATGATACATGCTGAGGGACTGGAAAAACGGCAGGCCGTAGCGCTGGACACTGAAACTCCCGTCCCGATTCAGGAAGCGACGTTTCGACTGCTGCGCGACCCGCGTTCCAAGCCCGAGATCCTGGTTTTCGTCGATTGACCAGCGCGGCTTCTTCGCCTCCCGCTTATCCGCCACCGGTCCGTTATCTTCGGGATGATTCATTTCTTCTTTAGGAAAGTTCCCCGGTCCAGTTCGTCGAACGCCTCCCGCAGCTCTTCCTGCGTGTTCATGACGATTGGCCCGTACCATGCGACCGGCTCTTTCAAAGGTCTTCCCGATACCAGCAGGAAGCGAATCCCTTCTTCACCGGCCTGAACCGTCACCTCATCTCCCGTGTCGAACAGAATGAGCGACCGGTTGTCCGCCTCAACCGGCGGCTTGGTATCTAGCCATCCCACACTTTCGGTCGGCACCGCCAGCGGTCCCGACGCATTGCAGAATTTGCCGCCTCCGGCAAACACGTAGGCAAAGGCGTGACTCTGCATTTCGACTTTCAGCGTCTTCCGCATTCCCGGCGGCACCCAAACATCGATATACACCGGATCAGCCGCAATTCCTTCCACCGGGCCCCGCTTCCCCCAGAAATTCCCGCAGATAATCCGCGCTTTGGTCCCGTCGTCCTCAGTCACTTCCGGGATCTCCTTTGACTTCACTTCCTGATACCGTGGCTCCGTCATCTTGAGCGCCGAGGGGAGATTCGCCCAGAGCTGAAACCCATGCATTCTCCCCTGGCTGTCCCCTTTCGGCATCTCCTGATGAATGATCCCTCTTCCGGCGGTCATCCACTGGATATCTCCCGGCGAAATCGCCCCGTGGTTTCCCATGCTGTCGCCGTGCTCGACTGTTCCGGCCAGCACGTAGGTAATCGTCTCGATGCCTCTATGAGGGTGCCACGGAAACCCGGGAAGGTAATCTTCCGGATGCTCGTTTCGAAAATCATCAAGCAGCAGGAACGGATCGAACTCCGTCGGATCGCCGAACCCGAAGGCTCTTCGCAGATGAACCCCGGCCCCTTCGATGGTCGGCCTGGACTTGGCCACTCGTTTTACCGGTCGTATGGACATAACTCGTGCTCCTTTTCTCCGACGTCGGATCGGCTCGCCGATTGCCGTAAAATAGACCATTGGTGTCCATTCGTCAAGAATCGGTACCGGTTGGGCTGGTAACGCCTTGGAGGGTGGGCCCGATTCTTCCCCGACACACCATGGCGCGCACAGACTTACGCTCCTGTGTGAGCCCCGGCTCTGGTGCTTTCGTCACTATTTTGGAGAAAGTGGGCAAATATACTCAAATATAACTGTAGGTTTTAGCCGGGACGTCCGATATACTGTAATGTTAATGTTAATTTGAGTTCGGCCTTTGTCGTAGTCTTGTTCTAATCTACAACTCTTCGCCAAATCTAAATCTCGAATTGATCGCGCAATCCTGCGCAATTTATCGTGTGTCTTGAAGTGACTGGCTTCTCAATGGACTCGGAAGCTGTCAAGACTTTCAGAAATGGAGTGTAGAATGAATATCTACATCGGCAACATGTCGTTCGAAACGACCGAAGATCAGCTCCGCCAGGCTTTCCAGAGCTTTGGCCAGGTTTCAACCGTCAAAGTCATTATGGATCGCGACAGCGGCCAGCCCAAAGGGTTCGCTTTTGTCGAGATGCCGGCGACCAACGAAGCCACCGCTGCCATCAGCGGCTTGAACGGCAAGGAACTCAACGGCCGCGCCCTGAGCGTCAATCAGGCGAAGCCGCGCGAAGAAGGCGGAAACCGCACCGGCGGCAACAACTACCGCAAGCTTTACTAGTCTTGAGTTGAAGAGATCCGTGGCCGTATGGCCGCGCTACTGATTCTTTACGAGACCGGCCTTACCCGCCGGTCTCTTTTTTGTCAGAGCTCAAGCTTTCAGTCTCGCCGGCGTCGGCCTGAACGGAGTCGAAGCCCGGCAAGAAATGCGTTACGGTCGGCTCGCGCTGAAGGTCACAATAAAGAACAGAGAATCCCCGTGCCCAGTCAGCCGGTACTGAAACACCGACCCGGAAACCGACTTCCCGTCCGCCTTCCCGGTAAATTTGGTGTGGAACATACTGTCCGAACAATCCCAGGTGAGCGCCCAGGGATCGCCGGTCGCGCTGATGATCTGCGGCGAAGTACCTGAGCCATCGTCGAGGATCAGGGCAAACGCGCGGGAACAGCCGTTCAACGTATCCCCAGTGGAGTCAACGTTGAGCGTCACATAGTATCTCCGCCGCGAGTTGTAATCGTACTCATCAAGGATAGACCAACCCGAATAGCGCCCCGTGATCTGCGGCACGGTATCGTGTGTGATAACCGGCGCTTTCGGCGCGGTCGGCACTTTCTTCATGCAAGAAAATAATAACGCCCCGGCCAATACGAGCAACACGAGAAGTCGTGCCGTGAGATTATGATTTGTCATATCTGCGTGACTCCAGATTCCGGCATCCCACTGCTCCGCCCCGGACTCGCGCTGATGCCACTCTCAAAATACCCGGTCTCGATAACCGATACAAGTTCTATGAGGCTAAACGTGCGGTTGGGAGCGTCAACGCAAAGACTGCGCGCTTGGGACTAAAGCTGGAAACCCACTAAGGCGTTGAGTTGCTTTTGGGTATGATCGTACTTGGAAAGTTGCCAGGTAAACCCAAGTGACAGGTTGAGCGGTGCCAGAAACGGGGTCAGATTCCCGATCGAAAAACCGATCTCCCGATACGGGGTCGGAGCCGTTCGGACCAAACCGTCCCCCGGCATGGCCTGGCGATTGCGGAAATCGGTCCAGAAGATCCCGCCGTAGATATCGAGCGTGAACGGTATCTTCTTAACAAGCGGAATGCCCGATTTCCCCCACAAGAGCCGCTCAAAGCTATGGCGCAGTGTGATCGAGGCGACCCGAGTTCCGCTGAAATTGACGGTATCAAGGTTCTGAAATCCCTGCTCGAACGCGAAAATATCTCCGCTCGCCGGCATCGTGAAGTATTCCTGCGGCGGAAGAACCCCGTCCGACCCGCCCGCATATAAATGCAATGCACTCGCTCCAAGCCCGAGCACCGGTCTCCGGATCGTGACCGACGTGTAGTATCGCCGGAAATCAAAGTCGTTGTGGATGAATTTCGGCGAGGCATACTCAATTCCCACCGAACAAAGCAGGTACGATGACTCCCCCATCGTCATATCTTTCCCCTTGGAGTCGATCAGCTTGCGCGAATCGTAGTTCAACGATGCCGTCACCGATCGAAGCTGCCCGTTGACGATCGGAGAATTCGGTCTCGCCGGCAGCGAGCTGTCTCCGCGATGGAAGAAGCTGTAGTCCGTATTCACGCTCAAGCTGGTCTGCTTGTAATTGTGGAAGCCGAGGCGAAGGGTCGTGAATGGCAGCACTCGCCCCTGGGCGTGAAGACTGAATCCCTGCTGGCGGTAGTAATCCAGTGGATCCTCTTTGAGAAACAGCGCCGGTATGGTGGTATTCCCGTCCCACGGACTAGTTATAGTCGGTCTCGGAACAATCTGGTCGCTGAAGGTCATGCCGACCCACAACCGCCGCTCTTTCCAGAAATCGTGGGAGATCCCGAGCTGATTCTCCCAGCGCTTGGCGCTGAAAGCATATCCGGTCTTGAAGTTGATCTCGGTGTTCTTCAGAACTTTGTCCGCGGATCCGGCCACCCCGACATACGCCCCCTCAACCCGGTTGAAGTGGAAGATGTCCCTGGCAAAAGTTGCCACAAAAGGCAAGGCCGCCAGTCCGATCAGCAATCGCTTGAAGATCGGCTTGGGCGCCTTTTGAATCGAATCGATCATCTTATAGCCGTGCAGTTCATCCGCCGTCAGCGGAACAGTCTGCTGCGCGTTCCACCGAATCGTGTCGCGCTCGTCCGCCTTGGGATCAACTTCCAGCGCATACTCATTGAACGTCCCTTTGGGAAGCCCCGTCTCGAAGGCAAAATCGTTCAAGGAGGCCAGGTGGGCAAACGACAGCTCCGCCGGTATCCCCGGAATCGGCACCGGGAATTTCACTTTCCCGGAAAATCGAATCTCCACCGGCATCCAGTATTTGTTTTCGAACTGGGCGAACTTCTGGCTGTAGCGAGGATCCCGCATGAAGGTCATCCGGAACCCCTTGTTGAATCCCACATCCACCGCCACGACATCGAACGTCGAATCAACAATGTGAATCGTCCCTACAAACAATGGAACGACCTGGCTTTTCGGCTCGATATCCAGCACGAACACCCGCCGACCGTCGACCATGATGCTGTCGGTGAGATAATAGTTGTACCAATCGAGCGCATCGCTGGCGGTCGGTGTCACCACCCGGTAGTCGCCAATAGCCAGCCGGTTCTTGTTGAAATTGAGAATCTCCCCAACCGTCACCAGATTCCCTTCCGCCGGAAGATTCGCGCTCTGTTTGCGCGCCCGGATAATCTCTTTGTACTTGTCCGGCTGCTCCCAAAAGCTCGAAAGCTGGGTCTCGGTGAGTAGGAAGATGTTGGTCGAGTCCGGTTTCTTCAAATCCCGCACGATCAGCTTGGTGTAGGCGTCGAAGCGGTAGTCATGAAGCTGCGAGAGAATATCCTTCTTCCGCTTGATCGCTTCCAGAATAATCCGCTGCGCGGCATCGTAATCGTGAAGGTACACTTCCTGCCCCGGCAATTCTATCACCGACGGTCTCAGCGAAATGTCCACATACCGTATGGAATCCTTAAAGGCAAGCGGCACATGCTCGGAATAGTACGCGATGTGACTGAATTTCAACTCGCCCGAGTCGGCCTCAATAAGCAGGCGGTATTCCCCACGATCATTACTGAGGGTGGCTCGGCCGGTGCCGACCAACTGGACTGTGGCAAACGCGATCGGCTGGTGTGAGTCGATGTCGGTGATAGTTCCTTTAACGACCCGAAGAGTCGCATTCGCTGGGCCGGCGAGAAAAGTCATCAACGAACTGCCGATGACTAAAGCGGTTATTTGAAATGAAAGATGAACGGCGCCGCGACCCATCATATTGAATATATACGCCCACACACCATTTGGGTTGCGTTTTTGACGCCAATTTGGGGAATGGCCGATCATTCTCCACCTTTTCCGTCCGGTTATTTCGGCGGAGATGTGCGTGAGATTATAATCGGAAGCCGATCAGTGATGAAAACTTGCTGGTATCGTAGTGCGACAATTGCCAAGTAAAGCCGACCGACAAATTGAACGGTGACAAGAACGGTGTGAGATTCCCCAGAGAGAACCCGAACTCGCTGTACGCTGTCCGAGCGACTGCGATATTTTCGTCCCCCACTTCATAGTGGTGATCGCGGAAATCGGTCCAGAACGCCCCGCCGCGAATTTGAAGCGTATACGGAATCTTCTTGATAAGCGGCAGCCCGCATTTGGCAAACAACAGATGATCAAAGTTGTGCGTCCAGTTGAGCACGAGGATCTGACTGCCGGCAAAATTGAGCCGTCGCTGGGTACGAAATCCCTCGGAGAGGTCAAAAATATCGCTCCCGAAATTAACCGTATAGTATCGCTCCGGCGGCAAATTGCCGTCGGAAGATCCCGCATATACCGAGATGCCGCTCAAGCCGAGACCAAGAAGGGAGTGCCTCACATAGAATTGAGCGAAATATTTGCGAAAATCGAAATCATTCGGGATGAACCCTGGCGAGGCGTACTCGACGCCGGTGGTAATCTGCCAGAACGAGCGCTGCCCGTAGATCAGATCTTTCCCCTTGGAATCGATCAGCTTGCGTGAATCGTAAGAGATCGAAGCCGTGACCGAGCGCAAATTCCCTTCGTCTATCGGCGGATTGTCCCTTAGCGTGTCCCGTGGCGAGCGATGAAGCAAACTGAAACTGGTGGCGACCGGAACCGAAAGCTGGCGATAGTCATTAAATCCGGCGCTGATTGTTGTGTGCGGCAAGAACCGGCCGGAACTCTGGAGCGTGAAGCCGCGCTGCTGGTAGTAATCCTGTGGGTCGGAACGGAACAGCAACGCAGCGATGGTCGAGTGATCTCCCCAGGCCGACACGGCCGCCTGACGAGGCACGATTTCATCGCTGTACAACAATCCCACCTGGAAACGATACCGCGTCCAGAGGTGATACGTGACGCCGTACTCATTCTCCCAGAAATGTCCGTCGATCGCATACCCGGTCTTAAAGCGAAAGTCCGCCCGCGGAACAACCCGGGTCAGCTTTCCCCCTACCCCCACATACGCGCCTTCAACTCGATTGAAATGAAAAAAGTCCCGCGTGCTGGCAGCGATTAGAGGAAGATCCCGGAACGCGTTGTACACCCGCCGGGTGAACGGTTTGGGAGCCCGCTGAATAGAATCGATCCGCCGGTACGCCTGCGTTTCTTCGGTTGTCAGGGGAATTGTCTGGTGCGTGTTCCACTGGAGGGAATCCGGATGGTCGGCGTTCGGGTCCACCTGGACCGCGTACTCATCAAAGGTCCCTTTGGGGAGCGGAGTATCGAAAGCAAAACTGTAGAGTGAAGCTACATGGGCAAACGACAACTCAGACGGGACGTTCGGGATCGGGACGGCAAACTTGATGGTCCCGGTGAACCGAATCTCCACCGGCATCCAGTACTCGTTCTGAAACTCGGCGAACTGCTGGGTATAGCGCGGATTCTGGACGAAGCGCAGATGAAACCCCTTGTTGAATCCCAGATCCACCGCAACAACATCGAAGGTCGAATCGATAATGCGAATCTTCCCCGCAAAGAGCGGAATTCCCTCGCTTTTGGGTTCGACTTCAAGTTCGAATACGCGGCGGCCGTCCATGTCCGCCGAGTCGAGCAGATAGTAATTGTAGGAATTGAGCGCCTCCGCTCCGATTGGGGAAACAACCTCATAGCGGCCGATCTGGATCCGATCTTTGGCAAAATTCCGAATTTCTCCGACCGTCACCAGATTACGGTCGGCGTTCAAATTTGAAGACTCCCGCCTTGCCCGGATGATCTCCTTGTAACGACTGGGCCGCTCCCAAAAGCTCGAGGTCTGCGTCTCGGTCAGGAGCATGATATTACTCGAATCCGGCTTCTTCAAATCCCGTACCACCAGTTTGGTGTAGCCATCAAAACTGTAGTTTTGCAGTTTTGCCAGGATCTCTTTCTTGCGCTTGATTGCCTTGAGAATAATACGCTGGGCCGCATTGTAGTCCCGGGAGTAAACTTCCTGTGGCGGAAGCTCAATCAGATTCGGGCGAAGCGTGATATTCAACTCGACCACCGTATCCGTCAGCACCATTGTCTGCAGATCACTGTAATAGGCGACATGACTGAATTTCAACGCGCAACTGTCGGTACTCACCAGCAGGCGGTATTCCCCCTTATCGTTGCTGAGCGTCGTGCTTCCGGAACCGACCAGCCGCACCGTCACGTACGCGATCGGCTGGTGCGTCTGGCTGTCGGTGATATCCCCCTTGATTACGCGAAATTCCGCCGACACCGGCGCCGCCAGGGCGCAAAGCGCCGTCGCAAATGCTGAGGTGAGGAAAGCAAGGGAGTGCCGGGGCAGATGTGACATCGTACAACTCTTATACTGCCGGCCCACTCCACAGTTTCCCGCCCGCGGTCGCCCCTTACAGATGGTACAGCATCAGGTAGACAACCACTCCGGATACCGAGACGAACATCCAGACCGGCCAGAGCCAGCGGGTGATTCGAGTATGTCTGGCGAAATTCCCCTTGAAGGCGTAAACAACTGCGGCGATGATAAACGGCACCATCAGCCCGGCGAGCGTCACATGCGGGATCAGAATCGTAAAATAGACCGGCCGGGTCCAATCGTGCCGAAGGTACGGCACCGACCCGACATGGGCATGGTAGATCGAATAGCTGGTCAAAAACAGAGCCGATGACACTAGGGCCGCTATCATGAATTTCTTGTGAACTTCCGGCCGGCCCTTCTTAATGTTGACGTAGCCGAACGACAACAGGATGGCGCTGATGAAATTCAGCGAGGCATTCACATGGGCGAGAAGACCCCAACTCACGGCAGCCCTCTCACCAGCAGCTGTAACTGGGACCGCAACGACTTGAGCTGACCGGCATCATCGTAATCGTAGTAGCCCCGAATCCGGGCCTGGTCGTCCACCAGGACGAATTTAGTGCTGTGCTCTCCGGGCAATTCTCCGCCGAGCATGAACCCTTTTTCACAAAGGTTCGCCGTCGCCGCCAACTCCCCTCGAACAAGTAGCCAGCGAGCATCGCTAATGTCGAAGTCTTTGGCATATGCCACTAGCGCCGCCAGGCTATCCCGGTCCGGATCCACCGTAAACGAGACCAATTGAAGTTTGTCCGAATGGGCATATTTGCGGTACATCTCCGCAAATTCCCCGTTCATTATCGGGCATGGTCCCTGGCAATTGGTGAAGAAGAAATCCACTACGCTGATTTTCCCCTTGAACTGATCCACTCCAAACGGCTTCCCGCTCTGATCCACAAAATGAAACTCCGGAATCTGGCCAAGGACCGGAATTTTTTGTCGCGAAGCTTCGGCTGAATTGATCACAAAGAAAGCCAGTAGAGCGAGCACTACCACGCCGATTCCCAGGGGTATTGCTACTCTTTGCAGCCCTTTCGCGTGGCTTCCGGAAGCTGCGGTTTGCCTTACGCCGAAATACAGGACCATCGTCAGACCGATATATAGACCCGCGAGCCAGAGGTGAAACACTTGCGCCAGCGGTTTGAGCCCTGCCGCGATGAGCAGAAACCCCATCGACAACTGGAATGCCACCAAAATACAGAGGGCCCAGACAACTCGCGTCACGAGGGGCGACGGTTGCCGGCTCATCTTGAGTATGGAAATCCCCACAAACCCGGTAAAGAGTGCCAGGAGCGTTCCGAACACCATGTGTGCGTCATAAGGGAGCCCGACATTCCCGAGCCACTGAAGGTCGCTCCAGAGCGGATATCCGGCACTCACCGTCTCGAGCCCGGTCCGCACCTGAGTACCCAACAGAATCTGCAGAAGCCCCGCCACCCAGAGGAGCATGATCCACCGCGGAGCCTGTTTGGGATAGCTGGATTCCGGCGTCTCGGGCGTCGTGTCCAGGAAATACGTCTGCTGCGCGACATAGAGCAACAGGCTGGCAATGAGCAGCGCCAGAAGCAAATGGGCGGAAACCAGAATCGACTGTAATTCGGACGCCACTACCCGCCCCCCCTGCCAGCCTTGAAAGGCCGTCAGCAAGGCCGCCAGGAGTGTCGGATACAGAATCCGCGCTGTCTTCCGGAAATAGACGAGCGCCAGGATCGCTGTTCCCAGAACCAGAAGCCCGGTAATCATTCCCGCCAAACGGTTGCCGTACTCTATCCAGGCCAGGGCAATATTGAAAGTGCTCGGGTCAATGCCGGCCGGAATATCGGCGTAGCTTAACGGTGGAATCCATCGGCCGAAACATTTCGGCCAGTCGGGACACCCCAGACCGGCTCCAGAGACCCGGACCAATCCCCCGATGAAAATGAGTACGTAAGTGGCGATAGTGGAGACAAAAGCCAGGCGGCGAAAACTTCTCATGACTCGGTCACCTCCGTGGTTCCTGAATATAGCAGGTTAACTCCACGATGGTACGTCCCCGGGCAGTCCCGGCGCAAGAATTTATTTCGTGCCTGCCGGGGCCGGCTGCTCAGCGGCTGATCCAGCCTTCGAGGAATCCGCTTTCGGGGCCGCCGATCCCCCTTCGCGGTAAATTACAGCTTTGTCGTCGATCGGCTTCTCCTGCTGGGGATTGACCTGCCCTCGCGTCTGCGTGTCAAACATCGTGAACACAATGAACACCGCCAAAAACATCAGCGCGCCGACGAAAATCGAGAAATAGACTTTGCTGTCGTAAAAGAGGTGCATGAAGAAAAACGCCACCAGCAGCGCCTTGGTCGCCGCGATAACCATGGCAATGACGAGATTCCAGGAGCCGAAATCAAAGGTGGAAACATATACCGTGACAAAGGTCAATAGAAGAAGCGTTGCGCCGACTCCGAGATACACTTTCAGCGGCAGAATATGTATGGCATGGGCATCTTTACTCACCGATTCACCTCTACTTGATCAGATACAACAGCGGGAACAAAAATATCCAGATCAGATCGACCAGATGCCAGTACAGACCGGTCATCTCCAGGGGTGTGTAATACTGGGGAGAAAACCGATTCTTGCTTGTCCGGTAAATCATCAGGCTGATCACCGTCATCCCGCCGATCACGTGAATGCCGTGCAACCCGGTCATCAGGAAATAGACCGAAAAGAACACGTGCGGATTGGTCCCGGCAATTCCGGTCGCATGGTAAAACTTCCCGGGAAGTTCCCCGAGTTCAAATTTGTGGGCGTACTCAAAATACTTGATCACCAAGAACGTTCCCGCCAGCGCCAAGGTCACAAACAAAAATCCGATCGTGTGGGATTTCCGCCCCAGCTGCATGCTCCGGATCGCCAGCGCCATTGTCACCGAGCTGGTGATCAGAACCACGGTATTAGTGGCGCCAAGGGACAAATCGAGCGCCTTGTGGGCATTGTGGAACATCTCCGGATACCAGGACCGGTAGATCGCGTAGGCGCAGAACAGGCCGCCAAACAGGAGGATTTCCGTGAGCAGAAATAGCCACATCCCCAACTTGGCCGATTCCCGCTGTTGTTCGGCGTCGCTGAAATGATGCGCCAGCCAGGTCGGATGAGCGTCAGTGTGCGGTCCAGACATAGATGTAATCTCTTCTATACCGGGGTCGGTTCCGGCTCCAAAGTGCTGTGAACTTCAACTTCGTCGTACGCGTACGGCCCATGGCTGACCACCGGATCGGTCGCAAAATTCTCCGGCGGAGGCGGCGAGGTCGTCTCCCACTCAAATCCCAGAACACCCCACGGGTTATTGCCGGCCGGGCGTCCTTTGTAGAGGGAATGAATCAGGTATCCGAGCATGATGAAGAAACCCAGCCCGAGGATATACGACCCGATCGAGGAAAACGCGTGCAGCGGCTGGTACTGGTCAAGATAGTTGTGATAGCGGCGCGGCATGCCATGAGAACCCAAAAAAAACTGGGTGAAGAACGTCATATTGAATCCCACGAAAATCAGCGCGCAGGAAATCCGTCCCCAGAACTCGCTGTACATCTTGCCGAACATTTTGGGCCACCAGTAATGGATTCCGCCCAACAGCGCCATCACCGTCCCGCCCATCATGACATAGTGGAAATGCGCCACCACAAAGTAGGTGTCGTGCAAATGGACATCGACCGACAGCGCCCCAAGAAATATTCCGGTCAGCCCGCCGATCGTAAAGAGAAACAGAAACGACAAGGCGTACAGCATCGGCGTTTTGAGGTCAATCGACCCTTTGTATAGCGTCGTGACCCAGTTGAAGATCTTGATTCCCGACGGTATCGCCACCAGGAAAGTCATGAACGAAAACAGCACGGCGGCCAGTTCGGACTGTCCGCTCACAAACATATGGTGTCCCCAGACCATAAAGCTCACCAGGGCGATCCCCAGCGACGAAAACGCAATTGCCTTATATCCGAAGATATTTCGGTGTGAAAAATGCGCGATCAATTCGCTGATAATCGCCATCCCGGGCAGAATCATGATATAGACAGCCGGGTGCGAGTAGAACCAGAAGAAATGCTGAAACAAGACCGGATCGCCGCCCATTGCCGGATCGAAAATCCCGATCCCCGCCACTCGTTCCAAAATCAGCAGAACCAGCGTAATCCCGAGTACCGGCGTCGCCAGCACCTGGATGATGGCCGTGCCGTACAGGCCCCAGACCATCAGCGGCATGTTGAACCAGTTCATCCCCGGCGCGCGGAGCTTGTGAATAGTGACGATGAAATTCAAGCCCGGTGAAAATCGATGAAAATCCCAATATGAATACCCCCAGCGTCATCGAGACTACCGAAGTGCTCGTCGTCGTGCTGTACGGGGTATAGAAAGTCCAGCCGGTATCGACACTCCCGCTGATGATCGAGAATATGCAGAAGAGCGCGCCGAAAACGTAAATGTACCAGCTCATGAGATTCAGGCGCGGAAACGCGACATCCTTGGCCCCCAGCATGATCGGCAGGACAAAATTTCCGAGAATCGCGGGCACCGACGGAATGATGAACAAAAAGATCATGATCGCGCCGTGCAGCGTAAACAGCTCGTTGTAAGTTTGCGAGCTCAGCATTTGGTGGTGGTTGTTGAACAGTTCGGTCCGGATCATCAGGGCAATCAAGCCGCCGATCAAAAAGAAAAACGAAATCGCGGCGAAATACATCATCCCGATCCGCTTGTGATCCAGCGTGAACAGCCACGACTTGATCCCCTTGGGATACCTCAGAAAATTGTAATCAGGAATTACTGCGGTACTCATACGTTATCCTCATGCCGCTATTTGAGCGACTTAATGAACGCGATCAGGGCATCGAGCTGCTTGTTGGTCAGAAGTCCCTGGTAGGTCGGCATCACAGGGTCGAACCCTTTCACCGTCCAGGATTTCGGCTGAAGAATGTGGGCCCGGATGAAATTCTCATCCACCGTCACCGTCTTCCCGCTTGCGAGCGTTTCGATCGTGCCGAACTTTCCTTTGAAACTCGGTCCGACCAGCTTGCTGCCGTCGATGGTATGACAAGTGACGCACGCCTTGCTCTTGTATAACTTGGCCCCATATTCGGCCGGCGTCATTCCTTCCCCGCCGCCGGTGCCGGCGTCGAGCCACTGGTCGAAATCCCGCTCGCCCAGCACTCTCACCTTGGCCAGCATCTCAGAGTGACCCTTGCCGCAGTACTGCGTGCAGAACAAATTATGTTCGCCGATCTCCGGCGCCTCGAACCACACGATCGTGTACCGGTTCGGCAGCACATCCATTTTCACCCGGAAATCCGGGACATAGAACCCATGAATCACATCCTTGGACGACATCAACAACCGCACCGGTTTTCCGGCCGGCACGACCAGTTCGTTCACGGTGTTTGCGCCGTTGGGATAATCAAAAGACCAGAACCATTTTTGGCCGTTCACTTTGATTTCCAGCGGATCTTTTGGCGCGACATGCATGCTGACGTAGGTCTTGAATCCCCAGACGAAGATCACCACGACCAGCAGGGTCGGCAGTAGTGTCCAGGTCAGTTCGAGCGGCGTATTGTGCGTCGGGGCCTGCACGAGACCGACCACCCGCTGGCGACGGCGGTATTTCCAGACAAACCACACCATCAGCCCGAACACGAGCGCCAGCATGATCGTGCTGGCCCACATGATGAAATTGAAAAGCGGATCAACCTCACCGGCCAGGGTCGAACCCTGAGGAGGAAGCCATAAGGTTGCGGTGGTATCCATATCTATCTTGCCCGTTACTTCCCGATAATCTTCTTAACTGTGTTTCAGCGCCGGAGGAGCCGCCTGCGTTATCCGCCGATGCTTCCGCTCACGCCGCCAGAGCAAACCGATCAGAAAGGCCATCCCAAATGCCACCAGCCCGCCCCCTAGTTTCATGACATTCGTCGCAAAAACGACATACCCCTTCGCCTCCGGATCGTAGTGGTAGCAGTAGAGGACCAGCTTATCCAGAGTTGTGCCGATCTTACCCTTCCGAGGCTTCCAGCAGCGCCAACTTAACGTCGCGCTCCGGATACTCAATACCGTACAGGTAGCGCGAAATCGTTCCGTCGGGGGACAGAATGAATGTGGCGGCGGTATGGGCGTACTCTTTTCGCTCCGGCAGGTAGTAATATCTGAAACCGATCGCGTCGGCCAGCTTTCTCGTATTTTCTTCGTCCCCGACCAGGAAGGCCCACCCGGTATCTGCCCCCGGTTTGGCCAGATCATCCAGATAGGTTCTCTTCTTGGCGGCCGCCAACTCCGAGGTCTCACGGGGATTGAAACTGACGGTCACCATCTGAAACTGCCGACCCGGCGTCCAATCCATCTTCTTGATCGCGTCCGTTACCCCGTTTAGCACAAACGTGCAGAGCATGGGACAATCGTAGTAAACCAGATTCAGAATCACCGGCTTTCCCTGGCCAAAATACTGACCCAGCGTCACCGGCTGTCCTTTGTCATCAGTAAACCGAAGATCCAATGGAATCTTCTGACCAAGATGCTCATCAATCTTGAGCCGCCTTAACTCCGGCACCGAATCACTGATCGTCTGGGCGCTTGCCAAGGGCGTCATCCAGCCCACAGTCAAAGCCACCAGACTCACAACTATACCGGACAAATACGATCTCATTTCTACATTCATCATGGACCTGCAAGGTTCACTTTGGTGAACAGCCGTCAGGTTAAAAAGTTCTTGAGAAAGTACTAAAACGTCCCTGTTCGCCCCGATACTAAGGCTGCCCTGCCCGGTACGCTTCGTCCGCCATCAGCTTCATGGCCCGGTCAATCGGGATCTGGTACACTCCCTTGTCCGGGTCCAGGAGTTTGTATGAATTAAGGACCTGCTCCTCGTGGGCGCGAAGCTCTCTCAACGGGACCGACTCCGGCTTGAGCACTTTGTTGTAAACCTCATTTTCCCGGACAACATCAAAATACTGGACCACAAAAATCACCGAGGCGATCACAAAGACCACGCAGATGATTGCCCAGATCAACAGCTTTTTGGTGTTGATATCGGATCGGTCGTACCCCGCCTGGGCGGGTGAGGAAGTATGGGTCGCGTGTTCTGTCATGATCTATGCTCAGTACGAATTTACGTGATGAATTGAGGCCTCTAACTTGGGATCCCCCACCGGAACTACCGCCGTGCTGCAGAACCGGTTCCAGAATGCCCAGAAGAATATCCCGCCGATACCGGCCGTGGTCGCCAGATCGATCCAGGAAATGGCGGCGCTGTGGGGCGACAACGTCGGAAACACCAGCCAGTATTGATCGAACCAGTGCATTACAACAATCCAGACCGCCATGAACACCAGCGCTCCAGTCGTCCGCTTGATGCCGCGGAACAGAAGGACGACAAACGGAATCACAAAGTGGCCGAAGAATAAAATCATGCTGACAATCTGCCAGCTTCCTTCCCAGCGTTTGAGATACCAGAACGTCTCCTCGGGAATATTGCCGTACCACATGAGAAAATATTGGGCGAACGCGATGTAGCTCCAGAAGATGATAAAGGCGAACATCAGCTTGCCGAGATCGTGGTAGTGCTCAATGGTGATCGTGCCGCGCAAGATGCCGCGCCTCTGGATAAACGCTACGATGGCGGTCATCAGCGACAATGCCCCTACCAGTCCCCCGGCAAAGACGTACACGCCGAACACTGTCGAATACCAGTGTGGTTCGAGCGACATCAGCCAGTCAAAACCGGCGAAGGTAACGGTGAACGCAAACAAGAGCATACCGGGCGCGCTGATTTTCTTCAATTTCCGGGTTACTTCTTCGCTCGGCTGGGAATCCTGCAGCATCGAGGTTTTGTAAAGCAGGTGCGCCAGTCCCGACCAGATGAATAGATAGACGATTGCTCGGATGGTGAAAAACGGAATATTCAGCCACCCGGCTTTTCTCATGATCACCGGATCGCCGGCGGCCAGATCGGAGTGAGACCAGCTGTACAGATCGTGCAATCCGAACAAAATCGGAATGAAGAGAATAGCCAGATACGGAATCGTCCCGGTTAGGCTCTCCGCCAGCCGGCGGATCACCACGCTCCAGCTCGCCCCGACCAGGTGGTGCAGCATCACGAAAAACAGTGAGCCGAGCGCCAGCGTCATCCAGAACATGAACGCCACCAAGTAAGCCGAGAAGAACCGCGGCGAGTCCAGGAAATACCCTACCGCCGAAAGGGCCAGCGCCACCACACCCACGATCAGCGCGTTTCGCCCCAGGTTTCCCTTCTGGGTCACACGATATGTCTGCGTGTCAAACGTCATAGCTCAGTCTACTGCTTCACGGTCCCGCGAAGCTCCGGCGGAACATCCTGAATGGTTGCGTTTTCGCTCCGCTGCAACGCCCGCAAGTACGCCACGATCGCCCAGCGGTCGGCCGGTGGAATTTGATATTTGTAAGCCGGCATATTCCGAATGCCGTTGGAAATTACTTGAAAGATGTGCCCGTCCGGAAAATTCCGGATGCGATCATCATGAAAACTCGGCGGCGGCACATACCCGCGCTGGGCTACGATTCCCTTCCCATCCCCCAATCGGCTGTGACATGGAGAACAATAGATGTTAAACCGCTCCTCGCCGCGCTGCAAGAGCTGCAGCGTGATCGGCACCGGATTCTTCGCCACCGGCGTCGTGTCGGACACGATCCCGGTGTAATAGACCTGGCTGTCGCGAAGGAACCCGCGCGGGACCGTCCCTTGAACCGGCATTCTCATGGTGGCGCTGTCCGCAAAGAAAATACTCCGGGCCTGTGGTTTGTATTTCGGCTGCTCTCCCATGCCGCGGTCGAGATAAAGCGGTGTTCGATCCGAGGGCGTATTCCGCATGCACCCGCCCAGCGCCAGCATAAGTCCCGCCATGACCACCAAATGTCTCATGCGCCTCTCAGGACCTCCACATAGCTCGCACCGAGCGAGGTCAGAAACGCCTTGTTCTTCTCCGGATCGAATTTGACATCTTCCGCTTCGATGCTCACAAAGAACCCGTCGTTAGTGACCCGGGCGAACCGATCGGAGTAAAACAGGCCGTGAAAATACTGCGGCAATCGGCCTGTGATCAGGCCGCCGAAAAAGGCTCCAGAACGCGGCAAACAAGATCGTCAGGCCAAACGTGATGATCACGAACGCCTGGTAACTGTTGAACGGCTTCCCGGCGATTACAAACGGGTAAGCACTCGTGCTGGCCCACCATTGAAGCCAGAACCCGAAACTTCCGCCGAGCAATCCGCAGATTCCGGCGACATATCCAACTACCGATGGCTTCAGGCCCATCGCCCTATCCATCCCGTGAATCGGAAACGGCGAATGACAGTCAAACTTCTTAAATCCCGCATCCCGCACTTTTTCGGCCGCCGCCAGCAGTTCATTCGGTCCGGCAAATTGGCCGATAATCGCCGTAGACTCTTTCTCTCGACGGACTCATCGACCTGCTCGGTGCTCATCGGTGATCCCCCGGGACTGAAGTCTCAGATTGTTGTGACGATCCGTGGTGATGAATTTGGGCGGCCGGTATCACCGTCTTGAGCTCCGACATCGCAATCACCGGCAGGTAGCGTGAGAACAGCAGGAACAGGCTGAAGAATAAGCCGAACGACCCGATCAGAGTCATGATCTCCCACTTGGTCGGGATGTACATATGCCACGAACTCGGGAGGAAAGTCCCGCGTCAGGCTCGTCACGATAATGACAAACCGCTCAAACCACATCCCGACATTGATAAGCAGCGAAGCCACAAACATAACCGGCATGCTGCGTGCGGAGTTTCTTCGACCAGAATATCTGCGGCACCATCACATTGCAGAAAATCATTGTCCAGTACGACCACCAGTACGGACCGAACGCGCGGTTCATAAACGTGAACGCTTCGTACGAATTGCCGCTGTACCAGGCCACGAAGAACTCGCAGCCATACGAATACCCAACCATCATCCCGGTCACCAGCATGATCAGGTTCATCTTCTCCAGGTGCTTGACCGTGATCAAATCTTCCAGGGGAACAGCTTTCCGCATGATGATGCCGAGCGTCAGCACCATCGCAAACCCGGAGAATATCGCCCCCGCCACAAAATAAGGCGGAAAGATCGTCGAGTGCCACCCGGGAATCAAGCTGGTCGCAAAATCCGTACTGACCACCGAGTGCACCGAAAGCACCAGCGGCGTCGAGACTCCCGCCAGAATCAAGTACGCCTTTTCATAATTCTTCCACTGCCGGTTGCCGCCGCGCCAGCCCAGCGAGAAGATCCCGAACAGGATTTTTCGAATCCTGGTCTTGGCCCGATCGCGCAGGGTCGCCAAATCCGGGAACAATCCCCATGTACCAGAACAAGACCGAGCATGTGAAATAGATGCTCACCGCAAACACGTCCCACAGCAGCGGGCTGCGGAAATTCGGCCACATCGACATCTGATTCGGAATCGGGAATACCCAGTAGATGGCCCAGACCCGCCCCACGTGAATACCCGGAAACATGAGGGCGCAAATGACCGCAAAAAGCGTCATCGCCTCGGCAAACCGGTTGATCGAGGTCCGCCAGCGCTGCCGGAACAAAAACAAAATCGCCGAGATCAGCGTCCCGGCATGCCCGATGCCGACCCAGAAAACGAAATTCACGATCGTCAAATGCCCAACCCACCGGAACATTCAATCCCCAGATGCCAATCCCTTCCCAGAACAACTAGCCGATAGCAGCCGGCCAGCATTACGACCAGCTGACGCCGACAGGCGGAACACGCCCAGCCAGAGTCCCGAGGTTTTCCGCTCGGCGACCCCTGAGATCGTGTCGGTGATACTCGCAAACGACTGATTTCCCGGTAATCAGCGGCGGCTCTTTCATCACCAGTTCCGAGGTTTTGCTGCTTCCGCTCATATCGTCACGATTCTCTTCGGAGGTCTTATCCGAGGATCGAATTTCCTTCCAGCTCCGGGTTCGGATTGCGCAGCAGCGCCAGATAGGTCGTCCGGGGCCGCGTGTTGAACTCTTCAAGGACACTATAGGTCCGGTCGAGTTTCTTCAATTGCGATACTTTCGAAGTCGGGTTCAGGATATCCCCAAACGTGATCGCCTTGGCCGGGCACGCCTGCTGGCAGGCGGTGACAATCTCTCCGTCCTTGACCAATCTTCCTTCAAGTTTCGCATGGCTCTTGCCGGCCACGATCCGCTGCACGCAGTACGTGCATTTTTCCATCACCCCGCGCGAACGCACCGTGACATCCGGATTCTGCTGCATCCGCACCGTCTCCGGGAGATCCTTCGTGTAATTAAAGAAATTGAATCGGCGCACCTTGTAGGGACAGTTGTTGGAACAGTACCGCGTCCCAATGCACCGGTTATACACCATGACATTGAGCCCTTCGGCGTCATGCTGCGTTGCCGCCACCGGGCAGACCGATTCGCACGGCGCGTTTTCACAGTGCTGGCAACCCATCGGCTGATAGGACACTTCCGGCGACTCGTCCTTCCCGGAGTAGTACCGGTCGATCCGGATCCAGTGCATCTCCCGCCCGTTGGCCACCTGCTCTTTTCCGACAACCGGAATATTGTTTTCGCTCTGACACGCAATCGTGCAGGCATTACAGGCCGTGCACGCCGTCAAGTCTATGCTCATGCCCCATTGATAACCGGTATCATACTTGTGTTCGTCCCACAAGGCTGCCAGCGGCGGATGTTCCGGCGCATCCGGCTCAAATTTTTCTCCCCGCTTGTATCCGTCCAGCGTGGCCTCGCGGACAATCGCCCTTCCTTCCATGCTGCCATGATCCTGCACGGTGGAAAGTTTGTAATGCCGCCCCAGCCGGGTGATTGACACGCCGGCCAGATAGTCGTACTCGGCAACTGTGCGAAGCCGGTAGGTATTCCGCCCGACTCCGTCCCCAACCCGCCCCGCCGCCGATCTTCCGTATCCGACCGAGAGAGCCACCGATCCATCGGTCTGTCCCGGCTGAATCCAGACCGGCATTTCAAGTTGTCTTCCCTGGCAGTCCAACCGCACCAAATCTCCGTTGGAGAGTCCCAGCTTCCGGGCGTCCTGGGGACTGATGCTGACGACATTATCCCAGGTGAGCTTGGTGATGGAATCAGGAAGTTCCTGAAGCCAGGCGTTATTGGCAAATCGGCCGTCGTATAGCTGCGAGGGCACAAGGGTCAGTTCAAATGAATCGGACTTTGAAGTTGCAAACGGTTTGGCGCCGATCGCGCGCGCTACGGCGCTCTGATCGATAGTGGCGTTCTGTGTCGGCAGCACGGAATCCTTCAAAACTCCGTCATGAATCATCTTCCGCCACGAAGCTTCAAACGTCAGCGGCCCGAACTGCTTCTGCCAGGTCTCTCTGACAATATCGTACCCGCGCTGCTCCCGGCCATTGGCTAAGAGAGACACAAATTCGGTTAGGCTATGTCCGCCGTAGAGCGGCTCAATGAGGGGCTGGATGGATCCCACCGTGCCGTCAACCGACCGGGTGTCTCCCCAGCTTTCCAGGAAGTGCGCCTCGGGAATATGCCACTCACACTTTTGCGAGGTCTCATCCTCGAACAGTCCTAAATGAACGGTCGACCTCGCTTTTCCCAAGAGATTCGCGAAATCCAGGTCAGCCGGCGCATCGTAGACCGGGTTTCCTCCCAAAATGACCAGGGTATCAACCTGTCCGGCTTCGAGATTTCCGGCCAGAGTCTTAAGCTCCTCACGGTTCGGCAGGGAGGCGTCCTTCGGTTCCACAAAGGAAACGGTCTTGCCGATATTTCCAAGCGCCCCATTAATCGCGCATACTAAGGCGTGAACTTCAGCGGGCTGTTTCCGTCCCGCAATAACCAGTCCTCTTCCCCTCGTCCGCGCCAGATCTTTCGCCACTGCCTTGATCCACTTCTGCTCTTCGGCGCTGAATGACCCAACAGGCAGCGCCACAGCCGCCGGAACCGACAATTCTCTCGCAAGTGCGGCGGCGAATCCACCCACGAGGCGGCTCTGCATTCTTAGCCGATGATCCGCTTTGGCGCCGGTCACCGAATATCCGCTTTCCACGGCATACAGGCGGTTCATCTCGTCGCTCTTCGTGCTCACCCGGCGGCCGTCCGAGAACCCGCGAATTGCCGATACACTTTCCGATTCGGTTTTCAGGAAATCGGAATCGAGCGAAAGAATAACTCCGGCCTGACTGAAGTCATAAACAGGCAGAAGGCTCTTGCCGGTGGCGAGGCGGATCCCGGCATATATGTTTTCATCACTGATCGCTTCATAGGTTGCCCAGATCATTTTGGGGAACTGCTGCTTGAGGCTTGCCGCCAGGCGCATGAGGGTCGGCGAATTGAACCCCTGGCTCAGGATCGCCAGTCCCTGTCCCTGATTCGAGGCAAAGGCCCGGTACTTATCCCGCCAGAACGATACGAAACCTTCCCAGCTCGCTTCCACCCCCTTATGGAGCGCCAGGCGTGACCGATCCGGATCGTACATTTGGAGAATGGCCGCCTGCATCAAAATATCGGTTGAGCCCAGCGAGGACGGGTGAAGCTCATTCCCCTCGATTTTGGTCGGCCTGCCGTCATTACTTTTGACTAGGACCCCGTAGGACGACACGCCAAACGGCATAGTACTCGCGTAATATTGCGGCACCCCGGGGGTCACTTCTTCGGGTTGAACCACAAAGGGCACGACATTTTCGACCGGCCGCCGGCAGCTGGCCAGCCCGGCCAGCGCGACCGAGGCCCCCATCAACGTCAGAAAACTTCGGCGCGACCACCGGTTATCGAACTCCGAGGCCCCTTGCGGAAATTCGCGAAACAAGAACTCCTTGAATTCCGGCGTCTCGGCCAACTGATCCAGGCTCCGCCAGTACGCTTTTCCCCTGAGTGGCTTCTGCTCTTTCATCGGTGACACCCTGAACAATTAACCGGAGGATTGATGTGCTTTTCCGCCTTAACTCGTTGGGCAAACTCGGCCTGGTCGGCCGGCGGCGTCCAGTTCATATTGGTGATTTCGCTTTCCGGACGAAGGTAGTTGTCCGGATTGCGATGACAATCAAGGCACCAGGACATGCTGAGCGGCTGCGCCTGCTGGACCACTTCCATCTGGGCAATATTGCCGTGGCAAGTGTAGCAGCCGACCCCGGCGTGCAAATGCGAGGCATGATTGAAATAGACGAAATCCGGGAGCTTGTGCACTTTGACCCACTGCATCGGGACATTGTTCGCGAAACTCTCCCGAATCGGCAGCAGCTTCGGACTGTCCGGCAGAATGATCTTGTGGCAGTTCATGCAAGTGTTGGTGGGAGGCACATTCGCTTTGGGAGAGCGCTCGATCGAACTGTGGCAGTAACGGCAGTCCAACCCAAGATCCCCGGCGTGAAGCTTGTGGCTGTACGGCACCGGCTGAGTAGGCCGATAGCCGACATCGGTGTACTTGGGAGAACCATAGTACCAAAACCCGGCGACCACGGTTGTGCCCAGGAACAGGACCACAACTGCGGCGATAGTCGGCAGCTTATTCGTCCACGCGGGAAATATCTGTGCCATTAACAATCAAGCTTGTTACTAATTTCACAAATGCACGCCGGTCGACCGTTGACTATGAGTGTGTCAGCCCGGATGAAACCGTCAATCGCTCTTCCTGTGCCTTTCCTTAACGGCCCCGAATTAATAATGATGCATCCGCGTTGTCAACCCTTGAGCGACACTTTTTTCACGGAAAATAGACATTTTGGTTCTACGTTCCTCATAGCGCGGCTGCTCCGCGGTCGATTTCCTGGCCGACTGTCCTTTTTCGCTCCGGCAAAATGCCCCGCCTACCAGAGGCCGCGCACGGCCGAATCCACGATCAGGGCGCTGAACAGGCCGAACAAATAGACGATCGAATATCCGAACAAACCCCGGTAGGACTGCTCGGTGCGAAGCCGCCCGGCCTCAATCCCTTTCTTGAGCAGCCAGCTCCCCAGCAGAACCGCTGCCAGAAAATAGAGCCAGCTCGCCCCCGTAAGGGCCACCGTCAGGCTCACCAGAACCAGCGCCACACTATATATCAGAATCTGCCGAAAAGTGGCCGCGTCCCCTTTCACCACCGGAAGCATCGGGAGACGTGCCTTGACATAGTCGTCTTTGCAATACAAAGCCAGCGCCCAAAAATGGGGCGGCGTCCAGAGAAAAATAATCGCGAAGAGAATAATCGGCTCCAGCCCAAGGTGACCGGTGGCAGCGGTCCAGGCCCCCACCGGGGCCATCGCACCCGCCGCTCCCCCGATCACGATATTATGCCAGGTATACGGCTTCAGCCAAAGGGTATAGAACAGGCTATAGAATAGAAGGGTCGTCAAGGCCAGCCCGGCGGTAAGCCAGTTGAAGCAGTAGGCAAAGAGCGCCACTCCGGCGATCCCGATGGTTACGGCAAACGATAACGCCTGCCGCGACGAAAGATTGTGCATCGGCAAAGGCCGGCGCCGAGCGGTCCGCTCCATTCGGGCGTCGATTTCCCGTTCAAAATACTGGTTGAGCGCATTGGCCGAACCGCCGGTCAAAAACAGACCGAGCATAACCAACAGGAAATTCCAAGGCTGCGTCAGAAAGGATCGCTCCAGAATCAGAGCGGTGGCGCCGGTAAAGAGCACCAGCAGCATGATGGTGGGCTTGGTCAGAAGAAGATACTGCTTGATTGTTTGAGTCATGGAACGGTCCGCATTCAGTTCGCCAATATACGAAACCGGTCCGAGTTCTTCCACCTGCTTCATCTCAGCCGGTGCAACGTTTGTCCCATCACCCGGTTCCCGGTCAAACGTGAAAGAGTCCCTGGCTCGACTCTCAGAATCAGGATCAAAGATCGCCAATGTCTAATTTCGAGCCGCCTCGGCGAGGGACTAAGCACATTCTTAACGGCCAGGATGTGCCCCAAGGAAGCCCTAATTTCCGGCCAAATCGCTCATTTGACAGACTCAAGTTGTCACCCAATTTATCAACATGTTCACGTCTCGGTGTGGAAATCGGCATAATCTATTGGTGTTCAATAAATTACTGTCGTCCCATTATTTTGTGGACTTGGCCAGAATCATTCAAAAGCTGGCGGTCGAGTTAACGTACTGCTAATAGAGGACTTATGAAAACTGAATTCTCCTTCATACGTCCCAAACGGAAAACCCCTTGATCCTGGAGTCTCTGCTCGATACCATAGTCCGTTTTCTTCCAACGACCTACGAATTTCTCGGCTGAAACCACAATTTTTAGTGGTACGAGTTTTTTAGACCCCAATATATTGGGGTCGCTCTGGCCGGACCCGATTGTTTTGGGATGGGGGCCGGCTGGTAAGTGGCAGCTCAAAGTCGCTCACAACGCAATATAGATAATTGGAGGTCGACCGCGACAGCTTGGATGTGACAAGGATGTTTTGCCCCAAGTCGCGACGACTATCCGCACAGGAGGTGCAGCAGTGGAGATAAAACGGTATTTCACTCGCGAAGATGAATCCCCTTACAGTCGCATCAACTTCGCCAAACGTACCTCGGAGATTCGGAACCCCGATGGTTCGGTTGTCTTCCGCCTCGAGAATATCGAAGTCCCGGAGTCCTGGTCTCAGGTGGCGGTCGATATCCTCGCCCAGAAGTATTTCCGCAAAGCCGGCGTCCCGCTCAAGGATGTCGACGGCAATCCGCTTCTTGACGACAAAGGTGAGCCCAGGACCGGCGGCGAAACCGATGCCCGCCAGGTGTTCAATCGCCTCGCCGGCTGCTGGCGGCAGTGGGGAGAAAAGCACGGCTATTTCTCCAGCCCGGCCGATGCCAAGGTGTTCTACGATGAACTCTGCTTCATGCTGGCAGCCCAGATTGCGGCCCCCAACTCCCCCCAGTGGTTCAACACCGGCTTGCATTATGCCTACAATATTACCGGCAAACCGCAGGGGCACTACTATGTCGACCCGACGAGCCATGTCCTGACCGAATCCAAAAGCGCTTACGAACATCCCCAGCCCCACGCCTGCTTTATTCAGTCGGTCGGCGATGATCTGGTCAACGACGGCGGCATCATGGATCTCTGGGTGCGGGAGGCCCGCCTCTTCAAATACGGCTCCGGCACCGGCACCAATTTCTCCAACCTTCGCGGCTCCGGAGAGAACCTCTCCGGCGGAGGGAATTCTTCCGGTTTGATGTCGTTCCTGCGGATCGGTGATCGCGCAGCGGGCGCTATCAAATCGGGCGGAACCACCCGTCGCGCCGCCAAGATGGTCTGTCTTGACTTGGACCACCCGGACGTAATCGATTTCATCGACTGGAAAGTAGTCGAGGAACAAAAAGTCGCGGCCCTGGTGGCCGGCTCCAAGATCATCCGGCAACAGTTGCATGAAATCTTCGATGCCGCCCGGGTCTCCGGCCAGAACGGCGATTCTGTCTACGAAATCGATCCGGAGAAAAACTCCCGGCTCAAGGACGCCATCCGGACCGCCAAACGGCTCTCGGTGCCGGTGGGCTATATCAAGAAAGTCCTCGATCTGGCCACGCAGGGAATTTCTCAAATCGAATTTGTCGATCTCGACACCGATTGGGACAGCGAAGCTTACCTGACCGTCTCCGGCCAGAACTCCAACAATTCCGTCCGAATCCCGAATAGCTTTTTCGAGAGCCTCAAGCAGGGGAAAGACTGGCAGCTGATCCGCCGAACCGACGGCAAGATCTGCCCGGACCATCCCGGCCCAGAAACTCTGGGAAAAAGTCTGCTACTCCGCCTGGGCCTGCGCCGATCCCGGTGTCCAGTACGATACCACCATCAACGAATGGCACACCTGCCCCGAGGATGGCCGGATCAACGCCTCCAATCCTTGCTCGGAATACATGTTCCTCGATGATACCGCCTGTAATCTGGCCTCGATCAATCTGGTCAAATTCCTTGATGACCAGGGGAATTTCGATATCGACGGCTATCCGCATGCCATCCGCCTCTGGACCGTCGTCCTGGAAATTTCCGTCCTGATGGCGGCGTATCCCTCGAAACTGATCGCCCAGAAGAGTTACGAGTTCCGCACGCTCGGCCTGGGTTACGCCAATCTCGGCACTGTGCTCATGCGCATGGGGATCCCGTACGATTCCGCCTATGGCTATGCCTGGTGCGGCGCGATTACCTCACTTCTGACCGGCGCTTCCTATATGACCTCGGCCGAAATGGCCAAGAACAGGGGGCCTTCCCTTCGTTCTATCGCAACCGGGACCACATGCTCAAAGTCATTCGCAATCATCGCCGCGCCGCCTACAACGCCGACAAGTCCGAATACGAAAATCTCACCATCAAGCCGATGGGGATCCATCCCAACTATCTCCCCGAATCGATCGTCAAAGCGGCCCGCACGGTCTGGGACCGCGCTCTCGAGATGGGCGAGGTGTACGGCTACCGTAACGCCCAGGTCACGGTCATCGCTCCGACCGGCACGATCGGCCTTCTGATGGATTGCGACACCACCGGCATCGAGCCTGATTTCGCGCTGGTGAAATTCAAAAAACTCGCCGGCGGCGGCTATTTCAAGATCATCAACAACTCCGTCCCGATCGCCCTGCAGCAGCTCGGCTACACCGAAGAGCAGGTCAAGGCGATCATCACTTATGCCACCGGCTCCCGGACTTTGAAGCAGGCTCCGTTTATCAATCACGAATCCCTGAAAGCCAAAGGGTTCGGCGATGAAGAACTGAAACGGCTCGAGGGCTCTCTCGATTCCGTCTTTGACATCACGTTCGCTTTCAACAAACATGTCCTGGGCGAAGAATTCCTGCACGACCATCTCGGCTTCAGCCCGGAATGCCAGGACCGCTGGGATTTCAATCTTCTGCGTGAACTCGGCTTCACCAAAGACCAGATCGATGCCGCCAACGAATTTTGCTGCGGCACCATGACTCTCGAGTCTGCTCCATTTCTTCAGGACAAACATCTTCCCATTTTCGACTGCGCCAACCGGACCGGCAAACGGGGCGTGCGCTTTATCCCGTACGAAGCCCACATCCAGATGATGGCGGCCGCCCAGCCGTTCATCTCCGGCGCCATTTCCAAGACCATCAATATGCCGGCCGAAGCCACGCATAGATGATGTCAAAAAGGCGTACCGCATGGCCTGGGAAACCATGAACAAGGCGGTCGCGCTCTATCGCGATGGTTCCAAACTGAGCCAGCCGTTGAGCACGATCCTTATCGATGACGGCCAGGACGAGCAGGCGCCGCAGTTGACCGTCGCGCAGACTGCCGAGAAGATGGCCGAGCGGGTGATCTACCGCTACATCGCCAAACGCCGCAAAATGCCGCACCGTCGCGGCGGCTACACCCAGAAAGCCGTAGTCGGCGGACACAAACTGTATCTCCGGACCGGCGAATATTCCGACGGCACCCTTGGCGAGATCTTTTTGGACATGCACCGTGAAGGGGCCGCGTTCCGGTCGCTCATGAACTGTTTCGCCATCGCCATTTCGCTCGGCCTCCAGCATGGTGTGCCGCTCGAAGAGTATGTCGAGGCGTTTCTGTTCTCGCGTTTCGAGCCGAACGGGATGGTCGACGGGAACCGCTCGATCAAGCGGGCCACCTCGATCATCGATTACATCTTCCGCGAACTGGCGATCAGTTATCTCGGCCGGACCGATCTGGCGCATGTCACCGATGATGACCTGCGCAACGACACGCTCGGCACCCCGGCCGATGAATCCATGGAATTTGAAGCTGAAGAAGCTGCCCCGGCTTACATCAAGGCGGAAGTTGCCGCCGCGAGCCGGAAGCCTGAAGATATTCACACCACTCATTTGTCGCTCAAGGGAAATGGCGCGAACGGGGCAAATGGGAACGGGCATGGAACTCATGGAGAGAGCAACGGAGGAAATGGAAATGGTCACTCGGTACAGTCGTCGCCTGCAACTGCAGCGGCTCAACCAGCGGAGGCGCTGCTTGCACTTGTCGCCCCATTTGCAGCCGATCCAGTTGAAACGGGAGAGCGTCAGCTCCACCACCAAATCAGAACCGCGCGGCTGAGAGGGTACGAAGGGGACATGTGTCGCGAGTGCGGATCGTTTACGATGGTCCGTAACGGCACCTGCCTCAAGTGCGACACCTGCGGCTCGACCAGCGGGTGCAGCTGAAGTAGCACATTGCGTCATCGCGAGGAGCCCCGCCCGCAGTGCGCGCGGGGCGACGTGGCGATCTGCCCCTCCATTGGGCACCGCATGTACATTCGAATTCCGGGTGTGACGCCGCTCCCGTAGGTCGAGGCTCAGGGCCGTTCTTCGGTCAAAGAGGCTCGACAAGTTCTCTTCGCTTTCATACCTCCCGAAATGGGTTCGTTTGCAGACGTCGTCTGCACTGGATCGCCCTGCGCATTTACAATGAGATCATGTTGGTGGTACAAGGACTTAGCCTGAAATCTCCGATCCGCACAGACGCCTGGAAAATGGGTTCGTTCTAGACCGGCATCGCCGGTTAGCTGCTTCGCATCTTCAAATGAAGGCACCTGCTGGGTTCCTGACAAGCTGGACTCATGTCTAGGGGCCGGACCGGGCTCACAGAAATGGGTTCGTTTCAGATATTTGAAAGTTTCACGGGAGGTGGGTGGGGCCAAGTGCAGAGGCTCCTGGGTGGTCTGGGGATAGAGGGGGAAAATCATCGCAATTCTCCATTCATACCTGGCGTTCACATATAGGGGGTCCGGATCGTAATCACGAGCGATTTACTAGTGAAATTGCAGAAACCATAAAGTAATTGCTTGGATAACAAGGTCTTTGTTAATTAGGGGGTGGTGGAGAAATGATGGGGTATCAATTCGGCGCTAACGATCTGGAGGACAAGAGGACACGGAGCTTGGGCTCAATTCGTTATATACTTGCCACAGTAGTCGGCGTGTTTACGGGCGCATACCTAATTCAAGCCGTCGAATCGGGAATCGCATTCAACTACCTGGAAGAAAACCCGCGAGAAACGTGGGGAATGCTATTTTGGGGTGAGCACTGGCTCATCAGGCTTTTCTGGGGCCTAATGGCTTCTTCTGTTGGGGCCTATGTAAGTGGAATTGTGGCGAGGAAAAGGGGAGCATTAGTCGGTGCGCTTTCAGTTCTACCGTCGAGTCTATCTTGGCTTGCCGCGGTTGCATTCTGGTTGTTCGCAGGCATGCAAATCGGCGAAGTAAGATACGAGTCACTGTCCCTTTCAAGCAAATTACTCTCAATTGTCCTACCAATAGCGTCGATGGCTTGTGGCTATACATGCGGCAGATTAGGAGAAGAAAGCGCTCTGAGACTGGCGGCCCACTTTGACAAACGGCCAAACACGTTCATTGGGATCAGGTGGTACCATCACTTATGGATTCCTATAGCCTTATGGCCCGTGGCGATGTCCTCTGCGTGGGCTGTCGACTATGGCCTAGCGTGGGTTAGAGTCCAATTTGAATCGGACAACTTCGGAATCATGGGAATCATCTCCGGGCTATTCTTGATAGGAACTGTCTCGACCCTCGTCTTAACGTGGAAAGGAGTCTGCAGAGCGTATGATTTTCTGTCCGATCAAACAAGAGTTTATAGCCGTCGTGAGTCTGTTGTCGGAGTACTGAAATACGGTGTCGGATATGCTCTGCTGGCGACGGTTCTACAATCCTTCATTTCTCTAGCAGGTTGGGGATTAGCGAAACTGGCCAAGTGAAAATCACTTGGGTTCGATAATGTCTCATTGTGAACATTGCTTGGTGGAGAGGCTGCCATTGAAACAGCGCGTTATGCGCTCGCGTCGAGCTTCAGCTTGTGTAGGTCGGTAGCCGTTTAGCCGCTCAACACCCGAAACGCCAATCCCGTGAAGACGGGAATCCACTGGTGTCGACCGGCAAGTGGGACAAGGTAAAAAATGGAAAACACTGAAAAAATTGTCGAGGCCTACGTCCGGTACGTCAAGAGATGGTTCACTCTGCCCAATGTGAAGTGCGAAGGGCAATATGAAATCGATCTGCTGGCCATCGATGAGCACAAACGGAGCGGCATCCGGCGATATCACATTGAATCAGGTGTTTCAATTTCTCACTACTCCAAACTGACCACCAAACCCTTCTCTCAAGAAGAATTGAACCAGAGAGTAGGCAAAGCGGGCCAGCGCCGGACCCTCGGCTATTTCGTAAAGAGGAAATTTGGGCCGCCCGAGGTACTCGCCGACTCAGGGCACACGGCTTTGTAAAGGGTAATTACCGAAAGATCATCGTCACGTGGGGATAGGATCCCGATGTCCCGGCCGAAGCGAAAAAGCACGGCGTGGAGCTTTGGGATTTCAGGGTCATACTCAAGAAGATCGTAGAGAGCCGCCAGGGAGACACTACCTACTACACCGATGACACGATGCGCACACTACAGCTGATGGCTTTGGCGCTGAAGCGTAAAGAGCGCGGCCTCTTCTGACCGATAGTTCTTGTACGTCAGTCGCCGTTTAGGCGCCCGACACCTCGATCTAAAACGCGAACTGCAGCGACAATAAAGGCCCCCCGGACCGGCACGACACTTGAACTGCAATAGGCCAGTCAGGGCGTTTCACTTCACGCCACCGATCTTCCTTGCAGAAGAATCCTATTACCGCGCCGACAGCCGCCCCCATGCCGAGCATCGCAACACCGGCAACTGCCCTGTCCCCAACTGTGTACTGGTGATAAGCATCGCTTTTAGGCACTCCAAAAGAAAAGAGCATCGCCAGCGGGAGAGCTGCAATCGTTCCCCATTTAGCGCCGCCCCATAGGGCCTTCTGCCTGCCGTCCGCAGCATAAAATTTCTTCACATCGGGAGTGGGCAGTGCCCTTCTCGAGCCTTTGGGGTAGTCCAGGTTCAACTCCAGTGAATCGCGTGACCAGGAGGCGAGTCTTCCCGTTTTGCTGCTATCCACAGAGTAGTGGAGCGGGATAATCCAGAGTATGTGCTCGGTCACGGTGGCTTTGAAAACAACGCGCACGCTCTGGGGGGTTGAAACTGCATCCGAGTTCTCAGCGAACGCCGAACTATAAAGACAGCCCACCAAAAACAGCCGCGACCAGAATTTCATTCCAATCCTCCCTAAATAGAACTTCAGGCTTTCCTATTATGACGAAAACAGTAGCCAGATGTCAAATCACTCTACGAGAATTCCCGTTGTATTCCGACAACAACCGTCGGAGATTGGAGGAGATGAAGATTCTCCGGTTCGTTCTCATAGCAATCCTCACGCTCTATCTTGTGCTTTTGATCCCAGGATCAGCCCCGATCGTCCCGCCCATATCGGAGAAGGGGCGGTTCGAGTGGAATCAGGACCAGTACTGGAGTTCGCTTCAAGATCAATTCAAAGAAGAGCTTCAGCTTGGCTGCCCGGCCCTCACGCTGAGCATCGACACCGGACTCGCGACGCTCGCTGGCCTGACCGACTCTCTGACCGTCCGCTCGTACCAGTCCGGCGACCCGATCTGGAAACAAATCGAAACTTCGCTCTTCGAACTCGCTCCCAAGATCGGCGTCTGCCGGGGAAGACTGCCGGAGTATGTGAGCTCGTTCAATCGTCTTCGCATGACGGTCAAGACCCAGTCGATTCGCTGGGATATGAATGCTGATTCCAGCCGGATTCGGCTCTATCGCCTTCTTTATGGCGGACGGACCGCGATCGAGCAGATCATGTTGCAGCTTCCTCCGGACTCGGTTCCGGCCCTGAGTCTGTGCGAAAAGGTCGCCTCGGCCACTCCGTCGGCAACCGTGCTCGGTGTGACCATTCACAGCGGCGATATCCTCGTTTCACGCGGGGGCGCTCCGACCTCCGCCCTGATTGCCCGCGGCAACGATTTTCAGGGGAATTTCTCGCATATCGCGCTGGCCTATGTCGACTCGGCCACCGGCCAGGCCTCGATCATCGAGTCCCATATTGAACGGGGGGTCGCCCTCGCCACCCTCGATGATTACCTTCGCGATACCAAGCTCCGCGTGATGGTGCTTCGCCTGCGCCCCGATCTCGCGGTCATGCAGGCTGATCCGATGCTTCCCCACAAGGCCGCATCGTACATGCTCGCCCGCGCCCGGAGACAGCACATTCCGTATGATTTCAAGATGGATTACTCGGACTCGACCAAACTGTTTTGCTCCGAAGTGGCGGCGCAGGCCTACTTACATTTCGGGACAACGCTTTGGATGGGGATGTCTCACATTTCATCGCCGGGAGTACGTCGCTGGCTCGGCCTGTTCGGCGTGACCCATTTCGAGACTCTGGAACCCTCGGATTTGGAATATGATCCGCAGCTTCGCGTAGTGGCGGAGTGGCGTGATCCCGAGACGCTGGCGAAAGACCAGCTTGATAATGCTGTGACCGATGCCCTGCTCGAAGAAGCGGATCGGGGCATGATGATCGACTACGACTGGTATCTCCTGCCGATCGGCCGGGTGGCCAAGGCGTATAGCATGGTCCTGAACTGGTTCGAGCAGGTCGGCCCGGTCCCGGAAGGGATGGATGCCACCTCGGCTTTGCGGAACAGATGGTTCTCCGCGCTGCACCGCCGGATTGAGGGGCGTCTCGCCGATGCTGGTCGATCAGTTCCGGAAAAGCAACGGTTTCACCCCTCCGTACTGGGAGATGATCACGCTGGCCCGCCAGGCCGAAGCACAGGCCCGGTAGCTGTCCGGCAAAAAATGATTTTCGGGTTCTCGGCTCTCCTGTTATCTTGTGGACCAACAAAGACCACGTTACCGCGAATGTCATTGCAAAGGAGAACCCTATGCCAAACACGCTCGTCTGGGTCGATATCCCGGTCACCAACCTGGATCGCGCCATCAAATTCTACTCGGCCGTCCTCGGCCAGCCCGTCACGAAAAACGAATATCCCGGCATGACCATCGGTATGCTTCCGGGGACCGATAACGATGTCACCGGCTGTCTCTCGACCGCCGACAATCCTTCCAAAGAGGGCCCGTTGCTGTATTTCAACTGCGATGGCCGGATTGACGCCGCGGTGGCGGCCGTGGTCCCGAATGGCGGCAAGATTATCGAGCCGTCAAAAAGATCGGGCCATACGGCTTCCGGGCGGTGATTCTTGATTCCGAGGGAAACCGCGTCGCCCTGCACTCGCATTAGACCATGGCCGATTAGACGGCATAGACGTCCATGACCAAATCAAGACTCGAAGCTTTCAGTGACGGCGTGATCGCGATCATCATTACGATCATGGTGCTGGAGCTGAAAGTCCCGCGCAAACGCGATCTGGCCGCATTGATTCCGCTCTATCCGGTCTTCCTCAGCTATTTGCTGAGCTTCGTCTTTCTCGGCATCTACTGGAGCAATCATCACCATCTGCTCCAGGCGGTGCAGGCATATCGACGGCACGGGTCCTGTGGGCCAATCTGCATCTGCTGTTCTGGCTTTCGCTGATTCCTTTCGTCACCGGCTGGGTCGGCGAGAACCATTTTGTCCCATGGCCGGTGGCACTGTACGGCGTGGTCCTGCTGATGGCGGCGATCGCCTACTTTATCCTGACCCGCGTTCTGCTGGCGCTGCACGGGCGGGATTCGGTCCTGGCGGTCGCGCTCGGCTCGGATTTCAAGGGCAAGATCTCGGTCGTGATCTATGTGATTGCGATCCCGCTCGCCTTCGTCAGTACCTGGATTTGGGCGGTCTGTATGTCCTGGTGGCGATCATGTGGCTCATCCCGGACCGGCGAATCGAACGGACCCTGGCTCGCTGAGCCCTCGAAACCGGGGGGTGCTGATTACAATTGTATCAGCGTCGAAATTCCGCTCACTCCCGCGATAAATCGTTGACAGACGCGGTCCACGAAGCTTTATTCTGTCTTCGGACCGGAAAATTACTAGGCACATAAGTCGATCGTAAATCTCAATACCTGCGAAGGGATTATCTATCATGAAAAAACTGATCATCATCGCCTGTGCCCTGGCACTGTCCGTGTCGCTGGCTTCGGCCGCGGCGACCGAAGGGTACGGCTACCAGAAGGGGGCGTTCTATCTCGGACCGACCCTGGGGCTCGCCTATAGCGGCTTTGGTCTGGGCGTCAACGGGGAGTATGCCCTCGACAAGAACTGGGGAATCGGCGGCGAAATCTCCTACACTACCTTCAGCAACGACGTCGGTCTGGGGACCTACGGCGCCCAATGGAAGTACACCTTTATCGGTGTGCTGGCCGCCGGTTCGTATCACTTCATCATTCAGAGCAACCGGAGACTCGACCCTTATCTCAAAGGAGGCCTGGGTTACTTCAACTGGAGCGCCTCGTACAGCGACAACAACGGGAACCGGTACCAGAATCTCTACGGCGCCGGATACTCATCCGGTATAGGGATCGAAGCCGAAGGTGGGCTCCGATATTTCTTCAAGCCGAAATTGCTCGGTCGCGTGCAGGTAGGATTTCCGTTCTATCTTGGAGTGGGTCTGGATTTCGTGATGTAGATTTTCCGGCCCGGGCCCAAGCCCGGTGCCTTGCTCCCACTCTTAATGTGCGAGCATCTTAAATAGTGTGAGTAGTGCCCCAAAACGAAACCGGCGGCCGGACTAAACTCGGCCGCCGGTTCTACTTGCAACCGGAGTCGCCATCTCCCGCTCGACTTCGGCTGCCGTAACCCCTCAGGAATCCCCGGCGCGTTGTCTTTCTATGGATGCGGCCAAACGCTGCACCCGCTTGTCAAAATTTGTCTTTCAATTCAATCTGGAGAAGTATCCGCAAGTAATCAGACCAGCCGGATGCCGGGACCGCGGAGTCAACTCTGCCTGAGAGATACACAACAAGTGTGCCAAATCACGGACCAGACCTTTGGCGACGCAAATCGTTGTGCCACAGATGGAGAAAGTGCGGGGCGGGCGAAAGATCAGTTGATCGAGGTGACTAATACCTCAATCCGATTCGCAGATCGAGGTGTGTTTACTCCAAATTGATGCCGAGCGCGAGGATCTCTTTGCGCAGATTGGCCCGGTCGACGTTGAGTATGCGGGCGGCTTCGCTGATATTGTTGCCGGCCTGGTGAAGGGCTTCAATGATACAGTTGCGGCGAAATTCCTTGACCCGCTCGGCCAACCCGGTCGGAGTGCACCCGGGAGTCGGAGACTGATTAAGTCGCAATTGCCGGGCGACATCGTCGCTCAGGATCAGATGCGAATCGGTTAAGTACACCAACGCTTCGACGGTGTCCAGCAATTGGCGCACATTTCCGGGCCAGTCGAAATTGATCAGGAGCTCCATCGCGGAGGAATCAAACATTTTGGGGGGCATGTCCTGTTCGATGGTGAGTCGGTCTTTGTAGTGCTCGGCGATCAGCGGAATATCCTCGCGCCGCTCGCGCAGCGCCGGGAGACAAATCTCAATCCCCCTGAGACGATAGAAGAGATCATCGCGGAATAATTTCTGATTGACCAGCGATTCAAGATCGCAGTGAGTAGCGCATACTAGGCGGATATCGGTGGAGCGCATGTGCGGCGACCCGATCGGCTGGTACTCCCCCGTTTCCAGGACGCGGAGGATCTTCCCCTGGGTGGTAATGTCCAGATCGCCGATCTCGTCCAGAAAAACCGTACCGCCATCGGCATACTCGAAGAGTCCGACCCGATCAAGCTTGGCGTCGGTGAAGGCGTATTTGACGTGGCCGAAAAGCTCTGATTCCACGAGCGACGGGTCCTTGTGATTGCAGTTGAAAATGACCAGGCGTTTGTCGCGCCGTGCGCTGGCGCGATGAAGGGCCCGGGCCACCAGTTCCTTGCCGGTTCCGGTCTCTCCCAGAATCATCACTTTGGTGTCGAACGGAGCCACCCTTTGGATCTGTCGGAAGACCTTCAGGATGCCGTCCGAACGACCGATCATGCCGTATTCCTGCTCCCCGACCTGGGCGAGCCGGCTCAGGTCCTGTTTCAGATGCCGGGCCTCGACACCGTTGCGGACCGAGCGAATCAGCCGTTGGCTCGAAGTCCCTTTGAGCACGAAATCAAACGGCCGCTCCCCGGCATCAATTGTGCTTTCATCATATTCACCGGGATAGCCGGTGTGGAAGATAATGGGGAGCCCGATCCGAACCCGGGATATCTCGCGCGCGGCGTGGATGCCGTCCATTCCTTCCATCTTGATATCCATGACCACGGTCGCGATCTCGGCGTGGTCGCTGGCCGCGGCGATTGCCTCAGGCCCAGAGGAAGCCGGAATCACCACATAATCGTCTTCAAAAAGATCTTTCAGCGCCCCCAGCACCCGGGGATCATCATCCACGATGAGAATAGTCTGCCGTACATCCGATTTCATAAAGGTTCCGTCAGTGGCTTGTCACGTACAGTATCTGTCTGTTGATCCGACGCCGCCGGCAGCGTCAGGTTGAAGGTGGTGCCGACTCCCGGCTGGCTGGACGCGGTTATGGTTCCGTGGTACATCTCGATAATTTTCTTGCTCGTGGCGAGTCCCAGGCCGGTACCGTCGGAGGGCTTGGTCGAAAAGAAGGCGTCAAAGATCCGGCCCAGTTGATCCGCAGGAATCCCGAGGCCGTTGTCGGCAAAGGTCAGGACGACGTTGCCGTCGCATGAAATCCAGGCGATAGTCACTTCCGGAGCCGCTACTGACTTGAGAGCATGCAGGCTGTTGAGAAGCAGGTTGGAAAGAACCGAGTTGAGCTGAATTCGATTGGCCACCACTACGGTACCCTCGGAACCCCGGATGGTCAGCTTGATGCCGGCCTCTTCCAGCAACAGTCCGTGCGCCTTTACCAGCGCATCAAACGCCTCGCGGAGCCGGACCGGCTCCGGCGCATAGAGCGTGTCGAGTTTGGTATAGGCGGAGATTTCATCGGTGATGTTGACGGCGCGATCGAGGGCGGTTCGAACCGACTGGTGCAGCGCCACCATCCGCTTGGGATCGGTGTCCGGGTTGCTTTTCAATTGAGCGATTTTGGTCAACGCACTGTCGGCCGGAAAAAGAGCGTTGCGGATTTCATGAGCAAAGGCCCCGGCAATGTCTTTGGCCTGGCGATACTTTTCCTGGGCGATGATGGTCGCCTGAGCCTGTTGAAGGGCCGCATGCGTCTCCTCCAACTCCTGGTGTACCGCAATCAACTGGTTGTGGGTCGTCACCAGGGCCTGTTTCTGCCGGGAGAGCCGCCCGCGATAGAGGTTCATCACCGCCAGCCCGATGGCCAGGGAAATCAGGGCAGACAGGATGTAGGTCTGATAGTCGTAGTAGAAAACAGAGACCAGCTCGACGGAAGACCGTTTTCGAATAATTCCGACGAGGTCACTGGTAGCGCCGGCCGCGACGAACGTATTAAGTCTTTTCTGGTTGTCGTATGCCAGCGGCGTCACCTTGGCGAAGTCGGCGCCGATAAAGGCCAGTTTCTTGAAATCGTGGCTATAGACTTCAAGCCCCCGAGTGGTCGAAAGAACCTGCGCGTCTTTGTATATATCCCATGACGGGAGAGTGACGATGTGCCCCCGCAAGGTGGAAGGATCTGATTGCGCCAGCAAGTTCAGATCCAGGTCGTAGACGCTCACGACGCCCTGAAACGAGACGGCGTACAGTTCCGGGCGGCCATCGCCGTTGTAATCTTCAAACCACGGCCCGGTCTCGCGGCAGGGACGGGGAGCCGAAGCAAGCACCGTTCCGCTGCGTGAAATCTTTGTGATACGATAAGCCGTTCTGGTGGAATCGGCCAGTTGCGTTGAGGCCAGAAAAGGCAGCGCGCTCGTAACATAGAAGAACGTGTCGCTGGGTGAGGCTACGATATCGAGCGGCTCGCCGAATTTCCCGACCACGCTGCGGAACAGAATCCGGCCGTTCCGATCAAGCTTGGCCAAATATCCGTAGTTGCTGGAAAAAGCGGTGTCAACCATTCCCTCACCCGAACCGTAGGCAGCAAAAAACAGACTCGGGTTCAGCGAATCGCGGCAGCTCAAAAGACAACCCCGATACATACAGGCGGCTACCGGCAGTGACCAGCGAACCGTGAGGCGGTTGGGATCAATGCAGAACAAGCGGCGTTCATGAATGTCTCTTCCGGGTTCAATCCAGAGGAAGACTTCATCGCTTCCGTCCTGGTCGAAATCCACAACCGTTACAAATGTCGGCCACCCGCGCCAATGGCCGTCCCCGGTGGAGTCTTTCCCGGTAGCCAGAAAGACGAATTGCGGGCGGCCGGTTCCGGGAACGATGGTAAAGGCGAAGGCGGAATCGTTGCGATACGCGCCGCCGACCAGGGCCGTCTGGCCGCTTTTCAGATCGTGATAAAACCCAAAATCCACGATCATCGCCGGGACAGGAATTTCATCGAAGTAGTTCCGCTTGGGATACTCCCATATCGAGATGTCCGCGGGGAGATCTTCCCCCGCGAAGCGATTGAAGGCCGTGACATAGATTGGAATCTCAGTTTCTCCCCACCCCTCCGCATACACCTGCACGGCTTCGCCGACAACCGGTCTCCCCGGCTGGTGGGTACCGCTGTAGTTTCGCTCAATGCGATAAGGGAGGTAAGCTTCGGTGCGGCCGTCTTCGATTCGCAGTTTGTCGACGGCCTGAGCATTCGGGGCGTTTAGCCCAAGTAGGAACAAGAGTAGTAGGGTTTGCCGCATTCGGTTTCGATGTCCGCCTTGAACACTTCACGACCAGAACATTGGTCGGATCAGGCCTCTCCCGCGTGAATGAATATAGCATAATTGGTCTTCTTTGGAAAGGAGAAAGCAGATTCTGCGGCCGCATGTCGGGCTTTGCCGGACTCAACCGTGAGTCGAGAGTTCGTTCTGGAATTGCACGGGAAAAATTTCGCGATCTTACGATAATGCGGGTAGCCGGCTCCCTCTTCTGGTACGGAAGTCAATAGTAGATTTGAAGTTACGGAAATGCGCCCCAGGCAAAAAAAAGCTGAAAACTGTGCTTTTCTTCTTGACAGATTCTGCTGGTTTGTTATCTTAATCTCGCAATCGGAAAGTGTTACTCTTTCTGTGGATTACCTAATATCGTCCGCCCAGGCAGGCCGAGCAACCTGTCTGGGTTTTTTATTGGGCGGTTTTGACGCAGAATGACAATCTTCAATTTCCCCTTTTCAATCAGGCTACTTCAACAGCACCATCTTTTTTGAGTCGACCATTCCCGCCACTTCCATCCGATACAGGTAGACGCCGCTGGCGACGCTGTGTCCGGCATCGTCTCGTCCCTCCCACGCGACGGTCTTATCCCCGCTGGACTCATCGACGTCCAAAAGGGTTCGAACCACCTGGCCGGCGATGTTGTATATCGTCAGTCGGACATGCGCCGGTCGATCCAATTCGTAGCTTATGTTTGTGCTCGCATTAAAAGGATTGGGATAATTCCCGGACAATCGGAATGACCGGTTCGGCGTTAATTCGGCATCGGCCAGTCTGGGGGAATACCGGCCGGTGGCACAGACGATGTAATCTCGAACCGAGTCCGGCCCAACGCTGCGTGGCACCGCAAAGGTGAGTTCCAGATTGTCCCCTTTGGATAAGGTTACGGGAATAGAACTTCTCCTGGGCTGGTTGGCCGAGGCGAGCGACGCCGTCTTTATCAGAGTTGCATTGACAGGGGCTGCTCCGGCGAACGACCGGGTGAGTTTTTCCGGAATGATCTGGCACACCTGGTCGGTGGAATATTGGCCGTCCCACGAGATTTTGATCGTCGTCTTTCCTGCCGATCCTGCCGGCAACGAGTCAAAAGCCACAACTTCCTGTTCCGGCCATTGTCTTGAGGGAAGAATCGAAGCCTGGCTCCATGAACCGTCACGATCGAGGAGTTCCACTTTGACAACTCCGGTAGCACCGCCTCCCCCAGGATTACTATGGGCCAGGCGGATCGGTCCGCCACAGGGCAGTTTCACGCCGGGGGTCACATGAAGCAGCGTGACATTGCGCGGCGGCTGAGATGGAAAAGTCACAACGAGATATCCCGCCTGCGAGGCCGTGAAGAGGCGGCCGTCCTGATTCAGCACTTCCCCCAATCGATCGATCCCGTCTTGATCCACCGCGGCTACTGGTGAAGCGACGCTCTGATAAAACTGGACGGCTCCGGCGGCGGTCACTGAGATTTTGTACGCTTTAGGATGGTCGACCACCATGAGATAGAACGCTTCAAGGAAAGTTGTTTCATCTTCCATCTCCTTCAACTGAAGCCGAACGACGCCGTCCAGTTCACGGGGGGGATTCTTCAGCAGATAATAGTCAGTTACCGTTTCCCGATAGTTGGTGCGCTCGCACGCCGTCAGGAGCGGATTCTCTTTGAGGTACTGAGTGCCGTCGTAACTGAACAGTACCGGGCAGGACGGTTCGCTCCCTCCTTTGAAACTCATCGTGGGGGACCACCGGGACCAGGAGCCGGCGGTCCGGGCCCTGACCCGCCAGAAGGAAAACCCCGGGTCGGGGGCGAAGAAGGCGCGCTCGAGATGGTATTTGGCTCGGCTGGTGGTGTCGGTCAACGTGCTAGAGCAGAAAGCTTCCTTCTCACCCACCTGAAGCTGGTAATAGGCGGCGCCGGCGACCGGATTCCACTTGAGATCGACCCCCGGTTCTCCCACATACTGGCCCGGCATCGGGGAAAGCTGGTTTGAGCCGGCCGCCACGCCGCAAATGCAGTTTTGACCGTAGGCACCGATTAGCTGGCCGCACGCACTTTGCCCGGCGAGAGCCGGCGAGCGTTCACAGAGTCGGTAGTCACCGTTCCCGGGATCGCAAAACCGGGGATCTTCAAAGCTGTTGGAATTATCCAGGTTGTCACAGCCCAGTTGTCCTCCCAGGGGCGGAATCGATTCGTCGAAAAGATTGCCGAACAGTTCCGTCTTTCGGCCGGGGGCCGGGGCGGCCACGGTATCACCGATAGCGAACGCCCCCGTATCGTTGACAAAAATATTCCGCTCGATGGTCAAAGTCCCGTAGTTCCCTTTCGCCCCTATAGCCGAACCGAATTGGGACCGATTGTTGACGAACGTACAGTTGGACACGACAAACGAAGAGGGACAGTAGTCGCGGCAGAACCAGAGGGCGCCGCCCCACGCGGAGGCGTGCAGCGATGGATCCACCACATTGTGATCAAACAGCGAATTGGATATGCGCGAGGTTGGGGAGTCATCGCAATTCCATTCCTCCATGGCCACGGCGCCGCCGCCGTTGACCCCATAGTAGTTTTCATTGGCCGGCAAAACCCGGTTATCAATGAAGCGACAGCTGTCGATAGTCAGATCGGCTCCGTTGGCCGCGGAGATGGCGCCGCCCCTCGTGCTCGAAATGTTTCCGGTAAATACGCAGTTCCGAAAAGAGGGGAAGCCTGATAGTCCTTTCCTTCGACTGCTACCGCCGACCCGCCGCTCCCGGCTTCAAACCGGCAGTTCAGGATGCTGGGGCTGCAATCGGTGATGGTGAGCGCGTGCGGGTGGGCATTTCGGATGGTGAGTCCGATCAGTTTGTGTCCCCGCCCGATTTTGCCCGTGCTCACCAATTGGTCAAACGTGAAGGCGATGGCATTGCCGGCGCAGTCAATAATCACATGATCGGTGTCGCTGGCGGATCTGATGACGACCCCCTGGTCCGCCTCGTACCGTCCCGGGAACTTCTGGTTCACATTAAACTCTCCGGCATAGGTCCCGGATCTGATGACTACCGTGTCGCCGTTGAGCGTTTCCAGCAACGCCCGTTTGATACTGGCGAACGGCCGTGAGGTTGTTCCAGTCCCTTCTTCGTCGCTGCCGAGTGTACCGTCCACATGGATGCTCCGGCCATCGCCGGGAATCTGCACCCCCCAGGCCTCGTTGGTAGCAAGGCTGTCAAAGCAGTACCAGGCCAGGCCGTGGCTGCCGTCATCAGGAAAGTTATCCCGGATATGCCAGCCCCCAACTCCCCCAAATTGGGAATCATCCCAACCTATCAACAGATCGGCGTGTGATCCATTGTTGATGGCCAGCGGTCCCCTGGTCATCAAAAAATACTTCAGCCAGGCGTTCCGGCCTGAGTCCAAGGGGAGAATCGGAACCGGCAGAGCATCCCAGACGCGGGCGATATCCGGGCAGCTGCCGGTGTCGCTGCAAGGGACATAGCAGGTCTTCCCGATCATTCCCCAGGGCACGGTGGGAAAACAGTTTTCGCTTACTGCCCCGTGAGTCCGGTACCAAGTGAACGGATCGGCAATGCACCCGCCGCCGACCCCCTGATAAAGGCAGTTCTCTTTTCCGACCTCGCACGAGATGTACTTCTGCTCGGAAATGTTCAGGGTAACGTTGTATTTGATCGCGTATCGCGCCTCCAGGCACCCCATCGCCGCATACAAATAGCAGGTCTGGCCCTGTTGCGCTTTGGCTGGACTGACCTTTCCCGAATCGAGCCAGTCAAACCGGGCCGGATATACCCGTTGGTCAAGCCAGCGGCTCGGGACAGCTCCACTGACAGTGCCGTAGGTGCCGATTTTGTCGACGCAGTTGTCGGTTGGACTGGTCAGCCCGCTAACACCGAGGGCGACCGCCAGGCACGCCAAATAGGACCATGTAAACTCCATACGCCCTTCCTTTCCAGAACGGTCCATCCACGCATGATGAGCGCTAGTCGAGTCATTCCTTGATCCGCTGATGTCGTACAGCTCAGACCTTCAAGCGAGGCAGTCACCTCCTCGTCATGGGCCCGATTGCTTTTTCCTGACCGTGAACGGCGACCAACCCGCCGGACATAGCCGTGCCGGCGAACCTCGCCCGTTCCCTTCTCCTCCTTCCAGCCCTGATGAAAAAAACCCGACGGTGGAAAATAATCCGCCGCTAGTTTCCTGGCCGGCAATCAGACCGGCAGATTATCGATAACCGCGAACAAATTTTGCGAGCAATTAATAGAGACAATGAGGAAAGCGGCGACAAGATCGCGCGACGATCGGGAGACAGACAATTGCTTTCGCACCATTCCGTACTTCACGACTCCGCGGCGGCTGCGGAGCCACGGTCCATCTGATTACAATGCTGCCTGCGTCGAGGATGGTAGCGCGAGGAGTTTACGAATCCACACTCATTAGTAAAGAGATGATGTTGCTTTGTCAAGTGAAATTAGTGTTAATTATCCATATTCACGCCGGGCGAATTAGAGATCGGGACCGTGGGCGTGAGCACGGGACGTAACCGGCCTGGTTACTTTCCTGCGCGCGACTTAACAAAGCGCAATCCGCACTGCGAGAAAGAGAGAATGAGCGCAGTGAGCTGACCTTGAAGGAGGTCCCCCTGGTATCTCCTAAGACCATTGGTGGGATGAAGATGACATCAGGGAAAACGGTTCAGACAAATGCGATATAAATGGTCGTAATAATCGATTTTGGCTTGTGCGGGACGCGATGCTCCCCGCGCCTGCGACCGCTCCTGAGCCTTGCGTTAAAGACCGGTCGGGAAATTCTGGGTTCACGGGCAGTTTGAAAGCACAAAACCAGCACCCGTCAGATACGAAACCATGGCGGTTAAGTCGGAGAGATCAACTCTCCCCCGACCGTCAACATTGGCTTCGGCGACGCACGGCAAATCGAAATGTCCGGTCAAGTAGGCCACCAGGGCTGTGAGATCCCCAAGATCGACAGGCTCGGAGCCATCCACGTTTCCGGTGGTGCCGGAGCAGCAAAACGAGGCATCGCATTCATCGGGAATTCCATTGTGGTCTAGATCAAGGGAGGTTCCGCTGCTGATATCAAAATGGTCAGGCAGGCCGTTGCCGTTGCAGTCCGGACTAAGTACCCAGGAAAATTCGCGACTCGCCGTGAACCGGCGCATGAGAGAAGTAGGATAGGCGACTGTCAAAGTCAGAACGGCCGAGGGAAGCAATCCGGCAGCATCGTAATCACGCGCCGTGAGAAGCAGGGTTGAGTCGGAGGCAGGAAGCACGGAGTCTCCCAACTTCCACTGGTAGGTCATGGGACCGATCGGAATCGGATGGGCCGTAAAGCTGGTGCCGCCCGGCAGGACCAGGTTATTCGTCCCGGCGACCGGAATGACACTGTCAGCCAAATTTACGAGGGTGGTATATTTGTTGACGTGAGCCTCTTTGCAGACCGGGTCAAACGGCACACCCAGGCTCCGCATCAGGCAGTTGTACCAGGGGCGGTAGATGCCGGTGGGGAGATAGCGGGCCCCCTGGAAAGCGCCGACCACGCCGCCATAGCTCGGAGAGTTAGGCGTAGGCAGCGGGGTACCGGGTTCCACCCATACCAGCCACTTGAGTCCGGCTCCGGAATAATCGTAGTCAACATTCGGTTCACCATCACCGGCGGGATAACCCGGATAGGCATCGGAGTACTCATCGGCCAAATCGGCGAAGGTGTGCCCGGTTTCATGCAAAGCAACTTCGTTAGCAGACGGATGTACCGAAACTACGGCAATGTCTCCACCGGAGCCGCCATAGGTACTGGAGTTCACGATTATGACGAGATAATCCCACAGGCCATACCCGACCAGACTGTTGGCGGCATTGACCGCACGCTGGTAACCGGCGTCATCAACGGCCAATAGTCTCTGAATGCCACTCACCCAAAACGAGGAATTGAAGTACGTGTCCTTGCGGGTTCCCTGCGGATCATTGTCCGAGCCTTGTTCGTTGCTGGCGACATCGATGCGGTAGACGTTGGTCCCTTCGAACAAAACATCCCAGGGGGATCGGCCGCCGAACGCCGAGACAAAGTTGTTGGCGGCAGCGGTGAACTGGCCTGCGGTCAAATTGGCGGCGGTGTAGCCATCCCCCATCACGACAAATACTAGTCGATTATTATCCGGACCGGTATCTCGAAGTTTCACACTTGAAATGGGTCCGTCGCGATGAGCCGAGGCCTGCGCCAGGCGCTGTATCGGCACAACCTGCAAACCTATATTCACTCCGGAAGGGATCATCGCGGCCGATTGAGCGCTCTGGCTTGCAGTGCGGCGAGTAAATCGAACGGCTGCCGGAAGAGCCCGGTCGATCGGCCCGGCGAGGCGCAGGACCATCGTCCCGGACTCCGGTACAATCATCTGGCAGGCTTCACCGGATTCGCCGGGTGCAGTACGATAACCTACCGGCAGTTCGGCCGTGGTGTTGCTGACAGGTACGCCGCTCGAATTGAGCCAGTCAATATCGTAAGTAATGCGAATCGGAGCGCCGTTCAGCCCCGGAGTCCGCACTTCTTTGAGGGTTGGCGGAATCTGCCCCGCCTCGACTATATGCAAACCAGTCGGGTCGTAGCTCATCGTGAGCTGCCAGTACTGAAGAATGGAATCAGAGTAGGCTGGCGCAGCCATAACCAGGACAATAAGAGTCAGGAAAGTGACGGATGAGCGATTCATGCGTATATCCTCTTTCGGCGGTGCGAGAGGAAATATAAGCTCCAATCCGCGATCGGCCTAATGGATTTATTACTCGATTATTGCTGGAACTGCTGGCTAATCGTCTCATACAGACATACTTCTCTGTGAGGGTCAGCTGATTGTCCGGGGACTAAGAGAATAGAACCGTACATGAGTCTGTATGCCAACATTGATAGGCGCGCATGACTCTCTTCCGCGTATCGTGCAAGACTTCTATCGTTGGTTTTCCGGCTGTCAATCAGGAGATGCCGGACAATCCTGCTCCGCCTTTTCCCGTTTGACTCCCCCCGGGGATTCCGGTACTTTCTGAGCGCTATGAACACCCCGAATAAACTGACCCTCACGCGAATAGTCCTGGCCCCGGTGTTCATGTTTTTCTTCATGCTGGACAGTTTCCAGATGCGCCTGATCGGCCTGATTCTCTTTCTGATCGCGGCCCTGACCGACCTTTTCGACGGGTACATCGCGCGCAAGTATGGAATCTTGACCGGATTCGGCAAATTTATGGACCCGCTGGCCGACAAGATCCTGGTCTCGAGCGCACTGGTCTGTTTCGTGTCATTACATTATGCTTCCCCCTTGCCGGTCATGTTGATCATCGGCCGGGAGTTTTCCATTACCGGGCTTCGCCTGCTGGCCGCCTATCGCGGAGCAATCATTCCGCCAAGCTGGTGGGCCAAGGTCAAAACTTTCTTACAGATGACCGTCCTCGGGGTCATTATGTCGTATATCTTCATAATCACTGCGGTAAGAGACTTCGATGCCAACGTTCCGGCGCTCGAATCTTTCGACTACCTCTTCTATTTCAACCTGCTTTTGTGGATCACGGCAACTGTTACGCTTTGGACCGGCGTTGACTATATTGTCAAATACTTCTCGATGATTAAGAGCGTGCTGAAATAAGGAGTCCGATGCCCGCCTGGTTAGTTCGTTTTCTCGCCACCGGCCTCTATACGGGGTACTCACCGACCATCTCCGGGACGATCGGCACGATCCCGGCGCTTATCCTGGTCTGGTTCTGTTTTGGGTGCGGAATCTATTGGCCGATCGGCATTACGCTGGTCATTACCGCCCTGTCGGTCTGGATCGCCGGGCTGGCTGAGCTTCAGTTCGGCCACGACTCAAAGAAAATCGTCATCGATGAGTGGGCCGGCATGTGTTTCTCAGTGCTGTTCCTGCCGCACACGATGGCGACTTACCTGGTGGCGTTTGTGGCGTTTCGGCTGTTCGATGTGATCAAACTCCCGCCGGCGGCTCAGTTTGAAAAACTTCCCAGTGGCTGGGGTGTAACAATGGATGATGTCGCGGCCGGCGTGCAGGCCAACCTTCTGACATGGATTGTGGTTCTGCTGGTGCTTAAACCCATGCAGTTGTAGTCAAAGAAGGAATGGATACCAATGGATGTTGAGATAGTCACGATCGGCGATGAAGTGGTCACCGGCCACACGGTCGATACCAATTCTTCGTTTATCGGCCGGGCTTTAACCGATATCGGCCTGAATGTCAAATACAAGACTTCGGTAGGGGACGCCCTCGATGTCATGGAAGAGGCGCTCCGGATCGCGCTCAAGCGAGCCCAGGTGGTGATCGCCACCGGCGGACTTGGTCCTACCGAAGACGACATGACCAAACGGGCGATCGTCAAAGTTTTTAAGCGGAATCTGATCTTCCATGAGGATGTCCTGGCCGATATCAAAGAGCGGTATCGCCGCCGGGGTATCGAGATGCCGGCGATCAATCAGAACCAGGCGTTGCTTCCGCAGGGAGCAAGATTTTTCCCGAACCGATTCGGCTCAGCGGTCGGCATCTGTATCGCCGAGGAAGGCCGGATTTTCATCGCCCTCCCGGGTGTCCCGATGGAGATGCGGCAGTTGATGACCGATGAAGTCGTACCGTACTTGAAGAGCCTCAAAGGCGGGCAAACACTCAAAGTGATCAAACTCCGGACCACCGGCATTATTGAATCGGCGCTGTCCGAATTGATTTCGCAGAATATGAAAATTGACTCCACCATCCGGCTCGGATACCTGCCGTCGCCGTGCGGAGTGGACCTTCGGATTATCGCTCCGGGCGCCACCGAAGCCGATGCCGAGGAGAAAGCCAAGAGCGTGGCGTTTCAACTGAATGAAGTGATCGGCAAGTACCAGTATGGCCGCGACGAAGATTCGCTCGAGAGCGTGATTGGAGCGCTCTTGACCAAGCGCAAAGAGAAGCTGTGCGTGGCGGAGTCCTGCACTGGCGGACAACTCGGGATGGCGATTACATCGGTGCCGGGATCATCAAACTATTTCGTGGGCGGAGTGCTGTCGTATTCCAACGAGGTCAAATTGCAGCAGTTGGGAGTTGATGAACTGATACTCAAACAGGTTGGGGCGGTCTCGGAACAATGTGCGCTGGCGATGGCGATCGGGGCGCGCAAACTGTTCAAGACTGACTACGCTTTAGCTGTCACCGGGATTGCCGGCCCGGACGGCGGGACCGAGGAAAAACCGGTGGGGGTGACATTTATTTCTTTGGCCGCACCCAAGAGAACATTCGCCCGAAAATTTCAATTCGGATCCAATCGAGAATTTAACCGCTCGCGGGCAGTGTATGCCGCGCTGGAGATGCTCCGCCGCGAGATTCTGGGGATTATTTGATGAGACTATTTATTGCTTTTCCGCTCGAACCATCGGTCGCCGACCAATTGGGAAGAATTATTACCGCGCTCAAACAGAAAGAAGCGGATGTCAAATGGGTTCCTCCGAAGAATATTCATTTGACCGCCTGTTTTCTGGGGGATACCGATGAATCCAAACTGGTCGCGGTAAACAAAGTTATCGAAGAGATCGCGTCGCAGCACCAGAAAGTCCTGACCAATATCGATGCGGTCGGCGGATTTCCGTCACTGGAGAAACCTCGCGTGATTTGGGCGGGAATGACCAACGGATCAGAGGGGTTGTCGGCGGCGACCAGTTCATTGGTCGGAAAGATTCGGCGTCACGGATTCACGCTGGACGACAAGCCATTCAAGCCGCACCTGACGTTGGGCCGGGTTCGCGAAGGGGGCAAATTCGCGGAATTGTCCGAGTATCTGAAGACTTACACTTTTGCGCCGATTCCGATTCATTTTGATAAGCTCACGCTGTTCGAGTCGACCCTAACGCCGCAGGGGCCGATTTATAAGGGAATTCATTCGGCGATGTTGAAGTAGGGTTCGGGGCGCCGTTCTCGTGCCGCTAGCCTAGTGGCACGTCTCGGAAAGACCCGTGCTACTGCAGGCTCTTCCGCATACAAACGCTGTTCTCCACCCCTTGGTACTGGCCGTAATTGGGAATCAACGTGTATCCGCTCTTCTGGTACAGCCGTATAGCTTCGGGCTGCTTCTTGCCGGTCTCCAAAACGCTCTCGGAGAATCCGAGTTCTCTCGCCCAGATTTCAAGAGCTTCGAGAACCCTTCCGGCAATCCCCTGCCCCCGGAAATTCCGGCAGAACAAACATCCGCTTGATCTCGATTATCTGATCCCGGTATTTCTTAATCGCACCGCAGCCAACGGGATTTTTCGAGCTATACGCCATTACGACATGCCCGATAGAGTCGAGCTTGTTATAGGCGGCGTAAAAGGCGTGTTCAGCTCCATCGCGGTGAGCCAGATCCTGATCGAGCATCAGCACAAGGTTCCGAAATTCAGGGTCAGTTGAATCCGTGCGAATGATCTTGAGTTCAGTCAAAAGGTCCATGTTCGTGGATAACAACTTGCCTGACTGGTTGTTTCCTGACCGGATCGCAATCGAGAGGCAGATGTAGCCGAGGTCTCAGGGCTCCCCCTCATAAATGGTCAGGGCGGCTCCGGTTAAGGAGCCGCCCCTGGAAGGGTTACTCAAAAAGGGGATCGGTTCTTTATACGCCAAACGGTTCCATCGGTCGCATTCCAATTCTCCCCGGAAACAGAACCTCACACAAGTAATACATTGTGTTACAATGCGATACAACCACACCAGACTCGCCAGAAGATCTTTCGGGCCGCTTCGATCGCGCCCTGACTTCAATTTCCGCCAATTCCAACTGACAGGTTCTGACACTCCCCGATTCTATTTTGGGGCGGACGGGAAAAGTGATATACTTGAAAGTGATGGGATGCTAAGATGATCGGAGAAAAAACTCAGACGAGAGAGACCATGGAAACCAAGAAAATCGACATAAAGAAGGGGAAAGGGGAAATGGCTCCCCCGCCCACCAATTCACCGGACCGGAAGAAAGCGCTGGATGCCGCCCTGGTCCAGATCGAACGGTCGTTCGGCAAAGGCTCGATTATGCGGCTTGGGGACGGCACCATTGCCGAGGTCGAAGTTATCCCGACCGGTTCGCTTGGGTTGGACCATGCCCTTGGTGTCTGGGGAATTCCGCGCGGACGGGTGACCGAAATATTCGGCCCGGAATCATCCGGAAAAACCACGCTGACCCTCCATTTTATCGCCGAGGCCCAAAAATCGGGCGGCATTGCCGCCTTTATCGATGCCGAGCATGCGTTTGATGCCACCTACGCCCGGGCCCTTGGGGTCGATCTGAGTAATCTGCTGGTCTCTCAGCCGGACAACGGCGAACAGGCGCTGGAAATCACCGAAACGCTGTCCGTTCCGGCGCAGTTGATATTGTTGTGATCGATTCGGTTGCGGCGCTGACTCCCAAATCGGAAATCGAAGGCGAAATGGGGGATTCGCACATGGGGCTGCAGGCTCGTCTCATGTCCCAGGCGCTTCGAAAACTGACCGCGATTACCTCCAAATCGCACACCGCGATCATCTTCATCAACCAGATTCGGATGAAGATCGGCGTGATGTTCGGCAATCCGGAAACCACCACCGGCGGCAATGCCCTGAAATTCTATGCGACGGTGCGTCTTGATATCCGTAAGATTGCTTCGATCAAGGAAAACGAAGATGTGGTCGGGATCCCGCACGCGGGTCCGGGTGGTGAAGAACAAAGTGGCCCCGCCGTTCAAAGAGGCGGAGTTCGACATTATCTATGGCAAAGGGATTTCCCGCTCCGGTGAACTTCTGGACCTGGCGGTGAACTACAATATTATTGAGAAGTCAGGGTCATGGTTCAGTTTCAAGTCTGACCGTCTCGGCCAGGGGCGTGAGAATGCCCGGCGGTTCCTCGAAGAAAACGCGGAGATCACCAACACGATTTTGCTGGCGGTAAAGGAACAGCTTGGTTCGGCTCCGGCCGGAGCGGTCCGCGCCGCGATCAGTGTCAGTGACAACGGGGACGAATAACTGATCATCCCGAGAGTGTGTCGCCAGGTAGATCAAAAGAATCTGTGTTAGCTCCTTGTGTGCCCCGGGCCCGGTTGGGTCCGGGGCGTTTTGTTCCGCTCGATACAATTCTCCTCTGCAATGCTGGTTGACAACACGGAGACACCTGTAGATATTTCCGGCAAGGAGGACTTCAAATTGTCTAGATTGCCTCGTATGGTCGTCGCATGTACTCTGGGACTGTTGTTCGCAGCGATAGTGCCGGGGCTATGCCAATCACCCGTTCCATCGACTGCCGCCTCCCCCGACTCAGCCGCCGTTAAGCCATCGGCGACCGCATATGCGGACAGCTCCGTTGTCTACGATCCGAAAATCCTAAAGGAGATTGAAAAACTTTCTCCAAGAGAGTTGACCGATCCCGTGACGACGGTAGTCAGTCGTGATAACCTCAGCAAGCCAGCCTTGGTTTGGCTGCAAGTTCGATTGGATCTCGGCAACAAGGTCCGCGAGACAAGAGTAGTTTACTGCTCGGCGCCGGGGGTGGGGCTTGAACTGGCGGCGCTGGACGCCACCAAGGGACAGACCTTTTCACGCAAGGACATAGGCAGGAGACATGACTGGCTTTGGCATGAGGTCACTTTCACCGGATCATCCAGCCCGGATTCTGGCGGTTCTCCCGATCGTCCTAGCCCGGACGTAGACATCCGCGTTGATGTTCAGCCGGAAATGGATTATCAAATGCCGCCCGAGTATCCTCGAACTTCAAAGCTGGCCGGCGTAACCGGGATCGTCTGGGTGAAGGAATTGGTCGGCAGGGACGGCCTTGTAAAGGAAGCCATGGTTCTCAAATCGTCGGGATCGTATGAACTGGATAAGGCTTCACTATCTGCCGCGTATCACAATCGTTTCAAGCCCGCCAGAAGGAATGGAGCCCCAGTGTTCTGCTGGATCACCTACAAGGTCGAGTTCAAACTTAACAACTGATCACCTGGGGCTGACTCATCTGGTCGACAGCCTGTGCGAAGGAGGAGTTGTGCGAAAGCATCTGGGAATCGCGGCATCGCTCTTGATCACACTCACGATCGGTATAATCCCATCTGCGCATGCTCGCCGCCCCGGCGCTGACGCCCCCGAAATACCCCTGCCGCCGCCTTCCGAGATTCTCGGTCTCACCAGCCATGACTTCACTATTCCGCGGCAGTCGGTATACGCCGAGACAGATGCTTCCAAGGAACTGAACCGCAAGCTTCCCGCCGAAGGGTGGATCAAATTTCGTTTTGACTCGTCCGGCAAGAGAGCATTCGTGCTTGTCTACTGCTCTTCGCAAGACGCCAAAATCGGCGATCGGTTCCGGGATATCGCCGAACGCCTCATCCTCCAGCCACCGCCTGACAGTAACAGCGCGGTCAAGTGGTATTATCACCGGATTGTGCTCCTCCCCAATGGTGAGCGCCTGCAATACGCTCAAAATGCCCTTCCGGTGCCGGGAGATTTACCCAGGCCCGGAGAAAATCAAGACACAGCTTTCGGCTTTCCTCAAATAGTTCGTCGAGGCAAACTGGAGATTCCTCTCGCCCTGGCGACTCCCGGATTGGATGCGTTCGTCCTGTTGCGCTACCGGGTAGGAAGAACGGGCAAGGTGGAGTTCGTCGAAGTGCAAACGTCATCGGGGAGCACGGCCATCGACCAAGTGGCCATTGATGCTGCCTACAAGTACGAGTGCACTCCGGCCACCCAACACGGAAAGCCGGTAGTCGGATGGATCTCTGATCGGGTTGTTTTCAACGTGCCGAGAAAGCAAGAAATCATTATGGAAGGGCACTGAGCCGCTAATCCACCGCGTTTCTGACTTGACCGCTCGCGCCGCTGCCCGAATATTGTGGCCGGAGAACTGCCGTCATGCAGAAGTTGTGTTTGTTTAAAGTCATAATATTCGCTTCGGCCTTCCTGGTTTCTTCACTCCCCCTTCTTGCCGATGATCGCCGGCCAGAAAAAGACATCCTCAAAGAAGTCTCCGATCCTCATACCGACCTGTTGGCCGACCCGGCCGTGACACAGCTCTGCCCGGATGCGTCTTTCAGGGGATTCGGTCACCGGAATTCCGTTTGTCTGCTGGTTCCAGCTCAAAATCAGCCGCACGGGACATCTGGATGACTACCGCCTGGTCTTTAGTTCCCGCCCTGACGAGCAGTTGGAGCGGATGGCCGAGGACTCGATCAAAGCTCGGCCGCCGGGTCGCCCGGTCGATCCGGGGTTTCGGACCAACTGGTTCTGGCACCAGGTGGTTATTGGGAGAATTGGTCCGTCCCGCGATCCTCGCCGGGTGGCGCAAATTGATTCACTCACCAGCAAGGTGGACGCCGATACGTTGATGCTTCAAGAGGGGGTAGTCAGGTATCCGGCCGCGTCTGTGGCAAAAAAGGATACTGGAACAGTCTGGTTACGGGTGCTATCCGGGGATGATGGCCGGGTCCATGTCGCCATGCTGTTAAAATCCTCAGGGAATTCGTTGCTGGACAACGCCGCCCTCCGGGCCGCCTATGGCAACAAGTTTGAGCCGGTCAAATTTGCAGGGCGCAAGGTCGCGATTTGGGTCTCCTACCGGGTCCAGTACCGGCTCCCGTAGGGGGCCCCAATTTCTCTTGTCGAGTCTTCAGCGGGACATTATGCTATAGCTGGCCAGGGCGGAGCAGGAGAGGTTTCTGCGGCTCTCTCAGTTGCTGTGCAACCAACGCACAATTTCCTGCTTGTCTCCGGCCAACAGGAAATCAGGGAACCTGTTAGGCGACCGGACTGTTTAGCTAATGCTTGGGTAAACTTTCCGGGTCGCCAGTAGAATAGGAAATCATGGCAGACCCGAAAGCTGAAATAGAGAAGCGAAAAAGCTTCGAACGCGAAGCGCTCCCGCATATGGATGCGCTGTACCGAACCGCTCTGCGGATGACCAAGAACGAGAGCGACGCAGAGGATTTGGTCCAGGAAGCATTCGCGAAAGCATACCGGTTCTGGGATAAATTCGAGCCGGGCTCAAACTGTCGGGCATGGTTGTTCAAGATCATGACCAACATTTTCATCAATGAGTACCGCTCGAAATCCCGCGCCCCGGTATCAGTCAATGTCGATGATATCGACGACAACTTCCTGTACGGTCAACTCGCGCAGACCGGGCCGGAAGACGACCCCGAGCGGCATTTCTTCGCCAAAGTATTTGACGATGATGTGAAGAAGGCAATTGCGGAATTGCCTGATGATTTTCGCCTGGTGGTGATCCTGTCGTTTCTCGAAGGGTTTTCCTATCAGGAGATTGCCGAGATCGCCGATTTACAATTAGGCACGGTGAAATCCCGGCTGCACAGAGGTAGGAAATTGTTACAGAAGAAACTCTTCGACTACGCGATTAGAAACGGCTACATCAAGGATTCGGCCAAATGAATTGCCAGGAAGCGTTAGATTTACTCTACGACATAATTGACAAAGAAGCTTCGGAAATCGACACCAAAGAGGTTCAGAAACACCTCAAGCAGTGCCACCACTGCTTCGAAGTTTACCGAATCGAAGGGGAGCTTCAGGAATTCATCAACGAAAAACTGAAAGCCCAGAAATCGACCCCGCGCCTCGACAGTCTCAAGAACAGCATCGTCAGCCGGCTCGATGAGATCGATGCCGAGAGAGGAGTGGCTCGCAAGAAGCCACCCTTTTGGAACGCGTCCTTCACACTAGCCGCCGCGGCTTTTGTCGTGATCACCATCGGCGCGGCCTACCTGCTGGCCGATTTTTATCGTCATAATGAAACTTTCGTTCCTCTGGAACGCGCCCATTGGACGGCCGGCAAAGAAGCCAAGACCTACGATAATAGTCTGGTCACCGCCTCGGTTCTCAACTACCTGAGCGACACGATGCAGTATGCGGTCGATAAGTCGGTCAAAAAGTACAAACTGATCGGCGGCCATATGGAGACGCTGTTCGGGGTCCCGATGGCTCACCTGCTGTACGAAAATCCCGGCAGCGACAAATTCGTTTCGGTCTTTGTGGCTCCGGCGGCCGATTTCAAAATTCCCGATGATCTCTCCCAGACCAAAGTTTCAAAGGGGGACTTTAGTTTCTTTGACCACCACTGCCGGGGGTGCCGGCTGGTCTATCACCGGGAAGGAAATCTGGTCATGATCACCGCGACCACCGATCATGAAACCGACCTTCTGGACTTTCTCCCCGGGAAGCTCGTCATCTGAATCGGTAAGGGCTGTTTTAGAGTTGCCCGGAACGGCGGCTCACTCTTAGTTTAACCGGCATGCGCATCATCGCCGGTTTCTTATTGATCTTCATTCCAACTTTAGCCGCAGCTTCCGGCGGGGACGATTACTTTGACTCCACCCAGATCAGGATACTCGTTCATTCTCAGGAGCTATTGTTGGACGATCAGTTCCGGGCCGCCGACTCCACGCTGCTGGATTATTGCGTCCGTTTCCCCGAGGAACCGGCCGGGCTGCTCTTTCGCGCCTCTTCGCTTCTGGCCCAGATGGCGGACCGCGAGGAAAATCTGTATGAGTCTGCATTCGACTCGTTGATCGACCGGGCCCAGAAGCTTGCCAAAGCCCGAAGCGGTCTCGGCTCCCCCCGGCAACAGGCCTGGATGCATCTTCTCTCCGGTCATGCCTCGGCGTATCGCTCGATCTACGATGCCCGTTTTGGGTCGTTTACCTCGGCCATCAAGAACGGATTCGACGCCAAAGGGGAATACCAGCAGGCCCTGAATGCGGACTCCACTCTGCTTGATATCTATGCCGGGCTTGGGTCGTTTCATTATTGGAAATCAGCCAAAGCCGGGTTTCTCCGCTGGCTGGGAATTTTTCACAATGACAAAGCGCGGGGAATCACCGAACTAAAACGGGCGGCCGATCAAGCCCTGCTCTCCGGGGAAGCGGCCCGCAATTCCCTAATCTGGGTCTATTTCGATAGCCGGAAATTCGACTCGGCGGAAACGCTTGTGCGGCGCGCCATGGCCCGTTATCCCGACGGCAAGTCGTTCCTCTGGCCGCTGGCTCAATCGTTCTGGGAGCGGGAGCAGTACCAGAAAGCGGTGGAGATTTACGAAGAGATCCGCGCCCGGATTATGGGGGCGCCGGGGAATTACTACAATTTCATCGAGTGTGACTATTACATCGCCCTCTGCCATGACAAGCTGGACGAAGAGGCCAAAGCAGTTGAAGCGGCTCGAAATCTTCAGAACTATTACGACGATATTCCGAAACAGACGCGGAAGCGTCAGCAAAGCAAGCTGGGGTATCTTAAGCGGCTGGCCGCAGACGACGAGTAATCAACTCGGCGTCTGCTCGGGCAGATTGATTCGGCCGCTCTCATCGAGAAGCCGGCATCCTTCCATCATGATCGATTCATTGGAGTATTCGTTGTTCGGCTCGGGCATGCTCTGGGGTGTCGCCGGCTGAATGTTCCAGGTGCCGCTGGCCCAGGCGATCCCTTCGTAAACCGCCTCAGCTCCCAGCTTATCGCCGCATTCGGCAAAGATGATATCCCCCTGATTCAGGAATATCACCAGCTTCTGGCCGTTTGAGTTGATCGTCAACTTGGCGGTCTTGCGGCTCGGTCCGAGCGCCTGAAGCAAATCGATTAAGTTCATATCCTCAAGATGCCCGACGGCCCCGGACTGCTGAACTACTTCTTCCCGCTCCTTGGCCTTGGCTTCGATTCGAGCCTGGATCTTCTTCATCTTGATCAAGAGCAGGTTAAGGTTGTCATCCGCCGGGATGACATCTTCGATTCCCTCTTCCAACAGCGAAGACATCTGGGTCGCCAGGGTACCCTCGGTCAGGAGGAAAGTCGGAACACGATCGATTGCCACATTCCGCTGCACGAGATTGTCGACCAGCTGCTTAACCGCCGACGCGGAACCACACTCGAGCAGAATGACGATATCCGGACGGCTTCGTTTGAACAGGTCGACAAACATGTTGAGGTCCTGTTCGGCCACGGTGCGGAAACCGGCTCCCTTAATGCGAAGTTCGATGCTGGCCAGTTGGTCGGAAGCGGTTCCATACAGCATGACCTGGCTGTACTTTTCAAGCTGGGTGATCGACAGGATCTCTTCCTGAATCATGGCGATAAAGGCCTCGACCACTTCGCTCAGGAACAATTTGCCGATCAGTTCGCGGTATTTCCGCTTGATGGCGTCAAATTTGTCCAGCGAGAGCATAACATTAGTCTGGATCGTCTCGCAGAAGATATCGGTGACGGTCAGAATATTTCCGCCCAGCACCTCGATCGGCAGCCGCTTGGTGAATTTCTCTCGAAGATTTATGTACATCGAACGAAGGATTTCAATCACCAGCGGTGAGTAGTTTAGGGAGTTGAGCAACTTGACGGTCAGGTCGATATGCGTGCGGTGATCATCGACACTGTTCGCGCTGCCGTAATAGAACTTGGCCAGATCATGAAGATAGGCGGCGTTGGTAATGACCAGCCGGTCCTTGTCCGCCAGTTCCAGCCGCCGGCAGAGGCGATCGACATATTGTCCGACCCGGGCGCTGTGATTGTTGGGGCCGCCGCTGGTGGATGATAAGAGCGAAGTAAACAATTCAAGATTCTTGATCAGCAGTTCCGATTCCATGACCCCGGCATCAAGACTGAGCATGAGCGCGGCGGCTGATTCGTAGTACCGCACGCGGGTCTTTGGAGAGATTTTTCTGAGCCGGTCAATCAAATCAATGTAGTCCCCCGGCACGGTGTCCTGAATGAAAACCGAGTGGAATTTGTGGTTGCCGATAATCTGGATGGCATCATCGGCCGAATCAGTGCGGACTACTTTAAACCGGTCCCGCTCCAGCATCGACTGGAGTTGCGCGCCAGTCGAGGCATCATCGGTGACCAGCAGAATCGAACCCTTGGATTGCTTGTTCTCTCCGACCGCCAGCCCGCCGCTTCCGGCGAGCGGATTCCCCAGCACATCAGACATTCCGGAACCGAATTCCGGCGACATCTCTCGCCCGAGGTAATATCTCGCGATGGCGACATTCAGCGCCAGTTCGGCCGCGACATAGAGCTTTACCGTCTTGCCGGCGGACACAAATTTGAGTTCGTTGATCAGGTCGGGATTGGTCGGATCTTCGCAGGCAATTTTCAGGACGTTCTGGGCGTGGTCATAAGCGAACGGCATGACCTTGCGCGCCACGGCGACCGTCGCCGGCACCATCGAGACCACTGATTCGGGAATATCCAGATTGGCAAGACTGACTCCGTCACAACCGAGTTTCTTGGCCAGCACTCCGACCAGCCCGGCTTCATCAACAAAACGAAGCTGGAGCAGCTGCGTACCAAGGCGGCCGCCGTACAGCTTCTGCCGTTGCAAGGCAGCCGAAAGCTGGGCTTCGTTTACCAGCCCGTCACGCAGAAGAATTTCATCGAGACGCAGAGAGCGAGATGTATCAGCCATAGACGCTCGTGCCTTAAGATTCTTGGCGGGGCAGCCACAGATACGTAGAAAATCTGTTCCGCCCGAACCCGAATACTTCACTTGGGACAACCTCAAAGGCAGTATGTTGCCGGAGGGATGTCCGATACTGATTCATCGGCAAAATCGGCATGGATTAAAGGGTTAGCCCGGATTTCGGCTGTTCGAAAAATGAACAGCGGTAACCCCAAGAGTTACAGAGTCAGAGTTGCCCGGAGCCACAAAGAAAGCTACCTTTGGACTGTGGAAGATAAACGTCGCGAGACCACCATCAAGTTGACCGCCGAAGTCAGTTGCGCGGGTTGAGCCTCTAAACTTGGGCCAAAGTTTTTGGCCGAAGCATTAAAAACCCTGCCGCAGTCGAACCATCCAGACCTTCTGGTCGGATTCAACAAGGCTGACGACGCCGGCATTTACCGCATCAGTCCTACCCAGGCGCTGGTGCAGACGGTCGATTTTTTCCCGCCAATAGTCGATGACCCCTATTGGTTCGGGCAAATCGCGGCGGCCAATGCTTTGTCTGATATTTTCGCCATGGGGGGAAAACCGCTTACGGCCCTGAATATTGTCGGATTCCCGCTCGGCACTCTGCCGACCTCAATCCTGACCGAAATTCTCCGGGGCGGAAACGAGAAGATCGAAGAGGCGGGAGCCGTGGTTGTCGGCGGGCACTCCATCAAGGACAAAGAACTCAAGTACGGTGTGTCGGTAACCGGGATTATCGATATCGACAAAGTCATCACCAACTCCGGCGCGAAACCTGGGGATAAGCTGTTCTTGACCAAACCGCTCGGGACCGGGATCATAACCACCGGGATCAAGCGAAATGCCGTCGATGATGAACTCATCGATACGGTCATCGCCAGTATGGCGAAATTGAATCGAATGGCGGCTGAACTGATGGTTCAATTCGGCGCTCACGCGGCGACCGACATTACCGGTTACGGCCTTCTCGGACATGCGTTCGAGATGGCTTCTGCGTCAGGAGTCTCAATAAGGATTTTTGCCGACAGACTTCCCCTGCTTCCCAGAGCGATGGAGTTAGCCGGGGCCGGGATGATCCCAGGGGGGGCCGGCGACAACCGGGAATATATCGAGCCGCACGTCAAAATCAGGGCCGGGCTGGACAAGAACCTTGAGCACGTCTTGTTCGATCCGCAAACTTCGGGCGGCCTTCTGATCGCGATTTCCCTGGACAAGGCGGCAGAATTTCAATCCGCCCTGAAAGATGCAAACCTCCCGGCTGAGATCATCGGCCAGGTGGAACAGCCGGCTCGGCCAGAGCTCCAGGTTGAGTAGCCTCGACTCCTAACGAATTAGCATTCAATCCCTTAACTGACCCTCACCGGTATCGTAGTCCACTCTGGAACCATTGTCACACAGTCCGGTTTTAGGACTATAATCGTCCATGTTTATCGGAATTTTTCAATCAGGAGGATACGTTACTTATGGCTGACCATTTCAAAGTCAAACCGCTGCCGTACGCGTACGACAAGCTCGACGGCATTTCTTCGCAAACCAACACCTTCCACCATGACACTCATTACGCCGGATATGTGAAGAAGCGGAACGAGATTCTGGAAAAATTGACCAAGGTTGACCGTTCCCTGGCCAACGCCAACTACTCGGAATTCGGCGGACTGAAACGCCACGAGACCTTTAATGCCGCCGGTCAGTTGATGCACGAACTATTCTGGGATATTCTTGGCGGCGATGGAAAACCGACCGGCGAGGTGCTCAAGCATTTGGAGAAATCGTTCGGCTCGTATGAGAAATGGGTCGAAGATTTTAAGGCTTCAGCTATGGTCGCAATCGGCTGGGTGGTGCTGGCCTGGGATCCGAGCGATGATACTCTATACAATTTTACCGGCGATGCTCACAATCAAGGGGGCGTCTGGGGGACTTTCCCGCTTCTGGCGATCGACGTTTACGAGCATGCCTATTACCACGATCAAGGTCCGGCCCGCGCGAAATATATCGATGCGTTCATTAAGAACATCAATTGGAATGAAGTGAACCGGCGGTATAAGATTTTTGGTAAGATCACCGGCGAGTTCAAGGCGAGCTGGTAATGGTTGTGGGGCACGAGTGTCCCGACTCGTGCCTAATCGTTTAGCGGCACGTCTCGGCAAGACGTGCCTTACTTTTTGTGGGCGGATGTCGTCTGTTCACGTCCCGCGCCTAGTGCGGCCGAGAACCAAAGCTGCCACGCCGGCATTTCCTTGCTTCTCGTCTCCGCTCGAAGCGACGGAACACTCCCGCCATCGTCATCGCGGGCATAATGGCCATTCCCACGTAAACGGAAATCCGGATCCGGCGTGGGCTTCGTCTCCGCTCAGCCCGACGCCCAAAACAGTTCTGACTTCTAGTTGCCGTCGCATTGAGTCCCGCTCCAGGCGGGATCGAAATGCGATGAACTAGCCGGTGGATGCGCGAAGCTATCAACAGGCATTGTCGCCTTACATCCACCTCTTAAACAGTTTTAGTATCCCCTGGTCCCAGCCGACGCGGTGCGTTACCCCCGCCTTCTGCGTTTTCAACTCGTCCTTGTGCTCCAAATACCATTTATGTGAGCCGATCAAGGCGTCCTGATTTGAGAGTTTGGCTTTCCAGCCGAGCTTCTTCTCAATCTTCTCGGTCGAGACAAACGAGTCTTTGTCGGCCGTCCCATACACCCACTTATACAAGGGGGAAATCTTCATGAATTCGAATACCGCCAGCGCCCCTTTGACCAGCGGCGCCGGAGTCGGCATCACCCGCGAACCGTTCCCGGCAAAATCACAGAGCGCCCCGACATCCTGCTTTACTTTCTTGTACTGCTGCGCGCCGACATTGAAAACATCGTTGGCGATCTCCGGCGGGGCGGTCGAAGCCAGCGAAATCGCTTCGATCAAATCGGTCACCTCGAGCAGTTGATACAAGTTATCTCCTTTGCCGATAATCGGAATCCGTTTGCCGGAATCGACCCAGTCATACAGAATCTGAAACACGCCGAGCCGCGCCGTCCCGATGAAGGTTTTGGGCCGAATAACCGGCACACACATCCCTTTGTCCCGAAATTCCGTGCAGACTTCTTCGCCGGCGATCTTGCTGATTCCGTAGGCGCCGACTCCGTCCACCGGATCGGTTTCAAACAATGGATGTTTCTCGGGTACTCCGTACACCGCAGTCGAGCTGATAAAAATCACCCGCTCGACGCCGCATTTCTGCGCTTGGGTCAGGGTATTGCGGACTCCGGCGATATTGGTCGACATGATTTCCGCACGGGGCCAGAGCGGCAGCGCGGCGGCGCAATGCACGATGATCTCGATCTTATTGTCATGGATCAGGCGATACATGGCGTCTTCATCCCGGACATCGACTTTCACCAGGAGAGAATCTTTCGGATATTCGTCTTTGAAAAAGGGGGCAATATCGTTGAACGCCAGAAAGGCGGCGCCGCGTTTCCCAAGGTCCTGCGCCAGATGGTACCCCAAAAATCCGGCCCCGCCGGTGACCAATACTCGTTTGTTCTTCATGTCCACTTTCGATTCAATAAAGGTTCAGCCGGTAATATAGCATGAGGCCGCCCGGTGGGGGACGGAAAAGTACGACCCTAAGGGGCTTGGGATACAAGGAAATCTGCAAAGCAGGCAACCGACTAGGCCGGGTCTTCCTGATGAAGCCGCTGTTCGAACAGATCGAGCAGCGTCTGAAACGCCGCGCCCAGAAGCGGCCCGACGACTAATCCGACCAATCCAAAGAGCGCGACCCCGCCGGTCATGGAGAAAAACAGCATCAGCGGATGCAATGAAGACTTTCCGGAGACCAATAGTGGCCTTAGGACATGTTCGATAAGAGTCGGGACGACCGCGCCCACGATCAATATCAGGACTCCCTTTCCCGGCGATCCGCTGAAAATGAAATAGAGCCCGGCGGGCGCGTACACGATGAAGGCCCCGACAAAGGGGAGTATGGACAAAAACGCCATAATCGATCCCCAGAACAGGGCCGAGGAAACCCCAAGGATCCAGAAGAGGGATCCTCCCACCACTCCCTGCAGAATCGCCAGGACGGCGCCGGTGTACATGGTGGCGTAAATGATGTCGCGAAGTTTCGTAAAGGTCTGGTCGGTCTGCTTCTTCTCGAGCGGCACCAGCCGCTTGAGCTTGGTGATGATGGCCGGTCCGGACTTGAAGAAGTAATAGGTCGTGAACAGCATCATGAGAAACAGAAAGACGGCTTTGGTGACATTCCCCACGAAGGATGCGGTTTTGTTCACGATCAGCCCGCCGACATTGTCGATCGTATTCTTGACGATGTCGTTGAGGTTGATCTTGGAAACATCGAAATATGGCGACAGCTTCATTTTGATCGTTTCGAGCCAGGGGATATCAATCGGCAGAAACGCATTGGGGTTGCCGCTCGAGTACATTTCGTTGACCCGGGTGATGGCGTTCACCGCTTCATCCACCAAAGCCAGGCCGAGATAAGTCATCGGACCGATGATCAAGACTACGATCAGCAGCACCATTAGGAGCGAGGCCACCGATTCCTTCTTCACTTTCTTGACCAGTCTCCGGTAGAGCGGATAGAACAGAATCGCAAAGACTGCCGCCCAGCAGATCGGCACCAGGAACGGCGCGATCAGTCGATAGGACAGCCAGAGTATGCCGATAGCGATGGCAAAAAAGAGGGATATCGCGAAATGTTCTCGTTTCACCGAGCAGGTCTCCTTTGATTTCGGGTGAAGTTATTCCGGCGGCCGGGTCGTGGCAAGATTCAACAGGGGGGCCTTCAGGCTCGTCAGCCGTTCGAGAACCGGAACGCGATGGGCCTCGGCCACCCGCATCTGAGAGTATCACTGTCTATTTTTCTCACAGGGGAAGCTTCCGCTGCATCGCGCCAAAATCGCCATAACATATTGAATTGCAATCATGTTACCGCGCCTCCTCGACGACGGCCCGGTCTCCATGATCGCCTCCATGATTGATCATCGCCTTCCGAGTCTCCGAAAATCCGCAGCAGGAAATTCCGGTTGGGCCCCGGTTTGGATCGTGGTCAGCAGGACCTTGGAACTCCACAAATTTACACAAACCTAAGCGCTTGAGGTTAAGACTCTTGCCGAAATGGTCGATGAGTATCAGTAGACTGAACTGAAGGGCGAGCAGCACTCAGCCATGTGATTGTTCGCGATCGTTAACGACTCACACAAGGAGTTACCAATGGCTTTTAAGAAGAATCGTCACAGCACTCGTCGTGCTACCACTCGCACCAACAAGGCGAAAGGTGGCCGTCCGTGGACTCGTCAGGACATCGCTTTCCTGCGCAAGAACTATCGCAACAACGCCACCAAGTGGGTTGCTCGTCAGCTTGGCCGCACTGCCTACTCGGTGCGTTACAAAGCTTCCTCGCTCTCCATTAAGAAGGCGAAACCGTCGATCTGGAGAGCCAACACCCGGACCAACCGTCCGTCGCAGCAGCGCTTCCACAATGCTCCGAAAATGCGCTGGGCTCGCAGCACGCGCCGTACCACGCGCCATGCTCGTCCCCGTCGTCGCACTCGCAGCAGCCGCTGGTAGGCTGACGTCGACTGACGACAAATTTCCGCTGCACCTTTGACCCGCGTTCACATTCGGACGCGGGTCTCTCTTTTGGGGGGGGGGGAGCTGGCCGCCAGTTGGCGGCGCCGACGACATCATCGAGCGAGCACGACAGCAATTTGTCGAACGAGGAAACAGTAGTGGTGATTGACAATCCCAAGTTCAGACCCCAATTTCGATCGGACATGATTCGGTAGCATTCAGATCTTTACTACAATCGGGATAGCGCTATATGTAGTATCGTCCGACCTCCGAGCAAGCAAGAGAGCTAGCCCCGTTCTTGCTTTCTTTGAAAGCTGTTTCCAGAATTGCGGACTCAAGCTAGTGTCCTCGGACTCTGCAAACGCAAACCTGTTAACCAACCTCTCAAATCCGGAAGGAGTCGAACATTCATCTGAAATCCACTTGGCTTGGTCATTGAATATGTCGGGCCACGAAATTACCACATGTGTCACGCACGAGCAAGGTATGATAGAGAAGGCCAGGTTCGGTTGTACTCTCGCAAAGCCAAGATTCGCTGGATCAGCCATGTATTTGTCAAGAAGAGGATTGATACACGTACAGGTTGAAATCAGTAGGTTCTTTGGCACTGCTCGCCATATAGTCGTAAGCGATGTTGAGTTGGCGGTGTCTATGGCATTCCAACACCATCCTAATAGTGCAGGGGAGTCTCTTTCCAAGAAGAGCGCAATCCCACTCATTTTCAACTCCACCAGTGACGAGGTTTCTTGATCAATAAGAGGTCCCCTTAGGTCAAGTAACATTGAAAGCCGGTAGTAGCTGCGCCGTTTGATACTGGTTTCATACGCTACAGCTCTCAAGTAGAGTTGCAAAGCTTGGGTGCAGTTGCCCTCCTGCAACGCATTTTTCTCTATCGCCGCGAATAGTGATGCATCATGCAACTCACAAAAGCCATGGAACGTTGACACTCTCCCAATCGGCACTTCGGACCAAATTCCCGATTGATTGCCCATTCCACGAGTGAGAAACTGATAGATGTTACGGTCAAACGCGACGACTCTGTTCTTGACAGCAATGACCCGCAAGGGTCCACTCCGCTGCTGAGCATGGGACCGAATAGCTGCGTTTGTGCAGCCAGGGTACAGGCATTGGAATTGCTGGGATCGGATTGCCTTCTCGATCTCACCGAGCGTAGCCCGAAAACTCGGATCCAAATCGTAGTCGGCGCCCTTGCGGTTCAATCTCCCCCCTACATCCTCTCCACGCACCCCGCGATCAAATCGCGCAGTTTCGGTTCCGTGCGGGAGGCGGTGCCGATAACGTCATCGAGCGAGCAAGGATGCATATTATCCGCCAGCCCCATATCGGTAATAATCGAGAACCCCAGCACCTGACTCTTTTGGTGATGCGCGGTTAATACTTCGGGCACAGTTGACATGCCGACCGCGTCGGCCCCAACAGTGCGGAAGAAACGATATTCAGCAGAGGTCTCCAGGCAGGGTCCGGTCAGGCCGAGATAGGTTCCTTCCTGAAGTCTCAGTTTCTGCTCAAGCGCGACCTCTTTGGCGATAGTCTGAAGTTTGAAGGTATAGGTCTCGAACATGTCCGGGAAACGGTCTCCCCAGGCGTTGTCGTTCGGGCCGATCAGCGGATTACCGGGGAAGAAATTGATATGGTCTTTGATCAGCATGATATCGCCGGCTTTAAAATTCGGATTCATCCCGCCGGCGGCATTCGAGACGATCAGGGTTTGCATCCCGAGCGCCTTCATCACGCGGACCGGGAAGGCGATCTGCTTCATCGAGTACCCTTCGTAGAAATGGAACCGGCCCTGCATGCAGATGACTTTCTTGCCGCGAAGATTCCCGAACAGGAGCCGTCCGGCATGGGATTCCACAGTCGAGACAGGAAAATGGGGAATCTTTTCGTAGTTGACCGTGGCGACCATCTGGATCCCATCGACGAGCGAGCCGAGGCCGGTGCCGAGGATGATGCCGATGGTCGGCTTAAAATCGATCTGGGATTTGATGTAGCTGACGGCGTCGTTTAGTTTCGTGTTGAATTCGGCGATGGTTTCCATGAAGGGCTCTCCATAATATGTGTTATCGATTCATTTTCTTTTATCAAAACATTCGGGCTTCGACTCCGCTCAGCCCGACGCCGGCAGTACCGGCCGGCGCGCTATCGCGCCGCCGCAATGATTATCGTGCTGAGAAGCGAGATAGGAAATTCATCCGGGTGACAGATTCCTACGCCCCGTCCATGATAAAGAACCGCTCAGACGGGGCTCGGAATGACGGCACCTCCGACAGATCGCCACGTCGCTCCCCCGCCTGAAGCGGGGTCACTCCTCGCGATGACGCCAGCGGGGCGGCGAGACATGGATTTCCGCTTTCGCGGGAATGACAGTCCGGTGGACTGTCGAATACTCGTCGCTACTCCTTCACCCGTCCCCCACCCTAAAGGGATGGGGCACCAATCGTTCACGAGCCAACTCAGACCGAATATATCTGAAGCAATTGTCAGTGGCAATCGGGCAACAAAAAAAGACCGGCGAAGAACTCACCGGTCTTTGATTCCAGGTAGGTACGAAAGTTAGCTCTTCGCTGCTTTGTCCATCTCTTCTTCGAATTTACTGACCACCTTATCGAGCACTTCGGCCAAATCGCTGGTCTGGGCGTCCGGTCCGAGTTGCGTAGTATTCGGAGCCTCGCCGGTCACCTGGGTGTATTCGATCGGCTGGCTCTGCGCCAGTTTGACTTTATTGGTCGAGACATTCAATTCCTGCTCGGAATGTTTGGCCGCGGCGGCGCCGGCTTTGCGATAATTTTCTAAAGCTGAGGCCAGTTCAGGGTCGATCGGCTGAGCCGGGGCCTGGCTGTCGTCCTGCTGAGTCACGCTCTTGAGGGCGGCCGTGACCTGGGCCGGAGTCGGCTGGTCTTCAACCGGGACGATCCGTGTGGCAGCGTTGGCATCCTCGGTCCGGGCGAGGGCCTGTTTGCCCGGTTCGGTCGCGATCGTCTCCCGAGTCCGCGCAGTCATTTCCGTGGTCTCAACAATTTCAATTCTATCTTCGTGAGTCTTGCCGGTTTTGGGCTGCTGGGCGGGCGGAAGCTCCGCCTGGGCCAGTTCCTGCACCCATTCCAGATGCGAGGTAATCAACTGGCGAAGTTTGGAAAGATATGATTTGCGCGTGAGTTCGAGTTTCTGGATGGCGGTTTCAAGTTCGGCATGACGCTGGGTGCGTCCGGCCAGAAGCTGCTCGACTTCGGAAGTGGCCCGCTTGACGATCAGGTCCGCCTCGTTTTTGGCGTTGGCAATCGTCATGTCGGCGTTGCGGCGGGCATCGATGGCCGCATTCTTGATGGCATCCTCGAACTGTTTGAGTCCGGCGAGCTGGAGCCGCACCGAGTCTCCCTCCATCGACAGGCGAAGATTCTCCTGTTTGAGGTACTCGAGAGTCTGCGCCACCTGTTCCTTGAAATTGTCGACGGCGTCCTTGTCGTAGCCGCGCATCTGGGTTCCGAATTCAAAATTCCGAATGTCGTTGGGTGACAGATCCATAGCTTCTCTCACTTATCTCCAGTGTTGGTCATTCGGCTTTTCGGCGGCAAGGCGTCGGCAAAAGACCCTGCGCAAGCCGTTTCAACTTGGTACACAGTTCTAGGTATCGTCTAAATTGGCCACAACTTAACCCCCCTTTGAGCGCAAAACTGAGGCGGCGCGCTGCTGAATTTCCAGGCTACAGGATCCCCTGCTTTTAGGTGGCGCCAAACCGTCTTCGCTGTATAACTTCCTGCCATGCCACCAAAACTGCTGCAATGGATCGAGCTTTCCCGATCGGCGTTGAAACGCAACCTCGACACTCTTTCCCGCCTGGCCAAAGGGCGAATTATGGCCCCGTCGGTCAAAGCCGATGCTTACGGTCACGGCTTGCCGGAAATTGTCACGATGATAGCCGAGCGCCAGGATGTCGGGTACTTGTCGGTGCATTCGCTCGAAGAAGCGATTATCTGCCGGGCCTCCGGATGGAAACGAAAACTGATGGTGCTTGGACCGATCGCCACCGACGCTCTCGACGCCGTGTTTGAGTATGACCTAGAGCCGGTCGTCTGCACTTCGGCCGTTCTGGAGCGGCTGGGGAAACTCGCCGAGAAACGCCGGCGAAATGTTTTTACGCACTTGAAATTGGAAACCGGTACGAACCGCCAGGGAGTCACCGCCAAAGAAATCCCGGCGATTGCGCGAATCTACAAGAAATATCGCTTTCTTAGTAAACCGCTTGGCGCGAGCACCCATTTCGCCAATATCGAAGACACCACCAGTCATGAGTACGCCCAGTTTCAGCTGGAGAATTTTCACGAGCTCATTGCGCTGCTCCGCAAGCATGGGATCGCGCCGAAAATTCGCCACACCGCTTCATCGGCGGCGTTACTTTTGTTCGATAAGACGAGATTCGATCTGGTCCGGCCGGGGCTGTCCATGTATGGCCACTGGCCGTCGAAAGAGACCTATCTTTCCTATCGCCTGCAAGGTGGCAAAAACAACATTTTGAAACCGGTCTTGAGTTGGAAGACGCGAGTTACCCAAATCAAGAACGTCCCGGCGGACAGTTTTGTCGGGTACGGCTGCACCTATCGTACCACTACCCCGACCCGGCTGGCGGTGCTGCCGGTCGGCTACTATGACGGGTACGATCGCGGGCTTTCCAATCAAGCGTATGTTCTGATCAAAGGGAAGCGGGCGCCGGTGCGGGGAAGGATTTGCATGAACCTCATGATGGTGGATATCACCGACATAGCCGGCGTGCGGTTGGAAGAAGTTGTGACTTTGATCGGCCGGGACGGACGGGAGAGTCTGTCCGCGGAGCAGTTGGCGCAATGGGCCGGGACGATTAACTATGAATTTCTGGCCCGGCTGTCGTCGGCCATCCCCAGAATTGTAACTAAATAAGGCAGCATTTGCCTATTATAGGGCCATCTGCCGACCTAAAGAACCACCGAAATTATCCGATTACTTGTTAAATTTTTCACTTGACACCCTATAGTCGCCCTTCTATACTATTTTCCGGCGTAGTGTAGGGTGTATATCTTAGTCCGTCAGTAAGTTAGAAGGAGAGATCGTGAATCCCTCGGCTTTCCCCATGGCCAAGAAACGAATCTCAGAGTCAACCATTCATCGGTTGTCGATGTACTATCGGGCTCTTTCTCTTTTGGAAAAAGAGAACTACGAGACGGTTTCCTCGAAGGAATTAGCCAAACGAGAAAAACTCACTCCGGCCCAGGTGCGCAAGGATCTTTCGTTTTTTGGTTCCTTCGGCACCCGCGGCCTCGGCTACCCGGTAAAAGAGTTGAAAGCGCGGATCGGCTCGATCCTCGGTTTGGATCGAAGCTGGCGGGTGGCGCTGGTGGGAGTCGGTAATATCGGCTCTGCGCTGGTGAGCTATAAGGAATTTGCCAAGCAGGGGTTCCAGATCGTAAAGCTGTTCGACAACGACCAGCGGAAGATCGGCTCAAACCACAAGGGGATAGTGGTGTCGGATATTCGCAATCTGGAAAATGAACTGCGCGACAACAAGATAGAGATGGTGGTACTGGCGGTGCCGGCGACGGTCGCACAGTATATTGTTGACGATGTCGTTCGGGCCGGGCTCAAGGCGATTCTGAATTTTGCCCCGGTAAATCTGAAAGTGCCGGACGACGTGTACATACGCAATGAAAACATGTCCATGGAGCTGGAGTACCTGTCTTTTGCGATGGTGAACAACCATGCGCAGAAGCGTGTTAAAGTAAGTGCGTGAAAAACCTGCTCAAGGATGGGCAGGCGTGATACCTCTTTTAAGCCTCCCCGCTTAAGAGAGCCGGCCCGCATCGGCGGGCCGTTTTGTTTATCTGAGATTTCCTCTTTTGCCGTCCTTATGTATCTTGGGCACTCGAGGCTGTATAACTGATAACCGATACGATCCCAAAGGAATCGCCCCATGACCCGATTGATCACCGCTCTTTTGCTATTGTCCGGAATCGCCGCGGCCGACCCGACGCAGGACTCCGTAAATTATTATCTCACCCGTGGAGGTTTTGCCATGCGCCAAGAGAATTACGCCAAAGCAGAGGAAGCGTACCAAAAGGCGCTCCAATTTGCGCCGGCCAATAACGAGGCGATTCGCAATTTGGGGGTGATCTACTCGGCACGCGGAGATCAAAACAAGGCGCTTGAATATTTTGAGCGGGTCTACAAGTCGGACAGCAACGATGCCAACACCAACAACAATATCGGTGTCATCTACAGCGGGCGCGGCAAAACGAATGACGCGCTGAGATATTTTAAGCGGGCGGTCGAGCTTGATTCCCTCAATGCCCAGTATCGCTCCAATTTGGCCGGCGAGATGATCAGGCTCGGACAGGCTGATGAAGCTCTCCGACTCCTTCGCTTTGCCGCCACCGCGGACACGGTCAACCCGGAGATTCCGTACCAGGCCGGTAAAGCGTTTCTGATCAAAAAGCAAACCGACAGCGCGATTTCGTATTTTGACAAGTCCATAGCGCTGAAAGGGTCTTCCCCCGATCTGTTTTACTGGAGAGGCATGGCGCTCATGTCGGTGCAGAAGGACTCGGAGGCCGAAGCGAGTCTTCAGCACGTGCTGATTTTGAATCCGCGCCACAAGCAGACTCTTCAGAACCTGGGCCTTTACTATGTCCGCAAACAGCGTTATCAGGAAGCCCTGGAGTTGTTCAAGCGGGCGGTGCAGGCCGATAGCACTTACTACGAGGCCGTGATTTCGCTGGGAGTGATGTACGGATTGACGGGACAGAAGGCCCAGGCCGACTCCGTCCATACCCGGCTTTTGGCAATCGACTCTACCAAGGCCGCAATGATGGATAAGTTGATTCAGTCGGAACAGGCCCGGCCGAAGCAATAGCGACGCGGGTCAGACGCCGAACTTCTTCATCATTTCCTTGATGATGGTCATGTGGCCCGATTCGAACTTGGCCAGATCAGTGAACATCTTTTTGCCGTCGGGCGAACTGGTCCGACTCGCTTCGCGGTCGAACAGATCGTATGCTTCTTCTTCCAGCCGATACGCGATGTCCAGAATTATCTTGACCGAATCGGCCTGCTGCACTTCACGAATCAGTTCTTTGTGCCGCTCTGCCATATCCTCGCCAATTTCCGGCAGCCCCGGTTTCTTCAGGGCGTCAGCGGTGCTGATCCATTTCTCGCTGCGGACGAGCGAATCGTGCTGACCTTCGAGAATCTGGAAATGCATTTTTTCTTCGAGAGCGAGTTTCTGCAGAACATCCTTGAACTGAGCTGCCTGCGACTTCTTGGCGGCTTCGACATAGAACACGTACGATGCGGCCTCGGCCTGGATGCCGGTTGTGAGGGCCATGAGAATCTGGGGATTTACGGGGGTCATGCTGTTTGCCTTATCAACTAATTACTTCTTCAGACCAAAATGACCGGCCCAAATCGGCCGGAATTATCGACATTTTGACCGAAATTAGCGGTTTTCCGTCCGATGTCAAGGGGGGCGGAACTGATGGGCGCCGCCAGCCCTGGTTACATTTGTATTGATCCTTGTGACTGGCCGGGGCTACCTTGAGCGAGGAGTCTATGCCAAATCAAGTTAGCGCAAATCTGGATAACCTTCGTTCTCAAATCGCCGCCGTCTGCCGCGCTTGCGGGAGGAACCCACAGGAGATCACGATTCTCGCGGTCACCAAGACGTTTCCGGCCGAGATCATTCGAAAGTCGATCGCCGCCGGGCTGACTGAGATCGGCGAGAGCCGGGTGCAGGAAGCGGAAGCCAAATTCGCTGAGATCGGCCATCTTGGCCGGTATCACTTGATCGGGCATCTTCAGTCCAACAAAGTGAAGAAAGCAATTCAATTGTTCGATGTCATCCAGTCGGTCGATTCCATTGAATTGGCCGGGGAGATTAGTCGAAGGTCGGCCGAAGCCGGCAAAACTATCGAGTGCCTGCTCGAAGTGAACAGCTCGGGTGAAGATCAAAAATACGGAGTCTGGCCGGAGCTGGCCTTGGAGTTGATTCGAGAGATGAGTGAATTGCCGTCAATCAGTCTTCGGGGGATCATGACTGTGGGTCCGCTCACCGAGGATGAAGATTTGGTGCGGGGGGCGTTTCGAGTCTGCCAGAAGATCTTTATAGAAGCCAGAGCGAAGGTCGGCGACCGCTTTTCGATTTTGTCGATGGGGATGTCGTCGGATTACCGCCTGGCGATCGAGGAAGGTTCGACCATGATCCGGATCGGAACGGGGTTGTTTGGGGGGCGGGCCAGCCAAATTCAGCTTTAAGACTGACGCGCCTACCCCCCTATAGCCTTCTCCCCTCATTCCCTACAGCTAAACCCATAACATACCGTCGCGTAGCCATTCTAAACCTGTTGTGAGCCTTATTGTTACACGACCGGCAAAGAGATTGCTCTATGACTTGGGTGGGAAAAATGTTCGCGAAGGAGACGGTATGATACGGAGACTCAAGTCGTTCACAATCGCGCTCAGCGTGCTAGGACTCGCCGGGGCAATCTATGCCGCCGACCCGAAACCGCTGGCCGATTCTCCGACCGCGACCAACATTCCCGAAAACCTCAAAGAGTATTACTACAGCGGCCTGGCGCCGGAGAAACTTTCCTACGCGATCGACCTCTGGTACGACGCGGTCCTCAAAGGGGACGACGGCAAGGCGAGCCGATACGAGTTCTCCATGCTCAACATCGTAAGACAAGACATAGATTCGACCGGCATGGCGCTGGCGCAATTCGAGCAATACTACCATCAAACCGAATCCGAGGCGCTCCGACTCGACAGCACCGCCCCTCACGGCGCCTACCTGCCGGTGCTGGAAAAACTGGATCAAGATATTTACTCCGAAATCTGGAAAATCTACAAAACCAAACAGCAGATTTTTGACGCGATCCAGCATTCGGCTTTTCCGAGCAACAAGTATCGTCTGATTACGGATTATATCGATGTTCTCCGACGGCAGATCGGTCTGCCGCGGCTCAAAGTCGTCTATTCCGGCCGCCCGCCGGTTCCGACCCCCCAGGGACAGCAGGGAAGCTCCGTAGAGAATTAAGGGTCGAGCCAACACCTCACGGCAAAACCCCTTCTCCTTCTCGTGTGAGTCCTTCGTACCGCGCCGCCATCCCTCCCGTGGCGGCGCCTTTTTTTGTGCCCTCCCGGTCGTAGATTTCCGGTTTACCGGGGCCGGTCTTACCGGTACCTTGCGCAACGCTATGGTCATCCGGTCCAAATCCAGATCAACTGATATCGCGGCAGCTGCCGCCGAGCAGTTTGCACTTCCCGATGCGGTCCTCGGCTTGATTCGCAAATCCAAGCGGGCCAGTTCTCTCAGTGCTCTGGCCCGACATTTTCATACCGATACTGCGGCCGTTCGGTTGGCTTTGGACACAATCGTTTCGTGGGGATATAGACTGGAACAGCAGGATGAGAACGTCAGGTTTATCGAAGCGCCGGATTTGCTCTCTGGGACCGAGATTCAGTTTGGCCTGAAGAGTAAAATCTTTGGCTCGCAGATTCACTCCTACCGCTCGCTCAAATCGACCAACGATCTGGCCGCCGATCTGGCAGAACATGGCGCTCCCGAAGGAACTCTGGTGACATCAGAGGAGCAAACCAAGGGGCGCGGACGGCTGGGCCGGCACTGGCATTCCCCGCCGGGAACCGGCATTTATGTATCGATCGTCCTTCGTCCTGCAATCCCGCCGGAGCGGGCACCCGGAATATCGGTGCTGACCGCCCTGGCGCTGGCCGATACGCTGGCCGCGCGATTCCCTAAAGTGGTAGCCATCAAGTGGCCCAACGACGTACTCATTTCAGGCCGCAAGGTAGCAGGAATTTTGACCGAATTGAACGCCGAGCGCGGCCAAATAAATTACGTCATCGTCGGAGTCGGGATCAACGCCAATCAGAAACGGGATGATTTCCCGGAGGATCTTCGCGACCGGGCGACCTCGCTTCGAATAGCGGGACGGCGCGTCGTGAACCGTCCGGAGCTGCTCCGGGAGTTCCTTCACCGGTTCGAGCGGGAATATCTGGGCTACCAGAAAGATGGACTCAAACGGTCACACTCCCGGTTGAAGAAATACTCGTCGCTTCTGGGGCAGGAAGTTACGCTCGATTCAGCCGGGCACCGCGTTCAAGGAATCGCGATCGATATCACGGCTGACGGGGCCCTGGTGCTCGACTGCGAGGGGAAGCGCCGGATTGTCTCGGCGGGAGAAGTGACGGTCGTTAAGAGATAGAACCAATCGTGGATTCAAGTGTTGTACCAAGAGAGCGCGTGATGAACATCTAATTCGAAAGTCAATCCCGGAATGCCCAAAATTTGCGGCGTTAGAACAGCAGTTCCTCCTCACAAAGTCGATCAAATCAACGCTCAGTTCTTTGTCGGCAAGCATTTCAGCCGGCGTTTTGGAGAGACCGAGCGGCTCTTGTCGATCTTCAACAATTCCGGCATCGCGAGCCGGTATTTCTCTCAGCCTATGGAATGGTTTCTCACTTCGCACGATTTGGCCGAAAAGAACGAGGCCTATATCAAATCAGCCACCGCTCTCGGCGAGCAGGCCGCCCGACGGTTGTTTGAGGATCAGAAGCTTCAACCGCACGATATCGATTACATCATTTATGTCAATACCACCGGCCTCGCGACTCCTTCGATCGATGCCCGCTTGATCAATCGCCTGGGGCTGCGCCATACAATCCGTCGAACGCCAATCTGGGGGCTCGGCTGTGCTGGAGGCGTGGCCGGCTTGTCGCACGCCTATCATCATGTTCTGGGACATCCCAAAGAACGGGTGCTCTTAATTGCCGCCGAGCTGTGCGGCTTGACCTTTATGGCGGACGACTTTTCCAAAAGCAATCTGGTTGCCTCGGCGCTCTTTGGCGAAGGGGCGGCGGCAGTTCTTGTGACCGGAGACGAAGTCGAAGCGGCTGGACTCGAGATTATCGCCTCCCGCTCCCGCTTTTACCCGGATTCGCTTGATGTCATGGGCTGGAATGTCGTGTCGCACGGATTGCAGGTCGTTTTTGCCCAAAGAATTCCGGATATCGTGGCGACCCACTCGGCCCACGACTTCGGCGAGTTCTTATCCGAACACCATCTGACCCTCCCGGATATTTCCGCCTTTATCTTCCACCCCGGCGGAAGAAAAGTGATCGAGGCCTATCAACATGCGCTGAGTCTGCATGACGGCCAGCTCTGCCTCGCCACGGAGATTTTGCGGGATTACGGAAATATGTCCTCGGTGACCGTCCTGTTTGTGCTGGAGCGATTCCTGCAACAGCATGTTGCCGACCGCAAGGGGTTTGGCCTCATCTCCGCTCTTGGCCCGGGGTTCTGCTCTGAATCCATGCTGATTCGAGTCTAAAGCTTGACCGGGCGCCTCATTCGCGGTATCCTTGTTCGCACAGTTCAACGGAGTCCCGTAGATGTCGAAGATTCTCGATACCGCCTTTGCCGCCATCAAAGAAGCTGAGAAAATTACGCTTCATCATTACCGACGAAGCCCTGCGGTAGAGTCCAAGGCGGACGGCTCCCCGGTCACGATCGCGGACAAGTTGTCCGAGAAGGCGATTATCGCGACCATCAGGAAAAGATTCCCCGGACATTCCTTTTACGGCGAAGAATTCGGCCGCACTGAGGAGCGTAGCGAGTATCTCTGGTTGATCGATCCGATCGACGGCACCAAGAACTATGTCGCGCAAATTCCGCTCTGGGGAAACCTGCTGGCGTTGATGCATTATGATGAAGTGATTCTAGGGATCTCCAATGTTCCGCTGATGAACGAATTGCTCTGGGCCGAAAAAGGGAAAGGCGCCTATTTGAACGGCTCCGGAGTCCGGGTCTCAGCGGTCAGAGAGCTCAACCAGAGCATGATCAGTTACAGTTCGTTGTCCTCGTTCAAGACGGGTGGGCTCGAACGGCGGATGCTGAAACTGATCGGCGGCTGCAAGCGGGCACGGTCGTTCGGTGATCTCTGGGCGTACCATTTGCTCGCCTCCGGGAAGCTTGAATTGGTGGTCGAGGGACAAATCAAGCCGATGGATATTGCTCCGTTTGTGCGGATTATCGCTGAGGCGGGCGGGGATACCAGCGATCTCAAGGGGAAGCCGTTCGATCTGCAGATCTCATCTTTTTTGGCGAGTAATGGGCGAGTGCAGAGAACGGCGCTGACCTATCTTCGAAAGTAGCATCCCCCCCCGAAGGAATTCTCTATACAGTTCTTGCGCGGGGCCGGTCAGATTACGATTTGGCTCGAAGATAAACGGTCTCGGCCTTGTCGTTGCGCGTTACCTGAATAGTGGCGCCGCTTTCCAAGTTGTCCAGAATGTCCTCAATCAGATCGCGGTGCGACTTGGGGCGCTGGCCATTGACCGTCCGGATGATATCCCCCTGGCGCAAGCCCGCCTGATAGGCAATGCGGGTTGTATCCAGATTATCAACCACCAGTTGGTTCGCATTATTGAGCCGGATCGAAAAACCCAACTGCCCCTTTTCCGGCAAGCCTTCAATTGAAACTCTCCTTGGCGTGACCGGACTGGCCGGGTTGGCGGCCATGGAATAAGCCGAAGTCACTACCTTGGAGTCCGGCTCTTCTTCGGTGAGATACAGCGTGAGCGGCTTGTCCGCCATGAGTGTCCATTTGTCTTTGAAGAACCGTTCGAACAGGTCATGCCCGGGCATTCGCTTCTTCAGGAAGGGGGAATTGTAGGCGATCCGGGTCGAGTCATTCCCTATGATCTTTTGAGCCACCGAATACGGCGAGAACTAAAGCCAGATTGTCGCGAAAATACGGTCCGGGGTTCATGAGCGGGTGGGTCGACAGAATCGGCGCGGAGGTTGTGCCGATCACCGCCCCCTCCTGGAGAATTCGCTGAGCCAGCAGAAAGATGAGATTGAATTGTGTGACTGCCCCGCGCGGCACCGCTTCGGTCACCGGACCGATCTTTATGCCGTTGATCGGGAGAATAATAGGCTCGGCCGACCCCAGGCTCGGATAGTAACGGACGAAATAGAGCGTGAGCGTCTCGTCTGACCAGGTCACGCCGGAGAACAATGACAGGGCGCCGAGAATAGAGTCGCCATTGAGATGCCAGAATCGCACCAGATCCGTGTCGTTGGCAATTAGCCATTTCATGTCGGTGGTAGCGGTCGAATCGAGATAGACGGTGGGGTAGATGCTGGTCTGCAGTGAGACCGCTTTGTCATTGATGACGGTCCCGGGAAGTTCCGGTCCCTTAAGGCTGTCCGTCGGAGTGGACTGGGCAGCAGCCAGCGAGTCAAGTGTGAGAAATATCACACCAAGGGAGAAAAGAAGGCGCGCGAATATTCGCATCTTCGAATGATCTTTCATAATACCGGCGGCTGACCGGGATAGGCGGCGGTGATCGGCTGTCCGGGCTGGAGCAGTTCGAAATAGAACAGGGTGTAGATCGCGCTCATGAAAGTGCCAAAAATCCCGTTGAATAAAATCAGGACCAGGAACAGAACCGGAATGCCCAGAATCAGGGCGAGAATGAGTCCGACCGGAGCCGGTGGAATAAACGCGAGCGCCACAAACGGTGCGGCGAGCGCCCCCAAAATACCTCAAAAGCCAGGCCGATAAGCAGGCTCAACCCAAACACTACCAGGGCAAAAATGGCGTTCGTCGCGAGGTTATGTCGGAACAGGTACCAGGCCTCTTCGACCGCATCGCCGATTCCGACATTTCGGGTAACTACTGCCCGGCGGGTCAACTCATAGACGGAGTAGATGACAAAGAATCCGACAATACCGGCCGGAATCAGGACGAGCAGAGACAGAATTCCAAGGATCGTACCGATCAGAAAGCAAATGGTGCCCGGTATCGCCAGGGCCAGAAGCAAAACGATAAAAGCAAAGAGATAGAGTATGAAGATGCCGAGAAAGCGCCAGAAGTAATCCAGACCGATGGAGAACGATGTCCCGAGTTTGTACAGCCCTCCCCGGGCAATGCGGTTGACCGCATCGATCAGCCCGGCCGAACAGATCAGGTATAGAATGGCGAACACTAGTCCCAGAACGAGCAGTGCCATCACCAGGGCAATGGAAGTTCCAAGCGATCCGGTGAAGAGTCCGGAGGAGCCCAGCGTTTGCTGTTTGCCGGTATCCCATTGGAAGACCCAGGTCGGCATGCTTCCGGCAAAGGCCCCAAGTACCCAAAGCGATTTGTAATGCTTGGTGATTTCCCAGGCTTTGTTGATTATGGGTCCGGTCAGCATGACACTCCGTCCTGACGCTTAAGATTCGTGCTCTCCGGCGGAATATACGGCATCAGTAAAACCGGCCGCAATGTCAAACTCTCAAGCAGAACCGGCCCAGCCTCTAAAACGGACTTGCGCCCACGATCAAAACTCGCCTGATTGGCCGTGAACTTAAAGCAGTCGAGACTACCGGAGCCTATGAATCATCTATTCAAAGTCATCTTTTTTGCTGCCGCGGTCTCCGCGTTACTGGTGATAGGATCATGCGACGGCAAGAAAGGAACCTCCGCCAAGAGCGGCGCGTCCGAGAACGGATCGAAAGCCCAGGACAGCCTTGTCATCGAACTGGTCGGCCGTGATTCGGTGAGTGTGCTCGATCTGCTGAAACAGTCGCATCAGGTCAAGTCGTGGTCGACGGTTGAAGGTTCTTTCGTCCAACAGATCGATTCTTTGGATGGAACCCAAAACCTCTTCTGGATTTACTCCGTGAATGACACCACTCCCAATATAGCCAGCGACAAGTATCTAACGCACAACGGCGACCGGGTCAAATGGCACTTCCGCAAAATGAAGGACCCGGACGCCAGCCAATAAACGCTGTCTTTTGCGGACCGGTCGTTTATATTTCAGGTCATGATTTCCAGTACCCTGGCTCGAATTGAACACGGGGATTTCTTCCTCATTGCCGGACCATGCGTGGTCGAGTCGGAAAAACTCTGTTTTCAGGTTGCCGAACAGGTCAGGAAACTGGCTGCCGGCTTTGACCTGCCGTTCGTTTTCAAAGCTTCGTACAAGAAAGCCAACCGGCTCTCGCTGTCATCGTACACTGGTCCCGGATTCGATGAAGGGCTCGCCGTCCTGGCCAAGGTCCGCAAGGAATTTGACCTCCCGATTCTTACCGATGTCCACGAGACGATCGAAGTCGACGCCGTGGCTCAAGTGGCCGACATCATTCAGATTCCGGCATTTCTCTGCCGCCAGACAGACCTTGTGGTGAAAGCCGGAAAGACCGGCAAATGGGTGAATATCAAGAAAGGACAGTTTCTGGCCCCTGAGGACATGGCTCGCATCGCGGAGAAAGCGGGCACGCCCAAAGTCATGCTGACCGAGCGTGGGACAACTTTTGGATACCGGAATTTGGTCGTGGACTTTCGCTCGCTATTGATTATGAAAGAGACCAGGCACCGCGTGGTTTTCGATTCCACCCATTCGCTGCAACTTCCCGGAGCCGGCGGCGGTATCTCAGGGGGCCAGCCGGAGTATATCATTCCCATGTCCCGCGCGGCGGCGGCTGTGGGAATAGACGGTCTCTTTGTTGAGACTCACCCGGAACCATCCAAGGCGCTCTCCGATGCCGGAGCCATGTTGCCGCTGGCGGAGATGGGCAGGCTGCTCGAGGAAGTTGTGAAAATCCGAGAGGCTTTGGGAAAGCGATAGCATGCTCACCCGAACGCAATTCGTGGCACGACTCAAGACCATCAGGCTTTTGGCGCTCGACGTGGACGGCGTGCTCACGGACAACTCATTGTATCTTGGTCCCGACGGACTTGAGCTCAAACGGTTCAATATCGCCGATGGCTTCTATATGAAACTGGCGATGCGCAGCGGCCTGCCGATTGCGATCGTCTCCGGTCGCTATTCTCCCGCCACCGACACGAGGATGAAAGAACTCGGAGTCAAATATGTCATGCAGGGGAAAGCAGATAAACCTTCCCAGATCGAGCCGCTCTTGAAAGAACTCGGAATTGACTATTCCGAAGTTGCCTATGTCGGCGACGAACTTTTGGATATTTCCATCGGTAAGAAGGTCGGGCTGCCGATCGCGGTTCACGGCGCTGCTGCCGGGTACCAGGCAGTCGTGCAATACGTGACCGAAAACCGGGGTGGCAAAGGGGCGGTGCGCGAAGTTCTGGAATGCTATTTTGAAGCGGTCGGCAAAGATCCGAGCGACTTCATTTCTTAATCATATGGACCTGAAGAAGTACGCACAGGAAGTTATCCGGCAGGAAGCGGCGGCGGTCGCCGCCATGGCGGAGCGTCTGGATGACAGTTTCGATCAGGCGGTCGAGACTATACTGAATTGCAAGGGGCGGGTGATTGTCTCCGGACTCGGGAAATCAGGGATTGTAGCGCGGAAAATTGCCGCCACATTCAACTCCACCGGCATTTCATCGTTTTTCCTTCATCCGGCCGAAGCGGTTCACGGTGATCTGGGACTCATGCGCCCGGATGATATTCTCCTGTTGGTCTCCAAATCAGGGCAACTAGGTGAAATTGAAATGGTGATCGCGGCGGCCAACCGGCTTGGTGTAAAGATCGTGGCGCTGGGCGGGACACACGGTTCGCCGTTGCACCAGAAAGCAGACGTCTATCTGGATTGCGCTGTCAGCGAGGAAGCCTGCCCGAACAATATCATGCCGACCTCCTCTTCCACCGCCGCCCTCGTGATGGGGGATGCCCTGGCTCTGGCACTGCTGAAAGCGCGCAATTTCTCACTCTCGGAATTTGCCGAGTTTCATCCGGCCGGATTTATCGGGCAGCGTTTGCTCAAGAGAGTGTCGGAACTCCATCACACCGGCGAGGCGCTGCCGCTGGTTAAACCGGGCGACACGGTGACCGAGATGCTCCTCGAAATGACCCGCAAACGGCTGGGATGCGTTTTTTCCACCGATGCCAACGGTAAAATTGCCGGCGTGTTCACCGACGGGGATCTTCGGAGATTGATTGAAAGGAAGCCGGATTTCTATTCCCTGACGGCAGTCGAGGTCATGTACAAGAATCCCAAGACGATCTCGGAGAACGCGATTCTCGATGCCGCGCTGAATCTGATGGAGAAGCACGCCATCACCCAGCTGGCAACTGTTGACTCCCACGGGCGACTGGTCGGCGTGATCCATCTGCATGACATTTTGAAATCAAAGCTCGTTTAAGACTGTCCAGTGTTCGTCTGACGTCTTTGGCAGTCTGAAACTCAATAAGACGTTCTTCGTAAAACCGTTATGTTTGAACTCCCGCAACTTGCCCTTTTCATGGGGGCCACCCTCGCCCTCAATCTGACCCCTGGTCCCGACATGCTGTATGTCGCTACCCGAAGCATCGGTCAGGGGCGGAAAGCCGGAATGGCCTCGGCGTTCGGAATCGGAGCCGGCTGTTTTGTTCATATTCTGGCGGCGACGCTTGGAATCTCGGCCATCATCTCGTACTCGGCAGTCGCTTTCACGACCATCAAACTTTTGGGAGCCGGGTATCTTATCTACCTGGGAATCCGGACTCTTCTGACTAAGAGCGGCCCGGCACTGGCGAAGATCAGCTATCAGGATTCCCCCAAGAAAATGTTCTGGCAGGGAGTGATCACCAATGCCCTTAATCCCAAAGTGGCGCTGTTCTTTCTCTCGTTCCTTCCGCAGTTCGTGCATGCCGAGCATGGCTCGGTGACGGCGCAGATCGCGATGCTCGGGATCATGTTCGATATTTCGGGAACTACTGTTCTATTGATTGTGGCGGCTTTTTTTGGACAGGCAGCCACTTGGCTGGAACAGCATCCGGGGTTCTGGAAGGGCCAGAAATGGTTCACCGGATCGGTCTTTGTGGCGATGGGGGCGAAACTGGCGTTTGCCAAGAGAAACTAGGATTGGCCCCAGGATAACGAAAGGCCGTCCGGCGCTCGCCAAACGGCCTTTGTCATAATTGATATCTGCTTCGCTTTCCCCCGGAATTATTCCTTCATTCCCAATACATCCAGCACATAGGCATACTCGAAGGCAACCCGCTTGATCTGGTCGTACCGGCCGGAGACACCGGCGTGTCCCGAGCCCATCTCGATTTTCAAGAGAAGCCGATTGGAGTCAGTTTTGAGGGCGCGAAGTTTGGCGGTCCACTTGGTCGGTTCCCAATAGCTGACGCGGGTGTCGTTCAGACCCCCTTCGATCAGCATATTCGGATACGCCTTGGCGGTGACATTGTCATACGGGGAATAGCTCCGCATGTACTTGTAGTCCGCCTCGCGATTTGGATTCCCCCACTCTTCCCATTCCTCGACCGTGAGCGGCAGAGTCGGGTCAAGTTCGGTGTTCATCAGATCGACAAAGGGAACTTCGGCCACTACGATCTTGAAAAGATCGGGACGCATATTGGTCACAGCGCCCATAAGCAGTCCACCCGCGCTGCCGCCGTTGGCCACAAGTTTGGACGGCGACGTGTACTTTTCCTTGACCAGATAATCGCCGCAGGCGATGTAGTCGGTGAACGTGTTCTTCTTGTGCATCTCCTTGCCGTCTTCGTACCACTGGCGTCCCATCTCTGAACCGCCCCGGATGTGAGCCACGGCGAAGATGAAGCCTCTATCCAGGAGGGAAAGACGGGCCGAAGAGAAATACGGATCGGACGTTATGCCGTAAGCACCGTAGCCGTAGAGCCAGAGCGGATTGTTGCCGTTCTTGACCATCCCCTTCTTGTACACGATAGAAATCGGGACCAGCGCGCCATCGTCGGCTTTGGCAAAGGCCCGTTCCTGCACATATTGCTTGGGATCGTAGCCGCCGAGCACTTCCGTCTGCTTCTTGAGCTCCCGTTTCTTGGTCGCCATGTTGTAGTCGTAGATTGAACGGGGAGTGACCATCGACATATATCCGAACCGCAGTACGTCAGTCTTATAGTCGATGTTCGTTCCCATCATGGTCGAGTACACCGGTTCCGGGAATTCGATAAAGTGTTTGTCCCCGGTTTTCCAGTTCATGACCAGCGTTTGCTGCAGCCCCTTGATTCGTTCGTAGGTCACCAGCCAGTCGGCGAAGACATCGAACCCATCGATGTAAACTGAATCGCTGTACGGAAGAATCTCTTTCCAGTTCGCTCTACCCGGTGAGGAGACCGGAGCCTGGACGAGCTTGAAATTCCTGGCTCCGTCGTTGGTCAGAATCACGAAGTTGTCGCCGTGCTGTTCAACCTGGTACAGAACATCGGGACGGCGCGCCTCGATCAATTTGAATTCTCCCGCCGGATTGTTGGCATCCAGATACCAGTATTCCGCGGTAGTAAGACTGGTGGTGGCCATGAGGAGATACGCATCGCTGCGCGTGCGGGAAATGCCGACCGAGAAGGCGCTGTCTTTCTCGTGATACACGAGGGGATCGCTCTTGGCATCGCTTCCCAAAGTATGGCGCCAGAGCTTGAACGGACGGTTGGCATCCTCGTCGCGGGTGATATAGAACAAGGTCTTGTTGTCGTTTCCCCAGGCAATCGACGGATCGGTGTTGGTGATGGCGTCCGGAAGGATCGCTCCTGTGGCGAGATTCTTGACCTGGAGATTGTACCGTTCATTCCCCATGGTGTCGGTGGAAAACGCCAGCATGGTCTGGTCCGGGCTGAGGTCAAATGCCCCGAGCGACACGAATTTCTTCCCCGCGGCCATTTTGTTCATGTCGAGGATTACTTCTTCGGGGGCGTCCAGACTCCCTTTTCTGCGGCAGAAAATGGAATAGTTCTTTCCTTTTTCCGTTCGCGAATAGTAGTAGTACTCCTTATGCTTGTCCGGGACCGACAGGTCGGTCTCTTTGATCCGGCCGAGAATCTCATTATAGAGTTTTGTCTGGAGCGGCTCGGTCGGCTTCATGATCGAATCGGTGTAGGCGTTTTCCGCTTTCAGATAAGTCATTACGTCCGGATTTTCCTTGTCCCGAATCCAGAAATAGTTGTCGACGCGGACATCGCCAAAAGCTGAATCGATTTTCGGCACGATCTTCGCCACCGGCGGTTTCGGCTGAGTGAGCGCGATCGCCGGCAGCATCAGCGCCGCCACGGCCATCAGAACCAACAGCAGCCCTGCAAGTCTCTTCCCGTTCATGGTGTTAACCCTTCTTCACGTTATATTTGATGAAAGCTCATTCTCCGATGACTTTGATCAAGGCCCGTTTGCGCCGGCGGCCATCGAATTCACCGTAGAAGATCTGCTCCCACGGCCCGAAATCAAGCTCGCCGTTGGTAATCGCGACGGTCACCTCGCGCCCCATTATTTGGCGTTTCATGTGGGCGTCGGCATTGTCTTCGCCGGTGTCGTTGTGACGATACTGCGCGACCGGTTCGTGCGGCGCCAGCTTCTCCAGCCATTTGTCGTAATCCTGGTGCAGCCCGTGCTCGTCATCGTTGATGAAGACCGATGCCGTGATATGCATGGCATTCACCAGGACCAACCCTTCGCGCACACCGCTTTCCTTGACGGCCGCGCGGACTTCGGGCGTGATGTTGACAAACCCGCGCCGCGCCGGAACATTGAACCAGAGTTCTTTACGATAACTTTTCACGGCTGTTCCAGCCCTTTTCCGTTCAGCGGATAGACGGCCTCGATTTCGTGCAGCGCGCCATGCGAGGACAGCACGCTTGAAAACAACTGAAATTCCGTCACCGGAAACGGTTCGGATTGATAGAGATTATATTCGGCGATGAAGCCTGCTACTCGACTCTCCCGGGTGGCCCGCATATGAGCGAGGGTGACATGGGGAGTGAACTTGCGACTATCTTTGGGCATCCCGGCCCGCACCAGGGCCGAGTCGACGCGATTATGCAGGATGGTCAGCGATTCGTTGGGGACGACCCCTGCCCAAATCTGCTCCGGCTTCTTGCGCGGGGGAAAGTGCCCCATCCCCTTGAGGGTCAGCTCGAACGGATCGGATCTTACTTCGCGGAGAGCATCGAGCGCATCCTGGAAAACCCCGCCGTCAACTTCGCCGATAAACCGGAGCGTCAAATGCATCTGGGGCGCTTCGAGCCAGTGCGCTCCCGGCACCCCGCCGCTCATCCGGCGCAATTGATCTTTGATCTGAGGAGGCAGGTCGATGGCTACAAAGAGGCGATACATATGCGCGTCTCGATTTGCCGCCCATGACGCTGCCGGTCCTATGGTTTGATGCTGTGCGCCTCAGGCGAAGCATCTAAAATAGAGATTCAATGCGGGAAGTCAACCCGCTATCAAGCGGCGTAATTTCAGACATGTACCGCGCCACCAGCTTGCCGTTCTTGTCCAGAAGGAATTTGCTGAAATTCCATTTGATCTCCCCCGGAATCGGGGACTGCTCGGTCAGGTACTGGAAAAGCGGATGCTTATCGGTTCCTTTGACACTCACTTTGGCCATCATCGGAAACGTCACGCTGTACTTGGTCGAACAGAATTTGGCGATTTGTTCGTTGGTCCCGGGCTCCTGCTGGCCGAAATTGTTGGCCGGAAAGCCGACGACGACCAGACCTTTGTCTTTGTATTTGTTGTACAGGTTTTCGAGCCCTTCGTATTGCGGCGTAAATCCACACTCGCTGGCGGTATTCACGACCAGGACGACTTTCCCTTTGAAGGCTGACAGAGTTGAATCGTTGCCGGTGATGGTCTTGAACGGAATTTTCAGATAATCCACTTTCTCCATGGTGGCTGCTCCTTTGGAAGCTTTTGACGTGACTGAGGCGGTTTGTGCAGTCGGCATTGACATCGCGGCCGGTTTGGTGGAATCGGCCGGCTGGTCATCGGCCAGCGCCAGGGCGGCCGTTACCGCCACCGCGCCAAGCAAAGCGGTAAACGATTTTCTGGTCATACGAAACTCTCTCCTGAGGTTACCTGGGGTTTGGTTATGCTAAGGAGTAAAACCGGAATTGGGGCGGAAGGTTTCAGGGATCAATTAAGTCGAGATTGTCTATCCGACCGTTGCCGCACATCCCAATTCCTCCTTGCATGAAAATCGACCACTTGGTATATTTGAAGCGCTCAACTGCACACTTACCTAAACTACTTCGCGGGAGGCTGATATGCCTCGATTCATTCGAATACTTGGTGCCATGGCTGTAATCCTGGCCGGTCTGGGTGTTGCCATTCAGGCCGCTGATCTGCAGATCACGACCAGGACACATTCGTACGTTTACTGCACTGACACGCAGGATTCCGCTTCGATTTCAGTCAGTGGGCTTGCCGCCCCTATCAGTGGGTTCCGCCTCGCTTTGGGAATCGAAGAAACCCAACTCAGCCTGCTCCAGGTCAAGCCTGGTGCTTTCATGACCGGGTGCCAGTGGGAATATCTCAGTTGGAGGTTGTCCCACCCGTCATCGATAGCGCAGTTGCCGTTTGGCGGGAGTCATGTAACGGCCATTCTCGAAATCAATGGATTTGCTTCTCTCTCGGCGGGGCACGTTGCCACCTGTTACAATTCGGCGGGCCCGATGGAGCTCGTGAATCTCAATTTTATACTGGCGACTTCGGATCACCGCAATCAGTGCGCGTTCCTGCCGCTTCGGTTCTATTGGCGAGACTGCCGCGATAATGTTTTCTACTCCATGACCGGCGACACCCTGTATGCCGCGAGTCAAGTACGTGAAGGGTCCCCCGTTCCGACGCCACTGAACGCTTCGTTTCCCGGATTCGGCGCCCCTGGGAGCCTGTGTGATTCGTCAGTGACAAAGCACTTTGACCCTAGTCTGGCTGCGATCAACGGCGGGTTCGACCTCGCCTGCACCGGAGCGGAAATCTGCAACGGAGATCTGAATCTAAACGGCCATTCCTTTGAAGTCGCCGATCTGACGGTGTATTTGAATTACCTAACCAAAGGGCTGGTCGCGTTTGGACCGAACCCTGCCCAGGTGATCCCGCAGGCGGATATCGATGGCGATGGTCAGCTGACGGTGACTGATTTCGCTGAGATGCTCGCGATTGTGCTGAATGGTGCCCGGCCTTCGAATTCGCCGCACTGAGCGACTGCGCCCAAGTCCGTCTTATAATGGGTTCCCCGGCAGTGAGTTAACCTCTTTGCCCTAATCCCCCGGAAATTCTGTTATATTACTCAGGCTCCTGACGCGGGAGCCGAAGGTAAGTTTATGCATGAACTGGGAATTGCGACCAACATTGTTGAGATTGTCGAACACGAGATGAAGTCTCGCGGGTATCGGCAAGTCTCGGTCATCGCCCTCAAAATCGGCGCCATGACCGATGTCGATCACGAGGCGCTTAGGTTTGGATTCGAAGTAATCACCAAAGAGTCGCCGCTTGCTGGCGCACGGCTGGAAATCGAATCGGTCCCAATCAAAATCAAATGTGAAACCTGCGGCAAGACCAGCGAAGTCGAGCAGTTTCATTTTGCCTGCCAGACCTGCGGAAGCAGCAAAGTGACTTTGCTCCAGGGAACTGAACTGGACATCGCCTATCTTGAAATTGAGGAAGAAGGCTCCGAGATGCCGGCTCTGCCTTCCTCCATGAAAGAAAATATATGACTGAACGCGTAGCCGTAGAACAGAAAGTCCTCTCCGAGAATGATAAATTAGCGGCCGAGATTCGCACTCGCTTGAAAGCGAGCAAAGTACTAGCCCTCAATTTGGTCAGTTCTCCCGGATCGGGAAAAACCAGCCTGCTGGAGAAGACCCTGGGAGCTCTGAACAATGAACTTCGTCTGGCCCTGGTCGCCGGGGATGTGCAGACGGACAACGATGCCCGTCGCCTGGAGAAAGCCGGAGGGAAAATCGTCAAGCCGATTGTCACCGGCGGGACTTGTCATCTCGATGCCCGCATGGTGACCAAGGCGATTGCGGAATTCGATCTTTCCAAACTGGATATTCTATTTGTCGAAAACGTCGGGAATCTGGTCTGTCCCTCGAGTTATGATCTCGGCGAGGATATGAAAGTCGTCTTGATCAGCACTACCGAAGGAGACGACAAGCCGCTTAAATATCCCGGCATGTTCCGCCGGTCATCGGTTATGGTCATCAACAAGATCGATCTCCTGGGAAGTTCTGACTTTGACATGGAGACGGTCAAAAAGAATGCGCTGAGCATCAATGGCCAGCTGAAGATTTTCGAACTCTCGTGCCGTACCGGTCAGGGGCTGGATCAGTGGTTGGCCTGGCTCAAATCAGCCGTCAACGAAAAGAAGCGGGCTTGATTTCGTGAAAACAACAACCGGAACATCTTCGGCCGCAAAGGAACGGCATCGTTACCGCGTCAATGGCCTGGTCCAAGGAGTTGGTTTCCGACCCTTTGTTTATCGCCTGGCGACATCGCTGAACCTTGCCGGCCATGTCAGCAACAGCAGCAACGGCGTTTCGATCGAAATCGAAGGGGATGTCGAGGTCTCAAAGCATTCCGCGAGCAGCTCGTCACCGAACTGCCGGCAATTGCCATGATCACCCGGTGCGAGATCGAGGAAGTTCCGGCAACGTTCGAAACAGGATTTGTGATTCTGGCCAGTGAGCATGGTGAGACTGCCAGCGCCCTGGTCTCTGCGGACCTTGCCACCTGCGATGATTGTCTGAAGGAGCTTTTTGACCCAAAGGATCGGCGCTATCGCTATCCGTTTATCAATTGCACCAATTGCGGTCCGCGCTACACAATTGTCGAACAAATCCCGTACGACCGGCCCAATACTTCGATGAAGATCTTTCCGATGTGCCCTGACTGTCAGCGTGAGTACGATAATCCGTCCAACCGCCGTTTTCATGCCCAGCCGAATGCCTGCCCCGTATGCGGACCCAGGGTCACTCTCCGGCAAAACGGAAAGGAATTGGAAACGGACGATCCGATTGGCGAAACGATTCGACTGCTGCATGAAGGCAGGATTCTCGCCGTTCGCGGAGTGGGCGGCTTTCACCTGGCCGTTGATCCCCGGCAACGAGACGGCGCTCTGCGAACTGCGTAAACGCAAAGGGCGGGCGGAAAAACCTTTCGCCCTCATGGCGCGGGACATTGAGACGATCCGGGCGCACTGTCTCGTTTCCGAAGAGGACGAAGCCGCACTCCTTCACCGGACCCGGCCGATTGTCCTATTGAAAAAGAATAGCTCGGGCTCACTTCCCGACGAGGTCGCGCCCAATCAGCACAGCCTCGGGTTTATGCTGCCGTATACTCCCCTGCATCATCTCTTGCTGGCCGGTGAACTCGACCTGCTGGTAATGACCAGCGGGAATTTCTCCGAGGAACCGATTGCGATCGGCAACGATGAAGCCATGGATCGCCTGCAACACCTGGCCGACTATTTTCTGCTTCACGACCGAGAAATTCTCCAACGGTGCGATGATTCCATCGTGCGGGTCATGGCGGGACACCGCCGACTGGTTCGAAGATCGCGCGGATTTGTGCCGGAGCCGCTGTTTCTCTCCAAGCCCACGGTGAAACGAATTCTGGCGGTTGGGGCCGAACTAAAGAATGCTTTCGGTCTGTCGCGAGACAACGCCGTTTTTCTCAGCCAGCATATCGGGGATCTCGATAATCCGTCGGCCTTCAAATTCTTTCAGAGCAGCATCGAGCACCTTGAGGCTATCCTCGAACTCAAACCCGAAGTCATCGCCTATGATCTTCACCCGGAATATCTTTCGACCAAGTGGGCACTGAGTCAGGCGAATCTTCCCAAAATTGCGGTGCAGCATCATCACGCCCATCTGGCCTCGGTAATGGCCGAGAACGGAGTGGCTGAACCGTGCCTTGGAATCATTCTCGATGGCACGGGCTACGGCACAGACGGTACGATCTGGGGGGGCGAGATTCTTTGCGGCAATGCCGCCGGCTACGAACGGGTCGGATGGCTGGAGCCGGTTCCGATGCCCGGTGGGGAAACCGCGATCAAGCAACCCTGGCGCATGGCCCTGAGTTATCTTCGCCTCGCCTACGGGGACGACGTTGACGAGTTGAATCTTCCGGTGCTTCAGGGCGTCGGCCGCCCGGAGATAGAGCTGTGCACTCAGGCGATGGCTCGGCGGATTAACGCCCCGTTGACTTCGAGCTGCGGACGGTTGTTCGATGGCGTGGCGGCTATGCTCGGGTTGCGCTCCGAAGTGTCTTTCGAGGCTCAGGCTGCCATGGAACTTGAGGCCCGGAGTGGCGAGCCTCGGCCTAACGACGCTTACCAACAAGTTCTGGCGGACAGCCACAACGACGGAGCGATCAGCCTGGCTGTCTTGATCAAAGCGATTGTGCGAGATTGGCAAGACAACGAACCAATCGACAAGATCGGCGCCCGGTTCCACGCAACTCTGGCCGAACTGCTGATCGCGCGGGTTTGCGAATTGAGGAGGACAACCGGCATTGATCGCACAGCGCTTTCGGGCGGAGTATATCAAAACCTGCTCTTCTTCGAATATATGGTCAGGCGGTTGCGCGAGGAGAAGTTCACCGTTTACACCCATGAACGGGTCCCCACCAACGATGGCGGGCTGGCTTTGGGTCAAATAGCTGTCGCGGATGCCGGCCTCAAGGCTGGAGAATTGTCGTAGGAGAAGAAAGAATGTGCCTCGCGGTCCCGGGAAAAATCATTGAACGGTTCGAAGAGCATGGCCTGGCCATGGGGAAAGTCGATTTCTCCGGCACTGTTGTCAAGATATGCCTGGCTTATGTTCCCGAGGCCAAAATCGGCGAATATGCTATTGTCCACGCCGGATTTGCCTTGAGCGTGATCGATGAAGCCGAGGCGAAGAAGACTTTTGACCTGCTTGACGAGATCGAGCGAGCGCAATGAAGTTTATCGATGAATACCGCGACCCGGCCCTGGCCAGGCAGGCGCTGGAAGAAATCGCGCGGATTACAACCCGCCCATGGGTCATCATGGAGATCTGCGGCGGCCAGACTCATTCCATCGTCAAGAACGGCCTGGATCAACTCCTGCCGTCGACAGATTGAATTGGTGCACGGCCCGGGCTGTCCGGTCTGTGTGACCCCGCTCGAACTGATCGACAAGGCCATCGCGATCGCCTCGACTCCCGAGGTCATTTTCGTCTCTTTCGGCGACATGTTGCGCGTTCCCGGCTCTCACAAAGATCTCTTCATGGCCAAATCCGAAGGGGCGGATGTCCGAATAGTCTATTCCCCGTTAGATGCGCTCAAAATAGCCCGCGAGAATCCCGGAAAGAAAGTGGTGTTCTTCGCCGTCGGTTTCGAAACCACCGCTCCCGGCAATGCCCTGTTGGTGGCCCAGGCCGAACGCGAGGGAATTGACAATTTCTCGATATTAGTTTCGCACGTGCTCGTTCCGCCGGCGATCTCCGCGCTGCTCCAGTCCCCGTTCAACCGGGTTAATGCGTATCTGGCGGCGGGGCATGTCTGCACGGTGATGGGATATCACGAATACGAACCGTTGGCGGCGCAATTCCATGTTCCAATAATTGTCACCGGCTTTGAGCCGTTCGACATTCTCGCCGGAGTCCTGGCGGCGGTGAGACAATTGGAAGCCGGCAACGCCTCGGTAGAAAACATGTATCCCAGGGTGGTCACGCGGGAAGGAAATGTAACGGCTCAATCCGAGATCGCGAGAATATTCGAAATCTCGGATCGTGCCTGGCGCGGGATCGGTGTGATTCCTAAAAGCGGCCTGCGCTTGCGGAAAGAGTTTCTCAGATTCGATGCCGAGCAGGTCTTTCGGCTCGGCGAAATCAGCGTCCGGGAATCTCCCGACTGCATCAGCGGCCTGATTCTTCAAGGGCGGAAGAAGCCGCACGAGTGCAGCCAATTCGGCACCACCTGCACTCCGCAAAAGCCGCTCGGGGCGACCATGGTTTCGTCCGAAGGAGCCTGCGCCGCGTACTATGCGGTCCGCAAATATCGCCCGGTGCCGCTGTCATAGGATATTCTTCGCATGAAAACAGTTCTCACTGAATCTGACTTCTCCCAGCTGTCCTCTCCCGATCACTGCGCATGACACCGTGCAGCTTGGTCACGGCTCCGGGGGGCGCATGATGCAGGACCTAATCGGGAATCTGTTTCTCTGGGCTTTCGACAATCCGATCCTGCGCAAAATGGATGATCAGGGGGTGGTCGAAATCAACGGCGTCAAGCTGGCCGTTTCAACCGATTCATTTGTGGTCGATCCGCTGTTCTATCCGGGCGGAAATATCGGCGAGCTGGCCGTATTCGGAACCATTAACGATGTTGCCATGAGTGGCGCCAAACCGCTCTTTCTTACCGCCGGGTTTATCATCGAAGAAGGGTTCTCGCTGGAAAAACTCCGGGAAATCGTGATTTCGATGAAACGCGCGGCTGAGCGGTGCCATGTTTCCATAATTACCGGGGACACCAAGGTTGTGCATAAGGGAAAAGGGGATAAACTCTTTATCAACACCACCGGGTTAGGTGTGGTCGAGCATATCTATATGATCTCCGGCACCAACGTTCGGGCCGGTGACAAACTTCTGATCAATGGCACGATAGCCGAGCACGGCATCGCCGTGCTGTCCCAACGAGAAGGACTGACTCTGGAGTCGCCGGTCGAAAGCGATGCCGCTCCGCTTCATGAGTTGGTTCAGGTAATAATCTCGGCCGGGGCAGGAGCCGTGCATGCCATGCGCGATCCAACCCGCGGGGGCGTCGCGGCCACCCTTAACGAATTCGCCGCGAGCTCGCAGGTCGGTATCCGCATCTACGAGAATCGAATCCCGGTCCAGCCGCCAGTGGCCGGCGCCTGCGCCGTGCTCGGGTTTGACCCGCTCTATGTGGCCAACGAAGGAAAGCTCATCCTAGCCGTGGCGCCTGACAAGGCGGACCATGTTCTGGCCGCCATGAGGTCTCACGCTCTGGGGAAAAACTCCTGCATTCTGGGTGAAGTTATAGCGGCCGATCCCGGCATGGTCACTCTGCAGACCGTGCTAGGGAGCTGGCGGATTGTCGATATGCCTCTGGGAGAACAGCTTCCCCGAATCTGCTGATTATCCGCCGACGCCGGTTAACCTATCGGCAAAATTGCCGACATTTGGAATTAGAGCGAGGTTCGTTCCGGGCTGTGGCGGCTTGAGGGGGAAGAATCCTGAATCACCAGATTATCTTCAGATCCCTTACTTGGCATTTGGACGCCGCCAGACTGATCAGCCAGGCTCGGAACAGCGATCGCGCGTGAGAGGGACTTACGATGACTGAACAAAACAAGGGGCACGCGATTCTGATCGTCGATGATGAGCCGAACGTGATCAAGGCTCTCCAACGGTCGTTGCGCAACGAAGCCTATGTCATTCATACGGCGCAGGACGTTATGACCGCGCTGCAATTGATCGACACCATGAATTTCTCAGTGATCATCAGCGATTACACTATGCCCAATATGTCGGGCGCCGAATTACTCAGCCGGGTTAAATCCAAGAACCCGCGCTGCGTCCGGATCATGCTCAGCGGTGCCACGAATTCGCAGTCGGTGCCGCAGCCGATCGCCACCACCATTCTCAACTGCGACGCTTTCGTCAGCAAGCCCTGGGACGACGAGAAACTCCGCATCATGGTCCGAGAGGCCATCACGACCTACGAAAAATCCGGAGCCTCAGCCAGTCACGGGCTGATCCAGGCCTGTTTCGTCAGCCGGACGATCGGCTCAGCCTCCCTCAATCCCGAGACGCGAAACCTGCGCAATCTTCGATCCATGTTCACGTTGTTTCAAAGCGAAGCTGCCGCTCTGTTTCGAGCGACCTCTCCGGCGCCGATTTTCCTGTGAAGGACTTGAACATCCTCACCGTTCTTGAACAGGAAAGAAGTTACAAAATCGTCTAAACAGTCCATTTCAGTGATTCCGACCCTTGTCGTTCAAGCAGTTGCTCTTCTCCGCTCAGCGGGCGCGGCTTTTGTAAGCATAAACCGGGACTATCTGCGTTTAGGAAAAACGCTAACTAAGGAGAGGCTGCATTATGACTACCCCCCGCAGGACCCTGCCGATGGCAATTTCGATGGTGATTCAGGCAGCGGCCCTTGCTCTTATCATTGCTTCGAGTGCGCTGGCCGGCCTCAAAGCGGCCGAGTCAACCCCGACCACGGTCACGCTCAGCTGGACCGCCCCTGGCGACGACAGCTCGACCGGACAGGCCTCCATCTATGACATACGATACTCACTCTCGGTGATTACCGATGCCAATTGGGCCGGCGCCACCAAGGTCACGGGAATTCCGGCGCCGAAACCGGCCGGAAGCGCCGAGTCGTTCGTGGTCACCGGTCTGACCCCGAACACGGCATACTACTTTGCCTTGAAAACAGGGGATGAAGTACCCAACTGGTCCGTTCTGTCAAACGTGATCCAGAAATCCACCCTTCAAGAGACCACCCCGCCCGCCGCAATTGCCAACCTGGCGGCACCCTCGGCGACTCAGACCGGTGTCACCCTCACCTGGACCGCTCCCGGAAATGACAGCACGACCGGGACCGCGTCGACTTACGACCTGCGGTATTCGACCGCGCCCATCACATTGGCGAATTTTTCTTCGGCCACTCAAGTGGCGGGAGTCCCGGCTCCGAAGACAGCCGGGAGCGCCGAAACGTTTACGGTCAATGGACTGACCATGAGTACCACGTATTATTTTGCCATCAAGACGGCGGACGCTGTACCAAACTGGTCCGGCCTTTCGAATGTGGTGACCAAGGCGACCCTCGGGGACGTTACTCCTCCGTCGACCATCGCCAATCTCGGCGCCTCGAATGAGACGTCGACTTCGGTGACGCTGTCCTGGACCGCTCCGGGGGACGACGGCAACTCGGGCACAGCGACGACTTATGACATTCGCTACTCGACCGCGACCATTACCGCCGCTAATTTTGCGACGGCAACGCAAGTAGCCAACGAGCCTGCCCCCAAAGTGGCCGGCAGCGCTGAAACATTTGTCGTGACCGGTCTCGGATCCGGGACAACCTATTATTTCGCGATGAAGACGGCGGACGAGGTTCCGAACTGGTCCGGACTTTCCAACGTGGTCTCGCGCGCTACCACCGCCGAACAGATTCCGCCGGCGGCTATCGCCAACCTGGCGGCGAGTACTTCGGGACAGAATTTTGTCTCGCTAACCTGGACCGCCCCCGGAAACGACAGTATGACCGGAACAGCCAGTCAGTATGACATTCGGTATTCTACATCTCCGATTACCACCGCCAACTGGGGCTCGGCGCTTCAGGTAAGTGGTGAGCCGACTCCGAAAGTGGCCGGGAGCGCCGAATCGTTCAGTGTCACCGGTCTGGCTATGAGCACGACGTACTACTTCGCGATCAAGACGGCCGATGGTGTGCCGAACTGGTCCGGCCTTTCCAACGTCGCCTCCAAAGCGACCACCGGCGATATCACGCCGCCGGCAGGCGTGACCGACCTGTCCGCTCTTCCGGGCTCCAATAATGGAGATCTGCTCCTGCACTGGACAGCTCCGGGAAATGACAGTATGTCCGGCGTGGCGGCTGTATATGTGATCAGATATTCGACGGCCGCCATTACCAACGCCAACTTCAATTCAGCTACGTTAGTAACAAACCCCCCGCTGCCCTTGGTGGCGGGGAGTTCCCAGTCCAGCACCGTCAGGAATCTGGTCGGCGGGCTGAATTATTATGTCGCCCTTAAAACGCTTGATCAGAAATCGAATATGTCGGTGCTCTCCAATGTTGCCCAGGGTTCGGCCCGCCTGATTATCAATACGGGCACTAACGATCAGATTGCCGACCTGGTGTCCCCCCCGTTGAATGCGGTCGTCCCCAGCGCGCATCCCACGCTTTCCGTCACCGCTATCGGCTCCAACCCGAGCACGAGCTACGCCTTTGAAGTAGCCTCGGACTCGAGTTTTGTCGGCCTGGTAAGTTCGGGATTGGTCTCTCAGGGGCTCGATACGGTGGTTTCATGGCGCGTCCCGGTCAACCTGAACCCTAATGAGATTTACTACTGGCGGGCCCGTGCCGCCGGATTCAGCAACAGCCCGACCGGTATTTTTAGTGTTGTGCCGAAAGCCCACATCTACCCCAATCCGTTTCGCCCATCAGCCGCACCGGCGGCAACTTTCACCGATCTTCCGGCCGGCTCGGAGCTTGTGCTCCTGACGGTCTCCGGAGAACCGGTGCGCCATTGGTCCGGTCTCACCGGCGCCGATGTCACCTGGGACGGTACCAATGAAATGGGACACCCGGTAGCCACCGGGACCTATTTGTGGTATGTAGCTGATGCCCAGGTTTCCGGCAAGGTCATCGTAATTCGCTAATCCGCCCATACTTCTCTGCGAAGCTGTCGAGCGAAAGATGCGCGACGCAGTATATTTCAGGGACAGTTGGGAAGAGCAGGCATGGCACCAACCAGGTAGCTGACCAGCGCAGAGAGATCCCCCAGATCGACGACTCCTACCCCATTTACATTTGCCGCATCACGGCAGGGCAGCACATATCCGCTTCCGGTAAGATAACTGACTAGAGCGGAGAGATCCCCCAGGTCGACAACTCCCAGACCATTCACATTCCCCCGCATACCGCTGCAACAGCCGATGTGGGTTTTGAATTCCCAGGTGCTTGAATACGGGCCAGTACCGAGCGGCATTGGAAGCATCGACATGCCAAAAGTACGCGGTGTTCGCATTCAGAGCAGAGACCGCAAAGGAATTCCCGGCAATGGCGGATTGGTCGACCGCGATAGTTGAGAACTGGGAATCAGTGGCGACCTGCAGATGGTAAGAGGTCGCTCCCCGGGAAGCGTGCCAGCTCACAACCGCATTGGAGGCGACTCCGAAAGTTCCGTTGGCAGGGGCACTCAGCAATGGTGCGGCCGGAGCAGTCGCAATCGCGTCCAGCACAAGTACCCAGTCACCGGCGCCGGGAGGAGTGAAGCTCTGGCTGGTTTTGCTGATTGTTCCGATTTCCGAGTAGACGCCGGCCGACGGATCGTACCATTGCGCGTGAACCTGTGCCCCGGAAATGGCGGCCGGATTGATCGTGACTGTTCGGGACGAAGGAAGATACGCGAGGATACTGCTGCTGTCCGAGGCCGAGGCACAGACCGCCAGGTCACTGCCGGAACTCTGTCCTGAAGTCAGCACCAGGCCGCCGGTGTCCGGCGTGAGCGTGTACCAACTGCGGCTAGCAAACAAATTTTTGAAGTAGGTCATGCTTTGCGATCCGGCGCTTGACCAGGCAGAAGTCCAGTTGGCAAAGGAGCAGTCTGGATCGGTGCTCGAACCGCTCGACCAGATCGGGCAATTGCCGAAGAAATTACCGCACTGGCCGCGCAATATCCCCCAGTATGCCTGCTGCCGGCACCCCTGCGCGTTTACGCTGTTGTTGTCGTTCTCGTAGTCCCCTTCGAGCAACAGCGACGGTCTGGCCGGAACCAGGACACGGGAAGCATCGGAATAAGTAATGAGATTTGATATTGAGACGTAAATGTCGTTCAAGCTGAGCCATGACTCCGGGTAATACGTCGAGGCTGCGCCACCGCGTCGCGCCAAAGCCGTGATCGGGCGATTCCGGTAAGTATTGTCGGCCGCTTTCAACGCCGAGACAAAGGAATCGACCTTACCCCGCCACGGCGACGGATCAATATCTCCGCCGATCACCCAGACAATGTTGGGCCGGTTCTTGTACCGATTGCCGACATACTGGCCCCAGGCCCCCATCGCCGAATAAGGGGCCGAAGAGACTTCATTTTGCCATCCCTGAGTAGGGTCGCTGCCGAGATAGAGGGGATAGAGAAAAACGCAGAGACCGAGTGCAGCCGCCTGATCGATCATCGAGTCCGCCAGGGCAAAGTACGCTTCGTTCGGTGTCGTAAAAGTGGCCCCGGTAAACGGCGGAATATTGTAATGATTGTTGGGCGCGCTGTCCGAGAAACGGTGTTCGATCAAGTTGGCAATAATCGCATTGAAGCCGCGCGAGGCCCGGTCCGACAAATAGGCGCTATCCTGCGTAAAGGAAAGCTGGGCGATCATTGAATAGGCGGCATCCCCATTGACCAGAAACGGCGTCCCGGAATTGTCCGTCAGGAAGCGGCCCGATGGTTCAACTCTCAGCGGGTATGTCTGGGAGAACGCCGAGACGGCCGCAAGGCCAGTCAAGCACAGGGCGAGAGAAACTCGGGCAGCCAGTCGGAATATGCCGTGCCGCAACTCACTTCTCCCTGTCGTCCGCTCGCTGCCTTGGAATTCGCCAAGGTCGTCCCGTCGCATGTCGTTCACCACCAGGTCAGTATCGATTCATCGATTCAATGGGCCCCGGGTTATCCGATCTGCGGATAGATTTTCATCTCCCAATTATGCGTCGCGTATTCTGATGTCTTGTGATGGCCGTCAGTGGCACGAACGAGCGGCTGCGGCGCAACCTGGGGCATTCCGATGCCGCAGCTCTCTGAGACTCCCGAACTAGTCCGGGGATTTACTCCCGCGGACTACGGAGAAATATAGCAAAAATATCGGCAAAAGTCAATGGTGGACTTAGGAGACAAAGATTGACTTTAATGAGCCCGACCGGACTTTTCGGCCGCCGAGCCGGACTATTTGAGGAGTATCATCTTCTTGGAGAGTGTTGCGTGCTCGGACACCAGGCGGTAAAAATACACTCCCGAGGAAAGTTGCCTTCCCTGGCTGTCCCGGCCATTCCAGTTGACCCGGTAGTTGCCGCGCGGCAGCGTCTTATCAAGCAACCGCGCCACTTTCCGCCCCAGGGCATCGTAGATATCGAGCTGGGTCCGCGATAGGGTCGGGATGGAGAAATTTATCTCGGTGGTCGGGTTGAATGGATTTGGGTAATTTTGCCCCAGGCTATAGCTGGTGGGGAGAAGGCTCCGACTGCTGTCGGTTTGCACATCCAGCGTCAGCAAGGTGGTGAATCGGAAAGCCGTTGAGTATGTGCTGGTCCCGCCGCCGTTGGTGGCGCTCACGCGCCAAAAGTAGATAGTGGCAACTTCGAGTCCGGTCAGAGCCTTGAAGGTATCGACCAGACCGCTCTGATCGAATACGGTGTCGGTGAAGCCGGCGCTTTTCGAAACTTGAAGATGGTACGAGCTCGCGCCCAGCGAGAGGTTCCAGATCAGGCTCGGAGCTAAGACAATTGCAGACGCATCATTACCGGGAAAACTCGGATTCGGGGAAGACGGGGCGGCAATGATAGTCGAAAACTTCCAGACACTCGAGTATGCGCTCGTGCCGCCGGCATTCGTGGCGTTTACCCGCCAATAGTACACGGTGCTGTTAGCCAGACCACTGATCGGGAGATTAGTCGCTGCTACCCCGCTTTGATTCACAACCGTTGTTCCAAACGCCGAATCAGTTGAGACTTGAACTCGGTACGAAGTCGCTCCGCTCGATGCATTCCAGGTCAAAGTCGGAGCCAGGGCAATCGAGATCGCATTATTTGCCGGAGAATTCAAAGTCGGCGCAGCTGGCGCGGCGACAATTGTTGTGAACTTCCAGACACTCGAGTACGCACTCGTGCCTCCGGCATTCGTAGCGTTCACCCGCCAATAGTACACGGTGCTGTTAGCCAGTCCGCTGATCGGGAGATTAGTCGCTGATACCCCGCTTTGATTCACAACCGTTGTTCCAAACGCCGAATCGGTTGAAACTTGAACTCGGTACGAAGTTGCTCCGCTCGATGCATTCCAGGTCAAAGTCGGAGCCAGGGCAATCGAGATCGCATTATTTGCTGGAGAATTCAAAGTCGGTGCAGCTGGTGTAGCGATGATAGTCGTGAACTTCCAGACACTCGAGTAGGCGCTCGTGCCTCCGGCATTTGTGGCATTTACGCGCCAATAGTACACGGTGCTGTTAGCCAGACCGCTGATCGGGAGATTAGTCGCTGATACCCCGCTTTGATTTACAACCGTTGTCCCAAACGCCGAATCGGTTGAGACTTGAACTCGGTACGAAGTTGCTCCACTTGATGCATTCCAAGTTAGCGTCGGTGCCACCGGAACACCGGTGGATCCGGAAGTGGGGGTCAGTTGGGTTGGGGGGGCCGGCGCGGAAGAGGTTGAACCGATTGTGTCTATCACAAGCACCCAGTCCCCGCTTGAAGTGGGGGTGAAATTCTGAGTTACTTTGGGGTACCGCCCGATCTCAGTGTACACACCGCTGGAAGGGCTATAGAATTGGACATGGATTGAATCCCCTGAGAGAACGGCCGGATTTATGGTCACCTGGCGCTGGGTCGGAAGGTACCCGATGATGACGCTGGAATCGGAACCATAGGAGACCATGGCGAGGTTGTCCCCGGTCATGGCCCCGGCCGTGAGGACCGCGCTGCCAAGATCCGGCACCAGCTTGTACCAATGGCGCGACGTAAAGAGGCTGTTGAACCGGGTCATGGAGACAGAGCCGACTGATCCGAGGGCGCTCTGAACGACCGCAAAGCCGGACCCGCAGACAGTATACACTGTCGTGCCACATGACCAGATCGGGCAATTGCCGAAGATATGACCGCACCCGCCCCCCAAGATGGTCCAGTACGCCTGCGCCCGAATCTGCTGCGGCGATGGCCCCTCCCCTTCGTAGTCCCCCTCAATCAAAATGAACGGCTCGGTCGGAGCATGCGCGTAGGCGGTGCTCGCTAATCCACCCACCGTGTTATAGTGACCGTAGATATTGTCGAGCGTCACCCAGCTTTCCGGCCAGTGCGTGTAGGCCAGCGTGCCCCGTTCGCTGTGAGTGGTATAGAGGCGCCCGGGATAGACATTGTCGGCTGCTTTCATTCCCGCCACCATAGAATCAATCTTGTCCCGCAGTCCGGTAATGCCGGTGACATTCATGTCGGCGCCGATAACCCAAATGATGTTCGGGTAATTCTTATAGCGGTTGCCGACATAAGTTCCCCATCCCTTGAGGGTCGCCGCGCTAGCGGCGCTGGCCTCGGCCTGCCATCCCTGGGACGGGTCGCTCCCCAAATAGATTGGATCAAGAAAGACAACTATGCCCAGCTGGTTGGCCCGGCTGATCATGGAATCTGCCAACGCGAAATACGGTTCGTTCGGCGTGCTGAATACTGCTCCGGTAAACGGCGGCACGTTGTTGATATTGTTTGGGGCATGATCGCAGAAGTGGTGCTCGATCAGGTTGGTCAGAATTCCGTTAAAGCCGCGGCTGGCCCGATCGGTCAGATAGGTGTTCGCCTGGCTATAGGTAAGTTGGGATATCAATGACCAGGGAGCATCGGCATTGAGGAAAAACGGAGTCCCGTTTTGGTCCTCCAGGTACCGCCCATTGGCGGCTGCGCGCAGAGGATAAGTCTGGGCCGCCGCCAGGGAGACCATTGCGAGCAGTAGTGTCAGGGCAAGCCCTGACCGATTCAACAGCTTAGGCAATCTCCAGGGCCAACCGGCCGGAGGACGAATTTCAGGTTTCATGCGAACCTCCCATATTTATCAGTATATCGGCGTGACGGGACGACGAAGTAAATGGCAAGTACGCCGGTTATTTCGGGGTTACAAAGACCAATCAACCAAACTACGGCGCGTAACGCAACTGTTTAGGAGGTCATTTATCGGCCCCGGAGGCGGTTTTTCAGCCAGCCTAACAGGGCCGGACGCACCACTTTGCGCACTTGCCTTTTGACCTTTCCCTTAATCCGGGCCGACGCAAATCCGGCGGAGTCCCCCAGCACAACCTCCAGCAGATTCACGCCCGGCGCGTTCACACTGGAACTAATGGCTTCCTCCGGTTTGTCTCCGAGGAGATAGTGACCGATCCCCAGCGACTCCGCGAGCAGCGCAAAGTCAGGACTCGCCAGACTGGTACCAAACTCTCCCAGCCCGCCGTCAATCTGCTGCGTACGAATCAGATTCAAGTATCCATCGTTGAAGACCACAACTGTCAAATTGAGTTTCTCTCTGATGGCGGTCAGAAGTTCCAGCCCGGAGATAGCCATGCCGCCATCCCCGATAATCAGCACTACCCGTCGTTTCGGCGAAGTCACGGCCGCCCCAATTGCTGCCGGAACACCGAATCCCATGGATTGAAAATCCGCCGGGGTGATCAGCCCGCGTGGCGCAAGCACCTTGAAATAACGGCGGGTCAGCACTTGGTGCAGCCCGGAATCGGTCACCAAAATGCTATCATCAGGCAATGCTTGTCGCAGTGCTTTGAAAAATTGTTCACACGAGAGCCCCGAACCGGCCGCGAGCATGGGGACGTATTTGAGCCGGCAGGCCTCTTCCTCGAGAAATCTACCGCGCCATTGCGCGATTGCCTCAAGCGGCCAGCCATTCGAAGATTCTGCTCCGGCGATCGTTGGCAGTAACGCCTCCAGAAACGAGGCCGCCTCGGCTTGCACTGCCAGTTGTGCCGGGTAGTTGGCATTTAAGGTTCTCTCAGAGGAATCGACATGAATCAGCTTCTCCTTCGGAATTCGAAGCTTGAATCCCCCGGAGCCGTTGTGAGACAACTTGCACCCCACCGCGAGCACAAGATCGCACTGCGCGATAAATTCATTGACCGAGTCGCCGCCCCCGCTGCTGTAGTCATAATACAGCGAACGCGGATCATCTTCCGAGATCACGCCACGACCTGAGTTGGTGGTCAGAACCACGGCTTTGAGTCGATCAGCCTAGCTGTTTGATCAGATCGGCGCTCCCCTGTCCTCCCTGACCGACCAACAGCGCAATTCGGCTGGCTTTCGAGAGCATCCCGCTCGCTTGCTCTAGGGCTTTCACGTCAACTGGAGCCGGGACGGAACAGTGGGCATGGGTCCGGAATCTGCGGTCGCTCCGAATAGCTTTTTGTCAAAGACCAGCAGGACCGGTCCCGGCTCGCCGGACTCCGCCAGCTTATAGCCGCGCGCCACCGTTTCGGCCAGCCGTGAAATGTCACTGACCAGGAGTACTTCCTTGACCAGCGGTCGGGCAATTCCGGCCAGATCAAGATGCTGGTGCTGGAACGGACGGTCTGATCCGTCTCCCGACGACGACACGATGTGCAGAAGCGGCACCGAATCGAGTAAAGCTTCGGCCAGTCCGCTCAACGCAAACGTAAAGCCGGGCCCCGGAATGGTCGTGACCACGCCGACTTTGCCACACGCGCGATAATATCCGTTGGCGGCAAAAGCGGCCGCCGATTCATTGGTCGTGACAATTGTTCTCAGCTTGGAGCCGCGAAGCGCCTCGAACATCTGGACATTCTGCGTCCCCGGCATCCCAAAGACACAGGTTGCTCCAAACTGCTCGAGCGTATCGCAGATGATCTCAGCGGCGGAACGCATCATAATTGAACCATGATCTTATTCATCAAATTCTCGGTCAGCCGCGTCGAATCAGTTTTCGGGCTTTGTTCATCAGATTAGCCATGGCAAGATAGGTCCGGTACGACCGTGTCTCCGGGCGAACTACAATCCAGTTGGTAACGAGGTCGCCGCCAAGCTGACTCTTGAACCGGGTGACATCGTTGAGGGCGGCATCAGTCAGATCGTTTCCCTTATAGCCCAGCCCAGACAACGCCTCGAACGCTTTCCACCTGAGAAACGGTGTGGTTCCCTGCGACAAAAACTCAGAATCAGCCGCGGCACAGACAGTGTGGCAGACCGGATGCGGGCCGGTCAGCACCAACTGAGAGGCAACCGCCTTTTTGTCGGCTGTACGCACTTGGTACAGGCGGCACAAATTCTTGTCTTTCAGTAACTCGAAATAGTGGTAGAAGCTCCGGATCGGGAGATAGAGCGGCGCTCCTTTGCGTTTGTGCGTGTCATAGTGAAGTTTGTAGAAGCTGTCAAAATCGTTGTCATCAGTGACCGTAAGCCCGTTCTTTTCAGCCCGCTCGATCAGGCGGCGAAGGTTCTGCTCGATTCGGCCATAGGTTGCGCGAAGGTCACCGATAGAAACCACATAACTGTAGTTCGGTTTCACCCGCCAGCCCTTGGCCAGGAAAGGCCGCAGATCGGTTACGGGATGCCGCACATGCATCAGAATATGCGCATATGGTTCTTTGTCCAGACCATCAGCGAGCGCCTGTAGAATTCCGAGCTGACGCGAAGTCCGCTCCGAAGGATACTGAGTGGCGTATTCCCGAATCACCGGGCTGTTGTAATACAGCAGGAGACGATTGGCTACCACCGTCCCGGCTCTCGATTTGGCCTCGTACAGAGCCATGCCGCCGAGTAATTCCGTCCCTTTGAAAACACCCAGGATGCGGAAACGGGCGCCGGTCACCGAACACAGGGCCGAGAGATAATCCGGCAGGCTGTAGATGCTTCCGCTCGGAGCCTCGGCCACAAACCTGGTCCAGCGTTCGTACTCATTTTCGGCCAACGGCCGGACAATTAACTCAGAACTCATACCATCCAGGAAGAAAGTGTTTACGGTCGGATCAGGGTCTAGGCCGCCGTTTTCCGAACAGGCGTCGTGAGTGTAACCCGGCTCGCTGCAAAGTGAGCGCCAAAGTGGGGGCCGGGTCGTCCCAGTTGAAGACTGCCTTACGGTAGGTCAGCCATGACCAGATCCAATGGAAGATCGGCAGTTTCCCCTTCTTAAACAGCGCCCAGCACGCCTTTTTGTCATTCGTGAGCGACACCAGCCCGGCTCCCACCCGGTATTCGGTGACTTTGGGAACCTCCTCACCGAGGGCGTCGCGATAAGCCATGGTGGCGACATTCACGCCGCAATCGGCGGCGTAACTGATGAACCACCAGGGGCGCGCATTGATTTCCAACAGGCGATACTCGCCGTCGCGCGGATCATGTTTGAATTCGGCCGAGAAGATGCCGCGATAATTGAGCTGCTTCAGCAGTTGGGCAAACCGCTCCGGCAGCGTGCCAAGGGACTCCAGGGTGACCGAGCGAAGACAGCAACTGTCCCCAAAATCGAGCGGGAACATGCGGAGCCGCTGGCGGGCAAAGAGCGTTTTCAATTCCCCGTGGGAATCGACATAGCCGTCCAGAAAGAAATGCCGCGAGGCCGGCCCCGGCACATATTCCTGCAGGACAACTTCAATCCCAACCGCCATAATTTTCAACATCCAGTGGTGCGCTTCTTCCTGCGAACTTACCCGAAGCGCCTTCTTGAAAAAGACCGACATAAACTTTTGGGAGTCACACGGCTTGAGAAACGAAATCGGCCATCGGTCTTTGGGCCACCGGTCCAAATCAGCATCGCTCGAGACCAGCATCGTCAAGGGGGCCGGAAATTGATACTTCTGAAGCGCCAGCGCCAGTTTCCCTTTATTGAGAAGCACGTCGATGGTCTCCGCCGAAGAAATCACGCACGGGAACTGCGCTTTCAGTTTCGAATCTAAATGGGCAATCTCCGTCACCCAGTGATCGCTGCACGGAAACAGGACAGCCTTGTTGAAAGGGAGAGCCCGCAGCGCCACGTCCAGCTTCGAGAATTCTGCGACACCGGGGGCGCCGTCGATCTCCCGGCACCAGCGAGAGGTCGTTATGTAGCCTAGTCCCTCTGAGGCGCAGTAGACGGGAATCCCGTGGCGCCCCAGCGAACGTCCGGTTCCGAGCACGGTATAAGCCGAACCGAAAAGAACCGCCGGCGCGGATACTGCTAAATCACTCATCTGAGAGTTCGGAGTTAAAGCCTTCTCGGTCGGGAGGTTTGTCATTGGTTTTTGGATTCAAACCAGTTATCGGGACTCTTGATAGGAAAAACTTGCCCGGAAAGCAAACGGTATCCCATTGAAATGTGGAGCCATGCTCAGGGGCGCCCGGTAAGGTTGACTCAACGTTTTGATGTGGACGAACTTACCATCGCCCGCTACATTGTCCCGATTCAATTCGGCGGGATCAGGACAGGCCGCCCTTGGGTACTGTCCGTTGCAATGATGCCGACATATTGAGGAGTTGTTCCGTCCCGGATGTACAAAGTCCCCGGTCTGGGGAACGAAACGTGAACGACCGCAAGCCGGAACATTTAGAGGCACTGAAAGGACAATGGCACACCACTCGTTTGATGATCTAACCGACGAAGTCACCGACGCTAAGGCGGTCTTCTCCGGCGTCCGCTGGACCGGCCTGTCGCAGATCATCACCGAATCGGTCCGGATGCTCGTGTCAATCATCCTAGCCCGCCTTCTCTCTCCCCGGATGATTTCGGGCTTTTGTCCATGGCCGGAGTCGTTACCGGCTTCTTTATGGTGCTTCAGTATCTGGGGGCCCCCGGCGTCATCATTCAACGCAAGAAATTGACCAACAGCCTCGCCAGCAGTCTGTTCATGCTGAACACGGCCTTTTCGCTCATCCTGTTCACCGGCCTGCTCGCTGTCGCGCCGCTCCTGGCGAGCATCTACGGCAAGCCCCAGTTGACTCCGATCATCCAGGCGCTCGGCGCATCGGCGGTCCTCTCTGCGGTGGGGGCAGTACCCTCCTCGATTCTCAATAGAAAAATGCGTTTCGATCTGCTGGCCTGGATTACTTTTCTCACTGCCGCCACCCAGGGGGTGGTCGCCATTGTGCTGGCCAAGATGGATTTTGGCGTCTGGGCGCTGGTCGACGCCAATATTGCCAGCTCTTTGGTAAGCGTCCTCTGTGCCTGGTGGATGACCCGATGGCATCCGCAACTCGTGTTCGTTTGGGCTGAAGTCAAAGAGGTGATGGAATACTGTCTGCATCTGACCGGCACCGGACTAATCGACTATTTCTCCAGGGACTCCGACAAATTCATTCTCGGAAAATGGCTCGGCGAACGAAACCTGGGCTACTACACCATGGCGTGCCGATTTTGCTTATACCCGCCGCTCACTATTTCGCCGATCTTGAATCGAGTCCTCTTCCCGGCCTTCTCGCGGGTCCAGGATGATGTCCCGCAGCTCCGGAAAATCATTCTCCGCTCGGTCGGCGCCATCACGTTTATCACCCTGCCGATTATCGCCGGGATCATGGTGGTCGCCAGCCCATTCGTCATGGCCGTGCTGGGAGTAAAGTGGGCTCCGGCGATCCAGATTATGGTCCTGCTGGCGCCGGTCGGCTATCTCCTGTCGATCTTCGGCCCGGCCAATCAAATGATCGTGGCTTTGGGGAAAGCTAACTGGATGTTCTGGCTGACGATCGTCTCCGGTATCCTCACGGTTGTGGCGTTCTTTGTTGGTTTGTTCTGGGGAATAGCAGGTGTGGTTATCGCCTACTTCATCATTACTGTCCCGCTTACGTGGGTCCGCTATGAAATGGCCTTCCGTCTGATCCAACTTCCCATGCACCAACTGATTACCTCGCTCTACCGTTATTTTGTGGGGAGCGTGATCATGGCGGCCGCCGTGTACTTCCTTCGTAAGCTCTTGGAATTCAGCGGCTTTCCGCCACTTCTGATTATCAGCATTGTGATCCCGTTCGGTATCGTCCTGTACATCATTTTGATGCTGCTGTGGCGTCCTCCCGCGGTGTATGACTTTTATCAGATGTTTCCTACCCGGGTAAAAATGCTGATTGGCCGCCTTCTGGCCAAAATCAGGATCAGTCTGGAATAGGGCAGTCGAAGTGCGCCATCCGAACTCCTTGGTAGGAGGCCAAGCGTTCTTTCAGGAACGGCTCTATCAAGCCGATAACTGCCTAGAGTTTGATCCGCCGGTTGCCGGATCGATTCCGATGATATAGATTGCACTTGGGGTTCTGCATCGATTTGGTAAATTCCATTGTTCTAACCTCAGAGCCTCTGATGCTCCCTCGACCCGCGTCGCGACACGGGCGAGCGAGATTGGCCATGTGGAGTCCGTTTTGCCCAATGATGTCACAAAACTAATCGAATTAATTAGATTCGGAATGGCGGGGTGGTAGTGTCTCCGGCTGAGCGTACCCCAATGGTCTCGGTCGGCATGCCGGTCTACAATGGCGAAGCCCACATCCGAAAGGCCATCGAGTCTATACTAGGGCAGACTTTCACAGATTTCGAGTTGGTCATTTCCGATAATGCCTCCTCCGATGGTACCGCCGCAATCTGTCAGGAATACGCCGCACGAGACAGCCGGATTCGGATTTTCCGCAATGAGATCAACCGGGGCTCGGTTTATAACGACAATCGCGTCTTTCAGCTTTCCCGCGGCAAATACTTTAAGTGGGCTTCCTCCAATGACTATATCGCGCCGACCATGCTCGAAGAGTGCGTCAACGTGCTGGACCGGCGCCCGGAAGTGGTCCTTTGCTACAGCCACTCCTGCCTGCTCGATGATCAGGGAGCTCTTATCGAAGAACATGAAGATGCCCTGGACTTGGAAAACGATTCTCCCAGTTTCCGCTTCCGCCGGATCACCTGTGATATGGGGCTCAACAATGCCTTCAGCGGACTCATCCGCTCGGATGTCCTCAGACAGACCACCTATCTCGAAAACTACCTGGCTTCCGATCTTCCGGTCATGGCTGAATTGGCATTGCATGGGAAATTTCACGAGATTCCCCGGCCGCTGTTTTTCCGGCGAGTCGGGAATCAGTCGGCCACCGTGCACAAGAGCATCAAGGAACTCCTGGTCTTTCACGACCCCAGTTCAGGAAAGCGGCGCGTCATGAAATGCTGGCGGCTGAACTGGGAGTACCTGCGCGCCGCCCACCGCGTCAAAATCGGCCTGAAAGAACGGCTGAAAATTTATGACCTGATGGTCCGGTTCGCCTATTGGAACCGGGACCTGCTCTCTCAGGAACTCCGCGCTACCCTGCATGTTTGAGCCTGAAGGATGGCTCAGTAAATCCATACGGCAGTGACGATTCAGAACTTTTCCGGTTCCGTCGATAAGTGATAGTACATTACGGAAAGGACAGAGACCCGCATGAAAGTACTAGTTTCAGGACATCTCGGATATATCGGAACGGTCATGGCTCCGATGATTGCCAAGGCCGGCCACGAAGTTGTCGGTTTGGATATCGACCTTTACGAACGCTGCACCTTTGGCCCGCGCTTCACTACCTTTCCGGGAATAAAGAAAGACATACGGGATGTCGAAGTGGCCGACCTGAAAGGGATCGACGCAGTGGTCCATCTGGCGGCGCTGTCCAACGATCCGCTCGGCAATTTCAATCCTGAACTCACTTACGACATAAACCATCTGGGGACGATTCACCTGGCCAAAACCGCCAAAGCGGCCGGCGTGAAGCGGTTTATCTTCTCGTCTTCCTGCAGCAACTACGGCGCCTCCGCCGGGGATAAACTACTTGATGAATCGTCGGACTTCAATCCGGTGACGCCCTATGGGATTTCCAAAGTCCGGTCTGAGAAAGATCTTTCCCAACTGGCCGATGACAAATTCTGCCCGGTACTGATGCGGAGCGCCACCGCCTACGGGGTTTCCCCCAGACTGCGCTTTGATATTGTATTGAATAACCTAACCGCCTGGGCGGTTGCTTCGGGCAAGATTCTGATCAAAAGCGACGGTACCCCCTGGCGCCCGATCGTGCATATTGAGGATATTTCCCGCGCCTTTATCTCGGCCCTGAATGCCCCGCGCGAACTGGTCTTTAACCAGGCGTTCAATGTCGGCCGCTCCGAGGAAAATTACCGCATCAAAGAAATCGCCGAGATCGTCCGGGTGACCGTGCCGAATTGCGAGGTTGCCTATGCGCCGGACGGCGGCCCTGACACGCGCTGCTACCGCGTGGACTGCTCGAAGATTGCCCGGACGCTGAAGGAGTTTAAGCCTCAGTGGGATGCCCGCAAAGGGGCGAAGCAATTGTATGAGGCGTTCGTGGCCAACGGCGTCAAGCTCGAAGATTTCGAGGGGCCCCGGTATAAACGGATCGACCACATCAAGCAGCTGATCGCCGATGGCCTTCTGGATAGCTCGCTTCGTTGGACCGGAAAAACAACCGCACCGACCACCAACCAGCGTCGCTGATCTTTTGAACGACAGCCGGAGTCCGGCGGCAGGGAATCCTAGCGCCTGAACGTGGCGAGCATATCAAATTGTCCCGCCAGTCTGGACCGATTCAGGTGAACCTGTTCCGAGATCATCTTGCGGCACAGCGCGCGGTCCCGGCTGATGCGACCAAAAGTTTCCTCCAGTTGATCCACAGAAAACTTTCCAATAGGAAGACAATAGGGTGTCTGGCCGCTGGCGGCCATGAGATCATCGATTTTTTGCTGGTACGACAACGCCAGGACCGGAAGACAAGCAAGATGACCGAACAGGACGGCGTGAAATCTCGTCGCCACGATTAGGTCCGCCTCGCGAATGGTGTCGAACAGATCTTCAAACCCCTTGATCTCCCGCAGCTGCAGTTGAGCCGAAGAATACTTTGAGGCTTCAGCTCCCATGCTTGTGATCACATCCTGGCCGACCAAACCATCGGTCGAAAGCTGCGTGGGAAACAGGATAATCCGGTGCCCCTGTTTCAGCAGCTCTTCGCAGAATTGGGCAAGTTTTCTCACGTAATCCCGGTAGCCATCGACAACCATCTCGTTTTCCGGCCAGTAGCGGCCGTCCAGGTACGGCATCGGGTTGATCGCCACGGTCAGAGCTGTGCCGCGCGGGTCACTCGCTGCCGCCGGTTTTTGTGGCAGGCTGAAGGCCAGATCAGGGAACACGAGATTCTCTCCTTCGACCCCGAGCGACTCGACCACGTTTTTCGAACTTTCATCCCGGAAGCTTCGATATTTCGCCGCACGCAATGCCCCTCGGCAAAAGAACCGGCTCAATGCCGAGCGCATCGGGCTTGCCCCAACACTGACAAAAGTCACCGGTACCCTGACCAGCCAGGCTAATTTGGTCCATTTCCAGAGCGTGAAGGGATAGCCAAACGGCCCGCCAAAACTGTCCTCGATCTGATTCGACCCAGCCACGACCAAAAGATCGAGGCCTCTCAACCTCCGATAACTTTGAGCCAGGAAGCCAAGCTCCTCGACGCCATGACGGCAGTAAAGCAGGAGATCCCGTAACCATTTCAGCACCGGATAGAGAATCGGAATCTGCTTAAGATTCGTCCGGAACGATCCCCGAGAATCGGCCAACTGATCGTCTCCTTGGACGTTTTCGGGCGAGGCTATTATTTTTTCCACCGGGCGGCGGATGGGAAACGCCTTGATCCCGTGTCGGTCGGTGGTCGCCGCCGGATTCAAGCTGAAGCCGATCAACTCAGAGTCGGGTAAACGCCGGCGAATTTGATAGATGGTCGCCGAAGTAATGGCCTCGTCCCCGAGGTTTTGATTGCCGTAATGGCCGAATATGCCGATGCGGGCCGGACGAGACGACTGGGTCATGCTGGTTCCTGTTTTCGGTCAATTCCCCGCGTTTTCGCTGCCATGACAATCATAATCGACACATTCCCGGAATTTGGTAAGATCTGGTCACGTTGGCTGTCGTAATTATGAATGCGAAAGCGGAGCGGTAAAGCTTTTTCGCGCCCGGTATCTGTCAAGTGATGGAGAATAGTTTTCCCGGAGTTCGACCACTGGTGCACATTTCGATCCATTTGGCGCTTCAATTCTCGCTGGACTTCGCCCCGCTCCCAGCCTAATTTTATCCCGCCACCCCGCAACACTGCGGCAGCAGATTTCAGAGCACGACGGACCTCCCCGGCCCGGTTAAAGGAGGATCGCCGGCAGACCGACAATCTGAACAGAACGAGCCCCGGTGGGAAGCTGAATTCAAGGGCTTCCCGGAATCTGCTAAACAAGGAGAAGGGATGAGCGTGCAGACTCAGGAACGAAAAGAAAGCGTGGCTGCGAATATCGGTACCTCCCCCAAGTGCCGCTTTTGCAAGAGCCCGCTCAAACATACTTTCGTCGATCTCGGCATGTCCCCCTTGTGTGAAAGTTATGTTCCGGCCGAGCGGTACAATCAGATGGAACCGTTCTATCCGCTGCACGCCTATGTCTGCGACCGCTGCTTCCTGGTCCAGTTGGACGAGTATGTTTCGGCTGAGGATATTTTCACCGAATACGCCTATTTTTCCTCCTACGCCGACAGCTGGGTGGAGCATGCCCGCAAGTACACTGACCAGATGATTTCGCGTTTTGGATTGAACGGCCAATCCCATGTCGTCGAGCTCGCCAGCAACGACGGCTACCTGCTCCAGCATTTTGTCAACCGGAAGATTCCGGTCCTGGGAGTGGAGCCGGCGGCCAATGTCGCCAAAGCGGCGATCGAGAAGGGAATTCCCACGATTGTCGAGTTCTTTGGCGAGACTTGCGCCCGCAAGCTGGCGGCTCAGCAAGGGGCTGATCTTCTGCTCGGCAACAACGTCCTCGCGCAGGTCCCGGACCTGAATGATTTCGTGAAAGGGATGAAAATCCTGCTGAAGCCGACCGGTGTCATCACGATGGAATTTCCGCACCTGATGCAGCTAATCGACGGCAATCAGTTTGATACGATCTATCACGAACACTTCTCATATTTCTCCTGGATCACGACCGAGTCGGTCTTTGCCGCGCATGGTTTGCGGCTGTTTGATGTCGAGGAGATTCCGACTCATGGCGGGTCGCTTCGCATTTACGCCTGCCACAACGAGAACCAGGCTCTGGCCACCACCGATCGGGCCAGGGAATTAAAAGCGCGTGAACTCAAGCTCGGCTATGATCATCTCGACATCTATTTCTCGTTCGCCGAGCGGGTCAAGGAAACCAAGCGGAAACTGCTTCAGTTTTTGATCGAAGCCAAACGCGAGGGGAAACGGATCGCCGGATACGGCGCTCCGGGCAAGGGGAACACGCTCTTGAATTATTGCGGCATCAAGACCGATTTTATCGAATTCACGGTCGACCGGAACCCGTACAAGCAGGGGAAATTTCTTCCGGGAAGCCGGATTCCCATTTTCACCCCGGAAAAAATCAAAGAGACAAAGCCGGATTATCTGATGATATTGCCCTGGAATTTCAAGGATGAGATCATGGCTCAGAACTCATTCATTCGTGACTGGGGAGCCCAGTTTGTGGTCCCGATTCCCGAAGTGACGATTTACAAGTGAGCCGGCGTTCCGTGGTGGCAGCATGATTTTCACCCCAACTGACCTGGCCGGAGCGGTGATTGTCGATCTTGACCGCAAGGAAGACGAGCGGGGGTTCTTCGCCCGAAGCTGGTGCCAGGACGAATTCACCGACCACGGCCTCAATCATCATCTGGTCCAGTGCAACGTCTCCTTCAACAAGCTGATGGGCACTCTGCGCGGCATGCACTATCAGACCGCTCCGCACGAGGAAGCCAAGTTGGTCCGCTGCACCGCCGGAGCGATTTATGATGTCATCATCGATCTTCGCCCCAAATCAAAAACCTATTCCCGGCATTTGGCCGTGGAATTGAATGCGGACAACCGCCGGGCGCTGTATATTCCCGAAGGATTCGCCCACGGCTTTATGACTCTTAACGACAACACCGAGATTTTCTATCAGATGTCCGCATTCTATGTGGCCGAGGCTCAGCGCGGAGTACGGTATGATGATCCCGCTTTCGGGCATCCGCTGGCCCTTGCCGGTGGCCCAGATCTCCGATAAAGATCGCGCCTATCCGAACTTCATGCCGTCGCGCTGAGAGAAGACCATGGACACGACCTTTGATCGCTTCTCGACCACTCCCACCGAGCCGGGTTTGCACATGTACCGGTTCATCGCCGAGCTCTATCCCGTCTGCCGGTCGATTACCGGAAATGGGTTGCGCCAAACGCTTCAGCGGATTCAACGAGAAGTCCCGATCGAATTGCGCGAAGTACCGACCGGTACTCAGGTTTTGGACTGGACTGTTCCGAAGGAATGGAACATCCGGGATGCCTATGTCGCCGATCTAGCGGGGAATCGGGTCGTCGATTTTCAAAAGCACAGTCTGCATGTTCTGAACTACAGCGTCCCGGTCCGAAAGCGGGTGCCGCTTTCCGAACTCAAAGAACACTTGTTCACCCTGCCGAAATATCCCGACTGGATTCCATACCGAACATCCTACTACAAAGAGAATTGGGGCTTCTGCCTGAGCGAGAATGAAGCCCGCAAACTGGCCGACCCGGAATACGATGTCGTCATCGACTCCAGCCTCGAGGACGGATCGCTGACTTACGGCGAACTCTTGATCAAAGGGGAATCAACTGACGAAGTCCTAATTTCCAGCCACTCCTGTCATCCGTCTCTCTGCAACGACAACCTGTCGGGGGTTGCGCTTGCGACCTTCCTGGCCAAATCACTGGGACAGAGCAAACCCCGTTACTCCTACCGCTTTGTCTTTATCCCTGGAACGATCGGTTCGATTACCTGGCTGGCGCGGAATCGCGAACAGCTCTCGCGCATTAAGCATGGTCTGGTGCTCGCTTGTGTGGGGGATAACGGCGCTTTCCATTACAAGAAAAGCCGGCGCGGCGATACCGAGATCGACCAGGTGGTCGAATACTATCTTAGCCAGTCCGGCTTCCCGTTCAAAATTCGTGAATTTTCACCGTACGGCTATGACGAACGCCAGTACTGCTCCCCCGGATTCAACCTCCCGGTCGGCTGCTTCAGCCGCACCCCGCACGGAACGTTTCCGGAATATCATACTTCCGCCGACAATCTCGATTTCATTAACGCCGCCGCCCTTTCCCGCTCGCTCAAAGCGCTGCTGGGAATCATTGGCATTCTCGAAAGCAACCGGACCTTTACCAATACCGCCCCTTACGGCGAACCCCAGTTAGGCAAACGCGGACTCTATCGCGCCATGGGAGGCCTGCCGGATGCCGGCGAACGGGAATTGGCGATGCTCTGGGTGCTGAACCAGTCTGACGGCAGCAAATCACTGCTCGATATTGCGGTGCGGGCCGGGCTGCCGTTCGCTTTGGTCAACGAAGTGGCCGAGGTTCTCCTGCAAAACAATCTCCTTCGCTAGCCCTGCAACGCGCCGGAAGCAGCGCCAATCCAACAATCATCCACGACTATCGAATTGTTACACAATCAGTTACGCAAGGATTCTGCACGGTTCTTGGGGCTATCCCCTGGGACGGAACTGCCGCAAGTCGAAGTTCTGCTCCCAGATTCCTTCAATCGGCTAGATTATGGCTCCCAGGGGCGAAGAGAGGCAGGTTCCTGCCGATATACTCAACAGAGCGAGGCGGCCCCTTACACTATAGCTCGCAATCAGATAGGGTCTTTGTCTGAGTCCCGGCTGATTCTGATTCAAAGGGTAGTCGTCTCCATCCGACGGTCTGCATTTTGCTTGGCTTCGAGTCCGGGACCCGGTAGAATGCGACGGGTCGAAAACTATAAGCGTCACACTTTCGTTATCAATTGGAGGCGCGTACGACCACCAGACTAGACCAGATTCCCGAAGAGGAAGGCACAGGAGGACCGGCACAGTGAAGAATGCTCTTAATAAGACCGGGCTTCCCCTCGACCCACCCGCACACGCTGAGAGCACCCGACCACAATCGCTCGGGGACCGGTTTCACGCCGTTATCCCGGGCGGAGCGCACACCTATGCCAAGGGGGATGACCAGTACCCGGTCAACGCTCCAGACTGCCTGGTCCGGGGAAAGGGGTGTCATGTCTGGGATTCCCAGGGGAAAGAATATATCGAGTACGGCATGGGGCTCAGAGCGGTGACGCTCGGCCATGCGTATGAGCCGGTGATTGAAGCGGCCTACCGCCAGATGAAGCTGGGTGAAAACTTCACCCGTCCCGGCATAATCGAACTGGCCTGCGCCGAGAAATTTCTCGACTGCGTGAAAACAGCCGAGATGGTCAAGTTTTGCAAGAACGGCTCCGATGCCACTACCGCGGCGGTCAAGTTGGCGCGCGCTTTCACGGGCCGGGATCTGGTCGCGATCTGTCTCGATCACGCCTTCTTTTCCATCGATGACTGGTTTATCGGCTCGACCCAGATGAACGCCGGAATTCCAAAAGCGATTCAGGATTTGACGGTCGGCTTTCATTTCAACAATATTCGAAGTGTTGAAGAGCTCTTCGACAAGTACCCGTCGCGAATTGCCTGTGTGGTGCTCGAAGCGGAAACCTCGATTGCGCCTAAGGATGATTTTCTCAAACAACTCCAGACCCTCTGCCGCAAACATGGGGTGCTGGTTGTGCTCGATGAAATGATTACCGGATTCCGGTGGGATTTGGGGGGCGCGCAGAAAGTATATGACCTTCAGCCCGATCTGAGTTCCTTTGGAAAAGCGCTCGGCAACGGCTTTGCCGTCTCCGCGCTGACCGGGCGGCGGGAGATCATGGCTCGCGGCGGCATCTATCACGATCAGGAACGGGTGTTCCTCCTGTCAACCACCCACGGCGCCGAGCAACATGCCCTTGCTGCCGCCATACAAATCATGCAGATTTACCAGGATGAACCGGTGATCGCGCATCTGCACCGCCAGGGTGAAAAACTGCGGAATGGCATTAACGGAATCATCTCGAATTTGAAACTCGACGGCTGTTTTGAAATCCTCGGCCGCAATTGCAATCTGGTGTTTGCCACCAGAGATCCCGAGAAGAAACCGTCGCAGCCGTTCCGGACGCTGTTTATGCAGGAAATGGTCAAGCGCGGCTTCTTGGCGCCATCGCTGGTGGTCAGTTATTCCCACAGCGATGCGGATATCAACAAGACAATTGAAGCCGTCGGCGAGGCGCTGATTGTGTACAAGAAAGCGCTCGACGAAGGTCCCGAGAAGTATCTGATCGGGCGTCCGGTTAAACCAGTCATGCGGAAATTCTGCTGAGAGAGGCGGAGGCGATGAAGATAGTGCTCTTTTGCGGCGGTCTGGGAACCCGACTGAGGGAATACTCGGACACGATTCCCAAACCGATGGTCAATATCGGGTACCGGCCGATCATCTGGCACGTCATGAAGTACTACGCCCAGTTCGGCGTCAAAGATTTTGTGCTATGTCTCGGCTATCGCGGGGACCTGATCAAAGAGTATTTCCTCAAGTACGATGAATGTCTTTCCAATGACTTCACCCTGGCCAAGGGGGGCAAGGAAATCAAGCTGATCAACAGCGACATTCAGGACTGGAATATCACGTTTGTTGAGACCGGCGCCGGCTCCAATATCGGCGAGCGGCTCATGGCGGCCAAAAAGTATGTCGAAAACGAAGATGTCTTTCTGGCCAATTACGCCGACGGCCTGACCGATGTCAGTTTTGACGTTATGCTGAACCATTTTCGCAAGCATGGCAAGATAGCCAGCTTTCTGCTGGTACAACCGAGCCAGAGCTTTCATGTGGTCGAGATGGCCGATGACCTGTTGGTCAAGGATATGCACCACATCAGTCAATCCGGCCTCTGGATCAACGGCGGGTACTTTATCTTTAAGAAAGAAATATTCGATTATCTCAAGCCGGGCGAGGATCTGGTCTCGGAGCCGTTTCACCGGCTTATTGAAAAGCAACAGCTTGTCGGCTACACTCATCGGGGGTTCTGGGCTTGCATGGACACTTTTAAAGACAAGCAAATGTTTGACGACCTCTATGCCCGCGGCGAGACCCCCTGGACCTTCAAGGATCACCGCAAACTGCCCCGATAAGCTATGAGAGAGCTGTCTTTCAACAAGCGTTCCGGCGAACCTGCGCGTATCCTCTGTCTGGGCGCCCATAGCGACGACCTGGAGATTGGCTGCGGCGGAACGATCCTTCGCCTCCTGCACGAAAATCCAGCCTACCGGGTCCACTGGGTGGTTTTGAGCGGCGCCGGACCGCGCGGAGTCGAGGCCCGCACCAGCGCCGAACAAATCCTTTCCGGTGCAAATGAGAAACAGATTTATTGCCGAGAATTCCGGGACGGGTTTTTTCCGTACGATGGCGCCGCTATCAAAGACTATTTCGAAGAGCTCAAGCGTCTGGTCAATCCGGATATTATCTTCACCCATTGTCACAACGATCTGCACCAGGACCATCGGCTCGTCTGCGAGCTTACCTGGAACACTTGGCGCGATCACCTGATTTTGGAATATGAGATTCCCAAATACGACGGGGATATGGGGAATCCGAACCTGTTTGTGCCAATCGACGAAGCGCTGGCCCGGCAGAAAACACAGATTCTCCTGAACAGTTTTGTGTCGCAGCGTTCCAAACGCTGGTTCACCGAAGAGACTTTCCTGGCCCTCATGCGGCTGCGCGCGGTGCAGGCTGGTGTCACCGCTAATTATGCCGAGGCCTTTTATGCCCGAAAGATGATCCTGGCCTGACCGCCGGCATCGCCGGAATCGATCTCCGTGCGTAGAAAGACAAAGCATGAGAACAGTTTTGATAGTGGCCTACGACTTCCCTCCCCTTCGCACCAGCGGCGTCTACCGTCCCCTCAAGTTCGCCAAATATCTCCCGGATTTCGGATGGCGCCCGATAATTCTTACGGTCAGCAATTACGCCGGCGAGCAAATGGACGAGTCTTTGCTTGAGGATCTTCCCGGCTCCGCCAAAATCTACCGGGCCTATTCCGTCGAACTGAAACGTTTTGAAAAGTCAGTCTTCAATCGAATGTATAGACCGGCCGCACCGGCAGCGTCGTCGGCCGGCGCGGTTCCGGCTCCGCGCCCGGTCCAAACCGGCAGCTCGGTCAAGGGAACGCTCAAGCGCGCCTTGCTCTCTCCCCTTAGCCATTTCACTCACAATTATGTGTACAACCCGGATGAGTGGCGGGGATGGCAGCCGATGGCGGTCTTGAAAGGGCTCAAAGCCATAAAAGAAGAGAATGTCGATGTGATCTTTTCAACTTCTCCTCCCGAGACCAATCATCTGGTCGGCCTCTGGCTCAAGCGTTTGTCGGGGAAACCCTGGATTGTTGATTTCCGCGATCCCTGGACCGACAATGTGATCAAGCAGGATAAACCGCGCGCCCGCTTCAATTCGGAACGACGGTCCGAAAGAAGGGTGCTTCGAAATGCCGATGCGGTCGTGCATGTCGGGAGCCGGTTTGCCGGGATGTCCCAACAGTCGTTTCCGGAGATTCCGGCCGCGAAGCACGTGGTTATCACCAACGGCTATGATGAATCAGACTATAATGGCTTCGATGCCGAAGCGATCTATCGCACCAATCAAACGCCGCACTTGAATTTGCTCAATGTCGGAACGGTGTATCCGAACTCCGGGTTTGACCAATTTATCCTCGCTCTTGAAAAAGTAATCTCGCGACCGGAGTACGCGGGGAAAATCCGGCTCACCATAGTGGGCTCGCTGTTGAAGGATCAGCAATCACGGTTGGCGGCTGAGCCGCTCAAGAGTCACGTCGAGCTGAAGGGATTTCTGCCTCATGCCGAGGCGCTTCGGTACATGATGGCGGCCGACGCTATCCTGCTGATGCCTTCGGGCGGAGACGCCCGCACGCGCGATAAAATCATTCCGGGGAAGCTGTTCGAGCTGCTTCGCTCGGGACGTCCGCTTTTGATGATCGGATGGGATGGGGAAAGCGCCGATCTGGTCACGCAGAGCGGTTCCGGACTGTTTGTCCCGGCCGAGAGTGTTGAGAAGATCGAGCAGGCCCTGCTCGAACTTTACCGGCGCAAACAGACCGGCCAGTTGCAGAACGATGCGAATTGGAATTATATTAGAAGGTTTGACCGGAAAATGCTGACCTCGAAGCTTGTGGAAGTTCTGGACCAGGTCCGGCGCGGAAGCGAGCTCGGTTCGATTAAGACGCCGAAGGCTGAGTCGCCGGTCGGTGCCTGATCGTTGGATCGGACTGAGTCTGCGTCAAACGATACCGAAAAGATGAAACTGCTGCCCTACGATGCCGCTTAGAGAACGACAGATAGTCACTGCGGACATGCTGAATTACCTATTTCTGATAGGGATTTCAGTCATTCTGGCCGTGGTCGGACTCATGACCGACTTTCTTTATCCGATTGCCGCAATACTGGCCATCCTGATCCTCGTCTATGTCGTCAAGCGCCCGTTCGCCGGCTTCCTGCTTTACGTCACCATGGTCTACTTGCGGCCGGCCGATGTGCTCCCGGCTCTGGCGACCGCCAAAGTGCAGTTTCTCCTCCTGGCTCTGCTCATAGTGCTCCGGCTCTTCGATCAGTTCATCGTCCGAAAGGAGAAGATGACGATCGAGCGGCTCGACTATCCTATGTTCGCCTTTGTCGGCGCCATGGGGGTCTCGCTGATCACCAGCTTCTACCTGGCGGAATCGATCAATTATTTTGATGAGTTTCTGCGCTTCACCGTCTTTTGGATTCTGGCCTCCCAGGTCCTGAAGACCGAAGGGCATCTGAAGAAATTCGTCTGGGTGATTATTGGCTGCGTGGCGTTCGTGGCGGTGATTCAAATTTGGACTTATTTGACGATCGGCCTGACGCGCGCGACCGGCCTCGGCGGCTATGGAATTCACATCGGCCCGCTTAATTTGGACACCGACCGCTCGATCGCCGGGGGAGCCGATGAAAACGTTCATGGGGTCGGCGGCTATTCGGCCGGCTTTTTGGCCAATGCTTCGGAACTCGGCCTGGGAGTTCTCGTGATGCTCCCCTTCTTGTACTATTTGCTTCCGACGATTCGAAGCTCCTGGCACAAGGCGATGGCGATCGGCTTGATCGCCCTCTATCTGGCTTCTTTGGTCGTCTGTGGAGCGCGCGGCGCTTTTGTTGGTGTCGTCGCAGTATTGTTCGTGGTTTTCCTTCGAAGCGCTCACAAGATTGCCATTGCCCTTTCACTGTTGGTCGCGCTGGCGGTAGTGGTGCCGTTTCTTCCGGCCCAATATATCGATCGAATTGCTTCGACCGCCAAATTTGAAGAAGATGAATCCGCCAATATCCGGCTCACGCTCTGGACCGCCGGACTCCATATGCTGATTGATCGCCCCGTTCTTGGCGTGGGAGTCGGATGCTTCAATACCGCTTACGGAAGCAAATATCGCCCGGCCGGCTCCCCCGACCTGTGGTGGGAACCTCACAATATTTTCGTTCAGGTTTCGAGTGAAATGGGGCTGATCGGCCTGGGCATCTTTATCTGGCTGCTGGTTTCGATATTTCTGGAAAACCGCCGCTCCCGGGAGATGCTGGCCCAATTGCACGAAGGGAAGAGCTTCCTCTATCATTTCAGCTATGCCATCGATCTGGGGCTGATCGGCTATATTGTCTCGGGCTGCTTTATTACCAGCCTCTATTTTCCGCACCCGTATCTTATGGCGCTCCTGGCCCGTTCGACCAGTATAATCCTTCGGGAACGGGTAGCCGCCGCGGAGCCACCAGCCGCTATCGTTCATCCGGAAATGATCCCGCAGGCGGAAGCAAATTAGGTCGATAGAGAGAACAGATGGAACAGGATACGAATAGACGGTTAACCGAGTCTTCGCCCATGGTTACTCCTGGGACACCGGGCACTGAAAGCGGTGGAGTGGACGTCCGCCTGTATGACGGTGACGGCGCGGAGTGGGATGCGTATGTCGAGCACAATCCGGAGGCTACTCTATATCATCTTTATGCCTGGCGCCATGTGCTCAAGGAAGCGCTGGGACACGAGACCCTCAATCTCGCGGCGTATCAGAATAACCGCGTAGTGGGGATTTTACCGCTCACGCTCGTCAAGAGCCGCCTGTTTGGGACATCTCTATCCTCCCTGCCGTTTTTGAACTACGGCGGCGTTTGCGCTGAGAATCTGGCGGCTTCCGAAGCGCTCTACTCCCGGGCGGTTGAATTAGCCAAACAATACGAGACCAAGTATCTCGAATTGCGCAATTGTCGCCAACCGCACGGCTCAAATCCGCTCAGGCTGGAAAAAGCCACCTTCATTCTTCCACTCGCCGACACCGAGGAACAGACTTTCGCCGCCTTCCGCAAAGCCACGCGCAATCGGATCCGAAAAGTCGATGAACATGGATTGACCCTGAAACGGGGCCGCGACATTCTCGATGAATTCTATGCCGGGTTTGCCATCGCCATGAAAGAACACGGCACTCCAGTCCTTCCGAAAGGATTCTTCCAGAGCGTTCTGAATCATTTTGGCGAGATGGTGACCTTCTATGTAGCGGCCAAGGACGGTGACCCGGCCGGCGTGAAACTCACTATTATCTGGCGCGACACCATGTACCAGATTTGGGGCGGCTACCCGAACAAGCACAAAGCCCGGCTGGCCAACTATCTTCTTTCCTGGGAGGCCACTCGCGATGCCGTCAAGGCGGGACTCAAGCAATGTGATTTCGGACGCTCGACCAAAGAATCGGGGCCGGCGGAGTTCAAGCGACATTTCAATTGCCAGGAATTTCAATTGTACTGGGAATATCCGTACCTGGCGTCCGGGTCGCTGCCTTCGCTCAACCCTTCCAACAAGAAATACCAGACCGCGATCGCAATCTGGCGCCACTTGCCATTGTCATTAACCAAAATGTTCGGGCCAAAACTTTCGCGCTACCTTACGTAGCGGTCATTTCCGGGACAAACAGTATGAAATGGCCGCGCCGACTTTCACCCGCAGGAACAAAAGTCTCTTTCCGAGACTTCCTATCCACGCTGTTCGGAGTCCTGGTTCAGTCCAATGCCGGCGAGAAGCTGGCCGATGAGGTACGCACCAAATTCGGAGTGCGACACGCTTTTCTGACCAACTCCGGCCGATCGGCGCTGGTGGTAATTCTTAGAGCTCTGGCTCAGCGGGGAGACGCGCAACGAAGTTCTGATTCCGGCCTACACTTGTTTTTCGGTACCGTCAGCCATCAAAATGGCGGGCCTGAAAGTCCGACTGGTCGATCTGGACGAGAAGACTTTCGATTACGATTTCGACCAACTTGAGCGGGCCATTACGCCCAAAACCCTGGCGATTCTTTTGGTCTATCCCTTCGGACTCGGCTGTGATTTCAGCCGTGCTCAACAGCTTGCCCGCGATCGGGGTATATACCTGATCGAAGATGTCGCGCAGTCGATGGGGTTGAAGATCGACGGCCGGTACGCCGGGACTCGCGGCGACATTGGCTTTTTCAGTCTGAGCAAAGGGAAGCCGATCACCGCCATGCGGGGCGGGATAATTGTCACCAGCGATGAAAAGCTGGCCGGCAAAATCAAAGACCACGTGGAATTACTCCCCCGCGCCAGCTGGGCCCAAAGCCTTCGGACCATCATCGAGGCCAAGGTGGTCTGGTTCTTTCTCCGACCTGGTTTGTTTTGGGTGATCGGAAAGCTCCCGTTGGTTAAACTTGGGGAGACGCACTACGAACCAACAATGAAAGTGACACGGATGCCACGGGCTGCTGCCATTCTTTGCCGACGGATGCTGCCGCGCCTCGATTCGATAAACGACGCGAGAGCGAACGTGGCTGCGTCATATCTCGTCCGACTTGCTAAGAGCTCCGACATTACTCCGGTCATTGGCCGCGATCAGGAATCTTCACGATTCCTCCGCTTCCCGGTTTTGTGCGCCGACCATACTGCGCGGGAACAGCTCGCCGACCAACTGGCTGACCTAGGCGTAAGCCGCATGTACCGGAAGCCGTTGTCGGCTATAGATGACCCGGAGTTATTCGCCGACGGCAACCGGCGTGACAATTCATTCCCGGGAGCCAAACAAATCGCCGAGCGCCTGCTTACGCTCCCGACTCACGTCTATGTAACGCCGACTGACGTTGACCAGATTACGGAAACGATCCTAGCCTCAACTCGCCTTGATCGGAGTTCGCATCATGCCGCGCATTAGGGTGATGCAGATGATCGAGGATGTCGGCGCTCCCGGCGGCGCCGAGAAGGTGGCGTACGATCTCGCCGCGGGGCTTGATCCCTCTAAGTTCGAGTCGGTCGTGGCCGTAGTCGAGCAAGGGATGCTGGCCGACTACTACCGGCCAATTGGGGTTCCAATCGAGATTCTTCCCGGATATGGCCGGACCTACCGGACCCTAAGCGCTATCCGCGCGGTGGTGCGCAAACACAAGATCGATATCCTCCACAGCCACTTGATGAAAATGAATACCTTCAACGGGCTTTCTGGCGCCCTTGCCCGATGGCGCCGGGTCTGTTCGATTCACGGTCTGCTTCCGCACGAAGTGACCCCGGCGGCGCGTCGATACGGCTGGCTGGCGACCCGGATGACCAACAAGACGGTAGTTGTTTCCGATTCGCTCGCGCGCGCGGTGGTCGACGCGTACCACGTGAATCCGTCGCGCCTCGTGACCATCCCCAACGGATTCGACAGCACTCGCATTGATAAGGGCGCAGCGCCGGCCGCGGTCGCCGATTTTCGCAGGAAACATGATTTGCCTGAAGGGACACCGACCATTGTGGCGATCGGAAATGTCCGCGATGTCAAGGGATACGATTTCCTGCTCAAAGCGATGGCAGAATTGAAACGGGATATTCCCAATGTCCGTCTCTTTGTCGCCGGTTATGATCGCCTGGTCGGTCCGCTCGGTCTTGAAAAATTGCGGCACGATCTCGGCCTGACCAAGACCGCTACTTTCCTGGGTCACTTTGACGATATCGCCACGCTCTTTACGGTAAGTTCCGTCTATGTCTGCTCGTCGGTTCATGAAGGATTCTCCATCACCACAATTGAAGCATTGGCCTGGGGGTTGCCGGTGGTGGTAACGGACTGCGGCGGGCCAACGGAAATTATCGGCCACGGCGAGGCCGGCATCCTGGTTCCGTCGGCTGATCCGTCAGCTCTGGCCCATGGGCTTAAGACGGTTTTGACCGACAAATCCAAAGCTGCTAGTCTGGCCGAAAAAGGGAAATCGAGAGCTCGCGGGCAGTATTCCATGCGGCAATTTCTGGAAAAACATGAACAGCTTTATTTGAAGCTGGTCTCATAGTTACGGTTGAATGGCACTTCCAGTTCTTCACATTCGTTCCGGGTTTCTGGTCGGCGGACCGGAGAAGCTCATTTTGTCCGGCATAACCGGCATGCCGCCGGACCGGTATTCGTTCACCCTGGCGTCGTTCGTTCTCCCGCAGCATCAAAACAATTTTCTGGAATACGCCGCGAGCCTCGGCATCAACACCGAGCCGATCACGATTGCCGGTTCGTTTGATCTTCAGGCCGTCTCCAAAACACGGGAATTGATTGCCCGAACAAAACCCAAGCTGGTAATCGTTCATGATTATCGCGCTCTGGTGATCGCCCTGCTCGCCAAACGCGGCACTCGCATTCCTCTCCTGGCGGTCGCGCACGGATGGACCTCGCAATCGTTCAAGGTCCGCGTATACGAATATATCGAGAGCAAGCTTTTGCGCTTTGCCGATGCGGTCGCCGCCGTCTCCAAACCGAGGTACGCGGAATTGGGAAGACTTGGCATCGCACCCGGTAAAATTCACTTAATCGAAAACGGGGTCTCAGTTCCAGATTCGATTCAGCGCTCTCGAAACAACGAATTTCGCCGGGAGCTTGGCCTTGATGATCATCATGTCGTCATTGGGTCGGTCGGGCGGCTCAGCGTGGAAAAGGGGCACCGGGTGCTGATCGAAGCTGCCGAGCGCCTTCGGGAATCATGCCCCCAAGCCCGGTTTGTTTTGATCGGTGATGGTCCGCTCAAACAGGTTCTTAAAAGTCAGGCGGCCGCACACGGAGTCGGCGAGTTGTTCTTGTTTCCCGGCTGGCGATCCGATATGGCCTCGGTCTATCGCGGAATTGACATCTTCGCCCTCCCGTCTTTCACGGAGGGATTGCCTATGGCGCTGCTGGAAGCGATGTCGTATAGTGTTCCATCGGTGGCCAGTTCGGTCGGCGGCTGTGTCGATGTGATCGAGACGGGTAGTTCCGGCTTCCTCTGCCGCCCCGGCGATTCCGCGGCCCTGGCCGATCATCTCGCCAGATTGATCGCCGACAGCGAGCTTCGCCGCAAAATCGGTGACGCCGGCTATCAACGAATTCAAGACCGGTACAGCCTGGAGCGGTACGTGAAACAGTTTGACGATCTGTATTCCGGACTGATCGAGAGCGCACAACCATGAGAGTACTATTTCTCAACGGCGATGTTCCGTATCCCATCGATACGGGGGCTCGCATTCGAACTTTCAATCTGATAAAGCACACGCAGAGAAACGCCGAAGTCACCCTCCTCACCATGGCCCAGGACAGTTCCTACGCCGAACGGCGGGCTGTAATGAAGGAGTACTGCGCCGAAGTGCTTTATGTTCAGCGCCCCCCGGTCTCCAGGCTCAAATTCGTTTCCGGCCTGATCAGGAGCCTGTGGTCCCCCCGGCCTTTCATTGTCGATAAGCATTATTTTGAGCCGTACGCCCGAAAGGTTCACGAGTTGTGCCACAGCGGACAATTCGACCTGGTTCATTGTGACAACATCTCGCTCGCCGACGCCGTCCCGGTTGATTCTCCCATCCCGACCGTCCTCACCGAACACAACATGGAAGCCGTGATTTGGGAACGTTACTACGAAGAAGAGAGAAATCCGCTCAAGAAGAAATATATCCACGAACAACTCAGGAAAGTCGTGACTTTCGAAGGGGATATGTGCCGGCGCTATGATGCCGTGGTTGCTGTGTCCGAGGAGGACCGGCTCCGCCTGGCGCAAAGTTACAAAGTACACAACGTGCTGGTCGTCCCAAACGGAGTCGACACCGACTACTTTGCCCCCGGCACCGCCGAGATCATCCCCAACAGCCTGGTCTTTACCGGCTCAATGGATTGGCGCCCCAACCAGGACGCCATAGTTTATTTCATTCAATCTATCTGGCCCTTGATCCACCAGAAATGTCCCGCAGCGCGGGTCTGGATCGTCGGCCGCAAACCGTCGGACAAGCTTCTCAGTATGGGGAAAGCTGATCCGCGCATTACCGTGACGGGCCGGGTGGATGATGTCCGTCAATACAGCGCCTCGGCCGCCGTTTATATTGTCCCCTTACGCATAGGGGGCGGCAGCCGCCTTAAGATTCTCGAGGCGCTTGCCATGCAAAAGGCAGTCGTGTCGACCATTGTCGGAGCCGAAGGGCTCGAACTCAAGAATGGCGAAGATATTGTCCTGGCGGACTCACCCGAAGATTTTGCGTCGCGCGTCCTGGAACTGTTTGACCGCCCGGCGTTTCGCGCCCGGCTGGGGGAAACCGGCCGCCAAACCGTGCTCCAGAAATATGACTGGCGCATGGTCGCCAACGCTCAAATCGCCGCCTGGCAGCACGCCATCGATTTTCGCAACGAAAAGATCAAAACCGAGGGGCGCCAGAGTGGTTGAGGCTCTCTTTTGGCTGGCCGTTCTCATGATCGGCTACACTTACGTCGGCTATGCAGTCGCGCTAAAACTCATGCCGAAAGCTCCCCAACCTGAGACCACCGGCCGAATCACTCCGCCGGTTTCGATCATCATCGCCGCCTACCAAGGGGCCGGGGTCATCAAACAGAAACTGGACAATACCCTCGCCTCGGACTATCCCCGCGCCAATCTGGAAGTGATCGTTGTGACCGATGGTTCTGACGACGGAACTGACACGATTGTCGAGCGGTACGGTGATCCGCGCGTTTCCCTCATCCGCCAGGTCCCCCGTGCCGGAAAGACAGCGGCCCAAAAGAAAGGGGTCGCCGCGGCCAAATACGACATCCTGATCTTCACCGATCTCACCACTATGCTTGAGCCGAACTCCGTGCGCGAACTGGTACGATATCTTGAAGATCCCTCCATCGGCCTGGTCTCCAGCGAAGATATCTGGGTCAAGGCTGACGGCACCGCCACTGAATCTGCGCAGGGGGCGTACGTCAAATATGAAATGTGGCTGCGCAACCGGGAATCGGAGACAAGTTCGATTGTCTCCGCCAGCGGCTGTTTTTACGCCGTCCGAAAAATGTTCTTCGAGCCGATTCCCGATTATCTCATAGACGATACCGTCATTCCTCTCACGGTGGCCGAACACGGCTTTCGCTGCCTTCACAATGCCGACGCCCACTCTTACGTACCAATGATTCCGTCAGCCGGGCGGGAATTCACCCGGCGCGCCCGCATGACGCTCGGCGGCATCAACGCGCTGATGTACAAGAAAACGCTGCTCAACCCGGTCAAATTCGGCTTCTACAGCATTCAGCTTTGGAGCCACAAAATGTTTCGCTGGCTGGTCCCGTTTGCCTTGCTGGCTGCCTTGGCGACCAATGGTAATTTGGCTGTTCACAACCCTCCGAGTTTCTGGGGCCTCGCGATGTTGGCGCAAGTTGCGTTCTACGGGCTGGCTATCTTTGGATATGTCCGGCGCAATCATCCCTTAACCCACAAACTGATTCGCCTGGCCTATTTCTTTGTCTCTTCCAATCTGGCGCTCGTGCTTTCCTGGTACCAGTTCTTCACCTCCGCCAAACAGACGACCTGGTCAGAATCCCGGGGACAGGCGTAAGCGATGCGCGTACCGATCCTGGTGTACCACTATTTTGGAAGCTCCCGGCAGGTCCAGTCAGGGATCAAAGCGGAGGACACCGACTTCATCACGCCGATTGACGTCTTCCGGGACCATCTGGGCTATTTGAGAGACGCCGGTTTCATTGCGGTCTCTTTTGAGCTGCTTCTAGCGGCGCGGCGGGGCGAGAAGAGTTTGCCTGAAAAGCCTTTCATCCTGACTATCGATGATGGTCACCGAAGCGTGGCCGAATGGGCAGTTCCTGAACTGAAGAAATTTCGCTGGCCCGCGGAGCTGTTTGTTATACCTGCCCGGGTCGGCGAGCCCGGCTATCTTCAATGGCAGGAGCTGCGGGACTTGGGCACTCTTGATATCGCCTCACAGTCTCACGCTCTAACGCACCGGCTCTTGAACCGCCTGTCCAATGATGAAATCGAGCGCGAGTTGGTTGAATCCAAGCGGGTGATCGAGGATCATACGGGGGTTGCCGTCAAAGCGCTGGCGGTCCCTATGGGAGGCTACCCCGGCTCCACCCGACGGATTGCCATCGCCGCCGGTTATCAGATCGTATGTACATCTTATTACGGCGTGGCCGATCCGGCCGGTGATCTGTTCTTTCTCCCGCGCATCATGATGCGTGCGCCCTATGACTCCGTTCCTCAGCTGGCTGCTCTGATCGAACAGCGCCTGGGCCTCGCCATACCGCTTCGGGTTCGGAATTTGGCGAAGTCGCTGAAGAACCGTCTCATCGGCCTGACCGCCGTATGACCACCGGCCCTGATTGACATTACCCCGCTTGGCCGGTTAATTTGCAAACCTTGAAAGTAACCAATGCCGAACCACGCCGCCCTATGACTGAGAGGTCGCCACGAAAGTCCTGAGCGTCCTGCCCTGGTACAAACCGAGTTCCGGCGGTGTTGTCATCGCGGTCGAGCGGATGAGCCGGGAGTTGGTCAAGAAAGGGCACCAAGCGCTGGTGCTGATCAACGGTGATTCCGATCGCGTCGAACACGTCGGCGATGAGGCCTCGATCCCGGTCTATTCGACCCAGATGCGCTTCTTCTACTGGCACCGCGCTCCCATCAGCAGTTTCTTCGGGTGGCTGTTCTACGTCATCCCCACGGTCCTTCGTCTCCGACGCTTCGTGAAGCAGCAGAAGATTGACATCATCGCTGTGCATTATCCCGGCGCCTGGGCCGTCCATTTCATGTTTCTGCGCCTGTTCTTCTCGATCCCATACGTAGTCTGTGTTCACGGCAGCGATGTCCACCGCAATTTGATGGAACACTGGTCCACTCGCCTGGGGATCGGGATGATCATGTGCCGCTCGGATTGCCTGGTCAGCTGCTCCGAAGGGCTCCTGATGACCGCTCGTCAGAATCTGCGCTGCAAGCCGAGGAGAACCAAGGTCATTTATCAGGGATTGAATCTTGAATGGGGACAAGTTTCTGACACTGCTCCGCCGGCATTGCCGTATATCGTCAGCCAGGGGCTTCCCCTCGAAGTCAAAGGGGGAGACATCCTGGTTAAAGCGTTCGCCTTGATCGCCCGGGACTACCCCGGCGTGCGCCTCATGATTATTGGACAGGGGGATCATGAAAAACTTGGGCGGCTGATTACCGAACTTGGAATAGCCAAGCAAGTGGAGCTGGCGGGACTTGTCCCACTCACCCGGATCCCCACCGTTTTCCATCAATCACTCTTTGGCGTCATCGCTTCCCGGAGAGAGGGATTGCCCTTGGCGGCCATGGAACTTCAGTACCTTCGCCGCCCGGTCATCGCCACTTCGGTTGGCGGCCTTCCGGAATGTATTGAGGACGGCGTCACCGGATTTCTGGTGCCGTCGGAGAATCCTGCGCTGCTCGCGGCCAAGATGAAATTGCTCCTGGATAATGAACCGCTTCGGGCAAAAATGGGAGAGGCGGGACGGCGCCTGGTGTACGACAAATTTGAGGTCAGTCGTTCCGTGGACGCCTATCTGCAGTTATTTGAAGAGCTAGTGCGCTCATAGTCTAGTGATAATCCGGCTTGAGTTCCTCCCGGGCCGAGGATCGCGCGCAGACCAGCCGATACAACTGCTCGTGGGCATCGATGAAGGCCTTCATGGAGAACTGACCGTAAGCCCTCGCTTTCCCCTGCTCTCCCATCTTACGCGCCAACTCCGGATCGTTCAATATCCTGAGGGCTGCCTGCGCGATCGCCTCCGATTGTGCCGGCGGCACCACCAACCCGTCGACCTCATGCCGCACAATCTCACGCGGCCCGCCGCAGTCGGTGACCACCACCGGAAGCCCGGCCGCCATGGCCTCGATGGTCGTCAGCGAGAATCCTTCGTGAAGGGATGAGCAGACGTACAGATCGGAGACCGCCAGCAGCGGCGAAATCTCGTGATATTCCCCAAGGAACACCACCTGCTTCGCAATTCCCAACTGCTCCACCAGGAGATTCAATCCGAGTTCCTCCCTTGCGGAGCGACTCTTATTCCGGAAACTCCCCGAAGAATCCCTTGCCGAGTCGTTGCCTGCGATCAATAGCATTATCCCGGGGCAGGAGCGGACGATCGTAGCGACGGCTTCAAGCAGATACTGATATCCCTTGACCTTCGCCACGTTACCGATCGCGCAAATTACTTTCCGATCCTCCGGACAATCATAGTGCCGGCGGAATTCTGCCAGACGTTCCTTCGAGGGCGGAATTATCCGGCTGGCATCAAAGCCATTGAAAATCGTGACAATTTTTTTCGGACTCACTTTGTAGGTCCGGATGTACTCTTTCCCCAGCGAATGGGACACCACAACCGTTCGGGTGATCAGGTGGCCGGCCAGCCGGGCGTACAGTTTGGAGCGGAACGACGTTTCGTGGCTGAGCACGCCGTGGATGGAACCGACTCCCGGAATACCACCCCAGCGCGACACCACGCCGTTCAGCGTATTCATTTTGATCAGGTGGCTGTGGATCAGTTGAATGTCATTCTGCTTCACGATCCGGTTGAGCTGGCGCATGGCTTTGATCCCAAGCCGCCCCCGGCTGGTGATAGAATGAATGTGCGCGCCGGTAGCTTTGCAGAGGGCCGGGAGAACTTTCGGTCCGACGATCGCGACATGCGGCTCAAAGGCGTCTCTATCCAGGTTGCTGAGAATATCCAGTACCAACTTTTCGGCTCCACCGACCAGCCCGAAATCTTCGATCAGCTGGAGCACCCGGATTTTTTCCGGTCCGCGTCCGGCCGGAACGGACACCCCTCCGGCAGAGTAGCTCTGTTCTCTGGGACTGGTCAAAAACACGCGGTCGGAGCGGAACCACGAGTATTGTTTGACCAGGTCACGCGAGGCGATCGGCATGAACCGTCCCAGACAGAGCGCTTCGCCGTTTTCGAGCGCCGACGGCAAGTAGTTTTTCCGGCGATCCACTGTCACCCCGAGCTTGAATCCGAGCTCCTTGACTACTTTAAGCACTTCCTGGGAATAGTTGCCGTTCGGATAGGAGATGAAATTCGGTTCGAACCCGAGCATGGTCCGAATAGCCCTCTGCCCGCCGGCGATCTCGGCCCGAATCTCCTCGCTCGTGCAGTTGGTCAAAATGGCGTGATTTCGCGTGTGATTGCCGATATGCACCAGCGGCTCGGCGGCGAAACGGCGAAGTTCAGCTTCGTTAAACGGACGGTCGACATCCTCGACTGTATGAAAAGCCTTGGTTCCGAATTTGCTTATGAGGTACAGCTCGACATCGTGAGTTGACATCCCCTTGAGAATTCGTCCCTCGGCGATGATCGCATCGCGGGTCGCACCCGACTTGAGCCGCTCGCGATAGAGCACATCCCACCAGAATGCTTTTTGCTCCTGAACCTGGCTGGTCGAGATGAAGAAGGCGGCCGGAACATTGAACTCCTTCAATGCCGGCAGGGCCAGACTGTTGTTGAAGTAGCCATCGTCGAAAGTCAGAAGCGCATATTTTTTGTTCGGGTCAAGGCCGTCCAGAATCTGCTTTGGGGAAACGAATTCGTATTTGTGGTCGAGAAAATACTCTATCAGCTCCCGGAAATCCTGGCACGTCAGTCCCCCCATGGGGTCGACATGCGCCGCGTCCCGCTCTTGGCTCGACGTAAACAAACCGTGCAGAAGAAACGAGACAAGGGCGTTCCGTTCCTCGAATACCCGCAGGTATAGATGGGAAACCGTCCGGTAAGTCAGACGGGCTGCCGCTTTAAGTTCCTGTCGCATAATTTGGATCGCCGGATTGTTCGCCGCCGAATATACTCCATTATCGGAGAATTTCACAGGTCTGTTAGGGAATGGTAAAGTGGGAAAAACGAAACGGTGACAAAACGGTCAAGCCGTCGGATAGGCCAGATCCTGGGATTCAACCGGGACGCCGTATTCCCGCTCGAATCGCTGATACTCGCCGTCCATGCTCCGGGCTTCCTCGAGCGTCAGATACCGGGCGGTCGGACGCCAATGGAACGGCATCAAATCTACCGTCCAGGGTTCCCCCTGCTGACTCGACCAGGATTTGAGCGCCCGGTTCAGCGTGTCGGAACTCTCCCGGTACGACTTGCCGTTTTCAAGCATCCATTCACGGGGATGAAATTGACGGTAGTCCTGGATCAACTTGGTGAGGTCCTCCGCCAGGTGACGCGGCCGCAGGAACCGTCCGGTTTGAGCATTGATAAACACCCGTGAGCCGACATTGGCGTCCTCAAGCAGCCCCACCGGCACATCGACAAACAGCGACTCCGCAATCGCCACACAGGAGCCTTCTCCTTTGGACATGATAACGCTCACTTTGGAGGAGCAGAGCGTCCGGACCATTTCCGGGTCGGGTGGTCCCTCCAATATGGTAAGGCGATCTTTCACGCCGAACCAGCTCGCTTCCTTCTCCAGATCATCTTTGGTGCGGCCGTCCCAGCCTCTTCCCATGAGCACGACCTTGGTGTCCCGGCTCATCTCCCGGAGGGCGCGGAACAGGGCGAAATGGCGCTTGTACAGCGCGAAATTCGCCACCATGGCAATATCGTATTTCTTCGCCTGGGTCGGGTCGGGGGCAAAAACCGCCGGATTTACCCAGCTCGAAGAGAGTAACGGAATCGTGATTATCTGCGGCGAAATGCGCGCGAAGACCGGGAGATCGTCGATCGAACTGATGGTCGTGAATAATACTCCGGGCCAGAGCTTGACCGCCAGAAGAAGCGGCAGGTCATGCGGCGGAGACCAGGTCGGAGAAATAATCAGGTGATAGTCCCGTGCCAACTTGGCGACATTGGCATGGCGCAGCAGCCGGAGCCAGTTGTCTTCAAACGAGACAAACAGCACCCCCTTCTCGCCGTTGGCCTGGGGTGTTTTGAGAATAATCGATTTGCGCACGGTGCGCGGCTGACTCCCCGGAAGAAACTGATCCCACTGGAATCCTGCCGGATTCCATTCGTCGAGCCGCTGTCGAAGCCGGCTCTCTACCCCCAGAAGCGACCGTTGACCCGACCCGAGTCGGGCCGCCAGGGTGAGACGATTGAGCGAGCGGGTTTTGCCGCTGACATCTTCGGCCGGTCTGATCTGATCTACTTTTTCGACCAGGTGACTCAGCACCAGGCGGGAAGCGGCGTGGTGTCGCGCTAGATCGTTCAGGGCCAGTTTGGTTCTGTTTAGTAGTGACATCCTTGTGTTCCCTTGGGCCGCCGCGACTGCGAACCCGTTAGAATATACACTTAATTGGTCCGCTTTAACCAGAATAATCTTTATCGTTTTCTCGAGCACTGGGAGAAGAATCAGCAGGTAGTCGAAGCCGTGCATTCACTAGGACAACGTTCTGCCACCATCGGTTCCGCCCAAAAATATTTTTCGCTTTTCCTGTACGAAAACCACGCGAACCCTGAAGAGATTTTGAACAGCCGGGCTGTCGGCTGGCGGGCATCGAGATAAGGCTAAATTCCCGCGAAAATTGGCCGAAAATCAAAGTGAGGCCGCCCCGCCCGAAACTTGTCGAAAGAAATCCTGACCAAGGGCAGACACTAATGGCTTGGCGCGGAATGGCTTCACCGGGAGGCCGAATTTCGCTAATTACTGGTATTCCCGGAATGAAACTTGTATAATAAAGTCATACTGCAATGTGGCTTTTCCTGTCTGCAAATGAAGGAGACTCTATGAATCGGTGGCGACTCTGGTCACTGCCTTCAGTTTTTGTGCTGCTCGCCGGCATGTTCATCGCGAGTTCGATTGCTCTCGCTCAGGCCCCCGCGCCGAAAGCCAAGCAACTGAAGATCGGATGTTATACCTACAGCGGCTCGGTAATCTGGACCACCCCGGCGATGGCTACCTGGTATGCCCAGCGCTATAATTTCGCCATGGGTTCAGACAACAACTCCGGGTCTATCGTCCCGGGGATGAAGACGACCAACCCGCAATTTAAAGCACTGGTCTATGATTTGTTTGTGCGTTACGCCTCTGATACCGTCGATTTGAAGAGCTGGTGCACCACCAAGGGGTACGATTTCAATACCATGGTCCTGCGAGTGGCGGCCGGAAAGACCGTCACCGTGCGCGCCGATGCTTCGACCACTACCGGCTTCGGTCGGTTCGTCACGACGGTCGGCCCCAATGTTCTTCTGATGCCCGGATTCACGGACGCTCAGACCCGCTTCTGTTGGGATTTCCGGAATCCCAAAGTCGGAGAATATCTGGCCTACCGCTGGAAGCAGATTGTCGAATCCATGAACGGCTTCTCCGGAGCGTTCGTCGATGAAGAGGGTGTGGTCGGTTACTCCAACGTGAGCCTGGCCGGACTTTATCCGATTATGGCGCCGTTCCGGGATACTTCGGCGCAGTATTGGCAGCAAGGAAGTCCCTTCACCAGCCTCACTAACAACTGGGGAAGTTTTGATATCAACGGCGACGGACAGAAGAACTACAGCGACGTATTGGATTCTCTGGCCCGGGCCCGCGACGGCTGGATGCGCACGGCCGGAAACCTCATGAAGTCATACGGCTATTTCTACGCCCCCAACTTCGCCGCCACCCCGACCAACAGCTTGAATAACTGGATCGGCCAGGGAAGACATTGTGCCGTCCTCGCCGGAAGCTATATCAATGGCGAGTACAGTTACTTCTATCCGGGCGCCGACGGCTATGAGCTTAACTGCAATAACGCCGTCCGGACCTGCTACGATGTTCGGGACTCTGCCGTCAACATGTTCCTCGGCTGGACCCGTATGGGCCAATACGATCGCGAGCAGGGAAAAGATTACGAACGAAGCAAAATGAACGGCCTCGGTTTTTGGCTCGACTGCTCTTTCCCCGGCACCACCCAGCTCTATGTCTCGCCTTGCGTTAAGAACGGTCAAGTCGACTACTACATGAATCGTGCCGTAGGAAGTTACACCGAGGATGACTCCACCGTCATGTGGGGGAACGCCTGGGGCAAATACTTTGGTGTGCCGCTCACCACGCGAGATACGGCGACTAAAGGCACCGACGGCGGCGGACAGGCCTATACGGTTCACAAGATCAGTCTCATGAATCCGTCCAACTTGTCACAGCTTCAGACGCTGGCGGTTGGCCGCTATGCGCGGGGCGCCAACTTCGACACGGTCGCCACTGGCGTGACCGTGAATCTTGGTGGAAGCTACATCGAGTTGAAATCAAACGGCACCTACGGCGCCGCCACTAGCTCGACCAAAATCGGCAACGCCCAGTGGAAAGTCTTTGTCGTAAATACCGCGTTGGCGGATAACGGCCCCGGCGGGTCCTCCGGCACCGACTCCATCCCCCCCAGCAAAGTCAACGATCTCGGGGTCGCCCCCGGAACGTCACCATCCCAGCTCGTCCTCTCCTGGACCGCTCCCGGAAATGACGGCGCGGTCGGCACCGCTTTCGGATACGACATCGGCTACTCCGTGGACTCCATCACGGCGGCCACCTGGGTTACCTCGGCGGTCACGCATGTCGGCACGGTCATCGCTCCGGCAGCCTCCGGCACGCATCAAACTGTGACCCTCACTACCGCCAACGGCCTGCTCGGTGGAACCAAATACTGGGTGGCGCTCAAAGCGTACGATGCCGCGAGCAACTATGCGGCACTCTCAAACGTACCGGCGGCGGTGACCAACTCACCGCCTCCCTCTCTGGATACGATCCCGCCAGCCCGGGTTATCGATCTGGGCCTGGCGCCCGGAGCCGCCCCCGCTCAGCTTGTGCTGACCTGGACCGCTCCCGGGAACAATGGATCTTCCGGACGTGCCACTGGCTATGAAATCGGATACTCAACAGACTCAATCACCGACGCGAACTGGTCCACCTCGGCGGTGACGCAGGTCGGCAATTTGGTCGTTCCGGCTACCGCCGGCACGCATCAGGCCCTGACGCTGACCGCCACCAACGGCGTCCTGGCCAATACCAAATACTGGGTCGGATTAAAAGCTTTTGACAGCGCCGGCAATTATGCGGCACTGTCCAATCGTCCTTCCGCGACCACGCATGCTGCTTCCGCCACCGATACGGTTCCGCCGGCCCGCGTCACTGATCTGGCCTGCAGCGCCGGACCATCGCCGGCCCAACTCGTTCTTGGTTGGACCGCTCCGGGTAATAATGGCGCCATTGGAACCGTGGCCGGCTACGAAGTCGGGTACTCGCTGGATTCGATCACCGATGCCCTCTGGCCGACCTCGGCCGTTAATCAGGTCGGATATCTCGTGACACCGGTTGCCGGCGGCAGCCACCAGTCGCTTACGCTGACGGCGGACCAGGGATTATTGCAGGGAACGAAATATTGGGTGGGACTCAAGGCGTTTGACAGCGCCGGAAATTATGCTCCGCTCTCCAACGTCTCCTCCGCTTCGACCAGCATCACGATCGAAACCGGCGGCGATGTCTGCATCGCACGCCCCCTGGCTCCGGCTAACGGCGCTCTGCTTGTGTCCGCCCATCCGGTGCTGACCGTCCAAAATACCAACTGTGCTGAGCCGGGTCCGCACACCTATTTCTTCCAGGTGGCGCAGGATACGTTCTTCACTAATCCGGCCTCGGTATCGCCGAGAGTGAGCGAAGGAACCCAGTTAACCAGCTGGACAGTTATCGATCGGCTGGCCGCCGGTCATTACTTCTGGCGCGTTCAGGTTGACACTTTCCCCTTTGGAGACAATGCCTATTTTGATCTCCGGGCCCAGACTATAGCGTTCCCCAATCCGGTAAGTCTTTCCAAGGCGGGTCAGGTGACGTTCTCCGATCTTCCCCAGGGCTCCAACCTGCTGATCACTTCCGTGACCGGAGACATTGTGAAACGTTTTACCAGTCTTCCGGCCGGGGATATCAAGTGGAACGCACTAAACGAATCAGGAAACATTGTCTCGCCGGGGACCTACTTGTGGTACCTGGAGAATTCGAGTGCTCGCGGAAAAATCGTTATATTGCCGTAACCAGCCCGCTAAATTGTGGCGGGCTTTCGCTAAATTTCCAGATCAATCGACATAGGATGTGTCTCATCAGCCTGAAGGCGGATCAATCCGTCCGATTCAACCACCGTCGTGCTTCCGCCGAACTCATTGGTGCCGTCATTCCCCACCGCGTTAATCCCGATCATCCGCACGCGATTCTCTTTGGCTCGCTGGACCAGCAGTTGTTTCCAGTCGCCGACCCGTACTCGCGGCCAGGCTGCTGGAACCAGAATCGTAGTGGCTCCTTTTTTCGCCAGCGACGTATATAGGTCCGGAAATCTCAGGTCATAACAAATCGTCACGCCGGTTGCCCCCAGTCCCGTCTCCCAAAGCTCAAGCTCAGTCCCGGGCTGATAGACTTTCGGTTCATTCATTCCCGGAAAGAGATTGATCTTGCGGTATATCCGGTGTTTGCGGCCGAGGACGTACAAGTAGGCATTGCGGCGTCCCTCCGGCTCGATCAGCGGCACCCCGAGCATGACGCCGAAGGAATAATCCCCCAGAAGATTCAGCCAGTGTTCCAGGTTCGGCACGTCCCGCGGCGTGTAGAGACAGCCGCTCGCCGCCCAGTTCGCCAAAACAGACCAGGTCCGCCTGGGCGGAGTGTGCCGCTTCCAGGTGACTTCTGATATCGAGATCATTAACGTCTTTTTGAACCAGGCGAACTTTCATGGCGCTTTCCTCAACCTTGGAAAAGAAATGTGATCGCGAATGATTAAACGAATTTTCTACCCCCGGGCTACGCCACCCGGGCCAGAATCTCGCCGATCCGAAGCGCTGTCCGGCCGTCCCACAGATCCGGTATCCGGCCTTTCTTGGCTTTGCCGTCCAAAATCTGCTTCACCGCCTCGAGCACTTTGGCCGGATGGGGACCGGTCAGAATATTGCTTCCCACATCGACCGTTACCGGGCGCTCGGTCGAGTCGCGCATGGTAATGCACGGGACCTGCAAATAGGTGGTCTCTTCCTGGATTCCGCCCGAATCAGTCAGAACGAACTTGCAGGATGACTGTAATCTGAGGAAATCCAGATATCCGAGCGGCTCCACAACTTTCAGTTTGTCCGAGTCTACTTGGTCGAGCATCCCGAGATTTCCCATCTCCTTTTTGGTTCGCGGATGACAAGGAAATACAACCGGAATCTGGTGGGCAATCTGAAAGACCATTTCCAGCAGTTCACGCAATCTGGCCGGATTATCCACGTTCGATGGCCGGTGCAAGGTCATGCAGACATAACCTCCCGATGTCAGGCCTAGATCATTCAAGATGGTCGATTTCTTGCAGGCCTCCAGACTCGCCGTGAGCGAATCGATCATGATATTGCCGGTGAAGAAAATTCGCCCTGAATTGACTCCTTCGGCCTGAAGATTCCGCAGCCCCGATTCTTCGGTGACAAACAGAAAATCGGCCAGTCGGTCGGTCACAATCCGGTTGATCTCTTCGGGCATTTGATTGTCGAAACTTCTCAGGCCGGCCTCGACATGGGCGATCTTGATCCAGAGTTTGGCCGCGACAATCGCCGCCGCCATGGTGGAATTCACATCACCGAAGACGACGATCAAATCGGGCCGGTCCGCCAAGATCGACTTCTCATACTCGACCATGATCCGGGCGGTCTGCTCGGCATGAGTCCCTGACCCGACTCCCAGGAAAACGTCGGGCGGTTCCATCCCGAGATCGTCGAAGAACAGCTTGGACATCTTGGGATCGTAATGTTGCCCGGTATGGACCAGCCTTGGATGAAACAGGTCCGGGTGTCGCTTGAGTTCACGAAGCAGAGGAGCCGCCTTCATGAAGTTTGGCCGCGCCCCGACCACGAGATCGATCTTTTTTGCCATCGCTTTAAAATCCTTTTTAGTGGACCGGCTCCAAAAGAAGGAGAACTTCAACTGAGCCTTATGGTTATGGTCGTCGAATCTACCGGATTACTTTACCGCGGCGCAACTTCTTTTGTGGCCGGCAACGCTTAATCCGGCGAAACAGGCCGCGGGAACGGCCGTCCAGGTAAACAGTTTAGGACCTTCGTGGTTGCAGAGATCGTGGCAAAATCCGATAACTCACTGTATAAGAGAAAGAAAGCCCTTGTTTTGAATCCCCCCCGGCCCATAATTTTGTGGCCGCCGGTTGGTGCGGTAGTTCAACGGGCGGTCAGGATTTGGATCGTTCACATACGTAATATTAGGAGCCTATGACGACACATCCTCAACGAAGCGTAGATGCCTCCGATTTTATCCGCGTTGCCCAAAAGCGGAAATGGCTCATTATCATCCCGTGGATACTCGTTACTTTGGTCGTAATCGGCGGGTCGTTTCTTCTGTCTCCGATGTATCAATCATTTACCATCATTTCCACCGATCCCAACATCCAGCTCTCTCCTGACATTCAGCGTCTGGTCGGTATGCAGACCGATAACCGGGAACGGAGCAATGCTTCCAAAGCGGATGAACTAAAAGGGATCTATAACGAAATTACCTCCACCTATTACGTCAAACAGCTGGGAGACCGGCTCGGCTTGTTGCAAAATCCGGCGCTGTTGGCGCGCGCCCAGAAACTGGCCGCTTCGCAGCCGGGGCTCCGGTCTGATGAAGTTGAACTGGATCTGCTCCAGTCACGGCTGCAGGATCAGATTTCCGTGAGTTTTGCCGCGGCCGAGCAAATCAAATTGAATGTGGAATCAACTTCCCCCTCCGAAGCCCGCGATATCGCCGGCACCCTCGGCGAGATTTTTGTCGCCGAACGGAAGAAACAGGAGATGGCCTCGGTGCGCTCCTCGCAGGACTGGACTGACGGCCGGTTGCAGCAATATCAGACGGAGCTGGCGCAAAAGATCCAGGAACGAAACGATTTCCAGGCCAAAATGATGCGCAACCAGCAGGATCAGTCGATCATTTCCGAGGCGAACCGGCGCGATATTTCCGGCGAGATCGATCGCACGGTCGAGGACATCAACGATATGGAGAAGGACGTCAAATCGGTCCTCGGCCAGCTGCAAGGCCGCGTCTCGGTGCCGATCGACAAGTTGTCCCTATCGGAATCCGAGGATAACCGAAGATCGAAGGCCGATCTGCAGGACCAACTCCAGTCCCTGGGGGACCTCACGAACAAGTACGCGTGGAATGATCCGCAGATCATGAACACCAAGCTTCGCCATGATGCCCTCTTGAAGCGTATCGCCATCGAGAACAAGCGGCTGGTTTCCGCTCAGTTTGTCACCTACGATGATTCGACCAAGGGACTCCTGACGTCCCTGTTCAACGATCGCTCCAACCTCGATTATGCCTACGGCAAAAAAGCCAATCTGGTCGCAGCGCTCGACCAATTGAAGAACAAGCTCCGCCAGATTCCAGATGACCAGTCGACGCTTGACCGGCTCAACCGTGAAATCGCCTCGTTAACCGAGATGAAAGACCGCTTCAGCGCCCAGCAGCAAAGTTCCACCATATCGCAATCGCTCCTGGGGGATCAGGCGGTTTCGCGCTATAAGGTAATCGAACCGGCCAAGCTGCCGTTGTCGCCGTTTTCACCCAATCGCAAGAAGATCATTGCCATGGGGATTCTCCTCGGGATGGTGATCGGCGGGGCCGCCGTCTTGCTGGTGGAACTGCTGGATAAGTCCTTTAAGCGGGTCGAGGATGTCGAGGATTACCTCAAACTGCCCGTGCTGGGAGTGGCTCCCCATATAGATTTTGTGAAGCAGTTAACGAAATAATTTAGAGCGATTTTCGGGCCCGGAAACTTTGTCGACACTCTCCCGTTTTAGGTTGAGAAACTCCGGACCCTGGAGTAGAAAATTGTAAACGGCATCCGCGGGACCGGGCACTGCAGGACGTTTATGAACCGTTCGTTCCTTTCGCCCCGCGGACTTATGCGCGCAGTTCGACAGCCCACAGGCGGCGCATGCCGGCCGGGAAGGAACCGATATTCCGCTAATGCCCTACCTTCGCCGTGCCGATCTCTCCGCTAAGCGGGCCGTTTCGCCGAAACCCGGCCGGGGCACCAATTGAAGATGGAAACAACTCTGGGATGAAGACTACTGGGCCGCGAGGACGGCTGAAACTTCGCAAATTTCCATATCCGTATCGCGCCGCGCTCACCGTGCTCTCGGACCGCCACGGCGTGCAATCGGCCGATGAATTTCGGACGTTCCACAAATTCCTGAATACCACCTGCGACACCCCTCATGGACCGGGTCTCGGTCTTGAAATTGGCGACACCTTCTGGTTTTACGACGGCTCTTCGCGCTTTTCCTATTTTTCGAATTTTACGAATCAGCCTTCCCCCCAGGCACCCCTTATCCGCGACTACTACTCGGCCGGTTATATCGATTGCCTTCACACCTGGGGGGACTTCACCGATATTCCGTTCGAGCGCAAATACGCTCAATGGGCTGTCGAGGAAGCGCTTAAGCATAATCTGTTACTCCCGATCTGGGTAAATCACGGCAATCGCAACAACACTCAGAATCTGAATTGCGGCATCCCGTATCATCAGGGGGCCACCCTCGGATCGGCGTCGTATCATGCCGATCTTGCCCGAGCCGCCGGTCTCCGTTATTTGTGGCGAGCCCTCACTCCGGTGATCGGACAGGATCGTCCGCTTATGTTCCGTGAATATGTCGCCCTGGGGAATCAAAAGGATGGTTATGTCTCGACCTATGCTGCCCGGCAGGTGGCCAAGCGGCTGGCGATGGCGGTGGATCGCCTGCTCGGGGCACCAATGGGTTGGCACGAGCCGTACCGGGACAACAGGCTCCTTCGCCCCGCCCGCCTCGATGACAACCAGGAACTGTACGAGTTCCACCGCTTCAACAACCATCCCATCAGCATTTGGGACGGCATGCATGCCGGGGACCTGGTCCGGCAACTCGCTTCACCGGTCATCGATGCTTTGGTCGAGTGCGGAGGGTACATGATCGTGTACAACCATATTGAGTACGGCGAGGTCTATCACCCCGAAGTGGTCGCGGCTCTCCGGGCGCTGGCGGATCGCCAGGAAGCCGGAACCCTCTGGATCACCACTACTGCCAAAATGATCAGGTATAACCAGACCCATCGTCATCTCGGCTGGAACGAGACTTTTGATCTTCAGGGAATTTTCAACGTGGCCATCGATAATTCGTACACCGACCCCGTGCTCGGCAAGATGGAAGTCAGTGCTTCCGACCTTGAGGGACTCACTTTCGTGGTTTCCGGCGATATTCCTGAAATTCAGTTCACTCTCAACGGCAAGCCTGTCCCGCACGCGATCTTTGAACGCTCCCCGCAGACTCTTGTCGGATTCCCGGTCAAACGCCTGGTCTATCCCGAATAACTCCAGCGGACTCCCCGTTTCAATCTCGCCTTGTTGTGACTATCCGCCTTTCGTTTACCCGACTCCAACCATATCTATTCACATTAGTAATGATTCGTCCCGCCCACTCTGGCCCGCTTGGACCTCGTGCCCGCGCCGTTGTACATCGATTGTCAACACCCTTGCTTGACAGTGGTGTCTGCCCCGCGTGAAGCTGAAAGCAAAATCTGCGTCGCGCCTCAGATTGGCAACTTTAGGCTTGCAGCAATCCCTCCGCACCTTTATCATCACAGGCATCTGGTTTTACTCGCCGGTTACTGCACACTGTCATTTAATTTTTTGCCGCGGACGGTTGATGAACGTACTTTTGCGCCTGCTGTGTTTGACAACTGTCCTCTTCGGTGTGAGCGATGGGTTCGCGGCCTCGGTCATATTGAGTTGGACTGCCCCTGGGAATGACGGCTGGATTGGTACTGCCACCAAGTACGATATCCGTTATGCCCTCGTTCCTATCACCGATGCCAACTGGGCCCTCGCGACCCCGGTCCTTAACCCACCCGCTCCGCTCCCGGCGCGGAACCACCAGTCGTTCCGGATCGACGGTCTCCTTCCGGCTACCACGTACTATTTTGCCCTCAAAGCGGCCGACGCCAAACCGAACTGGTCCCTCGTTTCCAATAATACCAAGAGGACGACCTGCCCCGGAGTCTGCATCGGCATGAGCGGAAACGTTGATGGGTCCCCTGACGGTTCGGTCAACATCACGGACCTGACAGCCCTGACCGCCTATCTGACGGGCGCGGGCGGATCGTCCCTAATCATTTGCCCCGAATTGGCCAATACGGACGGGTCGCTCGACGGCGTTATCAATATCAACGATTTGACTCGTCTTGTTGCCTACCTCACCACAGGTGCCCCGCTCGCCCCCTGTTCGCATTGAGCCTAAAAGGTCGAACGCTGGCCCTGGCCGCCGGGAAAACTAGCTGGATCTTCAGGCCCACCATACCGTACTATCGTTTCGTCAGAGGCCGCTTGACGGCTCGGTCGGATTGACTTCCGGATGCCTTCTCCCCTGTGAACCGAATGCCCGATAATGTGTTAAAGGGCAAGTGGCATCAGGCCGACAATCTTAGTGTACGCTCAGTTTGGAAACGGAACAGCATGAAATATCTTATCACTGGTGGCGCCGGTTTTATCGGCTCCAATATCGCCCGCAAACTTCTCACCGACGGACACCCGGTCCGGATTCTGGATAACTTTTCCTCCGGCTCGCTCGAGAATCTCGAGGATATCGCCGCCCAAATCGAGCTGATCGACGGCGACATCCGGGACTACTGGACGGTGGTCCGGGCAGTCAAGGGAATCGATTTCGTGCTTAATCAGGCGGCGCTTCCGTCGGTTCCACGGTCCGTGGATAATCCGCTCACATCGAATGACGTGAACATCGACGGCACGCTGAACGTCCTCGAGGCTTCAAGGCAGTCCGGCGTCAAGCGGTTTGTCACCGCCTCCTCTTCGTCCGTGTATGGAGAATCCGAAGTTCTCCCCAAGGTTGAGAGCATGGTCCCAAGCCCGCTCTCCCCCTATGCCGTCACCAAACTGACCAACGAATACTACTGTCAGGTTTACTGGCAGCTCTATAAATTTCCGACCGTCGCGCTTCGCTATTTCAATATTTTCGGCCCGTACCAGAGCCCAAAATCAGAATATGCACCCGTGATTCCCCGCTTCACGACCGCCTTTCTATGCGGCAAGCAGCCGGTGGTCTTTGGCGACGGCAACCAGTCGCGCGATTTCACTTACATCGACAATTGCGTGCAGGCGAATCTTCTCGCCACCCAATCCGATGGCATGGTCGGCCAGGCCTTCAATGTCGCCTGCGGCGCCCAGTTTACGCTCAACGATCTGCTCGACGAACTCCGCAAAATTCTCAAAGTCAATATCCCGGCCAAATATGAACCGCCTCGCCCCGGCGATATCAAACATTCCTACGCCGGTATCGACAAAATCAGGAAGTACGGGTACAATCCGACTGTCAGCTTTGTCGATGGTCTAGAGAAGACTGTGAACTATTTCCGGAATAAATAAAACCGGCCCGGAACTTCTTCCGAGCCGGATACTGATCCCCGACAACATTAGTGTAGCTGCTTTTCGAATTCGCTTCGATTCAGTCCGAGTCGGTCACTGAGCCATTGATTGGTGTTCCCTGAGGCGTTTGGTCCGGAAATCCGCGACCATATAGTGGAACAACAGCGCCACCCCGGCGGCGATCATCGCGGCGCCAAAAATCACTTCCTCCGGAAATACCGTCGGCAAATACTCCAGGACTAACAGTACCACACCGACAAAAACCAGGACGATCCCCCATTTGAGCGAGGGCTCCGAGTTTTGGTGGAGCCGGATATCAATCGGTTTGCCGCTCTCTCCGACCAGGCCCTTCTCAATCAACTTCATTCGGGTGGCATGATCCAGACCCGCCTTGACTATGGTGACCACCGCTCCGAAGACTATGGCCACAATGATGATATCGTGCATGGCTCGCTCCGTCAGATTGGAATTTATTCTCTTCTATCTAGTTATGACGGAATTTCCGGACAAAGGTTGCAGCCGCCCGGACCCTGACAGAACGGCTCCTTCTCGTGCGCCGGTTCTCGTTCGTCAAGCTTAAAAAGGACTTGTAAGGTCGATTATGGGGTGTTATCATACAAAGGTACTAGTGACGCCGGTAGCCGCCCAGAAACTCTGGCCGTGCTTCAGGGGGACCTCCCGCCCTGCCGGCTGAAATCCGGGAAATTTTGCGGCCATCACCTCGCTCTTCGTGGCTCTGGTCGCGCTACTTTTGGAGGAATTCATGAAGAAATCGTTCACGTTGTTACTTGTGCTGACGCTACTGGCCGCCGCCGGGGCCCAGGCACAAATAACCATCCCCACCAATACTTTTAATCCTGCGCCCGGGACCGTCCTGCAGACCTGCACCGATGCTCTCCCCGACTCCGCTCTTTTTGATTCATGCACGGCCGGCTCAGGCGGACCGAAGACCTGGGATTTTTCCGGCAAGCCTTTTAGTTCCAACTACTATGTGACCGTTGTGAGTGCCGCGAGTACTCCGGGAATAGATAGTTTCCCCGGGGCCAATTTCGTGGTTCGGGCGATCGTGTCCAACGACACCAGTTGGTCGGTCGATCGCTCGCTCCCGGCACAATTTTCCAAAGCCGGATCGGTCAACCACTCCCCCTCCGGGACGACTTATGTCGTGTACCAGGACGCCAACCCCGAAATTGTGTTTCCGCTCGCCATGGGAAACCATTGGGTGAGCAACCGCCGCTGGACCGAGTACTTCAACGGCTTTCACAATGTCGTGTATGACTCGGCCACTTACATGGTCGATGCCTGGGGCACCGCCAAGTACAAAACGAAATCTGTGTCCTGCCTGCGCGTGGTCAGCCATGAGCATGAAGTCTATCAGACTTTCTCGGCGGGCGATACGCTCATCTATTCGTATGTTGCCGACGTCTACTCGGTAGGGTTTGTTGACGCCGGCTTTAATATCCTGGTATCCGTGACTCACCAGACACAAGTCGGCTCAAGTGTATATTCGGCCGTAGCTTCCGGCACCTTCGCCGGGAGCCCGACCGATGTCAAAGAAGACAACCGCGGAGAATTGCCTTCGAAATTCTCGCTCGATCAGAACTATCCCAACCCATTTAATCCGCGCACCGAAATTCGCCTGAGTCTGCCGCACGCCTCGCACGTGAGACTGGCGGTGTACAATGTGGCGGGACAAGAAGTCAAACTGCTGATCGATCGCCCGCTTTCGGCCGGATCGTATACGGCCGATTGGGACGGCACCAATCAACGCGGGGGACAGGTTGCTTCGGGAGTCTATTTCTATCGCATGGAAGCGGCCGGTACGGTCGACACCAAGAAGATGGTATTTTTGAAGTAGCGCTTAATACCAAGACAATTATCGAGATAATATCCCGGAGGAGAAGAAATTCTCCGCCGGGATGTTTTGAATTGGGGGGACTTCCGCATATTCACACGTCAATCAATACACGCCACATCCCAAAATGCGGAGTTGCGCAACTCGCGCTGGAAATTCCAACAGCGCACAATCTTCATAGTCCACATGTCGTAAATGATAAAGGCGCCGGCATTTTCTGGAGGGGCTGCAGCCAGGTAACGCCCATTGACTGAAAGCGCCATCTTGCCGGGCCGGAAGCCAACGTACATCGAATCCAGTTGATCAGTTAGCTCTGCTGTACTCACTTTCGTCTCGTGAAAGTTGTTTGTTAGATCGACAATGAAAAAGCCTAAAGGGTTGGAACCAAACGACAAATAAAATCCCGGGCTTGAATAGATGAGACTCCTGCCATCCGGGGTACAGACCATGTCCCCCACCCCCGGGATAGTGGTCGTCTTGCTGACCAGAGAGTCTTTCGCCGGATCATACGCCCCAACGCCGAATTGGTAATTCCCGAGGCTGACATAGATAAACCATAACTCATTGTCAACCGACGGACGAATCTTCCAAAGAGGAGACGGGAAACTGTGCCGTTCACAGCTAACACTATCACCAGAGAATCGAATGATGAAGGCATAAGCCCCGGCTCTTTGCTCGGCGGCAAACAACGTGCGGCCATCTCGAGAGAATACCGGATTCGCCGCTCTCGCGCTGTCGTGAAAGACGACGGAGAAGTCAGAACTCCGCACCACCATCAGACTATCCCCACACAAGGCCAGCATCTGCTCATCCGGTGACACGGCGATTCCGAAGTTCGAACCTATATACCTGACATCAATCAAAGAGTCCTTGTCGAGATCATAAACACCCGTCCGACTATGATCTCCCAGGTAGAGGCGGTGCCGGCGTGACGAACCGGCCAGTGAACCGAAAATCGGTGTGCCGCCCAAGGGGCCTAACAACGGCAACACGATAGTTGTGACTGAATCGGTCTTGAGATCGTAAGCGTACAAGCAATTCCAGTTACCGGCATTGTTGAAGTAGAACTTGGGGAGCCTGGGTTCACTGGGTTTGGTTGGTCCGTCATCCCCGCATCCCGAACAGAGGAGACAAGCCAGGGCGATCGCCCCCTTCACGAACAACCGGAACTTCATCCTATGCCTCCCTTAATATCTGACTTAGTTGATGCACACAATCCCCATAAAGAACGCACTCCGATCCACGCGGTTGTAATTCCAGCAGTGAACATACTTGCGCGCCCAGAGATCATAGACAACAAATGCCCCGCCGGCAGCGGGAGGAACCGAGGCCAAGTAGTGCCCGTCCGATGACATGGCCATCTCAGCCGGTCGGAAGCCTCGAAACGTCGAATCCGCTTGGTCGAGCAAGCCGTCAGGACTAACCTGAGTCACTTGATAACCGTCTTTAAGGTCTACAAAATAGAATGCGGATGACACCGGCCCTGAAACCAGACTACCCCCGGGGCTGGAATAGATGAGATTTTGTCCGTCGGGCGTGCATTCCAAATCCCCCAGACCCGGACTCGTAGTTGTTCGGGCCACCAGAGAGTCTTTCGCCGGATCGTAGGCACCGACACCGAACTGATAGTTCCCGAGATTGACGTAAAGAAACCAAAGCTTGTTGTCGTTGGACGGCCGAATTCTCCAGATTGGGGATGGGAAGCTGTGCTTCTGACACGTGACACTGTCACCCTGGAATCGCACGATAAAGGCAAACGCTCCCGTTCGTCCTTCCACCGCGTACAAAGTATGACTGTCACGTGAGAAGACTGGGCGTGCCCCGCGTGCGCTGTCGTGAAAGACGACGGAGAAATCAGAACTACGCACCACCATCAGACTATCCCCGCACAAGGCCAGAAACCGGTCATCAGGGGACACGGCGATTCCGTAGAAGGAACCGAGGGGTCTGACATCAATAAGTGAATCCAGATCAAGATCATAGACGCCTGTTCTGGAATGGTCACCCAGGTAGAGACAGTGCCGACGGGACGATCCGGCAAGAGAACCAAAAATGGCTTGGCCACCAAGCGGTCCGAGTGGCAACACCAGGGTACTGAAGGAGTCAGTCTTCAGGTCATAAACATAGATTTGATTCCAGTTAGCGGCACCGTTGATGTAGAACTTGGGGAGCCTGGGCTCAGTCGGTTTGGTTGGTCCGTCATCCCCGCACCCGGCTACTAGAAAACCGATCACAACGATGGCTAGTTGAATGACAATTGAACGACTCTTGATCCCCATGTTTGCCTCCCGTGCGAACGTTCGATCTCCCGTCGACCCGTTCAGACTCTCTATGCTCAACGATTAGCTGCCCGTTTTGTCCAGAGAAATCTCACGTAACGAACTCAAAACGCTCCATTTTAGAGTCGCGGTCCGGTTCCACTGCCGCAAATTGACACTGAACTGATTTTGTCGTATTTCTGACCGGTGGGAATTGACGCCAGATCTAGAGTGTTAGCAAGGAATCAGGACTGATGATAGTTGTCTCGCGGAAATCCGCCCTCACCGCCCGAACGGCAGAAGGTGATAGATCTCCGGCGCGAAACTCTGTTGAAATTGTTCCAGCGCCGCCAGACTGGCCGGATCATCCGAAGCTACAAATCGGATAAACGAAACATCGGTCGGTTTCAGCGACAGCGCGCTCAGCATCTCGTACCATTTTAGGCCGTAGTCGCTGGCCGTCTCGCCGTGGCGCGTCACATACCAGTAATCGACAATCTTGGTCGCATTACCGTAACGAACATGCATCCGCGACGCCGCTATGGTGCGGCCATCCACTGTGATCGAACGGTTTTCGGTCTGCATGATCGTCCACCCGGAACCGGGCATGCAATTGCGCGGCGAGTGAACCCCGCCGGAGGTGTTGTCGGCGCCGAAATAGGAAAAAAACAGATCGATGACCAGGCCCTGTTGATTGATATAGAAGGCGTTGAAGATCGCATCCGGTTTGAGCATGTCGATGACATCGCGGGTGATCGGAATCGTCTGCGCGTGCCACTCCCCTTTTTGCAGGGGGAATTGCGACACCGGCACCGGTCTCGGCGCCGAGGGCCGGAAGTGCCGGACCGCCATTCCGAAGGCGAAGGTTGCCGTTAGCACCAGCATCATCAGGACAAAGCTTTTCTTCGCCATTTCAAGAGCGCTCCCAGTATCAGGGTGAGAACCAGCGCCACGCCGAACACCAGGAGGCCGGAGAGCTCATGCAGAAAACTCTCGGCAATCTCGGTGCTGATTGCGTACGCCACGATCGCCGTCACGAAAATGCGGAAGATATTCGTGACAATCGCGATCGGAATGGTCGCCAGAAAAACGATCAGCGGCCGGACTTTTCCCGGCATCGAAAGATTCGCGTAGAGCGCTCCGAGCGCCATCAGCGTCACCAGACTGCGGAGTCCGCTGCAGGCTTCGAGCACTTCCAGTTGATAAGCCGGCAATTGAATAATATTTCCCTTGCTGTAGCACGGCACGCCGATCACCTGCAGCATCCCGACCGACACTTTGGTCGCGAACAGTTGCAGCGGAAGGGTGAGCGAATGGTAGATCGTACCGGGGATCGGAATCATGAACAGCAAAAAGAAAAAGGGAAACCAGACTTTGCGGAAATTCGGCCACCCCAGATAGTGCAGGGAGATCCCGGACAAAATCAGCGCCAGCGAAACCCGAGTCGTAAACAGCTCGCTCGCCGCCAGCCCTAAGATCAGGCCGAGGCACCCCCCAATAAACAGCACCAGCCCGCCGGGTGAGGCTGGAGCCGGGAACTGAATTTCCTTGCGCTGCCGCCAGAAGAGCCAGATGGAAATTGGGATGATCAGGAACCCGTGCGAGTAATTGCCGTCTTCGGCCCATCCTGCCACCAGCTGGATCAGGCTGGGAATATTGAACACCAGGAGCGCCGCAATTAGAAGGTAGACATAGCGATGCGTCCTGAGATGAGCCTGGATAGTGGATTTGTCGACGGAAATTTGGGCCATGTAACCCTATTATCGGAAACCCAAAACTGTTCTCCAAGCCCAATATAAGCCGTTTTGGGTTCGCACTCCAGCCAATTCAGCGGGCAACTGTGCGGCCAGCCCCCCGAATCCTTCCGGGGGACCCCACCCATCCGGGGGAATAATTCAGATTTCATGAAAATAGTGTCTTGACATTGTGGCCAAATTTGGTAGACTATTGGTACCGAATTCACAAAGGACGTGTGAATGGCGGTGGTTTGCACTAACAATCCGAATCGATAATCTTAGGCCGGCTGGTCCCCGGTTGGAGTATTTTGCTTATGAAGAAGCTATTGTTGCTGACGCTGCTGGTGGCGCTGATCCTCCCGATCACTTCGCACGCCTTCGGATTTCTGAATATTACCGGCGCGCAGCTCACCCATCTGAGCGGGGCCACCTACCGTCTTCGCGTCAACTACGACTGGGGCGGCGATCTTTTGAACGCTTTTATCAGCCCCAGCATCATGCTCGGACCCCCGACCCCCCAGTTGAATTCGTTCAACGTCACGGGCGGCGGGACCGGATTTAATTTCTTCAACCAGGCCGGCAAGGTGAGCCTCATTTCCAACAGACTTCTCTTCCATTCGCTCCTCAGTACGGGCAACCAGTTCGGTTTTGACTTTACTTCGACTGATCCGCTGGCCACCAGCTTTACTTTCCTCGATCAGGGGAAAATTGATTGGTACGAGAGTACCCAGTATCGGAACGGGAGTTTCCTCCCGCCGACTTATTGCTTCAGCGAATCTTTTAACGGCAAGTTCACCTTGCCGACTGATCCCACAGCCGTCCCGGAACCTGCCTCAGCTTTGCTGCTGGGACTCGGGTTGGCGGGAGCCGTGATTGTCAAACGGCGTAAGTAGCACCTTACCCAAAGATCTATTGTAAGGATCGGGCAGGATTTCTCCTGCCCGACTTTTTTTGCCGCTCTCCGCAACCCGCCATATCTCCCGGCCGTCTTGTTCTCAATAACATGATCAACGTTCGCTACCGAGGAATCCTATGGCCAGAAAAGTAGGCATATTCATTTTCGATGATGTCGAACTGCTTGATTTCTGCGGACCGTTCGAGGTCTTCTCTGTCGCCGGTTCTCTGCTGGAGGAACATCCCTTCCAGGTCTTCACCGTGGCACGCACTCCTGGGCAAATTCACACCCGTGGCAACCTGCTAGTCCAACCGGCCTACAGTTTTGAGAATTGCCCCCTGCCTGATATTTTGCTCATTCCGGGCGGCCTCGGGACCCGCCCGCTCCTGAACGAACCGGCCGCGATAGACTGGATTCGTGTCATGGCCGGCCAAGTGGAGCTTTTGCTTTCGGTCTGCACCGGCTCCTTGCTGCTGGGGAAAGCCGGACTCCTGGACGGATTACCTGCCACCACTCACCATTCCGCCCTTGATTTGCTTGGCAAAGTCGCGCCGTCAGTTCAGGTCGTAAGAAATAAGCGGTTTGTCGACGCCGGTAAGATCATCACTTCGGCCGGAATTTCAGCGGGAATTGATATGTCGCTCCATGTCGTTTCCCGGCTTCTTGGCCGAGATGCCGTCAAGGTCGTGACGACCGAAATGGAGTACCGGACCGACCTGATTGAAATTGAAGACTGACCTCGGCGGTGGTCGCGAAAGTACCTTTCTCGTATATTACATTACGAGCCAACGGTTTACAAGAATAAGGGCGTAACCAATGGAACTTTCCCAAAGAATGATCAAGAAAACATGCAACTTTTAACCAAATAGTTAGTTTAACTAACAAGATGGTTGATACAAATATGAACGAACCGCAAGACGACCCGAATCCGGCCGAAGACTCCGGGTCAAAAGAAAAGATTCTGATCGCCGCCCGGACGGAGTTTGCCCACGAAGGTCTGGCGGGAGCCCGAGTCGACCGGATCGCCGAGCGGGCCGGTGTCAACAAGGCGATGATCTATTACTACTTCCAATCCAAAGAGAATCTGCACGCCGCCGTGATCCGCTCGCATGTCCAGCATATCGCTGACCTCGTTCGGAATCGCTTTGAAAAGCCCGGGACGCTCGAAGATTATTTGGCGGAACTGCTCAACGGCCACGTGGAACTCATGCGCCAGACTCCGGAATTTATCCCGATCATGCTGCACGAACTGGCTGACCCGCGGCCGGAATTCCTCGACCAGATGGCGACCCTGATGGTTGAATCCGGAATTCCCAAAGTAATGCGGGGAAAATTTGAAGAAGGGCGCAAGGACGGCACTATCCGTGAGTTCGATCCGAGACAAATGGTGGTCTCGCTGATCACCATGAGTATCGGATACTTCATCATGTCCCCAATTATGGACCGGATCATGCATATCACCGATCACGACCGGTTCGTCGATGAACGAAAACATGCCATACTCGATCTCTTCATGAATGGAGTGAGAGCACGATGAGAATATTTTTGGGAATAACGCTGCTGGTCAGCCTGCTCTGCTCTGTGTCGCAGGCACGAGACTTGACCCTTCCGCAAACCATCCAACTGGCCGAGGCGCATTCGCTGGCGCTCAAGAAAGCCGGAGCCAACAGCAGCGGTGCATTATCCGATCTGGGCGCCTCGAGAGCCGACCGCTTGCCGACCCTTTCGGTCTCCGGCACGGCGTTCTATGTGAGTGAAGTTCCAAGTCTGACCATTTCCATACCGGGCACACCGGTTTCGCTCAACCGCTCGGTCGGAACTGCTGAGACTTATCAAACCGATGCCCGTCTGAACCTGCCGCTGTTCACTGGCGGAAAGATCAGCGGCGGCATCGATGCCGCTTCGGCTACTTCCCAGTACTACCAGGCCCTGGAGCAAGCGAGCAGCGACCAAGTCGACTACATGGCTCGCCTGGGGTATCTCGATCTGTATCGAGCCGATCGCCTAGTCCAGGCTGCCGTGTCGGCTCAGCAGCGAACAAGCGTGATCGGCGACAATATCAAATCCCTTTTTGCCGCCGGGGCCGCCGATTCGGTTGATCTTCTCGATGCAGACCTCGCCGTGAGCAAAGCAAACCTGGCGGTGGAACAGGCGAAGACCAACCGGCGCGCCTCGGAGATTAGGTTGATCACCCTGCTGGGTGTTGATCCAGCTGAGAGCCTGAATGTCACGGACAGTTTCCCGACTCCCCAGTTGGAGGCGGCCAAAAGCACGTTGTCCGACAGTAAGCCGGAGCTCAAAGCGGCCGACGCCAGCGTTCAGCTTTACCAGGCTCGGACCAAACTGAGTCAATCAGACTTCTGGCCGACCCTGTCCGCGTTCGGCGGATTCAGCTACGGCCAGCCCAATCTCGACCGTTTCAACAACACCTGGAATTCGTATTGGACTTTCGGCGCCAACCTGAATTGGTCATTCAATCTGGGGAGCAAGACCAGCCGAAAAGTGCGGGCCGCCAAATACTATGAAGAGGCGGTCAATAATGATCGCGATCAGACCAGGGAGAATCTGGAACGCGACGTGAGCCTGACGTTCGAGCAGCTTCGCCTTTCCTATGCGGCCTACCAAAATGCCATGGAGCAGAGCCGGATAGCGGGAGATGATTATCGGCTCGCCCGGCAACAGCACCAGAATGGGGACCTCGCCACCAACCGGCTTTTGGAAATTCAAGCCGATCTTGCCGGCGCCGATGCTTCGTTGGCAGCGGCCCAGGCGGATTTTTACGCGGCGCAGAGTTCGTACTACTATGCGCTCGGATCAGACAAGATCAAGAAAGGGTTTTAATATGAAGCGGATATTCACGGGAATGATCATGCTGGCCGTCGCGCTCGTCGCCGGCTGCTCCGGAAATAGCGGTGAGGGGGGCGGATCAGGATTCATCGAAGCCAACGAAGTGATCGTATCGGCCGAAACGGCCGGGCGAATCATGGTGCGGAATTTTGACGAGGGCTCAATTATCAAAGTCGGGGACACCCTGGCGATCATCGATACCACCCGTATCGACCTGGACCTGGCTTCATCCGAGGCGGCCCGGAGTTCGACTGTGGCCAATCTCAAAATGGCGCAAATCGGAGTGGCCACCGCCAAAGAAACCGAGAACTACGCGTCTTCCGAACGTGACCGTATCGAACGGCTGTTCAAAGCCGGATCGGCCACCCAGCGGCAGCTCGATCAGGCCGTGCACGAGGCCGCTCTGGCGGCCGATGCCCATCAAAGCGCCCAGGCCAATGTCAACATGATCGAAACCCAGATCTCCAAACTGGACGCCGATATTGATCGCTTGAAACGCCAGCAGAAAGACTGCTATCCTCTTTCACCGGCCTCCGGCGTAGTCACCGAAAAATATGTCGAGCCGGGTGAAGTGGTGGCTCCCGGAAAAGCTCTGGCCAAAATCTCCCGGCTTGATACCGTGTGGGTGAAAGTGTATCTCCCCAGCGCCGAGTATTCCGGCGTCAAAATCGGCGACCACGCGAAAATCAGTACCGAAGCGGGACAATCGCAGTACACCGGGGACGTCATCTGGAGTTCGCAGGAAGCCGAGTTTACGCCCAAAAACGTCCAGACCGAAAAGTCCCGCGCCAATCTCGTGTATGCCGTCAAAGTTCGGATCGCCAACAACGACGGGAAACTCAAGGTGGGTATGCCGGTGTTTGTAACTGTGGAGAAGTCGTGAGTTACCTGAGCGTCCAGAACATCTCGCGAAGTTACGGGAAGATCAAGGCGGTCATCGATTTTTCGCTCGAAATCGATCGCGGCGAGATCTTCTCGCTGGTCGGACCGGACGGCGCCGGGAAGACTTCGCTCATCCGGGTGCTCTGCCATCTCATCGATGCCGACAGCGGCCAAATGTTCGTGAAGGGTCAGGATGCTTTTGCCAATTTCGAGCAGATCAAACCGCTCCTCGGCTATATGCCGCAGCAGTTCTCGCTTTATCTCGATCTGAGTGTCAAAGAGAACCTTCGATTCTACGGCGGCATTTTCGGCATGACCGGAAAAGCCTTTCAGCAAAAGCGGGATGCCCTGTACGAATTCTCCGCGCTCGGGCCTTTTGCCGGACGAAGAGCCGGCGCGCTGTCGGGTGGAATGAAACAGAAGCTCGCGCTCTCCTGCGCTCTGATTCACAACCCTGAGCTATTAATTCTCGACGAACCGACTACCGGGGTCGATCCGCTGTCCCGCCGGCAGTTCTGGGAAATCCTCCTGGAACTTAAACGCCAGGGCTCGACCATTCTGGTTTCAACGCCATATATGGATGAAGTCGCCCGGGCTGACCGCGCCTGTTTCGTCTTCGGCGGAAAGAAGTTGTCCGAAGGAACCCCGGCGGAGCTGGCCGGTCATTTTGAGGGACAGATTTTCTTCGCCGATGTCGAACCGTCGTCTCGACTGATCGCTTCCTTGAACAGCATCGACGGGCTTGCCGCCCGGCGCTTCGGGGCCGGCCTTCACCTCTATCTGAAGAAAGATGACCGTCTTGAAAAATACCAATCTCCCCTGCGTTCAGCAGGAGTCGAACCGGAGAAGCTGAGGACGATTCCCCCTGAACTCGAAGACCGCTTTATCCAGTTGATGGAGACGGCGTCATGAACAACGGTTACGCCGTGGATATCGAAAATCTGACACGCAAGTTCGGGACCTTCACGGCGGTCGACAATCTCTCGCTCGAGGTTAACAAAGGGGAGATCTTCGGCTTCCTCGGGGCCAATGGCGCCGGAAAGACGACCGCCATCAGAATGTTGTGCGGCCTGCTTTTGCCGACCTCGGGCTCCGGGCATGTCGGCGGCCTCGACATCATCGGGCAGTACGAGCAGATCAAACGAAATATCGGCTACATGTCGCAGAAATTCGCGCTGTACCCGGACCTCACCTGCCGTGAAAATCTCCAGTTCTACGGCAGCGCCTACAACATTGACCGGGTTACCTTGAAGAAACGGATCGAGGAGCTATCCGAACGATTGTCCCTGGGCGAATTTATCGATCGTATTTCCGGTTCGCTGCCGGTTGGCTGGCGCCAGCGCCTGGCCCTCTCGGTCGCGATCATCCACCGCCCCCAGATCGTCTTTCTCGATGAACCCACTGGCGGGGTGGATCCGGTCTTCCGCCGCAAATTCTGGGGTCTGCTGTATGAACTGGCGGAAGAAGGCGTGACGATCTTTGTCACCACACACTACATGGACGAAGCCGAATTTTGTGGACGCATTTCCATCATGCATGCCGGGAAACTGGTCGAGATCGGCAAGCCGTTCGAGCTGGTCGAGAAGTATCACGCGAAGAATCTCGAAGATATGTTCATCGACCTGATTCGCCCCAAAGGAGTGGCCGGTGCGACAAATTAAGTTCATGGCTCAGAAAGAGCTCTACCATATTCTCCGAGATTTCCGCTCCCTGATTATCATTCTGGTAATGCCGATCATGATGACGTTCTTGTATGGCTATGCCATCAACATGGATATCAACCATATTTCCCTGTCCATCCTGGATCGAGACAACACTCCCGAATCGCGCGAACTGACTGATCATTTCTACCGCTCAACTTATTTCTTCAAGCCCTCGGAAGAAGTCGCGATGCTCGATCCGGCCGATGTGCTCAGGGCATCCCACGCCGCCGCCGTACTGGTGATCCAACCCGGATTCGCCAAGGCGATGCAAACCAAAACCGAGTACCAGCTCGGGCTGTTGATCGATGGATCGGAGGTCTCCCAGGCCGCCGCCGTGCAGGCCTATGCCAATGCGCTCTTGAACCAGTATCTGATCGACCAGCTTCCCCCTGGAACCAAAATGCCCGGGGTGCAGCTCTCGCAGCAGGTGCTCTACAATCCGGATTTGGAATCCTCGCATTTCTTTGTGCCGGGAATAGTCGCGGTAATTCTGCTTATGATTTCCGCCCTGTTGACTTCGATAACGATCGCACGAGAAAAGGAAATGGGGACGATGGAGCAACTCCTCACGGCTCCGGTCTCCCCGATGCAGATTCTCCTGGGAAAACTGATTCCCTATATCGCGATCGCGTTTATCGACGGACTTTTGGTGGTCGGCTTTGCCAAACTGCTTTTCAACGTTCCGTTTGTCGGCTCATTTCCGCTTCTGCTCGGCTTTGAACTTATCTATGTCATGACCGCGCTGTCGATCGGGATTCTGATCTCCACGGCCGTGCCGACCCAGCAGTTGGCCATGCAGTACGCCCTGCTGGCGACCATGCTGCCGACCATCATGTTATCCGGGTTTATTTTTGCCATCAAGAACATGCCGATCTTCCTGCAACTGGTCAGCCATATCGTACCGGCTACCTATTTCCTGCGGGCGATTCGCGGCATCATGCTCAAAGGTTCCGGCCTCGAAGTGCTCCTGCCGCAGGCCGGCTTCTTGATCTTGCTCATGGTCTTCTTCCTGTTCGTGGCAACCCGGCGTTTCAAGACAAGGATTGGCTAATATGTGGCGAGCTTATATTGGAATCATCAGAAAGGAATTCATCCAGGGACTGCGCGACCGGAATACTCTCAGGATGCTGTTTGTCGTCCCGGTGCTGCAGTTGATTTTGCTCGGGTACGCTGTTAATACGGATGTCAAACATTTGGATGTTGATGTTTACGACGCCGACAACAGCGCCCTGTCGCGTCAATTGGTCGCCAACCTGAAAGCCGGCGGCTATTTCGACCCAACCGACCAGAACAGCGCCTCGGACCGGGTTCCCATCTGGCAGCTCGAGGATCGCTTTCGCTCCGGTAAATCGGAAATGGCCCTCGTCATTCCGCACGATTTCTCCGAAAAACTCGACACCAAACAGCCCGTGACGGTCGGCTGGATCTCAGACGGCTCCGACGCCAACGCCGCCCGCACCGGAATCGGCTATGCCTCGCAAATTCTCAGAACGTTCTCCAACAACGTTACCGGCCTGAAGCCGAATATCGAAATCCGGGCGCAGAATCTTTTTAATCCTGAAGCGGAGTCCGTCTATTTCATGGTCCCGGGAATTGTCGCCACTTTGTTGACCATGCTCACCCTTATGATGACCGCCATGGCAATCGTTCGGGAACGCGAGATGGGGACTCTGGAACAGGTGCTCGTCACGCCGATCAGTACCATCACGCTTCTGATGGGAAAAATCACGACCTTCGTTATTATGGCGATGTTTGTCATGGGACTCGCGTTGACGGTCGGCATCCTGTGGTTTCACATTCCCTTCGTCGGTTCGGTTTGGCTCTTTATCGGCCTGTCGTTGCTATATTTGCTGAGTTCGCTGGGCATTGGACTATTCGTTTCAACCCTGACTTCTACCCAGCAGCAGGCCATGTTCCTTGCCTGGTTCTTCTCTATTTTCACCATGCTTACTTCCGGATACATGACCCCGATCGCGAACATGCCCGGATGGATGCAAACGATCACGCTCGTGAATCCGATGCGGTATTTCATTGAAATGGTGCGCGGAATCATGCTCAAGGGGTCGGGGTTCAGCGATTTATACGAAGACATTATCGCCCTGGCCATTTTTGGGCCAGTCTTGTTTACGTTCTCGGCTCTCCGCTTCCACAAGCGGACTGCATAGAGGCATCTAAAATATCGAGGAGCGCGCTTGAAGATTCTCATCTCCGGCAGCCGGGGGTTTATCGGTACCGCACTGGTCTAAGCGCCTGGAGAGCCAGGGGCATCAAATCGTGCGGCTGGTTCGCCGTGATGAGCCTTCGGCCATCCTCTGGAATCCGTATTCACGCACCGTTGATCGATCACAGCTTGAAGATCTCGATGCCGTTATCCATCTGTCGGGCCGGTCCATCGCCGGAGGGAAGTGGACAACGTCGGCCAAGAAAGATATCTACGAAAGCCGCATTCTACCGACTCGTTTCCTTGCCGAGACCCTCGCCAAACTCAAACATCCGCCCAAGGTCTTCATGTGCGCTTCGGCTGTGGGCTATTATGGAGACAGGGGAGATGAGTTGCTTGCCGAAACCAGCGGTCCCGGCGAGGGATTCTTGCCCAAACTCTGCACTGACTGGGAACAGGCCTGTGAACCTGCCCGCGAGTGCGGGATCAGGACTATCAACGTGCGGATTGGTCTCGTGCTCTCTTCAAAAGGAGGAGCGCTCGGACCGATGCTTCTTCCGTTCAAATTCGGCCTTGGCGGACAGTTCGGCTCCGGTCGCCAATATTTGAGCTGGATATCACTGGCCGATCTGATTTCAATGTTCGAATTCACCCTGGCCCACGACACGATCACCGGCCCGATAAACGGAGTCTCCCTGGAGCCTATTACTAACCGGGAGTTCACCAGGACGCTTGGCCAGGTATTGCGACGCCCCACTTTCTGCACCCTGCCGGCATTTGCCGTCAAGCTTCTTCTCGGTGAGATGGGGAACGCTCTGTTGCTGAGCAGCGCGCGGGTGGTCCCGGACGGGTTGCTCAAGGCCGGATTCACGTTTCAGGATACGAATCTGGAAAAGACGCTTCGTCTGTTGTTGGGTCAATCAGAAGAATAGGATCGATCAGTTTCGGTCGGAGCGAAACGCGTCAAGCTGGGCGCGGAAACTCTGCATATCCGAAATCATCGTCGCACCAATCTGCTTGATCGTCGAATCGTAGCCGTCCGCCGAGCGTCCCCCTACCAGAATCTCAGCGTCTCGCGGCAACAACTGGCGCAATCGCTGGAGTTCGCCAATCACCCGTTGATCATCCCCCGGAAAAACGATACTCAGCGCCACTGCCTTGGCCTCAGTTTGGCGCACTGCCAGCGCGATTTCTTCGGCTGGAAGGTTCGGCCCGAGATAGGTCACGCGCCAGCCCTCCGCTTCGGCCATGGCTGCCAGCACCAGCGCCCCATGCTCATGCTGCTGACCGGTGGGTGTCGAGACGACCAGCCCCGGGGCGTTGGGGGGAATGTCGTAACTGGAGCGAAGATTCCCGACAAAACTCCGCACTGCCGCCGACAAGAAGTGCTCGTGCACGATTCTCAACCTCCCGCTCTTCCACAAGTCGCCGATTCTCTGCATCAACGGTGAGATTACCTGGTCAATCAGGATCGGCTGGCTTAAAAGCATGGCCGCTTCGCGAAGCCCCTTCTCCAGGCGCTCCGCATCGAGCTGTTCGGCGGCGACCAAACAACGTTCCACGAAATTCTCCGGCGAGTCCTTCTTGGCGGTTCCGGTCAGACCGAACGTCGACGGGATCTTGGTTTCATCATCATGCACCATCGCCCCGAGTTGATCGTTGGGAAGATTGGCCACTTGGCCAATACTTCGCCCGGCCAGCGTAGCACGGCGCAACAGAAGCAAACGGGAAATATCCGCGTCCGAATACAATCGGCGGTTGGTGGGCGTTCGGAGCGGCAGGACCGCCTTGTATCGTTTCTCCCAAATTCGTATCAGGTGCGGCGTCAAACCGGTGCGGCGCGCCACGACTTTAATGGGATGCCCATGTTCATTCAGTTGTGTCATACCAGTTAAACACCCCCTTGGATAGTCTGGTTTCAAATCGTCACACCGTCAGCCTTGTGAGTGACGCCGATAACTCATTGTATTCCAATAGACAACCCCGGGTCCGCACATGATGCGCCACACCCGGCGAAATGGCCCGAATCGACTAATCGGCCGACAATCGCTTACAGAACGACTAACAGCCGGGCCCACGGCTTCTGCTTCCCGCCTCACAGCTTGTGGCTGGACAGGGGAGCACTCATATTGTTGCTCACGTGTGACCCTGGAGGAAATCGAGATGCCCAAAGTTGACTGGTTTTTTTTCCGACCCGGCTGAGACACCTGCGGCCGATCGCGAGAGTTTCTTGCGACTCATGAAATTGAAGTTTCCGCTCAAACCGACGCCAAGAAGCAGTCATTTTCTGAAAAAGAGGCCGGGGATCTGCTCGTCGGAATCGATAAACTGATCTCCACCCGCGGAAAAAAAGTAACCACCCTCGATCTGAAAAAGAGTAGGCCGCCTTGGAAAGAAATTGCTCCGCTCATGCTTGGTCCGACCGGCAAGCTCCGGGCCCCGGTAATCCGCAAGGGGAAAACGCTCCTGATCGGCTTTGACGAAGAGAGCTACCAGAAGCTTGTCCTGAAATAGGGCCTGATCAGTGAGCCAATTTACTCCAAACAAAAAGCCCTCTTGAGGAGGGCTTCTTGTTCAATCGGAAGACAGCATCACTTGAGCAAGACCATCTTCCTAGTGGCGCTGTACGAACCAGCGCTCAGGCGATAGAAGTAGACACCCGAAGCGTATCTACTGGCATCCCACGCTACCTTATAATATCCAGCCTGACTTTCGTTGCCGAATTGTGCGATTTGCTGGCCAAGAACATTGTAAATCGTCAGATCCCATCTCCCGGCCACCGGCAAGGCGAATTCGATGGTTGTTTTCGGGTTGAACGGGTTCGGATAGTTCTGACCCAGCGAGTACTGAGTCGGCAGCGACACCAGTTTCGCCGCCATGACCTGACCATCGTAACTGCCGGCATCGACCGATTTCACCGTCTTGGCGCCATCGACATACAGGATTGGCCCTTTCGTCAGGGACGCTTTACCGTTCATGATTGCAGATCAGCACGTTGGTGTTCTCACCATCAAAATGATACTTGAGTTCCATGTTGGTTACGCTCTCGTGCAGGCGAGGATGCGCCTCTCCTTCGATCACCAGATGCAACGCGCCGACCGGCACACTGGTCTGGTCCAGAGTGACCAGACCGTTGGTGACGGAGAACTCCGCGCGAGGCGGCGGACCGGGGGACAGTTTCGGATTCGCCGGCGCATCACCGACCACCACTCTGATCAAATAGACCAGATCGGCGACCGACAAGGTCTGACCGTCCCCATTGACGTCGGAGGCAGCGATTGAGCCCTGGACGTGCGAGCCGAACGCAGACAGGCCGTTGATGAAATAATTCGAGAACATCACGGCATCGGCGATCTCGTACGGCACTTCGTTCAGGTTGATGTCGCCCCGGGAATCAATCGAATCCGAGCAGACGATATCAATACCTCCGTTGGTGAAGTCGATACATCTCTGGCCCGGAATCTTACCCGGACCGGGGGAGATCAGACATTGATCCGGCACACCCGTGTATCCCGGAAGAGTTCCGCTGTAGTCGGCGATATTCTGAAGCTCCAGGCTGTACACTTTGCGCGAGACCCACAGGGTATCGCCAATTCGCGACGCGAAGTTGTTGTCCTGGCAGGTAATCCAGAAGAAACTGATCGGCGTAAACTGACACGAGAAAGTCCGGTTGTTGCTGATCAGGAAGTTGATCTGGGCCAGCGACCCGACCAATCCATCGAGGAAGCAGGTCGGATGATAGGCGCCGTTGTTGGTCTCGGCCATGGCGACAATGCGAAGCAGTCCCGACGGGCAGCCCGAGCCGCAGTTGCCGTCTGCTCCCTGTCTCCAGGTGAAGTACTCCCAGGCGCAGTTGGTCAGTAACTGCCCCTGAGTCACGCCCATGACACTCAGGGCGCTGGCATCGTAGGCTATGAGCAGATCGAATCCGCCCAACTTCTTACCGGATCCGTTCAGGAAGATATTGACCGGTTCAAATTGGCCCTGGAAAGCGTTGTGCGTCTTCTCGATCTGTACGTGCACACACTGGTCGATCACGACATCGATACAGACCGTGTCCACCGTCGTCAGGCCGCAGGCATCGGTCGCCGTGATCACCAGGCACTGGTTGCCGGTGTTGGTCGCTTCGAAACAGACCTGGTGGGTGCTCGCATTATAGGTTCCGCTCGGCTGGACCGTGACGGTCGACAGGTTGTTGTCGGCATCTGAAACATCGACATCAAAGCAGAGCGGGCCGATCTGATCCAGATAGGCCGTGAAGTTCGGCGGCGCTGAAATCACCGGCGCATGATTGAAATTGACTGTCACGTTGGTTGTGTCCACACCGGTGGCGTTGCAGGAATCGGTCGCCCGAACCACAAACTGCAGGTGCAGCGTCTGGCCCGGAAGATATGTGACATTGGCGCAAATCTGATGGGTGACCGGATTGTAAGTGCCGGGACCGGACAGCAGCTCGACTGTCTTGAGATTGTTGTCGGAATCATTAGCCACCACCGGCCAGCACAACTGGGCCGACTGGCACAGGAAGTAAGTCGTGTCCTTGCCGCTGTTGACCACCGGCGCCGAATTTTCCCGGAACCGGACATAGAACGAGTCGGTACAGGTGGCGCCGCACTGATCGAGGCACATAATGACGACCTTGCGGAATTCGTTGGTCGAGGGCGTATAGACCCAGTGGCCGTTGACGATTGAGCCCGGTCCGCTGACGATTTCGCAGTGATCGAAATTGCTGTCGACATCGGTCGCGGTCACCGGCAGACTGACCTGGGTCGGCGTACACTGGAAGAAAGTGGTCGTGTCATGGGGCATCTGGCAGACCGGCGGATGATTCATGTTCACCGTGATGTTCACCGTGTCAAGCGCGATTAAGCCGCACTTGTCCTTGGCCTCCAGCACAATATGATATATCCCGGCTCCGGCCGGCGTGAAGCAAATGCTGTTGTTCGCGTATGTACCGGGACCGGAGATAACCTTCACCGAGTCGAGGTTGTTGTCCGGGTCGCTTGCAGATGCCGGCCAGCAGATTTGCTGTGGCGTGCACTGGAAGAACGTCTGGTCCGGTCCGGCATTCACAATCGGAGCCTGATCCAGACCGACCGTGACTGAGGTCGTATCCTGAACAAACGCTCCGCAATGATCGACCGCTTTCAGGATAAACGTATAAGTCCCTGACGATGCCGGCGTGAAGCAGACTTTGTGAGCTACCGTATCAAGCGTTCCTGGTCCGGCTATCAATCTCACACTGTCGAGATTGTTGTCCACGTCGGACGCGGCATAACCAAAGCAAATCGGCGTCCCCAGGCACACCGCCGGGTTGGCTTTCGGATTGGAAATTGTCAGCACGGGCGGCGAATTTAGGATCACGTTGTAGGTCAGACTCACCGTATCGGCCGCGCCGCAGGAATCCGAGACCACGACCGTCACGGAATAGGCGCCGGTGGCGTTGGCCAGGAAACACCATTTCCCCTGCACCACGGTGCCGCACCCCGCGATTTGAGTCCAGTTCAGGGTGCCGCCGTTCGGATCACTGGCGCTGAACTGGTAGCAGAACTGCGTTTGAGCACAGATAAAAGTGTCTTTCGGGGTCGGCGGCTTCACAGCCACTGGCTTGGAATTGATCGTAATATTGGCGGTCACACTGCACGAATCGGCGCCGCAGGAATTACTCGCCTTGACTTTCAGCACATAGTGACCGGAAGTGTCAGCCTGGAAGCAGACATTTCCGCCCGAGTAACTGCCGATCGGCGAAACCGTCACAGTCGGACTGCTCCCGGTCACGGTCACCGGCACACAGACATTTCCGGGCGCACACAGGAACTTGCTCACCGGAGCCGGACAGGCCACGGTCGGACTCGTGCCGACTGTCACCGTCACATTGATCGTGTCAGACGATGATGTGCACGGATCGGACGCCTTGATGATGAACGTGTACAGTCCAGCGGTCGAGGGGGTGAAGCAGACTTTATTATTTAGCGTGTCGATCGTCCCCGGGCCCGACAGCAACTGTTCCAAATTGACATTGTTGTTGGCATCGGTGACCGTGTACGGCAGACAGATCGATCCGCCGTTGCAGACCGCAATCGAAGTGTCGTTTCCGAATTTGATCACCGGCGGATTATTGATCGTGATATTGTACGTCAGAGCCGTAGTGTCCGCCTTGCCGGAGGAATCCGTCACCACCGCCTGAATGCCATAGCTTCCGTTGCCGCTCGGGGTGAAACACCAGAGCCCCGCCGAAGACAGGGTGCCGACGCCGGAGAGCTTGCTCCAAGTGAGGGTGCCGCCGTCGACATCCGTCGCTGTAAACTGGTAACAGATTTGTGTCGCCGCACATAGGAAGGTGTCCTTTACCGGATCGGTCGGATCTTTGGCCACCGGCGGCGAGTCGATTGTCACGTTGACAACCAACTGGCAGGAATCAGAGCCGCAGGTTGTAGCAGCCTTGATCTTCAGAACATAATGGCCGGTGGTATCAGCCTGGAAGCAGACATCTCCCGCCGTGTAGGTGCCGATCGGAGTGACCGTCACGGTCGCACCGCTCCCCATGATACTGACCGGAATGCAGAGCTGTCCTGCCTGGGCCAGGAACTTGGTCTGCACCGCCGGGCAATTGATATGAGCCGCCTGACCGATTGTTACGGCAAAGGTCAGATTGGCCGTATCGGCGCTGCAATTGGTCGACGCAATCACTCGAATGTGATAGGTCCCGCTCGTATCGGCCTGGAAGCAGAGATTGCCGCCGCTATATGTTCCGAACGATGTAGTGACAGTGGCGCCGGCGGGAGTAATAGTCAATTGCTGGCAAACCTGACCGGCGGCACACAATGAAACTGTGATCGGACTGGTCACCGGCGTGATATGCGCCGGCTGTCCGAAAGTGACATTCGCCACGATCGTATCCCGTCCGGAGGCTCCGCAGGAGTCGGTCGCCGCTACTATGAACTGGTAGGTCCCTGAGACGGTCGGGGTGAAACAGACCTTATTATTGGCCGTGTCAATTGTCCCATAACCGGAGACCATGGTCTCGGTGATCTTCCCAAGTCCATTTGGATCACTCACGTTGTAGTTGAGGCAAATCGGCTGCGGCTGGCACAATGAGAGGGTCGTATCCGCGCCAAAGGCCACGGTCGGGGCGCTATTGATGGTTACGGTGACATTTACCGAGGTCTGAGCGGTGGCGCCGCAATGGTCAAACGCTTTCAGCACAAAGGTCGAGGTCCCGGAACCGACCGGCGTGTAACAGATAGTTGAGCCGTTATAGACGCCCGGCCCGGAAATCAGTTTCACGCTGTCAATATTGTTATCCGGATCGGTGACGCTCACCGGCCAGCAGATCGGGCCGGCGGCACATTGGAAAATAGTCTGGTTTGAGCCGACATTCACCACCGGCGGACGATTGATTGTCACGGCGAACGTCATCTGGCAAGTGTCCGCCTTGCACGGAGTCGTGGCGATTACCCGGATATTGTAGGTGCCCGACGTATCCGCCTGGAAGCACAGGTTGCCGGCGCTGTAAGTGCCGAACGACGGCGTGACTGTGGCGTTGGCCGGGGTGATCGTCAGCGCCTGGCAAATCTGTCCGGCGCTGCACAGGAACTTGGTAATCGTGCCGCTGGGGCAAGTTATCGCCGCCGGCTGGCCGATTGTGACATTGGCATTGATCGTGTCGCGATCCGAGGCGCCACAGGAATCGGTAACGCTCACGATGAACTGATATGTTCCGGAGGTCGACGGTGTGAAACAGACCTTGTGGTTGGCAGTGTCGATCGTTCCCGATCCCGAGATGAGAGCCTTGGTCAACTTGGTCAATCCATCTGGGTCGTTCACTGTGTAGTTTAGGCAAATCGGCTGGGGCTGGCATAGCGAGAGCGTCGTGTCGTTGCCGAAGGCAATGGTCGGTGCGCTGTTGATAGTCACGTGAATGACCGCCGTGTCAGACTTCACCACGTTGCAGGCATCGGTGCCGGTCAGAATAAAGGTATAGCTGCCCGAAGCGGTCGGGGTGAAGCAGATAGTCGAGCCATTAAATGTACCGGGGCCGGTCAAACTGTAATTCAACAGGTTGCCGTCCGGATCGGTGGCGCTGGCCGGCCAGCAAATCTGCTGCGATGAGCAGAGGAAGTACGTCTGGTTCCCCCCGGCATGAACGACCGGCGGGTTGTCGATCGTAATCGCCACATCCACCGAATCCATAGCGGACTGGCCGCACTCATCCTGGTTCTTAATCACGAAATGATAAGTGCCGGATACGGTCGGCGTAAAGCAGACCCGGTGGTTCAACGTATCGAGCGTTCCGGGACCCGAAATCAGACTCACGGTCCGAGGACGAGGATCATCCGGATCGGCAGCCGTATAGCCGACACAAACCTGCTGCGAAGCACAGAGGAAGATCGGATTCGGGTGGGTAAAGGCTATCGAGGGAGACCGGTCGATCTGGAACTGGACATTGAACGTCGCCTGGCAGGTCGCGCCGCAGGCATCGGTGGACTTCACCGTCACGCTAACGGCTTGACTCGCGCTCGGCGTGTAGCACCATTGACCTCCTGAAAGCGTGCCCGGTCCGGAGATGATCTGAGTCGTGGCCAGATTGTTGTCCGGGTCGGTAGAAGTGACCGGCAGGCAGACCTGGGTGGCAGTACACTGGAAGATAGTCGTGTCATGCGGAACCTGGCAGCTCGGAGCCGAGTTGATTTTCACGTGCGCCACGACGGTATCGCGCCCTTTGGCGGCGCAAGCATCGGTGGCCTCGAGTACGAAGGTATAATCGCCCGTGCCGGTGGGGGTAAAGCAGATCCCCGAACCGCTATACACTCCGGTCCCTGAGACCACCGCACAATTGGTCAGGTTGCCGTTGGCATCGGTGCACGATGCCGGCAGGCAAATCTGCGCCGGGGCACACTGGAAGATGGTAGTGTCATTGCCGGCATGCGCCACCGGCGGACTGTTCAAGGTGTAGTAAATGACGACCGTGTCATAGCTGGAAAGCCCACAGGCATCCGTCGCTTTCAGCACAAATTCATAGTTGAGCGTGCCGGTGGGCGTGAAACAGATTTGCGACCCGTTAAACGTGCCGGGGCCCTCGATCATATTCACACTCGTCAGATTTCCATCAGGGTCGCTCGCCGAAGTCGACCAGCAGATTTGCTGCGGCGTGCATTGGAAAATGGTCTGGTCCGGCCCGGCGTTTACCACCGGCGGACGGTCGAGCTGTACGGTGACATTCAGTGTGTCGCGCGATTTGGCGCCGCAATTGTCGGCCACTTCGATAATAAAGGTATAGACACCCGAAACGGTCGGCGTGAAACAGAGCGAGTTCGGGTTGATAAATAAGGTCGCATTGCCGGCGATAATATTGGCTGTGATGCCGTTGTTGTCCGGATCGGTCAGCGTAAACGGCAGACAGATCTGCGCGGGGGTGCATTGGAAAATAGTCGTGTCGTTTCCGAGCGCCAGATGCGGCGGCGTATTCAGCGTGACGTGGTACGTCATGGAAACGGTATCTGCCGCGCCACACGAATCGCTCACCTTGGCGGTGACGGAATAGCTGCCGCTGGCATTTGCGGTGAAACACCACAGTCCGGCGGTGGTCACGGTGCCGGCCCCGGTGAGACGGGTCCAGGTCAGGGTCCCGCCGTTCGGGTCAGTTGCCGAAAACTGGCGGCAGATTTGGGTCGAAGCACAGAGGAACGTGTCGACGGTCGCCGGCGGCTTGGTCGCTGTCGGTTTGGAATTGATCGTGACGTTGACCGTCAGGTTGCATGAGTCAGTACCGCACGGGGTGCTGGCTTTGACCTTCAGGACATAATGTCCGGTGGTGTCAGCCTGGAAACAGACATTGCCGCCGGAGTAGGAGCCGATTGGACTGATCGTCCAAGTAGCTACCTGGGCCCCGCCGACCGGAATGCACACCTGACCGGCCGAGCAGATAAAGACGGTCTGCGTGCCGGGGCAGACCAGCCCGGGATTGGTGCTGATCGTGACGTTGAAGGTCAAATTGCAGGTGTCGGCACCGCAGGATGTCGTCGCGATCACGCGGGCATTGTAGGTCCCGCTGGCGTTGGCCGTAAAGCAGAGCTGACCGCCGGAGTAGGTGCCGAGATTGGTCGTCACCGTGGCGTTCGCCGGTGACACCGGCAGCGTTTGACAGACCTGTCCCGCCTGGCATAGCGTCACATTGATCGGCGCATTGGGGCAGGTGATTTGCGGATGGGTTCCGAAATTCACCGTCGCCACAATCGTGTCACGCCCGCTCGCGCCGCAGGAATCGGTGGCGCTCGCGATGAAGGTGTACGTCCCCGAGCTGGTCGGGGTGAAGCAAATCTTATTGTTCAGAGTGTCGATCGTCCCGAATCCGGATACCATTGCCTCGGTGATTTTGCCGAGTCCCTGGGGGTCACTGACCGTGTACGGCAGACAAATCTGCTGGGGACTGCACAGATTCAAAGTTGTGTCGGCGCCGAAGGCCAGATGCGGCGCGCCATTAACCGTAATGTTGTACGTGAGCGTGGTCGTATCAGCGGCTCCGCATGAATCGGCCACCTTCACTACGGTAGTGTAGGCGCCAGAACCGGTCGGAGTGAAGCACCACTGGCCCGAACTGCTGACCGTCCCGGTCCCACTAACCTGCGTCCACGTAAGAGTTCCGCCGTTCAAGTCAGTCGCCGCAAACTGGTAACAAACCTGGGTCGGTGAACATTGGAACAGATTTACCGGTGTGGTCGGCTTGACGGCGCTTGGTCGGGTGTTGATAGTAATGTTGTAGACAATGGTCGCCGTGTCTTTAGCACCGCAGGAGTCGCTGACAACGACGGCGGCGTTGTACGTTCCGCTAGTCGTGGGAGTAAAGCAGTACTGCCCGGCCGAAGTAATCGATCCGGGTCCGCTCAACAGACTCCACGTCAACGGACCGCCGTTAGGGTCGGTCGCCGTAAACTGATAGCATTGCTGCGCCGGCGCGCACAGGAATTTGGTCGTGGTTGGTCCATTGGCTGCCACCGGCGGTGCATTCAAGGTCACCGTGACATTAACCGTGTCGTAGCCGGTAAGGCCGCAGGAATCGGTCGCCCGAATAATGAACTGCGTGGTCCCGGCGCCGCTCGGCGTGTAGCAAATCTGACTGCCGCTGAGGGTTCCCACCGGGGAAATCAATTCTTTCAACTTGAGATTGTTGTCCGGATCGGAGAACGTAACCGGGAAACAGATCTGGGTCAGGGCGCAGAGGAATTTGTTCAAATCCGGACCGGCATTGGCTACCGGCGGACGATTAACCGTGACCGTCACGTGCGTGGTCGCAGTCGTAATATGATTGCAGTGATCCTTGGCCGTGACTACTACGGTGTAAAGGCCCGTGGTGTCGGCATTGAAGCAGATATCCTGGGTGGTGGAAGACGGCGCGGTGCGCAAGGCGAAGGCGTCGATCTCAAAATTCCCGCTCAGGCATTTCACTTTGACCTGATTGAAATTGAGATTGTCGGGCAGATCAAACGTCACCCCGCCCATCGCGGAGCCGGCCGCTCCGGCCGGGATAGTCTGGGTGGTGGTGTAAACAGTGACGCCGTTGCGAAGGAACGTCAATTGCGCTGAGCCGCCGCCGATGGCCCCGGAGAAGACGACAAAGTCGATACTGCTGCCGTTACAGGTGGTGATGCATGACGGGAAACCAACCGTGCACCAATTGCCGGAGCTGAAACTAACCGCCCCGTTCCCAGCTCCGCCGTCCGGACCCCCGGCTCCCGACAAGGTGAACCCCAGATCGGTCGGGGCTCCTTTAAGCTGGTTGGCCGACTGTGCGACCGTGCCTGATGGAAACGATCCGTAGCTCACGATGGAATTGGCGAAGACGAAATTCGGTAGCGCGACGCTGACGCCGGACTGGGTATTGAGCGGAGGAACGAAATCAGATGCCTGGCTCAAAACTTTGCCAGGCATCCCGCCTCCGACCTCAGTGATAGTCCCGCCCAGTTGCTTGATTTTGCCGATCTGATCGAAACTGTATTTCGTGCCGCTGTACACGCCGATATTGCTGTACACCGTATCCACATCGCAGTCCGGGTCCTGCACCAGAACCGGAAGACAAATCGGCCCGGGGGCACAAAGCCGCATGGTGGTGTCGTGAGGCAACGTCACCGACGGCGCCGAGCCGCTGCTGCTGATATTGAAGGCCTCGCACGCGTTCGTATTGGAGAGTTCGGTCCGCTGGGTCGGGTCGCAGGCGCTGTTCGGGGGCTGGTTCGTCTTCGGCTTGCTCTCGCCTCTGAATTTGAGCCGGAACGTGTATGTCCCGGGACTGGTCGGCAAGGTTAGGGTGACCGAAGCCAGACCGTTACTGTCGGTCAGAGCCGAGTCATTGGCGTTCTGGCCGACATTGGCCCCGCAATTTCCGGGATTAACGAAGAACAAAATCATGCGATTCGGCAGCGGCGCCCAGTTGCTTCCCCCGCAATTCTGGCGCAATGAGGCGGTCACTTTCTGATGCGTCCCACCGCAATAATTGGAATTCTCGACCGGCGAAGAAAAGTCGAGAGACACGTTGCAGTCCGCAAAGGTGGTGGTCGACACCAGCCCCGAGGTCAGGCCGGTGGCGGTCGCCTGGTAGGTCTGATCGACCCCGTCGATCGGCACGATCCAAGAAGTGCGAAACGCTCCGGTGGAGTCGGCGACGACAACCCAGGGTCCGCCGTTTTCGCCGAATCCGGGATTGAAGACGTTGGTCACGGCGACCTGAACGTTCTCACCCGGCTGATAGGCCGAGCCGGTGATAATTACCGAATCTCCCGGCGCGTACTCCGTGGTGTCGGTTTGAATGATGAAGGCTTCCAGTGATGCAGCGTGAGCGAGCGAGGGGACTATTCCGAAGATGAACGCACCAGCCAGGAACATTGCAGCCGCGACAGTCTGCCACCGTTTCATGAAAGTTTCCCCATAGCGTTAGAGATTTCCCGTCAGAATGAAATTATGGGACGGGTGAAACACTGAAATGACCGGGCACGAATGGCCCCGTCGAGCTGCCAGATGGGATTCACGATGTAAGCGAGTAGGAGCTAAGACCCATGAGCAAAGGTCCATGCACCCTCCCAGTGTTTACCTAAATATCACCTATTGTCCTGAAAGCCGGTCGCACTTGCGCGCGAGAATGCGATCCAATTTTCTAGTGCAGTAGCAACTAGGATACTGGGTCCCACCCGAGCCCAGCTTTCTACTTCCATAAGGTACGCACTTGCGATTTGTGTGTCAAGGGGAAACTGGCCGAAAATCGGCTCCCATCAATAAGATAGGGAGGTCCACGTTGACCGTGACTGGAGCCTGATCGGAACTAAAACGGGGGGATCCTGTCGGGATTCCTGATTTGGCGGCCCGAAACACGTTCACTGTGCAATTCTGTGCGAACAGCGGTCGAGTCTACTCGTCACGAACCTGGTTGAGCTTGTCGATCAGCTCCCCCGCTTCACGCTTTGAAAGCCCTGAATTGACAAGAGCTTCCGGGTCGGTTGTGACACCGGCAAGCTGCTGTTTCATGATCTTGAGCTCCGGCCCGGTGAAAGACAAGGCGTGCAGCGCATAGTCCTCGAACGCCTCGTAGGCCAAGGGAGTAACCGCTTTCACGATCTCTCCCATTACCACGGCATAATCCCGAATCTCCTTCTGGGCATGGAGATCCATCCGCAACTTGAGGAAATGGAACAGATTATGAAGGTCGATCTTCCAGTACCACTCCGTGTAAAGGCTGAGCGGAAGATTGATCCGGGCAAGTTCCCTAGCCACCCCGGATTCGATGAATTCGGTGTACCGCCCGTACGATTCTTTCTGAGATGACTGGAGATACTCCAGAAATTTGGCCCGAAGCTCCTCCGGCAGATCCCCGGATCGACCCTGCTTGTTGCTTTTCGACTGCTTCTGGATCTCTTCCTGGGGCGGAAGGTAGAATTCCTCTTTCATGACCGAGTACCGGCCGGAGTACTCGTTGACATTGGCCGAGCGGTGTCTGATCCACTGGCGGGCCACGAAAATCGGCAACTTGACGTGGAATTTGAATTCGACCATCTCAAACGGCGTGGTGTGACGGTGGCGCATGAGATAACGAATCAGCCCCCGGTCCTCCTGAAGCTTCCTGGTCCCTTCGCCGTAACTGACCCGGGCTGCCTGCACGATCGCATCATCCCCGCCCATGTAATCGACCAAGCGGACAAACCCGCGGTCAAGTACCCCAAACTCCTTGTCCAGCAATGCGTCAGCCTGCTGATTCTGTGCGTGCGGCATAAGCCAGTCTAACTGTCCTCTTTATGTGTAGGAGGGACAATATATGCAGCCGCTCAGCCGCCGACAATCTCATTCTCTGAGGTGACGACAGCTCGGAATTGCTTTTCCTTTTCGGCCGCGCTATGTTGTCTACCCGGAATATTTGGGGCCGGGATGGACTTTGAACATAAAAGCAACCTGTCTCATATCTGACACCAGAAAGTAGACGCATCAAAATAGATCAACAAGGAGAGCTGCCATGACACCGGTCAAAGCTTACGAGGAACTGATCAATGCTTCCAAAGAGATATCGCTGCTCAATTCCTGTGCCTCGATTCTCAATTGGGACCAGCGGACCTATATGCCGCCGCAGGGAAACCAGCACCGGGCGGCTCAATTGAGCCTGATCGCCGGGATGACCCACGAGAAATTTGTCTCGCCGCGCATCGGCGAGCTGTTGAGCGAGTGCGAAAAATCGGACATAGTCAAAGATGCCGAGGCCCCGCAGGCCGCCAATGTCCGGGAAATCCGCCATCGCTACGACAAAGAAACCAAGCTCCCGAAAACGCTGGTCGAAGAACTGGTCAAGACTACGTCACTGGCCGAAAAGGAGTGGGAAACCGCCCGGAAGAATTCCGATTTCAAGTCGTTCGTCCCATCCCTTGAGAAAGTGGTCGAACTGACCAAGCAGGTCGCCGAATGTTACGGCTATAAAGGGGAGCCCTACAACGCCCTTTTGGACAACTACGAGCCGGGAGCCACTACCGAAGAAGTCTCGGTCATATTTGAGGCGCTGCGCAAAGACCTGGTGGAACTTCTCGGCAAGATCAAATCCGCCAAGAAGAAACCGGATGTCTCGATTATCGAGCGCGCCTATCCGGTCGAGCTCCAGCGGGTTTTCGGCGAAGCGGTCGCGGCCGCCATCGGCTATGATTTCACCGCCGGACGACTCGATGTCACCATCCATCCGTTCTGCGACGGCACCGGTCCGGGAGACACCCGTATCACTACCCGCTACAACCCGAACCGTCTCAACGATGCCCTGTTCGGCATCATGCACGAAGCCGGCCACGCCTTGTATGAAATGGGGATCGACAAGTGGCACCATTTCGGAACCCCGATGGGGGAAGCGGTGTCATTGGGCGTGCATGAATCACAGTCCCGCATGTGGGAGAACCAGGTCGGACGGTCCAGGGAGTTCTGGGTCTACTTCCTGCCGCAGGCCAAGAAAATCTTCCGCGATGCCCTTCACGATGTCAGCCTGGACGCCTTCTATGGCGCGGTGAACTATGTGACGCCGTCCTATATCCGCGTGGAAGCCGATGAGGCCACCTACAACCTGCATATTCTCCTTCGCTTCGAAATGGAGCGAGCTCTGCTCAAGGGGGATCTCAAGGTGAAGGATCTCGCCGGTGAGTGGAACAGCCGGTTCGAGAAGTACTTCGGGATCAAAGTCGACAAGGACTCCAACGGCTGCCTGCAGGATGTGCATTGGTCGGCCGGTCTGATCGGCTACTTCCCGACTTACACGCTGGGGAATCTGAATTCGGCCCAGTTCTTCGCCAAGGCGAAAAAAGACATCCCCGACCTGATGAAGCAGTTCGAGCGCGGCGATTTCTCCGGTCTGCTCGGCTGGCTCCGCACAAATATTCACCAGCATGGCAGCCAGTATCGCGCCAAAGACCTGGTCAAGCGGGTGACCGGCCAGCCGCTGTCGCACAAGCCGCTCATGGATTACATGACCGCCAAATTCGGCGAGATCTACGGCTTCTGAGGATTCGATTACTGGTCTGATTTCAGGCCGGGAGCGCTCTGCTCCTGGCCTGATCTAATTGTCTCTGGCCTTATGGTCGTCGACCGGCTGACAGGCGGTTGTCGACTATTGTAGTCTTGAATAACCCAATCAGGTTTCCGTCCAGATCGGCAAAGATCACGAATTCCCGATCCCCGGTATCTCCGTCGGCGGGACCTGCTCTTGCGCCGGGCTCGACGAATGTGAGTGGTGCCCCATAGCTTGCTATGGGGGAAAATCTTCAAACGTGATCGACGGCCAGCACAGCTTGCCACACTAACCCACAGCGAGCTACGGGGCACCTACTGGCCCATCACAAAGCGCTAACCCACAGCAAGCTGTGGGGCACCTGGGCGCTTCGAACAGTTGTCAGTTCCGCAGTGTATCCAGGGACAGCAGTTTTCTCAGTTGGGGAAAATGCTCCAACTGTTGCTTCACTGAATTTGTGTCCAGCCCGAGCTTCAATCCACCTCGGTAAGCCTCGGCGGCTTTCTGGAATTCGCCTCTCGCGAGATGGAGTTGCGCGAGGTCACTGAACATGTCGGGCTGGGCATCGGGCTTGGACACCGCCTGAATCAGATATTCCAGCTGCTTGTCGTACTCTTTCTTGACGGCACACATTTGGGCGAGAAAATACGGCGGTGAGGCGGACTGCGGACCGTAATACATCGCTTTCATCTCAAGTTCCTCCCCCTCGGCGAATTGACCCTCCGCAAACCGAATGAACCCCTTCGCGGCCAGAGCGACGGACGCTACTGGGTTGAGCCCAAGCGCCGTATCCAGCACGCTGGAAGCTTGAGCTAACTGCCCTAGTTCGTATGAGCCCAGCCGGCAGATTGATACGCTTGCCAGGACATTGGATTTATTGCCGTAGCTTTGTTCGCCAGTTGAATCGCCTGCGGATAGTTGTGTAGGCGAAACGATGCTGTGATCTGACGGAAAAGTTGCTCATCCGGCAACATTCCGAATTCCTTTCCCGCTGAGTCGGCGCGGGCTGTTTCGCCGGCGCTCTTGAAATATTGCTGAAGGTACAGGAGTGCACTCTTGGACTTGAGCTTGTCCAGATCATAATAGTCCCGGACCTGTGCCACCGCCTGTACCGGGACAAGGAGCGTTGTGACTCGTGGGCAGACTGTGAGGATTCCCAACGTTACTGCAAGTATGGCGGCGAGCCTGCCCGCGCTCGCTCTCAGGCGGCCGTCTAGAAACAAGATGTACCCCAGGGTGGCCAGAGGAATGGCTGGAAAGGCGAAGAGATCCCAGTCGCGGGGCATCCCCAGCTTTGGATCAAAGATGAAAGCCGCCCCCAAGGCTGAAAGCACTAGGATGATGAGAAAGCGGTATCGGGCGTGCGACCAGGTCGGTCGCGATTGAGAGTGGGCGAACAGGACTAAAGCAAGGACAACCGCCGGAAACAGAAGCAGGATGAGATTGACGAAATCCATCAAGTGGGCACCGGAAAACATGGTGTATCCTGCCACTGTCAATCGGTTGGCAAACGGGTGCATCAGAGAAATTTCGAAGAACATGCTCCGGCTCAGGCCGATCCAAAGACCCAAAGCTGCGACCAGACCGCAAACCAGCACCAACCCCAACTTGGATGGGTTGCTCAGGTTCACCAGCTTTCGTTCAAAGCGCGTGCCGGCCACGAGAAGGTAGAGCGCCGCCGGTATCAGAATGACTCCGAAGATGTGCATGAATATTGCAAGTGCCAGCGGAAAGAGAGTGACCCAGCGCTTCAATTTCCCTTCCGCGGCCAGCAGACCGAGACAGGTAAAGGCACCGATGCAGACCGCAAGGAGACTGCGGTTCTCGACGTATCCGAAGAACAAAATCACATTTCCGGCAGTTGCCAGCCCTAGGCTGAAGAGAATTCGATCGAGGACAGAACCGAACAACTTCCCGGCGGTCCAGACCACCAGCGTCACAAACAGAATTCCCGCCAGGACCGAGAGGATTTGAAAACTGAGCAAGACGTGATCCGGGTTGTTTCCTCCGAGTATTTGTGCCACCCACAGATGCAAGAGACTTTCCCCCGGTTCGTGCCATTTGATGATCGGCGTCCCTCCTGACAAGGACTCCAGATGGCTGTAGCCGTTTCCAAGAAAGTGGGTTGTGCCTCGAAAGAACCAGAAGCAGAGACCGCATGCCGGCACTAAGACGAAACTCACGGCGGCGGCGACGCTTGGCTTTGCCGGTTTCGGAATTGCGGTTGTGGGTCTACTGAATCTCAGGGCAACTGGGATAGCGAGTAGTCCCGCGACAAACAACACTCCTCTTACCCAAACTGGAAGATACCCCCAGATACTTATCCCCCAGAGCCGCTCATGGGTGAGAAATGAACTGCCAAGGTATACCAACAATAGCGAGGCATACGCTCCGAGCAAAACGGTACGCAATCGAGGGTCGGTATGAGTTGCAATTGTCTTTTGAGCCATCGGTCCCGGTCCTCTTTCCGAGCGAATCGCAACATAAACCATCCCGGGCGCAGGGCCAAGTACTTTGCCGGTCGGGTCCCACCTTGCGTCACGGGCGAGGGGGCCCGAACGATCGTCAATTTGTTCTGGAGGCCGGTCGCCGAATGAGCGCCGGCTCGATGCTTCAGCTCAAATAATTCTGATCCGGCTATTTGCTCTTAAACAACCCAATCTTGTTTCCATCCAGATCGGCGAAGATTGCGAAACTCCCGATCCCCGGTATCGGCATGGGGGGCACGGTCGTCTTGCCGCCCAGCTTTTCCGCTTTGTTGAGCGCTGCCTGCAGGTCGTCCACCAGCACGTAGATAGTTACGTAGGGTTTGCTCTCCGGCTGGGCCGGCCCGATTCCGCCGCCGATGGCATTCTCTCCGGCTGACGCCACCAGCCCGTAGTCCATGGCGTCGTCGGCTTTGATCGACCAGCCGAATAAATCGCTGTAGAATTGCTGCGATTTTTTCCGGTTGCTGGCGATGATCTCAAAATGAACCACTGGATTTGCCATCTTGATGCTCCTTCTTCAGTAATGTCTCAGTTGTCAACTTGACGGGCCTTTGACTCTATTTGATGCTGCTTAACTGCCGGGCCGGGACCTTGCCGAATTGCCGGCTAGAAAAATCCTGGGCCCAATGGCGTCCCACCTTTGTCAATTATAAGCAGCTCTGCATAAAAATCCGGAATGTCGGCGTCAAATCGCCGCTTGAACCCCGCGTTCGTGTCCCGGTCGAACTGAATGACCTTGGAAGTATGGCCGGTTTGACTCGCCAAAAAATCAAGATACTGCCGGTAGGTCTGCTCCGAGAGTGAACCCCGGAATGTCCGGAACGCCAAGATGCATCCCTGCGCCGAGTCGATTTGCCCGGCCCAATTCTTGTCCGCGATCAAGTACACGACCTTCTTGACGATCGTCCGGCTATGGTAGGCGATCCCGGGGTCGATCGTGATCAGCGTGCCGGCATGGCAAAGAGCTGCTTCATTCCGGATCGAATCCAGGATTTCCGCGTACGGCATGTTCCAGCTTCCCTTGGTTGTGTTGTGATGCGAAACGACATTGTAGAGACCCCACAAATTTCCCACCAGGAAGCACGCAATAACCGCCCCTTTCACCAGCCGGTTTCTTATCTGGCTGAAGACTGAGGCCTGAGACATCCCCTGCGCGACCGACAGCACCACCAGATTCCTGAACTTTGCAGTCAATCGAACCAAAAGCAGACCCGCCGATCCGAAAATGAACAGCTTCGATCCTAACCCGCTGAGTGAAGCCCTTATCCGGCTCAATCCAATCGCAAACAAGAGCCCGTTTCCAATCGTCAGGGAAATCCCGGCAACGGTAAGCGGATAGGCTCCCTGGCCGGCCATTACGTGCAATAAAAGCCCCGCCGCCGCTACCTTGTAACTCGAGATCTGCGTCGCACTGTTGTGCAGATGGACGGTGAAAAACACGATCAGTTGCGGCAGACAAAGCAGAGCCGACACCAGCGACAGTCCGAGCACGGTCCGATACTCTGTCTTGAGATACTCTCTCCGGAGATGCAAGGCGATCAACAACAGCGCCGGAATAATGATGAAGCTGATATAGCCGAAATGAAACAGAATCGTCGCAAGTCCGAAGAACATTCCCCAAAACAGTCCCGCTCTTCGCGGATTCTTTATCAGCAAAAGCAGGAGCAGATTCACCAGCGGCACATAATAGGCGTACCACCTGAGTCCGGCGGTCCATAACAAAAGCGTTGGATTGAGACAGACCACCAGAAAACTAAACGCCGGGTGAATCGCCAATTTCGATGACTGCTTCCAGACCAGCCACAGAGTGAGAGCGGCCAACAATGCATCGATCAGCCGGACGATCGACCAATCTCGCACCAGATCGAACAACCCCTTGTTCATGATATATGATCCGGGGGGATGGACATCCATCGAGTTCGTGGTGGCGATGATCTCGCCGAAGCTCTTTCCGGTTTCGATCAGCCGCATGTTGGAGAATTCGTCATCGTACCCGTAGCTCGTGTACGCGACAAAACCGTACAGGCCCAATAAGAACGCCAGCGCGATGAGGTTTCGGATCATGCCTTGGGTATTCTTCCCTGCAAAATAGCCGCCCGATAATTGTTCTCTTGTCTATGGTGCGTCAACTCGGCCGGTACCGGCAACAAAAATCCGGGGCGTGAATCTCGACAAGCGCCCTTTGCCACTTTCACGGTTTCAAATCCACGACCGTGGCTCCCCAGCTGCCGCCGGAGCCCCCTTCGTGGCGAAATGATTTCACCTGGGGATGGGCCGCGAGCAGACTTCGCACGATCTCCCGCTGCACACCGATCCCTTTGCCGTGAACGACTCGAATCTGGTAAATCTGTCTCGCTGAGACACTCGTCGATATAGGCCAGCACGACCTGTTTGGTTTCGGCCGGGCTGAACTGGTGCAAATCGAGCGTCCCGTCGATCGGATATTCCAGCGGTCGTTCATCGGTCACAATGCCATCCTCTATCTCTCCTCCCCATTTCCGCCCCCCATCTTGCCAACCTCGCGTCTTTAGCGTACACTTGATTCACAAAACATCTCGCTACACCAATATAAGGAGCCTTCCATGGCCACAGCTACCAGGATTCCGCCGGCCCCAACCTGGGACCTTGAATCAATATTTCCCGGCGGAAGCAAATCGGCCAAACTGACCGAGTTCCGCGCCCAGCTCAAACAGCATATCAGCGATATCTCCGAACAATTTCCCAAACTCCCGGCTGCATTGGATTCATCCTCCGCGGCCCAATGGCGCGAGTTCATTCTAAAATTTCAGGATGTCGGCGAGGAGCTCGAACTGCTTCGCTCCTTCGCCAGCTGCCTGATCGCCCAGCGCGTCGCCGATGATGAGGCCCAGATAATCACCAGCGAAGGGGACCTGTTCGGTTCGGGCTGGGACAAGGTCAAGACCAGTCTCGCGGCACTGGCGGCCAAACAGACGGACGATGCCTGGAAACAGCTTTTGGCGCATCCTGATCTCAAGGATGTCACCTTCTTCCTGAACGAAATGCGCGATGACGCCCGCGAGAAAATGCCGATCGAACAGGAAACCCTCGCCCTGGATCTGGCCGTAAACGGCTACCATGCCTGGAACCGGCTCTATGACAAAATGGCCGGAGATCTCCGCGTCGATTTCGAAGTAAACGGAGAAACCAAAAACATCTCGCTCGGGCAGCTCCACACGTATATGGACAACCCGGATCGGTCGATCCGCCGCCAGGCGTTTGAAAAACTGACCGAGGCCTGGAACTCGCGCGCCGATCTGGCCGCCATGATGCTCAATGCCCAGGCCGGGTTCCGTCTGGCCTTGTACGACCGCAGGAAATGGCATTCCCCGCGCCACGAACCGCTCAAACTGAACCGCCTCAAACAAGAATCCCTCGAGGCCATGTGGAGCGTAGTAGAAAAGAATACCCCCCGCCTGAAACCGTATATCGAGGCCAAGAAGAGACTGCTCGGAATCGACAAATTCCGCTGGTACGATGAATCCGTGGCGTGCGACAAGTCGGATCGGAAATTCTCCTACGATGAAGCGGCACGGTTTATCGTCGATAATGCTCGCAGCTTCTCGCCGCATCTCGCCGATTTCTGCGAGCGCGCCATCAAGAATCGCTGGATCGAGGCCGAAGACCGTCCCGGCAAAGCGGCCGGCGGGTTTTGCACTTTTCTCGGTCTCCATCGCCAGACCCGGATTTTCATGACCTATGCCGGGACCTACGATAACCTGCTGACCATGGCTCACGAATTAGGCCACGCCTATCACTCTCAAGTCCTGAAAGAGCGCTCCTATTTCGCCATGTGGTATCCGATGGGGCTCGCGGAAACCGCCTCTATTTTCAACGAACATCTGACTAACGATGCCGCCCTGGCCAATGCCGAGTCCCACGATGAAAAGCTGATGCTGGTCGATCAAGTCTGTCAGCAGGCCTACAGTTTCTTCGCCAATATCTACAGCCGGTATCTCTTCGATTGCACTTTCTACGATGAACGCAAGAAGGGAGTCGTCGCGAAAGACCGGCTCAACGAAATTATGACCAACGCCCAGAAACGGGCCTGCGCCGGGCTCCTCGATGAATCCGGATACCATCCCCTCTTCTGGTGTTCGAAACTTCATTTCTTCCTGACCGATGTTCCGTTCTACAATTTCCCGTACGCCTTTGGCTTTCTCTTCGCCGGGGGTGTCTATGCGCGGGCTAAAGAAGAAGGGAAATCATTTGCGGACAAATACCGCGCGCTCCTCGCTGATACCGGCAGCATGACTACCGAGCAGGTGGCGATGAAACATCTGGGCGTCGATCTGACCAGGGAAGAGTTCTGGGTCAGCGCCGTGAATCGGGCGTTGTCGAAAGTCGATATGTTCGTGGACCTGGCGAAGAAAGCCTAGTCCGGCGGAGAAACCTATGCCGTCGAAAATGAACCGTGAGGATAAGCCGAAACTCTGGAAGGATCATGTCAATCGCGCCTCTCTGGAGCGATTCTCCCAGGCCATTGCTTCGGTCTACCCAAAATTCGATTCATCTGGTTTTGTGTCCGCCTGCATCGGCGACGAATTCGACAAGCTCGAGCTCAAAGCGCGGCTCGCGTCGCTTGGTCGGCGCTTGAAAGACTTTCTTCCGGACAACTACGCCAAGTCCGTTGATATTCTGATCGCCGTGGCCCCGCACGCCAACGGCTTTGAAAACTGGATTCTGACTTCGTATGTCGAGCAGTTTGGCCTGGAGCAGCTCGATAATTCCGTGCGCGCCATGGAGGAGTTGACCAAACATGGCACCGCCGAGTTCTGTGTCCGGCCGTTCATCATCAAATATGAACCGGAGATGCTCAAGGTCCTGGCCCGCTGGGCCGCCGACTCCAACGAGCATGTTCGGCGCTTGGCCGCTGAGGGAAGCCGGCCTCGCGGCGTCTGGACGCTCCATATCGATTCGTTCAAGAAAAACCCGGCTCCGGTACTGGCTATTCTGGAGAGGTTGAAAGCCGATCCGTCCTTATATGTCCGCAAAGCGGTCGCCAACAATCTCAACGACGTTTCCAAAGACCACCCCAAACAGGTCGTGAAGACGGCGCTCGCCTGGAAGAAGTCCGGTACGCCGGAAACCAACTGGATCATCAAGCATGCCTGCCGGTCCCTGATCAAAAAAGGGTACCCCGAGGTTTTCGGCCTATTGGGATATGCTTACCCGCCCAAATTGGAGCTGGCCAGATTTTCAGTAACCCCTGCGACGATTCGGATCGGCCAGTCGGCTGTGATCCGTCTTGATGTCAAGTCGCGTGCCAAGACAGCGCAGAAGCTGGCAGTCGATTATCGAATTATCTATGCGACCGACAAGCCGCGGGGCTCAAGCAAAGTGTTCAAACTCGCCGAGAAGAAACTCAAACCGGGCGAGTCTCTTATAATTTCGGGAAACCATCCGTTCCGGGAAACCTCCGGTCGAAAGCACCGGCCCGGAAAACACGGACTGGAAATCATTGTCAATGGCCAGGTGTTTGGCCGACGGCAGGTTTCGTTGACCCGCTGAGCTATCGGTTTTTTCGGGCCCCCCGCAACCTTGCTGCCGGCCGGACGTACCATTGGAAGTGAGGCAGTGTCGAAAGTTCGTGAATCTCTTGGAGTAACTAATCATGTTTAAAAAAATCCTGTTAATCGGGATCGCCATAGTAGTAGTAGGGGGCGGCATTTTCCTGTTCGCCCGCGATGGCTCGGCCAAGAAAAACGAGGGGATTAAAATGGTCGCCATTAAGAAGGGGACCATTATCGAGAAAGCCCTCGCGGTTGGTAAAATCCAGCCGAGACGCTCCATCTCCGTCAAATCCATCCTCTCCGGAATCGTGAAGAAAGTCTATGTCGAAGTCGGTGACTCCGTTCATATCGGCGACCCGCTCTTTGACGTCGCCCCGGATCCGACCCCGCTGGAATTCGCGCAGGCCAAGCGCGAAGTCGAAATCGCACAGGTCGACTACGACATCGCCAAGAAAGACTACGACCGCTCCTGGGGGCTCAAGGACAAACAGCTCATTTCGGCACAGGAATTTGACGGTATGTCATCCAAGCTTGATGGCGCCGATCTTCGCCTGAAACTGGCCAAAGAGCGGCTGGCCCTCATCGAAACCGGCAAGGCCGAAGTCGCCGACCGCAAAGTTGATAATGTCATCAAGGCCACCGTCAACGGCACCGTCCTCACCCGCGATGTAGAGGAAGGAGACCCGGTGGTTCCGCTCACGTCGTACCAGGCCGGGACCAGCATGATGACGATCGCCTACATGCAGGACCTTCTCTTCAAGGGGAATGTCGATGAGATCGATGTCGGCAAATTGCACGAGCAAATGCCGGCCGATATCGAAATCGGAGCAATCCCCAATCATACCATCAAAGGCAATTTGGACAAGATCTCGCCCATCGCCCACAAGGAAGAAGGCTCCACTCTGTTTGACGTCGAGATTACGATCGACAAGGACACCAGCCTGAGTTTCCTCCGTGCCGGTTACAGCGCCAATGCCAATATCATCATCAACCGCAAGGACTCGGTGATCGTGGTACCCGAACGGCTGGTAAAGGTGAAAGATTCGGTTTCCACGGTCGAACTGAAAGATCCGTCCGGCGTCATCACCAGTCACACCGTCAAGACCGGCCTCTCCGATGGGATCAACATCGAGGTTGTCGATGGTCTCAAAGTAGGTGACTCGGTCGTCGAACGCCCGCCCAAAGAAATAACCGCCGACTAACCGGCCCGATTTGGACTGACTATGCAGCCGTTGCGCATCATCAAGCAATTCTTCAACGACATGCGGAGACAAAAACTCCGCACGCTGCTGACCACGTTCGGCATTTTCTGGGGAACTTGCTCGATCGTCCTGCTCTTCGCCTTCGGCCAGGGCATCAAGGAACAGCAGATCAAATCCCAAAAAGGGATGGGCGAAAATATCGCCATCTACTGGCCCGGCATAACGTCGAAAGAGTTCCACGGTCTCCCGCGCGGACGCCGCGTTAACTTCTCCGAGGAAGATGTCGCCATGATCAAGGTCAAGTCCCAGGGAGTGAACCGCATCTCTCCCGAGTACTCCAAGTGGAATGTTCCGATGAAGGTCGGCAAGAACAACACGATCAGGAACATCGTGGGAATCTGGCCCGAATTCGGCGACATGCGCAATCTGATTCCTGACTCGGGCTCCCGCTTTATTAACGACAACGATTTGAACGAAAAACGCCGCGTCGTGTTTATCGGCGATTTGCTGGCCAAAGATCTGTTCGGCGAGGGTCCGGCCGTCGGTAACGTGATCCTGATCAATGGCGTGCCGTTTACGGTCATTGGAGTCATGAAAACCAAAAAGCAGGACAGTTCCTACAACGGCCGGGATGCCCGCAAAGCGTTCATTCCCTCTTCTACCTTCAAGACAATGTACTCCAATCGATACCTGAATGACTTCGTCGTCCAGTCCAAAGATGTTGTACCGATGCGGAGCGTCCGCAATGAAATCTCGGAAATCATGGGGGCCAAATATCGCTTCGACCCGACCGACAAGGAAGCCCTGGCCTGCTGGGACACTACCGAAGGGATATCGTTCCTTAGAGACTTCTTTACGGCTTTCCAGTGGTTCCTGGTCGGGATCGGGATCGCGACCCTGATCACCGGCGCGATCGGCGTCAGCAACATCATGAATGTCGTGCTCGAAGAGCGGACCAAGGAGATTGGCATCAAGATGGCTCTCGGCGCCCGCAAAGGGTATATCATGATGCAGTTTTTGCTGGAGACCCTGCTCATCACCGGTATGGGAGGCGTGATGGGCTTTCTGTTCGCCTGGTTCTTTGTCGCCATCTTTCCGCTTTTGCATCTCGGCGATTTCGTCGGCATTCCCAAAGTCGATTTCACCATCGGCATCTTAGTGACGGTCCTTCTCGGCGTGATCGGCATGATCGCCGGAGCGTTTCCGGCGCGCCGCGCCGCCAACCTGCAGCCGGTCCAGGCACTCAAACTGTTCTGAGGAAACCATGCAGTGGTCAACCATATATAACGTCTTCGTCCGCGACTTCCGCAAACAGAAGAAGCGGATCACCCTGACCATTGTCGCCCTCTGCTGGGGAACTATTTCGATCATGCTCCTGCTCGGTTTCGGCGAAGGACTTCGCCAGCAGTTGACCATCAACAGCCGTGGCATGGGGGAAGGAATCGCCGTCCTCTGGCCCGGCCAGACCAGCATCCCCTATAAGGGAATGGGGAAAGGGCGCGCCATCCGGTTTTTCTTCGAGGACATCGAGTACCTCAAATCCCGCGTGCAGGGGATCGGCGAAGTCGGCGGTGAATACCAGCGCTGGGGCGTCGATATGCGGGTCGGCTCACGGATCGTCAGCGAACATGTCAACGGCGTCACCCCTAACTACGAAGATATGCGGAATCACATCCCCCGGATGGGGGGACGGATGATCAACCAGCTTGATATGGACCAGAAACGCCGCGTCGTCTTTCTCGGCGAACGTCTGGCCGAGCGCCTCTTCGGCAAAGATACCGCCAAGTCCGGCGACGACATGTCCGACTACTTCTCCGGCCCCAAAGAAACGGTCGACTACGCGAGTATTGTCGGCCGCGAAATGCTCATCAACGGCATTCCGTTCACGGTCTGCGGTATTATGATCCATAAAATGCAGATGAACAGCTATGAGGGGATGGACGAAGACAAAGCCACTATTCCGGCCACCACCTTCAAGGCGATTTTCGGCGACCCCTATCTCGACAATATCATCTATGCCCCCACCGACGTCACCCAGATGAAAGATGTCGAGAAGCGGGTGCAGGAGGCGCTGGGCGCCAAATACAAATTCGATCCCAAAGATGACCGCGCCCTGAGCGTCTGGGATGTCGCCGAGAGCGACCGCGAGATGGGGAATATCATGACCGGCATCAAGATCTTTCTGGGGATAATCGGCGGTCTGACGCTGTTGATCGCCAGTGTCGGGGTCGCCAATATCATGTATGTTTCGATCAAGGAGCGGACCCGCGAGATCGGCATCAAGATGGCGGTCGGCGCCCGCCGCGCCTATATCCTGACCCAGTTTTTGCTCGAAGCAATCCTGATCACTTTCACCGGCGGGTTTTTGGGGATGGGGATCAGCATTGCCGCCACGGAGATTTTTAAGCATATCGATATCAAATCCGACGTCATCACCTTCATGGGACGCCCGACCATTTCCATCGGGATCGGCCTTACGGTCGTCGCCATTTTGGGGATCATGGGAATACTGGCCGGCCTCTTTCCGGCCATCCGGGCCGCCTCGGTGAGCCCGGTCGAATCGCTGCGGTACGAATAAGGAGACATGCGTGTTGTTGGAACATTCCGGGAACGATCTACTCATCAATATGACGCAGGTGCGCAAAGCGTACACCACCGGCAAGATGACGTTTGAGGCCCTCAAAGGGGTCGATTTTCAGGTGGCCAAAGGAGAGTTTGTCGCGATTGTCGGCCCCTCAGGCTCCGGCAAATCCACCATGATGAACATTATCGGCTGCCTCGACATTCCGACCGGCGGCGAGTACCGGCTCGACGGCGTCATGGTCAACTCGCTTAACTCGAATCAACTCGCCGATATCCGGAACCAGAAGATCGGCTTCGTCTTTCAGGCGTTCAATCTGCTGCCGTATGCCACCGCGTATGAAAATGTCGAGGTGCCTTTGCTGTTTGCCCGTGCGAATGCCAAACAGCGCCGCGAACGGATCATGGAACTGCTCAACCGAGTCGGACTGGCCGACAAGGTTCAGAACAAGCCGACCGAGATGTCCGGCGGTGAGATGCAGCGGGTGGCGATTGCCCGCGCCCTGGCGAACGATCCCGAAGTAATCCTCGCCGATGAGCCGACCGGCAACCTTGATACCAAATCGGGGAGCGGGATTGTCGACCTGTTTCATGAGATGTGGAAAGCCGGCAAGACGATAATCATCATCACGCACGATATGCATATCGCCAAACAGACCGGCCGGGTCCTGAAACTCAAGGACGGCCTGGTCGACCTCAACGGCAACGGAGCGTAAGCAATCCCTTGTAGGTCCGGCCGAGCCTGGACGGAGTCGGGATTCTTCGCTTCGCTCTGCTCCGCTTGGACATTTACATTCTCTCCCGAATGGGTTCGCCAGATGGTATCCTTCGGCTTCGCTCAGGACGTCGTCTGGACTGGATTGCTTCGCACATTCACAATAAGTTTGGCGCTGAGAATCATAGGCTTAGCTATGGAATCCCTTACCCGTATTGCCGCCAGAAAAATGGGTTCGTTTTAGATATTCACATAGGCACATTACCGGGTCCCCTGTCATACCCGCGTAAGCGGGTATCCAGACTTTTCTTGTGCGCGGCACACGTCCCCGTGTGCCCGGTGCCTGGAGATAAGAGGGGCAGACGAGGACGCCCTTCGGCTTCGCTCAGGACGTCGTCTGCCACCCACAGGGATTGGCCCAATTGGCTTCGTTTTAGACGGACAGTGTCCGTTGGATCGCCCTGCGCATTCACAATAGGCATATTGCTGAGGTCCATAGATCTTCCTTGGAATCCCTTACCCGTATTGCCGCCAGAAAAATGGGTTCGTTTTAGATATTCGCATTTATGCACTACCTCGTCCCATGTCATACCCGCGAAAGCGGGTATCCAGACGTGGCAAACATGGCTTTCCATATCAGCGGGAAGGCCAAAGTGAATGCCGGACATGTGTGATCTCCTTTCCCAGAGTTGAATCGGCATGAGCACCCCGCAGAGGGCGGGGTTCTTTGCCCGGCTACGCCTTGCTTGAACAGGGCTCATGCCCTACTCCAGATAGGGGAGCGGGATCAGAATCACCAGCGATTTACTAGCGATTTTGCAGAAACCTCCATGTTGGTTTCCGGTCAGCACAGTAGGTCAAGGCTCAGGCAAGCTCTTTGATGATAGAGGCTTGACACTCTTTTCCGGCCTGGCAAGACCCCTCAAATTCTCGGCTCCGCTGGGAGAATTCATTGCTTGGCCATATGGGGTAAACCGTCTATATTTGATCTGGATGTGGGATATGGGGTGGAATACGCGAACTACAGCTCTGATCTTCTTGATTGCTTTCGGAACATGGTCATCTCCGGCAGTGGCGTTGGATAAATCTGACACGACCAGGAGTATTCCCGGCATTTCTGCCTCCGGCGTCACTCATCTTGCCTATTGCACGGCCACACATGATGTGGGCAAGTTATCGTTGCTCATGACCAACGGGGGAATGATAGGGATTGACCACTTTGGACCCGATTGGCAAATGGTGCCTCCCGCACAGAATCTCTCTCCTACGCCGTACACAGCGGACTCTTCTGGCTGTCATCTCGGCCGGGTTCTATACGGCGCCGAGTATTATGGAGGTGAATATCCCACCGGCTCTGGGGATAAGTGCCTAGGATACGCAGCTTTGTGGGTGGGCGGAATTGCAGAGAACGGCGATACGCTAGTCTCAGTCGGGTTGGATGATCGGCGGCCGGACGGGGTCAACTTTGAGTTTTATCCAGACGTAGCGCCATTCGGCAATTTTTACAAGTCATCGCTTCTTGATCCTGGCTCGGCAGCACAGGCGCGTTCGGATCAGGACTACCGCGCAGTGTATACCGACACCTTCAAACAGGGCCTGCCGGGCCTCTTGGTCGACTGGCGCTCTCATCGCCAACACCGGCCGCTAGGGCTAAAGATAACCCAGACATCGTCGGAATGGTCAAATGCGCTGGTCGACAAATTCATTTTGGTTGAGTACCGGATCGCCAACATTGGGCGACAGGACCTGACCGGTGTGTACGCCGGATTGTTGTTCAGTCCGATAGTCGCACACATACAGACGCTGAGCTTTTTGCCGGGCCAGCGCTATTGGGGGACAACCGGCGGCTTCTTGAGAACTTTCCCTTCCTTAGACGGTTGCCAATTCATCGACACGCTTGATATTGCCTGGGGGCTAGTGTTGATGGGAGTCCCGAAAATGGCAGATGGGTCTCTTCGGGCGTCAACAAATCCGATCGAAGCATTATCGGGGTTCGTTTATTGCAGGCTCCGAAAAGAGCCCAAAATCGCAGTTACAACTGGTGGGTTTCCTATTGGACTTATGATCCGTCGATGGATTACGGTCCTAGGCATCGTTCACCGATTGGTGAAAGGCCTTGGGATTTTGGAACAGGAGGTGGCACCGGCTCGCCCCCTGGAGATATTGACAAATACTATATCATGAGTAACGGCGAAATCGATCCGGACGGTCCGCGGGTTGCTCAAATCCTGCAAGGAGATCCTGAATGGGAATATCCTACTGATTGGGGGCGCTACTGGTCTAGAACCGGTGTCGGCGATTGCCTGTTGTCAGTCGGTCCTTTCGATCTGCATCGGGGAGATGAACAATCCATAGTCTTTGCTTTTCTGGCGGGAGACACCTTCCAGCAGGACGTAAATGGATTAGATCGTCTTAGCTCAGGTGACGTCGATGGCTGGTACGCTCATGTAGATTTCTCCAGTCTCGCCAAGAATGCCAAGATCGCCGAGTGGGCGTTTGATAATCCAGGTGTAGACACTGATGGGGATGGATACAAGGGGAAATTCAGAGTCTGTGTCTTGGATTCAACATTCGTCAATGGCCGCTGGGTGCCGACGAACGCTGATACTACCTACTATACCGGCGATGGCGTGCCGGACTGGCGAGCGCCGGGACCACCACCCCAACCCAAGTTCTGGCTCTCGCAGGCGTATCACGGAATCCGTGTGCGGTTCAATGGAAGAAACAGTGAGACGGCTCGGAATCTCCTGACTAATCTTCAGGACTTTGAAGGGTACCGGATTTACTACGGACTCGATGACCGGGAATCAAGCTTGTCACTGGTAGCAAGTTATGATCGACAAGATTATGACAAGTATATCTGGAATCCGAAATCCGGCTCGTTTGGCGCCTGGGTAATCAAGGATGTGCCGTTTACGCTTGAACGCCTAAAATGCCTCTATGGCCATGGTGCTGATCCATGCCATGATTCGCTCTTTGATCCATTGAGATACACTCAAAGCTATCCACTTGAGGTTGGCTCAGTTTCCGGATTCCCAGTTCTATTTCGTTCCTCACGATTTCAACGCAAGCGAGTTCGGCAAGACGACGCAGATCAGGAAGATCTATCCCAATGCTGTGCTTCCTCCACCCGGAGCGACGTTGGACTCAACTTACCTTGACGCCAGACGGCTTCTGGAAGTACTACGAGTATGAGTTCACCATCCCGAATCTTCTTCCCACGATGCAGTACTATGTCAATGTGACCGCCTTCAATTGGGGGGACCCGACTCAAGGAGTTCCACCCCTCGAAGACTCCAAGACTCTCGGAATGCAGACCGGGTATGCCTTTGCAGATTCGGCTCAACTTGCAGGAACTCTGCCTCCGGTGTATGTCTACCCCAACCCGTACCTTGCTGATGGGAGGTACCGGAACACGGGGTTTGAAGGCCGAACCTCTGATGCCAGTGATGACCGGGTGAGGCTGATACACTTCGTCAATGTCCCGGCGAAATGCACGGTCAGAATCCTGACGCTGGACGGCGACCTGGTCGCTCAAGTACCCCATGACAAGGACCCATCCGATCCGAATGCACATCACGAGACCTGGAATATGATCAACCGGAATATCCAGACGGTTGTGTCCGGCCTCTATTACTGGGCGGTGGAAGGGGCGGACGGGAAAGTGCAGATCGGGAAGTTGGTGATAATACGGTGAGCCTATGTGTGGGCGGCAGACGTCCTCGTCTGCCCCATGTGAGGGCCGGGCACACGGGGACGTGTGCCGCGCACAACATCGTTCAATCCGCCCCTATCGGTTGGGCTACAGACTTCAACCTCCATCGTTCATCCCTAGACTACGCTCGGGATGACATGGTGGAGCTCGGAATGGCGGGGCTAACTGAGATTCCCACGTCGTCCCTGCTTGGCGCAGGACTCCTCGGAATGACGGGACGTGGTTCTCGACAACCGCTCGAACCGACGAGTTGGCGGCTCGCCCGCGACGAAGAACCGCGTCTGGATTCCCGCCTGCTTGAGAATGACAATTCGTTAATTTAGCAAATCCCTTCCGCATACTCGGCCGTAAACTTTATCAGAATGACCATTATCCGCTTTCGCTTCCCATTTGCGCTTAAAAGAATCCTGAGTATATTGACCGCCCAAATGTGCGATAGCTTAGCGAAAGAATTGTAGCATGGTTACTCAAGATACCCGGCCCCGCCGATCCCTCTACCGCCACCCGCTCGCCGCGGTCGGCGGCGCACTCGTGCTCGCCGGAGCGTTTTTGTTTGTCATCCTGTTCCTCATGGATATTAGTGCGCACACGGAAAACCCGTACAGCGCGCTGGTGACCTATGTGCTCGTGCCGGCGGTGATCGCGATCGGCGCGGTGCTGTTTTTGTGGTCGATTCGAATCCAGGTCAAAGCGGCCAAGAAGGCCGGCGAGAAAGTTCATTTCAACCTCTATATCGATCCGACCGACCCGCGCTATATCCGGAACCTCTGGCTTTTCCTTGGGTTGGCCGCGGTCCTAATCACCACGGTCGCCTACAGCGGGTATCGGGCCTACGAATCGACCGATTCGGTGGAGTTCTGCGGCAAGACCTGTCACACCGTGATGGAACCGCAGTATGTCACCTACATGAATTCGCCGCATGCCCGGGTCCCCTGCGTGGAATGTCATATCGGACCGGGAGCTTCGTTTTATGTAAGATCGAAAGTCGATGGGACCCGCCAGTTGATCCGGACCGCCATGAACACGTATGAGCGGCCGATTCAGACGCCGGTGAAGAACCTTCGACCGGCACAGCAAACCTGCGAAGGATGCCACTGGCCACAACAGTTTTGGGGCGATAAATATGTCACGCGCACATATTACAAACCGGATTCGGTGAACTCACCATGGACGATCAGCCTGTTGGTCAAAGTGGGGGGCGGGAATCCCCGCACCGGCAAGCAGGAAGGGATTCACTGGCATATGCTGGCGGACAACAAAGTTGAGTACATCGCCACTGATCCCAAGCGTCAGGTGATCCCCTGGGTGCGGGTGACCAAGCAGAACGGCGAAGTCAGCATTTACAAAGATCCGGATGCCAAGATTCCAGATCCAAACGATCCGACCACCGAAATTCGCCGGTTCGACTGCATGGATTGTCACAACCGGCCGAGCCACCGTTTCAATCCGCCGGCGACGGCGTTGAATCTGGCGCTTTCGACGCGGAATATTTCGCCGAAACTTCCGTTTATCCGCCAGGAAGGGCTCGACCTTCTGAACGCGAAATATGACAACCGCGACCAGGCGCAGGCGGCGATTGCCTCCGGATTGCCGGAGTATTACGAGAAGACTTACCCGACAATCGCCGCTCAAAATGGGGCTGAGATCAAGCAGGCGGTGGAAACGCTTCAGCGAATATATCACGAAAACTTCTTTCCCGAGATGAAGACCGACTATCGGGCGCGCGAAAACAACCTGAGTCATCTGGTTAATGATGGCTGTTTCCGGTGCCACGATCAGGCCAAAGTGAACGAAAAAGGGGAGCATATTGCGTCGGCCTGTACCACCTGCCATCTGATTGTCGCGCAGGGGCCTTCGGAGAATGCCGCCCAACTGACCAGTTCGATCACCGGGCTGGAATTCCAGCACCCGGAGGATATCCAGGATGCCTGGAAAGAGAACAAGTGCACCGAATGTCACAACCCGGAGTCCGGCTACTGAGCTGACGTTAGCACAGATTTTTCGTTGCTAAAGCCCGCCTCTCCGGCGGGCTTTGGTTTTGGAGTTGATGATTCTTCTTGCAAGAATCTTGAGTCCCGGTATATTAGGACTAAAATGGCCTAAATAGTCAATTTCGACCGTTCCGGGTCGGCGATTTGGGTCATCGCGAAGGTGAGGCTTTCTCCGATGCCCCTCCTCTGCCTTCACCTCATCTTCGCGCCGTCCCCCTAGGCGGGGACAGGGCGACCGAATCGCCCGAGGTTCATTTTCATCCGGCCCTGATTTAAGCGAATCGATAAACCCTTCCTTCGCGGGAGCGTGTGCCTATGAGCAATTGGTTGATTGCCGGAATGCTGATTCTTGGAATCGGCGCGATCGTATCCATCCTGATGTTCGGCCTGATCATGAAAGATCTTCGCACGCCCAAAGTGCGCAAATCGCCGGACACGGGCGTTCGAAGTTTGTAGGATCGCAGCGATTTTCGGATCAAATTGGATCGAATCTGAGTTCATCGACTCTGATGCCGCAGCGGCGGTTGAATCAGTTTGTCGTGCTCGTGACTAAAATCACTTAAGAGAGATGAACTCGTGACACAATAAACACTCATTTCCCAGGCTTCAAAACTTCCTATCGGGGGGATCAGACCGAGCGTCACTGCTCACAAGCGCATATCTATCAAGAGGTTGACCGGACAATCGACGGTCTGGTTGACTTTGTTTGGTCAATGTGAAGAGGGGCATGTTTGAGATAAAAAAACGTTGACAATAGGAGCGCACCCCTCATAATTAGTGCCTTCAAAATCGCGGGGACAGCCTCGGCGACGGAAAGTAGCGTAACTTAGCGATATTTGAGCAGTGAGGTAGATGCCGAAAGTCTTTTCGGCAGAGGTGCTGAGAGCGGCAAACAGGAAAAGAGAATGATCGGGATGTGCGCGGCTCGGAGAGTCGGCGTGTGTCCTTTTTTTTCGCCCATACGTTTAACCTAATACACCCAGTTAGAAAGGGATACTCAGATGACCAAACGTGTAACACTCGCTTTAGCGGCCCTTCTGCTGCTGGCTTTCGTAGCCGGTTGCAGCAAGGCTCCTGAAGCCGAGATGCAGCAGGCGCAGGCCGCGATCGACGCGGCTCGGACGGCTGAAGCTGAAGCATATGCTCCGGCGTCGTTCCGCACCGCCACCGACACTCTTAATGCGGCGGCCGCCGAAAAGACGGCTCAGGACAACAAGTTCGTCCTGTTCCGCAGCTATGGCAAAGCCAAGGCTATGTATGTCAGCGCCCAGGCTCTCGCTCAGAAGGCCGGCACCGATGCCGCCGCCGAAAAAGAGAGAGTGAAACAGGAAGTCATGGGTCTGATGACGCAGGCCAAAGCGGCCATTGACACGGCCACAATGGCTCTGGAAAAAGCCCCCAAGGGAAAAGACACCAAGGCCGAGCTGGAACTGATCAAGAACGACCTGACCGCTTTGACTCCGGCGTACACCGATGCTGAGACCGATTTCAACGGCGGCAAGTATCTGACCGCCAAGACCAAAGTCGAAGGCGTCATTCAGAAGGCCAAGAGCATCTCTGACGAAATCGCCGCCGCGGCTGCCAAGAAGATGGGCGCCAAGGCTGCGACCGCCCCTGCCAAGACGAAGGCTGCCCCTAAGAAGAAATAGGGTAAATGCAGGATAATCGATCCTTTACACGGGGGACTGCTCTCGCCAGCGTCCCCCGTAAAAATTTATATAGCGCCCCCAAACGGGGAAACTCGCGGTCACTCGTGAAGAAGCTCGTTATTACCCTCATCCTCCTGATTCCCGTCAGCGTGATCGTCTACATGTTCATGAATCCTCCAGAACCTCCGCTGGGATTGCTGCAGAGCGCCAAACAAACCGTCCAGACCGCCGCAGACGCCAAGTCGATTCGCTATTCCGAACAAGCATATCGGAACGCCGAAGGGCTTGTCAAAGCCGGCTGGATGGAAATGGCCCGTCAGGACGGACGGCTGGCGCCGTTCCGGGACTACGACAAAGCTGATTCATTGCTTCTTCAAGCGATCAAGGCGGCGACCGACGCCATCACGCAAACGCGTACGTATATAGATAATCTTCGCACGCTCGCCGAATCGGAGCGATCCGATCTTCAGGACGAAATGAGTTCCTGGGAGGCGGCGCTGAACGGTTCGCTGGCGCGGCTGAGCCTAACCCACTACCTGTCCTCCGCTGACCTGGCCATGAAATCCAGCGACCGGCTGATGGCGGCGGGTGAGTATGACGATGCCCGCGAGCAGCTTTCCCTTGGCCGAACCTGGCTCAAGCAGCTGGCGGAATCATCGGAAAAGTACGACAACGACGACGCCTCGAGCATCACCACCTGGCGGAGCTGGGTGCAGCAGACGCTCCAGAATTCGCGCGCCGGCGGCGGCTATGCCGTGATTGTCGATAAGGCGGCTCACAAGCTCTACCTGGTGAAGGCGGGGCGGGTGGATCATACGTATAATTGTGAGTTGGGCTATAATTCGGCGCACCAGAAGCTGTTTTCCGGCGATGGGGCCACACCCGAGGGGATGTATCGTGTGTCGGTCGCCAAGCAGCACGGGAGCCGGTACTACAAGGCGCTTTTAATAAATTATCCGAACGACATGGACCGGAAACGGTTCTTTGACAATAAAGACAACGGCACCATCTCGGAACGGGCACGGATCGGAAGCCTTATCGAAATTCACGGCAACGGCGGCCAAGGAAAAGACTGGACCGAAGGATGTGTCGCGCTGGTGGATCGGGAAATCGATCACCTCATGCAGTATGTCGGGGTCGGCACACCGGTCACGATTGTGAGAAAGTCGGATAGATGGCCATGAGAAAGTGGATTTGGATTTCAGCCATTCCGGTTGTCCTGATTATCGCGGTGGTGGTGTTTCTGAAAGTGACCCATCCGCCGGAGGTCGTTTCACCCAACGCGCTAACCGTAACCGACACGGCTCTGCCGAGGCTGCCGGGCGATCCGAAAGCGGCCCAGAAGGAACTCGACAAGGCGCACAAAGCGGTGGCTTCGCTGAAGCCGAAGGGGCCGTACATCGTCATCGACACCCACGCCAATAAGATTTCGCTGCGCACCGAGGACTCGGTGCTGTTGGAAGCGACCTGTTCCACCGGGTCCGGTGGGGAACTTCTGGACAGCGTGACTCATCGGAAATGGATCTTCAACACTCCGCGGGGCGTATTTCATGTCCGGCGGAAGATCAACGACCCCTGGTGGCGCAAACCGGACTGGGCTTTCCTGGAAGACAATGAGCCGATCCCCAAGAAGGAATCAGACCGGCTCGATCCCAATGTCATGGGGCAGTACGCGCTCGATTTCGGCGACGGATTCTTCATTCACGGAACGATCTACGAGCGGCTGCTGGGAATAAACGTGACGCACGGATGTGTTCGCGTAGGAACCGACGATTTGAAATTGCTATATGATCGAGTGCCGATCGGAACGGCGATTTATATCTTTTGAACGGTAACGTGAGATTTCCTTCTTTCAAAGCGACCCTGGCTCTGGCCGGAGTGTTGCTCTGCGCTCTGATAGTCTTGTCCTGCGGGGGGAAAGAAACTAACGACGCCAAGGCGAATGGCGATAAGAAATTCAACCCCACGCACGCCGCCACCGACTATCAAATGCTTCAGGCTGAACTCAAACTGGCCAACACCGACAAGCCGTACCTGGCGATTGACTTCGCTCGCAAACGGCTGGCCTTGATGCTCAAAGGGATGCTGGTCTGGAGTTATCCGATCGATGTCAGCCAGGATGATGCCGCCGAAGTAAGCGATTTCATGGAGCGCTTTTATGCCGGCTCGCAATTGGTCCGGCCGATCTCCGAGACCCACCTGTTCTCGGGCCAGACCAAGACGCCTGATTCCATCCTGGCGATCGTCAGTGAGGCGACCAAATTCAAGCCGGAGCTATTGCAGCGCGAATTGCCGGAACATTTTCAGTTGCTCTGGGGAGAAAATGTTATTGTCGATATCCAGACCGACATCAAGGGGAAACCGACCGACAAATTCAAAAACACGATCTTTGAGATCCGTCATGCCCTGCAGACTCCGTTCGGCAAATCTCAAATCAATATTACGATGAAGAGCGATCGCGCTCTGACATTGTTCCGCGTGGCCCAGCCGGGGCTCCCCACCATCCTCTTCCCCCCCAAGGCGTAGTTGTCGCGCGGTCGAACGACCATTTCAGAATCACTATGAGAAAATACAGGACCGACCGGCTCTTGGGGTGGACGGGAGTCTGTCTATCCGTCCTGTTTACTTCGCTTTGGGCGTTCTGGGGGATTATTGAGAATTTTCACGAAGGCTGGTATTTTCACTCGCTTCTAGATAACCTCGCCCTGATGTTCGGGCAGTACCTGATCGCCATGGTGGTGTTTATGGGGTTCGGGCTGGTGGGGCTGAAATGGCCCAGAATTGGGGGCGCGGTTCATATCATTTTCGGCTGTTCGATTCCTTTGTATTTCATTCGGAACAACACCGGGGCTCTGTTTATCGCTCTTCCCATGATAGCGCTGGGCATATTGTACTGGTTCGGACGTCCAGAGCCGAAAACCTGGGCGTACCGCGCGGTGATTGTGGTGCCGCTGATTGTCCTGGTCCTCTGCGGCGCCGAGCCGGTTTGGCGGGTGAGCGGAAGGTTCAACGACAACAATCTTGAGGCGAGAACAATCCAGGGGGAAGGAGTGGATTTAGTGTGGGCACCAAAAGGGCCGGGATGGCCGGACGACGGCGTCTCGTGGCAGGCGGCGAAAGAGACCTGCAGTCGACTCAGTTTTGACGGAAAATCGGTCGGGGATTCGGCCGCGAATATCTGGCGGCTTCCTACTGTGGAGGAATTGGTCCGCTCAGCGACCCGGCATAATATCAATTCCGGTGGCGTCTGGGATTCAACCAAACGAACGGCCAGTTATCAAACAATGCCCGACAAAGAATCCCCGCTCTGGGATATTTATTCCAAAGTCATTTACTGGTGGACGGCAACCGAGCTGAACGACAGCAGCGCCTACATCTATGTTTACAACGGCGGCGTTTTCCCGAGACAGAAACGGATCGGGCCGGGGTATTTGGCGTTCAGGGCGGTGCGGGCTGCTTCCAAGTAGGCCGGATCACCTGGCCACAAACCGATAGATCTTTCCATCAAACGCGCAGATATACAGTTCGTGGTTGTGGTCTTCGCCAAAAGATGAGATGGAAAGATCACTCTTCTGAATCAAAACGTTGTTCGGAGGCTGACCGGCCCGGTATTGCAATCCCCAAATCTGCCCGGCGATGAAATCGGCGTAGATATACATCCCTGACAGAGCCGGAACCAAAGTGCCGCGATAGACATATCCGCCGGTGATGCACTGGCCGACGGCATGGCCATATTCCCAGACCGGCATGGCGAGCCCGGTCGGGCTGCAATTGACCGCCGGATTAAAACAGTGCAGCCCTTCCATGACATTCCAACCGTAGTTCTTCCCCTTTTCGATCAAGTCAATTTCCTCCCATTTGTCCTGGCCGACATCGGCACACCACAGATTTCCATTCTCCGGATCGAAGCTGAACCGCCAGGGATTACGTAGCCCATAGGCGTAAATCTCTTTCTTGACGCTGCCGGTGTCGTTGGCAAAGGGGTTGTCGGGCGGAATGGCGTAGGTGACGGACGACGTTGAGTGGCGAACATCGAGCCGCAGGATCTTCCCCAAAACGGTTGTCCTGCTCTGCCCGTTTCCGTATGGATCCCCCGCCGAGCCGCCGTCTCCGACGCCGATATAGAGATCCCCATCGGCTCCAAATTGAAGGCAGCCGCCGTTGTGATTGGAGAACGGCTGGTTGAATTCCAGCAGGACTAACTCGCTGTTTCCGTCGGCATGGTTCGGATTCCCCGATGAAACCTGAAACCGGCTGACCCGCGTCCGGAGCGGATTCGGGGTGGTGTAGTTGACATAGAAATAGCCGTTTGAGCTATACTGCGGATCGAAAGCCAGCCCCAAGAGTCCTTCTTCCTGGCCCTGACGGGCGACCCGGTCGGTGATATTCAGAAAAGTGTCCGCCGACATTGCGGTCGAGGAATTCTGAAATGAGAGAATTCGGCCATCCTGTTCTTCGACCATGAGCCGGTTACTGCCGTCGTTCGGGTCGACAATCGCCAGGGGAAGATTGAAGCTCAGAGACGGGAAAGCAACCTGAACACCGACCGAGGCAAGGCCGGTTTGAGTCCCGCCGGTTGATCCGCCGGCAATACTGCTGTCTGATTTGCAGGAGTTGAGGAGAGCGTACAGAGCCAGAACGAGAAGAGAGAATTTTCGCATGGGCCTTCCTGATACCGAATGGGTAATTGGTTCGCCTCTGTAACAGGAGATCGATCAGATTTGTTGCCTAATGAAAATCGACGGAGCTACCCCCCTGATTAGAGGGCTAACAGCTCCAAAAGAATACATTATTCCCCTGTATACATTAGCGAGGGGGCTCGGGGCAATCGAGATAACCAAGACCTTTCTATCCAAAAAGGGTTTGCGCGAATGGACAATGCCGATATATTTAGGGGAGATTGTGACAAAAGTAACGAGCCGGACGGGAGTGGCGCCATGAGATTTCGATTCTTGCTGTTAGCGGTTCCGCTGTGGGCGGCCACAGGCTTCGCACAGGATCAAGTGTGCCTGAAATGTCATGTCGGCCAGACCAGTCGTAGCCAAAATCAGGCCCAGCAGATTGATACGGTGATGTTGCACGGCTCGATTCATGGCACGTTGGCTTGCGGTGACTGCCACACGGTTGACCCGAACACCCGTCATAAAGGAAACCGGGCGGTCTTCTGCGCAAAATGCCATCAAACTGAGGCTGCGGGATTCAACAGCTCGCCTCATGTCAAAGGACGGCAGGCCAATATCGAGAAACTTCCGACCTGCATTACCTGTCACGGATCGCACGATATCCTGGCGGTCAAAAATCCCAACGCCCGCACCAATCATCGCAATTCGATCAAGATTTGCATCGCCTGTCATGAAGATCAGAAACTGACCGAGCAGGTCCAGAACCTTCCGAAACCGGCGATGATCAAGGCGTACGAGAATTCAGTTCATGGCTATGCCCTGACGGTCAAAGGAGATTCCACCGCTCCGGCCTGTGTGGATTGCCATGGCAGCCACAGCTTTTTAGCCTCCGATGATCCGAACAGCCCGGTCTACAAGACGCATATCGCAGCGACTTGCGGCAAGTGCCATGAAGAGATCGCCAAAACGTACAGCCAGTCAGTTCACGGCATTGCGCTGGCGAAAGGGACGCTCGAAGCCCCCACCTGCACCAATTGTCACGGCGAGCATAATATTAAGCCGCCGTCCGACCCCCAGTCCAAAGTGTTTGCCACCAACGTTTCCACGACGTGCTCCGACTGTCATGCCGCCGAAAAGATTGTCGCCAAGTTCGGCTTGAAGGCGGACCGGATTGCGACGTTCAAAGAATCTTTCCACGGGGCCGCGTCGGCATTGGGGGATAAGCGGGTGGCCAACTGCGCATCGTGTCATGGCGTGCATGACATATATCCGCAAGACGACCCGCGTTCGTTGATCAATGCAGCCAACATCCAGAACACCTGCGGGAAATGCCACGAGGGTCTTCCGGCCGATTTCGCGCGCGGGGCGGTGCATACCTCGGCCAAAGTGAAAGAATCGGGCGGGAAATTCTATGTTCGGCAGTTCTATATCTGGTTTATCTCGCTTTTGATTCTGGGATTTTTGATCTACCGCGTGCTGGAGTACAAACGGCGCATCAAGAGGGTCAACTAGGATGCGGTGTATCGTCCGGTATCTGATTCTGGCTGTTGTGCTCGGTCTCCCCAGTTTATCGTGGGGGGCGGGCCAGAATTGCCTCTTGTGTCACGGCAAGCCGGACTTTTCCAAGACCGAACCGACCGGCCGCAAGGTCAGTCTGTTTGTGGATACCGCCCAGCTGAAGAAATCAATGCACGCCTCGCGGCAGTGCACGGACTGCCATGTCGATGTCGTTCAGATTCCGCACCAACCGGCAGCCAAAGTCAACTGCCGCCGCTGCCATTATTCGGGGAATCCGGTGGGGGCGCCGCAAGGAGAGCTGTACGATCAGTACGAGCATTCAGTCCACGGGATGGCGGTGGTCAAGGGGGATACCAAGGCTCCGGTCTGCCAGGATTGTCATGGGACGCACGACATTTTGTCACCGGACTCGGTGGGATCATCGATGTACAAGACGAACCGTCCGGCCACCTGCGGCAAATGCCACATAGATATCTATGCCACCTATCGGGAATCGGTTCATGGCCAGGCGCTGGCGGCCGGAAATCTGGATGCCCCGGATTGTGCCAGTTGTCATGGCGAACATAATATCAAAGCGCCGACCGATCCGGAGTCGCAAGTCTCGCCGGAACATATCTCACACACCTGCGGCACCTGTCACGGACCGTTGGGTGTAGTTGCCAAGTACGGGATCAAGACCGACCGCACGACGACATTCGAAGAGTCGTTCCACGGGATTGCGCACAAAATGCAGAACCGGACAGTCGCGAACTGCGCGTCGTGTCACGGCTTCCATGATATCCGGCCGCCGGATGATCCCAAATCTTCGGTGAACGCGGCTAATATCGTCAAGACCTGCGGCAAGCCGCAGTGTCACCCGGAAGCGACCGACCGATTTGCCTCCGGGAAAATCCATGTCGATCCGTCCAACAAGGAATCCGGGCTGGTGTACTATATCACCAAGTTCTTCACGGTATTGACCATTTCCACACTCGCCGGGCTGTTTGTGTTTATTGTCCTGGACCTCTTCCGCCGGGCCAAAGCCTCTCGGAGCAAACGGTAGGATTCCCATGGCAGAACCGAAAGCATCCCCACAGACAGTCGCGCGAGGAACTGGTCGAGAACCTCACGCGGAATATTATCGAGACCGCCCAGCCGCTCATTGATCCGGCCACTCCGGCGGATGAACTCAAAGCGGCGGAATCGGAGATTAACGAGCGGATCAATTTCGAGGCGAATGTCGCGCTGAGTGAGGTGGTCACCAAATTTGCGCCAAGGAAAAAGACCGAAGCCGAGAAGCTGGTGCAGGAACGGACCTTCACGCGTTTCGGAAAAAACTTCCGCGCCCAGCACATGCTCATGTTCAGTTCGGTGATTCTGCTGATTATCACCGGCATGCCGCTTAAGTTTCCCGATTACGGCATCTCGCACTTTGTGATTCTCAATATTTTCGGCGGAGTGCAAAACTCGACTTTGGTGCACCGGGTGGCGGCGGTCGGGTTGATAATTGTCGGCCTATGGCATCTCGGGTACATTGTGCTCTCACGGATGGGGCGGCGGGACTTCTTCCTGATGATTCCGCGCCCGCACGATATCAAAGACTTCTTCAAAACCTTCTTGTATTACCTGGGAAAACGGCCGGCCGGTCCCAAATTCGGACGGTTTTCGTTTATCGAGAAATTCGACTACTGGGCGGTGTACTGGGGGATGGTGGTGATGATCGGCTCGGGGCTGATTCTGTGGTTCAAAGAAGGATTTCCCAAGGGGCTGTTCGATATCGCCCGCGAGGCGCATTCGGATGAAGGACTGCTGGCTACCCTGGCGATCATTGTCTGGCATTTCTACAATGTCCACTTCAATCCGGAAGTATTCCCGATGAGCTGGGTCTGGTGGCGTGGAACGCTTTCCGAAGCTGATATGAAACACCACCACCCGCTGGAGTACGCGGAGATCGTCAATGCTGAGCGGGAAGAGCTCAGGCTCAAGGCTGAGAAACAGCAGAAACCGGGAGGGACGGCCTGATGTCGTTTTTCAAAGACCTTTTCGGCCTGTTTGGGCGTCATCGGCGGATGCTGCTCACAACGGTGGGAGTGATTGTTCTTTTGATCGTGGGGGTAGGGGTTACCGCCAAATACCGTATGCGTTCGGCCGGCTTCTGCACGAGCTGCCACTACATGGAACCGTACGTGAGGCACTGGGAGAGTTCTGGCCACAAGGATGTGGCCTGTATCCAGTGCCATGACTACGGTGTGGGGCGCCTGGCGTTGAATGCGGTCAAATACTGGACCGCCACCAACTCGCCGCGACCCAAGGCGAACGTCCAGGATGCCAGTTGCCTGGCGAGCGGTTGCCATGAACTTCGGCTCCTGCAGGGGAAGACCCAGTATCGGAAAGACATCACGTTCGACCACACGGTCCACCTGGAGCGGCCGCTCCGCGGGGAAAAACTCCGCTGCACGTCGTGCCACAACCAGATTGTCCAGTTCAACGAAGAAATCTCCAAGGGGCACATGGCGGTCAACGACAAGAGCTGCTTTATCTGCCATTTCAAGGATGCCGGGCAGGGAGAAGCGATCACCGGCTGTGATGCCTGCCACGGGATGCCCAAAACCACCGTAGAGCATGCCGGATTCAAATTTGACCATGCCCCGTATCTGAAATTGAAGGTGGAATGCAAGCAGTGCCATACCCGGATTGTCAAAGGGGATGGTTCCGTGCCGGAATCCAAGTGCTATTCCTGCCATGTCGAGCGGTCACGCCTGGACTACACGCGCGAACAGCTCCACCAGATTCACGTCACGACCAATGGAATCGACTGCTTTAAGTGCCACTCGGATATCGAGCACGGGAATTTCGAGATGGTCAGTTCGCTGGAAATCCAGTGCGAAAACTGCCATATCAACCAGCACAACGGCCCGAAACAGCTCTATATGGGGATCGGCGGCAAAGATACGCTTGATGTCCCCAGCCCGCATTTTATCGCCCAGGTCTCCTGTATCGGCTGTCACACGCATTTGACCCCGGAAGGGGAATCGATGGCTCACCAGGAGAAGAAAGAGGCCCAGCGGGCCTCTTGCATCACGTGCCACGGTCAAGGGCGGGAACTCATGTTTGACAACTGGCTGGAGGGGTCGCAGAAAGTCAACGCCGAATATGCCAAATATTTAGCCGCGGTCAAGGCAGATGCGGCCAAGCTGGGTGGTTCAAAGGCATCAGCGGCAGGCGCTCACGGCCGCTATTGATAATGCTGAACAGAACTTCACATTCGTTCGGGAGAGCCGGATTGCGCACAATATCAATTACGGCCTCTACCTGCTCAATAGCAGCGCCGGCAAAGTCCAGGCGGCCATGACAGAGATCGACAAATCACACAAAGGCCCGGAGATAGGGGGCGTCACTCAAAAAAGAAAACAGTTGCCTGACTTTCTGCCACGGCAAGACCCTGTTTCCGGAGACAGTGAAGTATAACGGGAAAGATTTGCCGCATGCGCAGCACGCCAAAGATTCGGAGTTGGGATGTGCGCCGTGCCACTCGATTACTGAGCACGGGAAGCTTCAGATCGATAAAGACCTCTGCAAGACCTGCCATGAGGGGGGGATGTAGGGGGGGCAGGTTCAGATTTTAAATGAGGGCAGGAGCGAAGAGCTTCCGCTTCTTGTTTTTGAGGGATACTATTTCTTGCCCTAAGTCTGCCAGAGTGTCAAGAACAGGGGTTCAGTCTTTGATTGTTACTCCTGTCGGCGGGGCGAATAGGGTGCGATCCAGCGGCAGGTTGGGCACGTATTCGTCGAAAATCAGTGTCGCCTTTGTCTGGTCGGGATGGTCCCACACAATCCGTGCCGGTAGATGAGTATCCTTCCGAACATAAAGTTGGAGCACACCGCCGAAGAAGGACAGATGCCAGACTGAGCATCCGGCACTGCCGCTGCTATCATCCGGGAGCTGCTCAGCATGGGACTGCCTGAAAAACATCAACTCTTTGCCCATCTCGAGATTCGACACCGTGCTATCAAGAAGTTCCGAAAAGTCCGGGCAACGGGTATTGAATGTCGGCCCGCGGTCGACGAAGTGTTGTCCGGATTTGGTAATCAGATTGACCATCCAGGCGTCCGGCTCCGCAAACACCATCCGCTGGTGGATGCCGTTGAGAGAGTCAGGCAGCTCGTCACACCTCATGTACTTGTTGCCGCTCCGCCAAATTGTCTTGGGCAGTGAGGCAAACTCCCCCTTCTTGATCTCTGGAGACTCCATTCGGACGACCATCCGGATCATGGTTGTGGTATCGGCAATGAAGTTGCCCTCATCGGGTCGTTGGCTTTTGCTCGGTTCTGCAGCCGGACAGATCGTGAATTGAATGATTGAAGAAGTTAGTACAGCCAGGAATGAAAGGCTCGAAACCTGCACAGTTACCTCCCGTAGATAAACGTGAATCGGTCCAATCTTGCAAAACAGGCTAATTCATCTTGATCCGAAAAGCAATTCCTGAATTGGTCATCCCTTAGGAGTAATCCAGTTGCCGGGGGCGCAGCCTATCCGAGCCGATTGGAAACTTGCCCCCTATTTCACCATCCTCAAATAGTAAATCTCCTTCCCCTTCATCCGCCATAAGGATTCGAACCAGGTCTCATTGCCTCCTGGAATCAGCCTCGGGCCGGAATAGTAAGGGGAGCCATCCAGCCTTAGAGATGGGACTTGCCGGGTGTTCTCAATCACCCAATCGACATACGGCTTTTCATCGCTGGCCAGCACGATATCCCCGCCGGGGCGAAGAATCGAACCCAGATGCGTCAGGATTTCGACATTTAAGAGGCGATGAAAGGAATGTCTCGGTTTAGGCCACGGATCGGGAAACAGGATGTAAATCCTTTCAAAAGTGGCGGCATGAAAGTGCCTGGGAAGCAGAATTCGGGCATTTCCCCGGATCAACGAGACATTATCAAGCTTCTGCCGTTCGATCCGCTTGACCAATTTGTGGTATCGCCAGAGCGCCAGTTCGATCCCGACGCATTTCCTGGAAGCATCCTCACCGGCGTGCCACAACAGCAGGTCTCCCCGACCCGGCCCGATCTCCAGAATATCACCACTAAAATCGGGCAATTCGGACGGATAGAAATAGACGGGCCGTTTGGCCTCAAATTCCGTTGGAAATGTCTTCTCTTTGGCCACGATGTATCTCTTCGTATCTTCCGAAAGGGCAACAAACGGAAATTGCCGCTAATGTCAAGACAGGCTCACGGGACAGTTTACCTGAAACTCCGGTTGGAGCATCGCGTTTAATGAGAAGACCAGGCAGATCGCAGGAAATAGGTTGTCACACTAGCTAAATCCCCTCTATGCGCATATTCTTCCCCATCATCTTTGCGGCGGTTCTGGTCCTGGTCTGCGGCGGGCTTCAGGCGCTCATGCTGGCACTTTTGAACCGGGTCTGGTGGCGCAAACGGTTTCTTCGGTTGACCTCGTTACTCCTGCCGGTGGTTGGGATGCTCGCAGTCGGATTCTGGGGACTCGGCGAGTACTTCGACAAAATCTGGCTTTCACTCCCGATGTCGCTCCTGGCGATTCTCGTATTTGTGGCCGAGCTTGGACTAGTGTTGTCTCTTCCGGTGTCCGGGATAGTTCACGGGGTGGGACATCTGATTGCCCATTTCAAGAAGAAACGGGCAGAGCATCGGGAAGAATTGCCCGACCATGACCGTCGGGTCTTCCTCCAATTCACTGCGGCGGCAGTACCGGTGGTGGCGCTGAGCAGCGGCGCGGCCGGAGTGGCGGATTCTTTTCGTGCCGTGACGGTGACGACCAAGCCGATTGAGATCGAGAATCTTCCGCCCCAGCTGGAGGGGTTTCGGATTCTTCAGGTCTCGGACCTGCATCTTCGCAATTATACGACCCTCGACACGCTCGCCGAGGCGCTTGAAAATGCCCGGCCATTTCACCCCGACCTGCTTCTGGTCACCGGGGATGTGGCTGATGATCTGACCCAATTGCCGGGGGCGCTGCGGATGTTCGACCAGTTCAAGGCCCCCTACGGCTGTTTCGCTTCGCTCGGGAATCACGAGTATTTCCGCGGGATAACCGAGGTACGAAGGATCTTTGCGGCCGGTCCGGTTCCTCTGCTGGTCAATGACAGCGTGCGTTTGATGGTCCGGGGGGTGCCGCTTTTTGTCGGGGCGATTGATGATCCCCGCCATATGGGGGCGCGCGATGACGCCTTCTACCGGCGGACTATCGATGAGACCCTGAAGAAATCCGTGACCGGGGAGACCCGGGTGTTGATGAGCCATCGCCCCGATGCCTTCGATTATGCCGCCTCACAGGGGATTCAGCTCACGCTGGCGGGTCACACGCACGGCGGGCAGATCGGATTTGGAGGACGGTCGATTTTTGAATCATCGATGCACGATCGCTATCTCTGGGGAGAATACGCCAAGGGGTCATCGAAACTCTATACTACTTCGGGGGCGGGTCACTGGTTTCCGTTTCGATTGGGGTGTCCGACCGAAGCGCCGGTGATCGAATTGCGTCGCGCGATGATGTCGGCGGCGAAAGCGGCCTGAGAGTGTCTCAGCACCCCCGGTCCAAAACACAAACTTTTTTTCAAAAATGTTGAGTTTTTTCTTGCCTATTTTTTTCAAACATAGTTTTTTTTCGGAGGATGGAGACAGAGATGTGAATCAGGGAAACATCTTGGCTCCAATAAAAAGAGTGAAAACCAAAGCACCCTTTTTACCTAACACTAACCTTTAATGCTAAAGGAGCAACAGATGCCTACGAAAAAAGGAACAAAGAAGGGCACCAAGAAATCCACGAAGAAGGGCGCCAAGAAGGCGGCGAAGAAGAAAGCGAAGAAATCGGCGCCGCGAAAAAAAGCGGCGCCCAAGAAAAAAGCTGCTCCTCGCAAAGCAGCCAAGAAAGCTGCCAAGAAGCCCCGCAAGCCAAACGCAGCGTTTATGAAGCCGATGATGCCGACACCCGAACTGGGTGCGGTGGTCGGTCTGAAGGCTATGCCCCGGACCGAAGTCACCAAGAAACTGTGGGAGTACATTCGCAAGAATTCCCTGCAGGATTCGGTGAATCGCCGGATGATTAACGCCGACGAGAAACTTGCCGTCGTCTTCGGTGGGAAGCGTCAGGTCTCCATGTTTGATATGACCAAACTGGTGGCCAAGCACCTGAAATAGGTTGCCCCACGGCTTTAACGTCACACAGGCCGGTCAACTGACCGGCCTGTTGCTTTTTCGGTTGGCACCTTCCGCCCCCGCCCTGCGTATATTCAACCATACCTGATCTCCATGACTCACAAGGATACAGCCATGCTTATTCACACGATGTTTCGACTGGCGGCGAAATGTGCGTTCGCCCTCGGTCTCGTGCCTCTGGCACTGTTCGCGGCGGATCAGCCGTTCGCCCCGCCCGCCACCCGAATCCAGGTCGTGACCGACACGATTCACGGGGTTGCCATTTCGGACCCGTACCGGTGGCTCGAGGAGGGCGGAAATCCGGAGGTCCGGGACTGGACCGAAAAGCAGTTTGATTATTTCCAGTCCTATGTGGACAACTTTCCGGGTCGTGATTCGATTCGCTCTGAACTGACCCGCATGCTGGCGGCGGGCGGAATCGGGGAGGTCTTCAGTCGCGGGGAATTGTATTTCTCGATGAAGCGGCTGGCCGGGCAGAATCAGCCCGTGATGTACGTGCGCCATGGGCTGAAGGGAACGCCCGAAGTGCTGATCGACCCAAACAAGTTCTCAGCAGATGGGACCAGGGCGATGGATTGGTATTTTCCGAGTGAGGACGGTTCAATGATGGCGTATGGGCGTCTCAGCCTCCGGCACGGAAAACTCCACACTATATCTCTTGCGGACCAAAGATAAAGCCGCTGCTTGCCGATTCTATTCCCGATTGCCGGGGAGCTTCGCTGGCCTGGCTCCCAGACAACAGTGGGTTCTATTATACCAGATATCCTCTAACCGGAACGGTGCCGGAGGCCGATGAACAGTATTTTCGAAGAATCTATCTTCCACAAGATCGGGACGACGTGGACAGACGGATCCTCTGTGCTTTGAAGACAAGACTGACAAAACCGCCTGGCCGGGAGTCTCGATTTCCCCTGATGGCCGATGGCTCTTCATCTCCAATTCCAAAGGCTGGACCAAGACTGAGCTGTATCTGAAAGATCTGAGCAAGCCGGAGTCGCCGATTCAGCCGATTGTGACCGATCGCGATTGCTTGTACTGAAGTCATTCCGCTTAATGACCGGTTTTTCGTGAAGACCAATGATGGCGGACCGAAATTCCGAATCCTGACGGGACAGTATGACCATCCTCAGATCAACAACTGGAAGGTCGTGATTCCGGAATCAGAGGCAACTCTGGCGGAATATCTTGTGGTTGACAGCCACTTGGTTCTCCATTCGCTCAAAAACGCCTACTCGCATGTCAGCATCTACGACTTTGACGGGAAGCTGGTCAGGGAGCTCTCGCTCCCGACTCTGGGGACAGCCGAATCGTTCACCGGGGAATGGAATGGCCATGACCTGTTCTTCTACTTTTCGTCGTATACCTATCCCCCGGCGATTCTGCACTATGACATGCGATCCGGGCAGATGACGGAGTTCGACCGGATGAAACTGGAGGTCGGTTTTTCCAATCTTGAGACCAAACAGGTGTTCTACAAGTCCAAAGACGGCACCCCGATTTCCATGTTTATCGTGGCTCCTAAAGGGGCCAAACTCGACGGCAAGAATCCGGTGGTCCTCGATGGTTACGGAGGATTTGATGTCTCGGTCACGCCTGTATTTTCCCGGAAGACGGCCGTTTGGCTGCTTCATGGGGGGATATTCGTCCAACCGAACCTTCGCGGCGGCGGAGAATATGGCGAGGAATGGCACAAAGCCGGCATGCTGGAGAAGAAGCAAAACGTCTTCGATGATTTCATCGGCGCGGCCGAATACCTGATCAACGAGAAATACACGAGCCCGGAGCATCTGGCGATTTACGGCGGATCGAACGGCGGGCTATTGATCGGCGCGATGGTCACCCAGCGCCCCGACCTATTTGCCGCAGCGGTCTGCGATGTCCCGCTGCTTGACATGATCCGGTATGACAAGTTCCAGATCGCCAAGCTCTGGATCCCGGAGTATGGCTCGAGCGACAGCGCTTCGCAGTTTCCCTATATTCTCAAATACTCCCCATATCAGCATGTCAAACCGGGGGCAAAATACCCGGCGATTCTGTTCAAGGCGGGGGATTCGGACAACCGGGTCGACCCGATGCATGCCCGCAAAATGACCGCCCTGATGCAGGCCTCGACCGGGTCGGGAAAACCGATTTTTCTTCGGGTAGACACCAAGTCCGGGCATGGGCAGGGGAAGCCGACCAGTAAGGTGGCCGAGGAAATCGTTGACGAATATAGCTTTGTATTCAAAGCGCTGGGGATGAAGCTCTGACCGGGAGCCGCCTTAGGGACTTGGGCCGCACCATTAGGATGGGCGGTCTATTTTATTTTGTTTTCCCGGTTTCGGTCGAAGGCGTGACAATTCTGTTGTCTTTTTCGAGTCTGATGGTATTTTTATCACCTGTGAATTTGTTCACAATTTCCGAATGGTTTGAGGAGGTTGCGTGTCGATTGTCCGTCCGATGAAGGGGCTTCGCCCCAAACCTGAATTTGCTTCACAAGTGGCGAGTCCCCCGTATGATGTGCTCAATACCCAGGAAGCGCGCGCCATGGCGCAGGGGAACCCGAACTCGTTTTTGCGGGTAAACAAATCTGAACTCGAATTTGATGACTCCGCCAATCCGTATAGCCCTGAAGTCTATCAGCGCGCCTACGAGAATCTGGTCAAACTGGAAAAGACCGGCGTTATGGTCCGCGACGATCGCAACTGCTTCTACTTGTATCGCCTGACCATGAACGGCCGGCGCCAGACCGGATTGGTGGCGCTGACCTCGGTCGAGGAATACGACAAGGGGAAAATAAAAAAGCACGAACATACCCGGCCTGACAAAGTGAATGACCGGGCCAACCATGTCGTTCAGGTCAAGGCGCAAGTCGGTCCGGTATTAAGCGCCTTTCGGTATAACCCGGAAATCAGCCGGATTTTCGGCGAAATCGCTTCGCACAAGCCGCTCATTGATTTTGTCGCCGCCGACGGCATTCGCCACGAACTTTGGGTCGTGGGGGACGAAGCGACCGTGTATGACATCGTCTCCGCGTTCGCCAAACTCGACAATCTCTATATCGCCGATGGGCATCATCGCAGCGAAGCGGCCTCCGAGGTGGCGCGCCGGATGCGGGAGAAAAATCCCAAACATACCGGCAAGGAACCGTACAATTACTTCCTGAATGTCCTGTTCCCCGATCGGGAGCTCCAGATCCTCCCGTACAACCGCGTAGTCAAGGACCTCAACGGATTGAGCTTCAAAGAAGTTTTGGAGCGGGCCGGGCAGTCGTTTGAAATTTCGCCGCACAATGACGGCGAATTGACGCCGACCGAAACACACCAGTTTGGGCTGTACGCCGAGAAAAACTGGCACAAGCTGGTTGCCAAGCCGGACAGTTTCGATCTTTACCATCCAACCCGGTCGATTGATGCCTCGGTTCTCTCCGAGAATTTTCTCGGCCCGATTCTCGGAATTACCAACCTCCGGACCGACAAGCGGATTGATTTTGTCGGCGGAATTCGGGGGACCGGTGAACTGGTCAAGCTGGTCGATTCCGGCCAGTATAAGCTCGCCTTTTCGCTTTACCCGACATCGATAGAACAGTTGCTGACGGTTGCCGATGCCGGGGAAGTTATGCCTCCAAAGTCCACCTGGTTCGAACCCAAACTTCGGGACGGCCTGGTGGTTCATGTCCTGGACAATTGAGACTGTAAACGGAGATAGATGCCATGTTGATCCTCATCTCAGACAAATTTGACGAAGCGATGCCGAAGACTTTGGCCAAGTACGGCGAAGTCACCAACGACCAGAAACGGGCGCCGGAGGCGGATATAATCCTCGTGCGCAGCAAGACCAAAGCCACGGCCGAGTATCTCGATGCGGCCAAAAACCTCAAGCTGATCATCCGGGGTGGGGTCGGCCTGGACAACATCGATGTCAAGCACGCCCACAACAAAGGAATTATTGTCAAGAACACCGCCGAGGCCTCGACCACTGCGGTCGCTGAGCTAGCTTTTGCCCTGATGATTGCCCTGCCGTGTCATATCGCCAAAGCGGATGCCACTATGCGCGAAGGGAAATGGCTCAAGGCGGAGCTTGAGCGTACAGAGCTATACGGTAAGACCCTGGGGATTCTGGGTATGGGAAGAATCGGCACAGCGCTCGCGGTCCGCGCCCGCGCCTTCAATATGCGCGTCCTGGCCTGGCACCCGGATGTATTCTTTTCGGATTTTGCTGAGATTCACGGCCCGATCGAAGATGTCCTGGCGGTTTCCGATTTCATTTCAGTTCACATCCCGCTCCTGCCGGACACCCGGGGAATGATCAATAAGAACCTTCTGGGCAAAATCAAGAAGGGGGCTTATATGGTCAACACCGGGCGGGGCGAAGTGGTGATCGAGGAGGATGTCGTCGAGGCTCTCAAGAGCGGCCAGCTGGGGGGATTTGCCACCGATGTCTGGTACTCCGACCCGCCGGTCAATTCTCCTCTGCTCAACGCTCCCAACACGATCTTCACGCCGCATCTGGGGGCATCAACCGAGGAAAACATGATCCGGATCGCGGCCATTGCCGAGATGATCATTGCCGACTATGTCAAAACGCACAAATGAAGATGAGTAGAGATTAGCAAAACGATTTAGCCACAGAGGCAAGTAGATATGGGAAAACAGGTGTTCAATTTCAATCCGGGTCCGGCCATACTCCCCAAAGAGGTACTGCAGCAAGCACAGGCCGAACTGCTGGACTACAAAGGAACCGGCATGTCGGTGCTGGAAATCTCGCACCGCTCGGCCGAATACGAAGAGATCAACAATAGCGCCATGGCGCTGGTGCGCGAAGTCATGGGACTCGGCGAAAACTACAAAGTCATCTTCATGGGGGGCGGCGCCTCGCTCCAGTTTACCATGGTGCCGATGAATCTGTTCCCCAAAGGGGGCACGGCGTCATATATCGAGACCGGTTCCTGGGCCGAGAAGGCGGTCAAAGAGGCCAAGAAGCTGGCGCTGGGGACTGTAAATGTCGCCGCCTCGATGAAAGAGGAAAAATTCGCCCGGATTCCGAAGCAGAATGAGTTGAAAATCGCTTCGGATGCCGCTTACGTTCATATCACGACCAACAATACGATTTACGGCTGCCAGTGGCAGTATACACCGGAAGTGGGAAATATCCCGCTCTTCGCGGATATGTCTTCGGATATCATGTCCCGCCAGATGGATTTCAAGAAATTCGCCCTGATTTATGCCGGGGCGCAGAAGAACCTCGGCCCGGCCGGCGCCACCATGATAATCATCCGGGATGACATTCTGGCCAAGTGCGCGGAAGGTCTTCCGACCATGCTCAGCTATAAGACTCATGCCGACAAACTGTCTCTGTACAATACGCCGCCGGTGTTCGCGGTCTATATCGTGCGCCTGGTCCTCGAGTGGATCAAGAAACAGGGCGGACTCAAGGCGGTCGAGAAAGTGAATATGGCCAAGAAGGAGCGGATCTATCAAATGATGGATCTGTACCCGGACTACTATCGCGGCACGGTCAAGCCGGACAGCCGGAGCTGGATGAACTTAACGCTTCGCCTGCCGTCGGAGGAACTCGAGAAGAAGTTTCTCTCCGAGGCCAAGGGAACCGGTTTTGTCGGCCTGAAGGGACACCGCGATGTCGGCGGTATCCGCGTGTCGTTGTACAATGCGCTGCCGCTTGAAGGGGCCAACAAACTGGCCGAATTCATGGAGACGTTCAAGAAGGGGAACTAGCCTGGCTAGCGCCTTCTGTCACAGGTAAAGGTAACAAGAGCTGCCGGTCGTCAAGACCGGCGGCGGGGCGTGAACGATATGAATCCAAGTATCGAGCCGACTCTTCGGTCCCGGCGACTGGCCGTGGTGGGAGCTTCAGCCACACCGCGGGCGTTTGGCAATGAGATGTATCGGGAATTAAAAAACCGCGGGTTTGAACTGTTTCCGGTCAACCCGCGCCACCAGGAGATTGAGGGGGACCGCTGCTGGCCGAGTCTGACCGATCTTCCGGTTCCGGTCGATGCGGCCGTGTTCGTTCTTCCCCCCAAAGCAGCAGTCTCGGCAGTGGCCGAAGCCAAAGCGGCCGGAATCAAGTACATCTGGTTTCAGCAGATGGCCAACTATTCAGCTGCGATCAGGGCTGCCGAAGAAGCGGGTTTGCGGACGGTCAGCCGCAAGTGCATTCTCAAGTATGCCGAGCCAGTGCAGGGGATTCACAAGTTCCACCGCGTGATTACCCAGCTGGTCGGACGGCTGTAATTTGATCAATGACTCTAGCGGGGGAACCGGTGACCCGGCTGGGGTCTTCTATTATCATAGAGCAGAAATTCCGCATGCGGCAGACGAAGAGATGGTAACGGTCCAGGTGACAAAGAGGCGAATGAGGGCTGTGCTCTTTGGGGTCGTCACCCTGCTCGCCGCGGTCCTGTCGGCTTCCTGCGTCTATATCATGCGAAGCAATTTCATGCTCCCCCCGGCGGAGCCGACCTTAACGGTGAGCGGCTGGTCGCTTCGCCCCAGAATAGTTTCTTCCGAAGTCCGTCAACAAGCCATCCCACCCGCCCCTTCCAATCAGTTCACGCTCGCTCTATGGGCTGCTCACGCTATTCCTCCGGGGGGACCAGGGAACATGGTCGAAGATATCTGGGTGGACAGTGTTCGGGTCACCTACCCGCCCGGCCTCCGCAGCCAGAATTTCGTCTTCAACGAAGCCGCTTTTGTGTCATACCGCTCGGTCTCCCGCGACTCCATCATCAAGCGGTTCACGGTAGTCGAGAGCAAGAATCAGAAGCTGGCCTGGTCTACTTTTCCACCCGAAGCCAACAGCCTCATGCTTGATCTCTACGTTACAACCAGGTCAGGGAAATTCGCGCCCAAGGGGACGACCGGCTCGAGTGTGGGGTTTGATTCCATCCAGCCCACGACTGAAGATCGCCAATCCGTCACTTTGACCACTATGGTCATTCGCAACGATCGTCTGACGACCGGCATCGGCCTGCTTGGAAAATCGGACTAAGCGGCGCGATTAAGGATTTCCGGCGGATTGATCGGCGGTCAGGGTCAGGTGTCCCAGATTGCCGGCTCCCGGTTGCGGAAGAGGGTGGAGACGATGATCTCTCAGCAAATTGAAGGCGGTTTGGTAGTAGGCGATGGCATCATCGATTTCATCGCTGTCCTGGCTGGTCTTGAGTTGGGAGAACCGACCGGTGCGGGGATCCCGTTCCCACAGTTTTTCGTCCCGCTGGACGCTCAGCACAACCATATGATCCCCCCGGTACAGCCCGACATCACGGTTTAGAGACAAGAGGGCTCTCCCCTGGTCGAGCGGAAGTTTGCGCAAGTCATCGCCAAAGAACTGGCTTCGATACGGGAGATTGAGCATACCAAGGATAGTTGGGCCGAGATCCATTTGTGATCCGAGGACACTGTCCCGCACTCCGGCCGGCACAACGTGCGGTCCGTAAAACAGAATCGGTATCCGATAAGAATCCATCGGAATCTCTTCCGGTCCGTAAACTCTGGGTCCGTGATCCCCCAGCACGACAAACAGCGTGCTGTCAAAAAACGGATGCGAGCGGGCATCGCGGAAGAACTTGCCCAGGGCGAAATCGGCATACTTGACGGCGTTGTCCCGCTTCGCTTCGTCCGGATTTTCTGGAATCCGACCCTTGGGATAGCCAAAAGGACTGTGATTTGAGACTGTGAGCATGAACGTGAAGAAGGGCTTCCCCTGTTTCTGCAGCGAGTCGAACACTTCCAGACTATTGTCAAAGAGATCTTCGTCGCAGAGTCCCCAGAGGGTGGCATACGTCTTCTGCTTGAACACCGGGTCATTGATGTCGATCACCCGGTCGGTCCCGTTGTCCAGCATGAAATTCTTCATGTTGTCATAGTAGGAATACCCGGCATAAATGAACTCGGTCTGGTACCCGAGCGATTTCAGCAGCGACGGCAGCGCAAAGACATGCTCCCCCTCCGACCTTCGCACAATGGACTGCCCCGGAATCGGCGGCAGGCTGAGCAAGGTCGCCTCCATTCCCCGCACGGTGCGGGTGCCGGTGGCATAGATGTGGGTGAAAAGAAGGCCGCTGTCCGCCAGTTTCTCGAATTCAGGGGTATCCCCAGGACCATCGGGGGTGAGACTTTTGACAAAGACCGCCCCCAGGCTTTCCTCGAGAATGATCACGACATTTAGCTTTCGGGGTGGGCCGGCCGGACTGATGGCCCGGTCGATCGACAGGCTGTCGGCCGACTGCATAAACTCAACATGATCCGATTTCAGAAGGCGGCGCATCCGGCTGAAGGCCACGGTGTCGTTGAGACGGGCGTAATCGCTGTCATAATCAAGATCATATGTCAGGGCGGCATTGAAGAAAGCATAGAAGCCGTTCATGGCGATTTCATCAACAATCCGGTTGTTCGAGATGCGGCAGGAGCGGGGGGTCAGGGCCAGCGTTCCGAGCAACATGATGGCGATCTGCACTGTCAGGATGACGGTCCGTTTGCGGCGAGAGGCTGGGCGCGTGAGCGCCTGTTTCAACGGCCGCTTAATCCACAGCAACAGGATGGTGGTCACGATAGCCACGCCCGCGAGCACCGGAAGCACCGGGTACGAGGCCCAGACGTTGGACAGAATTTCATGGGGAAAATTCAGGTACTCGACCGCCACCGAATTGAACCGGGAGTTGTATTCGCCGAAAAAGTAGAATTCGACCACGCTGAGATAGAAGAGGGCAAAGATCAACGCGGCAAAGCCGCCTAGGATTCCCCAGTACCATCCCCGGCGAACCAGCTTCGGCTGCGGCATGGCGGCCAGAAAGATAGAGAATGGAAAGAAGGCCCAGGCCGCGACCGTCAGGTCGAACAAAATTCCCAAGGGAATCGCCAGGCCCATATACCGGCGTGAACCGGCCAGCTCTTCGTAGTTCTGGGCGAAAAGTGCTATGCGGGTGGCGGCTGAAGTTCCCAGGATGCAGAGCAGCGCGATCCAGAGCGCCCCGAAGCGGTCTTTGGTGATAAAGTGTTTCAGGCCGGTTTCCTGGGGATTCGAGTTACTGTCGTGTTGCGGCACCTTGTCCGATCATTCTGGGGTTGAGTGACTGGGATTATACCAAACCAGAGTGGACCAACGTTATGTTTTTTTCGCCGGGCCCGACGCGGAATTGTAAATGCTTGTAACGGGGAATCTGCCGGAGGGGCAGCCGTCCCGCCTCCGACCAACTAACCCAATGAAAGGCATTGGGTAAGGAGATCACCGGCGCTCGACGATGAACTCCGGAGACTCTCTCAGGGGGGTCAGCTAATCGCTTGACAAGCCTGTGGAAATGCCGTTTTTTGCGCGCTTGTGATTCAACTTTTCAACCCACTGAGGAGCTTCGTTGCAGGCTAAGGAAAAGGCCGAGGCGGTTCACCCCGACCTCTTCGAAAAGTGCTACAAGTACACTGATCCGCAGGCCGTCAGAGACATGGGGATCTATCCTTACTTCCATCCGGTGCAGTCTGCTCCGGGAGATGAAGTAATTGTCGATGGCCAGCCCTGCATCATGGTCGGTTCCAACAATTATCTTGGCCTGGTCAATCACCCTCGCGTCAAGGAAGCCGCCGCCAAGGCCGCCTTGGAATTTGGTTCCGGTTGCACCGGCTCCCGTTTCCTCAACGGCACGCTTGATATGCATCTGGAACTGGAACGCCGCCTGGCCAAATTCGTGCACAAGGAGAGAGCGCTCGTTTTCTCCACCGGTTTCCAGACCAATCTGGGAGCCATCTCCTGCCTGGTCGGCAAAAATGATGCCCTTGTGATCGACCGCCAGGACCATGCCTCTATTGTCGACGGCTGCCGCCTTTCCTACGGCAAAGTCTATAAATTCGCGCACAACGATATGGAAGATTTCGAGCGGGTCATTCGCCGGGTCCGCGACATTCATTCCCGCGGCGGTGTAATGGTCGTGGTGGACGGCGTCTTCTCCATGGAAGGGGATATTATCAATCTCCCGGAGCTGGTGAGAATCGCCAAGACTTACGGCGCCAGAGTACTCGTTGATGACGCTCACGCCATCGGCGTTTTGGGACCAACCGGAGCCGGAACGGCGGAGCATTTTGGGCTTAGTGCCGAAGTTGACCTGATCATGGGGACTTTTTCCAAGTCGTTTGCCTCTCTGGGCGGGTTTGTGGCCGGGGACTCGGAAGTGATAGAGTTTATCCAGCACACGGCCCGGTCACTGATTTTCTCGGCTTCGATCACCCCGTCATCGGCGGCGGCGGTGCTGGTTGCACTTGAGATCATCCAGTCCGAACCGGAACGGCGCGACCACCTCTGGCGGAATGCCCGGCGGATGCAGCGTGAGTTCCGGACCCTCGGGTTTGACATCGGCAACAGCGCCACCCCGATCGTGCCGATCGTGGTCGGCGAGAATCTCGATACCTTTGCTTTCTGGAAAGACTTGTTCGTGGAAGGCGTCTTCACCAATCCGGTGATCGCGCCGGCGGTCCCCCCGGGACATGCCATGATCCGCACTTCCTACACGGCGACTCATACCGACGCTCATCTCGACAAGGTCGTGGAGGTGGTGGCCAAAGTCGGTCGCAAACGCGGTTTGATCTCTTAAGCCTATGGAAAATGTCGAAGTAGTCGAAGTTGAGTCTCACCCTCAGCTTCTGCAGTTCATTGATTATCCGTACGAGCTGTATCGCGGCGTGGAACAGTTCGTGCCGCCGCTCAAGATGGAGCGCAACGAGTTTTTCGATCTCGAAAAGAATCCGTTTTACAAGAGCTCCAAGACCAAACTGTTCCTGGCCATGAAAGACCGCAAGGTGGTCGGGCGAATCGCCATCTGCGTTAATTTCACGCATAACGAATTTCATCACGAGAAGACCGGATTCTTTGGTTTCCTCGATACCCCGGATGATTTCGAAATCGCCTCCAAGCTGTTAAAGGTCGCCATGATTACCCTCAAGCGGGAGGGGATGGACAAGATGCGGGGGCCGATGAATTTCTCGACCAACCACGAGATCGGGTTCTTGATCGAGGGGTTCGATATGCCCCCGACGGTCATGATGCCATACAATTACGCGTATCAGCCGCGGTTGGCGGAGAAATTCGGCCTCAAGAAAGTCATGGATCTGCTCGGGTTCATCATTACCAAAGACGAACCGATTTCGGAGCGCATCTTGACGGTCGAGGCCAAACTTCGTGAACGCTCCAAGATCAAGCTCCGTACGGCCAACTTTAAGGATTTTTCCAACGAGGTTTCCCGGCTGCTCCAGGTCTACAATCAGGCCTGGGTTCACAATTGGGGATTTGTCCCTATGGACGAAGCCGAATTCCGCTACCAGTGCAATAATCTGAAGCAAATCGCCGACCCGAACATGATCTTCATCGCCGAGTATGAAGGGACTCCGGTCGCCTTCTCGGTTGCTCTGCCGGACATCAACCAGGCGCTGATTCACTTACAGGGGAAGCTGTTCCCGTTCGGCCTGATCAAGCTCTTGTGGCATACTAAAGTTCGCAACAAAGTCCATGGTGTCCGGATGATCACGATGGGAGTAATCCCGCAGTTTCAGAAGCGCGGCATCGACATGATGTTCTTCGTGAACACCTACAACGAGGGAATCAAGCGGGGGTACAAATGGGCCGAGCTTTCGTGGATTTTAGAGACGAACGAACTTATGTGCCGGTCCGCCGAGCAGATGGGGGCCAAGCTGTACAAGCGGTATCGCATTATGGAAATGCCGTTGTAGGGCCCGCGACGTGCCTATCGGCGTTGGATCCTCAAAGGTTTCCACAAGTCACCTCTTTCGCGAGTGTAGAATTCGGAAGACAAGGTAGCGCCGGTTCGCACGCTCACCGCAGCGTAGTGCTGAACGGGATGAGCATCTGAAAGATATCCTTCGGCCACGTCTCTGAGAAATACCAGACCGGACGAATCCGGCCCCCAGGCGACCTCCCACGACCTGTGACCCCCTTCGTAGACCAGATCTGCGAACATTGCGGAATCTCCAGATTGAATGACGACACGAACCGGCGAGCTGCCTTCCATGCGGGATGGGGCGACTTCAAGGCTTAACCTAACGCGCCGATCGGTCGAGAATGTGTGGTCGCCGTTTCGCTCAAGAATGGCTGGGCGGACGAGAGTTGAACAGCGGGTGAAAGAGCCCCTTAAGTCCAGCAGCTGTGAAGTCCACCGTTTCAAGGAATAGCTTGGCTGGCCGTTAGCCACGAGCCAGGCTGCGATGAAACTATTGTAGCCGTCAGCGAGACCCGTGATACTGTCATCGACAATGCAATCGGCTATGAAGTTGTACACTAGTCCGGTGGCCGTGTCAAAGCCGAGGCCATCGCTATGTAAGCCGTAGGTCATTGTCCTTGCTTTACCGGAGGCCGCGTCGAGCCGCGCCGCTTTCTGCCCTGCGCGAAAAACAGAATACCAAACTTGGGGACGCCGGGGGGGGATACCATGGCCGAAAATGGACGAATCAACCCTAAAATCATCCACTTCCAAGACAGCCTTTGTATCGAGTCCCGGGCGGACTTTGATTTTACGCGACGGTTGAGATATACAGGTGCTAATCAGAGCATAGAGTTCGTAGGTTTGCGGATTCAGATTCTGAATTGCAAACTCTCCATCTGGGCCGGTGATTGTCTCAAATGCGGCGCCCTCACCACGTATCAAAGCTCCGGCGATAGGTTGGCGCGTGGAAGCGTCTACTAATATTCCAGAGATGCTCCCGACCACCCCAGTTTCTCTGTGACAAGCGGCCAGCAACAACGCCAGCACAATCAGTATAATCATCGGATTGGTCCGTCGACCGACTGAATGCAAAGTCACTTATTTGCCTCCCGGACTGACTTTCGGAGAGTAGATGATCACTAAGAATCGACGCATGATTGCTCATGATTGTGCAATCGGTTGTTTATCGACCCAACTATCCCACCCACGTCGATTTCAGGAATTTGAAAGTCAACGGATAGACAATCAGGCAGGCAATCAGGGCCGGAATATTGATCACGTCAAAGAGCATGATGTCCAGCCGGCTGAACGACCAGAGGCGCCAGACAAACAGCGACACCGACAATGACAAAAGCAGGTAGAAAAGACAAACCCCGACAAGTTCGACATAGCGGTAACCGACCGCCTTGCGCAAGAATCTTCCCATCACGAGCATCGTAACCAGATAGACCGGAGAGCCCAGGTAAGCCTGGAGGCCAATAATCTCCCCGAGGGTCGTCGGATTCTCAGAAGCCATCGCCAATTCGGGTCCGCCCCTACTTTTTCACCGGAAGAACATGGATGGCCTTGATGATCAACTCGACTTCGTCCCCCGGTTTCAACTCGAGATCGTCGACTGACTCGGTTGTCAGGACCGAAGCCATAGTGGTGGGACTCAGGACGTTGAATTTCACCAGCGACATGATATCCCCTTTTTTGACCGAAGTCACCCGGCCGACAATCTTATTCCTTGCACCGTACTTCATCACACCTCCAGATGCCGAATTAACCCGTGCCAGATTGATCGAAACTCGCTCCAAACATAGTACCGGCCGGATGCCGCGTCAAACCAAACCTTGAATGTCCCCTGCCGGCGGGATATATTCGCGCCATGCAGACCTCGCTCCATATCCAGGCTCTGGTCGCCGAACTGAAACGAGAGGCCAGGGACGCCAAAGTCACCGCCACGGAGTTCTATAAGAAGGAGCGCGCGGCGTATCTCTTCTTTAAGGGGCAAGGGGGGACCTGGGCGCTCGGTTTTCTGTTCCACCCGACCGGAAGCGGCTGTTTCCTGGTACCGGCCTCGAAACTCAAGATCGAGACCACGGAAAAGCCCTGGCCGATCTTCAATCTGGCCGGCGGCGAAATCCTGGCGGTTGACCAGCCGGTTCTGGACCGAATCTTCTTTGTCGATATCGCGTTGGCCGGCGAGCCGATCCGTCTCGCGTTTGAGGCAATCGGACCCAACAGCAATATCTGGCTTCTGGACAGCCAAGGGACGAAAACAGGCCACCCTGAGAAACCGGGAATACGATCGCGGCGAACTTTACCAGCCATTGCCGTCCCTGGATCGGCTTGATCCCCGTGCCCTAGAAGCAGGAGAGCTTTGGCACGAAGCTCAGCGAGTGGCCACAGAAACCGGGTCAACCCATGTTGCGACACTCATAGAAAAGCGGATTCTGGGTTTCAACAAGAGTATGGCCCGCGAGGCGGCCGTGCGAGCCGAGTGTGCAGACCTTGTCGTTTCCGATCTTACCGACGACAGCGCCTCGAAACTGGCGACCGTGATTCGGGAGATGGCGGGCCGGTTCGGCGACGATACCACCGGCTATTTGTATCAGATTCACGGCGGGTTCGAAGCGTATCCGTTCAAGTTGTCATCGGTCGAGGACCAGCCGGAGAAATTCAAGTCGCTGTCGTTTGCGATCATGGAACAGGTCGGGCGAAAACAGACCGCCAAAGAGGAAGTCTCCGACCGCGACAAGATTCTCGACAGGGTTTCCGTCGCCGTCAAGCGGCTGGAAAAGCGGATTCTGAAAGTTGAAGAAGATATCAGCGAGGCCGAGAATTTTGAACTGCTTAAACGACAGGCGGAGCTTCTTCAGATTAACCGGCACGCGATCAAGCGCGGGATGAAGTCGATCACGGTCGAGGATGTGTATGACGACCCGCACCGGCCGAGGGAGATCCCGCTTGATTCGGCCCTAACTCCCAATGACAATATCGAGAATTATTTTAAGCGGTACCGCAAGGGACGCGAAGGGCTGGAGCTGCTCCAGAGGCGTTTGGAGATCTCCCGGGAAGAGCTTGGGGAACTTCAGAAAATGCAAGCCGAGCTGGACCGACATTTTGAGTCGGCCTCGGAGAAATATGCCTCTGAGCTGGTGGCGCTTCGTCATGGCAAATCCGGCGAACGAGCCGCGGTAGAGCCGCGCCTGCCGTACAAGCCGTACCAGCTTTCCACCGGACTGACCATTTTTGTCGGGCGAGACGGTTCTGATAATGATCGCACGACGTTTGAATTTGCCAAGCCGTACGAGCTCTGGTTTCACACCCAGCAGTGTCCCGGGTCGCATGTCGTGATCAAATTTCCGAACAAATCGTTCCAGCCCTCGAAAGCGGAGATCGAAGAAACGGCTTCGATTGCCGCGCATTTCAGCAAAGCGCGCAATGACTCGTATGTGCCGGTGATTTACACGGAGAAACGGTATGTAAGGAAGCCGCGGAACGCCAAGCCGGGGCTTGTGATAGTGGACCGTGAGAAATCGTTGATGGTGGCGCCGCGGAAGCCGGTGGAGAGGTAGGGCACGTCTTTCCGAGACGTGCCTTAGTGTCCCAAACGAAAATGCACGAGTGCGGAATGACGCGGGCCGACCGTCGTGCATGGAATCAAGTTCAATTAGTTGCGGGAAAACCGAGATACAATGTCTCTTGTAGTTGAGGTACTTGAGGTCACGGATGAATTGGTTGTGACTGGAGAGCCCGAGCGCGCCATCGTCGAGCTCGAGCAATTCCTGCACAAAAATGCAGCAAGTGACGAAACATGGAAAGTTCAAGCCGCCCTCGGCGGATATTATGAGGCGGAGCGTCGATACGAAGATGCGATTCGCATTCTACAGATTGCGGAGACCTCAGTTCCTGCCGATGGATTTTGGGACTGGAAACTCATCATGTTCACCGACTTGGCTTTTGCTCTCCTCTGGCTTGAGCGATTCGAGGAGTCGGTCGGGTACTTTGATCGCGCTCGGGAATTTTCAGATCAGATGAACGGTCCCGCATACGCACTTGATCGGTATAATTTCCACAATGGCAGAGGCATGGCACTCCTCCGAGTTCACCGGGAAGAAGAGGCCCTGGCTGAATACCGTCAGGCGCGACATGCCCTACGGGAGTATCCGGACGCTTTAGCGGAGCAATTCACAGATATTGATCTCTCAATTGCTGCAGCCACCGCATTCTTAGGCAACCGAACCACTGCTCTCCAATTGCTTGATCAATTGAACTTGTCTGAACTTCCCGCCTCGGGAAAGCAATTTTGTTATTTTGTTAAAGGAAAGGCCCACTATGGACTGGAACAATACTCGGAGTGCCTTGAGGCTTTCAGGCTTTTGGAAGGCCTTGATGTACCAGCGCAGAACCAGTCCGAGGTGTATTGCCTAATGGCCTCATCTTATTTTATGATCGAGGAGATCGATCTTGCGGAACATTACCTTAATCAGTCGTGGGCAATCCCGGCCAGATTTGAATGGGTGACGCATAACAATCAGCAGCTCCGAAAGGCAATTGCCCTACGACGTGAGAGTGATTCAAAGTATCACTGAGCGAAGTAAACTAGGGGACGTCTTTTCGAGACGCGCCGTTAAACGAAAAGGCACGAGTGGGGACACTCGTGCCCTACAAGAATTCTCATCCCAGTCATTCCGAGGAGGACCCGCTCTTTGCGGGGACGACGTGGGAATCTCAATTTCTTCGGTCATTACGAGCAAGTCAGGTGCCCCACAGCTTGCTGTGGGTTACTAGGACCGCCGGACCGCCGTCAATCACCTTTGAAAGGTTCACCCCCACAGCAAGCATGGGGCACCGCCGCACGTTACTAATGAGAATGCTGCTAAGAAGCGAAGGAACTCTATTGGTCCCAGTGACAGATTCCTACGCCCCGTCCAAGACAGAGAATCTTATAGACGGGGCTCCGAATGACGGAACTAACTGAGATCGCCACGTCGCTCGGCTCCGCTCCTCGCGATGACAATCGTGAGGCGTCTCGTCGCTTCGAGCGGAGACGAGAAGCAAGGAAAAGCCGACCTGCGTTGTATGAGACTCTACCGATTAAACCTCATACCTCCGGGGGATTCGTCTTGTAGTTAACCCATTCCTCGTAGGATGGTCCGTAGACACCGGGGACTTTCAGGCCGGCCTGACGCATCAGAACAGTCATCTGCGCGCGATGATGAATCTCGTGGCGAATCAGAATCTCGAGCATGAACCCCTGTTTCCAGTTCTCGCCATAAAAATTCTTCTCTTTGGCGAGATCGGCATCGGTCCATTTGGAGATCGCAGCCAGCGTGCCGCCCGACACTTTCTCATACGCTTTCACGATCTCAGCCGCAGTCTTAGGCATCGGAGTATCTTTTTCAATGCCCGGAAATTTGAGATCGACATAGCCGGTCATTTCCGGATAGGTGGTGACGATATGCCAGGCCATCCGCCCGATGGTGCGGTGGTCTTTGGCGACCGACTGAGCCAGCGACGCATCGGTTAACGCTTTGAAAACCTTGGCGGTGTTGTCGGCTTCGGTTTTGTACTCGGTGGTGAATTCCTGAATCGTGCTGATCATGATACGGTTCTCCTCTAGATTGAATTGGACCAGGCTTATATCGGGAATGTCAGAAACTGTCAGCGCTCAGGCTATCACATTTTACAAGGCGCCATCCAGGATTTGATCAATCCGCTTTAGGACATCGGGAGTCAGCCTCACGTCAGAGGCTTTGAGGTTTTCCTCGACCTGTTTCGGATTGGTCGCGCCGGTGATGGCACAGCTAATCTGCGGAAGGCGAAGAATCCAGGCCAACGCCAGCTGGCTGATAGTAATACCCAGCTCCGAAGCCAGTTCGGCAAGCTCTTTGACTTTGGCGATATTATCCGGATTGAGGTCCCGCTCGAGCCATTTGGTGGTGGCGCCCCGGCTGTTCTCAGGAATCCCGGCGTTATATTTGCCGGAGAGAAGCCCCTGCGCCAGCGGAGACCAGACGGTCAGCCCCATGCCGTATTTTTCGCAAATCGGCATGATCTCGGCTTCGATATGCCGGTCAATCATGTTGTAGCGCGGCTGCTCCACCGACGGAAGGTAGGCGTGCCAATGGCGGGCATCGGAGACGGCCCGCTCGATCTGGGCGGCGGTCCAGACCGAAGTACCCCAGTAGAGCACTTTCCCCTGATGAACGAGATCATCCATGGCGCGGACAGTTTCTTCGACCTCGGTGTCCGGGTCGAAGCGGTGGCAGAAGTAAATGTCCAGATAGTCGGTGCCGATTCGCTTCAGGGTTTTCTCGATCGATTCCATGATATGTTTTCGGCTGAGGCCACGGTCGTTGACATTGTCAGTCATGGGCCAGAACAGTTTGCTTGAGATCACGAGATCGGTTCGCTTAAAATCCTTGATGGCCTGCCCGACCACTTTTTCGGCCTGACCTTTGGCATAGATATCCGAGATATCGATAAAGTTGACGCCGGCATCGATGGCGGTCTTCAGAGTCTTCTCAGCCATGGAGGCCTCGACCGACCCGCCATAGGTGAGCCAGGCGCCGATGGAGAGTTCAGAGATTTTGAGTCCGGTTTTTCCTACGCGACGGTATTTCATGCAGCTGTCCTTTTTACGCTATACGTGTTTTTCGTCAATCGTTTTTGAGTTGTTCCAGGCGGGCGCAGACCGCTTTCCAGAGGGCGGGGGAATGTTTGGGGGTACCGTCGAGTTCGTATTCTTCCTTGGCGCGCTGCAGCAGATCGAGGCCGCGGGCGCGGTGTCCCTGGGCGATATCACATTCACCAAGGTCTTCGAGCGCCTGGGCGATGACACTGTGATTTTCCAGCCGTTCCGCCCAGGCTAGCACCGGGCGAAGCCATTTCCGGGCCTGATCGTACTGGCCCAAAAAGCGGTAAGACATGCCGATGTGATAATCGGCGACCAGCTTGGCGGTCTCCGGAGAAAAGCGCCAGTGATATTCGCGGGCTTTGACGAAAGCTTCCAGAGCTTCAGCGTAGTTCTTTTGATCAAAATAGGTTGTAGCCAGATTATTCCAGAGCGGGCCAAGCCAGCTTTCCACGCCGCTGTTTTCCGCCAGCTCAATTCCGCGCGTGCTCCACTGAACCTGGCTGGCAGTATCCTCGGACACGATCGCCATCATGTTGGCGGCATCGATCGCGCGAGACCAGAGTTCATGCGACGTGCAGTACTCAAACATTTCGGCAAAGGTGAATCGGGCCGGGCCAAGCTGCTCGGCTTTCCATTCGAACCGACCCTTGACCCCGAGATAGCGGGACCAGCCCATGATATCCTCGCTCTCGGCGCGGGCCGCGGCATCTTCGAGATATTTCCGGCCGTCATCGTATTTGCCGAGGATCAGAAGCATCCGGGCAATCTGTGCCAGGGACTCGACTTCAACCGGCCGATTGAATTCTTCCTTGGCAACTTTGACCGCCTGCTGATACTGGACCAGCGCCTGTTCGATCTCGCGGTTCTGAAACGAGAGATCGGCGCTCTTGAGCAGTTCGTCGGGCGTTTGTTCCACGTTGTCCATCAAGGTCAATCCCGGATCAACGGTTGAAAAAGAGGCTGGGCAGGCTTCGGTCGCGAAGTCGTTTGGTCATCGCGAGTAGTATACATAGTATGGCCGGGCAATTCAACCTCCGCGACCGGGGTTCAAATGGCCGGATTGAATCCATTTGTGTCCGCCCGAGCAGCTTCCTATATTCCGGCCGACCGACTCCTAACTCTTTGGCATTCGACAAATTGACCGATATAAGGAGCGGAACTCTAACCCTTCGGAGAAACCAAAAAGGCCATGCGTGCACTCATAACCGGGATTACGGGTCAGGACGGCTCCTATCTGGCAGAGCTGCTCTTGGAAAAGGGGTACGAGGTTGTCGGGATGGTTCGGCGCGCTTCGACCGAATCATTTGAGCGGATCAACCATATCAAAGACAAAGTCACGTTAGTACAAGCCGATCTGCTGGATCAGCTGTCCATCGTGACCGTGATCGAGCAGCATCGACCGAACGAAGTCTACAACCTGGCGGCGCAATCATTCGTGCCGACCAGTTGGGTGCAGCCGGTGCTGACGGGGGAATTCGATGCTCTCGGCGTGACGAAAATGCTTGAGGCGATCCGGCTGGTGGATAAGAAGATCAAATTCTATCAGGCGTCGTCCTCGGAGATGTTCGGCAAAGTCCATGAGGTGCCTCAAAAAGAATCGACCCCGTTCTATCCGCGCTCGCCTTACGGGGTAGCGAAAGTGTACGGGCATTTTATCACCGTCAATTATCGTGAGAGTTACGGTATTTTCGCCTGCTCCGGGATTTTGTTCAACCACGAATCGCCGCGCCGGGGGCTGGAGTTCGTGACCCGAAAAATCACCGACGGCGCCGTGCGGATCAAGCTCGGAATGTCCAAGCAGCTGGCGCTGGGGAATCTGGATGCCAAGCGGGACTGGGGTTTTGCCGGCGACTATGTCCGGGCCATGTGGATGATGCTCCAGCAGGACCAGCCGGATAACTATGTCGTTGCGACCGGACAGACGCATTCGGTTGAAGAATTCGTCAAGATCGCCTTCGACTATCTCCAGCTGGACCACAAGAAATACGTGGTCACCGATCCGCGGTTTGTCCGGCCGGCCGAGGTGGATATCCTGCTGGGGGATCCCTCGCTCGCCCGCAAAAAACTCGGCTGGATCCCGACCGTGAGTTTCGAAGGTTTAGTCAGGATGATGGTCGACGCCGACATGCAACGGCTGGCGGCGCTCAAGGCAAAATGACCAAACCATCGGCACTCATTACCGGGATTGCCGGATTCGCGGGGTCGTATCTCGCCGAGGAACTTCTGGCCCAGGGATATTCCGTGAGCGGCACAGTGCTGAAAAGCGAATCGCTGGAAAATCTTCAGGGAATCACAAAAAGCCTCAAGCTTGTCACGCTGGAGGTGTCCGACGCTGAGGCCTGCCGGAAGGTGATCAAGAAGATTCGGCCGGACTATCTCTTCCATTTAGCGGCGATGGCCTCGGTCGGGAAATCGTTCGGGGCGGAGCGAGCCACAATTCGGGTCAATGTCGAAGGTACCCTTAATTTGCTTGATGCCTGCCGCGCTCAAACCAGCTTGAAAAAGTTCATTCTCATCAGTTCCGCGGACGCGTATGGCCGGCAGCAGCTAAATGGCCGGACTCTGACTGAAACGGCGCCGCTCGAACCGATCTCCCCGTACGGCATTTCCAAAGCGGCGGCCGAATACCTGGTCCAATATTATCAGCGTGTCTACGGAACCCCGGCGGTCATTGCCCGTTCCTTCAATCACACCGGGCCGAGACAGAACGACAATTTCGTGATTCCGAATTTCTGCCGGCAAATAGCGCTGATTGAAGCGGGCAAACAGGAGCCGGTGGTCCGGGTCGGGGATTTGAGCGCCCGGCGGGACATTTCAGATGTCCGGGAGATCGTCCGGGGATACCGGCTTTTGGCTGAGAACGGAAAGCCGGGTCAGGTGTACCAGCTTTGTTCCGGCAAAGCGGAAAGCATTGACCACATGCTGCAGATGCTTCTGGCGTTGTCGGAGCGAAAAATCAAGGTTGTGAAGGATAAAAGCCGCCTGCGAAAGGCCGATATACCGATACTAAAGGGGAGTAATCGGAAAGCCGTCCGGGAACTTGGGTTTACCGCCCGAATTCCGTTGGAGGAGACCCTCGAAGCTACGCTGAATTACTGGCGGGCCAGGGTGTCAATGCCGCAGGGAGCCCGATTACGGAAGATTGGAAAATAGGAGACGGGATTATGAAGAAGCTCGCCAAAACACAAAACTCAGAAGCCGAGAAACTGATAAACAAGATCCGGAGCCGCGCGGCGGTGCCGGGGATTATCGGATTGGGCTATGTCGGTCTGCCGCTGGCCATGGTCCTGGTGGAAAACGGATTCAAGGTTGTCGGCCTGGACATTTCCAAAGAGAAAGTCAAGCTGCTCAACAGCGGCAAATCCGATATTGACGATATCCCGGACACCATGGTCAAAAACGCCGTGCACACCGGATTTTTCGCAGCCTCGGATGATCCCAAGCTGATCGCCGGAGTCGACACGATTTCGATCTGCGTTCCCACGCCGCTGTCCAAAACCAAAGATCCGGATGTGAGCTACATACTCGCGGCGGTCGAGTGGGTGAAGAAATATATCAAGAAGGGGACGCTGGTTGTCCTCGAATCGACCACCTACCCCGGCACAACGGAAGAATTGATTCTTCCGATTCTCGAAAGCACCGGGATGAAAGTCGGAAAGGATTTCTTCCTGGCGTTCTCACCGGAGAGGGTCGATCCCGGAAATCCCAAATACAACACCAGAAATACTCCCCGGGTAGTCGGCGGGGTGACCCCGGCCTGCACCCTGGTGGCCAAGATTTTCTATGAGCAGACGATCTCCGATGTCGTGCCGGTTTCTTCGACCCAGGCGGCCGAGATGGTCAAGCTTCTGGAAAACACGTTCCGCTCGGTCAATATCGGCCTGGTCAACGAGACGGCGCTGATGTGCCGTCGCCTGGGAATCGATGTCTGGGAGATCATTGATGCGGCTACCACCAAGCCGTTCGGCTTTATGCCGTTTTATCCGGGACCCGGATTGGGCGGGCACTGTATTCCGATCGATCCGCACTACCTGTCGTGGAAGTTGAAATCGCTAAATTACTCGGCTCGTTTTATCGAGCTGGCCGGGGATGTCAACAGCCACATGCCGGAATTTGTAGTGGAACGAACGATTGAAATGCTCAGCGACCGGGCCGGCCTTGCCCTGAGCAAAGCCAGTATTCTCGTCCTTGGACTAGCTTACAAGAGAGATATTAAGGATGTTCGGGAATCGCCAGCGCTGGATGTAATTCGTTTGCTCCAGGCCAAAGGGGCAAAAGTCCAGTACAACGATCCGCATGTCCCCAAGTTCTATCTAGAGCACGGCGAACATGGCGAGCCGAACCGGGGGGCGATCAAATCCGCCCCGCTGACCACCCAGCTTTTGAAACAATCAGACCTGGTGATAATCGTGACCGATCATACCGCTTACGATTACCAATGGATTGTTGACAACACCAAGCTGGTTTTCGACACCCGCAACGCCACCAAAAAAGTGACCCGGAACCGGAGTAAGATCATTCTGCTATAGTCACTTAGAGCCTTAATCCGCCGAATTGAATAGCCGACCACAAGGTCGGCTATTGTTTTATGCATCAATGACTTAAGGCAAATCAAAGGTCTGCCGATATAATGTACGAATAGGGTTCGAACAGATGTCTACATCGATCAATCGGCAAGAAGTGCGACTTAAGGAAGTTCAGGTCATCCTGAAGGACCTCCTCAAAGTGATTAAGGTTGTCTCGATGTATCCAGAGAACAACCCTCTCCCCCAGTCGCTCAAGCGGACGTTTGCCGAGAGACTCGTTAATCTCACTACGTCGTTTACCGGTCTGAAACTGAGCGTGAACAAAGACACGCTCATGCTCGACGATGAGACCGTCTTCACCGACAGCTCCAAAGAAGAATCTCTGGCCGGAATATTTTTTGAAGCCGGGATCAGTTGTCTCAATTTCGCCGAGGACCTCGACGAGGACCAGGTCTACAAATTTCTGGACATCATCAAGGCGTATTTGAATAATCGGAGCAAGTCAGAGGATTTGGTGACTCGGATTTGGGAAAAGAATCTCCCCAGCCTGTCAATTACCACGGTCGAAGATATCTCCCTGGAAGAGTACGAAGGGGATTTTCACGTCCAGGAGATCATGCGCTCATCGCACCCGGACGAACGAGTCCTGCCGATCGGCACTGACGAGGTCGAAGGGTACGAGTCAATTTTCCAGGGGGAAGTACAACTCGACGATACCGGCCGCCACGCGCCCCAAAGTCCGGCCGGCGGCGAGCGAACAACCGGCCGCCATCTCCGGGGAACTCCTTCGGGGCGCGGCGCCGTGTTTTACTCGGTAAGGACAGGACCGGCCGAAGGGTCGGAGCAGGATAGTTCCTACGAAGTCGAAAACGTCCGCCTGCGCGTGCCGGAGGCGGCCGACGCCATGGGGCTGGCCGATGTTCCGGCCGCTTCGGCTCCCGTGCGCGTGGCTCCCAATACGGCCCTTATTCTCAATGACGAATTCAAGCTCTCCGGCGAAGAAGAGGATGAGATCAAGCGGATTCTCTCCCAGGATGCCGAGTTCGACATGTGCGAGTCGACGATCGAGTTGCTGAAGGAGATGCTGTACCAGGAGCCGGAGCAGAACGAGTTTTTTGAGACCGTTACTATCTGCGAGAAAATTCACGGCGATTTTATCGAAATGGGGAGATTGATCGAGGCGGCGCATCTGCTCGAATTCTACAGAATCGATGGAAGAGGAGCTGCACAAGGATAAGCCGGCCTGGGCTGAACGGCTTAAAGATGCCCGGAGCACCGCCGGGAGCCGCCAGCGGCTCAAAGCTTTGACCGATTGTGCCAACCAGAAACCGGACCTTGGAGCGGCGGAACTGCGTCGTTATCTGGATCACTTTGGCTGGGAGGCGCTCAACGCCCTTGCCGACATGCTCGGCGATCTGGAACACCAGCAGCACCGCCTGGCGCTGTGTGATTATCTGGCGGACCGGGGAAAAGAGAATCTGGACTTTGTCTCGAAAGGGATTTTCGACAAACGCTGGTTTGTCGTGCGCAATACCGTGCTGATTTTGGGGCGGATCGGGGATGACCGGGCCATCGGCTATCTGTCCAAGGCGGTGACGCACGAAGAGCGGCGGGTGCGCCTGGAGCTGAGCAACGTTCTCAGAGAATCCCAGAGTGACCGCGCGCTCGACATATTGGGAAAATTGGTGCTGGACCGCGACCGCGAAGTTCGGGAAGTGGCGATCCACTCCATTGTCGCGCGGCGAGGGCAGAAAGCATTTTCAGCTATCACTGATATTATTCAGAGCGATCGTTTTGTCTCGTTGGACCGGCCCGAACAACAGCTTTTGCTCAACGCTTATTCCTCGCTCGGCGGGGATCATTCGATAGAATTGCTCGACAAACTGATCAACCAGCTCAATCCGTTCAATGATCCGTCCAAGACCTTTTTCCGCCAGGCCGCATTCGAGGCGTTGACGGTCAACCGCGGGGAGCGGGCGGAGAAGCTGCTGGTCAATCTCTCTTCAAGCTGGATACTCGATATCAAAAAGCAGGCCCAGGCGGCGCTCAAGAAGCGCCGGGAAATCATTTTCGGAGGTACCCATGTCGGTAGCAACCGCGCCTGAGCCGGCTTCGCGAGTTATCGGAGGGCACAACGAAGAGAAATTTCTCAATTCGTTTTTCGTCTTCTACAAGACCAGCCGGATTATCGACCAGACCAACGCGGTGTTCAAAAATCAGAGCGAACACTTTTTCGAGCAATTAACGCTTCAGGCGAAGGAAACCGGAGATGTCACGCTCAAAGTGATCTCCGGGCGATATTTCGTCAACGACCGAATGGTTCGGTTTGATGACCGGGGACAGTCGGGCGCCAGTTCCGTGGTAAAGGAATGGCACTCGCTCGGGATCGGCGGGGTGACGTTCAAGAGCGGGATCGAGATCGAGGAAGTCCGGCAGTTTTTCGGATTCATTTCGGCCCAAAAACCGACCGGGGACAACCTCGAAATGGTGGCGGGCAATGTCACCAAACATGGCTTGGCGCATATCCGGCTGTTGTCGCTCAAAGAGGTCGGCTCCAGCGCTCCCACGGTGGTCGAAGAAATTCGGCGTCAGTTCCGCTCCATGGCCCGGACCACTTTTTTCCAGGCGATGACGGTCGTGCAGGAAAACGTGGTCGGAGTCTCACAGGACAAAGAAATCAACCTGGCCAAGACCAAGCGGGTAGTCCACACCCTGATCGATCATATCATGCGGGACGAATCCTCGCTGATCGAGCTGGCGGCGATCAAGGATTACGATGATTACACCTATGCCCATTCCACCAATGTCTGTGTCTACGCCCTCACGCTGGGGGTCCGGCTTGGACTGGACCGCTCGCGGCTCTCGCAGCTTGGGTTTACCGCCCTGTTTCACGATATCGGGAAAGTGAAACTTCCCCGGGATCTGATTCAAAAGCCGGATGCCTTCGATGAAAACGACTGGATTCAGATGCAGCGGCATCCGCTCCTCGGAGCCAAGACGATTTTCCACAATATGAAGCTCGACGCGTACACGGCGCGCGGGGCGCGGGGAGCGTTCGAACATCATATCAACACGGATTTCACCGGATATCCCATGCTTCGCCACAGCAAGACGAAGCCGAATCTCTTCTCGCGCATCATTTCGATTGTCGACACGTTTGATGCTCTCACCTCCGGTCGAGTCTATCTGAAGAAAACAATTTCCCCCGATGAAGTCGTGCGCAAGATGCGCTTTCAGATGCAGATCAAGTTCGATTCGTTCTTATTGAAGATCTTCAACGATGTTATCGGCGTCTATCCGGCCGGATCTCTGGTACTTCTGACCTCCGACGAGATCGCCCTGGTGCTGACTAACAACGAGCAGAATATGGCGCGGCCGTATGTGAAAATAGTCGGGGACCGCACCGGGATTCTGAAAGATCCGCTCTGGATTGACCTGGCCTCGGATGAAAATGTAAGCCGCAAGATCGTGCGGCTGGTCGATCCGGCCCGCTACGGCCTTGACCTCAAAGACTTTATCCTGGACGATTAGAAACTGAGCGAGATTTGGGCCGAAAAGCCATCCCCGCCGGAGGGGACCAGGCTCAGGTCGATTTTCTGCTCTTTGGCGCGCACCGGTTCCCCCGACAGATGAGCATCGACATAGGCATCGAAGATCGAAACAAACGCCGCAATGCCGGTGTACCAGATATACTTGCTTCGTGTTCCGTAGTAGCTCCCATAAATGGCATGGTACGTGTTGCGATCCCCCAGATCGGTGGCGTTGTTGTACCGGGCCTTCCAGACATTGGCCTGACTGCCGTAATGAATCGCCTGCGAGGCGAACCAGATTTCCAGCCCGGCGAAAAGCGCGGCTTTGAAATAACGGTGATTCCCCATCTGCCCCCAGCCCGGCACCACCAGCGATTTGAACAGCGCCCTGGTTGGGTTCTGTGTGAGTCTCTTCTCGAAATTGAAGGTGTCGGTGACGGCCACTTCGCGCGCGGTATCCAGTTTGGGGACAAACAGCACCGTGTCGACTTTGGGAGCAGGGAGTGAGTCGCTCTTGACACTGTCGGGAGCGGTTGATGTTTGGGCCTGAAGACAGGTCGGAAGAATCAGCAGAGCTACCAGAAAGAGCCGGCGCATCGGGACTCCGCTCAGCAAAACGCCTTTATTTGTTTCTCTCCGGTCTTGATGGACAGCGTGTTGGTGGGAAGCGGAATCAGCTCGCCGTCGAGATAGATCACTCTGCCCTTTACCGGGTGGACCGAAATATTTTTGCCGCGATACATACGCACATCAGACCCATACAAAAACTTGTTCTTTTGTATTAGACGCGTAATGGTCGAGAATTCTCCCATCTTATTGCCGAGATCAAAGATTACTTCGGCCTCGCCGTCATCGGTAAGCGAAGCCGTGGAGAACGGCAGAGCCGCGGCGTACGGCATGAGGTGCACATTGAAGAGAATCGGCTCAGCTTCAAATTTGAAAGCATCGATCTTGATGACCGTCTTGACCAGTTTTACCCGGGCCGCCACCCGGCCGCCGATTTGGGACCAGCCGAAGCCGAAGCGAGGAAGACTGATCAGCTTGAACTCTTCGGCCAGCTCAGGCACAAAACCGAGTCCAACCGAAACGAAAAAGGGCTGATCGGCGGCCTGGCCGACATCGATCTTGCGGTAGTTGCCGCTCAGTATCTTTTGAATAGCGGCGTCGGCGCTGGTCGAATTGTACAGCGAACGGGCGGCATTGTTCATCCGTCCGAACGGAAGAACCCCTACCGGGATTTCGGTGTCCACGGCCGCCCGCGCGACCAGATTGAAGGTCCCGTCTCCCCCGCAGGCAATCAAGCCGGTGACTTCGCCCCGGCGGGCGATTTGCGGATCGGCCGAGGGTTTGGACTTATTAAGCTGCACGGCCTGTTGGGCCGCTCGCGCCAGAGACATGGCCGAGTCCGGCTCATAGATCGTATAGAACCCGTTTTGCTTTTTAACGGCCACGGTCAGTTTTTGAAGAGCCTTCAGGTCGTATTTCGTGGCGGACTTATTCACCAGAATGGCGTAATGGAGATTCTTCTCTTTGACATGCCGGCGTCTGAACATGGCACCAGTATACACCTTGAATTGATGGGGACCAAGCCTTTTGCGGGTCGGACTTAAACGCTTGAAACGGTATGCCGATACGGCTATACTTTAGCCATGCCCCTTGATCTTATGAAGCTTGCGCGCCCTTCGCAGTGGGTCAAGAACGGGGTGGTGATGGCGGCGGCAGTTTTTGCCGGCGAGGTCGGCGATCCCGCCAAGATGGAGACCGCGCTTGCCGCCATGCTGATCTTCTGCCTGCTCTCCTCTGCCGTTTATGTCCTCAATGATCTGATCGATCGGGACAAAGACAAGATTCATCCGCTCAAGAAAGATCGCCCGGTGGCCTCGGGACGGGTTTCTATCGCCGCGGCGATAATTTTCGCGGTCGTTCTGGCCGGGAGCGGATTTGTCTCAGCGTTCTTTATCAACCGGCTCTTCCTTTTGTTCGCCGTCATATTCGTTGTGGTGAATCTGCTCTATTCCTCCCTCTTGAAGAATATCGTCATAGTCGACGTCATGACCCTGGCGTTCAGTTTTGTCGTGCGGGCGTATGCGGGGGCGGTGGCGGTCGAAGTAGTCGCTTCCAAGTGGCTGCTGATTAATACCCTGCTGCTGGCACTGTTTTTAGGATTCGGGAAGCGCAGACACGAGCTGGTGCTGCTCGAGTCCGAAGCGGTGGCGCACCGGAAAAGCCTGAGCAACTACTCACCGTACCTGTTGGATCAACTGATTGGGGTGACTACGGCATCGGTCGTGGTGATGTATATGCTGTACTCGTTCTCCGATGAAGTCTCGGCGAAACTGGGAACGCAGAATCTCTATGTCACGATCCCGTTCGTGGTGTACGGGATCTTCCGCTACCTCTACCTGATACATAGGCGCCAGGAAGGGGGCTCGCCGACCAAAGTGCTGTACACCGACCGGCCCCTGCTCTTGACGGTCCTGCTGTGGCTGATGACGGTGATCATCGTGCTATACTACGTCAGCCGCCACTCCTAGCCGGCCGGAGATGTGTGAGCGACCAAAGTCGTCCCCACATCTACCGCCGCACTATATCCAAAAAGACTCAGAATTACTTTTTCGCCAGAAACGCTTTCAGCGAATTCAGATCGGTGTCATCCTTGACCGAGTAATTGTAATCGGCGTACTGGATTTTGCCGTCCGGGCCGATTACAAACACCGACCGCCGCATCATGCCGTGATCCGCCATATAGACGCCCATGGCCGGGCCGAGTTGACGGGCCTGATCTGCCAGCAGTTTGAACGGGAGATTCAGATTCTTGGCCCACTCGTGGTGGCTGAACACCAGGTCGGCCGAAACCCCGTAAATGTCGATATTCAATCCCTCAAGGTCTTTGAACTGATCGCGGAAGGTGCACATTTCCTTGGTGCAGCCGCCGGACCAGTCGGCCGGGTAAAAGGCGAGCAGATACCGTTTGCCGAGAAGATCTTTCGAGCCGATCCCTTCGAACACGACCGTGTCTTTCGTGGCATACGGAAGTTTGAATTCCGGTACGGGGTCACCGACTTTGAGGCTTCCGGTTTTGGAATTATCGGGCTGTGCCATAGCCTGGACTCCTGCCAAAAGCGCCAGCGCGGCCAGCGCCGTCATGAGGCGTTTCATGTGGTTACTCCTTGTTTGTGGACTCATTTGATCTATAACCCGAAAGTCGGGCACCGGTTTCCGCTAAATTAGGCGCCTCAGATAGGGGTCAGCGCATGGCGATGATTGTGAGACCGGCGAAAATGAACAGGTAGCTGCCGAGCAGGAGAAGGACGAGCCGCTTCCTGAAACCGAACCGGGGGCGGCCGGACCGGTCGAGAAACAGGCGGTGCGGGAAGATATTCCAGACCAGTTCGCTCCAGCCCAGAATTCGGACAATAACCTGGAGCGCCAGAATCAGGAACAGGGCGGCGATCAGGGCCGCGAAATAGATGAGGGATTCCACCAGAACGATTGACCACATGAGGCGTCAGTCCTTAAACAGATCGTCGAAGTTCTTCTTACGGCTGTCTTTGGAATCTTTCTGGGTCGAAATCCCCCCGGGGGTTTTGATCACATTCCGGAATTGAAAGAACTCGCAAAAATTCGCCTTCTCTTTGTCCACCACATTGTGCTCGACCGTTTCCCGGCACTGAAAGCGACGGGTCGGGTCAAAATGGCGACACCCGCGGCAGCAGCGCAGCGGCGCCAGACAATTGGGACATTCATCGCTGCGGCCGACTTTGGTCAGTCCGGTCGGTTTGCCGCAGCTCCAGCAGAGTAATCCATCGGTCGGCATAATCACCTCGATTGTGTGAGCGCAAGGTACGCAATGGGTGAGGGCTCGTAAAGAGCGAGATTACGGTTCCGGAATAGCCGCGGGCGCAATCCGTGCGCAGGACATTTGCAGTGTTACAAGAATTTACAGATTCCTTATGCTCATTTGGAAGCCGGGGAAACCTCTCGCGCATATAAACCGTTTAGAGTCACATAGAAGTTCACGCAACCGACCTCACAGTCCGGGCATGAAAGGGGCTTTGAGAGACATGACGGGAGTGACAAGACGCAAGCCGGGCAAGGGGAAGCAGTTTAAAGTCCTGGGGGACTTGATTTCCTTAAAAATTTCGGGCGAAGAAAACGGCGACGCCGTTTCCATTTTTGAAATTGTGGTCCCCCCGATGGGCGGGCCGCCCTCGCACAGCCACCTGCGCGAAGACGAAGCGTACTACGTGCTCGATGGCCGGTTTGTGTTCACGATCGGCGACCAGAAGAGTGACGCCGACACCGGCACCTTCATTCATTTCCCGCGCGGGGTGTCACACGCATATCAAAATGTCGGATCGACCGCCGGCAAGCTGCTGGCTGTCTACTGGCCGGCCGGGATCGAACATTATTTCGAGGAGATGGACAGGCTGGGAAAAGAAAACGAACTCGAATTCGATCAGATTTCTGAGATCTCCAAATATCACAGTATTGTCACGCCGCTCAACCCGCTGAACGGATAACCTACTTTCGATACTGCCGTCGCCTCTGCCGTCGGGTCATTTTAGGCCCGGCGGCTTTTGTTTGTCCTGAAAAATAATTTGAGGAAAATTCAGCGCTTGATCTCTTTGACCAGAGCATCAGTAAATTCGGTAGTCGAGGCGGATCCCCCAAGGTCTTTTGTTACATTGTGCCCCATCGCCAAATTCAGAACCAGCGCTTTCCAGATTTTCTCGGCTGCCTCAAATTCCTCCAGATGCTGGAGCATTAATAGTGATGACAGCATCAACGCGGTCGGGTTGGCAATATTCTTGCCGGCGATATCGGGTGCGGTGCCATGAACCGCCTCGAACACGGCGCAGTCATCGCCGATGTTTGCCCCCGGAACTACTCCCAGCCCACCCACCAGGCCGGCCGCCAGATCGGAGACGATATCCCCGAAGAGATTCCCCAGCAGGAGCATGTCGAACTTGGTAGGATCCATCACCAGGTGCATGCAGAGGGCATCGACAATCTTGTCTTCGGCCGTGATATCGGGATACTCCTGGGCCACGCGCTCAAATGTTTGCAGGAAGAGCCCGTCGGAGATTTTCATGATATTGGCTTTATGCACCAGCGTGATTTTTTTGCGGCCGTGCTCGCGGGCATATTTGAACGCGAAATGAGAAATCTTCTCGGACGCTTTTTCCGTCACCACTTTGATCGCATTCACGACCCCCGGCGCCACCATGCTCTCGATACCGGTGTAGAGATCCTCGGTGTTTTCCCGCACAATCACCAGGTCAACCTTGTCGTAACGAGTGCGCACTCCGCCGATTGATTTGACCGGACGAAGGTTGGCGTAGAGATCGAGTTTCTGCCTCAGGGTAACATTGGCCGAACGAAATCCTTTCCCCACGAAGGTCGTCAACGGTCCTTTGAGGGCAACTTTATTCCGCCGGATCGAATCCAGCAGACCATCCGGGACAGTCTGGCCGAATTTGGTGATGGCGGCCGCGCCGGCATCAAAAGTCTCCCAGGCGATATCGGCTCCGGCCGCTTCGATCACGCGGACAGTGGCCTCGGAGACTTCGGGACCGATTCCGTCGCCGGGGATGAGGGTAACAGTATGTTTAGCCATGATATCCTTTCGCGCAGGCCAGATACGGAGAAAAGGTCGGGAAGTCAAGTGGGGGATGGTGATCCGGGAAGAGCGGACTGACGCTTTCGGTGAGTAATTGCAGCCCTAGGCCGCTATTCTCTTAGCAGTAGCCTAATCGCTTCCAGCAGCTGCGTCTTGTTCGCCATCGAAATCTGCCGCCCCTGGATCGGGAGATTCGGAACGGTGCGGGCGAACTGGCGAAGTTTCACTACCGGCATCGCTTCCAATTCCGCCATGCTCGGCATGGCGACCGGAGCTTGAGACTGCGCCGGAATCGTAGCCGGCTTTGGCGCAGGAACCAGTTTCGCTACAGTTGGCTTTGGAGTTGCCGGTTTAACGGCGGCCGGTTTCGGCACACTCGGTTTGGGGAGAGCCGGTTTTTTCGCGGGGAGAGTGCGTGTCGGCTTGGCGGTCTTAATGGGGCCCGGTTTTTTTCCGAGCCCGGCGACATCATTCGGCTGATAACGATTGATAAACAATTGGTATGGTAGAATCGCGGAGAGATTAGCATCTGGATTTCCAATCAGATGCATCGAAACTAATTGCCCTGCCTGCTCCGCCGCCCGTGCTCCGGCTTCGATTGCCGACAGCACCGCCGCCCAGGTTCCCTCGATCTTGACGGTCACACGCCCGGCGTTACTCTGCTCGGCGGAGATAATGACCAGCTCGGCCGCTTTGGTGGCGGCGCGGGTGACTTCGATCGCGCCGATCATCCCGCGGGTTTCGATAAGTCCTAGAGCTTCGCGTGGCATGTCGCAATTATAGCCGACCAGAATTCAAACGCAACGGTAATCTATTGGCGGGTGAACGGTTATCGGCAGAAAACATTTTCGCCCGTACTCCCCTCGAGTACGGGCGAATTCGATACACCAAAGAAAAGAGGACCCGCCAAGCGCTGCGCTCAGCGCTCAGGAGTAAAAATGACACCGAACTTGTTCGCAAGGCGTGTGCCACCACCGCGCCATCCGAAATCTGAACAAGGAACTCATTGTAACATAACGTCTTGCTGTGGTGTGTGACCGGCGCGACAGTGTGACCACTTGGGGAGAGTTCGTATGATTTTACGACCGGAAATCAAAAAAAGCGGCAAGCACCTGTGAGGCAGATGCTTACCGCAACCAAGGAATGTTTAACGAATGTCGTATCTTTCAACGACACCGGCCGCCCGTTCAGGGCGGAGCCGGTGTCATCTCAGACTTCAACTGGGAGCACCAGCCCCCGAAGTGATTCCATACCGTTTGAGCTTGGTTCGCACAGTAGCTTCGTGCACCCCAAGCATCCGGGCCGCCTCGCACTTGTTGCCATGCGCCAGTTGCAGGGCTTCAAGAATCAGGCGGCGCTCAAACTCGACCACTCGATCGAAGAGGGTCCCTTTGGACGGAGCTTCCTCGACGCCGAAAATGGAACGGGTCAATTCGACCAGATCCCCTTCGGCTACCATGTGCGCCATCATCTCGAGACGCTTAACGGTGTTGTCCAGTTCGCGGATATTGCCGGGCCAGCCGTAATCGAGAAACTGGCGGACCAGTTCCACCGGGAGGCGTTCTCCCTCGGACAACATCTGGCGGCGGGTCATGAACCGCTCGAGCAGAACCGGGATATCCTCTTTACGTTCGCGCAGCGGCGGCAGATGGAACTGGATGCCGCCGAGACGATAGTACAGGTCGCTCCGGAAAGTTCCGCGCGCTACCATTTCTTCGAGATTTCGGTTGGTGGCCGCGACCAGGCGAATATCCAGATCGACTTCGGTAGTCGAGCCGAGCGGAGTCAGTTTACGTTTCTCCAGCACCCCGAGCAGCTTGGCCTGCAGCGAAAGCGGCATATCGCCGATTTCATCGAGCAACAGCACGCCGCCGTTGGCGGCGACAAACAGGCCGAGCTTGTTCGCTTCGGCGCCGGTGAAGGCCCCCTTGCGATACCCGAATAGTTCGGACTCCAAAAGCGTCTCGGGAAGCGAGGCGCAGTTGATCGCCACGTACGGTCTTCCGGGGCGAACGACCGAATGATAATATTTCGCGAGCTGGTCTTTCCCTACGCCGGTCTCGCCGGTGATCAACAGAGGCAGATCGGAGCGGGCCAACGCCGGGAGTTGGTCGAGAAATTGCCGAATCTTGGAATTCACCGTCACGTACTCCGTATCTGCGGATCCGGGAGAAGGCAGAGTTGCCCCCACGGAGTGCGAGCTTGAATCGAGTTCAAGTTCACTGATCAGACGGCTGACTTCCTCTTCGCGGATCGGCATCTGGCTGCGGGAGTAGTATTCCTCGGCCCGGAACAAATAGGTCATCCGGTCGCGTACCGGGAACAACTTTGAGTTGCCGGCAGCTACCAGGGCCTGGGCCTTCTCAAAGCGTACGCCGGAGTCAGCTAGCAGACTGATCGCCTGCTTGTAGGCGGCCACGCTCTCCGATGGCTTGTTCTCGGCTTCGAGGATTTGGCCTTTCAACCTGCAGAGAGCGCCCGTTTCGACTTTGTCGCCGGTCTTTTCGAAGATGGCGATCGCCTTGTGGACGATCCGCTGGGCCAGACGGAAGTTTCCGGTCAGCACCGCGAGTTCCGCGCGATGGCGCAGGATTCGGCCGACCAGCGTAGTCTCGGGAGCGATCTGCTCGGCCATGATGAGCGCCCGGTCCAAGGTAACCTGAGAGGCCTCAAATTGTCCGGTGCGATACTGGAGTTCACCCAGGTAGGTCAGGTAGATGACTTCATCGCGGCGGCTGGGCGTTCTTCTCGAACAGCCGGTGGGCGGTCTCAAGAGCCTCTTCCGCCTTGGCGTACTCAGCCTGCTGGAGAGCGATGTATCCCAGTGACAAGTACGCTTTGGCGACTTCAAGATCATCCCCGGACTCGGCGGAGAGATCGATGTTGATGCGAAGGTGTTTCTCGGCCTGAGTCAGTTCACCGATGAAGGTATAGATACGACCGATGTTTCCCATCATGTAGGCGAGTTTCTTCTGGTCGCCCAGGGTTCGGGCGATCTCAATCGCTTCCACTAGAGCGGACAGCGCGTTATTGAAATCGTTCCGGCGGAAGAAGAGTCCGGCCAGCGCATTGAGCGCCCGGCTCTGTCCTTCGAGTTGATCATTGCGGCGGAAAATGGATTCGGCGTCGCGGTACGCTTTTTCCGCTTCCCGCAGCTCACCCATGTCGCGCAGCGTGTTTCCGAGGGAGACAAAAATATCGGCCAGCAACAGACTGTCGCCGTCATCGGCGGCCATCGCCTGAGCTTTCCGGGCCGTCCGCAGCGCGCCCTGATGGTCGTGCTGGGCGGCCTGGGCTTTCGCGATTCCATGCAGCACGATCGCCGCCGCCGAACCGCCGACTTCGTCGAGCAGTTCGCGGTTGAGTTCGTATTGCCGGATCACGTTGCCGAATTCCCGTCGCTCCAGAAGGGCAGCCACATAGTGAGCCAGGGATTCGCAAAATCCGCGGCTATCTCTATCGTTTGTCGTCATGGGCTGCTACCTCAGTTTGCGGAGTTATGGTTTCCCCCGGTCGCCGGCGCGCTCGGAGTGACGGTGGTCCTCACGGATGGCCCCTGCGGTTTGCGCACGATTACATAGCGCCAGAGGTTACTTCTCCACGTCACTCGATTGATGACAAAATCGACGATCACATTGCCGGTATTGACCGACGGCAGGACCGGTCGCACGGCTCCGGTGGTCCCGCCACCGCTTCCGCTACCGCCGCCACCGCCACCCTGGCCCTGATCTCCGCCCCAGGGATGATCGGCATTGGGGCCGGTGATGATCTGGAATTGATGAACCTGATAGGGGCTGTCTTCAGACGCCGAGAAGCCCCGGAGCCCGAGAACGAGCACCAGAGCCATCAGGATCATGGTACACAGTTTCTTCATGACAACACACTCCTTGGTTTATGGACGTATAGTCTCTATGTTCTCGAATATGCGCAGGTGGCGGGTTCAAATCTTTGGTGAGGTGGGGCAGAACCGGGTCCTGACCCGGCTCAGTCTTAAGTAAGCCAACGCACACCCGCCTGTCAAGCGTTTTCTTGTTGTCCCCCAATCTGTTGTGAGCCGCACGCAATCAGCGCAATGAAAAAAACCGCCCCGTAACCGGTCTCACCCCACATCCACCCCGCCTCCAGCGGCGTCGTATACATAAAAAGCGCCGCGATGATAAAAAGCGACAGTGCGAGCGCCAGATGTTCCGGCCGGTTTTCCTTTGCCCAGATCTTCCATCCTTTGCGGAATACATTGCCGAAAAGAGCAAGCAACGCGAGGGTGCCGGCCAAACCGGTTTCCGCCAGATAGTGCAGAGTCAGGTTGTGCGCGGAAAGAGTTCGGATATAATAACTCACCGGCTCCAGACGCGCCGAGGCAAAAATGTCAGAATAGAAACGAAAAGTCCCGGGGCCGAGCCCAAGAAGCGGATGCTGGGCAAAGACCGAGAGCGCGCGGCTCCAGATAACGAGGCGAAGTCGAAACGTATCGCCGGGAGTCGTGGTGAGAAGCCGCTGAAATCGATTGGTAAAGCCGCCGAACAGCTCCGGCTTGAAGACTAGAGCGACCGCGACCAGCCCCGCCATGGCGAGCACAAATGTCTGTATGTGTTTCCGAACGAAAACGTCCGCAAGCCGCGCGGCTCGTTTCCGCGATACCCAGAGCACAATCATCACCGCCACCGCGGCAAACAGGATCGGCGCCCGCGACTGGGTGGCCACCAGGCCGGCCAGAGTAATGGCCGAACCCACCAGGTACCGGGCTCCTTTCGGACGCTCCCAAAGATACAGCGCCACGCCGATCGGCAGGGTCATCATGGTGAAGTCATCGAGCATATCCGGGATCAATCCGAATGAGCGAACATGCCCGCCGCTGGCGGCGAACTCGCCGAATCCGATCACGGAATGAGCCGCGATCAGCCAGAAGAAAAATTTGACCGGCTTGATGAGCGAGACTCTCGAGAGGGTGTGATAGAGCGCCAGGAAAGTCAGAAACAACAGCAGGACGCGGGCGATCGGATGCAGCGAGAGCGAGAAAGAGTATCCCAGAATCCCGGCCACAACCAGAATTCCCAGGAGCGCCAGATAGTTGAACGTCAGTGGCGGAAGTTTGACCTCGGACGACGAATTCAAAAGGAAATCCAGCGACGCAGCGACAACCAGCAGGAGCGCGCCGATATCGGCCGCCGTGATCGGGATCGAGGGAATGACATCAATCTTGATGGTGAACAGTACGATGAAGGAATACAGGGCCAGCCTCGGCTGGGTGAGAATGAAAACCAGGGCCGGTGATCCAAGGGCGATCATCGCCGGAATCCGTTTTCCTTCCCATACCAGATACCCAATCACAAGCAGGTAGGCAAAACCGGCCGCGAGGAGATAGAGCGTGAGAACCTTTCGATCGAGTGGCCGGTGCGGAAGGGACAGAGCGCCTGCGCTAGACATGAAAGGGAAAATAGAGGCTGGGGCAAAGCGGGTCAACGAGGAAACGCACCGGACGGAATTCTGGCCCGGCCAGGTCCAGTTTAGTATACTCCGAACATAATGCCGATTACAGAACGACAGGTGCGGTTGGTTCGAGCCCGGGTGTTCCGGTTTTATCGCACCCAGGGCCGTGATTTGCCCTGGCGAAGAACTACTGATCCGTATTGTATCTGCGTCTCCGAGCTGATGCTTCAACAAACCCAAGTGGAGCGCGTGCTGCCGAAATACCAGGCCTGGCTGGCCCAGTGGCCAAATTGGGATGCGCTCAGCCGGGCGACTAATCGCGAACTGCTCGCCGCATGGTCCGGGCTCGGATACAATCGACGCGCTCTCTATCTGGGAAAACTGGCGCAAGCGATCATGACGGAGCATAAGGGAGTCATGCCCGAAAAGGCCGAGCTCCTTCGCGCTCTTCCGGGGATCGGCCCGTATACGGCCAACGCCATTTTGATTTTCGCCTTTAATCGCCCGTTGATCACGATCGACACGAATATCCGCAAAGTCCTGCTGCATGAGTTTGGACTGCCGGCCGGAACACCGAAGAAAGAACTTGAAGCGCTCGCACAGCGCGCCTTACCCCGGGGCCGTGCCCGTGACTGGCATAACGCCCTGATGGACTACGGCCGGCTCGTACTGCCGAGGAGAATTCCGTCGATCCCCGCGTTGAGCCGACAATCTCGTTTCGAAGGTTCGCTCCGTCAGATCAGAGGGGAAATCGTCCGCCAGTTGACCGCGCGAAAGCGTGTTACCATTGCTCGGATTGCGAAGACGCTGGGGCGATCAGAGGAAGACGTAAGGCGGGCGGCTGAAGCCTTGCAGCGCGATGGTGTGGTCGTGCTGTCAGGAAGTTCGATCAGGTTGAATTCGGAGAAATAGCCAGAGTCAGGACCTTCCGGTCTTGATTTTATGCCGGAGCCAGGACCGTTCCAATTGATTCCGATCGCTGTCGGTCAGCGCATGTTCTCCCCTGTGTCGAAGGAGATGATCGAGCAGAGTCCCGACCGGGACAAACCAGCCGTTCTTTCGGCTCAGTCTTTCCATCAGTTGTTTGAAACGAGGATTGAGCGAGCCGTCCCAGAAGCCGCGCGAGAGATGCGTGTACATGATACAGGCGCCGCGCTCCGCCTCCAGCCGATCCTGATTTTCTTCGGATAGACAGCGCAGGAATAGTTCTAGGGTTGGTCCTTCCGACGATGCAAACCAGTATTTCACATACGGACGTTTCGGATCGTGATACGGCATCCCGGGGCACATCTTGAGTGTGTTGATGTCATCGAACACGAAATTCCGGACATACTTAACGCGCTCCGCGCAGAGATCTCCCCAGAAGAACTGGTCGCCATCGAGGTGGCCGCGATACCTGTTATGAAAACGAAAACGGGTCATGAGGTCATAGGCCAGTCGGTTGATGCCGGTCAGCCGGTGACTTCCCCAGTAGATATTTTCCTCACACCCGGAATGATTCGCCATCGTGATCGGCGCGCTTCCGAACAGTGCCGCAAACTGATCCAGCCCGCGGCGGGTTTCCTCCCGATACGAACTGTGAAACGTGGCCATGTGGTAGCCGATTTCAAATCCCTGGCGGCGAAGTCTGTAGAGCCAGTCTAGATAGGGTTCATCTTCGCAAGTAGCCCCGCCGCAGATCGGTTCGCGCACTCCTTTAGTGGGCCAGACCGATTTGGTGGTACGAAATCCTAAGTTGCCCAGAAACTCGTATACCGGCCCGACATTTTCCACTGTGGCAAAATCGGTGTCATCAAAAATAGTAAAGGCGAACTGTTTGCCGTCGGGCCAGATGTTTTCAGAGATGGACATACTCAGAAGCGAAGGTATCGGGCGGCCAAAATATTGGCAATAAAAGAGTTTGCGCCGGAGCGGCAGAGGACCCGAGTTTCACCGGATGAAAAAGTGATAGGGGCGCTCCCCGTTTTGTCGTACTAGAAGGCTGGAGGTACAGATGAGCGAAGTGGCAAGATGTCTGGATCAGTTGCATCGGTCGTTTTACGGCGAGGCCTGGCATGGAGAGTCGATGCTGGAAGTCCTGAAAAGGCTCAGTGCTCTTCAGGCCAATCAGCGCCCGATTCCAAACGGTCACACCATTTGGGAGTTGGTCAAACATTCGGCGTTTTGGCTCGACACCGTGCGGGAACGAATTCTGGGAATCCTGGTCGAGCCAATCGGTCCGCGAGATTGGCAGCCGGTCACGGAATCCGACGAAGCTTCGTGGCAAAAGGCTCTGGCTGATTTGAAACGCGCCCAGGATCAACTGGAAACGGTTCTGAAGGGGCTAAGCGACGAGCAGTTTGCATCAAAATTGCCGGGGAGGGATTTTGGAGCTGATTTTCTTATTTACGGTGTGATTCAGCACACCGGATACCACGGCGGACAGATCGGAATGCTTAAGAAGGCTCTGAGCTGACGCGAGGAGTTCCTTCAAGACTTTTCGACAGCTCGGCTGTCGGGAGTTCCGGTTGGCGTGTGCGGGTCGTGGTGATGACTACCACGGCGCTGATGATCACGACGCTGGCCAGGGCTATCCGGAGGCTGAATTCTTCGCTGCCGAGGGTTGCGCCCAAAATGACCGCGACAAGCGGATTGACATAGGCATAAGTGGCGGCTTTGGCCGGAGTGGAAGCTTTAAGCAGCCAGATGTAGGCGGCAAAGGCGAGCGACCCGAATATGCCTAGGTAAAATAGAGCCAGCAGTGATTTGGCGGACATGGCGGAAAAATTGAGACTCGAGGTTTCACCAAGCAGGGCGCCAATGGCAATCGAGGCGACGCCGGCGATCAGAAGTTCCATGGCAACCGACATCCATTGTGAAGCCGGCAGCTTGGCATGGTTGTGACGCGAGTAGATCGAGCCGGTCGCCCAGGACAACGACGCCAGGATCAGGGCGATGCCGCCGGTAATATCGACGCGATGACTCCCGGCAAATTCCTCCGGCCCGATCAATATCCCAAGTCCCACAAATCCGACTATAAGTCCCAGGGTGGTGGCGCTCCGCGGTTTGGACCCGCCGGGGCGAAGCCAGTCGACCACCACAATCCAGAATGGCACACAGGCGATCATCAATGCCGATAATCCCGAGGGAACTCTGGTTTCCGCCCAGCCGAATGTGCCAGTGCCGCCACAGAGCATGAGGATACCGATAATAGCGGCCGTTTTCCAATTGAGGAAGGTGGCTTTGGTCTCGCCGCGGACAAGGGCGTAGCCATAGAAAATCAGGCCGCCGATCAGAAAGCGGAGTCCCATCATGATGAGCGGGGGCAACGTCTCGACCGCGAACCGGATGGCCAAATAGGTCGAACCCCAAATGATATAGACCGCGGCAAACGCCACGATCAGTTGAAAGCGCGAAGACTTCACTATGGGGTTATAGGCGGCCATAATTATCCCGGGTGCACGCAGGTGACAGGAATGCTGATGGTTTCCTTGAACGTTTCCATGGCGATGGTAGTCCGGGTGCTCTTCACCGCTTTGATGGCGCCGATTTTCTCGCGGAGAAACCGGCTCAAGGTTTCGGCGTCTTTGATCCGGACTTTGACCAGATAACAATCTTCGCCCGCGATGTTGTGGACCTCTTGAACCTCGGGAATCTGGGCCAGCTGGTCCCCGATCCCAATTCCGCTGACCGGTTCATCGGTCAGAACTCGAATAAACGCCACCAGACCGTATCCCAGAGCCTGGGCATTAAGTCTTGTCTCGTAGGAGCTTATCAAGCCTTTTTGGGACAGTTTCTTGATTCGCTCTGAGGTGGCTGAGGGAACTAATCCAACCGCTTTGGCGATCTCACTGTTGGGAATTCGGGCATCTTGCTGAAGAATTGTCAGTATTTGAGCATCAATCGCGTCGATCATACGCCTTATGACCTCCAATTTAGTTTGTACCTATCAGTATACGGGTGGAATCCGATGAATGTTCAGAAGGTTCGTGAATTTTTTGCAGGGACGAACAGAACGGCCTCTGGAGAGCCCAGTGGCGCCGATTATTTGGCGATTCGCCTGTAAAACAGAAACCGGAGTTTACCGGTTTTCGAGTCCGTGTAGTTCTCATAACCGGAAATTGAGCTGACCGTGATCATAACCCCCTCGATCTGATACTGCTTCTCGAATTCGGGATCACGCGCCAGTTCATATTCGGTCAGAAACCAAAGCCGCTTGACGCCGTCGCCGTTCGCCCCGCCGCAAATGATGAAATCCGGCTTACGCGACATGACGTACTTACCGTCCCCCTTTTCGTGCCCCGGGACCCACTGATAGAAAGCGACATTGGGAACGTTCTTTCGTCGCGCGATCGTGGTGTCGTTGAGCCCAAGCATATCGATAAAGCGCATGTCCGGGGCGTAATACGGAGTGGAGCCGGCCGTGTTCAACGCAATCAGGCTCCCTTTGGGCCAGTTGGATTCGACATATTCCCCGATGATCTTGCCAAGAAATCCGGCGCCATCAGTTAGCCGCGCTCGATCGACAATCTCAGCCGGAAAAACGAGTTGAAGGGCACAGAGGAGCGTGACAGCGCCGGTAAGCGCGGCGGCTGCCAGGTGATTTCGACCGGGGATCAGTCGGCGCAGGCCGAGATACAAAAGCAGCGCAGCGGAAGGAATGATCGGGGCAATAAACCGAAAGGCCGGCATGTGATCCCCGCCGACTGCTTTGACATATTCCAGATAGAGAAATACGGTGATCCCAAGGTAGGCCAATTTTCGATCAAACGCTCTCTTGAAAAGCAGCCAGAAGACCAGCGCGATCAGGATGGGAATTAGCCAGGGAAGTGAAAGCGAATACTCTCCGAGATAGACCAGCCCGCGCCAGACTTTCTCAAAGTTCATATCCCCTTTGACATACCAGGTATTCGGTAGAAGTTCACCGTAATAGCAGAGGGCGAAAATCCAAAACGGCAGATAGATGCAAAGAAACGAGCCCAAAAAACCGACCAGCCATTTCACACCTTGCACACGCTTCGTCACAAGGAGAATGGTCCCGAACGCACCGGACAGAACGACAAACAGTACTCCTTCCGGGCGGGCCAAAGCTGCCAGGCCCAGTGATGTTCCGGCAATCACGCCCCGATAGCAGTCTCCGTCCAGCGACTCGGCGAAATACCAGAGGCCGATCGTGCTCAGGAATGCGAACAATACGGTTTCCAATCCGCCCAGTGACCAGGCAATCAGCGGCATGGCGGTCAGAGTGACGATGATCGGAATCAGCCAAAGGAACTGGTCCTCGTGTTGACGCGCATGATAGCGGCGCAGGTGTAACCCGATGAAAAGATTGAGCAGGATAAAAGACAGGACGCCGACCGCTTTGGCCGCAACAACCAGATCAAGCCCCAGCCGTCCGAGAAGGCTGACCCACAAGACGAGCAGGAAGTTGGTGTACCCCTCGACCCGTTCCCCCGGATTCCAGACCAGTCCGTGTCCATCGAGGAAATTGTGCACATACCGAAGCGATATGTAGGCATCATCGTGGAGAAATGCCTCATACCTGATATAGCCGGCCACACAGACAGCGACCGCGATCAGTAATAACAGGAGACGAAGAAGATTGGCTTGTTTCATTGTGTCTCAGAACGGCGCCGTACGCGGCCGGTTGCTCGGCCGAAAGGGTCGGAACACCTCGGGAAAGAAACACTATTGCCGGACCCGGTCAAGAATTACCGGGGCGGTCATTGTCCCGCGGCGACGGCCGCCAGGCGGATCCGTTTACCTGGAGGCAGTGCTCTTTTAGTTGATTCCGGGGCTCCGCACCCTTTTGTTGTTTCCCCATGCAACTCCAGAAGATTCTACACTACGAGCTGATCGAGAAACTCGGGGAGGGGCCGCATGGAGAGTCATACCGGGCACGGGACACGGTGGCCGGCCGGACCGTGGTGCTCAAACAGATCGTCTTCGAAGTTTTCGCCGATGACGCCCAGATCGATCTGTTCAAAGCCTCGATGACGCGCTTGGTGAATGTCAGCCACCCGAATCTGGCCGCCCTTTACGAAGTATCCGAGACGGACGACGCGGTCTGTCTGGCCCACGAGTTTATCGAGGGAGAAAGCATCGGGACAATCATCGAGCGCGGCGCCATGACCTATTTCCGTTTTCTCGACTTGGCGATCCAGATAACCGACGGCATCAAAGAGCTTCACTCCCAGGGTTTGATTCACGGCCATATCAGTACCGATAACGTCATGGTCGACCGAACCGGCACGGTCAAGTTGCTCGATTACGGACTTCCCGCCCTGGGACCGGGATATCTGGAAGATGAGTCACCTGACTCGCAGCGTGTGACGGTCTGGAACGCGGAGAAACCGGAGCAGCCGGTGGATGCCGATGCCGATTTCTTTGCGCTCGGGGGACTATTTTACGAAATGCTCACTGGGCGAGCCCGCTACTCCGACCAGGGGGAAGAGTCAAATACCGGTATGGCGGTTTTGGCGCCGGAAGCCAGGCTGCTCGTGGAAAAACTTCTCAGCACTGATAAGGACGGGCAGTTTGTGAGCGCCGATGAACTGCTCGTGACCCTTCAGGAGATCAAGCAGTTTGTGGAGAATCCTCCTGAAGAGGACGACCGAAAACACGAGTCTCCCCGCGCCTACCTGGTGATCTCAATTATCGCCTTCCTGCTGATTATCCTCTGGTGGGCCGTCACCACTTTTCGGAAGTAGCTCCGCACCGGATAACCACATCACCAGTAATCGTTTACGTCGACCGCGCGAAAGCGGTTTGCGTCCGCCCTCAATTTCCGTATCTTGTCCCCGATGAGCGATATTGAGTACCACTATGAAAATTAGACACAACACTGAAGATATCGATATCCGGCATGTTCTTCCGGTGATCCCGTTGCGCGATGTGGTGATTTTTCCACACATGATTTATCCGCTTTTGATCGGGCGGAAAATGACCATCAACGCACTCCAGGAATCAATGGTCCAGGACAAGCAGATGTTTCTGGTCACCCAGAAATCAGCCTCCACTGACAATCCCAAACCAAGTGATCTCTACACGATCGGCGTGGTCGCGCGAATTCTTCAAGTCATGAAAATGCCCAACAGCACGCTCAAAGTGCTGGTGGAAGGAATCGCGCGGGCTGAAGTCGTCAATATTTCCAAATCCGGCAGCTTCCTGAGCGCCAAGCTTCAGATAATTCCTCCGGAAGAGGATCCCAAAGACCGTGAGACTGAAGCGCTCTCGCGCTCAACCTCGGAACTGTTCACCGAATATGTCCGGCTCAATCGCCGGATACCGGATGAAGTTCTCGTGTCGGTCGCGGCGATCGAGAGATACCAGCAACTGGCCGATACGATTGCCGCCCAGGTGATGCATAAGATCGAAATAAAGCAGCGGCTGCTTGAAGCTCTGGCGGTGAAAGAGCGGCTCCGCATTCTCTATGACCTGTTGAAAGAAGAGATTGAGATTCTTCGGATCGAAGAAAAAATCGACGGCTCGGTTAGAGACTCGATCTCCAAGGGGCATCGCGAAGCATACCTCCAGCAAAAGCTCAAAGCGATCAAGGATGAACTGGGGCAGCTTGAAGACGGCAGCGCCGAGGTCGAGGACCTCATGACCCGTCTCGAAAAGGGAAACTATCCGATTCGAGTAAAATCCAAAGCGGAAGAGGAACTCAAGAAACTATCCAAAATGCACCCGTTCTCGGCCGAAGCCGGAGTCGTACGGTCATATGTGGAATGGCTCCTGGCGCTCCCCTGGACTTACACGACCGACGACCGGACCGACTTCCACCAGGTCAAGACGATTCTCGACAACGATCATTACGGTTTGACCAAACCAAAACGGCGGATACTCGAACATTTGGCGGTCATAAAACTCTCAGGCAAGGTCAAAGGACCGATTCTCTGTCTGGTCGGCCCCCCCGGAGTGGGCAAGACCTCGATAGGCCGTTCAATCGCCCGCGCGCTCGGGCGGAAATTCGTCCGGATGTCGCTCGGCGGGATTCATGACGAAGCGGAAATCCGCGGACACCGCCGCACCTATATCGGAGCCATGCCGGGACGAATTATCCAGTCGCTCAAAAAGGCCGAGGCGGCCAATCCGGTTTTTCTGCTGGACGAAGTCGACAAGATCGGCAAAGATTTTCGGGGGGACCCGGCGGCAGCTTTGCTTGAAGTGCTCGACCCGGAACAGAACAACGCTTTCTATGACAATTATCTCGAGGTCGAATTCGATCTCTCCAAAACGCTCTTTGTGACGACCGCCAACTCGATGCAGACCATTCCTCCCCCGCTCCGGGACCGAATGGAGATCATTCACCTTCCGGGGTATCTGGATTTCGAAAAAGCTTCTATCGGGCGGGATTATTTAATGCCCAAGCAGCTTGAAGAGATCGGTCTCAAGAAAACCCAGGTCGAAGTCAAAGACGAAGCCATTTTTGAGATCATCCGGTACTATACCCGCGAAGCCGGTGTGCGCGAACTGGAACGCCAGCTTTCAAGTGTCCTGCGGAAAATTGCCGTCTCGATGGCGGAAGGAAAAGCGGCCCGGAAGACCACAGTACCGGTCTCCAAAATTGCCGCTTACCTCGGCCCGCGAAAATATGTTCACACGACCATCAAGACCAAGCCGACAGTCGGCTACGCGGTCGGACTGGCCTGGACCGAACTGGGCGGAGAGGTGCTTCCGGTTGAAGTTGCACCGATGCGGGGGAAAGCCAAACTGACCATGACCGGGTCTCTCGGTGATGTGATGCAGGAATCGGCCACCGCCGGGCTGGCTTTTATCCGTCGCCAGGCGCACGCCTATGGGCTTAAGGAAGATTTCTTCGAGACGCTTGAATTGCACGTTCACATCCCCGAAGGGGCCGTCCCCAAGGAAGGGCCTTCGGCCGGGGTCACGCTGGTGACCGCAATCCTTTCCTCGCTCACCAATATCCCGGTGAAGACCGATATTGCCATGACCGGCGAAATCACGCTGACCGGTGATGTTCTCCCGATCGGTGGACTGAACGAAAAACTTCTCGCCGCCAAGCGGCAGGGAATTACCAAGATCATTCTTCCGGAGCGTAACAAGAAAGACCTGACCGAGCTTCCCGCGGAATTGCTCGAAGGATTGCATTTGAATTTTGTGACCCATGTCGACCAGGTGCTTAATCTGGCGATGGTCCGCTCCCCCAAGTTGTCCGCCAAGGGAAAACAGATGCATCGCACGGGGGCCCGGGTCGCATGACCGTACGGCCAAGGGAACGATCTAACGACCATACCAACACCCCCCGGAAAAGAACAACCAAATCCACCCAGTTCAACTGCCGGTTTGTCGGTTCGTTCTACGCCCTGGCGCAACTCCCCAAAGATTCTTTTCCCCGCATCGCCGTGGCCGGGCGTTCCAATGTCGGGAAGTCCTCGCTTCTGAACCGCATCGTCGGTCAGAAGAATATGGCCAAAGTCTCCTCGACCCCCGGAAAAACCCGGGCGCTCAATTTCTTCCTGATGAACGAGAACTTTTACCTGGTTGATTTGCCCGGGTACGGCTATGCCCAGGTCTCTAAAACGATTCGGGCAACCTGGGGAGAATTGATCGAACAATTCCTTCTCAAAGGGGAACATCTGGCTGGTTTAATTCTGCTGATCGATCCGCGCCGCGAACCGACCGAAGAAGACATGCAGATGCTCGAATGGCTGGCCTCGCGCAGTCTCCCCTGCATGGTGGTGGTCACCAAGGCGGACAAAGTAAACCGTGACCAGCTCAATCGGAAAGTAAAGCAAATTGAATCCGGACTCGGCGTACCGGCTATGCCGTTCTCAGCCCTGAGCGGAATTGGCCGCAAAGAACTGGCCGCTTCAATCTCGGCTTTGATCCATGAATACAGTAACGCTGAAAGGCGATGACGATATGTCGAAAAACAGAGTGGTGATCGGATGTCAATGGGGGGATGAGGGCAAAGGGAAAATTGTCGATTTGCTCGCGGCCGAGGCCGACATTATCGCCCGGTTCCAGGGAGGCGCCAACGCCGGACATACCCTGGTGGTCGATGGAAAAAAATATGTACTGCACCTGATTCCCTCCGGGATCATCCAGCCCGGCAAGAAATGCGTGATCGGCAACGGCGTGGTGCTCGATCCGTTCGGATTCAAGGAAGAACTGGAGTTTCTGGTCAAGCACGGCATAAGTTATCAGGGACGGCTATTCCTGTCCCCGGCGACCAATTTGGTCCTGCCGTATCACAAACTGATTGACGCAGTCGATGAGGAAAATCGCGGGACATCTTCGATCGGTACCACAATGCGCGGGATCGGCCCCGCCTATGTCGACAAAGTCTCCCGGCACGGTATCCGGGTAATCGATCTGTTTAATCCGGACCGACTCAAACATCGGCTGGAATTCCAGCGGGTCATCAAGGCGCGATATCTGGAAGGATCATCCGATGAGCGGGCCGACCTGGATCGGACCTATCGCGAACTGCTCGGGCTGGTCGAGCTGGTCAGACCGATGCTTATCGATGTCTCCCTGTTTCTGGCCCAATCGAAGAAAGAGGGGAAGTGCATTCTGTATGAGGGGGCGCAAGGAAGCATGCTGGATGTCGATCTGGGAACCTACCCGTTCGCAACTTCGTCCAACACAACCGTCGGCGGTGCGTTGACCGGACTCGGTATTGGGCCGAAGATGATTGACGAAGTCGTCGGAGTGGTCAAGGCGTATTCCACACGAGTCGGCGCCGGACCATTCCCAACTGAGCTTGTGGACGCCATGGGGGAGCAGATTAGGGTACAGGGGGATGAATACGGTGCCACTACCGGCCGCCCGCGCCGCACCGGCTGGCTTGATCTGGTCGCGCTGCGCCATGCGATCAGGATAAACGGGGTCGATTCGATTGCCATCACCAAGCTCGACGTACTGGACAATATTGCCGAGATCAAAGTCTGCACGCACTATGAACTTCATGGCGAAAAGCGGAGCGAAGTTCCGCTCGATCTGGCGGAGCTGGCGATTGCCAAACCGGTCTATGAAACTGTCCCCGGATGGCAGGCGGACACCACCGGCATGACCAAGTTTTCATCGCTGCCGGAAAAAGCGCGGAAGTATCTGGACTATATCGCGAAAGATCTGGGAGTGACCATCTGCCTGGTCTCCACCGGCGCCAAGCGCGAAGAAACGATCATGGTGTAGCCGGATCGGGTTCTGGTAACGAACCCTGGCCCTCGCCCGATTGAATTCCCGTCTTCGAGCGCGTATATTCTCAAACAACAGATTAGATGCAGGCGACAACCTATGGGTTGCCGCCTGTAGTATATCGGAGGAAAGATGCTTCGCCGTGGCTTTCGAAAATTCGTCCTGATCTCATCAATATTCTTGTTCGCGCAGCTGTTGTTCGCCGGGCTCAGCCGGGCGGCGATGCCGACCCTCGAGCAGAAGCTCGATCAATATCTTAAGGCGGCGCAGGAGGTCCGGCAATTCACCGGCGCAGTCCTGGTGGCACAGGGCGGAAAGGTTCTGTACGCCAAAGCGTTTGGAATGGCCGATCTGGACAAGAAGCTGCCCAACACCGTCGATACCAAGTTTCTGATCGGTTCGATCACCAAACAATTCACCGCCACAGCCATCATGCAGCTTGCGGCTCAAAAGAAACTGCACCTGAGCGATCCAATCACCAAGTATCTGACCGACTATCCCAAAGAAACCGGGGACAAGATCACCATCCGCCACTTACTCACGCATACTTCCGGTATCCCCAACTTCACCGACCTACCCGCCTATATGCCGATGCGTTCCACGCCGACCGATCCAAAAGAGATTCTCAAGCGATTTGAAAACATGCCCCTCGAGTTTGTGCCGGGGGCGCAGTTCGCCTACAGCAATTCCGGCTATATAATACTCGGATTGATCATCGAGAAAGTCTCCGGTGAAACCTACGCCGGCTACCTTCGCAAACACATTTTCGATCCGCTCGGGATGAAGAACAGCGGCTATATGGATTACAGTGTCACACCGCTCGCGATCGGCTATGAACCGGACTCCACTGGAAAATTGAAGCCGGCGATCAAGGTCGATCCGACGGTACCGTTCGGGGCCGGGGCGCTCTATTCCACGGTCGGTGACATGTTGATCTGGGATCAGGCGCTGTACGGCAACAAAATCCTCTCGCAAGAGGATTTAAAGCAGATGTGGACTCCGAATCTCGAAAACTACGGCTACGGCTGGCTGATCGATACGATTTATGGCCACAACCGAATCTGGCACAACGGGGCGATCGACGGATTCGTGTCCGGTTTTCAGCGCTTCGTCAAGGACAGCCTCTGTATCGTGATGTTCAGCAATAATGGCGGCCTGGCCGAAGGCTTGATTTCGGCCAACCTGGCCGCGATCATGTTCCACCAGCCGTATTCGATTCCGGTCAACAAGACGCCCGGTAAGATCGATCCGGCACTGCTGGCCGACTATGTGGGAGCGTATGAAATCGCTCCCAGTGTCTACCGCTTGATTAAACGCGAAGGGGACACGTTGTATGCGCTTCGCACCGGCGGCCCGGCCCGGCTTTTGTATCCCGAATCCAAGGACCGCTTCTACTATGATTTCGACAACTCGGTCACCCTTGATTTCATCCGGGACAGCGCCGGCAACGTTATCGAGCATAGAATCTACCAGAACGGTCAGACCACGACCGCCAAGCGCGTATTCGGAAAACTCGCCGATTTGTTGCTCCAGCCGCCGTCGGTGGCCAAAGTTGATCCGTCGAAATTCGAGGCCCTGGTGGGGACCTACCAATTGGTTCCGCTGGTGATGATCGACATCCGACGCAAGGGGGATAATCTGTTCGCTCAGATTACGAACCAGTCAGAGCTCGAGATCTTTCCCAAGAGCGAAACCGAATTCTTCTATAAAGCTGTAGATGCCCAGATTACTTTTGTGAAAGATGCCGCCGGCAGAGCGGCCAGCCTGGTGATTCACCAGGGTGGACGGGACACTCCGGCGACCCGCGTCAAATAACCGCCGAAGGAGAAGTCTTATGATCAGCCTCAGCCCAATCGCTACGGTCCGGTGTGAGAGAACCGTGCACGAGGATGACCACTGGGGGAAGGTAATGTCGACCATCACGCTTTTGCCGGACATTCCGGAAGATTCCCTGGATGGCATAGAAACCTTCTCGCATCTGGAAATTGTCTTCCATATGAACCAGATCAAGGCAGAAGAAGTTATCTGGGGAGCTCGTCACCCGCGCAATAACCCGGCCTGGCCCAAAGTCGGCATCTTCGCACATCGGGCCCGGCTTCGCCCCAACCAGATCGGCCTGTCGATCGCCCGGCTAGTCAAGCGGGAGGGTCGGGTTCTGACGGTTCAAGGTCTTGACGCCCTCGACGGCACCCCGGTGCTTGATATCAAGCCGGTCTTTAGGGAGTTTCTCCCGCGCGAGGAGATTCGCCAGCCTGGTTGGGTCTCAGAACTGGCAAAAGAGTATTACTGACAAGAGCGTTCTGCAGACCTGACTTGGGAAGGCTTCGCCACTACCGCCTTGCGCCAGACTTTTATTTACTCCATATTTGACTCAGTAGAACCCCGTATCTAAAGGACCTTCATGGCCACAAGCTCAAATACCACCCCGGCTATCCCCCGGCGGGAAGCGATTGACCCGAAATACACCTGGAATCTCACTGATATCTATCCCGGAGATGAAGCCTGGGAAACGGATTATGCCAAGGCTCAGGGGTGGGTGGCCCGGGCCGCTGATTTTCAGGGGAAACTGGCCTCATCGGCCAAGGTCTTGTTTGAATGTCTCGAACTCCATAGCGCGCTGGGGAAACTTTTGATGAATCTCCACCAGTACGCCTACCTGCACAAGGATCTGGATAACCGGGTATCAAAGTATCAGGAAATGTCCGAGCGGTCGGCGATGCTTGGCTCGCAGGCCAATGCCGCTTTCAGTTTCGTTGAGCCCGAGCTGATCACCATGGATGAAACCAAATTACTCGCCATGGAGCCGCAGTTTCCCAAGCGGGATGCCTACGATTTCTATTTCAGAGATTTGATCCGGTCGAAAGCGCATGTCCGCACGCACGAAGTGGAAGAAGTGCTGGCAATGGCTTCGCTGATGGCGCGCGGCCCGGACACTGTGTTCACTATGCTCGATGACGCTGATATGACCTATCCGTCGATTCTCGATGAAAACGGCAATGAGGTCAAACTGACGAAGCAGCGTTATGCCAAGTTCATTGATTCTTCCATCCCGCGCATCCGCCGGGACGCCAACGACGCCTTCTATTCTTCCTACAAACAGCATGTGAATACCATCGGTGCGACTCTTTCAGCATCGGTCAACAAAGATGTCTTCTATACCCGGGTGCGGAAGTACGACAGCTGTCTGCATCGCGCGCTCGACGCCAACAACATTCCGGTCCCGGTTTACCATGCGCTCCTGGACACGACCGAAGCCAACCTGTCGGCGTTGCATGCCTATACCGCCGCGAGAAAGAAGATCCTTGGACTGGACCAGCTTCACCCCTACGACATGATGTGCCCGCTCTTTCCGCAGGCTGATGCCGAAGTCAAATATGATGACGCGGTCAGCGGCGTGCTCGACGCCGTCAAGCCGTTGGGGGACAAGTATCGCGAAGTATTGAGCAAAGGATTTGGTTCGCGCTGGGTGGATGTCTTCGAGACCGAAGGGAAGGGGAGCGGCGCATATAGCTGGGGAAATTTCTCGGTGCATCCCTATGTCCTGATGAACTACAATAACACGGTAGACAATATGTTTACTCTGGCGCATGAAATGGGGCACGCCATGCACAGCCATTTGTCCAATGCCACCCAGCCGTACCAGAAGGCCCAGTACTCGATTTTTGTCGCCGAGGTGGCCTCGACCCTGAACGAGGGATTATTGCTGGCTCTGCTTCTGGAGAAAGCGGCCGACAAGAACCGCCGCCTCTACCTTCTCAACCGATATCTGGACAACACCATGGGGACTTTCTTCCACCAAGTGATGTACGCCCGGTTCGAACTGGCGATCCACAACCGGGTCGAGCAAGGGGAAGCCCTTTCCCCCGATTTCATGACCGAATTGTGGGGAAACCTGACTCGGCAGTATTACGGGCCTGATCTGACGATGGATGAATTCACGCCTCTCAAGTGGTCGCGAATTCCACACTTCTACAACATGTATTACGTATATCAGTACGCCACGTCGTACGCCGCCTCTCAGGCGATCCTGACCAAATTCCTGAACGGCGAGAGCGGCATTATCGAAAAATATCTCAAAATGCTTTCTTCCGGCGGACGGGACTACCCGATTGAGCTTCTGAAAATCTGCGGTATCGACATGACCCGTCCCGAACCGGTGATGGCGACCCTGGATCGCTTTCGGGAAAAAGTCGCGGAAATGGTCAAACTGACCGACTGAAACGAGGAATAGATTATGTCAGCAGTATCCACCGGCGGCGCTGAAGGGGCGGCGGCTCATGCCGTGGCTCGGGCCACCAAAGCCATGGGGCCGATCGTCAATATCGACCCGCAGGAGTTTCTCCGGCTGGTCTCACGGCTGGAGCAGTTTACCGTGGTCGCCGGAATCGGCGGGTTCTGGAAAAAGAAAAATCAGTATCTGACCAACTATAAGGGAATTTTTCTCTACACCGAATCGGTTGAGCCGCTGCAGTTCGGCTACAAAGCCGAGATCATTTCAGTCAAAAACATCTGGGTCCCGAGAGGGTACTGATCACCGGAGCGGCGGTTGGCAGAGCCGTCAATCACCCGAATCAACGGATAAGAGGCTTGTAGGCAAAAGAAAGACGCCCGGCGATCGGGCGTCTTCAGCATCCGGCTATGGCTCCGGATACTATTTTGTAACGTTCGCTATTTCTACTTCAAACAGCATGGTTGCGTTCGGTGGAATCGGTCCCATTCCCTGGGCGCCATAACCAAGGGACGGCGGGACTAGAAGCTCGCGGATGCCGCCGGTCTTCATACCGATCAAACCTTCGTTCCAACCGGCAATAACCTGGCCATGGCCGATATTCGCCACCGGGTAGGGGCGTTTTCCCTTGGAGCTGTCAAACTGTGTCCCCTTGGCGTCATTCACCCAGAGCCAGCCGGTGTAATCAACCGAGGGAGTACTCCCCATGGTGACTTCGGCGCCGGTGCCGACCTTGATGTCCCGATATTTCAGACCGCTCTTGGTCGTGATCCAGGCCTCAGCCTTGGCCGCAGTCTTTTTGGCGGCGGTTTTCTTTTTGTCCATCGTACCTTTCACTTTAGTAACTCCGGCCGCTTTGGCGGTATCAGCCTTTGCCGTGGTTGCCGTTTTGACGCTGTCAACCTTGGCGGCCGCTTTCTCGACGGCCTTGGTACTGTCCTGGGCCACCGCCACGGTGAACCCAAGGGCTAGAACCGCCAGCAGAACTAAGAATTTCTTCACCTGTCATCCTCCTGAGTAACTTCTTTTTCCCCGGATTTTCCGGGTTGGTTCGGTTTTAGATCATGGGGATGATACACTAGCCTGCGGGGTCGGTTCCAGCTTAAATTTTGCCAGTTTTCCGCCCGTAGCCGCCGATGAGATTTCCGGAAAGCGCTGGCCGCAGACTACCGACCGGTCCGCGACAACCTGGCCGAACCCTTGCGGACGTTCGACCAGTACCACCACTGGCATTTTTCCCGTGGTAGCCTCGGGTTTTTGGCCTGCTCGATGGCGGCCCGGAAAACATCGTGCTGGCAGGGATCGATCCTCATCCCTTTCTTCCGGCACAATTGACCGTACAGGTGGTCGGCGGACTGACCCTTCAGCTGCTCGACTTTAGTGATGCCCAGAAGCGCGAAATCTTCCACCGTTTTCGGCCCGACTGAGACTAGATCTTGTAGCTTTCTTGTTTCTTTCATATCCCAACAATTATGCTGATTCCAGGAATTGGCAATCACATTGTGGCCCGGAGTGCTTTACGGCTCAGCCCATCTTGTACAAATACCAATTGGGGGCGATTTTGTCGATCAGGTAAATGTGGTCAGAGCTCATTTTCGGGACAGGAGTCCCCTGCGGGACATACAGGAAACCAACCATATTCTCTCGCATTTCGCCGACGTCGAAAAACGTGCCGGCCGGGCAGTCCTGTGTTCCGTGCATAATGCCCCAGACCGAAGCGGCGTGCATGAGCGGACAGACCTTGGCGTAGACTCCCCCTTGCTCCGGGGCAAACCCGGAATCGCTGCAGCGCGTCAGGAGTAGGAACAGCCCTTTGTACGTACTCGTAATTTTGGCCAGCGAGTCGAACACCTTTTTGTGGCTGAGAAAGTGACGGGTCAAGGCGGAATCGCTGGAAATTGTCAGCTCTTTCATGGTCAATTCGAGTTGGAGAGAATCGGTCATCGCGGTGGTAGCCTTGATCGCCTTGATATCGTCGGCATAGGTGTCATATGCCGGCAGCCAGTGTATGGCGGCGATCTTCCAGGCTGTCCCCTGCAGTTCCAGGTAACAATACATGTCGCGAACATCGGTCCCGTACCGCGCCGTTACCGCATAGATTCTCGAAGCGGAGTCGGCCTGAAGCGATCGATAGGTCACTACCACCCCCGACGGGACCGAGGCGCCGAAAGTCGTATCCCCGAATTTGGTTCCAAAATCCGAACTCATGTACGGGAGGAGGCTCGGCGGATTGGGATCGACAAAGTATTCCCGGACCACCCATTCCGGAGAACCCACGGCCGGTGCTTTGGCCGGCGCTTTGGCGGACTTCTTGGTGGTTTGAGAGAGGGCGGCGACCCCCAAAAGGGGGAGCAATATCACGGCCAGGTACGATAGTTTCACACGGTCTCCATCGAGATAAGTACGAGTGTCATTAGTGAGAATTATACGCTGGAAATGTCCGGAAGGCCAGTGGTTACGGCAAGCCCCGGCCCGTCTGCCGCCAAGCGCCCAACCAGCCCAGGCGACATGGCTCATGGTTCGTCTCCGCTCGCTATGACTACTGAATGACCACGGGCAGTTTCGCTCCTCGCGAACTTGTCGCATTTCGACTCCGCTTGCAGCTGGAGTCAGTGCGACGACAAAGGATGTCCGAGAGATAAAAATCCGTCGGGCTGAGCGGAGATGAAGCCCGATGAATATTTCGTCATTCCGAGCCCCGTCCACACATAACTTAGCCAAAGACGGGACGTCGCAATCTGTCACTCGGATCAGTACCATGTTGCGTCTTCTCAGCACGACTCTTGTTGTAAATGCGCGAAGCGATCCAGTCCAGACACGGTCTGGTCGGTTCGAGCGGGAACGAGAACCACAGAAGGCAACGATCTGTAAGTTTGTGTTGGTCGGACCGAATTCCCGGCTCCAGGCGGGATGAGCGCCCGACACTAGCTTCAGCCCAAGCCTTAGGCTCGTCGGTTCGAGCGGAGACGAGAACCACGGTAGGTAACGGAGAGTGAGTTTCAAGTCCGCTCCGGCCGCCAGGTCGAACGGAGTCGAAGCCCAATCATCCCCCTGTCAATCCGCACTTGTTGCCCTCATCTCCGCCACCTATATTCTCCCCGGAGGTCTCTATGCCCGTTATCAAATACCGTGAAATGAAACTCGCCCCGGTCACGATGCCGGGAGTCAAAGACACCCAGAAAGCCAATGTCATCGGCCCGGCCGAAGGTTGGGAAAACCACACTCTGCGCGTCTTCCGCCTTCAAGCCGGCGGCTTCACCCCGCGCCACCAACACGATTGGGAACATATCAATTATGTCGTGAAGGGGCGCGGCAAGCTTCGGATCGGCGACCGGGTGTACGAACTCGAAGAAAAGGATTTCGCCTTCGTCCCGCCGAACACCGAACACCAGTTCGAGAACCCATACGGCGAAGAATTCGAGTTCATCTGCATCGTGCCGAACAAAGGGGCGTACTGATAATCGATCATTGACACGCGGCTCCAAACTCATATATTCCCCTTAAGGCGGAGCATGACATGAAGTTGTTCGGGGAATTCGCAGGCGTCGCAATTGTCTCTCTACTTCTAGTGTGGCAATCAGCTTATGCTGGTGCCTCATTCAAGCTCGAACACTCCTTTCAGATCCCTCCGGTTCAAGGGCGAATTCAGGAAATCCGCTTTGTTGATGTTGACCGAAAGGGCTCGTCGGATCTTCTGATCAGAGACTCCCTCAGCGTAACCCTGTTTAGCCTTGGCCGCGATTCTATCATTACAACTGTTCCACTCGACACTATGACGTTCTGGAAGCTGGCGTTTGCCGATGTCAATCGGGACAGTATCCCCGATCTCGTAATGGGATATCTGTCAACCCGGCCAAACCACTTTCCCACCACCATCGCCATTTTGCGTCTTTACGACGGCGCGACGGGATACCAATGGACCTCCAGCGATAGCTTTCTCACGTCGGTCAGTGGACCCCAGGGGCCGCTGGGGGTTGCGGCGGGCCTGCTTGATGCCGCGGACCTGGATGGAGACGGTTACAATGAGTTGATCGCTTCCATCGATTCTACCGCCGACAATATGGATATGGAAGGGGATCTCACGTGGACTGAGTCGGCTCATTCGGTCGGCTATCACTCATTTCCCGCGGTACGTGCCTGGCGGAACGGGTCTTTTTTCACGCGCCTTGATACTTTACGGCTCTCTGATGGACACTTGCTGGGTTTGCCTACTCGCTATTGGTTCTTCGATCTGCATTGCTTTTCCCCGTGCCCGTCCAATTTTGAGGCGTTTAACGCTCCGGTACATCTTCGCTCCGATGGTTCCATCGGCGCATCGCTTGGACAAAACGACCAGTCGTACTGCAACAGTAATCGAATTTCCAATCAGAATTTATTCAGCGTGCTCGCTCTTGGACCGATCCTCGGAGATAGCGCCCATCCAAACATTCTGGTCACCTACCACAAGTTCTTTGACGGATTTCCGGTCTGTGCGCCGATTGAAACCGATTCGCTCATCCTGTTCAGAGTTGAAACACCGGATTCCATCAGCCGAGTGTGGGAAATCGAGCAGACACGTCCTCTGCTCGGGGCCCAGTTTCTTTTTCATCCCGGATACCCCGGCCGGTTTCTTCTGAGTGGCAACGGCAAATTCCTCTTCGCCGACGCCTCTACAATAGCGATTGTCGACAGCACCGGGCCGATTCCGACTGGTGCCGGCCGATGGATGTACCCACTCACAGACGGGTTGCCAAGATATGTCGTCGTAACCGGAGGTGCTCTGTCCGAGTATATCCTGTCAGATTCGACTGCCACCGATGTAAGTGACCGGCCAGGCATCCCTGCGAATTTCTCTCTTTCCCCCAACTATCCAAACCCATTCAACGCCTCTACCATTATCGAGTATTCTATCGCGAGGGGCTCTCAGGTGTCTCTCACGGTTTATAACTCCTTGGGCCAAAAAGTAGCCGACCTTGTTGGCAGGCATCAGGTAGCAGGACATTATCGGATTCTCTGGGATGGCACCGACTCTCGCGGGAAGTCGGTGGCCAGCGGCGTTTATTTCTATCGACTCGAGGCCGGCGAATTTGTGCAATCCCGCAAGATGCTGGTCCTCAAGTAATCCCATCCCTGCTCCCCTCTGCAACCCGTCCCTCATTTCTCCGTACAACTCCTGAATAACTCCGCAAACGCAAGGACTCGGCTATCATGAAAACCCTCGGTCTGATCGGCGGAACCAGCTGGCTCTCCACGGTCGAATACTACAAGATCATCAATACCCAGATCAACCAGCGGCTCGGCCGCCTAAACTCGGCCAAAATCCTGCTCTACTCGGTGAATTTTGAGGAATTCCGTCCCCCCGATGATCCCAGCGGCTGGCTGGAAGTCCTCAACCGCTTCGGAGGAATCGCACGGCGCCTCGAGACGGCCGGCGCCGATGCCATCCTCTTCTGTGCCAACACCCCTCACCTGGTTACCCCCGAAGTCCAGAGTAAGATCAGGATTCCGCTGATTCACATCGCCGAAGAAACCGCTCGCGAAATCTCCCGGCACAATATCAAGACCGTTGCCCTGCTCGGCACCAAATTCACTATGGAGCGCGAGTTTTTCCGCGAGAAACTGACCGCCCACGGGCTCCGAACCATCATTCCGGAAACCGAAGATCGCCAGTTCATCCATAATTCGGTTCTTGACGAGATGGGGATCGGAATCTTCTCCGACCAGACCAAACACCGCTACTTGGACATCATCGCCCAACTTCAGAACTCCGGAGCTGAGGGTGTCATATTCGGCTGCACCGAAATCCCGATGCTACTAAAACCATCGGACTGCAGTATCCCGACTTTTGACACCACCTTGATCCACTGTACCGCCGCGGTAAACTTTGCTCTGAAGGACTAGATGTAATGGCCCTAACCCCTTGAAGCACAAGGCGCCCCCTCCTGCTTTCTACAATTTCACTAGTAAATCGCTGGTGATTCTGATCCCGCCCCCCCTATATGAGTGAAAGACACTAGACCCCATAGCTCCAGGCAGACTCAATCCAGAGTCACATCCTCGCGTTTCCTCAATCAGAGGAGATGCCCAAAATTTATTGAATGTCTAAAACGAACCCATTTTCAAAGTGCCAGTACGGGTCCGGGGTCTCAACACCAGCCTTTAGACCCCAGCACCGATCGTCTTGTGAATGTGCGAAGCAATTCAACGGACACTGTCCGTCTAAAACGAACCCATTTTGGCAAACGCAGTTCGGCCTCTGGTATTTCATCAAAGCTGTTGGGATTACGGCAGTTCGCTCATCACAAAGCCGCGACGCGACTAACCGGCGATGCCGGAAAACGAACCCATTTGGAGAAGGCTAATACGGGCCAGGGATTTCAAGCTAAGCCTTGGGACCCCAGCAACTATCGCATTGTGAATGTGCAGAGCATATCAGTCCAGATACTATCTGGCGAACCAACCGGCACCGCCGGCTTGTCCGCATCCCCCTAACCCCCTATACTCCCGCCATGCCTGAACTCCCAGAAGTCGAAACCGTAGTCAGAGGCCTGCGCGATACGATCGTGGGCCGCACGATCGCGCGGGTCACTCTCAGAGCTCCAAAAGCATCGACCGTCGTCAGCCGTTCTTTCGGTCGCACCCGGTTCGAGCAGATCCTCTCCGGCCGAACTGTTTTGGGCGTCACCCGCCGCGGCAAAAATATTCTGATCGCGCTCTCGGACGATATCACTCTCTGGGCCCATCTTAAAATGACCGGGCATTTCTTTTGGAAAGAGACCTTGGCGCCAGACGAAAAGCATGACCTGGTAATTTTCGATTTTGCTCCCCTCCCGTCGGACACTAGCGAAAATCACCGCCATCTCCGCTTCAACGATTACAGGCGTTTTGGCCGCCTTCGCATTTACCGCAATGACGAACTCTGGCATCAAAGCGGCCTCAAAGAACTCGGTCCCGAGCCGCTGGAAATTTCAGCCGGAGAATTTATCAAGCTGTTCAGAAACCGTCCCCGCATGATTAAGGCCGCCCTACTGGATCAATCGTTCCTGGCCGGGATTGGAAATATCTATGCCGATGAATCTCTGCATGTCAGCCGGATTCATCCGAAACGGCTGACCAATTCGCTCTCGACGAAGAAACTCGAAGAACTGCGCCGCAATATTCAGAAAATTCTTAAGCGGGCGATCAAACTTAATGGAACATCGGTCGCCAGCTACACCGGGGTGAATGGCCAGTCGGGGAGATTTCAGAACATGCTGAAGGCGTACGGTCACGAAGGGGAACCGTGCCGGTTTTGCGGGCGGCCGCTGGTGCGCCAAAAAATTGGCGCACGCTCGGCGCACTTTTGTCCCAGGTGTCAGAGATTGAAATGACTATCGAGCAAGTCGAATACCGGTGCCGGCGTCGAACCACAAGATTTCGTCCTGCTTGAGGCCAAAACGCACCCTGGAGCCGTCGGCCGGTTCTGTCGGCAATTGCGATGCAGTCAGCAGCTTGTCTCCGAATTTCAATGAGGCGATATACTCATCCCCAAGATATTCAGAGCTCTCCACGGTCGCCTCGAACGGCCCAGCACTCGACAGCTCTACCGACTCCGGTCTGATCCCGAGGATAACCTGATTCGATTTGAAATCGGAGCGTGCCGATAATCCAAACGGCACCGTCCTCCCATCGACCAGATCGGCTTGCACCAAGTTGATTTTGGGATGCCCGATAAAACCGGCGACAAATGTGTCGGCCGGCTTGCGATACAGATCCTCCGGCGATCCCAGCTGGACCAGCTTGCCGTCGTGCAGCAGGGCAATGCGATCCGCCATCGTCAGCGCCTCGACCTGGTCATGAGTGACGTGAAGCATCGTCTTCTTCAGGGTCTTTTGAAGTCTGACGATTTCCTGGCGCATTCGCGTCCGAAGGTCAGCATCGAGATTGGACAGCGGTTCGTCCAGAAGAAACAGCGAAGGCTCCCGGATAATCGCTCTTCCGAGCGCCACTCGCTGGCGCTGTCCGCCGGAGAGTTGCCCCGGTTTGTCCTTAAGCCGGGTTCCGAGTTCCAGAAGCTCTGCGATCTTGCGCACTCGTTCAACGATCTCGGTCTTGGGAACGCCGGCGACTTTGAGCGGAAAAGCCAGATTCTTCTCAACCGTCATGTGCGGATAGAGCGAATAATTCTGAAACACCAGCGCCACATTGCGATCCCGCGGACGCAATTCATCCACCCGGCGGTCATCGATATAAACTTCGCCGCTGTCGGCTGCTTCGAGCCCGGCGATGATTCGGAGCAAAGTTGATTTGCCGCATCCGGATGGTCCCAGTACCACCAGTAGCTCCCCTTGCGGGAGATCGAACGAAATGTCTTCAAGCACTTGCTTGCCGGAGAAGCTCTTGTGGACATTTTTGATACAGAGTCCGGTCATCAGCCGATCTCCTCAATTCTCCCGGCGGCGATCTTGAACCGTCGCCCGCCGGACCTGAGCGGTTCGGGGGGCTCGGAGGCTGTGGTCAAGAATAACTGGGAAAAACCCTTGAACGAGTTGATCAAGCCGACTGATCTTCCCGGATCAAGCTCCGCGAAAATTTCATCGAGCAAGAGCACCGGTGGTGTCTTTCGCCGCTCCATGAGCAGTTCGTACACCGCCAGTTTCAACGACACGGCCGCGGTGCGCCATTGCCCCTGTGAGCCATGGGTGCGGGCCGGCTCGCCATTGATCATGATCAGAATTTCATCCCGATGCGGCCCCACCAGGGCGATCTCGGCGCCGGCCTCACGCGCAGCGTATGCTGCGAGCTTCTTTTCGAATGCCGCTTCAAATTCGGCCAAGTTGTCCCCGGCAGGATCAACCGATACCGAGGGTTCGTACTTGAGTGACAATGATTCGCCGGCGGCGATCGTCCTATGATGTACTGCCGCGGCCTGAGACATACTGGCGATAAATTCCATTCTGGATTTCATGATACGCGCGCCGATCCGGACAAGCAACTGGTTGAACGGGGCCGGGTCAATCCCGGATTTGAGGGCGGCATTCTTCTGTGCCAGCGTGCGGTCGTAGTCTTTCAGATTATCCAGATAGCTCGGCGAGTACTGTGACAGGTAGAGGTCAAGAAAGCCGCGGCGGACCGATGGTCCTCCGGAGAGGATCTCGCTGTCCTCCGGCCCGGCTGAGACGGCACAAAAAGTCTCAAAAAGTTCCGTGAGACGGCTGGGCACTCCATCAAGTGTGATTTTTTTGCGACCACCCCGCTGATACGCTACCGCTACCTCGAACTCCCGGCCATCGCCGCACACGTCCCCTTCAAGACGGTACACCTCCTGGCCGTCGCGGACAAGGACACCGTCCGGTACGTGCCGCTGTGACCGGCCAAGACAGAGGACAAAGATTGCCTCCAGAAGATTGGTCTTTCCGGAGCCATTGTCTCCAAAAAGGACATTGGCGCCGTCGACAAATTCGATATTCAGCCGGGAGAAGTTTCTGAAATCGGTGAGCGCGAGCTGCTTGACCAGCATAGGCGATTAAGACAGCAACCGGCAGATACAACGACCCGCCGGTTGCACAGACCCGAGGTTCATCATGTGATCATTCAGCCAGGCGAAGCGGCATGACTAAACACAGGAAGTCTTCTTTGGCGATATCGGTCGCATACACGACTCCGGCCGCGATCGGCGATGACAGCTCGAACACCGCCTCGCTGGAATCGATGCGCGACAAGATATCCGTGATATAAATGGCATTGTAGCCGATCTCCACCGGTTCGCCGATATAATCGCAGTCGACCGTTTCACGCCCCTCGCCGCCGACATCGGCATTGTTGGTCGCTAACGTGAGGGCACCCTTGCGAATAGAGAACCGCACCTGGTGCGTCAGGGCATTGGATAAAATCGAGACTCGGCGCACCGCGCCCGCCAGTTCCTCTTTGGATACGGTCATCTTCTTATCGTTGGTGGCCGGAATCACCTGCTCGAAATTCGGATAAGGACCTTCGATCAGCCGCGAAGTCAGAACTGTCTCGCCAAGGTTGAAGATGATATTGTTCTCGCCGAAAATCAACCCAACCTGCTCTTTTTCACCGGTAAGGAATTTGGGGATTAGATTCAGGACTTTGGGGGGAACAATCAGATCTTCACTGATCCCTTTGAGTTTGGCGTTCTCGACCGACATTTTGGCCAGTCGGTGGCCATCGGTCGCCACCATTTGCATCTTCTCCCCTTTGGTCTGCCAGAGCACGCCGTTGAGGGCCGGCCTGGTTTCATCGGTGGAGCAGGCAAAAGTGGTTTTGCGAATCATTCTTACCAGATCAGTTCCTTCGACCTTGATCTCTTTCTTGGTATTAACGGTCGGGAGTTTGGGAAAATCATCCGGCGACACGGCGGCGATTTTATACGAGCCGTTCGGTATCTTGATCTCCACCCTATTGCCGACCGCCTCAAAGGTAATCTCCGATTCCGGCAGCTCCCTGATAATCTCAAACAGAATTCGCGCCGGCAGCGCCACCGAGCCCTTTTTGGCTACATTGCAGTCCACCGATCCGGTGATACTCATATCCAGATCAGTCGCCGACAGCTTCAGCTTATTCTCCAGCGCTTCGACCAGAAGGTTGGTTAGGATCGGCAAAGTTGATTTGCTCGGGACAACCTGCAAGACAGATTGAAGGATCGTACTTAGCTTTGATTTAGGAACCGAAAATTTCATCAGGTCAATCTCCCGTCAGAATCTTCCCACATACACAGTTATTATTTCACTCTGTATATATGGAATTGTAATAATATAGCGTGTTGAGTTGTGAAGAAGTCGGCATTTATACAAAGACGCAATCATTATGTTATTAGTGCCCAGTTACTAAACAAGTGATGGAGCAGTCAACGGTGTGCACATGGCGGCGGGTTTCGCATCCACAACAAACCAGGCTTATACACAAATCATTCAAATCAGAACCTGTCCACGCCGGCATCCACATACTCGTTCACAATCTGTTAATATAAGAGGGCGGCGGAAATCTTGTCAATTCTTTCGCGGAAACTCGGGTCACTGCTCATCTTCCGGGAGATGAGATCACAGGCATGAATCACAGTTGAATGATCTCGTCCTCCAAACGCCAGGCCGATCGCTTTGAGGGAACTGTCGGTCAACGAGCGCGAGAGGTACATCGCAACCTGCCGGGCCAGGGCGATCTTGGCGGTCTTCTTCTTGGCTACCATCATGGTCGGTTCGATCCGAAAGTGATCCGCCGTCTTCTTCTGAATTTGCTCTATGCTCACTTCCTTCTTGCGCTTGCCGATGATATCGGCCAGAACTTTTTGGGCCATCTCAAGATCTACCGGAGTCTTCTTGAGCGAGGCATAGGCTAATATCCGGATAAGCGCCCCTTCCAAATCCCGGACATTGGCAGTCACATTGTCGGCGATGTAAGTCACGACTGTTTCCGGTATTGCGATTCCTTCCGCCTCGAGCTTTTTCAGAATGATGGCGGTCCGATTTTCCAGGTCCGGAGCCTGGAGGTCGGTCGCCAAACCCATATTGAACCGTGACAACAATCGTTCCTCCAGTCCTTTGATCTCCTTGGGGGGCGGTCCGAAGTGAGAATGATCTGCTTCCCCGAGTGGTACAGAGCGTTGAAGGTGTGAAAGAACTGTTCCTGGGTTGATTCTTTTCCCGTGAAGAACTGGATGTCGTCAATAATCAGGACATCGCCGTCCCGGTACTGCTTGGCGAATCCGGGTGTGGTTCGGTCGCTGATGGCCGCGATGAAATCGGAGGTAAACTTTTCCGAAGTAGCGTACATCACCTGTTTGCCGGGGTAGTTGTCGAGGATATGATTCCCGATCGCCTGGGCAATATGCGTTTTACCCAGGCCGGTTCCGCCGTAAATGAGCAGCGGATTGTAGCGAGTCATCCCCGGACCTTCCGCGACCGCCATGGCGGCGGCACAGGCAAACTGGTTGAAATCTCCCACCACCAGCGAATGGAAGGTGTACCGCTGGTTGAGGTTGTGATGCTGGGAATGGCCGTTTCCTCTGGCCGCAGCCGGTTCCGGTTTGGCGAAATCTATGCGCCACCTGGTCGACCAGCTCCGCGTGGCCCGAGCAGACAAACACCAACTCATACTTTTTGCCGAGGACTTCGACAAAGGCTTCATCGATGTAGTCGCGGAAATGGCTGCCGATCCAATCGGCCACAAATTGGTTGGCCACCTCAACCTTGAATTCTCCATTTCCGTTCGGCTCCCCTTTGGTATTTCTGAGCCAGATATTGAAGGATTGCTCCTTCATCCGGCGTTTCATGTACTCGAGGCAGTCATTCCACTGCGGCGAGTTAATTAACTTTTCGGACAACTTTCAATCCCCCGCAGATTGCTTATCAACATCCTTGCTCCTGTCAAACCTGTTAACCAGCACACTTTTGCAGACAGGGAGGCAGACCGTCCCACACGTTCTCCACATTGTTTTCCACATTTGCGCTAATCGGAGATGTCGGTAAACGTAAGTCGCACACAACGGTGAGTCAGACAGGCGGCGGTTCTCCACATGCTGTTCACATGACGTGTCTGCATCGTGTACATGCGCATATTTATCTACCGGGGAGACAAACGTCAAGACACTATGAACAAAAAACTAACAGAAATCTGAAGCGCAAGAGTGATAGCGCGTTAGAAACGGATACTCGCGAGGGAATTTCGTCTGTGCGGTGTGAAGGCGCGCCTGAATTGAGAAGGCAAATCTGATACTGTTATCTTAGACAAACGGTTATCATCACGACATGCGTTCGATGCGATGGGCGATCTCTTCGAACAGCTTGATTTGCGACGCGGTTCCTTCGGACGCCACCGGTTTGCCGACATCGGCTCCCTCCCGAATCGATGACATCAGAGGAATTTCTCCGAGGAATTCCACGTCGAGACGTTTGGCCAATTGCTTGCCGCCGTCTTTGCCGAAAATATAATCGCGCTGTCCGTTGGTCTCGTAATACGCCATGTTCTCGATCACACCGATCACCTTAAGTTTGGTGCGCTCAGCGAGTTTGGCGACCCGTCCGGCCACATGAGTGGCGGTCGCCTGAGGTGTGGTTACGACCAGAAGTTCGGTCGCGGGAATCGCCTGCGCGATCGTCAGCGTAACATCTCCCGTGCCGGGCGGAAGATCCAGGAAAAGAAAATCCAGATCATCCCACATGACATCGGTCAAGAACTGATTGATGGCTTTGTGCAGCAGCGGACCGCGCCAGATCACCGGATCATCCTCGTTGACGAAAAATCCCATCGATACGACCTGCAAATTATTCCCGCGCCGCAGCGGAACGATTTGATCATCAATGATCGTCGGCTGGCCGTCCACACCTAGCATACGCGGAATCGAGAAGCCGTAAACATCGGCGTCGAGCAGCCCAACCTTGTGCCCCAGTTTGGCCAGGGCCACTGCCAGATTGGTGGTCACTGTCGATTTGCCGACTCCCCCCTTGCCGGAGGAAACGGCGATAAACCGTTTGGCGAAATTGATGACCGAAACCGGCTCCCGCCCCGGGGTCGCGCTTCGCGCCATACCGAGCTTCTCGCGAAGCTTCTCGCGCTGCTGCTCGTTCATGACATCAAACACAACTTTGACCGACTCCACCCCGGGAATCAGGTTGATTCCGTTCGTGACATCGGCGTTGATCTTGTCCTTCAGCGGGCAGCCCGGAACGGTGAGAGTTATGCCGACCTTGACATGGCCGCCGTCGATCTCGACGAACCTGACCATATCAAGCTCGGTCAGAGGTTTTTTGAGCTCCGGATCTTCGATCCCGCTCAAGATGTGCATCACGGTTTCCTGGTTAAGCATCACGTCCTTTCACTTGCTGCTTAAACCGTACATCGGAGAGTTTAGTTTCCCCAAAAACATGTTCGATAGCCGTCTGGGCTTTGCTGTAGGTGTGCTGAAGCCCGCAGTTGGGGAGGTTGATGCACTCGTAATCCCCCAGCTGGCACTCGAACATGGTGAGTTTCCCCTGCATCGCCTCAACGACATTGAGCAGGGTAATCTCCTTTGGAGAGCGGCTGAGGCGCACGCCCCCGCCGTAGCCACGGACCGACAAAATCAGGCCGGCGCGGCTGAGCTCGGAAATTATTTGCGGAAGGTACTTCGGAGGAATCCCCTGGCGCTGGGCGATCTGATTGGCCGTCGCAAGATGCTCTGGGTTATGCGCCAGTTCCCACAGAGCGCGGATTGCATATTCAGTTTTTTTGGTAATCATACGCCTAAATATAAGATGGTTGATTAAGAAGGACAAGAAATTCCCTGACAAAGTCGAGTCGATGACTCCTGTTTACGCTCTATTGGATCAATGTACGGGATACGATTATCTCTGTTGTCTGCAGCGCTGGTTTCAGTGTATGTTAAAGCTGTCACCGGCTTGCAGCAGGGAAGCACTTCAGTCACATATCATCCGGAGGGAGCACATTATGAGTGAGAGCATTCAATCAAGGCTTGGGCGGGCTAAATCCCCGGCCACGGCGATCGAACCGGACCGAAAAGGGCCGGGTCCCCAGCCAGGAATGGCCCTCTGCCTGTCGGGAGGCGGGTACCGGGCGATGCTATTTCATGCCGGCGCCATCATTCGCCTGAATGAAACCGCCAAACTTGGTAAACTTAAGCGAGTCTCTACCGTTTCCGGTGGGTCGATTGTAGGAGCTCTACTTGGGCTGCACTGGAAAAACCTTCAATTCAAAGGCGGAATAGCCCAGAATATTTCGTCGTTGGTGGTTGAACCGGTACGGGGGATAGCCTCGCATAGTATTGACTGGCCGAACATCCTCAAGGGATTACTCCTCCCCGGCACGATAAACCGATACATCACGAGAACCTATGACCGGCTGCTCTATCATGGTGCGACTCTCCAGGACCTGCCGGCCGAGTCCGAAGGACCATTGTTTGTCATTAACTCCACCAGCCTTCAGTCCGGCGCGCTTTGGCGTTTCACCAGACCATACATGGCGGACTATCTGGTTGGCCGGATCATGAATCCGAACATCCCTCTGGCGGTCGCGGTGGCTGCGTCGTCCGCCTTTCCTCCCTTTCTCTCCCCGGCCCGGCTCAAATTAAATCCCCATGATTTCATCCCGGATAAGGAATGTCCTCTACAACACGAGCCGTTCACGAATCGAGCGGTCCTGTCCGATGGAGGCGTGTACGACAACCTGGGGCTAGAGACTGCCTGGAAACGATGCAAAACCGTGCTCGTGAGTGACGCGGGAGGACAGATGGAAGCTCAGGGGAAACCGTGTCGGGACTGGGCCTTTCAATCATTTCGGGTGCTCAACGTGATCGACAACCAGGTGCGAAGTCTGAGAAAACGGCAGGCGATTGGCGCGTTTGTCGACAAGGATGATGAACATGACGGTACTTACTGGGGAATTCGCTCGGACATCGCCAATTATGAATTATCCAACTCCCTCTCCTGCCCATTTGAGAGGACAATGGCCCTGGCCAATGAACCAACGAGGCTGAAGAAACTGGATACGGCTAAGCAGGATCATCTAATCAACTGGGGCTACGCCATTTGCGATGCCGCCCTGCGGAAGCATGTCGACTCGACCTTGCCGGCGCCGACCCGGTTTCCCTTTCCGGGCGGGGTCGGTTGATCGGCGGGCGGTTCAGTTGCGTTTGAAGGGGCGCCCCACTTCCAGAGCTTCGATCACCGGTCCGGGGAGCGTGGCGGCGTATTGCTTGTCCGGTTCTGCTCCGAGGCCGTTTAAGACATTACTGAAGAACGACCGCGCGGAAGCGGCCAGGGCTATATCGCAGATCTCTTCATCGGAGAAGCCGTGTGATTTCAGACCCTCGATATCCTCCTGGGTCACCGAGGCAGAATTTCGAGCTAATTTTCGGGCATACGCCATTGCGGCGACCTCAGCCGGTTCCAGTTTGGCGGCGTGAAAATCCTTGCCGATGGCAACGATCTGCTGATCATCGAATCCGTTCTTTCTGAGCACCGACCCGTGGGCCAGCATACAGTAAGTACATTCCAACTCCGAAGCAGCAGCCACGGTCACCAGTTCGTATAGTCGAAGGCGCATCTTGCCGCGGATGGCGCCGATCAGCGTCCGCCAGCCCTCCAACGCCTCCGGCCGGAGACTGAATACTTTGAGATGATTGTTGACATACCCCTGCGTCTTGAGATCAGCATCATACAGATCCCGGAGCTTTCCGGTCGCTTCGGATTCCGGTATTTCGCGAATAAATGACATGGCAAATCTCCTCCAAGTTGCCGGTTTAAACAGGCTACACCCTGCATAACCAAGATTTGGGGGGAAAAGACTCTTGGGCGGAAATCGAAACTTCTACTTTTTGTGCAGCATCCCGGTGAGATACGGCTTGAATCCATCAGGATTGTCTGGTGGCGCAAATTCGAATCCTACCTTGAGGCTGTCTCCCCCCATCCTGATATAGGAAAGACGAAAGCGGGGTGAATTCTGGACGACATCGCTAGTCAGGGCCAGCGTATCCTGATTGTCGCTGAACCGGGCAAGATAATGAATGGCGTGTCCTTCGTTATCCCAATAGTTGGCCTCGACCGGATTCCCCGGCTGCTGATACATCACGAGCAGATCTTCGTGATTGATCGCCGGTTTGCCGGAGGAGGCGGGATAGTTGGCGAAATTCTTCCGCATGAGTATGCGGTTTTGAAGTTCCAGGGAGAAGGTTGAGCCGCCGAACGCACCGGTGGAGTCCGGTTTGCTTTCCCATTGTCCGAGAAGAAAATGGAACGACTTCCAGGGGTCGCTCTCGGCTTTGGGCTGGGCCAGGATGGGAGACGAACCGAAAAACTCGAACGCTGCTGTCAGTAAAATTCCGAGAAGGGCGACTTTGAATTTCATTTTGACTCCTCACTGGCTGGGATCGAACTCGCCGCGCCCCCCGGTCGGCAGTAAAAAATATGCGCCATCAGGGACTCGAACCCCGGACCCGCTGATTAAGAGTCAGCTGCTCTACCAGCTGAGCTAATGGCGCATGTTCGGTTTTTGCCCCAAAGAGCGAACGCATTGATAACACGCCGGTCAAATGGGGGAGGCAATATACGGTGCACCTCCGGGAGGTTCAACAGGTTTTTGTGACAGCATTGCCGCGCCTACACGAGAGACAAAATCGAGATCGGGCGGAGATTCCGGGTCGGAAAGTAGTAAAACCGCTGGCGTTGGAGTATGAACTGTCTTCGCCGAGAATCGACAGGTACCGTAAAATAGTCGTAGCCATCGGAGATTATTCTCAAGCAGGAACCCGGACGGCTAGTTCCGGGCCGCGAGTTCGCTCAGCTAATCGGCGACAGGGTAGCATGTTACAGGCGACGCGGGGAATAAACCCTTGCCATTGAGACGGATTTCCGTTTATTACCGACTGATATATCGAAGGCTGAGAAACCCTTGGCGGCATCGGTGCGCCGCCCCCAAGTTGATTCCTTCGATAATTGATAACTTCTTTGTAGAATTCAAGTTGTGCCGTCGTCCGCAACTGGCGAAAGTTCGGGTTCTGATGACGTTCTGGAGGATATCCTAGTGGACAACACGGAAAAACTGCGGAGGGTGTTTGCCGAGGCTCTGCAGATCGACATTTCAAAAGTGGTAGACGGGCTGGAATATAACTCGGTGGCCGAGTGGGATTCCGTTGCCCACATGGCGCTGGTGGCTTCGATCGGGACCAATTTTGATATCATGCTCGATACCGACGATGTTATCGACATGAGTTCGTTCGCCAAAGCTAAAGAAATTCTCGCCAAATACGAGGTGAAGTTCTAAGATGCTGGCCGGAAAATGGGCGCTGGTGACCGGCGCGAACCGCGGCATCGGCCGGGCGATCGCCGAGCTGTTTGCCGTCAATCATGCCAATCTCCTGTTGAATAGTCGTGATGAAGCGGCCGGCAGCAAGCTCTGCGCCGAGCTGAGTTCACATTATCAGATACAGGCTGAACCGGTCTGTTTTGATGTCTCCGACCCGGATCAGGTCAAACTGGCATTTCAGAAAATCATCAAAACCACTAAGCGACTGGATATTGTCGTCAACAACGCCGGCATTCTGGACAACAACCTGCTCGGCATGATCAAAGCCGCAACCCTCCAGCAAGTCTTTGCCACCAACACGTTCGGACCTATTTATGTCATGCAATACGCCGCCCGGTTAATGATGACCGCCAAAAGCGGCTCGATTATCAACCTTAGCTCAATCGTGGGGGTGAACGGGAACGAAGGGCAGGTGGCCTACAGTGGAAGCAAAGCAGCGATTATCGGGATCACCCGCTCGGCCGCCAAAGAGCTGGCGCCGTATAATATCCGAGTTAATGCGATCGCCCCGGGATTCATCGAAACCGACATGACCAAATCGCTTCCCCCCGCTATATTTCAGGAGCGCCTGGATTCCATCAAAATGAAGCGAATCGGCACCCCTGAGGATGTTGCCCGGACCGCGCTTTACCTGGCATCCGATCTCTCCGGTTACGTGACCGGACAGATAATCGGTGTTGACGGGGGGATGCTCATTTGACGTTTTTCGAAGGGCTGGGTCGCTTTGCGAACAACACGGCCGTAGTCGACGTCAAGGGAGATCAGTACAGTTACGCCCAGTTGATCAACGAGAGCGACCGCCTTGCGTCCGCGCTCGCTTCCGGCAAAAAAAGTCTCGTCGCCATTCTCTGCACCAATTCCATAGAAACCCTGGTCGGTTACCTGGGGACATTGCGCTCCGGGAATGCAGTGCTATTGCTCGCGGCCGATACGGATAAGGAACTGCTGACCAACCTGCTAGAGCTCTATCGGCCGGACTATATCTGGCGGCCGGCAGGAGCCGGCGAAGGGACCGCCTTTGGATACCAGGGGTATCGGTTGGCACAACAACAGGTGCAGCGGGAGCGAGCTATCCACCCCGACCTTTCCCTGCTCTTGTCCACTTCGGGAAGTACCGGCAGTCCCAAGCTGGTTCGTTTGACGGCGGGAAATGTCGATGCCAACGCCGCATCAATCGCGGAATACTTGAAACTTACATCGACCGAGCGGCCGATCACCGTGCTTCCGACGCATTACTCTTTCGGCCTCTCGATAATCAACAGCCACCTTCGGGTCGGCGCGACTATCCTCATGACCGGCGATTCCATCATCACCCGCAATTTCTGGGATTTCTTCAATAAGCAGAAAGCGACCTCCTTTTCCGGCGTCCCATATACGTATGAGGTCCTGCGAAGAACTGAAGTTTTTCGAGATGGATCTTCCCAGTCTGAAGACCATGACCCAGGCCGGCGGCAAGCTCACTCCCAAATTTGCCCAGGAGTTTGCCGAGTACTCGCATAAGAAAGGGTTCGATTTCTTCGTCATGTATGGCCAGACCGAGGCGACCGCCCGAATATCGTACCTTCCGCCACAGGCTAACCTGACCAAATACCATTCCATCGGGATTGCCATTCCCCAGGGGGAGCTCCGCCTGATCGATGAGAGCGGCCGGCCGATCGCGGGCCCCAACATCGACGGTGAGCTGGTCTACCGCGGTCCGAATGTGATGCTCGGCTACGCCGAGAAGGAAGCTGACCTCGCCAGGGGAGACGAACTGCACGGAGAACTCAAGACCGGCGACATTGCCCGATTTGATGAAGACGGCTATTTCTACATCACCGGCCGGATGAAGCGGTTTGTCAAGATCTTCGGCAATCGGGTAAATCTTGACGAGATCGAACATTATCTTAAATCACTCGGGTATGCCAGCATTTGCGGCGGGCGGGACGATCTGCTCTGTGTGGCCACCACCGACCACGGGAAGGGGAGCGAGATCGCCAATGTCATCATCACCAAATACGGTTTCCACCATACGGCGGTGAAGGCGATTGAGGTACCGGAAATTCTCAAGAGTTCCTCGGGTAAGATTCAGTATGAGAAGATGTTCGAGGAGATTCTGAAATGACCTCGATCGAACAACTTTTCGAAACTCCTCCCTACAGCCTGCCGAAGGCTGAGAAACAGGCACTCCTGGTGGACCACCTGAATCTCCTGAGCCGCCATCATGTCTCGTCCTGCGAGCCGTATCGCAAGATTCGGCGCGCCTCCAATACTGAGAATCGGAGTTTTTCCCGCATCGACGAGTTTCCATACTTGCCGGTCCGACTATTCAAGGATTTCGACCTGAAAAGTATTCCGGACTCCGAAGTCATCAAAACGCTCACCTCGTCCGGAACCACCGGCAGCCAGGTTTCCAGAATCTTTCTGGACAAAGAGACGTCGCGCTTTCAGACCAAGGCGCTCTCCTGTATTGTGCAGGATTTCATCGGGAAGAAGCGGCTGCCAATGCTGATCATTGATTCGGGCAATGTGATCAAGGACCGGCGCCTCTTTTCGGCACGCGGGGCCGGCATTCTCGGCATGGCCAACTTCGGTTACGACCATCTTTATGTGCTCGATGACCAGATGCGGCTCAACCTCGCTCCGCTCCAGGCGTTTCTGGAAAAGCACCGGACCGAGACCATACTTCTATTTGGATTCACTTTCATGATTTGGCAGCATTTCTATCGTGAAATCGCCCAATCCAAACTCCCGGTCGATCTGTCCCACGGCATCTTGATTCACAGCGGCGGATGGAAGAAACTCGGCCGAGGAAGCGGTCGATCCGCAGACTTTCGGCGCCAAACTGAAAGAAGCGTGCGGCATAAAGCACGTGCACAATTTTTACGGCATGGTCGAGCAGGTCGGCTCGGTCTATATGGAATGCGAGCAGGGACATCTGCATGCCCCGATCTTTTCCGATATCGTTATTCGCGACCCGCGCAACTGGTTGTCGCTCAACCCCGGTGAGCACGGTGTCATTGAAGTGCTGTCGGTGCTTCCGCACAGCTACCCCGGCCATGTCCTGCTGACCGAGGACATGGGAGAAGTATTGGGCGAAGATGACTGCCCGTGCGGGCGCCAAGGGAAATATTTCCGGGTAACCGGGCGGATCCCCAAAGCAGAAATTCGCGGCTGCAGCGATACGTACGAGTCCTAGATCACGCATATGAACTACACGATCATAGCGCCCCCCAACAGCTCCGAATCCGAGCTTCGAAACCGGAAGGTCCTGTTTCCGTTCGAAGATGCGGTGCTGAATTTCATTGATTCCCTCTCGACGCACATTCTTACTGACAAGCAGTACCGCCGGTACCCGGAACTGATGGCGATGGCGTTTTGGATGCGCAAACCGAACATTCTGCAATTGAAGGCGAAATTCGAGACTCACCGCAGCCAGCGCGTCTGGCTCGGGCGCGGCGTGGTCTTTCATATCGCGCCGTCGAATGTCGATACGATCTTTATCTACTCCTGGTTCTTGTCTATGCTCGTCGGGAATCTGAACATCGTCAGACTTTCCAGCAACACCGACGAACAGCTGCTGGCGCTGATTCATGCCATAAACAGCATCGCGGAGAAACCGGAGCATAAGCCGGTGGTAGCCCGGTTTCTGATCGTCCAATATGAACATAACGACGAGATTACCGCGCACCTTTCGTCCTTTTGCGATGTGCGAGTTATTTGGGGTGGCGATGAAACCGTGCGCCGGATGCGCGCCGTGCCGCTCAAACCGACCGCGACAGAACTAGTTTTTGCCGACAAGTTTTCCCTGTCGGTGCTGGCCGCGGAGCCGTTTCTCAGGCATGATAAGAAGGATGCCCTGATCAACAGCTTCTTCAACGATGCCTACTGGTTCGGTCAGAACGCCTGCTCGTCCCCCCGGCTGGTAGTCTGGCTCGGCCTTGGCGATAAAGTGGAAACGGCCCGAACGGAATTCTGGAAACTGGTCGAGCAGAAGGTGAAAGAAAAGCTGGGTGTAGCGCCCCCCTCGGTCGCCGTCAACAAGCTGGTGGCGATCGATTCGCTCGTGATACAGGCCTCGGGAGAGGCGCGGATCGAATCCAGTCAGACTACTCTGCTTGACCGCGTCATGCTCGCGAGCGCTTCGGACATTCGACGCGATCTGCATTGCGGCGGCGGCCTCTTCTATGAGCTCAGGATTGCAAAACTCGATGATCTGGCCGAGGTGATATCCGCGAAAGATCAGACCGTGGGAAGCTTTGGGGTGAGCGCCGAGGACTGGCGGAACTTCATCATGACGCACCGCCCTGAAGGAATAAACCGGGTGGTTCCAATCGGTGAGGCGCTTAATTTCTCGGCGATCTGGGACGGCTACGATCTGCTTCGCGAATTTTGCCGGGAGGTTGATGTCGCCCTTTAGGGCGGCGCCGATCGATTCTATACATGGGACCGGATGACGGTCCTGTCACAATCGGATACGCACGAATGGCAGTCGAGGAATTCCAGGAAAAATCCATAGATGAACTGCTGGCGTTTCTCGCCCGATGGAACCCGGATCATCCGGAACTGGGCGAAGGCGATATTGTCCGGTGGCAAAAGTGTTACCGCTGGGTTTTCCGCTATCACGGCGAGCTGATCGGATATATTGCCCAGATCCCCCAGACGTTCAATTATGGCAAGCCAAGCGGCCGCGAGGGCTCGGAACAAATCGGCTGGGGCGTCACCCTGGTGCTGGACCAGTCGCCGGACTCGGAGAGGCGGCGTTCCGCCTCGCTGCATGAACTCCTTTCCAAGGTAGAACACAACCCGCCGTGGCAGTTTGGCGCGGTGGGAGTGGTGCCGGAGATCGAGCAGCCCTATCTGCGCCGGGGACACGCCATCAGGCGGGACTGCTCAAAAATGTATGCCCGTTTTCTTCGCCCCAAAGAGGCCCTGCAGTACATGGGAAAATCTACAGCCCTGGCGCCGGTTCTGAAGATGGCCAATACGGTCATGCGTCCCATTCGAAAGGCTAATACCACCGGGATCGAGAAGATCACCACTTTCGATCCGGGGTGGGATTCCACCTGGCATCAGATTTTGACCGATCAGTTTGAATTGTCGGCGGTTCGAAACGCCGAATTTCTGAATTACAAGCTAAGTCAGCCGAATCGGGATTACCAGGCGTACCGGCACACCCAGGGCGGGTACATCATCTTCCGTCTGGCCCGGCATCGCACTCGGAATCTGAGTCTCGTAAAGATCTGCGATCTGGTGGCCACCGAATCGGCCAGGCGTGATCTTCTCGCCCTTGCCCTGGACTACACTTATCAATGCAATTCAGCCGGGATAGTGGCGCTAGGCTCGGCGGCGGAGCAGTCAATCTATCGAAAGGCCGGGCTATACATCGCCAGGCCGTATCCGATTACGATGCCTCCGCACATAAAAGCCGCCATGCGTGTGACTTTTTTTGATTCCGACTTGGATAATCTTTGGTAGATGGTAACGCCGCGAACGGAAACTAGTTGAAAGAGCTCTACATTGTCATAGCCTGTGATGTCGATCCTGACCGGGACAGTTTTCTTCCGGGCCAGAATCCCAAACATCTCGCCTGGCGCGGCATGCTGGAAGGGATTCCGCTCGGAAAGGAGAAAACCCGAAGTCTGGTCGATTCTAACGGGAAATCCCCGAGATTCACCTGGTGTCTTCGGGTGGATCACCAGATTTCCAGGCTCTGTGGGGCGTATGACTATGTCCTCGCCGAGCACACTTCCTTCCTCCTTGATTTGGAACGAAGCGGGGACGAATTGGCCTGGCACCCACATTTCTGGAGATATGACGACGCACTGGAGAAATGGTATCAGGAATTGGCCGATCGGACTTTCCAGATCAGCATGCTGGAAGAAGCGGCTGCCGCTTACAACCGCGCCCTTCCGGGGCACGCTAAGACCGTTCGCATGGGCTGGAGCTATCACAATAACGAAACATTTGCCGCTCTGGAGCGGCTCGGCGTTGAAGTCGAATGTAGCGCCATTCCCGGTTTACGGATCTCGCCGCAAAATGAGTCCGTACATCATGACGGCTTCTATGACTGGGTAGGGACGCCGGATACTCCGTACTATCCCTCAAGATCAGACTACCGGCGGCCGGTCCGGGACGGTGAGCAGGCCGGCCGGCTTCTCGAGGTCCCCTGTTTTATGACGCACTCCCTGTTCTGGGGTTGGCTGGCCGGCGCGGTGCTGTCGAAGAAGATGAAAACTCTGACCCCCTTGACGGCGGCTGTCCGGCGTCCCTCTTATTTTGTGAATATTACCGGGAAGCCGTCATTGTTCCGGCCGATCCTTTCTTCGCTGAATGCCCGGTTGCGTCGCCAAGATAGAACAATCTTTGTAACCTATTTTCATGCCGATGAACTGGTCGAACATGTTCATCCGGTATATAAGCTTGAGCATATGCTGATAAACGTGAAGGCGGTTATCGAATCGGCCAGGCGACACAAAGCGACCGTGAAATTTGTCCGGGCCATTGACCTCAAAGAAATTCTGAAAGCATAACCTGACGTGACTAATATCGATATTTCGGAAACGCCGAAAAGCCACAAGCTCAGACCGCTGATTGTTCTCGCGATCAAGGTGATTCTCACCGGCCTGGTCATCTATTTTGTGGGGAACTATGTGGCGAAGAACTGGGCTGAAATCAGATCATACGAGTGGCATGTCAACGTACCGCTGCTAGCGCTATCAATAGTTGCCCACCTGCTGACTTTTCTGCTCCAGGCCCAAATCTGGTGTGTGGTCATGGTTGGATTCGGCCACGACGTTCCTCTTCGCAATGCCTTCAAGATTTCTTATATCGCCAGCCTCGCACGCTACATACCGGGCAAGTTCTGGCCGATGGTCGGGATGGTCGTTCTGGCCAAACAGGCCCGGATCGATGAGCGGAAATCAATCGCCTCGTGGGCGATTTCTGCGATGTTCGGGATTCCGTCGGCGTTTCTGGTTGGGGTTGTCTGCCTTCTTTTGCATTCGTCGGAGTTGGCGGCTGAACTGAGCGGAAAGCTCGGCGGAAGTATCTATATCGTGGCCGGGCTTATTCTGGCCATTTCGTTGCTGTTGTTGATTGCCCCCAATATCACCCTCTCACTGTACAACGGGCTGCTGAGACTGTTCAAGCGTCCGCCGGTTTCCTTTTCTCTGACCCCAAAACAGGGAGTTGTGCTCTACCTGCTCTGTATCGCCAGTTGGGTGCTCTACGGCCTCTCCTTCTGGCTGTTCATGATATCGATTCTTCCCGATGCTCACGTGCCGGTCATTGCGGCGGTGGGCGCGTTCGTAAACGGCTATATCATTGGATACGTCGCGCTCTTTTCACCTGGCGGATTTGGTGTGCGCGAATTGATCGTAACTCTGCTGTTGGGACCGTACATCGGAGCTGCGGCCGCCGGAGTCGCGGTGGCGTCAAGGATTTGGAATCTCACCGTGGAAATTTTGGCGTTGCTGATTGCCTGGCGCATCAAATTGAAAGTGTAGGGGAAACGTCGCCGCACGAGCGCATATATACTTCTCGGCGATATGCAAACGAATATAGAAATGAGGGTGGAAGGGATCGAACCTTCGACTCCCTGCTTAAAAGGCAGGTGCTCTACCACTGAGCTACACCCCCGTGCAAGCAGACTTGCGAGGTCGCACTTTTTGGGGTACCGCGAGTACTCTCACGAGCGAGGATTTCCCTCTGAAAAAGCCTCTCGCGGCCATCTAAAATATCCCTCCCCCTCTGATTGTCAATCGGTTTTTCCCTCTGAAAATGCCCGAATTCAGAGGGAGAGATGACACAAAGATGACACCTCAAGCCCTATGATGGACTAACCTAACCGACGAGACAGAGTCAATATGGTCAATTCTCGATATGATGGAGACGCTTGATGCCCGCCTGGACACACTATCTTCCGATCCTGACGACTATCATTTCGGCCGGATTTGCCTGGCAAATCCTCGCCCGCTATCTTTCCAAGCCTTCCTCCAAACACCTTCTCTGGTGGGGACTTGGCATTGTGACCTATGGCGCCGGCACGCTCGTGGAAGCCGTCACGACTCTGGTGGGGTGGCACGAATTTATCTTCAAATCCTGGTACATCCTGGGGGCTTTGCTCGGCGGCGCCCCCCTGGCGCTTGGGACGGTATACCTGCTGGTTGGGCGCAAAGCCGGCAATTTTGCAGTCGCCGCATTGCTCACAGTAGTGGGGGTTACCTCAATATTTGTTATTCTCTCCCCTATCAATACCGCGCTGGTTGACCCGCACGTGCCTAATGGCAAGGTCCTGGTGTGGCAGTCGGTCCGCTATGTCTCCCCATTCATCAACACGTTCGCGGCCATGTTCCTGATTGGCGGCGCGATCTATTCGGCGATCTACTGGCTCCGGAAAGGACATGCCTTCAACCGGTTTGTAGGGAATGTCCTGATTGCCGCCGGCGCCATTCTACCGGGAATCGGCGGATTTTTAAGCCGAATGGGGTATACGGAAGCCCTGTATGTCGGGGAGTTGATAGGCATCATCCTGATCTGGTTCGGATACAAATACTGTCAAAGGCCGCTCGAACCAGGGGCTGTGACACTGAATCCATCGCAGGTCCAGAGTTGACCCGGGCTCGAAACTTATTGTCCCGTAATATGATAGCTGAATTTAGTTGGGTGGGATGGACTTCGCGGGGTTTCGTTGAAAAAAAGTGAAAGTTTTTTTAGGGGGTGACATTCTTATGACAAAGCGGTCCGGTCAGGCGGTAACTTGTTGACAGCTTTTTCATATTACCTCGTCGAATAATAGAGGCGTCGCCACAAACGACGCTTTTATTTTTGTCCGGAGGCGGGAGCCGAAGCCCGTCGATTCATCGCGGCCACTATCAACGGTATCAAGATCAGTTGGACAATTATCCCGGGTAACCCGGCCCAAAGCGCTCCGCCGCTGGCGAAAAACGCGGCCGCGGTATAGGGGAGGTTCATGAATAACCCAAGAACGAACAGCCCCAGTCCAAAGATGATCCGCCCCACGATCATGGCCAGAATCAGAGCTACAAAAATATTCAGATGAAGCCGGCGATAAGTTATCCCGGCTACCAAACCGTACATTGGCAATTCGAGCGACATCAGCGGCACGGAGTACCCGGGGGGCATGCCGGTAAAGAGGTGCGAGAGAATCGGCGCCAGTATGCCGACCACCACACCGCTCGTCGGGCCTACCAGAAAACCCGCGAGAAGAACCGGGATATGCATCGGCAGGAAGAGCCGCCCGCCCAAGCCGAAAGAGTGGAAGCCGATGGGAAGAAGGATCGCCAGCGCCAGATACAGCGAACTGTGGGTAATGAAACGGGCGTTGGAACTCAGTCGAGGCACGTTACTCACTCAGAGCTTAGGGCCGACGCGACATATAACCCGGGGTGATCTTCGATCGTAATATGGCCGAACCGGGACGATTTCAGCATGCGGGTCATCTTCTCTTTCGTGGGGAGGATGTCCTTTCCGACTACTCCTCCGACCCGGCCGTGAACATCCGCGATTTCCCTGGAGGACATCAGGTGAATCACGTGAAACGCCGAGTGCGGCTTCAGGACCCGGTGGATCTCGGCCAGCGCCTTTTCCGGATCTCTGAAATGAGGAAAGGCGGCGAACGCGATGGCCATGTCGAAACAGGCATCCCTGAACGGCAGCATGGAGGCATCGGCATCGACCACGCTGATATTGTCAAACGGGAAATTGCGCCGGGCGATCTCGGCCATCTCGATGGAAAAATCGAGCCCCACCAGGGTGCCTTGCTTGCCGATTCTCCGTCTCAGCACGTCAAACAGGATGCCGGTGCCGCAACCAAGGTCCAGAATATCCCAGCGCTCGCGAATATCGAGCTTCGCCACAATGTGGCCGAGCCGTTCGAGATCTTCCGAGGTGAAGGTGAGGTCCCATTCGGAGGCGAGCCGGTCGAAGAAGGCCTGGTGCGGGTCGTGCATAGTGGCGGGGAATAAGCGAAAACCGAACCGATTAGTCAAGAACCGGATAAGCCGAACCCCCGGTGTGTCACATGTGTTATAACCACAATTGCAGAACCTGAAATTGAAGGAACACGGAATATGAAAATTGGAATTCTCGGCACCGGCGAAGTGGGGCGAAGCCTCGGGACCGGATTTAAGAAGCTCGGTCATGAAGTTATGATCGGATCGCGCGATATCCAGAAGAAGGAGCTCCAGGACTGGGCCAAAGAGACCGGCGGCAAACCTGGGACGTTTGCCGATGCGACCAAATTTGGTGAAGTCGTCTTTATCTGCACCGGATGGTCCGGGACCCAGAATGCTATTGCCCTGGCGGGAGAATCCAACCTGGCGGGGAAGGTCGTTGTCGACGTAACCAACCCGCTCGAATTTTCGACCGGCAAACCGCGCCTGGCGGTCGGCTACACCGACTCAGCCGGTGAGCAGGTTCAGCGCTGGCTGCCCGGCTCGAAAGTAGTCAAGGCGTTCAATATCATCACGGCCAAATTTATGACTGATGGTCGACTGCCCGACGGTCAGCTTGATATGTTCATCGCCGGCAACGATCCCGGAGCCAAGGAGACGGTTAAGGAATTTCTCACGGCGTTTCACTGGAATACTCATGACCTGGGCGGAATCGAGCAGGCGCGGCTTCTGGAGCCGTTCGCGATGCTCTGGATTTGGCTGGGCGTGACGAGCAACTCCTGGAATCACGCCTTCCGGCTGATCCGGAAATAGCCGGAAGTGACAACTTCAAGCGTTTCTTAGCTCAGGCAGACAGCCAGAGTGGTCGTGTCCAGTTGAGTCACTTTGTCCCTTGGGACCAGGTCGAGAATGGCCCGGGTCACATCGTTGTAGTCTCCATAGACGGCAAAATCGTGCCAGATGATCGTTCCGCCGGGGCGGATCATCTTCTGGGCGTTTATCGTGTCTGATTTGACCGCTTCATAGTGATGTGCGCCATCGACAAACACGATATCCATCTTGCCAAAATAAGGGCTGAAATCGAAAGTCAGGGAATTGCCGTAGAGCTGCTTGATCTTCGACGAAACTTCGCTTCCGCGATAATCCGCATCGGGGGAACTTATGTTGATCAGTTTCACGTCATCGTCACTGGCCACCGCGATACCGTCGGAACGATTCTCCGGCGGCAAGTCCAACGTATAGACAGTGCAGTCGGCGGGGGAATTGATGGCAAAGTTAAGCGCCGTCCGTCCTCGAAAAGTACCGATCTCGAAAATGTTCTTCGGTTGTTTGGAAGCGGTGATTAAGGCGAGATAGGCCAGCTCGTCAATTTGACTCTCGATGCCGTGCCCACGGCGATGTTCCAGGGTGATGCGGGTCCCCTCCGGTACGTTGATAACGTCGCGCACATCGGCTGTTCTCCAGCCATACCCCCCTTTAAGGGCGGCGTAGGTTCGAAAGACGCGCCCCGGAAATAGCCGAAGGGCGTGGGGTTTGGTCAGAGCCAGTTTCACAGACAGGAAGCTGGCCGTTTCCAGCACCCCGCCGATCAGTCTTGCGGCTTTGGATCGCACAAAAAGCATCGTCGAATTCCTTATAGTTAGCTCATCACCCCCGCAATTGATCCAGTAATCAGGGTCAACGGCTTATCGCCCAATGGCATGCTAAGATACACCAGCCAGCGAAAAAGGTCCACCGGAAGAATGAAGCCGGCATAGGCGGTTGGTCCCCTTGTGCCGACGGTGTCGATAGGCCGCTTCGCAACGCCATAACACACGAAGTGCGGTGGTCTGAGAGAGTTGGGAAAATCCGAGGCGGCCGAACTGACCGCCCCCAAATGGGTTCGTTTTAGACCGGCGGTGCCGGTTGGTTCGCTTCGCGCCTTTGCAACGAGCGGACTGCAGTAATTCCAAGAGCTTCGACGAAATACCAGGGGCCAGCCGACGTTCTCCAAAATGGGTTCGTTCTAGATATTTACTTTGTGCCCGGACCTTCCCCTTCCGGTTAAAATCCGATGAAGCGAGTCTTGTTTTGGCCGGATAGAGAGTGCGGGGTTTGGTTTCGGTCATACATAAGGGGGGTTGGATTCGTAATCACTAGCGATTTACTAGCGAAATTGCAGAAAGTGGCCAATCAGGGAGCAGAGTCGAGACCCCGTAACTGGACGGTGCGGAGTCGGTTATGCGATTCGGACCGGCTGGTAGCAATGGCGAAATTTAGCCTGCCACAATCACACTTCTGGGCGATTGGCGCCCGGAGGGTGCGGTACAACTGACGGACCCGCCACAAGGCTTGACTTGGGGGCTGGCGCGGTTTAGCGTGCAATGTTGCGATGTTGCGATGTTGCGATGTTGCGATGTTGCGATGTCGCGCGGCGGCCTGCGGCCTGCAGGAGTCTGAAGGTGTCGGGCTCATTGACCGAAGAACGTAACGGTAGTCCGACCTACGATCCCCAAACTTCCCCACTCTAAAGAGATGGGCCACCATTAATTGCATTCAGAGGAGGTTATCATGAGCACTAGAAGCATTTCACACATCGAAATCCCGGCCAAAGGGCGGCCGGCATTGGCGAAGTTTTACGCCGGACTATTCGGATGGAAGACCGAGCCGATGGATGCCAAAGGGGTCAACTACACAGTCTGGCAGTCCGGCAACATGCGCGGGGGATTTCCGGATGTCGATGCCGACTACCAGCCGGGGAATATCGTCCTGTATCTCGACAGCAGCGATATTGACGCTGATCTCAAGAATATCGAGGCGAACGGCGGGAAGATTCTCTTAAAGAAGACGGAGATTCCGGGTGTGGGGTGGTACGCGCATTTCGCCGACCCGACCGGAAATAGAATGGCGTTGTTCACGAAGAAGGGGTGAGGGGGGCACAGAGCTATGTGGTCGCGGCGATGTGGTGCCCCATAGCTCGCTATGGGGGTGAACGCGAGTCTGGCTCGAGGTTGATTGCTGGGATGTAAAATCCACTAACCCACAGCAAGCTGTGGGGCATCAGCACTGTCTTGATCGGCAAAGGAGAATAATATGGCGATAATCAAGCAGAACGGCGTAGACGGTAAGCGGTGTTCGTCGTGCGGAAAATGGAAACCCTTGACAGATTTCTATAAAGACGCTTCGCACGGACCGTCGCAGGGATGCGTATTGCCGCTGCAAGAAATGCTATCGAGAGGGGCGTCGTCGCCTTGGCTATTAGAGAGATTGATTATTCTCTATGATGCCACCATCAACCGTAGCGGGTCGATAGCGGGGTACTACTTCAGCTGTTTGATCGGAACGCTTGAATCGCGAAGAAACTTTGTGAGGGTGCGATTTGGAGTGCCACTTTTGCTTCCGAGATGCATCTGGCGCCCCGTACGTTTGTGGCAGTATGTGATATACAAGGCGTGGCGGGCCCGCGTCATTGAAACATACAGGAGCCGGCGTTCGTCACCCTCCCGGTCACCGGTATTCCTCCCAGGGATAAAAACTCGTCTTCAGCCCCAACGATGAAGCAGACGTCGAAAGTAAGACCCTTCGCCTGATGCATAGTCAGAATGTTGACGGCATTCTCTTTGATGTCCTGCTCAATCGTTGTAGATGATGTACTTACCGATTTTATTAGTTCAGCCAAATCTCCTGTTTGGTGCTCAACCATCGCAAGAAGGAATTGTTTGATAGTATTTCTTCTTAACTCCTGAGAAACGCAATCGTCGACGACAGTCCCAATGAGCAGCTTCAGATCGCCCTGAGCCCGATACACAACAATCTTTCCCCTAGGAATGTCTATGAATTCACTAATCTTCTTTCCAAACTTCAGGATCAGAGATGGATCACCTTCAATTGCCGATAGCGCCGCCTGAGAACCTTATACCATCTTTACGAGATAGGTCCCAGACCCTATCAATGCTCTCCACGCCTAGGCCATTCTTGGACACTTGAAGAAGGGTTCTCCAAGCCAATGAATCCTCCGCGTCAATAACCAGGCGCAAATAGGAGAGGACGATTCGGTAGTCGGCATCACGCTCCATTTCTGAATCGGTTGCCAATGCAACATTCACGTTCAGGGCCCGAAGGGCGGTCCATGATTGGCCCTGAAAGGGCGCCGGTATAGTCGCTCCTCAGTAAAATGGCAATCTCGTCAGCTCGCGTACCTTTTAGAATAAGTTTACGAACCGCTTCCGCGACCGCACTCGCTTCATGACCTTGATTTTCCGCAGCCTCAGTATTTATCACCTTGCCCTCTTCAGCATCGTCACGGGGCCTCGTGGGCTTTGGCAGCCGAGCAGGGTCAAGCGCAGCCACGAATTCAGCAGACTGGAGAATTTGCTTGTCGCATCGAAAGCAAATCTCAAGCGCGAGCTTCTCGGCACCATCATACATTTGTGGAAAGTTCCGGATTCCCACTGGAGATGCGAAGCGAAATCCATAGATGCTCTGATCATCGTCACCTGCGACAAACAACTCCGCGCCGAGCTTGGCCAGTTCGCCGACAATTGCAAGGTCGCAAGCGTTTAAGTCTTGATACTCATCCACCAGAACATGTTTGTATTGCCTGTCCAAACGAAAGTTACGATTTTGGCTCAGCTGCTTCTTCAATTGATAGACTAACTCAGCCCTCAAGGTCTCACCGTAGGCTTCCGTGTGGCCTCTCCAAGCGCCCAAAAAAGCTGGGTTTGGGAACTGCTTTTCCCAACTGGCCTCGTCGATTCTCAGCGTTTCCCAGTCCGTGGATAGCTGATTGATAAGGGCCTGTACGTCGTCAATTTTCTTGAGTTTCAAGATGCGCTTTAAGTCTTCTTGAATGATGAATCGTTCCTCCCAATCGTCTGCGATCCGGACCGGTCGAGGAAGTGTGTCTACACGGCTTGAGTTGAACAAAATCTGCCTAAGGGCAAACGAGTGCAGAGTGGAAATTTGCGGCAGAGCCTTTCCGTGTGGCTCGAGCACTGCCGCTATTTCCTTTCTGGGTTGCGCTGCAGCGAGACGAGTAAATGTCAGCAAAAAGAATCGTCTCCGGAACGACCTCGTACTGCAATATGAGAAATAGTACTCTGCGGGTTAGAGTCTTGGTCTTTCCGGTGCCCGGGCCGGCCAGTAATCTAGCGTGTTTGCCAACATGGTTGATTGCAGCGATTTGGTCCGGGGTAGAATTTCCATGAATCTCGGGTATTATGTCTGCCATGTGATCCCCCATTCGCTAATAGAGTTTCTCTAAGTTTATCCGCTCCCCCCTAGTACAACCTCTCCCTTTTCCCCAAGAACGCGTACAACGCTTTGTCGAAGGGCATGCTGGTGTCGATCGGGTGGTAGTCGATATTACTCTGGCGGCAGGCCATCGCAATCGTCTCGGCAAATGCTTTCACCTGTTTCTGGAAATCCCGTTTGATCTGATACGGCGAAGTGGTGATCTCCTCCCCCGTTTCCATATCACGGAACAAGGCATCGCCGCTGAAGGCGAAATCCCGCTCGCGGGGATCGAGAATATGAAAGACGATCACTTCGTGCTGGTTGTACCGGAAATGTTTTAATCCCGAAATGATCTTGTCAGCTTCGTCCAGCAAGTCCGACATGATAATCACCAGGCCGCGGCGTTTGATCCGCTCCGCCATTTCATGCAGGGTCTGGGCGATATCGGTCTGTTCCGACGGCCGCTGGTCGGCGATCTCTTTGAGCATGACATGCAAATGCCCGGCGCGGGAGCGGGGCGGAATGTAGCGGCGGATTCTCTGATCAAACGTCACGAGGCCGACCGAATCGCGCTGACGAAGCATCATATATGACAAGGCGCCGCTCAACATGCCGGCATAATCAAGTTTGCTGATCTCGGCGCCGGCGTGATACGCCATCGAGCGGGAGCAATCCAACAGCAGATACCCTTTGAGATTGGTTTCCTCTTCGTACTGCTTGATGAAGAACTTGTCGGATTTGGCGTACAGTTTCCAGTCGATATCCCGAATCGAATCCCCCGGCATATACTGGCGGTGTTCGGCGAATTCCACCGAGAAGCCGTGGTACGGGGATTTGTGAAGCCCGGCGATGAACCCTTCGACCACCATGCGGGCGCGAAGCTCCATCCCTTTGAGTTTGGAGACGGTTTCCGGCTTGAGGTAGTCGCGGTAGTTGTCGGTCATGAGTCTTGGGCTTTCTCAGCGATGGAGCTGTGGCCAAGATCGACGAAGATCCGGAGCGCCATGTAGGCCATGGTGACGAGGATCGCCAAGCCGCTTAATGCCAGCAGATCATCGAAGATCGAATAGAAATGCTGGCCGGTGAGGCCGATGGCGTGAACGAGTATCGAAATTCCGAAAATGATAAAGATCGTTTTCTTGTTCTTCGGCGTGGCGGAGCTGAAGAGATAGATCAGCCCCATGGCGAAGAACAATAGCGTCTGGCCGTTGACGTGGGTATGGGCGAGGCCGAGGTTGTGCGATAGGCGGCGTTCCTCCCCCCACTCGTCATCGACCGGATTTACCGCGCGTTTCTTAATCTCGGCCAGAGTGACGCTGTCGACCGGGTGTTCTTTGCCGGCGGTCTGCGAATCCCACTGGGGCGCCATGACCGAACTCGAATCGGCCTGGACCTCGGCGAGTCCTTTTGAACTTCGGCCGGGACCGGAACAGCTTTGGTAGTATCGGTTTTTTGGAGATAGGTCGGCAGGATGGTCTCGGCGGTGACTTTCCCTTTCCGCTCGTAGAAGATCCACATGGCCCAGAAGCAAACACAGAGCATGAGGACGGTAATAATCCCGACAAACCACTTGGCGTAGTGGGGCAGATTGGAGAGGCGGAATTGTTCGAACGGGTCAGTGGTCATGATACTTCTTGCGTCTGGTTGGTCTGGATTCCCGCCTTCGCGGGAATGACAATTCTTCGAACAGTCTCGGCTACGTTAGATTTTAAATCACACCCTTCGGGTGTGGCACAAAATAATTCAACCGGCCTACCTCAAAGCTTCCTTTCGACGAAGGGCGGGTTGGGAAACGGCCCGCCGCTTCTGGAGTAGATCGGTCCGGACCGGTGTGCCGGCATCGATCTTCGATCCAAAAGTCAGGCTTTTCGGATCAATCTTCTTGTCAAACTTAAGTGGATCATGAAACAGATACGGTAATTTCTGGAGCGAAGGCACGACTCCAGCCTCCAGGGGGTGTTCGAACGTTACGATGTTCTCAGTGACAAGGTCAGGCTCCGAGCCGAGTTTGGCCCGGATGGCGGAATCATAATCGGGATTGATTTCATATCCCGCCGAACTTCGCCCCAGCTTAAGAGCTGCCAGCGAGGTTGTCCCGCTGCCGAGAAACGGATCGAGTACCGTCTCGCCGGCAAAACTGAACATCCGGATCAACCGTTTTGGCAATTCCTCCGGAAACATGGCGATATGTTCCGCTTGTCTCTCACCGGGGAAGGTCCAGTGGCCATAAAAGTATTCGTTCCACTCCTGAGTGGTCATCCTGGAGAGCTCTTTGGCCTCCTGGCTGACCTCGGGCGCGGTGCCGTGTTTTTTGAACAACAGGATGAACTCGTAGTCAATTTTGACAATGCCGTTGCGCGGGTAAGGGAATGAACCCATCACACTCGCGCCGCCGGTGGTGTTGCAGGTCGTGACTTTCTGCCAGATGATCGAGCCCATAAAATCAAAGCCGATCGTTTCGCAGAAGCGGGTTATCTCGGTGCGAATCGGAATGACTTTGTATCGTCCGTAATAGACCGAGCGGGCGAACTGGTCGCCGATGTTTATGCACATCCGGCAGCCATCGTGAAGTACGCGGTGGCACTCCATCCAGACCAGGTTCAGATTGTTGATATAGGCTTCATAGGTGTCGTCATAACCGATTTGGTTCTTGGCGCCGTAATCCTTGAGCTGCCAGTAAGGGGGCGATGTGATAATGAGGTGAACCGACTTCTCCGGGAGAAGCGACATGGAGCGCGAATCGCCGAAAATTACGCGGTGAGCGGTCACGCCTTCTCCTTAACCGTCTCCATAATTCGCTTGATGATCTCCATGGTGTCGACGCCGTCAGCTTCGGCGTTGAACGAAGTCACGATCCGATGGCGCAGAACCGGATACGCGGCGAACCGGACATCTTCGGGACCGGGAGTCGGGCGTCCCTCGAGAATCGCCTTGGTCTTGGCGGCCAAAATCAAATATTGCGAGGCACGGGGACCGGCGCCCCAGTTGACCCAGTTCTTCACGAATTCAAGAGCGCCGTCTTCTTTGGGCCGAGTAGCACGGACCAGTTGCACGGCGTATTCCACCAGATGGTCTGAGACCGGGACTCTCCGCACGAGTTGTTGAAACGCTACGATCTCTTCAGGGACAGGACCTTATCCAGCTGGTGCGTTATCACAGTCGTGGTGGATTTGACGATATCGCGTTCTTCGAGAGCAGAGGGATAATCAACAAACACGTTGAACATAAAGCGGTCGAGCTGTGCCTCGGGAAGCGGATAGGTCCCTTCCTGTTCGATCGGGTTCTGAGTGGCAAGGACGAAGAACGGTTCATCCAGTTTGTAGGTCATGCCGGAGGCGGTGACTTCGTGCTCCTGCATCGCCTGGAGCAGTGCGGCCTGGGTTTTGGGCGGTGTGCGGTTGATTTCATCGGCCAATATGATATTGGCAAATACCGGACCTTTGACAAAGCGGAAATCCCGGCGGCGGCTGGCCTGGTCCTCTTCGATGATTTCCGTGCCGGTGATATCCGAAGGCATCAGGTCGGGGGTGAACTGGATGCGGCTGAATTTCAGGTTGAGGACACGGGCGAGAGTCGAGATCAGGAGGGTCTTGGCCAATCCCGGGACGCCGACCAGAAGGCAGTGGCCGGACGAGAGCAGGGAAATCAAGTAATTGTTCGATGACTTTATCCTGGCCGATGATGACTTTGCCGATCTCTTTGCGGATCCGTTCATACGAGGTATGCAGGTATTCGACAGCCTGGAGATCGGAACGTTCAGAAGGGGACATGAATTCCTCCGAGAAGTTGCAGTGGGGTCATGGCTCTTGTACTCTCAAGGGCCGACCATGTTTCGCCTTCGCCTGTGCAAATGAATAATGCGCGCCAAAATACGAGGACCGAGAGGGAAAACCAAACGAAACGTGAAAGGTGGCTCCACGCTCAAGCGAAACTGAAAAGGCAAAGACAGGAAGTAGATAAACAAACCAAAACTGGACTGAATATGCCAAGGTGGGAATGTGACGGAATTAACGAACTACTTGATGATACAGTCCTAACCGACTAAATCTCAATCACTAAGAAAGTCAAGAACTGTGGACAAACCGCAAGGATGGACCAATTCGGTTCTTTTTTATCAGTCTGAACAGCAACAGGTTATGCGGTTGTCCACAGTTTTCCCCTGATATCCACACGAGGGGGAAATCACGGGAGCTTAAACGTCTTCTTTTCCTGAGAGAGCAGCTCTTCTTTTCTCTCTTCAGGAGGCAGGAAACCTAGTTCGGAGCGGTTGTTGCCGCCTTTCATGTTACAGGCGCCGCAGAACATGGCTCCCTGTTCGATCACCAGCGATTTAGTCTTGATGTCACCTTCGAGCTCACACTTGGCCTGCAATTCGATCTTGTCGGCGGTCACCACATTGCCGACCATCCGTCCGGCGATCACGGCGGTGACGGATTCGATATCGGCTTCAATCAAACCGGTCGCGCCCACGGTCACGCAATCGGTGCAGATGATCTTTCCCTTGACCGTGCCGTCGACCCGCAGCGCCCCCTTCACATCGATCGTGCCGGTGATGAGTGTGTCTTTCCCGATAATGGTGTTCATCAGCCCATCCTCTTCGTTACTGAATGGTTTTTTGATCATAAGGACTTTCCAACGGATTTATAGGTTTATCATGCACCCGTACTTCGTAATGGACATGAGGCGCGGTTGATTTGCCGGTATTACCGGACAAGGCAATCCTTCCCCCCACCATTACCTGGTCGCCAACCTTGACCAGGAGCGTGTCGTTATGACCGTACACAGTGCTGATACTGTCGCTATGTTTGATGATGACCATGTTTCCATAGGCGGTGTCAACTCCGGCGAAACTCACCACCCCTGAGGCGGTGGCGAGAACCGGCGTGCCGATAGCACAGCTGATATCGATGCCGGGGTGATAGAGTCCCCCTTCCTGGATGAAATCGCGCGAGACAAAGCCGCGGACCGGCATACCGGCCGGAATAGTGGGATTGGCGCTCGAACGATCCAGGACCGCGGGGTCGGGGCGGGAAGTGGCCTCGAGCAGCACCGAGTCCGGAGGAATATCCGGAAATTTGTAATCGATTCCGGCCATCTTGGTCAGGCGATTCACCATATCTCGCGTCTGCAAAAGGTTATCTTCAAGTAATTTCACTTTATACCGGTAACGCCGCAGTTCGTCGTTTTCAGCTTTCAATCGCTCCGCCATCGCGGTGCGGGCAACCATCGTACCGTAAAACACAAAGAACAGGATGATCCCAATGATCGTCAGGCCAAAGGCGACCGCCGCCATCTCCAGAATATAACGGCGGACTCGAAAGCTCTTTCCGGCGTCGGTGCCTTCGGGGACAAACATGATCGTGACATATTTTCCCGTCGACATCAGCGGTTCTCAATGCGGCGCATCAGCTCGATCAGGCGTTCCAGATCGTCATCGCCGTAATATTCTATTTCAATTCGACCCCGCTTCAGCCCGGGGATTATTTTGACTGATGTACCGAGTAGTTGCTTCAACTGATTCTCGATTTCGCTGAGCGCGGGGAGTTTTCGTTTCGGAACGAGCCGCCTCTTCTTCGTCTTAGTCGCTTCCTGCTCGGCCGAGCGCACGGAGAGCCCGCCGTTGATAATCCGCTGGGCCATCTCGCGCATGGCACTTTCATCCGGAAGCGAAAGCAGCGCGCGGGCGTGACCTTCGGTGAGCTGTCCCTGACGAATCATATTTTGAATATCGGCCGGAAGAGTCAAAAGCCGAAGGGTGTTGGCGACGGCCGTGCGACTTTTTCCGACCCGGGCGCCGAGATCATGCTGTGTGATATGACACTGCTCGATAAGCTTTTTGTAGCCCGAGGCGAGCTCCATGGGATTGAGATTTTCGCGTTGAATATTTTCAATGAGCGCCAGCTCGAGCATGCGGGTGTCATCGGGCTTGTCAATCAACAGCACCGGAACTTCGGGCAGCCCGGCCATTTTGGCGGCGCGCAGGCGGCGTTCGCCGGCGACGATCACATAGCGCCCGTTCTGCTCGTGCACCACCAGCGGTTGCATCATGCCGTTCTGTTTGAGCGATTCGGAAAGCTCTGCGAGACTCTCGGCATCGAAGGCGTGGCGCGGCTGCATCGGATTGGGAGCGATCTCGGCGGTCGGCACGGTGCGGTAGTGCTGCGTTGCGGCAGGACTGTCCTCCTCGGTTGGAATCAATGCCCCGAGTCCTTTTCCCAATACCAGTTTGCTCATTGCGCCATTACCTCTTTGGTGAGAGCCATATAATTTTCCGCTCCGCTGGAGAGAATATCATAGAGAATGATCGGTTTGCCGAACGACGGAGCTTCGGAGAGCCGCACGTTGCGCGAGATCACGGTTTGATAGACTTTTTTATCGAAATGTTTGCGCACTTCATCCGACACTTGCTTGGACAAATTCAGGCGGCCGTCAAACATCGTGAGCAAAATTCCTTCGATCTGAAGCGCCGGATTCAAATGCTGCTGAACTAGTTTTACGGTGTTCATCAGCTGACTCAGACCTTCGAGTGCATAGTACTCGCACTGGATTGGAATCAGCACCGAATTCGCGGCAGTGAGGGCATTGATGGTGAGCAGTCCGAGCGACGGCGGGCAGTCTATAATAATGTAGTCGTACTCATTGACGATCGTGCGCAAGGCGCTTTTCAAGCGGCCTTCGCGCGAGAGCATCGAGACCAGTTCAACTTCGGCGCCGACGAGTGAGATGGATGAAGCAATCACGTTGAGAAACTGCAGACCGGTCGGCTTGATAACCTCGCCGACCTCCTTGCGGCCGATAAGGATATCATAAATCGATGATTCCATATTTGCTTTGTCGAACCCGACCCCGCTGGTGGAATTGGCCTGGGGATCCATATCAATCAGGAGGGTCTTCTTTTCGGCCGCGGCCAGACAGGAACTCAGGTTGACCGCCGTGGTGGTCTTCCCTACTCCCCCTTTTTGGTTGGCAATGGCAATAATCCTACTCAAGCGACACTCCTTTTCGCCTTACGCCGCATGGCTTGGTATGTTACGGGACCGGGAGCTCTGGCGCAACTAAAAAATCCCTCTGGGCATCAAGAGATACGGAAAAGAATGAAACTCTTTGTTATCGAACCGACTGGGTCGATAAATTGGTGACGCTCGACACGACAATTTGCCGGGATAAATGCCGGTTCAGAGTAATAGAGAAAGGTTCCCTTTGGGGTCAACGAGGCCAGAACCGACTTCAGGAGGATCGGGGCAAGCTTGACATAGCGGAGGGTGACAAGATCGAATTTGAGTTTCGTTTTCAGGTCGAGGAATTCGTTTGGGGAGACCTCGGCTTTGATTCCCAAGCCGGAGACCAGGTTCTTCAGACAAACAGCTTTCTTCAGAGTTCTTTCACACAGCATGGATTTCCCAGTAATCCGGCCAGAGAGAATGACAGGGATGGCCGGGAGTCCGCCGCCGGACCCGATATCCAGATAATTGATGAACTCACCGGTAAGGGTGGTTAGCGGGAGGAGCGACTCGGCGACCATGCGGTCGAAATCAGCCCGGGATGTTTCACGTGAAACTAGGTTGACCTTGGCGTTTTCGGACATGAGGAGGTCGAAGTAACGATCAAGCTCCGCTGGTTTCAGAAACAGGTCGAGGGTTGCCCGGACGTCAAGCTGTGTCGGATTGCTAGGGGACATAGAATCAGGCCGGCAGCTCGGCTTTGTGCCTTTTGAGATGGACGGAGAGGACGGCGACATCACCGGGAGTGATCCCCTCAATTCGGCCAGCCTGGCCCAGCGAGATTGGGCGGAAGCGGGAGAATTTTTCACGGGCCTCGTTACGGAGGCCGGTGACAATCTGATATTCAAAGGAGTCGGGGATTACTTCGGATTCAAGCTTCTTGAACCGTGAAATCTCACGGTCCTGCTTATCAATGTACCCTTCATATCGGATAAATATCGCTGCCCGCTCGAGGATCTGGCGGTCAGATGAGAAGGCGCCGTCGAATCGGGCGAGAATCGGCAAGATATCGGGCAGCTCAATCCCGGGCTGCCGGATGATCTGGTCAAGGCTCACCCTCTCATACTTCTTGAATCGCACGGCCATGGCTCCAAGTTCGGAGACACGAATTCGCGTTTTGCATAGAATCTTGATTTCAGACTCAGTCTCGGCCTGGAGCCGCTGGAAATCGGAGAAGTCATCATCGGTAATCAGCCTGTATTTGTGGGCGAATTCAGCCAGCCGATCCCGTGCGTTATCTTCACGAAGAGCCAGACGATATTCGGAGCGAGAAGTAAACATCCGGTACGGCTCCGTGGTGGATCGGGTACAAAGATCGTCAATCATCACTCCGATATAGGCTTCGGAACGGTCGAGAATAAAGGGCTCGTCTCCTTCGATTGAAAGGACCGCATTAATTCCGGCCATGATTCCCTGGGCGGCAGCTTCCTCATACCCCGAAGTCCCGTTAATCTGGCCGGCGAAAAATAGTCCCTTGAGACGGCGGGTTTCCAGAGAAGGTTTGATCTGGTGGGTGGGACAGTAGTCATATTCGACCGCATATCCGGGGCGGGTGACGCGGACCTGCTCGAGACCTCGCACAGTTCGGATCGCCTCATTTTGAACTTCCTCCGGGAGGGCGGTGGAGAAGCCGTTGGGGTAGACGTCACTAGTACCGTTTCCTTCTGGTTCAAGAAAGATGTGGTGAGTGGCCTTGTCGGCGAAGCGGAAGAACTTGTCCTCGATAGACGGGCAATATCTTGGCCCTTTTGATGTTATCTGACCGGAAAAGATCGGCGAACGATGGAAATTGGCGGCGATGATTTCTTTAGTTCTTGCCGTGGTTGCGGTTAGGTGGCAGGGGGTTTGGACAAAATCCCGATACGAAGTTCGGTAGGAGAAGTATGGAATGGGATCCTCGCCCGGCTGAACCTCGCACACAGACCAATCGATCGTGTCGCCATCGAGACGGGGCGGAGTGCCGGTCTTGAGGCGCCCCAGTTCAAAACCTAACTCCCGAAAAGACTCGGAGAGCTTATAGGCCGCCTTCTCCCCTATGCGGCCGGCAGGAATCTGCTTTTCTCCGATGTGAATCAGTCCACCGAGGAAAGTGCCGGTGGCAACCACCACCGCCCGTGCGAGAATAGGGGTTCCGTCTTCGGTTCTGATGCCAACCACCCAACCATGCTCGTGCAAGATCGCACCGGCCAAAGCCTCGATAATCTCAACCTTCGCCTGAGCGCGGCAGAAATCAACCACGTACTGATTGTAAAATCGCCGATCCGCCTGGGCCCGGGTGGACCACACAGCTGGGCCACGGGAGAGATTCAGGCGGCGAAATTGAATACCGGTAGCATCGATCGCTACTCCCATGAGGCCGCCGAGGGCATCGACTTCTTTCACCAGTTGAGATTTGCCGATTCCGCCGACAGCCGGATTGCAGGACATGAGGGCAAGTTTGGAAGCTTCCATGGTCACGATCGCGGCCGATTTACCCATGCGCACAGCGGCCAGGGCAGCTTCTACCCCGGCGTGTCCGCCGCCGATGATGATTATGTCAAAGTCAGTGTTGGGCATTGTCTTACTACTCAAACAGAAGCACTTCCCGAGCTACCCCTCGGTCGCATCTCGACTTCGCTCAGTGCGACGGGTCTGTCGCACACTTCTCAGATGGGGAGCAGCCACCCGCTGGTCGTTTCACGTGAAACGTGGCTCGGTCACTTGCCGATGCAGAATTTTGCGAAAATCCGCTCCAGAATCTGTTCAGTATACAGTTTGCCGGTGATTTCATCAAGGGAGTTAGAAGCTTCGCGGAGGTCGAAAGCAATCAAATCGGGTGAATCTCCCTCGTGAATCTTGGCTCGCGCGGCGCGTGTGGCCTTTAAGGCGGCAGCGAGTTTCTGTTTATGTCGGGCCGAGGTGACTATCTGGCCGGAAGTGAGATCCGGCATCTGGGAGTTGATCCTCGACACCAGCAGGCGATGCAGGTCGCTTAGGCCCGTGCCGGTGCGGCAGGAGATTGAGAGCTGCAGCTGGGAGTCATCCGATTTTGGCGATAGCTTGCGGACCAGATCAAGCTTGTTTCCCACGATCAACCTCTCCCCTGCCGGAAGGCTGTGAAGATCGGTGGCAAGGTCTTTGGGCCAGGATTTGTGAGAGAGATCGACAAGCCAAACCAGAAGATGACTTTCTTTGATAATCTCTTTGGCCCGGGCCTGACCCTGTTTCTCGAGTTTCCCTCCTCGTTCACGAAGGCCGGCGGTGTCTATGATATTGACCTTAAATCCTTCTATATCAATCCATTCCGAGAGATAATCACGAGTCGTTCCGGGGATGGGGTTGACCAGTGCCCGTTCTTCGCGAAGGAGCAGATTAAACAGCGAAGATTTGCCGGCGTTGGGGCGTCCGCCAATCACGATCCGGTATCCCTCGTTGATGATCCGCCCACCCTTGTAGGAATTGATGAGCGTGCGAAGCTCCTGTTCAACCTGATCGATCGTCCTGATCAGCTCTTCCCTGCCGGCCGGAGTAATCTCTTCATCCGGGAAATCAATCGAAGCTTCGACCTCGGCGCACACTCGCACCAGCAGTTCGCGCAGTTGGGCGATGTGCTCCGAGTATGCTCCCAGGAGATGCTCCCGTGAGGCGCTGAGGGAAATGTCAGTGTTGGCTGAAATGATCTCGGCGACCGCTTCGGCGCGAGCCAGGTCGATCCGGCCGTTGAGAAATGCCAGCCGGGTGAATTCGCCAGGTTCGGCCGGGCGCGCTCCCGCGGCGATTAGTTCGTCGAGCAGGCGGCGGACAATCAGGCGGCCGCCGTGGCAGAAAATTTCGACCTGCTCCTGTCCGGTGTACGAACGGCCCTGCGGCATATAGACCGACATGATTTCATCGAGCCTCTCCCCTGTCGTGCTGCGGAAATGTCCGAAACGGAGCATAAAGGGGGTCCAGTCCGGAGGCTCATTGTTCGAGAGCGTGAAAAACCTTAAAGCCAATGTGCGAGCAGCGGGACCGGCCAGACGAATCGCCGCAATCCCGCCTTCGCCGGGAGGAGTTATGATGGCGACAATGGTGTCGTCATCGGAGCGGATCTTCCTGGAGCGCTTTGCCATCTCAAAGAATCTTCACCTCGGCGTTCTTTTTCTGACGGCGGAAGATGTAGTAATCGCCGATCGTGAAAAGCGAGAAGCAGGTCCAGTAGAGCACCAGCCCGGCGGCCAGCTTATAGAAGAAGAAGGCAAAAATCAACGGCATGAGATAGTACATGAATTTGTTCTGCTGGTTGGAGGGCATGCTCAGTATTTGAGAGACAAACTGGAATACAACCATCAGGACAACCAGGATCATGTAAGGATCCAGAAATCCGATCGCTCCGCGCGACAAGTCGGTGATGAACCAGACGAACGGGGCATTGCGGAGCAGAATAGTCGAGCGAAAAACCGAGAAGAGCGCGAAGAACAGCGGCATCTGAGCCAGCATCGGGAAACAGCCCGAGAGCGGATTGACGCCGTGCTCCTTGTAGAGACGCATAGTTTCCGCGTTCAAATCCTGAGGTTTGTTCTTAAGCCGTTTTTTGAGTTCTTCGAGTTTGGGCTGCAGCTCTTTCATGGCGTTCATGGAGCGCATTGACTTGAGCGAAAGCGGGAGCGTGACCAGTTTCACCAGGAGGGCGAACAGAATGATCACGACGCCATAGTTTCCGAAAAGTGTAAACATGCGGGGGAGAAGCCAGATGACCATTAGGGCAAAAGGTTTTATGATCCATCCGACGTAAGCGGTAGTACCGATCCCGAGGATATCCTGCATGCCGATATCGTATTTAGCGAGCAACGGATAGTCCAGTGGGCCCACAAAGACGCTGAACGTGTCGGCGAATTGCGGAGCAGCCGGTATGGCGAGTTCCAGACCGATGGTCAGACGCCGCTCCATGAATTTGCCGAACTCGACGTCAACCTTGGGAAACTGATCTCCCACCGCGGTGACACCATCGGCGGTCTTATTGCGGGGAATCATAATGGCCGCGAAATATTTGTTTCTGACCGCCGCCCAGGTGGTGGTCCCGGTCAGGGACTGGTTGAGTTTGTTATTCTTGAAGTCTTTGAGCTGCTCGCGGGAATTGGCCATCATAGCGACCGCTTCCATAGCATCGTAGTCGGTGCTGGGCTGTGGTTCGGTGACACCGAGCGGCGTGTTCCAGACCAGGCTGTACTGGCGGTCAAACCCGAGCTTGTCCCGATTTTTGGCCTCGATCACCAACTGATAGTGGTTGCTGTCGGGATAAAATTTGAAATGGCGAATCAGTTCACCGCCGGAGGGAGAGGAATAAGTGTAATCGATATCGAGCGGGCGGGTGGTGGCATCGTAGGTTCCGGGAGCAAGGCTGCATTTATATCCGAGGGAGGAACTGGACACGGTGCCGCCGGCGTACGTGACCTCGGGAGTAGCCGCTTTGTTATCGGGGAGAATTTCGATTGGAGCCCCGTTCCGGAGCGCGTAATGATTCAGCTTCAACGAAACCGGGCCGCCGCCATGGGAGGACAAGATGACCGTGTAGACTTTGGTGGCGACCACGAGCGAATCCGCCTTGATCGTGTCAGCCGGTGTGGCCACAGTGGCAGCGGGAGAAGGGGTACCCTTGGCCAGGGTATCGATCGGGGCTGATGGTTTGACGGCCGAGGTATCTTTGGCGATCAGGGTGGTGTCCACAACGATGGCCGGGGGAGCAGCCGGTTTGGGCTTAACGATGCCGAGAAATCCCAGGATCTGCCAGTAGAAGAGAATTACCAGGACCAGCGGGACCATGAGGGCGATTGTCTTTTTGTCCACAAATACATCCTTGTTCGATTGAGGGGAGAGGGTCTCTTGGGTCCGTGCTCCCGATTGCCAGCTGCTTACGGGACCGGGTCGAACCCTCCGTCGTGCCATGGGTGGCAGCGGACGATCCGCTTCAGGGCCAGCCAGGAGCCTCTGATCGCACCGTGCTTCCGAAGAGCGTCCTCAGCATAGTGTGAGCAGGTAGGTTCATAGCGGCATTGGTTGCCGATGATTGGCGAGAGTGTGAAGCGATAGAGATAAATCAGCGCGATTAAGGGATAGGCAATCAAGGAGGTCCTATTCGGACTGTGCGCTGATTCTTCTAAACAGTTGATTGACATCGTTTTGTATTGATAAGGCCGGCTCTGTGCCGCCTATCCTTGGAAAGAACGCACACCAGACCGGCAAGTCAAGTCCGGATCGGCTATGCCGGACCGCTTCGCGGAATATTCGTTTGATGCGATTGCGCACATGGGCTGGGCCGCTTTTTCTCGAGAGCAGGATCGCATAGCGAAAGGATTCGGCTGGTTTCCACGCGACGCCGCAGGTTTTTCCTGAGAGGCGTCGGCCGGAATTGATCAGGTCGGTGAGGTCGACCCGGCTCTTGAGCGTCAGGGTGCGGGGAAGCTTATTTTTTGCGACCAACTTTGACGGTCAGTCTTTTTCTGCCCTTGGCGCGGCGGCGGGCCAGGACTTTGCGACCATCTTTGGTGGACATCCGTTTCCGGAAGCCGTGGTCGTTGATTTTCTTTTCGTTCGACGGCTGAAAGGTTCTCTTCATTCCTGTTCTTTCCTTAGGTAATTAGCCGCGTATGATACGAAAAATCAGGGAAAGGTCAAGGGGGGATTGAAGGGGGGGTGGACCAATCTCGATCTGGGTTTCCGGTGATTCTCGCTAGGTCAATCGATTCCCGCAGCCGGATGAAGAAGTTTGCGCTCTGACCGGCTCGCTCTATGGGGTGCTGGAGCTGCGGCGGAGCCGCCTTCGGGTGAATAAAGGCCACAATACGGAGTTTATCATTACAGGCCCGATAGGGCGAATATCAGAGAAGCTTCAGTTGGCCGGAAAAGATGTCCGCCGGCAGGATCTTTCGCGCCTCCCGGCATTTCTCCCTAATGTCGAAGAGCCGTTGCGATCCAACATAGACCCGACCTCGCTTTTCTCCGTGCGGCTCCAAAAGGCCCTGTTCAACCAACAGACCCAGGTCGCGCGCCGCGACCTGCGGTGAAACATCGGCCCCTGATTGATATCGCATGCTTCGGACGCGAAACCCCACAGCGGCGTCATATAACGCCGAGATCATTCGAGGATTCAGCCCTCGGTTACTGATTTCTGTTTCCAGATCACCGAAAAGGCGTGATATCTCCCGGATCCGGCGATCAATTGTAATGAGTTGCTGCAAGTGAGCGCGAAGGCAGAATCGGACGAACGGCCGGGCGTCTCGCTCGGGGTGCCAGCTCCCGGCTCCAACTTCCGCCAGCACGCTGTAATATGACTCGGTGTTGTTTCTCGAACCCAGATATTCTTCGATGCTGGAGAATTCAGGCGGCAGGATCCCATCACGCGCCAAAACAAGGGTCTGAACGGCTCGGCCCATTCTTCCATTCCCGTCCGAGAAAGGGTGGATCAGAACCAAATTGAGATGAGCCATCGCCGCCCGTATCAGAACCGGGATAGAATCATCACAATTTTGAACAGTCTCCACGAATTCCTTCATCAGTTCAGGAACCAATCCGGAATCAGGTCCTTCATACACGCGCTCCCCGCTTGGTTCTCTCCTGACATATATGGGGCCGGGTCTCCAATGTCCGGGGTGTTTTTTCCAATCATGCGAGAGCATTATGTAGTGAAGACTTCGAAGCAGCTCCTCATTGACCACGTAATGCTGCTTATCTTCAGCCAAATGAAGGATGTAAGTCAGCGCATTCCGGTAGCCCTCGATAGCCAGACGAGTGTCGGAATCGACATCGATTTCCTCGTGCTCAACAACAGCCACAGCTTCTTCCAGCGTGACATTGTACCCCTCGACCGTGTTGGATCCTCGGATAGCCCGAGCGATCATATTCTTGCGGAGCGTGCCGGTCCATTTGGAAGGGGTGCGAACCGCTGGCTGCAGATTTTTCCTGAATTCATCGATCTTGGCGATGACTTCGATCTCACCCCCGTCGATTCTCGGTGCCTTGAATATCATTATATCATTACCTTCAGAACTATATACATATATCAATCGTGATAGTTGTATAATATATTACAGTAATTACAAATACTATTTATATATTCATCCACTCGAATGCGTCGAGATACTTATTAAGTAATTGTGGCACAATATGTTGAAATTTCGATTGAGCTGTGGGTGCGGATCAGATCAGCTGGCTGCCGCACCGGCGAGCAGCTCCGACCACCGCCTCGTGCAGTTGGGCCCGGTAGATCAGGCCTCCCCAGCCGAGCTGACGCATGATCTTGCCAAAATTCTCAAATTCGGCCCAATCGGCCAGGCGGACCTCGCGAATTTCATGATGATCCGTGAAATTGAAATCCCCTCGGACATAATCGGCCAGAAACACGAACGAACGCCAGAAGACACTCTTATTGGAACCGTCATCGGCATTGAAATCAACAGCTGTTCTAAGCAGGAATTTCTTGAGTTCGATTTCGCAGCCGATTTCTTCGGCTATCTCCCGGTTGATACCGGTAAGAAAATCTTCGCCGGGATGCAGGCCGCCTGAAGGAGCCCGAAACAGTCCCGGGGGATAGGGATGTTTGGAAATGACGATGAGCTGCGACCCTTTGCGGACATAGAGCGTGGCGTCGTGATTGCGGCCATCGCGCTGCGACGATTTTATTCGCTCGACTTCCTGAAGAGTCGAGGGAATTTGAAATTTGCGGAACGCCGGGACACCGAACTGGCGCTCCATATCCCGGATCAGATCATCGGTGACGTACATGATGGCTACAACAACGGAATGATCGAAGTTTGCAGCGGCTGGGTAGTCACTTCGGCTCCCTCGTGGCCGATCAAGACATTGATCTCAGTCCGAAAGCCGCACTCCTCCATATAGATTCCGGGCTCAATCGAGAACAGATGCCCTTTCTGCAGGCGGCGCTGATCCTCGGTTTCGAGGTTATCGATATTCGGGCCGACACCGTGAACGGAATCGGTAATGGAATGCCCGGTGCGATGCGTGAAGTACTCGCCGTAGCCGGCGGCTTTGATGACGTTGCGGCAGATGTCGTCAACTTCGAACCCGTGGACCGGCTGTTTCTCGATGTTCTCACGGATGTAGGCGACCGCTTTGTCGCGCGCCCGGACAAGCGTCTCGAAAATGTCTGTGTATTTCTGGGGAATTTCCCCTTTGGCGCCGGTAAAACCGACCCAGGTGATGTCGGCAATCGGGGCCCCGGGCAGATTCAGACGGGCCCAGATATCAAGAAGAACCACCTGACCGCGCGTGATCGGCCAGGAATCGGGTGACGGCTCGTAATGCGGATCGCCGGCGTGAGCACCGACCGAGCAATTCACCATATGCTCCGTGACCATATCATACTCGGTGAATTTCTTCATGATGAATTCGACCACCTGGTACTCAGTCAGCGTGCGGTTCTCTTTGATCGCGGCGGCAATCGTGGCGAAAGCGGCGCTCTTGATTTCAATCAGATTGTGAGCCGCCACTCGGTGCTGGGCCATCTGCTCGACCGACAACCGGGCCTGAAAGTTGGCGACCAGATCAGCGGAAGAAACCACTTCGAGACCGAAGCTTCGGACCATCTCGATCGTGCCGGCATCGACCAGCCCGATGTAAGGGAGACGACCCATAGGGGAATACTCCATCGCAATCCGGGTGGAACGTTCCAGGGTATGTTTGAGATCGTTTTCGAGTCCGGCGTAACCCTGGTAGGTTCGGATACTCCCGGCGACATGGCGGAATTTCTCCTTTTCGATCGGATTGACCAGGGCGATCGGCTCTCCCTGGGCAGGGATGAAGTAAAAGGATCGCCGCGTGACCAGTCCGCTGAGGCCGAGCAGTGAGACGGCGATATCGTTCCGGGCATGGAAATCAGCCAGCAGCCAGCCATCGAGCTCGTGTTCGGTGAGATACTCTTGAATCTTTTGGATATCCATAGGTGCTCCTTCGTATCTGTATAATAGCAGAGCGGTTGGAAAGACACAACTGGCGGCTTGGCTTGACAGGGCCCAAACATCGGGATAGATTGGCTCGGAACACAAGCAATTGATGATACCACGAATTGTGATTACGGGCGGCCCCGGTTCAGGGAAGACGGTCTGCTTGCAGAAGCTTCAGAGCAATCCCGCACTCGGTCATTTTCTGTTTTTCGAAGAACTGGCGCGCCGCCTGCTGGTGGAGAATCCGCAATTTCGTCAACAGCGGCGGGAATTTCATCAGGAGATCTACCGTCTCCAGTGCGCCCGCGAGATGGAGGCCGGGGAGAGGCCGTTCTTCAGCGATCGGGGAACGATCGACGCCTTTGCGTTTCACCCGGAAACTATCGAAGAAGTCGGGACGACCATCGCGCGAGAGTATCAGCGCTACTCGGCGGTGATCCATCTCGGCTCGGCGGCCCGCCTGGGGAGCGCTTACTATCGCGGCGATGAAATACGGAATGAATCGATCGAGGAGGCGCTGTTTATCGAGCAGGCGATAGAAGGGGTCTGGAAGGGGCATCCGGGGTATCGGTTTTTGGATGCCGAAGCGGATTTCGGCGCCAAGTGCCGGCGGTGCGAGGAGATCGCTCTGGAACTGGCGGGAGTGCGCACCGAGAGTTGAGAGCAAGATTTTCATGTGGAGATAGATGTATGAATTGGAAGCGAATACTGGTGTCCCTGGCGATTTTGATTCCGGTGTCCGGCTCGTTGCGGGCCGAGTCGCCGTTCATGAAGCAGTTCAACGAGGATTACAAGACGCTGAACCAGGATTTGATGAACAATGTCGGGGAGACCGGCACGATCAAGGACTTTGTTTACCAGAAAGATGTGGCGACCATCACGTTTAAGGAAGGAACGATCTTCTTCCTCCGTTACATAAATGACCGGCCGACGACGGCTATATTTATCGGCAAAGGGAATGCCACGGTGGCGATACCGTCGCATGTGGAGCGCCAGGCGCTCTGGTATGCCGCGCGCGACAGCGTGGTAAACGAGGATTTCAATTTCTGCTTCATTCGGATGGCGGACGATCTGGATAAAATCGTTAAGGAGAAATTCCCTCTGGCCAAAAAGCAGCTCGACTGGAAAAATTTCACGATCACGAAGCAGGCGCAGGGAGAGTTTCATTTCAAGCCGACCATCGAGAGCCGGTACGACAACTACTTTGAACTGCTCCGGTCGGTCTACGAGCGGGCGGCCGACGGCTACTTTTTCGCCGATTTCGGGCGGTATACCTACACGTTCGATCCGAACATTCCCGAGCAGTCGATTGTCGGGTTTGAGCACGAGCCGGGAGACCAGAACATCACCGAAGGCGCGGTGATGCAGCGCAAAGAGCGGAATATTTACGATGATTCGAAGATGTCCGATATCCTGTTCCCGACCACGATCGTGTCGCGCAGCGCCAATCTGACTTTGTCGGGGCTCGAAGGGACCAACATCGAAAAGGCTCAAACCGACGCCCGGATTGTAGTCAATGCGGACAGTCTGAAGTTCATGTCGATTTTTCTGCATTATTTCCTGACACTGGACTCGATGGCGGTGAATGGGGTCGGGACCGAATTCTCCCGGCGTTCCGATTTCAACTTCATCGGAGCAGTCCTGCCCAAATATTACCACAAGGGGGACACCCTGGAGGTGCGGATGTGGTATCACGGGAGCAAGTATTTGACGCCGTTCCCGTATGTGGAGAATCCGGCGGCGACCGAGATCAAACTCAATATCGATGCTCCGGCCGAGTTCAATTATGTCATGCCAGGGATGGGACAGGTTACGCGGGCGCACGGCCGCCAGACCTTTACGGTCGAGCCGGACAAGCCGATAAGTTCGTTTGTGTTCAGGCCATACGCTTCCGGGTTTGACTCCACCGAGGTGACCACCAGTGTCGGGATTCCGCTGACGATCTTGAAGTCTCCGGACATCTCCAAGACCAAATATGACTGCTACATTACCGATGAGATGTTCCAAAAAGTAGTGAAAGAGGGCGTGGAGTTTATCGGGGCGCGGCTGGGGAACCCCCCCGGAACGTTCGGCTTAGAGATTTATCCGCTCTCCGACTTGTCGGTGCAGGGCTGGGGATCGTCGGCCATGTCATATGCCTCGGACTTTACTTCGGCCGGCTGGGTGGAGATCCCCCAGGTGTACTGTCTGACGGCCGGGGACGGGCAGCTTGAGATTGTGGCTGGGCCGCGGCTGGCCCGCGAGTGGTTCGGAGAGTTTATGCGGCCCGCCTCCGAGCGGGAAGCCTGGCTAGCCGATGCCGTGTGTGAGTATCTCGGACTCTGGTATGTCCAGGGATCGTTGCCGGGAGACCCGTTCTATACGGAAATGCTCCGAAGAAAACAGAATTTCGATGTCGTCTATCTTTCGCGCGACAACGACCGTCCGCTGGCGACCGGTGACCGGGTCTCCGATTCGCTGCACACGACCAAAGGGGCATGGGTGGTACACATGCTCCGGCAATTGATGTTCTCGCTCGATGCGGCCGACAAGGATCCCGATCAGAAATTCAGGAAGTTTCTGACCGAACTGGGGAGCTTTGCAAATTTCCGGCAGTTTACGAACGCCGATATAGAGCGGATCGCGGAGAAATACTACGGCGACAAGCTGGATTGGTTCTTCAACTACTGGGTCTATGGACGGCACGTTCCCGAATTCAATGTGAAGTACTTGTTCGAGCAAAAGGGGAGCGACTGGTTTGTCGATGGGACCGTCAGTACCAAGGGAGTGGACGGGAATTTCCAGATGCCGGTGATCATGAATGTGGTCAAGAGTGACGGGAGCGCAAGCTTGAGCCGCCAGACGGTGAAAGGAAATAGCTCGACCTTCCAGATTGGCCCTTTTCCGGCTCAGCCAAAAGACTTTAAGTTCAATGAGTATTTCAGCGTAATGTCGATGGACAACGTTTCGATGGAGAAGAAGTAGCCGGACGGCGCCGCGGCTTCCGGCATGACCGAAGGGTAAAGTTGAGGAGATTCGTTGCAATAGTTGTAGCGGCTTCAATCATGGAATGCGCCGCCGGGCCGGTGTTCGCGGATACGACTTCGGTGAGCGACAGCTCGATGAAAGTGTCTTCGCCTCAGGATGCTTTTCACCTAGCTCTAGCATATACCGGGTTTGACTCTACAACACTAAGCGAGATCAGACTGAAGAAATTTCGACTGGCGGTCGAGCCCAGCAAAGACTCGCTGGGGCACACAATTACAAAGGAATCAAATCTTTGGGTTGTCACTTTCTGTGACGTTAATATCCTGGCTCCGGGGGTGTTGCGCGACTTCAACGTGTTCATCGATCCGGTGGGTGGTTTCCTCGTTGAACTATACAGCACGCCAATCGGGGACAAGCCGCCTGGATCCTGTGTCGCACCGTTCGCAGACGAGAAATTTCGTGGTCGATATTTCAAGCTTTCTGCCACCGCCACCCCAGCCACTCACTTTTTCCGAGGCTCTGAAACATACAATTGGACTACAACTGAAGGAAAGTCATCAGATTTTTGCGATATGCCAAACTGACCCGCGTGTGAGATTAAATAGTCAGCGCTCTTGGTCAATATGGTCAATCTGGGCCGAAGGCGGCATTTACACCAGCTTGCCCAGCCCGTGCGATGGAAGAATGGGGACGTGCTATTTCCAAATAAATTCCCGGACGGGTCATCCTCACGCCGGCGGAGTTGGGCCACTTCCTTACATTTACCACAGGTGATCGAAAACTGTGAAGCTAATAGACCACAGACAGAAGGACTCCGAGCGGGCCATCCTCATCGGGCTGGCGCGGGACTCGCGCAAACGGGGGGAAATAGCGTCTTCACTTGACGAGCTCCACTCGCTGACGTTGTCCGCCGGGGCGGCAGTGGTCGGCAAGCGAATTCAGGTTAAGCCGCATCCGGATCCGGCGTTCTATATCGGCCGGGGGCTGGTGGATGAAATCAAGGCTCTGCTTGAGGAACAAAACGGAAACTGCGTCATATTCGATGATCCCTTGAACCCGGCGCAGCAGCGGAATCTCGAGGAAGCGCTCGATACCAAAGTAATCGACCGATCAATTCTGATTCTGGACATTTTCGCCACGAGAGCGCGCACGGCGGCGGCGCGCTTGCAAGTAGAGCTGGCGCAACTTGAATACACCTTGCCTCGGCTAACCGGGGCCTGGGTGCATTTCTCACGGCAGTACGGGCAAATCGGCTCAAAAGGGCCGGGAGAAACGCAGCTTGAAACGGACCGCCGGCAGGTACGGGAACGGATCGCGACTCTGAAGGAAAAACTGAAGAAACTCGGCACTCAGCGTGAGACGCAGCGGAAGGGGAGACGGGATTTATTCAAAGTGGCGCTGGTCGGCTATACCAATGCCGGGAAATCGACCCTGTTCAATCTGCTGACCAAGTCAGATGTGCCGACCGCCAACATGCTGTTCACGACTCTTGACTCGACCACGCGGGTGATGTCGTCCGGGTATCCGTGCCGCGTGATTTTTTCGGACACGGTCGGGTTTATCAAGAAACTGCCGCACCAGCTGGTGGAATCGTTCAAGTCGACGTTAGAGGAAGTAGCCCAGGCGGACTTGCTGTTGCATGTAGTAGATTGCCACGAATTGCAGCTGGAAGAGCGGATAGCGCAGACCCGGACAGTGCTTACGGAGATTGGGGCAGAGCCGATTCCATATGTGCTGGTCTACAATAAGATAGATAATAGTCCCGATTTTGTCCCCCCGCCCGACGATGCCCTGCCGTTTTTGATTTCCGCCGAGAAGAAGCTTGGTATCATCGAGTTACAGGCAGAAATCATTGCCCGTTCGGACCAATTTGTGAAAGGCCGGGATTATCCTAAATTCGGCTAACTCTTTGCCGATAATAGTCATCAAGGACTATGGCAAAGAAAATACTCATCGTGGATGACAACCCGAACATGTCCTCGCTCCTCTGCGAGATGTTGGAGGTGTTCGATTATGAATCGGTCCGGGCGAACGACGGCAACGAAGCGCTCGAGGAACTGGCCAAAGGGGAATTCTCCATGGTCATCTCCGACATGCGGATGCCGAACATGACCGGGCTGGAACTGCTCAAAGAAGTCAAGACCAGACACCCGAAACTTCCCTTCGTCCTGATCTCCGGCTACTCTGTTAGCGAGATGGAGCATGCGACGGAAAATTTGAAGGCGGATGGATTTTTGGGGAAGCCGCTCATGATGTCGGATATCGAGCGGCTGTTAAACACGCTGCTGTAAAGAAATTGAAATTCGAAAACTGTGCCGCCCCGGCCTAAACCGGGGCGGTTTTTTTTGCCTCACAATGTTCGATTCAAGGAGAACCGTTTCTACCCAGTTGACGCCGTCGCCTCCGATTACGGAGAGATGGTGTGGTGTATCGGCCAAACACCTACTATCAGGTAAAATATAAAGCGACAGTCGCGTGACGGTCCCATGACCGAACTTCCGTCCGATAAGCGGACCATCGCGGTCTGTTTTGTATACTTTTCGATTGACGCCCATCAAGAGAATTCCTATCCTGTCAGTCAACTTTTCCGGCCAGGTCGACTAGCGCGGCCGGCGAGAACAGCGCTAAATGCAAAAAGCCGACGTGAAAGGCTTGCGCCGAGGCAGATTGGTTACGAATTTTGGAAATCATTGCAGAGAGTTGAAGGTGGAAGCCGAAATCTGGGCTCCGTCGATCGCTCCTCTCGGAAAGTCAGGTTCACGATCTCAGTTCGCCAATTTCACGAGTCAAGATACTAACTCAGGAGGTTTATGATGCCGGCACGTTACGCTTGCACGGCCGTGGTGTTGGGCTTGCTCCTCGCGGTCATGTTGCTCACCCCGGAGGTTACTCGTTCTGTCCCGAGCTTTGCCCGCCAGACCGAGCTCGCCTGTTCCAATTGCCACACGGTGTTTCCCGAACTGACTCCGTTTGGGCGCTTGTTTAAGCTGCAAGGGTATACCTTGAGCAGTGAAGAGGCGATCGAAGTCAAGGACTCATCCGAAAACGTGAGTCTCCGCCTGCCCAAAATCCCGCCCTTCTCCGCCATGGCGCAGACATCCTACACTCAGCTAGGGAAGACGCAACCCGGCACCCAAAACAGCAATGTGTCGTTTCCACAGCAGTTCAGCTTTTTCTTTGCCGGGGAGATTTCCAACGAAGTGGGCGGATTCGTTCAAGTGACTTTCGACGACCAGTCATCTGCCTTTGACATGGATTTCATGGATTTTCGGTATTCCCATCATACTACCCTAGCCGACCGCGCCCTGATCCTTGGCCTGACTTTAAATAACACCCCCACGGTGCAGGATGTCTGGAACAGCACGACCGCCTGGGGATTTCCGTATATCAGTTCCAATGTGGCACCGACCCCGGCGGCAACTCCGCTGATTGCCGGCGGTTTGGGTTCACTCGGTTCTTCAGTCGCCGGGCTGGGCGGGTATGCGCTCTACAATAATCTTCTCTACACGGAATTCACAGTCTATCGCACCACGCTAAACAGCACAGCTCACCCGCCTGACACGAATTCCACCTATATCATGAAGAGTGTCGCTCCGTACTGGCGTGTGGCGCTTCAGCATCAGTGGACCAACCTGTATGTCGAAGCGGGGACCTACGGTATGTATGCCGGTTTTTATCCCATGGGCATCGCTGGTCCACAGGACAAGTATACCGATTACGGCTTTGATCTTCAGGTCATGTCCGAGTTTGGGGAAGGAACTTTGACCGGGCACGCAAACTGGGTTGGCGAGAAGAGAACTTTGGATACCACTTTCGCCGCCGGAGGCTCGGAACGCCCCTCGGAGAATCTGAACCTATTCAAGATTGACGCCAATTTCTACTACCGGAGACGCTATGGGGCGGCGGTCGGATATTTCCAATCTTCTGGCGACCGCGACACGCTGATTTATGCTCCGGCCCCGGTCACCGGTTCCCGGACCGGAAGTCCCAACAGTTCCGGCCTGATCCTGGAGCTTGATTATCTCCCCTGGCTGAACACCAAGATCGGAGCGCAGTACATTGCGTATAACAAGTTCAACGGGGCCTCGGACAACTACGATGGCTCGGGTCGAAAGGCATCTGATAACAATACACTCTATATTTCCCTTTGGTTGGCAATGTAAATTAGTGAGGAAAACAGCGATGAAGTATTTAATCCCGATGGTTCTGCTGGGCCTGGTTATCCTGGCGCTTGGCGCCGAACGGAATTTCTCGAGTGTGAACGCGGCGACCGCGGCCGATAGCACCAAAGCGGCTGCCGACACAACGGCTTCGGCGAAGACCACGCCGAAAGAGAAACCCAAGGCCAAGGAACCGGCCGCCGGCACAGTGGACAAGGGGATCGGACCGATCACTGAGGTCAAGTTGGATTCCATTGACGAAGACATGGCCGCAGACGGCGAGCGGATCTTTACCAAGAAGTGCACGGTCTGCCATCAATTGGACACGAAGAAAGTCGGGCCGCCGCTTCGCGATATCGTCAAACAGCAGGCGCCGGAATTTATCATGAATATGATTCTTAACGCCGACGTGATGGAGAAGAAGGACCCGATCGTCAAGAAGCTGGTGGCCCAATATCAGACCTACATGACCGGGCTCGATCTCAACCAGGACCAGGCGCGCAAAGTTCTTGAATACCTGCGTTCCGCATCGGCCAAAGGAGCTCCCAAGTAATCGGGAGTTCAGGCTCGCTATTTCGAGGCACAATTGCAAGCCGCTGACCTATTGGTCGGCGGCTTTTTTATGGGATGAATCTGAATTCTAAGGAACAAATTCAAGTGCAGGCAGTTCTCATGGCAAAGCGTATCAGTATTGCCACAGGCGGCATTCGATGAAGATTGTCATTACCGGAGCGACCGGCCAAATCGGCCGGAATCCTGGTCTCAGCATACACAAACAGGGGATATCAGGTAGTCTCGCTGGTCCGTCGCGGGGTCAGTGGGCCAAATGACCGTCTGTGGGACGGGAAGAATCTCGATGACTGGGCGGGGGAGATCGACCGGTCGGATGTCGTGATCAATTTGGCGGGGCGGAGTGTCAATTGCCGATACTCAGCGCAAAACCTTGCCGACATGATGAATTCGCGAATCGATTCCACCCGGGTAATCGGTCAAGCCATTGCCCAAGCCAAGAATCCGCCGAAAGTTTGGCTCCAGATGAGCACGGCAACGATTTATGCGCACCGTTTCGATGCGACCAATGACGAAGTGAGCGGCATTATTGGCGGGAATGAACTGGACGCACCATCGAATTGGAGACACAGTATCAAGATCGCCACGGCTTGGGAAGCGGAATTGGAGAAAGCGGTTACACCGCGCACCCGCAAAGTAGCAATGCGGACCGCCATGTTGATGAGCCCCCAGAAGGGCGGGACATTCGACCTGCTATCTGGTCTGACTAAAATTGGGCTCGGCGGGCCGGACGGCGGGGGAAGACAGTACATGTCCTGATTCACGAAACGGATTTTGTCCGGGCGGTAGATTTTCTGATCGAACACCAAGAATTGTCCGGGCCGGTGAACCTGGCAGCCCCGACCCCTTTGCCGCAACGAGAATTCATGGCGGCGCTTCGAAGAGCACTTGGCGTCAAAATCGGCTTGCCGGCTACCCGCTCATGCTTGAGATCGGGACATTCTTCATGCGGACTGAAAGCGAATTGTTGTTGAAGAGCCGGAGAGTCTATCCCGGGCGGCTGCTGGAAGCGGATTCAGGTTTATATCCGGTATGATAAGGCGGTCAGGGACCTGGCGGCGCGATGGAAAGCAGATCGGTGATCGACCGATAGAATCTACTCGAGTTCATGCCTCATCTGATTTTCTACGATGGCGTCTGCGGTTACTGCAATCGGATGAACCGGTTGCTTTTAAAACGCGATAAGAAAGACGTCTTCCGGTTTCTCTCACTTCAGAGTGAAAAAGCATCCGAGATCCTGGCGAAATATGGGCGGAAGAATGTTGACCTGGTGACGGTCATCGTGATCGCGGATTATCTGCTTCCGACCGAGCGACTCCTGGAGCGTGGGGAGGCAACCCTGTTCATTGCGCGGAATAGCTCGGGACTCTGGCGGCTGGCCGGTCTTTGTTGGATACTCCCCGCGTCGTTTCTAAATCCATGCTATAATCTGATAGCCCGGAACAGGTATCGCTGGTTCGGAAGGTTAGAGTCGTGCCCGATGCCGGAGGAGAGAGACCGAAGGAAGTTTTTGGGGTGACCCTTTGGGGCGGAGACGATTAGGACTAAGGTGGCTTACTATCTATCATCACCGCGTGGAATCCGGTTCATTAATTGACCCGAGTCGAGCCCATGTTGAGCTCCAATTCTGAGCGCCTCACGGGCCTCCGCGTAACGCCCCAGGCGGATTAGGAGATTCACTGATTCGGTGAACATCTCCGGTGTTGCGTCACTTTTTGAAATAGCGGCCCGGAGGGTCTCCAATTGCTGGTCGACTTGATTCTTCTTCCCGTATATCTTCGACAGGTAATAAAATGCCCCTGCTTTGTCGGGCCCTAATTCAGCGGCGTCACGCAGACTGTTCAACGCACGATCGAATTTGCCCTGGTAATGTAGGCAATGCCTAGCCCAGTGGCGGCACCGGAATTATGCGGGTTTAAACCCATGCAATGGATAGCTCATTGACCGCTGAATCCGGCTGTCCCAGACGGAGATAGGCGAAACCCAAAGCCGAGTAGGCATCTGACGACATCGGATTGCGCCGAGCCCAAGTCTCTGCTCTTACGATAACGTCATAATATCTCTGATTTGCAATGTCGGATTGAGTCGCTTGGAAGAAGGAGTCATCCGGGTAGGATGCGTAGAGTTGCCCGGCCTTGGCGAATTGGCGGAGTCGCCAATTTGATCGTAATAGATTTCAAATAGACGTGGCGTTTCGAGCCTTCAGATGTCGAGATTCAAGTAGTTCTCAATTTGCGCAGTCGCCGCCTCAGGATAGAACAGCGTTACGACTCGCGCGCTCAAGATCAGGCCACTCAGGCATACTCCGAATATCGCCGCGGAAATCGCCTTCCGGGGTAGGCGCGCATGGTCTGAACCGTAAGTAGAACGCGGCGCTAAGCGGTGTGGATGGAAAGTCAACAGGTCCCAATCGCGCGGCATTCCGAGTTTCGGTATCAAAATAAACGCAAGCGACAGTGCGGACAAGATGAGAATGCCGAGGAAGCGGTATTCCGATCGCGCGAATCGTTCTCTTAAGCTGGAGGCAGGAATAACAGCCGCCAACAATGGAATGCCAGGACTAGAATGAATAGCAGGTTCGCGTAATCCGCCAGGTGCGCTGCGGAGAACAATGTGTAACCTTCGATAGTAAAGCGCGACTCCGTAATAGTGAGTAGTGCGATGCGGAAAAACAGACTCTTCTGAAACCCTATTGCAAGAGCAGACAGCAGCGCCAAAGCCAAGCCAAGCCCCAACAGGATCCTTAATTTTTGTGACAGCTCCTCCAGGATTGATCCGAGACGTGTCCTGGAGATGAGCATATACATCGTAGCAGGAATCAAAATAACTCCGAATATGTGCATGAAAAGGGTCAGACCAAGTATGGCAGGAGCAAGCCAAACCGGAAGTTTCTTCTGCGCGATTAGAATCCCCGCGAGCGTGAATGCACCCACTCCCAGAACGAAGAGACTTCGGTTTTCGACATAGCCGAAGAACAGTAACATGTGTCCTGAGGTCGCAAGCCCCAGGCTAAATAGAAGCCGGCGCGGCAAGTCGTCAAACAGGCGCATCGAAGTCCAGACGACAATTGTCAGGAATAAAATCCCAGCGAACACCGAGAACAGCTGATAGCTGAGCAGGACGTGAGCCGTGCTGTTTTCACCAAAGGCCTGAGCGAGCCACAAATGCAATAGACTCTCGCCGGGCTCATGCCACTTTATAATCGGGTGGGCGCCAGAGAGATTTGCAAGGTGACTGTAGCCATTACCAAGAAAGTGGGTTGTGTTCCGAAGAAGCCAGAATGAGACAGCACCGATCAGAACTATTGAGCAAAGCGTGGCATAGTGAACCCAAGGTTTGAGCGGTAGCGGTCGGGAGTCCACTCGTCGACTAATCCAAAGGCCTGCCGGTAATGCAGCGCCTCCCGCTGCCAGAAGCAGGAATCTTGCCCACAATGGGAAGTACGCCCAAACACTCAGACCCCACATCCGCTGCGTGGGCAAGAAGGAAGTACCAAACAGGGCAACAAGTAAGAAAATGTAGACTATAATTGAACGGGTTTGACCATTTTGACAATTGTCATTTGAAGTCGCGTGTTCCCTGGACATAGTCTTTGCTATACTCGAAAACCAATGATCAGTTTTGGATGGCCACGAGCCAAACGCAAGACAGCATATCTCAGTCGCCTGGACCGAGGCCGCTGAGCTTCGCCCACATCACAGCGCTTTCAGCGAAAAATCACACGCCGGGGCGGAGTGGGTCAAAGCCCCTATCGAAATGAAATCAACTCCAGTCGCCGCGATCGCGGCGACCGTGTCGAGATTGACATTACCGGAAGCTTCGAGCTTCACCGCCGGATTCAGTTTGCGGGCCAGTGCGACCAGGCGCTTTAGCGCATCGGGAGACTGGTTGTCCAGAAGCAGGCGGTCGGTGCGGGATTCAATCGCTTCAGTCAGCTGAACTTCGTTAGTGACTTCGACTTCTATAAGAATCTTGTCAGCTTCGGTCTGGAACTGGGTGCGGAAATCGCGGGTGGCGAGAAACTCACGGGCCAGGGCGACTGCCGATTTGATCGATCCGGAACTGGCAATGTGGTTGTCTTTGATCAAGATCATGTCATACAGGCCGATCCGGTGATTGACCCCGCCGCCGTGAACGACCGCCATCTTTTCCAGATGACGCCAACCGGGGGTGGTTTTGCGGGTGTCAAGAATCTGGCAGTTGGTCCCCTCGACTCTTTTAACGAAATGATTAGTGAGGGTTGCAATTCCGCTGAGGTGCGCGAGAAAATTGAGGGCAACCCGCTCGGCGGCCAGGATGGTTTGATTAAAGCCGTCGATTTCGACTATTGTGTCGCCGGACCTAAAATGATTGCCATCGGCCAGCAGCGGCGTCACTTTGTTGGCAGAGTCGACAATCTCGAAGACACAGAGCATCGGCCGGAGACCGGAAAGGACGCCGGAGGACTTGGCGATTATCCGTGCTTTCAGCGGATTCGGTTCAAGGCAGGCGATCGAGGTCAGGTCGCCGCGACCGACGTCTTCCTTGAGGGCATCTTTGACCAGACGAATGATTGATTCCTGCAGTGCATCCATGAGTCGGCCGACGTCCCGGTTGGCAAAGCAACGTCGTGCGGCTATATTACACCAATGAACTCCAAAGGAAAAGCCAAAAAGCGCGTGGCGGTGATCGGGTATGGCTCGCAGGGAAGAGCGATTGCGCTGAATTTGCGGGATTCAGGATTCGAGGTGATAGTCGGGCTTCGGACCGGGTCCAAATCGAAAAAGCTCGCGAAGTCTGACAAAATTAGTCAGGTCATGTCGGTGCGCGAGGCGGTGGCGCAAGGGGAGGTCATCTGCTTTGCTTTTCCAGATCATTTGCATGGCCGGGTATACCAGAAGGAAATCGGGCCGTATCTGAAACCGGGCGCGACTCTGCTGTTTCTGCACGGAACTTCGCTGGCGTTTGGCTTTGTCAAACCGCCGTGCGACCGCGATGTGATCATGATCGCGCCGCACGCGCCCGGGATGGCGGTGCGGGAGAAATTCCTGACCGATCGGTCGATCTCGGCCTTCTATTCGGTCGAGCAGAATGCAACCGGGAGGGGGCTTCGAACTCTTTACTCGCTGGCAATTGGAATTGGATTCGAGAAGAAACGACTTATCAAGACGACGGCACGGAATGAGTCGGTGGGGGATCTGTTCGGAGAACAGGCGGTTTTGTGTGGGGGAATGGCGATGTTGATTCGGACCGGGTACGATGTTCTAGTCGAGCAGGGCCTGAAACCGGAACACGCCTATCTCGAGGTCGCGTACCAGCTGGATCTGATAATCGCGCTGATCAAGAATTTCGGAATCGAGGGGATGTTGAGAAGAATATCCGTGGCGGCGCGGTTTGGTTCAATTTTGTCCGGGCCGAAGGTCATAGACAAGCGAGTGAAAGCTCGGATGCGCGAGATCTTTCGGGAGATAGATTCGGGAAAATTCCCGCGCAAGTTGAATGAGCTGAATCAGAAACAGATCGCGCAAATCGATCAGAATGTGGTCCAATTAAGTCGAAAATCGCTCGAGAAAGCAGCGCGCAAATTCAAACAATCTTGACTTTATTTCTCCGTTAAATCAATCATTACAAGTCTGTATATTTTAGGTCAACTCCTCCATGTTGCAAGGAGTTAGAAAATATTGTGATAAATATCACAAAAATCGTCTTGTACTCTACTTCCATGACAGAAATATGACAAAATAAGTGGGGACTAGACTAATTTGGCCGCTGTTGTGGTGACGAAGAAGAGATGACGGCCAAAATATGAGAAGCAGAATTCTGACAATCGCAGCTCTCTGTTCAGCGCTTGGATTCTCGGTGCGGGCGGGAGAATTGTCCGGCCGGGTGATGGAATCCGAGACGGATAATCTGATCAAAGATGCGAATGTTCGGATCTTAGAAACCGGCAAAGTGGCCGCTTCGAACAAGAAGGGGGAGTTCAGTTTCAAGAATCTCCCTGATTCCACCTATCACCTGATCGTGACGCATATCGCCTACGAACGAAGCGACACGATTGCGGTGGCTCTTCACGGCGCCCAGTCGGTTGATATTCATTTAAAAGCTTCGGCCTGGGTACTGAATGATGTCGTAGTGACTGGAACCCGGTCGCCGCATCTGCTGAAAGATGTGCCGGTCCAGACGGAAGTGGTCAGCCAGACCGATTTTCAACATGTCGGCGCGAAATCGGTGGACCAGGCGCTGAGTTCCTCGATCGGAATCCAGATCAACAAGGATTTCGTCAGCCAGAGCGCGGCGATTCGCGGCATCCAGGGGGACCAGGTCCTCATATTAGTCGACGGCGAGCGCCAGGTCGGCAGAGTGAACGGCAATATCGATCTGGGGCAATACTCTCTTTCCAACGTCGACAAAATAGAGATCGTCAAGGGGACCGGATCAACTCTTTACGGTTCCGACGCCATGGGAGGCGTGATCAACATCATCACCAAGAAGCCGGAGCCGGATACTCGGACGGCCGACTTATACGTGGATTACGGTTCCCAGCGGAGCATCAACCCGACCCTTCAGCTGAACTTTGCGAACAACAATACCGGCCTGACATTGGGGGGGAAATTCTATCGCACCGACGGGTACGATCTTGACCCCAGCACCTTGAGCACCCAGGGCGGAGACAAAGTCAATCGCGGGAATCTAGATGCCAAGCTGACCCATCAGTTTTCGCCCCGGTGGAAGGTTACGATGGACGGACGGTACATGGATGAGCAGCTTAACTGGTTCGAGGACCAGCCGGTGGGGCCGCTTCTGTTCAATTACGCCGATATCGAACGGAATCACCGATATGAAGGGGCCGCCACCCTTGATTACCTTTCGGGGGACAAGTACTCGATGAAGCTTCGGGTCTTCACGACTTTTTACAATCACAATTTCCAGAAGTGGGACACCAGCCACACCAACTGGATTGATACTTCCATAACAACCGACCGGTATTACGAAGTGGCCTACAGTTCCAACTATGTGATCGGGCATAACCACGTGATTACGTATGGCGGCGATTACGAATATGCCGGGCTCAAGTCCAAAGAACTGTTCCAGGACGATAAGTCAGATCAATCAGGGGACGCCTATCTGTCCTATGAATACACGCCGGTCAAAGGGGTGACGGTTCTTCCGGGGGTTCGTTACGAGAACCACCAGTCGTTCGGGCAGAAAGTAGATCCGTCGTTCAACCTGATGGTTCAGCCATCGGAAGGGCTCAAATTCCGCGGCTCGATTGCGCAGGGATTCCGGGCGCCATCGCTCAAAGAAGAGTATTTCATTTTCGATCATAGTTCGGCCGGCTATATCGTCTATGGCGGGTATGTGCCGATCCCGGATTCGATGCGGAACGGGCTGACGTTCAAGCCGCTTGAGCCGGAGACCTCGATCAACAGCTCGGTTTCGGCCGAAATATCGTACGGCTCGATCGGCATGCACCGGATCACCTATTTCTACAATCATCTGGAAAACCTCATCCAGTTCATGCTGGTCGGCTTTCCGCCCGGCACCGCCTATACCAACGGCGTGTATGTCTACCAGAATGTCCAGCGGGCGATCACCGAAGGAGTGGAGTGGGAATCGCGGGTCAAAGTGACGCCGTCGGTGGATTTTTCTTTCAGCTACGACTATCTGTTTACGCGCGATCTCTCGGATATCCCGCATCAAAAACTTAGAAATGTTCCGGACCATACCGTGAAGCTGTTTCTCAACACGCACTCTGACAAGAAGGGGATCGGGGCGACGCTCTGGGGAACATACGAGTCCAACAAGGTATTCGTGCCGGTAACCAACACGGGGGGAAACGAAGGGGGCCCGACGATCTACGCGCCACACCACACGACGATAAATCTCTCGCTGATGAAGAAGCTGTGGGGCGGGGAATTTCAAATTCGGATGGAAAACCTGCTCAACGAGCGAAACGCAGAATACTATTACGGTCCGGGATTCTCGGTTTATGCCGGGTACAAGTTCGATCTCAATCTTCGGTCAATGAATAAACGATAAACGATGGAAGGACATATGACTACACGACATGCGCTGATGCTGATGCTGGCCCTGATGATGATGGCGATCGCGGGATGTTCCTCGAGCAGCAATCCGGTATCCACGACCAATCCCCCGCCGCCCCCGCAAGGGACGGCTACGACGGTGCCGGACAGCACCGGCACATATTGGATTGCGACGGTGAACGCCTCAAGTTACACCACTCCGGCATATTATTCTTTTGCCAAGAAGGACACGGTGATTCCGGGCGGAAGCGACTCGCTTTGGGATATCGGGATTGAGCGGACCGAATTCAAGACCAACAGCGGGATTTCGATCAGCGGCGGCAATCTGCAGGGAATGGCTCTGACCAGCACCAATTTCGCTGCGGTGACGGCGGCTGACACGGTTGGGAAAGCCTGGTCCACAGATGCGATCGCGTATTTCATCAACAACTGGTACAACTACAATATTGTGACGCACCAGTTAACCAACAACCGGAACGTGTACACCATGAATGACGCCACCGGGCATCATTACATCAAGTTCCGCATCGACTCGCTGGTGAATCCGGGTATGCCGCCGAATATGGGGACGGTCTACATGACGTACTACTACAACCCGACGGCCGATTCGAAAACGCTATCGGGACCGACCACTCAGGTGGTGATTCCGGTCGGAAGTAATACGGTGTATTTCAGTTTTGCCACCGGCGGAGTGGTGACCCCGGCCTATCCGACGGCCTCAACGGCTTGGGATCTGATGTTCAGCAATTACAATATCGGTCAGAACAGCGGCCCGAACGGACCATTGGGCCAGGCGGCGGCGTTCTACGCGTTTGAGTTCATTACCGATCCGACCAATATCGATACAGTCAAAGATGTGTATGCCGGGCAGGCCGCGGCGCCGCTCTTTCCGGATGCGGCCAGTTCCATTTTCAGCGGCTGGTACAACTACAATGAAGCGACTCACATCCTGACATCGAAGAACCTGGTCTATTTGATCGAGACCAAAGGGAAACTCTACAAGATCCAGATATTCTCATACTACGCGAACGTCGCCGGTGCGCCGGTATCTGCGGATTACATAATCTACTGGAAGCAAATCTAGTGGGTGATTAAGGGTGCGCCCAAATGAACCCCGCGGTACCGTGGCCGCGGGGTTTTCTTTTGATTCCGGGATCGGAGTGACTCGCGACCTTACCTGCGGGCAGAATTTGGATATTGCCGGTGCGCTGCACACACAGCGGGTGAAAATGGGAAATCTCGGTAAATGGCTGTTCATTAAATGAACAGGGTTGCACAGGGGGCGGTTGTGGCGCAGACTCAAGATGTTGGACAATAAGTCATTACAACGGCGGGGGAGCGGTAGGCCTGAGACGGATTGGTCGGCACAAGCTTTGCTCTTAGGTACTCCGGCATTTAATAGAAAGAAAATGCCGGATTGTTAGACCAACACCCTCGGCCGACCACCGAGGGTTCTTTTTTGCCTGCTTTCAGTCTCTCAAGGACCGGGTTAAATGATTGACCGGCAAGCTCTTCATCACTAGATTCAGCACTCCGTATGAAACCGGTTCTCAAACGCGCTCTCATGGTCATTCTGGTTATCGCCGTGGCGGTGGTGGCCTATCTATTGTATGACAATCTCCGCGGACGCACGGCGGTGGAGAAGCTGGCGGGGATAATTCACGATGAAGACACACGGGTTCTGACCAGCCGGTTGCAGAGCTGTCTCAAAGATGATTCGCTCCAGATTCGGGAACGGGCGGCCCTGGCGGTCGGCCGCATTGGCGGAGACAAGAGCGCGGAACTTCTTCTTAATCTGATTAAGGATACGTCGCTAGATGTCGCTTCCACGGCCGCTTTCGCAATCGGGTTAACCGGCGCCAAAGGGTACGCGCAACGATTGTTGCAGCAAGCCGATGAACTTCCGGGCGCCGTAGCGGCTAATGCTGTTCTCTCGGCAGGACGTCTCGCCGATTCCTCGCAGACCGATTTCCCCAGCCGACTGACCTCGTTCATGACAAATGGGTCACCAGCAGTGCGTGAGGCGGCCTGCTATGCCCTGTTCTACGCCAAGGGGAAAGGACAGTCTCTGGCGCTAATTGATCTGCTCTCCACGGAACAGGACACGATGGTGCAGCGGGCGGCCTTGTTTACGCTGGCCCGGCTCGGAGTAGGGGAAGCGACCTCGGTTTATTTCCGCAATCTGGCTGACGCCGATCCGTATGTGCGGTCCCTTTCCATTCGAGGATTGAGCGCCTCGCATGATCCCTCGGCCTTGCAATATCTGGCCATCGGACTCAACGATGTCGATCCGGGGGTTGAAGCGCAGGCAGTGGCGGGACTAGGCGCCAAGAGATCGGTCGAAGCAGCCCGGTATATCTATCGCCGGCTGCCGCAAGTCCGGGATGAGAAAGTACAAACGGAGATGATTGACGCGCTTCAAAAGGCGAACTATCTCCCGGCCACCGATATGATCAACACCTATCTCGAACCGGGCATCTCCCCCAATGTACTGGCATCATGTCTGCGCTTCTATGCAACCACGCAGAAGGATCGCGCGGTCAATCTGCTCGATTCAATTCTGCTGACCAAGCCCTCGGCGCGCGTGCGAGCGGCCTGTGCCGAGGCGTACGGTATGATGGAACAGCCGCTGGTGGTGCCACGGGTGGCGGGACTGTTCAGTGATGCCTCGCCTCAGGTCCGCTCGGCGTCGTTTGATGTGTTAACCGCTTTGGATTCCACCAACCTGGATTTCTATATCACCAAGGCGCTCAACGACAGCGATTTTGTGCTGCAGGCCCAGGCGATCGCCAAAATTCAGGAAAAGAAACTGGTCAAATATGTGCCGAACCTTGCGGCGATTCTGAAGAAGCCCAAGGATGTTGAGCCGGATGTCCGGAGAGCGATTATCGATGCCCTGCCGGACTTCTTTGCCGTGATGGGGCATGACAGCAGTTTGGTCAGAATCCTGATCGACGGCCTGCTGGACAAGAGTTATATCGTGCGGCGTTCGGCGGCCCAGGTGTATGAATCAGTACTGCATGAAGATAAATGGAAACTGGTTCCGCCGGCCGAGACGCGCCTCAGCGAAAAGGATATTCGGAGTGCCCTCGGGCGATACGCCGCAAATCCGCTCGCCGATATTATTACCAACCGGGGCAAGATCAGGCTCGAACTGTATTTCGACCAGGCGCCGCTGACGGTCCTGAATTTCATTTCGCTGGTCAAGTCAGGATTCTACAGCGGGCTCATATTCCATCGCGTCGTTCCGAATTTCGTGATCCAAGGGGGGGATCCGCGCGGCGATGGCTGGGGCGGGCCGGGATACTACATCCGGTGCGAATATTCAGAGGAGCCGTTTGCCAAAGGGACGGTCGGCATTGCCACCTCGGGAAAGGATACCGGCGGGTCACAGTTCTTCATCACTCTCTCGCCGCAGCCGCACCTGAACGCACGGTATACCGTGTTCGGCCAGGTCACCTCGGGTATGGAGGTGGCGGAACAGATCGTCCGTGGGGATACGATTCAGCAGATTACGATTGAGGACGGCAAGCTGTGAGGCGATTTGGTTATCTGATCTTGCTTTTGATTCCGCTGGCCATGTTTCATTCACGCCTGTGCGCGGAGACCAACCCTGACTCCCTCGTAGCGCAAATTCTGGCGGTTGACCAGGAGCAGCGGGCGCAAATCAAGGATGTCATTTTCGACGCCGAGTATATCGAAAAAGAGACGGGTGACAGCACCGACTCCAAAGAGAAAGTCCGCCTGGTCAAGAGAATCTATATCAAGAATTTTCCGGATACTTCGTGGTACCACGAGGAGTTCCTGCAATACTTTGAGGAGGGGAAGCTTAAGAGTCAGGATGATCTGAGGAAAGAATCCGCGGATCGAAAGGAAAAGAAACGAAGGCGCGGAGCGCTGGATATTTCGTTCCCGATCTTAAGAGCCTTCACGCCGGGGCGACGAGAACTGTACAACATTGAGTACAAGGGGATCGCGGCGGAGCAGGTAAACGGACGGAGCTGCCATCATTTTGTCGTCACTGCCAAGGAGCCGGCGGACAGCCTGATTAATGGGGATTACTATTTTGAAGCCCAGGGGCTGCACCTCGTCAGACTTGATTTTTCACCCTCGAAGCTGGTGCACCGGGCGATGTTCAAGATGAGCGAATTTCACATGGCGCTGAGTTATCAACCGAATTCCGCCGGCCAATGGTTCCCGACGGAGTTTGATATTCAATTCAAGGCCAAGGCGATGTGGGTGATTGGAGTCAAGGTCCAGGGGGCGGAGTATTACCGGAGTCCGATCATCAATACCGGGATCAGCGAAAGTCTGTTTCTATCGGATAGACCGCAAAAGGATCAATAATGAGTCTGGCTGTCCGATCAGGCGCCAAATTAAATTCTCGTACATTCACGAGGTGCATATGGCGGATACAATATCGCTGAAGATCTTCCGGGTGCCGGTCCCGGACGGGACCAATGTCATATTCGGGCAGTCACACTTTATCAAGACGGTCGAGGATGTGTACGAAGCGCTGGTGAGTTCATCGCCGACGCTCAAGTTCGGGATTGCGTTTTGTGAAGCGTCCGGCAAGCGGTTGATTCGTTCCGATGGCAACAATGCAGAATTAATCCAGTTGGCGGAGAAAGCGGCCCAGGAGATCGGCGCGGGACACACGTTCTTCATTTACATGAAGGACGGCTTTCCGGTGAATATTCTGAACCGGGTCAAAGAGGTGCAGGAAGTCTGTTGTATTTTCTGTGCCACGGCCAATCCGCTTCAGGTGATAGTCGCCGAATCCGAACAGGGGCGTGGGATCATGGGGGTGATCGATGGAGAGACGCCGCTCGGAATAGAGAAGGACACGGACAAGAAAGAGCGGGTGGAGTTTTTGCGGAAGATCGGGTATAAGCGGGGATAGGTTTAAGGCGCCTGTTGTCGTGGTCTTCGACTCCGCACAGGCCGGCGGCGATTCGTGGTTGTCATGGCGAGCGTAGTCGAGCCATGAACGATAGTTGCCTGGTTCATCCCTCGACTACGCTCGGGATGACTGAACCGGGACTCGGGATGAGTGAACAGAGTCAAACGCGAACCAGGATGCGGTCGCTTCGAGCGGAGACGAGAAGCGAGTTGCGGGTGCGGGCCTTTCCCGGTTCTCGACTAGCGCTCGAACCGACGAAGCCGCCCGACAATCATAAGTAGTATTGACACATGTTTACTTTCGCCATCGATAAAGTCAGACTCCTCGATCATTTCCGAAAAGACCCGGTGCTGTTCGGGTATCACATCGGGGATCTCGATGATTTTTTCTTCCCGCATTGCCAGTTTCCCTCGATTTACTCGACTACCGCGCGAATTGAAGACACGGTTCTGATATACACCGGCGGGACCGCGCCGACCGTGCTGGCGTTTGGATTGACGGATCGATACGAGGGGTTGCTGCGGGAACTGAGTGATTTTTTCCCGTCAAAATTCTTCTGTCATTATCTTCGGCCATACCGCGGCGCCTTGACCGAGCGGTTCCGCGAGAAGCAGCTCGGGACGCATCACAAGATGAAGCTGGAGAAGTTGAAAGTCGGGCCACATGCCGGTGTCGAAGTTGTCAGATTAACCCCCGAAAATTCAAGCGGCCTGCTCGACTTTTACCACCAAGCATACCCGAGCAATTACTTCACCCCCAGGATGCTTGAGACCGGAAAGTATTTTGGAATTCGGGACGGCAAGAAGCTCGCGGCCGTGGCCGGCGTGCATGTGCATTCGAAAGAGTACAAGACCGCAGTGCTGGGGAATATCGCGACGCATCCGGATTACCGGGGAAAGGGATTGGCTTCGGCGGTGACCGGGCATTTATGTGCGGAGCTGGCAAGTGAAGGGTTGATGGTCTGTTTGAATGTCAAAGGGGACAACAGCGGGGCCATCAAGTGTTACGAGAAGTTGGGATTCGTCAAAGTATGCGAATATGAGGAAGGATGGTTTGAGGGGAGATGACTAAGCGATGGCTCCTGGCGAGCGTGATCTTGGTCGTGGCTAACTATGCATTTGCCAACGTAGGGATCTTCAGCGGATCGGGTCAAACCTTGAAACTCATGTCAAGTCCTAACGTGCAAATGGTGTCAGAGAGAGTTGAGATGTTCCCGGAGCCGGAAGCGATCATAGTTCAGGGCGTTAAAGTACCCAACGATGTGGTGCGCTTCGAGGGAGAGTACGAACTTAAGAATCTTACCGATGATACGTTGAACATTCAGGTCGGCTTTCCGCTCAACTCGGATTACGTCACAGATGGCAATTATCACAGGGAGCATAATGACCGAGATGTTTCAGATCGAGACTACGTCAGAGAATATGGTTTTGTGGTTAAGGACCAGGAACAAACGTATACGACGACATATTCGGCTGAGGACCAGAGGGATCATTACCACGGGTTATTTGCGTGGAAAATGAGGTTCGCTCCCCGAGAAGAAAAAATCGTTAGGGTACACTATAGACTCTCCGTGTCGATTACCGCTGCGGAAACATATCGCTGCGATCGAGATTACTATAACGCAAGTGCGCGAGATACGTGCGCAAGACTGCGGGATTTGGCAGAGTCGCTGAAGTGCGAACGCTTTTGCGAGGGGATTGATGAATACTTCGACTATGTCACGTCGACCGGCAAGTCCTGGGCCAGGACAATTGGGCACGCAGAATTTATTGTTCATTGCTCTGTGTTTGAGAAATATCTCAACAAGCGAGGCGTGATGGACTCGGCAGTCCAAAGGATGAGCATGGAGAATTCGAAAAAGAACCCGCCGTGGCTCAGAGCCAACACGGGGTCGACATTCTTTTTCAACCAGGTTTTTGTGTCAAGGAGAATCTCGCCGGGAGGCTGGCAAGAGAAAAATGGCGACATCGCATGGACTTTTGACAACTATCTACCAGACTCATCGCTCAGAGTAGAATACTTTTTGACTCAGTTCCCCCGAACAGTCGGCGGGCTGGATTCGTTGATCCAAACGGTTTACGGAAAGAATCCGAAGAAAGAACAGTTGGAAGTCGTCAGACAAATGATCGGAGCCTATTTCGGTCTCATCCCGGAAGATCACAGGGTGAGCGAGCTGGCCGAGGGTCAGTTCTGGTATTCCCCCCGTCAGAATCTGAAAGTAGGGGACCTTCCGACTGATCAACTTGCGCTCATGCTTCATCTCGATACGTTGATGAGCAAATGAGGGCCGACAGTTATTGAGTGATCAAGGAGGCGCTCCGACCTACAGCGCCTTCTTCAGATACTCCCCAGTGTAGGACTCTTTAATCTTCGTCAGCTGCTCCGGGGTGCCGATCGCGAGAATCCTGCCCCCTTCATCGCCGCCGTCAGGCCCGATGTCAATAATCCAGTCGGCTGTCTTGATCACATCGAGATTATGCTCAATAACGAGCACCGTATTTCCCCGGTTGACGAGTTCATTAAGAACGCTCAGGAGCATCCGAATATCTTCGAAATGAAGCCCGGTGGTCGGTTCATCCAGAATATAGAGGGTCTTGCCGGTGGCGAATTTGGATAACTCGGTGGCGAGCTTGACCCGCTGGGCTTCACCCCCGGAAAGCTGAGTCGCCTGCTGGCCGAGATGGATATAACCGAGCCCGACTTCTTTGAGCGTCAGGAGTTTCTTCTTGAGGCGGGGGATATGCTCGAAGAAGGCGACTGCTTCGTCAACTGTCATATCAAGAACATCGGAAATTGATTTTCCCTTGTAGACGACTTCGAGCGTCTCGCGGTTGTACCGCTTTCCTTTGCAAACTTCGCACGGAATGTAGACATCGGGCAGGAAATGCATTTCGATTTTGATAATACCGTCTCCCTCGCAGGCTTCGCACCGTCCGCCATGCACATTGAACGAAAAGCGCCCGGCCTGATAGCCGCGGGCTTTGGCTTCGGGAAGCGATGCAAACAGATCCCGGATAAAAGTGAATAACCCGGTATAAGTGGCGGGGTTGGAGCGGGGGGTCCGGCCAATCGGCGACTGATCGATATCAATCACCTTGTCAATGAACTCGAGTCCTTCGATCTTCTGGTGCGGCAACGGGGCAGTACGGGAGTCGTAGAAGTGTTTCGCAAGAATCCGGAAAAGGGTTTCAGTGATCAGTGACGATTTGCCGGAGCCGGATACGCCGGTCACGCAGATGAAGAGGCCGAGCGGGAACTCGACATCGACTTTCTTGAGATTGTTGCCGGTGGCGCCGAAAAGGGAAATCTTGTCGCCGTTTCCTTCGCGCCGTTTTCTCGGGGTCTCGATCTGCCGCTGGCCGGAGAGATACTGGCCGGTGAGTGATTTGCGGTTCTTTTTGATGTCGTCCGGAGTGCCGATACCGACAATCTCGCCGCCATGCACACCGGCGCCGGGGCCGAGGTCGATAACGAAATCGGCATGCTCGATGGTATCCCGGTCATGCTCAACAACGAGAACAGTATTGCCGAGATCCCGGAGCTCGACCAAGGTATTAAGCAGCTTGTCGTTGTCTTTTTGGTGCAGGCCGATGGAAGGTTCATCGAGAATATATAACACACCCACAAGACGGGAGCCGATCTGAGTGGCGAGACGAATCCGCTGGGCTTCGCCGCCCGAAAGCGTGGCGGCGGCACGACTGAGCGTGAGATAATCCAGACCGACATTGGACAGAAAACCGAGCCGCTCCCGCACTTCCTTGAGAATCTGGCGCGCAATCGTCTGCTGGCGCTTGGTCAGGTTGACTTCGGCGAAGAATTTCTTGGCCTGCTTGACCGACATATCGGCGACCGAGTCGATTGTCTCTCGGTCGATAATGACGGCGCGGGCCTCGGGCCGAAGCCGGGCTCCCTTGCAGGACGGGCACGGACTTACCGCCATATAGTGTTCGATCCAGTTGCGGACATCGGAGGACTGGGTTTGCCGGTACCGCCGTTCGAGATGCGGGATGACTCCTTCAAATTTGGAGCGATAAGTGCCGCCGCCGCGTCCTTTGCCGGAGAGGTGTTCGTATTCGAATGAAATTTCGTCTTTGCCGGAGCCGTAGAGGACGATGTTTTGGGTCTTTTCCGGAAGCTGGTTGAACGGCGTAGAGAATTTGAAATTGTAATGGCTCGCGACCCCTTTGAGCATATAGCGGTACCAATTGGACATATCTTCACCCCCCCAGGGCTGAATGGCCCCCGCGCCAATAGACAGCGATTGATTGGGAATGACCAGTTTGGGATCGATCTCCATTTTCTGTCCGAGACCATCGCAAGTTTTGCAGGCGCCGAACGGCGAATTGAAGGAGAACAAACGCGGAGTCGGTTCTTCGTAGCTGATATTGCAATTTAGACAGGCGAACTGCTGGGAGAAAAGCAGGTCCTGACTCTTGATATTGATAACCACCGTCCCCTGGGCCATTTTCAGGGCAGTTTCGACCGAGTCGGCGAGCCGGCGGCGCGAAGACTTGCTTGACTACCAGACGGTCAACGACGGCTTCGATGTTGTGTTTTTTGTTTTTCTCCAGTGAGGTGTCTTCATCGGTTTCACTCACTTCGCCGTCGATACGGAGCCGAATGAATCCCTCGCGTTTGGCTTCCTCGATGACATCCTTGTGCTCCCCCTTTTTGCCGCGGATGAGCGGGGCGAGGACCATCAGGCGGGTTCCTTCCTCGAAACTGAGAACGGAATCGACAATCTGTTCGACTGTCTGCTGGCTGATCGGCTGACCGCACTTGACACAGTGCGGAATGCCGATCCGGGCGAAGAGGAGGCGGAGATAGTCGTAAATTTCAGTCACGGTGCCGACCGTTGAGCGCGGATTTTTCGCGGTTCCCTTTTGTTCGATCGAGATCGCCGGGGAGAGCCCTTCGATGAAGTCGACATCCGGCTTTTCCATGAGTCCGAGGAACTGCCGGGCATACGCCGAGAGGGACTCGACATACCGGCGCTGGCCTTCGGCGTAGATCGTGTCAAAGGCGAGGGAGCTTTTGCCGGAGCCGGAAAGACCCGTGATGACAGTCAGGGAATCGCGCGGAATCTTGACATCGATGTTCTTAAGGTTATGTTCGCGCGCCCCTTTGACATAGATGAAATCCTGATATCGTGAATTCTTACCGTTTGTTGACATAATTACTCCATAAATCGGGCAACCCGGAAGATACGGCGAAAAGCCGGGCGGTCCAAGGGGGAAAGCGGTTTCCACTGTCACTTTTTGACAGGGAGCAAACTGTTGAACCCAAGGCGGTTCACGGCGGGTTTCGGCCGCCGGGGCGGGCGTCGGTGCCCGACTGGCGTTCGAAGCGGCGGTGCCCCATAGCATGCTATGGGGGTAAACCTTTCAAAGGTGATTGACAGCCGTCCGGAGGTGCCACTAACCCACAGCAAGCTGTGGGGCACCTGGGCACGATCTGCGACAGGTCAGGGAAATACGCGTAAGTAATGGTCTTGACTTACGACCAGACGGGGAAGCGGAACTGTTGCGGGGGTTATATCGTTGTGCCAGATCATGGTGACCCATTGCGTGTGCTACAATCGGTCGTTTGCCGAACTGAAAGCAGATCGCGGACCAAATACGGAATCAAATCGATCGAGCAGTTACAGGAGCATATTGATTTCGGACTGAACTGCAAGCTGTGCCACCCGTATGTGAAGAAGATGTTAACGACGGGGGAGACGACGTTTGAAGTGATGGGGGAGAATCCAGCCGATTCTTGAGCGGCGCAGCCAGTCACCGATCATTCCAACGAGCGGCGGATTCACGTTTCTGCTGGGGCTGGGACAGCGATTTTAGAGAAACAGGAAACGTCGGATCCCAATTCCCGCCCACTCACGACTCAGGAGAGGCAGGGATAGTAATTTGCGAATATGGAGAATCCGGCCGGAAAATGCGATGAGTTGTACTGCATGATCTCCTCGGCAATCAACCTGGCTCGCCACGCCGGCACATCGGCACGAACACGAATATCGGCATAGTACACCCACCCATTATTCGACGGAGACACTTGTCTGACGGCCTGACGGACATCGATTACCCCGTGCATCTGATCCGATAGATAGGCGAGAGTCTCGCGCTCGAACTGCTCGACATTGACCGTATCGCCGGTCGAATGATAAAAGTAAGCAGTCATCGCGTCGCTGGGGGAATAGGCCAGAACGGACCGGAGCTCCATATTGCCGGTGTCGCGCTCGACATATAGGTAGCCGTATGTTTCGGGCTGCATATGGAAAGTCGAGAGGGTGATGGAATAGAGTCCGGAGTCCAGCGAGAAACTGAAACGAGAGTGGGGATCGGTTGTGGCGACATGAGCGATACCGTCGCTACCGGTCAAAGTGACCGTGGCCGGTTTGCCGGTGTACTCGGTGTAATTGTAAATCGGGCTCCAGCCGGGACAGTCCCAGACTGTAACCGTGCCGGAGACCGTGATGAGCGACGGTTTTGAAGGGTTGACAGGGTTGTCCGAGCAGGCCGCCAACAAGATTGCGGCGAGAATCAGCAGATAAGATCGAGATTTTCATATTCCGGTCCTCTGAATAGGGGCCTGCTTACAGCTGTGGGGTCGCACTATAGCAAGCACGCAAGTATCCCCCAAGGTAGAAATTACTCGGATACTTCTCCGGATGAGTACTCAGTTCGGTATTGGCGTGTTGGACTGCCAGCCAGGCCGGCTGGTCTTGTTCTACGGCAATTCCGAAATAGTGGATATTGGCATAATTTGTCTCCGGAAATGAGTCGACATATCGGTTCGCGGTCCTCAGATTAAGCTGTTCCGGGATACTCCTGGCCAGCAGGCTCATAGCCTGCCGCTCCACCGTTTCATCGATCTTCAACTTGTCGTCATAATAGAAGCTGGCGATCACTGAATCAGGCGGATCAAAGGCCAGGCTCGACCAAAGGATACGCCGGAGGTATCGCCGGTAACATGGAACGATGCAGACCGGGGATACGGGTTGTGAAAAGTCTCGATCGTGACATAGTACATGCCGGTGTCGACCGAGAACCAAACCCGCGAGCGTCGATCGGTGTAGGCGGTGTATATCACACTGTCGGCGCGAGCCAGAGTCACTTTGGCGCTCCTGCCGCCGGAGTATTCAGCGTATGTTTTCCCGACATCGTAGTGGCTGCAGTGGTACGCCATAACGGTGGCGGAGATAGAAACGCCAGACTGGGGGGCTAGTGACCGGCGGGTCTTCCGAGCAGCCCGCCAACATAATCGCGGCAAGGATCAGTAAACAGATTGAGATTTTCATAATTCCACCCTTTCTGCGGCCGTTCCCCTGGCCGCACGGTTCGACTAAGTGTAATATAGACGTTGGAAGCTCTGTTTTGCAAAAGAAAACTTGTCGAGCAACTGCCTGGCCCCCTCTCCAAAAACCCCTTGCCAATGTTGATAACATGCCTACATTTAGGCCCTCTTGGAGAAATCAACGATGAAATTCGACCCGCTTAAAGACGACTTTTCACAGCCTTCGGCCGAACTCAAAGTGCTGGCCTTCTGGGACCAACATGATGTGTTCCATAAGGCTATGGCCGCGGCCAAGGATCGGCCGGAGTTCGTCTTCTACGAGGGTCCCCCCACCGCCAACGGAAAACCGGGCATCCACCATGTGATCGCCCGCGAGGTCAAAGACCTGGTCTGCCGGTACAAATCGATGCAGGGATATCGGGTGGATCGCAAAGCAGGCTGGGATACGCACGGGCTTCCGGTAGAAATCGAAGTCGAAAAGGAACTCAAGCTCGAAACCAAGGCGAAAGTGCTGGAGTACGGCATCGCCAAATACAATCAGAAGTGCCGGGAATCGGTTTTCAAGTATCTGGATCAGTGGGACAAGATCACGCGGCGGATGGGGTACTGGCTCGATCTCAAAGATGCCTATGTCACCCTGACCAATGAATATATCGAATCGGTCTGGTGGATTCTGAAGAATTTCTTCGACCGAAACCTCCTCTACAAAGGGTTCAAGACGATTCCGTTCTGCCCGAGATGCGGCACCGGGTTGTCCTCGCACGAAGTGGCCCAGGGGTACGACCTGGTCAAAGATCCCTCAGTGTTCGTCAAAATGAAAGCGGCAGATGGAGACTTCAGCTACCTCGTCTGGACGACGACCCCCTGGACGCTTCCCTCGAATGCCGCGATCTGCCTCAAGCCGGATGCCGACTATGTGACGGTCGAGCACGAAGGGGAGAAGCTGGTCCTTGCCGAGGCGCTCATTCACAAGGTGTTCGGCGAAGAAAAGCAGGCGCTGGACCGAAAAAAGGGAAGCGAGTATCTCAGACGAAAATATATCCCGCTGTTTGATACCTTCAAAGATCAGTCGGCGAACGCCTTCTATGCGATCAACGCGGATTTCGTGACGCTCGATGACGGCACCGGGATTGTCCATATCGCTCCAGGATATGGCGCGGATGACTATGAGATAGGTAAAGTGTATGATCTGCCGATGCTTCAGGCGGTCGAAGCGAACGGGCATTTCCGCGAAGGTTCCGGCGCTTATGCCGGAATGTTCGTCAAGGACGCCGATCCGATCATTATCAAAGATCTAAAGATCGCCGGCAAGCTGTTCAAGAAAGAGCTGTACGAGCATAACTATCCGTTCTGCTGGCGGTGTGACTCGCCGCTTATTTATATCGCGCGGCAGAGCTGGTATATCCGGACGACCCAATTCAAAGAACAGTTGATCAAAAACAACAATTCCATCAACTGGATACCGGATGAAATCCGGACTGGCCGGATGCTCAACTGGCTGGAGAACAATGTCGACTGGGCGTTGTCGCGCGAGCGGTTCTGGGGAACGCCGCTTCCTATATGGGTATGTGATGATCCCAAGTGCCCCAAGATGCGGGCGGTCGGCTCGGTGGAGCAGCTCCGGAAAGAAGGGATCAATGTCCCGCCGGATCTTGACTTGCATAAGCCGTATATCGATGACATCAAGCTGAAGTGCGAGTGCGGCTCGACCATGACCCGGGTGCCGGAACTGATCGATGTCTGGTTTGATTCCGGGGCGATGCCGTATGCGCAGTGGCATTATCCCTTTGAGAATAAAGAGATTTTCGAGAAGAAGTATCCCGCTGATTTTATATCCGAAGCGGTTGACCAGACCCGCGGCTGGTTTTATTCGCTCCTGGCGATTTCGACCATGCTGTTTGACAAGCCCCCGTTCAAGAATGTAATCGTGCTCGAATTCATTCTTGATAAGGAGGGGAAGAAGATGTCCAAGCATAAAGGGAATGTGGTCGATCCGTTCACGACCATCGACAAATACGGCGCCGACCCGGTCCGGTGGTATTTGCTGGCGAACTCCAATCCCTGGCTTCCGACCAAATTCGATGAAGATGGGTTGGCGGATGTCGGCCGGAAGTATTTTGACACGCTCCGGAATACCTATTCGTTTTTCGTGATCTATGCCAATATTGATGACCTTCTGGCGCGATCGGACAAGGCCGGACAGAGTGTGGAGCAGTTTCTGGCATCCAAAGCGGGGGAACCAGAACGGTTTGACCGCTGGATTCTATCGCGGTACAATACTCTCGTCAAAGAGGTGACCGACTGCTTCGACAAATACGAGATCACCCGGCCGGTCAGGTCGATTCAGCAATTTGTGATCGATGATCTTTCCAACTGGTATGTCAGGCTGAACCGCCGCCGGTTTTGGGCCAAGGCGGATGATCCCTCAAAGATGCGGGCGTATCACACGCTGTTTACGATCCTCGATGGCGTCGCCAAACTTGGAGCGCCGGTCGCGCCGTTTACGGCGGAGCTGCTTTGGAAGGAACTTCATGGCGAGAACCGTGAAAAACTGGGGGAGCCGCTCTCGGTCCATATGACCAAATTCCCTAAGGCGGACGAGACGCAAATTGACTCGGCGCTCGAAGATGTGATGGATTCGGTCAGAAAGATCGTGTCTCTTGGCCGGGCGGCGCGGTCTCGTAAGAACCTGAAAGTCCGGCAGCCGTTGTCAAAACTTCTGGTCAGCCTCAAGCGGGAGAAGGATTTCGAGGCGCTCAAGGAATATTTGGAAATTGTCGAAGATGAGTTGAATGTCAAAGCGGTCGTGCCGGCCCCGAACTTAGACCAGTATGTCCGGTACTCGGCCAAGCTGAATTTCAAAGTAGCCGGACCGAAACTCGGAAGCCATGTTAAGGCGGCGCAGGCGTTTGTCGGAGCGCTGACCAACGACCAGGTGAAGCAGTTCGCCGAGTCGGGGAAATTGAGTTTTGTAGCGGACGGCGCCACAGTCGTGCTCGACCCGGAGGTCGTTGAGGTCCTGAGGATCGAAACCGAAGGGTATGCGGTCGAGTCGGACGGCGGGATCACGATCGCCCTGGCGATCGAATTGACCCAGGAGTTGATCGACGAAGGGTTTGCCCGGGAGCTGGTCAACAAGATACAGAATATGCGGAAAAGCTCGGGATTCGAAGTAACCGACCATATCGCGATCCGGATGACCGGATCGGGGCCCCTCAAGGCGGCCACCGGGAAGCACGAAGAGTTCATTCGGCGGGAAACTTTGGCCCACAAGATAGAGTTTATTGATAGTGGCATCCTGAACGACGGTACCGAGTGGAATATCAATGGCGAAAAGGCCGCCATTGCGGTCCAGAAACTTTAGCCCCTGGAGATACCATGAAAAAGGTCGACATGAAGAAATTCGAAGATTTGCTTCTGGCCAAGAAGAAGACCCTGATGGAGGAGATGGGGATTGTCGGGACATCCGCCAAGGATTCGACCGGAGACCTCTCTTCGTACTCCTACCACATGGCTGACCAGGGGACCGAGACGATGGATCGCGAAATGGCGTTCATGTTTGCCTCGAAATCGGGCCGATTGATTTACCATATCGATGAAGCGCTCCGCCGGATTCAGGAAGGGACTTACGGGCTCTGCCATACCTGCGGCAAGCCGATCAGCCAGGCCCGTCTCGAAGCGGTCCCGCACGCCCGCCTCTGTATTGACTGCAAGGCCAAGGAAGAGGAAGCCGAGCGCGGCCGGTAGAGTGTGAAGCGATTCCTTTGGCCCTCGATTATTATCCTCGCCGTGGTCATCCTTGACCAGATCACTAAGGCTTGGGCGGTTGACACGCTCACCGGCCAAAATTCTCTGAAAGCGATAGGGGATTTCCTTCGATTTACGCTCGTGTACAACGAAGGGGGCGCGATGGGGACGGTTCTCGGTACCTCCCACTATTCATCTAGTAATTGCCCTGATTATCCTGCCGATTCTCGGATACTTTCTGTACCAGTATCGCAACGATGCCTCGTATTCCTGGCCGCTGGCCTTCATCATCGCCGGGGCGATCGGGAACGCGGTGGACCGGGTGCGAATTGGGAAAGTGGTCGATTTTATTGATGTCGATTTCTTCAAGATCAATATCGCCGGGTTCCACATGGATCGCTGGTGGACATTCAATATTGCCGATTCGGCGATTACTTGCGCGCTGGTGTTTTTGATTATCAAGATGCTGTTTGCCCGGCCGAAAGAGATCGAAGCGCCGGTGCAGGAAACGCAGCCGAGTAATTCGTAAGAATTGTCATTGCCTCGACGGCGGCCGACTTAAGCTGCGCCAAATTCCATATGATTGTCATCGCGAGGAGCGACCCCGCTTCAAGCGGGGGAGCGACGTGGCGATCTCAGTTCAGTGTTGTGGTCGGCTTACCCGTGCCTGTGACTCTTTCTTTTGATTATAGAAATTGAGATTCCCAAGTCGTCCCCGCATGATGCGGGGCCTCCTCGGAATGACAGTGATGAGAATTCATGTGGGGCACGAGTTGCCGTACTCGTGCCACAAGGCAAATCGCACATCTTGAAAAGACGTCGCTTACCGCAAATGTCATTCCTGCGATGGCGGGAATTTAGACAAGATGTCGGGCGCCTCGACGGCGACCGACATACGAGATTACTTCTTCTCGCCTACCGTAAACGTCACCGTCTTCAACTCGGCGCCGGAAGCATCAACCACTTTTACTTCCCACTCGCCCGTCCAACTGGCCGGGATCGTCTTGGAACTCCAGGTGCGATACTTGCTGCTCTTAAGCGTGAGTGGAACTTCGGCAACCACTTTGCCGCCGTGCGACCAAATATGCTTGATGGTCATGTCGGCGCTGCCGCCGGTAATCTGGCTCCAACAATACAGCTTGCCGACATTGGCGTCAAACGTGGTTGCCCCACCGGTGCAGGCGCGATCCGTGATCGAAGTACAGATCTGCACCTCGGTAGCGAGTCCGGCGGCGGCCGGTTTTTCAGCCGGGGTGACCGAGGTCTGTTTCGGCTTCTGAGCCGGCGGCTCAGTTTTGGCCTTTGTAGTGTCCTGTGCGACCACCAGGCCAGAAAACAACAGAGCAGCGATTCCAAGGACAACGATTAACTTCTTCATGAGGACCTCCCAAAATTTGATGTTATCGAACTGGCGAACAATCGTTCTGATCGCGATCAGATTATCAGGAGTTATACTCCGGCGCAAGGTTTGAGGCGGATTTTGTGTATGCGGCCGGTCTTTGCCGGTCGAAAAAGAGACTTGCGCTGTCTGGGGGAAGTATCGTATACATTTGTCAGAACAGAGATCCGTTGGGGGTGGCGTACAAACGACCGCCTGAGATCATACCCCCTCGACCTGATCCGGGTAATACCGGCGTAGGGAAACGGAAGATGCGTAGAGTCACATCCCCCGTTCCAGCTATGTAGAGGTCAGACGGACTCGGCAGCGCGTGCCTTGGCCTGATCGTGGTACTCGTCTCCGCTCGAACCGACGGCGATTCTGAGCAATGTCATCGCGAGGAGTCCCGCCAGGAGCGGGACGACGTGGCGATCTCGCCCCTCTCTTCACGGTGCCCTACCCGTCGCGGTCGCCCACCCTTTAGGGTGGGGGATGAGTAACCACGCACCGGTGCGCCATCTGCCCAGTCCCATGCCCTACCTGGCTCACCTATCAAATCAGGACGGAATCTTGCAACGTCTCATACCATGCGAGGTTACTGTCATGAAGCGTTTCATCACCGCCATTATCGTCCTGGCTTGTGTCGGCAGGCTGGTCGAAGCCCGGGAACTTGCCGGCAAAGTTACCGACCAGCAGGGAAAACCGCTGCCCGGAGTGTCGGTTGTCACCAATGTAGCCGGGATCGGGACCCAAACCGACCTCAACGGCGACTACCGACTGGTTTTGCCGGATTCGGGGGCAGCGGTCGGGATGCCTGCAAATCAAGTTACTCGGGTGACCTTCTCCTCGGTCGGATATGAATCAACCCAGTATCGGGTTGGCGAGGTGCCGAACTCGGTGTCACTGATTCCTACATACTACCGGGGACAGGATATCACCGTTTCGGCGGATCGGGCAGTCAAGGGAGTGACACCGATTGCGTTTGAGAATTTCACGCGCGATGACATCAAGCGAGACTATCAAGTAGGAGAGTTCCCGCTTTTGCTTGAATCAACCCCCAACCTCTATGCCCGCTCCGACGGCGGCGGGACACTCGGGGACAGCTACATGTCGATCCGGGGATTCGATGACAAGCGGGTCTCGGTCTATATCAACGGTGTGCCGCTGAATGATCCAGAGGATCAGACGACCTACTTTGTCGATTTGCCGGATTTTGCCTCAACCGTGACCGATATTCAGGTACAGCGCGGGGTGGGGAATTCACTCTATGGAGATGCCTCGTTCGGCGGGTCGGTCAACATCGTGACCAATGCCTTTGCCCGTCAGCGGGAAATCAAAGTCACCAGTGGATGGGGGGAATACACTGCGGGTGGAAGCAAGGCAGGGGAGATACAGAAACAATCGATGGAATATTCGACCGGGCTGATCGACGGGCGCTGGAATTTTACGGGACGGTTTTCCAAACAGCAGACCGGCGGGTATCGCGAGAACAGCTGGTACAATGGCTGGGCTTATTACCTCTCGGCGGCGCGACTCGACCCCAGATCGACGACCGAGTTGCATGTCTACGGCGGGCCGGAACTCAATCACCTCGCCTACGATGGGGCGACGCTGGACGACATCGCCGCCAACCGAAGAACCAACGATCTGACTTACAATAACGAAGTCGATGATTTCAATCAGCCGCATTACCAGTTGAAGAACACGTACAAGCTCTCGGACAGTGCGACTCTGACCAACACTTTCTACTACATCCAGGGGAAAGGGTACTACGAGCAGTTCCAGCCGCAGGAACTGTACCGCTACTATGATATTGATCCGTCGCTCTATGTGGCCGGGGACAGTATCGGCGATCTCGTACGCCAGCAGTGGGTGGACAAAAATCAGTGGGGCTGGAATCCCAGGCTGGATATCGACCACGCCAAGGGGCGCCACTCGCTCGGCGGATCGTTCTATTATTTCGATTCGAATCACTGGGGACAGGTGGTCTGGGCGCAAAATATCAGCGGCCCGCTCGACCCGAGGCACCGGTATTATCAATACTATGGCAAGAAATGGGTTGGGTCCTTGTATGGCTTGGAGGAATACAATTTCAGCGACAAGCTGAGCCTGCAGGCGACCGCACAGTTCCGGTATCAGCGATACAAATTCAATCAGGACAAGATGGGAGCATTCCACGGCTACGCCTATGATGTCGACTGGCTCTTCTTCTCCCCGCGCCTTGGACTCAATTACGCCCTCGATGACAAAACCAGCCTGTTTGCCAATGCGGCTGTTTCTTCGCGCACCCCGACCGACGCGGACATCTACGATGGTTCCGATCCGACCCTGTTTCCATCGCTCGATGTCAAGTCGACGACCATCAAGGCGAATGGCGATACCACTTTCACTTTTGGTAATCCCACCGCCAAAGCCGAACGTGTTCTTGACCTGGAACTTGGTGCGCATCATCGCGCCGAGAAATATGCGTTCGGAGTCAATCTGTTCTGGATGGATTTTCGCAACGAGATACTTCCGTACGGCGGGATCAATCCCAATAACGGTCTGGCGTATACGATCAATGCGGATCGATCGGTTCATTCGGGAATTGAGTTGACCGGCGATCTAATGGCCCACCAGAATCTTAAACTGTCGGGAAACTGGGCGTTTAATTTCAACCGCGTGGAGAAGTTTTCTTCGGACTTCAGCTATGCCACAGACAGCGTGCTGACGGTCGACTACAAGAACAAGACGATCTCCGGATTTCCCAATTATCTGGGCAATCTGATTCTCGATTACAACGATCAGCATGCCCGCTTGACGCTTCGGACACGGTTTGTCGGGAAACAGTTTGTCGAGCTGTACAATATCGACAGCCTGGCGATCAAGCCGTTCACTACGACTTCGGTGACCGCCGCCTACACTTTCTCCAATCTGTTGGGAATTGGGCGGCCGCGCCTGGCGGTGACGGTGGACAATCTGTTCAACCAGAAGTATCTCACCGGCGGGTACGGTGACAACTGGGTTGACGGAACCTCGCGGAGTAACACGGTGGTGCGGGGGGACGGCTGGTACTATGTAGCGGCGGAGCGAAGTTTTTACGCCCAACTCGAATTGGAATTCTTCTGATTGAGACCAAATGCATCAACTTGACTATGCCATAGTTGTCGTCTACGCCCTGATCGTGCTCGGGCTGGGATTCTTCCGCCGCCTCAAACCGGGGTCATCGGCGGCGGACATGATTATAGGCGGCCGGCTTCTGACGCTGCCGGCGTTTGTCGGAACGCTGGTTTCCGCCTGGTATGGCGGGGTACTCGGGGTTGGAGAATACAGCTACCGCTACGGGATCTCCAACTGGCTGGTGCAAGGGGTACCATACTATTTGGCGGCGTTTTTGTTTGCTGTACTGCTCGCCAAAAAGGCGCGTCAAAGCATGCTGCTCACGATCCCGGATCGGCTGGCCAGAAGTACGACAACCGCACTGCCCTGGCCGGAGCGACGATTCTCTTTCTGCTGACTCCGCCGGCGGCCTATGTCCTGATTGTCGGGGAGCTCTGTGCGATCATGTTTGGCTGGCCCCTCTGGGTCGGAGTGCTGCTGGGGACGTTTGTTTCAATTGTGTATGTGTATTGGGGCGGATTCAACTCGGTGGTCCGAACTGATGTGTTTGAATTCGTTCTGATGTACGCCGGATTCGCGGTGATGTTGATTTTCCTGATGATCAACTACGGCGGGTTTGGCTGGCTCGTGGCGCACCTTCCGCCCCTTCAGTTGACCTGGCATGGCGGCAATTCTGGATGGTATATTGCCAGCTGGTATATCATTGCGCTATGACCCTGACCGAGCCGATCTTCTTCCAACGCTGCTATGCGGTCAAGAGCGTGGGAACCGCCCGCACCGGGATATTCATCTCAATTCTGTTCTGGATATTGTTTGATTTCATGACCACTTTCTGCGGTCTGTACGCCCGGGCCATCTTGCCGGATCTGGCCGACCCGGTGACATCATACCCGGCGCTGGCGCTCAAAGTTCTCCCGGCTGGAATACTGGGACTGTTTGTGGTGGCCATGTTTGCTACCGTAATGTCCACCGTGAACGCCTATTCTCTGATTTCAGCCTCGACTTTCGGTAACGATCTGATGCCAAGACTAATCCCGAAGGCGAAAGACCAGATTACGAAATACACTCGGATCGGGCTGATTGTCTCGACGGCGGTGGCGGTCGTCCTGGCGATCTATTTCCGCTCGGTGATCGAAATCTGGTATCTGTACGGCACTATCGGGGCACCGGCGCTGCTGGTGCCGGTGGTGAGCACGTTTGTGGGGAACCGGCGGCTCCCCCCGAAGTACAGTCTGGCCTCGATCATTCTGAGCGGCGGGGTGGCGTTGGTCTGGTACCTGTTCTCGTACCGCCAGGGAGCGGACTGGCTGGGGCTGGAGCCGATCTTTCCGGGGCTCATTGTCTCGCTGGTGATTTTCGGGCTGTTTTCCCGCAGAGAGCCGGTATCGTTGCACTAGTGTTCGAAAAAGGTTATACTGGAGCACGATGAGCGACCATATCTACCTTTCCCGCGACGGACGATTAAAAATGGAGGCTGAGCTCAAACGGCTGAAATTTGAGGAACGCCCGCGAATCATCGCGGAGATCAAGCGCGCCAAGGAGTTAGGGGACCTTTCGGAAAACGCCGAGTACCATGCCGCCAAAGAAGCCCAGGTCCATATCGAGCGGAAGATCTCGGAGATCGAGGACAAACTCTCAAGGGTCCGGACGGTCGATGTCGAGAAGATCCCCAACGACAAAGTGTATTTGTTTTCGAAGGTCCTGGTGAAAGATAGTCGGGATAGCGAAGAAACGCTTTATACGATCGTACCGGCCGACGAAGCCGATGTCGATAACGATGTCATTTCGGTCAAGTCCCCTATCGGGGCGGCGCTCCTGGGGAAAACGGTCGGGGATGTGGTGGTAATCACAGTTCCGGCGGGGAAAATCACCTACGAGATATTGAGAATAACCAGAGAGTAGGCCGGGGACCGCTACTTCTCATCATCTTCGAAGAACTCTTCGGCTCCGTCTTCATCAAAGTAATCCTCAGTCTCTTCCGGCTCGACTCCGGAGGCGAGATTGGCGCACTCCAAAGAGCAGTACAGTTCGTCCCCCTGCTTGACCGGTTTCCCTTCGATTTTCTCATTGCACTGTCGGCAGAACATCTGGCAACTCCTCCATTAGTCATGTTCCGTACTCAAGTTCACCCGGAAGAACCGTTGCTCGGCCGGCGTTGAGGGCCGCGACGTGGCAGCGGCGGTCAATCTACGCGAAGCCTGATTGATGTCAAATAAATTCCGGGTCGGCTAGGCGGTTGCAGCGTTGGCCGGTTTGCACCCGGCGCGCCTGTCCCGTAATACAAGAAAAGAAGCGCCGGAGTTCCGCTAAAAAGGGTCGATAATTGGCGTGAACCGCCCGATCTCGCGGTTGTTTGGGGTGATGTCGTTATGTATCTTGACTGGCCCCGGCGACGGGATGAAGATCTTTTTGGAGAAAGTATGACTGAATCGTTTTTTGCGCATGACATTACTGAGACCATCGGCAATACGCCGATGGTGCATCTTCGAAAACTATCCGCCGAACAGGGGATCAAAGCCACGGTCCTGGCGAAACTGGAATTCCTCAATCCGACCGGTTCGATCAAAGACCGGATGGCCACCTACATCCTGAAACAGGCAATTGAACGCGGCGAGCTTAAGCCGGGCGGGACGATCGTCGAGGCGACCTCCGGCAACACCGGCGCGGCGGTGGCGATGTTCGCGGCCGTGTACGGCTACAAGGCGATTCTGACGATCCCGGACAAAATGTCCTCGGAGAAAGTCGATGCCTTGAGAGCGTTTGGCGCCGAGGTGCACATCTGCCCGACGGCCGTTCCGGCGGAATCCCCTCAAAGCTACTACGAAACCGCCAAGCGGATCCAGCGGGAGACGCCGAACTCCTATTTCGTCGGCCAGTACTTTAATCTGAACAATATCGAGGCGCACTACAACCTCACGGGGCCGGAGATCTGGAAGCAGACCAAGGGAAAACTGGATGTGCTGGTAGGGGGAATTGGAACCGGCGGCACTGTCTCCGGAGTGGCGAAATATCTCAAAGAGCAAAACCCGAAAATCCAGGTGGTGGCGGCCGACCCATATGGCTCGGTTTACTACCAGTACCACAAAGACAAGACGATGATCGAGCCGCACACTTACTTTGTCGAGGGAATCGGGGAAGATATGCTCTGCCCCTCGATCGATCTGACCGTAATCGATACGATTTATCAAGTCGGTGATAAGGAGAGTTTCCAGGCGGGGCGGGACCTTGCCCGCAAGGAAGGGATCCTGGCCGGCGGCTCAAGCGGGGCGGCGGTGGCAGTGGCGCTCAAGCATGCCAAAACGCTCCCGGCGGACAAACTGATGGTTGTCATTCTTCCGGATAGCGGGAGCAAGTATATCAGCAAGATGTTTAATGATAGTTGGATGAAGGAAAAGGGGTTTCTCTAAGCCTCGAGCCTCTCGGAACGGTCAACATAGATTTTGAGTACAGGTGGTCCATGAGTTCCAGCAGATTCAACAATTTCAAATTTGAAACCAAGGCGATTCACTCCGGACAGGTTCCGGAGGATCAGACCGGCTCGGTCAGCACGCCGATTTTCCCGAGTTCGACCTATCGTGTCGGATTCCCCGGGGATGAATCCGGGTATGTCTATTCCCGCTGGTCCAATCCCACGAGGCTCGCGCTGGAAAAAGCGCTGGCGGCGCTCGAAAACGGCAGCCACGGATTTGCTTTTGCCTCGGGCCTGGCGGCGCTGAATGCCGTGCTTGATTTGCTCAAGTCCGGGGACCACGTGGTCGCAGTCGATGATCTTTATGGCGGCACCCGGCGGCTGTTTGAGCGCCTCATGCGGAATTTCAATCTGGATTTCAGCTATGTCGATGGGCGCGATCCGCAGAACTTTGGCAGGGCGGTCAAACCAAATACCAAATTGTTCTGGCTGGAGTCGCCGACCAACCCCCTTCTGTATCTGGTTGATATCGCGGCGGTCGCCAAGATTGCCAAAGGGCACGGAATTCTGGTGGGAGTCGACAACACCTTCGCCACCCCGTTTATTCAGCGGCCGCTGGAGCTGGGAGCCGATATCGTGCATCACTCGGCGTCCAAATATCTCGCCGGTCATTGTGACGTTATCGCCGGTGCCCTGGTAGTCAAAGATGAAGCGCTGGCCGAAAAAGTCCGGTTCAACCAGTACGCTGTCGGGGGCACCCTTGGTCCCTTTGATTCCTGGTTGGTGCTACGAGGTCTCAAGACTCTGCATGTGCGGATGGAGCGGCACTCGTTCAACGCCATGAAAGTGGTCGAATTTCTCGAGACCATGGATCTGGTCGACAAAATCTACTTCCCGGGGCATGACGGCAAAGCCGTGGCCAATGGCATGACCATGCCGGGCGGCATGGTGACGTTTACGTTGAAAGCGGATTTTGAATCAGTCAAAGCCTTTGTCATGGCGACCGAAGTGTTTGTGCTGGCGGAGTCGCTCGGAGGCGTTGAATCGTTGATCAACCACCCGGCCTCGATGACGCACTCGTCGATTCCCAAAGAAGTCCGCGAAAAATTCGGGATTACGGACAGCCTGGTGCGGCTGTCGGTCGGGATAGAGCATATCGACGATCTGCTTATTGATCTGCGAAAAGCCTTTGAGGCGATTCGGACGAAGGTCAAAAGAGTCTGAGCGACACCGGGTTCAACTGTTGTCTTCGGCCGCCAGCGTGAGCATATCTTTGACCAGGATCGGCTCGACCGCGTAGAATCCCTGACCATACTTGCAGCGGGCCTGAAGCCCAAACGAACGGGCCATGGCGGAAAGCTGCTCGATATAGTCCCGCCTCTTTTCCGGGTTGAGAAACTGGGAGCGATGGGCGGAGAGAGCGGCGATCCACTGGTCATAATGCGGCGTAATATCCACGACAAAATTCGGCGTCACCCCGGGGGGCAGGAAATAGTGGAAGATCCGGGTCACCAGGTGCGGATCTCCGGGCGTGTCGATTTTCTTCAGGGCCGCCAAATTCGCTCCGTTAATGGCGATCACTCCTGAAGCCACATGGTCCGGATGGGATTGCCGCCGGCCGTGGCCGACGTGCGGATAGGGAGCCAGGAGGATTTTCGGGCGGGCCTTCCTGATAATTCGGGCCAGTTCCAGCCGTTTGTCATACGAATCTTCCAGCCGGGTGTCCCCCCAGTTGAAGGTCTCAATAATATCCACTCCCAGAACTTTGGCTGCGTCGCGAACTTCCTGCGCGCGGATTTCCGCCGTTCCGCCGGTCCCCATCTCCCCCTCGGTCATGATGACGATGCCGCATTTGTAGCCGCGCTTGGTCAGGTCAATGAGCACCCCGCCGGTGCCGACTTCGATATCGTCCGGATGGGCGCCGATCGAGAGCAGATCGTACTTCGGAGAACTATCCATGGCAAACTCCGTGTTTAAAAAAGGCCCGGAGAAGAATCTCTCCGGGCCGTGAACTCAATTAAATCAGATCACTGCGGGAAACTGTTCGAGAAGAAGATCAGCATCTCGCGCAGAACGTCATAGGTGTATTGGCCGTTCGTCGTCGGATTCCCCGGGTACCCGCTGAACGGGCGCTCCGTAACATTGGGTGCAAACGAGGGGTTGGCCTTCACAGTCTTAATCCAGGATTGGGTCTGGTCGTAGAAACCAAACTCGGACTGCGATGAGGTGGCAAACCACATCTTGACGCCCGTGAGCGCAGTGGGAGCGGCGGTCAGCATTTCTTCAGGGTTGTTGGCGAGCCAGCGCCCCCAAATATCATTCGGTGCGCCCGGTCCGTCGCCGCGATACGGCTGGCCGTTGGCGTCAAAGGGGAGATGGAAATCCCAGTTAATGTTTCCGACACCCGGATTAACGTAGATCTGACCCAGCGACTGGCCATCAATACACTTGGTTATCAGGGTGGTGGTGTCAGGGATCGTATCGAGCACTTTGAGGAAGGTCTTCCGCGGCGGGTTCCCGCCGGTGAACACGAGGCTGTCCCGGACCTGGGTAATGTGCGGGGAGAAGGCCAGCGAGCCGCCGATCAGCATGCGCGAGATCGGCCAGGCCAGCGAGCTGTCAAAATTCTTATAGGTGGCCGCGGTGAGCCCCTGCTCGGCCATGGCCTGAGCAAAGAGCGGAACAAGGCCGCCGCTGCCGCTCTCTCCGTCGAAGTCCAACGGGCCGTCGTTGGTGGCGACCACGGAAAAGGCGCCGGGGCGCTTTAGGACGGCGCGATAGGCGCCGTAGGCTCCCTGGCCGAAACCGCCGATACCGCGGTGCAGCGAGTCACCGATCGCATAGGCAAAGAAAGCCCGATTCTCGACATAGTCGATCAGGGCACTGTCGATAATTTCATCGTAGTAGCCGGCCGGATCACTATTGCCGTAGAAGTAGCCGCCGAAAACCCGGTCATTGGGGACCATGACAATTAACATCGGGCGGATCGTCCCGTTGGCGACCATTTCGTTGGCCAACTGCATCAAGCCATGGGCGTAAAAGTAGCTGGCATCGGCATCCTGAGGCGCCAGTAGAATCACCACCGGCATCTTTTTCCCTTTCCACTTGTCCGGGACATTGGTCACGTTTGAGTCGGGCAGATAATAGCGCAGTTGGAGTTCGTTGGCGGCGGCATTGCCGATCTGCAGGAGCAACTGCCGGGCGCCGTTGGAAAGGGAATCCACGAACACGTGGCTGTCGATCCCTTCGGCAAACGTGCCGTCAAACGAGGCGCTCGGAACATTCGTGCCGCGGTCGGAGCAACTCACGACGAGCAGCAGGACCGCCACTGCGGTCAATATCAGGCTGATAACTTGCTTCTTCATCATTCGCTTCTCCTAGAACCGATAGATTACCGAGAACACACTCTCGTACGTCTGGGCTTTGTAGCTGCCCGGCACGTTGTCGTTGATACCGTCGCCATTTAGATCCTGCAACCCGGATACCACCAGGTCGGGATAGTGCGTGTAGCTGGTCGAGAATCCGAGATCCCATTGCTGCAGATGCACGGTAATTCCGCCATTGATGCCGACCTTGCTTCCAAGATCGGCCATCTGGGGAACCACGCCGGCGTTATCCTTGTCGGCGCTGCCGTCGTAAAACGCGCCGGCCAGCAAGGTGACCGTCTTGTCCAGTTCATACATGCCGCCGAGAGCAATCTTGCCGGCATCGGACCACTTGACCGGACTGGACAGATTGGAATTGAAGAAGCCGCGGACAGCGGCCGAGTCCATAACCCGGTTTTCGGCAAGGAGATTGGAATAAATGAAATCAAAGCCCTTGAACTGCGACCACATGGTGTACTGGGCATCGAGATCCAAGGTCAGCTTGTCGTTGACGCTATAGGCGATGCCGGCCGTAAACGATGGCGGCATGCGAAGCTTCGTGGAGTAGTTGCCGTTCAGGTCAAGCTTCTCGCCGGCGACAAAAAGATATTTCACCGTGCCGGGATAGATGGTGGAGCCGGTGCGGAGATCGGCCCGAATATACGGCATGAAGAATGACAGCGAGCTGTTCCCCTTGATCGTGATATCAAACGGCACGGCCGCGGTGAGACCGACATTCACCCGGTTAGTGGCTTTCCAGAGGAGACCGGCGCGGAAGCCGAAACCCCAGCCGTTACCGTCCTGGGAGCTGAACTCGGGAATCTGGTCGAAGGGACGGTAGTTGATGCTCTGGGAAGCGATGGAGTCATGAATCGGATTGGGCCGGAAGGTCATGGTATTATAAACCAAATCCCCGCGAAGCAGCTGGAGGCCGATTCCACCGGAGAGCTTATCCTTCATGAACTCGTGGGCGATCGTCAACTGGAAAGCGACGACATCCAGATTGTTGTAGAATTCCTTCGGAGGCAGCGCTCCGTTGAGCGAGTCATTGTACGCGTCAAGCGGGCGGAAGAGATTCCAGGTGATATTCTGGTCAAACAGCTCGTAGATCGAAAACCCAATGACGGTCTCGCCCCAGAGCGGCATCCGGGTGAGCACACCGGCGGACGGGTTTGAAAGAACCTCAAACTTGTTATTGATCTGGCGGCCGTTGAAGTAGCCGGTGGAGTCGGCAATCCCTCCGAAGGCATAATTCGGGTTGAGGGAGTTGCGGAAATGCAAAAAGGCCGAGTTGCCGCCGAACTGATTGTCCTTAATCCAGGCATATCCGGCGGGGTTGTAATAAGCAGCCGTCCAGTCATCAGCGATAGCCGTGAAAGCGCCACCCATCGCGCGCGCCTTCCAACCCAGCCCGGTGGTCTCAAAGCCACTGGCGAGAGCGAGGGAAGACAGCAATGCGATGGCCAACAGGGCGCCGGCAACGAGTCGAATTATCCCCATCCTATTCTCCATTATGCAAAGCACTTTCTTTGATTTTCCGAGATGTTACGGGCCGCGCGGGGGTGCGGAGGCGGGACCCGGTCGATATCAAACCTATCATTCAACGCCGATCGTGTTCGTTTAACCAATTTCGAGCGACTACACTAATCCATTCCAAAAACAGGGTGCCAAGTTACAACCGGCACTATCTGTTGTCAAGCGTTCCGGGGTTCTTTTTGTCCCGGTGCGAGCGCAATAAACCAATGTAGAATCATCACTTATCACCAACTCAGACGTGCCAGACCGGCAAATGTGGAATACAACTTGCCGGACTCCACATTGATCGACTTTAGTAAACTCAAATCGCTTGGTCCCGTTGCAGTTAGTACGATTGCCTCAAGTATTCGACGTTTTCCCGTTACTCGCTCTTCCATCGTGAAAATCAATATCGCTCCGGAAAAAAGAGGACCGACTGATCGGAATGATTTACCCGGTGGCGCTTTGTCAGGCGAGCTGCCGCTGATTCACCGAACGGATAGTCGGTTGGATAACAAGCGGTTGTCACGCCGGGATCAGGCCCGGCACCCGGCTTGCTCAGGCATCTGTGCGACCGGCCGCACTGCGGCCATAAACGTATCGCACGAATACCATAGGAAGGTGGCAATGCGAAAACTGCTGTTTCTTATCATCATCGTGATCATTCTGGTCTCGCTGAACTGGTTCCGCGAACTGATGGCCCAGGATCTGTCGACCCTGTCCGACCACCAGAAAGCTTCTCTGCTCCAGAAGTACCAGGGTCGGCTGGCCGACACGAGTCGCGATTCCGATCATTACCGCACCCCGAAAATCTTTGACACCAGTGATGCGGTCGGCACACCGGTCCGTCCCGAAAAACAGGCCAAGAGCCCGGACTCGGTAACGGTCCCGAAAGATAGAATGACCCCGTTTGAGGAGCTCAAGCCGTTTGGCCAGGAGCTGTTCGGCGGCCCGAGGGAAACCACTCCCCCGGCGGATATCGCCTCAAGCGGCGACTATATCCTGGGACCGGGAGACAATGTGATCGTCAGTCTCTGGGGGCGGGTCGAACAGGAATATGACCTGACGGTCGACCGCGAAGGGAAAGTGTTCATCCCGAAAGTGGGAGAAATCAGCGCCTGGGGGAAATCCCTAGATGATTTCAAGAGTTATGTGCGCAAGAAACTGACGGCCGTGTACTCCGATTTTCAAATGAACGCCTCGCTCGGCAAGATTCGCTCTATTCGCATTTATGTGACCGGTGAAGTCAACCTGCCGGGCGCTTACACGGTTTCTTCGCTCACCTCGCTGTTCAATGCCCTGTATCTCGCGGGGGGACCGAACAACAATGGTTCCATGCGGGATATACGGCTCATGCGAAGCGGTAAAGTCTCGGCCACCCTCGATTTGTATCGCTTTCTGCTTCAGGGAGACAACACTTCGGATGTCCGGCTCGAAAGCGGCGACGCCATTTTTGTCCCGGTGGCCGGCGCACGGGTAGCGATTCGCGGTGAAATTCGCCGCCCGGCTGTTTACGAGTTGCGCAGCGGCGAAACCGCCATGCAGCTTCTCGGTCTGGCCGGCAATCCCACCCCGCAGGCCCATCTGGACCGGGTGCTCCTGGAACGGATTTCCGCCAAAGGGGAATGGGAAGTGGTAGATTTGAATCTGAACAAAAATTCAACCAGGCCGGTCAGCGATGTTCCCCTGACGGACGGGGACCGCATGACGGTCTACTCCATTTATGACGTCAAGACCAACATGGTATCGATCTCCGGGAAAGTAAAACATCCCGGCTACTACGAACGGAACGACTCGACCCGCATTCTGGATATCCTCCAACGCGGCCAACTCCAGGACTACGATGTCTATTACGAGCGCGCCGATCTGTTCCGCCAGTTTCCGGACCGCCGGGTGGAAGTTATGCCGATCGATCTCAAGGCTGTCCTGAACGGCGACAAGACTCAAAACATTCTCCTGACCGACCGGGATTCAATCCAAATTTACGCCATCCAGGATGTCCAGAGAGACAAACAGGTGTATATCGGCGGCGAAGTAAAGCGTCCCGGCAGCTACCCGCTCTATGACCACATGACGGTCAATGATCTGATCTTTCTGGCCGGCTCGTTTACCCGGGCTGCCTCCCGTCTCCAGGGAGAAATTGCCCGCACTGACTCGCTCGGAAACGTGAATATCGAATACGTGCCCCTAAATGACACCTCGAGCGCCAAAGAGAAGCTTCAGGACGATGACCGGCTTTATATCAGGACGATCCCGGAATGGCAATTACACCGGACGGTAAAGCTCGAAGGGGAAGTGCAGTTTCCGGGAGAATATGTGATCTCGGATCGCGATGAAACTCTGTACAACCTGTTGAAACGGGCGGGCGGCTTTACCCGAAGCGCCTTTCCGCGGGGAGTGATCTTCGAGCGGGCCACGATCGATCGAGAATTACAGCGCCTGCAGATTCCCAAGATTCTGGAAAACAGCAAGCCGATCCTCAAGGATTCCACCGGACAAGTCGACTCGCAGATGGTGATGACCTACGATTCCAGCCTGGTCAACCGCATCGTAATAGATTTTGACCGGATCCTCAATTCCGACGGCAAGCGCGGGGATCTCGTGCTTCAGCCGGGGGATCGCATTTACATTCCGCCGGTCCCTTCCGGTATCACCGTCATGGGGGCAGTCGGGGCGACCGGGACAATCAAGTATGAAGCGGATAAGAAAGTTCGGTACTATGTCGATGCCGCCGGCAATTTCACTCCGCGCGCCGACAAAGGCGGAACCCGCCTGATCAAAGCCAACGGTTCAGTATTCGCCGGAGGAGGGGTGCTTGGCCGCAAAGTGGAAGTCGGCGACTTAATCGTCGTACCGACCAAAATTCAACAGGAACACGATTGGTTCAAGTCAGTCACAACCACCCTGGCCGCCACGACGAGTATACTAACGACGGTACTCTTGATCACTAAACTTTGAGCAAAAGATATTCGAGAGGTAGAATTCAAGCTTTCGCCTTTACAGTCTCACCTTCCTACCAGCAGCCGGCGATGTCGAGCAGGACACGCCGGCTTTTTCTTAATCCAACCTGTTATTCCCAATTTATTCCCAATCTGGCGGAAAAATAGTTCTGGTTCAGGGCCAAACCGATGACAAATTCGGCCATCCGACGGCCCCCGCCATCCGATAACCACTTGTATCATAATCGGTTAAGATCAACTGTTCAAAAACGAAACAGTCGGGCACGTGAGTTGAATTGTCCTTGGTGTAGTAGTCCCAAATTCCTCTCCGGCCAGCCCAAGGATGGCGGCCGGAATGGGGCTGGGATAGGACGGCCGATGGATCGGCCATGGAAGGAAGACAAGGATGCGTTTAGTACCCCCCGTTTCGCCGGAACGAGTCGATGAACTCGCCGGATCGCTCGCGCGAAAACTTATGGTCTCCGCGGATATGGTTCTGCCCTTTGCGGAGTTCGATGATTTCATGCCCGAACTGTTGAAAATGGCTCGAGGCGATCAGGACGAACTGCTGAGCCTTGGCCATGCCTCGCCGGATATTGCCGTCGCTGCCGACCGGGCTGACCTGAAAGTACGGGAACTGCTGGGGGTCTCCCCATTTTCCTCAGATGCTGAAGCGGTCCGCGAAGTCACGAATGTGTCCCGGGCCGTTCTCTATGTCGCGAATCCCAATCGCATCACCGGAGCTAATTTCGGTCTGGCCGACCTGGAAGCGCTGGCCCAGAAGGTCAGTGAAGGATTGCTGATTGTCGATGAATATTATTTCGACTACTTCGGAATCACGGCCACCCCACTGTTGGACAAATATCCAAATGTAGTGGTGCTTCGCTCCTTCACGGCCTCCTTTGGAATCAACTCGGCCAATGCCGGGTATCTGGTCGCCAGCTCGCCCGTGGTGGCGAGAGTCCGGGAAAACCTCGGCTTCAAAAATATTTCCAATACTTTGTATCGCACGATCGCCCTGACGATGGACAACGATGGTCCGCTGGGAAAACGCCTGAAAGAGTTGCACGATGAGACTCTTCGCGTGGCCACCGGCCTCAACCGACTGGGGATGCAAAGCCGGATCACGGCCGCCGATTTTCTTCTGCTACGGGTCAACGATCCGGTCAGCGTGGGAAATTTTTTGGCCCGCTGGCAAATTCCGGTCGAGAATCTCGACGGCTACCCGCAGTTGCAGAAGTATATGCGATATCGCGTGCAGTCGTATCAATCCAACGACAAGTTTCTTGAGGCCTGCAATAAAATGCCGGTTGAATATTTCAGAGGAGCCGCCACCGACCGGCGCTCGATTATGCTGCGCAAGGGGACAGGGAGCCCCACCGCACCGAAGGCCGAAGCGAGCAACGACCGTTTGAGCCGGATCAAGGTGGATGAACCTGAACTGGCCGGGAAATAAGATGCCCGGAACGCAACTCGCTCCAGAGGTCGCCGGCGAACGCCCCTCATCCGTGCCGCCGCCACGCCGCCGCTCTTACCACCGGCCTAATCGAATTCCTGTTCGCCCGGAATATTCGGAAATCATGATCTCAAAGGAGGCCACTCCTTTTGAAATCAGTGTGCAGAATACGCCAACCAGCCACGAGGATATTGCCGGCCACACGCCGGCGACGGTCCGTCAAGCTGAACCGCGTGCTGCCCAGCGTACTCTCCATACGAGCAAGAGCGGACCTCGAATCGAACCGATTCAGGCCGGTGCCCGCGCAACCCGCGCCGGTCGTAAGCCCGTAGCCTCAACTAGTCACGCTCGGATCGAACCCCGAATGGCCGGAAGGCGAAAGCCGACTGCGCGGTTGTTTCACTGGCTCGTTTTGCGGGCCTGCGGCTACGCCGGAGCGATTCTCTTTACCATACTCAGTTTGCTCTTTACGGCCGAGATTCTGCGCTTGCCAACGCCCTGGCTGGGGGAGGCAATCGCTGCCATTATCCTGATCCGCTACTTGAATCATGTCGCGTCGAAATCGACCTCTGTTCTGGCGGTGCATCTGGTACAGGACCACGCCAGCCGCTCGCTGGCGTCCGAACTTCGCTTCAGCGTGGCGTTTCTGGCCGCCTGCTTTGTGATGAAATGGCCCCTTGCCGTTAACGTTGTGTCCGTCTTTCTTGGCGTCAACGTTGTCACCCAGCTGAGCCTGATGACCTTATCACGTCCGATCGTCAATTCCATTTCGCGCCGCCGCAAGAAGAACCAGGAAGCATCCTATACCCGAACGGCTTTTATCGTCGGCACAGGCCCGAAAGGGACCAAAGTAGCCGACGCCATTTTGGACTCGGCCGAGCTGGACACCCGGGTGGTCGGATTTCTGGACTACCGCCGGACCGGCTTGTGGCGCTATCGGGATATTCCGATGGTCGGTCACCCCGATCAGCTTGAGCGATCTCATTATTGCCGAACAAATCGATGCCCTGTTTATCGCCCTTGATTCTGCCGAGATCGCGAACTCGGACACCCTGTTCCGCACCGCCGAAAAGATGGGGGTAGTGGTATACGTCCTGCCGGATGTCTATGAACCGAAACTCGCCCGCTCTTCTATCGCCCATCTCAACGGCTTTCCGGCGGTGGTGTATCACACCGCGCCGCGCGGCACCGCCGCGCTCATGTTCAAGAGCCTGACCGACAAGATCGGCGCGCTTCTGGGACTCATTCTGAGCGCCCCGGTCTGGATCGCGGCCATGATCGCGATCAAGCTCGACAGCCGGGGGCCGATTCTGTTCAGCCAGGTCCGCTCCGGGCTGAACGGCCGCAAGTTCGAGCTCTACAAGTTTCGCACGATGGACCTCGATGCCGAGCAAAAGCAATCAACGCTCCGCGCTCATAATGAAATGTCGGGACCGGTGTTCAAAATCAGAAACGATCCCAGAATCACCCGGGTGGGGAAATTCCTTCGCAAATACTCGGTCGACGAACTGCCCCAGTTGATCAACATTCTCAACGGCGATATGTCTCTGGTCGGGCCCCGCCCGCCGATTCCGTCCGAAGTCGGTAAATATGAGCCGTGGCAGCGGCGCAAACTGTCGGTCAAGCCTGGCCTCACCTGTCTCTGGCAGGTGAACGGCCGGAACTCGATCGATTTCGAGGACTGGATGAAACTCGATCTGGAATATATCGATAACTGGTCTCTGGCACTCGACGCCAAGATTCTGGCCAAGACCGTACCGACCGTGCTGAAGGGCTCCGGAGTCTAGCCGCGGTCACGCTTCAGTGCGGCCTGATTCAAATCCGGCAACGACGTCATGAAGAAACTCCTTACCCTAATCATTCCTGGCGTTCTCACCGTGGCGCTCTCTCGTGCCCGCCCTCGGACAGGACAGCTCGGGGGTACTCCCGCTGGGAAACAACGAATTCGAATTTCTTTACGACCGCCTGGAGCACACCAACGCGCTGTCGCTCGACAAATATGATCAACAATTGGGCCCGTATGGTTTCGACCGCCTTTCCTCGACTCCCGGATTTTTGAGGAACATAAGAAGCGTAAGGGGAGAGCAACTTGTTCTGTTCGGCTCGATCGCCGAGGATGCCCGGGTCAGGAAAGACAGCATTCCGTTCGGGTATGAATCGTACCGGGGTGGTCTTGCCGCGCGACCGGTGAAGAATGTCTTTGTCTACGGCAATTTTGTCCTGGATCAAAGGCGGGCGCAGGACCCAGTTTATAGCGGCAAAAAATGGCGCGGCCTGGCCGGCGATGTCGAACAGGCGTTCATCAATTATCAAACGGGTCATTTCAATTTGACCGCCGGGAGATTCGGATCATTCTGGGGTCCGAGACCCTCGCTCGTACTTGGTCCGTCCGCGCGAATGGATGGATTCGGGTATACCTATCAGTGGGGAAGACTCTCGCTCTCCTATCGGCTGGCGTATCTCGATGGTGTTTATCCGCCTTCCGACAGCGCCGGGGTAATCGTCAACCGCTACTGGGCGGGGCATCGCCTTGATGTTCATTTCAGCGACCGCCTTCGGATCGGAGTTTTTGAGGCCATTGTCTGGGGAGGCGAAGGGAGGCAGCTTGAGCTTGCCTATCTGAACCCACTGCTCTCCTTCCACACTTTCCAGCTAAACCGGGGCCCGAACGACAATAGTCTTGTGGGGTTTGATTTCGATTACAAGCCGAAGCTCGGTCTCGACCTGTACGGACAGTTGCTTATCGATGATTTCCAGATCGACAAGAAGACTCAAGGGGACCAAAAGCCGAATCTGTACGGACTGCTGGGGGGGTTCTACTGGTCCAATCTTGCCACGGGTTGGGACCTCCGTGGAGAATACAGCAAAGTCATCGACCGAACCTACAACCAGTTCTTTACCTGGAATCGTTATCTGTACGAAGGACACCTCATCAGCGCGGCGCTCGGCGACGATTACGACGTGAGCTCAATCTCCGCCTACCGATGGTTTGGCGACCAGATCAGGAGTTCATTCAGTCTTTCGTTTCTGCGGCAAGGCCAGGGGTCGCCGTCCGATCCCTGGACCACTCCGTGGCTTGATATCACCGGACCATACCACGAGCCGTTCCCGACCGGCGTCGTCCAGAGGACTTTCAGCGCCTCGTTTGGACTCAGGGGATATCTGGCGGATTTCCTCTATCTGGATGCCCGGGCCGGGATCGACCGCATCCTGAATTTTTCACACATCCCGGGACTGGACCGGACGGAACCCTCTTTTGAGGTTACCCTCTCACTGTTTGGCTCCAGAACGCTCAGTCTGCAATAAATCTCTAATAGCCTCTGCCCTGTCATGGCCGACGGAACTGTCCCAGTCCCCTCCTGTTCTATTTCGATAGATAGAAAGCTGAAACTCCGAGGCCGAAAAACAGTTGCGTCAATCTTCTCTATTCAAGAAGCTTTTTGCCGTGTCGTCAGGTATTCTTCTGATGACGGCGTCGCAATGTTATTCGCAGAAGGACACCCCGATGAACCCGAAAACTGACACGACCTACAAATACACCAACCATCTGGCGGGAGAAAGCTCCCCGTATTTGCTCGAACATGCCCACAACCCGGTTGACTGGTACCCCTGGGGAGACGAGGCGATCAAAAGAGCGCGGCAACTGGACCGGCCGATCTTTCTCTCGATCGGCTATGCCTCGTGTCACTGGTGCCATGTGATGGAGCACGAATCATTCGAGAACGAAGAGATCGCCGAAATTCTCAACGAGAAATTCGTATGCATCAAGGTCGACCGGGAGCAGCGCCCGGACCTCGACCAGATTTACATGACCTTCACGCAGGCCATGACCGGTTCCGGAGGCTGGCCGATGTCGGTCTTTCTGGCGCCGAATCTGAAGCCGTTTTTTGCCGGCACTTACTTTCCACCCGATGACCGGATGGGGCGCCCGGGGTTCAAATACATCATCACGGAGATCGCCAAAGCCTACGAAGAGAACAAGGATCAGGTCATTGACTCGACCGAAGGAATCTTTAACGAGATTGTCACGCATATGAATGTCCGGGGGGACTCCACCCGTCTGTCCGACAGCATGATCACACAAGGGGCCGCCAGCCTGATGAAGAATTTCGATCAGGCGTATGGTGGCTTCGGATCAGCCCCCAAGTTTCCGCACGCCACGGAGCTTTCCCTGTTCCTGCGCTATGCGCGCAAATCGGGTGATATTTCGTTCCTGCTGGCGGCTCAAAAGGCGCTCAACGGGATGGCGCGCGGCGGAATCTATGACCAGGTCGGCGGGGGATTCGCCCGGTATTCCACCGATGCCCACTGGCTGGTGCCGCATTTTGAAAAAATGCTCTATGATAATGCGCTGCTCGCCAGTCTTTATGCCGAGGCCTTTCAGATCACCCAGGACCCACTGTATCTCGAGACCGTCAAAGGGACGCTCGATTTTATTCTTCGAGAAATGACCGACACCACCGGCGGCTTCTATTCGGCGCTCGATGCCGACAGCGACGGCGAAGAAGGAAAATTCTATGTCTGGACCAAGGACGAACTGGAGCAGATCCTTGGGCCCGACGCCCCACTGTTCATGGAATTCTATAATGTGACCGAGGAGGGGAATTTTGAAGACAAGAACGTCCTGAATATCGGCTCGAATTCCGATGCTCTTCGCGAACACCACGGCGGGAAGGAATTCGATGTTCTAATGAAACGTGACTTGAACAAGCTCCTTCTGGCGCGGGCCAAACGGGTCCGGCCGGCTACTGACGACAAGATCGTAACCTCCTGGAATGGCCTGACGCTCTCGGCTTTGTGCAAGGGGTATCAGATCACCGGAGAGAACAAGTATCTCGAGGCGGCAAGGAAAAATGCCGAATTCGCCTCACAGCAGCTTTTTCCCGACGGCCAACTGGTTCACACTTTTCGGCAAGGCGTCCGGTCCAGAGGTGAGTTCCTCGAAGATCATGCCTATTATGTTCGCGGACTGCTCGACCTGTTTGAAAGCGACCCGTCGCCGGACAATTCCCGGTGGCTCAAATTGGCGAGTACCCTGGCGGACAGTGCGGTATCGATGTTTCTCGACAAAGACGGGGTGTTTTACCTCCGTCCACAGGGGGAATCCGATCTGATTATGCGCCCCAAAGACGAATCGGACGGGGCCATCCCGGCGGCTGGATCATACATGATCAACAATCTGATTCGACTCAACCGCCTGACTGACCGCAAGGAGTATTGGGACAAAGCGGAGATGGCGCTCAAAGCGATCTCGGGTCAACTCGCCAAATATCCCAGCGCCATGGCCTCAGCGTTGCTCACCCTGGATTACTACCTGTCGGATAAGGTGGAAATCGTCATTGTCGGGAACGGCGCCGAGCGGGACAAGATGCTTCAGGAAGTGTACCACAAGTATATTCCCAATAGAATCGTCGCCGTCTCTGCCTCCGGCGACAAATCAGTCTCGCCCCTCTTCGAAGGAAGAGCTTCCGAAGACGGACACGTGAGGGCCTTTGTCTGCCGGAATTCTGTCTGCACATTGCCGGCCTCGACCGCGGCGGAACTCAAGGAGCGGCTGCGAGAATTGTAGTGGCCGCACAGGATAGTCCGCGACCGTCCGTTTCCTGCCTTCTAAGCCGTTGCCAATCTTTTAATTGACAGAATGCACGGATTTCGAGTAACCTGCCGGGGACATCCACGTAGTAGTGGGCGGTGTGCACGAACGGGCTTCCGACGCCTTCGGGTAGTCGGTCGGCCGGGTCGGCGAATTCGTGCCTCTTGAAAAGAATATTGCTAAGCGAAAGGGATAAACGTGCAGACACTCTTTTGGATCTGGATGGCGGCCGCGGTGGTCTTTTTGATCATCGAGCAGTTCATGCCGACGCTCGTTTTTCTGTCTTTCGCCGTGGCGGCTTTTGTCGCCGGGCTCTACGCGCAGTTTTATCCTGACCAGCACTACTGGCAAATCGGGCTGTTCGTGATCGTGACAGTAGTTGTGCTACCGCTTTCGCGCAAGTTTGCCAAGAAGATCACCAAACCGCAGCCGCGGGAATCGAATGTCGACGCCATGGTCGGAAAACTGGCGCTGGTAACCCAAACGATCGAGCCGGATCATCCCGGCAAAGTGCGCTTCGAAGGAGAGATCTGGCAGGCGATGGCGACCGAGCATATCGACGAGAAGTCCAAAGTGGAAGTCCTTCGCGTGGAAGGAACTCGCGTGCATGTGAAGAAGAGCGCTCAACCCGGAGCGTGAAAGGATAGCATATGAATTCCAGCATCAACCCAATTGTCATTTTCCTGGTTGCCGCGGCGATCGGCGCGGTGATCCTTGTTCTGTTGTCGATCAGGATTATCCGCCCGTACGAGCGGGGTCTGGTCGAGCGGCTCGGTAAATATCAGCGTACCCTGGGACCGGGTTTGAACATGATCGCGCCGTTTTTCGATGTCGTGCTGAAAGTCGACATGCGCGAGGTCGTGATCGAGGTGCCGCCGCAGCTGGTGATCACCAAGGACAACGTCAATGTCGAGGTCGATGCGATCATCTATGCCCAGGTGACCGACCCGGCGAGGTCCCGTTACGAGATTTCCAATTACATTATAGCGGCCACCAAGCTGGCTCAGACCAACTTGCGTAATGTGGTTGGGGAACTTGATCTGGATGCCTGCCTTTCCTCACGCGACAAAATTAACGCTCAGTTGCGCGATGTGATGGATACTGCCACCGACAAATGGGGCGTGAAAGTCAACCGCATCGAATTACAGCGAATCGACCCGCCCGCCGATATCACCGCGGCCATGAGCCGTCAGATGAAAGCCGAGCGGGATAAACGCGCCACGGTGCTTGATGCCGAAGCGGCCAGGCAGTCGGATATCACCCGGGCCGAAGGGAAGAAACTGGCGCAGATTCTCGATGCCGAAGGGTACGCCCAGTCGGTCAAGCTGAGAGCCGATGCCGAAAAATACCGGCAGATCGCAGTCGCCGAGGGAGAAGGACAGGCCATTCAGACGGTGTTCACTTCCATCCACGACGCCAAGCCGGATGAAAAGCTGATCACGCTGAAATATCTGGAAATGCTGCCGAAACTGGCCGAAGGGACAGCCAACAAGATTTTCCTCCCGTACGAAGCGAGCGGAATTATTTCGGCCCTGGCCGGCTATGTGGAAGCGATTCGTCCCAACGGCGGAGAGGCCAAAACCAAAGCCCCGGCTGCCACCACGGCGTAGATTTTCCGCCCCTCAAGCCGTCTTCTTATTAACGGAATGGCCATTGGGTTAGAGTTGATCATGAAATCGCTGATGCAGATTACTCAATTCACGGCCGTAGCTGCGATGCTAGTCATCTCCCTCTCGACCACAACTGCGGGCGCGCAGGCCAATCACGACCGGTCGGCAGTCGTCAAGAGCGAGGTCAAGCAACCCTGCGGCCCGCCGGATTCAGATAGTGATGGCTGGGGGAACGCCTGTGACAACTGCCCGGACATCTACAATCCAGATCAAAAGGACTCCGACCGCGACGGAGTCGGGGACGCCTGCTGTTGCCGCAACCGAACTGGGAACGTAACTAACAACGTTCTGGACGATCCCGACCTCGGCGACCTCGCCGCCTTGGTGAATTATCTTACGGTCGGCCAGTTTCATCCTCCCTGCCCGGCAGAAGCCAATGTAGACGGAAAGGGGGTTATCGATCTGGGAGATCTCTCGATGTTGGTTGGCTATCTGACCGGAGAAGTCAAGCTCCTCCCGGCCTGTCCCAACGGTACCGGTGGAGGCACCGGCGGTTCATAGGTTCCCCGGGACACCTCAACTGATCCTTTCCCCGCATTTGACACCGACCTGTTTACCCCGTAGCTTGCTTTCCTTCGACCGATGTTGGAAGAATTGTGTTCTACGAGTGACCGCCGAAGTTAGTGATGTAGTATGGAAATCAGAAAACCCGCAGTAGCAGGCTCATTCTATCCGGCCAACCCGGTGGAGTTAGCCAAGGCGATCGCCAAACTGTTCTCCGAAGTAGAACGCCCGGTAGTGACGGGACGACCGATCGGCCTGATCGCTCCCCACGCCGGGTATCCGTACTCGGGGAAGGTTGCCGCGAAAGGCTACAAACTGCTGGTCGGTGAGGAGTTCGACACTGTCGTGGTTATTTCACCGTCGCACACGGTGTTCTTCAAGGGTTCGTCGGTCTTCAGCGGGGCCGGCTACCAGACTCCGCTCGGACTGGTTGAAACCGACCAGGATCTGGCGCGCAAGATCACCGAAGTCAATCCGACCGCCGTCTATTTTTCCAACATGGGGCACGCCAGCGGCGCCACCCGAGGAGAGCATGCGCTCGAAGTTCAGCTTCCGTTTCTCCAGGTAGCGCTCGGCCGATTCAAATTAGTGGCGATTGTCATGGGGGACCAGGAGCCGGACTCGGTGAGGGGGCTCGGTGAGGCGCTTGCGACCGCCCTTAAAGGAACCAATACCCTATTGGTGGCCTCGACCGACCTGTCCCACTTCCATAACGAGAAGACCGCCCGGCGGCTCGATTTTGCCATCCAGACCGCTATCGAAAAATATGATCCCGAACTTCTGCTCGAAACCCTCGAATCGGGCAAAGGAGAGGCGTGCGGCGGCGGTCCGGTTACTGCGGTGATGATGGCGGCGCGGCGGCTCGGTGGGAAGGAAGTCAAATTCATCGACTACGCGACTTCGGGAGCGGTCACGGGAGATTTCGATGAAGTGGTCGGGTATCTTTCAGCGGCCATAACCGGCGGTCTCCCACACGAAGCGAAGAGCGTGCTCGGTTCCAAAGCGGCCACCAAAGCGGAAGCCGAAGCGCTGACGGATACGGATAAGCAGATGCTTCTCAAGCTGGCTCGGGAAGCAGTCGAAGCAAAACTCAGAAATGAGGATTTTCATCCGGCCGGGAATGAACGGACCAGCCGCAAGAAAGGGGTGTTTGTCACGCTCACCCTGAACGGCGAGTTGCGCGGTTGCATCGGCCAGATTCGGGGACGCGATCCGCTCTTCCAGGCGGTCGCTGAAATGGCCCAGGCGGCAGCCTTCGAGGATCCCCGCTTCGAGCCGTTATCGGGCGATGAGTTCTCGCAACTTGAATACGAAATCTCCGTGCTCTCCCCGCTGGAACGAGTGAGGGATTTCGAGAGCATCGAGGTGGGGCGCCACGGGCTGATGATTAAGCTGGATTTTCATTCCGGCCTGCTCTTGCCGCAGGTGGCCACCGAGAATGGCTGGACAAGTACCCAGTTCCTCGAACAAACCTGTCTCAAAGCCGGGCTGCCGAAGCAGGCCTATAAGGACCGGTACGCCGAAGTATACAAATTCGAAGCTGAGATTTTTTCGTAGCGGCAAACTACCGCCCGTCGGGGCACTTTCAGATCAACAGATTTAATCGGCAGTCAGGGCCGGGTTTCTTCGAATGCCGGCACGCGGCGGACCAACAGGCCGCCGCCGAAAAAGACCCCGATCAATTCAATCATGATCTGGGCCACCAGATACCAGGCCGGCTGTTTCCCCATTCCAGCCCACAATTGAACCAGGCCGAGAAGCAGAACCAGCAGAGCCAGCATCTGCACATGACGCCATTGCGATATTCGGGCAAGGTGGGAGGTCAGGTAACCGCCGACTCCGGCCGCGAAGAGATAATAGAGGAAAATGAAGAGGACCCAGCCGAGCGAGGCGGCTGTCTCGTTATTGGGAAAAGCCTGGGGAAAGGCGATCCCCAGGATCAGCATCATGAGTCCGACTATAATTGTCATGGCCAGACAACCAGCCACCACCGCTACCACGCTTCGCCACATGACCGAACCTTTCACTGAAGCTCTCGGTGAGATTGACCGCAAAGTAGAACCGCCTGCCGGAACTGGCAAGCATGATTTCCGTGCCGAACAATCTTTATACCAACGAGAAGAGCAGAATTACGAGCATAGTGCGCAATTGATCCCTTGGATTTTGTCACGAAGATGTCACGAAAACATGAGGGGGGCCGGAATCATGGGCTCGACCGGCGGCTTGAAAGAGCCGGTGGGCGTGCTTTTTCACGGCTTGACAGGGGAACCAAAAAACATATACTACGGGGCTTTTTCGGCGACCCATTTTGACCCTGTCGTCTAGTGGCCTAGGACACTGCCCTTTCACGGCGGTAACACGGGTTCGACTCCCGTCGGGGTCATTTTTTCCAGGCCGTTATTTGGCGGCCGCGCTTTTCACCCTCATGATCTGATCGTACACCTCTTTCACCCGTTCAATCTGGACGAACATCGGGGAGACGTTTGCATTCCGGCGAAACATGGCGGCTGTTTTGGCGGCTTGCGGGATGATCTGCCCGCCGGCGCCAAAAATGATTGTGCCGCGGCCCTCTTTGTTTAGATCAAACGTCAGATCCCCGAGTGTCTTCAATTCCAGACTGGTGACCGCCTGGGAGGATCCGGCTTCGCCGCGAACGAACAGAATGCGCTGATCGGTGACGGCGTAGAACGTTTTGGTGCGCGCTTTGGCGTCGGCGAGAAACCGCCCGAACATCATGTAGAGTCCAATCGCCACAAAAGGGGTTCCCCACAATACGAAAAAGAACGGGGCACCCGAGCGCCACGCCGTGTAGGTCCAGAAGATCGCAAAACCGCCCCAGGCAAAACTGAACGGAATCATCACGGCATCCTGGGGCTGCAGGAAAATTCCCTGCCTGGGCCGGCCGGCCCAGATCAACCGTTCGCCATTCGTCAATTGTGGGGTAATGGCCTGCTGAGCCTCGAAATTGATAAACGAACCGGACATCTGCTGTTCGAGCGTATCGCGCATGGGGATCTCCTTCCGTACTGGTCTTATCGGAAAAAGTGGAGAGACGCTTGAGACATCCGCTCAGTGGCCATGGGGGCAGCCGGGGAGGCGGAATCCGGGTCTCCCGGTCAAATAGGAGATCATCGCCGAAAGATCAAGCAGATCGATACGCCCGTCCCCACTGAGGTCAGCCTCGGTCTTGCAGGGAAATACATCGAATCCCCCAATCATGTATTGCACCAGTATGCTCAGGTCAAGCAGGTCGACAGTCCCGGTCATGCTGACATTACCGACATATCCGCGGCAGCAGCGGGTAACATGCAGTGAGATTGAATCGAATATCGTTCCGCCATTGTCGATGGAGAAGAACTGCAACTTCAGCGTGGAATCATCGGCGCTGACTTTCATGGCCCCATAGTTGCCGTTGTAGCGAACAGCACTCCCGGGAACAATGTTCGTCGAGAAGTTGTAGATGCTTCGTCCGCCGAGACCATTCACGATATACGGAATGGAATCACCGTTGTGATTGTCGTCGCGCATGATTCGCTCATACGTGTGCTCGTGCCCGGCCAAAACTACATCAACACCCCATTTTTCGAACGGCCACTGCATGATAGCCGTGTTGCCATGAACCGCGCCCGATGAATACGGCGCATGATGAAAGAGAACCACATTCCAGGGGCTGCCGGAATATTTGAGCTCGCTCTTCAGCCATTGGGCCTGAACCGAACTCGAATCAATTCCGTCCGGTTCCTCGCTGTCACTATTCAGCGCAAAGAAATGACACGGGCCGATTATGAAATCATAGTACCGCTCATTGCGGGAGGTTCTGTCAGATGCAATGCCTGTCCCCGGCAATGTGAAATAGCCGAGATAGCTGTTAATCCCTCCGCCATCGCTGTAGTCATGATTCCCTAATGCTGGAAAAAATCGATTTACGGGGGACCCGGTGCCGAAACTCCCCTTATATGCACCAATATAGTTGGAGTAATACTGGCCGATGTTGCTGTCGATGGCTGATGGATTGTAGCTGTTGTCGCCGACCGTCAGAATGAAATCGACCTGCCATGAGTCGATCATCGCGGCCACCGCCTGTTCGTTTGGCCCGGCGTATCCGAAATCCCCGATTACGGCAAAGCTGGTCGCGGAAGCGGAACCGGCCGCGAGAGCAAGAATCAGGATGACGGCAGATTGAATCTTCATTTTGGCACCGTTAGCGGATGTGAGGGCTGACTAAATATGGACTTGCCGGCCGGCTTATGCAACGGAAATCTTGGTGGCGGGTCATTTTGAAATCGTGCGCGGCACACGTCCCCGTGTGCCCGACTGAAGTCGGGGCAGGCGAGGACGCCTGCCGCCCACTTTGGATAGGTCGATCGTAAATTGACCCACTACCGGAAATCTCGCTCTTGCGTAAGTGGACTCAATGCAACATGATAACGGCAGCAGAGTATAGATTAGATGCGGTTGAGAGAACCGGTGCAGCCGAAGGAGGATCACCGAAATGCTTAACAGTTCGATGAATCGAAAAGAGTTTCTGGCCAATGTGGGAAAGGTTTGCGCCTGCTCCTGTGTCGGGGCCCTGACGCTTGGGCTGAGCAGAGTGTACGGCGAAGATATTTCACAGGAAGCGACCGCCAAGCCGGATTCCACCGACGTAGCCGAACCGAGGTCGAAAGAACGGATTGAATTTGCCGAGAAATGGGCGGTTCGGTTTTTTGGTGTACTCGACGCTAACATCGACGAAGGCTCGCGCAAGAAACTAATGATGGCGAACGGTAAGGCGTGTTTGCTCGCCTGGCAGGAAGAGTCGGGGAATAAGCCGAAGCCAATCACCTTTGAAGAATTCAAGAAGCATTATCAGGAAAACCCATCCCCCGCCTACCATATCGACGGAAACACTATTAATTTCCAGTATGTCGTGGCGGCGGAGACCGGTCAGGCTTCCCCCAGGGGGCATTGCTTGTGTCCGCTGGTTGAGACTTGTCCGAAGGGCCTGTCGCCAACCTATTGCCTGTGTTCGCTCGGATATGTGAAAGCGTTGCACGAGCAGATGTTTGGTCGCCGGGTCGAGGTAGAGTTGGTGGATTCGGTGTTGAGAGGGGGGAAGAGGTGCAAGTTTAGGATATCAGTCGCATAGTTGCTTGCATCTACGCCTTCCCTTCTCTTGCTGCGCGCTGAATCATGTCGTAAACTTCTTTGGCGTTCTCAATTCGCTCAAATGCCGGCCAGGGAGATGATGACATGCCCGGAATAGACCGGCGACGTCCCCCTCCGAACACTGATAGATCTCCAAAACTGATCGTCCCACGACCGCCGGATCTAAGTTGAAATCCAATCTGTTCGGTAGCCTTGAGATTGAAACTTCTGACGGACGCAAAGAATATCCCGCTGACAATAACGGCGCGCTGATCGGTCAGACCGTAGTATGTCTTGGATCGTTGCCAGATATCGACGAGAAACCGACCGAAAAGAAAGTAGAACCCCAGGATTCCCACAATTACGGCGAAGAAAACCGGCATCTCCGCGGAATTTCCGGAATGCGTATCAGGCGCCTTAAAAAGGCCGATTGACGTCAAACCGGTCCAAAGAAGGCCAAATGGGATTAGAAATGCATCGTACCCGCGGAGAATCAGTCCCTGCCCGGGGCGGCCGGCCCAAAGCAACCGCTCGCCGGCGGCCAGATAGGGAGAGACTTTCTGCTGTGCGTCAAGGTCCATGGTTACCCCGCCATTTTCACAACTCTATGTTCCAATTCACAAATATAGCTGGTAACAACGATTCCAACAAAACAATTCAGGCCGGACACTGCAAGCGCCCGGCCTGTATCGAAGAAACCGTGAGAGATGCTCTATTCCAGAACTTTGATGTTCTTCTTGGCGCAAATCTCCTTGAGCTGTTTCGGCCAAACCGTGACCGTTACTTCGCCCAAATGCGCGGTCCGGAGCAGGTACATATAGGTACGCGCCTGGCCAATACCGCCGCCAATCGAAAGAGGAATCTTGTCGTTCAAGATTGCCTGGTGATACGGCAGTTTCAGGAAATCGAGCTGGCTCGAAATCTCCAACTGCTGCTTCATGGTATCCTTGGTGACCCGGATACCCATTGAGGTCAACTCATGACGGCGCTTGGTGACCGGATTCCAAACCAGGATGTCACCGTTGAGACCATGTGTGTCTTTGCCGGTGGCATCTTTAGTCGGTGTGACCCAGTCATCATAGTCGGCTGCGCGCATTTCATGCGGATAACCGTCTTTCAGCACCCAGCCGATACCGATGATAAACACCGCCGGATATTCCTGGATGATCTTGGTCTCGCGCTGTTTGCGCGGAAGATCCGGATACTTGGCGAGCAAATCTTCGGCATGGATAAAATGCAGTTCTTCCGGAAATTCCGGATATTTGGGATTCTTCAAAGCCGGGAATAACCGCTGAGCTTCGAGCCCGGCTCCCCGGATCACTTTCCAGATCTTCCGAACGGTATCCTTGAGATATTCGAGATTCCGTTCTTTCTCGGTGATCCTTCGTTCCCAGTCCCACTGATCGACATAGGAGCTGTGATCGTGATCGAGGAAATAGTCCTTGCGCACGGCGCGCATGTCGGTGCAGACTCCTTCGCCGATCTGGCAGTCAAATTGTGCCAGCGCCATTCTTTTCCATTTCGTGGCCGCCTGGACAACCTGGGCGGTTATGCGCGGGCTGATCCCCAGTCCGCACGGAAATTCGACCGGCGTGCGGGAACCATCGCGATCGAGATAATCATTGACGCCGCTGTCGCGGTCGACAATGAGCGGTACCTGGACCATCGTGAGGTTGAGCTCGCGCGAAAGTCCGTCCTCGATGTACCGCTTGATGGCGTAAATCGCCTTCTGAGTATCAAGCCGATTCAGAAGCGGCGCATAGTCGCTGGGTAGAATCTTCTCGACCTCGGGGTATGTGCTGATACCTGGACCTGCCAGGTCAGCTTTCTTGTCAGACATTGTGGTAGTCCTCCTTTGTGACAACTATATCTGGAGCAACGCAGCCTTTATAGCCGATCTTGCTGTTACTGTTCGCTCGTCTGCTCCACCGGTGATTCAATCCTCGGACACGCGCCGGTCTCGGGCAAACGAGCAGGCAAAATAGGACAGAACGGTCAGTTATTCAAGAGTCAAAATGGAAAGAAACAGCCAAGAGCCCGCCATCCGGAAAAAGCCCCCAAATGGAGAAAGATCAGGAAAATCCTACTTATGTATCCTTTTTAGAAAATCTTCGACCTCCGGGACCCCACCCTGGAAAATAAGGTACCCATTGTATGGTTCTCGCTCGGTGATATCGCCGCTCATCGGAGTCAGCATCAGCTCTTTAACTTTGTTCAAATCATTCGTTTGTCCGAGCGCCCAGCCGAGTTTGATATAGGCGACCTCCGGAAGCATATTTTCCAGCGGCACGATTCCCTTGGCCATCAGGTCGCGCCCCGTATCATATACGAACATGTGAACATATCCCCAGAGCGTCTGAACCGTCATGAACATGGCGATCCCTTTGTCGCGCGCCCGCTCGATTGCCGGATAAAGCGGTTTGTTGACATGCCCAAGCCCGGTCCCGGCGATCACGATTCCCTTGTAGCCGTTGTCAATCAGGGAATCGACCATATCCGGCGCCATGTTCGGATAGTAATAGATCAGGGCAACTTTCTCTTCGAAATACGGAAGAATCTTGACGTGCCGGTCTTTGCGCCGGCGGTTATAGTTGTCGGTCAGAGGCGTGATCTTCTTCCGGTCAACCATGGCCAGCGGAATATCCCCGACCGTGCGGAAAGTCGACCGGTACGATGAATGCATCTTCCGGACGCGTGATCCGCGATGAAGCAAACCGTATTCATCGGAAGTCGGTCCGAACATGCAGACCATCACCTCGGCAATATCCGATTCCGCGGCGGTCTTGGTGGCATGTTGGAGATTCAGCGCGGCGTCCGAAGAAGGGCGGTCTGAAGATCGCTGCGACCCGACCATCACGATGGGAACGGGCGAATTCTGGACCATCACGGAGAGCGCCGAGGCGGTGTGGTGCATCGTGTCGGTGCCGTGGCCGATCACGATCCCGTCGATCCCTTTTTCAATTTCCCGCCCGATGGCGATAGCGAGCCCCTTGTATTGTTCAGGCCCCATATTTTCACTGAAGACTGCGAACAGTTTCTCGGTCGTGAGGTTGCAGATATCGGCGAGTTCCGGCACCGCGCCATATAGTTCTCCGGGAGAAAACGCCGGAATCACCGCGCCGGTCCGATAATCTAGCCGCGAGGCAATCGTGCCGCCGGTGCCGAGCAGTTTCACATTCGGTTTTCCCTTCGTGATCGGGAATTCCTTTTCGGGGATTTTGTAATGCGCCTCACGGTAGCCGACTTCCTTCATCTCCTGAATGGAATCGACATCCACGCCGACATTGTATCCGGACGGAATCTTCAAGACGATATGCCGGTCATCATCGTTCTCGGAGCGCGGCAGTAGTATCCCGCGGAAATCACCGCGCGACGTACTGACTTGCATGTCGGCCCAGACGCGGGCCTTGAATGAAGTCAGTACCTGGGCGGCCCTTCCTTTGTATCCTTTCAGTATATCAGTCATGGGCCAGTTCCTTTTCCACCGCGGCGCGAAGTTCTTCCATACATACGTTGCCGATCGCGCGGCTTCGCAACATCCCCATAACCCACCGGGCCGGAGCGGCCGGGTCCTTTGAGGTCTTGATCTGGCGGAACTTCTGTTTCAAAACCGGAATCTGGCCGACAATGCTTTCCATCGTCTCCGGTTGATACTCGATGGTGATGAGAATCGATTCGAAATCCATGTGCGGATTCTCGTACATCACCGGGACCATCAGCTTGAGGATCTCGTCGAAGAGGCGCTTCTCCTTGCCGAACTTGAACAGGTCGTATACTTCTTCATATTCGAATCCGCCGATCCGGCAGACGCGTCCTTCGACATGCTTGAGCGTATGGGCAATCACCGAGCTGACGAAAATCGGGTCTTGATTAAAATCGGTGACAATCCGCCCGATCAAATCCACCAGATTCCGCTTGAGGAGATACTGATGCGTGTCGTCGGGAACTTTCCAGTCGCGCAACTGCGCCAGCCGCGCGGAGACATCGATGGGCAGGGCGCTCGCCCGTTCCCTGATGAGTGTTTCTTCAATCGATATTGGCGCGGAATCGGTGTCCGGATACATCCGGTCCGGCCCAGGCAAAACCCGTTCAAATTGATTCGTGCCGTCCGGCAGTCCTTTGCGGGTCTCATTGGGAACCCCCAGCATGGCCAGCCGGCACCGTTCTTCAACGACATCCAGAGCGGTGGCGACATCATCGGCGGGAGCGATGATAATGATCTGGGCATCTCCCTCCTTGGATTCGAGTACCCTCCGAATGTCGTGCCAGTCCCCGTGGTCGAGCGAAGGTTCGATTTCTTCCGAATGCACCATATTCGGCTTTTCAATGCAGGCGATCACTTTCAAACGGCCGATCAACTCGTCGGCAAACGACTGCCCCGGCTGGGTAAAGAAGGAAAGAATTCCCTGGAATTGCGGCAGGTTGACGGCGATGAGGCGATGCTTGTTCGCTTTGGCGCTGCGGAAAATCGGATGATTTCGCGGAACCTGGTCATAGTCGATCTCATGATGTGAGATCTTCCAGGTCTTGGGATTGAGCGCGCGCTTCTCCAGTTCATCCCGTATCAACAAGAGCGCCCATTGGCGGAAAGCCTCGTTGTGCGTCAGGCGCGGAATCCAGCGAATCCGTGAGACCCCCTTGATTTCGATCCGCGTACCGCCGGTCACGCTGACATTGACATCCTCGCGCGCCGCCCCGATCCCGGTCCGAACATGACCGGAACTCCGCGCGACAAAACGAAGATACTGGGCCGCTTCTTTGGCCTCGTCCGGGGTGGCCATATCCGGATAGGTGACTGATTCAATCAGCGGGGTGCCGAGACGATCCGTTTGGTAGACGCGGTTATGACCGACATCGGACACTTCCCGGCAGGAATCTTCTTCGATACTCAGTTGAATTATCCGCACGGTTTTGTGCCGGAGCGGAATGGCTCCCTCGATCGCCACAATGCCAGTGCGCTGAAACCCGGTAGGAATCGACCCGTCGAGATACTGTTTGCGCGTTATGTGAAGCTCCCCCACAATGTTCATCTTGAGCATAAGGGCGATCTCGATCGCAATCGCAAGCGCGTCCCGGTTGAGCGGGAACGGGGGCGTGTCATCAATATCGTACGTGCATGCGGTCTCGCTCCTGATGCGATACGTGATGTTCTTGCGCGTCTTGAATTCCATCAAGGCGGTGCCGTCGTACTCTCCCAGTTCGCTGAGCGTCGGGCGCATATGGCGAATCACCTCGGAATCGTAATCGTCGAATTCGTTATACTGGCCGGCCGGACAGTGGCAAAACAGCTTCTGTTTGGTCGATAGTTGTTGGTGCACTTCCAGCCCGCACTTGAATCCGATCCGGGCGTAAGTTTCGGGAGTGGCTTCGCTCCGCAAGACATAGCCCACCAACTCTCGCGTTTGTTCGAGATTGAACAAGGGATCAAAAGGGATGCTAATCAAAAATATCTACTCCGTTGTGTAATTCCATCGGCCGCTTTCAGGGCGGCTCATCAGGCCAGACAAAGTAGGGGAGAATGAACCATTTTTCAAGCGGGAATACGCTGTTTGACCGCTCTCTGAGCGGCCGCCGACCGAACCTAAGACTCGCGGCAGCTTTAGGTTGACTCACGTCGCCCCCGGCTCAATACTACCGGCATGCTCGGCAGTTCGAAACGGTATCTGGCGGTCGCCCTCTTTACAGCGCTTCTGATTCTGCTCATCAACGTCGTCTGGTGGACGTACTACGGACGAACCGAGAAACTGCTCGAACGGTCGCTGAGCCGCCGCCTGGTCACGATCGCGCAATCCGTATCACTGGCGATTGATACGCGGACGCTGGACGGTTTGCTTTTGGGATCGGGATCCGCCTCGGCTCGGGTGGATGGTCTCCTCACGCGACTTAGAGAGGCGGATTCGGTCGGGGAACTGTTCGTGCTCAACGATAATTACCGCATTGTCGCCACTTCGAATCTGGAACCCGACTCCGTCTATCTCCTCGCCGAATTGAACGGCCCGTATATCGATTCCATTCTCTTTCGCCAGGCTACCCGGGCCATTGCCACCCCGTCATACAAGAGCGGCGATCTGTATCTTAAATCCGCCTACTCTCCGCTGCTCGATTCCACGGGGAGCGTGGCGGCCGTGCTCGGCGTGGAAGCGAGCGTGGATTACTTTGATTCCCTCTCAGCTCTGAAGCGGGACCTGTATTACGCCACCGGCCTGTCGATCGCCGGTGGGATTGTCCTTGGCCTGCTCTTCCTCCTGCTCCAGCGGGGACTCAACCGGGCCGAGCAGCAGCTCTTCCTGGGAGAAACTCAGCGGCACTTGGGGCGGATGGTGGCAGTGGTGGCGCACGAGGTGCGCAATCCCCTCATGATTATCAGGGCTTCGGCGGAGCGGCTCGCGGCCAAATTCAAGACCGATGAGGCCCAGTACATCGTCGAGGAGACTGACCGGCTCAACGGCATCGTCTCCGGTTACCTGGAGTTTGCCCGGGCCGAAGGCTCCTTGCTGGCCGGCGAACAGCCGGAGGAATTTGATCTCATTGAATTGACCCAATCGATCAAGAAGCACTTTGCCCAGAGGTATGTTTCGGAGCAAGTGGAGTGGCTGGCGTTTCCGGAGCCGGCCTCTCTGCTATTGCGAGGGTACCGGCGGTCGCTCCGACAAGTACTTCTGAATCTCATGATCAACGGCGCCGAGGCCTGCACGGCCGGCTCAAAACCGATAGCGGTCGGGCTGAAGATCCGGGATCTCGGTGAGACGGTGGAACTAGTGGTCATCGACCATGGGCCCGGAATCAGCAAAAAAGAACTCAAAAAGCTCTTCACACCGTTCTATACTACCAAACAGACCGGCTCCGGACTGGGGCTCTACCTCACCCGTCGGCTTATCAAAGAAATGGGCGGGACGCTGGAGATTCGGAGTGAACCTGACCATGGGACAGAGTTGATGATCCAACTGCCGAAACGAACGGGAAAGTAATTATGGCGCGAATACTTGTCGTTGATGACGAGCCCAAAATGACCTCTTTGATTTGCGGCCATCTCGAAGATACCGGTCATCAGGTCACCACCACAACCAAGCCGGCCGAGGCGCTCTCATTGCTGGAAAAACACTCGTTCGATATCGTCATCACCGATTTGTCCATGCCGGAGATCAACGGGATGGTGGTCCTTGAAAAAGCGCTCGAAAAGACCGGGACCGATGTAATCATGATGACCGCGTTCGGGACGGTCGAGACCGCTGTCAGCGCCATGAAAAAAGGGGCTTCGGATTACCTGCTCAAGCCGTTTTCGCTCGATGAGCTGAGCATCGTCATCAAGAAGCTGGTGGATCGCCAGAAACTCGCCTCGCTTGTGGGGCACTATCGGGAGAAAGAGGAAGCGGCCGGTCTTGGCCTTATCGGCTCCTCCCCGGCTACCCAGCAGATCAAGAAACTCATTCAGCAGGTGGCGCCGACCGATGCCACCGTCCTTTTGACCGGAAAATCCGGCACTGGCAAGGAGCTGGCCGCCCGGATGATTCACGCCCTCTCGTCGCGCTCCCGGAATCCGTTTATCGCGGTCAACTGCGCCGCCATAACCGAAACCCTCCTTGAGTCGGAGCTCTTTGGACACGAGAAGGGGGCCTTTACCGGGGCCGCCGCGCGCAAGCGGGGACGGTTCGAGTTGGCCGAAGCCGGCACTATCTTTCTCGATGAAATCGGGGAGATGTCGGCCGGTATGCAATCCAAGCTGCTCCGGGTAATAGAAGAGCGGCAACTGGTCCGGGTGGGCGGGGTGGATACGGTCGCCGTCAACGTCCGGATCGTGGCGGCCACCAATCGCAATCTCAAAGAAGAAATCAAGCAGGGCGGATTTCGTGAGGACCTTTATTTTCGGCTCAATGTCTTTCCGATTCCGATGCCCACTCTGGCCGAGCGGGAGCACGACGTTATTGAGCTTGCGGAGCATTTCCTCAAAGGTCAGGGATTTCCGCACTGGCGGCTCGATTTGCCGGTGCGCGAGCTTTTGCTTTCGTACGACTGGCCGGGGAATATTCGGGAATTGAGAAATGTCCTGGAGCGTGGGATTATCCTCTCGGGGGGAGAGCCTTTGGCGCCCGAAGATTTCGCGCTGGACCTGGACAATGCTCCGCTTCTAGAGGCATCGGCCGGGAACCGTTCGGCTGACACTGGCCTGGAAGCGACTGAGAAGGAGATGATCCTGGCCGCGCTCGAGAAAGCCGGCGGCAACAAAACCGACGCCGCCAGACTGCTCAAGATCACCCGGCGGAGGCTCTACAGCCGGATGAAGATCCACGGGCTGAAGCCATGATGTACCGGCCGGTTGAGCGGACCGGGACAGGTTTTGTACCGCGTGGTACAAAGAGGAGTGCGAGTTCGTTGTTGGCTGACGGTAACTGATTGTCCGACGGAATTATAGATAGGAACAAACAGACGGCATACGGTTTGTTCGTAAGAGTGGCGTAACGAGGCAGCACTATGACCAAACATAGCTTTACATATCTGTTAGGTTTATGCCTGGCTCTCGTTCTCGTCGCTCCGGTACTGGCACAACGTGGCTCAGGTGGCGCCGGGATCGAGATGCTCCAGGCGGAACTGGATCGGACCGACCAGCTGATCGACCGGGCCCAGGGGGTGATCATGGCCTCCGGGAGCACAGCGGCAGTCCAGGCCTTTGATGTCGCCGTCAAGCGACAGTCACAGGCCAAAGCGCGTTTTAACGAACATACGGTAGCCGGCAATGTCGCCTGCCGACTGCTCACCATGTCGGCTCGTGATGCCGTCCACCTGGCGCTTCGCTTGGTGGCCCCCGGACAAGGGGGGGGCGGCAATGAACTCCAGGACGGAGCCGTTCAGCGGCGCTTGGATCTGGCCGGCAACAATCTGGATCGGGCCCAGGATATTATCAGCCAGTCGGACAACTCCAATCTGGCGGCACTCTATCAGGCGGCCAAAAATAATCTCGACCGCGCCTGGGAGTTCTACCGGAGCAAGCAGTACCGTCCGGCTTTGAAACTGGCCGACCAGGTGAATATGGCGGCCGAGAAAATTATGTCGCTCGCGGGGGAGACCGATGCCCAGGGGGAAGGGACTTTCGAGCGGCGGGAAACTAACGTGAGTGCCCTGGTCGACCAGGCCAAGCAGATGCTCCAGGATTGCCAGTCCCAATCGGCCGGCAATCTCGTCAGCCAGGCGGAACAGAGCCTGAGTCTGGCCAACGATCTCGACCAAAAGCAGCAAACCGGAGCATTGGCGGCGCTCCGCAATGCCCGGGAGCTGGCGCTCAAGGCGATGCAGGAATGCCGGGGGAACGGTCAGCTCGAGCAGCATTATACCCAGCTCTTGTCCCGGCTCGACCGGGATCGGGAGCAGGCGACCGGCCTGACCGGCAGCACGCGTGACCAGGTGGACAAACTCTTCAGCCAGGCCCGGGACCAGCTCACGCTGGCCCGCGGGTTTCTAGATCAAAACCAGCCGATGCGGGCTCAGGCAGCTTTGCAGGCGGCCCGGTTAGGCCTTCAACAGGCGGAGACTTCTTTTCAGCAGGGGAAGTAGCAGACCGATTCCGGAGTAATCATTGATTTTGCCAAGGATTCTGAGCGCGGCAGTTATCCTTCTGTTTGTAACTTCGGCATGGGAGAGCCTGAAGGCCGGGACCATTTCGTGGAAAGCCGGCGTGGGGTACGATTACTTCTCCCAGCAATTTTTCGCCGATTCCACCATCAATCCGGGCCCCGATTCGGTGCTGACCCGCTTTGCCCTGACCTCCAATTTTCTCAACGACTTTAAGGGGATAGCCGGATTCGGCTACAGCTCCGCCGACGGCCGCACCCTGGCGCTCCAGACCAGCTACGAGCAGACCTCGGCTCTGCTGCGCACCAAGTTTCAATCGGACTGGCGCCCCAAAGTGGGAGCATCGCGGCTGGAATGGCACAACGAGGTCGATTGGCGCGATCGCTACTCCGGCACCGCCTCCCCCGGTGACAGCTACCTGCTCGGGAGCACGACCCTGCGCTTGAAAGTACCGTCGGGAGCATCGACCACGCTGTGGGCCCAGGGACAAGCCGACGGGGTCTATTTCTACGATAACACGGATTATAGCTACAACTACTTCCGGGGGGGCGGGAAGATCGGCTTTGACCGGCTGGTCGGGGATCTCAACATTCTCCAGGCGGATGCTTTTGTGCTCGGCCGGGAAGTACCGGATTCTTCCTCGTTGAGCTACTTTAGCGGAGGATTCGATGGTTCACTGTTCGGGAGCTTTGGACGATTCGATCTGGACTTAATGGCTCGCCTGGAGCGGAAAGAGTATGCCCAGACCGATAATGAGGATAATTACACGCGCTTTGGGTCGGATGGCCGAAATAGGCTCAATTTCGGCGGTAACTATTTCTGCCGCTGGGACTTAACCACTGATCTGACCTGGTACCCTCCGAGTTCCCTCATTAATAGCACCTACCAGCGTCTGGTAACCGCCGTTCTCGGAGGTTATCAGTTTTCGGGCTGGAGCCTGGCGGTCGGACCGGAGTCCGAGTACCTTCACGAAGAGCCGGTCGAGCTGGCCGAGCGGGAAGACTACTTCGAGGTTGGGGGAGAACTGAACCTGGATATCGTCCATCCGGGCGGATTAGTTGGTTCCCTCGAGTCGATCACCGGCCACCGGTCCATCACTTATCCGACCGACTTCCTCACTAGTTTTGCCTTCCAGCGGGTCAACCTTCTGGCCGACTGGACGATTTTCGGCCGCCTGAATCTGAACGCCTTAGTGTCGGCCGAATTCGAATGGCACTCTGATCCCGCCAATAACAACAATCTATATCTTGTTTCCACCAGCCTGACCTACCAATTCTGACCAGCCAGCCCAGGGCATCTTTGCCCCACGGCAACAAGTTCTGATTGTGAATTAGATCACTATTGCAGGTGCCGCCCGTCCTCCGGGGTGTCGCCACCTTGAATTGCCCGGGTGCTCCTAGGGTTGGCCAGATATGTGAAACAATTCACTATGTCTGCGTGTCTATACTGCCTCGGCGGCGATCAAATGAATTCGGAAGAACAGGGCTCTTAGCGCTAGCGCAGATCGCCCCTGGCCTTGGCAAGTCTGGCGTGGCTGGAATTAGCCTGAGCCGGTCGAGCACATTGAGGCACAAACTTGGCCAGATAGCGGGCGGGGACCAGGGGCATTCAAAGTCGGCCTGGCCGAGATTTCACAACTATATGGATAGTAAGAGAGCCGGGACTTGGATTTCTATGACATTTCTCTTGACAAAAAGCGACTTTGTGGTTTACTTGCGGGCGTCTAGGGAAATAGTTGTGTGAAAAACGCTTCTGTTTTGAGTCCCAAGCACCTTAAGTAACGTTAAGAAAATCTTGGCGTTAATCGCATCGCAAGCTCACTCTTCAGGTTTTACTAAGAGATATTAAGACCGCGATGGTTAGATACACCTGACCGGATCTTCGACGTCTCACATTACTAATCCAACCAGAACTGTTAAGACCGGTATCACCCGCGATAGAACGTTATCGAGGTACGGTTTCTTTTCAGGGGCGATTGGCAGGTTCCGGTACCTGACCTCCGAAGGGGGTAAACATCGGACTTACTTAGGCTGAGATTCTGAGAGACTATCTTTTAGAAGATCACCTATAACTTGAATGACCTTTATGTTATTAAAGGAGCATTAAATGATGCAAAAAAGAAACTTTTATTCTTTGCTGCTGATCTCCTTAATAGCGGTATTTATGGTATCATCGGCGTTCGCCGATTCCGTGACGTGGGAAACCAAAGCGATTCCGCGGTGTGTTGATCAGACCGCGACCGTAACGGCTACCGTCACCACGGCGAACATCAGTGCCTTGGAAATCGTTGTTGAGATTTCCGGGGACTATACCTTACCGGCCGCCGGAAGCAGATTCACCTTTGACCCTGGGTTTACCCTTTTAACGACCCGGGCGGTGGATGACACTTCCGATGCGCATGGGACAGGTGTTGATACTTTACGTATTGCCGCTATGTTGACCAGCCCCAGCGACGCGCCATTAGCTGCTGGGACGTATGTGATCGGTCGGATTCACTATCATTCGAAGGACGTGTGCTCGGGTGGAATCAACCTGAAGCCCGCGATCTTCACCTATCCGATCCCGGCCGTCATACAGACCCAGTTTGTTGATGCGTCCACTTCGGCAATCGTGCCGGTGGCTGTGACCAACGGGGTGATCACGATCAGTAACCTTGCACCGGCGATCGCTGCGATTTCTGGCGCGACGATTCATTGGGGCACGACGTTCACGGCGACCGCTGCCGGGACCGACCCCGATCAGGCCAATGGTTGCGAGACTCTGACCTACAGCAAAGTTGCCGGTCCGGCTGCTATGACTGTAAACGCGTCAACCGGGGCGATTTCCTGGCTGACGACTGGTGCGGACGTCTGCACGCATGCGGTGACCATTCAGGTTGCCGACAAGTGCGGCGCGACTGCCCAGACTTCGTTTACGATCTGCGTGCAGAACACTCCGCCGGTAATTACGTGTCCCGGCCCGATCCAGCTCGTGTTGGGTGATACCGCCAAAGGTACCATCACCTCGACCGATGCGGATCATGGTCCAGCAGCTCCTCTGTACAGCCTGCTGAGCTTTAACGGCCCGGGCAGTTTCGCTGTGAACCCGGTTTCCGGCGCCTTCGCCTGGCCGACCATTTATAACAACGCGGCATATCTGGGCACCTGGACGGCGACCGTAGTGGTCACCGACGGCGCCAACATTTGTGCCGGTTGCAGCCCGAGCAACGCCGATACCTGCAGTTTCACGGTAACGGTATCCTGGGGTAAAGTGGTCGTACAGAAGGTTGAAAACGTCCTCCAGGGCGGGTTCGCCGATGTAAACATTTACATGGCAACGAACTATCCTGTCGGCGGCTTTGACCTGCTTCTCTCTTATGACAACTCGGCTCTTTCCCTGCAGAACGTTCTGCCGGGCAAGTTCATCTCTGACTGTAAGTGGGAGTATTTCACGTACCGCTTCGGTCCGTTCGGCAACTGCACGGGCGCCTGCCCGAGCGGCATGGTGAAAATTGTCGGTCTGGCTGAAACCAACAATGGTAACATCCATCCGAGCTGCTTCACCAACTATCCGAACGTCGCCGACAGCACAATCGCCACGTTGCACTTCCTGGTTACCAATAACCGGACGCTCAACTGCTCATTTGTGCCGATCAGCTGGTACTGGATCGACTGCACCGACAACGACTTCTCAAACGTCAAGGGTGACTCGTTGTTGATCAGCCGGTACGTCTTTGGTTTCGGCGGCTCCAGCTCCGTGTACTATCGCATCGACGACCCGAACGCCGGCTTCCCGACGACGCTGGGCGCTCAGGCCTCCTGCGATACGCACAACAAGCCGGGCAAGCCGAACACCTGGCGCATTATTGACTATTTCAACGGTGGTATCGATATCGTCTGCTCCGACTCCATCGACGCTCGCGGTGATATCAACTTGAACGGTCTTCCGAACGAAATCGCCGATGTGGTGTTGTTCACCAACTACTTCATCAGCGGACTTACCGTGTTTGGAAGTCACGTTCAGGGCTCGATTGCAGCTTCTGACGTGAACAACGACGGATCCACCCTGACGGTCGCTGATCTGGTTTACCTGATCAGGGTCGTGGTGGGCGATGCTCTGCCGTTCCCGAAGAACGCTGCCGTAGCGGCAGCCCAGGCTGTAACTTCACCTGTGACCAATGATATGGGTGTGCTCTCCACCGGAGGAACGACTCCGATGGGCGGCGCCTTTATCGTAGTTGCCGGCAATGTGAAGCCTGAACTGTTGGCCAAGAACATGGATATGACTTATGCATTCGACGGTCAGAATACTCGCATCGTCGTGACGCCGCCTTTGACAGAGAAGGGGAACACCGGCTTTACCGGTAACTTCATCGATGTCCATGGCACAGTCGTTTCTATGGATCTGGCTACGCTCGACGGGCAGATGGTAGCTCCGAAGATGACTCCGAAGAACTTCTCTTTGAGTCAGAACTATCCTAACCCGTTCAACCCGACAACCAAAATCGAGTTCGCTCTGCCGACCGCCAGCAACTACACTCTGACGATTTATAACGTTCAGGGTCAGGTTGTGAAGTCGTTCGTTGGAAGCTCCGATGCCGGTTATCAGTCTGTTGAATGGAACGCCGGTTCCAATGCCAGTGGCGTGTACTTCTACAAGCTCACTGCTGGGACTTACAGCGCTACCAAGAAGATGGTACTGTTGAAGTAATTTCGATTACTGAGACTTTCCATAGTCTGAAAAGGCCCCGCGCAAGCGGGGCCTTTTCTATTGGGAGGTTCGCGGGAGATTTCAGTCTCACTGGAGCAGGGCTCGATAGGTGGCCGTCAGTTGTTCCCCATACCTTTCCCAGGTATACCCCTTTGCCCGGCTGAGCCCGGACTCAATCAAATCAAGGCGGGTTTGCCCGTCCGACAACAGTCGTTCGATCTCCCGTCTGGATTGCTCGGGAGCATGCGGGTCAACCAGGATAGCCGCGTCGCCGGCCAGTTCGGCGCCGGCCGACCGGTCCGAGGTTATTACAGGGCAGCCGGCCGCCATGGCTTCGAGGATCGGCAAACCGAATCCTTCGTCCCAGGAAGGCTGGAGCATGACTAGGGCGTGCCGGTACAACCAAAGAAGCTGATGCTCCGGGAGACCCTTTAGATGCACCAAGCGCTCGGCTGGAAACGATCCTAGTGCCGGCCGGATCTTTTCTTCGTATCCGAAACCGGGTTCGCCAACCAGGACAAGCACCAGATCCGAGATCGGACTGACCGCCTGGAGAATATGCTGGATATTCTTACGGTTCTCCAGGCGCCCCACAAAGAGAACAAAGGGCCGGTCCGGAGCAGCCAATCCGGACGGCGGAATTTCCAATCCCGAGGCCGCACCCGGAAGGGTGACGCCAATCGGCAGGGGTACGCACTTGTCCGGGTCGATCAGGTCGTACTTGAGCAGTTCGGATCGAGTATAGTGACTGTCTGTCGTTACGAGATCGACCCTGGCAAGATCGCGGCGCATCCGCGCTCCAAGCTTCCTCTGGAACGCCGGGCTCTGATAATCATTCGGAGCCAGTGACCAGGCATCGTGCACCGTATAGACGTGGAAACGGGCCTTAACCGGAAGCTTTCGGTGGCAGATTGAATGGGCGATATCAAAATTGGGCCCGAGCAGGCCGGACCAGAGTCCCAGGCGGCAAGTCTGGATGACCGGGTTCTGAAAATTCGGCCGGGCTCCCTTTAGATAGCAGGCGGTGACTGCAAAGTCAGTCTGTCGAGCTGACTCGATGGCGGTGTGGCAGCAGACACGGGCGATCCCGCCGTAAGGATTCTGGGCGAAGGCGGTGACATCACAGGCGAGTGAGGGCATGCGGCAAGGTAAGGGAGAAGGGGATCAAAAAACCAGTTCCGAATTCTGACCGACGCCGGGCCGAGGTGTGGGATAAGGTTATTGAAATTTTGGCGCCGCCAGCGACAAATTATTGAGCAGCTCGATGATCGTGCCGGCCTGGAACGGCTTGCGCACAAAATTCGCGTAGTAACCGTCGACGAGTTCCTCGGCGGTCTGGTCGGCGCTCATCAGAATTACGGGCGTGTCGGGGAATCGCTCCTGGATGATCTGTGAGAGAGAATGACCGTTGAGCCGCAGGGTTGAGACGTCCGCAATGACAGCTTCGAAAGCCCCGCTCTCTAGTTCCCGAACCGCCTCGGACGTGGTCGCGGCTTCGAACGGAACATACTCGCTGTAATTGAGTGCCTCCGTCAGAGTGGTTCGGAAATTGTCATCGGGATCGACCACGAGAACTTTGCGGACGGTCCCTTTGGCATGATCCGATTTGGCGCGTAGCGTGCGCTTAATGAGAGCTTCGATATGCTGGATACGGAACGGCTTGGCGAGAAAACCGTCGGGAGACGCTTCCCGAACCATTTCAGGAGTGGCCACTCCGGTAATGAAGACGACCGGCATCTCCGGGTAGTGGCGGCGGACTTTCTTGAGCAGTTGGATGCCGTCGAGATTCGGCATCTTAATGTCGGTGACCATGAGGTCAAACTTGCGGGTCTGAAGAATGTCAAGCGCCTCGATCCCGCCCGGGGCCCCGGTGACCGTATACCCGATGGCGCTCAGGGTCTCGACCAGCAGGGGAAGCAGCAGGGGGTCATCATCGACAACAAGAATCTGGTCTCGCAACGGTTGGCCCATACTATCCTCGAATGATTTTGAGAAGTTCCGTCTTCTTCTGCTCCAACAGCGGCCGGGAGTTGGCCTCGATATTGAGACGAATCAACGGCTCGGTATTGGAAGGTCTGAGGTTAAACCACCAGTCAGAATACTGAACGGTCAGGCCGTCGATCGTGTCCTGTTGTCCCGAAGCATACGTCGTGGTGACGGCGGCAATTTTGTCCGGGATGGACTCGACCCGGCTGTTAATTTCGCCGGAGCGGAAATAGGGATCGATCTCCCTGACCATATCATGAAGCGGCCGGTTCTCGACAGAAATCAGTTCCAGACAGACGAGGAAGGCGATCAGGCCGGAGTCGGCAAACCAGTTGTCGCGAAAGTAGAAATGGCCGGAATGTTCGCCCCCGAAAATAGCGTTATGTTTTTTCATGAGCGGCTTGATGATGGCGTGCCCCACCCGCGTGCGAATCGGTACTCCCCCCATCCGCTGAATCAACTCGGGGACCGCCCGGGAGCAGATGAGATTATACAGGATGGTCTCGCCGGGATGTTTAGTGAGCAGGGAACGGGAAACCAGTGCGGTCGTGATGTCTCCCCCCAACTGGGTCCCGTGCTGGTCCAAAAGGAACATCCGGTCGGCATCGCCATCGAAAGCAACACCGAAATCGGCCTTCACCTCCTGCATTTTCTTCTGGAGATCCACCAAATTTTCCAGTTCGATCGGCGAAGCAGGGTGGTGGGGAAAGGTGCCGTCGAGTTCGAAATACAGTTTCGTTACTTTGATCGGGAGTTTTTTGAGCACCGGCTCGAGCACTTTTCCGGCCATGCCGTTGCCGGCATCGATGACGATGTGGTACGGCTTTATTTTGGAGATATCGATAAATGAGAGGGCATGAGCGGCATATTCTTCGCCGATATCCTTGCGGACGACGATACCCCGGCTGGCGGCCTCGACCAGGAACGTCCCATCCTGGATCAGCTTGAGCATTTGGCCCAGTCCTTCCTGGCCGGACAGGGGCTCGGCGTTCTTCTGGCAGATCTTGAAACCGTTATACTGTTTCGGGTTGTGGCTGGCAGTGATCATCACGCCGCCATCGTAGCCGAATTTGCCGACCGCAAAATAGAGGGCATCGGTGGAAATCAGCCCCAGGTCGATGACATCAACCCCGCTGTCGTTGAGGCCCTGGGCGAGCTGTTCAAAGAGCGCATCAGAGGACAACCGCATATCCCGGCCGACCGCGATCGCGCGCGGTTTGAGGTAATTGGCCAGAGCGGCGCCGATCTGATAGGCGTTTTGGACGGAGAGCTGGTCCGGGAAAGTGCCGCGGATATCGTAGGCTTTGAAGATCGAAGCGTTTATGCTCATGTTTCTCAGTATCCCTTTGGTTTTGAGTGCAATACCGGAGGTATCGGCACCCAACCGTCGAAAGCGTAACGCCGCGATAGAGTTAAAGCAAGATTTAACAAGGGGGGATTAGGAGGGGCTTGACACCGCCTGCAGGGGGGCTGTTCTTGGAACGAAGCGGGCGCACAGGCGGCAACATCGTTTAAGCAGAGGTGGTAATGAATCAACGTATCGGCTTTATCGGTCTAGGGAATTTGGGTTCCGCCATGGCGCGCCGTCTGCGCGAACAGGGGCTGTCGCTCGTGGTCTGGAATCGCACCCGACAAAAAGTGGCGGCGGTTCAGCATGCCACCGGGTCGGCGGCAGCGTCGCTGACCATTGCTTCAAGCCCGGCCGACCTGGCCTCCAAGTGCGACGTCATCTTCCTGAATCTCTTCGACAGCAAGGCGGTGAATGAAGTCCTCACCGGCAAAGCAGGGATACTCGAATCTGACTGTCGGGGGAAGATCATTGTCGATACCACTACGAATCATTTTGCCCAAGTAGCTTCGTTCTATGATCTGACCGAGAGGGCGGGGGGCAGCTATCTCGAAGCGCCGGTGTTGGGAAGCGTGATCCCGGCCTCGCAAGGGAATTTGACCATGCTGGTCAGCGGAGACGAGCAGGCCTTCGCTGCCGTGAAACCGCTGGTCGAGAAGCTGGCCAAAACCATTTTCTACCTTGAAAAGCGAACACTGGCGACGCGGATGAAATTGATCAACAATCTGGTGCTGGGGGCATTCATGGCGACCATTGCCGAAGCCACCGTTTTCGGCGAGGGAGCCGGGATGGAACGGAAGCAAGTGCTGGAGATTCTCGCCGCCGGAGCCGGCAATTCCGGGGTGCTGAATGCCAAGCGTCAAAAACTGATCGATTCCGACTTTGCTCCTCACTTCGCGGTGGGAGCAATCCACAAAGACTTGGAATATGTGAAGGAAATGGCCGAGGATCTCAACCTGAACCCTCAAATGGCTGAGGCGGCGCGGCGGCTATTCGAAGCCGCAGAACTGGCAGGACTGAAAGATTCCGATCTCTCCGCGGTGATACAGGCAATTGGCAAGCACTGAGGTTGGGACCAAGTCAAAATCGGAGATTGAGTTCAAGGCCGACCGTGCCGCGCCTGAAAATCATGGGAGCAAGAGTCGCCGTTGGAGGAGAGCCGCGAGGTCTGTGGTTATTGTTGAAAATACCGACTGCACGATTAAGTTCCCCCGCGGCGGAAAGCCGCATCCCAACTGATATTAGTGTGAGAGGCGCTCCGGTAAAAAGCGCGATTTGACTACCGGTATTCCAATTGCCGAAAATGGCGCCGCCGAAAGACCAACCGACCAGACAGATTCCGAGTATGCCGGTGACATTAGAGACCGCCTGTTGACTCGCATAGCTGTCCAGCTCGGCGATTGCAATGGTGTCGCCGGACATCACGCCCTTGAGATTCTCGGCGCCGGAGCCAAGACCCAGGAAATTCTCGCTGTCGGTGGCGTACTGCCAGCCGGAGCCGATTGAGTACTTGAGTTGAATGGCCTGGCCGAAGCCATATTCCGGGACCAACAGTCCGAGCCACCAAAAGGATGGTGCGAATCGCTTGAGGATGGTCGTTCAGAACGTGAGCGTGCAGCATATTCCCGGATCCTCCCTTTGGTACAGCGTAGGGCCGATCATCACATTTGGTCAGGATAACGGCTTTTGGTTGTGAGATCTCTACTGCTTCGGAGACACACTTGTTGGCCGATTTGTTGCAGCACGCTCGACAGGACCAGGAGGCCAACCCCAACCCGCCGACCCTCTGCATATCAGCCGTGTTCCATTCGGCGCTGAGCAGGTGCACCCCGGCAACCAGGAAATTACGCCCAACCCGTAAGCTGGTGGCAAGTCCAAGAGTCCGAAAGGGGCAGCTTCATCGAGTTTCTCTTTGGTTTCGGCATTGTCGCTACGACATGGGGCGGAGATTTCCCGCCCAGTAGGCCGGCATTGACGAAATTGACGCTGTCTGTGGAGTACTTGAGTCCGGTATGTTTTCTTCAGGATGATATCAGCCGCTCGGGCGTCCACCGATCCCCAGAGTGCGGCCGCCAACACAAGATATAAGAACTTCTTCACCTGACCTCCCAGAACCATTGTCAGACCATCAGGCAACTAAGATAATATAGTCCACGACCTCCGGCAACGTGATTTTATAGACTTCGCCCAATCACTGCAACAGCGGCGAAAGGGCGTAGGCGAAATACACCGACTCCCACCACTCCCACCGCCAGTCCCAGATACCACACCAGTTTCTTTCGCAAAAGCGCCGCAATGGATGAAAGCAAAATGGCGATTTGCAGAAAAATCACGGCCATGCCGTATACCTGCGAGTGGCGCTGGGCATGATCACGAATATCTTCGAATTTCTTGGCGTCGGCCTGAATCGTGGCCTTTTCCTGATTGTACCGCGCGATCTGGGCGTTGTCGGAGTCCAGAACATTCTGGTATTCCGCCAAAAGCGATCCGCCAACCGTTCCGGATTTCTCTTTGATGCTTAGTTCGAGATTCTGCTTCTGAACCTCGTAGATATACCCTTTGATGCTCTTGGCCTGGTAATACGACCATTGATTGGCTGCGAGGCTTTGGTTGATGACGGTGCGGGTCGAGTAGCTGCCACCTTTGAACGTCGACAAGGTGGCGCATACCGCGAGAATGACGGTAGCCAGGGCAAGGTAGTTGAGCCAGGGTTCTTTCTTTTCGTCGGCCATGGGACAATCTCCACAGGTTGTGACATGGTGTCGGGTTGAAGATGCTATAGAATCTATTCTTGGTGTATTCTTTCATGGGGGTGGGAATTTCGAGCTGCTGAATTTCTTCGGGGGAATTCACGTGGGTACGAATTTCGAGCGGACGATTTTCCCGCACTTTGAGCGCCCAGTCGGCATCCAAAAGCAAGGCCCGGCCCAAAGCCACCAGATCGGTGCCGTCTTCGAGCACCTGCAGAGCCTGCTCCGGCTGGAGAATGGACCCGACGCCGATCACCGCTTTGTTGGGGAAGGCGCGCTTGATCATTTTCGTCGGGTGCGAACCGGCGGGATAATCGTTGCGGATTCCGAACCCATACTTTTGGGCGGAGACATGGATAATATCGATTCCAAACGGAACGAGAATATCCAGCAATTGAATGGCATCATGGGTGGAATAGCCGTCCGGATCGGGCTCTTCCGGGGAGATCCGATAGGAAATCGGATATTCAGTTCCGACCTTCGGCCCGTACAGCCTTGAGCACTTCTTTGGCAAACCTCGCCCGGTTATCGAGGCGATGGCACAGTTCGAGAGCCTCGTGCTCGGCGTGACGGTCACACCGGTCGCAGCGGCAGTCGCCCCCCCACTTGTCAGTCCGCTTATTGGTAAACGGAGAGAAGAACTGCTGGATAATATAGGTATTGGCGCCGTGAAGCTCGATACCGGTGAAGCCGGCTTTTTTGGCCCGGCCGGCGGCTTGAGCAAACGATTCTATCACCAGCCAGATTTCTTCTTCGGACATGCCCACCGGCATCTCCGAGGTCCCGCGCCGATTCTTCACCGCGGACGGAGCCATCGGGGGGCGCCCGGAATATTCCTGCCTCGCCGCATTGCCGCCGTGGTGAATTTGCAGAAACGAGGCAGCGCCATGGCGATTGATCCCCTCAGCGCAGCCTGAGAGAGCCGGAAGCATGTCATCGATATGGCAGCCAACCTGGTGATCGAATGAATGGCCGGACTTGTGACAGTAACAAGCCGGCGTCATGATCAACCCTATTCCAGATTGGGCCCGGCGGGACAGATAGGCGATTTCGGCGTCTGAAAAGCTGCCGTCCTCGTTTCCCGAAGTCGTGGTCATAGGAGCCATGACCAGGCGGTTCCGAAGTGTCAGCGTCGGCGTTACCCTCAGAGGCTGGAAGAGCGATTCGTAATTCGACATGGGGCGGAATCTACCGAATCAACCGGGGGAATTCAAGGAATCTTGAACTTTTGAACTTACCGGAGAAAGTTGACTTGAGAACTCAACTTTTCTACTTTCCAACCGGAGCCCTCCCCGGAGGACTCCGGAGAGCCCTGATAGATGAAACTGATTGTTATCGGATTTTTGTTAGGACTGGCAGCCATGGCACACGCACAGGATCGTCCCCTTCCCGATTTCGATTCGCTCTGGAATTATGACGAACCGGCGCAGACCGAAGCGAAATTCCGGGCGCTGCTCCCCTCGGCCGAGGATTCCAGGAATACCGGTTATCTGGCCGAATTGATGACTCAAATTGCCCGGGCGCTCGGATTGCAGCAGAAATTCGATGCTGCCCACGCCATGCTCGACTCCGTCAAGACTCTCCTGCCGGCCGCCGGGGCGCGAGCGGATGTGCGCTATTTGCTGGAGCGAGGCCGGGTAAACAATTCTTCGAAACAGCCGGAAGAAGGGATGAAGTTTTTCGTGCAGGCGTGGGAGAAGTCCAGCGCCGCCGGCTACGATGCGTTCTCTAATTGATGCCGCTCACATGTGCGGCATTGCCGCCCCCTCCGAGCAACGTCAGTTTTGGAATCTGAAAGCGCTCGATCTGGCCGAAAAGTCGACGGACCCCAAAGCTCGGCACTGGCTGGGGAGTCTCTACAACAATATGGGGTGGGACTACTTCGACCGAAAGCAGTACGACTCTGCCCTTGAGTTGTTCAACAAGGGACTGCAATATCGGCTTTCTCAAAACCAGCCTAAGGAAACAAGGATAGCCCGATGGTCGGTGGCCAAGACGCTCCGGTATATAGGCCAGGTCGATTCCGCCCTGGCTATTCAGGAGTCGCTGGAAAAAGAATGGGCTGCCTCCGGAGAAGAACAGGACGGATATGTCTTCGAGGAACTGGCCGAGTGTCTCCTGTCACTCAAGCGAACGGAGGAATCAGTTCCGTATTTTGCCCGGGCGTACGAATTTCTCTCAAAAGATCCGTGGTTGTCACGCGATGAGCCTCAGCGGCTGGCGCGGCTAAAAGAATTGGGCCGGATCAAGTAGTTTCCCCAGCTTTGCAACTTTCTATATCGCAATGAAATAGGATTCTCGTTGTAGGCTTTCGAAAAAGGTCTGCAATTCGGACGCCGACGAAAGCCTAATTCTCGGTCGGTGGATCTGTTTATTTCGTGGGTGCGATGTTGACAATCGAAGGTGCGGCAATTTAATTCCTGCGCCTGAATCGACCGGCAGGCAGGCCGGGTCGTTTCAGATGGTTGGATAGGGTTTATGTCGGATCGCTGGATTACTTTGGGACGGCCGGGCGCGCGCTCCAATGGTCACCAGAACAGCCGCCTTTCCATCCCAAAACAATCATAATCAGCAAGCGGTGTGCGAGTGGAACCTGGAAAACGAATACCCGTTTTACAGACAGTCGAAACGGTAGGGACGAATTAGAGGACGAGTGCGATGAAGCTCAGATTGTTGGGAATCTGTCGAAAGACCGAGTTTTCTCCCAATCATGTCGAGAACGACCTGCTCATTATAATGCGCACGGCTGAGCACCTTGAGAAGCTCGGAGCCGAGGTCAGACTGATTGACGAAGGGGACCTCGGGCAGGTCGAAATCAACGAACGGCTGATCTTCTCGATGGTACAGGGGCCAACCGGGACCGGCAAGCTTCGGGACCTGGCCGCCGAGCGAAATCCGTTTATCATTAACACGCCTAACAGCGTGCTCAATTGCTATCGCGTAAACATGGTGACCCGTCTGCCGCAGCACGGGATACCGTTTCCGCTCAGCCTCGTGGTGAACACCAAAGAGAGCCTTTCTCCGGAACTCAAGTCCCAGCTCCGGGGGAAGCTGTGGGTCAAGCGGGGGGACGTGCACGCGGTTCATCGCGAGGATGTCGTCCCGGTGAACGATATTTCTGAGGCGGAAATGATCTTGCGGGAATTTCGAAAACGTGAGATCGACACGGCCATTCTGCAGAAACATATCGACGGGGACACCGTAAAATTTTACGCGGTGCGCGAGTCGGGATTCTTTCACTGGTACTATCTGAACGGCGTCTATCATACGCCTTTCGACCGGGACCAGCTTCACCGGCTGGCCTCCCGCTCGGCCGAGGCGCTGGGATTGTACGTGTATGGCGGCGACGCCATTATCGAACGGGACGGTACGATTACGATTATCGACATTAATGACTGGCCCAGTTTTGCGCCGGTTCGCGACGACGCCAGTCTGGAAATAGCTCAACTGATATTGAGGAAGGCCAGGGAATACAGTCATGCCAGAGACCTTGAACCAGAAAACGCGAATTAAGACCGAGATTCCGGGACCCGAGTCCCTTCGATATTTCGAATTCGAGCAGCAATTTGTCGCGCCGGGGGTGCAGACGATCTCGACTCTCTCGAAAATCGTGCTGGAAAAAGGGGACGGGGCCATGCTCGAAGATGTCGACGGCAACCGGTATATCGATTTCTTTGCCGGCGTCGGCGTGGCCAGCCTCGGCTACAACCACCCCACCTACACCCGGATCATGCAGGAGCAGGTGGCCAAAGTTCATGTGGGGAGTTTCACGACCAAGCTTCGCGCCGAATTGACCAAAATGCTCTCAGAGATCGCGCTGGGGGATCTGAAACGGCCGCAATACTGGAGCGGCGGAGCCGAGGCGGTCGAGGCTGCCCTGCGCCTGGCAAAATCATACACCAAAAAGACGGAGTTCCTTTCGTTCTGGGGCGGGTTCCATGGCAAGACGATGGGAGTCCTGGGGATGCTGGGGGATGATTTCAAACACCAGCTCGGACCGCTTGTCCCCGGAACTTACGCGGCCCCGTATGCGAATTGCCGCCACTGTGAATTCAACCACACCTTTCCGTCCTGCGAATTCGCCTGCGTCGATTTCATCAAGAAGAAAGTGAAACTGGAGACGACCAACAATATCGCCGCCATCGTGGTCGAGCCGATTCAGGGAACCGCCGGCAATGTCATCCCGCCTCCCGGCTATATGAAAAAACTCCTGGATTATGCGCACTCAATCGGCGCGCTCTTGATTGCCGATGAGATGATCACCGGATTCGGCCGGACCGGAAAAATGTTCGCCTGTGAACACGAAAATATCGTGCCCGACATAATTACGATCGGCAAGGGGTTCGGCGGCGGTTTCCCGATGACCGGCCTGATGTCCCGCGATGAGATCATTTTCTCCAAACCCTGGGGAAATCCGAGCGGGAGTTCATCCAGCTACGGCGGCAATCCGCTTGCCTCGGCGGCGGCCTACGCCACAGTGAAGACGATCATCGATGAAGGGCTGGTGGAAAATTCGGCCCGGGTCGGCAAGTATATGCTCGACCGGCTCATGACGTTCAAGCAGAAATTCCCGTTTGTCGGCGAGGTCCGCGGACGCGGCCTGATGATCGGCATGGAGCTCGTGAAGAATCCGCGCACGAAGGAAAAGCTCGACAAACAGTACACCAGGATGATCTTCGCGGAGTGCCTGAAGCACGGTCTTATCGTTATGGGGTACAACCCGGACATCCGGATCAACCCGCCGCTGGTTCTGACTGAGGAAGAGGCGGAAGAAGGGATTGCCATTATGGAGGATGCCTTCGCCCATGTCGCCGACCGAATCAACGTATAAAGACCGCGATACCGAAGAGACGATCGACATCTACTTCTACCGGCCGATCGGTTTTTCGCTGGCGCACACCGCGCGCTTTTTGGGGCTGACCCCGAACGCGGTGACGATGCTGAGCGGGCTGGTCGGCATCTTCGGCGCGCATCTGCTGTACTATCCGTCGATGCGGCTGACGGTGGCGGGTATTCTCCTGCTTATTTTTTCCGATGCCCTCGACAGCGCTGACGGTCAACTCGCTCGGCTGACCGGCACCAAATCTCATTTTGGGAGAATTCTGGACGGCCTGGCGGGGAATCTTGTGTTCCTGAGCGTCTACGTCAATTTGTGCCTTCGGTATCTGGGCCAGGATAATTTCAATGTTATCCTGTCGCTGGCTCTCGCGGCGGCCGTCTGCCACTCATTCCAGAGCGCCCTGGCCGATTATTTCCGAAACGGATATTTGTATTTCGTGCGAGGCCCGGCCTCGGGCGAACTGGACTCATCGGATGAAGCCAGGGCGGAATACGAGGCGCTGGGCTGGGGCGGCAATATCTTTCGAAAACTGTCTATGCTCCTCTACCGGGGACACACCAATCAGCAGGAACTCATGGCGCGCCGCTTCACGCAGCTTCGCAGCACCAGCCGGTCATATTTTGGCGACCGGGTTCCGTCCCAGTTTCGCCGGGAGTATGGCGAGTTGAGCAAGCCCTTGATCAAATATTACAACATTTTGACCATCAATACCCGGATGATCGCTCTCTTTATCGCAGCCCTGGCCAAGATGCCCTGGTTGTACTTTGTCTTTGAATTGACCGTCATGAACGCCATCTTCCTGTATGTGATCGTTCGGCAGGAAAGAATCAGCGGACGGCTGCTTCGTCAGATGGCTCGTGGTGAGACTTAGATCATGATACGCGGCGCAATTATCGGCTTTGGCAAGATTGCCCAGACCGGGCATATTCCGGCGTATGCGGAGCTTCGGGACAAGGTTCAGATAGTTGCGGTGGCTGAGCCGAACCCAGGGTATCGCTCCCAGGCGGCAGCAATGTTTCCGGGAGTCCGCGTCTACGAAACGGCCAGTGAATTGCTGAGCCATGAGTCGGTCGACTTTGCCGACATCTGCACCCCTCCTCACACCCACGCCCCTTTAATTCGGGCGTGCGTTCAGACGGGAATACATATTCTGTGCGAGAAGCCGTTCGTTCCGGATATTGGCGAGGCAAACGAAATCGCCGAGCTTCTATCATCACAAAATCAACTTGTCTTCATGCCGTGCCACCAGTATCGCTATTCGCCGGTCTGGCGGCCATTCAAGGAGTTGGTGGAATCCGGCCCGAATGATAGCCAGAATCTGCTGCAATTCACGGTCTGCCGGACTCAAGCCGATCCGGGATTCCTGGCGGAGAATCCGAATTGGCGGACCGATCAGAAAATCAGCGGCGGCGGAATTCTCGCCGATACCGGCGTGCACTATCTCTATCTTGTACCGTGGATTCTCGGGCGGCCGCGCGCCTTGACCGCCACCGTGGCGAACCTGCATCACCGGAATATGCCGGTGGAAGACACCGCTATCGTTGTTATTGAGTGTGACCGGGGAATCGCCGAAATCACCCTGACCTGGGCGGCGGACCGACGCGCGAATAGCGCACGGCTGGTGAATCACGAAAATAGCCTGGTGTACAACGGTACGCAGCTCGAACGGTCAGCTGCCGGCAAAGTGGCATTGCTGCCAGTCCCGGATGCCTCCGATAAATCGCAATATGTGAAGCTGTATGTATCTTTGCTCGACGAGTTCTCCCGGCGCATTGCCGAGCACCAGCCTGACCCGGCCCGGGTCGACGAAGCCTGCGGGTCAATTCAACTTCTTGACGCCTGTTACCGCTCCGCGAAAGAAAAGCGGACCATCCTGCTCACTCACACAAGCCCGGTTTCGAAACGACCAATCGGCGCAGCGCGCTAGCGGAGGTCCAGATGGGGAAAGCGGTTCGCCTCGTCCTCCTGCTGTTCGGTTTCGCCTTCTTCTGCTATCTCGTTCATGGTCTGGGGATAGACAATATCCTGGCCAACCTGAAAAAGACCGGCTGGTGGTTTCTGCCGGTGATCGGAGTCTGGGGGATCGGTTACGTATTCAACGCCCTGGCGTACCGTGAAATTCTCGGACCGGAGGGAAAGCAAATCGGCTTCGGCGAGCTATACCGGATCACCCTCAGCAGTTTTGCCATCAATTATTCGACTCCGCTGGTAAATCTTGGAGGGGAGCCGTTCCGGGCGATGGCGGTGCAGGATCGAATCGGCATGCGCCGGGCTGTTTCCTCGGTCTTCTTATTTCGTATGGTCCACGCCACCGGACAGTTCGTTTTCTGGCTGATTACGATTGTAACGGTCGCGATCTGGTTTCCCCTCACCACGAACCTCCGGCTGTACCTCTTGCTGATCTTCGCTGCCGTGACCGGCGCTATTGCGCTCCTGATGATCGCCCACAAGCGCGGTATCCTTAACATGCTGCTGAAGCTGGTCTCGTGGCTCCCTTTCAGCCGGGGACTTACCGCCAGGATTATGAAACATGAAGAGGCGATTCGGGATATCGATGACCAGATCACCGAACTGTACAACTCGCGAAGGAAGGCGTTTTACCTCTCGGTCCTGTGGGAAATGTTGTCGCGTTATGTCGTCTCATTTGAGTTTTACTTCATTCTTCACGCGATTGGGAGCCAGGTATCGCTGGTGGATGCCGTCTATATCAATGCCGCCAGCACGCTGCTTCTGAATCTGGTCTTCTTCATTCCGTATGAGCTGGGGGCGCGCGAAGGTTCCCTCTATCTCATTATGGAGAGCCTCGGGTTGTCTTCCGGAATCGGGATCTACGCCAGTCTGGTAAATCGAATCCGGGAACTGTTCTGGATCGCGATCGGATTCGCCTTGGTGTACTTCACCGGCAAGAAAACTGCCGGCGAGCCGACGGCGCGAATCAAGGTTACGGAGCCGACATGATCCGCGGAATCCTGTTCGATTTTGGCGGGACGCTCGACAGCAACGGCATCCACTGGAGCGAGAAGTTTTTCGATCTGTACCAGAAAGTCGGCACTGGCCTGGACAAGACCACATATGAGAAAGCATACGTGGCGGGGGAGAAGAGAATGGCGCTTCATCCGGTATCAGCCTCTGACTCATTGCGCACTACTCTGAAACAGCAAATAGGCTTTCAATTTGATTTTCTGCTTGAGACCGGGACACTTCCTTCTGAGTCTGTCCGCCAGACTTTCCGCACGAATTGCCGAGGAAGCATACGCCGATGTTTTAGAGTCGATACAGCGCGTCAAACCGATGCTTCAGGAACTGCACCAGGAGTATTCGCTCGCGCTCGTCTCCAATTTCGGCGGAAACCTCGAAACCGTTGTGGCGGAATTGGGGATCGATTCACTTTTTCAGGCGGTTATTGATTCAACTGTCGTAGGAATCGCCAAACCTGATCCTGGGATATTCGCACTGACCCTCGAACAAATGGGGATTCGAGCAGACGAAGCGGTGATGGTCGGGGACTCGTATGATCGTGACATTGAACCGGCCAAAGCGCTCGGTCTAGCTACAGTCTTCTTGCACGGTCGGAGCTGGAAACAGCCGGTATCAACCGAAAAAGCGGATCACATTATCAAATCGATCTTCGAGTTGCCGAGCGTTCTTGACATGATAAGGTAGAGGTTGGTATGTAAACAAGCCGCCGATTCCGTGGGCGGCAGGCGTCCCCGCCTGCCCCTGCAAATGTCGGGCACACAGGGACGTCCCGCATTTTTCGACGCGGGACGAGTTGTGCCGCGCACCTATCATAGATTTACTTCGTGCCCGATATCACAGAGGGTCCTTCAGAAACTGCTCGGCGGCCATAATATCCGAACGGTGGTCGACGTCGATTATTTTCGAAAACGGAAATCCCTTCAACACGTAACCTTGCTCGATCAGAAGCCGCAGAAAATTTCGGAGCCGCTCGATTTTCCGCTGGAGCGCCAGTTCCGTCTCTCTGAAAATCTTGGGAGTGAAATAATAGATGCCGCCGGTCGCCCAGTGTGAACGTTCCGCCGAATCCATGAATTCCAGAATCTTCGAATTCTGATCCATCCGGACGCAGAGCGGCTTTTCATCATCGATATAGTCAGTAATTGCGAGCACGCCGTCGGCTTCTTGAGATAATCGGACAAATTCGATAAACTTCCGGAAATCTTCCTCGCGGAAGACGCTGTCCACAGTGGTCAGGCAAAACGGCGAATCTTCCACCCGGGATGCCAGAGCAAACAGGGTATGCATGGAACTTGGGGTAGACATGAGTTCACAGAGAACCGGCACGCCAAAATCCTGATGCTCCAGGAACTCCTTTACTTCGCCGAACGCCTCATTGATGATCAGTTCAACCGAGGTCAGGCCGTTCTTTGCGGCAATTCTGATGATCCGCTCGATTAGCGGTACGCCGTTGATTTTGACCAGCGGTTTGGGGACCAAAATCCCTTCGTCTCTCAGCCGCAAGCCTTCTCCGGCCCCGATGATGGCAAGTTTCATGTAGTCTCCTCGAAACAAGATGAGACAATATATGGATGACCGGGGAAAATTGTTACGGGTGCGCACACATTTTCAGGATTTCATGTTGTGGTCTGCATTGTGATTTTATAACATATGCGCCGCGCAAGGGATTGTGAATTTTGTCCAGATTGATCTCCGATCGCGCGTGTTCGAAATGGCTCGAGGTGTCTGTACCAACCGGGGTTGAATGTGCGATTGTCTTGTTTTTCGCTAATCCTGCTGTCTTGTCTTTGCCTGGTTTCAGGGTCGAGCGCTCAGCGACTCGCGACCATGGGTTCCGGCTCGGCGCTGATGGGGACCTGGCAGATTCTAAATCTCGACTCTGCGGGATATTCAAGCGATGAGATCAATGAGATGGAGCATGTGCGGATCAGGTTTGGAGCCGATGGGACTTACCGGAGAATAATACGATGGAAGTCGGACAAAAACGACTCAGATGCCCTGAGGCCGGCTCAAGACGGAATTGATGAGGGGCGATTTGTCTTGGCTGGCGATACAGTCAAAGTCCACTGGCTCGATCCATCATATGGGGGAGACTACTCAGCTTTGGCCAGGATATCCCGGGACACGTTGTTCTATTCGCACGCGGCGGCCCCCGGACCGATAGTGGCCATGACGAGAATTCCCGACAGCGCAACCCTGTCTTTTCCCAACATTGTACCGTATCTTCCCGTCCCAGATAGTCTTGTGGCATTACTCAGGCACTACCGGACAGGAACTCCCTGCCTTAGAATTGTGAAACAGCTGTATGGACTTGTCTTACCCGACTCCTCGCTCGATATTCGAGATTCCGGTTTTCTCCGGGTGATCGTCAGTGATCTCGACTCAGATTCGTCTGAAGAAATCATCGCTCTGACCGCAGTCAACCAGGACGGTGGCGATTACTATTTGCTGGTGTTGAAGCACCTGAGCGACGGCTGGCAAATCATTTACGATCCTGTGGTGTACTACTACTATGAGGTTCCGCCATTGCGCCTGGTGGAGAAGTCCGGCTCGGACAAAACCTTCTATACGTTCGAACTTACGATGCGGGGCAGTGGAATTCATCGGGAGTTGATCCGGTTCTTCAAGCTCATCGATGGCCGAGTTTATGAGGCTCTTACGACGGTACATGAATGCCGCATGTATGGCTGGGGTAGATACCTCAATCAGGACGTTGACGCCGAGCTGACCGCGACACAGACGGGCGGGAATCGGATATCAGTTTCTTTCACGTACGGATTTTTTCCGGGAGCCGTGTTCGACACCGATGTAGTGTTTGCCGCGCATCCGGACATTCCATTTGTCAAAGGAAAACAGGAATTGGAGTACGAGTGGAGATCTGCGACCAGAACCTATGCCCCGCTGTTCACGTCAGATCGTAAGCAGCTGACGGCGGAAAAGGTCGCCTGTCTCAGTGATTTTACGCCAGACCTCCCTTTTGTCGAAGCTTTCCAAACCGAACTCCAAGAGACACGCCTTCACGGATCGAAAGTGCAAGCGAAGCTAATCACAGAGTACCTTCGCCAGGTGAAGGAAAATGGCGTTGCCGTACCTCCGTCAGGGGAGTTGGAAGAGAAGACTCGGGCCGGCGGTTCAACATTCTACGGTCCCAAGAAAAAGTGACTCTGAGAATCCTCTAAGTCAATGAGACTCTGTCGATTTCGTGGATCGCACGGCTCATCCTCTCGGTTCAGAACCGGGTTGCGCTATCCGATCATTTTCCGTAACTTATTGCCCCATACTGCGAAAGTGGCGGAATTGGTAGACGCGCTGGACTTAGGATCCAGTTCTTAACCGAGTGGGGGTTCGAGTCCCCCCTTTCGCATATTCCCATCCCCCGATCCGGGAACGTCCGGGACGGTGTGATGTTGTGGCTGACAATATTCGCCTAAAATACAGTGGAGGCACGTGAAAGTCGAAGTCAAACAAGGTGAAGGACTCAAACGGGAAATCTCGATCGAGCTTCCCCCGGATCGGGTCCAGACCGCCATCAACCAGAAATTCGAAGAAGTCCAGCAAACGGTCACGCTTAAGGGGTTCCGCAAAGGGAAAGCCCCGATGAACATGGTCAAATCGATGTTCGCCGACGAAGTCAAGGCGGACGTGGTTGATGAGCTGATCAAAGCCAGCTACCCGGAAGCGCTGAAAGAGAAGACCCTGAATGTCGCCTCTCGGCCCACCCTGACCAATTTGAATTTCACCGATGACGGCGGACTCGTTTTCACGGCCACGGTCGAAGTATTCCCGGAAGTCGAGAAAGTTGCGTTTGAAAATCTCGAAGTCGCCTCGCCGGAAATCGAGGTGAAGGACGAAGAGGTCAATGACGTAATCGAGTACCTTCGCAAGCGCCTCGCCACCGTCCGGATAGTCGAGCGGGAAGCGCGCGAAGGGGATATGGTAACGTGCGATCTCAAGAAGACTCATGATCCCAAACTGGCGTTACAGAACGACGATTTCCCCAATTCGGAAATCGACCTCGGCAACAAAATGACGGTGAAGGAATTCAAAGAGCATATTCCGGGTATGAAGGCCGGGGACCAGAAGGAAATCGAAGTCGTTTATCCCGACGATTACTCGGACAAGGCGTTTGCCGGCGCCCATATCACCTATATGTGCACGGTGAAAACGGTCAAAGAACAGATCCTGCCGACGGTCGATGATGCTTTCGCCAAACAAGCCGGGACCGGCGAAACCGTGCTGGAGCTTCGACTAAAGATCCGCGAAGATCTTAAGCGCCAGCACACCGATATGCTGGTGCAAGCCCAGAAACGAGAGTTAATTCGTCAGGTTTGCGAGAAGAATCCGATTCCGATTCCGGAAGGAATGATCGAAGATTACCTGCTGGAAGTGATTGAAGATTTCAAGAAGAACTATCAGAATATAGACGAAGCTGAGGTCCGGGGAACCTATCGCCAGGTCGGGATCGATTCCATGCGCTGGGATATCCTCTGGCACAAGATTTCCGAGCAAGAAAAAATTGAAGTTTTGCCCCAGGATACCGAAAATTGGTTAAACGGCTTTGCCACAAGGAATAACCTCGAACTCGAGCAGGCCCGCGAGATGCTGAACAAATCGGGCCGGGTAAAGAACCTGCGCGAATCGCTGCTTGAAGAAAAGGTATTGGAACTTCTGATGTCCCGGGCGCAGAAGATTCCGGCCGCGAAATAGAACAAACAATACGACGGTTACGTCTGTAGAATAGCGCGAACAGAAAAGAGAAGGAAAGCATGAGCGACAAGGAAATGACGGGGAATTACCTGGTACCGATGGTGATCGAGCAGACCGGCCGAGGGGAACGGGCCTATGACATTTTCTCCCGGCTGCTGAAAGACCGTATCGTTTTCATCGGCACCCCGATCGACGACAACATTGCCAACCTGGTGATTGCCCAATTGCTGTTTCTGGCGGCCGAAGATCCTGAGAAGGATGTCTTCATGTACATCAATTCGCCGGGCGGCTCAGTCAGCGCCGGCTTGGCGATCTATGATACGATGCAGTTTATCAAGCCGGCGGTAGCCACTACCTGCATGGGGCTGGCGGCCTCGATGGGCTCATTTCTGCTGGCGGCCGGTGCGGCCGGCAAGCGGACCGCGTTGCCTAACAGCCGGATCATGATTCACCAGCCTAGCGCCGGAACGCAGGGGCAGGTCTCGGACATAGTAATCATGACCGAAGAATTCACCCAGACCAAGAAGCGCCTGAATGACCTCCTGGTCAAACATACCGGCCAGCCGCTCGAAAGAATCGAGAAGGATACCGACCGGAACCATTTCATGTCGCCGGAAGAAGCCAAAAATTACGGCATCATCGACAAAGTCTATACGTTCGATGACAAGGTGAAGAAGTAGGAAATTCCGAATAGGCATAGGAGCCGAGCATGACGCATCAACCACCGCAGCCGCCCCACTTTCCTCACCGCTGTTCGTTTTGCGGAAAAGCTTATGGCCAGGTAAAGCGCCTCTTTTCCGGGCATGAGTCGTATATCTGCAATGAGTGCGTGGTCCTGTGCGCCGACCTGCTCCAGAACACCCCGGATTACGAGCAGGCCGAAGAGATTCAAAATCTTCCGCGCCCGGCGGACATCAAGAATTTTCTCGACCAGTATGTGATCGGGCAGGAGCAGGCCAAGAAAACCGTCTCGGTGGCGGTCTATAACCACTATAAGCGAATCAATCACCAGACCCGAAACAAGATCGCCGGTGAAGTTGGCCAGGAAACCGGCGATATCGATCTGGAAAAATCCAACATTCTTCTCTTGGGTCCTACCGGAACCGGCAAGACTCTGATCGCCCGGTCATTGGCCAAATTCCTGAAAGTGCCGTTCACGATCGCGGATGCAACTGTTTTAACCGAAGCGGGCTATGTCGGCGAAGATGTCGAAAACATTCTCGTGCGTTTATATCAGGCGTCCAATTTCAATGCCTCCAAAACCGAACGCGGGATCATTTATATCGATGAGATCGACAAAATTTCCCGCAAAGACGGCAATCCTTCGATTACGCGCGATGTCTCCGGCGAGGGCGTGCAGCAGGGACTGTTGAAGATACTGGAAGGGACGATCTCCAACATTCCGCCGAAAGGGGGCCGCAAGCATCCCGAGCAGGCGTTCGTGCAGCTCGATACGACCAACATTCTGTTCATATGCGGCGGAGCGTTTGATGGTCTGGATAGAATTACGGCGCGCCGGCTTGGCAACCGAATAGTTGGATTCGAATCGGACAACAAGTTTATCGATCAGAAGTCCGAGGCGATTTACGACCATGTCATCCCGGCCGACTTGATCGAATATGGCCTGATTCCAGAGCTGGTCGGGCGTCTCCCGGTGATGGCGGCGCTTCGGCCGCTGGATGAAGCGGCCATGCTGAGCATCCTGACCGAGCCTAAAAATGCCCTGACCAAACAGTATATGCGGCTGATGGAACTCGAAGGAGTCAAACTTCGGTTCGAGCCCGATGCACTTCGAGCCACCGTGAAAATAGCGCGCGAAAAGAAGACCGGCGCCCGGGCGCTCAGATCGATCTTTGAGAAAGCGATGCTTGATCTGATGTACGACATTCCTTCTCACCCGGAGATCGCCGAAGTGATCGTCACGGCCGAGTGTATCACAGAGGGAAAGCCGCCCAAAATGATTACTCACACGGAGAAGAAGAAGGCCGGCTGAGCCGTTTGGTCAAAGACGATTTGCAAAGCGCGCCCTGATGGCGCGCTTTTTCTTTGCGCACACGGCCCGGCTTCGCAGGCTTTTCACCGGAATCGCATTTGCCCGTGGCGACCCGATGTTCTATGTTCAGGCGTGACCGAAGAAATTCTTCATAAACTCCAGGAGCGCATAAAAGAACTGACGGCGCTCCACCGGACCGCCCGAGTTCTTCAGGATCAGAGCCGTCCCCCGAGCGATGTCATCGCGGATATTGTCGCTCTTCTCCCTCCTGCCTGGCAGTATCCCGAGATCACGGTCGCTCGAATTTCTTACCAACATTGGCAGGCGGCGACTCCACAGTTCCGGCGGACGGAATGGCGGCAGGGGGCCGAGTTCCGGACGCGCGATGGAGCGGCCGGACTGATTGAAATCATCTATCTCGAACCACGGCCGGCCTCCGATGAAGGTCCGTTCATGCGAGAGGAACGGGACCTGATCGACTCCCTGGCGGAGATGCTTCGTTCCTACTTTCAGCATCTGCTGGCAGACGCCGCTCTGCAGGCTGCCCACGATAATCTGGAACGGCTGGTGGGGGATCGAACCGAGGAACTCAAACGCACCAATGCCGCCCTGCAGTCCCAGATCAATGAACTGCTCGCCGCCGAACAGAGAATCGAGATTTATCAGGGGCAGCTTCGCCAACTGGCGTCGGAGCTGTCATTGACCGAAGCCCGCGAGCGCCGGGTGATCGCCGAGGATTTACATGATCATATCGGCCAGGCATTGGCCTTTATCAAAATGAACGTCTCCCAGTTTCAGGGAGATGCCATGTTCTGCGGATTTGAGGGAAAGATCTCCGATATTATGACGCTTTTGGATCAGACCATTCAGTATACGCGCAATCTGACGTTCGAAATCAGCCCGCCGATTTTGTATGAGCTTGGACTTGATTCCGCTCTGGAGTGGCTGGCCGGACGCTTTGAGAAGAAGCACGGAATTCACGTAACGATTCGAAAACGTCAGAACAGCGGAACGCTCTCGGATGACGTTAAGGTCGCGCTGTTCAAATCGGTCCAGGAGCTTCTGACCAACGCCGTGAAACATGCGGTCGCAAAAGTAGTAACGGTCACGATCTCGACCGACAGCGAACTCTGTCTGATCGAGGTCGCCGATAATGGCAGGGGGTTCGATACCTCGATATTGGACCATGGCGCCGAGCGGCACGAACGTTTCGGGCTGTTCAGCATTCGGGAACGACTGAACTATCTCGGCGGCCGGATGACCGCACAATCCAAACCGGGTGAGGGGACCCGCATCACTTTAGAAGTTCCACGACAACCGAAGGAGTCTGCCGGTGAAGACACGTCTTCTGCTCGCCGATGACCACCGCCTGTTCCGCGACGGCCTGCGCAACCTGATCGAGCAACAGGAAGATATGGAAGTGATCGGCGAGGCGATCGATGGTCCGGGGGTTCTGGCTGAGGCCGCCCGATTAAGGCCGGATTTGATCCTGATGGATATTTCCATGCCGGGCTTGAACGGGATCGAAGCTACTCGTAAGATCACGGCCGACCAGCCCGGAATCCGGATCATTATGTTGTCCATGCATTCGGATCAGCGGTTCGTGCTGGAATCGCTTCGCGCCGGCGCGAGTGGGTATGTTCTGAAAGACTGCGCCATCGACGAACTCCTTGAAGCGATCCGCGCGGTGGCCCGCCAACAAATCTACCTCTCGGCCAAAGTAGCTGAGTCGGTGATAAAGGACTATGTCGAGTTGGCGGTCAATCGAACCGATTCCGTCTTTTCGGTCCTGAGCGCCCGCGAAAGGGAAGTCCTCCAGTTGCTGGCCGAAGGATGGAGCACCAAAGAAATCGCCGGCCGCCTCGAAGTCAGCATCAAAACGGTCGAGACTCATCGCAAGCAGATCATGGATAAGCTCGACATCCACAGTATCGCCGAACTGACCAAATACGCCATCCGCGAAGGACTCACCCCGCTCGAATAGCGCATCTCCAGACTTTTTCCTGGCTCAAGTCTCGATCATCCCGCTCACGAGGGTAAGGCATTTGGCGTCCCCGTGGTCAGGGTTTCCCTGATTGTCCAATCCCCCATTCCTTGTTACGTTTTTCACAAATCTATTAGTGCGGCGCGACAGCGTTTCCGTGGAGGTGCGACGTGTTCGATACTGGGAATACCGGGTTCATGCTGGTTGCGACCAGCCTGGTGATGCTCATGACCCCGGGGCTGGCCTTTTTCTACGGCGGCCTGGTGGGACGCAAAGAACGTCCTGACAATCATGATCCAGAGTTTCGTCTCGATGGGGGTGACCACCATCATCTGGTGGGCTTTCGGATACTCGCTCTGTTTCAGCGGCGGTGTGGGCGGAATAATCGGCAACCTCGACAAGGCCTTTATGATCGGCGTGACCCTCACGACGCCGTCCCCCTTTGGCTCCGGCAATATCCCCGAATACGTCTTCATGGCGTATCAGATGATGTTCGCCATCATCACGCCGGCCCTAATTACGGGAGCCTTCTCCAATCGCGTGCGCTTCGGCGCGTACCTTCTCTTTCTGATCGGCTGGCTGGTCCTGGTCTATTTCCCGTTCGTCCATATGATTTGGGGAAACGGCCTGCTGGCCAAGTGGGGAGTGCTCGATTTTGCCGGCGGCATAGTGGTTCACAATATTGCCGGAATGGCGGCGCTTGCCTCGGTGCTATATGTCGGCAGGCGCAAAATCGGGGACAGTGTTCCCCACTCAATTCCGCTCGTGGCTCTTGGGACCGGACTGCTTTGGTTCGGCTGGTACGGATTTAATGCCGGCAGTGAGCTGAGAGTCGATGCCGTAACCGGCCTGGCCTTTCTCAACACCGATATAGCAGCTTCATTCGCCGGACCGGTCTGGATGTTGCTCGCCTGGATTTTCGAAAAGAAACCTAAATTCCTCGGGCTGCTCACCGGCGCGGTCGCCGGACTGGCGACTATTACGCCCTGTGCCGGGTATGTTACTCCGACCAGCGCCGTGATTATCGGCATACTGGCCGGCACCGTGTGCTATTTCGCCGTGAACCTGAAGAACTTCCTGAAATGGGATGATGCCCTCGATGTCTGGGGAGTCCACGGCGTTGGCGGCCTGCTCGGAATAATTCTGCTCGGCTTAATGGCCAGCAAGGCGGTCAATCCGGCTGGAGCCGACGGGCTGTTCAACGGCAATGCTTCGTTCTTCGGAGTTCAGCTCCTGGCGGTTCTGATTTCGTCAGTCTACGCGTTCGGCTTCACCTACCTCATGTTGGCGGTGATCAACAAGATCACGCGGGTCAGGACATCGACCGGTGAAGAGGAACGAGGCCTCGATGAGTCGCTGCATGGCGAAGTGGCCTATCAATCCGAATCGACCTCACAGACCGGCATATGAGTGAAGCAGCTTCGGAAGGCCGGGATATACCCGGTCCTCCATCAGACCAGATTCAGCTTGGCAATGAAAGGCGAATCATGCGGCGACTAATAGCGACGGCAGTTCTGGCGGCAGGGATCTCTATCAGCGGAGCAGCGCATGCCACTCCTTCCACGCATATCTGGTCCCCCTCGAGCGATCTCCAGGGTTACGGCGTGTTTCACATTCACCACGATCTCTACATTCCGACGAATCAGGACAATTCGGGTCAGCGGGTATCCTCAATTAACGATCTGGGCATGAGTGTCGGAGTCCTGCCGTTCAAGAAATTAAACGCGGAACTCGGATTCGACTATCGCTCGGGCCTCGGTGTCGCCGATGACTACCCGCTTTATTTCAACGCAAAAATCGGCCTTCCCGAAAACAGCTTGGGCCGCGGAGTTCCGTCGGTTGCGGTCGGTGCCTACGATTTCGGAACCAAAAGAGGAGGCACTGACTTCAATTTGCTTTACGCCAAAGTGGGTTGGACTATTCCGGGGATCAAGAACTCATTTGGTCGCGTGTCCATTGGATATTTCTCCGGTAACGACATACTTCTACTGAATGAACACGGGGTCACTGACAACCGCGGTGTGATGGCAGCTTGGGAACGAACGATGCCGGAAATTTCCGACAAGCTCTGGCTCTGTGTAGACTATCAAGGGACCAATAGTATCTATGGCGCCATGAACTATGGCGCCGCCTGGAAATTTTCCGAGAATGTGGGGATCATCGTCGGTTACGACATACTACAACAATGCCAGCCTGACCAACACGCTTACCTGGCAGTTGGATATCGATATCAAATAGTCGCAGATACTCCTCTAGGCAGGAGTCCGTTGCAGAAGGCAGGCCGGAGGACGCTCCGACCTGCTTACGGTTTCAGGTTGGAAGGCTAGCTGACTCCAGCGGAGCTCGTGACATTCGTTCGCGCCGAAGTACCGGGACCAGTTCTTTTTCTCGTCTCCACTCTCGGCCCAAGGAACGGGACGCCCAGCACCAGGACCGCACCCAGCATCATCAGGGTCCAGCCGTATTTGAGATCGGTGGCGCCGACAAATCTCCCGGCCAATCCTCCCGGCAAACTCGCCACATGGGTTTTGATGTCGGACTGAATCGCGTCTTTTCGCTGTTGCATCGCCAGCGGCGTGTAAGCGATCAGAGCCACGGCGATCAGGCCCGGAATGTACAGCCACCGGAGGCGGCGGATTAACGCGATCAGGATCGACAAGCCGGCCAAGCCGAGAATGGTGAGCGCGACATTTGGCCTGAGGTCCATCATGCTCTGGTCATGAAATATCGGGACTCCCAGAATTGGCACAAACACTCCGACAATCAGAAGAACAGCCCCAATACACACAATCCCCTGTCGAACTATCACTTCTTCACCTCGAGTTGATACAGCGGACGGGAATGGGAGATCCGCTGGGCTTCGGTAAATCCGGCTCGCTGAAAAATCGCTTCCGGACCGGTATAAGAAAAAGCGGCCGGAAGTTTGTTGCCGTCTTTGGTCAGAGGGACAGGGTATCCCTCAATAATCTTCCCCTTGTGCTTTTTAATCGCTTTAACCGCTGCCTCCAGCAGTTGCGCGCTAAGGCCGCCGTTCCGGTAATCTTTGAGCACGAAGAAACAATTGATTGCCCAGACCCCTTCGATATCGTCCCGCTTGTAAGCCTTGACCGTTTCAGTGCGGGGGAAGTCGGCTCGTTTTCCAAAATTGCACCAGCCCACCGGATTCCCCTGATCGAACGCCAAAATCCCGTGTGCCTCACCGGACTGGACCAGTTTGCGAAAAGCCTTGCGGTTCGGTTCTCCCACGACCGCCTGCCAGGTCTTGCCGCCATGCGGTACCCGCCAGGACATGCACCAGCAGCCACCGCACGCCCCGCGATCGCCGAATAGTTTGGCGATATGGGACCAGTCATCGGGCCGCAGCTCGCGGACAATTACGCTCGGCTTCAGTTTCATCTCACCTTCACTCCGGTCAGGGCTCGCTCGGTTGAAACATAGGGGTCCGCCTCCTTGAAAAGCAATCATAAGGTCAGAATTTAGCGCCGTCACCGAGGCAAAAAATGGCTTGCTTTTTCGGTCCCGGCGAAGCATGTTGCAGTGATTGCGGAGGGTCCTCCATGGCTGTAACGCCAGACTGGACTTTAACTTGGACCAATCGACTGAGAACAAGAACGCTTAAGGATAAGGTGCGATCAGATGAAATTTGATGATACCCTTGATGGTGACATAGTCATCATGGATTTGTCCGGGAAGATCATGGGGGGCGAAGAAACCACCATGTTCCACGGCCGGATTCACGAATATATCGAGCTGAACAAAAAGAAGTTCATCATCGATTTGCAAAAAGTGAATTGGATGAATTCGGTCGGCTTGGGAATGCTGATCTCGGCCCTGACCACCGTCAAGAACGCCGGCGGACGGTTTGTCCTGGTGAATATCACCAATATCGAGGCGATCCTGACGATCACTCGTCTCATCTCGGTATTTGACCATTTCGACTCGCGGGCTGAGGCGCTTGCGGCGCTGAAGAAATAGATTAACTTCCGCGATTCCAAATCAGCAAGGCCCGCTCCGGCGGGCCTTTTTTTATGCCCCACGCGCGCGAATGTAACTTTGCTGTTACAATTGACGTATCTTCCTATGAATGCGGACCGCCTCGTGGATTATTTCGTCTTGTTTCGTGCTTCTCAGTTTCACGTCTGCGAACGGGGCGCAGGATTCCTCCGGCTTCACCCCCAAATATGACCCTACCCTGAATGTCCCACGCATCCACTCCAGGATTACCATCGACGGAAATCTCGATGAGCCGGCCTGGGGTGAGGCGGCGGTTGCCGATGGATTCGCGGAAAACAATCCGGGGAACCAAGTCAAACCGCCGGTTGATCAGAAAGTCCTGATCTGCTACGACGAACAATTTCTGTACCTGGGATTTGTGGCCTATGACGATCCCAAAACGATCCGTTATTCCCTGCGGGACCGGGATGACATTTTCCGGGACGACTATTTCGGCATTCTCTTTGACACCTACGGCGATGCCTCCTGGGGATACGAGCTGTTTGTCAATCCGCTCGGCATCCAGGGGGACCTTCGGATGGCCGGCAACGGCAACGAAGATATGTCTTTGGTATCTAGTCTGGGAATCGAAGGGGAAAGTTACCGACAGCGGGTACCAGGTCGAAGTGGCGATCCCGTTTTCCAGTCTTCGCTTCCCGAATAAAACGGACCAGGTCTGGAAGGCGCAGTTTTGGCGTGACCGGCAGCGCGAAGTCCGCCGCAAGTTTTCCTGGGCTGCCTTGAAACGGGACAATCCCTGCTTCATGTGCCAGTTCGGCACCCTCACCGGAATCTCAGGGATAAAACCGGGGAGCAAACTGGACTTGTTGCCGAACATTGTCGCTTCGGAGCAGGGAGAGCTCACCGGCTCGGATTCGACCCTCCAATTCCACAACGACAAAGCCGACGCTCAGCTCGCCCTGAACGCCAAATACGCGCTGGCATCAAATTCGTCAGCCGAGCTGACAATTAATCCCGATTTCAGCCAGGTGGAATCCGATGCCACCCAGATCGATGTCAACTCCCCGTATGCGCTGTTCTATTCCGAACGGCGCCCTTTCTTCCAGGAAGGGGCCGACCTGTTCGATACCCGCATTACTTCGGTGTACACCCGTTCGATCGCCAAACCTCAGTATGCGGCCAAACTGACCGGGCGGCTTGGGCGGACAAATTTCGCCTATTTAGTGGCTCGCGATGATAAGTCGCCGATCATTGTCCCGCTCGAAGAAAAGTCCTATGTCTTTGGCGGGGGCCGGAGCGTATCGAATATCGCCCGGATCAAGCAGACCTTCTGGGAGGATTCGTATATCGGGGCGGTCCTGACCGACCGCCGACAGGAAGGAAACTCCGGGGCCGGGTCGCTGATCGGCGGCGACATGGCGCTGCGATTTCTGAAGAATTACCGCTACGAATTCTCCGCCCTGGCGAGCCGAACCCAGGAACCGAACGACACGGCGCTCTCTTCTGGAACGGCCGACAGCACGTTCGAGCGCGGCCGGCACACCGTCACGTTCGATGGCGAGCAGTACTGGGGTCATGCCATTTATTCAAGATTCATGCGGGATGCCCGGGTCTGGAGCGCCCAGCTCGAATATCAGGAGAATAGCCCGACTTTCCGAGCCGACAACGGCTTTGTCACCAAAAATGACTTTCGGCAAATCCAGGGCTGGACCAATCTGTTTTTCACGCCCAACAAAAAGTACCTGATCACCTGGCAGCCGATGCTTATTGCCGGGAGAGTCTGGAATTTTGATCACGTCCGCAAAGATGAATGGCTGATTCCTCATTTTGAAGTCACCAGTATCGGCCAGACCGATTTCTGGGTCGAATACCTGTGGAGCCGCGAGCAATTTCGGGGCGTGGTCTTCCCCGGCATAAAGCGCGCCGAGTTTTATCTCTATACGCGACCCGGCGGATTTGCCGGCTTCTCGATCGACTACAGTGTCGGCCGGTTTATCGCCCGCGGGGATCAGTTGCCGGTACCGGTTTTGGGGAAAGGGGCCACGGTTTCGGTCTCCATGACTGTTCAACCGGCAAGACGACTCAGTATCGAGCCGTCCCTGGACTACTCCAATCTGTACTATCCCGATGGCGGCCCGAGGATTTTTGAAGCTTCGGTGACCCGCTGCCGTTTTGTCTACCAGTTCACCCGTGAACTGTTCCTTCGTTTGGTAGCCGAATACCGAAATTTTGACAACTATAATGGCGACAGCCCCATGACCTACAGCCGCGACCGCGGGTTTACCCTTGAGCCGCTCCTCAGCTACAAATTGAATCCGTTCACTATTTTCTACATCGGCTCGACCCACGACTATGAGGATTTGCTGGCCAATAGCGCCTATCGGCGCGCCTCGCAACGATTCTTCGTGAAATTCCAGTACCTCTTCCGCGTATAAATTCGTACTTTTGGAACCTGCCGCGCTGGTGAGAGGCGCGGTTCAGAACACCCATCAGGACATCTGTGTCCGGCCGACTCGCCGGGCATTTAATCGAAGAATTGACACGGTCGCGGAGTTAGCACCATGCGCCAGCAAATCGTTCAGATCGACTCATTTACCGAGACCCCCTTCGCCGGGAATCCGGCGGCCATCTGCCTGATGAAACAGGCAGCGCCTGAGGACTGGATGCGAAAGATTGCCGCCGAGATGAATCTTGCCGAGACGGCTTTTCTGTATCCCGAGGGGCAGAGCTACAATCTCCGGTGGTTTACGCCGGCGGCCGAGGTCAAGCTGTGCGGCCATGCCACCCTCGCCAGCGCGCATTATTTCTGGGAAGAAGAGATTGTCGCTCCCGACGCTACCATCCAGTTCAACACCGCCAGCGGCCCGCTCTATGCCAAACGGAACGGGGAGTGGATCGAGCTCGATTTCCCGCAAAAGCCGGTGGAAGCTTCAGCCCCCCCGGCGGGATTGATTGAAGCTCTCAACGTAAAGCCGTCGTTTGTCGGCAAGAACGCGATGGATTATTTGGTCGAGGTGGACTCCGAGCAGATCGTCCGTTCGCTCAATCCGAATATCGCCCAAATCGCAACTATTCCGGTTCGCGGCGTCATCGTCACGGCCAAGTCCTCAGGGGGTCAATTTGATTTCGTCTCCCGGTTTTTTGCCCCTGCGGTCGGTGTGCCCGAAGATCCGGTGACCGGCTCGGCCCACTGCGCTCTTGGACCGTACTGGGAGAAAAAGCTCGGCAAGAGCTCCTTCACGGCTTATCAAGCCTCCCCGCGCGGGGGGGTGGTCAAGGTCCGGAATCAGGGGGACCGGGTGATCCTTGGCGGCAAAGCTATCACCGTGATGAGATGCGAACTGCTGGTGTGACCGCAGCTGCTGGCGTTCTTTGACATGGGCCCGCAGTCGTCCCCGCTTGCCGACCTGACTATAGCGGAACCTGATTGAGCTCGGTCCGTTCATACATTTACTAATTAGATCAACGATTCAATAGGTACGGTCATTCGGGAGACCAAGTCGGTCGCCCAAGGCCCGACATCAGATGGAGCAGAGTATGGCCAAACTAATCACCGGCTCTGGAACTTCGGAGCACAAAGTCGTGTCGGCTCAGGAGTGGCGGAAAGCCCGCCTGGAATTCCTTCAGAAAGAAAAGGAGTTCACTAAACTTCGGGACCAACTTAGCCGGCAAAGACGAGATCTACCGTGGGAGAAAGTCGAGAAGAAGTATGTTTTCGATGGCCCCAAAGGCAAAGAATTCTTGTCCGATCTGTTTGCCGGCAAAAGCCAGTTAGTGGTTTATCATTTCATGTTTGCGCCCGAGGCAACCCAGGGCTGCGTGGCTTGTTCCTTTATGGCGGACAATTTTAATGACATTGTCATTCATTTGAATCAAAGGGATGTAACCATGCTTGCCATTTCTCTTGCCCCTCTGGAAAAACTTGAGGCGTTCAAAAAGCGAATGGGTTGGAGCTTCAAATGGGTCTCCTCGGGAGAGAACGATTTCAATTATGATTTCCATGTTTCTTTTCACTCCGAAGAACTGGCCAACGGCACTGCCGAATACAACTATGACAAGGTCGAGACCAAAAACCCCAACCGCGAAGGCGTGAGCGTCTTCTATAAGGACGAACACGGAGATATCTATCATACCTATTCATCCTACGCCCGCGGCCTCGACATGCTGATGACCGCCTACCATTATCTGGACCTGGTTCCCAAAGGGCGAGACGAGCAGCCTGACACACACTGGCTCAAATTTCACGACAAGTACCCGGACTAAGCTCTGGTTCAGAATCGATTTGAATGCGGACCGGCCCTGACCGGTCCGTTTTCTTTTCTGCCACTCGGTGATTGCATCAATTTCTGTTTCCCCTATATTCCGCCACCGATGGACAGGCTTCTGGAAAATCTCAACGATCGCCAGCTCGAGGCGGTGACCACTACCGAAGGTCCGCTTCTGGTCATCGCCGGGGCCGGCTCCGGCAAAACCAGAGTCCTCACCCGCCGGGTGGCCTACCTGTTGGTTCAGCGCCTGGCCGAGCCGTATCAGATTCTCGCCGTGACTTTCACTAACAAGGCCTCCGGCGAGATGCGCGACCGGGTCAGCCAACTGATGGGAACTTCGATCGGTGATCTGAATGTCTCCACCTTCCATTCCTTCTGCGCCCGCCTGCTCCGCCGCGAGGCGGATGCTCTTGGATACGACCGGAGCTTTACTATTTTCGATCAGGATGACGCCGAGAAACTGGTCAAGACCTGCATTAGGGAACTTGGGATTTCGGAGGGACAATTCCCCGCCAGAGGACAGCTTGGGAAAATCTCCGACGCCAAAAATGAATTGATCTCGGCCGAAGATTTTGCCGCCAAGGCGACCGGCTATTTCGAATCCCGCACGGCGGAAATCTACAAAATGTATCAGAAACGGCTGCGCGAGTGCGATGGCATGGATTTCGATGATCTGCTCTTTAACGCCGTCATGATCGTCCAGCACAATCAGGAAATCGGCGACCGCTACCGCAGCCGCTTCAAATATCTTCTGGTGGATGAATATCAGGACACCAACCGCGTGCAGTATCTGCTCCTAAAAGCGCTGCTTGGCCCGCACAACAACATTTGCGTGGTCGGGGACGAGGATCAGTCGATTTACGGCTGGCGCGGCGCCGATATCCGAAACATTCTGGAATTTGAGAAAGATTTCCCTGGGGCGAAGATCATCAAGCTGGAGCAGAACTATCGTTCCACCAACAATATTCTCAAAGCTGCTTCGATGGTCATCAAGAACAACAGCCAGCGCAAAGCCAAGACCCTCTGGGCCGAGGCCGAAGCCGGGGATCGGATCGTCCTGTATTTGGTCGATAACGCCGATGAAGAGGCGATCCGGATTACCGATCAGATTGTCAGCCAGCAACAAACCTTCACGCTTAAAGAGACGGTAATTCTCTACCGCACCAACGCCCAGTCCCGCGCTTTCGAAGAACAGCTTCGGCGGAGAAATCTCCCGTACCAGATCATTGGCGGCATTTCCTTCTATCAACGTAAAGAGATCAAGGACCTGATGGCGTACCTCAAGTTGATCGTGAACCCCAAAGACGACGTCTCCTTCGAGCGGGTAATCAACTATCCCAAACGCGGCATCGGGGACAAGACCATCGAGGCGATCCGGGAACTGGCGCGCAGTCATCAGAAATCGGAATACGAGATCGTCAGGGAAGGGGAGACCTATCGCGATCTGGACGGCAAATTCAGGCGCATCGAGCCGTTTGTCCAGGTGATCGAAAAGTACCGCGCGCGGGTCGCCGCCGATCCGGTCGATTCGCTGGCCGGAGACCTCATCACAGAGCTCAAATTTCTTGAGGAATTGCAGAGCGAGGATCTCGTCCTGGGACCGAACAAAGTTGAGAATATCGAAGCCTTTATCGAGGGGGCGGCGCAGTTTGCCCGGGAACATGAGACCGGCACGCTGGCGGATTACCTCGCGGAGATTTCGCTCTTCACCGATCTTGACACCTACAAAGAGATCGAAGACAAAGTAACGCTCATGACCCTTCATTCCGCCAAGGGGCTGGAGTTCAAGTCGGTCTTTATTGCCGGGCTCGAAGAGGGTCTGTTTCCGCTGCAGCGGACCATTTCCGAGCCGGGTGAACTCGAGGAAGAACGCCGCCTGTTTTATGTTGGCGCGACCCGCGCGCGGATGCGGCTGCACCTTGCAACCGCCACCACCCGGTTCCGGTTTGGCGAAGTTCAGTATATTCCGTCGCGCTTTATCAAGGAGATTCCGGAAGAGCTCATCGAGCGGCGGGATTTCCGGACCCAGCAGCATTTTGAATACCAGCGAATCGACCAGAGCAGTATGGCCGGCGCGCAGACCTATGCCAAAGCGACCGTGCACAACGGCGAGTACAGTTACGAATACGAGGACGACAGCCCGTACAAAGTCGGGCGGATCGTGCTTCACCCGACTTTTGGGCGCGGGAAGATTTTGAAACGAGAGGGGATGGGAGACTCGCTTCGCCTGGAAATCATTTTCACCGGCCTCGGCAGCAAGAAGATCATGGCGAAATATGCGAAGTTGAAGGTGGTGGGGTAGGGGGGCGGGCGGCTTCGGGCGAGGATGCCTTGCGGAACGGAAAGTGATGGGGCAGACGGGGACGTCTGCCGCCCACACTCTCTAATTAGTGCGCGGCACACGTCCTCGTGTGCCCGTCTAACCAAAGATAATGCCGATGGTAATTCGCCGAAGATTAGACCTGACTGGCCCGCATCTGGTATTCATCACGACCAGTGTGCGTGAATTCTTGCCGGTATTTGAAGACAAGCTGGTTGCGGAGGCAGTGGTGATGCAATTCAGGGAGACCGTGGTGCATTATGGCATTTCGGTTATCGGATGGGCATTAATGCCAACACACTTCCATGCTCTCATCGGTCTTCCACAGGTTGAGCATCTATCAGATTTCGTACAGGCGTTCAAGAGTCTGTCTGCTCGACGAGTATGCCCACTCCTCGATGACAAGTTCAGACGGCTACTGTCTCAGGGGGGTCAATTTCATCTCTGGCAGTCTCGATTTGACGATGTCATCATCTATACCGCGGAGCAGCTGCAGATCAAACTGCAGTATATTCATCTGAATCCGGTGAAAGCTGGGCTTGTTCCAGAACCGACTGAATGGCCATTTTCGAGTCCTAGAGACTGGATCATGGACACTCGGGGCCTGGTCCAAATTGAGAAGTACTGGGTGATTTCATAGCGCCCGAAGGGGCAGACGGGGACGTCTGCCGCCCACATGTAGAGATGAGCTTGCTCAAGTGCGCGGCACAAGTCCTCGTGTGCCCGTCATGGCGATGCGCCACCTACTTCTTCATCCTCTTCCTGATCTTCCCCCACGACTTGGTGATCAAAAAACTCTCGTCCATATTTTTTGCCATCGCTTCGAATTTCGGCCAGACTACACCAAGCGTCAGCACATCGGCCGGAACATACGGACGGGCAGAGACATCGAACATTCCCAAAATCGCCCGCGGTTTCTCGCGGGTCGACTGAACCACTAATTGCTGGACAATCGCGCTGCAGCCGGACCCCATCGGCGCAATGACCGCTTCGCGGTCAACTTCATCATAATTCGCCAGCGTGTACAAACCGGCAAGAACATCCGGCTTGGCAAAGAAGATCACCGCCAGCGGCTGGTCATTCTCCGCCAGCTTATCAATTCGTTTCCAAACGATATATTTATTCGGCGCTCGAAACGGCGGCTGACTCTCCATCAGCTTGTCGACAATCTCCGGCGTCTTCTTGTACCGCTCCCCTTCCAGCTCTCCTTCGATGCCGCACGACAGGAAATAGCGGAAGTTCGGTCTTAGCGTTTCGGCGAACCCCAGGTATCGCTTCCCCCCGGAGCAGGGGATTGAGCGGACATCGAATGCGAGTGGTTTCCCTTTTCGCACTTTCCCCAATTCAGCGATAAAGCAATGCTGCTTGGGATCGTCGCCGGCATACGGAGCGCGGTTCTCATCGCCGGTGTAGTAAAAAGTAATTGGGAGCTCGGCGCCGGGAAAATACTTGGCCCATCGCTCCAGGAAGTAGCTTTTCAGGGCGGTATCCATGCTGCACCTCAGGTTGAAATGTCTAATTGACGTTATGGTAATAGAGTATACGAAGCCAAGTCAAGGGAGTGTGGACAGGAATGTATCAGAAGGTCACGAGGCAAGACCGGGGGCAACCGGCTAAATCTTCCTTGCCACCACGATCATCCGAACCGATTCTTCCGCGTTTGTCAGCGGAATCCGCTCATCGAAATCCCCATACAGATTCGCGGTGACGAACTGACCGTTCACGCGGAGCAAAGCCTGCAAAGTCTGAAGCGATAGCCGCCGAATCGTCTCCGGGCACTCGATCAGCGTCGTTTTCCCGTTCTCGGTGACTTTGTAAGTTATCGTGATTTCATCGATCTCCGTAAGCGGATCGTACTTTTCCCCCGCGCCCCCCAGTCGGTTGTGACGGTGATCCCGTCCCGCTCCATTGTCCAGGTGGTCTCATCCCGGTCGGAAACCGGTTTGTCGCCATAGAAATCGCGCGGATGAGCCGTGGAAATGACGTAAATACCGCCGTCGTTTAGCAGACTTGCGGCGCAGTCGAGGTTTTCAACTATATCGTGGTTGGTCAGCAAATGCGCGAACGATACGATCGTACTAAAAACCAAATCGTATTTGCGATCCCCCGCAAAGCTCCGCATGTCCCCCTGAAATATCCGGGCGCTAAGTTTCTCCTTGGCCACCAGTTCTCGGGCATAAGAGACCATTTCGAGGGAGAGGTCAAGACCATCGGACACCAACCCGCGCCGGGAAATTTCACGTACATGGTACGCCGGGCCGCAGGCGAACTCCATGACCGAAGCTACCTTCCGCCCCAGCTGTTTCTCCGCGACCCGAAGGAGAAAATCCACTTCCCCCGGAATATCCCGCCAGTCAAACGCAATGTCGTAGATCTGGGGGAACGAATATGCGGAATTCACCCGGCCACTCAACTCTCTATAACTCCGATCCGCGTTTCTTCAAGTGTCAACGACTCGAAGCCTCGGTCTAGTTCCAGATATTCGGTGCGATGTTCGCTCTGAAACCGCTCAAACGCTTCCTGTGATTTCCAGTAATCGAGCGTCATATACGTGCCTTCGGACGCAGTGTTTCGGAACAGCTCGGTCTTCACAAAGTCCGAAGACTTGCGGAACAGCCGCGTCCAGTCACCGTCCGGGCCGTACCCTATTTCGAACGCCGCCTCGGAGCCCGGTAGGACACGGAATTGCCAGATGATGACTATCATTACAGGCGCGCTCGACGCTGCTCTATTTCTTCTTCCCCTTCAGCACCTTGGCGTCGATCATCAGATGCTTGAGGAGCAGAATCTGCCCAAAATGTCCCGCGAAATGCTCGAGCACATGATAAATCGTCCACTCGTGAGTTATGTCAAACTTGCGCCGCCGATACGTCTTGTGCAGATCCTTGTCTTTCCAAGTGCGCAGCTCTTTGTGCACCGAGGCGCGCGCCTTGCCGAGCATAGTCAGGTACTGCTTCAGCGAATACCCCTTGATGGCTCTGGGATGGGTTCCGTCCTTCTTTAGCGGAAGGCCGTCGTCATCCCCCCCGATTCCGATCGTCTTTTTGAACCGTATCTCGCCGTCCGGCTCCGCCGGCAGCCCATTGGCCACGATATTGATCCACCACACTTCGACAATCGCCAGATGCGCCAGCAACATGCCAACCGTGTTCACTCCTTTGTGCGGCTGCCACTCGAGTTGTCGGGTCGTGAGCCCGGCGGTCTCTTCTTTGAGCCTTCGAAGCTGATCATCGAGTTGGGCCGCAAACGAAGCGACCTGCTTTTGCGTCGTGGGACTGTATCCCTTGGGTAATTTTAGATTTCTTGTTTTCATTGATTCCTCTGTTATATCCGAGAAGTCATTTTATCTATTTACGCGGTAGGGGACTTGGACGGAATCACAATCTCCTGCCCGCGAAACGCAAACCAGATCGTGCCGATCACGCCAAACCCGAACGCCGCCAGGAGATTGGTGTTCGGACTTATCTTCCACAAGAATCCGCCGCCAAAAGCGGCGAGCGAGACCACCGAGTCCCGCATCAAGTAGTACAAGCCCGAACATTCTGTGCCTCTTTGCCCGACGGCGCCAGATCCATGATGAGTGCCTTGCGCGTCGGCTCGCCGAATTCTTTCAGCCCGCGAAGAAAGAACACGGCCACCAGCGGCCAGAACGACTGAGTGTACATTAGCATCAAGTGGGAAGAGCGTGAAGAACACAAACGTAATAGTCACGAACGGCTTCTTCTGCGTCTTGTCCGCCCAATAGGCGACCGGAATGTAGCACAACACGGCGGTCGCCATCTCAACCGATGTCAGGATTCCAAACTGAAACGCGGTCACCGGCGAAGTGATGACTTCAGTCGCCCAGACCACGACAAAGGCATAGGGAATCTGTTCGCAAAAGCGGATCAGGATATCTGAGACGAGTAAATTTCGCAGCGCCGGAGACATTTCTCTAAACAGGCGGAAGGGGCTCTTTTCCGCCTTGTGGTCGGAGACTTTGACGGCGGCAGTATCCTGAATCATGATCTGCTGCATGATCGTTCCGATGAGAGCCATCAGCAACGCCGCGCAGAACGCCAGCCGCACACCGGTCGTGATTCCCCAGGTGTCTATGAAAGCTCCGCCAATGAGCGGGCCCAGCGCCATCGGAATCCGCCGCACCAGCGAATGCATCGAAACCCCCATCGTCCGTTTGCTCTTGGGAAGAACCTTGGCCACCAGGTTCATGACCGCCGGAAGCGAAATGGCACTCCAGCACAGGAAGAAGAACGCTCCGGCAATCACCGCCCAAATCGTGGGGACCAGGATCACCAGCACAAATCCAGCCATCGCCAGAAGATTGAAAATGAGCAGCGCCCGCTTGGTGCCGTAGCGATCCGAGAGATACCCGCCCGGAAAAGAATAGAGCGCGCCCAGGAGATTGGTCATCCCGTTGAGCAGGCCGATGATTATGGCGCCGCCGCCGAGAGCGATGATGTAGAGCGGGAGAAACCGCTCGGCCATCCGCTCCCCCATCCCGACCAGGATCACCATGCCGAGGAGCGCCACAATGCTCTTCTTGAGGCCAAAAAAATCGACAAGGCGACGGGCAGAGGTCATAGCAGGGTGTTCTTAACCAGAGTCACTTATTCCCTTTGGCTACATCAAGCCGGCACCAGGCGTAAAGAGCATCGTAGACCTCGAACTGGCGGCGAAGGTTCTCTTTGTCGTCGGGGTAACGAAGACTGTATCCCACGGCGATCGCCTCAAAGCCGGTGGCAATCGGGTCCGCATCGAGCCGGTCAGTATCGGCGGCATTGACGATTTTGGCCAGACGAAGTAACGCCTTGTCTTTGAGCTGATACTTGGCGATGATGGCGTCAAAAGAACAGCCGTCGCCATGATGCCCCAGCTCGGCATCGGCTATATCAAACGGGATGGCGTCGATCTTGCGCGCCACCTCCTGAACCTGGCTGGACGGAACGAACAGGAATTCAGCCTCCGAATCAACAAACCGGGTGATCAGCCACGGACAGGCGACCCGGTCGACATGCACATGTGAGCGCGTTATCCATTTCATAGGTGTCTCCTTTTGCGTCCCCTAATAACCGGGATTGGCGGGGTGAGAGCAAGGGGAGATTCGGTCCATGAATCGTCTCCGCGACGTAACCATCCCCGGCAACCTATCCCGACGATCCCAGTTTTTCGTTGACAGAAAAATAGACCGTGCTATCTTTAAAGCGGCTCAAAACGGTGGGGTGTACGATGCGAAACGCGGCTATTCGAACGATTCTGGTTTTAAGTCTATGTCTTTTAGGTTCGGGAGTCACCGCCCGGGTCGGGCTGGTCCTGGACAAAACATTCACGGTACCGGGCCTGACTTCAATTAGTCTACTGCGATTGAAAGGATCATCAGTCGGTGGGCCGCTGGTTGCATTGGCCAGCGATATGCATAAGCTGATTCTTTTTTCGTCCGCGTCTGACTCAACGCTATTCAGCGCAGTTGCCGATTCCAATGAGTTTTACCTTGGAATCGAGTATGCTGACGTCAACAGGGATTCTGTCCCGGACATTTCCGATCTTAGAGTGACCGACCCCAACAAAGTCAATTTCGGCGATTCGACCAAGTCCTGCATCGACGTATATGATTCTGCAATGCTGTCGCGAAAGCAGACCCTGCAACTGGATGCCTTCCCCGGAATACAACTCTGTGCCAGCTATACCGGCGGGCCAGTGCTAAGGGCGTTTGATCTAGACGGCGACGGCTACAATGAGCTCATCGCCTCCACCGAGAAAACGGCGTCAAGCGGCGATTACATCCTGTGGGCGGCCTGGACCGTCGGCGAGACTTTTATTTTTCACCGAGCGCCCGATAGCGTCCAACTCACTCAGCCTCATTACACGACGGCCGTCAATGAACTTGGGAAGATTGGAGGAGTATCAGCTTTTGTTGCGAATAGGGGATACACTTTTTGTTCCTCGGGCGGCGGCACCGATGCGACCAGGGCTTCTGGAACTTTGTGCAGTTTCGGCCCGCAAGGAGTGGGCATCACTCTGGCCCAAAATAGCGGCGGTTCCGGTCAATGCATTTCGGATGATGTCGAACTTGGTTGCGTGGGAAATATCAGCGCCGATGACCAGCACCTGGATCTTCTAACCGTATCGTCTGCCTCTTGGTCCAACTGCTATCTTTATCCGCAACCGCCTGAGTTGTCTTCCGCCTCCTTGGAGCTTCGATCACTCGTAACCGGCGATTCGACCGTCCCCCTTTGGTCCCACGATATCACCGGCGCAAACTACGGCAACTTCCTCTACCACCCCCAACTCCCCGGAACGTTTTTCGCCTTCTCCGGGGATACGCTGCTCATGTTTCGAGGGAGCGATGGCTCGATCCGGGACCGCCTGACCCAGGTTCCGGCCGGTGACAAGCACTGGGATTATCCTTACGCCGACAGCATTCCGCGCCTGATCGTTGTCAACGGCTCAACCGTCTCGATTTACCATCTGGATATTGCCACCGGGGTAGCCGACCAGAACCGGAACACATCACTTCCCACTGAATTCACGCTCAGCAATCCCTATCCCAATCCGTTCAACCCTACGAGCTATTTTTCGATTGGAACCGGACCGGGAGGAGCGTTGGATGTCGCGATATTTAATGCGCTGGGCCAGCGTGTCGTCGCACTCTATGCGGGAAGAGCAATTCCGAACAGCAACCTGACTTTCCAATTGGATCTAAGCCGGCGAGCGTCCGGAGTCTATTTTCTGAGAGCCCAGCTTAACGATCTTGCGCTCGTCCGAAAGATGCTGCTTCTCAAGTGACTCAGGTTCCGACCCCAGAACTCTCCTAGGACAACAACAACAGCGTCGACACAATTATCTGCGCCAATATAATCTTGGCGATCATCGAGGCCGGATAGACCGTCGCATACCAGATATTCGGCAATTCGTTCTGAGTCTGCTGATTCGCGTAGGCCAAACAAGCCGGCTGGGTCTGCATACCTGAAATCATCCCCATCACCGCCGACATCGGCATCTTCAAATACCGGTACCCTACATAGATCGAGAGAATAACTACAAACGTGGTTATCAGTGCCCCCGCCATGATAATCCCGAGCCCGTGCGCCTGAAAGGTTTCGAGAAAGCCATGTCCCGCTTTCGTTCCAATGGCGGCCAAAAAGAATACGAGTCCGATTTGTCTGAGCACCAGATTGGCATTAAACGGCATTCCCCACACAATCGGCCCAGTCTTTTCGAGTCGTCCCAGGATCAATCCTACTACCAGCGGTCCACCGGCAAAACCGAGCTTAAAGCTCAACCCGTTGGGCAGCGGAAACGGAATCATTCCGAGAAACACGCCGAGCACGATCCCGAGCGAGAGCGACAGATAATCCGCCTCGGAAATCGACTTGATCGAATCGCCGAAAAATTCGGCGGCGCTGTCGGAATGTTCTCGTCGCACCACCACGAGTATCCGATCTCCCAGTTCCAGAATCGTGTCCGGAGTCGGAACGAATTCGACGTCCCCTCGCCGGAGCCGGGTGATCGTCCACTGGAATTGCTGCCCTCCCCGAATTTCCTCAATCGTCTTTCCGACAATACTCTTGTTCGAGACGAAAATCCGGCGGTAGCTCATGTCATCCCGCCGCTCCGCGATATGGTCCTCGACCATTTCTCCAAACAAAAGTCTGGCGATTTCCTGCGCCCGATCGGAGCCGACCGCCACGATCAAATCCCCCAGGTCGAGCACGGTCTGCGGCGTGACAATCTCAATCCGCTCCCCCTTCTTGATGCGGCTCAGCACAAACCCGGTCCGCCCGAACGATTTGAGCACCCGCTCCACACTCTTGCCGGTGATAGCCGGGTTGATAATCCGATAGGTAATGCTCCTGATTTCATCCGAGCCGGCTTCTTGGAGCCGCTCCCGCTCTTCTTTGGCGAAATCGACTTTGAAGATTCGGGAAAAGACATAAAACCACAGGATCACGCCGAACACGCCGAACGGATAGGCCAGCCCATAGGTGACCACCGGAGTTGACTGGTACAGATCGACCAGTTCTTTGGGAATCACGTTGGACATGTTCTTGACGGTCTCTACGGTGGCGGCAAGGGCGGGCGTGTTGGTGAGAGCGCCACAGAAAAGCCCCGCGATGCTCGGCGCCGAAATTCCGAGCACTTTCCACAGGAACACGGCCACGATGGCGCCGAGTCCGAGCAGCCCGACCGAGATCATGGAATAGCGCAAACCGCGGGATCGGAACGAGGCAAAAAATCCAGGGCCGGCCTGAATCCCGATGGCGTAGACAAAAAGAACCAGCCCGATAATATAGATGTAGTCCGGCAGGGCGAGGCGATCATCGATTGCCCCCAGCGCCATCCCCACAAACAGTACCGCCGCCACCCCAAGGCTGAAACCAAACAGTTTGACATTCCCGATCATGTAGCCAAGGCCGATGACTACGAATAGGAGCAGCAGCTGATTTCCGGCCAGAAGATCAAGAAAGGCGCTCATACCGGCTTCTCGCTCTTCGCTTTCTGAAGCTTGTGCCGAATGATTTCAACTACCGCCGGCAGCACCGAGATGATAATGATCGCGATAATCACCATCCCGAAATGCTTCTTCACGAATTCAAGATTTCCGAAAAAATACCCGGTCAGCATGCAGACCGAAACCCAGAGCGTAGCACCAATCACGATATAGGTGGCGAAAGTTCTCGGTTTCATCTTGCCGACCCCCGCCATGAACGGGGCAAAGGTCCGGACAATCGGCACGAACCGGGCAATCACCATGGTTTTGGCGCCGTATTTTTCGTAATACCCCTGAGTCTTCTCGATATACTCTCGCTTAAAGATTTTGCTGTCCCGGTTCATGAGAAATCTGTGGCCGAAATTGTACCCGATCGTGTAATTGGTCGTGTCCCCTAGCACCGAAGCGCAAATCAGAAGCGGATAAACAATCAAGATCTCCATCGACCCGGCCGCTGCCAGCGCCCCGGACGCGAATAGAAGGGAATCCCCCGGAAGAAACGGCGCTACCACCAGCCCGGTTTCGCTGTAAATGACCAGAAACAAGATTGCGTATGTCCAGACTCCGTACTGGCTGATGATGTCAGCCAAATGAGTATCAAGGTGCAGGACAAAATCGAGAGCGGAATGAAGAAACTCCACTCGTGGGCCTAGCCTCTGATTGGAAGGGTTGTCATCGGGCGGTAAACGTAGTGGTTTTAGTCTCCCCGAGCAAGGCAATTGTCGGACCGGCCACGAGCGCATCTGACGTCTTGACTCTGCGGAAACTTCCCTTAAATTCAGCGCTGTTCCTGGGGATGGAGTCCCCCGTAAAACCGCCCACTAACGGCTGATGACTCCTGCTCTCAATTTCGAAACAGGAGATTTCGGCAGAATGAACAAACTGATCTGGTTAGCGCTCGCCGGGGTCGGCGGCACGCTGGCGCGCTACGGAATGTCCGGCTGGGTCCAGCGCCTGGCCGGGGCAGGATTCCCGTACGGGACTTTTGCCGTCAACCTTACCGGCTGCTTTCTTTTCGGACTGATCTGGTCGCTGGCGGAAAATCGGCTCTGGATCAACAACGAGGTGCGAACCGTTATCCTGCTCGGTTTTCTCGGCGCCTTCACGACCTTTTCGAGCTTCGCCTTCGAGACCAGCCAGATGATTCGCGATGGTCAGTGGATGGCGGCCGGATTGAATATCACCGGCCAGAATGTCCTTGGGATAGCCGGCCTGTTTGTCGGTCTGGCCCTGGGCCGGGCGATTTAGGAGGAGTGATTGTATGCAGTTGCCGCTTGAATGCGAGTTGATTCGGGTCTTCATTGGGGAGAGCGATCGAAGCAACGGCCGGCCGTTGTATGAGATCATCGTCGAAGCGGCCCGCAAAAAGGGTCTGGCCGGCGCTACCGTTTTGCGCGGCGTGATGGGTTTCGGCGCCAAAAGCCGGATTCACACCAGCAAAATTCTCCGCCTGTCCGAAGATCTCCCGATGATCATTGAAATTGTCGATGCCACGGAGAAGATCGAATCGTTTCTTCCGGAACTTCAGGGCTTGGTCAAAGACGGGCTCATCACGATCGAAAAAGCCCGGGTGCTCGCCTACCGGAGCGGGGAATAGAGTCTGAACTTGAACTGCCGGTACTGAGTCAACGCCGGCTAGTGTTTGACTTTCCGGATCGAGAGCCACAGCGCCAGCAGATAGGCCGCCAGTCCGCCGAATAGCAGCGGATACCAGTACGGTTCCGGCATCTGGTTTTGCATGACCGAATTGGAATCCCGCATGAACGAGAACAAAATAGCGGCCGTCCCCAGCACAAACAGCAGCTTCGTTCCCATCACCGGCCTGAAACGTAACTCCCGCAAATAGAGCCGGGTGATCGAGATCCCCGAGATAATGAGTACGATCGACACCAGCATCGGCGCGATAATCGGTCCAATCCAGGGGATCGGAATCAAAAACAGAACGTCCCAGTCGGTCAGCGAAGCCGGCCAATTGAGCGACAGTTTCAGGAAGACGTAGTAGAAGATATCCCAAACCCCGAACAGGATCAGGAAATAGCCGAACCGCTCCCAGCCTTTTCGCCCGGCCACCCCGGCGACCGCCAGAAGCATGATGATGGTCGCTAATTCGCGCAACGTCTCAATGTGGAGATGGAGCGGCGGGAGCTGCTTGAGAATGATCGAAAACCCTTCGGGGTAGTAAAGCGCCCGCAAATAAACCACCACGGCCGTCTCTACAAAGGCCATGGCGATGGCAAACATGAACAGGTGGATTAGTTTGCTTCGATAATTAGTTACCAACAGATCCGTCCCATTTCTTTGTGTCGTCTGTTGGCATTCTTACCCATTCAGAAAGTCCACCAACTTGTGTGAAAAATCGTTGAGCTCCGACATCTCCTGGTTCGACGGGATCAGTCGGGCCCGGTATGGATCGGGAAATACTTTCAGCTTCAGTCCAGTGAGCCGATCGACTACCAGTTTGGCCCCTTCGCCCCCCCAGCCGTAGGAACCGAACACCGCCGCCTTTTTCCCAATACTGTAGACGGTCGAAAACAGGCTGACAATATCCCAGATCGGTTTCGGGGCATCGCCATTGAAAGTAGGCGTCCCAATAATCACCGCGACCGAGCGTTCAATCTGGTCACGAGCATCATCAGCGGTGCATGAGGTTACGTCCATGAGCGTGGTGTCGAATCCGGCCAGAAGCAGATTCGAAGCAATCGCGCTGGCCATATTTCGGGTGTTGCCGTAATTGGTGGCGTAAAAGATCGTCACCCGCCGGCTCCCTTCGGTTCTATCCGCGGTCCACTGCTTGTACAGATCGAGATACTCCTGTATCCATTTCCGCATGAGCGGACCATGCGACGGAGCGATCATCTTGATATCCAGCGTGTCGAGCTTGGGCAGATTCCGCCTGATATACCCGGTAAACGGCCGCATGATGGCGTCGAAATAATGTTTGAACTCAAACGCCATCATGTCCGGCGGAACCTCATCCGCCCACATCGAGCGGTACGCCAGGTGCGCGGCGAAACCATCGCACGAGAACAAGACGCCGTCCTCCACCAGGAATTCCATCATCGTATCGGGCCAGTGCATGTAGGGGGTAACCTTGAAAACTAGTTTGGCTCCGCCCAGGTCGATCGTGTGGTCATCCTTGATACCCGTTATCGGCGCCTCGACATTGATCACGTTTTTGACAAACGGCAGCGCCGCCGCCGCACAAATGATCTGTAGTTTGGGGCATCGGACCAGCAGTTCGACAATTGCCCCGCTGTGGTCCGGCTCGGTATGATTAATGACGAGGTATTGGATATCTTCGAGCTTGGTCAGAACCTGCACGTGCTCGAGATATTCATCGCAGAACTCCCGCTTGACGGTGTCGATCAGCGCCGCGCTCCGGGTCCCCTTGACCAGATATGCGTTATAAGTGGTCCCCCGCTTGGTTTCCATGATGATGTCGAAAACGCGAAGGTCCGGATCCTGGACCCCGACCCAGTAGGCATGCTCCGATATTTGAAAAGCGCTCATAACTGTCTCCAGCATTTTGCTCCATAATATGTCAATTGGAGAGCAGAAACAAGCGCGGCGATACCGTCAACGGCCGGAATCGGATTCGACTATCCCGTAGACATGTCGGCCTCATTGCGCACGGGCGAATCTCCTGACCAACGCCGCGATGATCAAGAACAAAATCAACGACATCATGATGGCCGGGCCGGTCGGCAAATCCATCTTGAGGCTCGACAAGATTCCCACTACTGCCCCTAATACCGCGACTGTCCAGCCTATCGCCAGCCGTTTCCCCTGTGAATTGGTAAAGAACAGCGCTATCACCGGCGGTATCACGAGAATTGAAAAGACCACCAGTACTCCGGCCAGGTGCACCGACGACGTAACCACCAGCCCGAAGGTCGCATAAAAGAGAAAGTCCCAGACTCCTACTTTCATGCCGGACGCCGTTGCCTTCTTTCTGTTTTGTGAAATCTGGAAGAACTTGTCGCGAAAAATGTAATGAAACAGCCCGACTGCCGAGTACAGAATCGTGATCGTCACCAATTCGACCCAGGTGGCGGTCAACAGAGAGCCGTTGGCAATCTCCTGCACCGTCTCCATTCCTTCCGCCCGGTGCGCCAGGAATAAGATAGACAGCGCCGCAAATCCGGCATAAATAATCCCGATAAATGCTTCGTGCGGAACCAGATCATCTTTCATCCGGCTTTGCGATACCAGCAATGCGCCAAAGAGCGTAAAACAGAGCGCGATGAAATAAGCGGGGAGGGAGTGTTCGCCGAATCCGGCAAACACCGCCACGACATACCCAAACGCCGCGGCCTGCGCCAGCGAAAGATCGACAAAGATTACTCCCCGGCTGACCACGTGAAACCCCAGATAGGCGTGTATTCCGGCAAGAACCAGGCTGATCAACAGCCCAATCTGGACAAACGGTTGTTGCAGCAGTTCTATCATGATTTCCCGGTCGCTTTCGTCAGAGTGTTAACCAGGGCATCAAAGAGGGAAAAATAGTCGTGCGCCTCGTCGGTTCCTCCCACCGAAGACGGCACGTTATAGACCACCGCGCCGGTTTCCTTGGCCAGCGCATTGGGAGCGCGATCAGAGAAATACGGCTCGCGAAAGATCACCTTCACATTGCGTTTCTTCATAATGTCAATCAGCTCCGCCGTGTGCGAAGCGGTCGGTTCAATCCCCGGTTTCGGCTCGATAAACCCGACCACGTCGATCCCAAAGGCGTTCGCGAAATACGCCCAGGTGCTGTGGTAGCTGATCACCGGTGTCCCCTTGAACGCTGCAGCCCTGCTTGACCAGATCTGCCAGGCTGAATCCAACCGTTTACCAAACGTGTCGGCATTGCTCTTGTAGACCGCCGCGTTGCTTGGATCCGCCTGGCTCAGGCCCCCCGCCACATTCTGCGCAATGATCTTCCCGTTTCGCGGGTCGAGCCAATAATGCGGATTGCCATCCGGATGAACATCCCCCATCGAGGCATCCACCTTGCCGGTCGGTTTCTCCAGTACGTCGATTCCCGTGGAGCAATCAACCACCACGATTTTGTCGTTGCGGGACCCGTCGATAATTCCCGCCGCCCACTGGTCGAGCGCCAGGCCGACTTTGAAATAGACATCCGCCTGCGATACTTTGAGCATGTAGCTCGGAAGCATCTCAATGAAATGCAAATTCGATTTCCCCTGGCCGATCGAGCTCACGTCGACTTTGTCCCCGCCGACCTCCTTGACTATCGAGGCCAGGTCGCTGCTCGAAGCGACTACTTTGACTTTTGCAAATGACGGCGCTGCTGCCAGCACGATCAGTGTCAGAATTGTTGTTAGTCGTTTCATTTCTCTATCCTCTCTTAGAATTCATGCGGTTTGTGCGGTCCCATGGAAAAGATCATCTGAAGCACCAGCGAGAATTCCCCCGGTTTGGAGGTCATCGTCGGTACCGCCAGCAGGGATGGGTCGGCAATGTTGAACTTGGCGTACCTCGCCACCAGTCGGAACAAGGTCGTTTCTTCAAGCAGGGAGAACCCCGTGTAGACCGAATAAGCGGTCGTGGAATTCTTGTCATCCAGGGGAGCCCGGGCCGTGTTGCTGAGCCCGGCCGGCACGTTCTGCTCGTAGTCATCGGTCGTGTTGTCATAGATTCCGGGCGCCCGGTCGATCATCGCCCCCACGTTGTACCGCTTCCAAAAGCGATAATCAAAAAAGGCAAACGCGGCGTAATTGGAGATTGTCCGGAAATTCGAATTCGACGGATCAAACAGATCCCGATGATTGGTAATAAACTCCCCCTGGACGATCAGCGAAGTATAGTCCGACCACTTGATCTTGTACTTGGCGTCGATTCCCCCCATAAAGGCATTCAGATTCCTGAATCCGGCAATCGAATCCCCCGTACCGTAGGCGTTCTTCCCTTTATAGCGCCCATACAGTCCGGAGACTCCAAAATCCAAATCCCCCTTTTCGCCGATCGGGACAAATACATTCCAGTGCCCGTTATAAACCGGCTGTTGGGTGTTGCGATTGGCCAGGGGATTGGACGAAGTATCGTTCGCGGTGAAAATCATCCCTTTGAGAACGCTGAGGGACACCTTGCTGTAAAAATTCGTCGGAAGCAAGAAATCCCAGTTGACCCCCTGATCAATATATCCGTCCCCGCCAAGCAGCACGCGCTCCGCGATCGGCCGATCGACAAACGGAAAGGCGTGCGCGTGATTCATATTGAGTTTTCCGAAATCCACCAGAAACTGCCCGGCGCGAACTTCACTTTTGAACGGAAGTCCCTTGAAGATGCTGCCGTACGCTTCCTCGATCGAAAATCCCTGCCCCGGGGTCGAAACCGTTATCCACCCCTTGGCAAACGGGTTGAGATACCCTGCGATGGCGATTTCAAGCTCCTTGAACGACATGTTCAGGTTGCCGTTCCTGGGCGTCTTGCCGCCGCTGGAATCCTTCCAATTCCCCGTAAAGGCCCGGAAATCCCCGATCGCCGAAATGTCCGGCTGAACCAGAGCGGAGGCGCTGATCGCGAATAGAAGTAGCAGTAAAACCAGGTATAGACACAATCTCATATTTCTCTCCAAAGCTATATTGAGGACAGCCCGAGCCTGGGCCGGGATCACGGTCACCCAACCGTGCGATGATTCAACGATGTCGTGATTTAAGAGTGAAGCTCAGCCGATTTGCGGCGGAGCCCGGGGACAAAGATGCCCTGAGAGGGGAAGTAAAATGGCTTGAATCGGGTCCGAAGAAGTGCTGTCCCGGCCGCCGAACGTAATTTCTGATGACGCGTACACCGGCCAGGCGTCGAGCTGGCCGTGGGTGCGACAGATTTGACATTTATCGGGATTGTGCGCCACATGATCGAGATTCGACAACGGGGACCAGGCGACTCGGTCAGTGAGATTGGATTGCTCGTGCGAGAGGGCATGGTTGGGGAGTATCCAGGCCAGAAAAACCAGGAAGTACAGCGTCAGCCCCAGCCGCAACAACTGGAATCCGCTCTGCTTCGAGCCTCTCAATACACGAGTCATATTGTCCATTATACGCCTGGATCAGGGGCGCGTCAAACTGATTATCTGGCGGACCAACTCCTGATCAGAGGATTCAACCGGGATGATTCGCAATAGTTCCGAAGGTGAGACTTCTTTCAGCCGGATGGCGTCCGCCGACGCTATCCGGTCGGGGGAGAGCTCCAGAAGCGTCCGCCCGGCCACCGGCTTGATGTCGTTGGTCCCCCGAAAATCGATGGCATACCCTGACCGGGTCTTGTACCACCACCAGAGTAGTTTCTGCCAGAATGGAAACCAGACAATGCTGTGGCTTTTCCGAAGTTCTGTCACCATCCGCTCGGTTGTCAGGTACGGATCGACCGCTAATACGCCATCGAGACGCTTTTCTTCGGCTGTCGCCAGCATCGCCGCATCTCCCGCCAGGCCGAAACCGACCGCGATCACCGGGTGGGTCAGCTTTCCGTGCAGTTCCAGATAACTGACCACCGCTTCGAGATCCTGTGACTCCAGCTGGCCGTCGCTGTGATATTTGCCGGTCGAAGCGCCGACCGCGCGCTGATCGTACAGCCAAAGGGTAAACCCCGAATCGGCGAGTATTTTCGCCACCCCGGCTGCTTTGCTCCGGTCATACTGTTCGGTCAGCGGAATTATAACCGTGCCGCGCCCGCCGCCGGTTACCGCTGAAACACAGGCTAGATTGGTCAGCCCGTCCACTTCGATGCGCACGGTATCCATCTTTGCCGCAACCGAATCGAGCGGAGCAGGGTCGTTGATCGGTTTGGTTTTTTCGCTGTAGTTGTCGAGATCGGTCCGGCCGAAGAACGCCTTGCTTCGATTGAGCGGGTAGACGACATAGACCAGGATCAGGGCGATGGCGAGAACCAGCACCAGAATAGTCTGAATTGTTTCGCGCGTGGCGCGAGATATTTTCGCCATAAGTCACAGTTCCTTTTGGAGTTGTCTGACCAGAACCAGCCCCAATCACGCCCAGATACGGCCCCAAGTCAATACAAAAACCGAACCCTCGGTATCAGCCCGCCGGGCAACCCGAAGGCGACGTCAGAACAAGCTCTTCCGGGCCCCGTGCTCCCACAGCGTGATATCGACGTGCTCCCGCGGGAGCACGCAAAGTCGGGTCGGGAGCACGGGACCTAGTTACGGTCCGTCGAGCATTCCTTTTCGGGTTAGCTTCCATGGGGGCTGGACAAATGGCCGATCCTGTCGAAAATGGATTATAAGCGGTGTCATCCGACCGTCCTGACCGGCCGATCGGGGGCGCCAGCGCGGTCGAAACGTAGACAAAATCACTATTCGATAAACATGAGTAGAAAGGTTAACAGCGGGAGCGTCCCATCGGGTAAACATGGTGTAAACAGGCGTCAATAGTGGTGTTTCGGCCACCCCTAAGTCGTCCTGTTTGGATTTATTTGCACTTTTGTATTGACAAGGAGAGAGGTTGTCCCTATATTGGCCGACGGATGATAGGTGGGACTACCACAAAAGCGGTACTACGGTACCGATCTCTTTCCGATGCTCGACTGTTCTGAGTGAGTACTTCACTCTCTGGTCCGCCGTGGGGGCCGACCTGAGAGATACAACAGGTTACTTACAGACGCTCTACTGTTAACGACAGACTGAATTCGACACAGACTGAAAGAAGCGACGGCATTAGGTTTCCCCTATTCGCGCACGGGGGGCTCTATTCGTCCGGCCTCTTTCATGTCACTGCGTTCTCGTAAGAAGGCTAAGGAATGGTATTCAACAACATTTCGAAGGAGGCTCTGATGCCTACCGGCTTGACCTGTCGGCTTCCCGGCCTGTGGCCAGGGATGGTTCTCGCTCTTTGTCTTTGCACTTTCCTCCTCGCGCCGGCGGCTCAGGCCGTCCCGGACATCCAGGTCCGGGCAGGCGACACTTCCGGATCGGTGGGCTCCCAGCTTCCGATCACCGTTTACCTCACGACCGGCTCTCTCAGCACTGACTCTGTGGCAGCGTTTACGATCTGGCTCAAGCTGAATCGGCCAGACATTGCCATCTTCCATACGACTCTGTCCGGAGGAGTGGCGGTCGGCCTGTTTGACACCGTCGGGACTTTGGCTCAGGGATTCGAGTATCTCGATGTGCGCTCGACTGTCGGGAACGGGCTCGATCTGCTGATTACCGGTATTGCCCATGTCAACGGAGGAGCGCCCAAGAGGCCGATTGCTCCCGGCCGAAGCGGCCAGCCTCTGATCAAAGTGTATCTTGACATGCAGATTATCCCCGACAGCACTTCCGACCGGACTGCCACCATTCATATCGAGAAGGACTTCCTCGACAAATACATTTTTTCACGCCCCGATGGCTCAGTCATCGGTCTCTATAACGCGTATGTCCCAGACACCATCTGTTATCAGTGTCTGCAGTGGGTCGGAAATGTCTGCACCAACAAGGTTCGGATTTCGACCCCGCCCTGTGATCTGACCCAGATCGTGACCGACACCGTCCCGACCCTCGACACCACCAAAGTCCAGGCGTTCGACGGATCGATCACCGCCCTTCATGGCTGCTGTGTCGGCAAGCGGGGTAACGTGAATATGGTCGGCGCAGTTGATTTGGGCGACCTGAGCGCCCTGGTGAGCTATCTCACCGGCGGGGGTTATATTCTGCCCTGCCTGACGGCGGCGAATGTGAACGGCGTCGGTGCTGTCGACCTGGGTGATTTGAGTGCCCTGGTGAGCTATCTCACCGGCGGTGGCTACGTGCTCCAGAACTGCCCGTAGGAGCCGCGCAAGGAAGAGGGCCCGGGACCGGCCGGGCCTTTACACCAGATTAACCGGAGCCGCAAACGACCGCAACATTACTTCGTTAGTACTACTTGTTCTTTGATTGGAAACGAAAAGAAACCGTAAAAACGGAATGACTTTAGAAAACAATAATAGCTGGAAAGGAGGACGCTTAAAAGAGGTATCACGTTACACGCGCTCAAAGAAAGAACGTTGAATTAAAGCGCAGTCTGTCGCGACCGAGATTCAGGACTTGTTGGCTCTCGTCGTGGATCGAAAGGCGATAGAGACTGAGGGGATATTTAAGCTTTGATTTACCGTAGCAACTCGCAATTTGTTAACGAAAACCTAAATAGGAGAAGAAAATGAAGCGAATTTCATTTTTCCTCGTAATCCTATGCGCATTGATTCTTTCTGTTGGGCTGACTAGTGTCCAGGCACAGACCGGGATTTCAGACATCCGCGCTATCACCGGTCTCTATAATCAGGACACGTTATACACCGGAGTGAATCTGCGCTTTGTATTCGGAGTCAACAACAACACCGGTGCCAAGGTGAACATGTCCAATGGATTTACGTTCACTACTCCCGATGGCGCGGTGTGGGACTCCATCATCGTGGATAGCTGCGGCCCGTTTTCGGGTGGTGTAGGCAAGATGAGCTCGTACTTCCTGAACACCTACTTCTTTGGCAGTTTTGTGAGTCCGACCCAGATTGCATTCCTTGGTGCGGCTAACAAGACCACTTCCGGCTTGCCGGCCGGATTCAACGATTCCGTCTATGCCGCAGTGGTCTGGATGAGTCCCGCCTCTCAGACCACCAACAACGGAAAGCACATCTGCGTCGACTCCTCGGGTTTCCCCCCGTCCAATACCTGGGGGTGGGTACAACCTGCAACGTTGGCCAACTACAATCCGACTTTCATCAGCAGCATTCCGAACACTCCGGCCTATAATTTCGCCGGCGGCGGTTACTGCTTCCCGCTGTACAATGTCCCGGACCTTCCTCCGGTAGTCGTCAACACTAACACCTCGTGCTCCCCCTATCCTGGATCAGGCACTTGGGTTGATCCGAGCTTGACCGGCAGCCATTGCACAGCCTTCACGTATGCCTTCAAGGCCTGCGATAAGGAGAACACTTCTGCGCTGACATTCGTAAAGTCCGCTGGTCCCGGCTCGATCGACGCCAACACTGGCGTCTGGTCTGCTTCTGGATTGGCTGTGGGCGTCTATACGGTTAGCGTTCATGCTTGCGAAACTGCACCTTCCCAGTGTGGGCAGGACGTTTCCATGACTGTTACCGTGACCAACGCCGCTCCGACCATTGCTGGCGATTGTGGCAACACGATCACCACCTCCACCAACACCAATACCAACGCTCAGTTTACTTCCACCGACGCTGACGGCTGCGATCCCAAGAACTGGACGATCGTAAGCGTCCTCCCGGCTGGACCGACTGCCTCTATCGATGGTACTGGCAAGGTGACCTTTAACTCAGCCGCCGCCGGTGACTATGTTGTGACCGTGGGCGTGTCTGACGGTATCGTTTCTACTCCGACCGAATGCGCCGTCACGTTCCACGTGCTGGCCGGATCCCAATACGGAATCGTCATCGCCAAGAATGAAAAAGTCCTCCAGGGCGGATTCAGTGGCGTTGATGTTACGCTGAAGGGTTACGATCACGTTCTCGGTCTGGGTGGTTTCGACCTCCTGATCGCTTATGACAACTCCGCTCTGTCGCTGCAGAACGTCACCACTGGCGCCCTGTACACCGACTGCAAGTGGGAGTATTTCACCTTCCGTTTCGGCGCGAACGGTAACTGCTCCGGCGGATGCCCGAGCGGCCTCGTTCGTATCGTTGGTCTGGCTGAAACCAACAACGGTGCCCAGCACCCGACTTGCTTCGGTCCGCCCACTGTTCCTGAGCAGATGTTCACCCTGAACTTCCTGGTCAGCAACAACCGCACTTTCGCCTGCCAGTATGTCCCGATCCGGTTCTTCTGGGTCGACTGCTCCGACAACACTCTGTCGAGCCAGGACGGCAGCCGTTTGATCATCGCTAAGAACGTGTATGATTTCCACAATCAGCTGCAGCCGATTAGCGACAGCTTTGCTACCTTCCCGGGTTATGCCGGCGTACCGGTTGGCGTCTGTGGCGACACCGTCACCAATCTCCCCAATGGCAAATTCCCGCCGAAGCGCGACATCGACTTCTTTGACGGTGGTATCGACATCGTCTGCGCCGAATCTATCGACGCTCGCGGTGACATCAACTTGAACGGCCAGGCGTATGAAATCGCCGACGTCGTCATGTTCACCAACTACTTCATCAACGGCCTCGGCGCCTTTGGATCGCATATCCCGGGTTCCATCGCCGCCTCCGACATCAACGCTGATGGTAATGCCCTGACGGTAGCCGACCTCGTCTACTTGATCCGTGTTATCGTTGGTGATGCTCTTCCGTATCCGAAAACCAGCCCGATCGTGGCCAACACCGTTGCCGGCGCTTATGCCAACAATGGCGGCGTCCTCTCCGTCGATCAGCCGATGGCCGGCGCTTACATAATCGCCAAGGGTAACGTGACCCCGACCCTGCTTGCTTCCGGAATGAACATGAACTATGCCTTTGACGGCAAGAACACCCACATCCTGGTTTATCCGCCGTTTGAGGGCGTTTCCTCCGTCAAGACCTTCTCTGGTAACTTCGTGAACGCCGGTGGCGAAGTGGTCTCCGTTGACCTCTCCACCGCGGCGGGCGTGCAGGTTGCGGCGAAGGCCGTTCCGAGCAACTTTGCTCTGAAACAGAACTATCCGAACCCGTTCAACCCGACCACTTCGATCAGCTTTGATCTGCCGAAGGCCTCTCAGTACACCCTGACCATTTACAACGTGACTGGTCAGTCTGTTGCCGAGTTCTCCGGTGCCTCCGAAGCCGGAACGAAGACGATCTCGTGGAACGCTTCGAACAACGCTTCCGGTATCTACTTCTATAAGTTGTCTGCCGGAAACTTCAGCGCTACCAAGAAGATGGTGCTTCTGAAGTAGTTTGGTCCTTTGGATCTTTCCCCGGAAAGGGCTCGTCCCTTTCCGGGGATTAAATTGACATAGGAGACGATCACGGCATCCAAAGTTATCGAGAGTGAATGATTCGAGACCAAAGAAGAGAATGCAACTTTTGGGGGGCGTTGGATGGACCTGTCAGGTGGAGATTGTAACGAATGTGGCTTGCGCTTTGACGGTCTTTTTTTATATTATCTTCATGTCTGGAGCCATGATAGGAAGGTATGCGCAGTTCGTTGCGCGGTTATGTCAGGCTACAGGCGACGCTTTCCCGTCGATATTACTTACCCTCACCGTACCTCACAGGCTTTCGCAGATGGAGTGCCCGATCGCTTAATTGGTATCGATTGAACGAGCTAAATCCGAGAGGTCTTAACCCTCTCAATTACTTCTCATTACACGGACTTTAGGGAAGTACAGCGATCAGGTCTTTGTTGGCGAGGCGGTCCCATGGACGGCCCGAACCCTTTCCAACTGAACTTCTGATTCTGGTCTGAATATTGCTCAATACAGGGTGATGACTACCCGTATTGGGTGTGGTTATGGTATAATGAGATACTTTGCTGTACTCTTGAGCATCTTTCTGATCCTCTGCTTTGCAGACTTGGCTGCGGCGCAGTCTGACCCGTTTGGGCAACTCGACCGGGTCTACGGAGACTCTGTCGCCGCCGCTCCCGGGGAGCAGGTAGCGGTCAGATTTCAGCTGACCAACGATGAGTTGCTCAGCGGCCTCTCCATTCCGCTCAAGTACGACACCAGCCTTCTCAAATTGACCTCAGTCAGCTTCACCGGCTCCCGGGGCGAATATATTCAAACCAAAATCGTCAATCCGGTCGACCCCAACTTGGCCAAGGGGCATGTACTGGCGGCCATCATCAAAATTACCGAGGCCCCCATCCCAGCCGGCAACGGTTTGCTTTTCACCGCAAACTTCACGGTCTCACCGTCCGCCCGGATCGGCGCTGTCACCGCGATCGACAGTCTCTTTTATCCTCCCGGCGGCTATCTGATGCTGACCGAAAACAGTTCTTCAGCCGCCATTTACCCCTCCTTTAGGGCGGGGAAAGTAGTCGTGCGTGAGCCCAACCGTCCCCCGGTGATCGCCCCGATACCGACGCAGTATGTTCTCGAAGGAGACAGCCTCAAGCTAGACATCGTGGCGACCGACCCGGACAATGACTCTCTGACTCTGGCGGCTCCCACTAAACCCTCCACTGCGACCTTCACTTCGCTGGGGGGCGGCCGCGCCCGCCTCGTCTGGGTCCCCGACTATGTCGGCCCGCTCTCGAGCGATGGTTCGCCGTTTACGGTCGTGGTGTGGGCTTCCGATGGCAAAGCTTCCGTCCAGCAGTCGGTGCAAGTTCAGGTGATCAATCGTAACCGTCGCCCGACCATCACCGCTCCGAGCAATCTTCAGATCATCGCCGGCGACAGTCTTTCGTTCAGCGTCAGCGCCTCCGATCCGGATTTTGAGACCGTCACCTGGAAAGCGGTGGGATGCCCGAACGGAGCCAAATTTGATAATCAAAACCCGGCCCATTTCCGGTGGTACGCGCCGGTCACCGACAGCGGCCCGATGGCGATAACTTTCATCGCATCCGATCCGCAGGGATCCTCGGACACGGCGAAAGTTACCGTGCATGTCCAGTCCGCTGTGCTCTACGCGCTGACGGTCGACACCGTGACGGTTGATCTGGGAAGCCTGGCCACTGTTCCGATCGAACTGGACAACCGGCTCCCGGTCGGGTCATTTAATCTGCTGGTGAATTACGATCCGAGCGTGCTGTCGCTTATCAACGTCACCCGCGCCGGAACCCGCACAAACAATTTTGAATCATTTGTGGTGACTCCCAATGTCGGTGGGACCACCGGCAACCTGCGGATTGTCGGCATGGCCTCTTTAACCGGCCAGCCTTCCGCCGCGCTGACTGCCGGCTCCGGGCCGATCGCCAACCTGAATTTCCAGACCACCGGCGATCTCTCTTACTCCGGTCTGAGCCTGCCGGTGAAGTTCATTTTCCAGGATCTCGCCACCCAGAACGACAACACCATGACCACCGACAGCGGCGTCAAGATTCCGCAGAGCGCGATCACGTATGCCAACGGCTACGTGCTCATGAAATCGATCGGCAACATCAATATCGGCGACATCAATCTGAACGGCGTGGCCTATGAGATCAGCGATGCGATTTACTTTTCGAATTACTTCGTCAACCCGGCCCAGTATCACTTCAACGCGCTGCAGTACGCCAACTCCGATGTCAACCATGACGGCATGTTGGCTACGATCGCGGACCTGGTGAGACTCATCAATATCATCGTCAACGGACCGGGCACCGGCAAGGTCAGCACCACTCACGACTATCACGCCGTCGTCACCGATGAGGTCAAGGGGGACGATGCCGTGATCTCCTATCAGTCCGAATGCGCCGTCGGGGGCTTGACCATGACGATCGAGACTCAGGACGCGATCGATCTGTCCCGCATCACCAGCAATTATGCCGACATGACCCTGCAGACTAATCAGACCGGCTCAGAACTCCGCCTGATTCTCTACAGCGTAAACGGAAATTCCATGCCGGCCGGAAATCAGTCGGTTCTCACCATTCCGGGCCTGAAGCATTACACGATCAGCGCCGTGGATTTGGGAAGTTCCGAGGGGGAGAAAGTCGATGTGACCCGCAAGGCGCTGGGCACACTGCCGAGCAACTATCGCCTCGACCAGAACTACCCCAACCCGTTTAATCCGGATACGCGGATTGACTTCGCCCTGCCGCAGGCAGGGAACGTCAGTCTCACGATATATGACGCCCTTGGCCGAACAGTCAAAACGCTGGTGTCGGGAACGCTCGATGCCGGTCAGCATACGGTCACGTGGCACGGAACCAATTCACAGGGGCAGACGGTCTCCTCGGGCGTTTACTTCTACCGCCTTGAGACGGCCGCCGGAGCCTATTCGCGCAAGATGATGCTCTTGAAGTAGAGAGAGTCGGACTTATGATGGAAAGATGGAATATCCGCCCTACAGAGGTGTCCATGAGATCAGTGAGAATGCTCCTTCTGATTATGCTCTTGATAATTATGGGCAGTGGCGTCGTCTCGGCCCAGAGTGGACCGGGCTGTCCCGGAAAAACCAGGGCCACCGGGACCCTCATCCGAATCGACACTACCCGGGGCAAGTCGGGGGACACCGTTCTCGTCCCGATCATAGTTCAAAACCCCGACAAAATTGTCGGCGCGAGTTTTGTCGTCCAGTTCGACACCACCAAACTCCGTCCCGTCCCATCCCTTCTGGACAGTAACTTTTTCGACCCGATACCGGGCCCACGGCTCAAACTGACTAAAACCACCGGCTCGACGATCAGTATGAACTACTTCACTCCGTCCCTCACCGGACTTCCGGCACGAAACATTCTGAACTTCGAACTACTCCCGCCCATTCCGAGCGGTACGGGCGATACGCTCACTCATCCAGATACGGTTGCCGTAAGCACTACCGGAGATCCGCTCTTCTATATCCCTATGGTAGTTCAACCCGGGCTAAGGCATCTTGTGGATACCGGCTTGTTTTCGTTCTACGATGAACAGGCGTGCAGTTACGTCAACAACGGCGGCATCATCGATGTCGTTTGTGACACCAGTACCTGCCGCGGCACCAATTGGAGCGCCGTGATTTTGTTTGGAGGGAATCCCATAGACGTATCGATCTATCCGATCGAGGCCTCCGGCAGGATGTTCTTCGTGACCGATACCAACCCGATCGGCCCAACGCTCGTCTTTACAGCCTCCGCAACCACTGTCAGTAGTGGGACGACGGTAACGCTTTCGTACACCACGACCAACGCCGATTCGGTTGTGGTGACCTGCCCTAACTGCAGCATTACACGCATTGGAAAGTCGACTTCGACCGGCACAAACACCAGCCAGGTGATCCCCACGGCCCCGAGCAGCAAATACTTCGCGACTGCCTACAAAGGCGCCCAGACCAAAGTTGATTCCGTGACCATTACCGTAACCGGTGGCGGGGGAGGCGGAACCGGAAATCCGCCGGTGGTCTCAGCCCCACAGCAAGTGTACACGATCAACGAAGCTCAAACTGTGGCCTTTACCGTCACGGCTACCGACCCGGACGCCGGCGATATCGTAACCCTGGGGGCTTCCTCGCTCCCGACCAATGCCACGTTCGGTCCCACCAATCCTCGCGTGGGTTCAAGCCCGGTCACCGGCAATTTCAGTTTCACGCCAACGGTCGGCCAAAAGGGCACTTATCCGATAGTCTTTTCCGGTTCTGATAATCACGGCAACACCACGACGTATGTCGTCACAGTCATCGTTGCGGCCCTACAGTTTGACCGCTTGTTCTCGACCTCCGCTCCCGGCCAGTCTCCGGTCGGGGGATTGCGCGGAACGCCCGGAGTAGCTTTCCCGGTGAACTTGATCAGCGCGCAGACCGTCTACGGCGTGCAGTTCGACATGACCTATCCGCACACCATTATCCGCATTGACTCCATCAAGCCCAGCAGCCGAATTCCCGAATACGCCGTCTACGATAACTTGGGCGCCACTCCCGGAAATATCCGCGTCGTGACTTTCGGCTTGAACAACGAGCAGGTCAAGACCGACACCACTACCGCGATTCTCTATCTCTTCTGCACCATCGATTCCAGCGCGGTCCCGTGGAGCAATCCCTGGATGGTCATGGCCAACGGCCGCGAATCGGTCACTCCCGACCCGAGCAAACCATCCTTGCCGCTTGTGACTGACTCCGGGATGATCCAGATCGACAATCGCGGCGACGTCAACCTCGATCAGATCATCGACGTGGCCGATGTCGTCAATATCGTCGCGTACATCATCGGTAATTTCGGACTGACTCCCCGTCAGTTCGCCACCGCCGATATCATTACCAACGACACGGTCGATGTCTTCGATCTGGTGGGGGATATCAACCTGATTTACGGTATACCCGTGGCGCCGGCGCCGATTGCCCCGCCCGGCCCCCAGGCGACCGTCTCGCTGGCTTACAGCGACCTTTATAATGGCCAGAGCGATGTTATGAAAGTCAACTCTGAGCTGCCGACCGACATTGCCGGCGTCCAGCTCGAAGTCACCTATGATCCGAAGAGTGTGACGCTCGGCAAACCGGCTCCGACCCAGGCGTACAAGAATTTCGTCCTGCAGTATCGCGACAATGGTCTGGGGCGCATGAAAATTCTCCTCTACCACGGCGCCGGTGGCGCCGCCAACTCGGCCGATCTGATTCAGGCCGGCTCGGCCGATCTGGTCGATATCCCGATCACGGCGCGCAAGACGGTGACCAACACGAACAAAGCGCAGATTCGCCTCAGCCAGGCGCTCCTGTCGACCCCGGCGGCCGCCTCGGTCAGCGTCAAGGGAGTCGATCAATCCCTGCCGACTTCGTTTATGCTCAAACAAAACTACCCCAATCCGTTTAACCCGACCACCAAGATCGAATTCTCGGTGACCGCGGCTGACGGCGGCGGGGCCAAAAATGTTTCGCTCGATATATACAATGTCCTTGGACAGAAGGTGAAGACGCTGGTGAACACCAAAATGTCGGTCGGCGACTACACGGTGGAATGGGATGCCACCACCGACACCGGTTCACGCGTCTCCAGCGGCGTGTATCTCTACCGCCTCCAAGTGGACACGCAAAGTCAAACCCGCAAAATGATGTTTTTGAAGTAAGGAGCAGGGAGGTAGATGACCATGAAAAAACAGATTCTACTCAGTCTGGCGATTCTGGGCCTCCTTGCAGTCGCTGCAGGAGCGCAGACTATCCCAGTACTCAATCCGATTAGTCCGCAGTCGATCAATGAAGGCCAGACCTTGACCTTCAACGACACGGCCAACATCCCGGATGCAACAATTCCGACCATGGGGGCCGCTCCCCTGCCGGCCGGTGCAACTTTTACGGATAACCTGAACGGAACCGGGACCTTTTCCTGGAGCCCGGGCTTTACCCAGGCCGGGGTCTACAATATTACCTTCTTTGCCAAGAATCCGGTTTCGCTCGACAGTGTGGGCCAGACGGTGGCCGTAACCGTGAACTTCGTGAATGCCCCGCCGGCCCTCGCGGTGATTGGCAACAAGTCCGTAAATGAGAACACACTTTTGACCTTTGGTGTCTCAGCTACCGATCCAAACGGCACCACACCAACGCTGTCGACTTCAGCTCTGCCAACCGGTGCATCATTCGTTGATAATGGCAACGGCACCGGGACATTCAACTGGACCCCGACGTTTGCGCAAGCCGGATCGTATCCTGTTACGTTCAGAGCTTCCGATGGAACACTGCTTGATTCTCAGATCGTGACCATCACCGTCAACTTCGTGAATGCTCCACCGGCCCTCGCGGTAATTGGCAACAAGTCGGTCAATGAGAATACACTGCTGACATTCGGTGTATCAGCTACCGATCCGAACGGCACGACACCTACTCTTTCAACCTCGGCTCTGCCGACCGGCGCATCATTCGTAGATAACGGCAACGGCACCGGGACATTCAACTGGACTCCGACTTTTGCCCAGGCAGGATCATATCCTGTGACTTTTAGAGCTTCCGATGGAACACTGCTTGATTCTCAGATCGTGACGATCACAGTGAACTTTGTTAACGCCCCACCGGCACTGGCCGCCATTGGCAACAAGTCAGTCAACGAGAACACACTTTTGACCTTTGGTGTCTCAGCGACTGACCCGAACGGCACGACTCCAACGCTGTCAACTTCAGCATTGCCTACCGGCGCATCATTCGTTGATAATGGCAACGGCACCGGGACATTCAACTGGACCCCGACGTTTGCGCAAGCCGGATCGTATCCGGTTACCTTCAGAGCTTCCGATGGAACACTACTTGATTCTCAGATCGTCACGATTACCGTCAACTTCGTGAACGCTCCGCCATCCCTCGCGGTGATTGGGAATAAATCAGTCAATGAGAATACACTTTTGACCTTTGGCGTCTCCGCAACTGATCCCAACGGCACGACGCCAACGCTTTCAACGTCAGCTCTACCGACCGGCGCGTCATTTGTAGATAATGGCAATGGCACCGGGACATTCAACTGGACTCCGACTTTTGCGCAGGCTGGATCGTATCCAGTGACCTTCAGAGCTTCCGATGGAACACTGCTTGATTCTCAGATTGTCACGATCACCGTCAACTTCGTGAATGCCCCGCCGGCCCTCGCGGTAATTGGCAACAAGTCAGTCAACGAGAACACACTTTTGACCTTTGGTGTCTCAGCTACCGATCCCAACGGCACGACTCCAACGCTTTCAACTTCAGCTCTTACCTACTGGCGCATCATTTGTTGATAACGGCAATGGCACCGGGACATTCAACTGGACCCCGACGTTTGCGCAAGCCGGATCGTATCCTGTTACGTTTAGAGCTTCCGATGGCACACTGCTTGACTCTCAGATCGTCACGATCACCGTCAACTTCGTAAATGCTCCACCGGCCCTCGCGGTAATTGGGAATAAATCAGTCAATGAGAATACACTTTTGACCTTTGGTGTTTCCGCTACCGATCCGAACGGCACGACACCAACTCTGTCAACTTCAGCATTACCTACCGGCGCATCATTCGTTGACAACGGCAATGGCACTGGGACATTTAATTGGACCCCGACTTTCGCCCAGGCCGGATCGTATCCTGTTACGTTTAGAGCTTCCGATGGCACACTGCTTGACTCTCAGATCGTCACGATCACGGTCAATTTTGTGAATGCTCCGCCGGCCCTCGCGGTGATTGGCAACAAATCCGTAAATGAGAATCACACTTTTGACCTTTGGTGTCTCAGCTACCGATCCAAACGGCACCACACCAACGCTGTCGACTTCAGCTCTGCCAACCGGCGCATCATTCGTTGATAATGGCAACGGCACCGGGACATTCAACTGGACCCCGACGTTTGCGCAAGCCGGATCGTATCCTGTTACGTTCAGAGCTTCCGATGGAACACTGCTTGATTCTCAGATCGTGACCATCACCGTCAACTTCGTGAATGCTCCACCGGCCCTCGCGGTAATTGGCAACAAGTCGGTCAATGAGAATACACTGCTGACATTCGGTGTCTCAGCTACCGATCCGAACGGCACGACACCAACTCTGTCAACTTCAGCTTTACCTACCGGCGCATCGTTTGTTGATAACGGCAATGGCACTGGAACATTTAACTGGACCCCGACTTTTGCTCAAGCCGGCTCATACCCAGTAACTTTCAGAGCTTCTGACGGGACTCTAATTGACTCGCAAGTGGTAACCATTACAGTTGTGGGCGTCAACGTTCCGCCGGTGCTGGCGACCATTGGAAACAAGTCTGTCAATGACGGATCCGTGCTCAGTTTTGTCGTTACTGCCACCGATCCAAACGGCACTATTCCGTCCCTGTCGACTTCGGCCCTTCCGACCGGAGCCACTTTCGTTGACAGCCTCAACGGCCATGCTTTGTTCAATTGGAGACCGAATTACGCCCAGGCCGGGTCCTACAATGTCACCTTCCACGCCTCCGACGGCAGTCTCTCGGATTCACAAGTGGTGACCATCACGGTCGCTTTCGTGAACGTCGCTCCCAAGTTGGCCGCTATCGGGAACCAGACCGCGAACGAAGGTCAGTTGCTGACCTTTGGCGTCTCGGCCGTCGACTCAAACGGAACCATCCCAACTTTGACCGCCACCGCTCTTCCGACCGGGGCAGGCTTTGTCGACCACGCCAACGGCACCGGAACGTTTACCTGGACTCCCGGCTTCACCCAGGCCGGTTCTTATAACGTAGTTTTCCATGCTTCCGACGGTACGCTGGTTGATTCGCAGATTGTCACCGTCACCGTCGTGGGTGTGAACGTAGCGCCCAAAATCGCGGCGATCGGAAATAAGTCTGTCAATGACGGTTCCGTTCTCAGCTTTGTCATCACCGCCACCGATTCCAACGGCACGATTCCTGCTCTTTCAGCGACCGGACTTCCGACCGGAGCCACTTTTGCCGACAGCCTCAACGGTCATGGTCTCTTCAACTGGAGACCGAATTACGCCCAGGCTGGTTCGTACAATGTAACGTTCCACGCCTCCGACGGCAGTCTCTCGGATTCACAAGTGGTGACCATCACGGTCGCTTTCGTGAACGTCGCTCCCAAACTGGCCGCCATCGGGAACCAGACCGCGAACGAAGGACAGTTGCTGACCTTTGGCGTCTCGGCCGTCGATTCGAACGGAACTATCCCGACCTTGTCGGCGACCTCTCTTCCAACTGGGGCAGGTTTTGTCGACCATGCCAACGGCACCGGAACGTTCACCTGGACTCCCGGCTTCACCCAGGCCGGTTCGTATAACGTGGTCTTCCATGCTTCGGACGGCACCCTGGTTGATTCTCAGATTGTCACCGTCACCGTCGTGGGTGTGAACGTAGCGCCCAAGATCGCGGCGATCGGAAATAAGTCTGTCAATGACGGTTCCGTTCTCAGCTTTGTCATCACCGCTACCGATTCCAACGGCACAATTCCCGCTCTCTCCGCCACCGGTCTTCCGGCCGGAGCCACTTTTGCCGACAGCGCCAACGGCCACGGTCTGTTTGACTGGAGACCGAATTACGCCCAGGCTGGGTCATACAATGTGACCTTCCACGCCTCAGACGGAAGTCTCGCAGATTCACAAATTGTCACGATTACCGTCAACTTCGTCAATGTCGCTCCCAAATTGGCAGCGATCGGAAGTCAGACAGCTACCGAAGGCCAGTTGCTGACTTTCGGAGTATCTGCCATAGATTCCAACGGAACCATCCCGACCTTGTCGGCTACCGGCCTTCCCGCTGGAGCCGCCTTTGTCGATAGTGCTAATGGTCGCGGACTCTTTAGTTGGAAACCCGGCTTCACTCAGGCCGGTTCGTATAACGTGGTACTTCATGCTTCGGACGGCACTCTGGTTGACTCGCAGATAGTCGCGATCACAGTCGTCGGCGTAAATCTTCCGCCGATTATCGCCGCTATAGGAAACAAGTCCGTGAACGATGGTTCGGTGCTGAGTTTTGTCATCACCGCTACCGATTCGAACGGCACAATTCCCACTCTTTCCGCCGCCAGTCTCCCGACCGGAGCGACTTTTGCCGACAGTGCCAACGGCCATGGTCTATTCAACTGGAGACCGAATTACGCCCAAGCCGGCTCGTACAACGTGACTTTCCATGCCTCGGACGGAAGTCTCTCGGATTCACAAGTTGTGACGATTACCGTCAACTTCGTCAACGTGGCTCCCACGATAGCCGCGATTGGAAACAAGTCGGTGAACGAAGGAACGGCACTCAGTTTTACGATCAGTGCCGTTGACTCCAACGGTACCATCCCGGCCCTGACCGCCACCGGACTTCCGACCGGCGCCACTTTTGCCGACAGCGCCAATGGCCATGGTCTGTTCAACTGGAGACCGAGCTACGCTCAGGCCGGGTCGTATAACGTGGTCTTCCATGCCTCCGATGGCACCTTGCTCGATTCCCAGGTCGTGACCATCACAGTCGCCTTCGTCAATGTCTCGCCGAAACTGGCGGCCATCGGAAACAAGGTAGCTGTCGCCGGAACCCCGTTGAATTTCGTCGTCACCGCGGTCGACTCCAACGGCACTATTCCGATCCTCACTACTTCCGCTTTACCCGCGAATGCCTCGTTTGTGGATAATCACAACGGCACCGGCAATTTCAGTTTCACCCCGATCGCCTCTCAGGCCGGTCCGCACAACATTACTTTTTATGCGTCGGATAGTCTGTTGGTCGATTCGCAGTTGGTCATGATTACCGTGACCATAGGCGGCAACCTTCCGCCTATTTTTGCCACCATGCATGATACCGCGGTGGACGAAGGGGCCACGCTGGTGCTGACCGTGTCAGCCAGTGACCCCGATGGCGGCGGAGCGTTCCCCAAGCTTTCGGCCACGTCGACCCTCAAGAACTTCACCTTCGTCGATAACAAGAACGGCACCGGCACGCTGACGTACAATCCGAACTTCTTCAACGCGGGAGTCGATACCGTTCATTTCTTCGCCACCGACATCCTGAACGCAACCTCGATCTTCTCGATCAGAGTCACGACCAACGATGTCAACCAGCCGCCGAAGTTCCTCGCTGTGAGCGCCAAGTCGGTGAGGGTAGGGGATACTTTGTCCTTCAACATAGCGGCGACCGATTCGACCGACCCGCTCTGGCCGCGGCGAGTTTTCCTCTCCATGGTCACTGCTCCCTCAGGAGCCGGCTTTGTCGACAATCAAAACAGTACCGGCAAATTTACCTTCACGCCGGGTCCGACCCAGGTGGCGGTCGATACTATTCAATTTGCCGCCGTGGATCAGGGAGTCCCGCCGCTCTCGGCGAATCTGGCCGTGGTCGTCACAGTCCAGGCTTCCGCGGTGCCGCCGGTCATGAACCTCGCCTCCAATGTCGCGGAGAAAACCACTGAAGGCCAGGTGCTCACCGTCCCGATCACGGCCACCGATGCCGACGGTTCCATTCCGGTTATATCAGCCGACAGCCTGCCGGCCAACGCTGTGCTGAACCAGGTCGGCCCCGGCTCAGCCACTTTCGTCTTTTCGCCCAGTTTCGTTCAGGGTGATCCGCGATCGAAACTCTACACAGTCGTCTTCAAGGCCTCCAATGGAGCCGCCTTTACCAAATCGACCATGACTATTCAGGTCCTCGATGCCGGTCCGCAGAAACCGATCTTCGACTCGATCCCCGCCAATCCGACGCTCGTTGCCGGGACGGTGGACAGTTTCAGTGTTCATGCCGTGGATCCGGACACAATGCCGGTGACTCTGGCCGCGTTCTTGTCGACTCTCGCGCCTCTTCCGACTTCATTTACTTTCGTTGATCTCGGCAAGGGATTAGGCAAGCTGAAGGTGGCTCCGACCTTCGCCCAATTCGGCACCTACAACATCGTGATCGTCGCGAACAACGGCCGACTGACCGACACGCTGAAACTGGTCGTAACCGTCCTCAAGGGGGCCAACCAGCCCCCCATTCTGGCGGCCATAGGGAACAAGACGGCCAAGCAACTCCAGGGGTTCAATTTCCTGGTCTCGGCGACCGATGCCGATGGCACATTCCCTCAGCTTATCGCCACCAACATGCCGGCCGCGGCCAGTTTTACCGATCACAACAACGGCACCGGGACTTTCAGCTGGATTCCGACCCTGTTTGATACAGGTAAGGTCGTCGTGACCTTCCATGCCATCGATACTGACACTACTGGTGTAGCTGACTCAGCCGCCGTTACCCTCACGGTGCTCGATACGGTGATCGCGCCGAGTTTCATCGTTCCTGGAACCGTTTTCGGTGACTATGAACGAGGGGGACACCCTTCGGTACCTCGTTTCCGCCGTCAGTCAGGACAGCACTATTCCGTTATTGCGGGCCGGACTTACCTCGATCACCGACACGCTGGCCACACACATGAGATTTGTTGATTCCGGGAATGGAATCGGTACGCTCTTCTTCACCCCCGATTACACTCAGGGGAACGGCAATCCCAGTGTGTACTACGTGAAGTTCTTCGCCCGAGCCAGGCGCGACACGACCGTGGTTGCCAACACTTCGCCCGTGCAAATAACCGTCAAAAACAAACCGGCTCCTCCCGTGATGATTTTCTCGGGCGGACCGGGGCCGTTCACCATCCCGGCGGGGGACAGCGTCCAGTTCAATATTGGGGCGACCGACGTTGACGGCGGTACCACTGTCATCACCACCGGCACGCTTCCCCCGAATGCGGTCTTCACTTACAGTCCGCTCGTAAGTACGTTTAAATTCAAACCGGACCTCACCCAGGTAGCTACTTTCAATATCCTCTTTACCGCCACTTCGGCAGCCGGGATAAAGGATACTCAAACTATCGTGATTGTCGTCACGGCAGTTCCAAATCAGAAAGCCACGATCACAACTCAGCTTCCGGACACGCTAAACGTTCCGACCCAGGTGACGAGTCAGGTGGTCGTGCGGGCCTCTGATCCGGAAAAGCAAAAGGTGAAAATCACGGCCACTCCTATCTTGCCCGACGCCATTTTCGTTGATTCCGGCAATGGTGTTGCCGCCTATACCGTTACGCCGGCCACGACCGATCTGGGCACGCTTCACCAGGTGATGTTCATCGCCACCGATCCACAGGGACTCGCCGACACGGCGGTTACCACCCTGCGCGTGGTCGGCTTCTTGCGCGGAGACATCGACCAGAACGGCAAATACACAGTCTCTGATCTTACCGATCTGCTTAACTACTTGCTGCGAAGCGGACCACAGCCGGTCTCGATCGCCTCGGCCGATGTCAATGGTGATGGCAACGTAGACTTGCGGGACATTACGTATTTGGTCGCCTTTCTCTACGGAGACGGGAAGCGTCCGCCGCAATAATTGCGCCGATAATCTATATTCAGCCTCCACACCGGAGTCGCCCAGAAAGGCGGCTCCGGTTTCTTTTTTCACATATCCGACGATAAAATCCATGCTTCAATCTTGACAAAAATGTCCTCTTCCAGTAAGTTACAATCTGGAATCGTTAAGTAGCGCCGGGTGTTCGACCTCTTTGGTCTTGCATTTTTGACCTCACGAAACGAAGCGAAGGTAGTGTAATCCGTCAATGTCACACGCCGACGGTCGTGACCAGATCGTCTTGCCGACGGGTTTACTAGTCGATTAACCAGAATTACTTTTTGAACGCGTGCATCACGAATTCACAGCTTGTTGGCTACCGTTGGACGAGGGGTAATGCGCCAACTAACAACCCTTTATTGCGAAGGTGTCGAAGGGAGGTGAGTTCACAGAGTAGAGTAACAGGTCCAATTGAAAGCGGCCGCTTGTTCCACGCCGCCCATTGAACCATTGCTTTCCGCAAAAAGCATAAAGCATTTCGATTGATCAGTTATCGAGTGGACATCGTTGGGAACTATCGTAAACTGTCGAAAGGAAAATCGAATGACCAAGAAACTTCTAACGTTGATCGTTCTTGTGTCGGTCCTGGCCGTCTTCGCCCTCACTGTAAGTGCGAGGGTGGTGCCGCCGGATCCGCGCATCGAGAAGATCAATCAGTTTGGCCACGCTTTTGTGCCAAAAACCGCACCCGAGATTCAGCAGAGTGGTTCGGCCGTGGCTCCCCGCGGACGGCTCAGTGGTGCGGCCGTCATAACGAACTCACGCGGCGCGCTCGTCGCCCAAACCTGGCGTGACTATCAGACTAATACCAATATCGGCCGCTGGGTGGCGGTGACTGAACCGGCTTCGAGTTTCGGCGCCGGCGTCCAGTTTACCTACATGGCCAAGGCCAGCGCAGCTGCAACCGATCTTAACCGTTGGGGCTGGAATGCCTATGACGGCATTTCCGGCGCCTTTGTGAAGCCGGGCGGCTCCGTCATCGTCCAGGACAACTCCCCGGGTTCTCCCGAGGCCGGTTCCTATCCTAAGATCGTTATCAACCCGAGCAACGGACAGGGTGTTGTTGGCTCCTATAACTTCCCTGATATCAATAACTCCCCCAACTCCATGTCAATGCACGTGTCGTGGGAAGCTCTTCCGTTCTCCGGCAACTTCGGCACCATCACCGATGGCACCGTGATGGCGGACACCCTCAATAAGAAGGGTAACATCCACGATATGACCCAGAATACGATCTGGCCCGCCATGGCTATGTCATGCACCGCCACCGACACGGCGATCTATCTGTTCGGCCAAGAATATGTCTCCACTGTCGGCCCGCAGACCGCGGTCAAAGTGTATCGTCACCCGGGCGGTTTCAATGCCCCCGCATATCCGGACGTCACTTGGCAGCTGGTGTTCGTGGATACGGCCACCTTCCCGAGCGTTGATATCTCGGCTTCCCGCGTTTCCGGCAAAATTGCCGTGGCGTGGATCAAGTCGATTCCGGGTGGTTTTCCCCAGGGGACGTTGAATAACGACGTCTACTATGCCACTTCCTCGACCGGGCTCTCTGGCTCCTGGACCCGCCATGATCTCACCAACTATGTCGGCGCCACCTACCGCGCCTATTTGGAAGTAAATACGCTGTATGACTCGGCCGACAAACTCCATATCGTGTGGAACGCCGGAACGACCACCGATGGTACCAGTATCACCCGTGCCTGTCGTCTGTTCCACTGGTCCGAGTACAATCCGAGCAACTTCTACACCATGTATAATGCCAACTATGATGTTACCTTGGTTGGCTGCATCATGGGTCAGAACGAACTCAATATCGGCAGCTTCTCGCTCGGCGAGTGCAATGGTAAGCTGTACGCCACATTCGTCGACTGGAACGATCCGGCTTTGGGAATTACCGACGATTGCGCCAAAAGTGCCAACACGAGTTATGGCGCCAATGGCGAAGTGTGGCTCGTTGTCGCCAGGGATCTCGAGGGCAAGAGCTGGGACAGACCCCGTAACCTGTCCAACAACCGGACCCCCGGCTGTGACACCATTACCGGAGCTCCGGGCGGCAACTGCGGCGACGATCGCTGGAGCGGCCTCTCGGAACATGGTATCGATGATGCTCTTTATGCCGGCACCGAAAACTGGGCCCCGTCTGGAGCCAGTTACGATCCGAGCGGAAGCTACACCGGTACCGCGTATACACAGGTCTTCTACCTTACTGACCGCTTTGCCGGCGATGCCGTATTTTCCGGCCAGGGTCCGTACACTAATAACGATCTGCGCTGGATCCGTCTAGCCTGCGTCGATCCGGTCACCGCGGCTAACCTCGCTGTGACCCCCAATTCCATCGACTTCCCGGCAAACGGCAAGCCGGGTATTGAGAAGGACACCACGATCATTGTTGAAAATACTGGTAACACCACCCTGATCTTTAATCCCAGTATTGTTGCCGTCGAAGACAGCTGCAAGGGCGTTGCTTGCGCCGCCGGCTGGCTCGGCACGACTAGCGCTCCCGCCACGATCCCGGAAGCCACTCAGGTCAGCATGATCTTGAAGTTGAACGTCGGTGGCATCAGCCACAACCACACCGGCCCGACCCGTTTCTGGGGTCATTTGCAGATGAACTACGGCCCGCCCGATACTACTTTCAAGTGGCCGGTTAGCTTCGTTGTGGCCGACTCGGTCGCCAATACCACCTGGGATACCATTCAGACCAGCACCAACATCAAGTTGGCGGTGGGCAGCAACGGTAACATGGGTGAAAACTATGTCGGACATGTCAACATGAACTTCAACCCCCCGGTTGAGTGTGATGATGACACTTCGGCTATGAAAATAGGCGGCCACTGGAGCCGCGGCACCGCCGCCACGTACTTGGGCGACGGCTCTCCTGTGATCATTCGCAAGCCGGGCACGACGACCAACCTGATCGCCAGTTGGTCGATTTTCAACCAGGGCTATGAAAGCGTCAACGGCTTCAAGCCGCTGCCGCCGCAGACTCCCTGGCTGGGCAAGTCCCCGATCTTCAAAGACACTACCATTTATCAGCGCTATTTCTCCGGCACCTTCACGACGGTCGACTCCGTATTGAAAGTCGAAAAGACGTGGTATGCGCCGAAGACCTCCGCTGATACTAATAGCTTCGTCATCGAGAAGTTGCAGATTTGGCCGAGCACTCCGGGCGCCAAAGTGGACAGCCTGTACATAGGCGAAGCCTATGACTGGGATATCCCGAGCGATTCCGGAACCTCCAACAACGTCTCCAACTTTGATGCCACTCGTCGCTTGGTCTATCAGCAGGGTATTGATTTGCCCGACACGATCAGCACCTTGGGGTACGATTGCGCCAACAACTCCCTGCGTCTGGGCGGCTCCGCTCTGATTCTCCAGGGCTTCAAGAACTGTCTTGACAGCTTGAAGAATGATACCCTCTGGAACGGCTACACGGCCGCCAACGATAGCTTCGTCTATCCGGCCAGCGGTTTCGTTCCGCTTCAGCTGTATACCAACATGAAGGCTCCGGGTTACTCGAAAGAAACCCGCCAGACCGACCTTCACACCGTGCTGACCTTCAGGGCCACGACGGTGAATCCCCCGGCTCCGGGCGCAGGCGCGGGCTGGACTCTGCCGGCTCAGGTTAATGACACTCTCACGATCTATTCGATCATGGGTGTTGTCAGGACGGCAGCTCTGAACCACGGTGTTGACACTCTTAATACCGTAATCGACAAGGGTAAGGCGTGGGCCAAATACTACGTAATACCCAAGGTATGTGCCACCAGTGGCTGCTGTATTGGCAAGCGCGGTAACGTCAACCTTGCTGGCGCCATCGATCTCGGTGACTTGTCAGCTCTCGTCAGCTACCTGACGGGTGGTGGGTTCACTCCGACTTGTCCCGCCGCTGCCAACGTCAACGGTGTCGGCGCTGTCGACTTGGGAGACCTCTCCGCTCTGGTCAGTTACCTGACAGGTGGCGGCTTCGTCTTAATCAACTGTCCATGATGGGTCATTTGACCTTCTAGGCATAAAGCCACCCTCATCCGAGGGTGGCTTTTTTAATCACCGTCGATGCAGTGAAGCTCAGAACTATTTTTCGATATTTTTGTATATTGGCGATGATAATTCCTGATTTTCAAGAGACATTAGTATAGAAGTCAGAATCCGATCAATTCCCCTAACGATTATTCGACAGAAGATAACTGGTTTAAGGCAGGCCGGGGGACTGTAGACCAATCCGGCTTCGCGCCCCTTGTACCCCAGCCGGCGTGGTCCGGTCGCCCCTGAGCCAGAGAACTGGACCTTCATGGTCTCATTTAACGCCCCCGAATCGCCCGGCTGTCGATACCCTCCCACGTAGACCCATCATCCAGGCGCAATTTTTGCGGCCGCGAGTGTGTGAGTCGAGAAACCGTTCATCCGGACCGGCTTGCGGGGCGAATTGGGCTCAATTTTGGCAGCAGTGATGAAAAAAACGCGACTTAACCTTGACAAACCAGATCAATATTACTATAGTGGTGTTGATTTAGTGGACGATCAGTCATGTCCTGATCGTTCTCCCGTCGTCACATTACTAACACTAACCTCGTGAAGCGAAGGTAGTTGAATCCGCCGGCGTCACACACTGGAGATCGTGACCGGATCATCCTGTTGGCGGATAGGCTTTTTAATAAACCAATTTCACATTATTGAACGCGTGCATCACGAATTGGCGGCTCGATGGATGAATTAGGACGAGGGGTATTGCGCCAACTCAGAACCCTTTAGTGAAAGGCGCCGAAGGGAGGTGGATTCACAGAGTTAGAGTAACAGGTTCGGTCTCAGGCGGCCCGCAGTTCCAGGCGCGAGAACGGACCACCGCTTTTTACCGAAGAAGCAAAAAGCACAAACAACTGATCACTGACAAACAACGATTTTCATTGGGAACTACTGTAAACTGTCGAAAGGAAAAAGGAATGACCAAGAAACTTTCATTGTTGATCGTTCTCGTGTCGGTCCTGGCAATCTTCGCCTACAGCGTCAATGCGAGGGTGATGCCCCCCGATCCACGGCTGGAACGAATCAATGACTTATTCAGACACCCGGTCATGCAGCTTGCCGACGATGCTCACCCGGCTCTTTCCAGCCAGGCCGCTCGGCCGGCCCGACTGGGCTCAGCACAGGTGCTCACCAATTCTCGCGGAGCCCTGGTATCTCAGACCTGGCGAGACTGGCATGCCAATGCCGGTGTGAACCGCATTGTGGCTGTGACTGAACCGCAGTCGAGTTTCGGCGCGGGCGTCCAGTTCGCCTATATCGCGAAAGCCAGCGCCGCTACCGCCGACTTCGCCCGTTGGGGCTGGAACGCTTACGACGGTATCGCCGGCGCGTTCGTCAAACCGGGCGGCTCGGTAGTCGTCCAGGACAACTCTCCGGGCTCCCCTGAGGCCGGTTCCTATCCGAAAATTTTCACCAATCCTTCGAACGGCCAGGGTGTCATCGGATCGTACGATTTCCCCGATGACGTCAACAGCCCGAACCACGAAGAAATGCACATGTCGTGGGAAGCGCTTCCCTTCTCCGGAAGCTTCGGAACCATTTCCGATGGAAGCGTGATGCCTGACTCGATCAACCAGAAGTCGAACATCGGCGGCAACGCTGATTACTGCATCTGGCCCGCCACGGCGATGAGCTACACCGCCACCGATACGATTCTGTATGAGTTCGGATTCGAAGGTGTCGGTGGAAGCAACGCCAACGGCTCGGTCAAGGTATTCCGCCGCGACCTCCCGCTCGGTCTCAATGGCACGACCTTCGGTTATCCGGACAACGGCTGGACGCTGGTGTTCACCGATACGTCGTTCTTCCCGACCTGCGACTTCGCCGCGTCCCACGTGTCCACCAAAGTGGCCGCGATCTGGACCAAATGGTCGCCGACGACTCCTCTGAGCACGAGCAATGTCGACGTGTTCTATGCCACCTCACCGACCGGTTTGGCCGGCACCTGGACGCGTCAGGATCTTACCAACTACACCGGAAACACTTTCCGCGCCTGGTTGGAAGTCGAAGGGATGTACGACTCGGCCGACAAATTGCACATTATCTGGAACGGTGGCGTGACCAACGATGGTGGCTCGACCGTGCTTCGTATGTGCCGTCTGTTCCACTGGTCTGAGTACAACCCGAGCACCATCTACACGATGTACAATGCCAATTTCGATTCCGGCACCCTCAAGTGCGTGGGCGGATCCAACGTCTTGAACGTCGCGAGATTCTCCATCGGCGAGTGCAACGGGAAACTGTACGGCACGTTCACCGACTGGAACGATCCCAATTTGAACGATTCTCTGGACGACTGCGCCAAGAGCTCCGATCCGGCGTACGGCGCCAACGGAGAAATCTGGATGGTCGTGTCCAAGGATCTCCAGGGCAAGAGCTGGGATAAGCCCCGCGACCTGTCCAACAACATGACTCCGAATTGCGACACCATCACCGGCAACCCCGGCGCCAACTGCGGCGACGATCGCTGGTCGTGTGTCTCTACTCACGGCATCGATGACGCCCTGTACGCGGGCACCGAAAACTGGGGCCCGTCCGGAGCGACCTACGATCCGAGCGGCAGCTACACCGGCACCGCTTACACCGAAGTCTTCTATGTCACCGACCGGTTCCCGGGCGGCTCAGTTTTCTCCGGCCAGGGTCCGTACACTCTGAACGATATGCGCTGGATCCGTCTCGCGTGTGTCGATCCGATTACTTCGGCCAGCTTGGCCATTACTCCCGGGGTCATTGACTTCCCGGAATTCACCCACCCAGGAGTTGAGAAAGATTCCGTCATTACTCTGGAAAATACCGGTAACACGACTCTGACGTTCGCGCCCGGTATCGCCAAAGTCGAAGACAGCTGCAAGGGCGTGGGCTGCACCGCCGGATGGCTCGGCATCGCCGGTGCCCCTGCCAGCATTCCGGAAGCGACTCAGGCTACCATGACCGTGAAGCTGAACGCCGGCGGCGTCAGCAACAATGCCACTGGTCCGACTCGTTTCTGGGGTCATTTGCAGATGAACTTCGGTCCGCCTGCCCAGAACTTCAATTTCAACATTAGCCTCGTCGTCGCTGACTCCGTGGCCAACACCGTTTGGGATACCGTCACTACCAGCACCAACATCAAGTTGGCTGTCGGCAGCAACGGCAACATGGGGAACAACTTCGAGGGCGGCGCCAACATGAACTTCAACCCGCCGGTTGAGTGCGACAACGACTCCTCCGCCAGCGGTCCGAACTTCAGCCGCGGTAACGCCAAGGTGTACCTTGGTGATGCCTCCCCGGTGATCATCCGCAAGCCCGGCACGACTTCCAATCTGGTTGCCAGCTGGTCGATTTTCGGCCAGGGTTATACCCAGGCTAACGGCTTCAAGCCGCTGCCCCCGCAGGCGCCGTACAATGGCAAGTCCCCGGCTTTCAAGGATACCGTCACCTATCAGCGCTACTTCTCCGGTACCTTCACGACCATCGACTCCCTGTTGAAGGTCGAAAAGACCTGGTACGCGCCGAAGACCTCCGCTGATACCAACAGCTTCGTTATCGAGAAGATGCAGATCTTCCCGACCACGGCCGGCGCCAAAGTGGACAGCCTGTACATCGGCGAAGCCTACGATTGGGACATCCCGACCGACTCCGGCACGTCGAACAACTATGGTAACTTCGACGCCACCCGGCGCCTGGTCTATCAGGAAGGTTTTGAATCCTCCGATACGATCAGCACCAAAGGTTACGATTGCGCCAACAACGCTCTGCGTTATGGCGGCACGGCCCTGATCGTCCAGGGTATGACCAACGATTGTTCCACTGCGATGACTGACACCCTCTGGGGCGGCTACACCGCGGCGAACGATTCGTTTGTTTATCCGGCCAACGGGTTTGTACCGATCCAGCTGTACACCAACATGAAGGCTCCGGGATACTCGAAAGAAACGAGAATCACCGACCTCCATACCGTGCTGACGTACAAGGCCTCCAACGTGAATCCGCCGACTCCAGCCACCGGTTGGACCCTGCCGGCCACCGTTCACGACACGCTCACGGTCTACTCGATCATGGGTGTGGTGAGAAAGGCGACCACTGCGGCCGCCGGTCTTGATTCGCTCAAAGCGGTCATAGACAAAGGTAAGAAGTGGGCCAACTACTGGGTCCGCAATTGCCGAAGCTGCTGCGTCGGAAAACGCGGTAACGTCAACTGCACGGGCGCCATCGACCTCGGAGACCTGTCCGCTCTGGTCAGCTATCTGACGGGCGGCGGCTTCGTGATCTGCTGCGTTGATGAAGCCAACGTCAACGGCTCAGGCGCAATCGACTTGGGAGACCTCTCCGCTCTGGTCAGCTACCTGACAGGAGGCGGTTTCGTCTTAGTCAACTGTCCATGATGAGTCATCCGACCCTCTAGACATAAAGCCACCCTCATCCGAGGGTGGCTTTTTTTGTCTTGTTCAGGGGGCCTGATCGCGTATATTAGAAATACGGCCGGTGAATCTATCATTCCGATTGGTTTTGGTTACCTCTTGCTTGCCCTCACAATTTCCCGGCTGCTTAACGCGAACTGATCGGTGCCTGTCTGAGCGTCGGAAACAACCGACTTTGCGCTCAAGCGCCGGCGGCATTTTGTCGTAGATACTGAGTAAAGGCACAACTTGAAGCACAACCATTACCTTACAATACCCTGGAGTATCGGCATGATTCGTTTGTCAAAGACTCTGCATTGGGCGATCCCGCTATGCGCCTGTTTCTGCTTGCTCTTCTCTTCGGTGGCATCGGCGCTGGTGCAACCGGGTCAACCGACCCCCAAAGCCACCAAAGTCCCGGGAAAACTGACGGTCCAGTTCGAGGACAACGTCAGCACCGGCAAATTCCAGCGCGGATTCGGCTCGGTGAGTACCGGCCTGTCGTCGGTGGATCAACTTATGACCGGCTTCGGCGTGAACGACCTGCACCCGATCTTCACCAACGTCAAGCGGCCGGCGGTGAATTCCGGCATGTACGATCTGACCCGGTACTATGAGATTTCTTTTCCGGATTCCCTCCCGCTCGATGTCGTGATCAAGGGACTCACGCAGAACCCCAATATCCGGATGGCTGAACCGGTCTGGCAGTATTATATCGACGCCACGCCGAACGACCCTCAGTATATGAACCAATGGAATATGTCGCCGCCCGGTCCCGATCCGCAGATGTACAACGCCTGGGATCTGAGCACCGGCTCCGACTCGATCAAAATCGCTATCGTTGACACCGGCGTATTGTACAAGCATCCCGACCTGGCCGGCAATATCTGGGTCAACCCGGGCGAAGACATAAACCACAACGGTGTGGTGTGGGATGTGGACGATCTGAACGGCATCGATGATGACGCCAACGGATTCGTCGACGATCTGATCGGTTATGACTTTGTGACTTCAATTCCGAGCCCGGCCCCGGGCGAAGACTGCTGCACTCGGGATAATGATCCCAGTGATTTCAACGGTCACGGCACCCATTGCTCCGGCATTGTGGCTGCCATGAACAACAATAATCTCAACGTCACGGGCGTGGCGGGCGGATGGTTCGGCGGGAGCCGCTCGTTCGGTGGCTGCAAGATCATGTGTCTGCGCGCCGGCGGCTCGACCAGTACCGGTCAGGGGACTCTCAATTCCAACGATTTGGCCGATGCCATCAATTATGCGATTCTGATGCATGCCAACGCCATCAATGCGAGCTGGGGCGGAGGCGGTTTCAGCAGCCCGCTGGACAACGCCATCCTCAATGCCGTCAACGCGGGCATCACCTTTGCCCACGCCGCCGGTAACGACGGCGCCGACAATCAGGGGGCCGAGGATATGATTCCGGGCGTACTCAGTGTGGCCGCCACCACGAGCCTGGACCAGAGAGCTTCCTACAGCAACTTCGGAACCTGGATTACGGTGAGTGCCCCCGGCGACCAGATTCTCTCCACGGTCTCGAACGCCTATACGCCGGGCACGGCCGTCTTCTCGGGTACTTCCATGGCGGCTCCCCATGTAGCGGCTTTGAGCGGACTGATTCGGTCCATGATGCCGTCCCTGTCCCGCAAGACGGTGGATTCCATCCTGGTCAATACGGCCGACAATATTGACGCCCAGAACCCGAGCCTGATCGGACAACTCGGTTCCGGGCGGATCAACGCCTTCCGCGCTCTCAGCGCCCTGGCTAATGCCAAATTCTCCAGCGATCTGGATCAAGGAAATGTACCTCTGACCGTCAACTTCACCGATCATTCCCCCAATTCCCCCACCACCTGGAATTGGGATTTTGGAGACGGCAACAGTTCGACTTCGCAAAATCCTTCTCATCAGTACACCACCCCCGGCATGTACAACGTGGGGTTGAAGATCACAGAGCCGCGCGGCTTGGGTGAGGAACATCTGAAGAATTATTTGTGGGTTCGGGCTGATACCCTCAAGATCGACTCGGTGATGGTTAATCCTGGCTCAGAGGCAGTTGTGAACGTCTACCTCGCCAATACTTCGCAAATGCAGTATATGGAGCTCCCCTTCTATCTGACGAACTCCGAGGGTCTCAGTCTGGATTCATTCTCGGTGGTGGGGACCCGCTCTGCCGCTTTTAGTCAAGTATCGTATGACAATTACGACAATTTTTCCAACCTGTATGCTATCGGGTTCACCCCCAGCCCGATCGGCCATTATGCCTACCTGATGCCCGGATCAGGAACTATCCTCAAGCTGTTCATCAGCGTTCCACCCACCGCCACCCGCGGCGCGGTCATCCCGATCGACACTTTGTCACTGGGGGCCGGCGGTAAATTCAAGCCGGTCATCACCAGCCTGTGGGGGAACTATTGGCCGGTCTACAAGCCGGGCAAAGTCGTGATCAGGGCCTGCCGGAGAGGCAAAGTACTCTGCGGCAGCGGCGGGGTCGATCTTAGTGACCTGAGCATCCTGGTCTCGTATCTCACCACGGGTTCACCGATTGTGGATCCGTACGGCGGAAACGTCAACGGTGTCGGATCCATCGACATCGGGGATCTCAGCTATCTGGTCTCTTATCTTACGGGCGGGCCGCCTCCTCCCGGCAACTAGGCTGATTTTTCCAGGGTGGGGACCTTTCCCCACCCTGTTTTGTTGTAACTAGTTAGACGGTTTTTTTTGTTGACGTCCGAACTGTTGACATCTTAAGTTCGCGTTACTAACTTAAGAGAAATTACGGGAAAATACCCGGCGAACCATGCGTCGCAGGGAGGTGCCAGGCTCGAACTATTGATAAGGATTTCGTTGCGCGCCCAAGCGCGCTTTAGCGTCCTTTCCTCACTGGAGTTTCCTGAAGAACAGTCATACGTGATTAGGCTTGAGGAATTGACAGACCAAGCGGAATTGGAATACTCGATAATGAAATTAGAGGAGAAGTAGATCATGCGAACAACTCGTTTTCTGGTGTTGCTGGGCACGGCGGCTCTGCTGCTTGCTGCCGGCAGCGCCTTTGCCGCCAACTCCGGAATAGTGGCGATCTCAAGTGTCGAAGGCTTGATCGGGGGTGACACCCTGACAGCCGGACAGAATGTGCGGTTTGTATTCGGGGTCAATAATAACACCGGCCACAAGATGAACATGTCTAACGGATTCGTCTTCGCGAGTCCTGATGGCGCTCAGTGGGATTCGATCTCGGTCGATTCGTGCGGGCCGTATGTCGCCGGCGAAAGCAAACTTGCGCAGTACTTCCTCACGGCCTGCGCGTACTATGAGTACACCCCGCCAGGCACGACCCTCCCGGTTGACCCGCCCAACGGCCCGGGGCATATTGCCTTCCTCGGTGCTGCCAACAACGGCACCCATGGTCTGCCGATCGGATACACTGACACCGTGTACGCCGCCAAAATCTGGATGCCTTCTTCCACGGCAGCGGCCAACCACGGGAAGCACATTTGCATTGATACTCAATTCACGCTCCCCGGCAATACCTGGGTTTGGGTTGATCCGGGTCCGCTGACCAACTACTATCCGGTCTTTGCCGACAGTATGCCCGGAGCTCCGGCCTATGTCACCGGCGTACCGGGTGTAGGCGGATACTGCTTCACTCTTTACAACGCTGCCTCCGGTGTCAACGAACGGGATAACGGTCTGCCGCACTCTTTTGCGGTCAGCCAGAACTATCCCAACCCGTTTAACCCGACCACCAAGATCAACTTCGACGTTCCGGTGAAATCTGAGGTCAAGCTTTCGATCTACAACGTTTTGGGACAGAAAGTCACGACCCTCATCAACAAGGCTATGCAGCCGGGCAAGTATCAGGTTGATTGGTCTGGCCGCAACGATGGCGGGAGCCAGGTTGCCTCTGGAGTCTATTTCTACAAATTCGAAGCCGGTACATTTGTACAGGTCAAGAAGATGGTCATGCTGAAGTAGCACTGACTCCTATCGACTGAATTTGTGCAGACCCTCGCCTACGCGGGGGTCTTCTTTTTTGTATCAGGCGGGTGAAATGCGCCAAGTTAAGCTGTTGTATAATATAATTTTACACGATTTTTCTTGACTTTGGGAGAGGATTTGGTTACTCATAACATTCTACACAGCAACAGTTGAAACGTAACCTATTGATATATAAGGTCTTATATGCTTGGTGTGATCGGTAACAAGTTTTCGATCGGGAAAGAGACATACCAGCCGTACTCAGCCGAACTCCACTACTTTCGGATTGACAAGAAGTACTGGTCGATCTGTTTTGAGCGGATTAAACGGGCTGGGTTCCGCATCATTTCCACGGCGGTCCCGTGGAACATACACCAGGATGACAGCAAGTACATAGACTTCAACGGGTTCCATGACCCCAAGAAGGACCTCATTGTCTTTCTGGAACTTGCCCGCGAGTTCGCCTTCAAGGTGATTCTCAGGCCGGGACCCTGGGTAGCCGGTCAGCTTCCGTATGGCGGACTGCCGAAATATCTCTTCAATGACATCAAATTATTTGCGCGGGACGCCTCCGGCGCCGAGGTCAAACTTCCTGATCAGTACGGTGTGGAAGGTGGTTACCTGCCGAGCTACCTGCATCCCAATTTCGGCTTTCATCTGAAGAACTACTTTAAGGCGTTCATCGAGACCACCAAGAACTATGTTCATCCGCGCGGCCCGATTTTCATGGTCGAGCTGGATTACGAGACTTCGTTCGGACGGCTCCTCGACCCGGACAAAGCCGACTACAACCCGGATGTGCTGGCGCGCTATTTTGGTCCGTTCCTGGAAACATTGTACGGGGACATCAAGAAGCTCAATGCCCGCTATCACGAGAAGAACTCAGGATTCGAGGCCGTCCAACCGCCGCGCTCCTTCAAGGATCTGAGTATCGAAGACTATCCCAAAATACTCGATTGGATGGCCTTCCGTGAGTATATGCTCAATACGTATATTGAGATACTCGAGGATTCTTTCAAGTCCTATACGGTCGAACCGCTCCTCTTTCGGTCGCTCTATTTCCCCCCCGGCGAATTGATACCGGCGCACAACGTCGTACCGTCCGATCGCTCTCCGTTTATCGGAGCGAATGTCTTTCCCGAAGGCAGCTATTTCGACCTGGCCAGCAAAGCCCGCTACCTGAAGTCGGAATATGGCTTTGCCTTCGCCGGATCATTTACTTCCGGCGCCGCCGCCGGAAATCCGGGACGCGAAAGTGAAATCGCGCCGATCGCCGACAACACCCGCCGCTTCTATTTTGCCGCCGGAATGGCGGCCGGGTTCAAGGGGATGAATCACTACATGTATGTCGACCGCGACTACTGGTACGGCGCACCGCTCCACCAGGACGGCACGATTTCCGACGGTTACGAAGTATCGAAAAATTTCAATCTGGCGATTTCAACGCTCGGCTTCGATGAAATGGATTTCAAGTCCGAAGTCGTCATTCTCGTCAACCGGATGTACTACTGGCTCAAACGGACCTCGAGCACCAAGGAATTTACCTACGTCCCGCGCCTGATGGACGAAACCACAGTGGGCTTCTGCCGCGATCTGATGCGCCTGAAGGTTCACTACGGCATACGCGAGAATCGTGACATCAACTCGCTCAAAACGTACAAGGCCGTGTTTGTCCCGTCGACCGAAATCATGCCGGAAAAAGACCAGGAGGCGATCGTCGAACTCGCCCGGTCCGGAGTGACCATCGTGATGTGCGGCCTGATGCCGCGCTACGATGAAAACCTGAAAGAGTGCGTCGTCCTGTCCAACCATTTCCGCATCAAAACTACGGTGGATTATCACATCGGCACGATCACTCACAAGAACGGCACGTTCCCGAGTTACATCTATGGCTCGATTCGGACATCCGATGACGGCAAAGTCAAAAAGCTGGTGACCGAGGGGACCAAACTGATCGCGGTGAGTTCCAATCGCTTCAAAGGGACGCTCTATTTCCTGGCATACGATTTTGCCTCGGGCGGAAATCATCAGAAACTCTCTTATGTCGAATCGCTGCTTGCCGGCGAGGGGATCACCCCGCATGTCTGGTGCAATGATCCGTCGGTCGATGTCTCCTTCCAGTGCGGTGAGAAAAAAGGAATCCTGTTTGTGGTAGTCCCGCCTCCCGGCGAGCTCTCCGACGGATTCGACACCCGGTCCAAAGAAATCATCGTAAAGGCTGATCTCAAGGAAATGGGATTCAATGCCGCGCAGCTCAAATTGAGCAACATCCTGAGCGGCGAGACCCCCGAGGTGATCAAAACGACGGCGAAGGATTTGAAAGAAGGGATGCCGTTCAAAGTGCTCTTCCCCGACGGACTCATCTTCCTGGTAGAAAGAAAGTAGTCTGCGGCTCGAACATGAGGGGAGAGCCTTTGCTTCCGTTCGGAATCGGATTCCCGGTTAGCCGACGGCTGGTCCGGAACGGTTGTCTGGTATCTCTTTTCTTCACGCTGCTATTCTGCGCAGGCGCTTCCTCCGGGCGCGGGGCCCAAACTCCAATTGCTTATCACCGAGCGGCGATCGCCACCGCTTCCCCGATGGCCACCGATATCGGCCTGCAGATCTTTTCTCAGGGCGGCAACGCGATCGATGCCGCCGTCGCGGTCGGCTTTGCCCTGGCCGTGTGCCATCCCGAAGCGGGGAATATCGGCGGTGGAGGGTTCGCCGTCATCCGTGACGGGAAGACCGGGAAAGTTGCTTCCCTTGATTTTCGCGAAGTTGCTCCTGCGGCGGCCGGCCCCAGGATGTATTTGGATTCAGGCGGCCAGGTTATAGCGCATATGTCAACTCTCGGGGCCAAAGCGGCCGGCGTTCCTGGAACCGTTGCCGGACTGCATGAGCTCTGGCAGAAGTACGGTACCCTCCCGTGGGAGACGCTCGTCTCACCGGCCATGAAACTGGCCGACACCGGGTTGATCGTCGATGATTATCTGGCCAATGCGCTCTCGGACAATGCCGGAGCTCTGAGTACTTTTCCCGAAACCCAGCGGCATTTCTTTCCGGACGGCAAAGCTCTGCGCGTCGGGGATCGCTTCCTGCAGAAGGATTTGGCCGCCACGCTAAAGCTCATCGCGGGGAATCCCTCCGAGTTCTACTCCGGCCGGATCGCCCGTGAAATAGTTGCCTCGATGTCCGCTCATGGCGGCTTGATTACATTGCAGGATCTGGGAAGCTACCAGGCGCTCTGGCGTGAGCCGGTTCATTACACTTTTGACTCCCTCGACTTCTATTCCGTTCCCCCGCCCAGTTCCGGCGGTATTCTGGTCGGATATATTCTGAAGCTCCTCGAACCGTATGATTTCTCCCGCTTCACACCCACCTCGGTCAGCTTTATCCATTTGTTTTGTGAGGCCGCCAAGCTTGCCTATGCCGACCGTGCCGTCTATTTCGGTGACCCGCAGTTTACCCGATCTCCCGAATGGATGCTGACCGATCCGTATCTTCAGGCGCGACGGGCCCGCATCAATGTCGATCATGCCACTCCGGCGTCAGAGATCATGCCGGGGCGGCCCCCCCAGCCTGAATCAAACCAGACCACGCACTTTTCGATCTGCGACAGCCTGGGGAACATGGTAGCCCTCACCTATACCCTCAACACATCCTTCGGATCTAAACTGGTGGTAGACGGCGCCGGATTTCTGCTCAACAACGAAATGGACGATTTCTCGGTCAAGCCTGGTGTTCCGAACAGCTACGGCTTGGTAGGGGGAGAGGCCAACCAGATCGAACCTGGCAAGCGGATGCTCTCCTCGATGTCACCGACCATCGTCTTGAAACAGGGGCACCCCTTCCTGGTGGTCGGAACGCCCGGGGGCTCGAAAATCATCACCGTGGTTGCGGAAATGATTCTCGGCGTGACTCGATTTCACCGACCGGTGTCCGAGGTCATCGGCCAGCCCCGGTATCACCACCAGTGGCTCCCTGACAAGATTCAACTCGAGGAAGCCAGTTTTGCGCCGGGGACCAAGGAGGATCTGGAAGCGATAGGGGAGCGGGTGGAGAAGATTCCGGCCTGGAGCGATGTCCAGATGATCGCCTATGATTCGACCGGCGGGATGACCCCGGTCTCCGATCCGCGGGGAAACGGGAAAGCCGGCGGGCTCTGACCTGCTCCGGGGGAACCGTTCGAACCATTCGCCGTTCTCATTGTACAACAAGGACTAAAACAAAACATATACCCAGGCTCAAAACGAGGATTTGATCATGACGACCATGCGAGTAGTTGTCGCCTTAGCCGCCCTCACAATTCTGTGTGTCGCTTCGCTTCAGGCGGCCCCCCAACTGATGATGCAGGACACTGTGTATGATTTCGGCTATGTCCCACAGAATGCCCACATCTCTCACATCTTCTGGCTGAAATCGGTCGGTACCGATACCTTGAAAATCGTCAAGGTGACCCCCGGTTGCGGTTGTACCCAGGCGCCGATCGACAAAGAAATGCTTGCCCCCAAAGACAGCACCCGCTTGGAGATCATTTTCAACACCGGTTCCTACATTGGCCCGGTTGAGAAGACTCCCCGCGTCTCGTTCAACGACAGCATTGGCGAGCACATCATTCACTTCCGGGCGAATGTTGAGCAGAGACCGGATTCGACTTTTCCGCTCGTCATCTCTCCCTACAAACTTGATATCAGCCAGTTTGGAGAGAAGCCGAGAACGGAGATCCGTTTCACGATTCGCAATGTCACTACCCAGCCCCTTAAGACCGATTTGATCTCTTACTCGTCGGATTACTTTCAGGTGGAGCTTCCCAAGAGCATCGATGCCGGGAAATCGGCCGACGGTATGATCCGGCTGAGCAAGGATGCGGCGGGCAAGGACTTCGAGAAGTCGTTCACTTTCCAACTCAATGACGAGCGTCAGTCCCGCTACACGGTTCCGGTCAAGCGAACGCTTCGCGCCCTGCAAACCTCCTCGACCAACATCACGCCGGCTGTACCGACTTCCGCTCACTGATTCATCATTTCATAGATTTCGAAGGGACCTTGCAACAAGGTCCCTTTTTGTTTCGCGGTTGGTTGAAGGGAGAGAATAACGATTTGAAGGAACGCGATTTCCGGCGATCAGGCTTGACCCTGGGAATCAACCGGTCCGCCCGCAGGTGGTAAGGCCGCCGCAGCGCCCCAGATTCCCTTGCGGCAGTGCTTAATCCCCAGCAGAATGGCGCCGGCTCCGATCACACAGGCCGCTATGTAGAAAATGCATCCCGCGTACGGAATGGCGAACAGGAGCGTGAGAATTACCAGCCCGGCGAAAAGCCCGGAGCCGGTCAGAAGCAGACTTCCGGGACGGGCGCGTGACATGATGATATGTCCCAGGGCGAACCCGCACAAAATCTTGCCGGAATACAAAATGATGGCGCCACTTACGGTCACGAAACTGGTGACCGGAACCATCAAAATCGAGAAGGTCAGGACGATCGATCCAAGCGGAGCCAGGCCGGTTTTGATCAGCAGATATCCGGCCAGCATGGCCGCCAGCGAGGCCGCCAAAACGATGATGCAGAGTACCAGCACTAAAATTCCCAAAAGACCAGCCGCCAGGGTAGTGGAGAAGCGCGTGTGCAACTGGTTGAACGACTCCTCGGCATACGGGCGGAACACTCGCGCCACAACCAGCCCGAAGATAAACGCCGCCAGGAGGCTCGAAATCCGCACCACCAGATCGGTTAGACCGGCGTTTTTGCCGGACGTTTCCTCAGTCTTTTGGGAGGGAAGATTCCAAGTAGTAGTGCCGGTTACCGTCACCCCTTTATCGAGATCGATGTGGGCTTTGTTTTTCGAAGTATAGACCAGATTCCCTGTAATCAAGGCCGGTGGCGTGATCGTAATATGATCGGCGTTGATATCGGCATTCCCGACCACCACTCCGGTTAAGTCGAAGGTGGTGCACTCAACCTTGAGATTTCCTTTCACCGTTCCTTCGACGCTTGCCTGGCCGCCATAGATGTTCAGATCCCGCTCGATAACGCTGTTTTTGCCAACCTCAATGTCCGGCGCCAGTACCAGCGCCGAGCGCGCGACATATCCGTCGATCGTTGCCTGCTGACAGAAGACCCGGAGGGTGCCGTTTACCTTCCCCTCCATCTTCACCCCCTGGGCGAACAGATTGGCCGATTGCCCTACTTCGCCTCGAACCTCCATGCGGTAGCAGAAAGCGGACAGATCACCGTTGATCACGCCGTCCATCAGGAATCGATTCGCGTACACGTAATAATCGTCGTCGATCGCTTCGATATTACTGATCTGGACGGTGGAGTCATGCTTGAAAATGGAGGCGACCGCGAGTCGCGGAAACGCCATAAGCGCGCCCGCCAAAATGACAAAACTGAAGAAGCTGGAAAGTCTGCTTTTGTGGTTCATTATCTCAAGACCTGACCCGGTACTCACAGTATTGAGTACGCCGGGGGGTAGGTTAAGTTGCCGTCCTTCAACGAAAAAAGCAATCTAAAAGGATTGTCTGGAATAACCCGGACTCTATATTAGGTGGCCTGGCTCGAACGGATTTTTGTATGGCACAACACTCACAACTGGTGGCAATTCTCTGTCTGGCGGTTTTCGGCCTGATCGGCGTGATCACTGCCATCCTGTGGCGCGGGCGGAGCTTCCGCATCGTGCCGATTGTCTTCGCGGGCGGCGTGCTCTTCTGGGTCGTTGGGCTGCTTCTTGTCTCTCAGCAGATACATGCCCTAAATAGTTTCGCGACTATCCAGGCCTGGCCGGTCACAGACGGGACAGTCGTGGAGTCTCGCGTGATCGGTGACCGGGCCCTGCGGGCCAACATCGTGTATAGTTACGTTGTGAATAACGCTACCTTTCGCGACAGCACCGATCTGGACGAGCCGGCCTTCGGCGGAAAAAACATCAAGCGGCAGGAAGCCGAGACCATTGCCGCGGCCTATCCGGTCGGCGCCAGGGTCTCCGTTCACTACAACCCGGTGAACCCGAATGATTCAGTGCTGCGGACATCGCCCGACTGGGCCATCTTTGGCAAAATGGGACTCGGATCATTTCTGTTCGGGGCCGGGCTTTTTCTGGCAGTGTCGTATTTCCGCCGCCGGACCGGTGCGCCGCCAGTCGTAAGATAGTACGGCTGTGGCAGTTAACCGGAATCTACGGCTCCCGGTCTCATGCTGATTGACTCGTTGATCCCATAGCGGCCGCTTCCTTCGTCATCCCTAGGTCCTACCAACGCCCTAAACCCTTTTGGTCCAATAAATAAACGCCGTTTCTGGTCGATATATGAACAGACTAGCCGGACCAAACGCATGAAGCTATTTCTGGATCGAAACAAGACTCTTCTTCCGCGGATCGATATCATCTATTTCCTGGTCAGAGTCCTGACTTTGATCGGCCTGGTCTGGTTCATGGTGGTGGGTGGAAAACTCCAAACCGAGCCGCTCATTTGGTCAATTATTGCCGGCACGTATCTGGCCCATCTGGCCGTCTTTTACGTGGCCGTTACGCGAAAATTCGACATCAAGGTCGCCTATCTGTCCTCGATCGTGTACGACCTGTTCTTTATCCCGCTCTATATCCTTTCGACCGGCGGACTGGAATCCTCGTTTTACCTGCTGTACTACCTGACGGTCTCGGTGGCGGCCTACCTGCTCACTGTCTGGATGGCGGGCGTGATCGTCACGGCCATAACCGGCATCTACATGTTCATCATCTGGGGAGATATCACAGTCGGTAATTCTTTCGACCTCTCGATCCGACTCGGTTTGCTCTGGGCGCTTTATCTGGGGATCGCCTATGTTTCGGACTATCTGCGCAAATCCGAGACGCGCCTGATCAAACTCTTTGATACCCTCAACATGCGGACTTCCGAACTCGAGCGATCCCAGGCTCAACTTGAGATGATTTACGAAAACACCCGTATTCTGGCGGCGATTCTCGACACCGACGGGGTGGTTCGCGAAGTCATGCGGATCATGAGTTCGACTCTTCAGTACCAGACCTGCGGCGTCATCTTCCGCGACAAGTGGGGCAGTTTCTACTACCGCGCCCGGGCGGTCGAAGGGAAGCAGAACTTCCATTTGAAGGCGCTGGAAATCCAGGGGACCGACCTGATCAGAAAAGTGGCCGACCAGCACGAACCGGTCCGGCTCAAAGACGTCAAAGTCCGCGAGGATTACCAGGGTCTGGATGCCAATGCCCGTTCGATGATGATCGTGCCGATGACCTCGCACGGTCACACCAACGGCCTGCTTATCGCCGAAGACAATCAACCGGACCAATTCAAGGAACGGGACGTACAATTCATGTCGATCGTGGCCCGCTCCGCGGCACTCGCCCTGGAGAACTCCGAGCTCCACAAACGGACCGAGGAATTGACCACGATTGATGAGTTGACGGAGACCTTTAACTATCGCTACTTCATCCAGAAACTTCAGGAAGAAAAGAAACGCGCCATGCGTTACGACCTGCCGGTGTCGCTCATTATGGTGGATATCGACTGGTTCAAGAAACTGAATGATTCGTATGGCCATGAAATCGGCAACGTGGTGCTCAAGGAACTGTCGCGCGTGATCAAGAAGTGCATTCGCGATGTGGATATTTTCGCGCGGTACGGCGGCGAAGAGTTTGTGGTGATTCTCCCCCAGACCCCGCAGTCCGAAGCTTCGATCATCGGGGAACGGATCCGCGAATCGGTCCAGAATACGGAAATAAATTGCGGCCAGGCCGGCAAGGTTCGCATCACCGTTTCGGTCGGCGTCAGTTCATTCCCCGAAAACGGCAAGTCGCAGGAAGATCTGGTGTCGGTGGCGGACCAGGCGCTCTATCGGGCCAAAGGCTCGGGGAAGAATCTGGTCTGCACTATTTGAGGCCGCCCACGGGGAGTTCGGCGTATGAAGGATGACAATATGACGGAAATCTGGCAGAAGGCAGGGCAGTTGTTCGTGATCGGTTTCAAAGGGGAGAAACCATCCAATTCGTTCCTGGAATTTCTCCAGGAAGAAGAGATCGGCGGCGTAATCCTGTTTTCCGACAACTGTCCCACTCATCAGATCGCCCGGCAAAACATTGAGCGGATCCGTGCCTGCTACCCGCGCCTTGTCCCTCTCATTGCGATCGATCAGGAAGGGGGCCGGGTCTGCCGCCTCAAGGGAGCGCCGGTCGAATATCGGGCCGCTTCGGAGTATGGGCGCTCCGGTGATCCGGAGCACTTCTCCGAACAATACTCCCGCGCCGCAGTCTATATGGAGGCGATGGGGATCAATCTGAATCTGGCTCCGGTGGCCGACCTCTATTCCAATCCGAAAAACAGCGTGCTGCGGGATCGTTGCTTCGGCGATGATCCTGAGATCGTGGCAAAGTTCGTGGAAGCCTCGGTGCAGGTCGCCCGAACGAGTGGTCTGCTTTCGTGCCTGAAACATTTTCCCGGATTGGGGGAGGCCGTAATCGATCCGCATCACGATGTCGCCCGGATCGAGCGCGATGAACTGCTCTGGGAACAGCGGGAGAAAGTCCCCTTTGAGGCCGGCATCGCCGCCGGCGTTGATCTCGTGATGACAACCCATGTCCTCCTGCCTCAGCTCGATAGCCGGATTGTCACCGGCTCCGAGAAGATCGTGGCCAAGCTCCTTCGGGAGGAACTGGATTTCGACGGTCCGGTCATAACCGATGACTTATGTATGAAAGGGGCCTCGACTCTCGGCGAAATCGGCGAGCGCGCCGTAGCCGCATTTAATGCCGGACATGATCTGCTCCTCTTCGGACAGGACGCCGAGGCCTCCATGCAAGCCTTTGACTACTTCTGCGAGGCGGGCCGCCGCGGCGAAATCGATCCGCAGCGCGTTATGACTTCACTTGATAGGATTGCCGGAGTGAAATTCAGGCTCGGCCGCTCCGTAATGAAATAGGATGACACTTCAGCAGTTGGCGAAAAGGAAATCGCTCACGGTTCTCGGCATCAATTCCGGCACCTCCGCCGATGGAATCGATCTGGCTCTCGTGCGCCTCACCGCCCTCGGCAAAGCGACCCTTATCGCCGGGAGGAAACTGTCCTATTCAAGCCAGGTCCGCGAGCTTGTCCTTTGCGCCGCCGATTCCACCAACATAAAAATAGACCAAATAGTTCACCTCGATAATCTCCTGGGTCAATTGTTCGGACAGGCCGCCCAGCGATTCATCGCGTCCCAGGAACGAAAAGGTATCCGCGTCGATGCCGTGGCTTCACACGGACAAACCGTGAGGCATCTGCCCCAAAAGATCCGTCTTGCCGGTCATCGCGTTCATGGAACGCTGCAGCTTGGATCGCTCGATCAGATCGCCCGTTTGACCGGTAAAGTTGTCATCGGAGATTTTCGACAGGCCGATGTCGCCCTTGGAAACGAGGGAGCCCCCATTACGGTAGCGGCGGTCGGTCAATTGCTCGGCTCTCGAATGGAATCCCGGGTCATTCTAAATATCGGGGGGATGGCGAATTATTTCTACTTTCCGCGCGGCCAGATGGCGCGTGCCGAAGCTGCCGATTCCGGACCCGGAAACGTTCTGTCCGATCTGCTCACACAACGTTTATTTCGCAAGAACTACGACAAGAATGGCGCTCTTGCGAAGGCGGGACAACCGTCGCACCGCCTCCTGACGCTATTAGCCTCGGACCGAACTCTGGCTCCAGCCACGCGGTCAACCGGGCGGGAGCAGTTCGGCGCAGCCCTGTGTGACCGGATAATTGCCGAAGGACACAAACTGCATTTATCGGCGCCTGATCTCCTGGCCACCGCCACTGAACTCACGGTCTCCCGCATTTGCCGTCACCTCGAGCCGATCATCCGAAAAGACCGGTCGCTTCGGAAATTGTATTTGACCGGCGGAGGCGCATACAACAGCTTTCTGCGACGACGATTGCAGGAGGCTTTGCCAACCATCGAGGTCACGACCGTCGCCGCGCTGGGGATGAATCCCGGGCTGCTGGAAGCAGCCTCGTACGCGGTCATGGGGAACGCCTGCCTGAAATCAATACCGCTTCGGACCCTCTTCTATCCGGGCGCAAAACAAAACCTCCGGCCGATCCTCGGGCGCATCGCGCAGCCCCCGATATCGGTCAAGCAGGGAAGCTGAACAGGATAACCGGGATGAAGGTCCAAAATATCATTCGCCTCACGCTCCAGTTGAGTTTTGCGGCCATGCTCATTGTTCTCCTCTGGAGCTGTGCCGCCATTCCGGGGATCAACGAAGAAACCCTCACCCCGATTATTCGGGTCCCGTTTGTACGCGTCCTGCTGGTAGAAAGCCAGGTGCGGGTGAAGGTCGATGCCGAAGGCTCGCTGGCCATCGAGTGTCTCGATCGGGGCCAGCAAACCGTCTACTACGCGGCGCAGGAGATCACGGTCTCGATCTACGGCACCCGGCTCCGAGTCGTGAATAACCGGGGGGATGTCATCCAGGAAGGGTCGGACGAAGTCAACTTCATTCCGCGCGGCAACGGTTCTCATGTCAGACTCGATGGCAAGCGGTACCGGGGAATCGTCAAAGTTCTGCCGTACGGCGATAACGTGCGACTGGTCAACATTCTCTACATGGAAGATTACCTGCGGGGAGTGGTGCCACCGGAGATCGGTCCGCGCAGCGATGATGAAATCGAAGCCATCAAAACGCAGGCTGTTGCGGCGAGAACGTACGCCATGGGGCACCTTCAGCAGTACGGCCAGGAACCGTACGACATGAAAGCGACTACGGTCGATCAGATCTACGAAGGCATGGAATCAGAGAACCGCCTGGTCGATCGGGCGATCGAGGCCACCGCCGGGCAGGTCGTCATGTATCATGATGATTACATCAATGCCTACTACCATTCCACCTGCGGCGGGATGACGGACAATATTCAGGAAGTCTGGGACAAACCGGTTCAACCGTATCTCAAGCCGGTTGCCGACAGCGGCGCCTGTTCGTGGTCCAAGTATTACCGCTGGGAAGAAGATTTCACCGAGCCGCAGCTTCGCGGGCGAATCGAGCAGTACCTTTCCAGCGACCGCGGCCGGGAAATCAGGCTCGCTCCGATCGAAGATATCGCCATCACCGAGCGCACTTCCGGCGGCCGCGTCTCGAAAATTGTAATCCGCACGCAGAACGATACCTATCGATTTTACAAAGACCGGATTCGCTGGGTCATTGGCCGCGCTTCCAGTCCCGACCTGATTCTTCCGTCGGACAAATTTGATGTCGAACTATTGCGAGCCCAGCGGGACAAGATCACCGGGATCAAAGTGAGAGGCTCGGGCTACGGCCACGGGGTCGGCTTGTGCCAGTGCGGCGCCATCGGCCTGGCCCGCAAGGGCTGGACGTTTGACCGGATCATTCCGTTCTATTACTCGGGCGTGGAAATTCGGAAACTGTATTAATGCGGTAAACTCTGATGGCGGCGAGATCTGACAAAATTCGGTCGTGCGCGAAACAGGGAGCAATCCTCCTTGCCGCACTGGTGCTGTTCGCGGGCGCCGGCGCAGGACAGGAATTCCGTTACTCGCTCGGAGTGGGAGCCGGACCGGTCGGTCTCACCGGGGGATCAGGCTACAAGTTCAATAAGCCAATTTTCTTTAATGCCAGCATCGGAAACAAGCTGTCCGACCGCTGGGCTTTCTTTATCGATGCAGATTTCGGCAAACTCTCGAGCTCCGTCTATCCGTACGCCACCGCCGCCGACAGTGCCGTTGATCTCAAAGGGCTCCGGATGGTCGGCACGCTCAATTATCGCCTCTTTTCCTCAGGTCGGGCCGTTCATCTCTATTTGGGGGCAGGGGGCGGCTTCTTGAACTGGAATATGTTATCTCCCCGGGGAGACACGACCTACAAAGTCCAGGGAGTTCGTTCTCCGTCGATTGATTTCAAGGCCTCCGAACTGCTCGGCACGGCGCTCGTGCGTTTGATGATCCAGCCGTCCCGGAGTACCTCGATCAATCTCACGGTCAGCGCCGACTATCTCACGAATGCCGGAGCGGAATTTGATAAATCCGTGAATGACAAGCGGGACCGCTGGATGTACGGTTCTGCCCTCTCGTTCAACGTTCTCCTGGGAGGCGGTGTCTCCAAAGAAAAGTGGCGTTCCGATTTGGCTTGGAAAGACAAAACCGGCAACGGTCCCGGCAAGCCGCTCACTTCGGCGCTCGACAGCGATGGTGACGGTGTCCCGGACGAATTTGATAAATGCCCCAACACGCCGCGCGGCGCCGTAGTTGATGCCACCGGCTGCCCGCTCGACTCCGATCGTGACGGCGTCCCGGATGGGCTTGACGATTGCCCCAATACTCCTCCTGAGGCGCGAGGATTTGTCGATGTGCACGGCTGCCCGGTCGACGAGGATTTCGACGGAGTTCCGGATTATCTCGATGCCTGTCCGCATACCCCTATCGGCGCGCTGGTTGACTCCGTCGGGTGCCCGGTTGATTCCGATGGCGACGGCGTACCGGACGGCCTTGATGACTGCCCGCATACGCTCAAGGGGATTCCAGTGGACAAATACGGCTGTACCGATGTCACTATTTTCGGAAAGCCGATGGTGTTGTATATTGACTACGATCCGGGCGGCTTTGAAGTTGACCCCAGGAACAAAACGAAATTGGAACAGCTGGCCCGGATACTGAAAATAGTGCCTGACTACAAACTGGAAATAAACGCCTACACCGATGATATCGGGACCGAGGAAGCCAACCAGAAACTCTCGGAGAAACGGGCCAATCGGGTCAAAGAGTACCTCGTGATCGACGGTGTCCCTTCGGACCGAATCAAAACGGTCGGGCGGGGGGAGACGGACTTCTCGGCCTCCAACCAGACCGCCGAAGGCCGGGCCAAAAACCGACGAATCGAAATCCTTTTCTACAAGTAGCGCCTGAACGAAAAGTGAGTTTACAGATATGCCTTTAGGTTATCACAGTGCCGATACCAGCCGGGACGATGTCAATAATTACGCGGTCGTTGTCCTGCTGCCGGAACATCTTGACCGTGTCATCGCCCCGCTTAGGGAACGCTATGATCCTGATTATTCCGCCATCCAGTCTCATATCACGGTCGTCTTCCCGTTCGAGACCCGGCGCCCTTTGAATGACATCGCCGACGCAATCGAAAAGACGATCCAGCAGCTCGACTCGCTGAAGATCGACCTGCATTCCATCGGCGATTTCTATCCGGAGTTCCCGGTCATCTACTGGAGCGTGAAGAAGAGTCCGGCCCTTGACGAACTGTACAAGTGCCTTTACTCCCAGCTCGATCTGGCCCTTCCCTATAAAAGCTTCTGGCCCCATGTGACAGTGGCGCGCGAGATCTCCCAGCACCGGGTGGTGCTGGTCAAAGAACAGATTGTGCCGTACTTGTTCGAGGAATCATTTATGGCGCCGGCGATCGATTTGATTGCGCCGGTGGCGAGCCGGAGCTGGGTCTCAGTCCGGACTTTCCCGCTGTCCACCGCGGGATAACCGGGAACCTCGTCCCCTCAAATCAACCCTGTCTCTCGGTGATCCGACAGCAGCCATTTCATAATCAGCATGAGTATGCCGGTTACGGTGAACGGCAGAGTGGACATAATAAGCCCCGTCCAACTATGCGATGGCCCACCCTGAAGCAGACCAATTTGTGAGCTGAGCCAGGTTGTTTTCCATTCAACCAGTGCCGAAACTCCCATGAACACGCAGACCCCGAGCCCCATTCGGGAATACAGTTCGAGTTTGGCGGCGCGCTTCTGTTTCTTCAGGACCTGGGCCTTCATCCAAATCAAGCGCGCGTTTGGTAGCGAAGCCGGGAGAACCGTCTCATCGGCCAACCCGGCTAACGATTCGCACAGTGCCACAGTCCCTTGGCAGAAGATACAGCCTGCTACATGCTGCTTGAGAGCATCAGGCCAGAGACCGGATTTGGCGGCCTTGACGACCTCGGACTCAAATTGGCAATCCATCTGTTCCATTATGACCTCTACGACTTGTCGATCTCTCCGCTCAACAGAGAGAGCATCTTTTGTTTGGCCCGAAATAGCAGGACCCGGACCGAGCCCTTCTGCACACCAAGCATCTCGGCTATTGTTATATGATCGAACTGCTCGACATAGGCTAGCCAGAGCAGCGCCTTATTCTGTTTGGAAAGCTGCTCCAGAGCTTTGTTGACCGGCCTCGGATCGGCCGGAACATCCGGAACTTCCGATGCCTCGGTCAACAACTCAGTCATTCCCGCACGTTCCCGTTTGTGTTTCCGAAAATGATCGTTGACAAGATTCGCGGCAATCCGAAACAGGTAGGCTCGCTGGGTCGCGTCGTCCATCGGTTTGCGCTCCGCCTTGAGGAACCGAAGATACGTTTCCTGGAAGAGATCCTGGGCCAGAGCGGTATCGCTGACGATCCGAAACAGGTAACCGTAGAGCGGCTTTCGCGTACTCTCATAAAAAGTTTCGAACCGGGTTTCATCGCTCACGCACGCACCATTTTCCGCAAGGGGCCGGCTTTGAGCCAGCCGGCCGAAAAATTGCAGGACCGCGGCATCTGCCATCGGATCAATGACTCCGGCCTCCGTTGCCGTTCATCAAATGCCAGCGCTGTGCCAGAATATAGGATACCACAGCGGTCAACAGAAGCGCCAGCCCGACCGCCACGCTGAATGTTCCCCAGAACGCACAGTCACTCGCCTGCGAGGTATAGCGTATTTCGGTGGCGTCGCGAAGACGGTAGGCATTGAAGAAGAACGCTATCCCCAGCCCGATCAGGACAATGCCGGTTTGGACAAAGCGAATAATCCGGTGGGTCGAACCGCGTGGAGCGGGCAACGGATCTTCCACAAACCGTTTTCCCTGCTCGGTCTGAAGGAAGTCAGTAAATTCCTTGGCCGATCCGAATTTGTCCAGCAGCCGGTTGAACCCTTCGGCCCGGCGCATGCGCGCCTCCATGTGAGCGCGGTAGGCCCGGTGCCCCAGCCAAAACAGGAAGGCGACGAAGCTAAGCACAATCAGGATCGTCAAGACATCAGAAAGCCGAGAAGTAACGAAAGTATCCATGAGATACTCCTTTCCAGAAAGCTCGGCGCCGCCAGCGCGACCAGCAGGATCGTGAGAATCAGCGCCATCAGTATTGCTATTGTCTTATTGTCCGTTAGTCCAATCATTTTGACCTCCTGCAGCGGCGCCGCTCTTGCGGTGCCCATCTGCCTAACTCCAAATAAGACGCCGGCGGGGAAAAACGGTTAACAGGTCAAAAAAAAGGCGGTCCCGAAGGACCGCCTCAAAAGATAGCTGATCTTGATTCTACTTCTTCTCGGTAGCCGGAGCAGCCACGGGATGGACGAGATCTTTCATTTTGGCGAAATCGAATTCCTTGAAATTCGGATTTCCCTCTTTCTTGTGACACTTCAGGCAATTAGCCTCGGTGGGCGGAAAAGTCAGACCCGCCGCAAGCGCCACTTTCAACTGGCCGTCATGATCGGCTTTGAATTTTGACGCGGACATAACGGTCGGCTTTTTGTATTCCGAACCGGCGCCGTGACAAGCTTCGCACTGAACATTGGTGAGCATCGAGTCAGCAGCAGTCTTGCCAGTTTCGTGACAGCCGGCGCATTCGGCTTTCTTCTGCTCTTCCGGTTTCAGCGCGGACCACGCCGATGCGTGTTTGGTCTTGGACCAGGCATTCCACTGAGCCGAATGGCACATCTTGCAGGATTTGTCTCCTACATAAGTCGCCTTCGGCTTGTCCTGAGCCATTACCATTGATGCGAGCAGGATTAACACGGCCACTAGCAGGACGCTCATGACGGTGAAGTGCTTTTTCATTAAACTACCTCCTTGAACGTTCTGTTTTACCTTATACGAAATTGAATGTAATTTCGTCCGGTTAAAATTCCGACAACAAGGATATCCTACTCTCCATAGTCTTGTCAAGTCCTTTTGGCACAACGGCCCAATGAGCCATGCCTGAAAATTATTGACTTGCCAACTACTCAAAAAACCGTTACTATTCTTGGACTCATCTATGCGCGTCTTGATCGTCACACAACACTTTCCGCCGGAAAGAGGGGCCGTAAGGCGTCTCTTTGAATTTGGGCGTTATTTCGTGCGCCATGGCCACGAAGTCTCTGTGTCGACCGCCATCCCGAACTACCCCGACGGCGTTGTCCCCCCCAAATATCGCGGGCATTTCTTCTACAAAGAGGAAATGGACGGCGTCAAAGTGTATCGAAGTTGGGTTCTGCCGGCCTCAAACCGATATCCCGGCCGACGAATGATCGGTTTCCTTATATTTGTACTAACTAGTCTGATTAATTCGTTTCGGATCAGGGGAAAATTTGACGTCGTTATCGCCTCGACCCCCCCGGTGACAACCCCAATGATCGGCTGGCTGATCGCCAAGCTGCGCCGGGCCAAGCTCGTGATCGAAATTCGGGATCTGCAGCCGGAGTCCTCAGAAGATTTCGGGAATCTGAACCGCTCAATCTTCACCCGGACCCTCAAGAAATTTATGCATTTCCTGTATCGACGGGCCGACCGGATCGTCTCGGTCACCGATGGAATCGAGCAGTATCTCTGCGCCAACGGCCTTCCCTCCGAACGAGTGGTTACCATCAAGTCCGGTTTCAGCAACGAATTTGTCGATGCCGGATACAATGGAGTCCGGAAGAAATTCGGATGGGAGAACAAGTATCTTGTCCTGTATGCTGGGACCTTGGGCTGGGCTCACTCGCTTGAGACCATCATTGAAGCGGCCCGCCAGTTGACCGACCAGCCGGATATCTGCTTTGTCTTTGTCGGAGACGGCCAGAAGCGGCAGGCCCTGGAAGGGATGGTCCGGGACTACGGCCTGAAGAACGTCTGTTTCACCGGGGCGCAGCCGCTTGAGACCATTCCGTATTTTCTCAAAACCAGCAACGTCCTGATCGAAAGCCTCAAAGATGTCCCGGTCACCCAGGGGACCTTCCCGGCCAAATTGTACGAATACATGGCTTCCGGACGGCCGATTGTCTTCGGTTCACGCGACGGTGAGGCTATTCGGGAGCTTCGGAAAGCCGGCGGGGCCCTTTCGTTTCCGGCCGATGATCCGGGGCGGTTGTCGGAACTGATCCTTCAGCTCAAATCGGGGCAAATCGATGGCGAGCATCTGGGGCAAAAGTACATGGATCATGCCGCCGAGCATCACCGCCGTGAACTCTGGGCTGACAAGTACCTCCACGAGTTGAATAACGTCTGAGCCGACGCGCTCCTTTTCTCCCTTTATCTCGTGCACTTTTTGTCCTATATTGGGTTGTATCTTATACTTGCAGGTCCGGGCAGGCGAGCGCGATGAACGACCCCTTGATGTGTTGTACCTGGGTGTAAGCAGGAGGTTATATGTGTCCTCGGACAGCAACGGCAATTGCAGATGACAGACTAACAATCGATCAACTTCCCCACCTCTTGATCGGAGCCGACACGGTCGTTCCGACTCTCCACGGTCCCAGAAAATACATCAATCTCGATAACGCGGCTTCCACCCCGACTTTTTCTCCGATTGCGGAGGCGGTACAGTCGTTTTTGAAATGGTATTCCAATGTCCACCGCGGAACCGGCTTCAAGTCGCAGCTATCAAGCTGGATCTTTGAGAAATCACGCGACATGGCGGCCGAATTTATCGGCGCCGATCTTCGCACCCAGGTGGTTATTTTCACCAAGAACAGCACCGAGGCCATCAACAAGCTGGCCAACCGGCTTGGGCTGGAAAAGACCGATGTCGTACTGACCACTTTGATGGAGCACCACTCCAACGAACTCCCGTGGCGCCGGGTGGCGCGAGTCGAACATGTCGGGCTGCATCACGACGGCACGATCTCCAAAGAGCACTTCAGCGAATTGGTCCAGAAATTCGGCTCCAGAATTAAGTTGGTGGCGGTCACCGGAGCTTCGAACGTCACCGGCTATATCAACGACTTGGATTTCTTCGCGCGCGAGGCTCACAAGATCGGCGCGAAGATTCTAGTTGACGGCGCGCAGTTGGTGCCGCACCGGAAAGTTAATGTCAAACCGCATGACCCCGCCTGCCGGATCGACTATCTGGTTTTCTCGGCTCACAAAATGTACGCCCCGTTCGGGGTCGGCGTGCTGGTCGGAGACAAGGCGACCTTTGAAAAAGGGGATCCGGACTCGGTCGGCGGCGGTGTTGTTGATATCGTCACACTCGAAGAGGCTTACTGGACCGACCTGCCGGAGAAAGAAGAAGCCGGCACTCCGGATATCGTCGGTGTGGTCGCGCTCGGCAAGGCGATAAAAATGTTCGAGGCGATCGGCTGGGACGCCATCCTCAAACATGAAGCCGAGTTGACTGCTTACGCGCTCCGGGAGATTTCCAAGATTCCCGAAGTCACGCTCTATGGTGACTCCGATCCGAGCACCGCGGCGAGCCGCCTCGGCGTGATCTCCCTCAATGTCGGGAATCTCCCGCATGCCCTTACCGCGGCGATTCTCAGTTACGAGGGAGGGATCGGCGTGCGCTCTGGCTGCTTCTGCGCCCATACCTACGTCAAAGAGCTGCTGCACGTTAATCCGGATGAGTCCAAAGAGTTGGAGAGACAGATCCTATCCCGGGACCGCTCCCATATTCCGGGGGCGATTCGCTGTTCCTTCGGTCTCTACAATACCAAAGCCGAGATTGACACGCTCGTGGAGATGCTCAAGAAGATCGCGGCAGGGGACTACAATCGAAGCTACGTTCTGAATAAGGAGAAGGGGGAGTACTCGCCGAGGGAATTCAAGCTCGATTTTGAGCAATATTTCAGACTCTGACGGACTCGTGGAGTTATGGTCTTTTCCGGCGACGGGCGAAATCGTCCGGACCCCGACGCCGGTGGTATAATCGGCAAAGGCATAAGTTCAACCGGGCGCTCGATATGGCTCAAGCGGCACGCGGCACAATGACGCCGACGGTGCCCAACGTTTCGTCCCTTTAGTGAAGAATCGCGTAAGAAATCACACAATGTTCTGGCTGGCGTTTCTTTTGGGGCTGGGTGGCTTGTACGCCTACAACGGCATCCAGGTTCATCAGGCCGAAACTGACTATCCGCCGATCGGCGAATTCGTCACAGTCGACAGCATCAAAATTCATTTTCTCAGACAGGGAAGCGGCCAGCCGGTCGTATTTCTGCACGGCAGTTCCGGCCAGGTTCAGGATTTCAGCATGTCAATTTTCGATCTGATGCCGACCAGATATCAGCCGATTGCTTTTGACCGCCCCGGACACGGCTACAGTGAACGCCCCAGCGACGGGCCGGTCACGGTCGAGCGACACGCCAAAATTCTCCATGATGCGCTCGTCAAGCTGGGCATCAACAAACCGATCCTGGTCGGTTATTCCTGGTCCGGCGCCGAAGTCATGTCCTACGCTTTGCAATTCCCCGATGATGTCAAAGGACTGGTCCTTCAGAGCGGTTACGTCTACGAGGAGCAGGGAGCGGACATGCAGAGTTATGTTCCGCAAGTTCCGATTCTCGGTTCTCTGTTACTTCACACTTTGCTTATTCCGGTCGGTCGAATGCGTCAACACAGCACCGAGGGGAACGGCAGCGGGATCCCGCCGGAAAATTATGTCAAATTGAGTCAGGCGCTCGCCCTTCGTCCCGGCGCCGTGGCGGCCGCGGCAGAGGATGACCGGCTCGAAGATGCTTCGTGCGAGCGGATGGCCCCGCATTATCCGGAAATAACCTTGCCGGTCGCAATCGTCACCGGAGACTCAGACCGCATTGTGCCCCCCCTGAACCAGGCGTACCGCCTGCACCGGGAAATTCCCCAATCACAGCTTCTCATCGTGAATGGCGGCCAACACGATCTGCAGTGGACTACTCCCGAAGCGATCATTCAAGCCATTGATATGATTGAAGATGGGGTCGCCCGGCCGCGCTCGACACCGAAACCCTAGACCTTCAATCCGACAGTTTTAGCTTGGGCGGAGCAACTTCGCAACGTAGATTCCGTATGCCCAATTCGAAAAGGAGATTGCCATGAAAATATTCCTCGCGGTTTTAGCGATCATTTTGGTCATCATCATCGCCGTCGCCGGTTTTGTCTGGACCGGCCGTGGCGAACTGATCACCCGCTCCCAGGGGGTCGATGCCAAGTGGAGCCAGGTGCAAAACGTCTATCAACGACGCTTCGATCTCGTGCCCAACCTGGTCGCGAGCGTCGACGATTTCATGAAACGCCAGCAGGCGACCCTCCAGGGCGTTATCGCCATGCGCCAGCGCGTGATCGAACTCAAAGACCAGGCGTCATCCGCCCTCGGCAGCAAGAACCCCGCCATGCTGGATTCGCTGTCGAATCAACTCTCCAAGCAGTTGAATTCATTCATCAATGTCGTCGTGGAGCAGTATCCGCAGATCAAAGGAGATCAACTCTACTCCGACCTGATGACCCAGCTCGAGGGAACTGAAAACCGGATCGCCCAGGAGCGGAGAACTTTTAACGAAGCGGTGCAGGAATACAACACCTATCGCCAGAAAGGAATCCGCGCTCTAATCGCCGGCGCGATCTTCAGCTTCCCCTATCAGAGAGACTATTTTAAGGCCCAGGCCGAAGCCCAGACCGCGCCCAGCGTGAAGGATGCCTTCAACAACACGCCAGGGAAGTAAAGCACACTGCGCGTGAAACGGTTTCTTTTCGGGCTCATCATTGTAGCGCTGCTGGCGGTTTCCGCGGCAGCGCTTGATATTCCCAAGTACTCCGGTCCGATCACCGACATGGGGGGTGTGCTCGATGCTTCGGCCAAGAGTACGCTTGAATCAAAAATCCTTGATTACCGCCGCCAGTCAGGAAACGAAATCGGCGTTCTGATCATAAAGAGCCTGGATGGCGCCGCAATCGAGGATTACGCCCATGATGTCTTCGCCAAATGGGGGATCGGCAAGAGCGGCAAGGACAACGGTGTCCTTCTGTTGATCGCCCTCGATGACCGCAAAATCAAAATCGAAATAGGATACGGCCTCGAAGGGGAATTTACCGACCTCGAGTCAGGCCGGATCACCAGTCGCAATTCCGAGATGGCGCAGCACTTCCGCCAGGGAGATTTTCCCGGCGGCATCAGTGCCGCTGTCGACGGCATTATCGCGGCGATCGGCGGGGACTATAACCCCTCCAACAGTGATGACAATAACGACAATGGCGGCCGGCGTCGGCGCGGTATTCCGGCTCTCGCGATTATCATTGGAATCATTTTCCTGATTCTCCGCATGGTCACCCGGTTTGGCATGTTCGGCGGATGGGGCGGCTTTGGCGGTTTCGGCGGCTGGAGTTCCGGGTCATTCGGTGGCGGAAGCGGCGGTGGCGGCGGGTTCAGCTTCGGCGGCGGATCATCCGGCGGCGGCGGCTCGAGCGGGGGATGGTAGCACTATGGCATCGTTAGTAAACAAGTATTTCTCCAAAGCTGATCTGGACGCCATTACCGAGGCGGTCCGGAAAGCAGAGCTCAAAAGCTCCGGTGAACTGGCTGTCGAACTGGCCTCACGCTCGCATCGCTGGATGCTGGAGCGGATTTTTGACACGGTCGTCTTTGGCATTGCCTGCTTTCTTATTGCGCTCTATCTGGCCCGCCCGGATTGGGGAATGTACTACAACATTTCTCAGGGACTGCTGTACGGCGTTCTAGGGTTTGTGGTCGGCTGGTTCCTCTGGCCGTTTGTGCTGAAGAACGAACGGCGCCGGAATCGGATCGTTTGGAAACGGGCGCTGAAGCTGTTTGCGCAACTGGCCCCTACTCGCGGCCATACCGGCGTGCTGATTTTTATGTCCCTCGAAGAAGACCAGGCGGCACTGGTCGCCGACAAGGCGATCGCCGAAAAGGTTGATGCCGGCTACTGGGACACCCAGCATGCGGTGCTCGACCGCGCCATGAAACAGGGGAATCATGCCGAAGGCCTAATTCAGGCGATCACGGAAATCGGTGATGAATTGGGGAGACATTTCCCGCACCGGGACGACGATATCAACGAACTGCCGGATGCCCCCACGATTCTCGACAAGTAACCGGGCTCAGCGCGAGCCGCTACCCGGCTTTCTGCATTTTCGGATTATTCTTCACCCAGTCAATGGCGACATCGATATTGAAAAACAGGATCACCTGCTGGCCGTCCGAGGTCTCCAGTTCGTACCGATCGTAACTGTGGCCGCTGTCGGTGACCAGGGTCTGCTGCAAAATCCGCAAGCCCATCAGGCCGATCATGGTGTGTTCTTCATCGACACTGATCACGTGGTACGCCGTGGCAAAATTCTTTCCGTTCCCCGCCAAATTGATCGAATTGACCAGCTCCCGGGTGATCCAGCGCTCGTACTGGAATTTGACCGTATCCCCCCGGCGGTAATAGGCATACCCCAGCGCCATATGGGAGCCCAGATCGACAAAATTGCTGTCGAGAATAAGCGAACCGTACTTGATCATCTTGTCATAATCTTCGGTCCGGCGGCCGATGGTCAGGCTGTCCCGCCACCCCTGCCCCGGGTCATGGTACGGATTGTAGCGCGTGGTCCGGGCGTAGGTCAGCCGGAAATCCCGGAAATCCACGGTCGAGTCGTAATTTTTGACCCGTTGCAGGACCGAATCGTAAATTTTGTTCCAGTCTTTGGTCTTGGCTTTGGGATCATCGGCCGCGTGGGCCGCCAGGGCTGCCGCAAAGAAAATAACGCAAATCAGGAAGGGGAGTCGTTTCATAGTCATTCTACGCAGAAAGGTCATCATTTCTCTCGGCAAAAGCAACAACGTAACCGTCCGGATCAAGACAGTACGCGGCGCGATCCCCCCAATCCCGAACCGACAGCGGGCTCAGCGAAACAGCTCCAGCCTGAAGCGCCCGGTCGTAATAGAGCTGCGGATTTTCGACTATCAGATAGAGTTCCGCGCGCCCAATCCCGGCCCCGAGATGTGGGTCAGGCAACTGCGACCCAAGAAGCCGCTTGATCCCCGAGGTCGGCATCAATCCAAGGATCGCGCTTTCCCCGATGGCGAATTCAGTCATCCCCGGGACATCGAGACCCGGTTCCATTCCGAGCACCTTCCGATAGAACGAACAGCTCTTTTCCTGATCCGCGACATAGAGAATGAAATGAGGTTTGATCATGTGCGTGATCCGCCTCACCTCGGCTTGGTCCCGAACACCCAGTTCAACATGTTATTCCGGCCGATCGGGTCATCCTTCTCCGAACCAAACCCCTCGATCTCCTCAAACCCCACGTGCCGGAACATCGCGATCAACTCGTGATAGGAATACATCCGAAGGTTCACTTCGTGCCGGCTCGCCTGGCCCTCTTTGTAAAATGTCCAGACGCCCCGGTTGATCGAAGTCGCATAATTGAACTGCCGCTTTTCCGTGCAGAGTACTTTTCCGAACTCCTGCCAGTCGGTGTCGGTGTAATGCGCGATAATGAAGTCCCGGTTGACGACATGGAGGCAGAACCGCCCCCCCGGCTTGAGCGCCCGGAAGATTTTCTTCAGCACGAGCAGATTGTCCTCTTCGGACTCGAAATATCCAAACGAAGTCCACAGATTGCCGGCGGCATCGAACCGGTTGGCGTAATCGATCCGGCGCATGTCGGTATGATGTGTCTCGATTCTGAGGCCGGCCTTTTCTGATTTGGTGTTGAGTTCATCGAGATACATCCGGCAGAGATCGATCCCGACTACCTTGATTCCCAGCTTCGTCATTGGGATGGAGATCCGCCCGATACCGCAGGGGCAGTCGAGAAACGACATCCCGGGTTTGAGCTGGAGTTTTTTGATCAGGTACCGGACCTGCTGGTTGGTCGTTTTCTGGGTGACCTTGCTGAACAACGGCCTGAGATCTGGGAACAGTGACTGATACCATGGTAATTGCGCGGCCATTTTCTTGCCTCCCGAATGTGAGAGTGTGGAGGCATGATAGCGGGTTGGGGGGAGGGGAGTCAAGCCGGGGGTGCCGGTTGGTCGCTTCGCGCCGGCGGCGCCGGTTGGCCGCTTCGCAGTTTTGCGACGAAGGAACCGTTGGTGTTGGAGCGATTGGGATGAAATTTCTGAGGCCGGGTCACGCCTCCCCAAATGGGTTCGTTTTCCGGCATTGCCGGTTGGTCGCTTCGCGGCGTCGCGACGAGCGAACTGCTGTAATCCAAACAAGTTGGATGAAATTTCGGGGGCCGGATCACGCCTCCCCAAATGGGTTCGTTTTAGACCGGCATCGCCGGATAGCTGCTTCGCAACTCCAAATGAAAATACCTGCTGGGTTCCGAATGAGTCGGGCTCGAGTTCAGTGGCCGGGCTGGGTTCGCGAAAATGGGTTCGTTTTAGATATTCAATTTTGCACAGGACCTCGTCCTCTGTCATACCCGCGAAAGCGGGTATCCAGAGGTGGGTAACATAGCTATCCACATACGCCGGAAGGCCAAAGTGAATGCCAGACATGTGTGATCTCCTTTCTCGAAGCGAACGCGGCTTACGCACACAGCTCGTGCGCTTCTGCATATAGGGGGGGTGAGATCAGAATCTACAGCGATTTTCTAGCGATTTTGCAGAAAGCGGTGCGTAAGTGGTTGTGTCAAAGGGGGAATGCAGGGAAGTGTGAGGGGTCTCAGCCTGGAAATGCTATCTCCTCTCGACTGTGTGAAACATCGGGCCTGCGTCAGGAAGCGGACAAATTGGATGACGAATCTCAACTTCACATAAGCACGAAATCCCTAAATTGGACTGTTTAGTCCTTGGCAGCGAGAATCAGGCTCCATTTGTTGAAGTGGGCGGTAAGGCCGAACACAACGGAGAAAGGGAAATGGGTGGGATGAACTCAGCCAAAATAGTGATCTCTTCAATGCTGTTCGCGGCGGCCATTTTGACTTCAGAGTTGGTCAGCTGTGATGGCCCGACTGACGAACAATGCTTCACCTATCATCGGGTCTCAGGGGTCGTAAGAGATTCTGGCAGCGGCGAGTTTCTGGACTCAGTCATGATATCACTTCACGATACAAGCGGAGTCTCAGCCTACACCGATACCCTTGGCGAGTATCTGGCTGGAGCTTCCGGATGCGACATGACGGTGATTGCGAGAAAGCCGGGGTACGCAACCAAGTTCAGAGTCTTCATCGGCCTGCAGGCAGATCTGACGGGCATTAATTTTGACCTTGCCAAACGCTAATGTCATAGAAGAAAACGCACAAACTTGGCGCAGAATCGAAGGAGTCATAGAATGACTAGAATGAGATGGACCAGGATCATCGCCGGATTGGTGGTCGCTGCCTCGGCAATGGGAGCTTTCGCGCTGAACGGGTGCGAAGAGAAAGTCAGTAACGAATACTGCCTACAGTTTCGCCACTTCTCCGGCACGGCCCGGGATTCGACAACGCAATTGCCGATCGATTCGGTCAGGCTATGGCTACGGGACACGACCGCCGGAATTAGTTCGCTCACAGACTCAGCCGGTCACTATCTGACTGGTTCATCAGGTTGCGACATACAGTTTTTTGCTCAGAAGAACGGATACGCTACAAAACAGAAATGGCTGCACGGAATCACGGGGGATGTGAGCGATGTGGATTTTGAGTTGACTCACGAATGAAATTGGCAGGATATCGGCATGGCTGAATGCGATAGGGCGGGCTGACTTGACAACCTAGGAGGCTAGAGGAGGAGATTGTATGATGAAGTGTTTCATGGTTCTCCTTGCGCTCTTGGGCGCGGAGACATGCGTGGCTGGGGATCTGTTGTTGCTCGAATTTCCGACCGCGAATCTCGATTCTACAAGGATGGCGCTGCAAGAGTTGGAGAGTGGTAGGTCGAAACTCCTGCAGTTTCGACTCCCTGAGGTCGAGTTTACTCGTGCTCCGACTTATTTTTGAGAAAGCTCTCGGCAAAACCAAAATGATATCGCCAGTAGCCCTGGTTGCGAAGAAAAGCTATAACTGCGGATAGACCACAGAGCACAGCGACCACAGCATATGCTTGCGGATTGATCCCAACGCAACCTGGAATCTCTCTCGCCTGGCTGTCCGAATAGAGAAAGAACAGAAGCAGAAGAGGCAAGCCTACCGTCAGATTCGTAAAAAGGGATGCTTCAGCCTGGTGTTTCGCCATCTCAAGTCCTACACGGGCGTCAGATCGCTTCAAGAATATATGGAGTTTCATACGAGCCTTCAGCCTGCTCCGCCGCGACAGAGAATCGGCGTCGTAAACATCTTTGGCCCCCGGGTACTTGGAAAGTTCCAGGAACCCTTTTCTGATGGATGCCCAATACACCCAGTCAAGTTGTGGGAAGGGAAAGAGACCGGATAACGAACTAAGTGCGAGGCCAATAACATATGACATTACGAGACCGACTATCGGGATTACCACCGCGACGAGCGGAGAATTTCCTACGCTTCTCAGTGCATAAGGAAGCTGACACTCCGGAAGACTGATGTAGGCAGCGACAATTATTATCATCCCAGCAGGAACACGGCTTATCAGGTCATAGAACACCTCCGGAACCACAGATAGCTTTTCCGGGCCTTCATCAATTCTCATTTGGGATTCTCCCTATCATTAGTGTCCACTCCTCAACGCATTGTCATTCGGGACACTCGCGCTTTGGCGTGAGGACGCCACATTGTCGAAACCACGTCCGTTTCGACCTGCCCGTGTCAGGGGCGCAAGGACCCTGACTTGCGAGCCCGGTACCTCTCCCGGTCGGCGAAGTAATCAATCGCCCGGTAGCCGGCATAGATCTTTGCGCGATGCGGCGTCCCGGCCGGGATAAAGTAGGTGTCGCCGCGCGTGAAGGTGTGAAGTACTCCGCCGATCGTCAGGTCGATCCGGCCATCGAAAATTGCTCCCCACTGGTCACCGTGGGAATGTTCCGGGACCGACAGTTCAACGTCGGACTCGTTGAACATCAGAAGCCCCGACTCGCTTTGAAGCAGCCAGCCGCGAAGACCGTCGAACGGCAAGTCCGCTTCGGGAAGGCTCTTTACGAATGGAGGGAATTCGGTTGAGGTCATGGTGATATCTCCTTTCAAGCTACTCGGACTGGCGGCCCACCTGGCCGTGGGCTCCGACTCCGCTCAGCCCGACGGCCGGGTGTGATTCGTCGTGCGCTATGTGCAGAATGCAGAGACAGATTGCCACGTCGCTCCCCCGCTTGCGGCGGGGTCACTCCTCGCAATGACGAAGGCTGGATGCTCGGCCCCACCCAAAAGGGTGGGCCACCAATCCTTGGGCTTCGACTCCGCTCAGCCCGACGGATTAATCCAGCAGAACTCTCTTACCGTCGCATTGAGCGGAGTCGAAATGCGATGAAGGCGCATCCAACAAATAACGCCCGCGTCATTACTTCGCCAAGAACGGGTACTTGTAATCCTTCGGCGGGGTGAAGTTCTCTTTGATCGAACGAGGCGAAGTCCAGCGCAACATATTCTGAATCCCGCCCGCCTTGTCGTTGGTCCCCGAGGCGCGGCCGCCGCCAAACGGCTGCTGACCCACCACTGCACCAGTCGGTTTGTCGTTGATATAGAAATTCCCGGCGGCATGGCGCAAAGTCCGTTCCGCCAGTTCAATCGCCTTGCGGTCGGTCGAGAAGATCGCGCCGGTGAGAGCGTACGGCGAGGTTTCATCGCAAATATGAAGGGTCTTGGCAAACTCGGCATCATCGTAGACAAATATCGTCACCACCGGGCCAAAAATCTCTTCTTCCATCAGCTTGAAATGCGGATCGGTCGTCACGACGACGGTCGGCTTGATAAAATAGCCGTTACTTTTGTCATACGTGCCGCCGCAGATCACTTCGGCGTCTTTCGCCTTGTTGGCGTAGTCGACAAAGGTGGTGATGGTGTCAAACGCGGATTCATCGATCACGGCGTTGACGAAATTGGTGAAATCCTCGGGATCCCCCATCTTGAGCTCGTTGACCTGTTTGACGAGGGTCTCTTTGATTTTGGGCCAGAGGGATTTCGGGAGATAACAGCGCGACGATGCGGAGCATTTCTGTCCCTGGTATTCGAACGAGCCGCGCGTGATGGCGGTGGCGACTTCGACCGGGTTCGCGCTCGGATGCGCGACGATAAAATCCTTGCCGCCAGTCTCGCCGACCAAACGCGGATAGGTTTTGTAGTTGGCGATATTCTCACCGACCGTTTTCCACATCGACTGGAAGGTATTGGTCGAGCCGGTGAAATGAATGCCGGCCAGATGCGGGTTCCTCAGCACGAGATTGCCGACCGCGGAGCCGCGCGCGAACAGGAGATTGATGACGCCGTCGGGAAGGCCAGAATCGAGCAGGACATTCATGATAAAGTGCGACGTATAGATGGCGGTCGAAGCCGGTTTCCAGACCACGACATTCCCCATGATCGCCGGAGCGGTGGGAAGGTTGCCGTTGATCGAGACGAAATTGAACGGCGTGACGGCAAAGACGAATCCTTCGAGCGGCCGGTGGTCGGTCCGATTCCAGGTAGTCGGAGAGGAGGACGGCTGGATATCGTAAATCTGCTGCATATACCAGGCGTTGAACCGGAAGAAATCGGCGAGCTCGCAGACCGCGTCGATTTCGGCTTGATAGATATTCTTGGAGTGGGCCAGCATGGCGGCCGCATTGAAATAGGCGCGGTACGGGCCGGTCATGAGATCGGCGGCTTTGAGGAAAATCGCGGCGCGATGTTCCCACGGGAGAACCGACCAGGTATTGGCGGCATCGAGCGAAGCCTGGACCGCCTGTTTGACCTCGGCTTCTCCCCCTTGCCAGTAGTAGCCGAGCAGTTGTTTGTGATTATGGGGGGAGCGGATTTCGAGTTTGGTGCCAGAGCGGATCTCCCGGCCATTGATGACCATCGGGATTTCGATCGGATGGCTTTTGAGTTCATCGAGCGCCTTGACGAGGGCGGCGCGTTCGGGGGAACCGGGGGCGTAATTGAGGACCGGTTCGTTTTTGGGGGGCGGGACGCGGAAATTACTCATGAGACCAGGTCTCCTTTATATCGGGCGGCGTTATCACCAAATCAGGCCGATGTTATGCCGTTTTCCCACTGTGAGATACGGCGACACTGGAGAGTATGATACTCACAAAAGGGGGGTCGGGCAAGGGGCAGGAGCCAGCGGTGGGTCAGTTTGCGAATTGTGCGCGGCACACGTCCTCGTGTGCCCGAACCAGTATGGGGCAGGCGGGGACGCCTGCCGCCCACCATACCGGCGGATCACTTCCAAACTGACCCACTCCCGAGGAGCCGAGGGACTTGGCTGAACGGCATCGCCAAACTATCTTGCTCTGCCATGCCCAACAAAAGCAACAGCTTCTGGTTATCCTATTCGGTTTTGGCCGGATTGCTCCTGATCCGCTTTGTGCCGCTTTTGGTCGGCGCGAAATATCTCTGGGGGGTCGGGCATTTGACCCTGTTGCCGAGCGGATATGCCATCGGGTATGCCGTGGTTGGCGCGATTGCGCTGATCATCCCGTGGCTTCCTCAGGCGGAGCGCTGGGGAGAGAAGCTCGAACAATGGGTAACGCGAACATTCTTTGAAGCGAAGTCAAAATTTATCGCGCGGGGCATCTTGATCGCGATCGCGGCCGTTGGGTTCGTGATGTTTGCGATGCCGACCCATTTCCTGGGAGACGGATACAGCTATCTGGCCAATGTCGGATCGGATGCCGGCCACTGGGTAAAGTGGTCCGAAGGGGGCGCGGCGCTATCGGCGATGGAGCTTCGCGCTCTGATCGGCCCGCCGACTGAAGCTAATGCGCTTCTGGCGTTTCAAATCATTTCGGTGATTTCAGGGATAATCACACTCTGGTTCTATTTTCTGATAGCCGGCGAAATCTCGGATGATCCGTGGAAGCGGCTGGTGACGCTGGTAACGCTGCTTCTGTCATCGAGCATCATCCTGTTTTTCGGCTATGTTGAATCATACCCGATTTTGTGGGGACCGGTCGCCGGGTTTATGTATTTCAGCCTCAGATACTCCAAGGAAGGGAAGGGGCTGGTGCCAGCCTTGGCGTTCCTGCTGGTGGCAGTGCTGCTGCACCTTCAGGCGGCCATGTTTCTTCCGGCAGCAGCGTTCCTGGTACTAAGCAGAGGCAAGGGGAGAAAACTTTATGACCGGTTCGCGTGGCTCGTGTGGGTGGGAGTGGGCGCAATTACCATTGCGGTTCTGGTCTATGCCTACCGCGCCTACACCACCGACCTTTCGGTGGAAGATATCTTCCTTTATCCATTCAGCGGAAAACCAAGGTATCCCAACTACGCTGTGTTCAGCGCCAAACATCTGGCCGACATCCTCAATCTGTTCCTTTTGGTCTATCCAGTTGGTGCGGCCGTGATGATTCTCGCGTTGGGCGACTGGAAGGAGCGAATCCGGAATTCGACCACTCTGTTTTTCGGATTGCTGTCGGTCGGGTCGCTTTTGTTTCTGTTCCTGATCGATCCGGGGCTGGCCATGCCGCGCGACTGGGATTTGTTTTCTTCGTGCTGGATTGCGCCGATGTTACTAATCCTATGGCTGATGCCGAATCGAACAACCGGGGCGGTCAGACGACTAGGCGTTTCAATCATTCTATCTTCGATCGTGTTTCTTGCGCCGTTTCTGTTGGTAAACCTGGATGAACAACGAGGGGTAGCTGAGATCAGGCAGATCATCGAGAACAACCCGGAGAAGTCGTTCGGGTCGAGGATTATTTTGGGGACATACTACCAGAACAAGGGGAACCGGGAGGCGGCCGAAGCAAGTCTGGCCAAGGCGCGGGAGTCATATCCGGATTTCTACAAGACCAAAGATGCGTTCGAATTGTTGGCGGCGGGCCGGGTCGATGAGGCTTATCGTTTGTTTTCACAGACCAAGCCGGACAAATTCTCCAAAGATTACCATTCCTTTCTGGCCGGATATTACATTTTGATGGGGAGGGCTGATGACGGGCTGCGCGAGGCTTTGGCGGCGGTTCAGCTACAGAAGTACTTTGACCGAAGTTACTCCACCCTGGCGTATGCCTATCTTCTGAAAGGGGATCGGCCGAAGGCGCTGCAGGCGCTCCGCGAAGGATATACCCTGAATTCCCGCAACAAGGAGTTTCTGGCAGGACTCGCTCTCATGAATATCGGGGAGGGACACCCGGACTCTACCTTGTATTATGCCGAGAAGTTCCGCCAGGTTGACTCCACCGGCCAGATCTATCACTTTCTTTGTGCTCAGGCATATTTCAATCTGGACCAGAAGTCCAAAGCCCGGGAGGAGGCGTTGCTCTATTACAAACTGGGAGCCGGCGAGTCCGGATATCAGAAGAACTGCGCGGACCTGCAGGATCTGATGCCGGAGTTGGTCGCGCCGTGAACGCGTGTTAAAATTGGGGTGAGAGGCGCAGGAAGATCAACGCCGAATATTGCATTGACAACAGTATCCAATTTCACATTATTTCGGAGAAGGCGCAACGGGAAGGGAGTGCATCAACTGGTGGGAACGATACGCGTGTGGTCAAGATGGCAGCGGGTGGCGCTGTGCGCATTGCTTTGCCTGGTCGGCAGAAGCACAGTTCGGGCGGCCGACTCAAGGCCGGACTCCACTACTATTCAGATCAACACAACCGGAACCGATGTCCGGTTCGTGTGGAAGCTTGAGCCGGCGCTGGCATTGGCCGGCCTTTCCGTGTACAACCGTACCGTGACCGGCGAGACCTATCAGTATTATTTCCACTGGGTCAAACCGGGGACCGAGAAGGACTTCTGGTCGCCGGAAAACAAATGGCAGGGGACCGGAACGCTGATGGCGGAGCGGGCGTCGGACTCCACCTGGACGGTCGAGGCGGCGCTGCTCTTTTCCCCCAATTATCTAAGCCTCGACGACCTGGATAAAGAGTTGAGGCGATTGCTCAGAGCCGAGCTGACGGCGGCGTTTGGCTTGAAAGAGAGGGAGAAAAAGTGATCAGGGTCTGTTTTCGAGCACTCGCGATCAGCCTGTTTCTGACCGCCAACCTGCCGGCCCAGGTCACCTGGGGGCGGATAACCAGTTATCTCGAACGTCAACCGACCAAAGTGTTCTACTGGATGGTCCCATTGGTGGCGCCCCGTCCGGCGGCCGATTCGGGGGAGCATTTCCTGGCCGTGAATTTTCGCTTGCCTCAAAGCGGCTCGGCCGGCGACAGTCTTCTCCTGCTGAAGACGGGGTGCGAATCATTGGATAGCGTGGTCTTTTTCTATGTTCCATCCATTCGGGACTCGGGGTTGGTCCTGCTCCTGGCCTCGGGGGATACCATCTGGTATCACAGCACCGGGGCGCTCATCGCGCCGGATGAAGGAAAAGTCGAGAACACTCGCGCTACCTTGAAGCGATTGTCGGACCGACTACAGCGCTATAGTTTCTTGAAAGCAAGAGTCAACGAATACCACCCCCCGGTAGGAGAACTACTTGGAGTTGGTCTCTTCTCGATGAGTTCACTTTTGCTTCTCAGCGGAGATGGGGATTATCGGGCACTTACCGGCGGACTCAGCTTCGGAACAGCACTCATTTGCGGGTTCATCGCGCTGCATCGGATCAGTACCCATGATTCCGAGGTGAAGGAGAGCAGCGAGCTCGAAAGTCAGCTTCCGCCCGGGTTTTAGAAGACCGGTTTCCGGCGGGGCGGGAACTCTTTTCTTGTAAAAAAGTCGATTTGAGTTATCTTGAATACGGCCCGTCCAGACCGCAGAAAGAAAAAGACAGGATCCCCGCCCGGGGACCCCGCCTATCATTAAGCTGGATGGGCCTTTTAGTGTCTTGCCTGGGACGGTCGTATGGCGCCGCCGCAACAATGGGCAACCCGCGGAGTTTGATACCGGGTCATCGCTTTCCTCCTTTAGTTGTTGATTTAGATTGAGTTGGCCGCGAAGGACGTCGCTTTTCGGCTATATTCTCAATCGTTTTTATGGTCTGTATGCCGCTCCCCGTGCCACAGCAGCAGGGGAAACAGCCCACCAAAGTCAGGCAGACCGATTTGAGGATCTCGACATTGAGTTCGTATCGGACGGACTGGCCTTTGCGAGTTCTCTTCACCAAGCCGGCCGTCGCCAGGGCCTGAAGGTGCCGGGTGATAGTGGGTTGGGAGAGATCGAAAAAGGTGACGATCTCCCCGACTGTCCGGGGTTTGGCCTCGAGCATCAATAGGATACGAAGCCGGGTCGGTTCGGCCATGGCCCGCAGCGAGGGGGACAGTTCGATCTTTGGGTCGGTTTTCTTCATACACTCATACACATATACGTATATATGCATAAGTTAGTTCCGGGTCAAGGAAAATTCTTATCGGGGAAAGGCGGGGTCCCTGGCGGCCTCAACCGGCGGCGTAATCGACCCGGGCCAGGCGGCGTTTCAGGGCGCGGCGGTAGGTCGTAGCCGGATAACCCAGGACCACCATAAGCCCCTGGCGGTTTTTGGCCGGAACGCCCCATTTGGCCATGGTAGCTTTGGCGCGGGCGAGAAACGGGGCGACCGTGCCGATCATGCAGCTCCCGAGGCCAAGTGATTCGGCGGCGATCGTACAATACGTGGCGGCGATAATGGCGTCAGCCGGGTCCGAAAACGAGGATGAATGAAAATAGATCGCGAGGGGAGCATCATAGAACAGGAAGTCATCCCCATGCTGGCGCGTCTCGACCAGAAACGTAGTGAGCGGGAGAATGAAAGTCTTCATGGAGAGATTGGTCTGGCGTCCTACAAATGGTCGGGCCAGAGGGGAGGCCATGAGCCGTAAGACCGGCAGGCTCTTTCGAAACCCTTCGGTCAGGTCATCACCGAAAGCGCGAACCTTTTCGCGCGAGTCGAGAATCAGCAATTCCACGTCGGAGGGTGGAATTCCCATAGGCGCGGTGGCGATGGAGGCGACGATCTCCTCGATCACGGCGCGCTCGACCGAACGCGGAGAAAAATGCCGCACAGAGCGGCGGGCCAGGAGAAGCGCCTGAAGCTGGTCGTAGCCGGTTCGTTCTGAAATCGGCGGGAGAGGGACGAGGTCGTCCGGGCCGAGATCACGACCGGTAACCTCGATGCATTCTTCGGGGCAAACGGTCATGCACTGGCCGCAGGCCACGCACCCGAAGACGGCTTCGATATCGACCACGATCTGGTCTTCTCCGACAGAAAGGGTTTCCGATGGACAGACTTCGGCGCACTCACCGCATACGGTGCACCGGTCTTTGTCGATGACCACTTTTCCGCTCTCACTCGCTCGTCCAGTTTGAATTGCCACGACTAAGCTCCTTCAATTTGCGACTCAATATATCACAGTGGAGTGATTGAGGATAGAGGGAAAAGGCCATGATATCGAGACCGGACTTCGCCGGCCTTATGAGAGAAGTCAAGACACCGAATCAAAATTGCTTTTTGTGTTATCAAATTTGAGCTTGGATACGTCTGTATTATGAAGGGAGGCCAAATGGCGGCGCACTGGAGCACGGATCCAGGGTTTGAGCTCAAGCGGACTTATCAGAGAAACATGCTCCTGAGTATGGCGATACTCTATGGCCTGGTTGGAGTTATAGCCGGGGGCGCGAAGCTTTTCCTGGGAAATTCCGATCCTACCAAGCTGATCTCGGGTAACTTCGAGTCGGTTTCGCATGGTCGAGGATCCCTGGATCGGGAGGACTCAGCGACGCGCAAGAATCGAGGGGAGCTCGTGTCCGTGGCATCTGGAAAGTTGGGGAAGGCCTGGCGTTTGTTTGTTTTGGGAAGCCAGATCAAGATCGTGCCCGACTCATCCTACCAGCCGCCGATTTCACGCTACAGGGTAAGTCTGGCAGTCGACATATCAGAGGCAGACATGTCTGGCGACTTGGTCGGGCAAAAGCTGATCCCGAACGGCGGCGGGGGATATGGAGATGGATTTGACGACGCCTTACCAGATGTTCCCCAGCCCAATCTGGCCCCGGTTCCTCGGTTTCCGGACTGGGAATTGAGACGGCAGATCAATCCGAAGAAGACCAGGCCCGCCAAAGTGTATTTTGGATTCTTGCACTGGCCATTAATAGCACCGGAACGAGTGGTGTGCACCGCATTCGTGAGTCTAAAGTTCTTTGCCGACGGACGATTGGATTACGTGATCAGGCGACTTGCAGTAGACACTGGGGGGGCGGTCTTTCTCCCATATTTTCGGAGCGAGGTCCAGTCCGCGATGCTGCGAACGGAGTTTGACCCGGCGACCATCAATGGCGTCAAAGTCTCGGAAGAAGCCGAGTTGCAGGCCGTGTTCTGTCCTCACTGTGAAGCGCAGGCGTGGTCGAAATCCGGAGATGTGGAAGTTTACTTGAAGAGGTAATTTCCAGAGGATCTCAGACCAGCAATTGTTTGGCGGCGAATTCGCGGTAGAGTTTGCAGCGCTGAGTGAGTTCCTGGTGTTTCCCCTGATCGACAATTCTCCCGTTCTCAAGCGCCACAATGCGGTCGGCATCCTGGACGGTCGAGAGCCGATGCGCGATGATAATGGCGGTCTTGTCGACCAGGATCTTCTTGAGTGATTCCTGAATCAACTGCTCGGAAGCCGAGTCGAGGGCCGAAGTGGCTTCATCGAGGATCAGTATTCTCGGATTTTTGAGAATGGCGCGGGCGAGGCAGAGGCGCTGCTTTTCGCCGCCGGAGACGGTGACACCGCGCTCGCCGATTTCAGCATCATATCCCTGCGGGAGCGAAGAAATGAATTCGTGGATATTCGCCACGCGTGCGGCGCGTACGATTTCATCCCGGGAGGCGGCCGGGTTACCGTAGGCGATATTTTCAGCCACGCTCGAACGGAACAGCAAGGGGTCCTGATCGACCAGGGCAATGTGATCGCGCAGGGATCGGAGAGCAACCTGGCGAAGGTTGATGCCGTCGAAGAGAATCTCACCCGAGTCAGGATCCATGAGGCGCATGATCAAATTGACCAGGGTGGTTTTGCCCGAGCCGGAGGGGCCGACCAGGGCGATCTTTTCACCCGAGGCTACATGCAGCGAAAGGGAGTCGATCCGAAAATTCGAGTCGGCGTAGGCGAAGCTGACATTTTGCAGGTCGATCTCGCCGCGCGGGGAGACCAGCGAGACCGGATGAGGATCTTCGACTATGGCGGCCGGGACATCAAGATATTCAAAGGTCCGGTCGACCGAGGCCATCGCCGACTGAACCTGAAGGTTAGTCTCGGCGAGACTGTGGATGGGGGAATAGAGGAAAGTCAGCAGGATATAGAAGGCGATCAGTTCGCCGAGTTTCATACCGCCGATCGCCACTAGATAGACACCCCAGCCGAGCACGACAATCGGCCCGACCATATTGATGAATTGGACAACGTTGACCGCCAGCGAGGTCATGTAGCTGGTCTTTACGTAGATGTGAGTCAGGTCGCCAAGCACGGTTTCGACTTTGCTCTGTTCCCGTTCTTCCTGCCCAAAGGCTTTGACCGTTTTGATGGAGAGAAGCGATTCCTGCAGGCGGGCCGAGAGCGCGGCGATGGTTTGCTGCATGTTCATGGCGAGCTTGTTTAGTTTCAGGCCGAAACGATGGGTGGCGATAATGGTGAGCGGGACCGGCACGATGGCCACCAGAGTCAGAATCCAGTTCGTGGTCAACAGGTAGACCAGGATGGCGACGAGTATCAGCATATTGGTGAGGAAGGCGAGCAAGGTTGAGGTGAGCAGGTCCTGGATGCGGCCGATGTCGGAGAGGAGGCGGGACATGATTTCGCCGGTCTGGTGCTCCTGGAAAAACTTCAGCGAGAGCCGCTCCAGATGGCGGAAGAGTTGGGAGCGGAGATCGCGAATAATTCGCGCGCCGATGAAACCGGCCAGATAATCGCGGAGCCAGGAGAGTAAAACGTTAGCCAGATAGATGGCGATAAGGAAGAGCGCGAACAGGAAGACGGGCCGAAGCAGGATCCCCTCGGTACCGGAGGAGACCAGGTTCGGTATCAGGGTATCGATCATGTACTGGATAGCGATCGGCAGGGCGATCGAGACCGCGGCCAGCAGGGCCATGACGACAAAGGTCAGGAGTTCGAGATGCCAATAGGGGCGGAGATAGTCCCAGAGGCGCTTCAGCTTGGGGGCAGTGACACTCATCGCACTCTTCCGTCCACAACAGCCCGACCCAGTACCCGACCACACGCCCCGTGCCCAGAAACGCAGCGCGCCGTAAAGGCGACAAAGCCTAGACCGCCTCGGAACCTCGCTCGTCTATGGGGTCAAAACGGCGGAGCAGTTCCAGGGTATCTTCGGCATCCACCGGCTGGACGCCCGCTTTCTTCTCGATCTGCCACATGCAGTACGGATTGTTGGCCCGTTCTCCGGTCTGAGAGAAGGAGGTCGTGGTGCAGCCGCCGCGACAGAGGGGCAGGTACCGGCAGTCATGGCAGGCGCCGGTCGCGGTGTCGCGAGTGAAGCGCCGATTGTAAACGAAGCCGTCCGGGTTGTTCCAGATTTCGGTGAACGACTTCTGGCGGATGTTTCCTTCGATAAACTCTTCCGGCATGGACAAGCATCCCTTGACGTTGCCGTTGGATTCGATCCCGGCGATGCGGGTCCCGGCGTAACAGCCCAGGTAGGGGTTGCCGTCGATCAACTCCGCCCCCTTGCAGCCGTAGTAGCCGATATTCTCGCCGACATCGACAATGATTCCGCCGCGTTTCTTGAATTCCAGGAGTTTGTCGATCAATTTCGGATAGTTGTCCAGCGAGAGGACCATATCCGACATGCATTTGAACCGGCCGGTGGTGGTGGTCATCTGAATGCGCCAGGCGCGGCACTTCTTGTCCATGAGAATGGTACGCATGGCCTCGAGTTCTTCGAGGTTGATATTCGAGATCTGGCTGACGGCGCACCAGCGGAGTTTGCGCTGGGTCATGAGGTCCATGGCGCGGGTGACCCGCTCGTAGCTGTCCTCACGCTGGCGGATGAAATTGTGCGTCTCGCGCGTACCGTCAAAACTGAATCCGATATTGTCAAAACCGATGCGGGCGAAATCCTCGACTATGGCTTCATCGACGGCATAGCCGTTGCTGATCAAGTGGGTGGTAATACCGTGCTTCTTGCTGCGCAAGGCCAGTTCGCGCCAGTCGGAGCGGAGGAGCGGTTCTCCGCCCGAGAGAGTGAGTACTTCACATCCGAGGCCGGCCAACTCGTCGATGAGATTGAGGGCTTCCTGGGTGGTGAGTTCATCGGGACGTTTCTTGCCGGCGGAGGTTCCGCAATGGATGCATCTCATGTTGCAGGCAAAAGTGGTTTCCCAGACCACACTGTGGGGATAGAATCTGAACTCGTTCATTTGGTCTCCTTCGTAGGTTGAACAGCCTGCAGAGCCGCGCGATAACGGTTGCGCGCGATGATATCAAGCATCGGTTCGAGATTGAAGCGCCAGCTGTCGCAGAGCTTGGCGCTGTCGAGACCGCGATCATCACGCCGGCTCGGGCACCCTCCCATGCAGATGGGGAGAATATCACAATTGCGGCACGAATCGTTTTCAAATGGATCAAACTTAAAGAGTCGGGTGAACTCCGGGTGAGAGTAATCCGGTTCGGCGGCAACCGTTCCGGTAGACTTGGTCTTATCCCCGACATAGTTGAAGCAGCGATAGAAGTGGCCATCGGGATCCAGCACAAAGGAATTGATCCGCTGAGCCACACAGAAGATATCGAGCGGTGAGGGGAGCTTGTCGATTTCAAAGCCGTGCTCCAGGACGGCGCCGTAGAATTCTATCTCGACCTGGGAAAAGTCGGCCGTATCGTAGCAGCTTTCGGCGATGTTGGCGCAGACGCTGGAGGCCGGTTCCAGCAGGCCGAAGTTGACGCTGACGCGCTCACGCAGTTCGGCCGCGACCAGTTCATCGAGCAGCTCTCCGATAATTTCAGCGGTGAAGGACTTGTCGACATTGACGCGCACGGCGATGGCCATTTTGGTTGAGGCATATTTCAGGTTTTCGATAATCTGGTCAAAACTCCCTTTGCCGTTTTTGAGCGGGCGCTTGACATCATGAAGCCGGGCCGGGCCATCGACGGTGATCTGGGCGGCGCCGACTTTGAGCGCGACCAGTCGATCAACATTCGGCGGTGTGAGCAGGTAACCGTTGGTGATCATGGTGGCCACAAACTGAAATTTGAATTCGCGCGCCAACTCAAGAATGCGGGTGGTCATTTCTTCGATGACATCCAGGGCCAGCAGCGGCTCGCCGCCGTACCAGCTGATTTCGAGCGCTTTGAGTTCGGGCGCCCGGCGTTTGATGAACTCCACAGTGGCGTTGATGATCTCCGGAGACATGCGGCCCCGCTTGTTATCCTCGAAGCAATACTTGCAGGCCATGTTGCACGCCATGGTGGGGGCAATCACCAGGCCGAGGCTGGAGGTTTCGAAACGGGTGCTGCGATGTTGAAATTTGATGGCGTCCAATTCGGAGATTTGATCGGAATGGACAAACAGGCCGCGTTGCATCTGGGTGAGCAGGGTCTGCTCCGGCTCGGTCAGAGGGGGAGCCGTGGCGCTATCCAGTTTGGCGGCCAGAGCCAGATAGGCGCGGTAATTTTCCTCAGTCATGAGAGCGACCGCCCCGGAACGGGCGTTGTACGCCAAGTGGTAACCTTCGCGCCAGGGATAAAAATAGTTGTATCGGGAGAGTCTGGTCATAGGGTGTCTTTCCTGATTGACTGCGAAGGAGGAGAGCGGACTCTCCCCCCTCGCAATGCTTACATCAAACTTCGACCGGCGGAATCCCGTACAGCGGTTTGATGTGGCAGAAGGTCGTGCATTTCGCAAGGCACAACGGCTTCGCCGCATTCGGTTCGATTAAATAAATCATCGGACCTCCAAAGAAGAGGGTTATGTCCCGCCCGGGCGGCGGAACAGAGAGTGCGCCTGGCGGTCAGAAGATCGCCGAGCTCACCCGGTTGTTGCCGCCAATCGCCGCTCACAAGCGAGCGGCGATTGACAGCTTTTCATCAGACTTCGATGCCGTACAGCGGCTTGATGCGGCAGAATGTCGCACATTTCGCCAGACACAGCGGCTTCGCCGCATTCGGTTCGATCAAGTAGATCATGAAGACCTCCTGGAAAATGGTTGCTGCCCGGACGGGCGGTTACTGGCGCGCGACGGCACGATGACTAGATCATGCGAATCGGCGCCTATTTCTCGAAGGAAATGGAATTTACCTGAAGAGGGGTCAGGGAAGCCCGCACGCAGAGTTGTCCTGATGCGACACGATGATGATCTCAGTGAGAGCACAATTCTGCTTTCCATAAAGCGGGTCTCGTCCAACCCGGCGGTAGCTTGCCGAGGGTTACCCAAGCTGCTCAAGTTGATCCCCGGTTATTTGAGAGTACCTTCCCGTGCGTAATCTGTGTGTGACGCATTCCGGTATCATTCAGTGATGTCGCTGGTAAAGATACTCCTCGTGGACTTTTCTGTCAAGGATAGACCGGTCCTTTATCGGACGAGAGTTGTCACGTTTCGTACATTCTACACTTTGGAGTGTGTGTTCTGAGCGACAGAGAGTCGCGGGGACTGGGGAGCGGCCGCAAAAGTTGGTGGGCGGAGAGGGCGGAGGGACTGCCGGCTATCCGGGGAGGACAGTTGCACCCGGTTGCAAACTGGCCAGAGCTTTGTGGATGGCAGAGGCGAGGTCCGGGGTAGAAGCCGGTTTGGAGAGAACGTCGCGTATCCCGATCCCTCGGGCATTCTTGAGGGCATTGGAATCGGCAAATCCCGAGAGCACCAGAATCGGTATTTCGGGTCGAATGCGGAGCAGTTCGACCGCGAGTTTGTCGCCGGTCATCGACGGCATCCGGAAGTCGGTGAGTATCAAGTCGTAAGCGGTTGGCTGATTTCGGAATATTTCGACCGCCCGGTCGGGAGAGCCGCAACTGGTCACGCGGTATCCCTGGTCCTCTAGAGTCAGGGCTATGGCCTGAAGGACGTCCGGGTCGTCGTCCACCAGCAGAATCGATCCGTCACGGGGTTGGGCCGGTAGGTCAGACGGGACAGCGTCTTCGGCCGCGCTCGCAGCCGCGGGGAGGAGGATGTGGAAGGTGGAACCCTGGCCAATTTCGCTTACCACGCAAATGTGGCCGTTGTGCTGGGTGATGATGCCGTGGGTAACGGCCAGGCCGAGCCCGGACCCTTTGCCTACCGGTTTGGTGGTAAAGAAGGGATCAAAAATCCGCTTCCGGACAGAAGGGTCAATGCCGAGCCCGCTGTCGCTTACGGAGAGATGGACCGCCTGGCCATCCATAAGTTTGCCGCAGCCGGGACAGACAGCCGGGATATCTGAAAGATCGCGCAGACGGACGTTCAGACTTCCGCCGTGGGGCATAGCCTGAGACGCATTGACACACAAATTCATCAGAACCTGATGCATCTGGGTCGGATCGGCGAGCACGACCGAGCTCTTGTCCTCGATCTCCCGGCTTATGCTGACGGCCCGGGGCAGGGTCGATTGCAGCATCTTGAGAACTTCCTTGACTATGCTGCTAAGCTGGAGCGGCCTCTTTTCCCCGTCTTGCTGGCGGCTGAAACTGAGAATCTGGGCCACCAGGGCCTTGGCCCGATAGGCCGCCTTGAGCACTTCCGCCAGGTGTTCCGTTCCGGTGCTTCCCTCAGGCAGATCGGCGGCGGTCAACTCGGTATAGCCGATGACCGGCACGAGCAGGTTATTGAAGTCGTGCGCGATTCCGGCGGCCAGCGTGCCGATGGTTTCAAGTTTTTGGCTGAGGCGAAGTTGCTCTTCGAGCCGGCGGCGCTCTTCCTCGGACCGTTTGCGTTCCGTGATGTCATGGACGATGATCTGGGCGGCCGGTTGATCTTGCCACCGGATGGCCACGGACGCGACTTCAGCCTCAAACGCGGAGCCATCGCGGCAGAGGAACCGTTCTTCTGCCGGCGGGTTGGCATCCCCTTCAGACTTCAACTCACTGATTCTTTGATGAATGAAGCCCAGATCGTGGGCATCCATAAATTGCTCGACGTTCAGGCCGATCAGGTCGTCGACGCTGCCGGCCTTCATCATGCGGACAAAGGAATCATTGGCGAAGACGATTCCGCCTTTGGCGTAGATGAAGATGCCGTCCGGGGAGAGTCCGACCAGGGTTCGATGCAGGCGTTCGGATTCATGCAAGGCCAATTCAGAACGGACTCGTTCGGAGACGTCCATAAACGCAGCCGCAAAGAGTCCCTTTTGATAACTGAAGATGGTTCCTTCGAAATGCCGATCGACCCGTTCGGAGTAGTACTGGAGCGGATGAGTCTTGCCGGACAGGCCAACTTGAGCACAGACCTCCAACCACTTTCCTGCGAACGCGGGGTACATTTTCAGCGCCAGTTGCCCGACTAGCTGATCGCGCGGGGTACCGAGGAGCCGCTCCGCGGCCGGATTGATATCGAGCACGCGAAAATCCACCGGGGTGTTACACTCGTTGAAAACGATTTCGCATAAGACAAAACCGGTCAGCATAGTATTGTATAAGCTCCGGTATCGTTCTTCACTTTCCTGGAGAGCCCGGGCGGCTTTGCGCCGGTCGGAAATGTCATGGCACAGTGAGAGAATGCGTCGAGGGCCATCGGAGTCCACGATCGTGGCATTGATCTCCACGGGTGTAGATGATCCGTCGGGGGCGACATAGGTAATCTCCAGGTTCCGGGTATATCCGGCGACCTGGCAGCGAGACAGCTCTTCGATATTTCTGCTTCGATCGTCGGCGGAGGTCCACTCTAGAACGCTTCGGCCTTGTATGTCGCGCAGAGCTTGCCGCCCGGTCAGGCGGACATACTCCGGGTTGGCGTCGAGCACTTTGCCGTCGTCATCGAGAATGACAAACCCGGTGCCGGTGGTTTCGACCAGAGCGCGATATTTGGCCTCACTTTGCTCAAGGGCCAGTTCCGCGGCTTTGCGCGCCGTGATGTCGGTCAGCATGGCGAAAGAGCCAAGGAACTCTCCGTCCGACGTCATGATCGGGGTGGAAGAAATCTGGCACCAGACCGCAGTGCCGTCCCCGCGAGCGAAGCGCCGCACGTACCTCCCGACGACTCCGGTCTGGCGCTCTTTCCAGTGTACCGCATGATCGGCACGATCCTCCGGGAAGAGGAAGTCGTCGACCGGATGCCCGAGCATTTCAGATTCTGTTCTCCCCAGCACGTCAGCCATCCGTCGATTAACAAAGACGCTGCGGCAATCGGCATCGAGCTGCCAGATACCTTCGGCGGCCGTCTGGACAATCGTCCGGTAGCGTTCTTCGCTTTCCCGGAGCGCCGCCGCCGTCGTTTCACGATCAGTGATGTCGAAATCGGAGCCGACGTACCCTCTAAGGCGCCCGGCGTCATCAAACACGGGAGAGCCGTTACTCAGAACCGTGACCTGCCGGCCGGATTTTGACTGGGCGTGATCGACCTGATTGGCGAAGGATTTCTGCTGGGCAATGGTGTTCAGTCCGCTAACCTTGAGCGCTTCCCGAGCCCCTTCCGGCTGCAGATCCCAGAAGTGCAGTGTGCCGATCATCTCGTGCGGGGAGTAGCCGAAAATATCCTCCGAGGCGGGGCTGACATAGGTGAAGATTCCGTCCGGCGCAATTTCCCAGACCATTTCACGGCTCTGTCGCGCGGCCCGGTCAAAGCGTTCCTTGCTTTCGCGCAATTTCATTTCGGCCCGTTTCCGCTGAGTGATGTCCGTCAGATAGCCGTGGACAGAAATCGGCTTTCCCCTCCGAATTTCGGCTCAGGCGAACGTACTCGTGGACCCAGCAGTACTCACCATCGGCTTTGCGAAGCCGATATTCCTGTTCGGCGCCCGCGTCGCGGGAGGCGAGGACTTGGGCTATGTGCTGGTTGAATCGACTGACATCGTCCGGATGAATGAGGCCGAACGCGAACTCCGGGCTTTCCATCATGCTTTGTTGCGAGTGGCCGAGCAAAGCGACGACATTTGGAGAGATATACTCGATCCTGAGATCGCCCGATTTGAAGGTTTGATTGAAGACAACCGTTGGGCCCCCCAGGAAGAGATTTCGCTCCTCGAGCAGGGCCGCTTCGGCTTTTCGCTGGGCGGTGATGTCCCGCAGAACTACGAGCGCCTGTGCCGGACGGCCATCGGCTGACAGTTCGGTTATGCCGGACAGCAGAACGTCGAGGACCCGGCCGTCCTTGCACACGAATTGGAATGGAAGATCGTGGCAAACTCCGCCTTTAAGAAAGTCCGGGCGAACGACCGTCAGGGTAAAGCGACGCGACTGTTCGGTCATAAATTCACTGGAATCATGGCCGAGAACTTCGTTCTCCGTAAAGCCGAGAGTCTCGAGCCAGGTTCGATTGACGTTGACGACCCGGCCGTCCCGGTCGATAGAGTACATCATGGCGGGGGTTTCCGTATACAGGCGGCGGAACCGATCCTCGCTCTCCTTGAGAACCTGCTCAGCATACTTTTGGTCGGTGATATCCTGGACCGCGACCAGTACGCTGACCGGATTTCCCTGCGAATCGACAGATACTTGGCCTACTGCGTGGAGGAAACGGGTGGCATTATCGAGGAGGCGGGCGCGGTATTCGACTTCGAATTGACCGTTATCGGCGATCGCCCGGCTGAGAGCGCGGTGAATTTCCGGGACATCATCCGGATAAGTTCGGACAAAGAGGTCTTTGGAGCGAAGATCCGTTCCCACGGGGAGATCGATCAGCTGGTAGATCTCGTCGGAGGCGGTAATGCCGTCGGATGAAATGTCCCACGTGAAGTATCCGATTCGCGTCAGTTTGGCGGCTTGAGCCAGTCGGAAGGAGGATTTCTTCAGTGCCTCTTCGGCCTGTTTGCGCTGGGTGACATCGCGAAGAGTCGCTATCAGGCGGCCATCCGGAAGAGGCGCCGTCGAGATCTCGGCGATGATGACGTTCCCGTCGAATCGGGCGATGCGACGTTCGTGCAGTCGAGCATCCCCTGCGCGGGCGGCCTGCAATTCGCCGGCCAACTCAGATCGGCGGTCCGGTTGAAATAGGTCGACGGCATGAAGTTGGAGCAACTGTTCACGGGTATAGCCGAGCAGGGCGCAGCCCCGGTCATTAGCTTCGGCGATGCGATTATCACCGTTGAGGATAAAGACCGCATCGGAAGATTTCTCGAAGAGGAGGCGCCAGGCGGTCTCGCTTTCGGAAAGCGATTTTCTCACGACGATCTCGCGGCGGGCATCACTTATCAGGCGGCGTGCCCAGAAGAACGCCGCAATGGCGAGTGCGAGTCCCGTAAGGGCGTGGGCCGTGTGAGTGAGGGTGGGATGGCCGGTATCCCACGATTCGAGAATCAGGTGCGCCTGCCAGGCGATCAGCAGTACCATGACAAAGAGCAGGGTAAACCAGCCGACTTGGCGGCCGTGCTCTTTGATCGCTCTGGCGACATAAGCGGTCCCGAACAGGAGCAGGCCGATTGCTAATATTGCGGGAATGAGTTCGATCACAGCCCCACCATGAAGGAAGTTGCCAACCTAATCCAAGAAAGCATCATTGAATCCATGCGATGTATTGAACGTCCTGTTCAAATTCTATACTGCCAAATATCGGCAGTTGAGGCCATTTTCTTAGTCCGATTTCTTCACTTTATGCAGAAGGATAGCAACCACTTAACAAGAGGCCCGGGCCGAAGCGGCCCGGGCTGGTGGAAGAGGCGTTAGGGGATTCGGAAGGAGCTTTTAGTCGCCGGGAGAAAGCAGGACCATGTCGCCAGTTCCGCTCGAAGTTGTCCGCACCAGGAGTTTCACGACATCGCGCTGTTTCAGCAGCAGCCCGTCGGTCTCGGTTCCCACGAGCAGACCACTTGGGGAACTGTGAAGACTGGTGGACGGCTCGCTTTCCAAGTGTCGGACCGGCTTGAAGGCACCGTCGTTGAGGCTCACGACTCCCTGATCAGTGGCGACATAGGTGTTCCAACCTGAGACCGCCACGGCCATGACGTTGTCGGACGGGAGACCATCGGCAGTGGTGTACGGCTGCCAGCGGCCGCCATCGTAGACAAACAGTCCGTTGGTCGTGCCAAGGTAGAGCCGACCGCGACTATAGGTCAGGCTGTTGACGTAGTCGAACAGGGAGCTGTCGCGCGAGAGGGTGCGCTGGGTGAACTGCTGATTGTCCCAGCGATAGAGGCCATCACCGTCGGTCCCGACCCAGAGCCCATTTCCGTCTGCGGTGATGGCAGTGACCCATACGTCACGCATCAACTGCACCGTCCCGGAAGCGGTCTTGGAATACAGACCGCTTTCGGTTCCCACCATGAGCGCCGGGCCGTAGCTGTAAAGGACCGTCACGATGCCGCCAAAATCTTCTGACAGCGGAATCAGTTCCGTGTCGCGGAGTTCATAGAGCCGGTCCCCACCGACGTAAATGTTGCCGTCGTGCTTGACGACTGCGTGGAGCGGCTGTTTGGTCGCCAGAGTGCGGAAGGCATTGGAGCCGAGATCGTAGATAACGAGTCCACCCTGATGGGCGGCGTAGACGAGCGAGTCATCGACCGTGATATCGGTAACGGTCGAAGCCAGCCCGCTCGGGTTCTGAGCGCCATGCGGGTCGAGCAGCAGACGCCGCGATTGAATGGCTTCGCTCGGACTGACCGCTTTGGCGACGAGTGAGTCAATCGCCGGATCGGCTTGAGCGATCTTGTCATCGGGGTTCTGAGTCTTGGAGCACCCGACCAGTCCGATTACCAACAGGACTGCCAGGGCGCTGACGATTGAGAGTGTGAAGCTTTTCATTGTGTCCTCCTATTCCTACAGGTTTCTTCTTTTGTCTGGGCTGGCACATTACAAAGCGAATGCCAATCTGACAGTCTATTGTCTGGCAATGAGTTAGGTTGGAGCAGGAACACTTGAAGCGGCCTAAACCGTGTCAGACCGGACACACTCGATAGTGGTCGACTGTAATGTATTGAAAGACAGCAAGTTAATTGTGTCAATTCAGACACAACCGATTCGGACCGAAAAAGACTTGTAGGGTGCAGGGGAAGAGTCGTTGATTGTATAACCAGCCGAGAGTTTTAACGAGAATGAGACACTCCATTTTTTGGTCGCTGCTCTGTCTTCTCAGTTTCTGCTTCTGTTTCGAAACCGGGACGGTTTCCGCCGGGGTGGTGGAAGCGCAGGTTCTTCAATTCAAGCTTGACCGATTTTATTTCAATGTCGGGAAGGAGAGCCTCGTGTATCCGGGGCATCAGTTTGCGATCATGCGCGGCAAGGACACGGTTGTCTCGGGATTAATCGAAGAATCGTACGAGGGGGTCTCGATCGGGCGGGGTGCGCTTCCCAAGGAGGGGAAGCGGAATTTCGAAAAATACAAAGCGATGGTAGAGACGGCGGAGACGGAGCGGATACACACTTTTCGCATTGGCACATACGGCGCTGAGCTGTATCTGAGAGACACAGTGAATACGCGTCCTCCGAATCGCCTTGGCGGTGACACCGGCGCCGAGTTTCCAAAATCCGCAGTTCATGTCCTCGGGGCAGACACGGTGATTGAAGAAAGCTACAATGACACGCTTCTGTTGTTTGACGGTCTGGATCGGCGGCGCCTCGATGCCGTGATCTACGCAGGGGCACCTGGAACGCGGCCGGGCTATCATGTCCTGTCGACGCGGGCGCCATTTTTTGCCGCACTGCTGCCCAACCTCGGCTCGGGAGTAAATCGCGACGGAGAACTTACGACTTCACTGTACTACAGATTTGATCCGGCGCGCATTGCCGCTCTAATCACCCAGGACTGCGAAGCGGCCAATTCGTTTCTCGTTTCAGACTCGCCGGGTCAACGTTCATTTGCGTACGAAGTCGAAAAGGGGAAGAAGTTGTTCAGAGACTTGCCCGGTCACCCGTCTTCGGTCCGGCTTGGGCTGGGGTCGGAGAGTCTGAGACCGGTGGCGATGTATTTCGCGGACATTCTGGCGCGAGAGCAGTGTCGGACTGAACTCGTTCCCTGCGAATCCGGGTGCGACTGTGATCTTGCCTTGGTCTATCTGCCCCGGGAACGTGACCAAAAGAGCGCGTTGGGTGCAACTGCCGAGGCGATCGGCCGTCTGAACGGTGCGGGACGGAACGAGATGGCCCCGGATGCGCTTTCCAGATTCATAGAAGAATACAGCAGGAGTGACAGCACCGGCGATGCCCTTGTGATACCGCCTTCCCCCCAGCAGGGGGACCGTCTGCTGATCGAGCAGTGGGGCTGCTTTCCGCTGTTCCGTCCCGGTTACACCGTGGTGATGAGCCAGACCTTTTCAGGAGTATCCTTCGACGATCAAGGGCGGCTTATGATTGCCGATCTCAAACGGGTCATTCTCCCGGATTTCCATCAGAAGGAGGCGCGGTGAGTTTTACCGGTAAAATCAGATTCTTTCTGATCGCGATCGCCATTATTCCGCCGCTTTTGATAATGGCGGTGGTTTATTTTCATTCGGCGGCGCAGGCGGCCGAGATCGAACGGCAAAATGCCTTTGATGAAGTGCGGAAGTACCATCACTTCCGGCAAAACTTTGTCAACGAGCTCCAATCCACGGTGACCGCGATCATGGGGACGCCGGCATTCAAACGCGATCTGATGATGATTGAGACGGGCCGGACGAGGCAGACGACGCTTTCGACGGATACCTCCTGGCTCGATTTCATGGAAATACTGGATTCCTCATATTATGTGTTGGCCAGTTACCATCGGCCGGGGCTGGTGGGTGAACGAATGCCGACGCTGGAGAAGCGGTCGGCAAAAGACACCTCCACTCTCATCGAAACCAGCGAATTTGACTTGAACGGGAAGCATGCCGCGTTCGTTTTGCTCTTTCGGTTGCATGACAACGTGCTGGTGTACGCCGGACGATATCTGGATGCCAACTATTTCCGCGCGGCCCGGGGAGTGGTGGCCGGTGAGCTGAACTTGCAGTTCATTAATGGCAGCCAGGGAGAGGACTACTACCATTCGCTGATGGAGAGCGGGATTCCGTACGCGGTCGACAGCGGTTTTGACGCGATTTTGGGCGGCAGTGCGGACGCCGGGTACTACATTACGGCGCGTTTTCCGGGCGGATCACAGAAGCCGATCTTCAAATCTCTGATTACAGTAACAGGGGTGGTGGCGGCGGTCAGCACACTTTTGGCAATTGCCCTGGGTTGGTTCATCTCGTGGCGGGCCAAACGAGAGATCGACAATCTGATCATGGCTACCACCAAAGTGGCGGCTGGGGATCTTGACACGACAGTTATGGCATATGAAGATGGTGAGTTTTCGCAGCTGGCAGACGCCTTCTCGGATATGACCTCGCAGCTGAAAACGACACAACAAAAGCTCGCAGTATCCCAGAAAGTTGCCGCCTGGCAGGTGATGGGGCGAAAAATTGCCCATGAAGTCAAGAATCCGCTGACGCCGATCGCGATCTGCGCCGATGACCTCCGCCGGTCGTATCAGGAGAACCTGCCCGATTTCGGCACTACCCTAGACAAGAATACCGTCATGATCAAGAACGAGGTTCACCGGCTGACCAAACTGCTGGATCATTTTGTGGGATTTGCGCGAATGGCGCCTTCGGTAAAGCAGCCCACCAAAATAGATGACATCATAAATGACCTTCGGACTCTGTATGGACAGGACATTTCCTCGGGGCGGCTGGTGATCGAAGATACCGCGGCACGCCGAGAATTTCCGCTGGATCACGAGCAGGTCAAACAGGTGATCATCAACCTGGTCAAGAACGGGTTTGAGGCCGGGAGCGACACCAAAGTTTCGGTATCGTTCGGCGAGGATCACGCCGGCCTCAGGGTGATGGTGGCAGACAACGGGACTGGCTTTGCCGAGGAAGCGTTGCAGCGCGGATTCGAGCCGTATCTGTCGTCAAAGAAAGACGGCAGTGGGTTAGGGCTAGTGATTTGTCAGCGCATTGTGGCGGATCATGGCGGGACGATCGAGCTGACCAACCGTCCTGAAGGGGGCGCGAAAATTTCAATCTGGGTACCGGGAGACTAATGGCGCGGGTTCTGATCGTTGACGATGAAGATAATATCCGGGCCTCGCTGAAGTCGGCCCTGGACAAGCGGGGGCACGAGGTGGTGACGGCGGCCGATTGCCGTCAGGGGCGGGAGTATTCCAAGGCCTCGTTTGACATCATGTTTCTCGACATCATGCTCCCGGACGGAAGCGGCCTTGATCTGCTGGAGCAGATCCTTAAGCGAAACGCCAAACAAATTATCGTGATGATCTCGGGGCACGCGGATATCGACACGGCCGTAAAAGCGATCCGGCTCGGAGCGTACGACTTTATCGAGAAGCCGCTCTCGTTGGACAAAATCTTCATCGCCATAGACAATGCAGGGAAGACCAAGGCGCTGATGACCGACCGGGACCGTCTGGCGGAGATCGTCTACGGCGAATTTGTCGGAGAGTCGGCCTCGATTACCCGGATCAAGGACGATATCGCGCGTTCCGCCCCCAAGTCGTCGCGCTTCCTGATTCTCGGGGAGAATGGGACCGGCAAGGAACTGGTGGCGCACTTGATTCACAAGAGCAGCAAATTCGCGGAAGGCCCGTTCGTGGCGGTGAACTGCGCCGCTCTGCCGCGCGAGCTGGTTGAGTCGGAACTGTTCGGGCACACGCAAGGGGCTTTTACCGGGGCGACTCAGAATCGCCGGGGGAAATTTCTCGAGGCCAACGGCGGGACCATTTTCCTGGACGAGATTGGGGACATGCCGCTGGAGGCGCAGGCCAAAATATTGAGGGTGATCGAGGCTCGCGAAGTGTCGCAGGTCGGATCGGACAAAACGCTTTCGACCAATTGCGCGATCATTGCGGCCTCGAATCGGAATCTCCGGGGGATGATCGAAGAAAAGCGATTTCGGGAAGATTTGTATTATCGTCTCAACGTCGTTACGATTACCATACCCTCGTTGCGGGAACGCCGGGATGACATTCCGTTGCTGGTTGATTATTTTCTGGCACGATTTGCCTCGGACAGCGGCTCGGAGCCGAAAAAGCTGGCGAAGGAAGCCCTGGTCTATTTGAAGGAGTTGGACTTTCCGGGGAATATCCGGGAGTTGAAGAATCTTATGGAGCGGGTGAGCATCTACTGTGAAGGGGGAACGATTTCGGCCGAGCAGCTCCGGCCGCTTCTGCCGCCATCGCAGCGCGGCAAAGTAACAAGCCTGCATGAGGCGATGGAATCGTTTGAGGAAGAGTATATTCACTCGGCGCTGGATCGGAATGGCGGAAATGTGGCCGAAACGGCACGGCAGCTGGGAATCGAGCGTTCTCACTTGTATAAGAAGCTCAGGAGAATTGAAGGGAGAGACTAGCGCGTGAGTTTCGAGAAATATCGTCTGCGAGTGGTTCCCGGGGTGCTGACCTTGCTGTTGGTTATGGCCGCTGCTTCCTCGGGCCGAGGCGAACAAACCGTGGGTGGCTACAACACAACCATGGAGTTCATGGTCGCCGAGATGCAAAAGCAGGACACGGCCACTTTTGCCGATGCCGTGTTGGGAATCTGGAACGAGCGGAATCTCAGTAACGACGTGTTTTGCCGTATCATGCAGGCGGATTCGGCGACTTTTCACCTCTGGCTGAAGGGATTGCAAGAGTCCGTGTTTGCCGCCTCGAGCGACACGGCCTATAAGCGTCTGGAGAAATGGCGGGCTGAAATTATCGATACGGGGGGGTATTGGCTGCACTACTATACGGGGTGCACACAACTGGACACGCAAATTGTCAAAGCGGTCAGGAGCCTGACGATTCAGCGGGTGCCGGCTTCTCCGCCTTTGAGCTATGAAGCAGTGGGACGCCGCTCCCGGTATTGGTTTGTGCAGTGGCATAACCGTACTAGAATCGCCTGGATGAAGGTTGGGGCGCCGCTGTTTGACTTGCTCCTGCAGCAACCCAACGCCTTTTACGAGGTCATGGTCTTTTCGCCGCTGGATTTCCAGCAGTTTGTAGGAGACCTGGATGAACTGCGTTTCACGAATTTCACGGATACCTCAACGGCGGCCCTGGAGGCGCTGCGACTGGCCGCGATCACCCGTCTGCAGACGGCGGGAGTCGGAAATCGATACGCGGGTTGGAACGAACAGGTGATCAAGCGGCTCAAAAGTATCAAAGTGCGGAGTACTCACTAGCGCCGAACGAAACCCCCAGTTCTCGTCATTGAATATACCTGCTTGTTCGGCGTATCCCAATCCCTTAGATTCGCGGAATGTCTTCGCCATCAACCGGACAGTCGGTCTTAATCACCGGGGCCAACGGCTTTATCGGCTCGCGCCTGTGCGATTTGTTTCTCAAGCACGGATTCCGGGTGATTGCCGGTGTGAGAAGAAGCTCGAATCTTACGCTTTTAAGTGACCTTGCGGTCGAATACCGCTACGGCGATGTCACACAGGTGGAGAGTATTGCGGCGATGGTCAGCGGCGTAGATTTCGTCATTCACAATGCCGGGCTGGTAAAAGCGATAAGCCGGGAGCAGTTTTTCGAAGTCAACGCCGGCGGGACAGCCCAGTTGATGGCGGGAATTCTCCAGCACAACCCAAGCTGCAAGAAGGTGGTCCTGATCTCCTCCATGGCGGCCTCCGGCCCTTCGGTGAACGGCAAACCGAAGCTCGAAGAGGACTCCCCGCACCCGGTGACGGTTTACGGCGAATCGAAACTGGCCGGTGAAACCGAGGCGCTGAAATTCGCCTCCAAGCTTCCGATCCTGATCTTGCGTCCGTCGGGTGTGTATGGGCCCGGAGATAAAGAGACTATTACGTTTTTCAAATCGGCGGCGAAGGGGATTCGCCCGTATTTTGGAGATACGAGCCGGCGTCTGCAACTGGTGCATGTGGACGACTTGTGTCGTTGCGTGCTGGCCGCAGTGAAGAGTCCGACGCCCTCCGGCGAAATATTCTTTGTGGCCGAGAAACAGGCCTTGAGTCTCCGCGAACTGGTCGACTGTTTGTGCCGGGCGGCCGGGAAGAAGGGATTTCCGCTGGTCGTGCCGGGGCCGCTGTTTCGATTTTTGGCGGTTTTGTCGGAGTTCAGTTTCAAGCTGGTGGGCGCGACCCCGATGTTGACGCGGGAGAAAGCCAACGAACTGCTGGCATCATGGGAAATTTCGACCGAAAAGGCGCATCGCCTGCTTGGCTTTGAATCGCAGGTACCGTTCGAGGAAGGCTCCAAACAGACCTTCGCCTGGTATCGCCAACATGGATGGATCTGATGGTATCATTTGAATTGCTGCTCTGGTGCGTGGTGCTGGGCGCGGGATATCTGCTCGGCATCTCGCTGCTGCTTGACTGGCTGGAACGAAAGCTGAAAGTCACCGACGGAATTCCCCGGGAGATGATTGAGAGCGAGGGTTGGATCTGGACGTTCATGAATTTCTTTATGGAATCGCTTTTTTATGTCGTGATACCGGCGATTGCGTTCAGTTTCTTCTATGTCATCCTGCCGGTGGCCGGAGCGAAAGGGGGAATAGGCGCGGCGCTGTTTGCGTTTGTTCTGGGCGGAGCGCCCCTCGGGATGAGACTCTCGGTCCGGGTCAAGCTCCCCATGCCGTATTTGCTGTTCACGCTGTTGGGACACCTGGTCAAACTGGCGGGGACGCTGGCCATTATCGGGTATTTGTATTCGCTGTAGGACGAAGAGTATGACCACACCGACGCTCTATACTTTTGAGAATATTCGGGAGTATTTCCCGCACACCAAAGAACTGACCTATTTCAATTCGGCTTCGTACGGGCCGTTTTCCACGCCGCTCAAAGAGGCGATTGTGGAAAATATCGATCTCCGCCTCGCGGCCAGGAAAGACGATTCGCACTATGCCTACTCCGTCGCCGATGAACTCCGGGCTGCCTACGCCGGGCTGATCGGAGCGGAGGCGAGACAGGTCGGGATCGGGATGCACACGACCTTTGGGTTGAACATTGCTGCCTACGGTCTTCCGCTAGAACCCGGCGACGAGATATTGATTCCGGATATGGAATTTCCGGCGGCGGTGTACACCTGGCGGGCGGCGGCAGAATCACGCGGACTCAAAGTCGTCTTGATCAAGTCACACAATCGGTTCTTTGATATTGGGGAGTTCGAGCGGGCGATCACGCCGAAATCAAGAGTGCTGTGCATCTCGTACGTGCAGTTCTTCAACGGATTTAAGAACGATCTAAAGACCCTCGGGGAGATGTGCCGCAAGCATGGGATGTACTTTGTGGTGGATGGCATCCAGGGAATGGGCACGGAGCCGTTGGATGTTCGCCAACTGGGGATCGATATTTTTGCCAGCGGGTGTCAGAAGTGGATGCTGGCGCCGCAAGGGTGTGGTTTCTTCTATCTGGCGGATTCGGTTCGGGATAGAATCGTTCCGCCCTTCATGAGCTGGGTGGGAGCGGATTGGGGATTGAATTTCACCGACCTGTTCTATTACGAGAAGCCGCTGTTTGATTCGGCGCGGCGGTTCGAGATGGGATATTACGCGGTGCTTAATTTCCTCGGGATGAAGGCCTCGGTGAAATATTTTCAGGACCTTGGGATTGAAAAGATCTCCGAACACAATCACGGCCTGATTGACCGGCTGGTGAACTACCTGAACGGGAGTTCTTTCTATCGAATCACTTCGAATATGGAAGAGAAGCACCGGTCATCGATTTTCACGTTTACGGCCCAAGATGTCGCCAAACTTCACCGCAAGATTCTCGACAACAAAGTAGTATTGGTGAATCGGGAGGGATCGATCAGAGTGTCGGCCCACTTGTTTAACAACTATTCTGACATCGACCGGCTGATTGAGATTCTAAGCGCCTACGAGCGCGAGAACGGCTGATCAGTATCTGACCGAGATTTGCAGAGCGAACAGATCGAAATTCATGTCCGGTTCTTCCGGAACGCGATTAAACTGCCCCACCAGTTTCAGCAAGGCCTGCCGGGTTACATGGTAACCAATTCCGACTTCGAACCGGTTCACCGGGTAGTCCCAGTGCTCCAGGCCGCCGCCAGGAGTTGAGAGTCGGGCCGGCTGATAGAAGTCGTACCGGCCCGCCACGTACCATCCGGGGATGAGTTTGTACTTGGCTTCGAGGTACCCGGCCGTGACTTTGAGGGTGGGGAGATACGGGTTCTGCCAATACGCGTAGAAAGATTCCGAGCGGATTTCCAGATAGCGATAGACACCATAGAATTCGTAACCGATACCGCCGTTGATATAGGAGCTGTATTTGTCTCCGGTCGGCAGGGAGTCCGAATACAGATCTTCGGCCAAATACGGACCATAGAATGCCGAAGTGCCCAGGACAAATCCGGGGGCAAAGTAATAGACGAGATGAGTCGTGAACTGGGGAATATTCTTGTACTGCTCGTAGGTCGGGTGACTGACCGAACCGGTCAGGACGCCGAGCGAATAATCGAGTTTGCCGGCCGAGCCGTACAGTTCCGCGCCGGTGTTCCAGTAGGCATCGAAGATAATCGGCATTCCGTCGGCGGGTCGGTCTTCCCGTTCTTCCAAAAGCTGGGCTATGGTGTGGAGAGTGTCGGGGCCGCTTGAGGAGTAACTCGAATGATAGTTGTACAAGAGCGGGGTTCCGATGAGCGGATTCTGGTCGCTGTAGGTTCGACCGCCGAAGGAGCCGACCGTGAGCGGGATTAAGCCCACATTCAGATTCAGATACTTGCCGGCCAGGTTGCCGAATCTGGCGTACGCTCCATACAAACTGAAATAGTATTGATCGAACAAGGCTTGCACAAAGAGCCCGCTGTTTTCTCCGATGGGGGCGTCAAAGAAGAGCCGGGTGCGCAGGGTGTGAAAGTTGGAGGTTCCTTTCCAGCCGCCGTTGAAGTAGTCCTCAGATGAATTATTCTTGACGACAAAATCGGACAGACCGCTGACTTTCACCTGGGCCTCAGAAGCGGAGGCGATCCCCAGAGCTACAAGAATTGAGCCAATGAAAAGTACACGCATCTTGTCACCTCAGGAATTGAAGGCTGCTTGCAAGGCCGGCCTGACCGCGAGGGATACCGGGAGTTCGATCACGAACGTGGTCCCCTGATCTGGAGCGGACAGCACGCGAATGGCCCCGCTGTGATCTTCGACGATCTTTTTGGCGATAGCTAGGCCGAGTCCGGTGCCCCCTTCCTTGTTGGAGGTCACGAAGGGTTCGAACAGGGTGGTCTTGATATTTTCCGGGATGCCGGGACCGTTGTCACTAAGTTCAATCGTCAGATGTTCGCTCTGGAGCAACCATGAAACGCGCACCTGATCTCCGGGCTTGAGCGCTTCGCGAGCGTTGTTGAGGATATTGTCGATGACGCGCCGGAAGCGGTTGGGATCGATGCGGGCGGCGAGATCGGCTGGTCCCCAGAAGGTCAGTTCGATTCCGGCGAGCTTGTATTGAGCGTCGTGGAAAGACTTTACCGAGTCAAAGTATTCGGTGAGGGAAACTTCAGATATGGCCAGACGGCTTTCGCCCCGGCTGTAGTCGAGGACATCGCGGGTAAGGTCAACCATCCGATCGACCTGCTCGTGGACGGTGGTGCAGTAGCGGGTCAGTTTTTCATTCTCTTTGTCCCGGGCCCGGATCAGATCGACCGTGCCGCGAATTACCGCCATCGGGTTCTTGAAGTCATGGATGATCCCGGTGGCGAGTTTGCCGATTGCGGCCAGCCGCTCGGCGGAGAGGGCGTTGGCATGGGCCCGCTCGATCTCCTGACGATTGTTCAGCAAATTGACCCGCATCCGCTCCACTTCGCCGGCAAGAAACCCGAGTTCGTCTTTCGACTTGGCCTGGACCGGAAATTCCAAATTCCCTTTGGAAATCTGTTCGGCGGCGGTGACCAGAAGATCGATCTGGCGGCCGATCCGGCGTGACGTGAACAGATAGATGACCATCATCGAGAGAAGACCACCGGCTACTGCGAACAGAATCAGATAGAGAGTGATCTGCCGTTTGATGGGCGAAATGTGCTCATCGAGGGAAGTCACAAATGTGACCACCGCTGAGGAAGGGGAATTGACCAGCGAGGAATAGATCAATTCCTGCGAACTGAACGGAATCTCCGTCATCAGGCGCTCGCCCGAACAGAGTCTTGCGAGTTGATCCGGTTGGGCATTCAAGGCTGCCATGAGAGGAGAGGAAGTTGTGCCGAGCACCTTGCCGTTCAGGGAGACGATGACATCAAAGCCGGTGAGCCGTTTGAGATCTTCGGCCAAGGTCGCCGAGACCGGACTCCCTTCGGCGATCCAGCCGATCGATATTCCGGCGCTGTTGGTGATCCGGCTCAGCAGAAGCTCCAGGATCCGGTCGGAAGTCTTGACGTATTGAATTTGAAGTTGTTCCGGTTCAGTCTGGATGATCGCTTTGATCTGCTGGAAATCTTCCGTGGGTGCGCTATCGGAGGCGAACATCAGGCGACCTTTGGTATCGGTCACGACGACCAGGCTGGCCGCCAGAACGCGCTGGTATACCGGCATCTCACCGGAGATAGTGGCGGAATCTCCAGTTTCCACGGCCGCAATGAAACGGGGCGAATTCAACACCGACTCTAGCTCAGTCGTCTTGGCGAGGCGGTGGCTGGCATCATGCTGGTCTAGAACCACCTGGGCACGGTCAAACCGCTGGCGAAACAGTTCCACCAGTCCGGCCTTGACCACGCGAGACGTGATCAGCTGCGAGCCGATGATGAAGGTGGTGATGACCGCAGCGAGAAAAATCAAGTAGCGCTGGGTAAGGCTGAGGCTCAGCTTCATTGAACCTCCACGCTCTTGCCGTCCGGTCCGATCGTGATGGGCTGGGTCAATTCAGGCAGATTTTCCTGCCAGACGTGCAAAGTGTAATCCCCCGGCTTGACGCTCGGGATTTTGAAGGCGCCGCGCTCATCACTGACGGCGAAGTATGGGGTCGGGAGAACGTGAATGTACGCCCGCATCGAGTAGTGAATTTCGCAAAAGACCTTGATGATCCCCGGCTTGTCAAAAGTCACTTCCTGGGTCTGTCCTTTGGGATAGCGGCCAAGGTCAAATTTCCGCTCTTTGGAGTAGGAGAAGACATTGTGAAAGAAGGGATCCTGGTTGGGGAAGGAGACGGTAGTGCCGACGGCGACCGCGAGCACGGAGGGTTGAAACATCATGTCCTTTTGCGACATGGTGGGATGATCTTTGGGGAGTTGAATCGGCGGGAGGCTATCGCCGGTCAAATAGACCACCGAGTAAATGCCAGGGTTGCAAATGCAGTTGGCGCCGTTATCATGACGCGGAAGGGCATCACGAGTGTGGTACCGTTCGACCGAGCTGGGCTGTTCGGTGGCGGCGGGAGACCGCTTGACCGTGCCCACCAGATCGCCGGCAAGAGTGTTCCCGGGGCAGAGGAAGCCGAAAGAGATCGCCACGCCCAGGAACGTGCCGTATAACCGGTTCGAGGACTTCATCAATCTTTATTGTCGGGAATCTCATCAATTAATTTAGTTGTGGGGACAGCATAAAATCCGGAACTTACAGCAGAACAGCGACTTAAGGGAATTCGATCGAGCCGAGATGGATAAGATTCTTTTGACCGGCGCCACTGGCGGTCTGGGACGCCAACTGATCTACGAAATGATCCAGCGCGGAATGCGCCCGGTCTGTCTGGTTCGGGAGGGTTCCAATACGGGCTATCTGGACTCGCTAGGGCTCGAGAAGCGAGTCGGGGACCTTCGCCGCGAGGATCAACTGGCTTCGGCGGTGAAGGGAATTGATATCGTGATTCACGGCGCGGCCTGGGTGAATTTCCGTCAGGATAAGTTGACGCAATTCACTGGAATCAATGTGTTCGGAGCGGTCAATATGTACAAGGCGGCCGCGGCCGCCGGCGTCAGGCGATTCGTGCATATTTCATCTATTGCCGCGATCGGCGCGATCAAGCGTGAACGGGGGATTGATAGCAAAAGCAAACCGCTTGATGAAACTGCGAACTTTAATCTTGGGCGTCTTCAGATTCCGTACATTTTGACCAAACATGCGGCCGAAGTCGAGCTGCAGCAACTCGCCGCGGCGGGGGGGCCGGAGTTGGTGATGGTGAATCCATCGATCATGGTGGCCCCATCGAAGTCCGGCGATGATCGCGGGAAGGCGACTAAACAGTATGGCCGATTATTGATGCCGTCGCTGCCGAATGTTCTGAATCTCTCCGATATTCGGGATGCCGCTCCGGCGATTGTGGCGGCGATGGATAAAGGGAGACCGGGGGAGCGGTACATTCTGGGAGGTGAAAATATCACCGCCAGAGAGCTGCTTGGAAAGATTTCGATCATACTGGGGAAGTCGCCCGCTCTCGTGCCGATTCCGAGGGTGGTCCTGGATATCTCCGCCCGGCTGGCGGTAATGGCGCATCGATTTCGCCGCTCTTCGAAACTCTCCTTCTATCCTGATTTGGTCAAAATCCTAGACTATGACTGGGCGTATTCATCGGAGAAAGCGAAACGGGAGTTGGGGTATCGGCCGCGGCCGCTCGACCAAACTCTGCAGGATTTGCTGACGAACAGTTTTAGGGGGACGTTTTTGAAACCGAGTGAATAAGCGGTCAGAGCCTGAGCTTGTAAGCTGTAATTTTCCCCTGATAGCGCGGCGCCAAATCCTTTCTGAGAAAGAAGTAAAGCAGCCGGGAGTCGTCCGGCAAGCTCATGCTCACGGCATAATACTTGTCGACGATTATTTCCTTGGCATCCGGGAGTGAGCCCCAGGTGAAATGGCCTGAGTCTGGGGGAAGAATAGTCGGAGTGCCCAGAAAGAATTGCGGTTCGCGTTTCATAAAGAGTTCAGGGGAGATCGAAAGGGAGTGTCCCGGGCGGCGCGCATCGGAGCGTTGGCGATATCCGGAGAGATCGGGGGCGGTCAGTCCGAGCAGATCGAGCGTGTACAGATCGGTGTAATACGGAATGATGCCGGCGGCGCCGGTGGCGATCGTGTCGTTCGGCCTGGCTTCCGCTCGCAACAGGCGGGCCGTCTTGGTCCAATCATTGCGGTATTTCATCACCAGTCCAATCGAATCGAGCCCCTCCGGGCCGGTGAGTTGTCTGGAATCGGCCAGCACGAAGCCGGAGTAGCCGACCTGGGCGAGGAGTATCACCGCGACGGCGGCCAGAGTCCGTTTGCCGAGCGGTTCGGAGGGGAGCGAAAGCTCGCTCAGTATGAGATAGAGGACCGGAAGAATCGGGACGAAGAAACGGCTCATGCTCATAAAATCTCCCCCCGTGTACACGACCCAGGCCGAGAAAACAAGGAAGAGAAGCAGAAGATAGAGCGCGCTCTGACCGATGCGCCGATTCTGTTTTCGCCCGACCAGAATGGCGGCGGCCCCCAGAGGAAACCACAGACCGCTCTCAATCACAAACTGTCCCAGATAGCGAAGTCCAAAGGGAAGAAATTCAAGGGCCGGATTCTTCACATAGAAAGTGTTCGGAAGCCAGTGGCCATAGTAGTTGAATCGCCAGATCACCTGAAGGCCGACAAGCGCAAAGAGGGGGAGCAGGTAGGCGACGAAGGTCCGGAGCGAGAGTTTCCTTCGCACGACGCCAAGAAAGAGCCAGAGTCCGGTGATGGCCGCGACAATGGCGCCATCGGGCCGGGTCAAAATCGCGGAAGCCGCGAGAGCGCCGGCCAGGGCAGCTGAACGAATCGAGTCGTCACGCTGAGCGCTCATGGCTGCGACTACAGAAGCCAGGACAAAAAAAGCGGCGGCAGCCGTCTCCAGTCCGCCCGTGCTCCAGACGACAAAGGGGGCGGTGACCGCCAGGAATATCGGAAAAATGAGACGCGCCGGCCGGCCGTGTTGAGTCCGCTTTCCGGTGTTCAGGAGAAGTAAGAGGGTGGCGCAGCTAAAGGCGATCGAGAGCAGGCGCGACCAGAACTCCGGCGCACCGCCCAGTTTAATGACGGCGGCCATAAGGAGCATCCAGAGGAAATTGGTGTATCCTTCAACTCGCTCGCCGACGTTGTAAACCGGGCCATTTCCCTGCGCCAGGTTTTTGGCGTAGCGAAAAGTAATAAAGGCGTCATCGCAGAGGAAGGAAGCGGAGAGGGTCACCGCTACGAAAATCGCGAGCACCAGGAGGGTCGGCCATTGGTCGCGCCAGGAGTGAACCGGTTTCATCGGGTCGCAGGTACCGCCATGATAATATTGCTGCCTGGACAAATAGCGATGATGCAGCGGTAAGTCAAGCTAGAGCTTGGTTCGGCGCGAATCAAGTCAGCACTTGCCAAGCGGTAACATCCCCGACTATCTTGCGTATCACAGCCTATGATCTCAGCTCGAAACCTTACCAAGCGATTCGGCGATCTGGTCGCAGTCGACGACCTGTCATTTGATATTCCACGCGGCCAGATTTTCGGTCTGCTCGGTCCCAATGGGGCCGGGAAATCCACCACAATAAATATGTTGGTGGGGGTCATGTCCCCAGACTCCGGCTCGGTGAGTATCGATGGCGGTGGCAGCCCGACCGATCCCAAAGTGCGGCAGAAAATCGGTAATGCGCCCCAGGCAGTGGCCGTCTATGATGAACTTACGGCAGAAGAGAATCTGTTCTTTTTCGGAAGATTGTTCGGCTTGCGCGGAAAGCATCTGTCTGACCGGGTGGCCTGGTCCCTCGATCTGGCCGTGCTGAATGACCGGAAGAAAGATCGGGTCTCGACTTACTCGGGCGGGATGAAGCGGCGGCTCAACCTCGCGTGTGCGCTGGTACAGGATCCGCCGCTGGTGCTCCTGGACGAACCGACGGTCGGGGTCGATCCGCAGTCCCGCAATCTGATCTTTGAGAAGATCGAGGCGCTTCGCTCCGACGGCCGGACGATTGTCTACACCACGCATTATATGGAAGAAGCTCAGCGACTGTGCGACATTGTCGCCATTATTGATCACGGCAAGATTCTGGATATGGGAACGGTTGACCAATTGATCGAGCGTCATGGCGGCAAATCGACCGTTAAGATCGAATTCGACGCGAACGCTGTTCTGCCGGCCGAACTGCCCGGTGTAAGAGAGGGGCGGCAGCTTCGGATCGAGACCGATCGGCCGCTCGAAGAGATCGCTGGACTCAATGCCCGGGGATTGGTGTTCCGATCGCTTCATGTCGAGCGCCCCGATCTTGAGGGAGTATTTCTCAACCTCACCGGACGGAGGCTGCGAGACTGATGGGCGCGATTGTCACGCTGGCGCTTAAGGACCTTCGCCTCTTGTGGCGGAACAAGTTCGGCCTGTTCTGGGTAATATTGTTTCCGTTGCTGATGGCACTGTTCTTCGGCTCGATGTTTTCTGGCGGAGAAGACCGGGCCGGGTCAATGCATATTGCGTTCGTGGCCAATGATGCTCCGACCGCGCAATCGTTTCTCAAAGAACTGAAGAAATCGGAAGTTTTGGCGATCGACATCCTGCCGGCCGATTCGGCTCGAGATCTGGTTTCGAGAGGAAAGCTGACCGCCTATGTGAATTACATGGCAGCGAGTGTGTCGGCCGGCGGTCCCATGTCGTTCATGCGGGACTCAATCGAAGTGGGAATTGATCCATCGCGCAAGGCGGAATCCGGGTATCTTGGCGGGCTGATCAGCCAGGCCTATTTCTCCCGAATGCAACAAGCCTTTGTCAATCCAAAGGCATGGCAGCCGGAGGTGAGCCGGGGACTGGCCGGAATCGACTCTGCGACCTGGCTCAATTCACAGCAACGTGGTTTGATGAAGTCCGTGTTTAAGCAACTCGACACCTTTTTGGCGACTGTTGATACGGTCGACACCGCCAAGGCGCGCGAGAATAGTCCGTTCGGAAATCTCAATCTGAAAATGAAGAGCGTGACCCGCACGGATCACTCGCCAAAGACCGCCTGGGAAATCACCTTTCCGCAGTCCCTTTTGTGGGCTTTGCTCGGATGCGCGGCGACCTTTGCTTTGTCTCTGGTGACGGAGAGAACCCGGGGGACATTCCTTCGGCTGCGGCTGGCGCCGATCAATCGGCTTCAAATTCTAGCCGGCAAAGGATTGGCCTGCTTTATTGCCTGCGTGGCGGTCTGCTCGCTGCTGATGGGAGTAGGCATAGTCATGTTCGGAGTGTCGGTCGGCTCACCAACACTGCTGATAGCGTCGATTCTCTGTGCGGCGTTTTGCTTTGTCGGGATCATGATGCTGATCAGCGTGCTCGGCAAGAACGAACAGAGCGTAGCCGGTGCCGGCTGGGCGATTCTGCTGATTTTGTCGATGATCGGAGGCGGGATGATTCCGCTTATGTTCATGCCGTCGTGGATCAGCAAGGTGAGCAATTTGTCTCCGATGAAATGGTGTGTGCTGTCGTTCGAAGGGGCGATCTGGCGGGGGTTTACGTTCGGGGATATGCTTCTGCCGCTTGGAATCCTCGTCTCGGTCGGACTGGCCGGGATGATCGCCGGCACGGCAGTGATGACTCGATCTGACCGATAACGGCTTCCAGAGCCGATTTTCGATTCGAAACCTTCCCGTAGATTCTACGTTCAAGGGGATGCAGGATTTGGAGCCTGGGCTCCGATACTGTATATTGATAGAAGTTCTTTGACATCTGGATAGTAGAGCCAAAACTCTCTACTGTCTGAAACCGGTTTTGCGGTTTTTGGTCGGCGACGATGCCGGCCCCCGAGCTTGCAGCCGCTCCCCATCCTATGGAGCACTGCACCGGGGAAAGAGCCGCGAAGCGATCCATGACACACGGTGTCGGGGGTGACAGGTTTCGACGGGTTTAGCGGGGGGTTGCTGGCGTGCCGGGGTAGTCTGGGTCCCCGATAACAAACTGGGCAAAACACAAATGGCGAAACTAACTACGCCATGGCTGCCTAACCTAACGGTTAGTTGATGTGCCCGTCGCATCTGGGCTTCGGCCTTCGGGCCTGGAATGCGGCGTCGATACTGAAGGCTCGGTGATCGGACGCCGTTAACGATCGCTTAAAAACAACGGCTGGCGCCAGACGTGGCCTGTCTCTCGGCAGCGGCTGGAGCGAGAAATAAAAGAGCGACTACGCACGTAGAGGGTGACTTGACGTTATTCTCGGACGGGGGTTCGATTCCCCCCACCTCCATAATAATGGGTCCATTATACAAATAAAGCGTGATCGCGGTGGCAGCGTCATCCGATTCTTTAGTTCTTAGAACTATTGCATCCGCAATTGACTGAGATCCCACGAGCAGAATAGAACGGAAGTCCTCCGAACCTCGCGATCAAGATCTAAAGTAGCAATTCATCCCGCTGCGAATAGTAAGTGAATCACTCCCCAACAAGCGACCGAAATACGATCTTGGCCTCAGTCGGTGCCGAAGGATCTTCGCTTATGTGCTCGCTTCCATCGGGCAACTTGCCAAGTCGCAATCCTGCTAAGGCCAGAACCGCTTGGAAGGGGAGAGGATCACTACCCCGTATGTGCGCCTGATAAAACGCCTCCCAGTCTAAATCGGCGGTGGCCTGCAAAGCAGATCTAATATCCGTCCAAACGTACTTCCGGGTGCCTTGGTCTGTCTGTACCATGAGATTTCGGAACACGTCAGCAATAGTGCGTTTTCCACCTGATTTATTCCGAATCAACACGTCCCACATGAACGCAACTAATGCACCGCCGCTATAAAGTGGGGGGCCCTTATGAGTACCAGGATTCTCCAAGGTAGTGGCCAATTTTCGATAGTTGGCAATGTGCTCACTCAGTTTACTTAGAAACGCACTTGAATCAATGATGCCTCCGGAAGTCACAACAAGATTGGCCACATACTCAGTGAAACCCTCCTGAAACCATTGACTACTGGCATAGTCTGCTCCCTTTAGTATGCCATAGTTCCAGTAATGAAAAATTTCGTGCGCCAAGGTACTGCTCCACGCACCGCGGTTACTTTTGTTGGGATCTTTGTAGCAATAAGCAAAGCTCTGATGAAAGGCGTTACCCCCCTCATCAGATATCGGCAGCAGCACAATATCATAGATTTCATTTCCCTTAAACTGCATCAGCTCGACTTCGCGCCGGATTATGGTTCGAACTGCTTGGCAAACAATGGGTCGCAGTGGTTGCCAGTGTCCCATTGCCGTTACTTGAATCCGAAATCCGGCAGCCGTGACTATATCAGGCTTGCTTCTTGAAAATACCAAAATGTTGTTCGTTAGACTCTCCTTAGACCCGACGTTATAGTAATGTGTCGATTGATCACCGGCGTGCCAAGGTACAATGGGGTTCCAACCCCTTGGCGTGTCAAACTCTACAATGGCGGTGCTGACTTTGTGGCGAAGTTATGAAAAGGGACCGCCCGACTAATAGTGCGCAATCGTCATCAGCGAAGGCGGATTCAAGCGGGCTCGACCAGCCGTTGACTGCAAAGAGAGAATAGTCTACATCATAGCTGATTTCTAGGCGACCTTGAATAGTCTTCGATAGGTTCCAACCTTGCTTGCCGACAGCTGTCAATTCGATCGTCTTACTTAAGGTATCTCTGACAGTCAGGTTGGAGACGAGAGCCGGCCATCCCTTGGCTGCCATCTCCGCCAACTCGGCCGCATATGTTTTATCCATATCCAGCGTCATTCCATCAATGGGGAGATTCGCACTCACATTCAATCTTAGTGGCGAAAGACTCACCAATCTGACTTTGTAATGCGCCTGGCCATCCGCTAGTCGAATCGAAGAGTCACGTTGCCTACCAGACGATGAATGGGCGGGCCCGGCGCTACTTAGGAAAATCAGCCCCGCAACAACGAGTTGATTCATGTGAGTCCTCCCAAAGAAACTCTTTGATAGCCATATCATGCAAAGTACCTCCGGTCGATCTAATCAATTGGCTTCTCCACGGGCTACATGTCTATTGGTCTGTTTAGTTCGCATGCCCCGTTGTGCTGAATTTTCTTGTCACAACTGTCTTGCCTCGAGTCCGGAAACAAGTCCGCAGATTGAAAAGACTCTCATTGCGAAAAGTCGTGACTACTGAACTCTCTTAACCTTGTATTGGCAAATGCTAACGTTTGGACTAAGGGTGCAATCAGAACTTTGTATTCGTCGCTGATGATGAAATTGTCTGTTGCTTGGTTGTCAGTACTTTTAGCTCTACGAAGTCGGCTCCGATTAGTTGCAATCTTGTGACGATGTCGGTTTCAGATACCGTTGGACGCGAATAGGACTTCTGCTGTGAGGCGGTCCTAATAGCTGAGTCTTGGTGGAACGTGTGAGCCACTTGCGAAAGGCGCCTCAGATCTGTAGAGACTTTGTGGGGTCCGGTTGGCGCTGAGGGGCAATACTAGCCACGATAACGCTGAAGAAAAGCGTCACAATTTGGTCACAATGACCCGTAAGTCCTTGTCCCACAACGCGAGTCGGGGGTTCGATTCTCCCCCGGCTCCATTGACATAACTCGTTACAAATCAATTGATTACAAGGGGACTGGGGTGTTGTACCCCCGTCCCTTGGCGTTTGCAAGGGTATAACTGGCAATAACCCCGAATAACTGGCAACGAGAAACGTCACAATTTGGTCACAGTAAACTGTAGGTTTCTGTGCCGCCCAACGAGTGGGCGGTTGTCCCCGTCGTTTAACAAATTAGAATCGAAAAGCTGTGGCATGGTTGCACTCCCGAGATTTCTTGTCTGTTACTGTAGTAGAAAAGAGCGGCGGGTCCGATTGTGAGGAAGATTTTGCGATTCAGCTGGTGTTCCTCATTACTTTGATCACCTGACCGATTGCTGGAAAGTGAGTAGTCTTGCCTAATCTCTTGGTGAAATCATGAAGGGGCTTCGCCAGGCGTTCTTTGCAGAATTGGTCGGGACAGGACTACTAGTCGCTATTGGGCTGTCGGTAGTCATTGTGTTGTTTGGAACGAACTCTGCTCTGATGGCCTCGCTCCCCGATGCGGGGGCCAGACGAATGATCGCAGGATTTCTGTTTGGCACTACAGGGGCACTTATTGCAATATCGCGCATTGGGAAAATCAGCGGCGCCCATATCAATCCGGTAGTGACACTGGCTTTCTGGATCATCGGGAAGATGGATGGCGTACACGCAATCATTTATGTCATGGCACAGTGCGTGGGAGCCGTCCTTGGTGCCATCCCGCTATTCATGTGGGGTGAGACAGGGAAGAGTATTGCATATGGCGCGACTCTGCCTGGGCCGCAATACGGAGTCTGGATCGCATTGATAGGCGAAATAGTCACTACCTTCGCTCTCGTCATCGGCCTTTTCCTCTTCATTGGCCATAAGCGGCTGTCGTTTTGGACGCCGCTCCTCTTTCCGTTCCTTTACGCCATAATGGTATACTTGGAGGCCCCGATATCTGGAACGAGTACAAATCCGGCCAGGAGTCTTGGCCCCGCGGTCATTTCAGACCGCTGGAGTGGCTGTTGGATTTATCTGGTAGGACCGATCGCCGGTACATATATCGCAACGATCGTCCAAAGACGCAGTATTCTGAAGCGGCTCGAAATTCACGTAGCGAAGACATATCATTTTGGGCACGATCCGCATGGAATCTTCCGCGCAAAGCCCTATAACCTTCCGGATAGCGAGTTGTTCAAAGACGTAGTAGCAAAGCGAGAAACGCCTGGAGGATTCTACGTACATGAAAGCGATAGCGGTTAAACCCGGAACAACAGCGGTTCATTTAGTGGATCGTGACGAGCCCGCGGTCACCAGGGCGGATGAAATCAAGCTACGAGTACTCCGAGTTGGCATCTGCGGGACCGACAGGGAAGAAGCGGCGGGCGGGCGTTGTGCGGCACCGGACGGCTATGATGAACTTATCATAGGTCATGAAATGATCGGTCAAGTGATTGAAACGGGCGCTACGGTCACCAAAGTGAAGGTTGGTGACTATGCGGTCTTCTCCGTTCGTCGATCCTGCGACAAGTGTCCCGCATGCCTAGTGAACCGCTCGGACATGTGCTATTCCGGTGATTACCGAGAAAGAGGGATATGGAAACTGGACGGATATCAGGCGGAATTTGTTGTCGACAGAGAGCAATACGCTATTCGGGTTCCAAAAGAAGTCGCGGCGGTTGGAGTGTTGACGGAACCGCTCTCAGTGGCAGAGAAGGCGATAGATGAGTCGATTCGGCTGCAGGCATCTCGACTCCCCGACATTGCTTTTCCCGGGGACTGGCTTAGAGGCAGACGTTGTCTCGTGGCGGGATTGGGCCCAATCGGACTGCTCGCAGCGCTGGCCTTGCGTTTGCGCGAAGCTGAAGTATATGGTGTCGACATAGTGGACGACGGCAGTGTTCGCCCTGAGTGGCTGGTCAAGATCGGAGGGAAGTATATTGACGGTCGTCGGACAACGCCGGATCGGTTTAACGCTCTAACCGGTCCGATCGATCTGGTCTTTGAGGCTACTGGTGTAGCCAGCTTGGCGTTTAATCTCCTCGACGTGCTTGCGCTCAACGGAATCTATGTTCTCACCGGGATACCCGCAGGAAGCCGTCCACTAAGTATCTCCGGTGCCGAGCTAGTTCGCCAGCTTGTGCTTGATAACCAATTATTGCTCGGAAGTGTCAACGCTTCACCGGATCACTATCGCATGGCGGTCGAGGATCTCGTCAAAGCACAGGCGCAATGGGGCGAGCACATTGCTGCTCTGATTACGAACCGGCACACTTTTTCTGATTTTGCTGCCGGCCTGCAGCATCATGGTGAGGATGAAATCAAAGTTGTACTGGAGTGGAGTAAGTAGTGCGCGCCACAATTATCAGGGCCTTGAGTATGCTTGAGAGTGTTTCATAATGGCTGAACCGAGCATACATGCCTTCGGGTGGCCGGGAATTGCACCACGATGGACCTCAAGCGCCAAGAGTGGAATCGGGACGGCGATTGGTCCGGCCAGTCGCGTCTGGTTTACTCTCAGCCATGGCATCTTCAACGAAATCTACTACCCCCGCATTGATCAGGCTTGTGTCCGCGACATGGGCATGATCGTTACTGACGGTCAAGATTTCTTCTCGGAGGAGAAACGTCACACAGCGCAGCAAATCGACTACCTGGAACCGGCAATACCGGCTTTCCGCCTGGTTAACACCTGTCTTGAGGGTAGATATCGGATAGAGAAAGAGGTCATTGGCGACCCTACCCGAGACTCGGTGCTACAGCGCACGACCTTTGTGCCATTAGCCGGAGATACAAATTCGTATAAGCTTCACTTGTTATTGGCCCCTCATCTCGGCAATTGCGGAAACGGCAACACGGCTTGGTTGGGGAACTATAAAGGGAGGCCGATGCTCTTCGCCGAACGCGACGGCGTGGCTCTGGCGCTCGCCGCGTCTGTCGATTGGAAGGCCCGCTCCGTTGGGTTTGTCGGGGCTTCTGACGGCTGGCAAGACCTGTCACAGCACAAGAGAATGTTGTGGCATTTTGACCGGGCCGAGAACGGAAATGTGGCGCTGATCGGTGAACTGGATTGGCAAGCCACCCAAAACCATACTTTTGTCATAGCGATCGGATTTGGTACAAGTGCTGCCGAGGCCGGTCATCGCGCGACGGCAAGTCTTCTCGATGAATTCGATGAACTGAAGACACGCTACATCCAGGGTTGGAGCTCATTTCACAGCACTTTGCGCAAAACCGAATTGCCCGGGGAGAGCGCCCGCGAATTTGGAGGCGATCAGTGCCATAGTATTGGGCATTCATGAGGAGAAGCGGTTTCCGGGAGGTATGATCGCAAGCCTTTCAATACCCTGGGGTTTCAATAAGGGAGATGAGGATCTTGGGGGATATCATCTTGTCTGGCCTCGCGACCTCGTAGAATCAGCAGTCGGGCTGCTTTCCATAGGAGCACATGCGGATGCTCGTCGCGTACTCAATTATCTGATGGTGACGCAAGAGGCGGATGGTCACTGGCCCCAAAACATGTGGGTGGATGGTACGCCGTATTGGTCGGGTTCGCAAATGGACGAGACCGCGTTTCCCATTTTGCTGGTAGATTTGGCCCTCCGTGAAAAAGCGTTGAGGTCCAGTGATGTGCCGCGCTACTGGCCCATGATTCGCCGAGCCGCGCAGTACATTGTATGCAATGGCCCGGTGACACAGCAGGATCGCTGGGAGGAGGATCCGGGATATTCGCCCTTTACGCTTGCCGTCGAAGTTGCTGCCCTTCTGGCGGCGGCTGACCTTGCTGACCTGAACAACGAAGCGACGGTGGCCACGTATCTTCGTGAGACTGCCGATGCGTGGAATTCACACATTGAACGCTGGACCTACGCCTCAGGCACCGAACTGGCCAAGAGATATTCCGTCGACGGCTACTATGTTCGCATCGCGCCTCCGGAAACTGCTGATGGTGCATCACCTTTGCATGGCTTTGTACCTATCAAGAACCGACCGGTCGGAAGAAGCATTCAAGAAGCCGACCATATCATTAGTCAGGATGCTCTGGCATTGGTCCGCTTTGGCCTGCGAGCCGCCGATGATCCGCGGACGCTGAACACCGTACGGATTATTGATTCACTCTTGAAATTAGACACGCCCTTCGGTCCCGCCTGGCGTCGCTACAATGCAGATGGTTATGGAGAACACGAGGATGGAAGCCCGTTTGATGGTACCGGTATCGGACGAGCCTGGCCATTGCTTAGTGGAGAGCGTGGACATTACGAACTGGCGGCCGGAAGAATTGAAAAAGCGTTTGCACTGCTGAAGGCGATGGAGGGGTTTGCCAATGAGACGGGTTTGATCCCGGAACAAATCTGGGACGTCGATGGTGTCAGTGAAAAGGAGCTGAAATTTGGTCATCCGTCTGGTTCTGCGATGCCTCTCGTTTGGGCGCATGCTGAGTATCTCAAACTTCGGAGATCTATTTCTGACAATCACGTTTTCGATATGCCGGCGCAAACGGTTAAGCGATACCAAGTGGAGAAAGTAGAGTCGCAGCGGACCATTTGGCGATTCAACCACAAATGCCGCACCATGGAGCGCGGCAGGCAGCTCCGTATCGAGACTCTGAGCCCGGCTACTGTCCATTGGAGTGTCGACAGTTGGCGGGCCATCAATGACTCTTCGACGCGGGACACCGGATTAGGCGTTTACGTTTTTGATATGGCTACGCAGGGTCTACAGTCCGGAGAGCGAGTCGATTTCACTTTCTATTGGCCAGATGTCGCGAAATGGGAACAGACAGATTTCGCCGTGATCATTGAAGACGATTGACGCGCGATGAACCTGCCAAAGAGTTGGCAGCGCCGAGAGGCCTCCAGAAAGCGTCACAATTTAGTCACAATGGCACGTAAGTCATTGTGCCACAACGCGAGTCGGGGGTTCGATTCCCCCCTCCACCAAAAATCACTGACGATCGAACTATCTCCCAACTGCGCAGCAGGGTAAAATCGGAGACGTGATTTCGTGGTTCACTTCCTCAGTCCTTCCCGCCTGACAACCTCTTTGACCTTTGGGACATCCGGTCCATCGCCGGATCTCCCCAACGGCTTCCATCTTTCATCGCGCGGCATATCTTCTTCGCTAATGCCGTAGTTGAGCGATGCCCGATGCCCCTGGAGAAAGTACTTCGTTGAAACATTTGTAAAATGAGCTCGTAAAGGAACAGTAATTTGACCGTGCCTTATAAATACCATCATGGACCTATAAACTGTCCAATGCGGCGCTATGAAGACCTTCATCAACTGTTTCCTCGGTCTATTTATAATGGGGGCGATGTTCTGCCAATTAACTATCGCAGGGGAATATCCCGCTGATTCAACGCATTGGAATCTCTACGGAGGGGCGACGATCGGCGTATTTGAAGGGAAGCCAGGTTTTTCGCTAACCAGCGGAATTGCGGAACTCAGGGATGTTGAAATGCGCGATGGGATTCTCGATGTTGATGTCTTTACGACCGGCAAACGGGCCTTCTTCGGCTTTGATTTCCGCATCGACAGCGTAGATTACGAGGAGGTATATCTTCGTGCTCATAAGTCCGGTCTTCCGGATGCAATGCAATATACTCCCGTCCTTCGGACAGGGAGAAACTGGCAGCTTTTCAATGGGCCAGGGTTCACCGGCGCAGTCGATATTCCGATGAACACCTGGTTTCATCTCAGACTTGTGGTGACTGGTGCTCAGGCCAGGTTGTATGTCGGTGATACAACCACTCCGGCGCTCGTGATGGACGACCTAAAGAGCGGAATTCAAAAGGGTGGTATGGCATTGTATACTCTGGGTGGCCCGGTCTATTTCTCAAATTTCGAATTCACAGCGACGCCCGATGTTCCATGGGTCAGGCACTTACCGCCGATGAATCCTCAGACTATTAGAAATTGGTCGCTCTCCGCCTCATTTGATGCCCTTGCCCGAAATGTTGAGCGCCCCCTGAGCAAGCCGGAGGCGGATACCATGACATGGCAGGATGTCGAGGCCGAGCCCCCCGGGATGGTCGTCATACAGCGCTACCGTGATGCCCCCCATCCCAATGTCACCTTTCAGCGCGATTTTTCCACTCGCCTTCAACCACAGCCCGGGACCAAACTCGTTTATGCACGAACTGTAATAGAATCGGATCACGATGAATTGCGAAAACTCTATATCGGCTACAGCGACGAGGTGACACTTTTCCTCAACGGCGAACCGCTCTTCCGGGGCCGCAGTGCGCAGGGTTTTCGCGACCCGGGATTTCTTGGAATTGTCTATCCTGAAGATGACGCCGTCTATCTACATTTGAAGAAGGGGAAAAACGAGCTGGTCTTAGCATTGAGCGAATTAGGAGGAGGGTGGGGCTTTGTATGCAGATGGGGTGAGACAGATCAATAACCCTGCGCTCTCCAACTGGTCGGAGTGTACCGCAAATTTGGAATCCTCTCAGACTTTCCCCCAGATTTTGTGCGTGATGTAAGGGGCCCAAAGGGTTCGTAAATGCCGCAAGGCTAGTTGGCGTCAACTCCAGTCTGCCTCCGCCAGCCACGCTGGCCATTACCCCTGCAGCCAAGCTCGGACCATGGCAGTCGATGAATCAGGGGACTGTCTTCACCGGGGAATCCAGTATGTTAAGGGCCGGGAAACTGGCACAATTTGGTCACAAGGGCACGTAGTTCATTGTGCTATAACGCAGGCCCGGGGTTCGATTCCTTCGAACCCCACTGATATAGCTCATGCTAATTTCATCCATTACAAGGGGACGGGGGTTCCGACCCCCCGTTCGTCGCCATTTCTTAGTATATATCCTGCCAGAATCTCGAATAACCGGCAAAGATCAACCTCACCATTTGGTCACAGGTGAAAAGAGCAGATAATCGACTTTACGAGTCTATCTTAGAACAGTAATTGTGCACGCCCTAGCCACGGTTATTGGGAATATCTGTGCCCTATTCCACCAGCCGCGTCTATCACTTGTGACAGATATCTCACTCACAGCCGCATCCGTGATAGACAAATCTATGCTGAATTGTTCTCAAATTCCGCCACACAGTCTTGGGTTAGGCAGACCAGCCCTGGAACTCAGGAGAGGTCTCTTAATGTACTATGCAAAGTAATTCAGGTGTCAGATTGTGGCAGTGGAGCTGTCGGAAGCGCATTTTCTTCCCAATTTCACGCCAAATTCCTTTCTCAACCGAAGTTATTTCTTGACATACGTGTCCCCTCCGGTCTATTGTTCACATAGGTAATTATGCACAGCAGGTTGGGAGCGTGCGTTTGAGTTTCGTTCAAATTGGGTTCAATCAGAAGATCTGATTTTGATTCTTGGGTCGGGGGACATTCGTCCACCTGCCATTTTTGTGCTCCCAATTTCCGGTGTAACTTGTCGTCAGGTTGTGGCCGATACTTAGTGTAACCGCCTCAAACCTTTATCAAGGAGTGTGAGATATGAACCGCAGAACTCTTGGCGCCGGATCGGTGGTAAGGCGACTTGTCGTCTTAGGGGTGCTCACGGCGTTCTGTCTGGTGTTGATTAGCTCCACAGTGAGTGCATCGCTGCATCCTTGGGGGAATGGCCCCTCGCCGATTGCACGAGCGTCGACAGACCCTTTCGGGCAGGACAACGCGATCCCGTTACGCAGCAATTGGTTTGATTCCACTATTAAGTTCATAGTCAACTTGTGGCATAAGCAACCGCCAACACTTAGGAATACTGGTGAGTCAAAAGCGAAGCAATCTGGATCAGTGCAGAACACTCTTGGACCAACGAAGGTATCAGGAAGTTCTAGCGCAGATTGACATCGACAGCCTTGTCGCAAATTCTGACAAGGCCGAGGCTCTTGTAATCAAGTCCGGGGCGCAGATTGCCCTCGGTACTTATGATTGCACGATTGTGGACGAAGCTTTGGCGCTCTTGCGTTCTTCCAACGATCTGTCGCTTCTTGCTCGGGCTAAATTCCAGAAAGGCCAGGTCTTAGCTGTTCAGTCTGATCTGGTGGGGGCTCAGGAGGAACTCACTGAAGCCTATGTGTTTTTCAAGCGGTTAGGGGACCAGCGGGGCATGGGTCGGGTGGCAAATGCTCTCTCTTACACCTACTACCAGCAATCCCGATTTGAGGATTTCTTCAGGGTTTCGGAGCAGTCGTTGTCTCATTACTCGGATGCGAAGTATGCTTCACAGCGGGGTATGGTGCTCGTCAACATGGCGATGGCTTACCTCCGATGCGGTTCTTTGCGGTCCTCCACCCAAAAACTCCTGGAGGTTAGAGAGTACCTTCCTGTCATCTCAGATAACGACCGTCACAACTATTGGTATGTTAGAGCAATGCTTGCCGCCCAGCGCAACGACATTGATGTCGCCGTCCGCTCTTTGGTCACAGCATCGGAACTTCCTGGCAAGACACGATTCAGCAGATTTCTTCATCTCGAAATTTCCGGCTATGTTCACGCTCTTTCGGGCGAGAATGTCAAGGCTGAGCAATGTCTGATCGATGGCGAGAAACTTGCATTCGAGATTGCTCCCGATTCGACTAATGTCTCCCAGATCAAGCGGCTCTTCGGCGACCTGTATGTGCTTACCTGCAATTTCGATCAGGCAGAGAAATATGCTCTCGAAGGATTGGCCGTAGCCGAGAAGATCAACGAGCGGCTGGAAATCGCCGCCTGCCACCGGGTGCTGGCTCAGGTGGAAACGCGCCGCGGAAACGGCGACAATGCGCGAGACTGGTTCAAGAAAGCGATCGATCTGTTCAACCTGATCTCCGCCCGGTATGAACTGGCCGTCACCCGGTATCTGGCCGCCTGCTCCGGACTTCACGAGCAGAATGAACAGGTCGCCATGCTGTATCTGGCGAAAGAGTATTTTGAATCGGAAGAAGTCACCCCCTATATCCAGAAAGTCACTACCGAACTGGCAAAACTGAGCGGCCACAAACTGGTTTTGCATCGGCCGTCGGGCGAGAATGGCAAATGCAAATTGATTGCCGCCAGCGAATCGATGCGGAAGATTCTGGAGAAGGTCTCCTATATCGCCCCTTCGGATATGAATGTCCTCCTGACTGGCGAGACCGGAACGGGGAAGGACCTTCTGGCGGAGCACATTCACGCTCAATCCGGAAGGACTGGGCAGTTTGTATCTGTAAATGTAGCCGCACTTCCCACCGAGATGATGGAATCGGAACTGTTCGGGCATTCTAGGGGGCTTTCACGGGCGCGAGAATCGACAAGCCGGGATTAATGCAGCTCGCCGATCAAGGGACATTGTTCCTAAACGAAATCGGCGAAGCACCACTGGAACTTCAGGCGAAGCTCCTTCAGGTTCTGGAGACCAGACGGCTCCGCCGCCTCGGGGAGACCATTGAGCGGCCGGTGAACTTCAGAATAATCGCGGCGACCAATCAGGATCTGGCTGAACAAATTCGGGACGGCAAGTTCCGCTCTGATCTGTATCACCGTCTGAATCAGGCTCCGATCACGCTTCCACCACTGAGCGAACGCCCGGAAGATATTGTTGTGTTGGTTCCGCATTTCCTCAAGCAGGAAGGTCATCCACTCGAGACCAGTAATGGCGAACTGACTGAATTGATAACCCTGCTCAGTGTGCGTGACTGGTCGGGCAATGTGCGGCAGCTTGCCAGTGTTCTGAGACAGCTTTGGGTTGTGACCGGCGGCGATATCAGTCGCATGGTCGAGATCGTCGAGCAGGAAAATCAAGAACTGGACGTACCGAACGATCTGTCCTCGGTCCTGGCCGAGTGCGGGGGGAATCAGCGCAAGGCGGCCCGGATGCTTCGGATTGACGAATCCACGCTTCGCTATCGCTTGAAGAAACGCGGCGAGTGATTCTGGCCGCTTTGATCCCCATTTGCTAGCACCACTTTAGATCCCCCTCTTTCATTTGCATTTCTCCCGCAGTTGCGGAGTCCACATTCCCGCAATTTGTCCTTGAAATTCAGCGGGTTACAAATTTCTCCCGCAGTTGCGGGAGAGAATGCGGGAAAACTCTCGGCTTGGACGATTCCCAACGAGTCTCTCGCCACTCAGACAGCCAAACAAGTTCGATGTCACACAGTAGGTTATGTGATTGTTGATGCGATGGGCCACGTTGGGCACGCCGGTTGATATGTGTGAGGGTGACAGTTTTCAATAGTCCCTCGCCATCTTTTGGTGGCGGTTTTTGAGTTACTAAAACGGAGGTGAAGGTTTATGTTTCAGAGACGGTACTCATGGCGTCGGCTCTTGTGCTCTGCCGGTCTGTTCGCACTGGTGGCAGCTGACGCGACAGCTCTCCTACCGGAATTGCCGGTCGGCCCTGAGATTCAGGAGGCATCGATGTTTCCGTGGCACATCATCGCAGCGCGAAAGGCCTATGACCAAAACGGAAATTTCATAGGCTGCCTCTCCGGAGGTAACGAATGCATAATCGTCTACAACTCGCTGACCGGGAATTTCAATGTGAGTGCAGAGGGCATCCACGCTCAGCCGTAATGGAACTGTCCAGTCTGAGTCGGGGCGGGAAAGGCGCCTGGCCCCAACGGGACAATTGTGGAAGGAGACATATGTGAAGAAGTCAACGCTGGTCGTAATCTTGGTGCTCGTGGCCGCCAATTGCGCCCTTCTGTGGAAGAACTATGGCCTGGTCGGGATGCTGGCCGCCGCCTCGCCACCGCCGGCAGACTCAACCAATGCCGATATCAGCAGTCTGGATATGCGGGGGATGTATGCCTACCCGGGTTTTGGCAAAGGACTTGCCCCCTTTGCACGCCAGTCGGACTCAGTGAATCCTCATCTCACTCTGGCCATTTTCTTTTCAGCCAAGACACAATGCAGTATGACGCTTGGAGAATTGCCGGTCTACAAGCGACTCCTTCCGATTCTCCGGTCGCGAGGGCAAGTGATGATGGCGATTACGTCGACGGAGGACTCCTTGACGATCGACAGCCTGCTCCGGCAAGACAGCTTACGTATTCCGATCGCCTCATTTGAGAAGAACGATCAAGGGATTGACATTGAGAAGATGGGGCTGTCACATTATATGATGCCATTCAAAGTGATCTATGATTCATCGTTTGACGCTATCTATATGAGGTCGGCTGATAACTCACCGGAAACGCAGGCATCGTTCGAGCGGGCAGTTCTGAGGCTCAGTGCCTTGGTGGCGGACGGAAAGCTCTGAAGCATTATTGTCTGAAGCAAGACTTCTCGTCAAAGAGACGCCGAGAGTCACCAACCCATCCGGTAAGTCGACGCTGCGCGACCGATTGATGAAGTCGCGGCGAGTGATTCAGGCCGCGTTGGTCCCCATTTGGTAGTACCACTTTAGATCCCCCACTTTCATGTTCGTTCTTCCCGCAGTTGCGGAGTCCGCATTCCCGCAATTTGTCCTTGAAATTCAGCGCGTTACAAATTTCTCCCGCAGTTGCGGGAGAGAATGCGGGAAAACTCTCTGCTCGCGGAGTTTCCAGCTCCTCACTCACAGATCCGTTGTCTCAACAAGTTTCCTGTCGCACAGCAGGTTATGCGATTGTTGATGCGATGGGCCACGTTGGGCACGCCGGTTGATATGTATTGGTGTGCGACCGTGAGCAATAGTTCCCAGCTATTTGCGATACAGTTCGTGAGCGCGTTTGACGGGACCTGGAAGTGACGGGCGAACAGCCTGCGCTTCCGGGTTAAGATGAACGATGATGGTGAAGGAGTGTCCGATGGGAGAGAAGATCAAGGCATCACGCTACAATCACTTTGTGGAGATTGAAGACGGAAAGCGACTGGCGTTCAACGCGCTGAGTTGCGGACTAGCCGAGATGGACGAAGAAAACTACCGCCGCTACTGCGAACTGATAGAACGGGGGGAACTCAACGGTGACGGACAAGACGACTTTGTCGTCAATCTGAAGAAGGGGGGGATGGTCGTCCCTTCTGATGTGGACGAATTGGATGCGATTCGGGCAGCGCATTACCGGGCGCGGTTCGGGGGCCGGGGTCTTTCCCTGACCATCATTCCTACGTATGCCTGCAATTTTGCCTGTGACTACTGCTACGAGGGCAGAAGTTCGCGTGCTGGGGAGTCTGGCGGCAGCGGCGTAATGGCAGACGATGTCTGTGAGAACATAGTACGCCTCTGCAAGCAGCGACTTGAGCCAAAGGGAAGGCTGACCGTGACATGGTACGGAGGGGAACCGCTGTTAGCCCCCAGACAAATTGGTGTCCTCAGCAGCCGAATGAAGCAACTGTGCGATTCTCTGGACTGTAGCTATGAAGCAGCTATCATCACAAATGGATTCTTCTTGACCAAGGACAATCTGGAATTCCTGCTGTCATGCCACGTGACGTTTGCTCAGGTGACCCTTGACGGGCCGATGGACATGCACAACCTTCGACGCCCCCTAAAGGGAGGTGGAGATAGTTTTGACACAATCGTCACAAACCTGGAACGCATTAGTGATGACACGCCTTTCAGGATTGCCATTCGGGTCAATATCGACAAACGAAACGCCAACAGTATTCCGGACTTACTTGACGTGTTGAAGGCGAGGGGATTCCACCAGCGAGGGAACTTCAGTCTGAACTTCGGCCACGTTTTCGCAACCAGCGTTACATGTGCGGACATCGCGACCCACTGTATGGTAACTCCTGAATTCTCGCGATTCCTGGTTGCGGCCTATTCCGCTGCGATGGAGCGAGGATTCCGACAAACCACGTATCCCTCTATAATGCTCGGTTCCTGCGGCGCCACCGGCATGAATTCTGCGGTGATCGAACCGAATGGGGACATTCAGAACTGCTGGGAGACCGTTGGGGACCCGAGTAAGAGAACCGGCACACTCACTTCCGAGGGAATCGAGTACAATCACAACTATGCTCGATGGTTGGGCTGGACGCCATTTGCTGAAAACTGCGTCGCCTGCAATTTGCTGCCGGTGTGTATGCGGGGGTGCCCGTACTTGTCCCTCTATCGACCGAAATCCCTCGGCGGCGTCTCAAGGAGTGCCTGTACTTCGTGGCGGTACAATATTGAGAATATGCTACCACTTATCCGCGCAGGAAAATTGCGAGAAAGTGCCGCTGGAATAACCGAAGTATCGAGACCATCTACATTCTAGCCGAATCGATGGACGAGAACTAAAGGCGACGAAGTCGCATAACACGATACTATTAAAGGAGGTGATGGTATGTACTGGTTGGTAGCACCCTTTGCCGGAATCGGAACGACAGACTCAAGTATAGACTGCGACAAATTGTGTTTCATCAAATTCTGTCCTTGTCAGTGTACGGCTGTCTGTAGCAAGTGTTACTGTCTTGATACAAGTATGTCGCATCTAAAAGTGGCATCATCGGCCCAGTAAGATGCGAATTGATCGGGTAGGGCAACCTACCGAATTGAACCTAATATCAACTCCAGGAGGAGACTATGACTTGGATTGTGCCACCGAATTCAAATCCGGAAGGAACAGCAAAATCGCCGACCACTAAAGACATGTGCGTATTTTCATTTTGGTTCCCAATCATCCTGAGTTGCTATGCCGGCGATGTTTTGTGCAAGGATCTCTGCATAGGAGCAGAGGACTAAGAGCTGACTGACCGAGTTTACAACTCATAACTGGAGGCATTGATACATGAACTGGATAGTAACGCCCGATCCGCCGGAATTTAGCTTTGCTGGCATTGCCAAGTACTGTCTGAACTGTGACTTGTGCATCTGGTACTGCCAAGGGAAGACGAGTTGCGGTCAATAGTGAGGCGGCTGTGGATAGCTGACTGCTGCACACTCGATTGACCGCGAGGGAAGCAGCTCGTTAGTCAACACTTTATCGAAAGGTGAGAGATATGAAGTGGCTTGTTGTGCCGTTGGCAGAAGACACTGACCCTTTGGTGTCGGTCGTGCGGCCGTGTTTCATAGTGTGCCGACCTTACATCTCGACATGCTTCTGGAACTATGGAATTGTGCTGTAGACACTGTAAAGTGCCAGATGGTGAACAGAAGGGGCTATCGAACCTGTCGAAGCGCACTGGATGATGTGCTCGCTCGTTCGATAGTCCCATCCGATTAGTTTTCCGTTGACACGTGGATAACGTTCTCTCACATTGGAGCATTCATCGGAGGCTCAGTTTCACAACAGTCTGAGGAGGTTCCTTCTATGCGCTCATTCAAGGTCATGGATTATTGGTCAGTCGCAATCGTTGTCGTCTGGGCGGCTTACGTATGGTCCGTCTTTCCAGTATTGCTTGGGTCAGGGTCGGGCGAAATTCCCGCTTTGTTTGACTCCTGGCGTCATTTCATTCGCTACTTCATGGCACCGCTTGCCTTTCTCCTCTTTGCCATGGTAACCGTATTCGAGAGGAAGCTCACCGCGCATGAGTGCGGCCTTGAACTGAGCAAAAGAGTCCGGGTCGAATTTGTGTTGGTCGGATTGATGTTTCTGCTGGGAATTGCGAGTGCGGCCGACAGGCAGGAGTTCGCACTGAGCAGTGGGCTAGTGGCAGTGATGCTCATGCTTGCGGCAAGTGAGATCGTCCTCCGGGCTTTGACCATCTCGCTTATTGTGAGACTGTTTGGCAACGGTAAGCTGGTTATGGTAGCAGCGGTCATCATAAGCGGCCTGCTATTTCTAGCCGTTCATCCGTCGCTTCATGATAGATTGCCGCTTATGGCGTTGTCTTGTATCGTGAGTTCCTATCTGGTCCTCAATGACAGATCCATCCTACTTGTTCTTATGATGGACGCCTTCACACTAATGCGGCATTCTCCAATTGATGGCGGCGCTGCGGTGCCGTTGCTCGCGATGGCCATTTTCCTGATCCTGGCGGGACCGGTTTGGTTAGTCGGAAAGTTTCGGTCCGGTGTCCCGGCTGCGGCAAGTGAATAGGGAAGGCATGTGATCTACCTCAGCGCAGTCTCTTTCCGTTACCCAAAGCGCCCGGCAGAGGCGTTGTCCGGCGTTGAACTTCTTGCGAAGCAAGGGGAGATCTTCACCCTTGTCGGTCCCAACGGGGCAGGGAAAACGACGCTCCTGCGTATCTTCTCAGGCTTAATCAAGCCGCAGAGCGGAACTGTGAGGGTGTGCGACTATGATATGCAAACCCAGGAGTACCAGGCCAGAGCGTGCATTGGATTAGTTTTGGGAGAAGAGCGGAGTTTCTACTATCGTTTGTCGGGTGCGCAGAACCTTGAGTTCTTTGGCGGGCTCTATGGTATCCATCGCTCAATTCTCAAGAGCCGCATTCCATTGTTGCTGGACAGAGTGGGGCTGTTGAAAGATGCCAAACTACAATACATGCGCTACAGCACCGGCATGAAGAAGCGACTTGGACTTGCCCGTGCGCTTCTCCACGAGCCGCAAGTGCTGCTTCTCGATGAGCCGAATAGCGGGATCGACCCGCAATCGGCACGGACTATCCGAAGCATCATTACTGATCTCAAACAACAAGGCAGGACAATCTTCATGACTACGCACGACATGGTAGAGGCCGAGAGGCTTTCGGACCGGATCGGATTCCTGAAGGAAGGGAAGCTCGTGAAGGTTGGCACAGTGGAGGAGTTCAGGGGAACGATCAACAAGAAGCGACTTGAGATTACGTTTGCCGGTGGGCCTGCCCCTTTGAATTCTGCGGACGTCGATGCTCTGGTGACACGGATCACGCGACGGTCGAAATGCGAATCGATTGCCGTTGGCTCGATGGGCCTCACAATTTGTTACAATGGTTCATTTGATATGAATGCCGTTCTACGGGACATTGCGGATTCAGGTCTGACCGTGGAGCGCACCAATTCCCTTACCGCTTCGCTAGAGGACGTGTTCATCAAACTGACTGAGAATTAGCGATGTACAAGATATACCTCTTTCTCAAGCGTTCGATTGTCACCCTTTTTAGCTACAAGACCGCTCTGGCGTTAGGGATAGTGGGTAGTTTTGTAGGACTGCTCCAGTTTTCCTTCATGGGGAAGTTCCTGAATGACGGCAACAGTTTTCCTGCACTACAGCAATACGGGGGAAACTTGCTGTCTTATCTGATCATAGGCACCGCGTTCACCAGTTTTCTAGGAGTGTCGCTGAGCTCGTTCCAGACGACGATTCGTTCTGAGCAACAGATGGGAACCTTGGAGTTCCTTCTTATGAGCAACACACGGTTGGACCTCATTCTGATTTATTCTGGGCTCATAAGTTTCCTCCAGACTCTGCTTAACGTTGTAATCCTCCTGGCGATTTTAGTCTTTGTCTTCAGCATACCAATGAATATCAACATCCCCGCTGCGCTTCTCGCAATGCTCTTGACGATTACTTCGATGTCTGGGATTGGCTTGATAAGCGCGGGGATAATTATCGTGACCAAAGTTGGTGATCCAATTTCCTGGGCATTCACTTCTCTTACCGGCTTGTTCAGCGGAGTAATGTTTCCCGTGGAGTACTTGCCCACATATCTACGGCCCATTTCCGCTGTTCTGCCCACTACGTATGCACTCCATGCGTTGCGTATGTCTATCACTGCGAACAAATCTATGTCGGAGATCGCCCCGGAGTTGATCCTCTTGGCGACAATGACCATGATAACATTGCCACTGGGGCTGATTGCGGTGAGATTGGGATACAATCACGCTCGGAGAACCGGTTCTTTGGCTCAATACTGATGGAGGTGAAGTATGCAGCAATTGGCGGATCTGCCGGCTACTGCTCACGTGAAATTCGGATTCGTGGAGCAGTTCAAGGCAATGGGAAATCTATTTGTTTCACCGTCGAGGACCTTTACTGGTATCGTCGCGAGTCGCTGGTGGGTAATTCCCTTTTTCCTCTGCGTCCTGACCGCGCTGGTGTATAGCGCCAAGACCAGCCACTATCGAATGGAAGACCTTAAGGCTGACATTCAGTCTGATCCCGGCAATTCGCCCGACGAAGTTCAGCGTCGGATCGCCAATATTGATGCCCAAAAGATTTCGCATGTTACTCCCTGGCGATTGGCCTTATCCGCGGCTATTGTCAGCGGCATTCACGCAGTGAAGGTCTTTGGCCTGGCGCTGGTCCTCTGGTTAGCTCTCCAGCTTTCCACCGCCCGGACCGATTACATGACTCTGGTGTCCACAACGGCGTTTGCGTTTCTGATCAAGGTCCCCGAAGCGGTCGTGATGACCCCGCTGGTTATCTTCAAGGAGACATCGAAGATCGCTCTCGGGCCAGCGGTTCTTTTGCCGGCGGAGTGGTACGGGTCACCACTCTACCGCCTGCTTTCTACCTTTGACGTCTTCTCAATTTGGATGGGGGGACTGTTAATCTTGGCGTTGCCGATCGTGGCTGGGATCTCGACCAAAAAATCTAGCATGACAGTCGGCTACCTTTGGGGTATCTGGGCCCTGGCACATGTTTTTCTCGGGAACATGGTAGGGATTACCTGACCCGAGTTGGCTGCGACTTGGGATTGGTGGTGCCGGCTTAGCCTGTGCGGTGGCGGGGATCTTCGGTTGGCTGTAGAAATCTCTGCGGGTATTGGTGCGACGCGTGTGAGGAGCTATGGATCAGGGTCGCGCCAATACTCCCGAGGGAGAAGGCGCTTAAATGGCATGAGCGGCCATGGGAAACGAACTGTTTCGCTGACATTGAAAGTGAGTTGATCGATACGGATGACACAGATTAATGGGAGAGATCAAGTGAGCGACAAGCACAGTTCTCCGGTTTTTGTTCACTCGGCGCTGCGAGGTCTTCTGTTCGGGATTCTTGTCCCCTCAATTACAATTGCGACCATTGGGTTGGAAAAACCTTTATGGGAACTCATAGCCTTTGGGGCGATTCTCGGCGCAGCATTGGGACTGACTTTCCGTCTCATTTTCCGCCGGTAGCGACGTGCAGAGATCTCTATCGGAATGGCCAGGCCGTGTCGGCTCGCGATTGCAGCACTATCGCTAACGTCTCCAATCTCCTGGACTTTGTCTGACACTCGTCCCCACTAGAGTTTATAATCTGGCCTGTGACTACTGCTATGAGAGTATGGAGCTGCCTTCCAGAGCCACGGAGAAGCGCCTCACAATTTGGCCACACTGCTATGAAAGTGGCTGTACCGCCTGGCGAGTTGGCCGGTTCGTTTTCTTTCACCTCCATTAATTGCTCTGCGCTGTGAGTTGCAGCCAGATCTGATTTCTTGTTGGCTTGCGCGGAACCCACAATGCACTCTCTTAGCGCCAAGTCGTCGCATGCTTCGGCATGAATCGGGATGACCACGCTTCCACACAACCAAAAAGTCCTTGGTCAAACGTAGGCCAACCTGTATACTATCACAGAATTACAGGACACTATTGCAGGCTCAACATTCGGGAGATTCCATGAAACCGTATGCGCTTATCGTCTTTCTCGCGATCACAGTCAGCTTGTTGCCGGTTCCAGCTGCTCAGGCCGGCACGGTCACGGATATCGACGGCAATGTCTACCAGACTGTTGTGATCGGAACACAGGTTTGGATGGCATCAAACCTCCAAGTAACGCATTATGCCAACGGTGACTCTATCCCTATCGTCATAGCGGACAGCGCCGCCTGGACCGGACTCACGACCGGCGCGGCCTGCAGCTACTCGAACGATCCCGGCAACATTGCCAGTTATGGAAGAATATATAATTGGTATGCGGCGGCCGACCCCAGAAGCCTCGCCCCTGCCGGATGGCATGTGGCAGTGGACGAGGAGTGGAAGCAGTTGGAGGTGTTCCTCGGCATGCCGGTGGATCTTGTCGGCGGCATGGGGAATCGCGGAGGGTCACCGGTGGGAGGCAAATTGAAGGAATCAGGTACGGCTCACTGGAGTTGCCCGAACACACTCTCCACCAACGAGACCGGTTTCACCGCATTGCCGCACGGCTCGCTTGACAATAGCCCGATCTTCAGCGGCCTGGGGACAGACCTGCTCTTCTGGACGGCGTCGGAGTTCAGTCCCGGTTCGAATGCCGCATGGGGACGCGATATGACCTGCAATCTGGCCTCGATCGGCCGCAATGGGTTCGCCAAAGATTACGGCGGCGCGATCCGGTGCGTTCAGGATGCGCCAGCCGATGTTCACGGCAATGATGATGGGGGTCAGCCCGACGGGTTTAGGATCGTGCAGAATTACCCGAATCCGTTCAATCCTTCGACCACCATCGAGTACTTGATCCCGACGCGGTCGCGCGTAGTGATAGAGATTTTCAATGTACTGGGCCAAAAGGTCCGCACTCTGGTTAACGAAACCAAATCCGCCGGTTCTTATCGAGTAGAATGGAGTGGGTCAGATGATTCCGGCAACAGTGTCCCGACGGGCATTTATCTGTATCGATTCCGGGCCGGGGATGTCGTGCAGATACGAAAGATGCTGCTGGTGAAATAGCACGGCTTGATCGTCGGGTTTGGGCATGACGGACAGGTCTCGGCGACGAGTCTGTTTTCTTTGGGTTGAGGGCAGGGCACGATTTGGCGACTATTCCAAGCAAGTTCTTGTCCGGCATTGTCGGCCGGAGGCGCCAATTAAGTGTCTCCTGGCACTTTCAGGAATAGATCCGCCAATAATTCCGAACTACCGGCAGTGACCAACATCACACTCCAGTCACACTGGCATCGTTGCCGTCAATTGGTACCTCAATTCTATCAATGGGTTAACCATAGACCCTTGGGGCTGAGGTTATGGCGCCAGGAACGTCAGAGAGTAATTCAAGTTTGAGTCGGATTCACTCCGCCATATGGGATGTAAATAATCCACTTTGCCTCGCACGGATGCGGTCGCACGCAATTCTGTGAACGACTCGCCATCGGAATTCGATTCGCTGCCGGCGAATAGTGTTGACAACGCAGTCTATTACTCTATTTTAGGATTAACAAAGAAAGTGCCGACCCGTTCGCGGCTTCCGGCATGACGAAGGGTCGTTGTACGATCCATAGACTTGTCTCTGAAGTGTATCCTCGAAGTTGATTATAGAATCAGTGAGTCGCCTGTAGCCGAAAGCGATTCTGCGCAGGACTAACCGCTTATCAGCCTCTAGTGCGCGTGACTCTCTGGACTTTCAACGATCCGGATTTACAGACCGAAGAACCTCCATCTAGAATTCTCCTCCAGGTCTTTCGACGCCGTCATCCGCGTGTTCTGCTGTGACGGCTTGTGAAACGGGCATTTCTGCTGCCCACTGACACTTTAAGTTCCGAAGGAGGGTGCGATGACCACCAAGTATCTGCGTTACGGAGCGCTGATGTTGCTACTGATAGCGACAGCGCTTCTTCCCGGCTGCTCGTCCGACGACTCCAAGCCCACGATCCAGGGTCCCACCTACGGGCCGACGGATTTCTTTGTGAGCGCTGCAACCGGAGACAACACCAATAGCGGAAAGAAGAATGAGCCGTTTGCCACAATCCAAAGGGCGGTCGACACCGCGGCCCTCACCGGCGGCCGGATCTTCGTGGCGGCGGGTGACTACGATGAAAATGTCGTGTTGGCCAAAGGGGTGAGCCTTTATGGCGGGTACAAGGACGTCACTTTTGCGCGAGACACAACCGCGGTAGCAACCATCAATGGTTCCGATGTAGCGATCAATGTTGGCAGCGCCGATTCCTTAACCATTGACCGGTTCACGATCAATTGCGCGGCTGCCTCAACCCCCGGTCACAGCTCAATAGGGATCGGTCTGAACGATTCGCGCGAAGTCACCATATCCAACAATGTGATTCATACGGGGAATGGTGCCGGCGGGCTCTCTCAGTCCAAACCGGCGACTCCCGGAAAATCCCCTGATGGGGCAGGGGGACACGTGGCATCCGATAGTGGCTGTAGTCTGCTGTATTGTTACGACATTCCAGGCGGGGATGGAGGGTATCTACCCGGAATGAGCGGCGGCCACGGCGGGCACGCCAGTTCTGCCAAGGGTGATGACGGAGAGGACGGCCTGGGACCATATGGTGGAGCCGGCGCAGTAAGCAAGGGACTCCTCGGAGGAACCGGTGACAACGGCGGCAATGGCGGTGCCGGGGTCAGCGTTGGCGCGAACGGTGTCGGCGGTTTCGCGATCGGGACGGTCGCGCTTGGAATTTATGAACCTTCGGCTGGAGCCGATGGCGTAGGGGGTGATCATGGCAGCGGCGGCGGCGGCGGCGGAGCCGGCGGAGCCGGACTAGCCAGAGGCGCGGCGGGAGGCGGAGGCGGTGCGGGCGCTTTTGCCGGCGCACCAGGCCTTGGCGGCGAAGGTGGCGGTGCTTCAATTGGTATCTTGATCTCAGGCAATTCGCTGGCCATCATTACCAATAACTCAATCACGACAGGAACTGGTGGCGCCGGAGGATCAGGTGCGCCCGGTGGTGATCCAGGATTGCCTGGAGTCGGTGCCGCCGGCGGTGGCGGAAACCTCTGGGGGGCAGCGGGTGGTAGAGGCGGAAACGGCGGAACTGCAACGGCGGGTGGCACCGGCGGAGGCGGCGGAGGCGGCCCGTCGGTCGGCATTATTGAAGCGGCAGCGAGCTCTACGACGCGTTCGAATAACAGCTTCACCCTTGGTGCGGGCGGAACCGGTGGCTCAAGTTCGGGTGAGACGGGCGCTGACGGCCACGTCGCAGACTACGTGAAGCTCTAGCGCACAGGTCCGTTGCGGCGATTGTCTGTTCCGGACTCGACATACATTACTTGTCGCCGCCGTTGGTGGCGACCGCGGAAACTTACCGAGAGCACCCCATGGCAAAATACGCCGTGGGGTGCTGAGCTAAGCGTAATTAGCTGGGCCGATGGCGGAGTAACCGCGCTGTACGACACTATACTAATACACCCTTGCCATGTGATCAAAGCCTGCACAGTTCGACAGGCCGGAGTGAGTTATCTTCGTTTTCGCTGGCGAGAACTCTACAGATACTGTCTTCTTTGGCCGAACAAGGATGAAACAACCTTTGTTGGAACTCACCAATTCAATCCATGGGGGGAACACGTCTAATGAGTACATTCAAGTATCTGGGATCAATCGCGGCCGCCGTCTGTCTTCTGACACTGGCCGCCGGTTGCAGTGACAAAAAGACAACCAATCCGACCGTCGCGCCACAGCCACTGAAGATCGTGGCGCTCGACTCTATTATCAGCCGCGTGGCGCCGCCTGAATATACCGGTCCGGTGGGTTCGCCCACGACTCTGGATTCAGCCTGGCTTTATGGCAGCCACCCGCTTCTCTCGAGCGTGTTCGGCAATGTCGATCCGCAAACGCTGTATGCCAATATCGGCAAGTTCAAAATGAACATGGATATTTGCTCGCACTTTCTGAAAGTCGACGCCCACGGCGCCGTCATTACGGGCGCTGTCAGCGATTCCGTTCATATTGAGATGATGCCCGGCGACTCGGCCTGGCTAAATTGTTCAGGCACCGTGTCCAAACTGAACGCCGCGGTGAGCATTCCTGAGGCGGCCCAGACAATCATCGGCACCTCGGTGAATCTGGACTATCTGCTTAGTCTGCAGATTGCCGAGATACCGACAGCGTCATACTCGCTCGGGTTGAAGCTGACGGACACCAACCAGACCTTCCTGCAGTTCTTTGAGGACAGCGGAGCCAAAGGGGAAACCCAAATGGCGTATCTCAGCTTGAAGATCTCCGATTCGACTTTTGATTTCCGCGGCACCGGCCATTGCGTCCAGGCCCCGACCGGCCAGTCGGTCGACAGCTCCCGGTTCAGCTGGGGATACAATATTACGTCAAGCGCGAACGCCAATTTTGCCTACCGCATGGCCTACACGTCGAATGGCTGGCAGGGGATCAACCAGATGTTCAAATACCTCGGCGGCGGCAACAAAAATACCGAGTTTGCGCTGAGCTACCGTTCCTACATTCCGGCGGACACCACAGTATGCGATTCGCTCCATATGTACGATGCCGTGTTCGGTCCCGACTATGTCGAGGGGACTGGCCTGCTTTCCACCTATAACAGTTATCTGGACGAGAGTCTGTTCTATCCGTACTCGGCTATCCCTCAGCTCCCGCTCGGAAATCCGTTTCAATAATGGCGCGATTTTCGATTCGTTCGCAAATCTGAAATAGTACCCGCACATGCCAACAAGCCCCGACTTGGTCGGGGCTTGTTCTTATCACCCGGAGTCGGCGGGGCTTCTTCACTTTTCTGCGTAGTCCTTTCGAGCACAACCCGTGAGCGGGGCACGATTCGCTTTACCTTCCTCCGAGCAACACATTATATTTGCTCGATTTTGCGGATACTGGAGCCATTTACACCAGCTTTCGACAGTTCCCGCGGAGAATCCGCAAGTGACATAGATTATCCGCCTCGAATGGCAAAGATGAGGTAACATGCGAGTGGGCATTCTCGGCTCAGGTTTGATGGGGGGAAAACTGGGGACAATCTTGGCCCTGGCCGGACATGAAGTTGTATTCTGTTACGCGCGGAGCCAAGCCAAGCTGAAGCGGCTGGTTAAGAACGCCGGGCCGAAGGCGCAAGCCGGTACGCCACGAGAGGCCACCCAGAACGCCGATGCCCTTCTGCTGGCGGTTCACTGGTCCCGGGTCGACGACGTTTTAAGTCAAACCGGGGATCTGACAGGCAAAATTATCCTGACCTGCTGTCTCCCGATGGACTTGGACAACAGCAGGCTGGTCATTGCCCAGAACTCCTCAGGAGCTGAAGAACTGGCCAAAATGATTCTGAACGCAAGGGTCGTCTGCGCTTTCAACACTGTGCCCAGTGAAGTTCTCTTCGGCGTGTTCGGAGCCCGGCGCCAGGCGCTTCGGCCAAGTCTCGTGTACTGCGGCGACGATAAGAAAAGCAAAGCGCTGGCAACAACCCTGATCACAGACGCGGGGTTTGACGCAATCGACGCCGGTCCCTTGAAGATCGCTCGATACACCGAGCCGTTCGCACTCCTGATCGGCCAGCTGGCGTACGAGGGAAATGAAGGTCCTGAACTTGCCCACCGATTCGAGCGTTTTGGAAAGCAGAAAACAAGGTAACTGAAGGACTCCTAGGTAATGGACATCAAGAGAATCGGCTCACAGCCTTCGGCCAATGGACCATCGGACTGGTTCACCGGTACGGTCCGGATGGATCCGCTGATACAGGCACCCGACCCGGCCCTCGTTCAAGGGACCAGTGTGACTTTCGAACCGGGCGCGCGGACGGCGTGGCATACACATCCTTTGGGCCAGACTTTGATTGTGACCGCCGGATGCGGCCGGGCGCAGAGTTGGGGCGGGCCGATCGAGGAAATTCGGCCGGGTGACGTAATCTGGTTCGCGCCGGGGGAGAAGCATTGGCACGGGGCTTCCTCCACTACAGCGGTCACCCACATCGCTATTCAGGAGCGGAAGGATGGCAAGACCGTCGACTGGCTGGAGAAAGTTACTGACGAGCAGTACCTTGGGGGCCCGCCTTTGAAAGAGATTGATCGCTCATGACCGAACTTTCCGAGTGGGACAGCTTCTACCTGATTGTCGCCTCAGCAGCGGGAGCCTTGATTGGACTTCAATTCGTGGTGATGACACTCGTCGCCGACCGGCCACATAACGCCCTGCCAGAAGCCGGGGCCGCCTTTGCAACTCCGACGATCATTCATTTTGGTACAACGCTGCTCTTGTCGGCCCTTTTGCGGGCTCCGTGGCACGCGACGACTATTCCCGCGTTTCTGTGGGGTGTCATCGGACTGAGCGGCATTATCTATACCATGATCGTCACGCGGCGAATACGGAAGCTGGCGGCCTATCGGGCGGATCTCGAAGACTGGTTATTTCATGTGGGACTTCCGACGGCATCGTACGCAATCCTGGCACTCTCCTCACTCGCAGCCCACGCCTACTTGCACGAAGTCCTCTTTGGCGTTGGAGGCGCGGCGCTGCTTTTGCTTTTTGTGGGAATTCATAACGCCTGGGACGCGGTCGCCTACCACGTCTTTGTCAATATTCGAAAAGCCAACGCCGAATCGCGGCGAGATGACAGCCCGAGGGGAAATTAGCGGCGACGCAGCCCTCTTGAGGGTGCGTTAGAAGGAGACAAAGTGCAGAAACGCAAATTAGGAAAGAGCGGCCTGGAAGTTTCGGCGATGGGGTTAGGCTGCATGGGGATGAGTTTTGGCTACGGTCCGGCTGCCGACAAGCAGGAGATGATCACACTGATTCGAACAGCCTTCGATCGCGGTGTTACCTTTTTTGATACCGCCGAAGCATACGGGCCTTTCACGAATGAGGAACTGGTCGGCGAAGCCCTGGCTCCCTTGCGGAGTCAGGTGGTGATAGCCACTAAATTTGGTTTCAAATTTGGTCCCAAGGGGGAGCAGCTCGGCCTGGACAGCCGGCCCGAGCATATCAAAGAAGTCGCCGAGGCCTCACTCAAGCGTCTGAAGATCGACGCCATTGATCTGTTTTACCAGCACCGGGTTGACCTCAGCGTACCGATCGAAGATGTCGCCGGAGCCATGAAGGATTTGATTCAGGAAGGCAAAGTCAGACATTTCGGTCTGTCAGAAGCGGGCGCAAAGACGATCCGTCGGGCGCATGCTGTGCAGCCGGTCACGGCTCTCCAGAGCGAATACTCGCTGTGGTGGAGAAAACCGGAAGAGGAGGTGATCCCCACGCTTGCAGAACTCGGGATCGGTCTCGTTCCCTTTAGTCCGCTCGGTAAAGGATTTCTTACGGGGAAGATCAACGAGAACACGACATTCGACAAGTCTGACTTCCGCAATATCGTGCCGCGCTTTACGCCGGAAGCGCGCAAAGCAAATCAGGCGGTGGTGGATCTTCTCGGCAAGATCGCCGAACGTAAGAAGGGAACCCCGGCTCAAATAGCGCTCGCCTGGCTGCTAGCTCAGAAGAAGTGGATCGTGCCAATCCCCGGAACAACGAAAATGCACCGCCTGGAAGAAAATATTGGAGCCGCTGCCGTAGAGCTGACCGCTGACGATCTTCGTGAGATCGATAGCGCGGCTTCGAAGATCACCGTTGCGGGAACGCGGTACCCCGAGCACCTGGAAAAACTGACCGGTCGGTGAGCGGAAATTAACGGGTGGAGAGTTGACTAAGAGTCAGCTCCTTGAGAGGGACTGGTGTCGGTCCAGGGGGAACTGGGTCAGCAACCAGCCGACCGACGGTCGGAAAGGTGTAGGGGCAAATCTGTTCATCATTTCCCAAATTTTCTCGATATGGTGCGCCGCCGCCAGGGGGCCTCAAACTCAGCCACGCAGATATAGTGTTATATCACAATGGTTCATAAAATTGACAATTCTGTCGATTGTGTTACATTGGTATGTAATAGTGAAAATCATCACAAAGGCGGTGGATTGTGTGGCGCAATTTCCGGGTTGATTTGCGTTCTTATCTCTTGGTGTTTTCGGCGATCTCAGCGCCATCGGTCTTCCTTCTGGCCCTTCTTGCAGGAGCTAGTCTTGAGGCTCAAGGTCAGGGGCTCGTCGACCTTGGGGTTCTGCCGGGAGGCAACTGGACTTCAGCACGGGCCATCAACAACAGCGGTGTGATTGTCGGAAAGGGAAATGACGCCGACACGGTGTGGCACTGGGTAAAGTGGCAAGACGGGCAAATCAGCAGCCTCTTTACCACACCTGACGGCTTTCAGTCATCATGGAACTGCGCGAGAGACATCAATTCCGCGGGCGTAGTGGCCGGCACGATCGATCTTCGGTCCAATAACGGCATGCGGGCCGCGCGATGGTCAAGCGGAGCAATGGAGACTATTCCGCCGATTCCACAGGGGAGTTGGTCCAACGGGTGCGGCCTAAACGACAGCGGCTGGGTGGTCGGCGACTATGTCGACAGCGTCGTCTCACCCATCTGGGGAACCCGAGGATTTTTATGGAAAGCGGATTCCGTCATAAAGTTGCCCACTTTTCATCCAGGGGGGAGGAGCTACGCCAAGAAGATAAATAATTCGGGAGTAGCAGTCGGCTGGTCTACTCCGAGCGCCTCGCCGTTGTATTGGACGGCCAGCGCCTGGTTTAACGGACGACTGTACGCACTTCCGCCCGTGAGCGGCTATGCCCGGAGCTTCGCTTTTGACATAAACGACAGCAACACGATTGTAGGCGTATCCGATCCGGGCGAGGGTTCAAACGACGGAATCCTGACCACCTGGAAGGTGACGATCGTGAACGGAACCGATCTTGAGGTCTCAGGCCCTACGGCTCTGCCGTCGCGCTACAGTTTTCAGGTCTTCTATGAATTTTCGGCGCAGCCGCCGGTGGCGATCAACAACTTGGATCTTATAGCCGGAGTGGGAGCGGACAGCCTGGACGGTCAGCAACATCCGTTTGTCTGCTTCAACGGGTCGTTCGGCGATCTCTCCGGTCTCTTCACGATCAGCCAGAACTACCAATATCACCTGAGCGCCATTGATATAAACGACTCGGGCCAAATAGTAGGTGACATTCAGGGATCAAGCAGTTCCAACCTGCACGGGTTCCTTCTGAGCTCCAGGATCCTCAGTGTTGTCAGCCCGGGCCGGGATGAACTGATAGTCGCCGGCGAGCGGAACACAATCTCCTGGGTCCACCTCGGTGTAAAGACCGTCAATATCTACTACAAGGTGGGGGAGGCCGGGACCTGGAATCTCATTGCGGATCATTACCCGGCCGATCTTCATCGCTTTGTCTGGACTCCGTCGGACACACTGCTGGCAGCCAAGGTGCGCATCCGAATCGAAGATGTGAGTTCCTCCACGGCCGCCGAGAGCGACCCGTTCAAGTGCAAGGGGTATGTCCTGACCAGAGCGGACGAGGCCGGCGACTATGTCGCGTTTCGCCCGGATCAAGACGGCTGGAGCATACGCAATGACGATGCGCACATGTGGCCGGCGGCCTGGTACAATCAGTTCGACTATTGGACAGTCAACGACCCCAATACCGGACTAAAATATCCTCCCGATAACCCTCCCGGCTTGTTGTACTACCCGTTTCATGACTCCCGTGAACAGCACTTTATCGATTGGCCCCTGTTCGCCGAGACGTTTGGACTCAATCAATGCTACATCAAAGCCGCCGACTCGGCGCTCCAGTATCGACGATCGGCCACGCTTTTTTGGGAGTCGGTGAAATCATCGCAGTTCGGGGGAGCCTGTTTCGGCTTTTCCCAAAGCTCCCTGCTGGCCTTCGATCGCAAAGAGACGTTTCTCCTCTCGACCGGGCTCCCCAATTTCTCCAAGCTGTTCGATGTTTCGGTGACGGACTCCAACCGAAAGGTCATCAACCGACTGTATGAGACACAGTTTGGGGCCGCCACTCTCGATCATCGAACGAACTCTGCTTCAAAGACCGCAGTAGATATCCTGGCGGAATTGAAAGCCAGCCTATTGAGCAGCACCGACGATCACTGTTCGATGGGCATCTACCAGCTCGCGCCAAAGCCCGGAGGGCACTCGGTGGTCCCATACAGAGTGATAAGGGATCCGGGAAATCCGGCCTTGTACCGGGTCTATGTCTATGACAGCAACCATCCGGGAGACACCAGTAAATTCCTGGCGGTCGATACGGTGGCCAATCAGTGGACCTATGCGGCTTTGGGCTGGACCGGAACCGCTGCCGGCTCCTGGATACTTCGTCCCTCAGCCAGTCACTTTTTGGACCAGCCGGAACTCCGGTCGGCCGGCGAACCGCGGCCTCCAATAGTCGCCGAGACCAGAGGGGACCTCGGCTACATGGGGATCTACAATTCTGATGCCGCGTATGTTCGCATTCAGGCGGTCATTGGATCGTCCTGGGGGCAAGTCACCTATGATACCACCAACGGCATATTGCTTGAAGGACCGACAGCGCCGGTTCCAGTGATTCCGGAGACCGGGAGCTTGAACCGACCGCTGGGGTTTTTCGTGCCGCGGTCTCAGGACTGCTCGTACAATATCAATCTGTCACAGTGGCGTGACAGCAGCATTTCTGTCGTGATCCGGACGGACTCGGTAATCTGGAGGTATTCCCGGCACCATGCCGACTCGACGCAGAGCGACTTTCTGGTCTATTCCGAATCTTCGACCCAAAAGGAAATCCTGGTGTACTACGGGGACGAAGGTTCAAGGAGAGTGGACATTGCCGCCATTCTTCCGGGAGACACGGTCGAGAGGGCGTTGGATCTGACGATTCATACGCTTGACCCGGGCAATAGTATCCAGGCGGCGGTGCTGCCGAACGGAGATTTCGTCATCACCAATCTCCAAACCGGGTTTCCCACATACTGTGATCTGAAACTTTCACGGGTATCCGCGGGCGGAACGGGTCTGTTCAAGAAAGACAGCCTTCATCTGGACGGCGAAACCCGGTACATTATTAAGCGCCCCCATTGGGACAGCCTCAACACCGCGCCGTTGAAGATCCTGATTGACCACTCCGACTGGGGCTGGGGGGTGATCGATGATTCTCTCATTTTGAACAATCAGCTGACCGGCGTCGACGAGTCGGGCCAGTCCGACCAACTTCCGCACAAGTTTGAATTGGCCCAGAACTATCCCAACCCATTCAATCCGACCACGACCATTGAGTATTCCGTGCCGCGACATTCCCCGGTTAAGGTCGAAATCTTCAATGTGCTCGGTGAACGGGTGCGCCAACTGGTCAATGAACGGAAAGCGGCCGGAACGTACCGAATCGACTGGAGCGGCACCGACGATGCCGGCAGGCCGGTGGCCACCGGGGTCTACTTCTATCGCTTCAGCGCCGACAACCAGGTTCAGACGAGGAAGATGCTTCTGCTCAAGTAAAAAAGTTCGGAGATCATTATTGCGCTGCGGGCAGGTCGGGCGACTTGCCCGTTTCTCTATCCCCTAATCCCCGGCGCAGAGCGCGTCTCGGATGCAATATACCCACAGAAGAAATCAGAAACGCCGGGTCAGGATCAGCCGGCCGGCATACTCCTCAAACCGCGAAGTGGCAGCTCCCCCATTGACCAGAGTAGACTCGAACTCCGCGGTTACCGCGAATTTGTCCGTTAGGTCATAATTGGATTTGAGACTCGGGCGGAGGGTAGTCGTTACGTTGGCAACCAACACCATTAGAGCGGCGCTGGACGATAGTCTTCGCTGCAAAGCCGAATGGCGCGCCGTGACGGAGTAAGTTTGCGACAGAACCCGAGTCCCGCCGCCTAACCGTGAACTGATCAGCCCAACTGCCGGGAATATCTCCATCGACGAACTCAAGCCATACAGAGCCGAGAGTGTGGCGGAGTTGGAATTGGTTCCGGAGGAGTTCCGGAGCGGATTCTTGTCCGAGGCCTGCTGGTAAGTGTAGTCGAGCGATATGCTCCGGACTCCCAGCTGGCGGCGAAAAGTGAAATACTGGCCGGTGCGAAGAATCCAGCTGCTGTAATCAAGCCGGGTGGTATCAGTGGGCGCGTTGTTGGCCATGCCAATGAAAGTCGCTCCAACCGTAGCATTCCAGTTCGAATGCAGGCGGAAACTGACCGCCGAGTTGAGGCGAGTCCGATCGGTGGTGTAGTTCTTTTGATTAATCAGGTTGTCGCGTTGAACGGCGCCATCAAGCCTCGCCTGGCCGCCGGTAAATCTCCAGATTGTCCCGGCCGTGATTTCCTGCTTATCCGAAATGAGGGAGGCCAGACCGAGGGAGACATAGCCCGGCCCGATATAGTGGAACCCGGCGCTGAACGAGAGTTTCTTCAGGTCGAGATTCATGTCGCTGGTGTAAGCGAAATCAGCGCCCGAACTCTTGCGCGGAGTGAACAGGTTGGTGAGAAACTCCGGCACGCCGGAATGATCGAGTTCAGATGAGCGGCGATCACGTGTGATAGCGCTGGCGCCGACCTCGCTCCGCCATTTCAGCTTTCGCTGCAGAAATACCAAGTTGGTGGCAGCCGAGACGACCAGATTCTCTTGCGGTGTGACCACCAGGGGATTCTGCTCAAAGTCATTCAGAGTGGAGTCGGTCTCGTTGGTGTCCGGAGGAACATCCGCGATGGAATTAAGCCGATCACGGGCATTGAGGACATTTAGATCAAACGATGAGCCATCGCTGCGGCCGTAGCCGATCTTCACGCCGGTGATCGATCGCTCGTACGCTCGGCCGGCATCATCAGTGGCAACTGCGCGGGAGGTCACCCCGGAGATCAGTGCCAGCCGCCATTTTCCGGGCGAGAGCAGGACGCCCCCTCCCCGAACATTTATTCCGCTCATGGTGAGGGGTGAAAGCTCTTCGGAGAAATCGCCAAGGTGAGCTTCGCCCCAGCGCCAGCGCGGATTGAAATCCAGTTGATTGATATTTTGGCGCGCGGAGCTCCCTTCGTTGGAGAGCATGAAGTTGAAAGATGCTGAGGCGCTGCCCCAGGCGGTGAGAGTGGAACGTAAGAAGATCCGCCCGGTGCTGGGAGGTCGACGCCGTTCCTGTCCCGAAATGCTGTACAGTTCTCCGAATGCGCCCAACTCTCCCGTGAAACTGAACGGCTTGGCGGTGCTGCTACCGGACGGAGGCGGTTGCGCGGCGGAGCCATTGGACTGTCCTGACGCTACCCCGGCGACCGCCAGCAAGACAGCTGCCACCATCGCGAGCACGAATGTGCCGCCAGTCCAACGCCTGACGGCCTGATTTCTTGCCGACATCCCGCTACTCACAGAGATATGGGACCTCCGTGCTTCGACTCCCTTCGCGTCCGGACTGATCGACACACGAGATTGAGTAGTAGTATCGTACGCCGCTCCGAACCGAGGGATCGCGGTAATTTGAAGTCACAGTCGGCAGTACTTGCGGAGTGATTGATGCTGCCGATTCCGTATCGGTTCTTCGATAGACCCGATATCCCGCCACATTGGGCTGGTTTGTTTTGGTCCAGACGATTTCGAGTGTCTTGCCGTCCTGGGCGATCCGGATTCCTCCGGGCGGAAGCGGGGCCTCGGTAAACATCACGATCCGCATATTGTGGGAAGGAGAACCTTGAACTCCCCGGTCGTTGATCGCATGAAGCCGGTAGAGATACGTGAATCCGAGGACAGCGGTGGAGTCGGTGAAATCTCCCACGGTCCGAGGTAAAGGATCCACTGAGAGCGATTCCCAGGTGAGGCTGTCGGCTTCCCTGGCGCGATACAGACGATAGCCGGAAACGGCGTTGTCACCGCTTCTGGTCCAGAACAGCCGGACTCTGCTGCCGTCCGGATACCCGAAGAATGATTGCGGGGCATCGACCGACTGAGGTTTGTCCGGGCCGGCTACCGCGGGAACCGAGAAGTTGCTCGACACGCCGGCGAAATTGATGCTCTGGACAAGGTACCAGTACTGGCCGTTTGAGGACAGGTACCGGGCGGTGTCAATATACTCGGCCGTATCTCTGCCGATCAGGGGTGAGATTTGAGACAGAACACCGTTGTAGCTGTCCGCTCGGTAAACGTAATAGCCGCGGACGTCGGATTCCTCACTGGGCTGCCAGGTCACGGCGATACCCTGATCCCGTGAAACAGCGTGAACGGCTTGGGGCGGAACCAACTGCAGTCGGTTCTCGAACAGCGAGAGGGCCCGGGCTGACTTTTCCGATTCAATTCCGGACTTGCTGATGGCGGTCACGCGGTAGAAATAGCGATCAACCAGAGTGGTTGATCGATCCTCGAAATAACCGGTGTCAAGAGGCAAGGGGAGATCGTTCTGCCGAGTGTACTGGCTGTCCGCGTCCGTACTTCGGTAGATGTTGTAACCCACGACGTTTGCGCTCGCCACAGTATCCCAGGTGATGGTGATCCCCAGTCCGGAAGGATTGGCAAAGACGTTCTGCGGAATCGCGGGTCGTGAAACATCCTTCAGGCTGAGCGATAGAAGCTGTTCGCGTGAACTTTCATTGCCGGCGTAGTCCGTCGAGACCACCGCATAGTAGTAGGTGCGGCCGGGGCGCGCGGTTGAATCAACAAACGTACCTTTATTGGCTTCTCCCGAGGAGTCGACATTGAACGTCAGAGCGGCGAGGTTAAGTTTCAAGAAGGTGCCGACCGAGTCGGGACACCGGTAGATCGAGTAACTGAAGGCTCCGCTGTCGGCCGAATTCGCCTTCCACGAAATCAGCAGGCCCCGATCGGTTTCTTCCCCCTTAACGTCTTGGGGCCCCACAAGTGGGAGGGGCGGCACGCCAAAAACAGCTTTCTGCGCTTCCGAGGGTTGTGACTCGGTGCCGTTGGCTGCCACCAGCGTGGCGCGATATTCGTAGGTCTTGCCCCGCTCGACTTTGGTGTCGGTCAGCATAAGGCCGAGGGCACGCCGAAAGTTTTTGCTCAAAAAGGAAATGGGAACGATGGCCGAATCGTTGCGCTCAATGCTCTGCCAGAGTTCCTGCTTGGTGCCTAAGCCGGCGAACCGCTCAAATCCGTCGATCGAGCCCCCCATGTTTCTTTCCAGTTCAACCAAAGAACCGGGACGTGAGAGCGGCGCGCCGGTGATTCGCACGAAGCCGGTGTCGCCAGGAGCTTTGCGGTAGATGTGATAGCCAATCCACCCGCCGGTCGTGCTCGCAGTCGACGGATGGAGTAACGGGCCGCCGATCACGAGCAACATTCCATCGGGACTCGACAGCGGGGCTACACCGAACTCCGGCAGATCTGCGCCGAGAATCGCCCCGCAGGTCGCCATCGCGATCAGGCACACGATCAATGCACGCTGAACTGCTCTCGGAGAGAACAATGTTCTGACTCTTTCTATTCTTCTCTGATTCATATTCCTGCTCGCTTAGAAGCTGATATCCCAGCTCATTCCCTTGCTGGTCGCGTATTCTATATAGGCATTCATGCCGATGCAGGCCTTGGCTCCGGTCGGCAGAGCGAAGATGCAGTGGCCGAAGATCTTCACGAAACATTTCCAGCAGATGGTCCAGCAGCCGGAATTTCCGCACCAGCCGATACTTCCTGCCAGGCTGAACTTCGCCCGCGCGCCGGCCGTCCATTCCGGCTCGATATACGAGAGGTTGGCTCCCAGGCTCATGTCCCCCCTGGCCTGAATCAAATCAAAAGGACCGAAACCGATCCAGGCATAGGCGCCGCCGGCCATGTCAATTTTGCCGGCAAAATCGCCGTTCCAGCCGATATAGACCATGGCGTGGCGGTCGAAATTCACACCCCATTTGATCACGTACCAGTTGGCGTTGAGTGCGAACATGCTGTTCAGTTCGACATAGATACCGCTCATCCGCCGGGTCTGGCCGTCGTGCTGCCAGTCCCAGTTGTTGGCGACGATAATAATCCCGTCGTTCTTGAAGAACTTAAGGACGTCGATATTGGCACGGCCGTAGACATACCAGTACTGATCGAACTTCACGCACAGGTCGAGTTGGGCGCTCGCCTTGAGCGCTTTGAAGTCCATGGCGAAAACGATTGAGCCGCTGACGCGCCGTTCGGGGATGTTGATCTCTATAGTCGCCCGGCCGATCTGAGTACCGCTGGCAACGTCGACACCCGCATTCCCCAGAATGATCACGCCCCGCGGAGTCAGCTGTACTTCGACCAGCAGGTCGAGGCGAATCCCTTTGTCGGCTTTGGCCGGGGCTACGATGCCGCCGACACTGAATTTCCAGACATCGTCCTTGCGTCCGATGCCGCCTGAGGCCTGGACAATCTCACAGGGCCCGATCGGAATCCGGGTTCCGCTTATGACGCGAACCCACCAGTCTTTTGGTCCGCCATAGCGGAACTCCGCGCCGGCGCTCAGGACCGGCTTGACTTCGAAGAGCCCCTTCCCCTCGAAGACGGAGTTGACATAGCTGACGCTGACCTTCACCTGCACCGGACCGGCGGTGAAATCCATCGCCATTTCATCGAAAGCGACACTGCCACCGAAATAGAAGCGAAGGTTGCTCGCCTGAAGTTTCAGGCCGACTATGGCCTCGAACTTCACTCCTCCGGAGATGCCGACGAATTGCTCGGTCTTGGCCGAATCATAGCCAAGCTCGATGGACTCCAGAGAAATGGTAACCACGCCGCCGAAGGAGCGGGATTGATTGAAATCGAGCTTGCCGGTGAAGCGCCCCTTCTCGTTATAGCGGAGGCTCACGCCGACCGGTTTGTCGAGCGCCTTGATGCTCAGCTTGCCGGCGAAGGCGAAATACTTGGTGTGCTCGAGCGTCTCCGAAGCCAGGTTCTCGGTGCCGAACTCGATTTTCTCAATTTGGAATTTCTGGCCGCCGACCGTGATGGTGCCGTTCTTCTCATCGGCGGTGACCGCCAGACTAAGGAACTCACCTGTTGGGGAGATCCGAAGGTCCTTGAATCCGAACTCCCGTTTGTCGAGGGCATCCAGCACGATGGCGCCGCTGGCCCGGAAGCCGGTCGCTTCCCAGGTCATACTGCTGTCAATTACCGTGAAGACGCCAAGCGGTATTTTGATCGCCGGCTTTGTGTTTATAGAGATCGATTTCAGGGCGATGCTGCCACCATCATCCCGCCCGATCAGCATTTCTTCAAAGCCGACACTGTAGCTGGATCCAAAATGTATCGACCCAAACAGGTGCAGTCCGGCAGTGTCCAGGTTGCTCTTTACGAAGTCCAGGCCGATCTTGACCCCTTTGATCTGGACTTCGACTTCTTTGTCGGTGGCCGTCAATCCGAACCGTGTGAGTCCACGGTTTATGCCGCCAGCCCAGAAGGAGGGTGCGTACTTCTTGGGAATCGTGATGTCGAGGAATTTCGTTTCGGAGAATATTTTGGAGATCGGGTCATCGAGCTTGACTGCGCCGCTGATCCGACCCGCCTTGACGGAATCGACCCACTGAAGGCAGAGCCCCTTTTCGTAGGTCATTTTGCCGTCGAGCCCGAATACTTTGATGCCGACTTCGGTCTGGGTCAAAGGAATCGAGTCAGTCGTCGGCTTGTAGGTGGAATCAACTTCGACATCAGCAAACGTCAGCGGGGTGGATTCATCGCTCAGTTTGACGCCGAACGTGGCCGGGACTTGAAGCAAGGATCCCCACACGCGGTTCCGGCCATTGGCCCCGGCTTTGACGGAATCCAGGGCAATCGGGAAACCGAAGAGGGAATCCATCGGAGACTTTTCGAGTTCAATCGAAATGCCGGTAATCTTGTCACCGACCGAAATGGACTTGTCGTATTTGAAGCGCGTTGAGCGGAATCCGCATTTGAACGCTACCAGCGTGGCGGATTTGCCGGGCGGAACGTTGCGAAGCTTGAACCCGCCGGTTGCGTCGGTGACGGACTTGACCTTGCTATTTCCCTCCAGCGATACCGTCACGCCTGAGAGCGGAGTTCCCCCCTCTTTGCTTTTGACCAGACCCTGCATACGGGCGGCCGGTTCCATCTCGATCATCACCGGCTGGGCATTCAGACCGGTAAGAACCAGCGTCTGGGTCTCGGAAACGACATAGTCGAGGTCGTAGGAACTGTCTTTCGGCGGCGTTACCGTGACAGTCTGCTGTCCAACCGGCGCATCGTCGAATTTGACCTCGCCGTCGGCATCAGTAGTCTTGGAGAGAGCTTTGGCGGCTTCAGCCGAATCAGCCTTTGCGGCGCCGATCTTTACCGTCATACCGGACAGTCGTTTTTCGGCCGATCCTTTTTCAACGACTCGTACGACGATCTGGCCAATCGAACGCAGGAGCTTGGCGGTCACTTGAGCAGTATCATTGGCGGCAACTGATATGGTGGTGTCAAGGTCGGCGTAGCCAAGCCTGCGGAGTTGAAGTTTCGCGCCAACCGATACCGCGTCCGAAATCAGAATCTTGCCGTCGCGGTCCGTAAAGCCGAGAAGCGACGGGATCTCAGCGGACTTGACACAGACATCACTGAGCGCTTTTCCATCCTTGTCGGTGACCTTGAGGGCTATGAATCCTTTGGCGACACTAAGAGACTGGTCGTTCAAAATCTTGTCGCCGTAATTGACCCTGAAAGTGTCGGTGACGCGGGGATTGAAACCGGTTCCGGAGAAATTGAGCCGATAGAGTCCCGGACCGATATTGCCGAGGCTGTAGCGGCCGTCTCCACCCGACGCCACCCACGCCACATTTGGACCGGCCATCTCGGTCCCAAGAGAGTCAACCGGGCGCAACTCGACCCTTACATTGCTGATTTCTTTTCCGTCGGCGTTGGTGACTTGACCGAAAATGACTCCGCCGAGGCGGGTCAGATTGATGTTGACGGTGTCGACTTCACCTTCGGCGCCGATTCGGTCAGCTTTGGCCGCGGAGTTGAAGCCATCCGCCTCGACCCAGATCATGTACCGATCGGCCAGCTGGTCCGGATCGTTTATCGGCACCGCCGTAAAGGAGAACTCGCCGGTCCGGTCGGTGCGGCGATAATCGAGCGGCTCGCCCGACGGACGTTGTGCGGCGGCATTTCCCCAGGTGGTATCATTGGCCGGAAGGGGACGGCCAGTTTCAGAAACAGTGGTGATGGAGCCCGGACTGTTTCCTTTACCGGTCGGGCCGCCGAGCGGGGTTGTTTCAACCTGCCTGGCCTGGCGTCCGGTGGACCGATAGAGATAGACCGAGGCGCCGTCAACACCCGCAGTGTCAGTACGTATGCGCCCGACGATGGCGCCGGTTCTGGAAACTAATTCATGTTCGCCCGACTCGGTGGTTTCGCCGGGGGCGACCACTACACTGTCACGGGAGGAATAAGGTTGATAGCGTTTGTCGCTGACCGAAATTCGATACGAATAACTCTGGATCGTGGTCGTGGTTTGGACCGGGATCTTCATCCAGAGAATCTGGAAGGTCGTATTCCGGACGACGATCGGCTTCTCCTGGCTAATCCTTTGCAGCCTGAAGATTCCATTGGCGTCGGAGTAGGCTGAGACGCTGGTCGTATCGGCAATCACTACCGTGCGATCTGATTGCAGAGATCCGTAGACAGTGTGAATCGTGGCCACGGCGGAACGGGTCAATCTCACGATTGCTTTCGGCACCGGATACGAGTTCCCGCCGATTGAAGTCACGAGCCGGCCGGTGATGCTGCCGGCGTTGGGCTTAATCAGCAGGATATAATCATTGATGTCCCCCACCTGATGCTGTTCCGGACCAAAGTCGACGGCCGGAAGGAACGCCGGTGATTTGGAAGCCCGCAAGCTGAAGAACGCCGAGTCGGCCGCTTGGGTAAATTCGAATCGACCCTCGGCATCGGTGATCGTCTCGATCTTCTTGCGGGGATTCTCTATGTATTCAAGGCGGCCGGGGGCGGAGCTGTCGGAACTGCTTTTGGCTTCGACGAGATGATATACGACGGAAGCGTTGGGAACTGGTTCGTTTGAATAGAAATCTTTGAGGACGCCGGCTAATCGACGATTTCCGGGAGGGGCGAGCGCCAAGTGAATGCTAAAGTCTTTTATGTCGCCGTTTTGATAAAGGGCTTTGCCCGTAAGCCGGACCGGCTTGTACCCCGCTCGCGAGGCCGACAACGAGTAGTAGGTTTGGTTAATAGCGCTGTCAATCTGGAAATATCCCTTACTGTCAGAGAAGCACTCCAAGGAGTCTTCACGATCGGTCCAACTGGTGTCAGTTTCGCTGATTCGGCGGTCGACCGCGCGGTACACGACCCTGGCGGCGCCAAGAGCCTCGCCGGTACTGGAGTCATACACGTGGCCGGCCAGGCGGCGCAATTCGACCGGCGGCAAAGTGTCGACATCGTACTTGAATGTCCATATCTCGCTGCGGCCGTTGTTGGTCGACGGGGGATACCCGGTGTTATCGAGAACCTGAATCTGCCAGGCATAGGTTTTCCCTTTTCCCAGTGCCAGCGCATCGATGGGGTACTGTAGGCTCGTCCCGCTGATGTCCGAGTTTTGATATTGCGGGTAGTTGGCCGACAGCGCCTGGGCCGGGGACTGTCCGGGGAGTAGCTCGGTTATCAGCACGTTGTAATGAATCTGATATCCGATCGGCACCTGGACCGGTGTCCACTGCAGAATCGGCAGACCGCTGGTTATGGACTCACCGTCGGAGGGAAATACGAGATAGGGAGGGTCGGGGAAGACAATGGTGAATTCGGCGCACTGGTTGTCGAGCAAGACCTGCCCTGATTCGGTTTCCAGCCTGAGGCAGACCCGGTATTTTCCTTCCGGAAGCCTCCCGGTTCTCACGGCGATTTGCCGGATAGATTGATCGTATTCGATCGTGCGGTCATCAATCAAATCCCGGGTGGATAAGGAGGAGGATGATCCGGGGGGAAAATCAAAGGTCCGGCTGGCAGCGCTCGCGATCTTGCCGCGCGTCTCGTGAGTGATGGTAATGAGAATCCGAACCGAGACGGTCGCAGCTGTGCCGTTGGTTATGAGCGCCTGTCCAATAGCGGGGTTGTTTTCCCAATCGCTAATGTATGGCGAAGGAAACGGGTCGAAATTGAGATTGGCTGACCAGTTGCTTTGTCCGAAAGCGGGAGTAACCGCCAGTACGATTACCAGACTCAGCAGGATACGAAAAAGCCTGCTATGAATTCGCATGGCCCGGGACTCCTTTCAGTCGAATTCACGATCCCAGACACAGCGTAAGGAGGAATCTGCGCGCTGAGATGAAGGTCTTTCAATTGGTACTACAAAGATGGATGATATAATCCTGTTTGTCAAGAATTAGGTCAGGTTCAATCGACCATCACTCGTGAAGGCGGCATCTCGGATGGAATAGGTTCAGTTTCCGAAATGAGGAGCAACGTCAAATCGCAAATGTCGGAGCTACCTGTTTCGACTCGACAAGTTAGAATTGCTGCCCAGCAAACGCGCCGGACCGTGTTGATAGCTCGATTTTGCTTTCATCGAAACGAAACCGCTGCCGTATACAAAAGATATGGACATTGTATCGCATGCTTTATGGGGCGGAGTATCCCTGGGCCGAGAAAACCGAAAGAAGTTTTTGCTGGCGGCTGTTATCTCAATTATGCCGGACGCACTCACCGAAGGGCTCTTTATGGTCCTCTTGCTTTTGAAAGTCGGCGGGATGCCGGGCTGGGAGCACGGACACCCGAACATTACCGACTACCCGCTATTTGCGCAAGATCTGTACGCGTTGACTCACAGCCTGGTCATTTTCAGCCTCGTGTTCGCGCTCGTCTGGGTGGTAGCCCGAAGGCCGGTATGGCTGGTCGCCGCCTGGGGACTGCATATCCTGATCGACATTCCGACCCATTCGCTGGCTCTGTTTCCGACCCCGTTCTTATGGCCGATTTCAGATTTCAAGGTTAATGGAATCGGTTGGGATAATCCGATCATCCTCATCCCCGATGCTTTCCTGCTGATCCTCGCCTATGCTCTTTGGCTCTATCCCAAACTTCGGCGTACACGGTGACTCAGCCACACACGCCGCGGCGGAATACATTGCTTGACAACTGAGTATAAGGATTGATCTTGGGCTGGCGGTCCGGGTGAAACAGCCTTAACTTGAGGGTACCGGGCCGGACTCCGATCCAACGCCGGGCGGCGAACTGTTCAGCCTTAAAGAAGGAGATTCAAAATGACCGAAGCGCGTCTTTACCGTGTCACGGCAGTCGCAGGTCTGATTGCGGCCGTCATAATTGGGGTGATTGTGGTGGCCGGCTGCGGTTCCACGCAATTGGTCAGCCTTTGGAAGGATCCGTCCTATAATGCCGCACCGCTTCATAAGATCATGGTTGTGGCGGTCCGCAAGGACCAGGTCCGTCGCCGGATGTGGGAAGATGCCGTAGTGGCGGCCATGAATACACAGAAGGCCGGCACAGTCGCGACTCCATCTTACCAACTCTTTCCGAATGAGATTCCTGACACAGCGGCATTGCAGCAGGATTCCAAAGATCAAGGATTTGACGGCGTCCTCGTGGTAGCCAGGGTCGAACGGAGCACTCTCACCAACGAGGTTCCAAGCTACGTCAGCCAAGAACCGGTGACCGAATACAAAAGACGCTGGAACGCCTATGTGACTCACTATGAGACGGTGGTTCACCCCGGATATGTGGACAGTTCGAAAGTTGTCAGTGTTCGTACTGACCTCTTATTGGCCAACGAAGACGGCCGGCTGGTCTGGTCGGCCACGAGCCGATCGGTTGATCCGTCGTCCGCCGATCAATTCCGGAGCGAAGTTGCCGAAACGGTGGCCAAGCAGTTAACCGAGGCCCGTCTGGTGCCGTAGCTCAAGAGCCTGATCCGGCCGGCACCGGCCTTCACGCTCCCCTTGCAAAGTTGACTCAGACACTCTATTTTAGAGCGTTGAACGGGTCCTCTTGACCCCTGACATTTACAATCGAACCGGGAGCGTGGATAGTGGCACTTGCGGGCGGCTCAAAGCTGGGACCTTACGAAATTGTTTCCAAGGCGGGCGCAGGGGGGATGGGCGAGGTATACCGGGCGCGTGACACGCGCCTTGGGCGCGAAGTGGCGATCAAAGTGCTGCCCGCGCATTTGTCTCTGTCGTCCGATGTCCGAGCCCGCTTCGAGCGGGAAGCCCGCACCATTTCGCAATTAAATCATCCTCACATCTGCACGCTCTACGACATTGGGCGCGAGGCCGGCACCGACTATCTCGTGCTTGAGTTCATCGAAGGGGAGACCCTGGCGAGCCGACTCGAACAAGGTCCATTACCGATTCCCGAATTGCTCTCGATCGCCTGCCAGATTGCGGATGCTCTGGGAAAAGCGCATCAGGCGGGCGTGGTGCACCGGGACCTGAAACCGGGTAATCTGATGCTCACACTGTCGGGGGTTAAACTGCTCGATTTCGGGCTTTCGCGTCCGGCGGAAGAGCGCCGGATCGACCCCGCCATGAGCGAGCCCGGTACCGCCAATGTGCCGCTGACGACACAGGGGGCGTTCCTCGGGACGCTGCCGTATATGTCACCGGAACAGGTTGAGGGAAAGGAGATCGATGCCCGCACCGATGTCTTCGCGCTCGGCTGCGTGCTCTTCGAAATGGCGACCGGGGAGCGGCTATTTGGCGGGACCAACAGCCTGCTGGTGGCCAGCTCGATCCTGAGCAGTGCGCCCGAAACGCTCGTGCAACTGAGCCGATTCGTGCCGATGCGACTCGAGCGGATTATCAGGCGAGCGCTCGAGCGGGATCCCAACAAGCGCTATAGCAATGCCGCGGAACTCAACGAGGACTTGAAGCGGCTTCGCGAATGGGTTCGGAATGAAGGACTGCCGGAACTTCAACGTACCGCCGATAAGATCCAGGCGCTGGACGAAGGCCCGGAGTCCTGGGCGGCCTTTGTGCTGGCGCGAGAAATCGCGCAGTTGGCGCCCGAAGATCCTCAGCTTGAAAAAATGTGGCCGGAATTCTCGCGCCGGATTACGATCAGGTCCGAACCGCCCGGAGCGATGGTATCGGCGAGGCACTACGGAAATGATTCGGCCGACTGGATTCCGCTGGGGACAACTCCCCTTGAGGCGGTCAGATACCCGCGCGGTTTCACGCGGCTGAAACTGGAACTGCCGGGATTTCGAATCGCCCAAGATGTGCTCTGGATTTTTGAATCCGCTGTTGTCGGGGCTACCGATCCTGCCGCGATAGTATGGCACTACCGGCTGCATCGCCCTGGAGAGATCCCAGATGAGATGGAGTACGTGCCGGGCGGTCAATTCCCACTCTTTATGCCGGGGCTGGACCATTTGAAATCTGAGCCGATGGCGGCATTCTTGATGGATCGACATCCGGTGACGAACCGCCAGTACAAGAAATTTGTCGATGCCGGAGGATATCGCGTCAGAGAGTTCTGGCAACAGCCGGTGATTTTTGAAGGCAGGGGACTGTCGTGGGAGGAAGCGATAGCGAAATTTACGGATGTGGTCGGACAGCCGGGACCCGCCTTCTGGGAAATGGGTGAGTATCCCCAGGGGGAGGACGATTTTCCCGTGGTGGGAGTGAGTTGGTACGAAGCGGCCGCGTACGCCCACTGGGCGGGGAAGGAATTACCGACCATCTTCCACTGGAATCGCGTCGCGTTTGCGGTGGCCAGTTCGCAAATCATTCCGTTGTCCAATTTTGCCGGCCGAGCGCCCCTCCCGGTTGGGTCTAGCCGAAGCGTGAATCGTTTCGGCGTGCATGATCTCGCCGGAAACGTGCGGGAGTGGACCTTCAACGAATGCGATCGTCCGGGAGAGCGATTCATTCTCGGCGGTGGCTGGAACGACCCGGAATACGCGTTCACGGATGCGTACGCCCAGTCGGTGTTCGACCGATCCCGCACCAACGGCTTCCGATGTATCCGCAAAGTGGAGCCGGAACCGAATCTGAAAAACCTCACCCGCGTAGTTGAGCTGCCGTTCCGAGATTTTCGGAAAGAGTCTCCGGTTTCGGATGAAGTGTTCAATTATTTTCTGCGGCAATTTCAGTATGACAAGACACCCTTGAACGCGGTGGTGGAAGGCGAGGAGCAAACCCAGCTCGGCTTGTGGCAGACCGTCCGTTTCGCGGCCGCCTATGGCGGGGAACAGATGATCGCGTATCTATTTCTTCCGCCGGGAGGCAAGCCGCCGTTTCAGACGGTCGTGCTGTTTCCCGGTTCGAGCGCCATTCACTCGGCAGCGGTCGGGCCGATGGAACTGCGCCGCTCCGACTTTTTCATCAAGAGCGGGCGGGCAGTCATGCTCCCGATCTACAAGGGGACCTATCAGCGGGGCGACGATTTGAAGTCTGATTATCCCGAGGAGACGACGCTGTACAAGGATCACGTGGTGATGTGGGCCAAGGACCTTGCGCGGTCGATTGACTATCTCGAGACTCGCGCCGACATCGACGCGACCAAAATCGCCTACTATGGTCTGAGCTGGGGGGGAGCGATGGGGGCGGTCATGCCGGCGGTCGAGAAGCGGATCAAAGCGGTGGTACTGTACGTCGCCGGGCTGAATTTTCAACACGCCATGCCCGAAGTCGACCAGATCAATTATGTCTCGCGCGTGACGCAGCCGACCTTGATGCTTAACGGCGAGCGGGACTTTTACTTTCCGGTCGAGACTTCACAGGAGCCGATGTTTGACCTGCTCGGCACCCCGGCAGAGCACAAGAAACGGCTGACCTATCCGCTGGGGCATTCCGTGCCGCGCAACGAGTTGATCAAAGAAGCGCTGGCCTGGCTGGACCGGTATCTGGGGCCGACCGCAGGATGAGCCGGGCCGTCAGGCCGGGCCCGTCCTCAGCATGATCCCGATTTAGCGCTTGACCGCAGGGCCGGAAGCGATGGAGTGCAGCTAAACAAACGGAGCACGCCCAAAAACATCCCCGTTAATCTGACTTGTTACCGAGACTGGAATAGGCTATGTTGGCGTTGGCACCCGCCACTCGTCCGGGGTGGAGAACCAGGATGCCGAAACTCGGGGTTAGACCACGTCGATAATTCAGGCCATGGCGCGGCTTCTGGTACTCTTTGTCCTGGCAGCAGTGCTCATTCTCTCCTGCAGCAAGAATCCTCCGAGCACGATGATGGGTCCGCCGGTAGCCGCCCCACCGGACACCGTGCCGCAGATTGTCGGCTGGTACTCGGGGTATTCGATTTTCGATGAATACGAATACAATACCCGCCAGAGCTTTTACCTCATCCTCACGATTGAGTCCGTAGGTGACACCGTAACCGGCTGCCTCCGCACTTTCGTACTGATCCTCGATAACGGCAACGGCACTCCGGAAGTGATCAACGCCAGCGGCGATCCGCGGACGCCGACCTGGGATTGTTCCGATAAGACCTATCACACCAAGTTTTCCGGAATCGCGGATGGCCGGTCGATAACCGGATCCCTTTACCAATATCGCAAGGGGCAATACGGGGGCGAGACCCTGTCTTACATTGTAACCTTCAACGCCCGAAAGCCCTAGCCGTTCTGAACAGGCGAATCGGACGCGCCTGGGGGCGGGACGGAAGAGACTCGAGGCATCACTTTTTACTTGACAGCAAGGATTCAATTTATCTACTTTGAGCTTGTTCAAAAGCTAGATGCATCGGGTTGGGAACATGCGTTTGATCGCGCGGGCGTTTCTTTCTTCAGCAAACCTCCACCAGACGGCGCCGGGCCGGACCAGGCCGGGAAGTCGTCCCATCATGTTTCCTCCTCATGGCACCTTCGATACCGGTTTGTCTGATATGATCAAGTGGGTAACCGCCTTGAACCTGCTGCAAGGAGAGTGAGTTATGATTCGGAAAATGTCGGATCCCAGGAGGGCGGCGGGACGATTGATCGTCCTGGGGGTACTTGTTGTTTTCTGCCTGGCACTGATCTGTCCGACTGCCAGTGCCTCGCTCCATCCGTGGGGGAATACGCCGTCACCGGTTGTCAGGCCCGGGGTGGATGATCCCTTAGGCGGAGATAAGGCGGTGCCATACGCCGGTTCATGGTTGTCCAAGCTGTGGAGCCTCTTTTGGCGCCATAAAGGCCAACCCGTAACGCCAATTGACATTAAAAGTGCAGGTAGCACAGATGGATCTCAAAGAACTTCAACTGCTACTCGATAAACGCGAATTTGATTCGGTTCTCGCCGCGATGGAGACTTTCACGCCTTCTTCGCCGCTAGAGAGGGCCTATCATCAGATTATTGGGGCTGAGGCGGAGAACGCGCTAGGTGTGTACAGAATCGAATCTCTCGACTCAGCAATAGGGATTCTCCTTTCGCTTCGAGATCTGGATCTCTTGCCACGCGCCAAGTACCTAAGGGCACAGATATTGATCATTGGTGGAGAATTTGCGGAGGCGAGAGAGGAACTCAGTGAAGCCTACTATGGCTTTAAGCGTACTGGAGAGATAAGAGGAATGGGTCGCTCGGCAACATGGCTGGCTCATTTATGTCATCAGGCGGCGGAATATGGATTGGCGGTCCAGTACTTCGAACGCGCGACCGCACACTATGCCGCGGGAGGCTTTGACGTGCAAGTCGGTATGTGCAGCTATAATGCGAGCATGGCTCATTTGCGCTGGGGAAATCTGGTGGTTGCTAGAGATCTACTCATGCGTGTTCTGAAACAATACATGCACAAATTTCCGATTGAGCACCTTTACAATACTCGTCATGCTGCGGCCATTTTGGCCGCTCAGCTTGGCGATTTCGATTGGGCCAAGAGAAATCTCGATGAGGCGTCTAAGTTGCCGTCTAATTACCGCCGCGAGTACTTCCGTCAACTTGAAATCTCCGGTTATGTCTACACCCTCGCCGGTGACTACAAGAAGGCCGAGCAGTTTCTGAAAGACGGCGAGAAGCTGGCCTTCGAAATTGCGCCGGATTCAACACTGGTGTCCCAAATTAAGCGGCTCTTCGGAGACCTTTATGTCTTGACTGCTAAATATGACCTGGCCGAAAGGTACGCGACCGAGGGTCTTGCAGTGGCGGAGAAGATTAACGAGCGGCTCGAAGTGGCCGCCTGTTACCGGATATTCGCCCAGGTAGAAACTCAGCGGAAGAACGGGGACAAAGCGCGCGAGTGGTACAAGAAGTCGATCGATCTCTTTAGTCTGATCTCGGCGCGCTATGAGACGGCCCTTACCCGGTATCTCGCAGCCTGCTCCGGATTGCACGAAGCCAACGAACGTGTCGCCATGCTGTATCTGGCGAAGGAATATTTTGAGTCCGAAGAAGTCATCCCGTATATCGAGAAAGTGAAGCGCGAGTTGGCGAACTCGAACCTGCCCCGAGCCATGGCGCCCATTCCAGACGGCCGGGCTGAATCAGGCGTGACGATGATCGCCGCCAGTGAGCCGATGCGCAAAGTACTCGAGAAGATTTCGTACATAGCGCCGTCGGATATGAATATTCTCATAACCGGAGCGACTGGCACCGGGAAGGATCTGCTGGCAAGCTACATCCACGAGCAATCGGGCCGCACCGGGAAATTTGTGGCGATCAACGCCGCGGCCATCCCGAACACCATGATCGAGGCGGAGTTGTTCGGAAGTTCCAAGGGATCATATACCGGCGCCGATCGGGACCGTCAGGGACGACTGGAAGAAGCCGATAACGGGACGGTCTATCTCAATGAAATCGCGGATGCCAGCGAGGAACTGCAGGTAAAACTTCTTGAAGTGCTTGAATCCAAGCTGGTCCGAAAGCTCGGCTCGGCAACCGGGAAAAAAGTGAATTTCCGGCTGGTCGCCGCGACCAATCACGACTTGCAGGAACGAATGACGGCCGGAAAATTCCGGCGTGACCTTTATTTCCGGCTGAACGGGTTGGAAATCAATCTGCCCCGTCTTGAGGATCGCAGAGAAGAGATTCCGCTCCTGGTCGAGCATTTCCTCAAACAGCTCGGATTGTCCCTAGACTTTACCAACGGGGAGAGAAAGCACTTGGAGCAGTTCTGTGAGAGCTTGCAGCAGCAGAACTGGCCGGGAAATATCCGGGAGTTGAAGGCACGGGTCAAGAACCTCTGGCTGCTCGGGCGGGGCGACTTGGGGTTGATGAACTCCCTCGCCGGGGCGCCAATACCGGAGAGCGCCGAAGATCAGTATGCGGCGGCCGTGGCGGAGTGCGGGGGGAACCAGCGAAAGGCGGCCAGAATGCTTCGGGTCACCGAAGGGACTGTCCGGTATCATCTCAAGAAGCGCCCCGAGTAGTACTCCGCCGGCTTTGGGCGGACCGATTATACCCTCCAAGAATCTAATAGACAACACTATCTATTTTTACGCAATTTCTCGATGATTTTCAGTCAGTTACAACTCCCTTGCGCAGGTGCCGGAAAACTCGCGTAAGCAAAGGCTGACAAGCCGTGTCTTCTTGAATTCCGGTACCCCTGGTCACACCCTTCAATTGTATTGTCACACAGCCGGTTGGGCGAAATCGCGCGTGCGGCCGCCGAACCGGCACGCCGCTTGATATCCATTACCACGACAGTTTACAACAGTCCCTGATGGTTTTCCCAACCCGATGAGGGGCTTGAAGGTTGTCGTCAAGAACTCTGGAGGGTGTGCCGGGTGGGGAGCACACTTCCAGCGGTTCGGCGACAGAAAGGAGGCGAGGCGGCAGCATAAGCTATTTCGCCGGGCGGGAGTGGTCCCTGAAAAAAAAGCGGGGACGGAGAAAAAAACAATTGCAGACAAAATGGAGGGAGCTTTATTATGAAGCGAACAATCAGTCTAGTGGGGATTCTCACAGCGGTCATTATGGCAGGAGCAGCAATATTCTGGGGATGTAACCGGGGGGCGAGTGTGAGCCCCACGGCGGATCGTAATCTGCCGGTTCAACCCAAGAAGGCCACGGATCTTAGCCCTAATAGCGAGATGACTTTGGCGATTCCGCACGCCACGGCCGTGGTCACAAATGTGGTCACCGATTTGAGTTCGAATACTGTTCGATTCAGCCTAACGGTCCAGCCGGATAAAGGGACAGCATTTGATCGTACTCTAAGTGTGCAACTCAACGAAGATGCGTCGCACAACGTATTTTTGAATTCGTCCTTAGAGGATTCGGTTAGCACATCCCTGTGGAGCTTTACGTATCAGTTGGATGACAACGATCCCAGCCACGTAAGTATGGCAATTACGACTCCCGTGCGATCGATCTTGACCGATCGACGCGTAGCCGACTCAGTCATGATTGAACGGTACCAAGTCGACGGAGTTGTGCAGGAGGCCAGAATCCCGGTGGCTAGTCGTGATCATCTCGAGGAGTTGTATCGGGAGGGGTCAATTACCGGGAGGTTCGTTCGCAGCAGCATCGCACATCGTCTCCCTTCAGACAAGGATCTCATCGCGGCACTTGAGAATTTCCAGTCATTTTATACTGCGACTGAAGGACTTGACTGTGGAGCCGACTGTGCGTTGGGCATGCAACTGCTACAATCAACTCAGCTGATGACCCGGTTCAAGGCCGAGACGCTTCGACCAGGTGGAAACCCCTCGACCGAGTCATTTTGGCGCAAGCTTTGTGGCGCCGCCGGCGTCTGCACGATGCTGGCATGCTTATTCGGATCCAACCCGGTGTGCGTCGGCTGTGGTATAGTTGCCGGAATTTGTGCAATTGCGGATCTCTTTTTCGGTCAGTTTGATGTGGAAACTACGGCTCTGTCCTGTGTCGTCTAGGCACGGGGTGCAGCTTGGGCATTACTGAAGAAGTCATTTGTAGGAGGTGATCACGTGCGCGAACCACTGCTGGTGCTGGCAATCATCATGATTGTCGTTGGTCTAGTGTTGAGTGCCGTCTCGAGAGGACTACGGACTGATGTGGGGAAAACGACCCCCTGGTTCAAGCGTCTGCGGCCCGTTTGGCGGAAGAACGACTTCTACGTGAACTCCGGCAGACGTGTCATGATCCTCTCGTCAAGTCTGCTATCGGTAGGCGCAGTCCTGTTTCTGCTTGCCACATTTGTGGTCAAATAGCGGTCTGACGCCGCAGACTGGTGAAGTTGGAATTGCCGGGGATAGGCTTTGCGGTTGGATGCGGCGTGTACTGTGCCGGAAAGGCTATTTGGAGTTGGCTAACCAGCTAATAAAGGAGACTAAGGATGAGCAAACAAGGACTCTACTGCATGGCCGGGACGATTGTCGGGTTCGGGATCGCCCAGCTTTTCGGAGGCCCGCTGCACCAGCCGATCATCGGCTGGTTTATCGGCGGAACAATCATGGCGCTGACCGCCAACTACTCGTTCCCGCCCCCCAAACAGAGGTCGCATGTGGTGACGGTCGGCTTGTCGCTGGCACTCGGAGTGGTCATCATGGCGGTAATGAACTTCATGCCGAAACTCTAGGATGGCCGCATGTCGGAAACCAAAACAGGTCGATGGAGATGGAGTGATGCCATCGCGGGCGTCATCCTGGGATCAGCGCTGACAATACTCGACAAGGTCACGGGAATCGACAAGCTCCCGTTTATGTCCAGCCTTCTGATCATGTGCGCTATCGGCGTCGGGCTCGGCGCGATCATCGGGCTCGTTCGCCGCTCGAGGGCGAGACCAGCCCACTAATAAAGGCCGGGAGATAAATCAATATTTCAGGGAGACTTCTCATGCAGAAAATGTTCTATCTCGCGGCGGCCATCATGCTGGTGACCGGACTCGTCACCCGCTTGGCGGCGCGCACGCAGCTCAACGAAGCCGGCAAGTCGGCCACTTGGCGTCAAAGAACCAGGGTGGTCTGGAAGCTTTACCCGTACTACTCCGAGCGGGGATTTTCGATGCTCATGATCTCGACGCAACTGCTCGTGCTGGGCGCGCTGGCCTCGCTGTTGGCGATGTTCGTAATCCGATAAATTCAGCCCGGACTCGGGCCTTGGGGAGCACGCCGGGTGGTCAGGAATTGCACAGATTTGATCCGACCATCCGGGCTTAGGCACTTGCCGGCATACGCTTAGCTTGGAATTACCTCCTACATCAGAGCAGAAAATGGAGAAGGGGAACCGATTTTGTCTCATACTCCGCCTCGATTGACCGATAGCGTAAAAAGGAGAAAGGAGACAAACCAAATGCACATTACAGCATTAATGCCGAAAACAGCGGCCGCCACGACCGGCGCGCCTTCGCCCAAAGCTTCCAAGCCGCCAGTGGCCCAGTTGCAGGCGCAGAAAGTCGACAACGTCATCCTGTCCGAAAAAGCCAAAGACCTGGCCGCCCAGCAGTCCGGACAGTCGAATGTCGAAGAAGCGAAAGAATCCCTGAGCGCCAAAGCGCGCGAAGGATCGGCCGACTGAGTCAAGACGATTTCCCCATCGTGATGTCTTCTCCAGAGGGAAAAGCCCCGCATGCGCGGGGCTTTTTGCTTGGGGGGACCGTTGATCGGCTCCCCCAGGACGAAAAGCGTGTCAAGACCTAACCATGGTTCTCGACTCCGCTCATCGACGAAGGCAGTGCCGCGTGGCCGCCTGTCTCGCTGATTTAACCATTTTTGCCACACCTACTTACATTAGTGCTCGCCCAGGACGAAGAGCGTGTCAAAACCGCAGGGGTTTTGACCTACGGCGAGCGACGCCCCTTCGCCAAAATGGGTTCGTTATAGATATTTCATATATATCATCACCGGTCCGGGGTTCGAGCATGGTCGGAATCCAACACCCGTTGGGTGTGCTATAGGCTCCCGGGGACTTCGTCGACATCCGTGGGCTTCGACTCCGCTCGAACCGACGAAGGCAGTGCCGCGTGGCCGCCTGTCTCGCTGATTTAACCATTTTTGCCACACCTACTTACATTAGTGCTCGCCCAGGACGAAGAGCGTGTCAAAACCGCAGGGGTTTTGACCTACGGCGAGCGACGCCCGTTCGCCAAAATGGGTTCGCCAGATAGTATCTGGACTGGTTCGCTTCGCGGCGTTGCTATGAGCGAACAGCTGTAATCCCAAGAGATTTGATGAAATTCCTGGGGCCGAACAGCGTCCGGCAAAATGGGTTCGTTTTAGATATTTCATATATATCATCACCGGTCCGGGGTTCGGGCATGATCGGAATCCAACACCCGTTGGGTGTGCTACAGGATCGAAAATGGGTTCGCCAGACGGTGTCTGGACTGGATTGCCCTGCACATTTACAATTAGATCGGTGCTGTAGTCCATGCGCCTGGATTGTAATCCCCGACCCGTACCGGCACATAGTAGTCGATCTCTGCCGGATTGGCAGGAGAAACGGGGCGGTGCGCCAGATGGAATGTCGGGCAAGCGTGATCTCCTTTCGTTGGGCGGAAGTGGCATGAGCGCAGGGCTCATGCCCTACTCCATAAAGGGGGGCGGGACCAGAATCTACATCGATTTACTAGCGATTTTGTCGAAAGCTCAACGTAACTCCATCGTTGACAACGGCATCCGTTTTTGAGTACATTCCTTTGGGAGCACGGTTACAACAGCAAGGGAGTAGTTCATGAGACAGGTGAGATTTTGGGTGGTCGTGCTGGTGCTTGGACTCTGGGCGTGGCCGTCGAGTTTCGGGCAGGCTACGATGTCCAAAGAGGACAAGGTCAAGAAGCTGATGCAGCTGACGCAGCAGGGAGATATCGCTCAGGCGCTGGTAGAGCAGACGATGAGCGCAATGGCCAAGTCCGGGACAAACATGCCGGCGGGGTTTATTGAAGAGTACAAGAAGGAGTTCAGCACGGAGAAGCTGAACAGTATCATCGTGCCGATCTACGCGAAGTACTTCACGATGAAGGAACTGGACGATGTGATCAGTTTCTACGAAAGCGAGACCGGGCGAAAGATGAGTTCGGTGCTGCCCCAGTTGATGGTGGAAATCTCCCAGGCGGGGCAGGATTTTGCGATTCAGGCCGGCCAGCGGGTGATGGAGAAGCTGAAAGAGAAGGGGAAGTAGGGGGGAAGATTGAATCTGCTGAGCCGCAAGTGGGAAGTATCATGAGAGCTAGAAACAAGGGGTCTGGAATCAAGTCAGAATAATCTCAGAGCTATAGCAGGTGCCATAGTACTGGGTGTTGCTGTCGGAGAGTGCTGGTACCTGTTGATTTCATGTGCATCGCATCTGGCCGAATTGATGGTGAGGGGCGCGCCAGTCAGTATTCCGGCCGCGTTGCTGATATTGAACCTGGTAATAATTGTCTACGTCGCCTTGAGGTATGGGCCCGTCGGCAAACTGGCTGAGAGCAGTGAGTTCATTTCGGTTGGAAATCCTGCCAGCTTCATCTTGGGACTCGGCGCGAGCGTGTCATTTGGGGGCATCGATCAGAGATCTACGCGAGGGCTAACTCGGGTCTGAATGCGCTTCAGGTTTCTTTGTTATTGACCTTTCCCCCAATAGTTGCTTCGTCATGGGTATTCCGGCAAATTCAACGATGGCGTGTGGAGAAGAAATTCAAAGACGGACCTCTGTTTTTTGGACGACGCGGAAATTCGACGCGCCGAAGACGACTTTGCTCCAGTTTTCAGAGATGGCTCCTTAGATTTGCTGAACGCGTGGCGAGTCAGCATTCGCCGCACGGAATAGTTTATGGTGTGGAGGCGCCTTGGGGAGCTGGCAAGTCTTCATTCGTAAATCTATGCGAGGAATACTGGAAAAGGGCGCACCGCAATCAGATTGCCGTTTACAGGTTCAATCCCCTCCAGTACGAAGACAGGTCCAAGAGACTAGTTTCGATATTCTTCGATGGCCTGATTCGAGTTCTGGAGAAGAACACATATGTGCCGGAATTGCGCCCAATTTTCCGCAAGTATTTTAGATTCATTAGGGCGAAAGACTTCGATTTCGATCCTCGGGTTCGAAATTGCCGCGGGAACGAAGACTATCGACGAGATTTATGAGGACGTGCAGTCGGCCCTCGGTTGCCTGGACAAGCAGATCGTCGTCATCGTCGATGATTTGGACCGATTGGCACTCAGCGACATTCAGGATGTCCTCTTCGCAATCAAGAAGGGTTTTTCCTTGCCACACATTTCGTACGTAGTCCTCCTGCTATGACGTTCAGAACATTAGCGCTCTTGAAAATGCTGTTGAGAGAACGGCCATAGTCTCGGAGTTCCTGGAGAAATTTGTAAATGTCAAGATCATCTACAATCGGACAGTGAGTTACTCCGACTCGTCTTCGAGGAGACAATATTGACGCAAGTGTTATCTGCCAATTTTCAGGCAAGCCCCATATTAGTGCAGAAGGCGCTCGCAGGACTTATAGACCTCTACCGATCCCCTCTATTTGTTGACTACTTACGCTTCATTGGGAACCTGAGAAAGATCAAGAGACTGATCAACACGGTGGTCTTGCTTGAAGTTGAACAAGTGGATTTCGACAATACAGATATTAACAGTTACGATCTCATCCACCTGCTATTGATCTACCTCAATTATCCAGACTTATTTCGCCAGATGTACGCTTCGGAAACGGATGGTAAGCGAGGGTTCTTCTCATTGGTAGCTCCTTACGAGGCGGGCCATTCCAAAAGTCACGCCGGGACACCATCGATGGTTGGGCAGAGAGACTCCTACGAAAACTCACTGAGATACAAGGAACTGGTCGATCGGTTGGCCAAGTCGGGTGCGGACGGAGAAATATTCTTGCTGAATCAGGTTTTTGGAGCAGATCGATTGAAAAGTAAGTCGGTTGAAGGCGTTAAGAGGAGGAGTTCCGAAGCTATGCTTGTTTCAATAAGCCAAATGGCAGTTACGGGACGCTTTGGAGAATGATACCTCCGCCTGATAGTGCGACTTTCGAAACCGCCAAAAGATTCTTGAGTACCGGTTCTATAAGAATTGTCTTGCGGAGCTGAAGGCTGGAAAGAGTGTAGGCCAAATACTTAGCGGAACCGAATTTGCGGGTCCTCGTGATTACACAAATCACGCTGAGTTCTGGCGGGTTGTCACAAACAGTGCTCACGAATCTAGATGGTCCGACCGCCCAGAAAGTAATAGAGTATCTGGTGGCGAATCTGTACACCTATTCTCTTTAATTCCGGCGGAGGTGGCAGCCACTGGGGGTTGCGACATGACCTCAGTTATTATTTGCTCGGGTGTTGGACGCAGCCGGATGGACTGATGAGGACGGCCAACATCGGAATAATGCTGACCAGAACCTTAAAGAAATCGCCGAGTGGATTTTTGGTGAGGGGAGGCACCGCCGGCCAAGGCATATTGAGTACGCTGCTCTCGGAGGAGAGGGGGGTGACTGGGTCTATACGACATCCTAGTTTTTCGACTGTATGGTTGTGCGGAATCGGGGCGAAGGTTTTTACAATGTAAGCAACGCGCTCTCGGCCAGCGAGTGAATCCACCTGCTCCAAAAGACGGAGTGGTGGACGCAATCGCGATTCCTCAAATGCGAGAAATGTCGCAGCGGATTCTCGAGTGGTTTAGGAGTCGGTATATAGCAAAACAGACAAACATATTCGATCTGATCGAGTCCCGTATTTCTATCTAGGAAGACGCGTTGGGTGAGCATAGCCAGTATGTGAAGAATCGATTGCAGTCAGTTGACCAAGAGCAGACACAGGCAGCCCTTGCTGTTTTCAAGTCTAGGGTAGAAACTTTCGTTCTATATCAACTCGGTAGCATCGTTGTAGATATGGGGGTGGGCTGCGGCTATTATGACGCCGACGGAAGCGACGACAAGCATGAAATAGCGAGCCTGATGAATTCCTATTTGTTTGATCTATGTTTCGATGGCAAGACACGGAACAAGAACTACGAGCACTTTGTTGACTATCTCTTACGACGCTTCTCGGTTGAATATGGTTCAGGACTGGAACTAGGTTCGTAGCAGATTCCAAGGAGTTTACGAGCGTTTTGCAGAAGGAGATGCTCGTGAGATTCTGGAACACGCATAGAGCGGCGATCCTGGCACTGAGTTTGCCTCGCAGAACCAAAGCTATTTACTCGGGTAGTTACCGAGCAACCTATTCGGAGGATCTGAAGGACGTTTACAGCGTGTTAGACAGGCTAAGTGCCAAGTGAGGGGGCGATTACCTCGTCGCTCCGCCGCAGTAGTGCTCCTCGTCCAGCTTGAAAGCAGGATCTGCTCAGATGGGCCCGTCCTTGAAGCAGTAGCATAAACGGTGGGGGCCGGCTTACCCCGTGACGAAGAGCGGTGTCGGGCTCATAGAACGAAGAACCCAATGGCAGTCCGACCTACGGCGAGGCGGCAGTGCCGCTTGGTCGCCCTGCGCATTCACAATTGGAATAGTGCTGGGAATCGTAGGGACGTAATTGGTCCAAGCGACAGATTCCCACGCCCCCTTCAGGGGCTCGGAATGACGGCGGAACTGAGATTGCCACGACGCCTTCGGCGTCTCGCAATGACCCTGTAGGTTTGGTGGCTCAGTGTGGGAGGATAGGGAGGGTGCTGTATGAGGGGGCAGATTGCTTCGTCGCTCCGCCGTTGGCGGAGCATCCTCGCAATGACGAGCAAATTGAGATTGCCACGTCCTTCCCCCGCCTGAAGCGGGGTCAGTCCTCGCAATGACGCGGATTCGTGTTTTTAAATTGCATCCCAAACTTGTCCCCCTTTTCTTCCCGGGATGCCGCGCAGGGTAACCAGGAAAAAGCCGTCGATCTTCTCTCCGGCCGGGAATTTTGTCAAGCGGGTGACCGATGACTCCGCCCGGGTGCGGAGGCGTCTGGTGACAATCGGGTTCTGGATCATCGCGGTGTTCTTCGCCTACTCGTTCGTCTCCGGGGATTACGGGATACCGAGGATCGTCCGGCTGGAACTTGAGCGCAAAGGGCTCCAGGAGGCGAACCTTCGGCAAATGACCCAGTTGATCGACGCGACCCGGACGCGGGACCTGCTCAAAAGCGACTCCACCTACATCGAATACATCGCCCGCACGAAATATCATATGGTGCGCAAGAACGAGACGATATATCGTTACCGTGGCCGGTAACGAATATGGCGCTAGATTTCAGCAGGGCACAGCAATACCTCTCAGATAGTCAGCAAGGGGCACACGGGGACGTGTGCCGCCCACCTTACGAACTGAGATTGCCACGTCGTCCCGTCGAAGACGGGACTCCTCGCAATGACGGGTTGTATGAACCCACACCAAGGTGTGGGGCACCAACACATGAACCCACCCTAAAGGGTGGGGCACCGGAAACAGATGAACCCACACCAAGGTGTGGGGCACCGCGGGGAAAGGGGGGCTCGCCCGTGACGAAGAGCATTGTCGAGCCTCTTTTGGTGAAGAGCTTGCCTGAGCCTCGACCTACGGCGAGCCGGCTCCCCATTCGGAACGAACTGAGATTGCCACGTCGTCCCGTCGAAGACGGGACTCCTCGCAATGACGGGTTGTATGAACCCACACCAAGGTGTGGGGCACCAACACATGAACCCACCCTAAAGGGTGGGGCACCGGAAACAGATGAACCCACACCAAGGTGTTGGGCACCGGGGGGAAAGGGGGGCTCGCCCGTGACGAAGAGCATTGTCGAGCCTCTTTTGGTGAAGAGCTTACCTGAGCCTCGACCTACGGCGAGCCGGCTCCCCATTCGGAACGAACTGAGATTGCCACGTCGTCCCGTCGAGGACGGGACTCCTCGCAATGACGGGGATCGGTCATGGGGATAGCGAAATCCGAAGCAGTCCTTCTTAAGGCGTTTAACTGGGCGGAATCGTCCCGGACGTTAGTGTTTTTCACGCGGGAATTCGGGAAACTTCCGATAGTCGACAAAGGGGGACGGTCGATCAAGTCCAAGCGGGGGCGGCTGATCCCGTTTGCGGAACTTGAGCTGACCTTCTACAAATCAGACAAAGAGGCGCGGGGGTATGTGTCGGATATCGAGCTAATCCGGGCGTTCGAATTCGAAAAGGAAGGGACACTTGGGCGCTTGGCGTATGGTTCGGCGGCGTGCGAGCTCTTGTATCTTCTGCTGCCCGAAGAAGAACCGCAGGCGGATCTCTATACGTATTTTCTGAGCTATCTGGAATTTATCGATAATGCTGACCGCAAAGGGCTTCCGGCGCTGTTTATCACGTTCTATCTGAGACTTGCTGTCGCATTTAGGGTACCATCCCTCGCTGGCGTATTGTGTTGCGGATGGGCGGGATATCGAGGAGACGACGTCATCGGAGCGGCTGTCGTTTTCGCCGGAGCGGGGCGGGATGGTGTGTCAGGCTTGCCAGACACCGGGGGAGCGTTATATTGTCGTTCCGCTCGAAGCGTATCGGTTACTTTTGCGGTTGCAGACGATGAATTTGAGCGAAGCCTCGGCGATCAGTATCGGGTATCAGCAGGGGATGGGGATACTTGATATGCTGACGCAGTTCCTGGCGTATCAGTCCGGGATGAAATCGGATTTGAAATCGCTGGAGTTTTTGGAGAAGCTGAAGAAGACGCACCTGACGCCTGAAAAGGATCAAAATGGCCAAGACAGCTAAAGATGACACCATGGAGAAGATCGTGTCGCTGTGCAAGCGGCGCGGATATGTGTTTCCGAGTTCGGAAATCTACGGCGGGCTGAATTCCTGCTGGGATTACGGGCCGCTTGGGGCGGAGTTGAAACGGAATATCAAGACATTCTGGTGGGAGGCGATGACCAGCCGTCGCGATGATATCGAGGGGCTGGATGCGGCGATACTGATGCATCCGCAAGTGTGGATTACTTCGGGGCATGTGGCGAATTTCACCGATCCGATGGTGGATTGCAAGAAGTGCAAGGCGCGATTTCGGGCGGACCAGCTGGAATCGGCAAGGTGTCCGATGAAGCCATCGAAGTCACCGCTGGAATGCGGGGGGGAACTGACCGAGGCGCGGAAATTCAATCTGATGTTCAAGACGTTCATGGGGCCGGTGGAGGATGAGTCGGCGATTGTGTATATGCGGCCGGAGACGGCGCAGGGGATATATGTCAATTTTCTGAATGTGAAGAATTCATCGCGGCAGAAGATTCCGTTCGGGATAGCGCAGATCGGCAAGGCGTTCCGGAACGAGATCACGCCGGGGAATTTCATTTTCCGGACGCGGGAATTCGAACAGATGGAGATGCAGTTTTTCATTCATCCGAGCGAGGATGAGCAGTGGTTCGAGCACTGGCGCGGGGAAAGGTGGAAATGGTACGAAGCCCTCGGGATACGAATGGATAAGCTTCGCTGGCACCAGCACGGCCAGGATGAGTTGGCGCATTACGCCAAGGCGGCGTATGATATCGAGTACGAGTATCCGTTCGGATGGCAGGAACTGGAAGGGGTGCACAACAGGACGGATTTTGATTTGTCGCGACACATGGAAGCGACCGGGAAGGATCTGCGATATTTCGATGAGCGGTTTACCGAGAAGTTTGTGCCGTATATTATCGAGACCTCGGCGGGGTGTGACCGGACACTGCTGACAACATTAGTGGATGCGTATGACGAGGTCGAGGTGAAGGGGGAGATGCGGGTGTTTTTGCGGCTTTCCCCCAAGATTGCCCCGATCAAGGCGGCGGTGTTTCCTCTGGTCAACAAAGAGGGGATGCCGGAATACGCTGAAAAACTGTTCCATGATCTCAAGAAGAAGTTCAAAGTGTTCTATGACGATTCGGGGGCGGTGGGGCGGAGATACGCCAGGATGGATGAGGCGGGGTGTCCGTTCTGTATCACGGTCGATGGGCAGACATTGCAGGATAACACGATGACCGTGCGGGACCGGGATACGATGGAGCAGACGCGGATGACGGCGGAGGGGATAGTGGAATTTCTGGGGCAAAAAATAAACGGCTGACGAGGTCAGCCGTTTACCGAGGCGTAACTTGGCAGCAGAGTCGGAAACTCACAGACTCCACAAGTGTTGTTCGATCGCCCGGGCGATATCGTCATGGCTGGGAAACATCCGCGGATTAATCTCGCGCGGCGCCTGTCGCAAATCTCTCAACGTGTGGCCGTTGATGATTACGGTCGGCGAGGTCACGGGCTGAATCGATTCAATTACCCGAGCCAGTATTCCCCGCTCGTTAATGAAATTCCGGACGAAATTCCGGGTGTCCGTCTGCTGCGGATCCTTGTTTGAATAGATTAGGCCGATTTCCATATCTTCGCCTCGCAAATGTGCTTCTGATACAAGTCAGATCGTTCGACTAGCCCCAGAGGTTCACTCTTTAAACGTTCCCTACAGGAAAAAGTATCCATTTTAATGACGTTCATGCAACAAAAAGGTTGCGTGATGTTTCACTTTAACGCAAACGCTGCCCGGCCGTAATGCGTAAGTGTGAATTTGTTTCACACGCAACGACTTAATGAGAGACAAAAAGGGTCGCATCAATGCATGTACCACATTCTTGTGCAAGTTGGCCACGTGACTAAACAGACCGTGGTTCTCGTCTACGCTCGAACCGACGCCGACAGGGTCGGTTGGTCGCTTCGCGGTCTCACAACCAGAAGGGCCATCAAATCCCAAGGATTCAGCGCCTGTCACGGGGGCCATACCTAGCGGCTCGCCCGTGACGAAGAGCGTGTCAAGACCGCGGGGGTCTTGACCTACGCGGGCCGACAGCGCCGGCTTCCAAAAACCGGTTGACACAATCGGCCGGCCGCGCTTAGGTTAAGGGGGAATAAATCGGACAAAATTATCAATGTTTGAGGATTGGGTTAGGATCGAATGAGGGGCTGGGTTGAGCCAATCTCCACTCTGACGAGTGGGGAATCGAAAGCAATGTAAGTTGGTGCGGTGCTGAAAATCGGAGAGTTGAGGCAATTCAAGGTGACAGATCGCGACGTCGTCCCGCGCGACGCGGGACTCCTCGCGATGACGATTTCCAAGAGTTGAGGCAATTCCAGGTGACAGATCGCGACGTCGTCCCGCCGAAAGAAACGGCGGGACTCCTCGCGATGACGATTGAGGGGGAGGGGAGAGAATAAAAGATAGATGGGGCGATAGACCCAACCCCCACTCTAAAGAGTGGGGCACCAGATGCAAATAAACGTGACTTATAGGAGGAGCTGTTATGCCGTTTGAACTACCGCCACTGCCGTTTCCCAAAGGCGCGCTGGCGCCGGTGATTTCCGAGGAGACAATTGAGTTCCACTATGGGAAACATCATCAGACTTACGTTACAAACCTGAACAAACTGGTCCCGGGGACCGAGTTCGAGAAGCTGACCCTCGAACAGATTATCAAGAAGGCGACCGGGGGGATGTTCAACAATGCCGCCCAGGTCTGGAATCACACGTTCTTCTGGAACTGTCTGAAACCGCAGGGAGGCGGGACAGCCGACCGGAGAATTGCTGGCGGCGATCAATAAGAAATTCGGCTCGTTCGAGGAGTTCCGGAAACTATTCACCGAAGCGGCGATGACGCAGTTCGGGTCAGGCTGGGCCTGGCTGGTGAAGAATGCGGATGGATCGCTGGAAGTGATGAAAACCTCGAATGCCGACAACCCGATGACATTGGGGAAGATCCCGCTGTTGACGTGCGATGTGTGGGAGCACGCGTACTACATTGATTACCGGAACCGGAGGGCGGAGTTTGTGGAGGGGTTTTGGAAGATAGTCAACTGGAGTTTCGTGGAGCAAAATTTTAGGAAGTGAAGATTGGGCAGGCGGGGGCACGGCTCCCTTCGATCTGGATGTTGCACCTCGCTTGTAGAGCGAAATTCAAAGAACAGGTAGTCTGCAGTGAAACTTGATTGGTACAAGATTGCGTTTTGGGGAATTGGGACTTTCACGGTCGCCGGCCTACTGATTCTCATTTACGGTGGATGGGGAGCTGCACAGCTTAGCGAGCCGGACTTGGTATTGATCAGGGAGGTGAAGGTACCTCATTTTGAGATCAGGTGCTATCGCGCCAACTGGATCTTGTCCGATGCCCGAACGATGGTAAGGGCGAGTGAGAAACGGATGTTGTGGAATACAGATCGTTTGATTCTGCAGGAGCCAATAGAATCCGTCGACGATATATCTGTCAAGATGGTTGGTATTGACTCGTGTTACATTTCGCTCTGCGACTCTGGATCGACTGTAGCCGTCTTTAGAGTGTCATTGCGCCACGAGTTGCAACTCTATGTAGACACGATTCTCGACCAGCAAATCAGCATCTGCTGTGTGAAGGACGAACCGGCTCCCTCGGACCTCGAGCGAGCAACCAGCGTTGACATGTTCATCGAAGCCGGATCGTATTTTGCAAACGTACGTTAGTTCCTCTGATTCAACGTGCATCTGGGCCCGACGCGTGATAGGCCGTCACACCAAATCTGGGATCGACTACAGGCTTTTGGATTCAAATTACACTGTATTCGAGGGGCCCTCGCGCGATGCCTACCGGCGTGCCCAGCGGGCCGACACGCTGTGGCAGCTTTTGGGTGGTTCTGGATTGAATCGAACTGAGAGTGATCTACAAGCTATCTATGATCGGGCCAGCCAATTGTCGTCCCCCCTTAAAGCTGGCGCCGACACATTCAGTTACTTGGCGAAAGGGCGGATGACAGATAGCATATTACCGCAACTACTGGGCGGATTTTGTGGAGGGGTTTTGGAAGGTGGTGAAGTGGAGGGCTTGCTCAGGTGAATTATAGAAGCTAGGACAGGAGGAACAGGCGAGCATGTCTGCCGCGCACATTGCGAAAATGTTGAAGTCAGTATCACTGCTCTTGAGCGCATTTACTCTTGTGGGGTGCCCAAATCCCAAAGGACCGTTGTACTTCACATTTAATGGCAAAGTCACGCAAGAGCCAACTATTCAGCTTACGACGAAAGCAAGAGTTCAAATCAAAGTATGGACCAGTTACTACGACGTCGAACGCCGGTATACAGCGGAGGTTGGGCTGTCTCGATCCGGCTCCAAGAAAGACATCATTCAAGTGAAGCCATGTTCGATCGAGATTCTTGTGAACGGGGTCCCGATGAAATACCAGCCTAGTCCAGTGGACCCGCCATCGAAGGACTGCCGGTATGACCTTGATGGGTCACTTGGTACAGTTACACGTGCGAGATCGACTTTTCGAATATCCCGCGCGACAGTGTGGGGCACTATCTGCCGTTGCCGGTGAGCGTCTATTTGGGTGGGGCATTCACGAAGGGGGATAGACTCGATTCCACTAGAACACATTGCGTTCTGTAGACAGGAAGACAGAAGGGATTGAGAGCCACGTTTGGTGGTAGCGATCGAGGCAAGGGCCGAGGATGGTCGGAATTCAACACCCATTGGGTCGGCTGCAGGCAACTAGGGTTTTCCCTTAAGGGAAAACCCTACATTTCCCATTTCAATCAATCATAAATCCAATAGCCGTTGACGAATCAACGCGAACCGTCGTAAGTTATTGTCCTAAGTTATCCACGTTCTGCAACGGGTGGACAGCTTGTGTTCGGCAACGTGCTAGAGGAGAAAAACATCTGTGAACAAGGCGAAGTGGCTCGGCCTGCTGCCTCTCCTTGCGGTGGTGGCTATCCCCACCGCGAGGAATGTGCGCGGGAGAAGACGGCATGTCTTCCATTCTCAATGTCCAGAAGTACGATCGCGCCATCCATATCATGGCGATGCTTCTGGTCGGTTTCGGATTCCTCATGGTGTTCGTGAAGAAATACGGGCGGTCGGCGCTGACCGCGACATTTCTTCTGGTGAGCACCGCGATCCCAATCTACATCTGCATCAACTGTTTCGGATGGCTGGGGAAAGCGCCGGAGGTGATTATCGATGAGTTGATTCTGGCGGAATTTGCGGCGGCGAGTCTTCTGATTTGCGCCGGAGCGGTGTTGGGAAGGCTGAAGATGCCGCAGTACCTGGTGCTTGGGGCACTGTTTGTACCGTGCTACATGTTCAATGAATGGATCATTTTAGAAAATGGGTTTGGGATAATTCCTCTGGGGAGATTCGCCGACACCGGAGGATCGATTATTATTCATGCGTTTGGTGCGCTGTTCGGACTTGGGGTTGCCATGACGATGACCACTGCAAAGGAATTCACTGCCACGGTCGAGACTGATGCCACGAGTGACCGGTTGTCGATGCTTGGGAGTATGGTGCTCTGGTTGTTCTGGCCAAGTTTTTGTTCGGCGTTGGTTCCGGCGGAGCAAGTACCGATGACGGTGGTAAATGTGATACTGGCGCTCTGCGGCGCAACCGTGGCAACGTATCTGGCGACCATTTCATTGCGGCGGAAGATTTCGATTGCGGATATCGCCAATGCTTCGCTGGCAGGCGGAGTGGCGATCGGCTCGACCTGTGATCACGCGGCACCGGTGCAGGCGATCGTGATAGGAGTGGTCGCGGGCGGGCTTTCCACGTTTGGGTTCGCGGTGGTACTGCCGTGGTTGCAGCGAGAAGATCAAGAAGATCGATACGTGCGGCGTGATGTATTTGCACGGGCTTCCCGGGACTCTTCGGCGGACTGACCGCGTTTTTTGTGGTCAAGGGATTGAGCGGGAGCGACCAGTTGAAGGGGATCATCATTACGGTGTTGATTTCGCTTGTGGCCGGGTATGCAGTCGGGAAGATTATATCTTCGCTGGGACGCCGCGTGGTGCCGTATGTGGATTCGGAGGAATTCGCGGAAGTGGAGTAAGGGGGCAGGTCAGAAAGGTCTGACGGAGTGAGAATCGGAGAGCCGAGCGTATAGGGGATCGGTCCGTTTGGAAGAGGACTTCACAGCTGGGATGAGCGCCGCGACGTAAAGAAACAGCAGGCCGGCCGGTTTGGTGGCGTGATGCAAAATTGAGATAGCGTCGCTCCAGTTCCAATCCGGGTCATGCATGCGCGAGTCGGCGTAATGAATGTCATAGAAGGCGAAAGCGGTGGGGAGGGCCAGGAGAATGGCGCCAATGAGCAGTGTGCGGAGGCTGACCGTTCGCGACAAGTACAAAAACGGAAGCGCACAAAGCATGATGGAATAGCTGTGTTCCCAGACATCTTTGTAGCCAAGCAGATAGGCAGCGAGGTACAAAAATAGAAGCAGTTCGATATTGGGGGTGTGGCGGTGTCTCCAGGTAATCCAGAGGCTCACGAGGGCAAGCAGGGCCGGCCAGCCGTACACGAGCAGGCTACACCAGACCGGTAGTTGACTCAAGGATTCAAGAAGGGACGGCCTGATGCCTGCCGCAGCGGTGGCCATTCTCAATAACAGCGTGTCGAACCCCTGATTGCCGGCATGAACCAGAAACCCGAGAGTCGATTGACTATCGGTGAAGTTGAGAGCGATCAGATCTATAAGATCCCCGGTGTGCTGCCAAAAGTACGCTGCGTTCAGGGCGACCAGAATCAACACGACGACTAAGGCGGGTTTCCAACCTTCTTTGAGCAAGGCCAAAGGAAGAAACACCAGTCCAATCGGTTTGATCAGGCAGGCGATCAGAAATATAATCAGGGCGCCGGTGTGGCGGCGTTTGATATACAAGTAGTATGCGCTCAACAAGAGGGCGGCGACCGCCACGCTCGAATTTCCCATAAAGAGATCAAGATAAAGGGAGGAGAAGCCGGCGCCGATGAGGCAGGCCAGGGCAAAGTGGAAATCATCCGCAATCAACTTGCGCAGGGATATCACCGAGGCCAGCAGAAAGACTTCGGAGATCCCGACCCAGACGTAATAGGCGGTGATCGCTTTGAGTCCGGAAAGCCAGGCGTAGAGAGTCATGGCGATGATCGGAAAGTAACGGAAGCCAAATCCGGGTCCCTGGCCGTAGACGCTGTCGCCGAGCAGCCAGTGTTTTCCGGCCAGATACATGGCCAGAAAGTCGGACCCCGGACCAACCCGATGGGCGGCATCGTTGAAAAGGAAATCGAGTTGTCGCGTCAGGGTCAGATACAAAAGCAGGGCATGAATTACGGCGGCGGCAATCAGAATCAATTTCGTGCGGAGTTTCATAGCGCGGTCATTCCCCAAAGCGCGGCCTTTTCAGACGGTGTGCCACCCGCAAAAGTAGCGCCTAACCCAATAATGTCAAGCGGCTGCGGGGGCACGCGACGCGGCGCTCTAGAAAGAGATTGTACCAGAACTGAAACCTGCTAATTTATTGGGAACTGGCGGACTCTCGATTCAGAGGAATATGGTATGACCGATTTGGAGATGATCAGGCACACCCTGGCGACATTAGCGTATCGTGCGGGGAAAACCATGCGGACGGCGCCGGCACTGTTCGCCGAATTCAAGGCGGGACCGAGCACCAAAACGCCGCTTCAGATTGTGGCGCATATGGGGGATCTGTTTGACTGGGGGTTGACGATGTTGAAAGGGGAGCCGAAATGGAACTCAGCCACGCCCCAGACCTGGGATAAAGAGGTGGCGCGGTTCTTTGCAGCGCTGAAGAAATTCGATGATTACCTGGCCTCAGGGCTTCCGATTAAGGCGGAGTTGACGAAAGTATTTCAGGGGCCGATTGCGGATGCCTTGACGCACACCGGGCAGATTGCGATGCTCAGGAGGCTTCACGGTTCTCCCATGAAAGGGGAGAGTTATGCGCGAGCAGAGATAGTGATCGGGCGGGTGGGATTTGAGCAGACGCCGCCGAAGCCGGAGTACGAGTTTGATTGAGACGACAGTGTCACTTGGTTGCTTCGCGAATTCTCAAGTGAGCGGGTGCTGATAACATCGAGAGTGTGATTGGCCCAGGTGACAGATTGCCACGTCGCCCCCGCTACAAGCGGGGACTCCTCGCAATGACGATGGAAAGAAATAGATCTGTCGGGCACTCACTCCTGTTCAAAACCGGAGGTTCGGCCCGACCTACCAGGGGTGTCTAATGCAGGTACGCGGTTGGGGGGAGTGAACTTTAACCCACCCTGAAGGGTGGGCCACCAATTGCAAAATCCTAATACAGCCTTCCGCCGAGTTCGGCTTCGGATTCGGGAGAGACGAGGATAATGCCGCCGCCGGGGCGGGGGACCCCCAGCATGAGAACTTCGGACATAAACCCGCCGATATTTTTCGGCGGGAAATTCACCACACATAAACACTGGCGATTCAGAAGCTGGTCGGGGGTGTAGTCGGCTTTGAAGCGGGCGGAAGTCTGTTTAATGCCGATTTCCGGGCCGAGATCGATTTTCAATTTGTAGGCCGGGATGCGGGCGCGCTCGAAATCGAGAATTTCGATAATTTTGCCGACGCGGATATCGACCTTTTCGAAGTCAGTGTAGTCAATAGTGGTCATGAGCTAATATATGTAATGATTGATGGAGGCCGAAAGAGAGTAATGACTGGAGTTGAAATTGGAGCGGTAATCCCAATTAGGGTATTCCGACCGGCCGTCGTCATACGAAGCCACAAGGTTTAGAGATGTGGGGATGTTGAGGCGATAGGTGGCGGAAGCCGACAATGTGTATCTAAATTCGTAATAGCGGGACACGGTTTCGGGGTTCTCTCCGGGACCATCGAGGCGCCGAGACTCCTTCTGGGAGTTGCAGCTTGCGGAGGCAAGAAACCCGACTCTGGAACGGGAATCAATTATGTAGTCCAATGCGACGCTGGAGATCAGATCGTAATCGGATGAATAGTGGGTGGTCCAGCCGTCTTCATCGACTTTTGAATTAGTATAGAGATGGCCATCCAGCGAGGCTGAAAACTGGGTCCGCAGACTCACCGGCTTTTCAAACTCCAACAAAGCTCTCAGGTAGGGGGAGAGGCAATCATTGGTCGAATGGGTGGAACTCACGACCGAGTACCCATCGGTCGTCGTATCCGCATTGAACGGGGGATTGATCTCAGTGCTTATCGACGTGTCTGCATAGGTGTCGGTCGATCCGAAAGCCGACCAGGTGTGATTACGGCGAGCCCCGATGATAAGCCTGGAGCGGATTCCGAAGGGGCGGTCATCGCGCGGGAAATAATCCCACACATCCTGCAAATAAACGGAGACCATCGGAGTGGAAGCATCGACCACCCCGTGAGATTTTAGGTACTCTGTGACCTCTGCCAGCGCCTCGATCCGATGCAGCCGACTGTCGACCACGTGTTTAAGGCGGTTTTGGTAGATTATCTCGGTGAGGCTGTCAAGCAGCTTGAAATCGGGTTCCTTGGTCAGCATGGCGTGACTTCGCAGTTCATTGATCATGTAGAGGGCAGTTGCCGCGTAATTCCCAAGATAGATTCTCCCCCAGCCGGCGCCGAGTTCAGCTGTGGCCCTGAACTGATCCGAGGCCGCATTGCGCTCCGAGCGGCCGTGCTGAACCTGATAGAGAATGGCCATGAGGTCAGGAGAGGGAAGGTAACTCTGGGAGTATTGGGAATGGTCATCATTCGGGGTTCGATTGATGGAAAGATCTCCCGTAGCATCCGCCGAATAGAAGAACCGGCCGAAGAGATAATTGAGGTCTTCACCGGAGTATTGGAGTCGAACAGAGTATTGATCCAATTTTGAATCAGAGGTCGTCTCGGGCTGACCGCCATAGTAAAAAGGGTGTCCGGCGGAGGCAGTGTGATTGCCCGAATAGGTCGCACTCAGACCCAGAGCGTCAGTTTGTTCCTCCTTGAGCGTGAAATGCCGACGCTGCCATTGCGAAGTCAGAGACAGGTTCTGATTCCGGTAATCGGAACCGCGATCTATAAAGGAATAGTTTTTATCCGGGCCAGTGTGGTCGGTAGATCCTTGCAGATCGAGATTTCCGCCGATAGTCCAGCGGGTATCCTTGAACAGCACCGGGATGTAGCTGTCGACTTTGAAGGTTGTTGTGTCGGAGGCGGCGAAAGTGGTGAGCGGAAGGACAGCGATCAAGAGACAAGTGTTGGAAATCTGACGCAGAGTAGACATCGTACTCCCCTTTCTGTTGCTTTAGTATATGTTGCCGGGGAAAAGTGGTCAAGAGGAAAGTGGGGGACTGGAAAAGGACAGAGGTTACCTGTGGTCGCTCATGAAGCAGCGACGCCCCGCGCAGTTCATCCCTCGACTGCGCTCGGGATGACAGACCGGGGATCGGGATGCCCGATCGAGGCTTGGAATGTCGGCCTTTCCGTCAGACTACTGCGGTGTGACGAGACCATGAAGGGGATGACAGCGCCTGCAACGGCCTGAATGCAGAGAATGTCGGGCCCCAAGATGATGAAGAATTCGACGGGGGTCCGACCTACTTTGGAACTGGAAAGGAGAAGCGGTCGTAGGAGAGAATCTGGTCGATCGGTTTGCGGGTGCGGGGGGCTTCGTCGTTCTTGCGAGTGCGATCATCGAGCAACTCAATCGGGCCTTTGTAGCCGAGAGAAATGATGCACATCAGGTGATATTCCGACGGAATATCCAGTTGCGCTTTCAGCTTAATGGCGTCGTAGCCGGCCATCGGATGCCCCATGAGACCCTCTTCGACCGCCGCTAACAGCAGCGACATTACCGCCAAGCCGCAGCCGAGCGAATAGTATTGAACCGGATCATCAGTGCGGATGTAATCATCCTGGGGGCGGGAGCAGACCGCGATCAAGACGGGGGCGGCGGCCGCATACTGGTTCCCTCTCGTAAGAGCGGTCATGAATTTGGCATGCTGTCCGGGATCACGAACGACCACAAATTTCCAGGGTTGGTTGTTGCTGCAGGAAGGGGACCACCGGACTTTTTCAAAAATGCGATCGAGCTTGTCCTGCTCAACCGGTGTGGAGAGATAGGAGCGTTTGGATTCGCGGCGGAAGAAGATGGAATCGGGCATAGTATCTCCAATAGTCAATTATCGTTTTGTGGACTAATATAACGGTGAAAGGGGGAGGGAGTTCCCGCCGACAGTGTCGGTTGGCCGCTTCGTCCATTCAGAACGGAAGTTGTGCTGAGAATCCAAGGCACATAATTGGTTCGGTTGACAGATTCCCACGCCCCCTTCGGGGGCTCGGAATGACGGCGGAACTGAGATTGCCACGCCGCTCGACTTCGCCTTCGGCTCGTCTCGCTCTTCGCAATGACGGGGAGGCGGGGAACGGCTTGTGCTATGGGGCCGAGGAGCATGGGCAGGCCGAAGAGCAACCCCAATTCCGCACCCGTTGGGCGGGCTACTGATTTACGGTGACGGCGGGGCGGAAATCGGAAATGTTCAGGAGCTTGGTTTGCCGAAGTCGGATGGCAGCTTCGGTCATCACAAAATCCGGGCCGACCTGCTCGATCATGATCGAAGAGGTAGCTGAGGCAAAGCATCCGGACTTAAAGAGATCACCGCCGGTTTTCAGATACTCAAACGTGAAGCCCGCCATATAGGTGTCGCCGGCGCCGGTGGCATCGATCAGATCGATCTCATAAGGGGGAATGTTGATGAATTGCGAGCCGTCGTAGATAATCGAACCAAGTTCAGCCAGAGTAACAATGGCGATCTTAGGGCCCCAGGACTTGATGATGCGAGCAGCTTCGTACGGATCCTTCCGGCAGTCTACACCGGTGAGAATCTGGGCCTCGAGTTCGTTTGGTTTGACAATATCAAACAGACCGAGGATTTCTTCGATCCCCGGGACTTTCTCGTGATGGATGCGGTTTTCGCGATCGACCGTGCGAAGCAGCCCCTGAGGGTCACAGAAGAAGAGGCCGCTGTAGTTCCGGCGAATTTCGCGAATCTGAGAGTGTGAGATTTCTCCAAGGATTGGGCCGATCAGGATCACTTCGGCGCCGGAATAGAGCGTGGGCGGCAGGTCGGCGATGTTGGAGGCGCGGCCGAGCAGATCGAGTGTGCGGTTTCCGAAATTGTCAAAATAGACGAGGGAAAACCCGCCGGTTTCTTTGGAGAGCGTGACCTCGGATTGAATATGGAACCGTTTGAGATCCTCGGCAAAGAGCTCGAGATAGTCAACACCGATTGAGCCGACCAGTTTGACCTCCTTGCCCAATTTAGCGAGCGCGAGGGCGGCATTGGTGGAGCAGCCGGAGAGGATGCGGTGTTGGGTGTCGACGCGCGGGGTCTTGATATAATCGTAAACGGGATTGCCGATAGCCAGGATCATGGGGAAACTTTGCCGAACAAAGCCTAGACAGCTTTCCGGTTGCCGAGGATTTTCTTGGCGTAAATGAGACGTTGAATGGCGGTAATAAAGGAAGTCGCACCGGTAATGATCAGGGCCATCTCGAGGCATCGTCCCCAGGGCCAGGTGCCGCCGGGAAAGTAATTCTCCATGATGGCGCCGAACATGATCAGGACAAATTTTTCAAACCGTCCCATAATGCCGACCGCACAGTTGTCCATTTTGCCGATCGATTCGGCGGCGGCTCGCGTGTAGCTGGCGATCATCATGCCAAAGAGGGCGAAAAGGCCCCATCCGGGATGGACTACGCGGGAGAGGGTGATGCCGGCCAGGATGAAGAATTCGCCGTATCGGTCGGAGACATGGTCAAGCACGCCGCCGAAAACGGTCCCCATGTTGCCGGCCCGCGCCGTGGAACCATCGAGCATGTCGGTAATGGCGTTCCCCAGCATCCAGAGGACCCCGGGCCACATCCGGCCGTTCCAGAAGTAGATCCCGGAAATAATGGCACAGACAAGGGAAATCCCGGTCAGGATATTGGGGGTAAGGCCGATCTTCAGGCAGCCCCGGCCAAGGCCGGCAGAATAGGTCTCATACCACTGCCGTTTCTTCTGATTTATTCCGGGCAAAATAGTCGTCCTTGTCCAAAAAAATGTCCGGCAATATAAACCGTATGGTGTGGGGAGTCAACCGGCCGGAAATGGTCGGTTGACATTAGGGGCCCCGGCCCAAGTTATTGCCTCCGTGTTTATTGATTATGTTGAGATAGAGATATTTGCGGGGGATGGCGGCAAAGGGTGTATCGCCTTTCGGCAGGAGAAGTATGTGCCGAAAGGGGGACCTGACGGCGGCGATGGCGGTTGGGGCGGAGATGTGGTTGCGGTGGCCGATGACAATCTCGGGACCCTGTTGGATTTCCGGTATAAGAGAATCTATCGTGCGGAGAAAGGACAGCCAGGAGGCGGCAGTCTTCGGACCGGGCGAAATGGAGAACCGGTGCGGCTTCGGGTACCGGTCGGAACGCTCATTAAAGATCTGAGTACCGGGGAGGCGATTGCCGATCTGGATGAGATCGGAAAAGAAGTGGTACTGGCCAAAGGGGGAAAAGGGGGGCACGGCAACACGTACTACAAATCGGCGGTGAACCAGGCGCCACGCAAAGCGCAGGACGGGGTGCCGGGAGAAACCCGACGTCTGTCGCTTGAGCTGAAACTGCTGGCTGATGTCGGACTGGTAGGGCATCCGAATGCGGGGAAATCCACGATGCTGGCGACTTTTTCGGCGGCTCGGCCGAAAATCGCCGATTACCCGTTCACCACGCTGATTCCGAATCTTGGCATAGTGAAACTTCGGGAATCCAAATCGTTTGTGATGGCGGATATTCCGGGCCTGATCGAGGGGGCCTCGGAAGGGAAAGGACTGGGGATCCAGTTTCTCAAGCATATTCAGAGAACCCGCGTTTTGGTGTATGTCATTGATGTAAACGAACCTGACATTCCGGGGACGCGCGAAGTGCTCGAAAATGAACTGTCAGCCTTTGACAGTACGCTGGTGCATCGTCCGGCAGTGACGGTAATAACCAAGACGGACACTCTGGCGAGTTCGGCGGTGGCCAAGCTGAGAAAGAAGCTTCCGGAGGAGTTTGTCTATATGTCGGCGGTGTCAGGTGACGGGACAGAGAAATTCCTCCAGGCCATCGAGCGAAAGCTCGATGACGAGCGAGCTAAACGAGCGGCTGATTGACACAATTACGCTCCTGGAAACACCGGGAGTGGGGCGGGGTAGATTCAAGACATTGGTAGACCGTTTCGGCTCGGCTGGTGCGGTGCTGGCCGGGAGCCTGGCGCAGCTGGAAGCGGTCCCGGGTGTTTCTCACACTATAGCAGCGGCGATCAAGAATGAAAGCGATCCGGCATACGGGAAAGAGCTGTGCCGTCGGATTGCCAAGCTTGGGTGGACGGTCATTTTCCCGGAGTCGGTGGAATATCCGCAGGCACTCACGCGGATAGATGATGCCCCGCCGGTGCTGTTTAGGCTGGGGGAGCCGTGGCGCACCGACGACAAGTTGATTGCGATTGTCGGGACTCGTCGTGCGACCGAGAAAGGGAGACTGGCGGCCTTCAATTTGGCGGCCGATCTGGCGCGGGCAGGAATAGGCGTGATCTCGGGAATGGCCGACGGCATTGACGCCTCGGCCCATCTCGGAGCGCTCGAAGCGGGCGGGAAGACGGTCGCGATCTGGGGAACATCTCTGGATATCGTGTATCCCAACGGAAACCGTGGGTTGTCGCAGAGGATCATCAAACAGGGGGCGGTTTATTCCGAGTACTTTCCGGGGACCGGGCCGGAAAAGGGGTATTTCCCGGAGCGGAACCGGATTATTTCCGGAATGGCGGAGGGAGTGGTGGTGGTCGAAGCGGGGCTGAAATCGGGGGCGCTGATAACGGCCGAGCTGGCGATGGAGCAAGAGAAAGAGCTGTTTGCCATTCCGGGCTGGCCGGATCAGCCGATGAGTTTTGGGACCAACAGCCTGATAAAGAAGGGGGCACGGCTGGTCACGGGGGTGCAGGACATTTTTGATGAACTGCCGAGGCTGGCGGGAGCGGTGGTGGCGCGCCGGTTTGAAGCGGCGCCGGACCTGACCGATTCAGAGCGCCAGATAGTCAAGTTGTTGTCCGAGGAGCCGTTAAATATCGATCAACTTTCCCGCAAGTCAAACCTTCCGGTTTCGGACATTTTAGAGTATCTTTTGGCGATGGAACTCAAAGGAGTAGTACAGGAGCTTTCCGGCAAACGGTTTGTGCTCAACGAACAAGCTTCATGATTGCTCGCACCGCCAGAATCGTCAACAAGCTCGGACTGCACGCTCGACCATCGGCCATGCTGGTGACAGTCGCGGCCAAGCACCAGGCCGAAGTGTATTTCACCAAAAACGGACTTCGCGTTAACGGCAAATCGATCCTAGGGGTCATGATGCTCGCGGCCGAAATGGGCTCAGAGCTTTTGATCGAATGTGACGGCCCGGACGAGCAAGTGGCGATGGAGGAGCTGGTCAAAGTGATTGAGTCGCGCTTTGGGGAGCCGGAGTGACATTAATCTTGCGGCCGGGAGTTGAGCCGGTCTATCTTGTTGCGACAGTTGAACTCCGCTAGGTGGTTATGATACGAATAACACGGCGATTAATTAAAGGCGTTCCGGTTTCATCGGGCATTGCCCTCGGGCGGGCGCTAGTGCTTCTGCCGGGGGAGACTCGGGTCGCCGAGTTCGCCATCCCTCCGAACAAAATCCAAGCCGAGATTGATTCGCTGGAGCGGGCGGTGGCTGACACCATGGCTGAGCTGCGGGAACTTCGCGAAGCAGCCGGCAAAAAGCTGGCTGGCCCGGTGGCCAAGATTTTCGATGCCCAGCTTATGATGGCGGGGGACTACGAGTTTATCAAGCTGGTCAAAGAGAAGATTATCGAGCAACGCCGGAACGCGGCGCATGTCTATAGTTCGCTGGTCGAAAAGACCACCCTGCCGTTGAAGCAGTCGCCGGATGAATATCTTCGCCAAATGGCGGTAGATATTGAAGCAGTCGCCCACAAAGTGATCGTCCGGCTCGGCGGCCGGGCCGGAGAAGAGATCATTGATTTTCCGCCGGACACGATATTGGTGGGGAAATCCTTCACCCCTGGGCAGGTGCTCAGTTATCGAAACAGAAAAGTGGCCGGATTTTTGGTCGCCGAAGGGGGACGGGACTCGCATATGGCGCTGATCGCACGGTCCCTCATGATACCGGTGGTGGTGGCGGAGTCAGCCTGGACGCAGGTCACTCCTAATTGTCGGGTGGTAGTCGACGGGACGAGCGGGCAGATTATCATTAATCCGACGGACGAAGACTGGTCAGAATTCCAGCGGCTCAAAAAGCGCCAGGGGCCGGCGACGATCACCAGAATTCGCAAGCTCACGCAATATCCGCCGCTGACGGCGGACGGGAAGCCGATGTCGATAGCGGCTAATTTGGAACTTCCGGGGCCGATCGACGACATTTTGGCGGAGCAGAAGATCCCGGTTGGGCTTTATCGCACGGAGTTTTTGTATCTGGAATCGGAGGATTTTCCGGACGAGCAGTCCCAATACGAGTATTTCGCGCGAATAGCGGAAAAGTTTGCCTCGACGACCGTGATACTCCGGACATTCGATCTCGGCTCAGACAAGATGAGGCCCGGGACGGAAAGCCTGATACATGAATCCAATCCGGCCCTGGGTTGGCGGGGAATCAGGTCGATGCTGGAGATGCCGGACGTGTTCAAGGCGCAGATACGGGCCATGTTAAGAGCTTCGGGACGGAAGAATCTCAAGATTATGCTGCCGATGATCTCGGATATCTGCGAGTTCGACAAGGCTCAGAAGCTGATTTCCCAGGTCAAGTTGGAGCTTCGAAGAGAGCGGATCGGATTTGACGACCAGATCCCGGTTGGGATCATGGTCGAGGTGCCGTCGGCGGCCCTGATGGCGGAGCAATTTGCGTCAAAAGTGGACTTTATATCTATTGGCACGAACGACTTGACGCAGTATACTATGTCCGCCGATCGGACCAACGAGCGGGTAGCATCGCTCTACAGCTCGTACCATCCGTCGGTGCTACACTTGATTAAGATGACGGTGGATGCTTGTAAAAAGCATCGCATTCCCGTATCTATATGCGGCGAGGTCGCGGGGGATCTGCTTGCGCTCCCATTGTTTATGGGCATGGGGGTCGAGCAGCTCTCGATGAACCCCGCCAAGATTTTTGATATGTGCCGCCTGGTGCGGAAGATCGATTCCCAGTTGGTAAAGCATCTGGTGGGGTCGGTGATGGCGAGCAACTCGGTGGGTGCGGTCACCCGCCGCCTCGAGAGTTTCCGTGCGGCCCTGGAGCAGTAGACGAACCTTTAAACGACAGGATACCACGATTTGTCAGTCTTGGATGACGTAGAAGCTATCCGCTCGGTAGACCCGGGCAACATGTATAATCGCATTTTCGATTTCCCGGAGCAGTTGACCGAGGCCCTGAAACTGGCTGACGGCTGGAGAATTCGCCCGAGTGACTTTGTCGATATCAAGAATATCGTGGTGATCGGAATGGGTGGATCGGCCATCGGCGGCGATCTGGTCCGGTCATATCTTTGGGATAAGCTGGTTGTTCCGTTCCATGTCTGCCGGAATTACAAGCTTCCGGAGTTCGTCGATGACGAGACCATGGTGATTGCCTCGTCTTACAGCGGCAATACCGAGGAGACTCTCGAGGCGCTGGATGACGCGCTGGCCCGCAAGGCCCAGATTGCGGCGATCACGACCGGCGGGTTGCTGGAAGAAGTCGCCAAGCTGAACGAAATCCCGACGATAATTCTTCCTTCCGGGTTACAGCCGCGGGCGGCGCTCGGGTATTCTTTCGTGCCTGTCTTGATGCTGATGGAAAAGATCGGGCTGGTAAAGGGGATGGCCAAGGAAGTCCAGTCGACGGTCAAGCTCTTGTTCAAGCAGCGCGAAGAATACATCGAAGATAACCCGACGGAAAAGAACATCTCCAAGACGCTGGCCGAGAAGATCGCGGCGAGAATTCCAATTATCTATACCGGGCCGACCCTGACCGACACGGTGGGGATCCGCTGGAAAGGGCAGTTGTGCGAGAACGGGAAGAACATGGCGTTTACCAACGCTTTCCCGGAATTCAATCACAACGAGCTGGTGGGTTGGTCTGATCCGATCGGCCCGCACACGGACAACCTGATTGTGATCATTCTGAGAGATATCGACGACCACCCCAAAGTGAGCCGCCGCATGGATATCGTGAAGGGGATCATCGAAAAGCAGGGAGTCGAAGTGATCGAAGTCCGTTCGGTCGGCGAGACCAAGCTTGAGCGGATGTTCAGCCTGATCCAGATCGGGGATTTTGCTTCGTACTACCTGGCGGTCATCAACGATACGGACCCCACTCCGGTGGAGGCGATCGAGACTTTGAAGAAGGCGCTGGCGACCTGACCTAGAGCCTTCGCCGGGATTTTTTGCCGGCCGAAATATCCGGTGACCGAAAACCGACACCGGTCACTGCCCAAACGCCAAGACTCCTGCAGCCGCAGGGGTCTTGATTTATCCGGGCCACAACATTTGCGTTTTCGAACGAGATAATGCAGGGCGGCGTTGAACAGAAGTTCAGTGGCCGCGTATCAGGATTATATCTTGTTTCTGTTTTACTTCTGAATGGTTGATTTGAGCGCACTGACCACGAAACTCTCACTATCCAGGTTGTAAATTGGCGGCGAGTTCTACGTCTCCTGGCGGGGGGGCTGATGTTGGCCTGGCCCCAAGTCGTTTTGGCACAGGAGCCGGCGAAGGGCTTATTCAACACTGACCGAATCAATGCCCTGGTGCTGGTGTCGGTGTTCTCGATCATCATACTCATCTATATCCGGTGGGCGCGAAGCGGCAAGAAGCTGTTTATCCGGAAAATTGCCGGTTTGGACGCGGTGGAAGAGGCGGTCGGCCGGGCCACCGAGATGGGGAAGCCGGTGCTGTTTGTTCCGGGGCTTCAGGAACTGGACGACATTCAGACGATTGCCGCAGTCTCGATCTTGGGGCGGGTGGCGCGGATTGTCGCGCAGTATGAGACGCCGCTTCTGGTGCCGGTGCGATATCCGCTGATTTTGGCGGCGGGACAGGAAGTGGTCGAGCAGGCTTATACGGAGATGGGGAAGAAAGAGGCGTACAACCGGGACACGGTCCGGTATGTCGCCGGGGACCAGATGCCGTTTGCGGCGGCCGTTAACGGAATAATGATGCGGGACCACCCGGCGGCCAACATTTTCATGGGGGCATTTTACGCCGAATCGCTGCTTCTCGCCGAGACCGGCAACGCGGCAGGTTCGATTCAGATCGCCGGCACGGCCGAGCCGGAGCAGATTCCGTTCTTCATTGCAACGTGTGATTATACTCTCATGGGCGAGGAACTTTATGCGGCCTCGGCCTATCTTTCGCATGAACCGCTGTTGCTGGGGGCGTTGAAGGGACAGGACCTGATGAAAGTGTTGATCGGGTCGTGCATTCTTATCGGCGTCGGCCTGGTCAGTTTCGGAATCGGCAGCACTTTCGTCGCGTGGTTCACCCAAAAATGAAGCGTGCTCTTCCGCTCATTATCGCCTTTCTCTCCGGCATCGTGATGGTTGTGGCATTCTTCTCACAACCGGATTCGCTCCCGGATCAACTTTCGGATCAGCTGCTGGTATGGGCATCGATTATCGGTGGATTCTCGCTGCTCCTGGGAGCAGTCTCGATTACCCGGGTGAATCTCAAGTCAGTTTCCGGACGGCGGCCGGGCTGGGTTTATAACCTGATTACGGTGCTCTGCGTTTTCGTGGTCGGGTTGCCGTCGATGCTTCCGGCGAGTTGGTCATCAATGCTGGGCCGGAATACCGGATCCTTTTATGACTGGGTCTTCACCAATGTCAGCACGCCGATGGCCGGGACAATGTTTGCGATGCTGGCGTTTTATATCGCCTCGGCGGCTTATCGCGCTTTTCGCGCCCGGAGTGCGGAGGCGACACTGCTGCTTCTGACGGCTTCGGTGGTCATGCTCTGGCGCGTGCCGATGGGAGAAGCGTTCTTAAACTCGATCTCACACCATATTCCGGCGTTTATCAATACCTATATCATGAACGGCATCAATATGTCGGTCCAGCGGGGGATTATCGTGGGAGCGGCGCTGGGGGCGGCTTCGATGTCGCTCCGGATACTGCTCGGTATCGAGCGGACTTATATGGGGAGAGGCTGAGCGCATGACAATCTGGGAACGGTTCTCGAGGCTTGACCGGCGCTGGATCTTTCTGATGGTCGCGGTCGCGGTGATCATTCCGCTCATCGTCCCGACTCATTTTCCGATCGGGATTTCTCCGGAGGCACGAAATCTTTACAACAAGGTTGATTCCTTGCCGGATTCATCGGTCGTGATGCTGACTTTCGATGTCTATGCCCAGGCGCTGGCGGAGACCGAGCCGATGGCGCGCGCGGCACTGCATCATATGTTCCGCAAGAACCTGAAAGTGGTGACGGTCTCGACCATACCGTTCGGGGGACCTTCGGTAGAGGAGCGGGTGACCCGGGATCTGGCCAGGCAGTACGGCAAAGTGTACGGGGTGGATTACGTCAACCTTGGGTACAAACCGAATTACGTTTCAGTACTGAAGGGGATGGGATCGTCGATTGCGTCTATATATCCGACCGACAATTCCGGCACGCCGCTGGACAGCCTGCCGCTGATGCGAACAGTCAAAAGCTACAAGGATATGAAGATGATCTTTGTAGTCGCGGATAACGGGATTATCGATTACTGGATATCAATCGTTCATGCTCAATATGGCATACCAGTCGGCGCCGGGGTTACGGCGGTGATGGCCCCCAAGCAGTACGCCTACGCGTCTTCGGGGCAGCTAGTCGGGCTGCTGGGCGGGATGAAAGGGGCGGCCGAATATGAGATTTTGGTGGGAAAGCCGGCATTGGCGGTGATCGGCATGGGGATTCAGTCGCTTCTGCATTTGCTGATTATCGGGCTGATCCTGATCGGGAATATCGGATATTTCATGATGCGTCGAGCCAAGGGGAGAGCCAAGGCATGAGCGGCATGGCCCTGTTTGAAACCTGGGTGGCGGCGTTCTTCACGCTGGCAATCTTCTCTTTTCTATACAAGGACAATCCGGTGTTCCGGCTGGCGGAGCATATCTTTGCCGGGATTTCGGTCGGGTATTATATCGGGCTGTACTATGACACGGTCATTGTCCAGCAGCTTTGGGTACCGCTGACGACCGGAGACAGCCTCAGCAAATTCTGGCTGGTGATCCCGGGGATCATGGGATTGCTCATGTTCTCCCGGCTATCGGAGAAATGGAGCTGGCTTTCCCGAATAGGGCTGGCCTTTATCATGGGGAATACGGCGGGGGTGTTCCTGCTTTCGGAACTTCACGGCAAGGTCTTATATCAAATGCAGGCGACCATGATTCCGCAGACGACCGGCGGCGTACCCAATTATGTCTTGACGGCGATTGTCGTGGTTGGAGTAATTTCGACCTTGATTTATTTCTATTTTTCCAAGGAGCATGTGGGAGCGCTGGGGGTGACGGCGAGAATCGGCATCTGGTTTATCATGATTTCTTTCGGGGCCCATTTCGGGTACACGGTGATGGGGCGCATCTCGCTTCTGATCGGGCGGGTCTATTTCTTATATCATGACTGGCTGGCAAATCTGCTTCATATTTTCTGACCGCAGATCGCGCCGCGGGGTATAATTTAGACTACCTTGTGGACAAACGACACGATATCTTGAATTTGACCATGCGCGGAATCACCTGTTTTGCCCTGATCCTATTTGTTCTCACCAGTTGCGGCTATAATCCGGATAAGAAGGCGTACGACACGACCGGGAATCCTGAAAAATTCCCGCCCAGAGCGCTGGCTCTTATTGACGGGATCGAGTCGGGGAAGCTCGGTACTTTTGATACGATCACAGCCAGCTTCGCCGATCTGTATACCGAGCATCCCGAACTTTTGGACAACTCACCGTGGAGAGATGTAGTTGGCCGACTTGGGGCCAAATTCAAATCCAGAGCCGAGCAACTGGCGTCCCAGGGACCATCGATGTTTTCCACGGCCGCCCGGTTCTTTACCCTGGCGGCGTTTGCACGCCCCCAGGATGAGCGGCTTCAGGCGAACACCAGGCTGTTTGGAGTCTGGGAGAAGGCGGTGCTGGATTCGGTCGTTCCCCCGGATTTTGACCCGGACAATAAGAAACTTCCCCTCTCAGAGCAGTTGATGGTGCTCAAGTATTTCATGCTCTCGGACAGCCTGCACCAGGAGTTTGGCAAAGAGTATCTGGTGCCGCATCTTCTGGATGTCCACACCGCCAGCAGCGCGCTGAAATCGGATTCGCCGGGCGGCTTGTCGCCTGATGATCGCTGTTTTCTGTTGAGCCTGGGGTACAAGGGCCGGCTGCCGTCCACGACTCTGGCCAGTTTTGGCGAACCCAAGATTGACCTGGTCTCGATGCGGATTTCGCGTCAGGCCGGGAGTTGGTACGCGGCAGAATTCTACTTTATGCCGCATGAAAAGCTGACCTCGGACTATCGCGTGGCTTTCCGGCTCTTTTCGACCGACACGACGCTGTCTGGCCCCGAACGACAACTGGCCTTCGATTTCCATCCTGAGGCGCGATCCACTGACTGGAAGCCGGGGTTTATCGCGACCGCTTATCGAAGATTTATCTACACCGGTCCGCCGACCCAGGCGCTGGTCGGGCTCTATGAGCGGATAGCGGACAGCACGCACTTTGTGCCGCTTCGCGACTCAGGGACTCCGCTTTACACCAGCCCGGCGACCGTATTCGCGCAGCGTTGATCGCCGTAACGCTGGCGGCCGGCACGATAGGGCTTGTGGAGGGGGCCGAGTTCTCTTACCTTCGGACCAAACAGGAGAGATTTAGTTGAAGGTCATCATCCCGGTCGCGGGGGTTGGATCGCGGCTTCGCCCACACACATACTCGACTTCGAAAGTACTCCTCCACGTTGCGGGACGGACGATCCTTTCCCACGTATTGGAGCCGATAATCCGGCTCAATCCGGAAGAGGTGATTTTCGTCATCGGCTTTAAGGGGGAAGATGTCCGGCGGTATATCGAAAGCACGTACTCGTTTAAGGCGAGGTTTGTGCACCAGGAGCAGCTTTTGGGCCTGGGGTATGCCTTGAGCCTGGCGCTTGCCGAAATGGAGGACGGCCCGCTGTTGATCCTGCTTGGCGATACAATTGTCGAGACCGATTTGGAGAAGTTCGTCAAAGCGGGTGAGAGTGTGCTCGCCCTCAAGGCGGTGGATGACCCGCACCGGTTCGGGATTGCCGAACTAAAAGATGGTTATGTGGCCGGTTTGGAGGAGAAGCCGACCAATCCCAAGACCAATCTGGCCATAGTCGGTCTTTACTACTTTCATAACACGGCAAAATTGCGCAAAGTACTGAATGAGCACGTAAAGTCAGGGAATATGACTCGGGGAGAGATACAGTTCACCGACGCCCTGCAGACGATGATTCAGCAGGGGACGCGGTTTCTTCCGTTCGAAGTTGGAGCCTGGCTCGATTGCGGCAAGAAAGAGACCGTCCTGGCCACCAACCGTCATTTGCTGAGTACCAAGCAGCAGACGGCGCGAGTGGAGGGATCGGTCGTGATCCCGCCGGTTTTTGTGGCCGAGGGAGCAAGTGTCAAGGGCTCGGTGCTCGGACCGTATGTGTCGATTTCGGAGGGCGCAGTAGTGGAGAACTCGGTAATAATCGATACGATTATCGGGCCATTTGCCAAAGTTTCCCACGCGGTGCTCGAGGATTCGCTGGTGGGGCATCATGTTATTATTCACGGCGTGGCCAAGAAAGTGAATGTGGGCGACTCATCGGAGATCGTCATTACGTGAGACAAGAAGCGATTGGATATTCATCAGATATAAGGAGTAGATGCAATGGCTGGAGGAAGTTTCCTCTTTACCTCGGAGTCGGTGACCGAGGGACATCCGGATAAGCTGGCGGATCAAATTTCCGATGGCGTTCTGGACTCAGTTCTCGCAAAGGACAAAAACGGCCGGGTGGCCTGCGAGACTTTCGTCTCGGTCGGCCTGGTTATTGTCGGCGGTGAAATTACGACCCACACCTATGTGGACATACACGATCTGGTCAAGAAGATCGTGAAGGAAGTGGGGTATACCGAACCGGAACACGGCTTCACCTACAATACTTGCGCGATTCTCAATACGATCGGCTCGCAGTCTCCGGATATCGCCCAGGGGGTCAACACGGGCGGAGCGGGAGATCAGGGCTTGATGGCCGGCTACGCCTGCCGGGAGACCAAAGAGCTCATGCCGATGCCGATCATGCTGGCGCACAAGCTTACCCGCCGCCTGGCGGAAGTCCGCAAGAAAAAGCAGCTCGGGTATCTTGGGCCGGATGGAAAATCGCAGGTGACTATCGAGTATGAAGACGGAGTGCCAAGACGAGTCGATACGGTGGTGATTTCGACTCAGCACACCGTGGACATTCTGGACAGGACCGGGAAGCATATTACCAACAAGTCAAAAGAAGAGATAATTCAAAAGGTGGTCCTGCCGGTTATTCCGAAGAACATGCTCGACCGCAAGACCAAGTACTATGTCAATCCGACCGGTAAGTTCGTGATTGGCGGACCGCAGTCTGATACCGGTATGACCGGGCGGAAGATCATTGTCGACACCTACGGTGGGATGGCCTCACACGGCGGCGGGGCGTTTTCGGGCAAAGATCCGACCAAGGTGGACCGTTCGGCCAGTTACATGGCGCGATATATCGCCAAAAATATCGTGGCGAGCGGTCTGGCCGACAAATGCACGATTCAGCTGGCATATGCCATCGGCGTGGCCAAACCGGTTTCTTTGATGGTATTCACCGATGGAACCTGCCGGATTCCGGAGAAGCGAATCGTGCAGTTGATTCACAAGCATTTCGATCTGACGCCGCGCGGCATCATCAAAGAGCTGAATCTGCTTCGTCCGATCTACCGCATGACGGCGTCGTACGGGCATTTTGGCCGTCACGAAAAAGAATTCACGTGGGAGCGGACGGATCGCGCCGCGACCTTGGCGAAGGAAGCTTAGCATGAGCAGAAAATTCGATATCAAAAACATCAAGTTAGCCAAAGCCGGGCGGCAAAAAATCGAGTGGGCGGACAAGGCGATGCCGGTACTCGAATTGATCCGGGAACGGTTTGCCAAAGAGAAACCGCTCAAGGGGGTCAATATTGCGGCCTGCCTGCATGTAACCACCGAGACCGCCAATCTGATGCGGACGCTGAAGGCGGGTGGGGCGAATCTGGCGCTGTGCGCCTCGAATCCGCTTTCGACCCAGGATGAGACGGCCGCCGCTTTAGTGCACGAATATGGAATCGCTGTGCACGCGATTCATGGCGAGGATCACAAGACATACTACAAGCATATTCACTCGGCCCTCGATCTCAAGCCACATATCACGATGGATGATGGCGCGGATTTGGTCTCGACCTTGCATACGGATCGGAAGGATTTGGCGAAACATGTCTTTGCCGGGACCGAAGAAACCACCACCGGCGTGATTCGGCTGAAGGCGATGGAGCAGAACAACGCGCTTCTGTTCGCTGTGATAGCCGTAAACGAATCCAAGACCAAACATATGTTTGACAACCGGTATGGTACCGGGCAGTCGACGCTCGATGGCGTGATTCGGGCCACGAATATGTTGTTCGCCGGGGCCACGGTCGTGATCGCTGGGTATGGCTGGTGTGGACGCGGGGTCGCCTCGCGAGCCAAAGGACTTGGTGCAAATGTCATCGTGACGGAAGTCGATCCGGTCAAGGGAATCGAAGCGGCGATGGACGGATTTAATGTTATGCCGATGGCGCGTGCGGCGACGGTCGGAGATCTGTTTATCACGCTGACCGGAGATATAAATGTTATCCGGCTCGAGCATGTAAAGCGCATGAAAGATGGCGCGATCATTTGCAATTCGGGACATTTCAATGTCGAGATCGATCTGAAACGAATTTCCAAAGCGGCGTCATCGCATCGCGAAGTCCGGCCGAATGTCGAAGAGTATACGATCAACCGGAAACGCGTGTATGTACTGGCCGAGGGGCGGCTGGTGAATTTGGCGGCGGCGGAGGGGCATCCGGCGATGGTAATGGATATGTCGTTTGCCAATCAGGCACTGGCGGCGGAGTTTGTGGTGAAGAACCATCACAAGCTTCAGCGGAAAGTATATGTCGTGCCAGCCAAGATTGACGAGGCGATTGCGGCGCTGAAATTGAAATCGATGGGGGTATCGCTGGATCGGTTGACGCCGGAGCAGAAGAAATATCTGAGCAGTTGGGAGATGGGGACGTAGGGGGGGATCGGATCAACTGACGGGAATTTGATGTGCCAGGAGTGACTCACTTCTGGCACACAGTTTGAGGGGTCTGGTCAACCTTCTCACCGGCCAGCAGACAGTATTCCGTTCCGCGTCATTGCGAGAAGTCCCGCTGAAAGCGGGACGCCGAAGCAATCTGTCCCTGCATTCAGCACCATGAGTTCATTCGTTTATATTATGACAAACGCTGAGAACCGCGTCCTGTATGTCGGAGTGACTAGCGACCTGAAAGCGCGCGTCTACCAGCATCGCCAATCATTGATCATTGGGTTTACGGAACGATACCACGCAACGAAGCTGGTCTATTATGAGGCATTCGGAGACATCGAGCTGGCGATTGCGAGGGAGAAGCAGATTAAGGGAGGGTCGCGTAAGCGGAAAGTTGCGCTGGTAGACTCCGTCAACCCAACTTGGAGTGACCTGTGGGGCGAGATTTGATGTTCCGAGGGCAGATTGCTTCGTCGCACAAGATGAAGAAATGACTGCTCCTCGCAATGACGCAAACGGCCCTATCAACCTGACTTGGAGCGATTTGTGGGAGGAGATTTGATGGTCCGGGGGCAGATTGCTTCGCCCGTTGGGTTCGTCCCTCGACTGCGCTCGGGATGACAAGTTGGGGCTCGCAATGACGCGAAACGGACGACAGAAGTGGTCAGGACTTAGTTGCCCGCACCAGCAGCATCAGCGGGTGTTTCGAGGGGCCGGTAGGTGGGTACCAGCGGTCTTCGATTTTCGTCCAGCCTTCCCCTTCGTGATAATACCCGTAATCGAATTCCTGAAATTTCTCAATCACCAGGCCGGTGTCAATCAACGAGGTGAGCAATTCTGATATGGAGTGAATCCATTCCACCGAGACATTCTTGCGGCGATAGGAACGGTCGCAATAATCCGGTTCGTTTTCGAAATAGTCCGGCTTGTCGGCGAAATAGCTCAGCCCGGGCTCGGAAAAGAGGAAATGCGCCGGGTGATCATCGATCAACAGAAACGTCCCGCCCGGTTTGAGATAATGCGCGACAACCTGCGCCCAGCGTTTCAGGTCACCCAACCAGCATAGTGTTCCGTACGACTGGTAAACTATGTCGAAGTGGTCATCGATTTTGCCGGTCAGATCAAGCACATCGCTTCGGACAAACGTCCCCGGTACGCCGGATTTGGCGGATAACTCCCGGGCCAGTTCGACTGAGCGATCAGAAATGTCGGCGCCGGTGACGATTGCTCCTTCGCGGGCCCAGGATAGGGTATCAAGGCCAAACTGGCACATGAGATGCAGGAGCTTCTTGCCGCGCACATCGCCGAGTTCTCCTAACTCGAGTTTCTTGAGGCTCGAGCCGCCCGCAATGAATTTTTCGGTGGCGTACTCCGGGTGATTGATGTGGATTTCGACGATCTCGTTCCACATGGCACGATTCTTCTCGTGTTCCGAGTGCGGCATTACTTCCGGGCTCCAATCATGAGAACCAAACCGATGAAGGCAAAAAAGGCGTTCACCCCCCAGACGGCAATGTAATCGGGAATCTTCTCGTTGTATCCGGCCGATTGCATAACCCGGAACAGAATAAAATAGATAAGGGCAATGCCCGCGCCGACCGCAAACGAGGTTGCAATGCCGCTTCGCCTCGGGTTGGCCGCCAGCGGCACACAGATTAGCACGATAATTATAGTCGAGAGCGGGTATGAGAATTTGACTTTGTAGTCAATCGATTCCCGGACATGCGGGCCGCCGGTTCGTTTCATGAGATCGATATACCCTTTGAGATCATCGATCCCCATGTCAACCGGGTCGGCCATTTTTTTGGCGAAATCAGCCGGCTTGTCCTGGATATCCGGGATGGTGAGAGTGTCGAATTTCAGAAACGACTCGGCCGAGCCGCTGTCGGATGTGCGGGACATGCCGTTTTCGGTCAGCCAGTGGTAGTCATGGTACCGAATCCGCTCCGCCGTGATGATCTGCTGGACATGGGAGCCGTGGCTTCGGTATAGACGAAAATCGGTTCCCTCACCCCGCTCGGTATCAAACGCGCCGATCGTGTAGAAGCTGCCCGGGTTGATCTGGCGGTAGATATTGCGGACTTTGGCCATGGCCTCTTTGGATTTCTGATCGATATCGAATTCTTTGATTTCGAGCCGGCGCTGGTTTAAGGGCGGGAAGATGTATTCGGAGTAGTAAAAATGTCCGTAGGCCAGGGCGCAGGCGGCCAGAAAGAAGGGCCAGGTAAGACGGTACAGGGACAGGCCGTTGGCTTTCATGGCCAGAATTTCGCGTCGTCGCGCCAGAATCGAGACCGAAAACAAAAGCGCCAGGAGGACGAACATGGGGAGAAACGACTTGACCACCCAGCCGCCGAAATACAGGTAGTATTCGAGGATGCGCCAGATCGGGACATGGTGGTCGACAAAGCCGTGCATTTCCTCGACCATGTTGATGACGATGATCGTCAGTCCGATCGCCAGGGTGACGACAAAGAGCGCGACGAAAAAGCCCTTGAGAAGATAAACGTCGAGTTTCTTGATCGGTACGAACATCAGGATTTCCGGAACCACGAGAAGACCGGCTTCTCGGTCACGACGATATACAACAGGTAGAGTCCGATTGCGCCCAGAATGATATTAGCGCTCCACATGGCGGCAAATGGGCTCACGATGCCGCGTTCGGCCAGATCCTCGCCGCCAATTAAGAACGCCCAGTAGACGATGAACAGCAAAATGGAAATGCTGATGGCGATCCCCATGCCTCCTTTGCGGGTAAGAATCCCCAGCGGTGCACCGATCAGGATGAAAGCGAGGGAGGCGGCCGGAATCGAGTACTTCTTGTAGATCTCGATCTGGAACCGGTCGGTGGCGAGACTCTTGGCGTCGATCTGTTGCTTATTTCGTTCGATCAGACGCATCAAACCGGAAGCATCGAGTTTGGCCAGCCAGAGGGCCACCGAATCATTGGGGGTGACTTTCTGATTGTACTTGAAGCTGTCGCTGAAAAGATAGTCGAATCGCTCCCGCATGGTGGTGTCGATCTTGCCGTAGAGCGGCACGATGCCGGCCAGACTTTGCTGGACCTGCTGCTTCATCTCAGCGATCGGCATTTCCCGGTCAGTGCGGTACTCGGACTCCGTTCTGACCAGCTCCGAACCGGTCCCGCTGATGTTGATGACCTGAGTGTCAAAATCAAGTTTGCGATAATTGTCAGGGTTTTCGAGATCGAGGGAGTGAAGCTCACCGTTGTGCAGTGTGAACTGCATGTTCTTGGCGTTGTCGGTCATTTTCAAATAACCGTACTGGGCGACCACGATGCGCGGTTTGCTCGGGACACGGGTATCGGTAATCCGGACGCCATCGACGCGCGAGGTGGAATGATCGATATGGTCGATCAATACGAGGTAGCCGGGAATGTCGGTCACGAAAATGCCGGATTTGAAAATCAGGGTCGGGCGCATGGCGGAAATATCACCCCATAGAATGCGGGCCCGCTGATTGAGATCGGGCAGGATGCGATCATTGAAAATAATCATGCCAACCATGATCAAGCCACCGGCAAGCAGAACGGGCGTAAGAATCTTGAGCAGATGCACGCCGGAGGACTTGATCGCGCTGATCTCAAAGTCGGAAGTGAGCCGCCCGAACGCCATCAGCGTGCCGACTAGGACCGACATCGGGACCGACAGCGCCAGCATCCAGGCCAGGTTCAGTCCGATAAGTTCCAAGACCACCACCAGCGACAGGTTTTTGTCAATGACGTGGTCGATAATGCGCGGAACGTAATCGATGACGAGCAGAAACGTAATAATCAGGAAAGAAAACAAAAATGGTGGAACATGCTCCCAGAGGACATAGCGCTGCAAAATCTTCATAATCGACCGCAAATATACAGGTTATACACAGAAGTACAACTTTGATGTTCTCGGCGAAGACGGACCTGACCAGTGGGGGGAAGCTCAAAAGAGATTTACGGGGAATGCCGGCCATATTATACTTGGGGCATGGACGGCAAGAAAATCAAAGAGTTTGTGGTCGAGGACCGGGTCGAGAGTTTCTTTGTGGTCCGCAAGAAAGAACTTCGGGAATACACCCGTGGCAAGTACCTGCTGGTAGAACTAGGGACAACACCGGGCGGATCGACGGCAAAATGTGGGAGCCGGATCGGTTTGGGTTCGAGGATTTGGCCGAGGGAATGGTGGTCAAAGTCCGGGGGCAAGTGACTGAATACAACGGCAAGATAGAAATCACGATTAACAAGATTCGGCTGGCGACTGAGGACGAGTATAAGATCGAGGATATCCTGGCGCATTCGAGCCAGTCGCGCGAGCACCGTCAGGCGCGGCTAATGGCGCTGACGGAGAAGATCGAGAACAGCTATATCAAGCAGTTGGCGCAATCGTTCTGGAGCGACTCGGAGTTTCTGGATCAGTTTCTCCAGGCAGCGGCCGGCAAGCTCTGGCATCATGCTTATATCGGAGGGCTGTCCGAGCACTCGGCTAATGTGGGGGAATTGGCGCTTCGAGTGGCGGCCGGCTATGATTTTCTCAATAAGGATTACCTCATTTTTGGAGGGCTGTTTCATGATGCCGGCAAGATCAAGACCTATACCTCAGATATGGTGCTCGATTACACCGACGAAGGACGGCTCATCAACCATATCTGCCTGTGCGATGCCTGGATTTACGAGCGGGCGCTCAAGATCGACGGCTTTCCGGAGAAGCTTCTGACCAAAATTCGGCACATGATTCTGGCTCACCAGGGGGAACTGGCCTACGCCTCGCCGGTGATTCCGATGATGCCCGAAGCCTTCGTCCTGTATTATTGCGATGAGATCGACAGCAAAATGGGGGCGATTGACCGGATCAGGTCCCGCCAGCGGACAGCGGGTTGGTCGGAGTATGTCAAGATGCTGGATCGGTTTCTGTATTTCGAAGATCTCCCGGAAAAGTAACCGGGCGATAATCCCGATGCATCCCTAATTTTCCCCTCTCAAATGACGCTTGGTTCGCTGTCTTCGGACCGCCATGTCCTGCTTGCCTTTTGAAGGAATCATCGTATCTTAGCCGCCTGTCCCGTTCCTGTTTGGAAGGCTCCTTGTTGACGTAATCAAGTCGATGCGGGGCGGTCGGATAAGGCGCAGCGGGAGGATATCTTCAGTCGTTCTGAGGAGAGGTGGCCGAGTGGTTGAAGGCGCACGCCTGGAAAGCGTGTGTAGGTAACCCCTACCCAGGGTTCGAATCCCTGCCTCTCCGCCATGTAGAATGCAAACTATTGCCGTCCTCTAGAGTTCGATTTGTATCTCGAGCTCTTCGTTCCAATCGCCAATTGAACAAACCATGATTATGTTGCGTCCGTATCAGATGGGCAGAGTAGTCCTGGTATAGACGAAGGGTGGAATATGTCGTCATCGAGAGCCTGGCTTGGATCGTTCGTCGGCATCCTCACAATCATAGCCATCGCGCTGTCGTGCTCCATTCCCGGACTTCGTTTCCTCGAGAAACAGCCATTTGTCCCCATGGATCTCAACGACTGTTTCGCGCAACTTGATTCCACGCTGACTCCGGCCGTGCTTGATACGCTCAAGAATTGGACTGAACAAGACATGTCCAAAGCGCATTTCACCCTGGGATTGTGGATTCGCAACAACTGGGGGCTCTGGAGAGGTTCGCGCCTGTCAAAGTGGTTTAACGCGCGCGGTATCTGGCATCCCGACGACATGTCCAGCATCATACTCAAGTCTTACTGGCGACACCTCCATAATACACCCTTGGACCTGGCCGCCCAGATCAGCTTCCACGTTGATTATTGGAAGGATCGCAGTTACCCAGACTCCCTGCGGTGCCCCATCTGCGGCAGGAAGCTGAAAAACTGCTACACTGAAGGCCGCGGCGTTGACCCCAGTCACCAAGAGGTTGTGACTCTTGTTCTCTTCTGCTCAAAGAAGCACCCCTGGTTCTATTCGCGGATTCACGGTCTCTACAGTATAGACGAGGACAAGTATCGCGCACTTCTCGATACGTTCAAATTGAGATCGAAGGGCTTCTGAGCCGGTGTATGGAATGACAGTGCTGTTCGCTGGTAGACATGCCTCACGCAGTACCTGCATAGAACCGGGGAATTGGACTCCGAACCGTTGCCGTCAGATGGCGATCATAGAAGTCACATATGTATCCCAAGTCCCCCGCCAGTGATAACATCACTTCTTTGCCTTGCGCAAATACAACTAGTGAAAGGCTGGAGTCTTAGGGACGCACTTTAGCTGAGGGAGAGAATTGAAGGGCCATCTCGGAGAGGTGAGCCACTCGATCCTAAACTCCCCTCGAAACGTCTGTTTATTTCTTGACGTGCCCCGATCCACTCTAGAACATTCGGGTAGAAATAGGGAATCCGAGGGTAATGCCAATGCCAAAATCAGATCGCTTCCGTAGGATAAGTGTTCTCGTAATTGCAGGAATGTTGACTCTGCCACTCTCGGTCTGGGCTGGGCAATCTCGATTGAAGCGAGATAGCGTGCGCAAAGCCAGCGCACCGGACACACTTCTCCGACAGGGTACGGTACACTCAAATCAAGTGGACTCACTTAACTACTGGCGGCGGGCGCGCGCGGCCCTTGAAGTGCTTGGCCAACGCAACTTGGAATCGAAAAACGACCTCTCAGTCATTCCCAATGCGAAACCGGAGTCGACCGAGCATCCTATCGATAGGATGGGCATAGCTAAGGGTGATACTACCGCTGACAAGTCGAAGGGGAATGTCGCAAACCCGAAGGTTCCTCTGATGCCAACGGCATATTATGCCAACGCGGATTCAGCGTTGCTCCACGCGTACTACAAAATCGCTCGCTTCAGTTCTGATTCAACCGAGATATCAGCGGTTGAGATGCGTCTGAAAATGGCTGCAATGGACCTGAAATCGCCGCGGAATCGCTCTCTTGCAAGGGTCTATCTGGATTCGCTCAAAGTGAAATAGGACTTTCACTCGCCCCAGTCCCCAATTTTCACCGAGGAAAGGAGGATTACCTGAGAACAAGAGGTCTCGACCTTTCGTTCGGGAAGGCCGGCCTAATGGCTTCAAGCTGCACGTCATCGCCTTGTACTGAGAATTCATCGCAGCAATACAGATCGCTAGGTAATCCGAGTTCCCCGCCAGATTGTCAGCAAGTACTTATCACAGAATACGGTTCGATTTGTATCCCATTCCCTGGCGTGATCCAGCCCGCAATCCCGTTGACCTCGGCTAACGCATAGCCGACATCCAAAGTGGTTCGGCTAACGCGTCAGAGCTGTGCCTCCGTCGTCCTTTATCCCTTGTTTAATGGTCTGGTACGTCTATCTTGTGAAGGGAAGGACCGCTGGATTGAGACCATGATAGGAATTTTGAGATCCCTGCTCGTAGTTGTGCTTGGGCTTGGAGCGTATCAGGCTGTTCGAGCTCAAGGAGGCGATTGGAAGACGCTCAATGATGAGGCAACAACTCTGTACAGACAAGGGCGCTATGACAGCGCTCTTGTCGTGGCGCAGAATGCGTTGCAGACGGCCGAGCAGAGCACGGGGGCAGATAGTTCCAGAGTGGTGACGAGCCTTAACATTCTGGGCGGGTTGTATTTCGCCACAGGAAAATACGCTCAGGCAGAATCAATCTTTCAGCGCGCCTTGGGAATGGATGAAAAGGCATACGGCTCCGACAGTCCTGATGTTTCAACGGATCTCAACAACCTCGCGGAGGTGTATCGGGCACAAGGACAGTACGCACAGGCTGAGCCACTCTACAAACGGTCGATAGGAATCAAAGAGAAGACCCTCGGTCCAGAGAATCCTGACTTGGCTACAAGTCTAAACAACTTGGCGGACTTGTACAACTCCCAAAGCCAGTTCAGTCAGGCTGAACCGCTTTACAAGCGTGCTATCGCAATTCGGGAAAAGTCTCTTGGCCCGAATCACCCCGAATTAGCTACGAGTCTCAACGACGTCGCCACTCTATATTACTCTCAAGGTCATTATTCGCAGGCTGAGCCGCTCCTTAAGCGATCGCTGGAAATCAGGGAGAAGGCGTTTGGACCGGATCACCCAGACGTCGCCCAAAGCCTCAATAACATTGCGACCCTTTATGTTGCTGAAGCCCGATACGCGGAAGCTGAGCCACTCCTTAGTCGCTGTCTAAAGATCCGAGAAAAGACCCTTGGCCCGGACCACCCTGATGTGGCTGGGTGTCTCAATGATCTCGCAAGCGTGTACCAAATCCAAGACCACTATGCGCAGGCCGAGCCACTCTACAAGCGTGCGCTGGAAATCAGAGAAAAGTCTCTCGGTCCGGATCATCCTTATGTGGCCGCGAGTCTCAATAACCTTGCAGGGCTGTACACGTACCAAGGCCAGTACTCTCTTGTCCAACCGCTTTTGAAACGCGCACTAACGATTGTGGAAAAGTCGTTTGGCCCCAATCATCCCAACGTGGCCGCAAGTCGCAGCAGCCTCGCTGGCCTCTATTACAATCTAGGGAAGTATACACTGGCGGAGCCGCTGTTCAAGACCGCTCTGAGCATAGACGAGAGAGCTCTGGGGCCTAACCATCCTGCGGTGGCCACAGTCTCAGTAACCTGGCAACCTTGTACCGCACTCAGGGCCAATATGCGCTGGCTGAGCCGTTGTACAAACGCTCTGTGTCAATTTTCGAGAAATCTCTCGGTCCTGATCATCCTGATGAAGTACCAAGCCTGGCCGGCCTCGGGAAGCTATACCTCGACCAAGGCCTGTACGCGCAAGCCGAACCGTTGTACATGCGGTCGATAGCGATCAATGAAAAGGCGTTCGGACAAGACAATCCCGAAGTGGCTAGGCTTGAGTGCAGTATTGCGAAAATGCGCTACAAGGAAGGCCAGTATCAAAAGGCCGAGTCACTCTATACGCACGCGTTGACCAATGACGAAAGGGCCTACGGCCCGAATCATCCAAGCGTCGCTTCGGCCCTAAACGGTCTGGCGGAGGTGTACAATTCAACAGCCCAATATGCGAAAGCCGAGCTGCTCAGCAGGCGCGCCCTGACAATAAGGGAGAGAGCCTTAGGTCCTAATCATCCCGATGTGGCGGAGACTCTCAACAACCTCGGTGAGCTGTACTACATTCAGAAGCAGTACGTGCAAGCTGAGGAATTGCTTAAGCGCTCTCTGGCGATCCGGGAACAAGCTTTGGGTCCGACTCATCCCGATGTGGCTACTAGCCTTGAAGACATGGCAAAACTCTATAGGAAGACCAATCGAACGAATGCAGCCGAGGAACTTGAGAAACGCGCCGCCTCAATCCGGGCGATGAAGCGATAAGGCAAGCTGCATCCTTGCAGAAAGAGCAGCGTATCGGACCACTTTGCGAGACGTGGTGAGGTAATGAGAGACACGCTAAGAGCCCCGCGTTCCTGCCTTTGAGGGGAAGGCTGGATTGGTGACATGTGCCTCAAGCCACCAAATTCGGATACCGGCTTTCCTGCAAACGATGACGCCTGCCCGCGCGCATAGCAGCTAATCGCTTTCCATCGGACTAGGGCCCGGCTTGTTCCTTGTCGGGTGAGAGAGCCACTTCATCATCAACTTGTAACGATAGTTCGAAATGTAGCCCAGTTCCCCGCTGATGATGTCATCACTCTTTGGCTTGGCGCACTCATAGCCCAAAAGTGCGAGGATTTGGTTATCGCGGCCATCTCGAGAGTTTTCCAATTGTATCACACTCCGCCGCCTTCCCCCAACCAACGTTGACACAAAGGTCGCAAATAGGTATAGTTCCCACCGTTCCCGGGAGTTCGAAAGTCCGACATTTGTTCTTCGAATGAAAGCAGTGTCCAGAGAGGCTGTATGCAACCAACCGTTTCAATGCAACCAATCATAATCGCCGCCGCCGTTATCGCCCTGGCGATCCTGATCCTACCGTCGTTACGCGCGATCGGCCAGACGCAAGTAGGACTGGTCTACAAGCGCTTTTCGCGGAAGAAATTGTCCGGCGGAAATCCAATCGGTTTTCACGGCGAGGCCGGCTACCAGGCCGATTTACTGATGCCCGGGATTAGGTTCAAATTCTGGATTCTGTACGGCGTGAAGAAATTTCCGTGGGTGCAGGTACCCGCGGGGGAAATCGGCGTGCTGATTTCCCAAATCGGACAGCCGCTTCCGGTGGGGGCCAAGTCGGCCATATACAAACCCCAGTTTGGAAATTTCAGCGACGTCAGAGTCTTTGTCGATCAAGGGGGCCAGAAGGGAGTCCAGCGACCGGTGCTTCCTCCCGGCACGCTGGTGCCGATTCATCCCGTGGCCTTCCTGGTCATTACCAAACAGCGGGTGCATGGGCTGCCGGTCGATCCGAGTATCCTGAGCATTCTCAGCCGCAATGTCGCCGATGTCCCGGCCAAAGCTTTTGGGATCCATCCTGAAGATCTCGAAGTAGTCCGGATCGAGCCAAAACCATACGGTGAAGCCGGGGGGCTGGTCGACGTGGTCGGCGTTGTCACGACCTTCGATGGTCCGGCGCTCGAGGATGGTGACATTGCCTGTCGGCTTGGCGGATTTGATGATCTTCGCCAGATGGAAGCGGCGGGGAAAACCGACGCCGAGATTTGCGAACATATTCTGCGAAGCAAGAACAACGTCCACAACAATTTTCAGGACTTCCAGCTGTTTCTCGACAACGGCGGCAAGATCGGACTTCAACATGACGTGCTGCTTTATGGAGCATACAACCTGAATCCGTTTCTGGTGCGAGTCGAGCTAGTACCGATGTTGATTGTCCAGCAAGGGCAGGTTGCGGTCATAAAATCGTATGTCGGGCTGGCCACCCAGGATACCTCGGGGGCTTCCTTCAAGTACGGGTCGCTGGTGCGGCCGGGTCATCGCGGTGTCTGGCAGGAGCCGCTTCGCACCGGCAAGTACGCCATCAATCCGCGGATTTACAATTCGGAAATCGTGCCGACGGCGATCCTCACGCTCAACTGGGCGGATGCCACTTCCAAGGCTCACAATTTGGACCGGGAGCTGAAACAGATCATCGCCAAATCGCGCGAAGGATTCGTGTTCAATATCGATCTGCAGGTTCAAATTCACATCCCGGACACGCTGGCTCCCCGGGTGATCTCCATGGTCGGCACGATGCAGAATCTGGCCAACGAGGTCCTGCAGGCCGCGGTTGGAAATCACTTCCGCGACAAGCTCCAAAGCATGCCGGCGGTGACTTTCATTGAGACCCGTCAGGAAGTACAAAGTAAAGCGATGGACTTGATCAGTGAAAAGCTGAGTGTCTACCAGGTTGAGACCAAGGGTGTGTATATTCAGGATGTGGTCTTCCCGGCCGAGTTGGTAAAAGTGCTGACCTCGCGCGAAATCGCCAACCAGGAGATCGAGACCTACAAGAAGGAAAAAGCGTCACAGGATGAGCGGATCCAAGTAGAAAAGGCGCGCGGCACTGCCGATATGCAGAAGGATCTGGCCGCCTCCAAGGTCGGTGTGGATATACAGGTGAACAACGCCGAAGCGCGCAAGGCGCAGGCGGACGGTGAATCCACGTATCTCGAAAAAGTAGGCTTGGCAAAAGGAGCCGAGCCGCGCTCGGTCGGTCTGGCAAATGCCGAAGCTTATGCCAAGCAAGTTCAGGCGCTGGGGGCTCAGGGTACCATGTGGGTCAATATAGCCAACGCGCTGTCCAAAGGGGGACAGCCGTTCATGCCGCAGATTCTTGTCGCCGGGGGCGGGAACTCGATTGAGGCATTGGCCGCGGCGCTTACCGGCAAGTTTGCGCCGCCGGCTTTAGCGTCCGGGGAGAGCAAGAGCGGAAAATAGTCCGACGTGGCCGGGCGCATTGTGGGGCGATTGAGGGAAGCCCGCATGCGCTTTTGGCAGCAGAGCGGTTCTCCGGCTATTGGTTGCCGGCATGCCCGGCGAGATCATCGACCGATGAGTGCCGTTGGCGCCAACAACTGATGGCGTACTCTGCGGCTTCAAGTCCGAGGCCCAACCCAATTCCGGTTCCAAACATTTGAAGCGTGGCGCTGCGCACAAATATGGTCCAGTGAGCGGCTGCCTGGCTTGTAAGCGCGCCGAGAGGGGAAACGACTAGACCAAGTATGGTATAAATTGGCGCGAGGAGGATCAGTCGGCCGATCCGGGGTTTGGTAATATGCAGGCGAGTCAAAGTCTCACAGAGAAACACCAGAGCGATGGGGGCCGAGATGCCGAGTACGAGAATTTCGACAAAGAACCGATTGAACAGCGCAGCGGAGACAAGGCCGATTAGAAAGGCGGCTCCGATAGCGGCCCGTCTTCCCTTGGTCTTGAAGATGGCATAGACGAGCGCCGAGCCGAAACCGAATACCAGGAAGGCAAAAGCGCCGTTGCCGGGTTTGAGGGCGAAATGCCCGGGGATCAGGAAGAATCCGACTCCAACCGAAGTGGCCGTTCCGATGAGGATCCGCGCCAGAGAATCAAGTATGTAGAATGATTTGTGATTGTTCACATGCCCTCCTGGACTATTGGAATAGCTACTTGAACATCTGCAGAAACTTGAATAGAATCAACCCGAGCATCACCAGCAGGTAGGCGCGCAGAAAAAAAAGCGCGAACTTGGCCGATTTCGTCATTTTGATCCTCGGCATGATAATCCTCAGGTCTTGGCCCGCATGACCAGGCCTTTCATAATATCATTGTAATGAACCACACCCACGATCTTGTCCTGTTGCACTACCGGCAGCATGCGATAGTGATATTTGGCAAACAACTCGGCAATATCCTCACGGGCGTCATCGGATTCCACACTGACCACCGGAAAAGTCATGACACTGCCGATCGTGGCGCCGTCATCGGCCAGAATCAGCTCCCGTAAATCGACCACGCCGATTAAAGACTGATCGTCCGGATTGATCACGTAGACATAGGAAATGTCCTCATGTTGGCGACCGGGGGCCCGGAGTATTTTCATAATCGCGCTGACCTGGTCGGTCTTGACCGCGGTGACATAGTGGCTGGACATGAGGGAGGTGGCATGCCCCTCGCGTTCGGACAGGATGGCGGAGATCCGCTCGGCACTGTCTTTGGGCAGCATGGCCATCAGATTCAACATGTGATCGCGCGGAAGTACCGAGAACAGTCCCGCCAACTGGGTGACCGAGAGTTCGGAAAGGATTGTTTGGGCACGTTCCTGTCGCAGATTGGCGATGATTTGTCGCTGGACCCGCGGTTCGGCCTCGGCCAGGGCATCGGCGGCGCTTTCGCTGTCCAGAGCCGAGAAAAATGCCTGCTGTTCCTCACCGGACAACTGCTCGAGGGCATCGGCCAAATCCTCGCTGGGAAGATCCTTCACCATTCTCCGGGTCAGCGACAGTGTGACGGCATCGGTGGTGGAGGCGTCTTCCAGCGACAACGGCTGGACATATTTCCACGAGATGAGCTGATCCTTGGTCCAGGCCAGCCGGCCCAGGTGCCATTTGCGAAGAAATCCGTTGAACGAGATATCGACATGAACGATGATCATCCGCCCGCGCGATTCCAGCAGGTGAACATCGTTGACGACTTCAATCTGCCGGCCATCCATATCAAGAATGGTGCGCCCCATCAAGTGGTCGTTGAGCAGTAGCCAGCCGACTTGATCGACAAACGGGGGATAGACGCCCCCTTCCGGCGGGGGTTGGACGAAGATGGCGTCATCCTCGATCTTGACCACTTTATCCCAGGGAATGAACTCGGTCGGTTTCCCCCAACCATGTTCCAGGTAGAGTCCGACCGCCTCCGGATACGCTTCGCTAAGGCGGAACACCAGGTCGCTCAGTGTCCCGATCTTATCTTTGATCTTTCCGGCGCAGACTCTCCGTTCGAGTAAATGCGAGAAGAACAGGAACCGGTAGTCCCGTCCCGTAAAGCGGGGATCAGGGAGAATGGGGGGACTGGTGCGAAATGGGCCCATAGACTAGCTCAACTAAACCACTCCGGGAACAAGACCGAGACGGCGAAACAGGTTGACATAATTACTACAAAGACGACAATGCTCCAATTGGCGATATTCTGAAGCCGCGTGTTTTTGTACTGGCCCATCAGGGGCTCATCGTTCAAGAGCAGAATAAGGAACAGCAGTGCGGCGGGCAAGAGGGTTACCGCGACCACTTGCACAAACATGGTGATGGCGATAAGCGGAGCCCCCGGAATGAGCACCACCGCCCCCGCGGTCACGAGGGTCAAAAGATAAATGACATAGAACCAGGGAGCGTCCCGGACCGTCCGGTTGAGCGAGTGGGCCCAGCCGAAAACTTCGCCGACTGCCCACGAGGTCGACAGCGAGATACACAAGGCGCCGAGAAAGCCGGCATCGAACAGACCGATCGCAAAGAGGAGTCGGGCCCAGTGACCCTGGGCGCCGGGGAGCAGCGGCACCAGGGCGTTGGCGGTCTGGGTGGCATCCTCGACCGCGATCGGGGGCTGGTGGTAATAGAAGGCGGCACCGGTGCAAATGATAATGAAAATGGCCACCACGCCGGTTAGAAACGACCCGGCAAAGGTATCAATCTTGCCGTAGGCGACATCGTGAACGTCCATTCCTTTGTCGACCACCGAGCTTTGCTGAAAGAAGATCTGCCAGGGTGTGATAGTCGTCCCGATGTTGGCCATGATAATAAAGATGAGATCGGCGGTCAGACCTTTGGGGAAGACCGGACTGTAAAATCCTTTGGCCACTTCGCCCCAGGCCGGCGCAGTTGGGGTGTGCATGGCCCAGATGGCCGCCGGGATGTAGACCATGTTGAAAATACAGAAGGCGAGCGTTATCTTCTCGAATGTCCAGTAGCGACCGGTCATAACCACGGCCATCAGAATTACGGTGACCACGATACACGTGATCAGGGGGGGCACGCCGAACATACTCATGGCGGCGGTCATTCCGATGTACTCGGTTATCAGCGTCAGCCAGTTCACCACGGCCAAATCGAACAGGGAAAAGAAGCCCCAGAATTTGCCGAAGCCATCGAAAATCGCTTCGGCATGGCCGCGTTTCGTCACGGCCCCCAGCCGGACGGTCATCTCCTGCACGAAATAAGCCATCGGGATGAGAATGATAAAGACCCAGAGCAGGTTGAATCCGAATTTCGATCCGGTGACGGCGTAGGTGGAAATTCCCCCGGCGTCATTGTCGGCGATCATCGTGATGATACCGGGCCCGATCACGGCGGCCAAAATGACAAACCGGCGGTTTAGCCGGTTGAACCGATGGATGCTTTTGCTCAGCCAGTACATGCTTGTCCGCGCGTGGGCGCTTTTCCGGACCGGTCCCTTGGACCCGTCCGAACTCAATTCTCCGTTTTGGACAAGGTAAAGCCGCTCGCAAGAGAGCGTCAAGTCAAATGGGGTTGGAACTGGCTTTCGGAAGCAGAAACAGTAAGAGCTAGCGAGTGCTCAGCAGCCTGACCAGTCCGACGATGATCAGAATCGGTATGGCAATCAGAGCCAGGGGCCCGAGCAGGCCGGCACAAAGGCCAATAAATCCGGCGGCAAGTCCTGCCACCACGCCGACAATGGCTCCCCCGATTCCGGCGATCAGTCCGACCAGCGCTGAACCGAGACCAAGGCCGACCGAACCGAGCACAATCAGAATGATCGGGAGGCAGATTATCAAGAGTACGATTGCTATCACTCGCATGTGATTCTTCCCTTCCGCCCGCCGCCCGGACGGCAAAGCGAGGCGCACTTCAGGGTGACTTGAACATGGTCCCTTTAGTTTACGGAATCCCGGCCCCCAGGTTGCGTCAGGTGAAAAGTTCTTGACCCGGGGCACTGCTGCCCTGCTTTGGCCCGGGGGACTTGGGCTGACCTGCAGACCGCCCACGGTGACGAAATAAATCGCGCCGCTTTCCACCGACTCAGGGGAACGACTTTGCTCCGGGGCTGTTTTTTTCAAGAAATGGATTATTTGGGATCGCTCGATTTCAAAGTTGTGGCCTTTTAAAACGGTGTTATATATTCCCGGGTCATCGCCCGCGGGGCGCACAAGTGGACCAAAATCAAGCTGGCTCGGAGTGGAAACATGAAATTCCTATTGCGATTATTGACCGGCGCGCTGGCAGCGCTGATGCTGCTGGGGCTTCACCCTATCCCCGCTTCAGCGCAGGGCGCGGACACCGATCCGTACCTGTGGCTGGAAGAGGACGAGGGGGTCAAGCCGCTGGAGTGGGCCAGGACGCAGGACTCGGCCACTATGAGCGAGTTTCAGAAGGATCCCAATTTCATCAAATACCAGGATGAAGCGCTCAAACTGCTCAACGCCAAGGACCGCATTCCGGGCGGCCAGTTGATGGGCAACTACATTTACAATTTCTGGCAGGACCAGGATCACCCGCGCGGTATCCTTCGTCGGGCCACGATAGCCGAATACAAAAAGCCGGCTCCCCAGTGGGAAGTGGTTCTCGATATTGACAAGCTCAACAAGGACGAAGGAAAAAGCTGGGTGTACCAGGGAGCCGATGTTCTCCCGCCCGACTACTCCCGGGCATTGGTCTCGTTGTCGCTCGGCGGCAAGGATGCCACCTGGGTCCGAGAATATGATTACAATCAGAAAGCATTTGTGAAGGATGGATTCACCGTCCCGGAGGCCAAGAACTCGGTCTCATGGTTCGACAGCAACACGGTAATAATCGGCACTGATTTCGGACCCGGTTCGCTGACATCGTCGGGGTATCCCCGGATTATCAAGTTGTGGAAACGCGGCACTCCATTGGCGTCGGCCCAGACCCTTATGGAAGGGGAGAATTCGGATGTCGATGTCAATGGCGGGGTCGATTTCCGGCCGGAGGGGAACACTTTTACCCTCCATCGCAGCACATCGTTCTGGGAGCAGTCCGGCTGGCTGGTAGACCAAAAGCTCAAACTGCAACCGATGCCGTTTCCGAAAGATGCCCGCGTCGATGTCTTCTTCAAGGGATATGCCGTCGCCCTTCTATACTCCGACTGGCTGGGGATTCCCGAGGGCTCGGTAGTCGCGCTCAAGACCGCGGATTTCGGCTCGGCTGATCTCAAATCCAAAGTGGAAGTTCTGTTCGAGCCGGATGACAAGAGCACGGTCCAGTCGATCGGAGCGACCAAAGACTATTTGCTGCTTTCCATTCTCAGAAATGTGCGGGGCCGGATCCTGTACCTGAGTCTGAACGAATCGGCCGGAGCTTCCAAATGGACGACCGGCGAACTCAAGCTGCCTGACCTGGGGACAGTTGGGCTGTCGGCCTACAACGCCTTCGGAAACAGTCTGATGGCGAGCTTCCAGGATTTCCTGACTCCTACCAAGCTCTATTACCTGACCGATCCTGCGGCGGCGCCGGAAGAGATCAAGTCGCTTCCGGCGAGGTTTGACGCTGCCGGCCTTAAAATCAGCCAGTTTGAGGCGGCGAGCAAAGACGGGACGATGATTCCCTATTTCGTGGTGGCTCGCGCTGATCTGGCTGCCGACGGCAACAATCCGACCTTGCTATATGGCTACGGAGGATTCCGGGTTTCGATGACGCCCTCCTATTCCAGCAGTATCGGCAACCTGTGGCTCAAGCAGGGGGGAGTCTACGTGTTGGCGAACATCCGGGGGGGCGGAGAATTTGGCCCGAGGTGGCATCGCGCCGGGCTGTTGAAGAATCGGCAGAAAGTATTCGACGATTTCATTGCCGTCGCGGAAGACCTGATCAAACGGAAGATCACTTCCCCCAAGCATCTCGGGATCATGGGCGGGAGTAACGGCGGACTGCTGGTCGGAGTCGCCTTCACCCAGCGGCCGGAGCTGTTTAACGCGGTCGTCTGCCAGGTGCCGCTTTTGGACATGCTTCGATATTCCAAACTTCCTCCGGGAGCTTCCTGGATCGGGGAATATGGGGACCCGGACTCGGCCGACATGCGGGCATACATTTCGACCTATTCCCCCTATCAGAATATCAAGGCCGGAGTCAAATATCCCAAGATTCTGTTTGTGACCTCCACCAAGGATGACCGGGTCCACCCGGCGCACGCGCGGAAAGCGGCGGCCAAGTTGGAAGCGCTGGGGGACAAAGTTTATTATTACGAAGAGACCGAGGGGGGACACGGCGCGGCGGCCGACAATGCCCACCGGGCCAAAGAGCAAGCCTTGGAATTTGCCTATTTGCACAGGATGCTTTTCGACTGAACATGGCGAATGGTCTTTCACGAAGTACTTTTCCAGGGGCTAAAATCGACGAATCCGGTCCAACCCGGTATAATATCCATTATGCCGGGTGGACCCAGTTTGCCGGCCGTTGCGCCGGATTCCATGAAAAATCACGAATAGGGAAATAACGTTCAGAATTGATCGCGAGCCGCCGGCTCGGGTGAGGACGCATGTTATTGGTAAGGACAACGGTTAAGCGCAGCAATATCGAAGGCCTTGGATGCTTTGCTGCAGAGGACATCAAGGAAGGCCAGGTGGTCTGGGTATTCGATCCCCGGATCGATCTTCGATTCAAAGTCTCGGAACTGGGGAAATTCCCGGCTCACGTTCAGCAGTACATTGCCCACTATGGGTACACCGAGAATTCAAGCGGGGCTCGCTGCATGGTTCTGTGCGGCGACAACACCCGGTATGTGAATCATTCCGATAATCCGAATCTTCTGGAGGGGCCCAATGGTCCCAATTCCGATATAGCCGCCCGGGATATCAAGGCCGGTGAAGAACTGACCTGTGACTACTATGATTCCGATCTGGATGCGGAGGTCAAGCTGGCCGATGCCCGGCCCATGGAGGTCAGAGTCGGGCGCTCCAACGACAATCTCCGACTTCCGCGGCGCTGACCGCGGCCGGCGGGATTAAATGTCAAGATCCTGGCCTGCCAAGGGGGAGTTGGCTCTGCCGCTCAGAATAACAGGACGCTTATCAGCGTCGTCACCAGAAAACAGACGCTTAGCGCGGAGGCGTGAAGCGCGCCGAGCGCGACCGTCTTTAGGGCGGTCAGCCACCAGGACTGTTTGAACAGCCTTTTCAACGCCAGATAACAATACAGTGTCAGGATCACGGGGGATATCAAGATCAAATAGCCGGAGTCGACAACCCAGCCCAACAGGACAATCAGGGTGGAGAGGAGAAACGCAAAGCTGTGGAAGTGGACCGAAAAGATCAGGCAGTCAATGAAGTAATCCACGCGCTTTCGATAGAAGAGCAAGACCAGAGCGCCGAATATGGGCATGAGCACAAACATCATGTACGACACGCTTTTGAGCATCCAGTGATTGAATTCCGCCCGTCCACCCGCGCCGATACGGGCGATCTTGTGAGCCAGATAGACCTTGAACCGGCTTTGCGCCATCCCGCGGGCCGCCAGAAGAGAATCGATCTGCCGGTCGTCCAAATTCTGAAGGTCCTTAGAACTGATGCCGAAGAAAGAGACACTGAATCCGGGAGTTGGCCGGCTGCCGACAGTTGAAGCGGCTTCGCCCGACGCCGCGCTGTGCTTTCGGGACGGAGCAAAAGACAGCAACAGGAAAAAGAGAAAACTCAGGAAAACATATAGCCGGATCGGGGGGACATAGCTCATTCGTTTGCCGGCCAGAAACTGGCTTGTCAGAAAGCCGGGTCTGAAAAGCAGGGCGGCGACAGTTTTGAACAGCTTGTCATCGAAATGAATAAATCCTTCCAGGGCCTCCGAAAACAAATGCTTAAAGGGGAGGCGGAGTTCGTGGCTGGGCTGGCCGCACTGGGCGCAAAACTTGTCCTTGGGCAAAAGCGCATGGCCGCAATTGGGACATGTAGAAGTTGATGAGGGATGCCGTGCGGTCAAACAGAACTCTTAATCGATCAGCAATCGTGCCACGGGTTATATACCGAGATCGGTCTCAGGCAAGGGCCGTAAGAATATATCGCCGCGAGGGACGAATCGCAATATGAACCGGAGCGGCAGGATTCAGGTCTCCGCAAGGTTGGCGGACCGGAAGCGGAGCTTGGGCTCCATGGCCCGGATCATCTGGACTACTTCGGAGTTCCGGAACGGTCTGCGGATCAGGCCATATCCGCCGGCCGCCTTAACGATTTCCTCGGAAGCCTTCAACTGCGGGTCGCTGATAAAAAGAAAGGGAACCCCTCCGCCGGCATCGCTGGCCCGTCCAAGCAGGTCCAATCCGGTCATGTCTTCGAGTACGAGTTCTGAAATTATAAGACTGACACGGCCCTTTTTGATCAATTCAAGGGCCCTGGCCCCGTTTTCGGCTGTCTGGACAGTATAGCCGGCGAGCGTAATGTCGCGGCCAAGAATAGTGCGGGCGGTGTGGTTGTCCGAGACCAGAACGATGGTGATGGCGCTGGATTCAAGCACGCCGGTGATTCGCTCCACGAGGGCCTCGCGCGTAAACGGCTTCGCCAGGTAAGCCTGGGCCCCAAGCTCGATAGCGTGCCGGACGAATCGGATATCCGAGCAGCTGGTCAGGACGATTGAGGGGATATGGTGAAAACGCAGGTTGCTTCGGAGAAATTCCAAGAGGGAAAAGCCGTCTTCTCCGGGCATGCGCAGGTCGGTCAGGACCAGGGCAATGTCGGAATGCGATTGGAGAATAGAGCGGGCCTCACTGACACTTTCGGCGGCGACTACTTTGAAGAGGTTGGAATCCAGAGAAGCATCGACCAATTCAATGACCGACGGCTCGTCATCGACCACCAGCAGGGATTTGACGCCGGCCGGTTCGCGCGTCACGCGCGGCCGCAACGACTTAATCTCTCCCTGGCTGGTGACGGTGCCGCGAGCTTGCGCGGCCAGTTGCGCGGCGGCCTGAAGGCGAAGCATTTCTCTCCTGGCGTCATCGGCCGGGTTTCCGGTTCTCCCCTTGTTCTGATCCATACTTGCCCCCGCGTATCCGCGATCGCTTCCAATAGGTACCAACCGGCCCGTGTCGCCGGATCGTCTAATGCATATTCCAAATACCGGACAGGAGTGGTGCGCCGAACGTGAGTCTCGTGCTGCCCCGCACCGAGGAATCGCCTGTTCCGCCGGGATCGTGAGCCCGACTTGAATTCTCCGCTCACCGGCCGCAACGGAATGCTGTGCGATATCAAAAGTATCGGACACGCCGATAGGCTCCTTTGCAGGGCCCGGAAGATTTTCAGGATAAAATATGTATGCAGGGTCAGATTTTCCCATTTTTAGCTCTCCACTGCCACAAATTGACACTGGCAAAGTTTTGCATCGCCGGACCCGGCCGCCCAAGAGAGTCCCGTCCGGCCTGGCCTAATTCGGCACGCTCAAGTGAATTTTCAATGGGGAAACCGGGCGAAGAGCCGAGATCGAAGTTCGTGCGCGGCGCCGGGCCTCCCATATTGGATTGAGCTGAGAGGTACTGTCCGCTTATGAGAGTGACGGAATTGCCGATATATAGAATCAGGGATTGACACTCGGGAGGACAACAGAGTTGGTGCGTTCAGGGTTACCATCCAGGGTGGAAAGTATCAGCTTAGCTCAGGCTGCTGTCTTGTGGCGGCGACCTGGGCATGATCTGTGAATTAATGGGGGACACATTAATGGCTGCTGAATCGGACTACCAGAAATTACTCCAGGCCACTGAGGGAGATGCCGGACTGGCGCGCGATCTGATCGCGATCTTCTGCCACGACTACCCGCGTCTGTTGGCCGAGGCGAAAGAAGCGTTGCAGCACAATCGCCCGGACGATTTGCATCGTGTGGCCCATACCTTCAAGGGGAACCTTCGCTTCATGGGGGCCGACGCCGCGGCGGAGACGGCTATCCAGTTGGATGCCCTGGCTCTGAGCCGCGATTTGACCGGAGCTACTCCCGCCTTAATTCAGCTCAAGCGGCAGTTGGAAGAATTGGAGCAGGGGCTGGTCAGTTCTCAAAGAGAGGCCGGTGAATGAAGGCACTGGTGGTTGACGACGATGCCTTTACGCTCAAGGTGATTTCCGCGATCCTCGAGCGAAACAAAATTGAATCGCAGTCAATGCTTTCGGCCAAGGTCGCCCTGGATTTCCTGTTAAAGGGGGGACATGCCGACGTCATTGTGGCCGATATCACCATGCCCCAGATGGACGGCTTTACCTTTTTGCGTCACCTCAAAAACGACCGAAGACTGAGCCGGATTCCGGTCATCCTGTGTTCCGCCCTCAACAGCGAAGCCTCGATCGTCCAGAGTATCGAAGCAGGGGCGACCGGCTATATCGTAAAGCCGATCAAGGAATCAGTCCTCATTCCCAAACTGCGGAAGGCGGTAGAACTTTACGCCGGTTCTATTATGGTAGTAGACGACGAGATTTTGTTTCGTGAACTGCTCGGAAAGATCCTGAACCGGGAATGCTACAATGTTTTGGCGGCCGAATCCGCCGCCGCCGCCCTCGAAATGCTGAAGACCAATAAAGTGTCGCTGGTCATCACCGATATAGCCATGCCGGGAATGGACGGTTTCGAGCTGCTGGCCAGACTCAAGGAACAGAATCCCCGTCTGGCGGTATTGCTGGTCTCCGGGAAGGCGGAATATAATCGGGCTGAGGCGATCGCAGCCGGAGCGGACGGATTTATCCGAAAGCCGTTTCATAACATGGAAATTCTGACACTGGTTCAGTCTTTCATTCACTAACCGCCGGATCGGCGGCAATATCCTGCGCACGTGATTATCATATGTTGGAACGAGACCGTCAGGGTCTCGGTTTAAGGGACGTATGTCTCTACGCTGTCTCGTTCTGTCGGTTAGCCTGGTTGTTGCGTCACTGTTGGCAGCCCTGCCCGCTTTTTCGCAATCAAATATCGTTGTTTCGTTAGTGCCGGCGAATCTGGCTGACTCCTGCCTGTTTCCGGCGCCAAAGGAAGTCGTTTTCCGAAACCCGGCCGGAAACATAATAAAGTACCCTGCTGAATGGACGGACGTGAATATCGGCGGTTTGCTCGAAAGCAAGTCAGCCTCGCCGATCTATCTGGCCCGGTTCAAGAATAAGTCCGGCGAATGGAACTACGCCGTAGATCTCGACGGGAGCCACAATTTCTCGGATAAATCAGTTCTGAAATTCTCGGATTCGAGTGAACGGATGGTAGCCGATGCCGACCTTTCAGTCCCGTACCTGTCGGGAAAAGCCAGGACAAATAGACCATTGAGAGTTCAGGTGATTCGCGACAGCGGTCGCGTCTGGGTAAGGGTCGGGGAGTGCCGGGAAGGGAAGCTCAACCTTGACAACAAAGAATTTCCGGTTCGGTTGGTCCTGACCTCGACCGGCAACCTGGACTACTCGCTGACTGGCGGAACTGCCTGCCTGATCGACCCGACCGGCGGAAACGATTTTTCCCCGATATGGCGTCTTGCCGAAAATGGTGACGTGATTCCGACCAAGCGAGTCCCGCTTGGATTTCCGTTCGTAATCGACAATCGCAAACTCAAGGTGCTCTCGCTCGATTCGGCCGGGACAAAGCTGGTGATCGGCGACTACGACCGGGACACGGTTATTGCCCTGGGTTTTTATGCTCCTTCGTGGCATAGCACCGATCTCTCCGGAAAAGAATGCAGTGCACGTACGGTTGCCGGCAAAGTGACTTTACTCATGTTCTGGTCGACCACCTGTCCGTTTTGTGAGAAGGTTCGCCCGGCGCTGAACGGCATGATGGCCGATGACAGCGGCTCGGCGCTGGCTCTGGTAGCGTGCTGCCTCGAATCCGACACCAGCCAGATTCGCAGTTTTCTTAAAGATCAACCGTATGATGGGACGATCGTCCCCTATGATTCAGTCCTGTGGCAGCAGTTCAATCACCGGCTAAGCACTCCGGCGTTTTGCCTGCTCGATCAAAAGGGAATTATCCGATTTGCCGGATCGGGAGCTTCGATGTTTCCAATCGCTCAAAAAGTGGCCGAAGGGCTGTTGGAAATTCGATAGATCAAACGCTATCCAGGGGCAGGTAACCGGCTTGACATCGCCGATCGTTTGCGCATGATTTGTCTCATGCGCGCAATGTTTCTCAAATCCCCACGACAGCCGCTCCAGCTTGTTGATTTACCGATACCAGTGCCGGAGCCGGGACAATTGTTGATTAGAGTCCATGCGTGCGGCGTCTGCCGGACCGATTTGCACGTGGTTGATGGCGAGTTGAATGAGCCGAATCTTCCGATTATTCCGGGCCACCAGATAATCGGCGTCGTGGAAGAGGCGAGGCTGGGGAACGGCGCGTTCAAGCCGGGAGACCGCGTGGGAGTGCCGTGGCTTGGCTGGAGCTGCGGGAAATGCGAATTCTGTTTATCCGGCCGAGAGAATCTCTGTGACAACGCGAAGTACACCGGCTATCATATCAACGGCGGATTTGCGGAATATTGTGTCGCCGACGAACGCTTTTGCTTTCCGGTCCCGCCCGCATATCCTGATCTGCAAGCGGCACCATTGTTGTGCGCCGGACTCATCGGATTCCGAGCGCTAAGAATGGCCGGCGATGGGCAACGAGTCGGCTTCTACGGTTTTGGCGCCTCCGCTCACATACTTCTGCAAGTGGCGGCTTATCAGAAGCGCGACGTGTACGCGTTCACTCGGTCGGGGGACAGGGAGAGCCAGGCGTTTGCTCAAAGGCTCGGCGCGAAATGGACCGGGGGATCTGAAGAAATGCCGCCGGAGGCTCTGGATGCTGCCATTATCTTTGCGCCGGTTGGATCGCTTGTGCCGCAGGCGTTGAGAGCGGTGAAGAAGGGGGGAGTGGTAGTTTGCGCCGGAATACACATGAGTGATATACCGGCGTTTCCGTATTCGATTCTCTGGGGCGAGCGGAGAATTCAGTCAGTGGCCAATTTGACTCGCCGCGACGGCGAAGAGTTTTTGGCGCTGGCTCCCAAGATTCCCGTCAAAACGGAGGTTAATCCGTATCCCCTTGAAAGAGCCAACGAGGCGCTCGAGGATCTTCGCCACGGCCGCCTTACCGGCGCCGCCGTAATCACGCTCTGACGTCCGAAACAAAAAAAAGTTGCCGCCGTCTCAGCGGCCAATTAGCTTGATGTTCGAACAAGCGCTTTTCGCCCGGGAGTGGAGCCATGAGACGGTTCTTTCGATTCGACCAGCTGGGAACTTCGTTTAGCAAAGAGATCCTCGGGGGGATAACGACGTTCTTTGCGATGGCGTATATTGTCATCGTCAATCCCGCGATTCTCTCGGCGGGAAATATTCCCAAAGAGGCCTGTACCACCGCGACGATCCTGGTGGCGATAATCGGGACACTGATTATGGCCTTCTATGCCCGTCGGCCGTTTGCAGTGGCACCGTATATGGGAGAGAACGCGTTTATTGCGTTCACGGTTTGCCTTGGCATGGGGTATCCGTGGCAGAAGGCGGTTGGGGCGATCTTTCTCAGCGGAGTCATTTTCATTGTCATTACCGCACTGAGGATCCGGTCCTGGGTGACGCCGGCTATTCCGGATTCGCTCAAACGAGCGTTTGCCGCTGGTATCGGATTCTTTATTCTATTCATTGGACTCAACGAAACCGGGCTGGTGCGATTGGGGATACCGGGAGCCCCGGTAAAGATCGGCGATCTTTCGGCGGCGGGACCGCTGCTGGCGATCGCGGCGATTCTGTTGATTTCGATTCTCATGATCAGAAAAGTTCCGGGCGCAATCCTGATTGGAATTTTGGCAATCACGGGAACATCGATTGCTTTGGGGCACTCAAAACTTCCCATACAAGTTTTTTCGGCTCCGCCATCGCTGGCGCCGGTCTTTCTGCAGCTCGATATCAAAGGGGCACTCAGCGTTGAATTCCTGCCGGTCATACTGGTGCTGTTTATCATGGCGTTTGTGGATACCATGGGGACTCTGATCGGACTTTCGTCACGCGCCAATCTGCTTGATAAGTATGGAAATCTCCCAGAAATCGAGAAACCGATGATGGCCGACGCGGTGGCCACAGCCGCCGCGGGGCTGCTGGGGACTTCGACCACCGGCGCATTCATAGAATCGGCCGCCGGAATCGAAGCCGGAGCGCGAAGCGGATTTGCCTCGCTGATAACGGCAGGGATGTTTGCTCTTTGCTTATTTTTGGCGCCACTGTTTGTGGCGGTTCCTTCGGTGGCGTACGGAGCGGCGTTGGTAGTAGTCGGATTTCTGATGCTGAGGCCGATTCGGGATTTGCAGTTCGATGATCATACCGAACTGTTTCCGGCCATAGGGACAATTGCCATGATGGCGTTCACGTATAATATCGGGTTCGGCATGGCGACCGGGTTTGTAATGTATCCCTTGTTCAAGCTGGTGACAGGCCGGGTGAAGGAGTTGCATCCGGCGGTCTGGGTGTTGTTTGTGATCTCGCTGATTCTGTTCTGGTTCTTCCCGTACGGGAAGGTGTGAGGGGGGCTCAGACTCCCATTAGACTCCTAACCTCCTTATCGTATATCTGCCGGATTGGGGCTGAGCTGAAATAATTCCACCGGAACCGCCCTTTTCTTTTCACTACCACCAATCCTGCCTTTTCCAGAATCCCCAAATGCTTCATGACGCCGCAGCGGGAAAGCCTGCGGAATCGCCGGCATAATGCGCCCGTCGTGCGAGGCCCTTCCCTGAGCTCTTGCAGCATCGCGCGACGGGTCGGATCAGCCAGTGCCTTCCAGATCGCATCCTGCGACGGCCCTGACATGTTACTATATGGTAACATTGTGTTGCGATGTCAAGTAGTTTTTGGCGTTGGCACGGAAGGCGCGGGTGTCGACTCCCCTCAGCCCGATGCCTACAATTTAATCGTCGGGAATCGAGTACTGGATGAAAAGGCAGATGGCTTCGCCCCGCTGGTTCTTTAGAACCCGACTTACCGAAGGGCTTCTTTGCATGTCAAACGAACTGAGATTCCCACGTCGTCCCGCGTTCTGCGGCGGGACTCCTCGGAATGACGGGAAAAAGGGATTGTGCCGGTGGAAAGGGTAGATTGCTTCAACTCAGCTCCGCCCGACACCGAAAAAGCCCCTCTTAGCAGCCTCATCGTCGCCTTGAGCGGAGTCGAAAGGCGGCGATGCAGATTCACAGCCGATCGAGAGGTTGAGAATCCGAGTGAATCCTTGCATATTGGCTTCACCATGAACCTGATCATTCTCACTGAGTCGGATCGAAACGATGAAACCAAGTTCACGGTTGTCGATAAACGGGCTGATCATATCCGCGAAGTGCTTCGAGCGGTTTCGGATGATAACGTCGAAGTCGGGATGATCGACGGGCCGGTCGGGACAGCTAGGGTGCTGGAAGTATCTTTAGAGCGAGTTGTACTGGAAGTCACCGACTGGCGCGCGGCGCCGGGGTTGGAGTACGAGGTTGAGTTGGTCTGCGCTGTGCCACGCCCGAAGACGCTCAAGAAAGTTCTAACCGTTTGCGCCATGATGGGAGTGCGGGCAGTTCATTTTGTCCGGGCCAACCGGACCGACAAGAGCTACCTGGATTCGCCGCTTCTGCTGCCGGAGAATTCGCTTCAGTACTTTATCGATGGCCTGAGCCAGGGGAAAATGACCAGAGTCCCGAAAACGCATTTTCACCCGCTCTTCCGACCTTTTGTGGAGGATGGACTTCCGGCTTTGTATCCAAAACAAAGCCGAGTCGCCCGCCTGTTGCCTGAGCCGGCAGCAGGAGCCAAACTCACGGCAATTCTAGCTGATAGTCAACCCGAAAACTACGTCCTCGCGATCGGCCCCGAAGGGGGTTGGGTACCGTTTGAGCTTGACCTTCTTATGAAGGCGGGTTTTCGGCCCTTCTCTCTCGGGCCCTGGATGTTGAGGGTTGAGACCGCCGTGACCGCGGCGCTGGCGCAACTTGAGCTGGTCTCAGGTGGTCCCGGTCAGCCGGCCAGGCCCCAGGGCTGATTTCTTAGAAATTCCCCTTCGAGCCGGGATTCAAAAACCGGCCGATTATTCCGACAATCATCCTATAACGGTATCCTTATCACAGGAGAAAAAATGTCCCTACTAATGGAAGTCGTTGAGTGGATCGATCCAACCGGCGATGAAATGATCTTTCGTATTCCGCAGGATGGTTCGGCCGATTTCAAAATGGGCGCGCAGCTGATTGTCCGGGACAGCCAGGTGGCGATCTTTTTCAAGAGCGGCCGGGCGGCTGATATGTTCACGCCGGGTCGCCACACTCTGACCACGCTGAACCTGCCGATTTTGACCCGCCTGCTGGCGTTGCCCTGGGGATTTACTTCGCCGTTCCGGGCCGAAGTCTATTTTGTCAATCTGAAGGTTTTCACCAATATGAAATGGGGGACGCGCGACCCTGTGACGTTCCGTGACAGCCAGCTCGGTTTGGTCAGACTTCGCGGGCACGGCGCCTATACCATGAAGATTGACAAGCCCAGCTTATTCCTGAATACGATCGTCGGGCGGCAGGCCAAGTACACGACCAATGATATTCAGGATTATCTACGGGATGTCATCGTTGCACGCCTAAACGACTTACTTGGCGAGAAACTGAACTCGGTGCTCGATCTTCCCAAACAGTACACGGAACTGGCCGCAGAATTCAAGGATATCGTAAAGGTAGAATTTGAGAAGTACGGGCTGACGCTGGTCGACTTCTTCATCAACTCGATCACCCCACCGGATGAAGTTGCCGCCATGATCGACAAACGATCCGGTATGGAAGCGATCGGAGATATCGACAAGTTCATGAAATTTGAAATCGCCAATGGCCTTGGCTCCGGAGCAGGCCCGGCCTCAGCGGGAGCGGGTGTCGCGATGGGGGCCGGAGTCGGGATTATGGCGCCGGCGATGCTTCAGAAGGTCTTTTCACCGGACCAGGTGGAGCTGAAACGCGAGCCGGTCGCGACCGTGACCTGCCCGAAATGTCACAACGATACACCCGCGCAGTCCCGCTATTGTTATCGCTGCGGCCAGGCGATGTACGCCCAAAACGCCTGTCCGTCATGCCATAAGGAACTACCCACCGAAGCCGGCTTCTGCATGTACTGCGGGTTCAAGCTCGACGCCAAGATCGCCTGCCCGCACTGCCAGGCGGAGAACATACCGGGTTCAAAATTCTGTTCCTCGTGTGGAAAACCGCTGAATGATAACAACAGTCCAACCGTCTAAGACCGGATTCTGCATCGGGGTAACCTGCCCCGGCTGTGGCGGGGAACTTGAACTTCAGGATGATTTCTTCGTCCTCTCCTGCCCGCATTGTGCCTCGGTGCTTCGGGTGATTATGCCCGAAATCCCGGCGGCCTATATGGTCCGACGGAAAAGAACCAAAACGGAAGTCCGGCCGCTGGTAGACCGCTACTGCAAAGAAAACGGACTCCCCTTAACCGGTTCGTATTTTCAGATCCAGTCTACTCTGTATCCGTACTGGAAAATCGAAGCGGTCACGCTCAAAGTCCGGAATACCGTGTATGAGGCGGAGCTCAATCCGGATGCGGAGAACTTTGAGGATTCCCAGACCGAAGAGCGCGAATTCACCAGCGTCGCCCTCATGCCGTATTCCGGGAGCTGCGCGGCGGGACCGGCCTCGCAGGAGATTCCATTTACCCTGGGGGCCCGGACTGATTATATCAGGATGATTCCGTTTGCGGATCAGAATATCGGACAGGATGAGAGCTGCACGGCGGTCCTGAGCCCGATGCAGAAAGCGGTGGAGCATCTCCTGGCTGGCGTCTCCCGTATGGGTCAGCTGGACACAAGCAGCGCCCGGCCGAACAGCACCGAACTGCTTCATCCCAAAGGATCGATTGTCTTCTTTCCCTATTTCATCGTTGATTCACAAGCCTCTTCGAAATTGGTCCGATTCGTGGTGGATGGGGTTACCGGCCGAGTCGCCGGACACGCTGTACTCGATGATGTCATGCCGACTGCTTCCGAGGAAGATCCCCCGAAGATCGAATTCGGGGCGCTGGGCGTGGTGCCGCATCGATGCCCCAACTGCGGCGTCGACCTTCCGGCCACCAGGTCCTTTGTCTACCAGTGCCACAACTGCGACCATCTGTTTTTCATGGAAAAGAACCCGATGCTCAATAGTGAGCTTCAGGAAACATCGGGACCGCTCACTGAGAACGACAATCTCGTACCGTTCTGGGTGTTTCATTTGCCTCCGGAGAGCAGCTCGCAATTGCAGCGTCTGTTCGGCGGAATTTATCAGTCCAATCAGCTGCTCATCCCGGGATTTAGGATGCGGAATCTCGAGGCAATGTTTCGCCTGTGCAAACGGATGAGTTCGATAGCACCCAAACTGCCGCTCGGCCCATGTGAAAAGCTGGCTGAGAAGCATCTGCCGGTGACGATCAGCGCCGAAGAGGCGATGACCCTGGTCGAAGTGATCTGGAAACGGGAAACGGTCGGGCGGGATTTGGCCAGGTCGAAAGCCGCGCCGCCGTTCCGGCCAACGGAGATTTCGCTTTTGTTTGCTCCCTTTCATTCCGAGCAGTACTTCTTTGTCGATTCGATTTCCGGGGCCGTGACATTCGAGCGCGGCTCGCTCGCCTAGAGCTTCTCCTCCCCAAATCCTTCCATTGCACGAATGTGGACCCTGGTGCATATTAGAGGCGGAAAGGAACAGTTGCCGCCGGTTCAGGCGCGGCAGGGGAAATGCTATGACCACAAACAAACATTTGACCTATCGGGTAAACGCGGAGTTGGACGCCGCTGAGGTCGCCGAGCTGTTTCGGGACTCCGGAATCCGGCGCCCCGTTGATGATCTCCCGCGAATCGAGAAAATGCTGGAAAACGCCAATCTGACTGTGACGGCATGGGACGGCGGTCGGTTGGTCGGGATTGCGCGATCATTGACTGATTATTCCTACTGCCTCTATCTATCTGATCTGGCGGTGGCCAAAGCGTTCCAAAGGCAGGGGATCGGCAAAGAGCTTATTCGGCACACGCAGGAAGTGGCCGGAGACCAGGTCATGATTCTCCTCCTGGCGGCGCCGGCCGCCAAAGATTATTACGGTCCGGTTGGGTTCTCCAAGGTTGATAACGGCTGGATCATCAATCGCAAACAGTAATTTGCCAGGGGAAACGAAGTCTCATGTCGGCGAAAGACATCTACAACGCATACGACAGCTTTGCCTGGTTCTACAATAAGTTCTGGGGGAAATGGACCGAGCAGGTGCTCCCCGCTTTTGAAAAACTGTTGTTACCTCTTGTCCCGACTCACGGCGTGATTTTGGACCTTTGCTGTGGCACCGGCCGGATGGCGGCGATCCTGACCAGGAGAGGATACCAAGTAATCGGCGTGGATGGTTCCGAGGAGATGCTCAAGTTCGCCCGGCTGAACTCGCCGGGCGTACAGTTCATCCATGCCGATGCCCGCAGCTTCATCATAGATATAACTTGCGACGCTGTCTTCTCAACCTACGACAGCTTGAACCACCTTGAGACGGTCGAAGATCTGAACATGGCGTTTGTATCGGTTCGTCGGGCGCTGAAGCCGGGTGGACTGTTTCTGTTCGATCTGAACAACGAAGAGGGGTTTTGCGCGAACTGGAAGGGGTCGTTTGGACGCGTCGATGACGAAAGTGCCGTTATTGCTGCCGGCGGCTATAATCCCGAGCAGAAACGAGCCAGTCTCGATCTGGCGATGTTTCGACTGATCGAGAGAACGTGGCGGCGAAGCGATCTGACTATCACCGAACATTGCTTTTCCGAGGAAGAGACTGTGAAGGCACTCCGAGAGAGCGGGTTCGGGAAGGTCGCGTTATACAATTCAGTCCAGGACCTTGGATTCCAAGCCGCGGGCCGGACCTTCTACCTGGCCCAAGCCGTGTAGCCTGTTTATTCTTGTAACCATCTGCCAGATAGAAGGATGGGGAGGGTGGCCCGCCATTCGACGGCGTGCTGCCGAAGGCGGAAACGAGGGTTAAAAAATCCTGTTGAGTTTCCGAGCTTAATCATGTTAATAGGCGAGTCTCTGGGGCCGACTTTGGGGCTAGAGAAGGCCTTGAGAGCGAAAGGATTAGAACCTAGGTGGATGAACGTCCATCGGTAAGTAAGAAAGTCAAAACTTTTCTCATTGGGGGGCGGCGGAATCTTCAGGACCAATCCCTATTCCACGCGGTCTCGTTGACCGCCTTTTTGGCGTGGGTTGGAATGGGAGCCGACGGACTGACCTCGTCATGTTACGGGCCCGAAGAAGCTTTTCTCGCGCTTAAGACGCATACGCATCTTGGACTGATCGTCGCTCTGGCCACAGCCGCTACAGTCTTAATCATTAGCACCAGCTACTCACAGATCATCCAGCTGTTTCCGACCGGTGGCGGCGGCTACCTGGTAGCCAGCAAGCTCCTGAGCCCAACCCTCGGCATGGTTTCTGGCTGTGCTCTGCTGATCGACTACGTATTGACGATCGCCCTGTCGATCTCCAGCGGCGCCGACGCCTTATTCAGCTTTCTGCCGCCGGAATGGTACCCTTACCGACTCGCCTTCGCGGCCTCCGGAGTGATGCTGCTCACGGTCATGAACATGCGCGGCGTGCGGGAATCGGTTGTGCCGCTTATTCCCATCATGCTGGTTTTCATGGTGACCCATGTTTTCGCCATTCTCTACGCGTTCGGGACTCACGCCGGTCAGGTGGCGGATGTCGTCAAGACCAGCGGGCACGAGATTTCACAATCGTATTCAGAGCTCGGCTTTCTTGGGATGTTCTTTTTGATCATGAAATCGTACAGCATGGGGGCGGGAACCTACACCGGAATTGAGGCAGTTTCCAACGGCCTCCCGGTCATTCGTGAGCCGAGAGTCGAAAACGGCAAGAAGACGATGCACTATATGGCGATCTCGCTCGCCTTCTTTGCGCTCGGCTTAATGGTTTCTTACCTGCTGTTTGCCGTCCAACACCAGCCCGGAAAGACGCTGAACGCCACGTTATTTGAAAGCATCAGCGCCGGCTGGCCGCACGGATTGGCCTATTCGTTTGTCACTATCGCGCTGGTATCCGAAGCGGCTTTCCTGTTCGTGGCGGCCCAGACCGGGTTTCTTGATGGCCCCAGAGTTCTGGCCAATATGGCGCTCGACCGCTGGTTCCCGACCCGATTCAGCATGCTGAGCGATCGGCTGGTCACCCAAAACGGAATTCTCATGATGGGAGCGATGGCCATGATCCTGGTACTGGCCACCCGGGGCTCGGTCGCGTTCCTGATAGTACTGTACAGTATCACCGTGTTCATAACGTTCGGCCTCTCGCAGCTTGGCATGGTTCGTCACTGGTGGCAGGAACGCCGGAGCAACAAGCACTGGTGGCATAAGCTGACGATCAATGGCGTCGGTTTGGTGCTCACCCTGTTTATCCTGGTCAACATGAGCATTTTGAAGTTCCACGATGGCGGCTGGCTGACGCTTCTCGTGACGGCCCTGCTCGTGGGGCTGGCGCTGACGGTCAAGCGCCACTATCGCAAGACCTCCCAGCAGCTCAAGCGGCTGGATGACCTGCTGGTGACCGCTATCGAACTGAGCAAAAAGTCGCCCGAGGATCTTCCGGCGACCGTCTGTGACCCGAAAGCAAGGACCGCCATCCTGCTCGTGAACGGATTTAACGGTCTCGGATTGCACACGCTCTTGACGGTGATGCGGCTGTTCGAGGGATCGTTCAAGAATTTCATTTTTGTGCAGGTCGGAATTGTCGACTCCGGGAATTTCAAGGGGAGAACCGAAGTCGACCGGCTGCAGGAGCACGTGCAGACCTCGGGCGACAAGTATGTCAGCTTCATGCGGGCGCACGGATTTTATGCCGAGAGCATTTATGTCGTGGGTGTTGATGTAGTCGAGGAACTCGAGCGCATGGTCCCGACCATCCTGGATCGGTTCCCCAAAGCGATTCTCTTCGGCGGGCAGTTGGTCTTCCCGGAAGAATATTTCTTTTCCCGCTGGCTGCACAACCACACGATTTTTGCCATACAGAAGCGCTTCTACCATCGCGGTATCCCGATCGTCATTCTGCCGATCAGGGTTTAGGCCCTCCAGGCGCCTCTTGCCGAATTTCGCTCCAGCTATTATCTTGATGTAGACATGAAAAGTCCTGTTTCCGTCCATACCGAGATGTTTACTTCAGCCGAGTGGCAGACGCTTCTGGAGCCGCTTGAAGTCCTGAAGAATTGCACCCAGTGCCCGCGCCAGTGCCAGGCCGATCGGACCAGCAGCCGTCTCGGTTACTGCAACAGCGGCCTTGAGTTCGCGATCGGCTCAATCTGTGCTCATCGCGGCGAGGAGCCGGTTATCTCCGGCAAAACGGGCATCTGCAACATCTTTTTCATGCACTGCAACATGCAGTGCGTGTACTGCCAGAACTGGCAGATTAGCCGAACCACTACTTCGCTCGATACGGTCAGACTCGAACTGACCGAGGTCATCTCCCAGATCGAACGGCAACTCGACGGCGGCTGCAAGGCAGTCGGATTCGTCTCCCCCTCGCACTACATTCCCCAGGTTCGGGTGATTATCAACGCGCTAAAACTTCGGGGCCGAAATCCTGTCTTTGTCTTCAATACCAGCAGTTACGACCGGGTCGAAACCATCCGATCGTTCGAAGAGACGATCCAGGTCTATCTTCCGGATCTGAAATACATGGATAACCGCTTGGCCAAAGCGTATTCGGATACCCCGGACTATGTCGAACATGCCACCGCGGCGATCAAGGAGATGTTCCGCCAAAAAGGGTCGAATATCTATGTCGATGATGATGGTTCAATTGAAATGGGGCTGATCATTCGGCATCTGGTCATCCCGGGACAAATGGAAAACAGCAAGGCCGTGCTTCGTTTCATTGCCGAAGAGCTTTCGCCCAAAGTGCATGTCTCGCTGATGTCGCAATATCATCCGATTCCGGCGACCGCCAATCATCCGCGCCTCGGCCGAACTTTGCAGCAAGATGAGTACGAACAGGTGCTGGATGAATTTGATCGCCTGGGGTTCCACCGCGGATGGGTACAGGAGCTTGACAGCCCGCTCAATTACCGGCCGGACTTCACTTTCGACCATCCCTTTGAACACTAACGTCGAATTCTCTATCCCAATGTCATAAAGGAACAAAAGTGTGACTAGCGAGAAGAAATTAGCCGCAGCGTTGCGCAAACTTGAATACGGCGTTTATGTTGTCTCAACCGGCCAGAGAACGTCCGGCAATGCTTTCACCGCCAGCTGGGTAACTCAAATCAGCTCCGAGCCGCCGATGGTGGCGCTGGCCGTTCACAACAAACATCAATCGTCGCGGATGATCGACCAGTCCGGTGCGTTTGTGATTAATATCATCGCCAGTAATCAGGTCGAAGTTGCCAAGACGTACTATGGTCCGGCGGAGTCCGGCTACGGCAAGCTCAAGGATAGCCATGTCACCAGTTCTCCCTCAACCGGCACGGCCATGATCCCCGGGACCGATGGTTTCCTGGACTGCAAGATTGTCAACAAAGTTGTCGCGGGAAACCACACGCTGTTTATCGCCGAGGTTCTGGCCGGAGAAGCCTCGGGGGATTTCCCCTATCCTGAGCAGTTCAAACAGCAAACTCCATTACGCCGGATAGGGCCGGGTCGAGGGGGGATTTGGGGCATTAAATCGCACGGTCATAGCAGCCGATAATCATAGTATCGCTATGATTTACACGTTTCATTATCAGACCGCCGTCCTGGAATTCGTCAAGAACCGGGGACGCGCGATTGTGACCGCCCCGAACGCCCAGGAAGCGCTCCGCCGAACGCGGGAGTTGTTCAGCCCGATTCGCGACGAAGCGGTCAGGGGGCGCAAGGCAAATGAATATGTGGTTGATTTCAAAGTAGGCTTCGGCTATCGCGTGGCGCTGCTTCGAACGGTCGAGCGAGCCCTAAAACTTCTCAAAACCCCTGAGCAATATGCCGGCGGAAGATGCCTCGACCGGTACATTGTCGCTTCGATCTGTAAAGCTACCGGGAAACCGGGCTGGCTGGCGGAACAGAATGTCAAAGAGGAAATTCGGGCACTGCGCCGTTCCGCCGTCGTAGGACGCGAAGTGCAAAACGTCATGCGCTTCATCGACTGGGATATCGTGATCCACAACTACCTTGAGCTCAACTCGCGAAGGGGGCACCGGAGCCGCGTCGTCCGCAAGACCGCTGCACCGGTCTCTTAAGGACAAGCGGCCGGCTGCGGCCCGGCACCAACCATAAACGCGACTAAGCTGCTCAAATCTCCCAAATCGACTGCCCCGGAAGCATTGAGATCGGCCTCGGCTTGACACGGTAGCTGATAGGTTCCTCCGGTCAAATACGCTACCATGAGCGTCAGGTCCGTCAGGTCGACAATTCCGGATCGATCATTGTTCACGTTCCCCCGTTTACCATCACAACAACATCTCACCGGATGCTGGCAGATGCAGGACGGAAGAGACACACTGTCTTTGCCAAACGTTACCAACCGGCTCAGAATGTTGTAATCAGCCCAGTTGATGCAGCAATCCTGGTTGAGATCGGCGTTGGCGGGGCTTGCGATGGGAGGATTGCCGTACTGGACATAGGCGGCCAGAACCTGAAGGTCCGCTGAGTCGACCCGCCCGTTGCCGTCGATGTCGCCGGCCAGGGCGACCGGATGACAGTTGGGCAGGAGAAGGACCGACCCGGCGGTCAAGGCGATCTGGGTCGTATCAAAGTGCGGATTGGTCAGAGAATACGAGACCGAGATCGAATCGCAGGGAGGACTCGAAAGAACATACGATTGACAATCCGGCCCAAGGTACCGCGTGCACCGGAAACAGGCCGTGTCAAACACGGTGTCCTGCACCAGCCCGATCAACTGCCCAGCCTTGGAAGCTACGCCGAAATCCGAAGTGTTCTCGGAAAAATAGATCCTGGCGGTCCGGTCACTCACCGTGTCAGAAATCAGTTTGGCAATGAAGGGGACGCGGAAGAGCAATCGGGGAACGGTTGAAACTGGGATTCCGGGGACAATCTTCGGAGGTGAAATCAGATTGGCCACGCCGGTGACTTTAATCCCCGGTTGCGGTGACAGCACTACAACCGCCGCGAGATACTCCCAGCCTGAAGTCAGCGTATTGGTGGAATCGAACACAGGGATGAGTCCGATCAGATTCGGTTTGTCGACCAGGAGCGTCAGTTCGAAAGCCGCCACCGTATCCAGGCGATTCGTCAGATAGACTCCCAGCTGCCCGGTGTCTCCGGGAATGGCCGACGTATCGGCGACTCTGAGCTCAAGCCGGGGCAGAGCTTCGCTGCGAACCGAAAAGAGAAACGGAACGGAGATGATGAAAATCGCGGTCCACAGTTTCAATGATCGCGCAATGCGCATTGCCGCACTGCTCCTTTCGACAAACCGAAGGGTCGTTATTTGATCATTGAACTATGGTGCGATAGAATAGACCTCTAAGACTCACTCATAAAGTGCGCCCGGGGCGCACGTGAAGTATGGCTCTAAAATACCGATTTTCCGCTTTTTGTCAAGTCCTGTCCCAAGGCCACGCGGGGCCCCGGGACAGAATCGACGAGACAGGCGGACCCCGACCGGCCCGTTCCAATGCCGGGCAGGTTCGGATCCGGACCCCCTATTCACACGGAGGGGGTGGCGAGATGGCCCCGGTCAGGTAGCTCACCAGGTACGACAAGTCCCCCAGGTCGATTGTCCCCGCACCATTAATGTTGGCCTCTTCGAGGCAGGGCACAAAAAAGGTGTTGCCGGTGGTCAGGTAAGCGACCAAAGCTGAGAGGTCCCCCAGGTCGATCGCCTGAGTCCAGTCGGAGTTGACATTGCCGCGAATTCCCCAGCAGCATTTTCGGACCGGAATCGTCTGGCAGGGGCAGGGAAAGACACAGGGCTCCGGACTGCAGGGGACTCCCAGTATGCGCAGCGAATCCATCTGGTACACATCGCGCCAGTCGATCCGGCAGTCACCGTTGAGGTCGGCCGCGCGCGGGTCCTGAATGATATCGGTCTTGCCCATGACGTAATCGGCCAGGGCCGCGAAGTCGGAGATTTCCCATGGGATAAAGTTGCTGTTTATGTCGATGTCGCTGATGGAGCGGAGGCAACCTCCGACCGTAATGGAGCCGTCACCAATGCTGACCAGTGAGGTATCCAGCACCGGTACCGTGTCGAGGACATTGGCCACCGAATCACACGGTGGACCTGAGACTTGCTGCCACGAAAAACAGATCGAATCGACCCATTGGTTGCAGTGATAGCAATTCTGGGATGGGATTTCGAGATTCTTGATCCCGATGAGAGACCCATCGGGACGGCTGAAAGCAAAATTGCCGATATGCGGATCGATCAGAACATGGGCGGTCCGCTCGGTCATGGTGTCAGGAATACTAAGTAAGCGGTACGGGATGCTGAGCAACAGGCGCTTTTCCGGGCTGGGACCGAAGCCGCGCTTGTTGGGGGGATTAGACGGCGTACTGTCGGCCAAGGCGGTGATCCGCATGACGTACCCTCCCGGGTCGAGCAACTGCGCATGGACAAATTCGAAATCTTCGGCCACCGTACCGTACTTGGAAATAAAACTGTCCAGATGGAGCAGGTCGGGCCGGTCAAGCCGGATCAGAAGCTGAAATCCGCCAATGGAATCGACCGGATTTGTGACGTACACATTCAGGCGCAAATCCGGGCTGTAAAGGGAGGCGGTGGTGTCGACCGCCTTGACGGTCAACTCGTAGCCTGACGCCGCAAGCGGGAGAAGGAAACAGGCGAGGAGCAGTCCGAGAGAGTGACCGAGGGAGTGTCGGCAGTGTGAGGCAACACGAAACATAGAACCCTCCTTCAGGGATCAGGTGAACGATAAGTTTGTAGGTCGTTACCTAGGTCTCGATCGGTGTGCCGCGAAAAAAGTTATGGGTAATGTGCAGGTTCTTGCAGCCAACTCGGCCGTCATTGTAATAATACAAAACGTGGGCTGAAAAGTCAATAACCGATTTCGATGGCGAGAGTCCCCGTGAGCGGCCACCCCGGGTCGCCGGCCAAAAAGATCAGCGCTCGGAATCCCGGATTGACAAACAGGCCAAAAAGATTATTTTATTGGAGTCTATTGGTCCATATTGCCGGCATTGTCGGCCGGGAAAACAGCCACTGTCAAAGGAGTTTCGAATGAGACCGCCTTCACCTGCCGCCCACCGAGGCGTGGTCACGTTATTGGTCGTCTTCGCCATTACGATTTTGGCCTCGTCGGCCGGGGCGAGGCCGAACGGCTGCTGCACCGGAACAAGGGGAAATGTCGATGGCCAGGGGATTATTGACCTGGGGGATCTCGCCGCCCTCGTCAGCTATTTGACCGCGAGCGGCTTTGTCCCACCCTGCATGGACGCCGCCAATGTCGACGGCAAGGGGATAATTGACCTGGGGGACCTTGCCCTGCTGGTGGCATATCTGACTAATCAGCCCGTGACCTTGCCGGCCTGTCCTGCCGATTTGATCACCATCCCACAGCGGATGGCGGCTCTGGATTCGGTTGAGGCACACTATTCGGCGTTGACTGGGCAGACTCACGATTCCATCGCCCGCGCCATGTCGGCCTACATCAAGAGTCGTCCGGAGTTTGAGGACGCCGGAATATCGGACCAGACGACCGTCTGGGGACGATTCCGGGACGGCCGACTTCTGATTCTGCCAAACAACAAAGATCCCGACTTTCCCCCTGACAGCGGCAGCGTGGACACCATCTCGGCCGCGCCGAACGAGAACCCGAATCAGCCGCTTATCGAATCGCTGTATCAACCATTGCCCGTGAGGGGCCGATCAGGCACTTCCGCAGCCTCAATCCCGCCGGAACTTCCGTCCTCCGCAAATGCCTACCTGTTGAGCAGTATGAGCCACCGCTGTTACACCAACCCGGTACCGACCATCAAGGCGCTCCTGCAGAGACAAAACTACTACTGCATCACCCCGGGAGGTGAATACTCCAGTAACGGTACGATCGAAAATTTGAAGTCCGTTCACGATGCGGGGATCTTGTATCTCGACGGACACGGTGGAATCGGGAAACTGCGAGACAGCACTCCCGTCTATGGGCTCTGGACCGCGGACGTGGTCACCGATGCCACCGATCTGACCTATGACTCGATGCTCACGGCCAACGATCTGTGTTACATGGACGAAGGGGCGGAAAAGATCACGACTCAGCGCACCTGCGGAATCATTCGCCATTACGGCATTTTGCCGGGCTTTGTCAGTACAAACATGACCTTTGCAAAAAACGCCCTGGTGTATATCGATGCCTGTTCATCCGCAAGCGATCCCAATTTCCAGACAGCCTTCACGAATGCCGGGGCCTCGGTTTTTGTCGGCTGGACGACAACCGTCGGCGTTGCTTTCGCCGTCAAGACCAGCTACTACCTGTTCGACCGGCTACTCGGCACCAATGCGATCTCCAACAAAGAAAATCCGCCTCAGCGGCCGTTCGATATTCAGGCCCTCTTTACCGATATGGCGAACCGGGGTCTGACGCTTGATGCGGCCAACGGCTCGGATATCGTCGAGCTTCCGCTGCAGGATCATTTCGGGCTACTGGCCCCAACCATCAAGTTTATCTCGATTTATGAGGATCCGAAGCAGCCGATGATGCTGGTGTCGGGCGAGTTTGGTTCGGACCGCGGAAATCACGGTACTGTGACCGTGAATGGGCAGCCGGTCTCGGTCAAGTTCTGGTCGCCGGATTCACTCCTGTGCTATCTGGACGGAACCGGCTCACAAGCGACCGGAAAGGTCCAGACGTATGTGATACCGACTGCCGGGAATCCGACTCCCGACGAAAAGCAGTTGAGCAATCCGGTGAATATCTCCGAATGGAATGGCACGATGGAGTACACGCTTTCCGGTCCTGATTCGCTGAATGCCGATTTGAAAATGGGGGTTCATTTCCGGGCGGACGTTCATCCGTTCCGCGAGAAGCCGCACCAAAAACCGTTCAACACGCTGACACTCTTCCAGTGGGGATTAAAGGACTCAACCGGCACGGGCAAATTTTCGGGAGAGCACGACATTCCCGCGGGCCAGTGCACCGAAAAGATTATCATGAACCTGTCCGTCGATATGGGGAATGTCTGGCAGGCCGGGCCGCACGGCTCTATTAAATACGACGGAGGGGTCGACATGATCCACAACCAGCTCCAGTTCAATTTCTACTATAGCGCGGCGGACACGGTCGGGCACATGACTTACAGTGGACCAGCGGGGTGCCCAAATACCTCATTCCCGCTCCAGATGGGTGTCGGGAATGACAGTTGCTTATTCAGTGTGCTTCCCAACGACGTCATGCAGCTGACCATGAACATGGATTCAACCGATCTATCAATCAAGCCGGACAGCACCAGTTGTTCGCGCAAGCCGATCTACTGGCTGTACGGTTTCGATCAACTGCCGGCGACGGCACAGATCAAGTGGAACAAAATGACGGCCAAATTTCAGCCCGACCCGAAAGCGGGACGATAAGTCGAAAATTGCGCCGGTAGGAGAACCGCGAGCGTTCGAAAATCCGACGGTCGGCTATCCCAGCCGCGCCTAATCCCTCAGCCCAATTATAACGGAAAGTCAGGAGCGCAAACTCCTGACTTCCTCAAATCCATCCCGATGCCGATCAGATCGGCGGATTGACTATTGTGGCGGCGTCCATCCGGGGCAGGGGACCGGTGGTGCGCCGGGGCCGGTGAGGAATGCCACCAGGTAACTCAAATCCGCAATATCAACAGTTCCAACCCCATTGAGATTGGCCTCCTCCGGGCAACCGAGTTTTGTACCGGCAACAGTCAAGTAATTCACCAGGTAGCTTAGATCGGCCAGGTCGACCGTCTGACTAAAGTCTCCGTTGATATTTCCCCGCCGCTCCCAGCAGCACTCCCTTCGGAGCGAATCCTGGCGGCAGGCACAGGGAAGGGGAGGACAGGGCTGGCCGTTGCAATAGATTTGACGCCTGAAGAGCGAATCCATGAGATAGATATCGGCCCAACTAATGATGCAGTCGCCGTTCAGATCGGCGGCTCTCGAATTGTAGACGCCGCTGGTATCACCATCAACGAATTTAATCAGCGTGACCTCATCGCGCACCGTCATCGGCACGCCGTCCCCGTTGATGTCTATGTCATCAACAGAACGAGGGCAATTGGTATGAGTGGTGACCGAGCCGGCGACATAACTGACTAAAGAAGTATCGATGACACTGATCGTGTCGGTCCCAAGGGCGGTCGAGTCGCAGGGAGGGGCGTCCACCGGAATATAGGCAAGGCATGTGCTGCCACTCCAACTGAGGCAGCGGAAGCAGAGCGTGCCGGGGACCTCAAGTCTCTTGATGCCGATGACCCGGCCCTCCGTGCTCGCAAAGTTGGTCTCGATTGCCGAGGGATCAACCGTTACGATCACCTTGCGATCCGGGGAAGGCGGGATAGGGAGAATCTGGTGAAAATGAGCTCGGAACAAGATTTGCTCGGTGCTGCTTGGTCCGAAACCCCGGCGCGGGTCCACGACCCCTAAGTTGTCGGCGAGAGCAACGATCTTGAAGTCGGTCCAGTCCCCGGAGAGGGACCGGACATCCACCCAGTGAAATCCGGAAAGAACCGTTCCGTTCGTGTCGATTATCGAGTCGAAGCGAATGGCGTCCGGATCGGTCCAATTGAAGGTCCATAACAAATCCGGCAATGGAATCAACCGGATTGGTGACAAAGACGGTAAGCCAGCCGCCGGGGGCATCCCCGCTGATGACGGTGTCGGCCACTCGTATGGTCAGTTGATACGAAGCTTGAGCCGGAACAAAGCTGCCAATGAACATGAGTAACAGGACGGTGAGTCCAAGCCGGGTCAGGCGGAAATGGAGACGACGAAACATGGAACCCTCCTTCGGGGATCAGGTGAACGCTTGGGTTGACGGTCGTTACCTATGTTTCGATGCAGTAATCTCGATAAATGGTTCGGACATTGTGCAGACGTACAGAGTGTGGTCTTGCGGCCACACGGATCAAGATAGCGATCATGGGTTAAGATGTCAACCAGGATTTCATCGTCTATGTTTTGCTTGAGCAGGGGGGCGCCGGCTTTTCCCCGATCATCCTAGCCGTGCTTCATAAGAGCCAGAATTTGCGGGATTCCCACCAGATAGCAGTCCCCCAGGCCATGGAGAATCCCGACGATCCATAGATTGCCCGAGCGCTGTTTTAGGACCGAGAAGAAGAGCCCGGTGGCGAAGATGGCCGCAAAAATCCAAAGATGCGCCGGGTGGTTTCGGGCCAAGTGAAAATGATAGAAGTGCAGCGGCCCAAAGGTAAATAGGAGATTGCAGAGGATTATTCCACCCAGTGATCCGATTCGCCGGGTCAGGGCGGTCTGCAGTAGCCCGCGATAGACCAGCTCCTGGTAGAATCCCCACACCATAGTCATAATGAGGATAGATAGCCCGCCCAGCCAAACTTGAGGGTGGGTAAAGATTGTACCGATCTCGCTGGTCTGGAAGGAGATGAAAACAACGTTAGTGATAATCACCAACTGCACCAAGTAGGATTTTTCAGTGAAGCTCCAGAGCTTGAGCGGATAGAGTCCAAGGTCAGTCAGCGGGACACGACCGAAAAATCGGATCAAGATCAGAGATAGAAACAGGAGGGCGATAATTCGAATCCACGGATCGGGATCCGGCAAACCGAGGGGAGACAGAATCCAGAGCCGGGGTCCCAGGGCAAATTCCAGCAAAGCGAAGATCAGCAGCAGCTTGAGACTGGCGCCGGGACTGATCGCCGGACCCGGCTTCGGATCAAAGAGAAAGAGATGCCCGCGCCAGTGGGGATGCCACAAATCAAAGCGAAATAGTCGAGCTGTTAGGTCGGACATATGGACAGTACGGCTCTGGCCTTGCATTTGTTCGGCTGGTGCTCCCTCCATGCGAGCGTCTGGCTGCCGGGAATTTCGACACGGAGGCGGAGGATTCTTCTGCACTAATAGTGGCCTCGTACGTCTGGGATAGGTACACTAGCCGAACAATCCATTCCATGGAGGAGAAATCATGTCCAACTGCTATCGGAACCTCATGCGATTCTTTGTCTTAACCACGGCTATTTCGGCCCTGACCCTGGGACTTGCTTCGTTCTCCGCTGACGGCGCTCCCCTTAAGGCAGCAGCTGAAACTGTGCCGGTGCGACCGACAATGCCGACCATCAAGTCGGACTCGTCTCCGGTCTTTCCGACCCTGTACGGGGTACAGCAGACCGGCAAAGTCAATTCAGCTTTTGATGCTTTCGGCTGTTTCGGACTCGGCTATGCCCGGTTCACCCCGGACATCACAGCCTGGCCGACCAGTTCATTTGAAACTCCAGCCGGAGGCGGGGTTGACTATCTTTTTGGCGGGGCAATCTGGGTCGGCGGGATTGTCAGTGGCGATACTCTGGTCGCGCTGGGGGCCGACGGCTGGCAGCTTAACGGGGACATCTATCCTACCCAGTACACAGCCAGCAACAAAATCGGCACGGTTAACGAAGTTGAGCCGGTCGGCGATTACGCCTTCCGAGCCGAGTATTCCGACACAGCACATCAAGGGATTTTCTATCCTCGCGACGTCATCACGCAACAGCCGATGCGACCGCTGAATGTCAACATTGCCACTCGAAGCGAGATTTGGCACGGAGACCCGCGGAACAACTGCATTCTCTATGATGTCGTGATCACCAATGTCGGACAGCAGACGATCCACAACGGCTATATCGGCCTGTTTATGGATGGTGATGTGGGAGAAATCACCGATCAAAACCGCGCAACTGATGATGTTGCGGGGTCGATCCGGGACAGCGGGATAGCCTACATAATCGACAACGACGGGAATTTCAACCAGGCGAAGCCGGCACTTGGGGCGTTCGCCTGTCGCTTCCTGTGGAATTCATGGGGGGCAACCGATACCAGCTTCAACTGGTGGGTGTCCAACGGGGCCACTCCCATGGATTTCGGCCCTCGTCTTCGAGCGAACTACCGCGACTTTGGGACCGGCGGAGGTCTGGGGACTCCGGAAGGAAGCGCCAATAAATACTATTTATTGAGTCATCCCGAGTGGGATTATGACCAGGTCATGACCGGCACGACCGGCGTGTCTGACTCGACTTGGATGAATCTGTCGTCTTATTTGGCTCAGTCAATCGCCAAGGGATGGGACACCAGGTTTCTCCTTTCGCTCGGCCAGTTCGAACTTCCGCCCGATTCCAGCATCAGATTTATTTTCGCGACGTATGCGGCGGACTCAATACACACAAGCGCGGCGAACGGTCAATACCTAATCGACTGGAGCCAATATGATCCAAACAGATTCTTGGCAGGATTGAACTTCAGCAACCTCTATCGGAATGCCGGGGTAGCCGATTCACTCGCCGGCCTCTTGCGCAATCCGGCTGACCCGGTTCAGGGATTAAGGATCGCCTCCAACAGCCATGACACGGTGGTGGTCACCTGGGATGACTGGTGCCTGTCCAATATCGACGGCTACAACATCTATCTCGATTCTCTGGCGACCCCGTACGCTCAGATCGGGAGAGAGCACCGCTTTGTGTTCACCGGATTGGATCCAAGCCTTACCTACTCCGCGACGGTGGCCCACCGGATTGGGTCTTCGACCGGAAATCTCGGCCGTCCACTCGTATTTCAGGTCAGCGCCGAACAGCCCACGGATGTCAACGACAGGAACCAAACTTTGCCCGGCAAGTTGTCCCTGGCGCAGAACTATCCCAATCCGTTCAACCCCAGTACGACGATCGAGTACAATCTGCCTAATCGTACGCCGGTTTTGATTCAGATTTACAATGTTCTGGGGCAGCCGGTGCGGAAACTGGTCAACCGGACCGAACCGGCCGGAAAATACTCCGTTTCCTGGGACGGCACCGATGATGCTCATCACACTGTTCCGTCCGGCATTTATTTCTACCGCTTGCAGGCCTCTGAACTGGTTATCACGAAGAAGATGGTGCTTCTGAAATAGATCAGAGATCACATATTCGATACTGCCCCGGCCGAGGAGAGCTCTTCTGCCGGGGCATTTTGTTCGAGTCAATCAAACTCAGACATGGTCCCCGGCAGGCATTAAAGCCAGAACCGGCGCGCCCGTCTCCCCGGCCGGCGCGCCGGCTAACTAGTTCTTCTTGCGAAAATGCGGAGATAGAAGGGCGAGTCCTTTTATTCCTTGAGATAGAAATGACCGAGCCGCGACGCAAGGAGCCTGCCAGGTTTCCTATTTCAATTTCCAATGCCGAAGAATATTCGTCTCAGAGCGCCTCAACAGAAGAAGGTCAGAATGAATTTTGCTGACAATCTACAAGGACTATCAAGATTTCAACGAAGGGCCGTCATGCGGAGCGGGATGGAGATTCGTGGAGAAGATTGATCTATGTTCGGTCTTGACAAGGCAATAGATATCTATATATTAGAAAAACACGCAGTCTCGAGCGGTCCGTCTCAATTCCAGGAGGAATCCACATGACAGGGAAGACTACATCCGCTTCACCTGAGTTTGTGATTTTTGCCACAAACTGCCTTCTTCAATTGGTTGCCGTTGCAGTGGCCAGATGGAAGTTCAAGCTGGCCTCGCAAAATTCACACAACGCGTTTCTTGTCAGACGGTTAAGAGCAGCCTGGTTGTTTTCAGGCTTGTACTACATTTCTATCTTCCTCGGAGTCTTGGTGGAGTTCGGCTCCGACCGAATTGGTATACCTCCTGAGGTTTTGGGACCAGTCCACACGGCTACATCGGTGCTGGCCACAATGGTCTCACTCTGGTTCTCATTCTTGCTCTTTACTGCCACCGCCATAGTAGCCGGCCTCGGCGATATCGTTCCGCTCGGTCGACCGGCGGCCTTGTTCGCGTTGCTGGGCCTCAGCGGCACACTTGTTGGACTCGCATTTGCGTTTACTGCGGCAGATTATCTCATCATCGTAATCGATCATCTGAGTTCGTTCGCGGTATTGACCTGGCTGGCAATCACGCTCTGGAGACGTCCTGTTCCAAAAGGACTGGGAAAGAACCACTACAGTTGGGAATTGATCAGGCACATTGGCGTTCTGCTTGTAGGTATATGGGCAGTGGCGCAGTTGGGAAGATTTCTACTGGAGTATCGGACCGATGCGGTCCCGCTCTGCGCTGTTGTGATCGAGTTGTCAACACTTCTGCTCATTCAGTTGCTTTCCGCACTAACACTGGCCATAGTGTCGCAATGGCCAGTGAAGAAAGCATGTTGAGCATTAGAATGGGCAAGACCTGACTGGCCGTGGGATGCGTCTCTGATCTCGCACAAGACCCGTCTCCTCTATCCAAGACCAGGGGGCGGCAGAATTTGAACTGAGGACGGCTGTACGGTCATTTGACGCTAGAGTTTAAGTTGAATCAGGAACGGTTGACCCCTCTTTCGTCGAGTCTTTAACCGATTGCTATTCAGCCAATTAGCTGACCCATCCGCCCCTCCTTTTTCTTGCCTTTCCCGCTTCAAATCCGTACCTTTTGGGGTCCTTATTTCGGCCGGGTTGGAAGCGTTACTCGACGGGAAAAGTGTCAAGACAACAGGGGTCTTGACCTACGAGCGGCGCGGCTTGGCGCGGTTCGTTCGCAATGACTAGAACGAGATTGCCACGTCGTCCCGCGCGAGAAATGCGCGGGGCTCCTCGCAATGACAGTGAGAGGAGTTGGGTGCCGAGTTAAGGGGCAGATTGCTTCGTCATCCAGCGTGAGACGCTGGATTCCTCGCAATGACGCGAGGTCTGGATTCTCGCCTGCGGCTCGCAATGACGAAGAAGAGATTGCCACGTCGTGCATGAACGATTTAGTTATCCTCGTCCCGCTTGAGGCGGGATTCGGCGCGAATGAGAATTCGCGTGAACAATGACGGTGTTGGAAGAAACGTACTAACCATAAAGGAAAGCCCAGTACATGGCTTCTCTGGAAAGACAAAAAATCGAGACCATCTTCCTCGAAGACGAGATGAAGAACTCGTATCTCGATTACTCCATGTCGGTCATCACCAACCGCGCCTTGCCGGATATCCGCGACGGCATGAAACCCTCGAACCGGCGCATCATGGTGGCGATGAACGATCTCTCGCTGTTCCCTGGACGGGCGCATCGTAAGTGCGCGAAAATCTGCGGCGATACTTCGGGTAACTACCACCCCCACGGCGAACAGGTGGTTTATCCGACATTGGTGCGCATGGCGCAGGATTTCAACATGCGGTATCCGCTGGTGGACGGGCAGGGGAACTTCGGCTCGGTCGACGGCGACGAAGCGGCCGCTATGCGATATACCGAAGCACGTTTGACCCCAATCGCAGTCGAAATGCTGGCTGATCTGGACAAAGAGACGGTCGATTTCATGCCGAACTACGACGGGACCTTGCAAGAGCCGAAAGTGCTTCCCGGAAAGTTTCCGAATTTGCTGTGCAACGGAAGTTCGGGGATCGCGGTCGGTATGGCGACCAATATCCCGCCGCACAATTTGAGAGAGATCTCTTCGGCCATTATTCGGGTGATAGAAGATCCCGAAGTTACCAATGATGAGTTGATCGAGCTGGTCCCGGGACCTGATTTTCCGACCGGCGGGATTATCAACGGCCGGGCCGGCATCCGCGAAGCGTACACCACGGGCAAAGGGCACATCATGGTCCGCGCGCGGGTGATTATCGAGCACATGAAGAACGGCAAAGATGCGATTGTCGTGAACGAATTGCCGTATCAGGTGAACAAAGCGAACCTTCTGGAAAAAATCGCCGATCTCGTTCGGGACAAAAAACTGGACGGGATCACTGATCTCCGAGATGAGTCGGACCGTGACGGCATGCGGATTGTGATCGAACTTCGCCGCGAAGTACCGCCGGAAGTGGTCCTCAACCAGCTTTATTCTCACACCACGATGCAGACCACGTTCGGCGTGATCATGCTGGGGCTCGATGGCGGAGTGCCAAAATCACTCACCCTGACGCAATTGATCCAGGCGTTTATCAATCACCGCCACGAAGTGGTGGTCCGACGGACCAAGTATGACCTTCGGAAAGCCGAAGAGCGGGCGCATATCCTTGAGGGGCTCAAGATTGCGCTCGATAATATCGACGCGGTGATCAAGCTGATCCGGGCCTCCAAAGATGTCCCGACCGCGCGCGAAGGATTGATGAAGCAGTTCAAGCTGTCGGAGATTCAGGCCAACGCCATTCTCGATATGCGCCTGCAGCGCCTTACCGGGCTGGAACGGGATAAGATCGAGCAGGAATATCTCGAACTGATCAAGAAGATCAGCGAGTACAAGGCGATTCTGGAATCCAAGGCGCTTCGGATGAAAATCATTAAGGATGAAGTCGAAGAGCTGGCGAAGAAGTACGGCGACGACCGCCGGACCGAAATCCAGGACGCCGCCGAAGAACTCTCGGTGGAGGATCTGATCGCCGAAGAAGAGATGGTGATTACGATTTCCCACCAGGGGTATGTGAAGCGGTTGTCGGTCTCGGCGTACCGCAAGCAGCAGCGGGGCGGCAAGGGAGTCATCGGAATCGAGACGAAGGAAGATGATTTCGCGGAGCATCTCTTTATCGCCTCGACGCATGACTATATCCTGTTCTTCTCGGACAAGGGAAGATGCTATTGGGTGAAAGTGCACGAGATTCCGATCGGCGGCAAAATGGCCAAGGGGAAACCGATCATCAATATGTGCCAAATGCCGGCGGAAGAGCGGATCGCCTCATTTTGCCGGGTGCGGACCTTCGATGCGGACAAGTTTATCGTGATGGCTTCGCGCGACGGTATTATCAAGAAGACCAGCCTGGATGCGTTTTCCAATCCGCGCAAAGCGGGCGTGAACGCGATGGACTTCTCGGAGAAGGATGACATATTGATCGGCGCAGCCATTACCGACGGGACGTTTGAAATCGTGCTGGCGACCCGCAAGGGGATGGCGATCCGATTCAACGAAGAGAAAGTGCGCGCAATGGGGCGCACGGCGTACGGGGTCAAGGGAATCGAACTGGAAGCCAAGGACTTCGTGGTCGGGATGGTAGTGGTGAAACGAGATAGTTCGCTGCTAGTGGTGACTGAGAACGGCTACGGCAAGCGGACCTCGATCGATGACTACCGGATCACCAACCGGGGCGGCAAGGGAATTATCAACGTGAAGACTTCGGATCGGAACGGCGAAGTGGTTTCGATCAAGGAAGTGCTCGATGATGACGAATTGATTCTGATCACCAAGAAGGGGATAGCCAACCGGCAATCGGTGAAGGATATCAAAGTGATCGGCCGGAATACCCAGGGGGTGCGCTTGATCAGTCTGGGGAAAGACGATCTGGTGACAGACGTCGCGCGGGTGGTGAAGGAAGAATAGTTCAACCAGCCAAATCCGGTTATTTGAGATAGAGCGGCGGGTCCAAAAGGCCTGCCGCTTTCGTTTGGTTAGAACCGGTAGCGGAAGCCGATATTGGGGATCAGGCCGGAGTCGTAAATCAGTTCCGATCCGGAACTGATCATGGCGTTGGCATGGTTGGTTACGTTGATAATCGCCAGGTAGACGCTCGCGCGCCCAAATTCCCAGGAAGCGTGAATATTCAGGCTCGCATTGACCGGGAAGCGCAGCGTGTTTTGCTCCTGCAGATCCTCGACATACTCCGCAATATGTTCGCCGTAACCGACGATATACGAGCGGTGGGGACTGTACGGATACCCGGTATGAATCTGCCACTCGCCGCCAAACTGGAGCGCCTTGTTTGCCCGATAATCGACCTGTGCAACAAACCGGTGCGGGGCATCGAGGTCATGCGGCATATCGACGCCACTGATAATTTTGCGGGCGCGGCTATAGGCGTATGACAAGTACCAATCCATCCTCGGCGAGACCGCGTGCGGGAGATCAAGCGCGATCGAGACGCCGGCAAAGGTTGATTTGCCGGCTGAGTGCACCTGGAGGAAACGAGGATCCCAGAATGATTGGTGCACCGTGTCGATCCAGATGTGAGCAAAGTCCGGCGTCAAAACCGGCTGGTTGGAAATTTCCTTGTCCATCAGCTCGACCGTCATCGGGCCGTACCGGTACGAACCGGTGGCGAGCCAGGTTTTGATCGGCAGGAGATTGACCAGGTCGATCCTGACTGGGACCTGATATGATTCCATCGCGGTGGTAATGGGAGTCTCAAAGAAAGTCCCGTAGAACAGTTTGAGATCGCTGTTGTTGCCAGTGGTAAGCTTGAGGGCGTGGCGGGTGGCAACGGCATTGGGGCGCCTGAGGTACGAAAAAGTCTCATAGCGCACGCCATTCTCAAAAAGGAATCGTCCGAGCCGGATCGCCCCAGTGGCATAGATGCCGTCGCTGTAGCCGCCGATGGAGCCATCATAAACCGCATAGAATTCATTCACGGCCGACTGGAACAGATTCAGGTTATCGCTATGGGCAAAGGGCGAGAGCAGGTTCCAGAAATTCTGGCGCAGGTGCAATTCCATGTTCGGGATCGCCTCGTACTCTACGCCGGCCTTGAGATCGAAGATCCCATGCGCATAACCGATATCTCCGTTAGCGAGATAGTTCCGGTATTTTCGCCGAAATTGGCGAACAGATCGTTGGGGGCAAAGATGGTCGGATAGGCGGTGAAAGTGCGGTGGCCGTTTCTGAACCCGACCGACCCTGAACTGGTCCAGTCCCCCGAAGCGTAAGCCAGCTTGATAGAAGCGTGATCTTCCGAGCTTTCCTGATTGGTGACCACCTCTCCCAGGGCGCCGGATTTTTGAGAGAGGGCGTATTCAAGCGCATCGCTGACGTGGTACTGGTCGTACAACACCCTCAGGCTGTTCGAAATCTTCAGTCCCAGGCCAAGGAAGAGATCGGTGAAGTCCGGTACCGGGATTTCATGCCGGCTGCTGCCGAGATTGACCTGGCTGGCCAGTTTGTCCATCAGGGATCGGCGGACGGTCGCCGACGCAAAATACTGCTCGGTCGACCAGAGGTACGAGGCGGTACCATCGACCACCGACAGGGAAGCTTCCCCCTGGTGTTTGACCGTGAACTGATTGGTCGAGCGGAAATCGATGACCGAGGGCACTGGATAAGAGGCCGGCGTTCCTTGCGGAGAGAAATACAGTTGATTGACCGCCGGGGCGGGCACGACCGCGAAGATGCCGAAATGAGTCGGATCGGCGCCGATCGACATGCCATTCAGGTAGTAGCGCGGGATACTGCCATCGATCCGAAACTGCGAAGCCAGGTTGAGGCCGAAATGGGCCATTTGGGGATGTCGCACTACCGCCAGGGGATTACTCTGCACCACAGAACTGGTTGCCCCATGGTCGATTTCAGCACTGTTCCATCGATAGGCCGACACGACATCGGGACGATTGGCGGTAACCTCGATGCCGGAGCGTTCGATAATCCTGGAAGAACAGACAATGGTCACACTGGGACTGTCCGGCGCCGCGGTAACAGTGACGGTCCCTTCGTGAAACCCTACCGCGGTGGCACGAATGGAGATGACGGTTCCGGGAGGGACATTGAGCGTGAGCGAGAAGGCGCCGGTTTGCGAGCACTCGGCAGCGGCCAGTTTGATGCCGGTATCGAAGGCGGTAACGGTAGCTCCGCCGACCGGCGCCCCGGCGGTATCAACAACGTGTCCCCGAATGACCACTGGCGAAGTGGCAAACACCGAGCCCCCGATGACGCAAAACAGAAGGCCCGTCATGATCGAGCGCTAGTCGGAAAAACTTGATCGGACACCGGATTCTGGGTGTGTTCAATTTGGGCTCAATCGTTTCTCCCCTTTGAGGCAAATATAGCGAAAAACGCGGGAGATGTCAAATTGAGAGGGGAGTTCGAGTGAGGTGGGCGCGGAGGGACATCCGTTGCAGAAACGAGTGGGTCGACGTATCTTGGCGGCTTCCGTGAAGTGGACATCTATAGATGCAGTACCTTGGTGAACTAGCCGCTCTCTCGACCGCCCTTTTCTGGTCATTTACGGCTGTATTTTTCTCCGAAGCCGGCAAACTGATCGGGTCGTTTCATGTCAATAAGATCAGGCTGGTATTCGCGTTTGGTATCTATACGATCGTTCTTCTGATAACCACCGGATCTCCATGGCCGCTGGGACTAAATTCGGCTCAGATTTTTTGGCTAACGCTCTCGGCCCTGATCGGACTGGTGATCGGCGATGGCTGCGGTTTCAAGGCGCTCGTCATGATCGGCCCCCGTCTGGCCACCCTGATATTGGCTTCGACGCCGATCTGGGCGACCGCCATCGCCTGGCTTTTCCTGGGGGAGAAATTGAAGCTGATCGATCTGCTCGGAATCTCCCTGACCATCGCGGGTATCAGCTGGGTGGTGTCGGAGCGACATAATCATACCAGCACTCTGCATGAAAGTCATCCCGACGCCGGCACGCTCACCAAGGGAATTCTTCTCGCCCTGGTCGCGGCGCTGTCGCAGGCCGCGGGGCTGGTGTTCTCCAAGAAAGGGATGCTGGCCGCCGGCGGAACGGTAGCGCCGTTGCAGGCATCCTATGTTCGGATCACCTCGGCGATGATCATAATCTGGCTGTTTTCAATTTTCGCCCGGGGGAAATTGTCGGAGACGGTGGCCTCGAGCAAGAATCGCCGGGCCATGGCGTATACTCTGGGCGGAGCATTTTTTGGACCGTTTCTGGGGGTCTGGATGTCCCTGGTGGCGGTAGCGCATATCGAAGCCGGTATCGCAGCGACTTTGAATTCCACCACCCCGGTTCTCATTATCCCTACCGTCATATTGTACTACCGCGAAAAAGTAACCTGGCGGGCAATCGCCGGAGCAGTGGTCGCAGTTCTCGGCGTGGCGCTGCTGTTCCTGGCATGAGCAGATATCTCGACCACGAAAACCTGCCGGCGGTTCTCCGGCAGTATTACAGCAATACAAAGTTGCTCCGGTCACGATTAGTCGGAGCAGAGCGCCAGTTCAGGTCGGCCTATTTCGATCTCGTCCGATTTTTCGAAGCGAATTCACTGAACCCCGCCAACATTCAAGTTCACTGTCTGGAATCGACGTTCGTCTTCGACGATCCCCGGATCGCGGAATTCTCCCGTTACGTAGAGACCCAACTGCGGTCTGAGGGACGGTTGTATGACGGTCCGCCGGTGATGAAACTGGTGTCGTTTGACCAACGCGGTGGAAATATGGTTATGAGGGTCCAGCCGGCCAGCTACGGAGACCAGGCCGGAAGCTGCTTCGCTTTTGATTTGAAGCACGAGTTGTTCGTGGACTGGGGCGGGACCTTGCGGCATTATCTGCTTCGGATAAATCCCGATCATTCCTTTGAGAAGAACCGGCTTGCGGTCTGTCTTGGAGTCGCGGCGTATGTGCTGATTCGGGACGAAGACGGAGTGTGCCTGCTTCAAGTAACCCGATCGGAGAAACTGGCGTCGCTGGAGAGTTCTCTGGGACCATCGGTGGCCGGGTCGGTCGATTGGCGGACCGATTGCGATAATCTGGAGCAGTTGATGGTTAAGTCATTGGAAGCAGAGTTGCACGAAGAACTTGGACTCAGCGCCGGCGAGTATCGAATCCGACCGCTCGGATATGGATTGGAGATATTGAGAGGGGAGAGACCGCAGCTCTTTGCCCTGGTGGAGGCGAATCTGACGAGAGAACAGATGAGCCTGCGGATGGAGCAGCTTCCAGCCCGTTCGCGTGAATTCAGTTCGTTTGAGTTTCTCAAACTCTCAGACGGTCGGCTGCCGGATGAAATAATCGCCGCTTTGAATTTCGAAGCGCAAGTCTGCTATTATCTGGCCGAAGAGTATTTGTTTGGACAAAAAAAAGCCGCCCGGTGAGGGGCGGCTTTTCAGCAAACTCTGCTTATCTACACATCAACTTCATCCGGATTGGTCGCCGGCCTCGTTAGGGCCGATTCGGTCGAAGTGATTTCGTCAATATCTTTGTCTTTAAGCCGCTCTTTGTATTTGATGAGCTGCGTCTTGACTTTGTCGATCGCCAGGGAAATGGATTTGTTGAGATCGTCACTGTCTCCGCTGCCGGTCAAAGTATCGCGGGAGACTTTGACTTTAATCTCCGCGAGGCGGCGGTGTCGCGCGACATCCATAATCATTTCGGCCGAGATGATATGCTCAAAGAAGCGGTTCAGGCCGTCTAACTCCTCCTCAGCATGCGCCCGGATCTCCGGCGTCAAATCAAAATGCCGTGCCGTGAGCTTGATTTTCATGGTCATAGGCTCCTTTCCCATGCAATTACACTGATTAGAGGTCGATAACACACAGGGCAAGGCCGGTCACACAATTGCCGGCATCGATCGCTACCCATATTACTTGGTACGTTTGACTCCCTTTTTAGTCTCTGGAATAATGATATCTGTTTCCGATATCAGGTCAAACATAACTCTTAAGATTTGCCAGAGAATTTGTCGCGATTAGCGAGGCGACTGTCCGTGATCGCTATCATATTGTGGGACTGTAAGTTGTATTCCGCGAATAATACTCGAGTCGGGATCGTCTCGCGGTCCAAACAACTCAGGCAACGCGCTTACGGAAGCGAGCCGGTTTGAGGCCAAGTTCTTCGCGGTACTTGGTGACGGTGCGACGGGCGAGCTTGATCCGTTCGTCTTTGAGGCGTTTGAAGATGTCCTGATCGGAGAGCGGCTTTTCAGGATCTTCGGCCCGAATAATCTCCTCGATCCGCTGCTTGATGGAACGCTTGGAGAGATCCTCGCCGTCTTCATTGGCGATTCCGGAATTGAAGAAATACTTGATTTCATAGACACCCAAAGGCGTCTGAACATATTTGCCGCTAGAGACGCGGCTGATGGTGGCGACATTCATGTCGACCTTGCGGGCGATGTCATCCATGATGAGCGGCTTGAGGAAGGCGGACCCTTTTTCGAAAAACTCTTTCTGTTCCTCGATAATCGCTTCCATCACGCGAATCATGGTGGAGCGGCGCTGGTTGATGGCGTTCAGCAGCCAGCGGGCCTGCTCTAATTTTTGCCGGACATAATCTTTGGTATCTTTGGCGGTGGTGTTGCCGCGCTTGATCAGCTCTTTGTACCCGGAATTGATGCGGAGCCGGGGGACATTGCGGTCATTATGGAAGACCTCGTATTCCTCGCCGCAGCGCTCAACGACGAGATCGGGGATCACCGGCATGGCGCCGCTGTCGAATCTCCCGTGGGAAGGGGTCGGGGCGAGCCCCTTGATCACTTCCATGGCTTTCTGGGTTTTCTCGAAGGGAACCCCCAGCATTTTGGCGATTTGGAGGATTGATTTCTTCTCGAGGTCCTTGATATGCTCGTCGACAATCCGGTACGCCAGACTGTTTTCCAGACCTTTTTCCTTCAGTTGAATCAAGAGCGATTCGCGAAGATCCCGGGCGCCGACACCGGTCGGGTCGAATTTCTGGATAACCTTGAGAATCTCTTCGATCTTGACGGCTTCGATTTTGAGCTCGGCGGCCATTTCCGGAATGCTGATCGCCAGGTAACCGTCGGAGTTGATATTTCCCAAAATGTATTCGCCGATCAGGCGGTCTTCATCGGAAAGTTTTAAGAAGCTGAGCTGTTCAAGCAAGTGCTGGTAGAGGCTTTCGACCTGGCGGGTGACTCCTTCGAACCGTTCTTCTTCGGGTTCTTTCGGTTCGCGAACGCGGTACCCTTCTTCTTCGTCATAAAGATAACTGTCCCAGTCGATCTTGTCCTTGACGGTCTCATCGGCTTTGGGCTCAGTAATTTCCTGTTCGGGAGCTTCGAGCGTCTGCTCGGGCGTCTGGTCGGTGGTCTCTTCGAGTTCTTCGACTTCTTCGAGAAGCGGGTTGATGGCGAGTTCCTGGCGCAAGGTTTGTTCGAGCTGGAGAATCGGCATCTGAAGCATCTTGAGGGATTGAATCAGCTGCGGCGCCAGAATCTGCTGCAGGCCGGGGACTTGTTTAATCTCTATCTTCATACGAATCCGTCAGAATCGATGTCTGTCCTGTCTCGGTGGTGTCTTCCCTTTATGATAGAATATCGGACTGCGCTCTCCCGGATTTATCCCATCAGGACAGTTCGTTCATTAATTGCTCAATGCCCCGAAATAGCACTCTCAGTTCAATTTGAACTTCTCGCCCAGGTATATTTTCCGGGCTTCCGGATCATTGGCCAAAAATTCCGAGGTCCCTGCTTTCAGAATTTTGCCGTCGCACATAATGTAGGCGCGATGACAGATGGACAGGGTCTCGCGGACGTTATGATCGGTGATCAAGACTCCGAGTCCACGTTCCACCAGGCGGTTGATGATCCGCTGAATATCTTCGACGGCGATCGGGTCGATCCCGGCGAACGGTTCATCCAGGAGGATAAACTTGGGTTCATTAACCAGCGTCCGGGTAATTTCCACCCGCCTCCGTTCCCCTCCCGATAGAGTATACGCTTTGTGCTTGCGAAGATGAGTGACATCGAGTTCACGAAGCAGTTCTTCGAGACGGTCTTTCCGCTGCTGGCGGGTCATACTGCGAAACTGGAGGATGGCTCGGATATTGTCCTCGACCGAAAGCTTGCGGAAGACCGAAGCCTCCTGGGCGAGATAGCCGATGCCGAGCTGGGCGCGGCGATACATGGGGAGGCGGCTGATGTCCTTTTCACCGAGGCTGACCGCGCCACCATCGGGGTGAATAAACCCGATAATCATGTAAAAGGTGGTGGTTTTGCCGGCTCCGTTGGGGCCAAGCAGCCCGACCACTTCGCCGGGATTAACGGAAAGCGAGACGTCATTAACGACCGCCCGTTTCCGATAGTACTTGTATAAGGACTTGGATTCCAGTATCATCCGAACCATTATATTGCGTTTTAATGTTTTATACAAAAACTTTCGTGACCTTTAGCATAGTTTTTGCTACCGCATCGCCCTGGGGTTGCCGAGTCGAGTCATCTCAGGACATTAAGATGTTGTCTATCTAAGGGTTAGACGGAGAGATTTATTCATGCACCGATTCAGCTCTTTTTGCGCGATCAGCCTTTTGCTCATAGCAATCGTATCATGCTCCAAAACTTCCGGCCCCAAACGAGGGGGGCTTTATGGGGAGGCTATGGACAAGGTTGACGCCTATCAGTTCGATGCGGCCGATTCCCTGCTGGCCAAGCTCGCCAAGACCGACTCGCTAGGGTTCGGCACCACATACGGCCGCGGGGTGAGTTTCGAACATCAGATGATGTATTACGATGCCCTGCAGGCCTACTTGATTACGGTTAGTCATTTCCCGGATTCCGGTGTGGTCGACGAGGCCCTCAACCGAATCTTTACTCTTTTGGACTCTCCGGAAGAAGCGGCCGAGGCGGCTCGCCGCTGGTCGGAACTGGAAAAGGGAAACAGTACCGCCCGGTTCCGCCTGATTCAGGCGCAGATTGGGGCCGGAATGTACCAGAGGGCCGAGCAGTCGCTGGGCGAAGCGCTGAAGGTAGGCCTGGACAAGAGTCTTGGGGATTTGTTGAAGGCGAGGCTGCAGGTTATTTCGCATCTATTTGACGACGCGGCCGCTTCGGTTGCGGAGGCCCGAAAGCAAGGTCCCGAGACACCCGATTTCATGCTGGCTTTGGCTGATTATTATGAAGAGAGAGGGCTGATTGACTCGTCCCTTTGGGCCGGGGCTCGCTCCTATGAACTGGCGCAAAACGACTATTATGGATTTCTGCAGTTTCAGCGGAGTCTGAAGCACGGTTATTTTTCATCCGCACGCAAATATGTGGCGGAGATGGCCCAGAAGGACAAGAGCAGCATCCCCACGACGATCCTTTCGCTCTTTTATTGGCGGGGGGCGGACGAGCGGGACCGGCTCAACAGTCTGGCCGACACACTGGCCACGCTTCGTCCTGGGGCTTACTCAACTTTTTTCTTTAATACCGAGGCATATCGGTCGGTCGGGGATTTGGGTTTTGTCGCGCTGAATGTGGCGAGCGCCCGTGCCCTGTCCGACGAGAAGGGGGTTCACCCGCCGTTCCGCGATTTCGTGCATTGGGAAATCATCAAACGGATCACCTGGCCGTACCCGCCCCTGGAAGTTCGACAGCAACTTGACTCGCTCAAAGGCTGGCGCGAAACGCTTCCCCGTTTTCAGATCATGTCGGCCGGAGAGCTGTTGGCCGATTCGTCGCGCAAACCGTTCGACCGCAAGATCGACAGCCTGGTGAGTGCCAACGCACAGAATCCGGTCTGGTTGATCAAGGCGGGTCAGACGCTCAGTGAAGCCACCGGACGGGGCGCAGAAAAGGGCAACCTGATGTATCGGCAGGCGCTCAAGGTCGATCCCCAGCTCCCGGAACCGGTGTTCGGCATGATCAGGAATGCCATTCGCGAGAGTAAATTCAGCGAGGCCGCCGCCGTATTTGCAGAATTTCCCGGCTTTGCCGACCGGTATCCTGAGGCCGGACTACTGAAGGGGCTCTGTGATGTTACTCTGGGGAAAACAGCTGACGGTCTCGGTGCGTTCGAGAAGAGCTTTCCGCTCGCCAAGGGTGAAATAGCACGGGCCGATGATATCGCGCGGGAACTGTTGCGGCAGGGGAAAGCCGATGAAGCCAAGCGAATCGCCTCGCTGTGCGTCAGTTTGTCTCCGGAGAATTCCGAAGCCCTGATGCTGGCGTCCGAAGTATCATACCAAATCGGTGATGCGCAGGCGAGCCGTGATTTTGCGGAACGGGGTTTGAAACTTGATCCGCAAAACTCATATCTGATGGCATATCGCGGACGCGCCATGTACGCGCTGGGTCAGAAGGAGGACGCCAAGAAGATTTTCGAGGATATATTGAAGAGATTGCCGTCGGATGAAGCGGCGAGCCTGATCTATTCGCGGATTTTGGCGGATGAAAATACCGACCCGAGTCGGGCGCAAAATCTCGCCCGGCAGGCGCTCTATTATGGGAAGCTGTCGATGCGCCCTGTTCTCAACCTCGCCTACGTCTACTACAAAGGGGGGCGGTACGATCTGGCGATGGGAGCGGCCCAATCGGCGGTCACGGCTTACCCCGGCGATGCCCTGGCGTTCTATTATCTTGGGATGTCCCAGTACAACGGCAAGCGGGATGGCGCCAAGGGGAATCTCCAGAAGGGGCTTGAATTGGGGCTGGTCGGAGAGAACCTTCAAATCGCGCGCCAGACACTTGGCAAGTTGTGAGCTCCGGACAATCAAAAGCTGACCGGATTATTTTGGTCACGGGCGGGGCCGGATATATCGGCTCGCAAGTGGTGACCCTTCTGCTCGCGCGAGGCTATCGCGTGCGGGTGCTGGACAAGTTGGTATACGGGGGAGAAGCGCTCCTGCCGTTTGCTTCATCGCCGCAGCTCGATCTTCGGGTCGCCGACATGCGCGATCGCAGCCAACTCGAAACTTTCCTCGAAAATATTGCCGGAATAATACATTTGGCCGCCATTGTCGGGGATCCATCCTGCGCCAAACAGCCGGACCTGGCTCGCGCCGTAAATAGGGATGCCGCTCAAACTCTTTGCGACCTGGCGGTGAAACACAAAGTCCCCCGGTTTATCTTCGCGTCCACCTGCAGCAATTATGGCAAGATGCGGGATCCGAACGGGTATGTGGATGAAAACTCGGAACTTCATCCGGTCTCGCTGTATGCCGAACTAAAAGTCGGATTTGAAAAGTACCTGACGGAGCACCGCAGCGGGGAATTCTCGCCTGTCTGTTTGCGTTTTGCCACGGCGTTCGGGTTGTCGGGCCGGATGAGATTTGACCTGACGGTAAATGAATTTACCAGAGACCTGACCCTTGGGCGAAAACTCGAAATCTTCGGCGAAAGATTCTGGCGCCCGTATTGCCATGTATCCGATCTGGCCCGCGCCTGTTGCGCGGCCCTTGAAGCTGATGATGAGGTGGTAGCCGGGCAGGCGTTCAATGTCGGGGATACCGGAGAAAACTATCAAAAACAAATGCTGGCAGAAGCGATCGGCAAGCAGGTCGGGGAAGTCGGCCACCTGGTGTCCTATATTCAGAAAGCCGAGGATCCGCGCGACTATCGCGTGAATTTTTCCCGGATTAAGGAAAAGCTCGGCTTCCAGGTCTGCCGAAAGGTTCCTGACGGCATTGCGGAGATTGTGAGCGCTTTGAGAACCGGACTGATTCAGGAGCCGGACAATCCGCGCTACCGGAACGTGTGAGTGAGACGATGGAAGCGGTTGTTTTAGCCGGCGGAAAAGGGACGAGACTTCAGCCTTACACCAACGAGATTCCCAAACCTCTGGTGCCGATCGGCAATACGCCAATCATAGAGATTCTCCTGCGCACGCTCAAGCGTTCGGGCGTAACCAAAGTTCACCTGGCGGTCAACCATCTCGCCCATTTGATCATGGCGGTTCTGGGCGACGGTCACGGCTTGGGGCTGGAGATTTGCTATGTGGTCGAAGATCGGCCGCTTTCGACCATCGGCCCGTTAACTCTCATTGACAATCTTCCGGAGCATTTCATAGTCGCCAATGGCGACATTCTCACCGACCTCAAAGTCGCCGACTTGCTTGAGGCACACCGGCGTTCCGGGGCGCTCGTTACGGTGGCCACGCAGAAACGGACCGAAAGAATTGATTTTGGGGTATTGGAGGCCGATGCCGAAAATCGGGTGACTGGGTTTCGGGAAAAGCCTGAGTATGATTTTGCGGTATCGATGGGGCTGTATGCCTTCTCACGAGAGGTCCTTCAGTTTGTTCCGGACCGACAGCCGTTCGGGTTTGATCAGTTGATTCTGGAGCTGCTCCGGCAGAATCAGCCGGTGAGGCAATATCCGTACGATGGATTCTGGCTTGATGTCGGACGTCCGGATGACTATGAACGGGCCCTGCGCGAACAAGATCAACTTCGCCGACTATGGCAATAAGAATGGGGAAAGCACAAAAGAAGGCGCCTTCCTACGATCGGCGTCGGGCGGAACAATTCTGGTCGCGCCGACTCGCCTCAACCAATCCGCTGGCCGCCGTTCTGACGTACAACGCGCCGCCTGAAATCAATCACGCGTATGATGAATGGGAGAGGCAGGTTCTTCTCAAGTATCTCGGACAGAAGATGCGCGGAAAGAGGGTGCTGGACCTTGGGGCCGGAATCGGGCGAATCAGTTTGCTGCTGGCCAAGCGGGGGTCCGAAGTAGTCGCGCTGGATAACTCCGGAGCGATGCTGGACAAACTGGCCAAATCTGCAGTATCGGCCCGGCTGACCAAACGAGTGACCACGGTGCATGCCGAGTCGTCGAACTTGCCGTTCAATGATCGGTCCTTTGATGTCATAATTTGTTTTGGATTGCTGGAGCATCTTCCAGAGGAAGAGCGAACTCGGACATTGCAAGAGGCGGTGCGAGTGCTGAAACCAGCCGGGCGGATACTTGTGGTGGTAAACAATGTCGAGAATCCGATGCTCTCGGCCCGCTATCAATTAAAGCGCCAAAAGCCGGACGGCTACTTTGTTACACTGGTTGGTCTGGAGTCATTGGATAGATCGCTTCGCGGATTGAAGATGAAGATAAAAGTTCTGGCTGATAATCCGGGCTATGCCCTGGTGCATTATCTCTTGGCTCAGCAGACCGGCAATCAACAGGTGCGGGGCAGGGAGCTTGGAGATCTTTGCAAGTCCGCTCTGAAGCTGGATATCGAGCGATCTTTACCAGAAGAATTCCGCCGGATTTTTGCCAGCCACTTCATTATCGAGCTCCGCCACAAATAGCCGGGTGTCGCGAACTTTCACCGGAAGAACGATTTTAGAATTCCCCCAAAAGAGTAAATCTCATGCGGATCGGTGTCGCCGGCCACAACTCCACTGCACAGTTTCTGTAGATATTGGCTCGCTCTGATTCTTCGTGCGGCGAAGTCGTTAAACCGGGGGTACCGGAGCCACCGCTGGGCAGCCTCATAGCCACGGAATAACGGCTTCAATTCCGCCAGCCGGAGCGGATATCGGGAAAGGTGGGTAATGTCATTCGAGGTGAAAGCCTCATGGATTGTCTCGGCAGCCACTTCCGCCGAACGCATGGCGGCCCCGATCCCCTCGCCAGTGAACGGAAGCGTGGTGCCGATCGTTTCGCCAATAGCCAGCACCCGGCCGTTGATCGAATCCGCCGCGCCCCCAAGCCCAAATTGAATGGCCGCACCCCCCAAATGCGCCAACTGTTCGCCATGGGAGAGAAGCTCACAGGCGGGCGAATACTCGGCGATGAAAGTCTGGTACATGCGTTTAAGGTTGTACTGTTTGGATTCCGACAAGGTTACGCCACACCCGACATTATAGAGGCCGTGCCCAAGCGGAAAAATCCAGGCGTACCCCGGTATGATTTCGCGATGGTAACAGAGGATCCCTTCGGCAATTTCATGGCTGGATCGGATATAGCAGCGCATTGCCACGGCGTTAACTTTGCATTGGGAAGCCAGGCCCGCATGCCGGGCGAGAGCAACGTCAGCGCCGGTGGCGATGATGCCGACTCGAGCCTTAAGTGTCTCTCCGTTTCGAAAATTAATCGAAATCGACTGATCGTTTTTGGTAACGACGCCTAGTACATCAGCCCGGCAACAACAGGCGCCGCTTCGGGCTGCCTCAGTGAACAAAATGTGATCGAACTGCTCCCGCTTGAGGCTGTAGTAGCCGCCGGTGACGGTGAACTCGATCCCTGAAGGGGAAACGCCGCGAAGGCTCCCCAGGCTACAGGCGACCGCCCGCACAGCTTCACCCAATCCGAGGCGGTCGAGGACTTTCATCGTGTCCGGGAGCAAGATATCACCACACACTTTTTCGCGGGGAAAGTGTGCCTTGTCGATCAGGAGTACGGAATAGCCATGACGAGCGAGCAGAATAGCGGCGGTCGAGCCGGCCGGGCCGCCACCAATGATGGCCACATCCCATTCCTTCGCCGGCAATTGGGTCGGCAGGAGCTGCTTGAATTCCCCCGCATGTGGGGACTTATCCGAAATCATCACCACCATGCAAACCGGATTTCAGCTCAGAATCAAGCAGAAATCCGGTTGGCCTGAAGCAACTAGAGTGGTTTGGCCGCCGCTTAGCGCAAATCGTACCGCATGAACGCTACCCAGCTTCCGGCAAAGGCGGCAAAAATAAGACAGATCAACAGGCCGACATCGATAGCCACTTTTCCCAATGCGGCGCCGGCCAGCCAGCCGGGGGGATCAAAGCGCGGGAGATCGCTCAGGTCAAGTTCCTGCTGGCTGTTCGGAACATTCATCTTGAAACCGCTTTTGGAGTCGATCTGGATCGTGAACCGGCTGGTGCCGGGCTGGTCGACCTGTTTCTTCTCGACGTAAGCCTGAAAGTCGTTGCGATACCGGTTCATGGTTTCTTCGTACCGCTGTTTGAGGCCGATATCGGTATTGGACAGCGTCATTCCGGCAAGTTGGAACGCCGAAGCAGGGGAAAACAGGCAGAGGCTGAATCCGAGGCTCTGCTGAGTCGTCTGGGCGCGGCGCTGATCATCGAGCAGTTTGGTTTCATATGCTTCGATGCTCGAACTGACATCCTTCCGAAGGGAGTCTTCAGCCTGAATTCGCGCCCACATATCTTTATCCGAAAGACTATCTGATTGACCATTGTGACGGGCCTGGGACTCCATCCGATTATTCATTCCCTCGTTGTACTGCAGCCATTTGTCCTTGGCATATGTTTCTTTCTGGCCTTCGATTTCCGCCACTGATGGGACCGGGACAATCTGACTGGCGGCCAGAATACCCATTCGCGGGATGATGAAGACGAACAGAACCCAGCCCATGAGGCTCAGGAGAAACGAAATCGACGAGCGTTTGGTCAGCGCGGACATGAGGACGCCGAAGACCACAAAGAAGGTCAGAAACAAGAGGGAGACCGCCATGAGGAGAATCAGCCGCAGCCAATCGGTTCCGGTAAACGGCACGCTGAAGATCTGAAGCAAGAGCAAGCTGATCAAGATCGGAATCAGCATCGGCACAATCAGACCGAGCCAGGCGCCGGTGCATTTGGCGATCAAGTAGTTCGCCCGGGGGATGGCGTGCGAGAAGACGAGCCGAAGGGTGCCGGATTCCCGCTCGCCGCAGACGGCATCATAAGTAAAGACAATCGCGAGCAGCGACAGGACAATCAGGACGATAAACGAAAAGTCCATGAAGCGGAAGACGGCGAAGATCGGATCTTCGGAATAGACGCTGTTCTGGAGGCGGGAATTGTTGTCGTTGTCGATAAAGGACCAGCGCCCCAGGTCAAAAGTCACGCCGGAGACAAAGATTTGCATCGGATCGGGACTTCGGAACGCCTTGTTGTGGACGGATGACCAGTTGGTCTGTTCCCGCATCAGCTGGTCGGTCAGTTGGCGTCCGGTTTCGTACTGCTTGACTGAAGTCCGGTATTCGCGAATGCCGATCAGGACGCTGAGGATGATCAGGAGGGAACAGATGGCAAAGGTGGCGGGGAATTTTGGGCTGAGGAGAATGGCCCGAAGTTCCTTTTGGATTAATGTCTTTAGCATTTCAGTACTCCTGACTTTCTATCGCAGATCGTATCGGTTAAAGGCCACAAAGGCTCCGGCGAACGATATCAGGCTGTAAATGAGCAGAAGCCCGAGGTCCGGTGTCGCCTCACCGATGGCTTCACTGAAGGGAATCGAGGCGTACTGAAACGCCGGCAGTTCATTAGGATCGATCGGTTTCGGTTTTTCCTGCTTGTCATCGAGTTGGCGGAACATCACCATCCGTCCGCCCGGGTTGAACCCGGTCTTGCTCTTTATGAAGGCGGCGTAATTCTGTTGATAGAGGTTGGCCTGATCCCGGTAATGATTTTTCAGCCCGAGATCGGTCCCGGCCAAGGCATCGGCGCCCAGAGTAAACGAGGCGGCCGGTGAGATCCGTGCCAGGGTAAAACCAAGTTGAGCCTGGCGATTCTGTTTGTTCTGGCGGTCCTCATTGAGACGGGCGGCGAGTTCCTGCATTTTGGCGTCACGGTCGTTAGCGAGCTGATCCATGAACTGATTGAATTCCGTCATGGTGGCCTGCATGTCAGTAGTCTGGGTCGGCTGGAACTTACCCATCTTCACGCGGTCCTCGCTCCAGAGCTGGGAGCTGAGTTTGTTCTTTTGGGCGGCGAGCTCGTCGGTGGTGGGGACATCAACCATCCGACCGGCCAGAAGCACCGAGGCCCGGGGAACCAACTGAACCGACACCACCCAGACAACCAGCAGCACGAGAAAGGAACTGGCGGATCTTCGCGTCACCGAGGAGACGAAAACGGAAATCGCCATAAAGCAGAGGACATAAACCAGTCCTGTGAGGACAATCATGGCGAGTCTTCCCCAATCGGAGGCAGACATTGGCACCCCCAGCATCGGGAGCAAGAGCGATCCTAGGGCGATTGAGACAATTAGGGGGAGGCCGATAGCCAAGAGCGCGCCGGCCATTTTTCCAACAAGGTACAGAGACCTTGGGACTCCGTTGGCAAAGACCAGCCGAAGAGTGCCTCGCTCTTTTTCCCCCGAGATGGCATCGTAGCAGAGCAGGATGGCGAAGAGCGAGAGAATCACGCCAAAGAGAAACTCCAGATCGAGGAAGCGGAAAATGGCCAGCGCCGGTTCTTCGCCGAAACGGCTTTCATACGAGTTCATTTCCCCCCGGCCGCGAACCTCGGTGATCCGGCCGATATCGTTAGAAATCCCGCTCACCAGGGTCGCCACCGGTTCCGGCGGCAGGAAAATGCGATACTGCTGGACGCCGAACCAATCGGTCAATCCTTCGAGTTGGCGCTTGTTTTCGGCGACCGCGGCTTCGTAGTGCGCCCGGCTTACTTTGTAATTGGTCGCCCCCATATAAAAGGCGAGGAGAATCAGCACCGCGCAGACGCCGAAAGATATGGCGAACTTGGTTGAGCCGATGATTTCCCGAATTTCTTTTTCGACTAGTGTCTTGAACATGTCCGCCTCACACCGTCACCGTCTCAGAGTTGTACCCGGCCATGTATCGGAGATAGAGCTTCTCCAGGTCCTGGTCGGCGATATTGGCCGCCGGTTCTTCGAGCAGAATCTTGCCGTGGTTCATGATCGCGACCGTATCGGCGATTTCCTTGGCCCGGAAGATGTCGTGAGTGGACATGAGAATTGCTTTTCCCTCATCACGAAGTACTTCAAGCAGACGAACAAAATCATAGCCGGCTTTGGGATCGAGGCCGGAGGTCGGCTCGTCGAGAAGAATCGCCGGGGCGTCTTTAAGAATAGCAATGGCGATACCGCATTTCTGGCGCATCCCTTTGGAAAACTCACGCACTTTTTTGCGGTGGGCATCCTCGGCCAGTCCGACCCGGAGCAGAGCGTTGCCGTAGTCCTCTTTAGAGTAGTGGGTCTTGCCGCCAAGATGCGCGAAGTAGTCAAGATTCTGGATCGCCGTAAAATTTCCATACAGCATGACGTTTTCGGAAACGAACGCGACATGTTGCTTGGCCAGAAGCGGCTCCCGGTGAGTGATGTATCCCTTGATCCGGGCTTCACCGTCAGTCGGCTCAATCAAATTCAGAAACAGATTGATGGTAGTGGTTTTGCCGGCGCCGTTCCCCCCGAGCATGGCGTAAATTTCCCCCGGTCGGATCGAAAACGAGATGTGGTCCAACGCCAGTTGGCCATCTTCGTATTGCTTGGTCAGGTGTACCGCCTCCAGAATGGGAGGAGTGTTACTTTCGATTGTCATGTCTGCAACTCCTATCGATGAGGGTCATGCTTACTTGCGGGAAAGGCGGACTCCGAAAACGACAATCCCTCCGACCAGCCCGACTATCAGCAACACAATGATGATTGTGCCGAACAGGCTGCTGGAGGGCTGGATTTCCACGGTGACGGTCTTGTCCTCCCCGGTTACCGGCTGGCCATCGGACTGGCCGCTGGTGCGGACGCGGATATCGTATCGGCCGGCTGAAACATTGTCCGGCGGAGTGAACGTCAGGTGAACGGTAGTGTCCTGGTTGATATCGAGGCTGGCGATATTGGCCGGCTCGACCTGTTTCCGCCAATTGAGCGGGAGGTCAAACTGAAATTCAATATTGTCCAGCCGGTTGCTCCCCTCATTGACAAGATCCATACTGATTACGGCCGACTGATTGCCTTTGATTGTCTGGAACAGCTGATTGGATCGCACCAGGAGCATTCCTTTGCCGCGGGGGATCAATTCGAGTTTGACATACCCGATATCCAGTTTCTCCAGCTCCTCCTGGGTCCAGACTTTGGACGTCATCGGTAAATGAACTGGCCCGGTCCGGGGGAACAGCGACCGCGAAGAACTCAATCGGCTTGTCGATTGCAATGGCGTCCCCCGGTCGATCGGGGAGGGTGACATCGAGCGAGGCCCGTTTACTCCGTGTGGTTTCGGAGAATTTGACCTGGCTGAGGCGGGCTCCGCTGGCCGGTTCCTTGAAGGTCCGGCTTATCTGCATGGGAAGATTCAGGACATCGAGCGAAAAGGTATTGCTCGTCCCGCTGAAGAGCTCGAGGCCGAGATCATACGAAGCGGTCTTCCCTAGATCAACTTCCTGGGAAAACTGCTCGGACTGCACTGCGACCTTGTTAGTCGAAACATCCTTTTGGAGATAAATCTTCATCGACCGCTGGGTGCCGCTGCCATAAATGAGGGAGACCGTGACGGCATCGAGGTCCTGCAGGAGCTGGAAATCCAGAATAGCCGGCTGACCATACTGCAATTGATTGATCTTGGATTCGTACGGCTGGCTGATAATGGAATTCTCGGTGTTCAAGAGCGAGACATAGACATTGTTGATTATGTCAGGTTGGAGCGATCGGAACAGCTTGTCATCGATATTGATCAGCTTTTGAAAATCGGCGCCGCCGCCGGAGGCGTTGGCCACCGTCAGCTTGACGTGCCGGGTGCCATCGTGCGCGTAATATTTGATTGCGGAGCTGATCGTCACATACTGCTGCTCAAACAGGACCGCCAGCAGAGACTGCTGGTAGTTGACCTCGGCATCACTCATGTTGGCCTTGGAGCGATCAAGCTCCACCTGGGTGATCATTTTCTGATCGAACAGAGCCTTTTGGCGGTCGTAATCGGCTTTGGCTACTTCGTACGCCTCCTTGGCCCGCTTAAGTCCCAGCAGCCGATATTGGTCGTCCCGTTGGTTGAACATGGTTCCGGTTTGAGCCGGAATCTTATCGGACGCAATGAATCCGAGACCAAGCAGAAAAAGCGCGATGCGAGTGGTTGCCCGAACTGTCATGCCGGCTCCTACTTCTTCTGGATGATCTGGACGTTGTTGTCTTCCTGTTTTGCGAGCGAGATCTCGGACTCTTTGCCGCCGCGAAGAACCGTAAACTTGAAAGGATCCCCAATCTTGACGGCTTCGTACGCCGTCACGAAATCCTTGGTGGACGTGATTTTCTTTCCGGACGCAAGAGTAACTTCATCTCCGGCCGATACTGATTTGAGTTCAGGCCGTTCCTGGGCCATCGGCATCACGGCGGCGACAACGACCTTGCTGTCCTTTATTCCGAGAACCAGCCCGAGACCTGGCACCGGTTCAACATCTTTTACTCCGGGCGCAATTTTGACCCGCTGGACATTGGTCGTGACATTTTGATCAGATTTTCCCGGCTCCCCGTTCATGATCATCACTTTACGCTTGGGCAGCGTGGCCGGATCGGCCTTAGCAAAGGAGACCACCATTAGCTGGCCGTCCCGCTTGACACCCAGCTTGACCTGTCCACCGATGCCGAGGGAGTCGTACGCCTTCTGCAATTCAGCGGTGCTGGTGACTTTGGCTCCGTTCATCATCAGGATGAAATCCCCCTGGCGCAAGTCGACGAATTTGTACGGACGGGGACGGGCGGCCGGGTCGGCGACCAGGGCGACATTGAGGCCGGTGGAATCTTTGAGAATCATTGCGCCAAGTTCCCCAAAACTGAATGGTTCCCCCTCAAGGGAACCGGCGTTGCCGATATGCCGGACCACCCGGGTCGAGGAACTTTGCGCGAAACTGCAGGTATACGAAATTACGGCGGAGAGAAGCGCCGATAGAACAATCGTGAACAAGTATTTCATGACGGAACCTTTCCTGGTTGTGTTCGTGTTTACGATGAAGCATAGCACGATCGTTACGGCATCTCCAGTTAATGTCTGTTAGCGAAGGTTAATAACTGTTAACAGGCTGGCACTTATGATTCCCGCGCGTATATTAGCGGTATGAGCACAGCGCAGCGCAAGATCGGTCTGGTGACCGCCCTCATTACCATTTCCCTGGCCGGACTTCTGTTCGTCCAGGGGATGCTCTTGAAGAACGCCTGGGATCAGAAAGATCAGGCGTTTCGGCGCAATGTGATGATGGCGCTTTCATCGGTGGCGCAGAAGCTCGAGGCGCGTGAGACCGCCAAATCGGCGCTGGAGAACATGCCGAAAATTCCGCACCAGAGCCAGATTCGGGAAATGATGCTGGAACAGCAAGCGGTCCGAGACTCGACCGTAGTGACGCGAGACACCGCCATTCCGGTCCGCGTGGTCGACGGCACGATTCATTACAAGGTCCCGCGCAAGGAACGCGTGACGATTCAGGTTTGTGACACAGCCCGGGGGAACAGCCGGGTGCTGGTCGACGACCTCAAGGATCCGGGGAACTATGAATATTACCTGGGAGATTCCGGGCTGGCGGGACGTTCGATTCTGTTCAATTTCCGCAGCGATCATCCTGGTGCAATCAAGCCTGAGTCGACTTTCTTCCAGTTCAGCAGTGACAGTACTTCAATGGTGTTCCAGGTTTCCAACGGCCGGCAGGTAAGATCATCCTACCAGAGTTTTACGATCGGCAACAAACAGCAGATGGTCAACGCCATGATCAACCAGCTCTTCTTTGTGGAGCTGGAGCCGATCGAAAACCGACTGAATGATTCTCTCTTGGATTCGGTCGTCACCAGTACCCTGCGGGAGACCGGTCTGGATACGCGGGTAGCGTTCGGCGTGATTGACCCGCGGGACTCGCTCACACTCGTACACCCGACCGCCTTGGCTTCGGATATTCGGAATACCGAATTCCGCACCCGACTTTTTCCGCACGACATGTTTGCTCCGCCCAATGAACTCGCGCTGTTCTTCCCCGAGCGGACCACATATTTATGGACACAGATCGGACCGCTGCTGGGCTTAACTTCGCTATTCATGATCATCATTGCCTCCTGTTTTGCTTATTCCATTCGGACGATCGTGCGGCAGCGGCAGTTTGCCCACCGGACCTCGGATTTTATCAACAACATGACGCACGAGTTCAAGACGCCAATTTCGACCATTTCGCTGGCGACCGAAGCGCTCATCAAGCCGGGGATGGCGGAGCAGGGGGAATCGGTCCAGAGATTTGGCCGGATGATTCAGGAAGAGAACAAGCGAATGAGCGGCCAGGTGGAAAAGATACTCCAGATGGCCACCCTCGAAGAAGGGGACTACGAGCTAAATGTCTCGCTGGTCGATTTTCATGATTTGATTCGCAAAGCGGCCAACGCGGTTACGCTTCGAGTGCAGGGAAGAAACGGAACCCTGTCGACCGACCTGCTTGCCGAGCGGGCCGTGATCCTGGGGGATCCGTTGCATCTGTCCAACATCATTTATAATTTGATCGACAACGCCCTGAAATATACGACCGATACGCCGCAGATCAGGATTGCCACGCGCAATGTCGAGAGCCAGCTGCGGGTGAGCATCGAGGATAACGGTATCGGGATCGCCGAAAAGGACCGAAAACTGGTGTTCGAAAAATATTATCGCGTCCCGACCGGAAACGTGCACAACGTCAAGGGGTTCGGCATCGGGCTGAGTTATGTCAAGCTAATGGTGGAAGCGCAGCACGGGACGATTCATCTGGAGAGCGAGCTCGGCAAAGGAACGCGCCTTGAACTCGCCTTCCCGCTGGCCTCATCGGGGAGCGTGTAGAGGTGCCCAGAAAAATCCTCTTGCTGGAAGACGATCCGAATCTCGGCTCGATTTTGCAAGAACACTTGCATATGAAAGGGTTCGATGTCAAGCTCTGCCCCAACGGCGAGGAAGGTCTCAGCGCGTACCGTCGGGAAAAATTCGATCTGTGCCTGGTCGATGTAATGATGCCGAAAAAAGACGGATTCACTTTTGCCCGGGATATCCGGGTCGAAGATCAGATTACGCCGCTGATCTTTCTTACGGCGAAGTCGCTCAAGGAAGATAAGATCGAGGGATTTAAGATCGGCTGCGATGATTATGTGACCAAGCCGTTCAGTATCGAAGAACTGGTGTTCAGGATCGAAGCAGTGCTGAAACGGAGCGTGGTGCGCCCTTCGGCTGATGAAACTCAGACGCAGTTTTCCATCGGCAGTTACAGTTTCGACTATACCCGGCAGATCCTCGGACACGGCTCCGAGCAAATTAAACTAACGCCAAAAGAATCCGAGCTCTTAAGACTTCTCTGTCTGCACATCAACGAGACGGTCGAGCGGGATTATGCGCTTCGGACTATCTGGGGAAACGAGAGTTACTTCAGCGGGCGAAGCATGGATGTGTTCGTGTCAAAACTCCGGAAATACCTGAAGGACGATTCTCATGTCGAGATCATGGGAATCCACGGCAAAGGGGTCCGGCTGGTGATCAGCTGAACCCGTCATTTTTTCCAACACTCACTTGGTCTTGGGACTCACGTCTTTCATTCCGTTGTCATACATCCCGGTCAATCCGGTGACCGCACCGGCGGCATCCCGGGTAAACAGAATTCTGAACGCATCCATGCCGTCAAGGCGGAATATATCCGCGGACATTGGGATCAGACGAAATTTGGGGCGATCCTGCCGCTGATAATAGAGTGAGCCATTTTCAAGGGTGATTATTCTCGGACCGTAAATTCCCGCGTACTGCTGCAAAGTTGCGGAGTCGATCTGAATTGGATTGGCATCGGCTTCACGAGCTTCTAGCAACCATGACAGCTCGTTCTTTTGCTCCGGCGAGACCGCTTTTGCGGCCGCTCTCTTGAGGGCATCGGTGTAGGCAACATCGAGCGCTTTGGCCGCCGGAACATCGATATCCGGTTTCACACCCACTCCTTCCCAATTGGTCCCGGTGATCGGATTGATTGCCCGGCCATACGGTACGCGCACCAGTATCTGCAAATTCTTGAAGGGATGGTCATCCACCGGGTGGGCGCCGCCGCCGGTGGTTTCTCCGACAATTGTGGCCCGTTTCAAATTCTTCAGGTTGTAGGTGAATTCTTCGGCCGCCGAGAAAGTACGGTTGCTGGTCAGGATGTACAGGTCGGTTTTGCTCAGGCGCGGGCCGGAGACGAAGGCCGATGTCCAGAATTGCTGAATGGAGTCTGACTGACGGTAGTAGAAGCTGTTCAAATGAGTCACGGTGTCAAAGAAATAGCTGCTTAACAGCTGGATCATGCTCGGGTCACCTCCACCGTTATCGCGAAGGTCAAAGATAATCGGGTTGCAGCGGGCGAGAAAATTCATGGCGGCGATCGCCGTTGGGGCGGCCAGTTCGGCTCCGATAAAATTGTCGAATTTGACGTAACCGACATTGCCGGGCAGCCGCTCCAGCTTCTCGAAACCGTAATTATTGAGGGCCAGCTGTTCCTCCTGATCCTTGCGTTCCTGATCGGAGAGTGAGTCGGCGCGAATGAGCTGGGGAGCATCGGCCGCGAAATACTGCACTCCCAGATGACGATCTTTAGTAATCGAGCGAAGGTCCTCGGTCAGTTTGACCACGAACGCCACCGGGTCGGTCAAGTCTTTGTAGGCGTTGCTCTTGAACTGTTTGCGAATGAATTTCTCCATCTCGCGGGCTTTGTCGGGAAAGACATAGCCGTCATTGAGCGCTTTGGCGACGCTGTCGATAATCTCCGCCTGCATTTTGGCGTCAATCGGTTTTCGGTCGGCCGGCCCCGGCATTACCTGGGCCGTAATGCCAGACGCCATTAGCGCGAGCGCCGCAACAACAAGGACCGCCGGTACTGCGATTCGGCCGAGAACCGTGAGGTTTTTATGGTGATTCCGGAGACTGGGCATTCTGCGTTCTCCCTTCGGGAAAGAAGGCTGTTTGGTTCGTTTCTCTTGCTACGGTGATGGTGACGAAAAGATGCCCGGCCGCAAGCTCCGGCGCAGAGATTAACATTTTTTGACAACAAATGAAATGGGGGGCGCCTGGCGACCCGCCGTCAACGCTCAGTCGATGATAAACAGTTTCGCCCCGGTGTGTGTGACCGACCGATGCGGAAAATGCTCGTCCTCGACCACATAGCTGGTACCGGCGTTCAGCGTAAACGTGCGGCCGTCCTGAAGCTCGGTCAGCAGCGTGCCCTCTAAAACAGTCAGGATATGCCCTTTGCGGCACCAGTGGTCAGCCACATAACCGGCGCTGTATTCAACCTTGCGGACTCTGATTTCCCCCAATTGCAGGGTGCGCCAGTACGCCGTGCCGGACTCGCCGGGATGGATCGTTTGCGGGACTTTGTCCCAGTCAACCAGAGCAAAAGGAACGTTTGTAATCTGCATATTGTTATCTCCGTTAACAGAGTCTGGCATACCGCCGGCGCGATGTCAAGTCATGCGAGAGATTTAGATTTTGGAATGGCAGGAGTTATGGAGTATTCAGAACACGAACAAACCGGACAGCCGCATGCCGGTGCTCTTTGTCGGGCATGGTTCGCCGATGAACGCACTCGAGGACAACGAGTGGAGTCGGGGGTTCCGTTCCCTGGCGAAATTGCTTCCACGGCCGCGCGCGGTGGTGGCCATCTCGGCCCACTGGTTTCTTCCGGGGAGTTTTGTGACCGGAAACGAACGCCCGAAGACAATCCATGACTTCAGCGGTTTTCCCCGCCCCCTCTATGAAATTGAGTACCCGGCGCCGGGAGATCTCGAGTTGGCCAGGCGAATCGCCAAATTGGTCGGCGAAGACCGGGTGTCGGTCAGTTTCGATTGGGGAATTGATCACGGGACCTGGTCGGTGCTGCATCATCTCATGCCGGAGGCGGACCGACCGGTTATTCAACTCAGTATCGACGCCAATTTGTCTCCGGCCGGACATCTGGAAATCGGCCACGCCCTCGGCTCGCTTCGGGACGAAGGGGTCCTGATCATGGGGTCCGGCAACATCACGCATAACCTTCGCTACGCCATGACGAGCTTCCGCCGTGGGGATCTCGCCACCCCGGAGTGGGCCACGGCTTTTGATGCTGATGCAGCCCGAGCCGCCGAGCAGCACGACGGAAACTTCCTTGCTCGCATAATCGAAAGCGAAAAAGGGCGGATGTCGCATCCGACTCTGGACCATTATCTGCCGCTGCTCTATTCAATCGGGGCGGCCGATCCCACTGATCGCGTGGAGTTTCCCATCACCGGCTTCGATCTTGGCTCGCTTTCGATGCGGTCGGTAATTTTCGGCAGCTGACTCGCTTTCTGCTACGTGCTTAGTCGGGCACTTTGGGGTTGCGGGTCGGGTCGAGCTGACCTAACTGTCTAAAAGACAAAGAGATTGGCTGCTCTTTGCGATTGTCATCGCAGAGTCACATACTCCATTTTTTGCGGAACCAAGGGTTACCCGGAGGCATTCTTACTTTAGCAGTGTCGCAGGTTTTGGACGGCATACACTAGAAACTGCGAGTCGCAAGATCGATTAACCAACAGACAGGCGGAGAGGTACCGAGTGACCCCAGGATCAACGATAGTCAGAGTAGTATCAATCGGAGCAGTAGTGGCGCTGGCGATGGTCGGATGCTCCGGCAATCAGGCCCAGGGGGCGTTCAAGATGCCCCCGACACCGGTGGAGGCCGTGCAGGTTAAGTCGGGCGAAGTGACCGATCGGTTTGAGGCGGTCGGAACGATCGACGCGATCAATCAGGTTACGGTCGTTTCAGAAATTGATGCGCGCGTAACGGATCTTCCTTTCAAAGAAGGTGCCCCGATTGAAAAAGGGGGACTGATCGCGCAGCTCGATGATTCCCAGCTTCAGGCCCAACTAAACCGGGCCCAGGCGATTCGCGATCAGAAACAGGCTAGTTATGACAGAATCAAATCGCTGGCGGACCAGGGGGCGGTTCCGCCGCAGGAATTTGATGATGCCTCGGCAGGGCTGAAAGTGGCTGAAGCGGAGCTTGAGATGATCAAGGCGCAGCTGGCCAAGACCCGCATCGTCGCCCCATTCTCCGGCGTCACCGGCGCAAGGCGTGTCAGTCCCGGGGCCTTTCTCCGGGCCGGAACGGCGATCACCGATCTGGCGCAACTCGATGAACTGAAAGTGACCTTCACCGCACCCGAAAGCTATTATTCGCGTCTGAAGAAGGGGGCCAAAGTTATCGTCTCCACGACCGCGTATCCCGGATATGATTTGACCGGAACGATCGAGGTGATCGAGCCAGTGGTCGATCAGGCCACACGAAGCGCCCGGATCGTGGCCCATGTGGCGAACCCCGACGGGAAGTTTCGCCCCGGCATGTCGGCGTCCGTATCGGCCGTCTTGAATCAGCGCGAAAATGCTCTGCTGATTCCAAATGAGGCAGTCTTCGCCGAGGGGAATCAGACCCTGGTGTTTGTTGTTAAACCGGACAGCTCGGTAACCCGCACTCCGGTCATTTTGGGAAGCCGGCAAGCGGAGACGGTCGAAGTTCTTAAGGGGCTCGATCCCGGCATGACCGTGGTGCGCGCTGGGCACCAGAAATTGTATGAAGGGGCCAAAGTGATGCCGATTCCGCAGACCGCGGCCGCACCTGCCGCCGCAGCTTCCGGAGGGACGCAGTGAAGCTTAGCGAAGTTTCAATTAAGCGCCCGGTACTGGCGCTGGTGTTGAGTCTGGTCATTATTCTGTTCGGCCTGGTTTCCTATTTCAGGCTTCCGGTGCGGGAGTATCCCGATATTGATCCTCCGATAGTCTCGATTTCGACGTTCTATCGCGGGGCCAGCCCGAATGTTGTGGAAACGGAGATAACCGATGTGCTCGAAGAGCAGCTTTCCACGATCGAAGGAGTCAAGACGCTGAGTTCATCGAGCCAGGAACAGGGCTCGATCATTACGGTGGAATTCGAATTGGGGCGGAATGTCGACGAGGCCGCCAACGATGTGCGCGACCGGGTCTCCCGAATTAGAGGCTCGCTGCCGCGCGAAGCCGATGAACCGGTAATTGAAAAAGTCGATGTCAACGCGCAGCCGATTGTCTGGCTCGCGCTCTCCAGTCCGCAGCACTCCAACCTCGAACTGACAGATATCGCCGACCGAGTGCTCAAAGACCGAATCCAGCGGCTCCCCGGAGTCGGTTCCATTTTCCTCGGCGGAGAGCGGCGCTACGCCATGAGGGTCTGGCTTGATCCTCAGCGGATGGCGGCTCGAAGCCTAACGACCGCTGATATCGAAGCTGCCATTCGGGCTGAGAACACTGAAATTCCGGCCGGCCGGGTCGAAGGGGCAGAACGAGAATTTTCGGTGCGGACACGGGGAGAATTGGTCACGCCCGAGGAATTTTCATCAATCATCGTCAAACAAACGGGAGACGATTTTGTGCGGCTGGGGGATGTGGCGGATGTCACCCTCGGCGCCCAGGATGAACGGACTGCGGTTAGATATAACGGCCAGCCGGCGATCGGCCTGGGAATAGTTAAACAATCCAAAGCGAGTACGCTCGATGTCGCCAATGCCGTGATCGCCGACCTTCCGGAATTGACCAAACTCCTGCCCGAAGGAATGCATCTTGATGTCGCCTACAACTCGGCGACCTTTATTCAGGAATCGATTAACGAAGTCGATCAGACTCTTTTGTTGGCTATTTTTCTCGTGGTCATTGTCATTCTTCTCTTCCTGAAGAGTTTTCGCGCCACGATCATCCCGACTTTCGCCATTCCCACCTCGATCATCGGTGCTTTTGCCGTGGCCTATATTCTTGGCTTCACTATCAATATCCTGACCTTGCTCGCACTGGTGCTGGCGATCGGGCTGGTGGTGGATGATGCGATTGTGGTGCTCGAAAACGTTTACCGCCATATGGAGATGGGGAAGTCGCGGCGCCAGGCGGCGTTCGATGGTTCCAAAGAGATCGGATTCGCCGTGTTGGCGACCACCATTTCACTAGTAGCAGTTTTCGTCCCGCTGGCCTTCCTACAGGGAAATGTCGGACGGCTCTTCAATGAGTTCGGCATCACGGTCGCGGTGGCCGTTTTGATTTCGGGATTTGTCGCTTTGACGCTAACCCCGATGCTGACTTCGCGCATGCTCAAGCCGCTCCACGGCACAACCAACAACTGGGCCTCGAGATCATTTGATAATTTCTTCAACTGGCTGGATCGAAGCTATCGGGGCACGCTAAAAGTAGTCCTTCGCTACCGCAAGCTTTCGCTGGTCGGCGTGGCCGGACTGTTGGCGGTGATTGTTCTTATGCTTCGATTGCTGCCGAGCGAGTTGGTCCCGGTCGAGGATCGGGGTGTGGCGTTCGGAATCGTGCTGGCGCCGGAAGGCTCGACCCTGGAGTACACCGACGGGTATATGAAACAAATTGAATCGATCCTTATGCCGATGCCTGAGCGGGCCGGTATTTTCACTGCCACCGGTCTGGGATTCGGAGGACCGGGACGCGTGACCAACGGCTTTATTTTTGTGGCGCTGAAACCCCGCGCGGAGCGAAAGCGCTCTCAACAGGAGATTGTCCAAAGCCTGTTTCCACGTTTGCTGGGAATTCCGGGCGTGCTGGCGTTTCTCATAAATCCCCCGTCGCTCGGCCAGAATTTCGCCGCTCCGGTGCAATACGTACTGGAAGCCGACACCTATGAAGAACTTCAAACCGCCGTCGGGGCCATGATGGCCAAAGCCTCGCAAACGCATCATCTGGTCAATCTCGACACTGATTTGAGACTCAACAAGCCGCAGCTTGATATTGCGATTGATCGCGAGCGGGCCTCGGGGTTGGGAGTCTCGGTAGCGGATATCGGGTCGGCGCTTGAAACATACTTGGGCGGAAGGGTGGTAGGAAACTTCAAGCGGGCGGCCAAACAGTACGATGTGATCACGCAGCTCAAGGCGGGGGATCGGGCCACTCCTCATACCGTTGATGAACTGTATGTCCGCTCCAAAGGGGGACTGGTGCAACTGGCAACTGTGGTCAGTTTGAAAGAAACAGTCGCGCCCAAAGAGCTGAACCATTTTAACCGCGTCCGTTCGGCGACGATCACGGCCAACCTTGCTCCTGGGGTGAGTCTTGGCCAGGCTCTGGACGAACTCGACCAAATCGCCGCTACCGATCTTCCGGCTGGAATCAAAACCGATTTGAACGGTGAGTCCAAGGAGTTCCGGGATTCGAGTTCGGCGCTCTACTTCCTGTTTATCTTCGCGATCGTCTTCATTTTCCTGGTTTTGGCGGCCCAGTTTGAAAGCTTCATCCACCCACTAACCATTCTTCTGTCGGTGCCGCTGGCCATCGTCGGAGCATTGGTGTCACTTTTCGTGTTCCGGCAGACGATGAACATCTATTCGCAAATCGGGCTCATCATGTTGATCGGGCTGGTAACCAAGAACTCGATCCTAATTGTCGAGTATGCTAACCAGTTGCGGCGCAAGGGGAATGATATCATGGAAGCAGTCACTGCGGCGGCAGCGATCAGGCTTCGCCCCATCCTAATGACTTCCTTTGCCACGATTTTCGGTGTATTGCCGATTGCCATCGGCCTGGGAGCCGGGGCAGAATCCCGTCGCCCCTTGGGCATTGCGGTGGTTGGCGGGCTACTATTTTCGACTTTCCTGACGTTGATCCTGGTCCCGGTGGTCTACACACTTTTGGCCCGCTTCACCGGTGGCGGAGAGAGTGCCGAAGGGGAAGAAGCTCAGACTGAGTCAATCTCTGGCACCCCAACGGCGACGACAAGTGGCGCCGCATGAGCTTGTATTACAAAGACTTAAATGATTTTCTGGAAGTCTTCGATGGGACCGTGTCTTAGGAGATGTGGGCCTTTGCGATGTCAGTAGGAAGGAGAAGCCGAGCGCCAGATGGGGTTCGGATCTCCTCCTCCCATACTGACACAAGGGGCCCCGGGTCAGGAGCCAATCGCATACCCCCTCAACCCAACCCCTCATTGCCGTCGCTAACCTCAAGATCGGTAGTACCAGTGTCAATTTGTGGCAGTGGGAAATAAAATAGTTTAAAAAAAGTCGGCTCGACTGAGGCCCCATCGGCGGTCGACTGATGATGATGCCTGGATTGTATCCAAGCTCAGCTATTCCAGTTTCCCGGTTCTAAGTTGCCGATTGCCAATCGGTTCCTATATGCTATCTTAACGCGGAACGGGAGATCATCAACTCCGATCCGGAAACAATGGTAATGGGACAGCTCACCACACGGCGATGACAAAGGGATCTTCGGCTTATCATTTCGTTAAAATCCTCTCAGAAAACCAGAACTGTTGCACATGGCTCGCCACTTCTCGCACAACCGGTGAACGGTGTGTGGTCAAAACGGCCGCGGCGGGACTTGATTCGGATCGGGACAAAAACAACCACATCCTGACTACTTCCTACCTGCTCCAGCGTCAGCTGCATTCCAAAAGCATACTTCGGGCGATACGGCGAGTGGCCGAAGAAGGCTCGGCATTCATTGAATACCCGTACTTGGATCCGGCCGAATGGCAACCACTCTCCCCGGAGGTTTTTCGCCGCTACGCCGAAACCCTGCTTCCGCAAATCTGTGTCACCGTGGATTATCTGCACAGCCTCGGACTGGTGCACGCCGATTTGAAGCTTGAGAACTTCCTCGTTAGTTCGGGCGGCCGCGACATTCTGCTGGCGGATTTGGATTTTCTGTGTGTCGATGGAACTTCGCCGGAGGCAAACATCATCGGCACGCGCGAACATATCGCCCCGGAAGTTCTGGCCAACGACCGCCTCGTGATCCAGTCGGACATCTTCTCTCTCGGCATTTCTTTCCGCCGTTTCCTTGATGATGCCAGCAGCGACTCAACTCCGGTCCACCAGCAGTGTGTTGAGCTTCTCACCGGTCTGCGGACGCAGGTGTCGGAGCTTCTCGAACCGGACTATCTCAAAAGACCAAGGATGCTTTTGGACTTTGCCGCGCGCCACCAGCTTCTTTCAAAAAATGCTATTCGGGAGTCCGAAGAAAGACTGTTTGGGCCGTTCCTATTAACCAAATTGTGGGGTATCAAACGGAGCCGGCTGTCGGATGCTTCAAAGCTGGATTCCTTCCTTCATCACGATTGCCATGTGCTCGGCTTTCATCCGGATGCCATCGCGGCGCTCGCCGAGGCCTGGGGTAAATCGCGGGTTCGCGCGCTCAGAGCGTTGGTCAAACTTTTGTCGGCCGGTGAGGTCAGCCGGCACTATGAATTCTGGCACCTGAACCCGTCGCTCGAGCAACTGACCGATTTCTACGCCGAGCTGGAAACGATTTCGGGGAATTCGCCCGAGCCTCGACCTGACCAGAGCCCAAGCGAGTATTGGCTCTCGCGCGGAGCCCAGTTCCGCGACCTGGGGCTGCCGGAGCGAGCACTGCTGGCGTATCACCGGGGACAAGGACTCTCCGGCGGAGAGAGAAAGATCGCCAGTGCGGAGGATCAGGCGTCCATACTGCTGGAAGCAGGAAGGCTCGCCGGTCAGGTCGGCCGGTCAGAGCTGGCCCGGGAGTACTTTGATCAGGCCCGAACTCTCATCACTCCCGAGTCTGGCATATATCTGGCCGTCATGTTGGAATTGGCGCTGGCTTATCTCAAAGGGGAGCAGCTTGCCCGGGTCCGAGCCATCATCGACGAAGGGCTTGCGGTAAAGCCAACCGATGAAGTTATGGAATTCTACCTCAAGCTTCGCCGTTTGAGGGGCTGGCTGCAGATGCGCTCATCGGATTACGCGGCCGCCGGGTCGGAATTTCGTGAAATCATTGAAATTGCTCAGCAGCGGAAGTTAGCGGAAGTTGAAGCCCTTGGGACGTACGCCCTCGGGGCGATGGAACTGCGCCAGGGGAACCCCCAGACCGCCTTGAGGCAGTTTACGGCCGCGTTTGAAATTGCGCGCCGCGGCTCGCTCAAACGGACGATGGCGGTCGCCAGCTCGATGCTGGCGGCTGTCTGCGCGGAAATGTCACGATACGCCGAAACCATAAAATACGGCAAGCTGTCTGCGCAGTTGGCCGAGGCGGCTCATAGCGCGGCTGTCAACTCCTCCGTCTACAGTGCCCTCGCGGGTGCGTACACGCGGATGGGCAAGTTCTCCGAGGCTCACTTCTGGTGCGAACGTCATTTGCAGATAGCCTTCGGCGGAACGCCCGCAGCCTTGCTGCAATGGTACTATGCCGACGAGGGGTACGTGAAGACCGGCGAGGGAGATCTTCGCGGCGCCGAACGGTCTTATTTTCGCGCTCTGGAGATTGCCCGCACCGAATCCTCGTTTGGCGCGTTGGGCAAAATTTTGAAGCAGCTCGCCGTAATAGGACTCTTTACGGGAAAACCTGACCGGATGACCGGCTTTGCCGACGAGGCCAGAAAGGTCTTCGCCGAACAAAGGGACGAAGGAAGTCTCACCGAAGTCAACCTAGTCGAGTTGCTGGCCCGTGCACAGGGCGAGGGGGATTGGGTCTTTGACAAAGTTGTTGAAGCCGCCAACCGGCTGATTGAATTCGACTGCGGTTACTTCGCCGGCATGGCTGTGCTGCAACTATTGCTTTTGGATGATGACAGCCCCGGACCCTGGCTGCGAGCATTACACCCGCGCTCGGCCGAGCGATTTGAGCAATCGAAATCTCACTTCTTATTGGCCATCAATGAGCTGGCCGCCGCGCTCGGAAAACCGGCGTCGATCGGAGAACGCTTGAAAGCATGGAAGAACGCCTTCCAGCAACTTTACCGTCATCATGAATATTTTTGGGCCTCCCGGCTGGCCCTCCATATTGGGGAGCTCTATCTTCATCACAATCAGCCGAGACATGCGAAGACGTTCCTCAAGAAGGGGCGCGAGTTGGCAGCCACTCTCCCCAACGACATCCTGGTTGGAAAGGCAGACACGATGCTTATCGAAGCCGAGCGACAGGGGGGGGATGTCTCGACCCTGGTCTCATCTTTCGTTGCCATATCGAATATCCTCAAGGAGGTCACTGATTTTGGAGGTTCTTTGGATCGTTTGATTCAGTTCGCGGTCGACCAGACCGGCGCCGAGCGCGGCGTACTTCTATTGAAGAGCCCGACCAGCCCAAATCTCCAGGTCGGTTCGGCGGTCAACTGTGACGAGCAGAGCCTGAGCGATGTCCTTCAAATCAGCTCGAAGCTCCCCCAGTCTGCTTTTGAAGAAGCCTTGCCGATCGTCATCGACAATGCCATGATGGACGAACGGACGAAGGACTATAAGAGCGTTCACATGCACAATGTCCTGTCGGTTGCCTGCGTGCCGCTCATTCACATCAATCAAGTGGTCGGTGTGCTTTATCTCGATCACCATTCGATTCCGGCTCTGTTTGAACCGGATGACCTGCGTTATATCGAGTCTATCGCCAACTTTCTGACGGTCTTCCTGGTCATGGCGAGAGAAGTGCGAATACTAACGACCAGCCATCGCGAACTCCAGGGTGAACTGAGCGCTCTGGGGACGCCGGAAGGGTTTCTCACGCGGGATCCGGCCATGCTGCGCCTGCTGGACCAACTGCCGCACATCGCGAAAACCAACGCCAATATTCTTCTGCTCGGGGAAAGCGGCACCGGCAAAGAGCTCCTGTGCGGGATGATTCATCGCTTGAGCCAACGGGCCAAAGAGCCTCTGGTGAAGTTCAACTGCGCCTCAGTGTCTCCTTCGATGATCGACAGTGAACTGTTCGGCGTGGCCCGGAATGCCGCCACCGGGGTGGCCCCTCGGGACGGGAAATTTGCCGCGGCGGACGGCGGGACATTGTTCCTGGACGAAATCGGCGACATGCCGCTGGAGATGCAGGCCAAAGTGCTTCGCGTCCTCGAATATCTGGAGTTCGAAAAGGTCGGAAGCAACCGGCCAATCCGGGTCGATGTCAGATTCGTTCATGCGACCAACAAGAATCTCCCGGAGATGATCGCCGAGAGAAAATTCCGTGAGGATCTGTACTTTCGGATCAACACGGTCGTGATCGAGGTCCCGGCGCTCCGGGATCGACCTGTGGACATTCCTCTCCTACTCGATCATTATCTGCTGTCTTTCTCCAAAGGCCGGAAGACGGCCCGCTTTACCTCGGAAGCCATGGAGAAGCTCCTGTGTTACCGCTGGCCCGGGAATGCCCGTGAACTTCGCAACCTGGTGGAACGCACCTGCATCCTGTATCCGGGCCGGAGTATCGAAGTCAACATGCTGCCGGCTGAGATCGCCGGCACCAAGTCCGACTTTGCCTCAGCCCGGACCACAGCCGAAAGAATCGAGGCGGCCGCCATGACAGCGACGCTTATTCGGGCCAACGGCAATCAGTCCCTCGCCGCAAAGGAAATGGGAATGCCGCTCTCGACCTTTCGAAGAAAAATGAAAAAATACGGCATTCGCTTCGATCAATAACCTCCTCCATTTGCCACTTCGCCGGTTTTTCACCATCCCCTTGCCATTCGTTCGGAACTGTGTGACAAGGACATAGACCTGTCACACCACTTCCGCCTGCCAATTGTGGTCGCATGAGCGCTTCTCATGCACCGTCACGCCCGACCTAAATCTATGCTGTACCAGTGATTACATAATACCGCCGAGCTGAGGTCGGCACGGTACCTCGCTTGCATTGACGCTTCTCCTGACGCCAAACCAAAAACCTTGTCAGGAGGAGAAATGAAATTTCACACAGTCGCGGGTCAACAGCGCTTCGGAATCATAAGCCTGTTGGCATTGCTCGCCCTTCTAGCGGCAGCATCAATTGTCACTGCCGGGGACGGGACGACCGTCAGTCCGCCGGTAGAATGCCCTCCGCCCCCCGTCGCCCTATGCGCAGATTCGACCCTGGCCCCGCTGCCACCCGATCCGGGCACAACCAGTGTCGACCCCGGTTCGATGCTGAACCTGCTCGCCTCAATACTGGGCGTCATCTGACCGGAAGCGGAGATGGCTTAGGAGATCAACGGGCAACTCGGTGTCTTGAAGACAAAACGGTGGGACAACTATGAGTAAGACAATCAGAATTCTGCAGTTGATCAATTTGCTGGTAAGCCGTGACTGTGTCACTTTGGAGAACATCAGAAAGACGTGCGACATCCCGACGCGCACGGCTTATCGCTATCTTAACTGGATTTCGGAGGCAAATATTCCCGTGTACTACGATAAGGATGCTGAAGGATATCGGCTATCCCGGTCCCCCCGGACCGGTCTGAATGATATCAGCGCGCACGACCTTGTCCTTCTGGTCACCTGCCTCAAAGTGATGTCGGGACATGTTAATGAGGAGTACCGGCGGGACTTAGAACATGTCATGACCAAGATCCTGGTGCGCCAGCGCCATCCGATTGACGACGCCTTCGTGCAGAATCTCGATGTAGGGGGGAATCCGGGGCGCTCCCCGGATTATTCCGAAACGCTGATGACCACTCTGCTGACAGTCGCCGTAGCTATGGGGCGACCGGTCCGCCTGACTATAAAAGGGGAGGACGGAAAGACGCGTGAGGAAGAGGTGACTCAAGCCGCGCCTAAAATTCTCGCGTGAATGGCAAGTCGGCGCGGATCGACCGGAGGAGTCGCCGGACAACCCGATCTCATCCCTGACCAAAGTCACGGTGCTGTGAGAGATTAGTGTCGCCGCGAAACTAACGAATCTCAGGGGCGACGCGTTCGTCCTTGAGGAAAATGGTGGAATATCGGGTTTTCCAGTCCCGGCGTGTCCGATCCAGCTGCTCCAGACCCCAGTAGATGGCGGGCCAACTGGCACCCCGCTCGCGGTACGCCTCGGCGTGAATCTCTTCGATTGACCTATCCAGCGGAAATAGCCCAAACCGTGTGACGAGACCAGTCTTCAGACCAAGATCCGTGCCGTCGATAAACATCACACCGGGGGAATCAAGCAGGGTTACCAGATTGCAAAAAGCCGCGCGGCATAGAGGCGGTTTCAGATGATACAGGAAATTCTGCGCGAACAGGATATCAGCTTTTCCGATTGACTCGGCCAGTTTCGGATCGAGCGCGTCAGCCGGCGCGAATGACACCAGGCTCCGAATCCCGGGTTTGACTTCGTACACTGCTTCGCCGTTTCGCTCTTTGCGATCAAACGTAAAGTCGACAAATTCAGGGGAAACGCGGGCGCTGTTGGCAATTTCATTGTAGGTGTATGTCGCCACTCTGGCCTTGGCGATTACCGTCTGGTCCAGATCGAACGCCCGGATGGCGAACTTCAACCGAGGGTGTTTGGCCCGGACCATCGAAGCGATCGAGTACGCTTCCGCCCCATACGAGCAGCCCATGACCGTGATTCGAATCTCGCTCTCCCCCCGCCACTTTGTGGCCAGTGCCATGACCGGGCCGCAGAGCACCTGGTATTGGGTCGGCAAGCGCAGGAACTGGGTATATGTGTAGTTCTGGCGCGGGCCAAACCGGAGCCTGAGACCGTATTGCAACTTCCGGGCTGCCTGAGTCTGGAAGAGGGTCCGGATATGAGGTACGCGCTTGAGGGCGCTCTTGATCTGGTGAAACATGAACTACATGGATCGGGTCAAATTGAATTTCTTCCATTATACCTTTTCGGCTCTGCGCGGCAAGAATTAACTGGCCACGACAGGCAGCCTTGGTAAGCCATTGTCAGGGGGGCAGGCCGGGTGTACATTAGTCTATCCGGGCAGACTGCGAGCAGCATCAACGGGAAGGTAAACGTATGCCTGAATTTGGAATTGTGATCCACGCCGGAGCGGGGACCATTCTCAGAGAAAGAATGACTCCCGAACTGGAGGCGGAGTTTCACGCCGGCCTTCGGGATTCGCTTGAAGCCGGGTACGAACAGCTCAAGTCCGGGGGGAGCAGCCTCGACGCGGTCCATCGGGCGGTGAACGTGATGGAGGAAAATCCGCTTTTCAATGCCGGGCGGGGATCGGTCTTTACGTACAAGGGGGGCCACGAGATGGATGCCGCTATCATGGACGGCAGGTCTCTCAAGGCCGGGGCGGTGGCCGGGGTACGACACATTAAATTTCCGATCACGCTGGCTCGGCTGGTGATGGAGAAGACGCCCCACCTGTTCTTGGCCGGAGATGGCGCTGAGGAGTTTGCCCAGAGCCAGGGGATGGAACTGGCGCCGGATGAGTATTTCCATACCGAGCGTCGCTGGGAGCAGCTCCTCGAAGCCAAAGCCAAGGCCGGTGAATCCGGAGCGACCGTGCCCGAGAAACCAAAGTCACTCGGCACCGTCGGAGCGGTGGCGTTCGACCGCGATGGGAATCTGGCGGCGGCGACTTCGACCGGCGGGATGTCCAACAGCCGGTTCGGTCGGATCGGCGATTCACCGATAATCGGCGCCGGGACCTACGCCAATAATCTTACCTGTGCCGTTTCCACCACTGGGCATGGTGAATTTTTTATGCGGGCCCTTACGGCGTACGATCTTTCAGCGCTCATGGAGTATCGCGGCATGAGTCTCGCTGAGGCGGCCGATTTGGTTATCTACAAGAAATTGACGACTTTGGGCGGGACAGGAGGGTTAGTGGCGATCGATCGAAAAGGGAATTTCGTTTTGCCGTTCAACACTCCGGGGATGTACCGAGGTTTCTATATTGACGGCGGAAAGTTGAACAGTGCCATCTACAAAGACTAGCTTTTAATCAAATGGCGCAGGGAAATCCTGCGCCAATTGTCTTGAACTCAATTCTCAGCGTGCCGTAGGGGGGCCAGGAGGGGGAGGAAGGGTTTTGGGATCTTCCTTAAGCTGCTTGGTGATATACTGAATCGCCTGATCCAGTTGATCGTCAAACCCCTTGGCGGCACGGTCGGGCAGGTTGTCGACCGTGATGTCCGGCACGACCCCGACATTCTCCATCACCCACTGGCTCTTCATATTGTATATGGTGAACTCCGGCACGGTGTAGTAACCGCCGTCGACCAGTGGATCAAAGCCTCGAATTCCGACCACGCCTCCCCAGGTCCGCGTCCCCATCAGCGGGCCGAGTTTGTACTCACGGAAGAAATACGGGAAGTAATCGCCATCGGAGCAGGAGAACATGTTCTGCAGAGTGATCATATGGGCATTCAGGGCATCGCCTGGCGCGGTTTCCGGGGCGCCGTTGCGTGAGAACCCCATCGCCACAACTTTTCGGCGGAGCCGGTCAAGAATAAGGTCGGACACAAAGCCGCCGCCATTGTAGCGGACATCGATGATCAACCCGGGCTTGTGCATCTGGTTGTAAAACATCTTGGTGAAGCGGGTCAGGCCGTATTCATCCATATCCGGAATCTGGATATAGCCGATCTTGCCGCCTGACACGGAATCCACATGGTCAAGGCGCTGCTGAACCCAATCGAAGTAACGGAGCAGTTCTTCCGAGGCTTGGGGTTTGACCTTGACCTCGCGCGCGCCGGCCGTAGTCGGTTTGCTGTTGACCAGCAAGGTCATCTGCTTGCCGACCGTGTTCTCGGTCAGCGAGTAGGGATCGACATCGGCGGTGACTTCGCGGCCGTTAATGGCCAGCAGATAATCCCCGGGTTTCACATCGACCCCCGGTTCCAAAAGCGGCGAACGAATCGCCTGATCCCAGTTTTCCCCGGGAATGATCCGTTTGATCCGCACCCGGTTGTTGGCGTGATCGACCTCAAAATCGACTCCCAGCAGACCGATATTACTGGACGGTTTTCTGGGAGCATCGCCGCCGCCGGTGTAAGTGTGCGAATTGCAGAGTTCTCCGATCATTTCACCAACCACGTAGGTGAAATCGTACCGGGTGGCGACATAGGGGAGAAGCACGGCATAGCGGTCGTGGATTTTCTTCCAGTCGATTCCGTACATGTTCTTGTCATAGAAGTAGTCGCGTTCCCGGCGCCAGACCTGGTTGTACATCTGGGCGTACTCGGCCTCATGGTCGACTCTGGTTTCCAGCTTGGAGACATCGACTGATTTATCCTTCAGGTCAGCCTCTTTGCCGTCGGTGTCGACGATGTAATAGGTCTCACCCTGCCGGACAATCATCTTCTTTTTGTCCGCGGAAACACTGTACCCTTTGGCGTCGGAGAGGAACTCGCTGTCCTTGCGGTTCTTGAGGTCGTACTTGTGCAACGAGTTTTTGCTCTGGCCGATCGGACCGCCGAGCCCTGAGATCGGATACGAGGTATAGAAGATTCCGCCTTTGATGGCGGCAATATTATCATAGTTGCCGGAGGGAAGGTCAAAGGCGACTTCGCGATCGTAGATGCCGTCAAACGCGATTGAAACCACCGGCGGTTTCTCAGCACCTGACTTGTCGTCGGCCGGCGGCTTGGCGTCTTTCCCCTTGGAATCCAATGCGGGTTTGTCGGTCAGATTCACTTCATCGCTGCGCGGCGCGAACGGGGAAGTAGTGTCCGCTTTCAAGACGATCAGATAGAGATTCGTGATGGCATTGTTTACGAACGAGAACTCATAACTGCCGAGGATCGGGTTGAAGTTTCGTTCTGACAAAAAGTAGAGGTACTTTCCTTCGGGATCAAACTCGGGCGCATAGTCATTGGTCAGCCCGGGGGTAATCTGGTGGATTTTCTTGTCGTCGAAGCCGTAGACGAAAATCGCCGCAATCTGGTTGTCGAGCCGTTTGGTGTAGGCGAGGTACCGGCTGTCGGGAGACCACGACAAACTGCGCATCTCGCTGAACTTGGATTGATCGATGGGCGATACTTGTTTGGTGGCGACATCGATACACCAAAGTTTGAGATTCTTGTCGGAGAAGGCCAGTTTCCTGCTGTCCGGCGACCAGGTTGCTTCGTAACGGTGGCAATCGGAGCCGGTGGTCAGTTGAACGGCTTCTTTGCCGTCCTGCGACGTAATATAAAACTCGTCTTCGCCGGTCTTGTCCGACAAATACGCCACCCACTTGCCGTCGGGGGACCAGCGCGGGTACATTTCATTCGACGAAGAACTGGCGGTCAAATTCCGGGCGTCCCCCTCTCTGGCCGGGACGGTGAAGACATCGCCGCGCGCGCCGAAGAGCGCCCGCTTGCCGTCGGGAGAAAGATCGTACTCCTGAATCTTGTCGGCGACTTTTTCGAATTCAGCGCGCACGGTGTGGCGATCGAAACTCAACTCAATCGGCACCTTGCGTACCGTCTCGCCGGGGAGGTCCATCACATACAGGAAGCCCCCATTCTCGAACGCGATGCCGTCGGTGCCGAGACTCGGCCAGCGGACATCGTATTCATCGAATTTCGTCACCTGGCGGGTTTGCCCCGTGGTGGTGTCATAACAATAGAGGTTGAGCGTGCCGGTCCGGTCGGAATTGAAATAGATCTTATCCCGGTACCACATTGGAAGGTTATCGGTTCCTTCCCAGTCGGTGATCTTCTTGTTCTGGAAGGTCTTGAGGTTGAATATCCAGACATCCTGGGCCATCCCCCCTTTGTATCGCTTCCAGGTGCGGAAATCACGGTAGATCGGGCAGTAAGCGACCTCGCTTCCATCCGGCGAGAAGCTGGTAAAACCGGCGACCGCCATCGGCAGCGGTTCCGAAATCCCGCCGTTCATTCCCACCAGATAGGCTCGGCCGTCCCACCAGGTCATGCTTTCCTTCCGGGACCGGTACAGCACTTTGTCCCCGGCATTGTTCCAGCCCATGACCACATTCTCCGGTCCGAACCGCTCGCTGGTGTTCTGAATGCCGGGGTGCCAGGTGAGCCGTTTCGGCTCGCCGCCGGTGGAGGACATGACATAGACCGCCCAGTCACCATCATATTGCCCGGTAAAGGCAATTTGCTTCCCGTCCGGCGAGAACCGGGGGAACACCTCGATCCCGTCGTCACTGGTGAGGCGAATAGCCTGTCCGCCGGCGCGAGGGGCGGTATAGATGTCCCCTCCGTAGGAGAAGGCGACCTGATCTTTGCTGACAGTCGGAAATCTCAGCAGCCGGCCTTCTGCTGCCGGAAGAGAGCCGGCCAGCAGGGCCACCACGGTCATCATGGCCGCAGCGAATAGAATTCGTTTCATGAATCCTCCACGTTTCCGGTCAATTGTTATTCAAAGGGGAAGTAATCCGCTGTGAGGCAGCAGGTCAAACGGATTCGTGGAGAATTCAGGCAATTCGTAAAAAACAGGTACCTAAAAGTCCGCTATTGGGTCCGGGCCGGCAGTCTTCTGGGAGACTGGAGACCTTTCGGCTCTGTCCGGGCCGAGTGACCGAATAATCTTCAGCCCGGTCCGGAGCGTCCCGGACGACTCCTGCGGGTCTTACGAAAATAGATAGGTCGGGCCCACGTAGGCCAATTTTCCGGTAGACGTCCCGAATCCTCCAAATTATATTGGCTTCGATTATGAGCTCATTGCGAGAAGAATTGGCCGCGACCATTGCCCGAATTGCTGCCCGGGGCTGGTGTCCCGCCACGGCCGGCAATTATAGCGTCCGACTCCCGGGCGAAAACTTTCGGATATTGGTCTCTCCCAGCGGAGTGGACAAGGCGGAGTTGCGGGCCTCGGGCCTGATCGAGATTTCCTCGCGGGGAGATTTGCTCCACGGCGAGGGAAAACCGTCGGCGGAGTATCTCTTGCATCTGGCTGTCTACGAGGAAATGGGGGCGGCCTCGGTGCTCCATGTGCATACTATTTGGAACACGCTGCTCTCGAGGGAATTTTTGCCGGAGGGTTCCCTTCGGTTGGCCGGTTACGAAATACTCAAGGGGCTTTCCGGGGTCACCACCCATGAACACACTGAGATTATCCCGATCCTCGAGAATTCGCAGGACATGGTGGAACTCTCACAGGAGCTCCGCACCATGCTTAGACACTATCCGGAGGCTCATGGCTTTCTGCTCTCCGGACACGGTTTGTACACCTGGGGAGATTCGATATCGTCGGCGTACCGGCATCTTGAAGCGCTGGAGTTCTTATTCGAAGTTTATGCCCGTGAGCGGGCAAGGCAGCGAGCCTCTGGATTGAAGGAGATAAGACATGGCAAAAGTTCGTATTCCTGATCAGAAGCGGGACTTGTCCGATTTTTCCGAGGTCAAAGCGTACCTGGCGAAGCTGGGGATCGGTTTCGAGCGCTGGGATACCGGGCATGACCTGTCCGACTCGGTCCCGGCCGGGAAGATCCTTGAATCGTATGCGCAGGAAATTTCCCAGCTAAAGGCGTCGGGGGGCTACCAGACCGCCGATGTCATCGATATCAAGTCCGATACTCCGAATCTTCAAATTATGCTCGACAAATTCAACCGCGAGCACTGGCATGATGAGGACGAAGTCCGCTTCATTATCGAAGGGCACGGGATCTTCCACATCAATCCAAGAACCAGTCCGGTGATTGCAATCGAAGTTGAAAAGGGGGATCTGATGCGGGTGCCGGCCGGGACGCTTCACTGGTTCGATCTCTGCGGGGATCGACGGATTCGGGCGATTCGGCTCTTCCAGGATCCCTCGGGCTGGACCCCGCGCTACTCGGAAAGCGGCGTTGACAAAGGGTATCTCCCGGTCTGTTTCGGCCTGGATTTTATTCCGCCTCAACTGCAATCGATCTGATCGTCAGAAGATCATTGCGCAGTAGGACCGCACATATGAATTGGAATCCAACCGGCGATTCAGAACCATACGAAGTTCTTCTTCTGGATATCGAAGGGACCACCACCCCGATCGACTTTGTCTACCAGACGCTGTTTCCGTACGCCCGCGCCCGTATGCACGACTATCTGACTTCGAGTCTTGAACCTGACGACAGAGCTGGGCTTGCCGACGAGTACGCGGCCGAGGCGGTGCTGCCCAAACCTTCCTGGACTGAACCCCCAACTAGTTATCTGCTCTGGCTTATGGATCAGGATCGGAAATCCCGGGGTCTGAAATCAGTCCAGGGAAAGATATGGGAGAAGGGGTATCGCGACGGTTCACTCCGAGGAGAGCTGTTTCGCGATGTCGCTCCGGCGCTTCGCCGCTGGAAAGAGGAGGGCAAGCGGGTGTTCATCTATTCCTCCGGCAGTGTCAAAGCCCAGAGGCTTCTTTTCGAATTTTCAGTCGAGGGGAATCTGGCGAATTTGATAGACGGCTACTTTGACACCGCGGTCGGCCCCAAGCGGGATCGCAAGAGCTACGCGACCATCGCTCGAGAGATCGGCGTCGATCCGGCGAGAGTTTGCTTTGTTTCCGATATATTGGAAGAGTGCGAAGCCGCCCGGGCGGCCGGCTTTCAGGTTCGGCTGGCGGTTCGCCCCGGCAACAGCCCCCAGGCTCGGAACTATCCGATCATCACGTCGTTTGAGACCTTAATCAGCCCCATTCAGATTGAGACTGACCGTAACTGATGTCAATAGTGCGGCAAAATTCAGCCGCCGGTGAACCCTTAGTGCACAGTAGTGAGGCCCTATGTCCGTAACCAAGAATCAGCCGTTCTCATTTCAGGCCGACAGCATTGAACCGCCGAGCCTGCGTCAGATCACGCTAAGAGTCAACCAGGTGTCGGGCGTCAATCTCGGGCAGGGGGTCTGTCAACTTCCGGTTCCGCCCGAAGTTCTTGGGGCGGCTCATCGTGCGCTCGATAACGGCGTCAATCGCTACACTAATCCGTACGGTCTGCCGTCCCTGCGCAACGCGATTGCCAGGATTCTCAAAGTCCACAACGGCATCGAGGCTGATCCCGAGACCGAGATTGCGATCACTTGCGGCGGGACGGGAGCTTTCGAGAGCGTCTGCGCCACGCTCCTTAATCCCGGCGATCCGGTCGTCAGTTTCCTGCCCTATTATCCGTATTTCCACAACGCTCTGGTGCGCCATCAGGCCAAAATCCGCTATGTCCATCTCAAGGCGCCGACCTGGTCATTCGATTGGGACGAGATTGATCGCCTGCTGACCCCGGACGTCAAGTTTATCTATCTGAACACCCCCTCCAATCCGACCGGCAAAGTGTTCACTCGCCACGAACTGGAGAAGATTGGCGCCATCTGCAAAGAACGGGATATCCTGATCGTCACCGACGAAATCTATGGCTACATGACGTATGACAGCAGCGTGCATATTTCACCGGCATCGCTTCCTGGCCTGAAGGAGCAGGTTATCACGATCGGCGGTTATTCCAAGACGTTCGCCATCACCGGGTGGCGGATCGGCTACATGGTCGCCCCCAGGCGGATTATGGATAAGATGATTCGGCTCACGGATAATATGTATGTCTGTGCACCCGCTCCGCTGCAGCAGGGTGTGGCTGACGCCATTAATGTGCTTCCGGAGAGTTTCTACTCCGACCTCAAGCAGATGTACGCTTCGAAACGGCGCTTGATCGGCACCGCGCTTGAAAAGCTCGGGCTCAAGGTGATTTACCCCCAGGGATCGTATTATGTGATCGCGGATTTTCGCGAGCTGTTTCCCAATCTCAGCTCCAAAGAGTTCGTCGATCGGATGATTGACAAGGCGCGTGTCGGGGGGGTGCCGGCTGATGATTTCGTGACCGAGCCGGAAAAACATCGTTGGGTGCGGTTCTGCTTTGCCTTGCCGGACGAAGATCTGAAGCGAGCGGCGGAGATGCTTGAAGCTCTGCGAGATTAGCTCGATCTATTTGATGTAACGGCTTTTAGATGGTCCGAACCCGACTTAGGACTTGGCGACCAGCGCCGGCCGGAAGAATCTGAAGTAGGGGGAGTCGAGCAGCTTCTGCCATGATCCCAAGCCATTTTCGCGATCATATTTTCGCGACAACTCTTCGAGAAACGCGCCGACCCCGTGGTGCCTGGAATCCGCAAGCTCGGTGATCCTGACTGCGCATTTGATCGAGAGTTCAAACAGGTTCTGCTCCTGGGCATAGCCAAGCACCTGTTCGAAATGCCGCAGGGCGGCCTCGAAATCTTCTGTAATTCGATGGTACTCGCCTTGAAGGAATTCCCCTTCCCGATCCACTATGGCCGTACGTGACTCCTGGGCCTCCTTGCGGATCTGTTCCGTCAGCGGCCAGAGGGAATCAACACGTCGCAGGCCGACCATGACGCGTGCCAGGCCGACTCGGGCGCGCAGGGCAAATTCGCCTGACTTGATTTCCTCGGCAAGGTTCAGCGCCGCTGTAAGCGACTGTTCGGCGGCGCCGATATCACCGGCAAAGAAGGCGACTTCGCCGAGTCTGACTTTGCATTCCGCCTGCAGATCCTTATCCGCCACCGACTCGGCAAAGGTCAGCGCTTCGTCAAAGCGCCGGCGCGCGCTGTCGAGTTCACCGCTGACCAGATCGATATCGCCCAGATTGCCGACCGTGTAGAAATGGGCATGGCGGTCCCCAAGGCGCTCGAAGATGACGTCAGCCTCCGAGAGCATTCTGCGGGCCTCGACATGTTGGCCGAATCCTCGCACCAAAGCCGCCAGATTCCCTCGGGCGTAGGCTTCATTTCTTCGATCCCCCTGGCGCCGGAATATATCGATCGCCTCTCGCATGAGCGGTTCGGCTTGAACATACTGCCCCATCTGCCAGTGAACGATCGCCAGATTGTTGGCAATCCGGGCCCGGTTGTACATGCTATGGGCCCCCGGGCCGCCGGACATCGATTGCTTGAGCGAGGCCACCGCGTCGGCCAGTTTCCCTTGACCCCAAAGCGCCAGGCCGAGACGATTGTAGGCGTCGGAACGAGCCGATGGTTCATCAGACTCTTCGATAGCTCTCCGGGCCCAGGATTCGGCCTGGGAGAATTTGCCGGTGCGACGGGCAACTTCAGCCAGAAGTGTCATCCCTTTGGCGACGAGTCCGGTCGACTCCCCGCGTGGAATCTTCCCCAGGGCGGAAGTCAGGACACGCGAACATCGTACATATTTGGACTGCTGCCAGAGTAGCTCCGCAGTCGCAAGTGCGGCGGCGAGAGCGGAGACACGTTCGGCACCGGCTTTCGCCAACCGGCGCCAGGCTCTCAAGGCACGATACGCTTCGGGGGGACGCCCTTCCAGGACAAGGAACCGGGCATAATCTCGGTAGAATTCATATCACCTGGGCTTGGGAAGTTGGCGCTTGTTCAGACAGCGTGAGCAATGAGCGACAGCTTTCGAAATGCCGGGCGGCGTCGCCGAGGGCATACATCGCCAGCGCCGTCTGGGCCGCCTTGAGAGAATACGTCAGGCCCTTGGCGACTGATCGGGCGCAAGTGAAATGGTACGCCAGCAGCGGGATGAGGGAGGGCTCGTGCCGCTCAAGCCAGTGCGCCGAGCGCAAATGCCAGGTGGCCAGGTCTGCCTGCGGAATGCAAGCGTAAATCGCCTCTTTCATGGATTGGCTCGCGAATTGGTACGACCGGCTCGCCGAGTCGTGCCGGAGAAGGCCGCGCGCGCTAAGTTCGGCCAGGGCGGCCTCGACTTTCTCAGTCGAAGATTCGCCGCTGACTATGGTTATCATTTCAGAGCTGAACTCGGTAGGAATCACGGCGGTGATCTTGAGAATGGTCCGCAATTCTTCAGGCAGCACGTCGAACCGTTCCAGATGTCGATCCCGAATAGCGTGGGTAACCGCCAACCCGGAGGCCGAGCGGGTCAATTCCCACTTCCCGCTCACCGGATTGCTTGTCAGTTCGCCGGCGGCCAGATGGTCCCGTATGAGTTCGAAAGCCGTGGCCGGAAGCCTGTCGGACTGCGCCATGAGTTGGGTTGTGAATTCTTCTTCTCTTAGGCCGTCGGCGAAACGGCCGCCACAGTATTCTCGCCATTCCGTTTCGGAAGGAGAGCGCAGCTCTAAAAGATCGGCGGGGTTCGGAGTCCATTCAGCGGCGAACGGGGTTGTGTCGGTGGCTGAAACCAAAAGAGTCACATCTATTTCGCCGACGGTTGCACATAACGCCAGGAGGAGCTGACGCGAAAATGAATCTGCACGATCGAGATCATCGATTACGATGATCACATGCTTTTCAATCAGTTGCCGAACGATCTGAAGGAATAGTTCTTTGGCCAGCGAGGCTCGAAGCTGCGGGGACAAGTCTCTGGTCCAGACGTCATCCTCGACCGACAGATCAAGAACTCCCCTGAGGACTGCCAACGGTTGATCGGCGAAAGCCTTGCCCACCCATTGATCTAGGCCGGCGGCGGCGACCTGGCTCTGCGAGGCCAATCCAGTCAGGAGTTTCCGCGCCAGATACCCCGGTCCGAAAAAGATCGACTGGCGGGCATCGAGGGAAATCAGAACATGTTCATCGACCATCTGCCGGCAACTGTTGAGGACGAGACTTTTTCCGGTCCCGTGGTTTCCGCGAACGAGAATCGCCCGCCGGACCTGTCCGCGAAACGATTCCCGGCATCGATCCAAAATGTGCTGATATGAGGGGTGGAAAAATTCGGGAACATCAGATTCCGCCAAAGATACCATCGAGGCATCGTCAAGACGCTCGAAGCGATGAACTGTGATCGGCGCCGCAAATCCCTTGACCTGCAACTGGAGCGGAGCACTGACCACCATAGCAGGGAGAAGCGCACGCATTTTGCTGTCGAACAGAACCGTTCCGTATTCGGCCTTGCTCATGAGGCGGGCCGCCAGATTGGCGGCTGATCCCATGACCGTGTATTCCATCCGAGTGGATGCCCCTACTGCGCCGCAGAACGTTCGGCCATGCGCGAGGCCGACCCGAATGTTAAAGCGCTTTTCGTTCAGCGTAGCCAGTTGCCGGGCGCACTCCAGAGCCCGCCATTGATCGTCGCTTCGGGTGACAGGAGCGCCAAACAAAATCAAAAACTTGTGCCCGTCCTTGAACGGGTCGATTCGCGCCAGACTCCCCTGAAACTCCTGGACACAACTCATGACTCGCCGCGCCCGGTCTATAACAAATTCGCGGTCACTGGCGAACAATTGCGAATCCCAGGTACAGTGACAGAACAGCACCGTCGCGTCGCGGTACTCACTCCCGACCGTACCGCCGCCGCCGTCAGCCAGCCGTCCGATGAGAGACTGTGGTACGTATCGCCAGACCGCCGGATCGGCTGCTGCTGAGGACTCGCCTGATGTCTCCCGGAGTTTCTTTGCATCCGAGCGCGGGACGATTGGATTGCCGGCTTGGTATCGCGCCAACTCCGGCCCCAGGGCAATTTGCCCGGTGGCCGCTCGATCACAACAGGCGTATGCTTCGGCCACAACCGGACCTACTGGCTCAAGTTCCAGCCGATAACGCGAGTCGCCGAACGAGACCAGTTCGACCGACCCCATCTCGGCCCCCAGATGCAGGCCGATCGGGTGCGCTTTCAGATAATCATGGCGGTTGTTCAACTCACGGACCGCTTGCTGGGCCGATTCAGCCAGCGAGGAAGTCTGGCCGGGATCAGGCAGATACAGCCAGAGGCCGTCGCCGGAGAATTTCAAAATGTCGGCATCATATTTCTGCGCAGCCTCAATCACGGCGGCAAAGAAGGCATTCAAGATTTGCGTGAGTATTTCCGGACCGTCCTGCCCGCGAGCCTGCAGAGATTCTGTCAAGGCGGTGAACCCGGAAGCATCGAGACAAAGAAGCGCTCCCTCAGCCGCGTCGAGTTATGAATCGCGCCGGGATGACCTCTGTACCATTCGGCCAGCGTGCGCGGGAGAAACGGTTGGAGCCGGGAGCTGTCCTGAGCCAACTTAGCCATGATAGACCGTCAGTCGAAGGGCGAACAGAATCAACATGTGAAGCGCCTGATCCAGATAGAAACTCTGCTTGGATCCGTTGCCGCCGTTTACTTTGAGGTAATCCTGCAGCCAATGTTCCGCGAAGATAAAGGCCAGTACCGGCAGGCTGATCCAGCGCATGACCGAAGTAACATCTGCCAGCAAGTAGGCGGCCAGCATGAAGGCGGCAATTGTGGCAGTGTATACCGCGACATGCAGAGTGAGGGTCGACTTGGAGGTTCTCTTGTCGCGGGCCATCCGATCTGTTTGCAGGGCGAAATCGCCGCACAAATGTCCGAAGATCAGGAAGAACAGAAGGTCAGGCATGGGGAGCCTCCAGCTGCACCGGCAGGACGATTTCAAACGTGGTCCCCTCATTCAGTTTGGAAGTAACCGAGATTTTACCTCCCTGAGACTCCACTAGTCGAGCTTACCGGAAACGAGGCCGATTCCGTGGCCGCTCTTCTTGGTGGTAAAGCGTTGCTTAAAGAGTCTGCCCAGATGTTCTTCGGATATCCCCGGCCCGTTGTCCGTGACTCGGATTATCACGACTTGCTCGGCGGACTGCCAGACCAGGCGGATGGAGACCGCCTTGGGCGCTTTGGAGTCGATTGATTTCAGCGCTTCGGCTGAGTTGAGCAGGAGATTTAACACGACCCGCCGGACCAAATCTTCGACCGTTCTAACAGTTCTTGGAAATCCGGAATCGGCTTCCAGATCGAATTCAATTTCCGAGAACAGACTCTGTGAACGGCAAAAGCGAATGAGGGTCTTCATCAGGTTGATCAGATCGACCTTCGATGGAGCGACCGTGCCGTGGCCGAGCACCATGGCGTCCTCAAGAAAACGTAACACCTGGGCCGTGGTGGATTCGATGGCGCCGATCGAGTGAGCGGAGCGCTCCCTTTGATCCGGAGTGAGGCGGGAGGCCAGCAGTTCGAAATGACCGCAGATTATGGCCAGATAATTTTTGACGTCGTGCGCGACTTCCGCCACCACGTCAGTCGTGGCTCCGTGTTTCTCGACCGCCAGAATGGTCTCGTTGAGGGCCTGAAGTTCGGATAAGTCCTGGCACATGATCAAATACAGACTGCCCGCTTCGGAACCTTCGATCACGGATACGGAAGACAACACCGGGAACGGGACTCCTCCGCGCATTCCGATCAGCTCGATATGCCTGGAGCTTTCATCGGCGGCACCGGAAACCGCCAGCCGGAGATCCGGAAGGAAATCATGAACAGTCAGCTCGGAGGCATCCCCGGCTATCTCAAACATGCGGCCGGCTGCGCGATTGAGCCGAAAGATTTCTCCGTGCGCAACGCAATGAGCACGGCGCTGGGAGAATCCTCGATCAGCCGATCGAGAAAGAAATTGAGCGTAGTGAGCTCGGTATTGGAAGCAGCCAACGCCCGGTTGTTTTCTTCGAGTTCAATAATGCGCGATGAATCGGACTCCCTGAGTTTTCGGCTCAGGCTGCGAAGCACGCGGGTGGCGAGGGCCGGCTTTTCCTGAATGGCCCGCTCGAAATTCGCGCGCGAAAACTCCAGGACTTCGCAGTCGGTTCGAGCGACCACCGTGGCAAAGCGCGGGGATTCTTCCACAATCGCCATTTCACCGAGAAAGTCCCCCGGACCGCGCGTGGCGATAATCCGCAAATGCCCTGAATTTTCGACGCGCTTTTGGATTCCCAGCGTCCCCTGCAGCACCAAAAGCATGGTGTTCCCCGGCTGTCCTTCGGCGAACAGCACATCACCGGCCTTATACGTTTTCACAAGCGAGTACTGGCTCGCCAGTTGAAGCAGGAACAGGTCCAACGACGGGTTGGTTGAGTCAGGGAAAGAATGAGCCATCCCTACATTTATCGGACAAAATGGTCGGCATTTTACCGTACTTGGGCCCCCCTCAACGAGTTCGATTCTGTCATGATCAACCGGAAAACGTGTAGTCATTGCTTTACCGCTCCGGTACCCTCAGCCGACTTGATCGCTCCAATCGGCTGAGTTCGACCAGGAATGGCCGGGGAGCGAGGGATGGTTTAGGTTCGGAGCCAATAGAATATGGGCACGGTCCCCCGTTTCTTCCGGAAATTTTCTGCTGTTCAAGGTGTGGTCACGGGGGTTGTTCAGGTTTCACCAGATCAAATGGTTTCGATTCAGCGACTTGCAGACTGTCCCAAAATGTTGTCCCAATCTGAAACAGACGGGCAACTCGTTTGCGATACAGTTCGGCCAAGAGACCCACTAACGCTAACCAGGCCTGAACAGGCTGGGAAGGAAGAATCATGAGACGAACACGACATAGACCCTGGTACGCTTCCGTAGTGCTCGGTCTGTTCGTTGCCGCCCTATCGTTGATTCTCGTCACCGGTTGCTCGAAAAACCCCGTCACGTCGAGCAAGGTCGACACTCAGGCCAAATTGGACTGGCTCAATCAGAATTTCGGAGAGGCCGGACCGAGCCTCGCTCCGGGGATCAGCCTTGCCAACTGCACTATCCTCTACGACACGACTATTGTGCAGGTCGTGAATCAGTACGGCTATCAAATGGACGTGATTCATGGCGGCGAGCGGCTGGGATTCTCGTTGCCGTATATGGCCGTCTCCAGGTCGGTCACTCTGACTCTCCATGTGACCGAATATCGAGCGCCTTTTGGCAAATTCTGGGTTCTGGACTGCGGCCCGACCGGGCAGAAATTCACCAACCCTTTGTATGTGCAGCCGAACGCGGCGGCGCGCAATGGATCGGTCGTGGTCCTGTTCTACTATGATCCTTCGAGCAAGACTTGGACCGTCCAGGAAGCCGACCAGGTTCCTCCGGGCTCAAATCCGCAGATTCCGATCTACCACTTCTCGATGTACGCGATCAGTTAGCCGAGAGTATCCTGTCTGCCAGGTCAAAGCCCCGGACGGTCATCGTCCGGGGCTTTTCGTTGTCCTCGGCAGAATTCCCGGCTCGAACGAGCTCAGATTGAATAGCGGTGAGCCTAACGAGGACTAATTTAGTCGCCTTAAGCTTCTACTCGAAGTAACTTTCCGCCCTACTTAAACTTGCAGCATGCCGGTATTTTCAAGCCCCCGACCCGTCCCAAAAGGCCACAGGTTTCGTGGTTTTTGTCCCTCACTTTAGAAATTTCTCAAGAACTGAGCCGCCAGGACCGAAAACTGGATTGTTGTATCAACCAAAACCGAGGCTCGGGAACTGGAAAAAGTATTGCCGAATCGGCAGAAAATGCTTAACTTAGCCCTGTGAAGTCCATTATTGTGAAACGGCTTCCTAAAGACGGATCTTCTTCGCGGCGTCTATTATAAAGCCCATTTTTTGAGGAGTCCAGGATGTGTTTCCTCCGCCGGACTGCTCCCGTAACCGCTCAGTCCTTGCCACAAACGTGTCGCGTTTCACCCGATCGAGGGTCATCGGGTCTGCGGCCAACCACGAATAGGGCAGCCTGAAGTTGTCGAACCGGTCTGCCGCTGGAGTGTATATAGCGTCGACTCAAACTTCGCGCACTGCAACTTACTCGCTTCAGAACTCTGCTTGGTGGAGTTCCACAACTCTAATGACGACACGGCCCGAACCGTTCTTCGGGGCCACCACCGGCGGACTACTTCTGTCGGTCGATTGGCGAAAGTGAAGGTTTTTTGACTCGAATTCTTCTGACCATCGGCGTACTTTGCCTGCTCGCGGCTTCATTATCCGCGTCCTCCGTAACTTCCCGGTGCGCTGCCACCGGGGACGATTGTGCCCGATGGAGTACTTCCAGCTTTATGACTAATGCGGCCGGGGACGGCGGCGTGTATATCGGCAACGACGGTGATATGAACAGGTTGGGATTCAGGTTCCCCAATGTCGTGATTCCGCAGGGCACGGTCATCGATTCGGCAAAAATCAAATTCCGCGCGCAAAGCAGCCGCTCCGGCTCAGGGGTCAATGTCTGGATCAAAACCTGGCCCGGGGACTCGATGCGCACGTTCTATAATCTAGCCTACAACCAGTTTGATTCGCTCTCGAAAGGACCCGACTCGGTGGTCTGGTCCGGGCTGCCAGCATGGGCGGTCGGAAATGACTATGAGTCCCCCAACATTGCCAAAATTATTCAGCCGATCATCAATCGCGGCGGGTTTAAGTCCGGCAACGCCATCGGCATACTCATTTCCGACAACGGCTCAACGGTCAACACCGGATTCCGATACGCGAACAGTTGGGACGCCGACCCGAACACCGCCGCCCTATTGGAGATCTGGTATGGGGGCGGCAGTCCGCCTGCCCCTCCGAATCTTCTGTTGCCCGCTAACGGTGCTGCCGGGTTGTCGACCGCCTCGACCCTCACCTGGAATGCCTCCGCCGGAGCGACTTCTTATAGGATTCAAGTTTCGACAGCCGCCGCATTCAGCACGACCGTGAAAGACACGGCCGGCGTGACCGACACGATTTTGGTACTCAGTGGTTTGTCCAATGGCACGACTTATTACTGGCATGGGTCGTCAACCGGCGCGGCCGGAACAAGCCTGTTCTCCGGGACATTCAGTTTTACCACCCAGCCTCCGGTCGTTGGGAAATTGAACCCGCTGAATCTTTCAGCGAACGGACGATTCCTGCAGGCGGGGGGAACCGCGGTCCTGATTAACGGCGAAGCGGCGTGGTCGATGATCGCCCAGCTCACCTACGCCCAGGCGGACACGTATCTCAGTGACCGTTCCGGACGCGGTGTCAACGCTGTCCTGGTCAACCTGATCGAGCACAAATTTTCTGATCACGCCCCCAATAATATTAATAATGTCGCGCCGTTTACCGGCGCCGCGTTCAGCACACCCAACGAACCGTACTTCGCGCTCGCGGATTCGATGATCAATCGCGCCAATCAACTGGGCATTTACGTACTGCTCGACCCGATCTATCTCGGCGCCGATCCGACCCAGGGATGGCAGGGGGAGGCGAGCGCCGCCAGCGCCGCCACGCTCAAAGCCTGGGGAACCTATGTGGGGAGCCGGTATCGGAACTATCCCAATGTCGTTTGGGTGATCGGCGGCGACATGGATGTGACGAGCATAAGCGGGTTGCGCGACAAAATTGACTCGATGGTGGCCGGAATGAAAGCGGCCGATAATGTCTTTGCCGGTCGTCTGTACACCACCCACAGTGAACGGGGAACCCAGGCGATTACGCACTGGCCCGAAAATTGGGTCACCCTGAATAACATCTACACCAGCAACGGTACCACCGTCACGTTTGCTCAGGCCGCATACAAAAATGCTCCGGTCCTCCCGTTTATTCAAATTGAGGGAGACTACGAAAACGAAGCGGCCACCGTTCAGCAGCTGCGGGCGCAGGCCTGCTGGACAATTTTGCTCGGCGGCTGCGGCCAGGTTTTTGGCAACGCGCCGATCTGGTATTTCAGCTCGACCACCGGCGCTGCTCTTGGTCCCTGGCAGAATTTCCTGGCCAGCCCGGGCAGTTTATCGATGTCGTATCTGAACACGCTTTTCAATTCCCGCAGTTGGTCGACTTTGAGCCCGGATACGAACGGAAGCATCCTGACCGCCGGAGCCAGCACCGGAACTGACCTGGGAGTGGTGGCGTATGCGGCCGATTCGACATCGATCATCGGCTATTTCCCTTCTCAGCGGGCGGTCACGATCAATCCGGTTCCGCTTAAAGGGGATTCCATCAAGGTGACCTGGTTTGATCCTTCGGCCGGAGTTTCGACTGTCGTAGGCACGTTTACGAAAATCTCACGGAGCTATACCCCTCCGGCGTCCGGTGATTGGGTACTGGTAGTTGACGGCAACCTGAAATCCAACGGGGTTGTCCCGCCTAATCCGCCGACCCTGGTAAATCCGGCGAACGGAGCCACCGGGATTACGACCAGCCCGACTCTCTCCTGGAATGCTTCCACCGGCGCCACGTCATACCGTCTCCAACTCGCGACTGATACCGGGTTCACCAAGATTGTTGTGGATCAAAGCAGTATTGCCGCGACTTCACTCCCAGTATCCGGACTGACAACCGGTACGATTTACTACTGGCATGTCAACGCATCGAACTCCGCCGGTCCGAGCGCGTTTTCATCGCGATTCAGTTTTACCACGCAGATCGGCGCACCCCCTGTCCCGACTCTGGCCGCGCCCGCGAACGGAGCCACCGGGATTACGACCAGCCCGACGCTGTCCTGGAATGCTTCGACCGGCGCCACTTCATATCACCTTCAGGTTGCGACCGATACCGGCTTTACAAAACTCGTCGCGGATCAAAGTAATATTGCCGCTACTTCGTTAGCGATATCTGGTTTGACTAACGGCACTGTCTACTACTGGCATGTCAATGCGTCAAATGCGAGTGGTACAAGCGCATATTCCACGATCAGCAACTTCACTACGATAGTGAGCGCGCCCTCAGCGCCAACATTAGCCGGCCCGGCCTCGGGGGCGACCGGTATCTCCATCACTCCAACTCTCACTTGGAATGCGTCGACAAATGCCACCTCGTATCGTCTGCAAGTCGCCACCGATACCGGCTTCACCAAGATCGTCGTGGATCAAAGTAATATCGCCGCAACTTCGCTGGCTGTTTCCGGCCTGACCAACAGCACAGTCTACTATTGGCATGTCAATGCTTCGAACGCCGGCGGTACCAGCGGATACTCGTCGACCAGTAACTTCACTACCGTAATAAGTGCTCCGTCGGCGCCGATATTAGCCAGCCCAGCCACGGGAGCGACCGGCGTTTCGATTAGTCCTACGCTCTCATGGAATGTCTCGACTAATGCTACTTCGTATCGTCTCCAGGTTGCCACTGATACCGGCTTCACCAAGATCGTCGTCGATCAGAGCAATATTGCGGCGACTTCGCTGGCGATATCCGGATTGACTAACAGCACTGTCTACTACTGGCATGTCAATGCATCAGATGCCGGCGGCACCAGCGCCTACTCCTTGACAAGTAACTTCACAACTATCATAAGTGCGCCCTCGGCGCCAACATTGGCCAGTCCCGCCACCGGTGCGACCGGTCTATCAACCACTCCGACTCTCACTTGGAATTCGACGGCCACTGCCACATCGTATCGCCTGCAGGTCTCGACCGATCCGACATTCGCCACGACTTTCCTCGACCAGAGTAATATCGCCGCCACTTCACTTTCACTCTCCGGATTGGCCCGTGGCACCACATATAACTGGAGAGTGAATGCCACCAATGCCGGCGGAACCAGTTCTTATTCGGCGGTCTGGAGTTTTACGACCATACCTGCGACCGGCGTCAACATCTCCTTCCAGACACTCGGAACGGCAGCGGCCACGCGGCTCGTGACCCGCGGGAACACGTTTATGAGTTACGCCTTGTGCGACTCAGCCGGTTATCTGGACTCGCTTATTGTCTCCATGCACAACAACTGGGACGGCAACGACACGTTGTACGGAATTGTGTACACTGGGACTTCCGCCAAGATCGGCGCCCTGGTGGCTCGCTCCAAAGACAGTGTCATCGTGAATACCGCCGTTCTCACGCCCTACGTTTTCCATTTCGCCCCTGGGACGATCGCGTTGTCGAAAGCCACGGTCTACTACATTGGGATTCACTCGATGACCTCAACCGGCTACACCCGGGTGGCGACAACCAACAATACTTCGGGCGGTCGGGTTACGATCTGGACACGCCCCCTCCGGACAATCCCTGGGTGTTGAGCGAATATACCAACCAGAACCAGCTGGCCATGGTGGCCTACTACCATACGGTGGTCGCGGGTGCTCCGTCCGGTCTGCCGGTGCCGATTCTCGCGGCCCCGTCGCACGCGACGACCAATCTGGCAACTTCTCTCACGCTGACCTGGAACCCGTCGAGCGGCGTTACGACCTATCATGTTCAGGTGGCAGCCGATTCCCTGTTTGGACATATGGAGGTCGATCAGACCGGCGTGTCCGGTACATCGCTATCGATCACTAGCCTGACCAACAGCACTGAGTACTACTGGCGCGTCCGCGCAACCAATGGCGCCGATGTCGGCGAGTTTTCGACTCCCTGGAAATTTACAACCCAGTCGGCCGTGAATCCGCCGTCGGCTCCGGTTCTCGTTTCCCCGCAGAATGGGGCTGCTTCCGTCGCCGTCAATGCCCGGTTAATCTGGAACGTTTCTACCGGCGCGGCTTCCTATCGCCTGCGGGTTTCAACCAGTTCCAGTTTCAGCAGTACGGTATTGGATCAAACCGGTCTCACCGATACCTCGCTGGCCATGACCGGGCTTCGCACCAGTACTACCTACTACTGGCAGGTCTATGCCGCCAACTCCGCCGGCAACAGCCCGTATTCGGTTACGAATCGCTTCACTACCAGCCGAAGACTGGCGGCGCCTGCTCTGGACAGCACGACCACGACCGGACCTTCCGTTGCCAATACCATTCCGCGAGAATTCTCGCTCCGACAGAATTATCCTAATCCGTTCAATCCGAACACCCGGATTGAACTGGCTCTGCCCCAGGCTTGCCAGGTTACTCTTGAAATCTTCAATGTCCTGGGACAGAAAGTCAGAACCCTGGTCAACGGTCAGATGAGCGCCGGAAATCACTCGGTAGAGTGGAACAGCACCGACGACCGCGGCCGCCAGGTTTCCTCGGGGATCTATCTGTACCGACTCACCGCCGGCGACTACCTTGAGACCCGGAAAATGGTGCTCCTGAAGTAAGGTCTCGCCCGGGTCCTCGCGCCGTCACTTACGCCTTGTTTCTCGGTATCTGCCTTCATAGATTGGGGAATATTATGTCCAGGATATACTGTTCCCGTACGGGGGTTGGACCGAGCCCGGGTGATCGCGAGTTATCGTCATGTTCATGACGTTCTTCTTCCTTGGCTGGAGCCTGCTTCACCTCTACGTATTTTGGCGTCTGACATCTATTCCGGCGGTGAACCGGCATCTCTCCGGTAAAGCCCTTGCGGCGGTCGCCGGCGTAATTTGGGCAACGCTCTTCCTCCGCATCTTTCTTGATAGTCAGGGCTGGGAAAGCACGGCCCGGCTGATCGAGCTATTCGATATGAACTGGCTCGGGACGCTGTTCCTGGTGTTCTGCGCTCTACTGGTCATAGACATCGTCACCGTATTCGGAATCGCTTTCCGGAGTCATGTTCACTCGCTTCGTGTTGTGGGTCTGCTGGCCGGAATCGCCCTCGCCGGAACCGCGTTTGTCCAGGGGATGCGCGCTCCGGTCGTGCGAGACTATGAAGTGCGCGTCGACAGTCTGCCGAAGGAATTTGACGGTCTCCGGATCGCCGCTATCTCCGATCTGCATGTCGGGAGACTGCTCGACGGTGACTGGCTGGCGGCGAGAGTCGGCCAGCTAAATGCGCTCCAGCCCGACGTTATACTTCTGTTGGGGGACTTGCTGGAGGGGGATAGTCCGGCCGAGCGCAAAGACAGCACGCTGCAGACCTTGAAGAACCTCAACGCCAGATACGGAGTGTGGGGTGTCACGGGGAACCACGAATCCCACGGCGGTCAGGGCTCCAGTGTGCGATTTCTGCAAGCAGCGGGAATTCATATCCTTCAAAATGAGTGGCAGGAAATTCAACCTGGACTGGTCGTGGGGGGAGTGGATGACGGCGGACATCGTGAGTCGCCAGCGGCCTCTTCGGAGCGAACCGAGCAGTTGCTCGCGGCCAAGCCGAGCGACGTTGCCACGATTTTCCTGTCTCACCGACCGTTGATGGCCGAGGCGGCGGCGGCCGCCAAAGTCGACTTCATGTTGAGCGGCCATACTCACGGCGGACAAATCTGGCCGTTCAGCTACATAGTTGCTCTTTTGAATCCGCTGCTCGCCGGAAGGTACGATATCTCCGGGATGCCCGTTATCGTGAGCCGGGGGGCCGGTACCTGGGGGCCGCGCATGCGGCTGTGGGCGCCGGGTGAAATCCTCCAGATCACTTTGCGCCCGAAATAATATCTCCCCAAGAATTCAGCCGTAACGTCTAATCCATTGTCATTGAAGACATTACAACCGACGCGGCTTACCCGCTACGCCGTGGCCTCATCAGCTTGTACCAAGAGATTGAGAAACCAGGATTTTTTTTGTCAGGAATCGTGATTTCCCTTGACAGCATACCTACTACTCGGTATCATACCGATAAGTTGGTATTGAAAGGTGCTTATGACGACTGAAATACAGAATGAATCGAAAATCCGCCTGTTGGATGCCGCGCTCCACGTCATTCGGGCAAAGGGTTACTCAGCTGCCACTATTGATGACATCTGTCACGAAGCGGGGCTGACCAAGGGGAGTTTCTTCCACCATTTCAAAAGCAAAGACGAGCTGGCGCTGGCCGCAGCCGGCCATTGGGGATTGATCACGGAGAGTTTCTTCGCGGCTGCGCCCTATCATAAGTTGGCCGATCCGCTGGACCGTCTGCTCGGCTATGTGGACTTTCGCGCGTCGATCCTGCAAGGGGAACTTGCTGATTACACTTGCCTGCTCGGGACACTCGTGCAGGAAACGTATGCCACGCACCCGGAAATCCGCGCAGCTTGCGATCGAGGCTTATCGCGGCACATCGGAGAGTTGACGCGTGATGTCGCAGCTGCCAAGGAACTGTACGCGCCGGACGCCGCGTGGAGCGCCGAAAGCGTGGGTTATTTTGTGCAATCAGTGCTGCAGGGTTCATTCATTTTCGCCAAGGCCAAGCAGGGACCTGAAGTGGTGCGCGAAAGTTTGGAGCATTTACGCCTTTATCTGAAATCCATTTTCTCTCAGTCACGTTAGATCACTCGAAAGGAGAAGTCATCGTGACCGACCACACAACCAACGGCATCCAGATGTACCGGGCCTACATCAAGGCTTCGCCCGAAGCGATCTGGGACGCGCTTACCCGGCCCGAGTGGACAATTAAGTACGGCTACGCTCCGGTAGTCGAATACGACCTTCGGGCCGGAGGCCAGTTTCGAGCCTATCCCAACGAAGGGATGAAGACGTTTCCGAACATACCGGATGTGATTATCGATGGCGAGATCATCGAATCCACTCCGGCGCGCCGGCTGGTACAGACCTGGCGCATGCTAATGGAGCCCGGCTTGGCGGCCGAAGGCTTTACCCGTCTGACGCTGGATCTTGAGCCAGTCAGAGGCGGCGTTACCAAGCTCACGGTTACGCACGATCTGACGGGGGCGCCCAAACTTGCCGCGCTGGTTTCCGGTGAATGGGAGTGCCGAAATGCCGGTGGCGGCTGGCACGAGGTAATCAGCGGCCTGAAAACCCTGCTGGAAACCGGGACTCAACTCCCGTTCCAGAGCGGTCCGGCAAACTAAGGTGAGAAGTTGAGGAGTTCCTTTGGCGGATAGTTGCGCCTCACCGTCTGGCACCAATCGAAAGCCTAATTCCAAAAGTATTTCGAGGCGGATGACGACGTGCCCTTGACCGAATGACGTCAGATCGTTGGACACAAATACTTGCCGGGTTGACCACTCCAGGGGCAACATACCGGCTTCAAACAGAAGATCAGGAGGAGACGTAAAATGCGTTTCATGATGTTTATGATTCCGAACATTAAAGAAGAAAACTGGATGCCGAGCGCCGAAGCTGTGGCAGCCATGAGCAAATTTAATGAATCGATGCAGAAGGCCGGGATCCTTTTGTCGCTTGATGGCCTTCAACCCCCATCGAAAGGCGCGCGGATATCGTTCTCCGGCGAGAGCCCCAGGATCACCGAAGGACCTTTTCCCGGGTCAAAGAACGTCATCGGCGGATATTGGATGATCCAAGTCAAGTCGAAAGCCGAGGCGGTAGAGTGGGCTTCACGCTGCCCGGCGGCGGAAGGGGACGTGATCGAGGTTCGCCAAGTGTTCGAAATGTCCGACTTTCCGGCCGAAGTCCGAAAGGCTGCCGGCCTGTAGTTTTTCGTGCCATCGCCGGCAGGGCTGGGAGATGCCGAGTTCTTGGCGGATGAACTATTCATCCTCTCGGAGTTTATATCAAGGTCGAGGCGGTGAAGGTGGCTTGGGCCCCGCCGCCTGGATTTTCCCCGGCGGGCGGGGCGTCAATTCTCACAAAAACTCAAAGATAGGCTCAGCGAATCCATTTTGGACTTGAACCGCGGAACCGTATTCTGTTATATTTGTAACATAGCTAAAAGCCCGATCGACCAAAATGACGAATATCACCAAGAGACCCCAATCCCCCAAAGGCCGGATGATTCATATCCGGCTCGATGAGCAGACGCACCGGCAACTCAAAGTCCATGCTGCCCGGCAGGGGAAGACTATTCAACAAACGGTCGAAGGCTTTATCCATTTGAATATTATCGCTGCCCCAAGGAGGAACGCCGGGTAATGGCAGTACCGGACGACGATCAGACCCGCACTCATGTGGTCCTCAATCCGGGGACCATGGTGCACCATTACCGGATCATCGAAAAGATCGGCGCCGGCGGCATGGGGGAAGTGTTTCTGGCCGAGGACAGCAAGCTCGGCCGTCGCGTGGCGCTCAAGTTTCTGCCGGCTCATCTGGCGGATGACGCCGATGTGCGCGCCCGGTTCACCCGCGAGGCGCAGGCGGCCGCCAAGCTCGATCACCCCAACATCGTCACCATCCATGAAGTCAGCGAATTCAACAACCGGCCTTTTTTCGCCATGCAGTACATCGACGGCAAGACACTCCAGCAGTTCTGTAGCGAGGAAGCCCTTCCAGTAGACAAGATTATCCGCCTGGTCTCGCAGGTGTCGGACGGATTGGCTCGTGCTCACGCCGCGGGAGTGACACACCGCGATATCAAGTCCGCGAATATTATCGTCGACAAGGACCTTCGGCCAAAGATTCTGGATTTTGGCCTGGCCACGATTCAAGGCGGCGAAATGCTGACCAAGGCGGGCTCGACGCTCGGCACTGTGGCCTATATGTCCCCCGAACAGGCACAGGGACGGCAGGTCGACAGCCGTTCTGATCTCTTTTCGCTGGGAGTTGTCCTGTATGAGTTGATTGCCGGGCAGACTCCATTTAAGCGCAAAAGCGACGCTGCGACTCTCCACGCGATTATCACTGAAGCTCCCGAACCGTTGGCGCGATACAAGGCCGAGTCGCCGGCTGAGCTCCAGCGCGTCGTCTCCAAAGCTCTCGCCAAGAATCCTGCCGAGCGGTATCAGTCTGCCGCCGATCTCGCCGCCGACCTCACGACGATAGAACGCTCCCTTACCGCCGGTGATCGACCCACCACCGGCCGGGTGGCCTTGTCACGCCCCTCGATTGCCGTGCTGCCGTTCACGAATATGAGCGCTGATCCTGAAAACGAGTATTTCTCCGACGGTCTGACCGAAGAGCTGCTGAACGTATTGGCCAAAAGTCCTGAGCTCAAAGTGACCGGCCGCACTTCGTCGTTCGCCTTCAAAGGAAAGAAGGAGGACCTTCGGGGGATCGGCCAGAAACTTGGTGTGGAGATGCTGCTTGAAGGAAGTGTTCGCAAAGCCGGCAATCGCGTTCGAATCACGGCGCAGCTCGTAAGTGTCGCGGATGGGTTTCACCTCTGGTCCGAGACTTACGATCGAATTCTCGACGATATTTTTGCCGTGCAGGATGATATCGCGAAGGCTGTCTCAGCGGCGATGCGCGTCACCTTGGTCGGATCAGGCTCGGACGAGAAGAAAGTTAATCCGGAAAGTTACGCGCTCGCGCTCCGCGCTCACCAATCCGCTCTTCAGATGACCAAAGAAGGGCTGGCGGTGGCGGTGGATCTGTATAAACGGGCGATTGACTTTGATCCAGACAACGCTGCGGCGTGGGCCGGACTCGGATATGCCTATGGGAGCAGAGTTGCCCTCGGTCACACCGATTACAAATCAGAGCATCCGCTGGCAAGAGCGGCGGCTGAGCGGGCGTTGGCTCTGGATGATCAGTTACCCGATTCCCACCAGACAATGTGCTACGTGCTTGGAGCGCTTGAGTTACGTTTTCCGGAGGGGCTGGGAGAGATTCGTCGGGCATTCGAATTGGCCCCCAATAACAGCGGTATTGTCGCCACGATGGCCACATGGGAACTGGTCCATAGGCAATTTTGATCGAGCGATCAAGCTGGCCAATCGAGCGATCGAACTCGATCCGCTGAATCCATGGTCTCGGCAGGAAATCGGGCGGATGTATTTCTGTTGCGATCGACTGGATGAGGCATGGGAAACGCTTACACGGGCGGTTGAAATGAGTCCGGAAATGACCACGGTCAATTTCGGACTTGGCCAGGTCGCGCTCGCCAGAGGAAATGCCGAAGAAGCAATGACATATCTGGCCAAAGAAAAGATGGCAGGATATCGACTGTGCGGAATGGCGCAAGCATCATTCACGCTGGGGCAGAAGGCAGACTCAGATCGGCAATTGTCGGAGCTGATAGCGCTGGGAGAGCAGTGGTCGTTTCAGATCGCCATGGTATGCGCGCATCGCGGTGAAATCGATGACGCTTTCGCGTGGCTCGAACGAGGGTATGTCATTCGGGACTCCGGCCTGGCGTTGACCAAGGCGACGCGAGAGTTTCCGTCCGCTCCACAGCGACCCGCGCTGGCCGGCCTTTCTGAAGAAGATCGGGCTGGACAACTAGCGCGGATTTGAATTGAAGTGGTCTCCGGGGCGTTTGTGCGCGGGGCTAATTGTTTCCCGCGCACTTCCGGCACACTGACATTTCCTACGCTTAACGCAGTGAGTCCAAGGCCTTCCTGGCGTTATCGTTTGAAAGATCAAGTTTCAGCAACGCTTCATAACCTCGTCCGCGCCTCTTCTTTATCCCCCAGTATGAGCGCAATCTCACCCATGCTATCGTACACATTGAGAGATTGCGGGTGAAGGGTCGTATTGGCCCGGAGCAGAAATAACCCGGCTTGTGGCTGTCCGGTGGTGGCCAGCAGGTAACCGGTATTGTTGACCGCATCCTCGTCGTACAAGACTCCTTCCACCCGTTAATTCCTGACCATGTCAGCTATCATGTCGTGTGCCCTGGTCGTGTCGCCGGCCAGGAGCGCCTCCACACACTAACCTGCAGTAAGGATAACAAGTTATGGCAGGCAACATTGTCCGGTGTGGTCCACTATCATGACCTGTTTTGGCGGATTCTGTCAGCAAAATGTTAGCTAACGTGTTTCGCGAACGTGGACGCGAACCTTATTGCTTTACTCAATTTGGACCGTCTCGGTTTTCTGGGGGGCGGCCGACGCAGGATTGATTCAGCAGTCGTACGACAACCGGGGACAGGTCGAGTGAACTCGGACTCTGAGAGCCATTGAAAGCCCATGTGGGGATAGGAAGTCCGAACAAATGTTGCAAGTCAATCTTCTTCAGCATTCCCGAATCGAGAGAGAGCTGAGACACCTGAAGCAGCAAGGGTTTTCTCAAACTCAGGGCACTGATTGGCCCGATTACAATGGGACGTTCAATGGGCGTTTTTCCCCTTTGCGACGGCGTAGCGGTCCCAGAATCGAATTTGTGGGGCTGATGTCCCAAACAATGCTGCTGGAATGCGAAGGGTCATCGCCAATGCGTATAATTCAACCCTATTTCTGTCCCAAGAGGGCGGCAAGCCATTTGAGTCGGAGACGAACCGGTTGACAACATGTCAAATTTCCCGTTATCTAAACAGAGCTTATCGGAATACGACCGATTGGCGAGCCTTTAGAATAGGATCATTGGTCTGAAGAGTGCAGTAAGAGCCAGAGGCTCTTGGACCGCAGAACTGCCTTCGCGAGAGAATTGCGGGAGCAAGACAGGCACTTTGATTCTACCGTTGACGCCGAGAATGAAAGGTTACTAGATGGAGTCAAATTATTCAACGAATAACCAGCACCGCACAATCCTCCAGCGCATTGCCCGGAGGGTCATGATCGAGAGGGGATTACTTCCCGACTTCTCCGCCGCGGAGCTTGAGGAATTGGCCAAAATCAAGGCGCCGGCAACGGCGCCAAGTGAAAAAGTTCGTGATCTGACCGGCCTTCTGTGGGCGTCCATTGACAATGACGACTCCCTGGACCTGGATCAGCTCACGGTTGCCGAAGTCATGCCTGATGGAAAAGTAAAACTTCTTGTCGCGGTGGCCGATGTGGATTCGTTGGTCAAGGACGGATCGGCCATCGATCAACATGCCCGCCACAATACGACCTCGGTATATACGGCTGCCGCCATTTTCCCCATGCTGCCGGAGAATCTGTCTACTAATCTGACGTCGCTGAACTTCAATGAAGACAGACAGTCAATCGTGATTGAGATGGAAATGAATGGAGATGGTTCGGTTCAAGACTCGGACATCTTCCTGGCCCGGGTTCGCAATAGGGCAAAGCTGGCTTACAACAGTGTGGCGGCATGGCTCGAAGGACAGGGAGCCGCGCCTGCGCCGGTGACAGCCGTAACGGGGCTCGACGAAAATCTTAAAATCCAGGACGCCGCTGCTCAGAAAATGAAAGAGTTCCGCCACGAGCACGGCGCTCTGACTTTCGAGACGATCGAGGCCAGACCGGTATTTGAGGGGGACCAACTCCGCGATATCCAGGAGGAACGGGCCAACCGGGCGAAGAATATCATTGAGGATCTCATGATTGCGGCCAATGGAGTAACCGCCCGCTATCTTGCGGCCAAGAAGTTTCCGTCGTTGCGCCGGGTCGTCCGCACGCCAAAACGATGGGACCGTATTGTCGAAATTGCCCGTGAGCACGGATCCGATCTTCCTGGGGATCCGGACTCAAAGGCGTTGGAAGCATTCCTGGCCAAAGAAAAAGCGGCTGATCCGGTCAGATTTCCTGATTTGTCGCTGTCGATTATCAAGCTCCTGGGGGCCGGTGAGTACGTGGCCGAACTGCCGGGGGAAGAAGCGCCGGGACATTTTGGCCTGGCGGTGAAAGATTATACACATTCCACAGCCCCCAACCGCCGCTATCCTGACCTCATCACGCAACGTCTGCTGAAGGCGGCAATACAAGGCAACCCGGTGCCATATAGCCCGGATGAGCTCGAAGCACTGGCGGAACACTGCACGGAGGAGGAGGATGCCGCAAACAAGGTGGAACGGCAGGTGACGAAGTCCGCCGCGGCCATGCTCTTGGAATCCAGAATCGGAGAGCAGTATGATGCCATTGTTACCGGATCAGGGCCAAAGGGAACTTGGGCGCGGCTTCTCTCGCCGCCGGTTGAAGGCAAGGTAGACAATGCCCCCGGAACGATCGACGTAGGGCACAGGATTCGCGTGCAATTGACTCACGTTGATGTTGAGCGCGGGTTTATCGATTTCAAGAAGATCTGAGCACTCCGAACGCAGCTGCGGCGCTATCCCAGCCAGAATCCTGAATCGAGGATCAGATCCCTCACGCCGACGATCGCAAACTGGATGGCGATGCAGACGAGGAGGAATCCCATTATCCTCGAGAGGCTGTCGACGCCATTGACGCCCAGAAACCGTTGCAAAAAGCCGGCCCCCCGGAGAATTAGCCAGGACACCACGGCGGTCACTCCAATCGCGACCATCACTCCGGAATATGCGAGCACCTTGTCGATCCCGTGCTGCCCGTCGATGGTTGAAGACATCGTAATGACGACCGCAATTGATCCGGGTCCACTCAAACTTGGCATAGCGAGAGGACTGAACGAAAGATTCGGCTTCTGTCTGGCCTCTTGTTTCCCCTCCGGTGTGATATGCCCTTCGCCGGGAAACAGCATCCTAAAGCCGAGAATGCCGATCACTAAGTCCTCCGGCAAGGCGAATACCGGGAATAGAAATGCCAAACGCTATCATTATCAGGTGACCTGCCAACAGAAAAGTAGCCAGGATGGCGGTCATGTAAATGCAGGCCCAGGTGATCTGGCGATTCCGTTCCTTCACCGACAGATGTTCGCTAATACTGAGAAGTAGAACGGCCGTGCTGACCGGATTAATTATGGGAAGCAACGTTACAAGGGCGACACCGGTCCAGGAGAGAAAATCCATCGCTTCTTTCATGAAAGCACGATCCCCATTCGCGCCGGATTGGGTGTGAAAAGAGGTCCAGAGATCAAACTCATGCGGGGGTTGAACATCTTGTCATCATTCCCGAAAGTGGCAGAGCTCTTCCCACAGGCTGGATTCAGAATGACAAAAGGCTGCGCATGACAAGAGTTCATAGCGCCAAGCCCACGTGAGCGTCAAGTAGAATCCGCGATTTCCTGTGAATTGGAAAGAAGGGGGTCAGTTCCAATCCGGCGTTCACTTTAACGCCGACGTCGACATTAAGCCTCCGGACAAGTTCAATCAGATCCAGAAAGGCTGAGGCGGCAAAGCCACCGCGACCCGTGCTGACATCGATAGGTGAATTGACGCCGAACGTTCCCACTCCGAAGTTGACGGGAAAACGGCGCCCCGACACCCGGTCGATGTAGTAAAGCCGCAGCATCGCGCTGGTATTGCCGTATTCGATACTGTCTTTGGCTCTCGTGTCGTACAGCACCTTAGGAACGCCAAGAGTCAGACCGATTTGAATTCTTGGGCCCTTCACGCGAAAATAACTGGTCACACAGTTGGTTCGGTCGACGGCACCGATCTTGATCGTGTAGTCCGGTTCGACACTGACTTCTACCACCGCCCAGTTCGGCAGCGAGTCGATCTCGACTTGAACTCGCTCGCATTCCTCATTGCGGATCGCGGCATAGGGGCCATAGGCGGTGCGATACTGAATGAACATGGCACGGTCCCTTTCGGGATTCCCGTGGCTTCGAAAAGTCATTACACGCCTTTCGAATGACTGTGCCTTGGCTCCGGATTGGAGCTGAACCGTGGTTCTGATGGTCACAAACTGCGGCCCCATGCCTTCACGAATACTATCCCGTTGGAAGATGACTTGGAGATTTCGGATTTGGCCGCGGGTCAACGTGACTGCCGTCAAAGCCTCTTTTCCGCCGGATTCAGGAGCGACGCGGACATAGCGATTCATCAACTCAACGTCCTCGCGTTCTTCAACCTCAACCACGCACTCTGTTTGATAGATGAGACGTCGCCCCTGAGGGTCCAGGACATTAAGATGGACAGGGTATGGTCCGGGAGTGACATCCTGCGGAATGACGGCGAGGTACATGTTGTCGCCTACCGGTTCCAACGTGACCTCCTCAATTCTTAGCATCGGAGTTACGGTAGACCTTGCCGCCGAGTCGTCTCGAATTATCGACAAGCGGACGGTGTCGCCGGGAAAGTAGACGGGCTTTTCGACTGAGATGATCACACTTTCATCGGCCAGCGGTAACCGAATGAGCACGGTGGAGCGCTTCTCAGCATGTGCAGTCATCGCGCACACAAGGTAGAGCAATATGAGTCCCGGCTTCATGAGCTTGGGCATATCATCGCTTTCTCTTTTGAGACTATCAGACTGCCTTTCTCCGTGGCATCCGCACTTCGAACCTAAATCCGTGCTTCGCGCTTCTAGTTGTGCTTTCTCGAATCAGTTGTCGCTTTGCGGGACGACAAAGGTGTACGGCGCTGAGCGAAAAAAGTTTACCCTCTCGCCGGACGTCGCCGGCCAACGAGAATGAGTATGACTCCGGCGGCTACCGCCGCCGCGCCGGCAATCGGCGGCAGTGGAATATGCTCCGTGTCGTCGACTTTGAGATGGACCGATCCGATATCGACAACATTTTTGGCATGCGTATAAGTGATGCCGCCGTAAACAAGTCCGATTACACCCAGCGCCACAAGAACTATGCCGATTATGGTCAAGATATTCATAGATGCATTTCTCCCGACGTTCTCCGCCTTATATAACTCGGCGGCCCTGAATTACCCTGATCAGCACCGCCACGATGGCAATTACTATCAGGAGGTGAATGAAACCACCCATGGTGTAGCCTGCCACCAGGCCGAGCGCCCACAGAATCAGAAGCACTAAGGCTACTGTCCACAACATAAGATCTTCCTTTCGGTTTGCCTGAGAGCTGCCGCTGACCGGGTCTTAAGACCTCAGTCAGCAGCGCTCCGGCTGGGTTAGTTGGTCGAGGAGCGCGGCGCTTCGACCGTCATCTGGTTATTTACGCTTCTAACGCCGTGGACATCCCCCACGCGTTTGGAAGCGAGATCTATCTCCGCCTGATTTTTGGCGGTTCCGGCCAGGGTGACAACACCCTTGTGCGTCGATACTTTTGTATCAAAGACATCGGTCCCATGATGAAACAACAGGGACATCCTGACCTGGGTGGTGATGGAAGCGTCGTCAATTCTTTCGTCCATCGACCGGTGTGAAGCGGAACCGGACTTTTCTACGGTCATCTTGTTGTCGACGTCCTTGACGCCGGAGACATCTTCGGCGTATTCAGACGTGAGTTGCTTCTGAGCTTCGCTGGAAGCGGTGCCGCGCAAAGTCACCTTGCCGTCGGTCACTGAGACTTCCGTGTTGGTGTAGCTGACACTCCGGTGAAAGAGCAGCGTTCCACGCACCCGCTCCCCGATCCAGGCGTCCGAATTTTCGGCCACCGGTGTGCCGTTGACGGTAAGCTGGTTATTGACGCTCTTAACCCCGGGCAGGCCCGACACTGTTTCTTCGGCCATGGACCGGTGAGAACCTTCGGAAACTGACCCTGTCAAAGTGACGACGCCATCGTCGCAATGGATCTTGATCTCGTCCGATTTAAGATAGGTCTTGAACACGTACGAATCTTTGGCCGACGAGGCGATGCGATTGTCGGTGGTAGACGCCTGTATGGGGTTGGTAGCTACAATCATGATCGCGGCTGCGATGACGGTTGCCGCGGTTATCACCGCTAAATTGAATGCTGTCTTGATCTTCATCTTAGTTGCTCCTGAGTGATTTTTGTTTCGTTGTTTGACTTTTGCGATTAGGCACGAGCCGACGGGCAACGTCGAGAAAGACCTGAGTCTTTACCTCACATCCTGTGTTGCGTCTTCCACGCTGTGCTATCAGGGCGGAAAGGTCGGCTTCCTGCCGGCTACGGATTTCTATTGTCACTTTCATATCCTAATCACCAAACGTCCAGCCCACAGTGCCCTTGAAATCAGGGGCATCGACCAAGCCGAGTTTGGCTTCAATAAAGAAATGCCCCGACTTGGCTTCGGAAGACCCTTTGCCAATTCCACCCTGGAAATAAAGACCAAGCTTGGAAGAACTGCCTCCATGGTCCGCAGAGTAAAAGACCGGACCAACTCCGCCGCCGAGATAAGGCGTCCAGACTCCCCAGTCAGACCGGAAACGATAATCAAGTTCGAAACTGGGGGCGACAGTGGTAAGGTGATCCCCAAAACCGATTTCCAGATTCGGCAGCATCATCAAATTGTCGGTGAGGTCTCCGAAGTCGATATGGCCGCCAATATGGATTTGATCGGGGGTCAGTGAAAAACCAACTCTCGGCCCAAAGCCGCGAAACCCGGCACCACGATTACTTCCGAAGGCCACCGGGCCACATAACAGACCAATCACCAAAGAGGTCATGATCAGCTTTTTCATTCTTCTATCCTTTCAAAATATGTTGCGGTCGTTAAATGACGGGCGGCCCTACACGCCTGTGCCAGTTATGCCGATGGCGCTTCCCGGTCCCGGCATCTGTATGAAGAGCAGTCGAGTTTAGGATCTGTCCAGTTCGAACGGCCGTTCATCATAGCCGCTCCATCACTCTTCATACGCCGATGCAGTTTCAGTCTCCTGGGAATTCGGCGAACAGACGGTTCGAATGGTTTCCGAGAATCTGGGAAGTCCTGCGATTCCCGAGGCCGACAGTGTCTTTCCCCGAAGCTCTTTGAACTTTAGAGGGGAAGCTCTTTACTCGAGAGCAAGATCGACCAGACCGAGGTTCGGGTCAATCAGTCGAAGGATTGAAAGGAGAGCTAGCTCCTTTGATATATTCAGAGACAGGTGGATTTCGGAGTCTCGCCCAAGCGGCATTCCGAGCGGACAATCAAAACTTGATAGTGACGGTAAAAGGCGCGACCGCGGAGATCGTCATGGCCGATTCTTTCTTCTCGTGCAGATTCACTACCCAGCTTCCGACTACAACACCGATGGCCGCGCCCAGAAAATTATCGGATGTCCAGTGCTGATCCTGATAGATTCGAGATACGAAAGTAAATACAGCCGGTACATACGCGAGAATCTTTAGTGCCCTCGAATGTGCGTTCCGGGAAAGAACGGTGGACACGGCCCAGCCTTCGGTGTTATGCCCGCCAGGCAGCGAATGAAACCCCACGAGAGAGAGCTGAAACGGATGATACGAAAATGCCCCTTGGTTCTCGAACGGTCTGGCTCGTCCAAAGGCGAGCTTCAGGGATTGCGTGATGGCTTCGGCATACGTTACCGCTTGCACCAACTCGAACGTAACCTTCTTGGAGGAGGTACTATGAGCCAGCCATCCGTGGAGGCCGAACGCGCCGGCGATGATGGGAGGGGTATACCATTCTCCCCAAACTCTGCCGGCCTCGATGGGGACGCTATGATAGTATTTTTGACCCCCGCGGATGACGGCGTTGCGGACCGGTTCATCGATCTGCATGATCATGACTGACCCGGCCGTTATCAAACCAAGCTTCAGCCAATCGTTGCCGCGCCATCGGCCGGGCTGAGTGGCAAATGTTCCGGTCTCATGAATAAACTGCGAAAAGTTGTATTGGTTTTGCGCGAACAGAGACGACGCGCTGAAGAGCATGAGGGTCAGAGCAAACAAGACTTTATGGCGCATGACGTTTAACGTGGTTAATCCTCCCGGGTTGAGTCGGCAGTAATATGTCTCACTCTTTGCGCTTGAACTGTTCGAAGAATATTTTCAGATATATCCGCTGCTCTGTTTGCACGATGTGGACGGGATGGAAATCCACCGGGAAGCGGTCGCTATAGTAAATCAATTGTTCGGCTCCCACGCTGAAGTTCTTAATACATCTGATCTCGAGTCTGGGCCTGATCATGCCAATGTAGTTGTCTCCTTTGTGGCCCACATAGGTATGGAGCCAGTAGTAAAAGCCCACAAAGGTAGCGCTCACAGCCCGTCCGATTTCAAGCGTGCTTTCAAACTTTCCGGCCAATCCGCCGACATAGTTGTAATCCCTGAACTGCAGGGTATCGGGGCCGTACCGCGTGCTGTTTGCGCCGAGAGGTACAACGCCCACATGGATAGTGGTGTAGAGATTGGAGTTCGAAAGAAGGGGCTGTTTCGATATGACGCCGCCGCCGAACGTAATAGCGGCGAGTTCGAAGCTCTTGTTGTCCCAATAGTCATAATGCTGAAATAGGCCGGTCAGCATTTCTAGGGTGCCGAACTTGGAGTTCCCACCCAAAATGATTCCTTCGCCGTTGATATTGTCCAGGATCTTCCTTCCCACTCCGAGATTCAAGTCTGCCCGCATTTTGAAATAATCAAACGGCTTGCGCGACCTTACCTCAAACGGGTTGCCGTAATCGACCTGAAGGTTGATCGTTTCGCTATTGGTTCCGGTCCCAAAGACATGGCCGTCATTCAGTTTGCGAAACCCGGTGGACAGGGTCACATTGAGCGGTTCTCTCTGATAGATTTCTTTCGAAGCATGGTTGAAGATTTGCCCCCTGGTAACCCGAGAAAAGGCCCTCGAAGGATCCACGAGGGCGGCGATTAACTCACGGAAGAACCTGGTTGTGCCGGTACTTCTGTCGTCCAAAATGTTCGAGCTTAGCCGGTACAGGATTTGTCCCCAAAGCGCGCCGCTGACGGAGGTATTGATGATATCGTTATACGATGGGAGAGTTGTTTCCCCGAAATACTCGTACAATAAGCTCCCTTCAATACAAAAAGGGATTGATTGATAGTAGTTATATCCGGCGGATAGGGCCGAGTTGGCATAGCTCGCTCCAGAGTAAGGATGGAGGAAGAAATTCATGCCGAGCCTGTCGACATCCCACTCCCACCCGGTCTTGACATTGTATCCCCAGGAACGGAATCCGACATTCGCATAATCTGCCTTAAGCGCGTAGTGATCGGTTGCGGTTGTACCGACGTCCTGAGCGAGAACCTTAAGCGCAACTCCCCACCACGCTTTTCTTGGGTTATATTCCGGATCGTCATCCTTCAAATCACCATACTTGTTGTACTTGGTATAGAAGATCGAGTCTCTTCTCGAACGCCACACTGACTTGATTCCCTGGTCGACATGGGCCTTGATGCGTTGCTGAAGGGCAACACTGTCCGCGGGCATTTTGGGAGCCGGTGCGGGCGCTTTCTTAAGAGTGTCCGCCGGCGGCTTCACGCCCGGGGCGGCCGCGTTGTGAAGGGTGTCCGCGTTTTGGCCCCGAAGGACGGGTGACAGCAGAAGGAGTAATATTAGCCAGGCAGATTTCATTCTCGCTCTTGTTCCCGCTTCTCAGAGATTTTGACTTCTAACTTGTGCCAGTGCCTTGCCGGCAATGGGCGAAACACCAAAGGGGAGCCAAAATTCTCCGGCGACGTGGCGTCAAAGCGAAGCACATTCAGCGATTCGATCGGTCGAGCGCCCGAGAAGAAGGCTACTTCGTCGGATGGCCGGGCGTTTCGCGACCATCGGGACCTGCTCTCACGCATGTCGCGCCGAGCCTTTGTTGAGGGCGAAAGCGGCCAGTTCCAGGCGCGTGTGCAAGGCCAGCTTGTCCAATATGTTCCGAATGTGACTCTTAACCGTAAAGACTTCGAGCTTGAGCTTTCGGGAAGTTTCCGCGATGCTCTTGCCGTCAGCCATGAAACTGATCACCTCTTGCTCCCGCTTGGTCAATTTGACGGAGTCGATCACTCGACTCACCTGCCCCTCCTGGATGGCGCTCTCGACGATGCGGGAGAAGAGTGAATCGGCCATGGTCGGCGGCAGAACTTTTACCCCCTTGACCACAGATCTTATCGTGTGCAGAAAATCGTCCAGAGTCGCATTCTTGGGAACAAAGCCCGAGACTCCGGCTCCGACAAGTTCAATGGATTCGGAATGGGACGGAACCAGGTCCATTACGACCACTTCTGCCTTGGGGTGCTGTTTCTTTATTAAGGCCAGCACTTTCAGACTGCTCGGACTCTTGAGACCCAAGTCCAGAAGCACTACGTCAGGAGAAAGTCGTTTGGCCCTGTCCAGGGCGCTCTTGTTTCCGGTGGACGACACGGCTGTAATATCCTCCTGTTCGTTGAGCAAGGAGGTTGTCCCATCACGGAGAAGGCGGTTGTCTTCAATCAGGAGAACTTTGATCTTTGCCATAGCCCAGCGGCTCCTTTATCAATCCACTGCAGTCTCAAATTGCACCCACTAGAGACGCCTCGAGAATCCAGACTCTTGTGCGCGCCTTGATAAGTCTACGACCTATACCGCGGGAATTCAATCGCTCTAAGGGATGAAAGAGGAATTAGCTCTTTAGATAGACAAACGGGCTATTCTGGACAATTAGCGATTCGCCAGGGCGTCTTCTTGGTCCGTCCCGGCGAATGGGGAACGTCAAAACCACAGTTCCAGAGGCAATCAAACCAATGAAATGTTGTTGAAGCACGGTCGGGATCTCATCAAGGGGAATCAGACCGGGGAGTTCTGCCGACCTGCCGACTTTGATTTTGGCGATAAGTCGAGCGTGCGCTCCCGTACCCTCATGTCTGACAATTTTGATGAAATAGGACGTCTCGCTTATCCCCCATTGACAACGTGTTGGCAAGAACTCTTGTCTGTCACTCAGCAACCGATACCGCTGCCTTAATTGACTAACCCAGATCATTAACCCTCGCCGGCGGGATAGTATCTGTCTCCGGCTGCGTCATCTCCACCGGAGGTCGGAGGGTGTCTCGAGCGACTATTATTGTGTCCATCAACTGTCGCGACCATCTGTTCCGCAGTCTGGTCCAGCCCGCAACGATAACCGTATCAGAATGAGCAAATTTGCGCTGTATCAAGAGGGAATCAAGATGCGAAGGGACGTACGGCAGCGCATCCCGGTCCCCTTTCACGCTGTCAGGACTGGCCCCTGATCTGCTCCAGGCGACGATGAAGGAGTCCGCGACAGATGCCGAGTTGGTTTTGTAGAAGAGTCGAACGCTCACCTTCTGGCCGGCGGGATCGGCTTTCAACGCTTGGTGCCACACCCAGATTGCAGGCGCGTCTCCTGAAAGATGTCCGTCAGCCGATCGATCCTGGCTTGCCGCCCAGGTCCCAAATAGACAGAGTGCAAACGCATAGATGACAAATAGTACTACCGTGCGCGCTATCATCTTCTTAACTCGGTCGCTTTCTAATCCAACCATCCTGGTATCCTCCATACCTTGTACGGGGTCCAATGGGGGTACAGTGAGAACCGGCCGATCCATGTCATGAAACTTCCAACCACTGTTCCGTGCTCCAACGGCTAGTCACCCGACCCTGTTCCAGAATCCTTGATCAAGTATATCCAGTTCACGCGTGCGTTCAATCCGCCAATGGTTTGAAAAGGGGATTAGATCCTTGGAACGAGACGCGGAGACTGGCTTTTGGGGGACCTAGCCTGATGGATTCCTTACAAATCCGACGCGACCGTGCCGTCAGTCGCCAGGCACAGCGCCCGACCTAACATCCTTGTTACCAATGACTTGTCGCGAGCCGTGGTAACCCGCCCGATCGGCTCTGACTTAACCAAATCCCGATCCAAGCCGCTTGCGCGCTATGGTGAAAACGCTAAAGAGCTCGTCGCGAGGTATTCTTGAGCGCTTTAGCATGTTATTTTAGTCTATGCGTGACCGGTCACGTATAACAGTTTGACCCCGAATTAGCCGTGCCGGGAGCAAACATGTCAAGGCCTGGCGGCTCAGCTGAAAGTAGCCCGATTCGCGGTCCCCGCCTTGGCCCGTTAGTCTGCTTCACAGAGTACTCCGAGTTACTCCAGGAGTTGAGTGGTCTATGCGACGAAGAGTTTGTGTTCTTCTGTGGCTGATGATCGTTCCGCTGAGCGTGACTTCCGCGATCGCGGCATCGGCGACGCTGAGTTGGACAGCTCCGGGCAATGACGGCCTGATCGGACAGGCGACCGCGTATGCCATCCGATACTCTACCGCTCCTATTACCGAGGCCAACTGGGCGCTGGCGACACCGGTCGCCAATCCTCCCACCCCGAAGCCGGCCGGAAACCGGGAACTCCTTCAAGTGACCGGCCTGTCGGGCTCGACCACATATTACTTTGCTCTCAAAGCGGCCGATGCCCGGCCGAATTGGTCTCCGCTCTCCAATAACGCGGTCAAGACAACCTGCCCTGGAGTCTGTGTTGGCCGCACAGGAAATGTGAACGGATCTATCGACGGAGTTGTCGACCTGCATGACCTCACGCTACTCGTGGCATATTTAACAGGCTCTCAGACTTCAGCACCGTACACTATTTGTTTGGAGGAAGCCAACGTCGACGGCTCGGCTGACGGTGTCGTCAGTCTATCCGATCTATCCCTCATAATCGCGTATTTGACCACGGGGACTCCTCTGGCCAATTGTCCTTAAGCAGCCAGCAATGCAGCTCGCATACCACCGGGACTCAAGACAAATTGGAGACATCAGGAGTATGTCTGTCGCTGACGAGAAACAATCAGGACTGCCGGGGAGACCTCTCAACAGCTTGTAGTCGAGAGAAATAATCAGTGGGTCGGCGGTTCCTACATACGTGAATATATTCTGAGTGACACACCCAAGGTTAGGGCCTTCGGCCGATATCCTGATCCGGCAAACTCCCAGCTATTCGCCGAAGCAAGAGTAAGCATATTGCTCCCGTTGGGGTCTTGCCAGATTCTCACTTCTGCGCCAAAATTCATAGCCAGTCCGATATTTAACTCGGTCTGTGAGTCGTACCCCTCCAAGGTCTGAGACAGCAGACCAACACCCAATCCCAGCCCCACATATGGCGTCCAACCAACGGCCTCGATATCGTAGAACTGCCAGTTCGAGTTCAGGCGAACCTCGTATTGATTGAAATCGGGTTTTGGGAAGTCGGAATAGTTGAAGATGATTGGACTCCCTCCACGCGGGAAAGAAATCGTGTCCCTGACGCGCAGGCGCGAGTACTGGAATCCAACAGAATTGTACCAGTGCCCCATTTGCACAACTCCGACCGTCGCACCAAGGGTAAAGAAAGGCTTGTAAACATTTCCGGCGCTCGTGCGGTAGGGCCAGGGGGCAGTCCGAAAATCAATATTCCCAAGATGATCAATATCGCCGGTCGGCGAACTCAACGCGCCATATACTTCAAACACGCCCAGCCGGGTCGGCACATTGGTAATAGCCTCTGATCTTGACCGGGGAAAATAGCCTGTCGGGGGACGCCTTTCGTGACGTTTCGACACGCGGTCAATCGCGCCAGCGGTCGAAGCAAGAAGAGTGACAGTCATGACCGCCGAGCAGATGCGCAAGGTTCGTCCAGACATATTGTCTCCAATGCTTTAAAGTGTGCGACCGACTAGGTCGGCCGCGGCCAACTGAAAATCCCAATGGATTCATGGTTCCGGGCGAAACCATCACCTGCTTATACAATTTTGATAGACAAAAGGCCCTACTGAACCAGCCCGTAAGGCAAATTCAGCCGCTCAAAGAGAAAACGAGAATCTGACTCATTTCCGTGAACTTTCGTTTAACACCAATCTTAGACACCGTGATGACTCCGGAAAACGTCAGGCTCCACGATAAAGGAACCGGCTGGCTGAGTAAGGCGCGCCAGCCCGAAGCCATGGCCGCGCAAGTTTGTTGGGGTGGAGGCATGCTGCAAATGCCCTAGGTGAAAAGTACGACAATCGAAGCGACAGCAACTACAGCCATGGCGATGACCGTTATCCAACCCAGAACATTAATGAGGCGGGTATTGACGAAGTTTCCCATGATCGATTTCCGGCCGCTTATGGATACGACGAAGAAGAGTACAACAGGCGCGACGACGCCGTTGGCAATGGCGGCGTAGATTAAGGCGTGGATTGGGTCCAAGCCGACGAAATCCAGAATGAATCCGACCAGCATGGCGGCCGCGAGAACGCCGTAAAACGCATATGCATTCTTGAGCTTGTGGTAGAGACCCTCCTTCCACCGGAAGCTTTCCGCGACTGCGTAGGCTGCCGAGCCTGCGAGCACAGGCAGGGCCAGCAAGCCCACGCCGATTATGCCGATGGCGAACAGGAGGAAGGCGCCTTGCCCGGCGAGGGGACGAAGGGCCTCGGCGGCCTGAGCGGCAGATTGGATATTCGTCACTCCAGCCGTGTGCAGCACGGCACCGCTGGTGAGAATGACGAAGAACATCACAAGGTTGGAGAAGAACATGCCCACCCACACATCGATCCGCATCTTTCGAATCCCCGTCGGCGTGACATCCTGTTTGCGGAGCGCAACGGAAGAAGCCCCCTGCAGGATCTCCTCCTCAACTTCCTGCGAAGTCTGCCAGAAGAAGAGATACGGAGAGATAGTCGTTCCGAGAATAGCGCACACAAGGAGAATCTGCACTTTCGACACATGCAGGCTGGGTACAATCGTGTTGCGCACCACGTCACTCCAATGGATGCCCGAAATAGTGAACGCGGTCACGACATACGCAAGTAATACGAGCGCCATCACTTTCAAGTATTTCGCGTACCGGGCATATGATAGGAAGACTTGCAGCAACAGAGAAAGCGAGGCGAAGCCGATGATCAAAATGCCAAATCCAATCCCTGGGATCAGGAGTTGGGTGGCCTTGGCCATGGCGCCCAGGTCGGCTCCGATATTGAACGCGTTAGCGACAAAGAGCAGAGCAGTACAAACGTAGAGGACGGTACGCGGATACTGAGTGCGGATATTCGCAGCCAGACCCCTGCCAGTCACCAGACCGATGCGGGCACACATCTCCTGCACCACCGCCATGAGAGGAAACGTGAACGGGGCTAGCCACAGAAACTGGTAACCAAACTGACTCCCCGTTTGAGAATACGTAGCTATGCCGGAGGGGTCGTCGTCTGCTGCGCCGGTAGTAAGGCCGGGTCCAAGTTGATGCCAGAATTTGCCGAACCGGCGAAGTATCGGCTGTTTTCTGACCAGCTGATGGACGCCGGCGCCATATCGCTCGCGCTTGCCGGTCGGGGTTGGGGGGACGACTTCGCTCATTGCCTACGTACTTCAGCTTATGGCCACTGATTTGACTAAGATTACCAAATCAGCCCAACGAAGAATGCGCGTGACCCATTCTCAAAGGACCCTCGCAGATTACTAAATAACGACTATTCTTTCAAAGGCCTCGCCTAGTTCACTGGTCACGTTTGGAAGGGAAAAGTTACGAGGATCCATAGTGTTGTATCGCCGCCAGGTCTTCAACGCGGAATGTCCTTGACTTCGGAAACAGTTTCCCGAAAGTAAACATTTGACATACAAGGGGTCTTTGTAGCAAGGATTTCCCGAAAGCAGACTTGCGCCGCTTCAAAGTCTCCTCGCCCTGCCAGAATTCTGGCCTTCAGACTTTGCACTTCGCAACTGCCGCACCGATCGACAAAAGGGGAATTACCCCACGCGATACGAAGCAGCTCGAGCGTCAGCGCAGCAGCGTCCCATCGTCGCAATCCGATCTCTGCTCTGGTCTTATACAACAGACAGCCCGGATCAGCAATGCCTTCAGAAGACAAAGAGTCCACCGATGGAAATCACTTCAAGGTACCGCCGCTCATTCAAGTAAATGGGCAGGAGCGATACTCGGGCACCGAAAGTCCCAACCAGTCCGAACCGAGTAACCCGCTTTATCTCGCTTATGCCAAGCTGGCGGTTGTCGCTCACAAAAGGAAGCCATGTAATAAACTTTGACTTGGCCGATTTCCAATAATGGTAATTTCCGATGCCCAGAAAGGCATCCGTCAGAGTGGTGTCGAGGTCGTACGCCTTCTCCAGAGAAATACAACTGTGATGTCCATCTCTTTGTGCTCCCCACCAGGCGCCATGAATTGACCGTTCCAAGGCCCGGTAGCCGAAGGCGGAGCCTAGAAGGAATAGTCGTTCTGATTTCTCACTTCCAGATCCTACCCTTGCGCCGGCCAGGGCGATTGCTGTGTCGAGATTATCGGTGATTAAGTCGGCATAGCGGTCAGTTCGATACTGGCTCCCTATGTAGAAATAGGTCATCCCGAGAAGACAATAGCCAAGGGGGTTGCGTGGTTCTTCGTTCACCAGATCGTGACAACTGTCAAGCGCCGGTCCAAACTGACTTTGCCAGATTAGCGAGGCGATAATCTGTGCCCGCTTGCTTTGAGAAGAAGTCTCGGCTCTCAAGGGACCAACCCAAAGCAGGCCGAGAATTGAAATCGCCGAAATGGCAACTCCAATGTGTTCCGTCATCCGGGAAATCCAGTCAAACCGAACCCGGGCACGAATACGATTGGCGCAGATCGAAATCATAAACAGCACTCGTAGTAACGTCAGAAGCGAGCTTAATGCCCTCAGTGTCTTCTCTTCTCACTGCCACCGCCCAAGCTCATTCGCGTAGTTACCAAGCTAGCGATCACTTACGAAAGAGGACTTGGCGTCTTTCAACGGACGGCGGCGCGAAAAAACATGAGAAGAGTTCGAATTCTCTCGGTCTAGGCCGCCTTACGCTTTCGACTCAAGAAAGTTGCTCCAAGGCCGCCGGCCAACAACAGGATGGTGGTGGGTTCGGGTACGGCACTAGGAGCGTCTTGCTTATCTGTGGACACTGGCCGCTCTATTTTTACGTGTCTTGCGCTCGTCGTAGTTTTGCCGTTATCGTTGCCACCGGAGTTACTCGGGTTGGACGGGAAGTTAAAAGCTTTCGCTTCCGTCATGGTGAACGTCATCCCAAGGACTAGCAATAAGGCGGCGAATATCCACCTCCCGGGAGAGCGATTCTCGTGCTAGGTACATTCTCATGCCAAATCTCCTTTCCGGGCATTGCCCGGCGTTAAATTACTGAGCTGCAAGGGTAAAACTACTGTGCTCAAGCCTCGCTGGAGCATCAGATAAGTCTTCGTTCGTAAATCCCACTCCACACTATGATAGTCTTATCGATAGGTGAATCTGAGCTGGGTGCTACCGGCGCCGGCGCGCGTATCCCCAGCCGCCGCCCCCTAGCAAAATCACCACCAGGAGCAGGACTAATAAAGTTGTCATCTGTTTCTCCTTTCTTCAGTTTAGCGGCAAACGGTGCATTGCCGTGTCAGATCAAGCCGAGGCTAAAATCAACCTCTTCCTTTTGATTTCAATGTATGCCTTCTCGATTCCTGGACAATCGCTCGCAGGACTGAAAGAGTAGTTAGACCTAAAGACTGAGAAACGAATGCTGGAATTGTTTCGCGTTTCGTAATAGCCGTTCGACAGGATTGTTGAACCCAGGCACAAGGCCTGTTAATCGTGAGAATCGGCTCAATAGCTTCAACGTAAGCACAGGACGCAATCATTAGTCTGCCAGCCTTCAATCAGCATCTATTTGGCCAGGTTCGCCGGATCCACAGGAGCCTGATGGGTTCTCCATGAACAGACAGACTGTTGCCGCCGTGCAGTCACGCTGTAATTCACTGTCCCTTGCTTTTGTCGTTACCCGCGTCCTTGGTCTTTCCTTTACCTTCATTACCTTTTGGCGCAGGTTTAACTGCACTCTTAAATTTCCGCTCGTTGGCCGGAGGTGCCGGCAGGTTCTTCTTGGCGGCGACCTGTCTACCAACGATGGGCGCGGCCGAGACCTTCACACGCTCCGGCTGAGTGGCACGTACCTGGCGGGGCGGAACAAACTGGCCCTTGGTTTCCCTGGGTTGGGTCTGCTGCTGCTGGTGGACGGCAGGCGGCGTCGCCGTGGCTTTACGATCCACCGGTATCGTCGGCTGGTTTCGATTTGATTGAGTCGGAGCAGGACCTTTGGCAGCGACAGGCGGCTGGACAGCCTTCTGATTAGTCGACACAGACTCCCGGCGGTTTCGTTCCGCGGTAAAAGTATGCACAGCGGTCGTCTGTGTGACGATCGTCTGCTGGGCTTTGGCGTCGATGTGCTCGAACTTCACCGAGGTTTGCTTGTTGGCAACGACCACAGTCAGGGGCCGTGCTATCTGCGGAGTGTTTCGCTGCTGATCGGGGGATTTGTCGGCTTGCCGGGTTTCCATGTCTTGATATGTCCGGGGGGGACGAAGAGCCACATCGGCGTGCCGGACATCATACTGATGCCGTTCGTTCTGAACCCAGCCGGATTCGTTCCGGTGGTCCCAGCGGTCGTGCACGAAGGTCGGGTCGTACCAGGTGTGAAGTCGGTCGACATCATCTCTCGGGTAGATCCCAATGTTTACATAAGAATCATCGTAGTAATCGCCGAAATAGTAATGGCTGTAGCGAGGATAGGTGAACAGGCTGACCGAGAGCACGCCTAGATCGAGCACGATACTTGGTGAATAACGATAGTCAGCCCGACCGTATACGGAGGCCGGGAAATAAACGGGCGCAAACAACACGCCTCGGTCTTCCAAGGGGTAATCCCAGTGTCCCTCACAAAAAACATATCCGCGCGGGGTCCACACATAGTGCGAGGGGGCCCAGACCCAGTCACGGTTGGCGGCCAGCCAGTAGCCCGGGCGTTCCACGTAGTGGTCTTGGTCCCAGTACGGGCATGACGGAACCCAAATATCGTTCTGAGATTGCGATGACCCCGGGGCTGCTGATCATAGGAAGTCGGTGGAGCCGGCAGGTACTCGATTTCCTGACTGTCGGCCGGCGTCCAGAATCCGGCAACCCACTCCCAACCATCGTCCACCTGGTACCAGTAACCGGGTACCCAGGACATGTTCGGTGGGGCTGCTCGCCAGCAGCCGCTCACCCAGATGAAGTTGTTTCGGTCTCCGTCCCAGGACCAATAACCGGGAACCCAGACGTACTCATCCCCTTGCGGTCGTTCCGCGGGGGGAGTCTCATCGATATCGGGCGGTGGCTGATTAGGGACTACCAAGCCGTCTTGCATTTGTAGGATGATTGGCTCAGAGAACGCCTCATGCACCGGCCCGCGAGTCAGAACCTGCGGCTGCTCCTGGGTGGGGATGGGTGGCTGTGCGACGGCCGTGCCATAGATCAGGCCGGCCGCCAATAACAGTCTTGTCAGGTTTGCAATTGCACTCTTCACTTCTTGCTCCTTTCTAAACGAAAATGTAGTAATAACAAGTTTTCGTGAGTTGATCGGTTGTGCTGGAAAGGCACTCTCACTCGCTCGACCTCGATCACGTGTCTTAGTTTGTCGAAGTTCGTGCGGCCTCAATTCTCATTTGGTTATCTACTCGCCGGACGCCATGGACATCACTGACGCGCCGGCTGGCCAGGTCCATCTCGGCCTGGTTCTTTACGGTACCAAACAGAGTCACGACGCCCTGACGGGTCGACACTTTCAAGTCAGGGAGATCTGTCCCGTAGTGAAACAGAAGTGACATCCTGACTTGAGTCGTGATGGAAGCATCGTCGATCGACTCGTCCGACGACCCGTGAGACCTTGCCAGGGACTTAGTAACGATCATTCTGTTGTCCACGTCTTTGACACCCGACACTTCCTCGACATACTCGGTCGTGAGCTGTTTCTGGGCATCGCTTGCGGCCATGCCTCGCAGAGTTACAGTGGCGTTCGTAGCTGAGACGTCGGTGTAGGCGTCACTCACACTTCGGTGAAAGAGGAGAGTATTTACTACTCTCTCGCGAAGCCTTGCGTCTGAGCTGTCGGTGGCAGGGGGGCCGGTGACTTTGAGCTCATTGCTCACACTCTCGACCTCAGGCAGGCTCATCACAAGGGCTTCGGCCATGGACTTGTGTGACTCTCCGGAGACATATCCGGTCAGGGTGATTCTGCCATCTTCGAAGTGTACTTTGATGTTATCTCCTTTGAGATAAGTCTTGAACACATATGATCGGTGGACAGTCGCTTCGATGCGATTATCCGTCGTCGATGCTTGTAGAGGAAACCCGGCGACAAACATGATCGCTGCCGAAACAAAAATTGCGCCGACGATTATGGCCAAGTTTAGCGCTGTCTTGATGCTCATGTTATTGTCTCCCGGACAAACTGAATCGTTGTCCTGAACCCATGACTCCCCACAAGAACCCGATTCCATAATGTTATCCGGCACATAAATCACCAACTTCCCCATCCCGTCCCGACTTGATTTGCGATTTGCGGTCGTCTGCCCTGGCTCGCCACATGGACGAGAAGCTTTCCCTGACAAGCTGGCAGCCGACGTGCAGCTTGGATCTGACAGCGGCCAGGCGGGTGCCCGTAATGTCTGCTATCTCTTCGTACGAAAAGCCCCCGAGCAAGAAGAGGACCACAGCCAGCCTGCAATGATGGGGCAAGTCCGTGATGACTTGTCCAAAATCGTCTTCCGATATCGCGGAAAGAGTACGTTGATCAAAGTCACCAAATAGTGGCTGATCCTCCGACCAGGTCTGCGCAAGGCTTCTTTCGGCGTCGAAAGTGCCGGTTCCAAACGCTGGGTGGTCCCAAATGACCTGCGTTCGCCGATAAGAACACTCGCCATGACCCTGAAGAGCCAAACGCGACAGTCTGAGCCGGTCTGACCTGACAGTCGGGTCTGGTAGGCCCTGGCAAGAGTCTCATGGACCAGATATTGTGCGGCGGACTCACTGCCCAAAACGAAAAAGGCAATGTTGTAGAGGTCCTCAAGCTGGGATGAAACTTGTGCCTCAAATCTCTCTCCCTTGGCCAAGTCGTGTGTCATTCCACTACTTCTCCCGCCAGTCATCGCGGTGGGCACAATGGCCGGAGCGAACCAGTTTCACGCTGACTTTGCCTCACGGTCGTTGACCGCGGTGAAGCCAGGGTTCCCCATCAGGAGTGCGTACAGCTCGGTCTGCAACAAGCCGCATCCCCGATCAAGCAACGATTCAATGGCATGAGGCTTGACGCCGGCCAGACCGGCGATTTCCATGTTGGAGAAGCCTTCGAGGTACGACAAAATCATGGCCGGCCGGAACATCTCGGGAAGACCGGTAATGGCCTTCACAAAATTGACTTGATCGTTTGATTCGGCCGCCATCGATGAATTTCGCCGAGACTCAATCGTCGAAGCAGGAACAGGCCGACTGTTCAAGACCAGATGGTCATCGACCACGTCATATCCGTGTGAGGCAATCGAGCGCGAAAGCGGCTGAAAGCCATTAAAGTACCGTCTGGTCAGAATGTCATACAGACGTATGTCGCAGCTTTCTTCGGGCATGGATTCGTCCCACGACCGAGAAGCCTCTACGATCGCCTCGCGCATCAGCCGGGTGGCATCGCGCCCATTCTTGGTCAACCCCAACGAGATTTGTAGCAGTGATCCAAGATGCGGTGAAACTCTATTCTTGAAATCCGGTCCTCTGGCACTTTCGCTCATCAGTTACCTTTCAGCTTCCTTGCTCTATCTGTGTTGCAGTCTTGTTTAAACTCACGGGCAGAGAAATTCGAATCGGTTACGTGAATCCGGAAGTCGATTGAATTCCGGACTTCCCTTTAAACCTTCTCCGGAATGCCTCGCCCATTCACAGGAAAGTCATTTTCTCTTAAGCAATTACGTGGAAGCAGTGGATTGAAGAAATCCCTCGATGGATTGAAAGAAGAGCTAGCTCCTTTGAGCCAGACGCTGATCGCGGTTGCAGCTAATTGATCGCGGGCAGGCTGGTAACCGGGGTCCTGCGGGTCCCCTTATGCGCAGCGTACTCAACGCGAGACGGATACACAATCGTGCGATGAAATGAAAGTGCGGTCCGCTCTCTTGACGGAGCCGCCGGACGCAATCAATAAAACACTAGGAAGACAGTTTCTTGTTCATCTCATGGGAATGGGCAAAAGTCGCCAATTCCAGTCGAGTGTGAAGCGCCAGCTTCTCCAGGATGTTGTGCACATGGCTTTTGACCGTGTACACCGCAATGTTGAGTTGACTGGCGATCTCTTTATTACTCTTGCCGGACGCAATATGACCAATCACATCCTGCTCTCGGCTGGTCATTTTGACGGCCGAAATCAACTTATCCCGGTCACCGCCGCGAAGCGCGTGCTCGACAATCTGGGAAAAAAGTGAATCAGTCATCAGCGGAGGGAGAATCTTCGTACCCTTCACCACCGATCTGATCGTGTGGAGAAAATCATGAAGGGTCGCATCTTTAAGGATAAAGCCGGAGACTCCCGCTCGAACAAATTCGGCCACCTCGGCGTGGGCCGGGATCAGGTCCATGACGACGACATGGGTCTCCGGGAATTGCTTCTTTATTGTTCCAACGACATTCAAACTGTTTTGATTCTTCAGGCCCAAATCAAGCAGGACGACATCCGGAGTCAATTTCTTGGCCTTCTCGAAGGCGTCGCTGTTGCCGGAGGACGAAAGCACTTTCATGTCCTCCTCGGCGTTCAGCATCTTGGTGATTCCCTCGCGGAGAAGACGATTGTCTTCAATTAAGAGCACTCGGATCTTCGGCATATTTCACTTCTCCAATGTCGAAGGGTTTGCGTTCTGACACGTAAAATATCCTAAAACCCCTCAGCAAAGTCAACAAGAATGGCCGTACCCCGAAGACCATCCAATGACCTGGACAAAAAGGGAGATTTTGTTGAGGCTGTCGGTCGGGCCAACGGGGAGGTCCATATTCATCGGTCGAGACCGGCTAATCCACCAGTTTGCGGAGCACATCAGTAGCGCCGGTTAGCCGCATCCACCGCTTTTCTGACAGGAGCGACATCAGGGCCACCGCGGGTACCAGAAGGTAGACTGCCCCAATGACAATCCCCACGACCGCCTTGGTGGTCGGCTCCCAGGGCATAAAGAGCAGCAGCGCCACAGGCACCATCACCAAACCTGCACCAATGAGTGTGATCACAAAGACCAGTAGGCAGACTAAGATCAGGATGCGGTGGGCGCCTTTGACGCCTTCGAGATAATAGATGGCCGCGCGCAGCTTGAGCATTCGGAATGACGGCTCAAGATAGGTCGCTTTAAGCCAGTCGAACATCCCTTGAAAGAGTGAATTGACCACGGGTCAACCTTTGCGCGATCTGCCGAGCAGGTAACCGAACACCAGCCCTGCCGCCGCCGCGCCCCCGACGTAAGCCCAGGGGTTCTTGTGAGCGCTGTTGTCGATGTCCGTCGCGACGTCGGCGACCTTCTGTTTTCCGGATTCGAATTTCTCGGTCGCCCGGCTCTTCATCTGGTCAGTGAAAGCGCTGACCACTGAAGATAGATCTGTATACTTGTTCTCCATCACGGCCTGAAGCTCCGCTTTCTTGTCGCGAGCGACGGCGTTCAGCAACTCCAGCGCTTCGTTGATCCGCTTGTCATCAAATCGATCCATCCCGGATTCTCCTTTTCTGTTGCCGGGGATTCGCTGCCGACTGGTTTCTCCACAGATCAGCCGGCAGCGATCCGGCAAATTGGTTTGTTGTCAACTTCTGTGTTCAGGTCTCCAGACACCTCTGTCCGAGACGCCAATACCGTCTTAGAGTCGGAACAGAAGGCCAAAGTTAATGGAATAGAAATTGGATTTGGCGCCATCCAACACCGCGTCCGGCAGCTGTCTTAATTTGTAGTTCAAAAAGACGTAGCGCACATCGCCGAACATTTTGACAGAGGGCGAGGCCGGTATTTCAAGTCCGGCGGCCAGGTGCCAGCCGAATTTCTGAGACGTCTCATCGGGAATACCGGCATTATTATAGCGCTCGGCAAAATCGAAGGTAGTGTTGTACCAGCCGGCGCCCAGGCCTCCGTACAGAAACGAAATCGGGTACACCATCCCGGTAACAGTGACCGGCCATTGTCTGATCGTCAGGGCGTCCACGCCGAATTTTTCCTGGCGATAGCCGATATCTCCCTCCACACCGAGGCCAGGCATAAGTTTCAGGCGCAGAGTCGCACCCACCAGGTAGTTGGCGTTGTCGGCCCCGGGAGACTGCTGAATCCCGAGGTGAGGGCCAAAAAAGGCACCCGTCTGGCTGTGCGCCGAAAACGGAAGTGCGGTCAGAATCCCCAGGAGGAGTCCGAATTTGATCATTTTAAGCATGTAATTCTCCTTTTTCTGTTGAGATCGCCCGTGACGATGAGTGCGCCGAAGCGGACATCTCACCGGGCGTCTAATATGTCTAACGTTACCTTGTAGTGTGCGATCTGTCCATCGCCCGAAAGGATGAAAACAGGTCTACATCCCTTGGGTGGACTGTGCGGTCAGGCTACTTCACAAGTTCTCCATGATCAGCAAATTGTTTCGGATCCCGACAGTCGTTCTCACCGAGGAGTCTGGGCACTGGTCCCGGCCGAGCCGGTTCCTGCCGGGACGTGACCTGACTCGACATTGTATTTTACTTCAGCAAGAGCATCTTCCTCGACACGATCCTGTCTCCTGCCGTAAGGCGGTACAGGTATACGCCGGATGAAACCGCCCTTCCATTGGCGTCGGTACTGTTCCAATCGACCGTATGACTCCCGGCCGCCATCTGACTGTTCACCAGCATTCTCACTCTTTGTCCCAGAGTGTTGAAGACTTCCAGCGTGACTGCACAGGCATTGGGCAGATCAAACTCAATTCTCGTGGTTGGATTGAATGGATTCGGATAATTTTGCCTGAGTGAGAATTCGCGGGGCATGAGATTGTTACTAGCTGAATTATTTCCCGCGGTCGTGTCCTCAGCGGACGCACCTGATCGACGCCCGGTCGTGAATTGCCGGCCCCCGGAAAACTGACTGTTGTCACCTGAATTGGCGGCGTGAACTCGCCAGTAGTAGGTCGTATTCTTGGCCAGGCTGCCGGCCGTCAGTGACGTTTCTGTGACGCCACCCTGGTCGATGACGATTGTCCCAAAAGCAGAATCAGTGGAGACCTGCACATGATAGGAAGTAGCTCCGTTGGAAGCGCTCCAGGTCAACGCCAAAGGTGTGGATTGGTTGGTCGCTCCGTTTGAGGGGGACGTGAGAGCCGGCGCAGCTAACCCTGCGACGAATCCAGTCCCAGCCGTGTGGCCATAAGCCACCACTACTAATTGGTTTTGATTGGTATACTCGCTCAACCCCCACGGATTATCAGGAGGCGGAGCATCGGGAGCGTACCCCGTGCGAGCGGTCGTATTATTGCTCGTGGCGACTCTGGTGTATCCCGATGAGGTCATCGAGTGAACGCCAATGTAGTAGACCGTGGCCATCGACAGTGGAACAACACCGGCGTTGAAGTGGAAAATATACGGTGTGAAGTTGGCGGAATTCACGATAACACTGTCTCTGGATCGGGCCACGTACGCGCCGATTTTGCCGGCCGTGCCGGTATAAATGATTCCATACAGCGTGTCATTGCCATCCCAGTTGTTGTGCATAGACACCGCCAGCGAGTCCAGAGAGCCGGCGGAGTCGCACAGCGCATAAGCCATGAACGTGTTCCCCCTTGTCACCAGACGCGAAGTCGTCGAGGTTCCGAGTGTTCGGAACGAGACCTGACTGCCTCCCCCGGAGGACGCGGCCACCGTGGTGAAGCTCCAGATCGCCGAGAAATTGCTCGTGCCGGCGCCGTTTGACGCATTCACTCTCCAGTAGTAGATAGTGCTATTGGCCAGGCCGGCTATTGACAGAGTGGTCGCCGCAATGCCGCTTTGATCAATCAATGTTGTTCCGAAAGCAGCATCGACCGAAACCTGCGCCCGGTAGGAAGTTGCACCTGAAGATGCATTCCAGGTCAGACTCGGAGCAACCGCTACTCCAGTGGCGCCATTCGCCGGAGAGCCAAGCACCGGTGCGGCCAGGATGGTAGCCGCGGTCGTGAAGGTCCAAGTCGCTGAGTAGACACTTGATCCGCCCGAATTCGAGGCGTTGACACGCCAGAAGTACCTGGTATTAGCCGCGAGGCCGGAGGCTGTCAGCGAAGTTGTCGCGATACCGCTCTGGTCTAGTACCGATGTACCGAAGGCTGAATCTGTCGACACTTGAACCCGGTACGAGGTTGCGCCGGCCGAAGTATTCCACGACAGTGTTGGGCTTGAGGAGATCCCGGCCGACCCGTTGGCGGGGCTCGACAAAGTCGGAGCGGATGGAGCGGCAACAATGACTGATGTTGCGCCGCTGTCCAGTACAAGAACCCAGTCGCCTGAGGCAGGAGGGGTATAGCTCCGTGAGATTTTTGAAAAGCTGCCCGCCACCGTGAAGACTCCTGAGCCCGGGTTCAACCAGGAGACCTTTATCGAGTCTCCTTTGAGCCGGGCCGGGTTGATCGTCACACTCCGCTGCGTCGGAAGATAGCCAAGGATGACCGTTGAGTCGGTCGCATAGGCGACTGTGGCGAGAGCCGTGCCGGTCTGCGCTCCCGAGGTAAGGATCGTGCCGTTGAGATCCGGCACTAGCTTGTACCAGTGGCGCGACGTAAACAGATTGTTGAATTGCGTCATGGAGACTGAGCCCGGACTTCCCAGCGCGTTTTGAACAACCGAAAATCCGGTCCCCTGACCGCAGTTGTAAACGGTGGTACCGCCTTCCCAAATGGGGCAATTGCCGAAAATATTGCCGCAGCCACCGAGGAGAATCGTCCAGTACGCCTGGGCCCGGAGTTGCTGTGCCGTAGGCCCTTCGTTCTCATAGTCCCCTTCGATCATAAAGAACGGCAAGGTCGGCGAATGAGCATAGGCGGCGTTCGCGAAGGTCGCCACGGTGCTGCTGCTCGTATAGATATTGTTCAGGCTGACCCAGTTCTCCGGCCAATGAGTGATTGCCTGAGTGCCCCTCTCACTGTGCGTAGTATAGAGGCGGCCGGGATAAACATTATCGGCGGCTTTCATTCCAGCCACCATGGAATCGATCTTGTCGCGAAGACCGCTGATGGTGGTGACATTCATGTCGGCGCCTATGACCCAGACGACATTGGGGTAATTCTTGTAGCGGTTTCCCACATAGGATCCCCACCCCTTTAGAGTCGCGGCACTGGCGGCACTCGCTTCGGTCTGCCATCCCTGCGACGGATCACTGCCGAGGTAAATCGGATCCAGAAAAACGTAAATCCCAAGTTGGCTGGCCCGGCTGATCATCGAATCGGCCAGCGCGAAGTATGGCTCATTCGGTGTGCTGAACACGGTTCCGGTAAATGGTTTGACATTATAGAAATTGTTGGGAGCGTGATCACAAAAGTGATGTTCGATCAGGTTCGTCAGTACGCCGTTGAAGCCGCGGCTGGCGCGGTCGGTCAGATAAGTGTTAGCCTGAGCATAGCTCAACTGGGAGATGAGGGACCAGGGAGCATCGGCATTCAAGAAAACGGGTGTGGCGCCGGCCTGTAAATATCGTCCGCCGGCAGAGACACTCAGGGGAAGCATCCCGCTCGTAAAGGCTGGCTGGGTTATGAAATTGTTGGTGGCCGAGAACGCGCTCGTCCCCGCGGCGCCCGAAGCTGAAACGTGCCAATAGTATGTCACACTGTTGGACAATCCACTCAACGTCACAGTCGAGTCTGTTATGCCGGGACTATCAATCAGGGTCGTAACAAAACTGCTTGAAGTCGAGACCTGGACTCGATATGACGTCGCGCCGGATACGACATGCCAGCTCAGAGTCGGAGTGAGCGGCTGGCCGGTGGAACCGTCAACCGGTGCGGCAAGCGTTGGGGCGGTCAACACCGACCCGCTCCCGTACCAGATCTCCAGCAACGCCGCGGTGGCGGGACTTGCATCCCAGCTATTGGCATACCGAAAACCGCTGTTAGGGGTCGAGCCGTTATCGAAGACGAAAATCCCGATCGCGTTCCCTGATTTAAAGCCCGCGCGATTGATGATCGGCTGGATCAATGATTTGATGTTAAAAGTCTCGTAATCGCTTCCGCTGGTCCAGGCGGGAAGCCCTGACCAAACGACCGAGTCGGCCCCTTTGGACAACGTGTCAAACTGGTTATAGGCCATGCTGAAAAAGGTCAGCATATTATCTCCCGGCCAGGCCATGAGCGAGACGTTTACGCCGCTGCCGGAGCGAGAACTTTGGGCCCTGAACTTGATCTTCGCTGAGTCAATGCTCGTCCCCTGCGGGACAACTACATTCGGGAAGCGGAACCCCAGCCTGTTTTTATCGCCGTCGTTGCCTATGTAGACGCCGCCATCACCGGCGGCGCTGGTTTGAAAGCTCGATGTGCTCCAGCGGGCACAGTCATCGCCGGTCGCCGCACACCTTGAGGTCACCGCAGTCGCAGATATTGAAGTCGTCAGCAGGCAGATGATGCCGAAACAAAAAATCGATCGAATCATGAATCTCTCACTTCCATTAGTTTGCCTTCAGTAGCTGGCGGCTCGGGCTGCTCCAATTGGCAGGAGCCCTCCGCGTCGTATCTTTAAGCTCACGTTTGGACGCGGCGCCGCTAAGCAAGTATACCGGGAGTAAATAGTCGATGAATCGGCCTAACGGTTGAAAAGATGGCTAATCCTTAGGACTGAGAGCGCTGCGTGGTGGTGAGGATACATTCGTGTGACGAACGGGAATAAAGGGGGGCGTGGAAAGGCCACATCACTCCACCGGTCGCGGTGACATTGCGGACTTCATTTCGCCTGATGTCTCGAAAAAGAAAAACGGGCGGTGCACTTCAACACCGCCCGCTTGAAGACCTATTCCCGGTTCAGTGACTAATGATTCTTGTCCTTCTGGCTGTTGCCATTACCATTACCCTGACCCTTGCCGTTGCCATGGCCTTTGTCGTTACCGCGACCGGCATCCTGTTTGTCGGCCTTGCCACGGTTGGACCGATATTCCGGGGCGGAAACCACGCTGTTTACCTTCACAAAATTCCCCTGTTCGCCTCGGAGCCTCACGACTTCATCGGTCTTGACCCCATAGTGACTTGAGACGAACTGCAGGTTGACCATCTTGATGATGTCGTCATCTTCAAGGCGCATGTTGGTCCATTCCCGGCGAGGCTGTCTCCAATGTCCGTAGACTCTTCCATAATCCGGTCCGGGATCACCATTGAGCGCAACGTAGTAAATGGAGGGACGAAGATGGTAGTGCAGGGTGATGTCCATCCAGGACTGTCCGGCCAGACGAAGATCGATGATCGCTTCGGGACGGACATGAGCCCGACGGGCTATAAAGTAGACCACTGGAATCTCTTCATCCGGAATGTTTCGCTGATGGACGACCACTACTTCCTGCTGAGGAACACGGTAGGTCTGGCCGATCGCCAGATAGAAGCTGTTCTGGCCGTCGTCGTTGATTCGGACGCCGGCCGAAACCTGAGCCTGGGTCGAGGCCGCAAAGGCCAGCACCAGGCAGATGAGGATAAGTTTTTTCATAGACGTAAGTTCTCCTTTTTTTGTCTATCGAATGATGAGGACTTCCCACAACCGAAGAGCTACCTTAATAGTAGCGTCAGAAAAGTGACGACTGGTCTTACTGATATTTGATTCTCCTCTCTTTGGTCCGACCGCAAGCGGGGGCTTCTCCTGATCAGACCAACGTACAAGTCGAATGCCACTGTTCCGTCATGGGTCCAAGGTACCGAAACGGTTTCACTGGACAATCGCCCGAAGGATTGAAAGGGGAGTTAGCTACTTGAGTGCCCGGATCAAGCACAACGCGGCCGGAACGACAGTCGCTGAAGCGTAGCGGCACCTCAGGGGATTTCGCCGGGAGTTGGTTGGACAGGCCAGGTTGCAGCCATGACGGACCGGGCTCTGTCGACACCAGCCAAATAAAATGGACGCGTTTGTCGGCACGGCGGCCGGCTCAATCCGTCTCCTTGACAAACGAGTGATTACCATCTATGTTTCACTGAAGTAAGCCGATCACCCCTTGACTAGATCGACCACAACCTAAAACCCAGCGGCCACACTTTCCCGTACAGCCGCGGACGAGCATGAGTACAGAAAAACGGCCACCCTCCGGAGAGGGTGACCATAATGAACCGCCGGCTTCGATAGCCAACGAGGGCGCGAGTGAGCACCCGCGGGATGAGGACGCCTCCAGCGGCTCAACCAACACGCCGGCGAGCACGATTGCCGGCGAATCTGCGAACGAGCGGACATCGGAGGAAACTCACTCGGTCGACACGACCAGCAAGCAGGCCGCCTCAACTCGCCAATGAATCTGCCAGTGGACGACCGGCAGATCAATCTCAGTCCAGTGACTCAACCCGGAAAAACCCGGCAGCCGTTTCGCTTGGACGATTAGGCGGTCTTAAGGGTGGGAAGGCTCGAGCAAAGAGCCTCTCAAAACGGGAGAGAAGCGACGCTGCGCGAAAAGCAGCCAGGGCCAGATGGCGGAAGAACAAGCAGGCCAAATAAGCCACAATTCCTCTCACTTTCGACAGTTTCTTCTTTTGGACTCAGCATCCGATCGAATAAGAGCCATCCATTATAAGTGCCGTTTCCCAAATTCCTCAAGCCGGGGTAACCAGTCCCGCATATCAAGCTCCCGGCCTGAAATTGCCGGAGCACCGCCTATCATATTATCGTCTATCATGTTACGACTCTGCCCGAGCTGATTTTCTTCTTTGCCGCCGACGGAAATCTTTCCGGGCTGAATAAGCTACCCACCCGATCGGTTCGGACAGCAATCGCCATGAAACCTTTCGTGAGCGCTCAAGCATAATACTTTCGACTATGCGTGACCGGTTACGTATAATGAAGTAGACCGCCTCAAGTCTTACCGGGCCTGAGCCGGTCCAAGTCAGCGGCACTCTGGCCGAAAGTCACCCAACCTGTCCAACGAGCCGGGTGATTGCAAAAGCGTAAATGGGAACAACAGACTGAGCAGCCGTCGGAGAAACGTGTGTGCAACGTGAGTAGACCAAAGATCCGGCGGCTGTCTCCTTTACCCGATCAACTGGTTCCAGGGATACAAGACACGATCACAGGGAGCGACGAATGATGAAAGGGTCAAAATGTGCCTCTGACGAGATACCAGCTCGGAAATTGAAAGCCCTCCGTTCCCCCTCTGTCCGTGAAGCGGCTGGTGCTGTTCCCCCTCCCCCCCAGTGCCGGCCGCGGATCGGACTTCACTCAAAGAAGCCGCCAAAGAGCAGCCGCCGGAGGAACCCATCTTCGTTGATTCGACACCAATCCGGCGGCTGCCTCCCTTAGCCGGGTACTCGGCCCGGCGGGTTTCAGAATCCGGCGGGCAAGTGTTGACAGGGGAGAACAGGACAAATAAGGGAGTGGTGTGCGCTGGTCTACCAGCCACCTGACGATAGAGTCGGGCATCCCCCTCCGCCACTCCCCTTTTTTCTTCGACGCGGAGAGAGAGGGATTGACAAGCCAAATAGCAGAACTCGTCAGGTCGCTTTTTCGATCGCCCAGTTGCGGAAGGCACCTCGTAGACCGTTCCAGTCATATCGGTCTGTATTGTCCGTGGTAGTCAATTTAGTCTGGCGTTCCCAGATCAAGAACGTACTGAGAACCACTCCGCGCCTCTACTATTGTCGTGAAATACGCGAAGAAGCTAGCAAATGACAGGCTGCAGATCAAGGAATGAAATACTGCGTTCGATTCTAGATGTTGGGCTATTGCGGTTAGGAGACCATGGTCTGCCTTATCTCCATCGATCACAGCAAACAAAACACCTTCCACATAGGACTGGCGATTTTGAAATCTGATGTAGAGAGCGGAACCGCCTCTGTCACAGACGCTTGTCTAAATCCGTTGAGCCGTCATGCACGCTATTTGGCCTCTGGCGAAGTTAATTATAGTCGATTGGGGCAGTTGGACGTATACGTAAAGAGACCCAGTATCCCCGGGTTGATCGTTTTTCAAGCCTTGCCCTGACAAAACAATCCTTGTCAAATCGTCGATCAGGTGATAACGGCGGCATGACGCGCCCGTTCGAGGAGATGGAAACAAGCACAAGACCGTCTTGCGCGTCGATACGAAAGGAAAGCGAGGTGTGGTGTGAACATTCATGTCACGAATTTGCCGCCCGAAACCTCTCTGATGGCCCTTCGGGGGTGGTTTGAGAAGTTCGGTATAGTCTCGAACGTCACCATCAGCACGTACAGCGTCGGAGGCGAACCCAGGGCATTGGCCTCAGTAGAAATGCCTTCCTTCAAATATGGTCGGGCAGCCATCGATGGTCTCCAGGGCACGGCTCTGGCCGGAAAGACGTTGGCACTGCGTGAAGAGTGATGCCACCTGGATTCAGACAGTACGCGCCTCGATTCGAGGGTTAAGCACAAACGTCGCCGTCAACAACTTGTCGTTAGCGAGGAACAAGTGATGTCAACTGTAGCGTGGATTATTATCGGGCTCATTCCCGGTTTCCTGGCCGGGGCGCTGGCCGCACATAATCGAAGCGCAGTTCGAGCACGAGTCGAGAAATAGCATCAGGCTCTGAGATGACCGGGCGTCTCATCTATCCCGCCTGAGTCTCTACGAGCCCTTGAATAGCTGGATGAGTCTCGTCGAAAGGGAGCGAATTATGCTAAGAGTAAGAAGCAGTGGATTTGGCGTTGTGGCACGCATGCGCGCGCTCCCGGAGAGAGCCGATGAACTTCGCGAGCGGTTACAGGATCTAATGGGCCTGACGCGACATGAAGCCGGTTGCCTTTCATGTGAGATGATTGAAAACGGCTGCGACTCCACCGAATTTACCCTGCTCCTGGAATGGTCCGACGAGGCGTCGCACAACGCTCATTTGGGCACCAAACTCATTCAAAACGCCATGCAGTTCGTTCCGAAGTTGCTTTCACGCGATCTTGACCTGCGCAAGCGCGTCTTGCGCTTGAACTCAGTCAGATATGGCACCAACAGCTATTGCTTGTCCGTTAGGTGACTTCCGTTCCAAATAATCTCCTCCTGGCGGCGACGCGGGACCATCTCGGTCCACTCGAGTGCGCACTTCAGGGGGGACTAATCCCTTTCTCAATCCTTCGGACGATTGCGGCCCCGGCCACTCGCCGTATACTACGATGAGCAGTTGCAAGTTTCTTTGTCGCTAAGGTCATCGCGCCTGGTCCTGTTTACTCCAAGGTCCAACATCGGGCAGGGGCGTGCTGCCGGAGCAGTCGCTTGAAAGGAAATATACATTTTGGAGACTAGATCAGACAGTTCCATCCTTAAGCGAGTTGCCTTTGTCGGCAATTATCTGCCTCGTCGGTGCGGCATCGCCACTTTCACCACGGATTTGTGCGAAGCGATCGCGGCCGGAAATGGGGGGATGACCTGTATCGCCCTTCCGGTCAATGACACTTCTGACGGATACGAGTACCCGAGTCGGGTTCGCTTTGAGCTGACCGAAAAGGATATTGAATCTTACCGGCGCGCTGCCGACTTTCTAAATATTAATAATGTAAATCTGGTCTGTCTGCAGCACGAATACGGCATTTTTGGCGGTTTGGCCGGCAGCCATATCCTGGCGCTCCTTCGCGAATTGCGCATGCCGATTGTCACGACGCTGCACACGGTTTTGGCCGAGCCGGACGTCAACCAAAGGCGGGTGCTGGAAGAAATTGCCAGACTCTCGGACCGCCTGGTCGTTATGAGCCGGCGCGGCAAAGATTTCCTTACAGACATTTATCATATCTCCCCTGATAAAATTGATCTTATCCCGCATGGTATCCCGGATGTCCCTTTTGTCGATCCGAGCTTCCACAAAGACCTTTTTGGCGTCGAAGGGAAGATGGTATTGCTGAGTTTCGGGCTGCTCTCGTCAAGCAAAGGGATCGAGAATGTCATCGAGGCATTGCCCGCAATTTTGGTAGATCACCCCAATGTGGTCTATATCATTTTGGGCGAGACCCATCCCCATGTGAAGGAAGTCGACGGCGAGGCTTATCGCCTCTCTCTGCAGTGGCTGGCTCGTGAGCGGGGTGTGGAGAGCAATGTCATTTTCTACAACCGTTTTGTCAGCCTGGAAGAGTTGATTGAGTTCATTGGCGCGGCTGATATTTACATCACGCCGTATCTCAACCAGGCCCAGATTACGTCAGGCACACTGGCCTATACCCTCGGCGCGGGCAAGGCGGTGATCTCGACGCCGTACTGGTACGCCGAAGAAATGCTGGCCGAAGAGCGCGGGGTCCTGGTGCCATTTCGCGATCCTCCGGCGCTGGCCCTGAAAGTCATAGAACTGTTGGATGACGAAGCCAGACGTCACGCCATGCGCAAGCGGGCGTATATGTTCGGAAGAGAAATGATTTGGTCGCAGGTGGCGCGCCGCTACCGCGAGACCTTTGAGCGTGCCCGGGCCGAACGTCGTCATTTCAGCAACCCCGGATTTACGGTCAAGGCCCTTGATAAGCACCCTGGTGAACTGCCGCCTCTAAGGCTTGATCACTTACGTCACATGACAGACGAGACCGGCATCCTGCAGCACGCCATATTTACAATCCCCAATTATCATGAGGGATATACTACGGATGATAATGCCCGTGCTCTCATCGTCAGCGCGCTCCTGGAGGATCTGGGAAATCAAGAGGCGTTCGAATTGGCCTCTCGTTATCTTGCCTTCATCTGGTACGCTTATAACGCTGAAACCGGACGCTTTCGCAATTTCATGACTTACCAGCGTACCTGGCTGGAAGCGAACGGTTCAGATGATAGTCATGGCCGTGCCTTGTGGGCTCTCGGCACGGTGCTGGGTCGCTCTCATACGCCGGCACTGCAAAGTATGGCAGGCTGGCTGTTCGAACGAGCCCTCCCCGCGATCCTTGGCACTACCAGTCCCCGGGCCTGGGCCTTTGCGCTGATAGGAATTCACGAGTATCTCCGACGGTTCGGCGGAGACCGTCGGGCCGGACAAGTTCAGGCGGAATTGTCGCAACGGCTTCTGGGCCTGTATCAGCGTTGCCGCACCGATGATTGGCGCTGGTACGAGCACGGTTTGACTTACTGCAACGCCGTCCTGCCACATGCGTCGTTGATCTGCGGCCAATCCGTGGAGAGTCCGGCCATGATCGAAGCGGGGCTGGAATCTCTCTCCTGGTTGGCGGATATTCAGCGCGCCGGCAAGGGGGGACATTTTGTGCCGATCGGCTCCAACGGTTTCTATCAAAAAGGAGGGGAACGAGCCCGATTCGATCAACAACCGGTCGAAGGTCAGGCCATGGTCTCCGCTTGTCTCGAAGCCTACCGCATAACCCAGGACAACCGCTGGCGCAAAGAAGCCCAACGCGCCTTTGAATGGTTCCTCGGGCGGAACGACCTGAATCTCTCGATCTATGATCCGACTACAGGTGGATGTCGAGATGGCTTGCACCCGGATCGCCCTAATGAAAATCTAGGCGCGGAATCGACCCTCGCCTTTCTCCAGTCCCTGCTGGAACTGCGCCTCGCAGAGAACACTTTTTCCCTGATGGAGACTCGATCTCGATGAGCAATTCTCACCCCGAACTTCTGCAACGTCACAAGCTCAACCCGATCCTGACCGCGGCCAACTGGCCGTATCCGGTAAATAGCGTGTTTAACCCTGGCGCAACATTGCTGGCTGATGGTACCACCTTGCTCCTCTGTCGTGTGGAGGACCGCCGCGGACAGTCACATCTCTGTGCCGCCCGCTCAGCCAACGGCGTCGATGGCTGGCGGATCGATCCGCAGCCGACGCTGATGCCAGACCCCAAAAACTTTCCCGAAGAAATTTGGGGCATAGAAGACCCGCGCATAACCTGGGTCGCGGAACTGAACGAGTTTGTTGTGGTCTACACAGCCTTCACTCGCGATGGCCCGGGAGTGGCGCTCGCGACTACCGAAGATTTCCACACGTTCAAGCGCTTCGGCGTGATCATGCCGCCGGAAGATAAGGATGCGACCCTGCTGCCGCATCGAATCGACGGCCGGTGGGGATTGATTCATCGACCGGTCTCTTCTCCCAGGGCGCACATGTGGATGTCCTACTCGCCCGATCTGACTCATTGGGGGGGGCATAAGATTATGCTCCAGGCTCGCCGAGGGGGATGGTGGGACGCCAACAAGATAGGCTTATCGTGTCCACCCATAGAGACTCCAAAAGGCTGGCTTGTGATCTACCACGGTGTTCGGCAAACCGCAGCAGGCGCAATTTATCGAATCGGTCTTGCCCTATTTGATCTCAAGACTCCGGAGCTGTGCCTCAAGCGAGGCAGTCAATGGATCTTCGGACCCGAAGAACCGTACGAACTGCAAGGAGATGTTGGAAACGTGGTCTTTCCCTGTGGCTACACGATTCTACCTGATGGCGATAAGATTCATCTCTACTACGGTGCGGCCGACACAAGCGTGGCCCTGGCGACCGGACGGATTTCCGCGCTGCTTGATTGGCTGGAGAGAGACAGTTAGAGACTGTGGACATGCGCTTCGCATGAGTATTTAGCTATGCCGCGTTTTCAATTACCCAGTTGCGGAACCGGTCTCGTAGATTCCGCCGGCACAGTACGTCCATACACTCTATAGCAGAACCAAAAAGGTTAGAGCTCTCAGATCTAAAGGGGCAATTATCAGCTGATCCGATCACTCGAGGAATCTCGACGTTGTGCCTAATCCATGCCAATGTTCGCAAACGCATCACAATTCCCGGCAGGCTGACTTCACCCCGTGGACTGGACCAATTTCTGATTGAGGAATTCGGCTGTTCGGGGGTGGGCTGACCTCCCTTGGGCCGCGAATTCCAGAAGAGAGAGCTGCCGGCGAGCTGTGAGGCTGGGCGGCACAGCCGAGCCTCTCAGGGTTATCCCCGTGGCAAGATGGAGGGGATCGGAAAGTTAGGTGCAGACTGTCCGGACGGACCATTGTCATATCCGTTCGTACTTCCATTTAGCCGTTCAGGGCGATCAATTTCTACCGCTATCTGAATTCCAGGCAATCTGCCTTTGGATGAGGCTGGCTGGTATGGTACATTAAAGTAACGTGGCGGAATGCAGTCTGGCCATTTACGCTGAGTCGAGCAGCGAAGCTAACAGATAACGTACCATAAGGAGCAGTCATGGTTGACAAGAATGGTGAGCGGTGCCCGGTAACAGCCGGAGCAAACAGGCAGGGACGAGGACTATCGAATCGGGACTGGTGGCCAAACCAGCTTAACCTGGACATTCTGCATCAACATTCTCCTTTGTCCAATCCGATGGGTCAAGAGTTCAATTACGTCAAGGAGTTCAAGAGCCTTAATCTGAAGGCCGTAAAGAAGGATCTCTATGAATTGATGACCAAATCGCAGGACTGGTGGCCGGCCGATTACGGTCACTACGGGCCACTGTTTATCCGCATGGCATGGCATAGCGCAGGGACCTATCGCATCGGCGATGGCCGCGGGGGAGCGGGATCCGGCACTCAACGCTTCGCCCCTCTCAATAGCTGGCCAGATAACGTAAACCTCGATAAGGCACGCCGGCTCCTCTGGCCGATCAAACAGAAGTTCGGCCGTAAGATCTCATGGGCTGACCTGATGATTCTTGCGGGCAACTGTGCTCTTGAGTCGATGGGCTTCAAGACCTTCGGCTTTGGCGGAGGGCGTGTGGACGTCTGGGAACCAGAAGAGGCTATCTACTGGGGAACTGAATCCGAGTGGATGGGCGATAAGCGGTACACCGGTGATCGCGACTTGGAAAATCCGCTCGCGGCCGTGCAGATGGGGCTGATTTACGTTAATCCTCAGGGTCCGAATGGAAATCCTGATCCGGTAGCCTCCGGCCGTGACGTTCGGGAGACATTCGCGCGCATGGCCATGAACGACGAAGAGACTGTTGCGCTCATTGCCGGAGGGCACACGTTTGGTAAATGTCACGGTGCCGGCGATGCCGGGCTCGTCGGTCCGGAGCCAGAGGCCGCTCCCATTGAAGTGCAGGGACTGGGCTGGAAGAGCAGATTTGGCAGCGGCAAAGGCGCCGATACGATCGGTAGCGGTCTCGAGGGGGCCTGGAAGCCAAACCCGACACATTGGGACATGGGCTATTTGAACATGCTGTTCAAATATGAGTGGGAATTGGTCAAGAGTCCGGCCGGCGCGCATCAGTGGTTGGCCAGGGACGTGGCCGAAGCAGACTTGGTCGTTGACGCACACAATCGTTCCAAGAAGCATCGGCCGATGATGACCACAGCGGACCTCTCTCTCCGTTACGATCCCAGTTACGAGCCAATCGCCAGACGCTTCCAGGAGAATCCCAAGATATTCGCTGAGGCTTTTGCTCGAGCATGGTTCAAGTTGACCCACCGCGACATGGGGCCTCGTGCACGCTATCTAGGTGAGGAAGTGCCTAAAGAGGAACTTATCTGGCAGGATCCCATTCCCGCCGTCACTCATAAGTTGGTTGGTGAAAGGGACGTCGCCACTCTCAAGGGCAAGATTCTGGCATCCCAATTATCTGTCTCAGAGCTAGTCTCAACTGCCTGGGCTTCGGCCTCGACGTTTCGTGGCTCGGACAAGCGCGGCGGAGCAAACGGAGCGCGCATTCGACTCGCCCCTCAGAAGAATTGGGAGGTAAACCAGCCGAAGTCACTTGCCAAAGTGCTAAAGGCACTGGGGGACATCCAGACGGATTTTAACAGCAAACAGACAGCGAAGAAAGTCTCACTAGCCGACCTGATTGTCTTGGCGGGAGATACCGGTGTCGAAAAAGCCGCAAAGGCGGCTGGCGTGGAGGTAAAGGTTCCATTTATTCCGGGGCGTATGGACGCCTTGCAAGAGCAGACTGATGCGGCCTCATTCGCTGTACTAGAACCCATGTCAGATGGTTTTCGTAATTATCGGCGCGATGGGCACGGCTTACCGGCGGAAGAGTTGCTCTGGATCGGGCAAATTTGCTAACACTTACTGCTCCTGAGATGACGGTTCTCGTCGGTGGCCTGCGCGTCTTGAATGCAAACGTTGGGAATACCGCATACGGTGTGTTTACCAAAAGGAGGGAGACTCTGACTAATGACTTTTTCGTAAATCTCCTCGACATAGATACTAAGTGGCAGAAATCCGCGATGTCCGAAGATGTGTATGAAGGACGGGACCGCAAGAGTGGAAAGCTCATATGGAAGGGAACCCGTGTCGATCTTATCTTCGGCTCCAATTCCCAGCTTCGGGCAATCGCCGAAGTCTACGCCTGTGACGACGCGAAGGAGAAGTTTGTCCATGACTTTGTCGCCGCGTGGAAGAAAGTCATGAATCTCGATCGCTTCGATCTCGTCTAAGTGACAGCAGAGACTATGATGGTCGGTGGATGTGCGTGAGGGAACTCCCGATAAGCAGTAGACTGACGGTTATGGACGCATGTGTTGGGATGTAATCTACGATCACGCAAGAGAATGTCGCCATTTGTTCACGATGCTCTGTAACTCTTGAGGCCACCAAGGGACCCTGAAGGTCGATTTCCCTTACTTCCATGGCTGAAATGGGCGCCCTTTGATATCAAGTCTGACGTTCGAGTTATGACCTTCTCGGCATTCATGCGAGCAAGAAATGGTCGCAGGAGTCGAGAGACTTCCCCATGGAGCAGTGTCGCAATTCGTACAAGAACTGTGCGCGAGAAAACAGTTCGCCGGGAATTCTGTTAGAAAACTCAAAAACCGTAGGTCTTATTAGTCTTTGATGTGGCTGTAAGTGATTGTGGTGCAGTGTTAAAATGGCGGGGGCAGGATTTGAACCTGCGACCTTCGGGTTATGAGCCCGACGAGCTACCAGACTGCTCCACCCCGCGATCATACTTGGGGTGACCGCTCGACGAGTCCTTCCGATTTCCCCCAAGTCAACTTTCACCAACCCAATTCCCATCGAGCTGAATCATGCCGACCAGGTGTCCATCGAATCGACTCCGCGATCAGGATTGCCAGTATACCCGCACCCCAACGCCTTGTCAAGCCCGCTTAATGCTTTATTCAAATCGGAAACCGAAGTCCAAAAGAACTGCCCTACCTGCTTGCCCGTCTTCGAGTTAAACGATCCCTTCGATTCCCTCAAGTTGGCCACGATCAAATCCGCCGGCAAAGTTCAATCCATCGCCGCTCGCAAAGGACTATCCCGTTGAGGAATATTCTGAGCGATCGCTAATTTCGCGGTTCAGTGCGCATCGCTCGCGGATCAACGGGAAATCAATCACCGCCTATCCGATAGCGGTCTGGGCCAAAACTTTCTATCCTTTTGTGATTCTGCAAGTTGCCGCCTTCAGCTTTGCGCCAAAACGCCGACAATAGACATAAATCGCCGGATGGCGGTCACGACCAACTAGGGAAGGTGGGACAGGCACGCTATGTTTTTGTTTATCGGGTCGATAGTCGTCCTTGGAGGCGTCATTGGCGGCTACTTGATGCACGGCGGTAAAATCCTCGCGCTCAACCAGCCTTCCGAACTGCTCATAATCGGCGGCGCCGCAATCGGCTCACTTTTGATCGCCGCTCCGCTCGGTGTTATTAAAGGAATCATCCGACAAATCAGTTCCAGTTTTGGCCCGGGCTTCGTCAAGAAAGATTATCTCGATCTGCTCGTCATGATGTACGAAATTTTCAATGTCGCCCGCCGCGATGGTCTGGTTGGCCTTGAAAATCACATCGAACATCCCAACGAGAGCGACATCTTTAAGCGGTATCCGCGCTTTCTGAAAAATCACCACGGCGTGTCGTTCTTCTGCGACACCATGCGCGTCATTATTTCCGGTTCGGTCCAGCCGCATGACCTCGAGGACCTCATGGACGCCGATATCGAGACCCTGCACGAAGAAGAGCTTCGCCCCTCTCAGGCCCTTGCCGCTGTGGCCGACTCACTTCCCGGACTTGGAATTGTCGCCGCCGTACTGGGCGTAGTGATCACGATGGCGGCGCTCGATGGTCCTCCTTCGGAAATCGGTGAAAAAGTAGCGGCCGCTCTGGTCGGGACATTCCTCGGCATTCTCGGCTGCTATGGCTTTGTCGGGCCGCTGGCCACCAGTCTCACCCATCGGACCCACGACGACAAACAGTATTTGGGCTGCATGAAACACGCGCTGCTTTCTTTCCATAAAGGGGTGGCCGGTGTGATCGCCGTAGAATTCGCCCGGCGATCCCTTTTCGCCGAAGTCCGACCGGATTTCCTCGAACTTGAAAAAGCCTGCAACGATGCCAAGCGTAAGTAGTCGTTATGGCTGAATCGACCGACGTCCAACCGATCATTATCCGCCGCAAAAAATACAACCATGGCGGTCACCATGGCGGCTCGTGGAAAGTGGCGTTCGCTGATTTCATGACTTCCATGATGGCGTTCTTCCTGGTCATGTGGCTAGTCGGACAAAAGCAGGAAGTTAAAGAAGCGGTTGCCGGATATTTCCGTGACCCCGGCAAGTTCTTTCATGAGGGAAGATCGGGCGTGCTCAAGGGTTCGCAGGCTGTCATCAAGTCGGATGACCCGACTATCGGTCTCAAGAACGCTCCGCAAAAGCGGGACGCCATCCCGACGCCGCAGGAAAAGCAGCAGATGCAAATCGCGGCCAACAATATTTTGAAAGAACTCGAGAAGCAGGAGGCTTTCGCCCGGCTCAAAAAGAACATCAAGATTCAGATGACTTCCGAAGGGCTGCGCATCACCCTGAACGAGGGAGAGAACGGCACTGCCTTTTTCGAGCCGGGGTCGGCCAAACTTCTTCAGAAGAGCGCTGTCATTCTCATGGTGATCGCCCGGGAACTTGGGAAGATCAACAACCGGCTCGTCCTGGAGGGTCACACCGATGCCGGCTATCTCGGCCAGACCGGTTATACCAACTGGGAGCTCTCGGCCGACCGCGCCAATGCCGCCCGCGAATTGATGGAAGTCTCCGGCCTGTACAAGGGACAAATGCGCGAGGTTCGCGGCTATGCCGATAAATTTCCGATGATCGCCAACAATCCGGCCGACCCGCGCAACCGCCGCGTCACCATTCTGGTCCTGTACGAAGCCACCGAAAAGCAGTACGATCAGGTCGAAGTCAGTTCGGACATTCTGTCTGACTCCGAATCATCTCCGGCTCCTGCGCCGGCACAAAACTAACTGGCTTTCCGCCGCCGCCACATTATATTTCCTCCGACAAAAGAACAACCCCCCGGTTACGAAGTAGCCGGGGTTTTGGCGTTCAGTCCGGTACGCCGGCAACCTTTGGTGGAGAGTCTTGATCGTGGCAGGCAGCGCCGAGAATCGAAAGTCAGGCTATCTGGACCAGATCGCCGAGCGCTGGCGCTCGTATCGGCCGTACGTCGAACTTGGCGCTCGAATTTCTGCCTCCGGCCATACAGTTGTTCCAATTTCCGGCCTGAGCGGATCGGCCCCGTCGTTTCTCCTCAGCGCCCTGTCCAAAGACTCCGCCACTCCGATTCTGGCGATTACCCGTCACACCGATCAGGCGGCCGACCTGTACGAGGATCTTCTGTTTCTCATGGGGGAAGAATCGGTCGGCCACTACCCCTCGCGCCAGATTCTTCCGTACGATTTCCGCGCCCCGATTGCCGAGGTGATCGGCCGGCGCATTTCGACCTTGTCCGGTCTGAGGCACAAGCACCTCCGCGTCATCGTCGCGCCCTTGCGCGCCCTGCTTGAGCCGACCATTCCCGTTGACACGCTGGACCGCTCGGAGCTCGTTATAGAAACCGCTCGCGAAGTCGACATCGAATTGCTCGTCGCGCGTCTTGTGGAGCTGGGGTTCCGGCGGGTGCCGCTAGGTCGAAGAGGTCGGCGATTTCGCCCGCCGCGGCGGCCTGATCGACATGTTCACCCCCGGCTACGAGTACCCGGTGCGCGTGGAATTATTCGGCGATCAGGTCGAGTCGATCCGACTTTTTGAGGTCGGCACCCAGCGCACGCTCGGCCGCCTCAAATCGGTTGCGATTCTTCCCAAACGCGAAATTCCGATAACGCAGGAGACCCTCGAAGAAGAGCTCGGCAAACTCCCCGAGCAAGACGCCGACTATATTCGCCGCCGCTATCTTAACGATCCGGAACTCCCGGGTCTCGAGTGGCTGTCTTTGCTCTTCGGCCTACCCCAGGGATCTCTGCTAGATTTCATTCCCGAGGACGCCGTGGTCTTTGTCGAGGACGAGGAGCTGCTTCGATCGGAGTCCGATAATCTGCTCAAAGAGGCGGAGCAGTTGCACGCCCGACTGGGGGAGAGGCTCACTCGTCTTCCGGCTCCGCAGGAATATTATTTACCGATCATCGAGACGTTTGAGAGACTTCACAGACATACTGTAATTGACCACCACGCGTTCAAAGGGGCCACGCCGAACATCATCGGCTTTGACTGCCAGCCGCATCCGTCCCTTGGGGCCCGGCTCGACCTTCTCGGAAAGACGCTCAGAGATTACCGCGAGCGGGGATTCGCCTACTTCATCGCCACTGACAACGAAGGCCAGGCTTCACGCCTGACCGACCTGCTTCGCGAAAAGGCCGACTTCAAGGAAGATCCGCGTATAGAAGTTGCCAATATCCACAGCGGATTCGTCTCCCCCGAGGGCGGTTTCGCTCTATTGACCGATCACGAGATCTTTAGCCGCTATCATCGAAGAGTCCGGAAACGCAAATTCAAAGAGGGCGTGGCGATAGCCGATTACTCCACCCTCAATCGGGGCGATCATGTAGTTCATACCGAATTTGGCGTGGCCCGTTATCTGGGCCTGCAGACTCTGCATGTCGATGGCCGTAACCGGGATTGTCTGCTTCTCCAATACGCCGGCACCGACCGCCTTTATGTCCCGATCGAGGAATTCAACCGCGTCTCCAAGTATTCCGGCAAGGATTCCGCCCCGGAACTGACCCCTCTCGGCGGCCCGCAATGGGAAAAGCTCAAAGCCCGAACCAAGAAGGCCATTGCTGACATGGCCGCCGATCTCATAAAGCTGTACGCTGTTCGTAAGGCCGGCTCCGGCCATGCCTTCGGCGAGGACACCGTCTGGCTCAAGCAGCTCGAGGCCTCGTTTCCGTACGACGAAACTCCCGATCAGCAAAAAGCTATCGATGATGTCAAGCGGGACATGTCCGAAGAGCGTCCGATGGACCGCCTCATCTGCGGCGATGTCGGCTACGGCAAGACCGAAGTCGCTATCCGCGCCGCCTTCAAGGCCATGGATGCCGGCAAACAAGTCGCATTGCTTGTCCCAACGACCATTCTGGCACAACAGCATTTCAATACGTTTACCGAGAGACTCTCGGAATATCCGTTCAAGCTGGCCCTCTTGTCTCGCTTCAGAACCCGCGCCGAACAAGCTGAGACCGCCAAGTTGATCACCGATGGCAAAATTGATCTCGTCATCGGCACCCACCGCCTGCTTTCGGCCGATATTATTTTCAAGCGGCTCGGGCTGCTCGTTATCGATGAAGAACATCGCTTCGGCGTGAAACACAAAGAGAAGCTCCGGCAGATAGCTACGACCGTTGATACCCTGGCCATGACCGCCACTCCGATTCCGCGGACGCTCCAGATGTCCCTCATGGGAGCGCGGGACATGAGTCTCATCAACACTTCTCCCAAGGATCGCCTGCCGATCATCACCCAGATTGCCGAGTTTGATCCCGCCATAATTCAGACCGCGATTCTCCGCGAGGTCGAGCGCGGGGGGCAGGTCTTTTTCGTTCACAATCGCGTGCAATCGATCGGCGCCATGTATGAGTATCTTAAGAAACTGCTCCCCAAGGTTGAAATTGCCGTTGCCCATGGCCAGATGCACGAGCGCTCCCTCGAGGGAATCATGCTCGCCTTTCTTTCCAAGCGCTATGATGTTCTCCTGAGCACCGCCATTATCGAATCCGGGCTCGACATCACTTCCGCCAATACGATCTTCATCAACCGCGCCGATCGTTTCGGCCTCGCCGAACTTTACCAGTTGCGTGGCCGGGTCGGACGATCCGCGACCCGCGCCTACGCCTATCTGCTTACTCCACCAATGCGCTTGCTCAGGGCTGATGCCGTCAAGCGGCTTCGGGCGCTCGAGGCCCACTCCGACCTCGGCACCGGCTTCGCCCTTGCCATGCGCGATCTGGAAATCAGAGGAGCCGGCACGATTCTCGGCGCCAAACAATCCGGCTTCATCGAAGAAATCGGTTTCGATCTCTACAACCGCCTGCTTGAAGAAGCGGTCGCCGAACTCAAAGGGGAGGAGATTCAGCGCCTCCCCGAAACCAAACTCGAACTCGATATCGAAACCTACCTCCCGGATGAGTATGTGAATGACCGGCACCAAAAAGTTGACATTTACCGCCGTCTCGCCGACTCAAAGAATCTCGATGAAGTCGAGAAAATCCGCGATGAAGTCACCGACCGGTTCGGCCGGATGCCGCAATCGGCCACCGATCTGATCGATGCCACGGCCGTGAAGATTGCCGCGGCCGCCCTTGAAATCGAGAAGGTGAGAATTCGTTCCGGCCTGGTCAATCTGTTTTTCCCCGAAGACCGCAAGCTGACCCGCTCCGAGGTCGAATCGATTCGCTCCGGTACCGAAGCTCCGATGGAATTTTCTCTGATCGGCCTTCCGCGCATCTCAATCGACCTTACGGGACTGGCCGAGCCGGACCGCCTGAAACATCTCCGCGGCGTCTTGAGCAAAGTCACGCGGTAGTAGCCGCCTTCTGACCGCCCCCAAAAATCCTTGCATCGAGGATTCCGATCTTCTAAATTTGGCTCTACCAAGTCCAATATCAGACAACCATCACCCGGGCGCGCTCTCACGAACCGCTCACACGCCCGAAGGGAGGTGAATTGATGCGTAAGCTTCTCGTCGCCGCACTAGTCGTGTTTGCCCTGGCTCTCGCCCTCGGCGCGGCCGCTCCGAATACGACCCAGGCCGGAAACTGCTATTACACCTGTAGCTGTACAGGCACTCCCCTGTACTGTTGCGTGAATAATGGCGTCACCACCTGCAAGCTCACCCACGCTATCTATTGCCTGCAGATCATTACCTGCTAGGCTGATTCGTGGCGGCTTCCCCTTGGGAGCCACTTTTTGTCAACTGTGATGGGGAGCCGGCCGAAGGGCCGCTTCCCTCTTGAAAGGTACCTGTATGACCGAGCGCATCGCCGTCCGGAACAAGAACAGTTTCTTCACTCCTCAAACGCTCCTGATCACTCTGGTGATTTTCGCCGCCGCGGCTGCCGGTGTCTATCTTGGGATGAGCCTGCGCGGGCGAAACAGCGTCCCCCAGCCGGTGGAGGCTGCCCAGGATCCCAATGCGCCGACCACCCTGTTGAAAACCGGCTCAGCGTTTCCCGAGGTTCAGTTGTTCGATGAATCCGGCGCTCCCGCCAGCACGTCGCAACTCCTCGGCGGCAAGGGAGCCGTGGTCTTGTTCATGGAACTCGGTTGTCCCCCGTGCAAGGAGATGAGCCTCAAGTGGCAGACTGCCCTTGCCTCCGGTAAGGCGAAAGATGTCCCCTTGATCGGGATCACGGTCAACGGACCGGTCTATATCCGCCCGTACCGCCTCAAAAATCAGCTCACTTTTCCCATCTACAGCGACACCCTGAATATTTTCATGGATAAGTACAATGTCACCAACTATCCCATCGAGTTGGTGATCGGCAAGTCCGGCAAGATCACCTACAGCACTTTTGATTCCAACGAACCGATCGACTTTGATCAACTGAAAAAGCAACTGGAGGGGTAGGGGGCGGCCTTATTCTATCTTGTCGCTCTTGGACAGATTGTGTCGGGCACACAGGATCTTCACGTTTTCTGCCGTAACGCTAGTGCCTCCCTTTGAATAGGGAATATCGTGGTCAAAGTGAAGTTCATCTTTGGCACCGCATATAACACACTTTCCGCCATCTCGCTCCCACACCGCCTTCTTGACAAGGGTAGGAATCACTCGATTCCTCTGCTTGAGACTGGAGCCAGTAGCCTCTGCCTGAAATTCAGAGAGCACTAATTTGAATCGGTATACTTGTCTACCATCAGATTCGACGTACTCGTAGTCTATTAGCTCAAACAGTCCTTTATAGGACCATATGCCTGGGAATAGCTTTTCATATACTCGAACCCTCTCCGCCGGGCTTCCAGCCTTAAAACCTTGCACGGCATGAATAAACTTTCCGTTTTGTGTCAATGACCCTTTTTGAGTCCTCTCCGGTTGATCGACCAGTTTTGGATTGGGCACATCTTCCGTCTTCGCCCAATCATGTCCCTCATAAATTATCGTGCACCCATCTTCAAGCGCCTCATCTTGATAGGGGGCATTCCTTCGCTGGGACATCAGAATAACGGTGTGGTCTGGACCAAGCCTGAAGTTCATGCCTCTCTGTAGAGTTTGGACATTTTCCTTGTCGCACATTTCACGATAGCTAAGGATATCGTCTTTCAATCTGTAGCGACCTTGGCTATAGGGCGAGAAGTCATAGCAGGGGAAGTATAACTGTCAAATGCTGACACTCGCAAGCTTCCGTTGCGCTACCCTAATCGATGGTCCTCGCAGATTCGTAGGAGAGTCGCTGCTTGAGTTCGAGTGAGCCGGGCCGCTAGCCGCTTTCGGCGGGAATGAGCGCCCGACACCGTCTTCCTCTATCGGAGCGCTTCGTTCGTCGGTTCGAGCGGAGACGAGAACCGAGCTATCTGACCGTCGGGCTCAGCGGAATCGAAGCCCGATGAAGTGCGTCATCGACCGGTGGCCCACCCTTTAGGGTGGGGGCCGGCTCAGCCGTATTATCACCAACTTCCCTATCTGCACTTTCCCGTCACGCCCCCTCCACCGCCCAGTAATACAGTCCTGACACCACCGTCTGGATATTCCGGTTTATCATATTCCAGGTCTCATGATGGGCATTCGGATCGGCTGGATCTTTGTCATGAGGGACTTCAGCGACGAGGTCGCCGTCGAGCGTCAGGATTCTAACCGTGCACTTAGCCGGGACATTGACAAAGTGTATCAGCCTCACTCGGTCATCACTGGCGTCGCTGGTTCTGCCTTCAAAGCCGGTGTTCCGGTACCTGCCATCGGCAAGATACGGGTTCGGGTAGACGTAAACGGGTGGAAGGATTCCGGTGAGCTGAGCGGAATCCGCGAAAGCATATCCGGTCTGCATACCGAGAGTCTTGGAGTCTTCCAGAGGTGGCACCCCTTGAGTCGGATCCCCCCAGTTGAAGGCAGTGACATTGACATAGTACTGCATGGTGGGAAGTAGATTAGGGATAGTGAACTCGTACTCGTAGTACTTCCAGAAGCCATCTGGGGTTAGGTAAGTTGAATCCAACGTCGCTCCGGGCGGGGGAAGCACGGCATTCGGATAAATCTTCCTGATCTGCGTCGTCTTGCCGAACTCGCTTGCGTTGAAATCGTGAGGAACGAAATAGAACTGAGAATCAGGAAATTGTGCCAATCTCAGTGGATAGCTTTGAGTGTATCTCAATGGATCAAAGAGGGAATCATGGCATGGATCAGCACCATGGCCATAGAGGCATTTTAGGCGTTCAAGCGTAAACGGCACATCCTTGATCACCCAGGCGCCGAACGAGCCGGATTTCGGATTCCAGATATACTTGTCATAATCTTGTCGATCATAACTGGCGACCAGTGATAGGCTTGATTCACGGTCATCAAGTCCGTAATAGATTCTGTACCCTTCAAAATCCTGAAGATTAGTCAGGAGATTCCTAGCCGTCTCGCTGTTCCGTACCGTTGAACCGCACACGGATTCCGTGATAAGCCTGCGAGAGCCAGAATTTGGGTTGGGGTGGTGGTCCCGGAGCCCGCCAGTCCGGGAACTCCGTCACCGGTGTAGTAAGTAGTATCGGCATTGGTGGGCACCCAGCGGCCATTCTCAAATGTCGAATCCAACACACAGACTCTGAATTTCCCTCTGTATCCATCCCCATCAGTGTCCACTCCGGGATTATCAAATGTCCACTCGGCTATCTTGGCATTCTTAGCCAAGCTTGAAAAATCCACGTGGGCATACCAACCATCTATATCTCCAGAGCTTAGGCGCGCCAATCCATTCATATCCTGCTGGAACATGTCACCCGCGACAAATGCGAAAACGACCTGTCCTCTGATCACCGGGACCCAGATCGAAAGGTCCCGTGGACAATAGATTGTGCATGCCACCAAATCCACTGTACCCGGTTGCCCATTCGCGGCCCGCTTGTGAGGGATACTCCCAAACCGGATCCGAGGGCTGAATCTGATATATCCGAGGCTCGTCGGGATCGACCTCGCCGTTACTCATTACATAATACTTATCTTCATCGCCGGGCGGCGTACCGGTTCCTCCGGTTCCAAAATCCCACGGCCGCTGGCCAATCGGCGCGCTGTGTCGCGGACCGTAATCGCTGGTTGGATCAGAAAGCCACCAAGACTGCCACCAATTGAAACTGGGATTGTACGCCTCCGGCGGCGACTGCAAAAGGCGGACGCCAAGAATGCTTCGATCGGATTTATTTACCCCGGAGCTTACCCACTGACCATTCAACGGACAGCCGTTCACATTGGCGCTCCAAGCGATGTTCAACGTATCGAGAAATCCGCATCCCTCGGCGGACGGAGCAGTTTGGAGAAAACCCGCTGTAGACCCGGTATTATTCACCGGTGGTAAATAATTTAGGGACTCGATATGCCCGAGGAATGGGGCAAAGAACTGCCCAACATATACATCATGAAGTTTATGCCGTCCGATATTTGCGATCCGGTACTCAACTAATATGAACCTGTCGACCAAAGCGTTAGCCCACTCCGAAGAAGATTGTGTCACTTCGATCCCCAGGGGTCGATGCTGTTGGTGGGTGCGCCAATCTGTCAGCAGTCCCGGGAATCCCTGAACAAACGTGTCAGTGTAAACCGCTCGATAATCTTGATCAGATCGTGCCTCCGTTGCGGTCGCCGGGATCAAGAAGTGAAGATGGGGAGATATTTCCAAAGGGAGCTACTTCCGGATAGAATTCAAAATCAACGCCGTCTGGTCTTAAGTCGTCTAGACCAACTGAGACCAGCGTATCGCCCGATTCCGTGATCCCTCCGACCCACAACGCGGCAAAAAGGAGGCACTTGTCGCCCGTTCCTGTCGGATACTCTCCACCATAGTATTCTGATCCATACAGGTCACTGCCCAAATGGCAACCGGAAGAGTCTGCAGAAAAAGGTGTTGGTGAGAGACTGAGTGGAGGAAAAAGATAACTGCCATTTGGGATAAAATGATTAATACCGATCATCCCGCCATTTGTCATAAGCAGAGAGAGTTTTCCCACGTCATGAGTCGCTGTACAGTAGGCCAGGTGGCTGACGCTTGACGTCGAAATCGAGGGGGCGGTTTTCGAAGTGTCGGGATTGTAGCTGGCCGCGATGGGCACATGAGAATTGGTCGGCCCCGGCGGCTCTGAAGCCGACACCGTGGAACCCAACAGCAAGATCAGCAGAGATGAAACGACAATAATCTTCATATCCACCCCGGAATTCCCCTCCCAATGCAAATATAGACAGTTCAGGCCCAGAATTCAAGCACAACAATTCAGAATATTGGCGCAAATTATTAGGCAATGGCTGAGCTGTATGACCAACCGGGTGCTCCCCTTCACCCGCGCCCGTTGGGTGGGCTAGAGGCCCAATAGTTTTGCCGACCCGGGCTCCTTCAGAGCGAGAGATGCCGGTGGACCTGTGGCAAATTGCCTCGGCAACCCCCCCCCTTTCCCTCCTTCCTCCTTCTTTGTATAATAGACCAGCTATATCCAATCACTCTTTCACCCTCACGGAGGTTCGCGTGTCGAAACGGATTTTCGCCCTTCTCTTTGCGCTAATCGCCCTCGCCGCTTTGGCCTCGGCCCAGACCGACTCCACCAAACCAACCGGGCCGGTCTCGGTACCGGCCATGCCGGGGGAGAAGCATCTGACCAACATCCGCCAGATCACTTTCGGCGGCATGAACGCCGAGGCTTACTTCTCCCATGACGGCAGTATGCTCTCATTCCAGTCCGCCCGCGACGGACACACCTGCGATGCCATTTATACCATGAACATCGATGGCTCCAATCTGCACGAAGTCTCCGATGGCCGCGGGGTATGCACCTGCTCACAGCTCCAGCCCGATGGCAAAGCGATCATCTACGCCTCGACTACCCTGTATGATTCCACTTGTCCTCCTCGGCCCGATTTATCCAAAGGGTATGTCTGGGCGCTCTACAAGGGATTTGAAATCTTCAAAGCGAACCCCGATGGCTCCAACCCGGTTCGCCTGACCAACTCCGACGGTTACGATGCCGAGTGTGTGTATTCCCCCGATGGAAAGAAGATCCTGTTCACTTCCGTGCGCTCCGGTGACCTTGAACTCTGGATGATGAATCCCGACGGTTCAAATCCGGAGCAGTTGACGCACGAGGTCGGCTATGATGGCGGCGGCTGGTTCTCCGCCGACAATCAGTGGATTGTCTGGCGCGCCGCAAGACCTAAAGGGGAAGAATTGAAGGAATACAAAGACCTGCTCGCGCAGGGATTGGTTCGTCCGCACGCCCTCGAGATTTACATGATGAATATCAAAGACCGCAAGCCGGTTCAAATGACCGCCAACGGCGCCGCCAACTTCGCCCCGTACTTTCACCCCGACGGCAAGCATATCATCTTCTGCTCAAATGTTGCCGACAAGCAGGGGAGAGTCTTCAATTTGCACCTGATCGACATCGCGACAAAGAAAGCTGAACAGGTAACGTTTGATAACGGCTTCGATGGGTTCCCGATGTTTTCATTCGACGGCAAGCATCTCGTCTTCGCCTCGAGCCGTGGCGCCAAAGCCCCCCACGAAACGAATATCTTTGTGGCTGATTGGGTCTGGTAATCTGAGTCGTGACTCCGGCGGAATCCTTGGATTCCGCCGTGGTCGGCCTGATCGTCAATCTCCCGAACATCACCGGTCTTCGCCGCCGCTCAGGGTCGTGCTGATCAACCCCTGATCCCCGGCTATCCAGCCATGTTTGGAATCAAGAAACCAGACGCCGAATAATTCGAGCGGGGTCTCGGAACTTAACTGCTGCCAGCTTCGCCCGCCGTCATCTGTTCTCAGGAGCATGCCACCATCCCCGACAATCCAGCCGGTTTGGCGATTCAGAAAGAACATCCGCGTCAAGTTTAACAAAGTCGGACTCTGTTGCATCGTCCACTTACTTCCCTGGATCATTGCCAGGATCGTCCCGCCATCGCCGACCGCATACCCCGTGCTGCTGTCTATGAGAACGATGTCACGCAGATCCGAAATAGTGGTGGTTGAATCCTGCCGCCAAGTAGCGCCGCCGTCCCCGGTGCGGAAAATTCGACCCTGGTCTCCGATCACCCAGCCGCTGTGACCGTCGACAAACTCCCCCCCGGTGAGCGGCGTTGAGGTTGGAACCTCAAAATTGGTCCATGAGGCGCCGTTATTGTCGCTTCGCAAGACCACCCTGTTGTCGGTGACCAGATACAAAGTATCGGTGCTCGGCTCTTCAAAATCGACTACCGTGCCGCTCGGTCCGCCGTACACAGGGAGCCAGTCGACCCCGCCGTTGTTGGTCACGAACACCGCCGACTTTTCGCCAAAGACCCAGCCCCGAAGGCTGTCACGAAATTTCAGCCCAACCAGGGCTGACTGTCGAATCAGAAATTTCGTCACCCACGTTCGCCCCCCATCCGAAGTACGAAAGACGTATCCGTCCGAGCCCAGCACGGTCCGCTTGAATCCGACCGCAATCCCGTCGGAATCCGAAAACATTTGAATTCCTCTCAAGCCGTAACTGGAACTCTGAAACTGGGTATTCCAGATCTTCACGCTCAGCGTGCACGGCACGATCAACGGAGAATTGGCCGCCTCCGACGCCGTCACCCTCAGGCTGTCCGCATACTTACCATGAGCCATGCCCTGGGTGTTGAATGACATCATCAGCGTATCGCGAGCCACTCCCTGTTGTCGCGATAAGGAGAGCCACGGCACCGCTTCGTCAATCCGATAAAACATCGTCCCGCCGCCGGTCGGCGCCACCACAAACGGCATTTGACTGATCTCCCCATCTCCGATCAGCACACTTACATTTATTCCCGGTGGTCCGGTCTTGATCCCGCGAATTACCGTCATCCGCACGATGACGTCATGAGGAGACCCTTCGGCATCATCCGCGCTGACGCGAATAGTGTCCACGTAGTCCCCGGCCAGAAGATCGCGGCTCGATGCAAACGCGAAAATAGTGTCAGGCGTTGTCCCGCGATAGAAGAGCGTGAGCCAACTGGTATGCCGGCTCGCCGAATAATTGAGTGGCGCCTTGAGGCCGTTGCTGACCGGGATAATCTGAGAGGGAGCCGGAAGCCCCTCGGCCTGAATCGTGTACGCCAGCGAATCCCGCCCCACCACCAGCAGATTCGGGATGACATTAACCGACCGTCGCTGCGTGCAGTGAACAAAGATCAGGGCAAGTCCAGCCAGAGCCGCCAATCCTGTTCTCAAGAATCTGATCCGGAAGCTGCCCGGCATGTCTAACCCGTTGGGATAAGGCATCTAAAGGTATAACGAGATTCCCGGTCCTCTGTCAAAAGGAATCTGAGTCTGACCCCCGCTCCCGGATTCCCCCGCTCAATATTATAGGGTATGCCGGCAACCACTTATCACTGTGATGACCCTGCCTGCATCCCTTGCACCAGCTTGCCTACCTGCCCAAGAAGTGCATATCCGATGCCCGGCTGTCTTCCATTCCCGCTTCTCCAAGCCCGATAACGAGATAGCTGGTCCATCACCGCCCCTTTGGGCGATCTTGCCCCACGGCACAGCTTATGCAATTACCCCTCTCAGAACGACTGCTACGGAAAGGTGAGACCGATGCTTGATTCAAAATTTCAACGAGGATTCTCCCCGGAACGACTCGCCGGCATGAGAGAGCCCAAAGTCCGCAAGGACGACACCGGCTATTTCATCATGTCCCTTTCCGAAAACTCCAAAGTCTACTTTGAAGACTACTACCTGTTCTTGCGAATGGTCTATGCCCGCTGTAAAGCCGAGAAGGAAATCGTCGGGCACAAAATCAAAATGGCCTCTCCTAAAGCCGAGGAAACCCTCGCCTTCTATCGCGCCAAAGCGGTGATTCTCGATCTCGTCATGCGTACTGTCCTCCGGTTCTATACCGATGGCTCCAATTTCGGCGTCATCATGACCCCTTGGTGTTTCGGCACGGTCGTACTGGAAAAAGTCGAGGTCTACCGCGACCGCCTGGCCAAGGGGGATGTTGAGGATCCCAATGTCCCGGCCTATCCGTATTACGTCATCAAGTATATCGATGAAATCTACCGGACTTCCCTGCTGGAACTGTTCGAATTCCCCGAGCAGGCGTTCCAGATGCGCTGGCAGTATTCCGAGCTGCTAAAACGGTATTCCAAGATCCTGACCGATATCACCGGCTCCCTGCAATCCGTCATTTCCTCGGTGAAAAGCCTTGGCCAATAAGCGTATGTGAAACCCCTCCCGTTCCTTTACTTAACCGTGAGCACTCCCCCAGCTTATTCCGACTGGGGGATTCTTTTTTAATGTCCCCGCCCAAAATGCCGATAATTCATTGAAACGACACCTTTTGGGCCGATTGCCCGCAAATATGACCTCTACCGCTGTAAAGAACCGCTCCGAACTGAAATTCCTGCCGGTCCACCTGGATTCCCTCCGGGTCGATTCGGTCCTCGACTTCGACCTATACCTCCAGGTCGGGACCGATCTTGTTCTTTACCGCTCCGCCAATCTTCCCTTCACCGAAAAGACCCGCCAGAAACTCTTGGAAAACCGGGTCGACCGCCTCTTTGTCAACCAGGAAGGGAAGATCCTCTACCAGCGCTATATCGAATCCAATCTGAATAAGATCCTGGTCGATCCTTCGATCCAGCAGGACAAAAAGGCCGCGATCCTTTACGATACCTCGACCAACCTCGTCAAAGATGTCCTCAACAATCCCACCTACGGCGACAACATCCGCCGCTCGCAGGAACTGGTCGCGACTACGGTCGAATATATCCTGAAGGGGAGAGATGCCTTTCTCGATCTGCTGAAAATCACCTCGTTTGATTATTACACCTACACCCACTCGGTCAACGTCTGCACGTTTTCCATCGCGCTGGCGCAGCAGATGGGGATGAGCGACGAATCATTCCTGCACCAGCTCGGGGTGGGCGCATTATTGCACGATGTCGGCAAATCCAAAATCTCCGACCGGATTCTCAACAAGCATTCCGCGCTGACGCCGATTGAATTCGACATCATGAAAAAACATCCCAAATGGGGTGTCGATATTCTGAGCGAAACCAACGTGGTCGCCCCCGAAGTTTACTATCCTGTTCTGGAGCATCACGAGCGGGGAGACCGCCGCGGTTATCCGGGCGGGATGTCCCTTGATGAAATGCATATTTATTCGCGGATTGTGGCGATTACCGATTCGTTCGATGCCATGACCACTGAGCGGGTCTACCAGCACGCCATGGACACTTTCCCCGCCTTAAAGATCATGTTCTCATTGAAAGGCGCGTACGATGAACGTCTGCTGCGCGCCTTTGTCGAGCTGATGGGCCCCACCGGCCTGCTGGAACTCTAACCCCTATTTGCCGCCTCGCCGTAGGTCAAGACCCCCGTGGTCTTGACACCGCTCTTCGTCACGGGCGAGCCACCTTTTTCCCTCGGTGCCCCACCCCTTGGGGTGGGTTCTTGCGAACCGTCATTCCGAGCCCCACCATGTCATCCCGAGCGAAGTCGAGGGATGAACCAAAGGGGCGAAGCGATCTACTCCCTCATTCAGCACAAGTTTCCTGCGCCGTCATTGCGAGTCCCGTCAACTGTTCTGGCCAACGACGGGACGTGGCAATCTGTCACTCGGACCAAATACGTTCTATCGATTTTCAGCCCGACTCTCACTTACTCAGCCCCGCCGCATTCCCTCTGCCGGCATTGAATTTCATTTTCCCGGTCACCACATGAACGCTGTCCGAACTGAACAGCCCCGGTCCCTGGCACCCCGGCATTATTTGCGCTCCGCCTCCGGTCAGATAACTTACCATGAGTGAGAGATCGCCGATGTCTAACCGGCAATCACCGTTCAGATCACCGGCCATCTTCGGACTGATGATTGCACCCCCCCCGGTCAAATACGACACCATCATGCTGAGATCACCAAGATCGGTGGTGTGCGAATTGTTAACGTCTCCCAGTGTCCATGTCCAAATGCTCTTGCTCGGTGACTGAGTGTACAGGCCAGTGTTGTCGATAGCTCTGACGCGCCACCAGTAGTGCGTGCCAAAGTCGAGGGAGTCCAGCAGAACGGCGCTATCGGCATAGATTGGTTCGTACTGGGTGAATCCCTGAAAAATGGAATTTAGCGAGATGTCGACACGATAATGCACCGTATCTCCCGGATCAGGATCGATAGACGGGCTCCAGTGAAAAGTCGGTCTGAGCGAGTAGACCGGTCTTCCGGCCGAGTCCGGTGGGCTCAACAGGGCAGGTGCAGTCGGTGGCTCCGGTAGTCCGTTAACTTTGAACGTGCTGTAAACCGACCAATCGGAATATTCATAGCCGTCAAACGACCGCGCACGCCAGTGATACCGGCAGTTCTCGCTTAGGGCGAAGAAATATGCCCACCGTGGAATCCGCCGTAGCAGGGACTTTGATCAAGCTTATCGCCGGACCGTTTACACAAGCGCTGTCATGGTAACCGTCGAAGTCGTAGTACAACGGGTCCCCTTCGGCGTCTGTTGCATTCGCGATCCAGAGAATGGGCGTGCTTCCGACTATCTGGTCATTCAACGGCTGTTTGGCGATCGGTACCGTCGGTTTGGAGTTCATCCGAAATGACCCGCTCCGCCAAAGCGACCAGTGTGTCCCACTGTAGGCGCGGAGCCGCAAATAATAGGTGTGACCGGCTACCAGCGGAGACCCGGCATATGTCACAAAACTGTCCGGCGAGACGAATTGGCGCTGGATTCCACATCTCGGCCACCGTCCAGTCGGCATCAGTTCCCACCCCGATTTCAAACTCCGCTTGGGGCGACATCCCGGTGGGATCAAAGTAGTGCCAGCTAAACTGAGGCGTGGCGCTAACTACGTGCAGATTCAGAGTATCGGAATCGACTCGCACAACCGGCACTTCGGGAGTAAGCTGATGCACCGTTACCCGGACCAGTTGAGTATCAGCCAGGAATCCATCTGAGGCTATTACGACAAAGCTCGTATCGTGAACTGGATAACGCGGTATCCCAAAAATGCTGTCGGCATTGCTGGCCAGCCAACTTGGCCGGTTGATGAATGACCATGTCAGACTCGGCCCATCCGGGTCAGTGGCTGTGGCGTGGTAGACAAATCTCGCATCTTCGTTAACGCTGGAGGTATCAACCGACGTGATCACCGGCGCGACATTTACGCACCCTTGCCCAAACGCTCCAATTTGCACGCCGCAACTGTTGTTGGAGGGGAGACAAGGCGAGCTGTTCTTGACGCGGAAGTCTTCAATAGCTGTATCGCAGAGTAGCGGATTGAGGTTTCGATCCGATTCAGAAGCTGAGCCGTACCACTCGTCTCCACCAGAGTTCTGAAAATATGTGTTGCATGAAGTCGATGAGGCCGCACGTAGGCTGCTGCCCCAAGATTTGCAGTCGAACATCCGAGTGAATCTGAGGCTCCTGTGCACAAACCGGCAGTTGAATTGGCTTCAAAAAGATTTTGTCCCATCATCGACGCGCCGTCGATGAAGCATCCGCCACCATATGCTTTCACAAGTTCGCTGGTAGATACTGTCGGCCTGGCTTTACCAGCCCAAATCAACCCCTGGAAGCCGGCAACGTTTCCAAAGAAGGTGTTGCCGAAGATGTGGTTTTCACCCGAAGCGTACAATCCACCTCCATAGGATACTACGCTAGCAGAGCTATAGGAAGGAAAATCCCATGTAGAGGATACGACATTCTTGGAGACGACGTTGTCTGAGAACTCATTACCCGCGCCAGAAACAAATGCACCACCCCCGCGAAGATCGCGTAAAGTCGACGGCCAACGGTAATGGTTGCCCATGGACACAGAATTACCCCGGATAATGTTATGCCGAATGAGATTTGAATCTCCTGTGATCTTCAGTCCGCCTCCCCAAGAAGAATAACCCCATTCAGACGTAGGGTCGATCGCTGCTCCAGAAGAAGAATTGAACAGAATGCTATCATACTCGACTGTCGCGTAGTTTCCGGCTAGCAGAATCCCTCCCACTTCCGCTTTGTCCAAAGACGATCCGCCGCACGAGTTAAAGGAAATAGATGAGTGGCAAATGGTAATGCTGTCCCCAACGGCGTAGATCCCACCCGTGGAATGTGATCCGCCGCCATGATATGAAGGCAGGCTCCCTGGGTAACCGCTAAAATTGCTGTCAATAATGCACGAGTCAATTTTGAGGCGGCCAACGCAGTATATGCCACCTCCTGTTGCGCTACCTAACGCCCCAGCAGAGTTGCGTCTGATCACAGTTTTGACAAGGCTGACCCGGCTGTTTGACGCATAGAGCCCCCCCCCAGCAGCTTGACAACAACTCGCGTATACGTTGCACCCGAGCACCCAACAACCAACAAGAGTCACATCACTGCTGTCAGCATATATGCCGCCTCCAAAAACTTCGTGTGAGCTGGAGTTGTTTTGCTGGCCAGTTATTGATAATCCTTCCAAGGTTACAACTGATGCGCGAAGGATAGAAAGTGCGAGAGAAGTATCGCTTACGAGCTGGCAGCTTTGATGGCCGGTGATCGACCTGATTCTCAGAGTTCTTGCCGCAAGAGTGACGTGTTCTCGGTAGATACCATCAGCTACGAGTATTGTATCCCCGGCTACAGACGAATCAACCGCCTGTTGAATTGTAGGATACTCCGCGGGAACGTAGACCGTCTTAGGTGGACGGCTACCGCAGTTCACAGCCAGAGCCCCAATCTGAGAATTGCAGGAATTGCCCCAAGGGGCACAAGGCGAATTTGAGTTAATGGTGTAGTTTTCCGACGAATAATCGCAAAAATGCGGGTCGGCATTCTGGTTCCCGTTCAAAGCTAAACTCGGCGCAAGTGTTCCGATCCAATCGCCAGAGGTGTTTCCAAAAATATCGGTGCAACTCACGTCGTATGAGAAATTGTCTCCTTGGTTTAGTACGGGAGTGTTGGCTGGAGTTAGTTGCCCGACAAGATCGACTGCGAAACTGACGCCTGCACCAATCCATTTTGCAAATAGACGCACCCGATCGATGCAGTGTTCCCCGCAAACGTGCAATTTTCAACAACCGATGTGGCCTGATCTAGGTCAATCTGCCGCTGGCCCTTCATTAATGTAGGACTTCCGTTGAAATAGACCACAATCTCGCAATTGTTTCTCGTGAAAACGCATGCTGTGACCTTCATTGAGGCCCCAAGAGACCGCACGATTATCAGGGCCGGACCGTTTCCATCTGTGATCGTGAATCCTTTGATTTCGGGCGTTGCACCCAGGGCATTCTCAATATTTATAAACTGGTGATTTCCCGCCAAATCGATGTGCGTCAGCTGCCGGACCCGCGGAACTGGCTAAGCAAATAGACTTGCTTTGAAGTTGAAGCTCTGTGTTGCCTTCACCGGTGTATGTCCCCGGCGCCACCAGCACCGTGTCCCCATTCGATGCGGCATTAATTCCCGCCTGAATAGTCGGCTGGTCGGATGGGACATGGATTGTTACGGCAAAGGCAGAAGAGACTGCCAGAAGGCAAGCGGCGGCGATAACGATTATTCTCATAACTCCCCACAGCGAGTAAGAGTTTTTGGGTGACCGGTAAATATATCCTATTCAGTCCAGATTGTCAATGGGAAGCTTCTCGAGGAAAATCACATTGTATGGCCCTCGAAACACCGCGACCCGGATCCCCTGCTGAGCAATGGCTTGTTCCGATAACCCTCCTCCATAGCTCCCAACCACTTACGCCCCGCTTTCTGCAAAATCGCTAGTAAATCGATGTAGATTACGAAGCCAGCCCCCTACATGTATGAAAGACGCTAGACCCCATCGCTCCAGACCGCCTCAATCCAGAGTCACATCATCGCGTTTCTTCGAGCAGAGGAGATGCCCCATGTTGTTCATATATCTAAAACGAAGCCATTTTTCGTCAGCAGTTCGGGTCTGGGATTTCATCTAAGCCTTTGGACCCCATGCCAATCTCATTGTAATGCGCGAAGCGAACCAACCGGCGCCGCCGGTCTAAAACGAACCCATTTTCAAACTGCCAGTACGGGTGGGGGATTTCATCCCAAGCCTTTGAACCTCAGCACCAACCTCATTGTGAATGCGCGAAGCGATCCAACCGGCGATGCCGGAAAACGAACCCATTTTCTGAAACGATTGGTGGCCCACCCTTCAGGGTGGGGGTATGTGGGCGGCAGGCGAGGACGCCAACCGCCTTCGTCCTAATCCTTACCAATATAACTGGATTACTTATGTCCATAATTGCGACGTTCTCTGGAATCGTGGTACGAGCACATGCTCCCTTGAATTATCCGGGGGCCGCTCCGGCGCCCAAAATTTTGCGTCCATCCTTCAAAAAAAACTGGACTAAATCGGTCTCTCCTTCGTATCATGGACTACGTCACCCGGCTCGTGGTACCATGGGCCGATCACCACGGCACACCCTTGTTAAGGAGCTTGTCAGTATGATCAAGCGCGTTTCACTCGTTGTTCTGGGCCTGCTGGCGCTGATGGCGATCGCCTACAGTCAGTCGCACACTCAGACCAAAAATGCTACCGGCAAAATTGCCGCCGATAATTCCGCTACCATGATTAAGCGGGGAGAGTTCCTCGTTCGGGTCGGCGGATGCAACGACTGCCACACTCCCAAAGTCATGACCGCGATGGGCCCGATGCCCGATACCACCCGCATGCTGTGCGGACAGCCCGCTGATGCCAAAACGCCGGCCATTCCGAGCGGCGTGTTGACTCCTGATGGCTGGATGGCTATGACCAACGGCAATATGACCGCCTGGGCCGGACCCTGGGGCGTAAGCTTCTCCGCCAACATTACCCCGGACGAGGGAACCGGTCTTGGCAACTGGACTCCCGAAGCGTTTGTTAAAACTATGCGCACCGGCAAGCACATGGGGACCGGCCGGGATATTCTCCCGCCGATGCCGTGGCAGGATTTTGCCACTCTGACCGACGGCGATCTACGGGCGATCTTCGCTTATCTGAAATCGATCAAGCCGATTCAGAACCAGGTCCCGCAGCCGATCCCCCCGGCCGGTCAGCAGTAAACCGACAAAAAAATCCGCACTGCTCATTTGGGCGAATCCCCCGGGCCGCTCTAGCGCGGGGGATTCTTTTTGTTCTCCGCCCGGCCCCCTCCCTCTATATTGGTGCCCGACAACCGATCAACCCGAAGGAGCCGTATGAAGGAAATCATCAAAACCGATAAAGCCCCGGCCGCGATCGGCCCATACTCGCAGGCTATCCGCATCAAGTGCGGCACGCTCGTCTTCTGCTCCGGCCAAATTCCGATCAACCCCAAAACCGGGGAGATGGTCGGCAAAACCTCTGCCGAGCAGTGCAAACAGGTCATGGACAACATCGCCGAACTCCTCCGGGCAGCCGGCAGTGACATCACAAAAATTCTGAAAAGCACCATCTTCCTGACCGATTTGAAAGACTTCGCTCCGGTCAACGAAATGTATTCGACCTATTTCACGAACGACCCGCCGGCCCGATCAACTGTCGAAGTGAGTCATTTGCCGCGGGATTCCAAAATAGAGATCGAAGTTGTAGCGTATATCTAGAGGACCGCGGACGAAAGCCGAGCGATCCTGTCCTGCTGTCCTTTTCCGGCCCTCTTGATAAGACCGCCGGAGAGAATCTTTGCGCAGAGAACGTCGAGTGGAGACATACTGCCAGTCTGCCGACAAAGATTGTAACGTAGGAAATATGATCGATTTAGGGTGATTTAGCTGGGGCAAGATTAAGATATCTTAAAGGAATCCACGAAGGGGTGTATTGTACCAACATGTACAGTTTTGGTAACGTTGTGTGCTTCATTGTGTTTGGCGCGTAACGACTTGGCTGGTAAACAATACAAATTTCCCCTTGACAATCCACCGAAACGGGATTACTTACGCCACCATAAATTGTGAATTTGGTCACATAATCGCCAGTGACCTGAAAGAGTGATTGGACAATATGTCGGAATATCTCGCCGTTCTGATTTTCCTTCTCGCCGGAACCGGCATTGTCCTCATCACCTTCTTCATCAACCGCTTAATCAGGCCAAACAACCCGTATCCCGAAAAGAACGTCAACTACGAGTGCGCCGAAGAGCCGGTCGGCTCCGGCTGGATTCAATTTAATGCCAGATTTTATATCTTCGCGCTCATATTTGTCATCTTTGATGTGGAAGCGGTTTTCATGTTCCCCTGGGCAGTCGCCTTCAACCAACTCGGGCTTTATGCCCTGGTCGAGATGGTCATCTTCATCCTGATCCTTCTGTTCGGTCTCTACTATGCCTGGAAGAAGGGGGCCCTCAAGTGGGCATAATCAAAGAACTTCCGGTGTATGCGGAGAAAATTCCTGGCGGCGCGATTGTCGCCACTTCGATAGAAAGAATTCTGCATCATAGCCAGGCCAGTTCGTTGTGGTATCTGTTGTTCGGAACCGCCTGCTGTGCGATCGAGCTCATGGCGACCGGAGCGTCGCGGTACGATTTCGACCGCCTCGGGATGATCTTCCGGGCCTCGCCACGCCAATCCGACCTGATCATAGCGGCCGGCACGATCACCAAAAAGATGGCGCCCCGCCTCAGAAAGTTGTACGACCAGATGGCCGAGCCACGCTATGTGATCGCCATGGGGGGATGTACCGTCAAAGGTGGCCCTTTCTATTACGACAGCTATGCGGTCGAGAAGGGGATAGACCATATCGTGCCGGTCGACGTTTATATTCCGGGCTGTCCACCGCGTCCTGAGTCGCTGCTCGAGGGATGTCTTACTCTTCAAAAGAAGATCAAAGCGCAGAAGCTTTCGGCCTGGGCCAAGTAGGTATGACCAAAGACGAGCTGAAAGCGTATATCGCCGAACATTACGCCGATAAGATGACTCTCCTGGACACGGGACGTCATGACCCGATGTATCTCATAAGCATCGGCGATCTTCGGGCGGTAGCTCAATCGCTTCGCGACGATCCTAGTCTGAAATTCGATTTCCTCTGCAATATGGGCGGGGTGGACACCAAACAGGGATTTGAAGTCGTCTATTCAATTGCTTCGGTTACCAATCGCCTCAGGCTGGACTTCAAACTTAGAATGCCCTATGAGAATGCCGAGATCGAGTCGCTTCAGGATATCTGGCCGGCGCTCAACTGGTATGAGCGGGAAATCTGGGAGCTGTACGGCATCAACGTCAAGAATCACGGCAATCTGAAGAGGTTCCTCTTGCCCGACGACTGGAACCAGGGGTATCCGATGAGGAAAGATTGGGACGCCCCTGATTTCATACGGCTGCCGGAGTTTGGCGCATGAGCAAACTTCGCACCGAAGAATTCGTCGTCAATATGGGTCCGCACCATCCGTCGACCCACGGTGTGTGTCGTCTGCTGCTCACTATGGACGGCGAGCGGGTGATGAAGATTGAGCCGTATATCGGCTACCTCCACCGGGCCTTAGAGAAGATCTGCGAAAACCGGACCTATCCCCAGTGTATACCGATCCTGGATCGATTCGAGTATGTCACGGCCATGTCCTGCAACTATGTCTTTGCCCTTGCGGCCGAACGACTGGCCGCAATTCAAGTTCCCTGAGCGCGCCGAATATCTGCGCGTCATCATGCTCGAACTGAATCGGATCGCCTCGCACTTGCTCTGGTACGGCACAACGGCGCTCGACCTTGGCGCGATAACGCCCTTTCTGTACGGCTTCCGGGAACGCGAATTGATCCTCGATTTGTTTGAAATGACCTGCGGCCAGCGCCTTACCTACAATTATATCCGGATCGGCGGAGTTTCGAGGGATATCCCGCCGCAGTTCGTCCCCAAATGCCGTGAGGCCGTCAAGACCATCACGGAAAAGATGTCTGACTATGAGGGGCTGCTGAACGAGAATCCGATCTGGGTGGCCCGCAACAAAGGGGTCGGCGTGATGTCGCCCGAGTTGGCGATCGCCTATGGGGTCTCCGGGCCGGCGCTTCGCGCCAGCGGCGTGAAATTCGATATTCGCCGGGATGATCCGTACGGTATTTACGATCGCTTCTCGTTTGATATTCCCGTGCAGAAAAACGGCGACTGCTACGACCGGTATATTCAGCGGTTGCAGGAGATCAAACAGTCTCTCAAGATCGTCGCCCAGGCGTTGGATGGACTGCCGGACGGGGATATCAAAGCCAAAATCTCTCCCAACTTCAAACCGCCGGCGGGGGAGACCTACACAAGGGTCGAGAATTCGCGGGGCGAACTTGGGGTTTACATTCAGTCCGACGGCACAAACAAGCCGCTTCGCCTCAAAGCTCGCGGCGGATCATATAATCACCTCCAGGTTCTGCCGGAACTCGGTAAAGGACTTCTGATCGCCGATATCGTCGCCATCATGGCGTCGCTCGATATCATTATGCCGGAGGTCGATCGCTGATGCTGAACCTTCTGGCCAGCGGAGAATTGATCGGCCTGTTTCAATGGCTGCATCAGCAACTTGAGGCGACCGGCTGGCCGCCGACTTTGATCACCGTTATCACCTATGTCGTTCTGGCTGTGGCCATGTTCGGCCTGCTGGCTCTTATCGCGCTCTTCCTGGTCTGGTGGGAACGAAAGATCTCCGCGCATATCCAGCAGCGTTTCGGCCCGATGCGGGTCGGCTGGCACGGCTGGTATCAAACGATAATGGATGCCCTGAAGCTTCTGCAGAAGGAAGATATCCGCGTCGACACCCGCGACAAAGTCGTCTTTTTCTGGGCTCCGGTCATGTGCTTCGTGGCCGCCTTTCTGGCGTATGTGGTAATCCCGTTCGGCAACGGCCTGATTGTCGCCGATCTCAATATCGGCATCCTGTATGTCATCGCGGTGACGACTTTCACGATTATCTCGCTGCTCATGGCCGGGTGGGGCTCCAACAACAAATATGCGCTGCTCGGCGGCATCCGCTCCGCCGCCCAGGTGGTGAGCTACGAAGTGCCGATGATCCTCTCGATTCTCACGGTGGTTCTTTTTGCCGGTTCACTCTCGATGGTTCAGATTGTCGCCTCGCAGCACGGCCACGGCATCTTCGACTGGAATATCTTCCGCGTGCCGTTTGGCCCGATTGCCTTCCTGACCTACCTGATTGCCGGTACCGCCGAAACCAATCGCACCCCGTTTGATATTCCCGAAGCCGAGCAGGAGTTGGTGGCCGGGTACAATGTCGAATACTCAGGAATGAAGTTCGCCATGTTCTTTTTGGCGGAATTTGTAAATATGTTCACGGTCTCGGCGATTGCCGCGACCCTGTTTCTCGGCGGGTGGAACGGACCGTTCCTGCCGTCGTGGATTTGGTTTCTCGGCAAGACGTTGTTTGTCGTGTTCATTCTGATGATTTTCCGCTGGACTTTCCCGCGCATGCGGGTCGACCAGCTTATGATGTTCGCCTGGAAATTTCTGGTGCCGCTGACATTCGCCAATCTGATTTTGGCTGCCTGGATGAAATACGCGAAATGGTACTGGTGAGCGGAGCGATGAACTGATGGGTTTCTGGAAGGACGTCAAGAATCTGATCGCCGGGATGGGGATCACCTCTAAACATCTGGGGCGGCACGCGATTACCGTTCAGTATCCGGAAGAGAAATGGACTATGCCGGAGCGGTCCCGGGGGATCGTCGTCCTTCTTTCGGACAAGGAGACTGGAGAGCTTAACTGCACCGCCTGTATGCTCTGTATGCGGGCCTGTCCGACCGGGGCGATCATCATCGAAGCTCCCCGCGATGAAGTCACCAAGAAGCGGACCCTCAACAGCTTCAAAGTCGACAACGGACTCTGCTGCTTCTGTGGTCTGTGTGAAGAAGCCTGTAATTTCTCCGCCATCAAAATGACTCCCAAATACGAGTTCTCCACTTTACATAAGGAAGATCTGGTCTGGGATGTGAAGAAGCTCCAGCAGATGGGACGCGATGTCGACTACGTCGATACGCGCAAGAAGAAAATCCCTGCTGCGACTAACCCGCCTGCCGCCGTGGCGCCCAAGCCGGCTTCCGCGCCGGTCGCTGCCCCGCCGGCCGCCGAATCGAACAGCAAACCTCCGGAGGCCGCCAATGGTTGACCAGTCCGTCGGTCCGCTGTTTTGGGTCCTGGGTTTTGTCGTGGTCATATCCGCTCTGATGGTCGTGTCCTTGAAGAATATCTTCCATTGCGCCCTAATGCTGATCGTGTGTCTCGCGGGAGTCGCCGGCATTTACATTCTACTGCATGCCGAGTTCCTGGCCGCCGTGCAGCTTCTTATCTATGTCGGAGCGGTATCGGTCCTGATCATTTTCGCCGTCATGCTGACCACGCATATTACGTCGAGCGCCATCATCCAAACCAATCGCAATGCTCTGGTGGCCGCCGTGGCCTGCGTCATCTTCGGCGTCGGAGTATTCTTCCTGGCTACCGAATCATCGGCGTGGAACTGGTCGGACAAAGCGCTTCCGGTTGACAATGTGCAGACTATTGGCAAGCTCCTCATGACCGATTTCATGCTGCCATTCGAAGTCGTTTCCGTCCTAATGCTGGCCGCCCTCATTGGCGCCATCGTATTGGCGCGAGAGGAGAAGGCCTGATGTATTATTATCTCGGCCTGGCCGCGGTCCTGTTCGCCATCGGGTTGTTTGGCGTCATTACCCGCCGGAACGCTATCGGTATCCTGATGTCGCTTGAACTAATGTTCAACGCCGCCAATATCAATTTTGTGACTTTCAACAAGTTCATCGCGCCGGGAAGTCTGACGGGGCAGATCTTCGCTCTCTTTATCATCGTGGTAGCGGCGGCCGAGGCGACCATTGGACTGGCGATCGTGCTGCTGATCTATAAGAACTGGCGCGGCATCGATGCCGAAAACGTTACGGTCATGAAGTGGTAGGGCAGAGATTATGACGCAACACGCCTATATCATCCCGCTGCTGCCGCTGATCTCGTTTCTCCTGATCGTCTTCTTCCTGCGCTGGAAGGAGAAAATTGCTTCGCTCTTTTCGATCTCCATGATCGTCATCGACTGGCTCTTGGCCATCGGCATTCTCTTTGAGACCATCGGCCGTCACGGCGCCAGTTTCGAGATGTTTACTCAAATCACGTCGTTCGCCGGCGTCAATTTTGAACTGGGCATACTGGTGGATTCACTCACGGCAATCATGCTGGTGGTGGTGACTACGGTCGGATCCTGTGTGCAGATTTACTCGCTCGGATACATGAAAGACGATCCGCGCTTCAGCCGGTTCTACGCTTATCTGTCCCTGTTCTTGTTTTCCATGCTCGGCCTGGTACTCGCCAACAATTTCTTCATGATCTTCATATTCTGGGAGCTGGTCGGCCTGACTTCCTATCTGCTCATCAGCTTCTGGTTTGAGAAGAAATCGGCCGCCGACGCCGGCAAGAAAGCGTTTATCACGACCCGGATCGGTGACCTCGGCTTTATCGCCGGACTGATGTTGATCGCCGCTTATTTTGGGACCTTTAACTATCAGGGCGTGTTCGAGAAAGCGGCCTCCGGAACAATTCCGCCCGCAATTCTCACTGCTACCGCTATTCTTGTCTTTTGCGGCGCCGTCGGAAAATCGGCGCAGTTCCCGCTTCATGTCTGGCTTCCGGATGCCATGGAGGGTCCCACCCCGGTGTCGGCGTTGATTCATGCGGCAACCATGGTCGCGGCAGGTGTCTATCTGGTCGCACGTTCAATGAACCTATTTGCCGCCTCGGCGGATGCTTCCATGGTCGTGGCCTGCATTGGCCTGATTACTTCCTTTATGGCGGCAACGATCGGGCTGGTCCAGAACGACATTAAACGAATCCTGGCATACTCTACCGTCAGCCAGCTTGGTTATATGATCATGGCGCTCGGCCTGTACGGCTACGATACGGCGCAAGGCGGGCACTCTTCAGGTTACGTTGCCGGGACCCTGCACTTAATGACCCATGCCTTCTTTAAGGGGCTTCTGTTCCTCGGCGCCGGCTCGGTCATCCATGCCGTTCACACGAATGATATCCAGGAAATGGGCGGCCTCTCCAAGAAGATGAAATTGACTACCTGGACGTTTGTGATTGCATCGCTTTCTATCGCCGGCATATTCCCCCTCTCGGGTTTCTGGTCCAAGGATGAAATTGTCGCGACGACGGCATCACACCCCGTCTTTTTTGTCTTCACGCTGTTGATCGCCTTTATGACCGCATTCTATATGTTCCGCCTTTGTTTCCTGACATTCACGGGAGAGCCGCGGGATCATCACCGCTTCGAGCATGCTCATGAATCACCCAACGTCATGACCTATCCGCTGGTGTTTCTGGCGTTCCTGTCGATTTTCGCCGGCTGGGTGGCCATGCCCTGGCTATCACACGGCTATTCATCATTCGTATATCACGGCGAACCGGAACATGCCGAGCCAAAATACTGGCTCATGCTGATTTCAACCGTCGTTGCCGTATCCGGAATCGGCCTCGCGTACTTGATGTATTACAAAAAGTCGCTTTCGCCGGAGACCATTGCTTCAAAATTCAAGCCGGTATATACGCTGCTCTATAATAAGTATTACTTCGATGAGCTCTATAATGCGGCCATCGTCAACCCGCTCCTCAAGCTTGGTGATTTTCTCTGGGTGTTTGATGCCCGCGTAATCGATGGCGGCGTAAACGGCGCCGGCTGGCTGACCGTCTTATGGTCCGATGCCAAGATGTGGTTCGACAAGTGGATCATTGATGGAGCCGTCAACGGTTCCGGGTGGCTGGTCCGAAAACTTGGCGGGGCGCTCCGTTATGTCCAGTCCGGCTCAATGCAATTCTATGCCCTGTTTATTCTCGTGGCCACTGTGCTCATATGCCTCTACAAATTGGAAACCCGGGGACACTTTTCGGGCACCAATTTTCCGATCATGACCATCACGCTCCTGATCGGAATTGTCGCGCTCTATTTCTACAGTCATATCAAGTCGGCTCACCCGGAGGAGACGACTGATGAACGTCCGGTTGAAGAAAAGACTCTTAAAGGATAGAAACTGATATGGGTGTTCTTAGTCAGCTCGTATTCGTGCCACTGCTCGGGATGGTCATTGTCATGTGTCTCCCGTCGCAGAACCAGAAACTGGTCCGCTGGAGCGCGACTCTTATCAGCGTCATCCCGTTTCTCCAGTCGACCTGGCTTCTCTGGGACTATTTCTTCAATCATTCGGGCTCGGCCGTGATGGCGTATGCCGAAGGTCCCTTTGAGTGGATTCCCTCGCTGCATATTCAGTACTATCTTGGAGTGGACGGAATTTCCGTTCCCCTTTTGTTTCTGACCGGATTGCTCTCGACTATATCATTGATCGCTTCGTTCGGCATCAAAGAGCGAGTGAAGGAGTATTTCGCCTTCTTCCTGTTGCTCGAAGCCGGCATGATGGGGGTATTTGTCGCCCTCGATTTCTTCCTGTTCTATGTCTTCTGGGAGGTGATGCTGGTCCCGATGTATTTCCTGATCGGCGTTTGGGGCGGCCCGAGAAAAGAGTATGCCGCGATCAAGTTCTTCCTGTACACGCTGTTCGGCTCGATCTTCATGCTGGTGTCGATTCTGATTCTCTATTTCAATTCCGATCCGCACACGCTGAATATTATGACCTTGATTCAGACCGGCTCGAAAATGCCGTACGTGATGCAGATGAGCTGTTTTGTCTTCTTCTTCATCGCCTTTGCCATCAAAGTCCCGGTCTGGCCGTTCCACACCTGGCTGCCCGATGCGCACGTAGAAGCGCCCACCGCCGTGTCGGTCATCCTTGCCGGCGTGCTGCTGAAGATGGGGACATACGGCATGCTTCGCATCAGCTGGCCCATGTTTCCGGCACCGCTCAAGAGCCTGTCGTTTTGGATTTCGCTGCTGGGCGTGATCGCCATTATCTACGGCGCCCTGGTTTCGATGGCTCAGAAGGACCTGAAGAAACTGGTCGCGTATTCCTCGGTGTCGCACATGGGGTTCTGCATGCTGGCGCTGGGAGCGTTCAGTTCAACTCAGGCGATCAACGGCTGCATGTTCCAAATGCTGTCGCACGGATTACTTACGGGGGCCATGTTCCTTCTGGTCGGCGTCCTCTATGACCGGGCTCATACCCGGGAGATCGCGGCTTTCGGCGGCTTGGGCTCCAAACTGCCGATCTATGCCTCGATCATGGTTTTCTTCTCGATGGGCTCGCTGGGGCTCCCCGGGATGTCCGGCTTCATTTCTGAATTCATGATTTTCGTCGGCGCCTTCACCGGCGGCAATAAGACTCTGGCCGTTATCGCGGTGCTGGGCGTGGTTTTGGGTGCGGCCTACATACTGCGCATGGTCCAGCGGGTGTTCCTGGGTGAATTCAATCTGGCCAAATGGGGCGGCCTGGGTGAGATCAATGTCCGCGAGTTGATCACGGTCGTACCCCTTATGATCCTCACCCTGTTTATCGGGATTTATCCGAAGCCGCTCAATGATCTCATGTCCGCCACCGTCACGAATCTGGTTCAATTGATGGGTCGGTAAGCGATGCAGAGCCAATTGCCCAGCTTGAATCTTTCCGCCATGAAACCTGAACTGTTCCTGTTCGTCTGGGCACTGCTGGTTATGACGGTTGATTTGGTTACCCACCGTCGCTTTGGTAAAGGGCTGACCTGGCTTGCGATGGCCGGACTCGTGGGAGCCGGGATTGCTCTGAGCATCACCGACCGCGGACCCGGATTCGGCATGATGTTCTTCAACGACCCGATCGCGATCTTCTTCAAAATGATCTTCATCGGCGCCGCCTTTATGGCAATCGGCAGTAGTTTTGGCATTATCCAAAATCGGATCGTCAATCATCGCGGCGAATTCTACGGCCTGATTTTGTTCTCGACCGTCGGCATGATGTTTCTGGCGTCATCGAATGAATTGCTGTCTCTGTATATCGGCCTTGAACTCACCACCGTACCGCTCTTTGTGCTGGCGGCGTTCTTCAAAGAGGACAGGTTGTCGGTCGAAGCCGGCATAAAATACTCTGGTCGTGGGGGCCCTTTCATCCGCTTTCTTGTTGTACGGTATTTCTTTCCTGTATGGGCTTTCCGGCACCACGGATATCCTGCACATGAAAGACAATATTGCCCGCCTGCAACTGGCCAACCAGGGGTATATCGGCCTGATTCCGATGATCGCGGTGGTCACGGTAATCGCCGGTATCGGCTTCAAACTGGCACTTCCACCATTCCATCAGTGGGCGCCGGATGTTTACGAAGGTTCTCCAACCCCGATTGCGGCCTTCCTGTCGGTCGGATCCAAGGCTGCCGGTCTGGTGGCGTTTGCCAAGATCGTGGTGAATGGCCTGATGGCTTTTCATGATCCGGTCATGTCTCCCAATGACTGGGGAAGGCTCGTCGGAGTCTTGGCGGTCGCCGCGATGGTGGTCGGTAATGTCGTTGCCATCCGCCAGCACAATATCAAGCGGATGCTGGCCTATTCGTCGATTGCTCAGGCCGGGTATATCATGGTCGGTATGCTGGCCATGAATGAACTCGGGCTGTCGTCGGTCGCCTTTTACATGTTCACCTACATGTTCGCCAATATGGGGGCGTTCGCCATCGTAGCGATCTTCGAGGACCGCACCGGCTCCTGCCAGATTGCATCCTATTCCGGATTGTCCAAAAGCTCCCCGTTTGTGGCCGGCTCGATGGCGGTCTTTCTTCTTTCCCTGGCCGGCGTTCCGCCCTTGGCCGGGTTTCCTGGCGAAATATTATGTCTTTGCCGCGGCCATCAAGATGGCGGGCGTTTCGCCCGATTTCACCTGGCTCTACTGGGTGGTCGGGATAGCGTTGCTCACCTCGGTGTTTGCCTTGTACTACTATGCCTATGTGATCAAGACCATGTACTTTGACAAGGCCGAAAGCCCCTACAAGTTTGGGCTTCATTCGCCGGTAGTAACGGTGATCATCATCGCTTTGGTGGGCGTGTTTCTGTTCGGCCTGATGCCGGAACCGGTCATCCGCTTCGCCTCTCAAATCCCCATGGCCTGGGGTTTTACCGGACACTAAGTTTTCCTACTGAAATACTCTACGTTCTCGTCCGTGATGCCAAACGGGTTGACACGTTAGATCGGGTCGACTATACTCTCTTGCGCGTGAAGGCGGCGTCTTTTTATGTCAATGTCCTCTACGGCCGGTAGGATTGTTAAGAGATATTTCGTCAGCGGACTGCTTGTGGTGGTTCCGCTCATTATCACCTATCTTGTGCTCAAATTCCTCTTTCAGACTATCGATAATGTTCTGCAACCGCTGATTTTTCAGCTGTTCAAGATAAACATTCCGGGTCTCGGATTGATTACCACGATCGTGCTGATCATCCTGGCCGGGGTAGTCACCCATAATTACCTGGGCAAGAAGCTCTATCGCTTGTGGGAGCGTATCCTGACGCGTGTGCCGCTGGTCCGGCCCATCTACATGGCCGCCAAACAACTGCTTGAATCCACGACCCAGCAGCACGCGGCCTCTTTTAAAGAAGTTGTCCTGATTGAGTATCCGCGCAAGGGAACTTACGCCGTAAGTTTCGTGGCGCATTTCCTGGAGTTTGAAATCGACGGCGTCATGCGCAAATGTGCCACCGTGTTTGTGCCCAATCCTCCAACCCCGTTTACCGGCGCCGCCTTGATTCTTCCGGTCGAGGATATTATTGCTGTCGATATGACCATCGAGCAAGGAGTCAAGTTCCTGGTCTCCGGCGGGGTCGCATCCCCCTCGACCATTCGCCGAAAGGGGAGACTGGCTTGGCCTGCTTCCAATGAGGTAAAGATTGAAACTAGCTAACTTGCTCGTCGAACAGCGGATCAATCTCAATCTCAAAGCTCAAACCAAGGACGAAGCGGTCAAGGAACTGCTGCATATGCTGGTCGATGAGGGCGTCCAGCTCAACTATGACAAAGTCCTCGACTCGGTCCGGGAACGGGAGGAAGTCGAAGACACTTCGTACGGCCACGGTTTCGCCTTTCCCCATGCCCGCACCGATGCCGTCAAAGAGCTCTTTATCCTCGTCGGTGTCTCGCGGCGCGGTCTCCACGGAAAAACGGCCGACGGACTCCCGGTGCAGGTGGTCTGTCTCCTGCTCACCCCGGCCACCATCGCCCGCCTGTATCTCCAGACGCTATCAGGTATGGCCGCCCTGGCGCGCTCCAAGGGAGTGCTGGAACAGATTCTGAATTTTGATTCTCCGGCAGATTTCATCAAGCTGGTTGCCGAGCGGCACGTCGCCATCGACAAAGAGCTGCTTGTCCGGGATGTCATGCGGTACAAAGTGGCCACCGTCACCCCCGATGACACGCTGAAGGACGTGGTCAATCAGATGTTCAAGTACCGGCTTTCGGCCGTCGCTGTCATTGATGAAAACCGCAAGCTTCTCGGCATTATCAACGATCGGGATCTGATCAAAGCCGCGCTCCCGGATTACGAGGCTTTGGTTTCGAATCTGCAATTATTCGCTGGACGTCGAGCCATTCGAGGAGCTGCTCAAGAAAGAGGACAAGATCAAGGTCTCGCAGCTCTATCGACAGGACTACGAGGTGACCACGCCGGAAACACGGGTGGTCGAAGTTGCCGCTATGATGATCTTTAAGGATGTCCGGCGGGTGCTGGTGGTCTCCAACGATCAACTGGTCGGCGCCCTCCTGCGAAAAGACATCGTCAACATGGTGCTGCGGGGATAACGCAGCCGTTCCGATTTCCGGGATTAATTCAGATTCCCATGACTGAACACCACCATCAACACGAAGTCGATCCGTACCTGTATCTGGTCCTGATTCTGGCCGTAGCGGTCACCCTGCCGGGATTGCTCCTCGGTATCACGCATCTTGCGGTCCAACCGGCTCTCGGAGCCCTGGCCTTTGGCGTGGCGGTGTTCGGGGCCGCCTTTATACTTTCGTGGGCGGCCGAGGCGGCCCAGATTGATATGTCGGAATCGCTGGCGCTGGCGATTCTCGCGCTTATCGCCGTCCTGCCCGAGTATGCCGTCGATTTTGTCTTCACCTGGAAAGCGGCGCACGACCCTTCGCAACAGCATTTCGCCATCGCCAATATGACCGGCGCCAACCGTCTCCTGGTCGGTCTCGGCTGGCCGGTGATTCTGTTTTTGTATGTGTGGGTCAAAAAGAAAAAGGAACTGGTCCTTCAGGAGACCCAGCGGGTCGAGATTTTTTATCTCGCCATGGCGACCCTCTACTCGTTCACGATTCCGCTCAAGGGATCGATGAACCTGATCGACACCGCCATCCTTGTCACTATTTTCCTGTTCTATACGCGCCGCGCCTCTCAACTTGAATCTCCCGAGCCGGAAATGGTCGGCCCGGTGAAGATCATCGCCAACTTGAAGACCGTTCCCCGGAGGATTGCCACCGGCCTGTTTTTTCTCTACGCGGGAACGGTCATTTTCTTTGTGGCCGAACCGTTTTCGGTTTCCCTTGTGAACCTGGGGAAAGCGCTCGGCATTAAGGAGTTTCTCCTCGTGCAGTGGCTGGCCCCGATCGCCTCCGAATCGCCGGAATTTATCATCGCCGCGACCTGGACTCTGAGAGGCCATGCCTCCTCGGCCATTCGCGCCCTGATTTCATCCAAAGTCAATCAGTGGACTCTGCTCATCGGGACGATTCCGCTGGTATTCGCGATTTCCGGCGGCAAGATCGTGCCATTTCGCCTGGATACGCTTCAATCTCACGAACTCTGGCTGACCGCCGCACAGTCGCTTTTCGCGGTGGCCGTGCTGGTGAATCTGCGCCTGTCTCGTCTGGAAGGGGTTTTGCTCTTCGGCCTGTTTGCCGTGCAACTGTGCGTTGAACAGATCCGGCTGGAAGTAGCTATTGCCTACGGCGTGCTCGCCGTCGTGTTTCACGTCGTCAACGGCAAGCACCTGCTGCCGGCTGCGCGAATGGGGCTCGGACTGAAATCGAAGCCGAAATAGCCGGCGCCGGTCGCACTAGACCGGCCGCCTGGTTAATCTCTCTTCTTACTGCATTTTCCCGGCTGTCACGAGTACATTGGCATCGGTGCGCAGGTATTTCCCAACAGCCGACGCCACACTCTCCGGGGTGACCTCGGACAGCCGCTTGATATAGTCGGCGTCCGATGTTACCGGCTGACCTAGGTATTCCGCAAGAGCGAGATAGTATGCCTGATTGATGCGCGAGAGCTTGGCGCTCATGAGTCGTCCCCAGATCTGGTTTCGGGCGCGGCGCACTTCTTCCGGAGTGACGCCACTTTTCCGGATTCCCTCCATTTCCCCCTTGATCCCCTCAATCGCCTGCTGATACTTTTTCGCGGTCGTCCCCATGCTGCAATAGTACCAGCCGAAATCCTTATCGAAGAACGCAGAGGCTCCCACCGAATACGCCAGCCCCTGCTTTTCACGCAGATTTGAGTACAGCCGGTCAGACAATACTGAAATGCCGACTTCCAGCGCGGCTGCTTCGGTACTGTTGGCTCCCGGCAGCGGGCCGCCGAGATAGATACTCATCTGCTCTTTGGCCAGTTCAACATGCGCCGTATCAATTGAGGTAACCGGGTTGGGCGGCAGTGCGACCGCAATAGCCTTGCCGGCTTTAGGCAGTGCACCAAACGCGGTGTTCACCCATTGCATCACGGTCGATGGGTCCTGGCTGGTTGCGATCGTCAGAATGATGTTCTCCGGAGAGTAGAACATGGCATGATAAGCCTTGAGATCACTGACTGTAATCGATTCGACAGTCGCCGGAGTACCCATGACGGTTTTGGCAAACGGTTTGTCCCGGAACAAGGTTTGGTAAAACAGGGTTTTCGCCGAGGTTCCCGGAGAACTCGACTCTCGTTTGATCACACCGAGCATCCCCTGCCTGATCTTCTCGACTTCTACCGAATCAAATGAGGGAGAGGTCAGCATTTCCGCAAACAAGTCGAATCCCTGTTTGGCGAAATCGTCCACCGTCTCGAACTTGAAGAAGGAGTACTGCGGCGTGGTATACCGATCGTCGTACGGAATCCAGGGATTGTCGTACAAGGTTACGTCGGCGCCGATGCTCGCCAGATCTTTCGCCAACTGTTCGGCGTTGCGCGTTTTGGTCCCTTTTTCGATACAGCGGTTCACGAAGTCTGTAATCCCGGTCTTGCCTTCAGGTTCGTTGGCGGAACGGTTCTTGCCAAAGGCGTTGACGGCAAAGACCTGGCTGTATGGAGAGGATTTGATGATCACCGTTAAGCCGTTGGGCAGCGTCTGGCGCACATACTTGGCCGGATCATCCAGCTTGAGCGAAACTTTCTCAGTGTTGGGGAAATGTTACCGGGTAACCGGTTGACAAATCGAACGATGGAAACTTGGTCGAATCAAAATGCCTGGTCACCTGCTCGGCGGTGAGTCCGCCCGGCACATATCTCGGCGAGGTGGAGTCGACTGGGGGTCTGACAACGGTCACGACATACTTTGGAGCGGCCAGCCATTTGGTGGCCGCCTGGCGGCACTGCGTCCAATCGACTTTGGACATCAAGTCCGGATACTTTTCCGCAAAATCCCAGCCGGTTACCGCCAGCATCGGGGCGACCATGAAGCCGTAGTAATGCAGCTTCTCGGCTGTCAGCACGTACTGGCAGCGAAGACTGGTTTTGATTCCGCTCACTGCCGCCGGATCGACTGAGGCCGAACTGATTGCGGCCAGATCACGCAGGACAACCGCAACAATCGAATCACGTTTGTCCGGCTTATCCGAAACGACTGAGACTTCGAACCGCGAGAATCCGTCATACGGAACCACGCTCACTGTCACGTCGGTTGCGAGCGGGTCGGCTCCCATCAGATCAAGCTTGAGCGGTGAGATATCGGCCAGATCAAGATATCGGGCCACCAGGTCCATCGGGAGATAGTCCGCCTCCCCGAATCCGGGAGCGGCCACGGAGAAATTAATGTAGGTGGAATTGACCGCGGCGGTCGTGTCAAACCGATTTTGTCCGGTCAGCGTTTCCTTGCCGGGGTTCTTGGCGGTTGCTTCGGCGCTGTCGGCAATATCGCCGAACATAGCCTGGACCGTGCTTTTCATCCCTTTGCCGTCAAAATCACCGATAATCAGCGTGGTCATGTGCGACGGACGGTAGTACTTCTTCCAGTACTGAATCACCGCCGCGCGCGGAATGTTTTCGATGAACGGGGCATAACCTAGCACCGGACGGCCGTAATCGGTGCCGACATACGCCTTGTCGGTGAAGAAGGCGTCGGCCGGAGCGTTCGGGGCGTCGGCGTCGCGGTTGATCTCCTCAATCACCACCTTTCGCTCTTTGGTCATTTCCGAATCGGGGAAATTGGAGTTGAACAGCATGTCTTTCTGGACGGCCATGCCGTACTCGATATACTGCTTCGGAAGGAGCACGAGGTAGGCAGTCTGGTCCTTGCGTGTGAAGGCGTTGATGTATCCTCCGAGATCGGTAATGGATCGGTCAAGCTTCTCGCGTGAGAGATGGGTGGTGCCGTCGAAAAGGAGATGTTCGAGGAAATGCGTGATTCCGTTTTCGTAGGTGGATTCATACTTGCTGCCGGACCGCACGAAAATGACGCTGGCCACCATGGGGGAGGCATGGTTTTCCTTGAGGATCACTTCCATGCCGTTCTTAAGGCGGTACGTCTGGGTTTCGGCGGCATTGGCGGCCAAAGCGGCGAGAAAGACGGTGAACAGGATCCATGACGTGGTCTTCAGCCTGCGGCCGATTGACAGCAAGAATGATAGCATAGTCGCTCCCGGAGAAAGGTTGTCCATTTCTTGAGCAAGATGGCTATCTGCCACCGCCCCAACCCGATAAGCTATTCTCCGGCGTAGCCGGTGTCAAGCGAAGCCAATTTGAGCGTTGACAGCGAACGATTGGCCGGTATATTTGGGGAATCAAATGAAACGACTTGCCAAAGAATTGCTTCTGCCGGGGCTTCGTTGCCTGCTCGTCGGCTACATGCTGGCCGCCTTTACTATCTCCACCGTAGCTTCGGCGATGGGTCTGGAGCCGGTAGTAAATCCCAAGAAGCCGGTGATCGAATCTCCCGTTTCTGCTGAACCGACTCTGGCAGCCTCTGCCGCCGATGCCGCCGCCGGCAAGATGACCCCGAAATCGAAGCCGACTTCCGGTCCCTATCTGTCATTGGTGGCGGCGAATGTCTCCAAGACTGATAATGAAAGCAGCCGGTTCAACCGCCAGATCAATTCCGATTTCACGTATTCCCAGATCACTCAATATCATTTTCTTCCGCGTGAGGTTTCACCATCGTTAGCTTTTAGTGCGCCCGTTCAGGCGCGTATCGGCACCCTGGTCGGCTCACGACCATCCGGAACGATGTAGTCTCATCTCCTCTTCTGCCACAGCTCGTGGCTCGCTCTCGCTAACATTTTCGTTTTACTGTCTATAACTGAAGAAAGGGATTCACCCATGTCTCAAAAATGGCGTATTGGCGTCACAGCCGTTCTGGTTGTTCTGGCTCTGATGGCCTTCTGGAACACCTTCCGTCTCTGGACGATGTCGGAAGCCGACAAGCAGCAATTGGATAAATCCAAACCAGGTGCCCTGGTGGCGCTCCAGCAAAAGGCCGTCCGTCTCGGACTGGATTTGCAAGGCGGCATTCACGTCGTCTTGCGGGTCAAACTTGAGGAATTGGAGCCGGCCGCCCGCACCGACGCGGTGGACCGCGCTATCCAAGTGATTCGGAATCGAATCGATGCCCTCGGTGTCGCTGAACCAATTATCCAGAAAGAAGGAAATGACCGGATCATCATCGATCTTCCGGGATATACCGATGCCAGCCGCGCCCAGGAACTAGTCGGCCAGACCGCTGTCCTGGAGTTCAAGCTGCTGGAGACTATCGATAATGCCACGCCGCTTATTGCCAAGTTGGATACGATCATTGCCAACTATGAAAAGAGCAACAGCAGTTCGACCGGAACCGCCGCGACCTCACCTGCACCCAAAAAGTCGGACACGCTGACCAAGTCCAATGATGTCATGTCCGAACTGATGGGGAAGGATACCGCCAAAAAAGACACATCGGCCAAACAGTTCGAATTCGATGAAAATGCGAACGCCGGCGCACAGAATGATCCGCTCTCAAGCCGCCTCGAGGTGGCTCTGTCGTCACGCAACAGCGTCAACTGGCCGGGTTACGAAGTCAGCAAGAAAGATCAGATCATGATCGATCGCTGGCTCAATCTCCCGCAGGTCAAGGCCGCCGTGCCGATCGATGTCGAATTCCTCTGGTCGACCCGGTCGGAAATTCATCAGAGCCGCGAAGTCTACATGCTGTATCTGGTGAAGCGGAAAGTGCAGTTCCCCGGAAGATATCTTGAATCAATCTCCCCGCCGCTTCGAGGCAACATGGCCTCGCTCGAAGTCAATTTCAAGCTTTCCGGCGAAGGTGCCGCCCGCTTTGGCCAGTTGACCGGCGCCAATATTGACAAGCCGCTGGCTATCGTGCTCGATAACCGCGTGGAATCGGCCCCGATCATCAATGCCAAAATTCGCAACAGCGGCGTGATCGAAATGGGTTCTTCCGCTTCGTTCGATGATGCCCGCAATCTTGAGATCGTGCTCAAGGCCGGCGCCCTGCCGGCTCCGGTTGAAATTGTCGAGCGAAACGTCGTCGGCGCGACACTCGGTTCCGATTCCATTAAGAAAGGATTCTTGTCCTCTCTGATCGGGCTGATTGTCGTCTTCGCCTATATCGCCTTCTACTACCGGATTTCGGGCCTGATCGCCGATATCGGCCTTTTGTTCAACATGTTCTTCCTGCTGGCCGCGTTGGCCGGATTCGGCGCCACGCTCACGATGCCCGGGATCGCGGGGATCATTCTCACGATTGGTATTTCGGTCGACTCGAACATCCTGATCTTTGAGCGCATTCGCGAAGAGCTCCGGACCGGCAAGACTGTTCGAGCGGCCATTGATGCCGGATACGAGCGGGCGTTCGTGACCATTTTCGACTCCCACGTGACCACGTTGATCACCGCCGCCGCGCTGTTCATGCTCGGGGTGGGAACGATCAAGGGATTCGCAGTGTCGTTGTTCGCCGGGGTGGCGATCTCGCTGTACACGGCGTACGTGATCACCAAGGCCATTTTCGATGTCCGTAAACAGTATGACTCCATCAGTATCTGAGCGAGAGGATAACCATGTTTTCACTTATAGGCGTTCCCAAAATTGATTTCATAGGCAAACGAAAGTATGCCTTTGGTCTGTCGACCCTCTTGTGTCTTGCCGGGCTCATCGCTTTTGTCATGATCTTCATCGGCAAGGCGAACATGGGGATCGACTTCGCCGGCGGTGTTATGATCCAGGGGCATTTCCAGAACCCGGTCGCCATCGCCGATCTGCGCGGTGCTCTCACCGCCAGGTATGCCGATGCCACCGTCACCGAGCTGACCGATTTCTCCGAACCGAACGCGTACATCATCAAATCGAAACGGCCCGAAGCCGAGACGACCGGTGATGAACGCATCAAGGGGATAATGGATGTGCTCCAGACCAAGTTCGCCGGCAACACTTTCACCAAACTGTCCGAACACGTAATCGGACCCTCGGTCGGCGCCACTCTTCGGACCAGCACCGTCTGGGCTATCGTGGTCTCGCTCATCGGGATCATGCTATACATCTGGGTCCGGTTCGATTGGCGCTCCGGCGTGGCGGCGGCTATAGCCACTTTCCACGATGTGCTGGCCGTTACCGGTATCATCTGGCTGCTCGGGTTCGAGTTCGATCTGCTCGTGGTGTCCGCCTTGCTCACGCTGGCCGGATACTCCCTCACCGATACGGTGGTGGTGTATGACCGAATTCGCGAAAACCTTCGCAAATTCCGGGGCAAATCCGACTTTGTCCCTTCGGTCAACCGGTCGATCAACGAGACGCTGTCGCGAACCATTAACACCTCGATGACCGTCATGTGTGTGGTCGTAATTCTGTTCCTGTTCGGCGGCGAAGTGCTCAGGACCTTCTCGCTGGCGCTGATTCTCGGCGTCATCGTCGGGACCTACAGCTCGATCTTCGTGGCCAGCCCGATCATTGTGGAATGGGAAGCCCGCAGCCCGAGACGGTTCAAATAGTCGTCATAACCAATTGACTCTAAGTTGAGTCTTAAGTCGCAAAGAAATACCGCCGGACTCTAATGTCCGGCGGTATTGCTCTATTGGTTCGAAATCGACGAACTCGTGAGGCGGTCTCTCAGTTGTAAAGACTCTTCAATGTCAGATTGGCCTTTACAGTCTTTCCGCCCCGCATCTAGTTCCAGACTGTACTTGGTTCCGGGGGCAGCTTTCAGCATCTCCCGAATCTGCATAACACCACCCAGCGCCTCAGGCGTCTTGCCGTCGATTGTCTTGATTTTGTCGCCGACTTTGACTCCCGCTTTGGCTGCCGGAGTTCCGTCGGCAGCGGAGATGGTTTCCACCCGGCTGGAATCGTCGTAGGCCAACTGCAAGCCGCTGTGATCTTCCGGAAAGACCTTGGCGAAGTCGGCTCCCTTTTCCACAATGAATTTCTCGTGGTGATAATCCAAATACAGCACAAAATGACGGAAGAGTGTGTTCCCGGCGTTCCCCGTGAGTTCGCGGCCGGAGAACGACCCCTTGTCGGCCGAAATCGGCATTCCGACCAGCGGCTTGTCGACCGTAAACCCGGCAAGCGTCACCGTTTTGAACTGACAGCTTTTGTTCGGTGATGTTCCACCTGCGCCGTAGGCCACGCCGTTGACTCCTTTGAGCTTCAGTAGGTCGTGTGACTGGGCATACGGGAAGTGAAAGCTCATCCCGGCTGCTCCGACATCGATATTCCACAGCCCGCCATATTGACCGTCGACCGTGATCGGCACATGAAACATGTTGTCCTGGCTCAGGGGAGCATCAATTACTACTCCCGGCCCGGAGTATTTGAAACTGTCCGGCTCATAGAATGACAGAGTCTGGTTGGCGTAATCGATCCGGGTGACCAGCCGCGAGAGAAAGTCATACCCTAAAATGCCGCCGATCTCCTGGCCCATCGTCTTTTTGAAGAGCCAGTTCAGTTTGATGCTGGCGATCTTCTGCTCCTGAAACGACAATCCGTTGAGCGAGTACGCCGGAAGCGTGGTAAAGGCCACATCCACCGTACTTCCCACTCCCTGGCCGGTCATCTTTCCTTCCAGCTTTAATCCCAGCTCCTCGGCAAATTGGTTGTCAATTACCGATACCTCTGCACCCGTATCGAGAACCCAGAGTTTGGTTCTTCCGTTGATCGTCACCGGAATGTACACGTGGTTCTCGATATACTTGAAGGGGACATTTTCCACGCTCTTGCCGTTGGCAAATTCATAGTCCTTGACGTCGGAGGCCGGCGGCTCAAAAATTTTGGCATCGATCGGCAGATTGATTTCCACCGTATCGAATTTGATCGTTGAAATCTGGTTGGTCGGCTCCTCGACCGTGCGAATCTGGTACGGCACATCGAACCCGGCAATCGTCCGAAAATCCGACATGTAGGTATTGACGATCTGGTTGGGCCGGTCCACCACGTTCTTGATCGTCTGGAAATTCGTCGTGTCGTAATAGTCGAAATAGACGTAGTCGTTGATGTTGTTCGTGGTCTTGATCGCGAAGCAAACCTTGCCGAGGGCGGTATCGATCTTCTCGAACGCGGCTTTAAACGTCTTCGAGGTACGTGACAGGTGGTCGAACTCGGCCATCAGAATGCGAATCTGCCGTTCTTTAAGCGTCGTCGAGTCACGATTAATCTGGAGTTTGTTGTTCTGATCGACCGTCCAGGCGGTCTGGCCGTTGTCCCCCTGGGTCTGTCTGAACACTTTCAGGTCCAGCGTCTGCAGCGATTTATTCGGCTGCTGGGTCCACTGCTCGAAGGGTCCCTGCAACCCGGCCCCCTCGATCACCAGCGTCCCCTTCATATGCATAGTGTGCTGGGATTTCATCTTGTCGAGGCCGCCGTTGGCCGCGATATACTTGTCCAGAACAACGTAGGGATCGGTTTGGGCTGCTCGTGCAGACGCCGAGCCAAGCAGCGCCACAATTCCGAGAGCCCACACTCGTGAAAAGCGAGTCAATTTCATACCGAGAAACTCCTCATTAAAACAACTAGTCCTGGCTTCTAATACGCAACTTCGCGGGCAAAAGTAAGGTTTTTTTTGGATCGGCTTGACCGGCCTCGCTTCGCGAATAATTTCCGCAGTGTCACCAGAGTGTAATTTCGCCGCCGCTTTTCGGCGGGAAATTTCTTCTCCCGGAATTTGTGCTCAATTTGTCGCACGTACCTTGACATGGAGAAAATGGACAGACTATGTTCACGAATCTTGAGAACGGGAATATAGCACCTAGCTCACGGAGCCGACATGCTTGCAATGATCCTTCTATTTTTCGCCGGCCTCACCTCGGCCGACAGCACCGGCGTGCGGGACACCATTTACCAGCTCGATCCGATTGTTGTGGTCGGAACGCGTGAACCAGCCCGGCTCTCCCGCTGTGTCAACTCAGCCATCGTGCTGGGCCCGACTCGGGTCGCGGCGGCAACCGAAGACAATCTGCTGGCGAATTTGGGAAACAATCATGCTTCAATTTCCATCAGCAGCGTCAAGAGTGTCGGCTACGGTCTTGGCACGATCGGTCAGGGGCAGCTCTTCATCCGGGGGCTTGGTTTCTCGCCCAATAATGGGACGCTCGTTCTGATCGATGGCCGCCCGGATATCGCCGGACTATTCGGTCACCCGCTGCCGGATACCTACGAGCGGGCCGGACTCTATTCGGCCGATCTGATTAAAGGGGGAGCCTCAACTCTCTATGGTTCGAACGCGATCGCCGGCGTTCTGGATCTCACCTCATTCTATCGGCCGGATCGGGATCGCTTCACCAAAGCGGAACTCTGGGGAGGGAGCTTTAGCTCGCTTGACGGCTCCCTGCAGCACTCGCAGAAGATCGGACGCGCCATCATGGCCGGCTGGTATGATTATGTAAAGTCCGATAACCAGGGGGCCAACAACCAGTTTCAGAGCCGCGCCGGCGGTTTTCGCGCCCAGTTGGATACACTCGACGGATGGACACTTTTTCTCTCGGGCAAGTATAGCGATTTCTTCTTTGCCGATCCGGGACCGGATTACCGACCGTTCCGCACAACCGGAAATATCGCGCGCTCCGGTGTGACGTTCGGAGCCGACCACCCCGGCCGAACGCTCTCCTTGTCGGCGCGGCTCTATTCAAGTTATGGGGATCACCATTTTTCCGATGGCTTCACCTCGGTCGATCGCAACAACGGAGCCGATCTATTTGCCCGACTTCATGTCCCGCGGGCCGATTGGCTGATCATCTCGGGCGGGACCTCTGCCAATTATCTCGGGGGATCAGCCCACAATGGAACGCCGTTCGTACAAACCGGGAATTTCGGCGATTACGAGTATGCCGGCATGCTTCAAGCCGAGGCTCACGTCGACACCGCGGTCACCCTGATTGCCGGCGGAAGACTAGTTTCCAACGACCGGTACGGCAGTCATGCCGTCTATCAACTGGGGGCTGTGATTAGTCCAGATCGACTGGGCTCTGTCAAGCTCTCGGTCGCAACCGCCTACCGGAATCCGACCGTAATGGAATCTCAACTGTTCTTGATTTCAAATCCGGACTCGCTCAAGCCGGAAGAGGGGACATTTTACGAAATCGGCTACTACAACCGATTGGTCGGCTCGCTTTCCTTCGACGGCGCCGTCTTCTGGCGCAACGGCCGGAACCTGATCGAGACGGTGCCGAATCCAAACGCTCCACCGCCCGTGACGTTTGTCAACACCGGGAGTTTCCGTCACTCCGGGTGGGAAGCAGCTTTGACCTACGCAGCGGGAGCAGTCCGGATCAGGCCGTCCTTTATGCACTTGAATCAAAAGGAATTTCTGATCTCTACTCCCGAGGACAAATTTGTACTGTCCGCCGCTTATGCCAAGCCGGTGTGGTCGGTATCGCTTGAATCGATTTCGGCCTTCAAGACCCATTCTGATTCCACTCGGGCCGACGGCAGTACGGCCGATGAACTGATCAAGGACTACGCCGTAATCAATGCGGACCTGCACCTGCGGGTGACCCCTAAGGCTACTCTGTTACTCCGGGTCGAAAACCTGTTCGACACGAAATACCAAATCGTCTTCGGCTACCCGATGCCCGGCTTCACTCTTCGCGGAGGTCTGAGTTTTCAAATCTAGCCGGGAGATACCGCGGCTGATCACCGGAGCAGAAGCATCTTGCGGGCCTGAATGTGTGAACCCGCCTGGAGCCGGCAGAGATAGATTCCGGTGGCCAGTTCGGTTCCGGCGTCGGTTCGGCCATCCCAAACAATCCGGTAGCTGCCGGCGGCCTGAGTCTCATTGACCAGTGTGCGGACCCGCTGGCCCAACACGTTGAAGATCTCTATCGCCGCTCGGGACCGCTCCGGCAAGCTGTATGGAATGGTAGTGGTCGGATTGAACGGATTCGGATAATTCTGATCTAGTGCAAAAGAACGGGGCAATCCTTTCAGGTCAGAATTGCGAACTGCGGTCGGAGAGGAGCCAAGCATCCAATCAACGAGCCGGCGGGCTTCGACCGGGTTCATATACCAAAGGTGGAACCCGTACAAAAAAGTTTGCCAGACACCGTTTTGAGTGGAAATCCCGACCGGCTGACGGGCGTTCATCGAGCCGGTAAGATCGGAAGAACTATAGCAGTGCGTGACGTGGCCACGGGCATTCGGGACAAAGGTCGAGACCGAAGGCGGGGTTGGCGCGGGCCAGTAGAGCCTGAGCCTGCTGTCATAGGGGTATCGTGCCGAATCGACGTAGATCGGAACTGTGCCCGGCATCACGCCGGCAGCGCCTGTGAAGCCGAAGAGCGTGTCGTCGTAGGGGGAGGCCAGTCTTGAATAATAAGTAAGCCCTACAAAGAACAGCGAGTCAATGCCGAAATATCTCGATACAAACGTGTTCCCGGCCGGATATTCCTGAGGCTGACTCGTAATCTGCAGCGGGTTGTATCTCATGTTCACGAATGAACCGAAATAAGCAATCGTCCCCCCCGATTCCAGATATCGGCTGAACGGACCATCTCCGTTTTCATATCTCATGGCCAAAACGCCGTCCGCCAGACCGTCATCGATAATCACCATCTTGTACGGCATCAAATCATCGACATTGAGACAAGCCGGGCTGCCGTCGGGGCATCGCGTCCCCTGCATCGAGTCGACAAAGCTGTAGAAATCGAACGACAGACCCTTCAGAACGCTGGAGTAGAATGAACTCAGTGAATCCCGCAACACAAAATTGGTCGAGCCTGAATTGGTCATGACCAGAACATCTCTGGATCTCCGGGCATCAAGCACCAGTATCGGATGCGAGAAGTTTGATTCGTACCCCGCTGAGTCTACCGCCGTGATGACATAGACTTCGCCGCTGCGCGCGGTGTCTGTGAACGAAAGCGCACTGCCGGGCAAGGTCTGGTATCTGGTCATGGCATAGAAGAAATAATTCCGGCCGGCCACAGAGTAGCTGCTCTTAGGACTCACGGTCTGCTGGAATTCGCTATAGAAAGGGAGGTAGCGCGCCTGGGCAGAGACCGTGTCGGCAAATTTGTAAAGATTGTAATGATCAACCGAAGAGCCGGAAGGCTGCCTCCAGGAAATGCTTATGCTGTCTCCCCGGATAAAGGCCAGAGTATCGCTCACCAGCGGCGCAGCGGGGGCATTGTTCAGTTTTATCGAGATTGGCCAGCTGATCATCCCCGAATTGCTCCCAACCCGATTGGCGATCTGAAACGAATACGCGTGCCGTGGGTCGATCCCGGACAAAGTAATCCGGGGAACCCGCCCGATCGCTTTGTAGATCTGAGGCTGAGTCACCTGAATCCACGGGGGAATGACTCCGGGGACGGGAAAAGCCGAATCTGGTATCGGTGTTAGATAGAGGTTGTAACCATCGGTGTTCGAGAACACCCACGGGTCCCAGGCCACCACCACACTGTCGGCCGTTGATAGAATCACTCTGGCGCCGGTCACCGGGGCATTTGGGGCGGTAATGATCCCGGCAAGAGAATCGGCAATTTCCGAGGTCCGCACTACTGACTCGAGATTCAGGTCTTGCCGGTACAGGTCCGGAGCCAGCGGGAGAAAATCCATTATGAATGGATCGCGGTGGACCGAATCCGCCGCGAAGAGGGAGAAGACGATTCGCACCGAGGAGTCCGGCAATAGATTGAACGGGCCCAGGGAACTTGTCACCCAAACCCCTCCACCCGACCAGGTTTGACTTAGCACAATGGGATCCGGCTGCGCCCAAACTGAGTCATCGGACCCAATCGTGCTCATCAATACCTGATCATAGTCCCACTCCTTGGACGAAAGATTGGCATATCTTCCGGCGTCATTCCCGCGCTTGTCGGCCGGATGCTGTTTTCGAAAAGGCTGCCAACTTAGAGTGTCGGAAAAAGCGGTCCACATGTAGGTCGTGTCGCGCGGCACGAATGAGCTTTTCAAAAACTTCCAGCCTAAAGCTCCGGTGGGCGAAGTGTCGGCAGGGTAACGTCCTTTGACCGGATCGCCATCATTATCGATCGCGTAACCAATTCCCAAGTCTCGCATCGATCCCGTGAAATCGTCTCCGACGTAGTTCATGACCGTGAGCGGCCCGGCCACCCATGGGTAAAGATCAAGGCCGAGATACCCGGACCGGATGACTTGGCTTCCGATATTGGTGATGGTTAGGTCAAAAAGAATACACCGATTGGCAGAAGGAGCGGTCCAGACACTTGCCCGATTGATAACTGAAACATGAAGTGGACGGTGTGTTTCGCCATATTGCGGGTTCGGGTAATACAGCCCTGTCTGGATCGTGTCTGAGCATTCCGCCCGCAACGTAGAATCGGCCAGCCCCGCACACGGTTGCACCGAGCCACCGCCGGTGCGGGCATAACCGGACGGAGCAAATTCCACATAATGAACTATCGAGCTGAATAGGTACGAGCCCTCGGAAACCAAAGTGTCCCCGCCAAGCAAGCCTCCTACCCAAAGAGAACCGCCGGTGAGGTAATCAATGCTCGTTCCGGCCGGAGTACAAAAACCCGGTTGCGGCCACCACGGGTAGTCATTGTACAGAGTTGACTGAGTGGCATCAAATCCGAAGTCCCCAAAAGTGCCGATCGTACTGCTTATCGCGCCATTCTGCGGCGCCGCCCAGGTCGTAGGCCAGGGGATAGGAGCTGTCGTTAAGCCGGTTGCCCGAGGCTGAACAGCCTGCCTCTGGGGCCACCAATTTGATTCCCCGGCAAGCAGCGCGGAAGACGAACTCGCTTCCATCGCAACTATGAGACTGATTGTTATCTCGACGAAAATTCCCCGAGATACGGAACATTATCCCTCAACTCAAGCCCGGAACCGGAAAGAAAAGAGACGATTCACCCAGCCATTAGTTTATCAGAATTTTCGCCAGTTACAAGCTATATCAGCCTGACTGCCGGTCAGGGTGACTTCCTTTTCCCAGGGCGAGAGTGAGCTACGGCTGACTCTGAATTTTCCACCCCAATTTGGACTTCCGGTGTATATTATATATATGGGAAAACCGACTCGAATCTGGTCCGCTCTGGTCGCGATCGGCGTTGTTCTGGCCGGCGTTTTATCCCTCGCCCAGCCGGCGGTGGATCGTCCGGGCCAGATCGTCGTCCCCTACTACCGCCAGCCTGTTCCAAACCAGAATCCCTCGGCCATTAAAGTCGCCCGGCTCCATTATGGGGGAGGCGGAGACTGGTATTGGGGTGGTTCGTCGATTCCCAATTTGCTCAGTTACATTCGCGAGAATACCGACTATCCCGTTGATACGCTTGAGAAACAGGTGACAATCATGGACCCGGACCTGTTCAAATACCCGTTTCTCTTTGCCACTGGACATGGCCTCATGAAGTTCTCCCCGGAAGAAAAAGAGCGCCTTCGCAAGTATCTCGTCGGGGGCGGATTTCTTTTCGTCAATGACTCTTACGGGATGAACCAGACCTTTCGCGACGAGATGGCGAACCTGTTCCCGGAGCGCCCGGTCGTCGAAGTGCCGTTCGACCACCCTTTGTATCACTGTTTCTATGACTTTCCGAACGGGCCCCCCAAGATTCACGAGCATGACGGCAAGCCGCCCCGGGGTTATGCCCTTATCATAAATGGCCGGATTGTGTTATACTTCCTGGTAGAGTCAGACATTGGCGACGGCTGGGAGGATCCGCAGGTTCACAACGATCCGGAAACCAAACGCCTGGAGGCCTTCGAGATGGGCGTGAACCTGGTCACCTATGCACTGTTAAACTAAAAACCAATACGAACTTACCTGCCGAGAGCCGGGGCTCGAGCTTGACCCGAATCGCCGATATAGTCAGAAAACCAAGGGTGCACTCATGAACGACCTAACATCAACTTCGATCCTGCTACAGCGTCTTCGTTCCGTTCTGCTCAAGCAGCGCCTCGTGCTTTTCATCGGCGGCGCGGTCACGACCGCGACTGCCGTCCTGATCACCTGGGTCGTCTTATCGATCGTAGCCAACGTTACGGTCCTGCCGGTCTGGCTGAAAATCTCACTGCTGGTACTGTCTGCCGGAGTCGCCGCATTCTTCTTCTTAAGATTTGCCCTCCGGCGGCTGTTTGATGGCAGTATCGATCATGTCGCCGTCAGTCTTGAACAGAAGCACCCGGAACTCAAAGGACGGCTGGTGGCGGCGGTCCAGTTTGCGCGCTCCGGATACCATCCGTCGTATTCTCCGGACCTGATTCGCGTCACCGAGGAACAGGCGATCAAAGAGGCCGGGCTGATCAATCTCAACGAAGTTGTGACTTTCCATCCGGTGTTGCGAACCGGGCGTTTCCTGGCGATAGCCGCCGTATTCGGCGTTCTCCTTCTTCTGGTGTTTCCCGGCTTTTTCAGCTACTCGTATGAAGTCTACTCCAACCCCACAACCGAAATTGCGCCCCCGCTGGCCTATAAGATCGTTCCGGTCCCAGGCTCGCGCGAGTGGGTCAAATATCAGGATATTACTTTTGGCGCCGCGATTTTCGGTCAGAGAATTCCCGATAAGGCGTTCGTGTATCACCGGCTGGTTGATGGCGCCTGGCAGAAGTCCGAAATCGATCTACGCAATCTCAAGCGGAAAGCTCTGGGGCAAACCGATTCCGTGAATGTCGCCGTGACCCTTCGCCAGATCAACCGATCTTTCGATTTCTATGTCGAATCCGGCCGTCTCAAGACCGACATACAGAAGATCGATGTGGTCGACCGCCCGCGTGTAAACAACATCACGCTTTCCATTTTCTATCCGGATTACACCCGTCTGGCTCCCACCACCATGAGCGAGAACAATGGCTCATTTTCTGCCGTAGTCGGCAGCCGCGTAAACTTGAAAGTTGAGACCAACCTGCCGGTTGAAAAGGCCGAACTCGTTTTCGATGACTCCAGTCATCTCCCGCTGAATGTCAGCGGCAAGATCGGCCGAAGGTTCTCTGGTGGTTCAAAAAACCCAGTCGTATCACATCCGGCTGGCCGATCATCTCGGAGAGACCAACCCCGATCCGATCGAATACTACATCACCGCCGTGCCGGATGAATTTCCGACCGTCGAAGTGATTCGGCCCGGCTTTGATGTCAATCTCACCGACGCCATGACTCTGCCGTTGAAAGTCCATATCTATGATGACTACGGCTTCACGTCGCTGGTCATGAAATACTCGGTCACGTCGCAATCCGGAAAGACGGCCGAGAACGTGGCGGTGCTTCACTTCTCGGATAATATCAAGACCGAAGGAGATGTGGAGTTCAACTGGGACATGGCGCCGCTCAACATGTTCCCCGGAGATTATGCGACCTACTACTTCGAAGTGGCCGACAATGACCGGATTTCCGGACCGAAAATAGGAAAATCCCGGCAATACATTGCCCGCGTACCGTCGCTGGAAGAAATCGTCGCCCAGACCGACCAGGAAGGGAAGCAGCGGGTATCCCAGACCGAAACGCTGGTGGAAACCGGAAAAGACCTGGTGCAGCGTCTGAAAGCGGCCGCCCGGAAACTCGATGCCCAGAATCAGACCACTCAAAAAGGGGACTGGCAGCAGCAAAAAGAGCTGAGTGATATTGCCGAGAAGCATGATGCCATGGTCAAGCAGATCGAAAAAGTGGCGCAGCAGATGGATTCCTCGCTGTCCAAAATGCAGGATAATTCCGTGTTGAGCCGCCAGGTCCTCGACAAAATGCAGGAAATTCAAAAGCTGTTTTCGGAAGTCGCGACTCCCGAAATGAAGGAAGCGCAGAAACAGCTTATGGATGCCCTTAAGAATATGGATCGCCAGAAGCTCGAAGAGGCCATGAAGAATTTCCAGATGTCCCAGAAGGAACTTCTGGAGCGACTGGAGCGGACCCTGGCGCTGTTAAAGCGGCTGCAAGTGGAACAGAAGATGGAGGCGATGACTCGCGAGGCAGAACAGCTGCTCGCCCGTCAGGAAAAGAACAACGAGTCTACCGACAAGGCGTCGTCTGAAGATCTTCCCAAACTGTCCAAACCGGAAGATCAGAATAAAGAATCGATGGACAAGCTGCAGCAGGATGCCAAGGACCTTCGGGACCTTATGAAAGAGGCCAAACTTGACCAGCAGCCGGAGGCCCAGAAATTCGCCGATGCGGTTGACAAGTCTCAGGCCGGACAGGACATGCAGAACATGTCCAAATCGCTGAACCAACAGCAAAAATCGGAGGCCTCCTCAAGCGGCAAAAAAGCCTCGAGCAAATTGAGCGAAATGCTGGGAGAGATGCAGAAGCAGCAGATGGCCATGTCCGGCTCTAACAGCGATGCCGTCAAGCGGGCCATGCGCCAGGCCCTCCAGAATGCGAACCAGCTCTCGCAGAGCCAGGAAGATATGCTCAAAGAAGCGGCGGCGATGGACCAGGCGTCGCTCGGCGTGCGCGACATGGCGTCCGGTCAGCAGGATTTGGCGGCCGCCACCGATGAGCTTCAGCATATGGTCGCCGATATCGGCAAGTCCTCACCGTTTATTGCCGCCGAAATTCAGTCGCTGGTCAATGAAGCCGGACAGAATATGCAGTCCGCCAGCCGGATGCTCGACAACCGCCAGGGAGGCATGGCCGAGAATTATCAGCGCGACGCCATGGCCAATTTGAACAAAGCGTCGGTGCGGTTGATGGAGTCCCTTGAACAGCAGTCGCAGTGCGACAAAGGCGGAAGCTGCAATAAGAATATCGGGAATATGGAATCCCTCTCCGAAAAGCAGAACCAGTTAAATCAAAAGACCCAGGGTCAGTGTAAAAACCCCGGCGGAGACAAGATCGGCCAGACCGGTCGCGGGGAACTGGAGCGACTCGCCGGCGAGCAGGGGAGTATCCGAAAATCAGTGGAACAGTTGGCTCAGGAGTTCGGCAATTCCCGAGAGGTCCTGGGGCGCCTCGATGATATCGCCAAGGAGATGAAAAAGGTCGAGGAAGACCTGAGCAGCGGCACACCGGGTGAGGAAACCACCGAGCGGCAGCTGAAGATCTACTCCCGCATGCTCGAAGCCAGCCGATCGCTTCAGCGCAAAGACTATACCGATCAGCGGAAATCCACTCCGGCCACGGCCCAGCCGGTCTATTTGCCGCCGGCTCTGTCCGAGGATCTGCTTAACGATCGCTCCAAGTTCGAGGACCGCCTCCGCCAGTTCCTCGGAGACAATTATCCGCCGCAGTACGAAGAACAGATCAAGGCCTATTTCCGGGCCTTGCTCCAGGCGCAGTCGCAAACACCGGCCCAGCCGGCGGCCAAGTAAGACGTGATGCGCCTTTGTAGAATTGTCGTAATCGCAGTATTCGCGACGGCCGCGCTAGTACGGCCGTCGTTAGCCCAATCCGGTGCCCCGGGCGGAACTACTTTCACTTTTAAGAAGCCCGACGACTCCTTGAGCGATCGAAACCGCCAGCTTGGGGTCGCCCGGCAACTCATGCAGCAGCAGAATTACGGGCCGGCCGCGGATATGCTGGAGCTGATGTATGAGAAGCAGCCCCAGGATCCGGTCCTGAACAATCTGCTCCGGGTCTGCTACGGGCAGCTCAAACAGTATCCTAAAGCCGAAATTCTGGTGCGCCGCCAGATCGACCAGGATCCTCAAAATTTCGGAAGCCGGCTCGACCTGGCAGAGCTTCTGGCCGACCAGGGATTCAAGGACTCGTCGCAAGTCGCCTACACCGAGGCCCGCAAGCTTATTCCGCCTTCAGACACGATTCGGTTTCTGACTCTCCTGCGCAGCCAGATTTCCCGAAACATGAACGACGAGGCAGTCAATCTGATCGACACGCTCCGCCACGAATTCAAGGACTCCACGCTGTACGCTCTCGAACGCGGGCAGCTCCTCGAACATTCCCGGGACTATCATGGGGCGATCCGCGAATATGTCTCGGTGGTGAAGAATGATACCGGATTCCAGGCTATGGAAGTCGAGCGCCGCCTCTTTTCGCTGCTCGATTTTGTAGACTCGGCCCCTGAAGTCGAGAAAGCGCTGCAGGAAGAAGCTCAGCGTACCAACAACCCTTTTGTCATTCGCCTGTTGGCCGATCACTATGTCAAAATAAACCAGTTGGACAAGGCCTTTGACTATGCCGTGAAGCGGGATTCTCTCTCCGGTCTGCAGGGGGGCTCGCTCATCTACATGATGCACCAGTGCCACGACATGAAAATGTATTCTCAGGAAGTGAAAATCGGCGACTACATTTTTACGCACTACCCCAAATCCCCGGCCTATCTGGATGCCTCATTGACCTATGCCGATGCGCTGGTCCATCTGGGACGGACCCAGGACGCCCTCGCCCGATACGACCGGGTTGTCGCAGACTCCCCTCGCCCCCAAGAGAAAGGTGAAGCTCTTTTTCAAATGGGACTGGTCTATTTCGACAACCTGAAGGACTACCGCCACGCCTTAACCTATTTCGATTCGGTCGTCGCGAAATATCCGAACGGGCTGGCTTGGGTCAACGCCCGCCGCATGCGCCCGTACTGCTATCTGCGTACGGGAGACAGATCGAAAGCCCGGGCCGGATTTGAGGGACTAAAGGCTATGCCGGTCGTCCAGGATATTGCCGAAGAAGTCGCGTACGAACTGGCCATGCTCGACTTCTATGACAAGCAGTTCGATTCGGCCAATGTCGAACTTCGCAAACTTATTGTCGATTATCCGAAAGGCTTTTACGTCAATGACGCGCTGCAAATACTGATGGTCATGGATGAAGCCAAGGCCTCGCCGGATTTGGCCGGCGAATTCGCCAACGCCCTGTGGTTTCAGGAGTGCGAAAAGGATGACTCAAGCCGGGTCTGGCTGGAACGGATGAGTAACGAGCAAGGTTCGACCCTCGCTGATGACGCTCTTTACCGGCTGCTCGAGTTGGATTTAAAACTGAATGACTCGGCGTCAGCGGCGCTGGCTATCGAACGCTTGACCGACAGCTTCCCCGACTCCTATTTCGTTCCGTTTGCGCTTCGTCAGAAAGCAGACATGCTTCTGTCCGACCCGGCCAAACTCGACCAGGCCAAAGCCCTCTACAAGCGGATACTGGAACAGTTCTCCAGCTATCCGTTCTCGGCGGAGGTACGCAAGAAACTTCGGCAACTGGAAGTTGACCGCAAGATCGGCTAGAAATCCTTTAGTGCTTTCTGGCCCTGTTTCAGGACGTTGATCTCCTGCTCCAGGTGAAAAATCTTCTCTTCATACTTTTCCAGCCGCTTCTCTTTGGCCTTGGACGTTGTGCGGACCAAAAGGCCGAGCGACAGGAGCATGAACACTACTGAATTCACCGTACGGAAAATCTCGCCCATATTCATGATGGAATCAATGAACGCGAGAATACCGAGTCCGAAAAGGACGGCACACCAGAAAAACATGTGAGGCTTCCTTTCTTTTGCCAAACGGCCGCACCGGCGACGGGTAAAATAACTATTGCCCTTTGTTGGGCCGGTGTTATATTTGACGCTTCGATTGAGATATATCTATGATTTATATCGGTTTACATCGATATTCACTTTAGGAGGGACTGCTTTGTCCGGCTTTTTCGCGTTGTACGACAAGAAGTTTGATAAAACGCATGCGATTATGGCGGGCCTGGTCTTTCTGGGCTCGTTTATTGTCTATGCCTTTACGGTCCAGCGCTCTATCCCGTTCTGGGACTGCGGCGAACACCTGGCCTGCTCCGCCATTCTGGGAGTACCCCATCCCCCCGGATTTGCCCTCATGGTCCTGATCGGCCGCCTGTGCAGTCTGCTCCCGCTCGGAGCCGATATCGGCCATCGGGTCAACTATTTTTCGGTATTCACTTCCGCCGGCACCGCTTTTATCGCCTATATGCTGACGGTCAAAATCGGTAGCTATTTCTTCAATGGCGAAGGAAACGACAAGCTTAACCGCTTCATGCTATTTGCCGGCGGCGTGGCCGGTGGCTTTTTCACCGCCTGGGGCTTCAGCAACTGGTTTAGTTCGGTCGAAGTCGAAGTATACTGCGTCAGCATGGCGTTGGTCGTCCTGCTCGTTTACCTTGTCCATCCTGTACTACGAACAGCGCGGCACTTCGAGCGCCATGCGGATACTCGTCTTGTTCTTTTTTGTGGCCGTGCTTGGGATCGGCTTCTCGCAGATGGTCTTCCTGGTAGTTCCGGTTTGCGCCATTGCCTTCAGCCTCAAAAAGGACGCGGTTTCCGAAGACTGGCTCATTCTGAGTTCAGCCCTGATTCTGGAACTCTTGATGATCATGTTCTTTGCCAACGGCCGGGGGGGCCCGATGGCCTTCTATCTGGCCACCGCCTTTGTCCTGCTCTTCCTGCTTTGGAAACTGTATCAAAAAGTTAACTGGATAATTCTCTTCGCCATAGGCGCCGTCTGCTCATCTATTGTGGCCTTCGGAATATTCCTGCTGGTGGTGCCGATCGCCCTGGGCCTCTTTTTGATTTTTGGCCTGATGCACCTGTCATGGAGCAACGTGGCGCGGTACCTCGCTTTGATCCCAATTGCCCTGGCCTGCTCTATCACTTTATGGCTGCAATGGGATCTGACCGTGTATTTCGCGGGAGCGGCCGTGCTCTTCATTATCGGAGCTATCGCCGTCTCGGCAACCCCGAAAGAGAAGCGGCTGCATATTCCGTGGAAGACGGCGACAGCCATCGTTTTTATGGCCGTCATAGGCTTCTCGGTCAACTTGTACCTGCCGGTTAGGGCCACCCAAAATCCGCGGATCAACGAAAACTTGTCTTCGCGCAACTACCATACTTTCGTTGATGGGATGGATCGGAAACAGTATGGCTCGGAGTCGTACTTCGACCGCATGTTTCATCGCCGTGGCTCCTGGGCTCATCAGCTGGGACGGCACCCCAATATGGGATTCTGGTCCTATTTTGAGACCGAATGGTCCGAAGCGGGCTGGGGTTTCGTTCCATGGCTGTTACTCGGCATCCTCGGGTTCGTGGTCGCTATCAGAAAGCGGATTGAAATCGGCATGCCTTTCCTGGCGGTCTTCTTACTATGCTCGCTTGGAATTATTCTCTATATGAATTTCGCCGACGGCACCAAGTACGATTTCCAGACCGGCGACGCCTATCTCGAAGTGCGCGACCGGGATTATTTCTTCTCATCGGCGTTCGTCTTCTTTGCCATCGCCATGGGAGCCGGCGTGACCGGCTTGCTCCACATCGTGAGGGAGAACCTCCGCAAGCAGAGCCAGGGAGTGGTGAACGGCGTCGTGTATGGCCTGGGTTCGCTCCTGTTGCTCATGCCGACCGTAGCCCTGGCGATCAACTACCACATGGATGATCGCTCCGACAACTATCTGCCGTATGCCTACGCCAAAAACCTGCTCGACTCATGCGACAAAGACGCCATAATCTTTACTTCCGGCGACAATGACACTTTCCCGGTTTGGGCGCTGCAGGAAGCCTATAACTACCGCAAAGATGTCCGGGTAGTGAATCTCTCGCTTCTGAACACCGACTGGTACGTGTACGAGATGAAGGAGAACTTCGGCATTCCGATCACTCTGACCAAAGAGCAGATTCTCTGGAACCCGTTCGAAGTACGGCCGGGCGTTTTTGCCAATCGCCCCGACTCCACCTTCTACGACCGCCCGCGCAAACGCACGACCTATCTTATCCCGACCATGAACGATGGGCGGCTGGTCAAGGTCCAGGACATGATGGTGGATGAAATCGTAATCCAGAACGCCTGGAAATGCCCGATCTATTTCAGCTCTCCGCCCTATTCCGAATCTCCGCTCAAACTTCGGGATCACATGGTGTCGGTTGGGATGGTCTATCGGATCGACCGTGATGACAAAATGGGCGGGATCGATATCGACCGGAGTTACGACCTGTTCATGAACGACTATCAGTTCCCGGGCCTGAACGATTCGAAGCTGTTTCGGGATGAGAATGCCACCGGAATATTCGTCGGTGTCGGCATTCCCACCGGCAAGCTGTTCGACGCGCTCATGAAGCGCGGGGACTCGACCCGGGCGATCGCTCTCATGAACCATATGATCAAGGTCTATCCCGAGTACTGGTCGACCGTGTCGATCCTGGGTGAGTACTACGACAATCAGAAGGACAGTGCCAAAGCTACCGCGCTCTGGCAGCAGACGGTCGATACGCTGGGCGCTTTCGTGAAATCGAATCCGAGAAACCTCATTTGGCGGCAGGATTATGGCTACACCATGGTGGAACTGGCCCGGCGCAAAAACGACTCGGCTATGATCAACCGGGGGATCGCCCTGCTCAAGGAAGGATTCGATGGCGACCGGAACTCGGCTTTCGCCTTCCGCAAGTATGCCCAGGTCCTGTACAACGAGCGAAGGTTCTCCGATCTTCAGGAGGCCGCCAAGCAGTTTACCGAGTACAAAATTAATCTCGGAGATCCGCTTGCGCAGCAAATTTTGGGAATCAAGAATTCCCCCGAGTTGACCCCGCCGGATGAATGAGAAGTGTAATTCAATACTCAAAAAACAAACCCGTCTTCGGATACGAAGGCGGGTTTTCTTATGGAAATTGACGGATCACTAAACTAGCGGCTCACACCACTTTCGCACTCATCGTGATCGTGGCGTTGAGCAGGCGGGAGATCGGACACCCCTTCTTGGCCTCTTCCGCGATCGCCAGCACCTTGGCCGGATCGGCGCCGGGCACTTGCACGCTGACATCCAGATGACTCTTGGTCACAGTTGCTCCGCCGGGGAGCATGTCCAGAGTGACGGTAGCGGTGGTGTTTATCATGGTGGGAGTGAGGTTGGCTTTCCCCAACTCGGCCGAGAAGGCCATCGAAAAGCATCCCGCGTGGGCGGCGGCAATCAGCTCTTCGGGATTGGTCCCCGGCTCATCGCCAAACCGTTTGGCGAATGAATAAGGGGTCTTGGACAGCAAGCCGGACCCGGTGTTGAGTTCTCCCTTTCCCTCTTTTAATGATCCGGTCCAGACAGCACTGGCGGTTCGATTCATTCCAATATCTCCAGTCGTTGAGTCTTGTGTTGAGTTCCCTAACTACCCCCAGAACAGCGATATCAATAACAAGGTTCTAAGAAAGTCCGGCCGCTAGGTCAGTCGCTATTCGGAGAATTTATAGCCGGTGCGGCGGCGATACTTGCCGTCGATCCGGTCCATCATCCGTTCATCGATAAACTCGCGGCGGACCGTGCAATAATCCTCGTGGTAGCGCGTGATTATCCGGTTGACCTCGTCCTCGGAATAGACCCGGTTCGGCTCAAACTGGGCGAGAATGTACTCGAGCAGATATTTCCGTTTGCTCCGTTTGACCGGCAAGTGGTCGATCTTGTCGTCCTTGACGAAATTCTCCATCACCTGCGCCTTGGGATCGCGGGGACGCTGGTTGGAATGCCGCTCCAGCCACTCGCGGACCGACTGCTCCGGAATCCGCCAGTCCTTGCCGATTTTGTAGGCACTGATTTCGCCGGCCTGAACTTTTCGGGTGATCACCTGGACATTCATTTTCAACTTGTCCGCCAGCTCGGCGGTGGTGAAAAACACTGTCTCTTTGATCGTATTTTCAATCGGTTTATCCATATCAACTCCTTCTGTGGGGTGCCAATGAATAGATACTATTGATCAGTGTCAAGGATTTTTAGAGATTATGACGTAGTATCGCTAGTTTTGTCATGCTATTCGAGCGGCCATTGCTTTCCGTTCACGTTAACCTATTTTGGTTCAATCACTTTTCACCGATTGCGGTTGACAAGATGGGGCCCAACATCGTTATTCTCGCCCTATGTCGGCCCTGGTTTTTCTGCTTCTCTGTCTGATCTGGGGGACCACCTGGATAGCCATCAAACTCGGTCTTGAGGGTGCCCCGCCACTCTATGCCGCGGGAATACGGTTCCTGATCGCGGTCGCTATTCTCGCCGTGATCGTGAAATTGAAGCGGAAAGCCTATCCGACCCGGATGCGGGGCTGGCTTAAGCTGGCCCACCCCGGTGTCTATATGTATGGAATGAGCTATGCGCTCGTCTATTTCGGTGAACAACGGATTGATTCCGCCCTAGCTGCGGTCCTCTTTGGCTCCTACCCGTTGTTCGTCGCCATGCTTTCGAGCTTCTACTTGAAGAAGGAACCGATTCGCGGACTCGCTTGGATTGGGCTGGCGGCCGGATTTATCGGCGTAATTCTGATCTCTTACGAATCCCTGAACCTCTCGCATGCCCAATTCCTGGGATCGATGCTGACACTCGTGGGATCGTTTGCTTCGGCAGCCGGCCTGATTCTCCACAAGCGGACCTGTGCTGAGAATGACATTTTCACCGCGGCTGCGGTACAGATGGGGGCCGGAGCAACTCTTCTTCTTCTGGGAGCGGTGATGACCGAGCAGATCGGTCAGTTCGTGATCTCATCGCAATCGATCGGATCGATCCTGTATCTCGCGATTCTTGGATCAGTCGTGGCGTTCCTTGGCTACTACTGGCTCCTGACTCACACGCGCACTGTGGCCGTCTCCATGGTGGCCTTTGTCACTCCGGTGATCGCCATCATGGTGGGAATCTTCCTGTTCCACGAATCGCTGTCGCTGCTGATTTTTGCGGGAGCGGCGTTGATCCTTGCCGGCATCGCCCTGGTCGTCCGACCGTAACCGGTCGACTAGTCGGCCCGCGTCAACACCGCCGCAAGGCTCCGCCTGATACTCGGCCTCTCGATTACCGTAAGTCCGAACTTTTGAGCTGTCGACAAAGTCGTCGCGAAAGCGCCCTCCGTAACGTGGCCGCTCGGCTCTGCCAAGAGCAATTTTCCTCCGGGCCGCAGCGCCTGGGCGATACTGGCGAAAGCGGCCGAGGCCTCCGGCATTTCGTGAATGACCGCGAACGCGAGTGCAAAATCAATTTTTCCGGCCAGATCATCGATCCCCAGCGAACTGCTCAGACACTGCCGAAACTCCAGGCGGTCGATCAGACCGGCCCGGCCGGCGCGGCGCCGGAGCGAATTCAGCATTTTCTCCTGGAGGTCCACCGCCACCACATGACCTGATTCACCCACCAGACGAGCCATCGGTAAAGTGAAGAATCCCATCGCACAGCCGACATCCAGAGTGTTCATGCCCGGTTTGACATACGGCTCCAAGATCCGATCCGGATCCTGCAACCACTTTCGGACCGGGCTGGCCAACAGATATCCCAGCCACCACGGACAGACGTGATCAGCCATGACGCACACTCCTAGAGGTCATAGTACCGCTCAAATTCGTGCGGCGTAGGGCGAATCCGAATCTCTGCAACTTCCTGCCGCTTAATCTTGATCCAGTTCTCCAGCAGGTCTTCGGTAAACACCCCTCCCTGGAGCAGGAAGTCGTGATCTGATTCGAGCGCATCGAGCGCCTTATTGAGCGAAGTCGGGAGATGCGGAATCTTGGCCATTTCCTTGGGATTCAGCGACTCCAGGTTCTTGTCGAACGGCATACCCGGATCGAGCTTCCGTTTGATTCCATCCAAGCCCGCCATCAGCATGGCGGCAAACGAGAGATACGGGTTCATGGTTCCGTCCGGGGGTCGAAACTCGAGGCGATAAGTCTTGGGATTGCGCTGATATCCCGGAATGCGGATACAGGCGGTGCGATTCCCGATCGAATAGGTTCCGGCAACCGGTGCTTCGAATCCGGGCACTAGCCGCTTGAAGGAGTTAGTCGATGGGTTCGTGAATGCCAGCAGCGCGTCGGCATGTTTCAGCAGCCCGCCGATATACTGGAGCCCGACTTTTGAAAACTTCGCCGGCCCCTTCGCGTCGTAGAAAATCGAGCCCTTGTCGTTGGACAGAAACTGGTGCACATGCAGTCCCGATCCCGGCTCGTTGAACAGCGGCTTCGGCATGAAAGTCGCCGATTGATTCTGTTTAAAACAATGATTCTTGATAATGTACTTGATGAGCATCGTCTTGTCGGCCATGATCAACATCGGGCCAAACTTGACTTCGATCTCGTGCTGACCGGCACTGCCGACTTCGTGGTGATGGTATTTTAGCTCCACACCCACTTCGGCCAACAGCGAAGAGATCTCCGACCTGAGATTGTAGGAACGGTCCAGCGGCGGCGCCACATGGTACCCTTTCTTGTACGGAATCTTATAGCCCAGCCCCTCCTGGTCCTCAAGGCCGTTCCAGGAGGCTTCGGCGCATTCCAGATGATAGAAGGCCGACTGCGGTCCCTGGTGGAAGCGGACGGAATCAAAAACGTAGAATTCGAATTCCGGTCCGACGATCATATCAGTCCCCGGAAGCATCTTCTTCAGGAACTTGTCCGCGTCGGCCGTCACCCGGCGCGGGTTCCGGGAATAGGGGACAACCTGGTCAGCCGATTCCATAATATTGCCGAGCATCGAAAGGGTCGGACGATCAAAGAACCGGTCCATAAAGGCGGTCTCCGGATCGGGGAGCAGAATCATGTCACCACGTTCGATCGATGAGAACCCCGGCAGGGAGGAACCATCGATTCCGACCCCGGACTCAAACAGTTCGTCATTGAGAGAACTCACGGGGATGGTCAGGTGGTGCCAGAATCCGACCAGATCGCTGAATTTCAGGTCGATATATTCGACTTTTTGGTCTTTCGCCATTTTCTGTAGCTTGTCAAGCTTCACCGGTTGCGCCTCATATGTCTGTGTTTGTGACAGTTTTCACAAAAGATACTTATCTTGGTCTCTTTGTGCAAGAGCCGGTTTCGTCTGGCCGGACTCCAGCCGGGGGAGTTTAAGGATTGTTGACCCCGATGTCAGATATTTTATTGGATCGCAACACTCCGTAACATCGACAGGATGGCAGATGAAACAGGCAATATTGGTTTTGACTTTCACCCTTTTGGTTTCCCCCTTGGTTAGTGCTCAGGATTTTTCGCTGGTCGATAGCGCGTTAGCCCAGGTTGGCATGACGCACAGCGATCTCAAATTCGACCAGGATGAACTGGCTACCTGGGGCGGAGACCCGTACCGGCTCTCATTCTTCACGATGTTTCATCACAATCCGTTCAAACTTCCCAAATATGCAGAGATCACTTTGGCCGCCTGCTCGAGCAGCGTGACCAACCCGGCCCAATTGCTCATGGCGGCGGCACGAAAAATCGATCTCCCCATTCGCCGCGGCCTGGTCGGCGATCAGTTTGAGAAATACACCAAGCCCGACAGCCTGCACAGGGGTTCCTTCACCCTCTCTCGCAATATTCTCCAGGAGCCGAAATACGAAAAGCTCGACAAGAAGCTCGACCTGCTCTGGGCCATGCTCGACGACAAGGATTTCCCTTACAACATCGCCATGAAAGAGATCAACGATGCCGGCGACCGGAAGAAACGGTTCGATTTCTTCGTCAACGACACGCTTCAACTTCACCCGGAATTTGTCGAGAAGTTGGCGGCCCGAACAGACTTCGGGCGTATGGTGGCTGGCGAAGAGGATATTGCCGAACTCCTGAAGCGCATGGCTGACTCGCTCGATCCCGCCTTATTTCCGGACTACCGTGTGGAAATCCGAACTCGTAAAGGGCTGATTGTCATCGGCACGACCAAAGATGACGTATACGATTACCTGGTCCCGCCCCTGTTAATTCTCGATCCCGGCGGAAATGATACGTATAAGCTCTCCGGGAGCAATCCAGACTACCCCCTGAACGCCATCATCGATTATGCCGGCAACGACAAGTATATCTCCACCGATTCGACCAAAGTCGGCTTGGGAGGGGCCGTTTTGGGCATGTCGGTGATCATTGATAAGGCCGGTGATGACCTTTACCAAGGAGTCAATGTTACCCAGGGGTGCGGCATATTCGGAGCCGGCATCCTCATCGATTACACCGGCAACGACACCTACTCGGCCAAGTATTATTCGCAGGGTGCGGCCGCATTCGGCCTCGGAATTCTGGCCGATAGCGCCGGCAATGACTCCTTCTACTGTTATGCCAGCTCCCAGGGGTACGGCTTCACCGAGGGATGCGGCACCCTCGTGAACTTCGAAGGGGACGACAAATACATTGCTGAGGACAGCACTCTCTTCTCACCTTCGCCGCAAACCAAAGATCATAATTCCTCGCTGGCTCAAGGTGTCGGATTTGGGAAACGGGCGGACTATTCCGATGGCCACAGCTGGGCCGGCGGTGTCGGAATCTTATGCGACATCAAAGGAAATGATTATTACTCGGCCGGACTCTTCGCTCAGGGATGCGCCTATTGGTACTCGGTCGGGATGCTAATCGATGGCGGTGGCAATGACACCTACAAAGGAGTATGGTATGTCCAGGGTGCCGCCGCGCATTTCGGGGTCGGCTATCTGGATGACTTCGGCGGAAACGACACCTACATTGCCACTATGAACATGGCCGACGGCGCCGGACACGATTTCTCCATCGGCTTCCTGAACGACCGGGCCGGAAACGATCACTACACTGTTCCCAACCTGTCGCTCGGAGGCGGGAACGCCAACGGCATGGGGATCTTCTGGGATTGGAGCGGCGATGACGTCTACGAGACCCATGGCGGCACTACGCTCGGGCGGGCCAATGCTTCACCCGGCGGGCCGAGAGAGTTCCTGGGCTGCTTTGGGATCTTTATCGATGGGGGTGGAAACGACGTATACAAAGAACCTTATGCCGGCAACGGTCGGAAATGGATCGGCCCCAAGTCCGACGACAAGCACCCGAACCCCTATGAGATTGGAGTCGGGATTGACCGATAGTCACCCAGACTCTGGGAAATGACGACAGCTGGGCGCGTCAATTGATCGGAATCACATTTGGCGGTGATTCCCCGTGAAGCTGAAACCGTCGCACCAATGGTCCGTTGTAGGGACCAGGAATGGCGAGGCTACAAATGACTTTAGATGACCTGGAGCACTTTAGAAATCTGTTGATCGAGCGGGAGAAAGCAGTCAGGGACTGGCTTGATTCCTCACCTCCTGTCACCGACGCCGAGATCCGGCGCGCCCAGCTCTTGCTGGACCAGATTCGAACCGCGCTTGAGCGCGTCAACGGCCACTCGTACGGAATCTGCGAAGTCTGCCATGGCGATTTGGAGCTTTACCGCCTTGAGGTTCAGCCGGTGAGGGAGGTCTGCCTCGGCTGCATCAGCGAGCAAGAACGGGACGAACTGGAAAACGAACTGTTTCTGGCCAGCAAAATTCACCGCGCCCTATTGCCGCAAACGATGGCCCGGGTCGAAGGGCTTGAAGTAGCAGTCAAATCTCATGCCGCCCGTTTGGTGGGTGGCGATTACTACGACTTCCTGCCGGCCGTGCGCGGAATCGGCACTCGCGTCGTGATTGCTGATGTCATGGGGAAAGGAGTCCCTGCCGGCATGCTCATGTCCAATGTTCAGGGGGCCACCCGCATTTTGGCTGAGGAAATCGAATCTCCGGCTTTGCTCATGGCGCGCCTGAACCGATGGCTTTGCCGGAATGTGCCGGTGACCAAGTTCGTCTCCATGGCCTGCATTGCCATCGATCCGCTGACCGGCGGAGCTGCCCGACTCACGCAGACCAATGCCGGACATTGCCCCCCGTTGATTATCCGGAAAACGGGGGAGATCGAACGGCTCGATCCGACCGGCGGAGTGCTCGGCGTACACGAAGGATTCGAGTACACGGAGTGCGTGCACGAAATCCATCGGGGGGATCTGGTCATCCTCTACACCGATGGAATTTCGGAGGCGGCCAACCCGGCCGGTGATCAATTCGGCGAGGAGCGGTTGATTGAATTTGTTCTGCGCCGAAAATTCGACAGCCTGGAGAGCCTTCTCAATTCGCTTGTCGATCGCGTTCGAGAATTCAGCGGCTGCGTGGATTTGGCCGACGATTGCACGGCGGTATCGTTTCGCATGGTGTCGTAGCAGTTCTCGTATTATGCCTGCCCGCTGAATCCGGGTTAATTGAAAAAGCGCCCCTCAGAGGGCGCTTCTTCTTGGCACGGGGAGGAGGTTCCTGCTGCTAGAGGACTACGTCATTTATGGTGTTGGTCAGAGCGCCGGTTTGGTTGATGGTCCAGGTATCAATGGTCGGGTCATCATCGATATTTGCGGTCGCCGTGGCGGAGAAACTGGTCGCGTTCGCCACAATAGTGTAGGTATAGATGGCTGTCGGCTGAACATCGACTCCAATATTGAGGGCGCTGCACAGCACGCCCGGAGTGCTCACAAATCCGTTGTCGCCATATGAATTGTTGGCCTGGTAATACGCGTATTCAAGCGTCCAGATCTGTTTCAGCAACTGTTTCGCTTCGGATTGTTTGGCCTTGGACGTGGCGGCCATAAATCTCGGAATCGCCATCGCGGCCAGGATTCCGATGATGACGATCACGATCATCAACTCGATCAGCGTGAAACCGCTCTGCTTGTTACTCCGTGATTTCATAATGCCTTCCGCACGTTTCTAAATTGCCCGCCCGGTCACTCGTTCCGAATAGCTAAGAACATAGCGTGTGCCGAACGGAGGTCTCAGATAGAGTCCCGACACAAAACTTCAAGCGCGTGTGGTGCAACGAGATAGCCGGGCGTGCCGGCAACGGAACGTATCACCGGACTGAACTGGTCCATCTTTGCGCCTATTCCGATGTGCGGAGTGCGGAACAAATGGCTTTTTGCAATCCCCGGCCGAGGCCGTGAGAAAAAACGAAAAGGCGTCCCTTTTGGGGACGCCTTTTTGAGGACCAAAGGAGGCTGCCGCGGCTTAGAGGATCACGTCGTTGATCGTGTTGGTCAGGATGCCGGCCTCGGTGATCGTCCAGGTGTCGATCGTCGGATCGTCGTCAATGTTGCCGGTCGCGGTGGCCGTGAAAGTGTTCACGGCGGCTACTATACTATAGGTATAGAGGGCGCTCGCCTGAATTTCCACGCCGATATTCGTAGCCGTGGACAGAGCCCCGGGGGTGCTGACAAAGCCGTTGTCGCCATAAGAATTGTTGGCCTGGCGATAGGTGGATTCCATGGTGTAAATCTGTTTCAGGAGCTCTTTAGCTTCCGACTGTTTTGCTTTGGCGGTGGCTTTCATGAAACGCGGAATGGCCATGGCGGCCAGAATACCGATGATGACCACGACGATCATCAACTCGATCAGAGTGAATCCCTTGCGATTGTGAAACCGTGAGAACATGTTACCTCCACAGTTAGGTTACTGGGTTGCCGGATTTGTTTGGTACTTTCGTAACAACAGACCCCGTGCCAGCCGCCATGTATCCGCGATACATTTCCTCGCCGTTTCCTTTAACTCCTTTACCGCCATAGGGGAATTTGATAAGCGTAACGAGGGTCGGGCGAAATTAGACTCAGATGGTCAATTTTTGTCCCGTCGCAGGAAGGGCACAATGCGTTCTCTGTGGCGAAATGCAAGACGGGGCACCTCTAGGCTGGTCGTTCGGTGTGCGATTCGGTGAGTCAAAAAGCCCCGCTCTTGGGGCAGAACGATACGTGACAGAACTGTCCTCTTTCGCTATCTTTGAGATGAGTTTACCTGCCCGGAAATCAGCCTGTAAACGAAATGACCGGACCGGCGAGCCGGGTCGGATCCGGAAAGTAGATTTCTATTGATGCGTCGGATTAGGAAGAGCCGCCCGATCCTTCGTCTCAAAGTAAGAAGGGGTACTAAATGTTCCTGATCGTCGCGCTTGCTTCTCTGGTCTCTCTCGCGGGATTCTCGACTACTCCGGATGTCTCTTACGCCGACGTCGTCTTGCTCAAGAACGGTGCCATAGTCAAAGGGAGAATCCTCACTCAGGAACCCGGCAAAGATGTTCGAATCGAGCAATCGAACCAGGTCGTGATTGACATTCCGCGGAAGAAAATTGCCCTGGTTACAACAACCAATTCGGATTATGAGACGCGCCATCGGCAGATCCTGGATTCAATCGCAGCCGGGCGGCCGGTAGAGTGGACCTTTCGCCAGCTGCAGATTTTGAGATTTGGAGTCGCGATGGGGACTAGCATGGTATACGGCGGGTCTGGGACTTTCGGAACAGAAGCATTTAAGGGGTTGTATGTCGGTTTGAGTGGCGGCGTTGAACGTCACAGCGCTGGTACGTTTCTGCCCGTGACCGGCGAGCTGGGCTTATTGCTCCAGCCGGCCTCTCCTCAGCTGACTCTGGTCCTGAAGGCCGGCTACTCTCTGGGGTGGCTTGACAGTCAACATGGCTCCGATTATGGCGGCGCGAGGTTTGGGGCTGCGCTTGATTTTGGCATTCCGGTGCATGATGACGTAAGTCTTTTTGCTGAAGTCGGCTACGCTCAGCAACAAGTCAATAAGCCAAGCAGCTTGATCTCGACTCTTGATTTGTTTGCCCTCAACCTTGGAATGCAGTTTGGCAAGCTTTAGTGACCTATTTCTGCCGCTATCCTCCGCCAGACTATCAAACGGTATCCAATGCCACCATTACTTGTTGCGGTGGCGTAGGATTCAGGAGTCTCAACCGCAGGGTCAGGCTTTTCGGTTGACTATCGTACAGGACGCCTGATCGGACGGCAGAATGATCACTTCGGCAATTTGAACGTGGGAAGGGCGGCTGGCTATCCAGAGGACAGTTTCAGCAATATCGGCTGCCTTCAGCGGAGTCAGCCCTTGATATACTTTCCTGGCCCGCTCGGAATCCCCTTTGAATCTAACAATCGAGAACTCCGTCTCTACCAGCCCAGGGTCTACCGTCGAAACCCGGACTCCGGTTCCGACAAGGTCCATCCGGATTCCGCGCGTAATGGCGTCGACCGCGAACTTGGATCCGCAGTAAACCGATCCGGATTGGTACACCTCATGTCCGGCGATCGACCCTATATTAATGATATGGCCGCCCCCCCGACCGATCATCCCGGGGACAACTGACCTGGTCACGTACAAAAGTCCCTTCACATTAGTATCGATCATCTCGTCCCAGGCATCGACATCAGCTTCCTGAGCTTTTTCGAGTCCCCGGGCCAAGCCGGCGTTATTCACCAGAATATCTATCTGTTTGAACGGCTGGGGGATAGCCTTGATGGCGGCTTCGACCGCACTTCGTGATCGCACATCTAACTCAATAATATGAAAAGGGTTACTGAACTCGCTGGTCCACTTCTTGAGCCGGTCCACCCGTCTGGCCGCGACGACCATTCGGGCCCCCGACTGCGCAAACATTTTGGCCGTAGCTTCGCCTATCCCTGATGACGCTCCGGTCACAAATACTGTCTTTCCGCTGAAGTCACTCACGGTCTATTTCCCTTCGTAAAAGCCTCGGCCAATCTAGGGCTTGAAGGGTCGGACGTCAACCAGCATCCTCTCGAGCCTTTTGCCTATGACCAACGACTCCATCGCGCCGCCCAAAGCGCCGATCAAGCTGTGCCCCAAGGTGTTGTTCCAAATATGGCCTTAGTACCACTGTTTGCACAGGTCTGGTCGGAGAGATAAATTCTTGGCCAAAATGCAATAATTAAGTACTTGTGGTATAATGTCTTATCTGTCGATATTTTTGTCCCCGGCGTAGCTTTTCGGGCATGGTGTCTGCATTGACTATTACGGAACAGTTGAGTTTTGCTAACACTCGCCCGATAATATGAGTATGGCGTCTGTCCTATTCTATTGTTCGGGCATGAACCGTAGAGGGCAGAGCAATGAAAGGCAAAGAGAGAAAAACAGGATTGCCCAAGAAGACGTTCTGGCATTTGTACAGTCTGCAGACCCTGGAAGGGGACAAGCTGGCCCGGATCGTCAATAAGATTCTGAAACGAGAGTACCTGGTGGTGAAGTAGCGACCGGATTTTTTCCTTGACTCCCCCTGGGGGCAGCCCTAAGTTGGCTGGCTGTAGCCGGGCCCTGCGGCCCGTCAAACATTACCCAGGAAAGAGTCTGGTTGATACTTGTGGACAAGAACTTAGAACAAGTCGGGACGATGTTTAAGAAGAAAGTAACCTTCTGGTTCTTCCCAGATACGTCTGGTATATCAAAGCACATCAGCATACGGAAGGCGTGGTTGTACTACATTCCGGCTGCCGTGATGGTGTTGTTGTTTACCAGCTTCTTCTCGCTTTCGACCTTCTTTGGTGACCGGGTAAACAAAGCCGAGCTCGACCGGCTCCGGAATGAAAACCGGCAGCTGGCGATCAAGTACGAGAAGCTCCGGATGGCGGTCTCGGACGCCAGCGGGCAGATCGAGAACTTGTCCAAAAAAGAGATAGCCATACGTTCGCTGTTCAATATCCCCGATGTCAGCCCGGCTGAGCGAGAGCTCGGGACCGGTGGTCCGATCCCGGCCGCCCTGTTGTCCATGTCTGAGACCGAGCAGAAGGCGTACGCCACTGAGGGTCAGGTCGACCGGCTGTTGAAAATGGCCCAGTTCCAATATGACCAGTTTACCGAGGTCGAAGGCTCGTTAGGCAAGATTCGTGAGCGCCTCGACCATACCCCATCGATTGTGCCCTCCAACGGCAACAAATCCCGTGGGTTTGGTGTCCAATATGACCCGTTTACCGGGACTCCTCAGATGCACAAGGGGATCGACCTAGCCGGCCCGATTGGCAGCCCGGTGATCGCCACCGCCCGGGGACAGGTCGCTTACGCCGGATATGACGGCGGCGGGTTGGGGAATCTGATTGCCATCGATCATGGGTTCGGCTTTATGACCAGATATGGCCATCTTTCGAAGATCCTGGTCAGAGTCGGGCAACAAGTAAACCGGGGAGATTTGATCGCCCTGGTGGGAACTACCGGCTACTCCACCGGCCCTCACTTGCATTACGAAGTCTGGCGCAACGGTACCGCCCTCGATCCAACTGACTACATTATTGACCCCAAGCAGATGTAGAGTCTGATCCGATCAGTCAGAGACTTAGGCTGTCCCTTCCGGGCGGCTTTTTTGTTGCCGCTCGGTCTCTATGCCCCGGAGGAACTTAATCCCGTTTTGCCGGTTGAAGTTAATACAAGGAGTGGAAAGCGGGGTTAGTATGGCGGAACAGGAAGGCCGGGCCAGAGATGGCTCTGCGGCGCCGCCTGATGATCGGAATGAGGAGTTGGTCCGGGGCCTCATAGGACGCTTCAAATCCGGGGATACCGAAGCGTTTTCCGAACTCGTGCGGATGTACCGCAAACAAGTTGCAGCCTTAGCGTACCGAATGGTGGGGGATTACGACGAAGCAGCTGATATCACCCAGGCGGTCTTCGTCAAAATGGCCAACAACGTCTGGCGTTACGACGACAGCAAGAAGTTCTACACGTGGCTGTATCGGATCACGGTCAACGCCTCCATCGATCATCTCAGAAAACATCGCCGCCACCGGCACGAGCCGCTGGACAGTTTCAGCGACACGCTGGAAACGCAGGCTACGAATCCGGATCGTCTATACCGGCAGAAACAGATCAGCGGATATATCAACCAGGCGGCGGATACCCTTAATAGCAAACAGCGCTCGGCGTTTATTCTTCGCGATGTCGAGGGGTGTCAGGTGGACGATGTGGCCTTGATTATGAATATGCCGGAAGCGACCGTGCGCTGGTATCTTCACCGCGCCCGCATTCGAGTCAAAAAGGAGCTTCAGCGGCGCTGTCCGCAGTTGCTCTTATTGATGGGCCTGCGCTGACACCGCTCAACTTTTTGATTCCGCCGCTGTTCTAATTGCCAGACCAGGTAGGCTGTATGGCAGATCAAGAACGTCTTCTTCTCAAAATCTCAGGCATGCACTGCGCGAGCTGTGTCTCCAATATCGAAAGGGGACTCTCTCGCTTGGACGGTGTTTACAACGCCCAGGTTAATCTCGCCATGAATTCCGCGGTAGTAGACTTCGACCGTACCCGTCAGGATGACGGCACAATCATTAAGGCAATTGCTCAGCTCGGCTACGGCGCCGCTGCGGGCCGGCCGGACATACTGACTTCCAACGAAAAAGAATTTCGAATCGCTCGCGACCGGTTCTATCTGGCCGCGGCTTTGACTCTGCCGGTGATGCTGATCGCCATGTTGCCCATGCTCATGACGGCTCATGCCTTTCTTATCGCCGAGACCTGGGATGCCGGGATTGCAGGGGCGCTGGCGGCGGCAGTGGTTTTTTGGGCCGGACGTTCCATTCTGCTGGATGCCTGGATTCAATTTCGCCACGTTCACGCCAACATGAATTCGCTGATCGCGATCGGAACGCTCGCCGCGTTCGCCTGGAGTTTCTATGCCACCGCCCTGATTTTTCAGGGACGACACGAGGGACTCTACTATGATTCCGCTGCGATGATCATCACTCTGATTTTGCTGGGTCGCTACCTGGAAGCCAAGTCAAAAGGAAAAGCAGGCCAGGCGATCGAAGCGCTGTTGAAACTCCGTCCGGCCAAGGCTACGGCAATTTTCAACAGTGTGGAATTCGAAGTTGACGCCGCCACCGTGCGGGTCGGAATGACCCTGCTGGTAAAGCCGGGTGAACGCATCGCCGTCGATGGAACCGTCGTGGAAGGCAAGCCGACTCTAGATGAATCAATGCTGACCGGCGAATCAGTCCCCGTGGATCGAAGCGAAGGGGACACCGTGGTCGGCGGGTCTCTCAATGGGAACACTCCTTTCAAAATGAGAGTGGTCGCCGCCGGTGACTCGAGTTATCTCGCCACCATAATTCGCATGGTGACTGAGGCACAGTCGAAGAAAGCGCCCATTCAGGCGCTGGCCGATCGCGTCGCCGGCGTCTTTGTGCCCATTGTGCTCGGACTGGCCCTCGTGACAGCCGCTGCCTGGTATTTCGCAGCGCCCGACAGCCCGATGATGATTAAGTCAGTTATTTCCGTGCTGATCATAGCCTGTCCCTGTGCCCTTGGTCTGGCTACTCCAACGGCCGTTTTGGTCGGGACCGGGCGAGCCGCCCGCGGAGGTATCCTTTTTCGAGGGGGAGACGTTCTTGAAAAGCTTTCTCATGTAGACGCCCTTCTGTTCGATAAGACCGGGACCCTTACCTGCGGCAGGCTTGAAGTAGTGGATTTGCAGGCGCTGGAGTCATTTTCGATCAATAAACTTCGCGGGTTTCTCTTCGCCATTGAAAGTCAATCGGAGCACCCGGTCTCCCAGGCGATTGTACGAGCGCTCCAGGGGCAGGAGATGGACGAGGTAGTAGTCCGTAATGTCCAGGCGAAACCGGGATACGGAATCTCCGCTCGGGCCGGCGACTTTGACATTTTGATAGGCAGCCAGACTTATCTTAAAGACAGCGGCGTCAACCTGACTTCCGCTCAGTCACTCATTGATGGACATCAAAAGAGCGGGCGAACCATCGCGATCGTTGCTGTCGACGGTATCGCCGTCGGCCTCGCAGCTTTGGCTGATAAGGTCCGGCCGGAATCGGCAGGCGTGGTTGCTGACCTGACCCGGAAACTTCGCTTGGTTTCGATGATCTCTGGGGACTCCAAAGGGGTGGCGTCTCAGATCGCCTCCGAGCTCGGCTTAAAATCTTTCGAGGCGGAGATCCGACCGGAGCAGAAGCGGGAGATTGTCGAAAATTATCGGACGCGCGGCTACACCGTGGGGATGGTTGGGGACGGAATAAACGATGCCCCGGCGCTGGCGGCTGCTGATGTCGGAATTGCTATTGGCAGCGGGACCGATATCGCCATGGAATCAGCCGACGTAATCCTTCTGCGTCCCGACATTCGGGCTTTAGGTCATGCTCTGCGGCTGGCGCGAAGTACCCTCGGGGTGATCCGGCAAAATCTCTTCTGGGCCTTCATTTATAACATCATTGCGATTCCCGTTGCCGCCGGGCTTTTCTATCATTGGGCGGGCTGGACGCTCTCGCCGATGATTGCCGCTGCGGCCATGTCATTTTCTTCTCTCTTTGTGGTCCTCAACTCGCTCCGACTGAGCCGGTTATCGCTAAGATAGCCGCCTGCTCACCCCCTGCTGATTTGCTCCATTGTGCCGATAACAGACTAAAGGGCTAAAACAGGGGCTAGGAAAAGTCGTGGCGGGGCTGACAACTTCCAGAGAACAAGTGAATCCGGTATCCGGCGAAAAGCGCACCGATGAATCGGTGATGGATCAGTGGCTCGAAATGTTTGCCCTCTTCGCGCATGATCTCGAGTCCCCGCTCGCGTCGATGAAGTACGTGCTCAAGCTGTTGGAAAACGGCAAGCTTGACCTATCGCTTCCGCGGCACCGCCAATTGGTCGAATCATCGCGAGTCGCCGTGGAACGGGCCGAATCTATTCTCTATGACTCTATCGCCGTGGCCCGATCCGGAAAGCTCGGGCTCCAGGCGCAACTCGCCGATCTCCACCTTAAGCCGATCCTGGTCGAGGCGGCCACGCTTGCCACCGGCGCCGCCGCGCCCAATCAGATCGCCGTGGTCGCCGTTGAACCGGTTCCGGCCGTTCGCATTCAGGCCGACGCCCATTTGCTCCGGCGGCTGTTGGACAATCTGCTTTTCAACGCGATTCGGCATACGCCCGCCGACGGAACAATTCGGCTATATGCCGAGGAAAAGGGAGCTCGTATCCAGATCAATATCAAAGACTCCGGCAACGGCCTCGGAGATGTGGACCCGAACCTTCTCTTTGAAAAATATGGCCAGATCAAGATGCGTGCGGAAGGAACCCACCGCGGCGTCGGTCTCGGATTGTATTTCTGCCGCCTGGCCGCCACCGCCATGGGCGGATCAGTGAGCGCGGCCAACCATCCCGACGGGGGTGCGATATTTTCTCTGCTTCTGAACAAATCTAAGGGGGATTAACATGAGCGTCGACACGACCTCTTACCTAAAATCCGGCTCAAACGAATTACGCGTGCTAGAGTATCGCGTCTGCGGCCTGTCCTTTGGCATCAATATTCTCAAAGTCAGCAAAATCATTCATGACCTGGCCCAGTTCTCCAAAGTCCCGGAATCACCGGACGCTATCAGCGGCATGTTCAAAGACCGCGACTGGCTCGTGCCGGTGCTCGATCTGGCCGCCGTTCTCGGCCTGAAGCGAACCTCTGAAATGAGCAAGCAAAGCGTCATAGTGACCGAGTTCTTTGAGATGCGCACCGGTTTTCTGGTGGATCGCGTGGATTGGATTCACCATCTCGGCTGGGAAGACCTTATCGACGCCGAGAAAGTGTTCAACAAAGTCGCGCATAAATACACTATTGGAATTATGAAGCCGACCGAGGACCGCATGGTGCAGCTTCTTGATTATGAGACGATTCTCATCGACATCTGCCCGCGACTCCGCAAGCAGGAATCGCTCCAGGGCCGGGACAACACCGGCTTTGTCGGGAAAAAGGCGCTTATTGCCGAGGATTCACCGGCGGTAAGATCGATGCTGGTCAATGAACTGGCCGGCTGCGGGTTTGAAGTGGTCGAGACTTCCGATGGTGAACGGGCCTGGCAGGAGTTCCAGAAGCAGCCGTTCGACCTGGTCATCTCCGATGTCGAGATGCCGCAGATGGACGGTCTGGCGTTCACCCTTCGCATCCGTCAGTCCGAGCGCCCGAATACGCCGGTTATTGTCTATTCCTCGATCGGCGACATGGGGATGAAAGCCCGGGCAGCCTATCTGAAGGCGGACGCCCATATTACCAAGCTTAACCTCGAACAGCTCATCATTACCGCCGGAAAACTGATCGCCGGCGAGAAGATCGAGCGGTCTCTGCCCGAAGGGGCCGAGGAGATTCCCCAGACCGGTGCAACCGCGCCGATGGAACTAGTCGAGGCATAAAGCCCGGGGCCGAAAGCCGCGAAACAAGGAGACCTGACCGGGTCTCCTTTTTTCTTACCTCGGATTTTTGATCCGACTATATTTCCCTCATGAAGTTCTCACCCCGAAGCGCCCTGGCTCTGTTTTTGTTCATGGTGCTCGCCCTCTTTGCTCAGGCGTTCTGGTGGATTGTCTTCATGGCCCGCCTGACCGCCGAAAAAGTGTACATGGCCAAAGAACTCGGCGGCTCTCCGGAGTTTGTCGACAACATCCACAAACAGGAAATCTCGCGCCAGATAATGGTCGGCCTGGAAGGGGTCTTCTTTCTGGTTCTCATTCTGGCCGGAGCCTGGCTGATTTACCGGGCGCTGGTGCGGACCGAAGAGCTTAAGTTTCACCAGCAGAATTTTCTTATGGCCGTCACCCATGAGCTCAAGACCCCGCTGGCATCGATCACACTGTACGTTGACACGCTGCAATCATCGAAGATCGGTGACGACCGCAAGGAGAAAGTTCTGCCGCGCATGAAAGAGGATGTTCAGCGGCTTGAGCGGATGGTGGAAAATATTCTGGATGCCGGGCGGTTCGAGCGACACGGCTATCAACTGCGCAAGCAGGAACTCAATTTGTCCGAACTTGTCCGGACGCGCCTTGATGAGATTTCGCGGGTGCCGTCTTCGATCCCCGTCCATATCACTAGACAAATTGAGCCGGATATTGAGTTCTTTGGTGATCCGTCGGCCCTGGGGCGCGCGCTCGACGCTGTGTTGGAAAACAGCCTGAAATACCACGACGGAAAGCAGGCCGAAGTGGCGGTCAGCCTGGCCCGGCGCGATCCGCACCTGGTCATCACTGTCGCCGACAAGGGAATCGGCTTCTCCAGGAAAGAGAGCCGGTCATTGTTTGAGCGTTTCTATCGGATTGGAAATGAATTGACCCGGACCCAGCCCGGGACCGGACTTGGCTTATATTTGTGTCGGGAAATCGTGCGGGCTCATGGCGGGGATGTCACCGCGGAATCCCCCGGCACCGGACAAGGGGCGACCTTTACGATCACCCTGAAGAAGAGTTGAATCTATGAAGACGATCTTGTTGGTGGAAGATGACCGCAACCTGGCGGACGGCCTGACCATAAACTTGGAAGCCGAGGGATATCAGGTGGTGCATGTTACCGATGGCCTGCTCGCTTTTGATGCCTATGGGAAAGGGATGTTCGATCTGATCCTTCTCGATATCATGCTTCCGGGGATGGACGGCCTCGCCATATGCAAGAAAATCCGCGCGGCGGGCGCGACTCTGCCGATTCTCTTTATCACGGCCCGGGATCAGACCGACGAGAAGATTGAAGGACTTCTGGCCGGCGGTGATGACTACATCACCAAGCCGTTCGATGTTCAGGAATTGCTGGTGCGGATCCAGGGGATTTTCCGGCGGCAAGCCTGGCTGGCGAGCGAAGGCCAGATTGCCGACCTGTATGAATTCGATGGCCGGAAGATCAATTTCAAGACATACGAGGCGGATGGTCCCGGCGGGCATTTCGAACTAACCCGAAAAGAGTGCATGGTCCTAAAATATTTGATCGAGCGATCCGGGCAAGTGGTAAGCCGCGACCAACTTCTGGATGCCGTCTGGGGGTATCATATCTATCCGACCAATCGGACGGTCGACAATTTCATTCTCAAGCTTCGCAAGATTTTTGAAAATGATCCCAAAGTGCCCAAATATATCGAGACGATCCGGGCAGTGGGATACCGGTTCAATCGGGGATAGGGTCGGGACTGGCCAGTGCAGATTCGCCGCCTTGAATCCGTACGAATCCGAACTTTTCCGCAACATTCGTTTCGAAGCAGTTACGCTTCACCCCGAAGCTTTCGCCGATACCCCCGCCGAGGTCATGGCCTATTCGGAAATTAAGATGCGCGATTTTGTTGGCCCTTCGGATGATTTCCCGCAGAAATTTGTCCTCGGGGCATTCGATGGCGAATCGCTGCTTGGTGTTGCGGGTTTCTTTCGCGAAGAATGCGAAAAAGAAAAGCATAGAGGATATGTCTGGTCGGTCTATGTCCGGGCTCAGGCGCGGGGGAGAGGAATCAGCCGCGCACTTATGCTTGAATTAATCTCACAGGCGCGGAAGATCGATGGCTTGGAGATCCTCGCTCTCGATGTCTCCATGACTCAGACCGAAGCGCGGTCGCTGTATGACTCACTTGGCTTTGAAGTCATGGGAATCAACCGGTCGGCCTACAAGCTTGGGGATCAGTATATCGACAACGAATTCCGCCTGCGCAAGCTCTGATCCGCACTTTTCTCTTGCTCCTGAATCTCCCGGGACCCAAATTGCTCCTACTACATCTCTCTGATAGGAGAATTCTTATGGAAGCCCAGAACTACAAAAACCACCGCCGGTACGTGCCGGGATATCACATCGTCCTTGCTCTCATCCTGCTCCTGACTTTCATCGGATCAATCGTCAATCTGGTCAAATGCTGGGGGAACCACCAAACGCTGTACTCCGCCTCCCTGATCGTTGTCCTCACCCTTCTGCGTCAGGATGTTCTTCGTCTACGCCCGGCTATTTGCTCTTCGGGCACAAGATCGCGCCGATCCGCGCCGAAGAAAATCTGCGGCATTTCGTCATGACCGGAAAACTCCTGGATTCCCGCCTGACCTTGCGGCAAATCATCGGGCTTCGCTTTGCTTCCGATGAAGAATTTGTGGCTCTGGCCAAACGGGCAATCGAGGAAAATCTGTCCGAGAATGACATCAAGAAAGCCGTCAAGAACTGGCGAGCCGATCATCATCGCGCCTAGCCTGCCGATGATCTATCACCGACTTCTGTAGCTGAGACCAGTGGCTATGACCAAATTTGCAGTCTTCGTCCTGACCGCCTTTGGATCGCTCCTTCCAAGCGTTGTTTGCAGCCAAACTCCGCCGCCGACTGCGGACACCAACGTAATTGTCCCGCTCGGAGTTGGGTACCGCTGGGAGGGGATCCTCACTACCTATCATGGCTCGGATTCGACTTTGTCATCCGAATTTGTCACGCTCACGTATGAAATGTCGGATCATAACGAGCGATGGTACCGGCTGGCGTACATTCGCAACGGCGATACCAATACCGCGCTCTATCTCTTGACCAACCGAAAGGATGGGCTCTGGCAGCGGAATGCCGACTATGTCGCGCCCGACAGCCTGAGCCGGGTAATGACCCTGGTGTTCAAATATCCTGCGGTTGCCGGGGACGATTACACCTGTGGGTTGGAGTTGACTATGAGCGTACTGGCGACCGATACTGTCGTGACAGTGCCGGCCGGGACCTTTCACTGCATCTGCTATCTTGCCACTGATTTGTCCGGCGAAGAAACCTCGGATACGGTCTTATTTCTCTGCCCAGGCGTCGGCTGGGTAAGAAAGGTCGGATACACCGGCAGTTCCGGCCCCAACTGGGTCTGGGTACTGACGAAGTTAGTAAGATCCTAACGTTCTGATCGCGGCGTGCAGAATTATCTGCTGATCGCTCCGTCCGCCCATGCCTCTCAAGAAAACGGCGCAAGGATTGTCTCCTCGCGCCGCTGAATTCACTGTTTCGCCGTAATCAAATAGAAATATCTACTGCGGCTCACTGGCTGTGCTTGAGCCACCAAGATCCACCAGCTTGATCGTGTCTCCCATCAACACCACAAACCAGCGCGGACTCATCTCGTCATCTATGAAGATCTTGGGGTCCCCCTTTGCCTTTACGTTCCAGATGGACTCACCCGTCCCCAGATCGAGTACTTCCACTGTGCCGTTCTTGTTCGGCAAAATGATCCGCTTGAGGCGGTAGTTTATGGCCCAATCGGATTTGGGCGAAATTGCGGCTTCGCGGCTCCACGCAATCTTCCCGCCGTTAGTTTCGCATCGCAGTTCCTTGTCGCGAAACGCGTTTCGAACATAGTAGTATGATTCCGTCACGGGCTGACCATTTGCCCGGTTTAGAAATTCGCTCCCCTCGTCCCAGGAAATTCGAAGCGTTCCCACATGATTGGCATTGAACGACACAATCTTCTTGCCGTTGAACTTGTCGAGATTCCAGAGCACTTTGCCGGTAGCGATATCCACGCCGTGGAGTTTGTAAGGACCGAATCTTCTACCGTTTTCAATCTTGTCCGCATTTTCTACTAAGGCCACCGTCTGGTTGACGGTGTCGTCCACTGTAACGAAATGGGAATTCTTCCCTTCATCGATCCACTTCGGTTTGCCGCTCTCAAAGTCATAGCAAATGACCGCTTTTCCGTTTGAGACGAAGAGATTCGGGACAATTATTCGGTACTTGGTACCGGGTATTGTCTCCAGGTCCCAGATCGGCTTTCCGGTATTCAGATCAAGTCTGACCAGACTCTTCTTCTGACCGACAAAAACATCGTTGCTGCTTCCGCGATGCGCTACCGATTCGATGTTGGGCGTTTCGCTCTCAAGTTTGTATTTCCAGGCGGTCGAGCCGTCACTGATGCGGTAGGCGGTGAGGTCCTTGTCATCATAGCACAGCGCCAGGTCCCCCCACCGGCCGGCACACACTCCGACGTCGTTCTTGGATTCCCATACCGGTTTGCCGTCAGCGTAATTGATCAAGGCCATTCTCTTTCCGGAAACCAGTATCTTCGCAGTGTTCGGTGCGGTAACCGGATCCCCCACGAGATAATACTGCCACTCGATCGACTTGACTTTCGTGTCTCCTTTGTCCCGCTCCCAAGTGAACGATTCCGAGGCATAAACCCATTTGGCACTGCCGGTCGCAGCCTCGATCAGCCTTAAATACGGCTCCTTAAAATTCCGTTCCTTCGTGCGGAATACCGTCTCAGCCATCCCTTCATCCTTAACGGCCGAGGCCAGGGCGCCCCCAAAACCCAGCCCTTTGCATTTGTCCGACCCGGCGACCAGCAGCCACTTGTCGTCTACAGAATAAAACAGGTCGAGCGGAACAAACCCGAATTCATCGCAACTCTTCGTCCATAGGATCTTGCCGGTCACTACATCGATGGCTGTGAACGGTCCGTTTCCCAAGTAGAGACGGTTGGTGGCGTAGTCTGAGACCGAATGAGGCCAGGACTCCCGGCTCTTGTCATTGACCTCCACATCCTGCCGCCACAGAAACTTGGGATCGTCCAACGAGTATCCGTTGACCTTGGCCGACACCGTCTTGATGCCGGTGTAATCAATTCCGACTACCTGGTGATCGAAGAATCGGAAGTAGTCGGTCTTCGGATCCTGCAAAGGAAGGGTGTACTCGCGCGGCGCCTGGGCCTGAATGATGATAGGCAGAAGAACGAGAAGAAGTACGGCGCCTTTGATGGCAAATCGATGCATGTTAGCTCCCGGTGCTTTATAGTTGTTGGCTTTTCTTGTCCATGGACGCGGAAAGTACGGGTGACGAGTCTTCGCAACAGCCGCTGATTCGCGCTAGGCGCGGAAATTGGGCCGCTTTGCGTCCACGGAACTCACGATGACAATTATTGAAAACTCAGGGCGGATTGGCAAGGCAAATGTGACTAAGTGACCGATGATTACCCTTGAACTCACATAATTTCTCCGGCTCAAGGAAAGGGATCTAATTCTCTCCGATTTTTCTCAAATGGCACGACTGCCATTCCTGTCTCGTCCGAACCATTTTTCTCGGCCATGCGAACAACACTCGCTCGCCGGCGAAAAATTGCGTCTTCTCGGTCCGCCCGCCCGACGAACCGCCTATTTCCCGTCGGTTCTTCTCCATTTGCGTCCTAATCTCCTTACTTGACTTTGCCTTGCCAGCCCGTATATTGTCGGTCCCTTGCCCTTGGATTGGGCGGTTACTGAAATGATATCGCTGGTACTTGGGCTCGGAAATATCGGCAAAAAGTATGTCGGGACGCGACACAATGTCGGGTTCGAAGTCGTTGCGCGAGTTGCCGATAAGCTGAAAGCCGTGCCCCAGGCCCGACAGTCAGCTTTCGACTGGGCCGTCGCCGAAATGGCCGACCGAAAGGTCGTGCTGGCATGGCCCCGGACATACATGAATCTCTCCGGCGAAGCGGCCCGCGAGTTGGTCGCCCAACTGGAGATTCAGCCGTCGGACATGCTCGTCGTGGTGGATGATTTCAATCTGCCGCTCGGAGCAGTCAGGATCCGTTCGAACGGATCAGATGGCGGCCACAACGGTTTGATCTCGCTGATCGAGGAACTTGGAACTCACGAGTTTCCTCGAGTGCGGCTTGGGATCGGACCGCCGAGAGCGGACGAAGAAGTTATTGATTTTGTTCTGGGCAAATTCGGCCCGGATGAGCGAAAGCAGGTGGATGAGATGATCGTCCGGGCTGCCGACGCCGTGCTCTTTGCATTAGAACATCGCCTCGATGAGACGATGTCAAAATATAACTATAACCCTGCTTTGCCGGAATCCAACTGAGCATCAGGCAAGGCCGTTTGAACCTTTAAACAACGTCCACAGGGAGGATTGCTCGTGCGCATTTACGAGACCACCTTCATTGTCAACCCCCAGAATGATGACGCGACCATAGACCGTCAGGTCACCAGCGTTTCCACTCTGATCACCAACAACGGCGGCAAGATCGTCCGGGAAAACCGGATGGGGACCCGTCGCCTGGCCTTTCCGCTCGCCGGATTGACCCAGGGATACTATGCCAGCTTCATCTTCGAAGCACCGGTCACGGTGCTTCCGATCCTGGAGCGGTTCTACAAGCTCGAGGACCCGTTCGTTCGTTACCTGACGATCGTCTTCGAAGGGGATCCCTCCAAAGAGAAAGAAGCTCACGAAGAGTTTCTGGCCCGGCTGGAATCCCGCGAAGCGGAAGCCCGCGCCGAGCGGCAGGCCTCTTTCGACGAAGACGACGGCCGGCGTCGCCGCGGTCCGCGCCGGTATGGCGATGGCGATTCCGGACCGAGAGGATTTGGCGGCGGTCATGGAGGCCGCAGCTGACGTTTAACAGCAATGGATGCTCCGGGGTAGGGTGGTATGACACAAGATGATCTGGCCTACATCAACAAGGTCACTATGACGGGATACGTCGTGCGCGATCCCGAATTCAGACACACGACTTCCGGCACGCCGGTTTCCAATTTCCGAATTGCCGCTACCAAGCGGTATGCGGATGCCGACGGCAAACCGCGCGAGGAAATCTGTTATGTCGGAATTGCCGCCTGGAACGATCTCGCCGAAAATTGCCGCGACTTTCTGGTCAAAGGATCGGCCGTACAGGTCGACGGAGAACTGAAGAGTCGCGTGCGGGAAAGCGGCGACGGCGTGCGGCGCTCTTTTGTCGAAATCAGGGCCAACAAGATCCGGGTATTCAAAGCGGAAGGGGAGACCCTGAACCTTGAAGATACCGGCGACCGGATCGGTGTACCATCGGGGGCCGAACCTTCGGTCCTGGTGAATCACCGGCTCAGGGAGACCGGCCCGGCCGATGACCGCGAGGGCTCCGCCTGTCACCCGGCTGAGTCGCACCGCGATGAAGTAGAATCATTTAACACATCTGACCGTGAGGAATTATGATCCGCGATAGAGAAGAATACGGTACCGAGAAAAGGCGGAGAAAAGTCTGCCGCTTTTGCGAAAACAAAATCCAGTATATCGACTACAAAGATGAACGGCTCCTTCGGCGTTTCATCACCGAACGGGGCAAAATTGTTCCGCGCCGCATTTCCGGCAATTGTGCCGCGCACCAGCGGCGGCTGACCCAGGCGGTCAAGCGGGGACGTCATCTTGCGATCCTGGCGTTTGTCAGTGAATCGTTCCGATAAGCCGGACCTTCCGACCGGTGTTGTTCGAGGGCCGCAATGAAGACTGTCGTCTGGCGTCTTGCCATGATCGCTTCGCTCTCGGCCTATGCTGCGCTTCGGTTGTATTCATCCCCCGAAGCGGATGACTTCTTCACCCGCTTTGTGGCTGAATTCTGCGCCTACGGTCTGGCCGTGGTCGTTGTCTACGGTATGGCTAGTCTGGCTTTCGAAGGAGCCTGGCCCTGGCTCATCGTCGGAGTCGCGGTAGCGCTGGCGGTCGGCTTCGCCGTCTCAGGAGGCGAGAGTCCGCTGGAAACCGTTTTGACCATCGGATCGGTGAGTCTTGCAGGAATTGTTCTGGGTGTGATCGTGCAGCGCGGACTGAACCCGTTTCGCGCCTACTTTCTGGCGCTGATCGTGATGACCGCGGCTATTTTAGTGACGGTTATCGGACACTGGACCGAAATGCAGACGGTGGCGGTCGGATGGCGGGAAACGCTGGCGAAAGATTTTGATGCCAGCCTGGCCATATCCGGAAAGACGCCCGAGGCCCAGGAGGGGTACCGCGAGGCGTTCAAGAAAGCGATCGCCCTGGTGACCCGGCTCTTGCCGGCCTCGTCCATCTTGAGTGGAATTATGCAGGTCAGCCTCGGGTTTCTCTGGTTTGGGCTCCGTCTGAGGCGGTACTATCAGCGAGAGGTTGTGGACCCGTTTGTGCTCTGGAAAGTGCCGTTTGCGCTTTTGCCGGTGGTGATCGTGCTGGCGGCCATGCGCCTACTTGGAAATGACACCATGCAACTCATCGCCGACAACGGGTTTATGATCGCGGCCATATTTTACTGCCTCGCCGGACTGGCGCTGGTGGAGTTCACTATCCGGCGGCTGAAGGTCGGCTGGTTTATGAAGGGCATGTTCTACGTCATGCTTTTTCTGACCCAGATTTTCGGTTTCCTGCTGGTGTCGCTCCTGGGCTTTATAGACAGTTTTGCCGACTGGCGGAAAATCGGCGCGGCAAAGCTTGCATTGAAAAATTGATTTGGTTAACGTATAGCTGTTAGAGAGGTTGTCATGAAAGTGATTCTTCGCGAAGATGTCGAAGAGGTCGGAACCGCCGGACAGGTGGTCGACGTCAAAGACGGATACGGCCGCAATTTCCTGCTGCCGCGCAATCTGGCCATACCGGCCAGCCCGGGAAACCTGAAATCGATCGGCGAAATCCAAAAGCAGAAAGATATCCGGGGCAAGAAGCGTCGCAAAGCGGCCGAGATTGTCAAAGATCGCATCGAAAAACTGTCGCTCCAGGTCGAAGTTCAGGTCGGAGAAGAAGACAAGATGTTCGGATCCGTCACCAACAGCGATGTCGCCGAACTTCTGCAGAAGCAGGGAGTCTCGGTCGACAAACGTGCGGTGGAAATGGACGAACCAATTAAGGCGCTCGGTGTCTACACCGTGCCGGTGAAGATCGACAAGGAAGTAATCGCCAATGTCCGTTTGTGGGTGGTGAAAAAGTCGTGACGACATGAAGATGCTGGAAGTCAAGCTCGAGGGTCTGGCGCTGGACATGACCACCAACACGCCCGTGGTCATTCTGTCGCCGACCGGCCTGAATAAGGTGTTGCCGATCTGGATCGGCCACGCCGAGGCTTGGGCCATCGCTATGGAGCTTTCCGGCGTCGGGGCCAAGCGCCCGCTCACTCATGACTTGTTGCGGCGGGTGATTGAATCGCTCGATGCCAAGGTCGAGAAGATCGAGATCACCGAACTCAAAGAGCAGACTTTCTTTGCGGTCATCACGCTCCGACAGAACGGCGAACTGGTGACCATTGACGCCCGGCCCTCGGATTCGATTGCGCTGGCGCTCAAGACCGGCGCCGCCATCTTCGTCAACGAGGAGCTTTTCAACGTGAAACCTCCGGAGTTGACCGAGGACCCGGATCAGGCTCCTCGGATGCCGACCGACCCGGAGTCGCTTCGCGAGCGGCTCAAGCGGATCAACCCGGAAGATTTCGGCAAGTATTCGCTATAGGATGCCAACCATGAGATCAACAGTGGCAGCAGGACTTCTGCTGCTTTTCTGTTTTTGTGCCCCCCCACCGGCACTCGCCGGACCGCCGGTTTCGCCGGCCGATACTTCGTTCGACCGGGGGGAGAAGCTTCTCGGCCAGGCCCGCTGGAGCGCGGCCGATTCCGTATTCACGCTGCTGACTACCCAATTTGCCGACTCACCCGAACTTGACCTCTACCTGTTGAATCGCGGCAAAGCCGAGTACTACGGCGGAAACAGCACGAAAGCGCTTGGGACATTTGAGGAACTCACCAGCCGCTTTGCGGACTCACCCTACCGGCCGTTCGCGCTCTATTTCTCAGCGAATGCCCTGTACAAACTCAATCAGCGCGACCGCTCACTCGGGCGATATATCGAGTCCTATGCTACCAATCGCGATCAGCGTCTGGATGAACTGATTGTCTCTTCACTCTCGGCCTACGACGAGTCAAAGATCGAGAACAAGATCGCCCCGTTGACCGTAAGTCAACTGAGCGCGCGGCGCAAGTGCGATCTGGCCAAAGCTTTGGCCGACCAGTATGCCCGAACTAATCGATCGCAGGATGCCGAGCGCATCCGCGCCCTCTGCGGCGGCACCCGTGTCGTTCCGACCGCGCCTCCCAGCAAGGCTATCGGAGAAGTATTCCAGGTAGCCTTGCTCGTGCCATTATCCGGCGAATACCAGGTCTTTGGACAGGATCTTTACGACGGCGCCGCTACCGCTGCGACGCTGTACCGCAAGGAAACCGGAAAGCAAATTGCCCTGACCCCCTATGATACCAAAGGGGATCCGGCCGTGGCGGCACGGATTGTCCGACAATTGGGGGATCTCTCTGTGGATGCCATGATCGGGCCGTTGACATCGGATGAAGCCGAGGTCACTTCGGCAGCTTTGAGCTGTCACACAATCCCCATGATCACTCCCGCGGCCACTGAATCGGGCCTCACGCAGTTAAGCGACTGCAGTTTTCAGCTGTCTCCCAATATCGAATTGCAGGGAGTACAAATGGCGGAGTACGCCCGAAAGACACTTCAGGCCGATTCCGCGGTGGTCATCAGTTCGACCAACAGCGACCAACTGGAAATGGTTAAGGCCTTCATCGCTCGTTTTCAAAACCTCGGCGGAAAAGTGATCGCCACGGAATACTATCGTTCCCGTGACCGCGATTATGGCGACTACATCAGGGATATCAAATCGATCCTTCTTGGCCACACCGCCGACAGCGCCGCTTTCCTCGATGACAAAGGGGACACTCTTAGCCCAAGAAGCCGTGCCGGCCCAGGTCGATTGCATTTATATGCCGGGGACTCCGGAGCAGATCAGGCTGCTTTTGCCGCAGATCAGGTTTTATAATTTGAACGGCGTTTACCTCGGTTCCGACGGCTGGGGGGACGAGACCGTATACTCGCTCGGGGACGATGTCACCAAAGGAGCGGTCTTTCCGTCACCGTTCGTTCGGACTGTCCGCGCCGCAGAATATGCGCGATTTGACGGAAGTTTCGAGGCCGCCTATGCACGCAAACCATCCCGTGTCGCCGGTCTCGGATACGATGCTATGAAAGTGCTCACTGACGCGCTCAAGCGCGGTGCCGCCAATCGTCAGCAGTTGTTGGAACAACTGGCTCAGACGAACGGCTACGATGGCGCCGAAGGAAAGGTCTCGTTTGGGGCCGAGCGCGAAAACGTCGAAATGCCCGTGTATAAGATTCAAGGAGGGGAACCCGTGCTGATTGGAGTGACCAAAGTCAGTTCCAAGTAAAGCGCGGACGACCAGCCTCGGATTGATGAAAGCAGGAAGGATTACGTGGACGACAAGAAAATTGCACTGAAAATGGTGGTCGATGGCAAGGAAAAGGAAGTGACTTTCGAAGAACTGGCGCTCTCGAACAACCTTGCCCTCGAGGCGATCGTGCGGCTCATGGTGGAGAAGAAGCTGTTCGACCCCAAAGAACTCATGGACATGATGGAGCGCGTCCGCAAGGAACGATATCGCACCGAGGAACCCAAATAGCCGATGTTTGATTTCGCCCGGAAAGAGGCTCCCAAATCCGAGCCGCCTGAAGACGAGCAGGGCGAAGTTCTGACGTGGACCTGCCACCCGGTCAAGCGTAACCCGTGGAAGTCCGCCGCGGTCAGCGGCCTGATACTGTTCTTTGCGATCCTGGTCTGGATCGGAACGGAATCCAGATTCTTCACCAGCCTCTCGCTGGTGATCCTGTTTCTTTCCCTGTCCAAGTTCTATCTGCCGACCGGATATAAGCTGACGGAAAAGCGAATCTACGTCAAGACCCTGACCCAAACGCTCAAGAAAGAATGGAAAATGTACCGAAGCTGTTATCCCGACAAAAACGGCATTCTGCTCTCTACCTTCGCCGGCCCCTCGCGCCTCGAAAATTTTCGTGGCCTGTATCTGCTTTTTGAGAAGAACGGCGATGAAGTCACGGCTTTCGTGCGCAAACAAATAAGCAGCGCCGCACAATCCGGCGCTCCCACAGCGAGCCTGTCGTGAGTTTCTTCAAGCCCGGTTCCGGCTCAGATGTACCCGAAAAAGGGAACGAAGCCCTTCCTGAGGACGAATCGAGAGTCCTTGACAAACTGGCCGGCAAGGTGGTCGAAAAGGGGATGACCGTTCCAGCCATACTCTTCCTGGAGTCGGTGAAACCGCTGAATTTCATCGGGTCACAGGCCATGGTGTTCTTCGAGCCAATCGTTCAAACGGTCTTTAATATCAAGGATTACGATACGCTTCGCCAGGCCCTGGAAAAGCGGCAGACGATAGAAATTCTTCTGCAAAAGATCGAAGCCCTCGACGCGGTCGCTCTTGGAGCGCGAGAAGCGGGTCAAGGCGTTCTACAAGCAGGAGAAGAAGAAATGGAAATGGTATCAGAGATACCTTGGGGTTTTCCTGCCCAAAGTGAAAATACCGGACGATGTGCTGAATGGTCCCCCGCCCGCTAAAGAAGCGCCTGAGAAGAAGTAGTCCCCAGGCGCATTAGAACTTACTGAGTCTTGGTCTTTTCGCTGATCTTTTCCAATTGATACAGCTCAATCGATTTGGACAACGTGTCCGCCAACGGAGATTTCATGATTTTCAACGTATCCAGTTCCCCCTGTGCCCTGGTCAGGTTTCCCATGGCGAGATAAGTCTCACCCCGATATTCCCTCGCCTGCGTAAAATCGCTCTTTAGTTGAATGGCTTTTTCATATGCTTTAAGCGATCCGTCCAGGTTCCCCAGCTTGCGATAGCAAAATCCCAAATTGTTATACGCCTCGGGCATATCCGGCTTCAATTTGAGGGCATCAAGGAACTTGTCCACCGCCTTCTCAAAGGCCTTCTTCGACTTGGCATCCGAGGTAGCCCGATAGTTGTAGGCATAAGCCGAATCTCCCTTGCGGCCGATGCTCTTGGCGTTCTCCATCTGCTTGACGCCATCGTTGTACTCTCCCACGGCCTTCTTGCCGTTGTCCTGGACTTCTTCTTCCGGGCTCTTCTCTTTTGATCCAAAAGCGAAACTCTTGCCGGACAAAAGTCCAAATCCAATAATCATGACAAGAGCGAAGGACAGTCTGAACTTGTTCCGAATAGGCATATCCGTAAATACTCCTTAAAGGGTTGTTACTGGCTGTAACATCCAAACCAACCGTGAGTTTCAAATGAAAAGAAGGCCGCAACGTACTCGTTGCGGCCCAAGGCTCAATGAAATGAGATGACGGGCTACACGTCCAGATTCCGGACGTATTGGGCGTTCTCCTGGATGAACTGCCGGCGCGGCTCGATTTCACTCCCCATGAGGACCGTAAACAGACTCTCCGCATCGGCCCCTTCTTCCGGAGTTACTTGCAGGAGTGTTCGCGTCTCGGGATCCATAGTGGTCCGCCAGAGCTGCTCGGGGTTCATTTCTCCAAGTCCTTTGTAGCGCTGAATTGCAACGCCGGTGCTGGGCATCTGCTTGAGCAAGCGGTCCCTCTCGGAATCGGAGTACGCATAGAGTTCGGTCTTGCCGTGCCGCAAGCGGTATAGCGGCGGCTGGGCGATATAGATCTGGCCGAGCTCAATCAACTCCCGCATATGGCGGAAGAAGAACGTAAGAATCAACGTGCGGATATGAGCGCCGTCAATATCGGCATCGGTCATGATGATGACTTTGTGGTACCGAAGTTTGGCCGGGTCAAAATCCTCGCCGATCCCGCAGCCGAGCGCGGTGATGATCGTGCGGACTTCTTCATTCCCCAGCACTTTGTCCATACGAGCCTTCTCAACATTGAGAATCTTTCCCTTGAGCGGCAGTATCGCCTGGAAGCGGCGATCCCGCCCCTGCTTGGCTGAGCCACCGGCCGAGTCTCCTTCGACAATGTAGATCTCGCATGATTCAGGATCGCGCGACGAACAGTCCGCCAGCTTTCCCGGCAGCGACGCCGAGTCCAGGGCGGTTTTACGCCGGGTCAGTTCTTTCGCCTTCCGGGCCGCCTCGCGGGCGGTCGCGGCGAGGATCATCTTCTCAACGGTCTTTCGGCCAACCGACGGATTTTCTTCAAAATATTCACCCAGGCATTCATTGGTGAGCGATTCCACTACGCCCTTTACGTCGGAGTTCCCCAGCTTGGTCTTGGTTTGTCCCTCAAACTGAGGATCCCTCACGCGCACCGAGACCACTGCGCTCAGGCCTTCCTTGCAGTCGTCGCCGACCAACTGAACGCTTTCTTTCTTCAGCAGGTTGTTCTTGGTGGCGTAGTTGTTGATCGTGCGGGTCAAAGCGGTCCGGAAACCGGTCAGATGCGTGCCCCCCTCGATCGTGTTGATATTGTTCACATACGAGAAGACTGCCTCGGAATAACCATCGTTGTACTGCAGGGCAATGTCCACTTCGACGCCGTCCCGTGCCTTCTGGAAATGAATCGGCTTGTTGAACAGCACGGTTTTATTTTCGTTGAGATATTCCACAAAGGCCGACAGTCCCCCTTTGAACTTGAAGGTGACTTCTTTCTTGGTGCGATGATCGGTCAGGATGATCGCCAGCCCCTGATTCAGAAACGCCAGTTCCCGCAGTCGGGAGGCGATAATATCAAATTTGTATTCGACCTTGCTGAATATTTCGCTGTCCGCCAGGAAAGTCGTCTTGGTGCCGGTTTTCTTGGCGGCGCCGACTTTCGCCACCGGTTTGACCGGGTGTCCGCGATGATATTCCTGCCGATACAGGCCGCCATCACGCTGTACTTCTACCACGCAGGTCTCGGACAGGGCATTGACGACCGATACACCCACTCCATGCAAACCGCCGGATACTTTGTAGCTGTCGTGTGAAAACTTGCCGCCGGCATGGAGCGTACACATCACGACTTCAAGCGCCGACACTTTCTGTTCCGGATGAAGTTCCACCGGAATGCCTCGCCCGTTGTCGGTGACGCTAATCGAGTTGTCTTCATTCATCTCGACATTGATCGTGTCGCAGTACCCGGCCATAGCCTCGTCGATCGAGTTATCGACCACCTCATAGACCATGTGGTGCAGGCCGCGCTGGCCGACATCGCCGATATACATTGCGGGGCGGCGCTGGACTGCTTCCAGTCCCTTGAGCACGGTGATGCTCGAAGCATCATACGATTGCCCGCTTCTCTTGGCCTCTTCCCGTTTTTCTTGTTCTTCTACTTCAGTAGCCATCGGGCCTAGTTTCCTCTCTCGTGTGCGATCAATCGAACTTGCGTTACGACTCGTCCAAAAGGATGACTGCGAACTTGCTTCAAAATATTTTCGAGCTCCATCGACAGGTTCTGTCTCCAGGCGGCATCTTCCACCACCACATACAGGGTACCGTCATCGAACTTCACCGCCCGAGCGCGATTGGCAATCTGCTCCCCCACCAACTCCGGCCAGCGCGATACAACCTGGTAGGCATCGTATCTCTGCTTGAACCCGACGGTGTCGACCAGCGACTCAACCGCTTGGCTGATCGGCTGCATTTTACCGGCTTTTCGCGGCGTAAACCTCTCCTTAACGAGTCCATAATAATGAACGTCACAAGATACCCATTTGTTGAGCGGAATGCAAGTAAAAACACCCAGTTAACTTATTATGTGATACTGATTTAGTGCCGGAATCGGGACCCAATAAAGCTAAATGAGGTCTTGCTTTTCAAGCCTGCTCCGATCCGGCAAAATTCAGCCGAAATTCGCGAGAAACCAAAGCCATAAAAATGGGCCGAAAGTGTGCGACTCTCGACCCATCTGTTATGGAAAAGGGGAAGGAAGCTCTAAATCGAATTCACGCGCTCCACCGATCCTGAGCCCGAAACGCTTTGGTGCACATGTTCAGGATTTCCGGAATACGAGACACTGCCGCTGCCGCTGATATCAACGCTTAGACTATTCTTGGCCGCAACGCGCGCTTCACCTGAGCCGCTGATGGATACATCAACGTTTTTGGCCGACACGAGTCGAGTATCGGCGCTGCCGGAGCCATTGATCTCGATCGACAACTTATCGATTGAACCGTTCGCGCTGAAATTCCCTGATCCTGCCAACTCATACGCGAACTTGTCTCCCTTGAGATCGTGAATTTCCACATTCCCTGAGCCATTGGAAGTCACCGCTTCAATCGCGGGCATGGTAATTTCGATCGTCGCGTCATGATCGGTGCTGAAAGAATGGCGCGAAGAGATCTCCAAAACTCCGTCGTGAACCTGAGTCCGGATATTGTCAATCAGATTGTCGTCGATAGTCACCGTGACTTTCTGCGGCGACCCGACATGCACAATCAAATTCAGTCCAAGATTGCTTTCAATCCGGGTGAACGACGGAACCGACCTTTCCTCGGTCGTCAATTTGCCGGAGCCCTGCTCGCCGTTGATGGCGAAGCTCCAGTGGTGGAATCCTCCCCGCGCAAAGCCGGCGGTCACTGAGAGCAAACCGATCGCGATCAATCCGACGGCAATAATTGTTAGACCCGCTTTCACGTCGCCTCCAATTCACTGTTTACATCGCTGATACAAGCTATACGCAGAGATGAAATGCGAGGTTGCGGCGGGGGAGCGTGAAAATGAGATTTCAGGCGATGGAACGATGGCTCACGGTTTTGAGCTTCTTGCGGCCCGGATATTTGGGGGATGGAATGAAGAAGTCGGGCCCCTCGGGGCGGCGCATCCGAATCGTGTAATCCTGGCACCCCTGACAGCGGCGGATCTTGCCGACAGCGTCCTTCTTTATCCGGCGAAGTTTGGTATGGGTCGGGGCGTACACGGGACGGTCAATAATCTTGAATCCCTTAGAGGGATCGTTGTCATCGAGGAATTGCGCCCCCTGCGACACCTCATTCGTTCCGGGAACGTACAAAGTTGCTCCGGGGCACTCAATGAAAGCATAATCTTCGGAGTCGGCCTGTTCGGTGAAAACATGGAAATCGCTGACATCGGCATTGCAGTAAAGACAAGACCAGATCTGATTTCTCTCAACCAAGGGCCGACCGCAGCTGATACAACACTTGTCTTTTTCCATGAAATTGTCCCCGTTTCGATACACCTACCCACCGTAAGTACTGCAACCTTACTGCCAAGCCGTGGTGAAACGGTTAACTTATTGAACGAGAAAATTATAGGGGGAATTTGTGAGGAGGATTTCGACTTCAGAATCGGCGGAAAGTCGGGCAGAATGCCTCTAGATATGGCGTTAGGCCTTGAACAGAAGTACCAGGGAACAGAGCGAAACAGTTATCGGAAGCAAGAATACGAAAGAGTACGGCAGAATGAGGGTTCCGACATAGGCCAGAACTATCGACGGGACCACAAGATACTTGAGAGCAGCAAAGGTTATCTTAAGGAGCCGATGGATTACCAGGATCGCAATAACGCCGAGGGCTATGTACGTCGCGATCAGGCCGGTCTGCCCGAAATGCGTGAGGATAGTCTCACGAATCGGGCCGAGCCCATCGACAAACGCCAGGATCTTATCCCACAGACTCTCCATAATCTGTTTTACAGCGGACCAGAGGCTGGCGACGTCCATTCTTATTCTCCCTCGAGAGGTTCTATCGTCAGGGAGGATTCTCCCACGCGGGAAAGGCCAACCATCCGTTTGGTGAGGAAATTCTGGGTCGTGATCCACTGGTGAGAGACTTCCAGGATCTCCTGCTGGTCGACATCCGTCTCCCAGTCCATTACGATCTGGTCGATCTTCTGGCCATTCACAACCACGTCATCCATAGTCAGCACGAATTTGACCTTCATCACTACCCACCTTGTTGCAGGGTTGTCTCACCGGGAGTAATTGCAAGGGGGATGCCGCCGGGAAGCCGGGAGCGCGCTTGCCGGTATTACCTACTGCGGGACAATATGTTACGCGGAAAGAATGTGCATGCTTTGAGCAATTGGGTGGGATGGGGGCCCTCGGGGAAGACCTTTGTCCGGCGATCACTATGGGATGCCGGCAACAACGTGTTGTCGCCAATAAAAGAACCCGGCGACCTCCCCGGTCGCCGGGTCCGTGATAGCATTGCGGAGAAGGCGAAACCACTTGGGAAGTGATCCCGCCAGTTCCGGAGCTCCCGCGTTTGTCTCTCCGAGCAGAGAGTTTGAGCGTGTTATTGATCTCTTGAGATCAGAGGACCGACAGTTGGGCCATTTCCGTAGCCCCGGGAGTGTTCCGGCTCAGCTATCAGAAGTTGTTCTTCCAGTAGCCGATTGCGGTCCTTCTTTCACCGTGGTAATACCGTTGCTTCCCGAGAACGGGCCAGGGTCACACACCTCGCCGGCCGCAGGAAGCGGTGGTGTCATACATTCTCCCTTCGTTAAAAGGCCATACCGGATGCAGTACAGTCGGAAGGGTGAAGGTTACATAAGAATCGGGGATTAAGAGGCTGTCTATATGATGGATGGCAAGCGGCGAATGTGAGGTCGCCGCCCCGCAACTAATTCCGGGTTACAGCCTGAGAGAAAGATAGGCCTGAGCGGTCCACGCGTCAAGGAGAAACGCCCGACAACCGGTACAAAACTGAGACACCGTCACACCGCTCGCACTTTCTGCGCTCTATTTCCGGATCCCCTTCGGGGCAACTGTGTGATGGTGATAAGAAAAGCGGTTAGAAGCTCAGCCCGGCGCTGAAGTAAACCCGCCGGTTATCGGAGTCCGATGCGCCATAGGCGAGTTCGACCGGCCCGAGAAACGAATCGTACGCCAGCGTCAGACCCACGCCGTGGTGCAGGTTGCGCAGTTTGACCTGCTCGATGGTCGAGTACACTTCGCCCAGATCGTACCGGCCAATAAGATAGAAGCGAAACGGGAGTTTGAAGCGAAGTTCCTGATTGAGCAGAAACATCTTGTCGCCGCTTCGCTGGAAAGTTTTCAGGCCCGCGAAGGACTGCTGCCCTCCCATATAGAACTGTTCGGTGGGCGGAAGTCCTTCTTTGGAAAGACCAATGGAAAGCCTGGGATGATAATTCACCAGGTGTCCGAGCGGGAAATATGCTTCGAGCGACGTGAAGAACTTGGTGAACTCGGCCTCCCCGCCGAGCGCTTTCCCGGATGACTGCAGCTCCAGCAAATGCTTCTTTCCGGACGACGGATACGGCCACCGATCAAACGTCTCCACCAGTGACTCGATCGAGAGAATGCTCAGATTAAGCTTCTGGGTGCCGCCGCCCCGGCTGTCCTTGAACTGCACTTGCTCGATCTTCAACCCCCCCGAAACCGTCCCGAGCCGGGCAATTTGCTGACCCACGCGCAGCGATGCACCGGTGCGGTCTTCGTCCCTCACCGCAACAATGGAGTCCGTTCCGGCATATAGCGGTCGATCGAGCCGGCTGTGGTAGAGCTGCAGTTGGCTGGTCAGGTAGCTCTTGAATATTCGGTTCAATTTCATTTCGCCGTAATACAACTGACGCTCCTTGGAATACTGGGCATGGAGCAGATATTCCAGACCGACCCCCATCAGGTTGTCGTTCAGAAGTTCGGCAAATTGTTCGGATTGAAATTCGTCGTCCCAGTGCCAGCCGAGACGGACCTGCACCGACGGGCGCTCCTCGACGGTGATATCCGCCACCGCGCTGTCCCGTTCACGCCTGGGAATAATGCTCACCCGCTCGAACAGATCGGTTCCGTACAGGTTGTCCGTTCCCTGGTCGGCCCGCCGTGTCGAATATAGTTGCCCCACTCGAAGCGGCGCATAGGAACGGACTAGCCAGTCGCGCGTGCGGCGATTCTTCTCGACATCGATTCGGCTTATCACCGCTTCATCAATCGTTATCGAGATCAGCGCACTGTCCGGATCGATGGTCACACCTCGAACATCAGCCAGATCGTAACCGTCAAGGTGATACAGATTCAGTACCCGCTCGAGGCTGCGTCCCAGGACTGCCGCCGTGATCTCGGAATTCGGAAGGTCCATCAGGTGAACAAGTGAGTCTACCGGGTAATGGGTTACCCCTGAAAACCTGATATGAGCTTTGTCTCGCGAAATTGTCCGCATGGCGGAGACCGCCAGACAATATGGCGGCATCGGGACCGGATCCTGTGCCGCCAGGCTGCAGCGCGTCAAGGTAGCATCGAGTTCAAACAAGCCAAAGTCCCGCACGATCGAACTCAACCGATTCTGCAGTTCCTTTCGGGTGAGCGTCTTCCCCTGGACCTGGGTGCGAAGCGCGAACGCCAGCACCGAATCAGTCTGATTCAGCTTCACGCTCGCGACAAACAGGTGAGCGGTATCCGGACGGCGGCTCAACACGGCGATGATGCTGTCGGCCGCCCTCTTCCCGATCCGATACCCGATCGCAATCAAGGAGTCTTTGTCATTGAAATCGGCTGCGGAATAATTGCGGAGGTCCGGGGTTATCACAAAATCCGCCAGCTTCATCTGGTCCGCCAGTTGGTCGGCCGTCATGATCGTAGTCACCTGATGGGCAATATCCAGCGGCGTCTTGAGCTTCTCCTTCGGGAGAAGGGGACTGGTCGTATTCACCGCCACGACGAAAGAACTGCTGTCCCCCAGCGAGCGGGCTACTTCGACCGGCACCGGCGCCACCATTCCGCCATCCATGAGCAGTCGCCCGCCGTCTTCCACACCGGTGAATGCCAGGGGAAACGCCATCGTCGCCCGCATGGCATCGGCCAGCGATCCCTTCGACAGGACATCCATCTGGCCGCTGACGACATCAGTCGTGACCGCCCGGAACGGGATCTTGAGTCTGGAAAAATCTCCGCCCGACTGATACATCGCCCGTGAAGTCAGGCTGCTCAGAAGCGAGGTCAGCAATTGGCCGGAAGTTAATCCCTGGGGAATGCGCGGCTGGAAACCGTCGAGCCGAACCATGATCACATGTCGGTCCCGCTCCTGGCGCTGGGTCAGGAACATAGTCGAGCGGGCCGGCCGATTGGCAAACAGTTCGTTGAAATCAGTATTCCGGACAATGCTGGCAAGCTGGTCCGCCGAGAATCCGCAGGAGTAGAGACCGCCGACCACCCCGCCGATTGAGGTCCCGGCAATTCCGGTTACCACGATCCCCTTTTCCTCAAAGGCTCTGAGAACGCCGATCGAGGAGAGACCGCGCGCACCGCCGCCGGAAAGTGCCAGTACTATCGGATAGGTCTCGGCCGTGTGATACGGGTCAAGCCCGTTCAGGCCGCCGATCTTCAGGGTATCGAGTGATTCGGCTGAGCGAGGGAGAATCGCTGCCAGCAGCAGTATGAGAAGCCGACCAGTTTTCACTTGCTAAAGCCGCGCATCCGCCGATTCATTGGTTCACCATATTATCGCGGAAGTTATCGTGTCGTTGACTCGGACGGAACTAAAAGATATACAATCGCTCCTGACCAAAAAAGGACGAAAGCAGAAACAAAGATTTCTTGCCGAAGGAATCCGCCTCCTCGAAGAGGCGGCCCGTTTCCGGTTCTGGCCCGACCTGGTGCTTTGTACCGCCGGTGAGCCGCACAGCCGGGCCGAGAGTCTGATACATCAGTTCCGCACAAGGGGTGTCAGAGTCGAGCCGGTCACCGCTCGACAGTTGGAATCGCTGGCGGATACTGAGGCGCCGCAAGGGTTGGTCGCTCGGTTTCAAATCCCGGCCAGGGACCTTGCCGAACTTTCCGATTCAGGGTTTCGTAACTGTTTAGTGTGTGAGAACGTCGGTGATCCCGGCAATCTGGGGACGCTGATACGCTCGGCCCAGGCGTTTGGATTCGACGCAGTGATCTGTATCGGTCAGACCGCGGAACCGTATTCGCCCAAAGTCGTGCGCGCCTCGGCCGGAGCGATTTTCGGCGCCCGCGTGTTTCAAGCCGCCGCCGATCACGTGCTCGATTTGGCCGGGCGAAGCGACACTGCATTGATTGCGGCAGCCCCGCTCGGAAACATGACAGTGCACTCAATGGCTCGCGAACTCGACGGCCGAAAAATCATATTGGCGGTTGGTTCCGAGGCAGAAGGCCTTTCCGAGACCATGCTTAAGGCGGCCGAAGGCAAAGTGAAGATCGAGCATTCGGACCGGGTGGAGTCGCTTAACGCGGCCGTGGCGGGATCGATCTTGATGAAGGAGATATACAGTTGGCCCTCAAACCAAAAATAAGGATTCGACCGGTCTTCCTGTGCCGTTGGATTCCGGTCATGATCTGCCTGCTGTCTGCTTCGGTGGCGGCACAGGAGATCATCGAGAAGGAGAAGGGGCTCTTTTCCACCAAGGACCTCAAAGCGGTCACGCAAATCGGGGCGCAGAAGACCATTTTCATCAAATCCGCGGTCGGGTTAGGCGGAAAGCTGCAGATCCAGACCGATCCCGGGAAAAACGTCATGGTCACCTACACCAAGCAATCTCGGGCCGCCGATCGTGACAAGGGTATCGATTACATCGATCTTATCTCTGTCCAGTTGGGGACATCGGCTGAGGAGGTCCGGCTCGAAATGCGCGCCCCTAACCCGGCCCCCTGGAAGCAGGCGGATGAAGCCGGCATTGTCGAAGCGGTAATCACGGTTCCGGAGAACTGCCTGATCGATATCGATGCTTCCTCGTTTGATGTCACCGCCGTCGGGCCGTTCAAGTCCTTTATTGTGCATGCCTCGCTGGGGCGGCTGGACATTTCCGATGTCTCCGGGACGCTCGATTTAACAACTTCGAATCGCCGCATCAATCTCGAGAAGATCACCGGTGACTTGTCGGTCTCGACCACCAACGAAGCGATCATCGCCCGGGACATCAAGTGCCCCGAGGGCCAGGCGAAATTCCGCAACGACGGGGGAGACATCAAGGTCGATCGGATCGTGGGCGGTATTAACATCAAAAACAGCTATGGCCGCATCGACGTCAGCGACTACCAGCCTTCCGGCACCGGCAATTTCATCCGCAATAACAGCGGCCCGATCATCCTCGAACTCTCCCGGATGAACGGCGGCCAGTTGGTCATTACCAATCAGTACGAGGATATCGAACTCTCGATACCGGACTCCCTCTCGGCTGTGCTTTCGCTGAAAGTTGATGAGGACGGCGTAATCCAGGCCAAGAATTTTCCGTTTCGATCCGATTTGGTCGAGCGCAACCGGCTCAGTCTTCGCTTGGGCAAGGGGGACGCCGATATCTCCGGCTCAATTCGGGGCAAAGGGAACATCTATGTACGCGGAGTAAAAGGCGAATGACCAAATCCAAAATCGTCGCGGCAGCATTGACCCTCGGGTTTGCCATACAATTGGCATGTTCGGTTCACGCTCAGAATAACGAGCGCCTTGTCATCCCCTCGGGCGTTTTCTACTACCAGCCGGCTTCCACCGTCTTTGGTACGGAAGCCGCTTGGATTAACCCGGGCGGACTGGGACGGTACCGCGCCTCCGGCGCCCAATTCATGGCAGATTACTTTGACCGCGAGTTTGCAAAGAGCTGGGGTGGGGTGGCCAGCCTCCAGGATATGGCTGTTGCTTATCGCTCTCTCCACAATCCCACCGGGCAGGACTTTCATGAATATCTGATCGCCACAGGGGTACCGCTGGGCAGCTCTTTCTCCCTTGGCGGTTCCTACCGGTATTTTAAGGACGGACCGGGCGAATACCAGAAACAACACTTGTGGAGTGTCGGCTTTCTAAAGCAGGGAGAAAGCCCGGTGAGTTGGGCCGCCGTGTTCTCCAACCTCAATCAGGCAAGAGTCAATGGTGAGAAATCCCTGATCGAGGAGCGCTATTCCATCGGCTACCAACCGGCCGGTTCCAAATTTACCCTGGCGGTCGATATGATGTTGTCGACCAAAACCAGATTCGCCGATGCCGATTTTGTCTACAACGCCCAGTTCACGCCGATCCCCGGACTGTTTATCGACGGTTACATTGATTCGCACAAGAACTTCCAGGTCGGTGTGCGCGCCAACCTGCTGAAATATTTTGTCGGCTCCAAGAGCACGTTTTCCAAGAACGCTAAAGGGCTGGGCACGACCGCCTATGTCGGGATCTCCACTCTGCGCCAACCGTCCATTCTAAAAGATCCGACCAAACGCCTGAATATTGGCCTCTCCGGTTCCCTGCCGGAGAATCCTCCGCAGCCGATCATTGGTCACAAGTCCACCCCATATTCGTCGGTGCTGCTCTCGCTTTATCGCGCGGCTTCCGACCCCTATATCAAGGAAGTGGTAGTCTATATGGGAGAGCCGGCCCTCGGGTTTGCGCGGGCGCAGGAAATCCGTGATGCCATCCAGACCATTCGGAGCCAAGGGAAGCGGGTCGTTTGCTACTTGAACAATCCCGGAAACCTGACTTACTACACAGCCAGCGCCGCCAATCTGATCTTCATCCCTCCGGTCTCTCAGTTGATCTCATCGGGCTTCGCGCCGAGCTGACGTTTTACGCCGGCACCATGGAAAAGCTCGGCGTCAAGGCGGACATGGTCAGGATCGGCGCCTATAAGACGGCGGCCGAGCCGTATACGCGCACGGCGTCCAGTGATGAAAATCGCGAGCAGCTTAATCGGCTGCTCGACGTCCTTCACGGTCAATTCATCGAGGGGATAGCTTCCGGTCGAAGCCTGAGTTCTGACTCAGTGCGTAAATTGATCGATCAAGGGCCGTTTACTTCGCGTGATGCGCTTAACTCCCGATTGGTCGATGGACTCTGTTACGCCGACCAGGTTGACAGCAGTCTCGGAAATGCGCGCCCGCTTTCGCTGCAGCAGTATCTGGCGGACACCGCGGCCAACTACGCATGGCAATCGCGCCCGGTGCTGGCAGTGGTTGTCGCCGAAGGAGACATCTCCGAAAGCTCCGGCGGCGACTCCCCTTTTGCCGGGGGAGAGACGGTCACCCCTTCATCTATGGCCAAAGGTTTTGACCAGGCGAATCGCGATCACCGGGTGGCGGCGGTCGTGATGAGAATAGATTCACCGGGGGGCGAAGCGCTGGCTTCCGATGAGATTTTTCATGTCGGACAGATTTCCGCCGCGCGCAAACCGCTCTATGTCTCAATGGCGAATACGGCGGCTTCGGGCGGATTTTACGCCGCCATGCCGGCCAAAAGACTTTTTGCCAGCCCCGGTACGATTACCGGATCGGTCGGCATCTTTGGCGGCAAACCGGATTTCAGCGGACTGTATCAAAAGATCGCACTGGGAAAAGAGCTGTACACGCGGGGGAAATTTGCCGGTATGATGACCAGCCTGCGGCCGTTTAGCGACGAGGAACGCGCGAAATATTTCAGCCAGATCAAAGCCTTCTACGATCACTTTGTCGACCTGGTGGCAGCCAACCGGGCCCTCTCCCGAGACTCCATCGATGCTCTCGGCCGTGGGCGCGTCTGGACCGGCGCCGAGGCCAAAGCAAATGGGCTGATCGACCAAATTGGCGGACTGAAACAAACCCTGGATTTTGCCGCCCGAGAGGCCAGAATCCACAACTTCGATGTTGTCCTGTATCCGATCAACCGTCCCCTGTTCGTGTTCCCATCCCCGCCCTTGTTGAGCAGTTTGATCGGCCTGTTCGGCCGAAGCTCCAGGCAAGCAATCCAGACCGCCTCCGCGTCGCTCGGGACACTTACAGAGGCCGGCTTGTATGCGCGGGTCCCCTACGATCTGGTGATTCAGTAGAAGTTCGGTTCATGCTGATAAAAAAAGCCCGCCGATGGCGGGCTTTCTCTTGTGCCTGCTAAGTCGTTCTAGTTTCCGGCGTAGCCGACGTTATCCTGGCTCCAACCGACGCGTTGGAACGTACGCACGGTCGGGGTGCCCGGAGGAAGATTGTTCGGATCGTCAAAAGCGGTATCGTACTGCCAGTTTCGTGACGGCGGCGTGTAGTAGTTGCCGTTCCACGTTCCCACTGCCTGTTTGGAATTCCAGAGGCAGATACCGGAGCCGGCCCAGGTCAAAGTCTTGCCGGACCAGTTCTCCAGGAATCGAACCAGGTTTTCGAAACCGCCGTTGTAGGTGGTCGAGGTCGTATTGACGTTTCCGGTGGCGTAAGCCACGTTGACGGTCGTATTGGAACCGGGCCGATTGCTCTGCGCCAGCGCTCCCTTGGTATCGTAGTTGCCGGAGCCCCAGGCGTTGGACAGAATGGTGAAGGCATCGGCCAGAATGGCCGCCGCTTTTTTGTTATTTGAATTGTAGTCACCCAAAGTATAGACCGGATTGGCGCTGGCCACGGTCAAAGGAGCCGCCAGGGTCGCGCCGTTGGTCAGACGCAGTGCCGGGAAGTCAGCGCCGGCGGTTACCGTCTGCGAAAAATAGATGATGTCGTTGGAAGGCCAGTACCCATTGGACTGCAGTTTGGTCACGTCAAGATCGGTCACGTCCACAACTTTCCCTTCGCGACCATCGGTGAACTTGTTCGGCGTATAGGTAATGATTCCCTTGGCCGTCATGTCGGCTGTTACATCGGTCCAGCTGCCGGATTGCAACTGATACGCCTTGTTATTGATGAACTTGAGCGTGGCCTGGTTTTCATATGAATCTGCATTACCGCCCGCGGCCGGCTCGATTATTTTGTGCGGATCGCCGGAACTGGTCAGGGGGAGGTTCATCGGCAGCACACCCATCGACTTGTCTTCCACGCGCCCGTTCCAGCGGGCGATGGCTGAATCGTACCACTTGGGATAATTGCTGTCCAGCCAGGTGCCGTCGGTATTCTTCATGCTCTCGAGCGTGCCGGAGCCGTTCTTGATTTCAACATCCCCAGTTCCGGTTCCGCCCGGGCCTTTTCGGCCATGAATGATATTGCCCGAAGCCGTCAGGTAGCTGTTCAGCGTGAGATTGTTATCGGACTGAATGTACAGGTTGCCGTTGGAGTGGACACGCCCGATCAAATTCATATCAGGTCCGGGAGCGATTTCCAGATCGTTGCCGTAGAAAACGGCAAACTGGAACAGCGGCACCAGGGACACCTGGAAGGTCTCGCGAAGCGTGACCGAGGCGTCATGAGCCTGTCCCGCTCCGGTCGCCACCAGCGAAAACGATTTCACCAGGGCATGCAACCCGGAGAGCGATCCAAAATTCAGCACCTTGAATGACGGGGCGCCGTTGTCGACCGTATTGTAGGTGACCGAGCAGTTGTTCAGATCCTGCTGACCGCTCGGCATCACGGTCGGGGTCGAATTGGCCGTATCATAATGAGCTTCCAAAGTGGCCACCGAGGCATCCAGCCCGGATTCCGCGGCATAAAACGCCTGCGTTTCCTGGAGCTGATTGCCGGTCACCTGAACCTCATCATTGGAGGTCGATAGAGCCGCCAGACCAATGATGGTCAGCATGCCGACCAAGAGCAGCGCGACCAACGCCGCCATTCCCCGCTCGGATTTGATTTTCGAGATTCGCATAGTAACCTGCTTGTTAAACGCCCTGATTTCTTAACATTACTGAAGTATTGAACGTACGGTATCGGTACTGCTTGCCGGCCGGACGGTCCGGATCGGGATTGGTGGATCGGCCCGTCACCGCAATGAGCACTTCGACCACGTCCTGGTAGCTCGCCGGCACGTCGACCGTGGTTCCGTTCTTGAGCCGGTACGTGAACTGCAGATCGGAGATGTCATCGGCGTAGATCTGCGCGACGCCGGAGATTGGAGCCATCATCAGCTTGGGATGCGTCGTGTCGGATCGGTCGACGTAAAATTTCAGTTGGGTGATCGACAGGACATTCGAGTTGGCGCCATACTTTCGGCTCAGGCTCATGGTGTTGTGCTGCAAGTGATTCGAGCCCGCCTGGACCTGGGTAAGGTTGAGCCATTCCCCTTTCGCGGAGTCGGCTTCCCAAATATACACCCACTGGCCCACGGAAAAACATGACACGTCGCTGCCGCACTTGAGCTCCGCCGACGGCTGCGGCATGGCGGCACTCAAATACGTGTCGCACCCGGACTGGTGGTAGGTGATCGTAATCGTGTCCGGATTCGTATTGGAAGCCAGTATGGACGGCAGCCCGTTGGGGAGCTGGTAGCCGGCCATCCGCACCTGGCGCGTCAGCTCATCCAGCGACGCCCGTGCATTCTGCTGAATATTTGTGATATCATCCTGAATCATATAATTCTTATGCTGGCTTACATAGGCCTTGAACGCCGCGCTCGTGACCACCGCCGACAAGAGCAGCGCGATCATGACTTCCACCAGGGAAAACCCCCGGCTTGAATTCTTCAGTGTCCCGGACTTCTTCATATTTCTGCCTTCCCCGATTTACACGCCCTGGTTCCTCAGCATGACGGAAGTGTTGAAAGTGCGGTACCGATACTGCTTGCCTGCCGGAAGATCCGGATCAGGGTTGGTCGATCGGCCGGTGATCGATATCAGAACTTCGACGACGTCCTGGTAATTCACCGGGACATCGACGGTTGTTCCGTTTTTGAGCCGGTAGGTGAACTGCAGATCGGAGATGTCATCCGCATAAATCTGAGGAGTCCCGTTGATGGAACTCATCATCAATTCGGGATGCGTGGTATCCGCACGATTGAGATAAAACTTGATCTGCGTTATCGACAGTACGCTTGAATTGGCGCCATAGATCCGGCTCAGGGCCATGGAGGTATGCTGCAGATGATTTGAGCCGGGCTGGACATTCGAAATCAAAAACCATTCCCCTTTGGCCGAATCCGCTTCCCAGATGTAAGCCCACTGCCCCGGCGCGAAACAGCCCACTGCGCTTCCGCACACCAGGTCGGCAGTCGTAGCGGTCATCGTCGCGCCTAGATATGTATCGCAGCCTGACTCATGATAGGTAATCGTAATAGTGTCGGGGTTGGTGTTCGACGCCAGGATCGAAGCCAGACCGTTCGGAAGCTGGTAACCCGGCCATCCGAATTTGCCGCGACAATTCATCCAGCGATGCGCGCGCGTTTTGCTGGATGTTCGTTATATCATCCTGGATCAGGTAGTTCTTGTGCTGGTCGACATAGGCCTTGAAGGCCGCCGTCGTCACCACCGCCGACAGCAACAGCGCGATCATTACTTCGACCAGGGAAAACCCCCAGTCCTTTTTGCGGCGCAAGCTTAACTTCGTCATGGCTTTCCTCTTATGACACACAGTAATTCGGCCGGTCTGCTCGGGCGGCCCTAAATCGAGTCGGTCTCGATCAGAGCGGTCACCGCGTTGGACTTGGTCTGTCCTTTGATGTTCTTCCAATTGACCTGGACGGTGACCTGGCGCAGGTGATGCCCGGCGCTCGCAACGGTCCAGGAGCGGGTAACGCCGGAGGTGGAGTCGGAACCGTTCGAGAAAGCCTGGGTTCCGCGCAACTGCTCCAGCTTGTCCTGAAGCATCTGAGTGGCGACCGTAGTCTTGTTCGACCAGTCGTTGCCGTCCAAAGCGACCATCGCCATGTTCAAAAGCAACAGGAGGGATAGTGACAGAATCACGATCGCGATCATAACCTCGAGTATCGTAATTCCCTTATCATTGACTCTTACGGTAGGTTTCTTCGCCATAACTATGACCCTTCTTTGACCTCGGGTAATGTAAACGGCATGCCCAGCGAGAGAGCGAATCCAAAGCCTCCTTTCGGACATCTTATGCTGTTGTTAAATAAGGGCTTGGACGCAATCGTCGGCGAGCAAAAGTGCGGGGACGGTCCCATATCTCAAAACCAGCCAAAGCGAAATAAGGGGACCGTTCTCGCAGTGTGGGGAATTTCCCACAGCCCAAACACGGACGCTCAATGCACGAGTCAGCGCACCCGGGGAGTTGAGTTCTGCTCGGCCGAACGCTATCATGCGAACTGAATTTTCGACGAATGCGTCAAGGAGAGTGAGATGCCCAAACATTACAAAATGTATCGAGCCGGAGAATGGATTGACTCGAACGAGCGAATTACGGTCAGTTCCCCTTATGATGATTCGGTCGCCGGCACTGTTGCCGCCGCGAGCCGTGAAGATTTTCTTGTCGCTATCGACCGGGCCCAGGCCGCTTTCGCCTCGACCCGCGAATTGTCAGCATACCAGCGCGAATCGGTTTGTCAACAACTGGCCGATTTGCTCGAGGCCCGCCACGAAGAGTTTGCCCAAGTCATGACTTCAGAAGTCGGCAAAGCTATCAAAGATTCGCGAGCTGAAGTTACCCGTGCGGTCGGCGTGTTCCGGACCTCAGCCGAAGAGGCCAAACGTGTCGGGGGGGAACTCATTGACCTCGATTGGCAGCACGGTAGCGAGGGACGCCTAGGGCTTCTTCGCCGCTTTCCTCGCGGTGTTATCGGCGCGATTACCCCGTTTAATTTTCCGCTGAATCTGGTTGCGCACAAAATCGGACCGGCAATCGCCTCCGGCAACAGTATCGTGCTCAAGCCGGCAAGCAAGACTCCGCTAATGGCCTTGATGCTGGGGGAGTTGATCGATCAAACCGAGTATCCGAAAGGTGCTGTTTCGATTCTTCCGGGCTCGGCCCAAAATGCGTCCCCCCTTCTCGAAGATCCCCTCGTCAAACTGATCACGTTCACCGGCTCGGCCGAGGTTGGCTGGTGGATCAAGCTGAACGCCGCTCACAAACCGGTTGTCCTGGAATTGGGCGGGAATGCGGGTGTGATTGTCGCGGATGACGCTGACCTCCCCTATGCCGCCGATCGCATCACTTTCGGCGCGTTCGCCCAGGCCGGTCAATCCTGCATCTCCGTCCAACGGATCTTTCTTCATGAATCGATCCACGACCGTTTCTCAGAAATGCTCGTAGAGCGCGCCGGTAAACTGAAAGTCGGCGATCCTCGTGATCCGGGTACCGATATGGGAGCCCTGGTCGATACCGCCGCTGCCGAAAGAACTCTCTCCTGGATCGAGGAAGCTGTTCGCGGAGGGGCGAAACTTCTGTGCGGCGGCAAAGCCAAAGGACGGTTGATGGAGCCAACCCTTCTCACCGACGTCAAACCTGAGATGGCGGTCTGCTCAAAGGAAGTTTTTGCGCCGGTCGCGGTGATTGAGAGGTATCGTGATTTCAAGTCTGCCGTCGAGGCGGTTAACCACTCGGAATTCGGCTTGCAGGCCGGCCTGTTTACCAACCGAATGAATGATATCATGTACGCCTTCCGGCGGATCGACACCGGCGGCGTCATCGTCAACGATGTGCCCACTTACCGAGCCGATCACATGCCGTACGGGGGAGTCAAAGCCTCGGGGCTGGGGCGCGAGGGGGTGCGCTATGCGATCGAGGACATGACCGAGCCCAAACTCCTGGCGCTCAATATTCGCTGAGCCGGCCGCCCGCGATTTGCCGGTTGCGAACTGGCTCCATGTTGGCTATTTTTTGACAACATTCAGCTCACGAAGGATCACGGCATCATGAAATTTGGAGCCCATGAATCAATCGAAGGGGGAGTCTTTAACGCCATTACCCGGGGCAAAACCGCCACGTGCGATGTCATTCAGATGTTCAACAAGTCCAACAACCAATGGCGGGCCAAGAAACTGGCGACCGAGGAACTCGACAAGTTCTTCGCCGCGATTGAAGAAACCGGCATCACCGTCGCCTGCTCCCACTCGAGTTATCTGATCAATCTCGGTTCTCCCGACAAGGCCCTGAACACGAAGTCCTATGACGGTTTCAAGGAAGAAGTCGAGCGGTGCAACCTGCTTAAAATTCCCAATCTCGTCATACATCCCGGCTCGCACGTCGGCTCGGGGGAAGAAGTCGGCATGAAGGCGATTACCGCCAACCTCAACAAGATCTTCGACGAACTCAAGACCAACAGCGTGACCGTCTGTCTGGAGACGACCGCCGGGCAGGGTTCCAATCTCGGCTATACTTTTGAGCAGATCGCCTTTATGATTAACGGAGTCGAAAACAAGGAGCACATTGGCGTCTGCATGGATACCTGCCACGTCTTCGCGGCCGGCTATCCCATTATCGATCCCGCCGACTACAAGGCGACGATGAAGAAATTCGATGACATGGTCGGGCTGGACAAGCTTCGGGTAATGCATCTGAACGACAGCAAGAAAGGACTCGGCTCCAAGGTCGACCGGCACGAGCATATTGGAAAAGGGGAAATCGGCCTGGAGGGGTTTCGGAACATTGTCAATGACAAGAAACTCGCCAAAGTCCCGATGGTGATCGAGACCCCCAAAGAAGAAGAACTGCTGGAAGATATCGAGAACCTGAAAATCCTTCGCGGCCTTGTCAAGAAATAAGCCGGGTCCTCCCATCACGCGAAGGGGCAAGTACCTTGCCTCCGATTGAATACAGGAATTTGGATCGCCAACCTCGGATCTACGGTGGCGATGCAGCCGCTGATGCCGGCCCTGTTGAGCCTTCTTGCGCGCCTGCTTGGCGGCGAAGCAAACACCAACAGCGTACTGATCTGATCAATTTTAGAGTGAAAGTACCCTGCCTTTGGGAAATGCTTCACAAATCGAGCCTGAATTGACCTTGCATGCCTGCCCCGCATGGCGTAGCTTTAACTCACTATGAAACTTGGCATTATCGGCAAGCCGCAGAGCGGCAAAACGACCATTTTTAACGCCGCCGCCGCGGCCCGGGAAACGGTGGGAGATTTCGCCCAGGCGGTCCACCGGTCTGTGATCAAGGTCCCGGATGATCGGCTTCTGCGCCTAGGCAGACATCGTGAAACCAAAAAAAATCACCCAGGCCGAAATCGAATTCCTCGATGCTCCCGGCTTCTCCGGCGAAGGGAAAAAAGCCACCGGACTGGAAATCCACCCGGATCTCCGCAAAATGGATGCCTTCATGCTCGTGGTGGGGGCTTTTACGTCGGATTCCAATCCGGAAAGAGATATCAGGACCGTCCTCGACGAAATGCTCCTGCTCGATCAAGCCATGATTGAGGGCACAATCGATAAGAAAACCCGCAAATCCCGACTAACCGGAGACAAGTCCGAGGAACGGGAACTCGATCTGCTGCGCAAATGCCTCGAATCACTCGAAGCTGAGCGCCCGCTCCTCGAATTGGATTTGCCCGAAGAAGATGCTCGATTGATTCGCGGATATCAGTTTCTATCTCAAAAGCCGCTCCTGATCGTGCTGAATATCGGTGAAGACGATCTGGCCAACGCCGCTTCGATTATGGAAAAGCACAAGACTCTTGTTGCCGGCGGAAAACGTGAACTGGTCGTGGTGTGCGGAAAGATCGAAGCCGAGCTGGTGGCTCTTGATGATGCCGAACGTAAAGCCTTTATGGAAGAGCTGGGGATCGCCCAGCCGGCCATGAACCAGGTAGTCCAGCGCTCTTATGCCCTTCTGGGCCTAATCTCTTACCTCACCGCCGGTGAACCCGAAGTTCGCGCCTGGACTATCCGGAAGGGAACCAACGCCCAACACGCGGCCGGAGTCATCCATAGTGATATCGAACGCGGTTTTATTCGCGCCGAAGTAACCCATTATGACGACTACGTGCACTTTCAAACCCCGGCGGCCTTGAAAGCGGCCGGCAAAACCCGGCTGGAAGGGAAGGAGTATGTCGTTGCTGATGGCGATGTTATCCTCTTCCGTTTTAATGTGTGACCACCGGGAACTTGTTATTGTTCTATGGGTTTGAGGCTGAACGACCCGGTGCCGGGCCGAGGGCGGTCGGCCACTGGTCAGTTTTTGAACAGACCCGCCGATAGTATAATAGATGTAGTTAACGACAAGCAGGACTTAGTGATAATATGCCTCGTGTGATGGATAAGCCGATAATCGAAGACGCGACTGCCGCTCAGACCCTTCCCATTCTTCCTCTCCGCGGGACGATCGTCTACCCGTTCCTGGTCATGCCGCTCATGATCCAGCAGATCGAGCAGACCAAATTGGTCGATGAAGCCCTCATGCGGGGATCCCGGATCGGGCTATTTCTCCAGAAAGATCCCAAAAAAGAGAATCCGGGACCCGATGATCTGCATTTGGTTGGGACTTCCGGAAATATTCTTAAGATGCTTCGTTTCCCCGATGGTACGGTGCGGTTCCTCATGCAGGGGCTCACCCGCATCCGCATCAAACGGTTTACCTCGACCACCCCGTATCTCCTTGCTGAAGTCGAGGAGTTAAACGAGCGCATCCGCGAGGATGTCCAGCTGGAAGCGCTGCAACGAAATCTGCTCGAGCAGATCAAGCAGTTGGTGGATCTGGCTCCATATCTCAACGAAGAATTCCATGTAACTGCCATAAATCAGGACACCCCGTCCAAGCTGACCGATTTCATCGCCTCCAACTTGAATATCTCAATCGAGCAGAAACAGGGGCTTCTGGAAGAACTCGATGTTCACAAGCGGATGCAGTCACTGTATCAGGCTATCAACAAAGAGATCGAAGTGCTCGAGTTGTCCCAGAAGATTCAGGCCCAGGCCGCCAACGAACTGGGCAAATCCCAGCGCGACTATATTCTCCGCGAGCAGCTCAAAGCGATCAAGAAAGAACTTGGCGACGGCGACGACAAGGGAGAGGTCGAAGAATTCGAGCGGAAGATCAAGTCCGCGGCCATGCCGCCGCAAGTGGAGCAGGCCGCTTACAAAGAACTTGACCGGCTCTCGCATATGCAACCCTCATCCGCCGAGTATACTGTCGCGCGGACCTACCTTGACTGGCTCGTCATGCTTCCCTGGTCAAAATCCAGCAAAGATGTCCTCGATCTTAAGAAGGCCAAGAAGATTCTCGATGAAGACCATTACGATCTGGAAAAGGTCAAAGACCGCATTCTGGAACATCTGGCGGTCCGAAAACTGAAATCCGATATCAAGGGACCGATTCTCTGTTTTGTCGGCCCTCCCGGTGTCGGGAAAACTTCGCTCGGCAAGTCCATCGCCCGCGCCATGGGACGCGAATTCGCGCGCGTGTCGCTTGGCGGAATGCGCGACGAAGCCGAAATCCGCGGTCATCGCCGCACCTATATTGGCGCCCTTCCCGGCCGCATCATTCAGAGTCTGAAACGCACTGCGACCAACAACCCGGTGATTATGCTTGATGAAGTCGACAAGCTTGGCTCCGACTTCCGCGGTGACCCGGCTTCGGCCCTGCTCGAAGTGCTCGACCCGGAACAGAACGACAGCTTCACCGATCATTATCTCGATCTGCCGTTCGACCTGTCAAAAGTGTTTTTCATCACCACGGCGAACTGGCTGGAACCGATTCCGCCGGTGCTTCTCGATCGCATGGAAGTGATCACGATTCCGGGCTATACTGACATTGAGAAACTCTGGATTGCCAAGCGTCACCTCCTTCCCAAGCAGATTGAAAATCATGGTCTTGATAAGACCCGAATCGTCATCGACGACAGCGCCCTGAAGTCGCTGATCGATGCCTACACACGCGAGGCCGGCCTCCGGAATCTTGAGCGGGAGATCGCCTCGGTTGTCCGCAAGGTGGCGCGCAAAATTGCCTCCGGAACCAAGTCCAAAATCACCGTGACTTCCAAAGTAATCCCCAAGCTTCTCGGACCGCAGCGTTTCACGCGCGAAGTACTTGAGCGCAAAGGCCGGGTCGGGGTAGCGCCGGGACTGGCTTACACTTCTGTAGGCGGCGAAGTGCTCTTTATCGAGGCAACTTCGATGATCGGCAAAAACAGCCTCACGCTCACCGGGCATCTGGGCAATGTCATGAAAGAATCGGCCCAGGCGGCTTTGTCGTTCATTCGGTCAATGCCGCTGACCTTGGCATTCGCCAGGAATCATTCGACAACAAGGATCTTCATATTCACGTCCCGGCCGGAGCCACTCCCAAAGACGGTCCCTCCGCCGGTATTACCATGGCGGTGGCGCTGGCCTCGTTGTATACGCGTCGTCCGGTCAAACCGGCTCTGGCCATGACCGGCGAAATTACGCTTCGCGGGGAGCTTCTCCCAATCGGCGGACTGAAGGAAAAACTGCTCGGCGCCGTGCGGGCCGGAGTGAAGACGGTGATCTTGCCCGAAGACAATCGTCGCGATGTGCCGGAGATCCCCGGAGAAATCCGCGATCATCTGACGCTGAAGTATTTCTCGGATATTCTGCCGGCGATAAAGTTCGCCCTGGATGCGCCGCTCAAACCGCCCAAGACTTTGGGTACGCCAAGGAAGAAAGTATCGCGCGCCAAAGCGAGTTAAGCCCTGATACTCGGGTGAGGGAATGAAACTGGTCACCTCGGCGCAAATGCGCGCCCTCGACCAAGAGACGATCGATCATCACGGCATCCCCGGACCGGACCTCATGGAAAACGCCGGCCAGGGAATCGCCGAACGAATCATTGAAGAAATCCTCGATCCCCCCGAACGAAGCCGGGTCGTGGTCTATTGCGGCAAAGGAAACAACGGCGGTGACGGCTTTGTCATCGCGCGGGCTTTGACCGAGGCCGGCGTTCATGTCTCGGTTTATTTCATTGGCCCGGCCGACAAACTTTCTTCCGATGCCCGGCTCAACTATGACCGGCTGCTCAAAGTCGGTCCCGTTCCGACCGAAATATCCCAGGCTTCCGATCTTCCTGAAATTCAACCCTGCTCCTGCGTGGTCGATGCCATCTTCGGCACCGGCTTCAGCGGCGCTCCCAAAGGAATTGCCGCCGAAATTATCGAACATATTAATCTCTATGATGCCGAGATCGTCTCGGTCGACCTTCCTTCCGGCCTCAATGCCGACAACGGCTCGTACGAGCAATCCGTCGTGGCCTCCGACCGGACATACACGCTCGGCTGTCCCAAATACGGCCTGTTTCCTCAGCCCGGGCCGCGAGCTGGCCGGGCTTATCGATGTCGTGCCGATCGGCCTTCCGGAAAATGTCATCGCCAAAGCGAACCTTCCCTGTGATCTCATTGATGACGAGCTCATTGCCGAGTTACTCCCGGAGCGCAAACCAGACGGCCACAAAGGGGATTTCGGCAAACTGCTCATTCTTGCAGGCTCGACCGGCTACACCGGTGCGGCGACCCTGGCCTCACTCGCAGCTTCCCGTTCTGGCTGCGGTCTGATCAAACTGGGATGTCCGGTCACCTTACAATCTGTGCTCGCTCAGAAGCTCACCGAAGTCATGACAATCGGCCTTCCCGATATCGGCAAGAAAGGGGCCCTCGCTCTTCGAGGCCTTGGCGAGATCAAGAAGCTGTTCGATCAACATGACGCTGTCGCTATCGGCCCCGGACTTGGTCTGCATCATGAGACCAAGGAACTTGTGCGCCGCCTCATCGCATCTCTAAACAAACCTGCCATACTTGACGCCGATGGTCTCAATGCCTTCGCCGGTGAATCTGTCTTGATCCAGAATCGCAAGAACGCGGCACCTCTAGTCCTTACTCCGCATCCGGGAGAATTCGCCCGGCTCACCGGCCAGACCGTGCCGGAGGACATACAAGAGCGAATTCAACTTGTGATCGCAACCGCGCGCCAACTAAACGTCGTGCTGGTCCTCAAGGGGAGTCCGACGCTGATCGGTTCACCCGACGGTGAGTGCTATTTGAATCCGACCGGAAACTCCGGAATGGCCAAAGGGGGATCGGGAGATGTTCTTACCGGGATGATTGGTTCGTTTTTGGCGCAGGGATGCCGACCGCTCGAGGCGGCGATTCTCAGCGTCTACTTGCATGGGGTCGCGGGAGACTTTGCCGCCGATTCTCTCACCGAGCGTGCCATGGTCGCCGGCGATATTATTTCTTTCCTCCCCGCCGCTTTCAAATTCGTGGAAGAATAGAAGTTTCACAATTACCGAGGCCGCTTCGCACCCAAATCCTCTCTGGTGGTGGTTGCTCCAGCAGATAATATGGCTATCTTGTGAGTTCATCGGGCATGATGGATGGAATTGAATTGTACGTGACGAGGTCTCCGGAAAATTTGGTCATCAGACCCGGGCAGGTTTCCGATCTGGACGCGGTGATGGCGCTTGAAACGGCCTGCTTTGAACCGGGGGTCCGTGAGTCGGCCGAAGTTTATGAAAGCCGCCTGCTCGATTTTCCTGCCGGTTTTCTGGTGGCCACACATCGGGACTCCTCTGCGCTGGTTGGGTATTCCACTGCTGAGCGCTGGACGAAGAAACCGGCCGGCGAGTATGACTTCACCTTGAATACCAAAACCCGCGAGAAACTTGATCCGATCGGAAGTATTTACTACATCTCCTCGCTGGCTATCTCGGCCGATTGCCGGGGACAGGGAATAGGCGAGCTGCTTCTGGCGGAGTCGGTCACGATCGCCCGGAACCTCGGGTGCGCAGAGGCGATCCTGATTGTCGGCGCGGAATGGCCGGCGGCCATCCGTCTCTACCAGAGATTGGGATTCGAGAAGGCCGATGTGCGGACGAATTTCTTTCAGCCGACCAAGGGTTCGGCCTACGACGGCTTGGTTATGATCAAGAAACTGAATTCACGCGCGTGAATTCTTGAATGGTAGCCCCCTATCGGAGGGGGGATCAGACTAATTGCAATCCAGGGAGGACTTGGGAGACATAATACTGATAGGGATTAGATGACTGTGTGGACTCCCAGTCAGGAGCCATACGTCGTAACGATGACCTTCTCCCTTTGGTCAGTCCGCTCATCACCTCATAGTTTCAGTTCTTGGAGCGCATCAGTGCATCGCACGCCCGTTCTGTTAAAGAGGCTGTGTTGACTTGAGAATACTACGCAAACGTATTGAGATGTCTGGTCTGCCCCTGACGGCACATCCGAGAAGGCCACGGCCGAGACCTTAATCAGGAAAGCAGTTGAGAGATCAGAAGCAGTAATTCCAATGTCAGTATGAATAAGGCTACTTGCACGAAAGGCATCAGATTTTTCTTTGTGAATTGCGGTTTAAGAAAGAAAGTCCACACTCCAACTTTGGTCAGTACATAGCTTGTTAGGACCAAGTGTATGACTATTGAAGTGACTATACTAAGAAAGACGGGAATTTTGACGGCTGGATACTCGAGAATGAGATGTATCCCGGATGGTAGGCCCGGAAACGAACTGCGGACTATGAAGTACATGCCTAACATCGCCATGGCGAGCGCCCTGAACCTAAGGAGAGCATAGAACTCAAAGTCAAAATTCTGTTGATCCGGATCTGATACTTTCATCCTCATTACGTGATCCTCTGGCCGGTGGCCCACCTCTTCGAGGTGGGTTTCAGTTCTCTTCCGCCACGCCAGCAAGACTCTGAGATTCGTAGACTGCTCCTATCGTAAATACGCGAAGCGAACCGGAAAGTCGGCCCCCTTGAATTGATCAGAAAGCTGAAAAGTTCGAACCGCTCCAGTGCCGAATTCGCGAAGCGGCCAACTGACAATGTCAGCGGAGAGGTAGGGATTCGAACCCTAGATACCCGAAGGTATAACGGTTTTCGAGACCGCCGCTTTCGACCACTCAGCCACCTCTCCGATCTCAACAAAAGCGGCCGAGCTGTCGCCTCCCGGCCGGCACCTAATCTATACAATTCGCGATCAGTGTAAAGCTTGGATTTGAGCGCCGAATCCGACCCTTGCTGCTCCCCAATCCGACATTAGGCAGTGCCGCCAGACCGAACCTGAACTCAGTCGCGAAGAAACTCCCCTCGCTCGACCAGCTCACGCTGCTTGATGATCAACCTTCGCACCAGGCCATGCCTTGGCCGGACTATCTGAAACACCAGGTAGGACAGAAGCACAAATATGGCCGATTCCTGAAACCGGCCGGTCAGGACATAGTACAAGAACCCCCAGAACGAGAGGGAAGCGATCGCGATAAAGAGCGGTTTACAGCGCTTCAGGTACTCGGCGCCAAAGTCAGACTCAAACGTCTCCCGCCGGCGAATCATGGGGGTCTTGAACAGCTTCTCTCGCCACCAGATGATCGCCAGGGTCTCAAGCAATGCCAGCGCCGCGAATATATAGAGGAAGAGATTGACGCTTTCCCCGACATGATTCACTCCGGCCGACTTGTTGTGGAAATAGTAAATGACAAACAACAGGACCAAAGGGACCGTGACATTGGCGAGCAGTCCAAAATACAGCGGTTTGACAATGATGTGGGTCAGGTCGATATCGTCATCGTTGGGAATATCCGTCATACTATCTCCTGTAATCGTGCGGGACTCGGCCCATCAATTCACTTTGTTCTTTCCCTTGCGGACCTGCTGGAAAAACAGCCGCATCAAGTCCGAGACCTCGGCTTCCCGCACCCCGCCGACCACCTCGCAATAATGGTTGAGCTTGTTGTCATGGGGCACCGACAGGACCGACCCGCAGCCCCCGAACCGTAAATCCGGCGCGGCATAGACGATCGTCTTGATTCGTGAAAGATGCGCCGCCCCGGTGCACATGAGGCACGGCTCCAAAGTCGAAAACAAATAGCACTCTTCGAGCCGCCAGTCATCGAAATGTGCATATGCCGCCGACAAGGCGATAATCTCAGCATGAGCCGTGGCGTCATGAAGTGCTTCGGTCCGGTTATGGCCCCGCCCGATCACCCGGTTCTCGTGCACGATCACGGCTCCGACCGGGACCTCGGATTCTTCAAACGCGAGTTGCGCCTCGCGGATCGCCAACTCCATAAACACCGGGTATTCCTGGGGATCCATCCGGGAAATATAGAACGGGGGGCCAGTCCGGCCAAATCAAAAATGGAACGTGCGAAGGGCGAGATCGAATGATCAGGCGCGGGGTGCGGTACGGCGCGAAGTTTGGCCGAGGGCTCGAAGCTTGGTGGAGATCTCCACATTCTTGAATGGTTTCGCAATGAACCCGTCAGCGCCCGCCGCGATCGCCTCGTCCCGGCTGAATTTGCCGATTTGACCCGTGATCAGCAGGACCGGCAGCGACGGACGGGTTTCTTTCACTTTGATCAAGAGCTCAAGACCGGAAATCCCCGGCATACAGATGTCGGAAATTATCGCAAAGATCCGTTTTCCCTCGATTTTCTCAAGAGCCTCCTGACCCGAAGAAGCCGCCAGTACTTCAAAGCCTTCGCGAGACACGATCCGCTTCAGCAAATCCACTATAACGGGATCGTCATCGACTACCAGTACCGGCCCTGCCTGCATGGACGCCACATTACGGATCTTCTGGAACAGAATCTCTTTCGAGACCGGCTTGAGAATGAACTCTTTGGCCCCCAACTCGATACTCCGCTTGATGATTCGAGAGTCCGCCGTCACCGAACAGACGAGGCAATTGACATGGTGATATCGGGGACTTGATTTCAGGGAGGTCAGAAAGTCGGTCGCGCCGCCGTGCGGCAGACTAAGATCGACAATGACAGTTCGAATGTCGGGAAACTGATCCAGCAGTTTCAGCCCATTCTTGACACTCAGGCAGGTGACGACCTCAAAAGACTCGTCCCTGAGCGCCGAGGCCATTAATTCGGCGGCTTCGCTGTCTCTGTCCAGAATGAGAATCTTCATGGGCTCGATTCCACTTATTGGCTTGCACCCCACCCGGTCCCGGCAGCCGCCATCAGATCGTTCGATTGGTTAAGTATCGACAGAGTCGCGACAATCCTTAGTGCGGCGGATTAGGCGGGAGGGGGGGCGGTCGGAGCCGGACGAGGTTGAAGGCGCCGTCCGAGCGGCGTGAACAGGAACAGGATGAGCAAAATGGCGGGCAGAAATATCGGGATGTAGCGAACCGCCACCGGGACATTGACACTTGCCCCGGTTGGAGCCGGGCTGTCGGGCGAGCCCTGTTTTGTCCAGCCGCCGTGGCCGTCGGGACTCCAGCTGTTCTCTCCGGACATGAAGCCGTACGATTGGCCGTACACTCCCTGGAGGATCAGGGAGGGTACCAGATACAGAATGATAACCCCGCCAAGCAGGAGCAGATTGTTCTTCATGCGCTCAAAGTACGGTTTGACGCCCCCGGAGTCAATTAAGGTTGAACCGTTGTGAACGAACGCTAAAAGATTGCGTTAAAGGAGACTCAAACATATACTTCCGACAACTCTATTTTGGAGGAACCATGGCGCACCCCTGGCACGATGTACATCCCGGTGACAATATTGTAGAAAGCTTTTTCGGCATCATCGAAATCCCCAAAGGGAGCAAGAATAAGTACGAACTGGACAAGAAAACGGGTCTTTTGATGGCGGACCGCGTCCTGTACAGTTCGGTGCACTATCCGGCCAACTATGGCTTTATCCCGCAGACCTATTGCGATGACGGCGATCCGCTCGACATCCTGGTCCTGTGCCAGGAAGAGCTGGCGCCTCTCTGTCTGGTGCAGTGCAAAGCGGTCGGGATGATGTCCATGCGCGATGAAAAGGGACAGGACGACAAGATCATCGCCGTCCACTATAATGACCCGGCCTACAACGTGTACGAAGACATCTCGGCCCTGCCGCGCCATGTGGTTCGCGAACTCCGCCGGTTTTTCGAGGATTACAAGATTCTGGAACATAAAGAAGTTATTGTCGACACCCTGCGCGGCCGCATCGATGCCAACAACGCCATCAAGGATGCGATCAAGATGTACCACGCCAATGTTGACAGTCTGAAGAAGAAGTACGAGTGATGGCTGAGAAGAAAACCTACCCCACCACCCCCGCCCTAGTGGGGGAACATGTGTATCTCCGCATCGCGAGCCCGGAGGATATCGCCAATACCTATCACTGGTTCATTCTCAGTGAACCACAGTCCCAAAGCTGCCGGCCCGTCACGTTTCGAACGGCGGCTGAGGCGATGGAGGCATACAAGAAGGAAGAGCGGACGCCCGACCGTGAGACTTTGATGGTCATTCGCAAAGACGACAATGTTCCGGTGGGGCGAATCCGTTTCTTTGATCTTAATGTCCAGAACCGGTCAGCTGAGCTAGGCCTGTTGGTGGATCCCGATATGCGAAGGAAAGGGTACGGCCTTGAAGCCGCCAAAATTCTCTGCCGCTATCTGATCCGCTATCGCGGCTTGAATAAAGTGCATGCCCAAACCGCCGACTACAATGCCGGCGCGATCAAATTGCTCGAAGCCGCCGGATTCAAAAAAGACGGCACGCTCCGTCACCACTATTTCTATCAGGGGGAATACCACCACGGATTTATCTATTCCGTGCTGGGACACGAGTTAGAACGGTAATTGCTTTCCGCTACCGGTCGGGGAGCTCAGTTGCTCACTGGGGCGGGGTCGGTGGGAGCGCATCCCGCATCGAGGACTCGATTCCCGGCGTTCTATCGACCGGGTGATCCCGTTCAGCTGACGGTTCGTTTTCCGGCCGGGGCGCTGGGGCCGCTTCCGGCTCTTTCGGCATGCTGTTCCGAAGCGCGTTGACGGCTGCATTCAGCCGCTCAAGCTCCTGCCTGGCCCGTTGCGCGAAATCTTTTTCCGATGAAGCATACAGCACCGATCGAGATACATTGATAACGGCCGGCTTGCGAAAGCCGTCGGTGCCGATTGTCGCGGCTTCTTCCAATGATCCCCCTTGGGCCCCCACTCCCGGAATCAGGATCGGCATCTCCTCGGCGATAGCGCGAAGACTGCGAAGCTGGTCGGGATGAGTGGCACCGGCAACCAGACCGCAGTTCTGGTCCTTATTCCAAAACGATACTTTTTCCGCTACGATTTGGTAAAGCGGCTTCCCCTCAACTTCGATCATCTGAAAGTCCTTCGCCCCGGCATTGGAGGTCAGACACACGACGAACACCCCCTTATCTTTGTAGTCAAGGAACGGGCGAATCGAGTCGTATCCGAGATACGGATTGATCGTGACCCAGTCGGCCCGCAGCCGATCGAAGAGCGCTTCGGCATAAAACTGCGCGGTGTTCGGGATATCCCCTCGCTTGCCGTCGAGGATCACCGGTAATTCTTCCGGGATCCGGTCGCGGATCAGCCGAAGCAGCGACATGCCCTCGGCTCCCAGGGATTCGTAAAAGGCCAGGTTCGGCTTGTACGCGCACACGAGATCGGATGTGGCGTCGATAATGCGGTGGACAAAGTCGAACAAACCTTTGGTTGAGCCGGCGTGCTCTGCCGGAACTTTACGGGGATCGAGGTCCAGACCGAGACAGATCATAGACCTGTTCTTCTGTTGTATCTTTAGCAAGTTACGGACGACCGACATCGGGCTCTCCTTTTTCGGATAAGTGCGGCGGTAAGGCGTCAGGGGCAGCCACACCAGCAAGAATAATGGAATACGCGTCGATGCGCAAGTGATGCCCGATGCCGGGCTAATGGCTCAAATAGGCCGGTTTGGAAACCACATACTTGAACACATACCACCGGCCGCGCAGATCGGTTTGATCGTCCGGAAGGATTAAGTCGTGCGCTTTCTGCTGCAACTGCTGGGACACGGCCAGCGGATCGAACGTCATCGAGCCGACCGTGGCGCTCGCGCGGCGATTCAATTCGTCATTCGCCGAGGGTATCTTGAGCACCAGGTCGATGACCCGCCCGGTAACATCCAGCAGAATCTGGAAGTAGAGCTCGAATTGATTTCCCTGAAGGTCGCTGGCCTGGTTGGGATACACAAAATCTATGTTGGTCTGCGCGGGCTGAGCTTCGAGCAGAATGAGTTCCTCTTTCTTCGGCCCGACATACACTGCCTTGAGCGGATCGACATAACTGCTCCCGGTGTCCGACTTCACCGGCGTGGCCACGAGATTTGGCCCGGTCGCCATAAGCGAGTCGGCGCGTGTCGCCAGCTTCTTGTTGGCGGTATCTGACGGCATCTTCACGCGGGGCGGAGGCGTGAAGACCAGCCGCTTGGTCGCCTCGGGCGCCAGTGGCGAATTTGGGAACGCCTCGGTGAAGCGTTTGTAGGCGTAGAACACGGTCGAATCCCCCGGGCTCTCAAAATTCTCGACCACCCATACGGCGTTAAACGTAGCCTGATCACGAAAATCGGAGCGGGGGAATCGTCGGGCTACATACCGATAGTAGAACGCGGCTGAATCGTAATTCTTGACATCCACCAAGAACGAATCGGCCTTCCGCATATAATACTCGGCGTAGCCGGTGTCGGCCGAAGTCCCCTTTAGTCCCAGCGCTCCGATTGCTTCCTGCACGTGATCGGAACGGGGATAGTCCTTCAACACCTGGTGCAAGAGCGAGTCCGCAGTGGTCGTGTCACTCTTGTAGTCGCGATACATCTGCGAGAGCGCAATCATCGCACGCGGAGCAATGTCCGATTTCGGAAAGGTCTCCAGCAGACCGGTAAGTTCCTTCATCGCCGAATCCGGCTTGTCCAGTTGAAACCAGTTCAATTCCGCCAGTGTGTATTGTGACTGCGCGGCGTCATTAATCCGCTTCCAGACCTGCTGGCGCGTCAGCCCCGTATCCTTGGCGGGCTTGGCGGCGGCGCCGGCTGACCCTTTTCCCCCGGTCGTGTCATTTGGCGGCCTCGAGGCTTTGGCCGAGTCCGACCGGGTAGCCGCGCCCTTTCCGGCCGCGATACCGGCAGAGTCTGATCGCGACACGATACTTCCTCGAACCGATCCGGTGTCTTTCGGCTTCTGAGCCAGCGAGTCGGGCTTGATCACTTTTGTAGTGTCTCGAATCGCCAGAGAATCGGATCCCTTGTGGGCCGAGCTGTCCGCGGCCGTGACCGGTTCCCTCGACTTCGCCGCAACCGAGTCGGCAGCTTTCGTTGAGTCTTTCAATTTCGCCGAGGCACTGTCCGTTGGAACGATCGGTGGTCGGGGCGGATTCTGAGTCGTGCCGGGAGCTTGGGTGGAATCATGAGGCGCGACCCCTTTGCTCGAATCGATCGCCGGTGTGACGCTGGCAGCAGCCGAAGTATCTCGTGAGGCTGCCCGATCCGCCGCAGGTAAAGCTGACGGTCGCTTGATAATCGGGCCCCGGCTGGCCGCAAGAATGCTGTCCCGGGCCGCCATGGCTCGTCGATGCGCCGCTATCCGCGCCGCTGCTGCTGTGTCGGAATTCGCCGAGGCAGCGGTATCTTGCCTAGCCACCCTTGAAGTATCAGCGATGGGACTCGGATTTGCTCGCGGGGCTCCCAGAGTATCTTGCAGAGCCGTGGGGTTAGCGGGCGGACTTACCGGAGATCCCTTCAATGCTGTTGAGTCCGATGGACGCTTGCCGGCAAGAGCTAAAGTATCTTTGTTCGCCAACGAGTCGGCCGGTTTCCGGCCCGTACTGTCGGCGGGTTTACCAGCCGCGGCAACCGCCAGAGAATCCCTGCCGGTTCTTGGCCGCCTGGTGCCGGTGGTGTCGGAGCTGTCAGACGGTGGTTTGGGATGCCACACGGAGTCAAGGACGATATTGAACGTATCGGCCAGAGAAAGCGAATCGAGCCCCTCCTGTGCCAATCGTACCGCCATCGTGTCCAGCCCTGCCTTCATCAAATTCTGGAATTTTCCGATATCGGCAGAGCGGGCGTTGGCATCTCTCCCCGAGATTGTGCCGCCTGAAGCCTGGCTTGATTTGTCGTAGTATTTCTTCGCCTGGTCCGGATCATCATAATCGAATTGATAAATCAGACCGAGGCGATAATACGCTTCTCCCGCCCAGTTGGGATTCTTCGACGTCACCGCCACATCCTGATAAACGTTCTCGGCCAGAATAAGGTCGCCGGCATCTTCGTGCCCTTCTCCCACAGCGAGCGTGAGCACGCCGAGAGAATCGAAATAGATCGGATCCTTTATCAGCTTGTTGAGATAGTCCAGCCCTACCGTAATCCGCTGCAGCCGATACGAGCAGACCGCCGCCTGGTACAGCGCATGATATTTCTCGTTCCGATTGGGTTTGAGACCAAGCACCTGGAGATACCCTTTGAGGGCATCGGAGAATTTGAAATCCTCAAAATAGCCGTCGGCAATTAACTGTTGGGCCTGGAGTTTCTGCTGCTCATCGCCGAGCGAGTCACGCACCGCCATGTAATAGCGCAGCGCAGAAGGCTGGTCCTTCTGATCGGAATGGAACTGGCCGAGTTCCATCGCGGCCTCGGCCCGGAACACTTTTTCATATTTCCCCTGGAAAATCTCGTCGAACAACGCGACCGCATCATCCACTTCGCCAATCTTTAATTTCGATTTGGCCAGGTAGAGCGTCCCCTCTTTGACGAACTTGGATTTGGGAAAATCGGCCAGCAGTTCTCGCAGACGGCGTTCCGACTTGAGATACTGCTGACTATAGTAATAGGAGACGCCGAGAACAAAAAGGGCATCATCGTAGTAGCCGGAGTTGGGGTGATCCTCGACCACTTTCAGGGCTTTGTCGATGGCCGTCTTGTAGCCGGCCTGACTCCCCTGACCGGTTTGCTTGCGAATTTTCTCCGCCTCGTCAAAGGCCTGCCGAGCATTGAAGAAGGTGTTGTAATAAACACAGCCCGATGACACCAGGCCGATCAGAAACAGGCTCAGAACAAATCTATGTGCGCGAAACAACTTCAGCATGCCAGCTAACTAAACAGTCACCAGTTATTGTACATTCCAGGCCGCCCGCGGCCCAGACTTCTCACGAGGCCATTTTGGCGCTCTGGAGAAGCTTTACCAGTTGAGGAAGCAGCTCGCCGGACTTTCCCGTCAGGGCGTAATCCGCCAATGGAGTCAGCGGCGTCTCCTCAGTATTAATCTCTACCAGGACAGCGCCGTGCCGCTTCGCCACCAAGGGGAGTCCGGCGGCCGGATGCACCAAACCCGAAGTGCGCACTGCCAGGAAAATATCGCACTGCTCCGAACGCTCTACCGCTTCGTCGATCAAATCTTCCGGCAGCATCTCCCCGAACCAGACGACATCCGGACGGGCTGCTCCTCCGCAGCGACTACAGCGCGGGAGCGCTTGTGGCTCGAGTTCAAGCGAAACCTCGACAGACTCTCCACAATCGGCGCACTTGTTTCGCGTGATGTTGCCGTGAATCTCAAGAACGTTTTCAGACCCGGCCAGGCGATGAAGCCCATCGACATTTTGGGTGACAACAGCGAACTCGGCGAACCATCGAGCCAACTCGGTCAAGGCATAATGACCCGGATTAGGGGAGACCTTCTTAAGAAGGTCGCGGCGCCAACTATACCACTCCCAGACAATTTTGGGATTGGCAATAAAGGCCTCCATAGTGGCCAGCTCTTCAGGTTTGAACTTCCCCCATAAGCCTTCTTTTCCCCGAAAGGTCGGGACTCCGGACTCAGCTGACATTCCGGCGCCGGTCAGAACGACTCCCCGCTTGGATTGCAGGATAACCCGGGCAATTTCTTCAAGCACGAAGCTAAGATAACGTGCCGGAAGCCGGGCCGCCAAACAATTGTTGGTGGAAGATCAGAGGTTCGAAGTGGCACGGTCTCGAATAGCCGTAGTCTTGAGCAACTCGCTCGCCGTACCGGCGGAGAGCGTGATTCGAATCTGAACCGGCTGGTCTCGCAGAGTCAGTCGATACCGGTGGACCAAAGTCGTACCTTGATAGACTTTCTCAAATCCGGCCTCAGACAGGGACACCGTGAACAGGGGAGTGTGCCAGATCTCGGCCGGAACATCCGATGCCAGCGCCACCGCCAGATCCCGATATTCGTCGGCCATAGCAACCGCCTGTGAATCCAGGTGCGCACCAACGGAATCAAGGTAGGAATTCTCCGGGCGATTACCGTCGATGAGTATATACCGGTCGTGCGCATGCCCGGCCTGGAAGCTGAAATTATTTTCGATGCCAAAATTGACGACGGCTTCCGGGCCCTCAAGTTTGGTCAGTTCATACACGGCGTCCAGACGCCCCTCTTCCGGATGAAAGGTGAACCGTTTGATCAAGCGAACGCTGACGGCCGACGCGCCGACTCGAACCTGTCCGTCCCGGCCAAAAGTCACGAAATGCCCCGCCGGATCGATATGGAATCGATAGCCGGACGATGTAAAATCTCCCGTTTCAAAATACGACCCGCGCCTAAAGCCATCGATCGAAATGTCGTCTCCAAAAAAGTGGTCGATGAAACAGCGCCTGGTGTAAGGATCGTCCACCAGGTAATCCTTTAGCCCCGGCTCTTTGGCCAGCACCAGATCGTGAATGGACGCTGTTCCGTGCTCCGGCGCCTTGGTCACCGCGCGGTCGAGTTTAAGGTGATACCCTTCCCGCCGGCGCGTGAGCGTGTCCGTCAGATCGAAACCGTGCTTGAGAAGGGAGAGATCGATAAGCGAACCTCCCTTGGAGGGACGAAATACGGCCGAGAGATAATCAGAACTGACCAGGACCTCGGTGTGCCCGTCGCCGTCATAATCAGCCGTTTCGATTTGGACACCGGTTTTGTCGGTTTCCCGCCGAATCAAGGCCTCAGCTTCGACCATGTTGCCGTATACGGCTTGACGGATATGCGGCAGGTAGAGTCCGCCGAACACCCCGTGCCAGTAAGGGCAGTTGCACTGCGAGGCGTACAAATGGTCCCGTATCGGAGCGATCCGATCCCCGGACACCGAGCGCGACTCCTCGATCTTCGCCAGTTGCTGTGATATTGAGAGCATCTTCTTGTGCATCAGGTTCGATTCGTCATACTTGGACAGGAAAGCACGCCAGTGGCTCCCGCGGACGAACCGTCCCCACGTCTCCAGCACACCCTTTTCCTTGAGCCAGCTCTCGAACTGTTCGTACTCGACAAAGGCTTTGGCCGGAAGCGCCCAGTGAAGCATTTCTTCGTATGAGGCCGAGGGGAGATATGCCCGTCCGACTGCCGGAAGTCCGGCTGCCTCCCCTAACGGGATGACCTCGAGCCAGTCACGATTATGTTCCAATTCCGTAAAGAACTGTTCGAGCCAGTGATCGTCATAGCAATGTTGGTGGGTGTTCGGCCAAACGCCGAATTTCTCGCCATCATCGGCGTACACCGCCAGACCGTCAGGGTTTTCCTGCGCTTGTTTGCGAAGTTCCGCCATTACCTCCGCCACCGTTCCAAACGGAATCAGATACCGCAGCCGCTTCTGAATCGGCAAGAGCGTGACTGTGGCGCCTTCATGCTCGGTCACAAAGGGCCCGGTCAGCTCGGAATTCTGTAGTCCGGCAAAGATAAAATGAGTGTCGTCTACCGGCAGGAATTTCACGCCCGCCTGGTTGAGAATTTGGGGAAGGTGCGGCTCCCAGACCCGCTCGGTGAGCCAGAGCCCGGTCGGATCGACGCCGAAATGAGTACGAAGGTAACCTGAAAGCATGTTGATCTGCCCGAGCACATCGCGCGCCGGTATCGAAGTCAGAATCGGCTCGTAGAAGCCGCCGGTGAGAAGTTCTATTTGTCCCGATCCCACCAGGCGTCGGACAAGATCAAAATATTCCGGCGCGTTGTGCTCCTGCCAGTTCCACAGAATGCCGGATTGGTGAACCGACATCCGTACTGACGGAAACCTGGTGATGAGCTCCAAAAACGGAGCGTAGGCGTCGTCATGTGCCTGGCGGAAGACGTGGTCGAAATTACCCACCGGCTGATGGTTGTGAATGCCGAAAGCGAGCTTGAATTTGTTCATGGATTAGAAAATACCGAATTTCAGATTGATGTATTTGCGCGGGTTGGCGCGGATGTCACTGACCAGATCGTCCAGATTGGTCGCCGTCTTGCGGAGATCGTCGTACAGGGCACGATCCTGCATCAGAAGTTGAAGCGTCCCGTCATTGTTTTCGAGGGCGTCCGCAAACGACCGAACCGATTTGGACAGCGTGTCCAGCCGGTTCACGAATACTTCCAGCTTGCCGCTCACCCGATCGATCCGCTGCACGACCGTGTCGACCGTTCCGGCATTACTGCTCAGCATCTTGTCCAGCCTCTCGGAGGCCTTCAGGAAATTCCGGGTGGTGGAATCGAGCGTCCCCTGGTTCCGGCTGATGAATTCGGAAACGGATTTGGATATCTGCTCAAGATTACCGGCCGTTCTGTTAAATTTCTCCAGGGTTGAATCGGAAGCCACTGTCCGCTTGAACGAACCGACCATACCGCGCAATTCAACAATCATCTCTCCCAACAGCCCCATGACTTCCGGAAGTCCCGTGTCATACTGACCCTGCGCCGTAGCCGCCGTATCAAAGGGGAGCAGATCTTTCCCCGGATCGATAGCGATGAATCGTTCTCCCATGACCCCAAGGTTCTTGATCACAAAACGGGCGTCCCTCCGCAAATGCACATCGCGATACAACAACAGCTCCACCTGGACTCCGTTCGAGGTCAGTTCAAGATTGTTCACTTTCCCCTTATGAACACCCGACACAGTGGCCCGGTCCCCTACCGCAAGGGTACCGACATCGGCAAACATCACGCGAATCTTCTGGGCGTTGCGCTCGAGTTTGTATCCCTGGAGCCAATACAGGGAGCCGAGGAGTACGGCAATGCCCAACAGGACGATAACGCCTACTCGGAACTCGACATTGTAGCCTTTGGTTGCCATGATCAGTACCGATTATTATCGGTAACTTCCTGTAATTCCTGAACTTATCTTAGTATTCAGTTTCCAGTGTCGGGCCGATCGCCACATAGTTCTCATACCGGAAACGGGCTATCAGACCGGATTCGACCGCCTTTCGGACCGCGCAATCCGGCTCATGAGTATGAGAACAGGGCTGAAACCGGCACTCTCCGGTGAATGGACGGAAATCCGGGTAGTAGTCAGGCAGGACATCCTTGCGGACTTCCCACAGCCCAAGCACTTTCAGCCCCGGAGAATCGACCACAAAGCCGCCGGTCGGCAAATCATACAGCTCAATCGAAGTCGTCATGTGCTGTCCGCGATGTGAGCGAACGGACACCTCGCGGGTCTTAATCTTTAGACCTGGAATAAGGGCATTAAGAAGAGTGGATTTGCCCACTCCGGAGTGGCCGACAAAAATGGAACGGTGATCTTTCAGCACTGCTTGCAAGTCAGCCAATCCACTACCGGAAAGGGCTGAGACCGCCAGGATACTGCATCCGATGGCGCGATACGCGCTGAGGACTCCGCCTAGTTCCTCATCTTCTCCCAGGTCGATCTTGTTGACGACAATAATCGGTGCAAGCTGCCCCAGCTCGGCGGCAATCAGGAATCGGTCGATCAGCCCGGTTTTCATGGTGGGGGAGATGACCGAGCTTACCACTACCAGTTGATCGAGGTTGGCCGCGATAACCTGTTTGAGGTCCCCGCCCCGCTTATTCGGACGAAAGAATGCCGTGCGGCGGGCGAGCCGCTCGTCGATCGCCCCATGCTTGTCATCCTCCCGCGTGACCAGCACGTCATCGCCGACTGTAATTGGCGAGGTGCCGTCGGTGGCATATTTGACTTTCTTGCGGAGTTCACATCGAAGGCGGCTGTGATCGGCCAGGAGGACCTCGAAGGCTCTTCCGCGAGTAGCGACGACAATCCCTGTCTCGTGCGTATTCACCGGGCTCAAGATACTCCCTGCCGGGCTCTCCAGCAAGCAGCCTCGCTCACTCGAACTCGTGACGGGCGAACGCGATATAGTCGACCAGCGGAGGTTCCAAACCCGCCATCCGGATCAGGAGATTCACCTGGCCGCGATGATGGCTGGAGTGTGAAATGACATGGGCCGATATGTCCCGGATGCTGTTTTGATACGGAATCCCCTTGAAATTGTGATACGCAATCAACCGGTCCATCTCCTCATCGGTCAACGACCCAAGATATCGAATCCAATCGGTCGTGCTGTCGCTCGAAAGCCGGATCAACTCCGGTACCGGCACTGGTTCCCACAAGGCCGGCTTCTCGCCGCGGCCGGTTACGCGGTGAAGCCAGAGCCGCTGGGTCATTATCGTATGCGTCATGATTGCCAACACCTTAGGCTGACTCTCGATAACCTGCGGCAGCACGCGCAGTTGCCTTGCGTTAGCCCAATCGTTGTAATGAAAACGGCGAATCAGATAGTCGATCATCGGTCGCCTCCCGTATACCACAGAGTGATCACAATTTGCCCAAACCTTTGGCCGGCTCAAAGGTTAAAAGAGAGTAATTGTCCCACGGGCCTGGATATATTATCCTATTGGGACATAAGAGGAAGCAATTGAAATTATGGGTTTCATTACCAAAATATTCGGGACCAAACACGAGCGCGATGCCAAGAAACTTCGCCCGCTCATCGATGAAATCAACGAGCTGTTCGCCCCGCTGCAAGAACTGTCCGAGGACGAACTCAAAGCCAAGACGGTCGAGTTCAGAAAGCGCCTCGAAGACGGGGAGACGCTCGAGGACATCGCAAACGAGGCGTTTGCGGTCGTAAAGGAAGCCTGCCGCCGACTGGTTGGACAATCGTGGGATGTCGTCGGAATCCCGACCACCTGGGATATGGTGCCGTTCGATGTCCAGCTCATGGGCGGCGTTGTCCTTCACCAAGGGAAAATCGCCGAGATGGCCACGGGCGAAGGTAAAACTCTCGTCGCCACCCTCCCGACCTATCTCAATGCCCTTCCCGGCAAAGGGGTCCATATCGTGACGGTCAACGATTACCTCGCCCGCCGTGACCGCGAATGGATGGGGAAAATCTACGAATATCTCGGACTCACCGTCGGCGTTATCCAGAATCAGATGTCCAACGCCGAACGCCGTGTCGAATACCTCAAAGATATCACTTTCGGCACCGCCAACGAATTCGGTTTTGACTACCTGCGCGACAACATGTCGCAGCGGGCCGAGGACCGGGTCCACCGCGAGTATTTCTACGCCATCATTGACGAAGTTGACTCGATCCTCATCGATGAGGCCCGTACCCCTTTGATCATCTCCGGGCTGGTGGAGGAAACGAATGTCCACGACCGCTATCGGGAAATGAAATCGACCGTCGACACCCTGGTTCGCAAACAGTCTGTCCTCATCAACGACATGATCGGCCGGGCCGAGAAGATGCTCGAAGATGAGAAGCATGAAGACGAATTCGAGGCCGGCACACTCCTCCTCGCCGCCCAGCGCGGCGCGCCGAAGAACAAGAAACTGCTCAAGCTGTTCAAAGAGACCGGCGTCAAGAAGCTCGTCACCGATGTCGAGTCCGCCTACATGCGGGACAAAAAACTTCACGAGATCGACGACCGCCTCTATTACTACATCGATGAGCGCGAGCACACCGATCGCCCTGACCGACAACGGCAACACCATGTTCTCTCCGGCCGAGCAAAAGCTCTTCGAAATTCCTGATCTCAATACCATGCTGGCCGAGCTCGATGCCGATGAGTCCCTCACTCCGGAACAACGGGTGAAGAAGGCGGAAGGGTATTACACCGTCCACGCTGAGCGCTCGGAAAAAGTCCACGCCATCAACCAGCTCCTTCGGGCCTATTCCCTCTACGAGAAAGACAACGAGTATGTCGTTCAGGACGGCAAGGTCCTGATTGTCGATGAATTCACCGGCCGTATTCTGGCCGGACGGCGCTACTCCGATGGTCTCCACCAGGCGATCGAAGCCAAGGAAGGGGTCAGCATCGAGGCGCGAGACCCAGACGCTCGCCACCATCACGCTCCAGAACTATTTCCGCATGTACGGCAAACTGGCCGGCATGACCGGTACCGCCGAAACCGAAGCCGGTGAGTTCTGGGAGATCTACAAGATGGATGTCGCCGTCATCCCGACCAACAAGGACTGCATCCGCGAAGATATCGATGACCAAATCTTCCGGACCCGCCGCGAAAAATACAACGCCATCATCGAAGAGATCACCGAGAAGCACAAGGCCGGACAGCCGGTGCTGGTCGGTACCGTCTCGGTCGAAGTTTCCGAGACTCTTTCCCGCATGCTCAAGCGAACCGGCATTCCGCACAATGTTTTGAACGCCAAACAGCACCAGCGCGAAGCTGAAATCGTTGCCGGCGCCGGACAGTCCGGAGCGCGTGACGATCGCCACCAACATGGCCGGTCGTGGAACCGACATCAAGCTCGGCCCCGGTGTCGTGGCCGCCGGCGGGCTTCATATTGTCGGAACCGAGCGGCATGAGTCACGCCGAATCGACCGCCAGTTGCGCGGACGGTCCGGACGTCAGGGAGACCCCGGCTCATCGATCTTCTTCCTCTCGCTCGAAGATGACCTGATGCGCCTTTTCGGCGGCGAGCGCCTCGGTTCGCTCATGGATCGGCTCGGCGTCAAGGAAGGGGAAGTGATCACCCATCCGATGGTCACTCGTGCCATCGAGCGGGCCCAGAAGAAGGTCGAGGCCCAGAACTTCGCGATTCGTAAACATACGCTGGAATACGATGACGTCATGAACGTCCAGCGTAAATGGATTTATGAACGCCGCCTGGCCGCCCTCGAACGGGAATCGATCAAGGAAGAAGTCGTGGAGTTGATCGAATCGGTCACCGACGGCTACATGGACGAATTCTGCCCGGACAAAGTCTATCCGGAGAACTGGAATCTGAGAGGCTTCACCGAATCACTCCTCAAGACTTTCATGCTCAATCTCCAGTTCCGCCAGGAGGATATTCCCAAACTGACCCGCGAGTCGCTCCGGGAGAATACCCTTAAAGCGGTCAACAGCATCTACTCGCAAAAAGAGAACGCCTATGGCGAACAGATCATGCGGCAGCTCGAACGGTACGCCGTGCTCTCGACTATCGACCGCTACTGGCGCGATCATCTTGCCGAGATGGACGAACTTCGCACCGGCATCGGCCTCCGCGCCTATCATGGCGGCATGGGGAAGCCGATCGACATCTACAAAAAAGAAGCCTTTGAAATGTTCGAGAAGATGGTCGGCGAAATCGACAAGGATGCCGTCAACCTGGTCTTCAAACTCCAGGTCAATGTTGCCGAACAGGCCCGCACCGCGCCGCGCCGTTCTCCCGCCATGGTGACTTCCAAAGCTGATGCTACCGGCATGGGGCTTTCAGCTCCTTCGGCGCCGACTGATCCTTCGGGACAGGGGGAATCAAATCCGATGGCTGAGGCCTCGCAGGCCGGGAAACAAGCGGTGGCGACGATCCGCCGCGCCGCCCCGAAAGTCGGCCGCAACGATCCTTGCCCCTGCGGCTCCGGCAAGAAATACAAAAAGTGCCACGGGGCGACACAGTAGGCCAGGTGGCCTGCCCCAAATGGGTTCGTTTTCCGGCATCGCCGGTTGGTCGCTTCGCGGCGTTGCGATGAGCGAACTGCTGAACTCCCAAGAGCTTTGATGAGATACAAGGGGCCGGACTGCGTTTGCCCAAATGGGTTCGTTTTAGATATTCGCTTTGAAGCATTACCCTGCCTCCTGTCATACCCGCGAAAGCGGGTATCCAGACGTGGCAAACATGGCTTTCCACATCACCGGGAAAGCCAAAGTGAATGCCGGACATGTGTGATCTCCTTTCTCGAATCAGAGTGGCAGGAGCGCCCCGCAGAGGGCGGGGTTCTTCGCCCGGCTGCGCCTTGCTTGAACAGGGCTCCTGCCCTACTTCAGATAGGTGGGCGGGATCGTAATCATCAGCGATTTACTAGCGATTTTGCAGAAAGCCAGGTGTAAGTGGTTGGGAGAGAAGGGGAATCGGATTGCAATGTAAGTCGAGGCTCAGGGGAGCTTTTCGGGCCATAGAGGCTCGAAAGTCGGGTTGCGTTGAGTAAGGTTTCTCATCTGATTATCACCAACTTCCCAATCTGCACTTTCCCGTCCGATCCCTCTACTGCCCAGTAGTACAACCCTGACACCACTGTCTGAATATTCCTGTTAATCATATTCCAGGTCTCATGATGGGCATTCGGATCGGAGGGATCCTTGTCATGGGGTACTTGAGCGACCAGATCACCATCGAGCGTCAGGATTCTCACAGTGCATTTGGCTGGGACATTGACAAAGTGTATCAGCCTCACTCGGTCATCACTGGCGTCGCTGGTTCTGCCTTCAAAGCCGGTGTTCCGGTACCTGCCATCGGCAAGATACGGGTTCGGGTAGACGTAAACGGGTGGAAGGATTCCGGTGAGCTGAGCGGAATCCGCGAAAGCATACCCGGTCTGCATACCGAGAGTCTTGGAGTCTTCGAGAGGTGGCACCCCTTGAGTCGGGTCTCCCCAGTTGAAGGCTGTGACATTGACATAGTACTGCATGGTTGGGAGAAGGTTTGGGATGGTAAACTCATACTCGTAGTACTTCCAGAAGCCGTCTGGAGTAAGGTAAGTTGAATCCAACGTCGCTCCGGGTGGGGGAAGCACTGCATTCGGATAAATCTTCCTGATCTGCGTCGTCTTGCCGAACTCGCTTGCGTTGAAATCGTGAGGAACGAAATAGAACTGAGAATCAGAGAATTGAGGCAATCTGTATGGATAGCTCTGGGTGTATCTCAATGGATCAAAGAGGGAATCATGGCATGGATCAGTTCCATGACCATACAGGCATTTCAGCCTATCAAGCGTAAACGGCACATCCTTGATCACCCAGGCCCCAAATGATCCGGATTTCGGATTCCAGATATACTTGTCGTAGTCCTGGCGATCATAACTGGCGACCAGTGATAGGCTTGATTCCCGGTCATCAAGTCCGTAGTAAATCCGATACCCTTCAAAATCCTGAAGATTTGTCAAGAGATTCCGAGCGGTCTCACTGTTCCTCCCATTGAACCTGACCCGAATTCCGTGATAAGCTTGAGACAGCCAGAACTTGGGTTGCGGCGGCGGTCCGGGGGCCCGCCAGTCCGGCACGCCATCGCCGGTATAGTAGGTAGTGTCAGCGTTCGTCGGTACCCAGCGGCCATTGACGAATGTTGAGTCCAAAACACAAACTCTGAATTTACCTCGGTATCCATCCCCATCGGTGTCAACTCCGGGATTGTCAAATGTCCATTCGGCGATTTTGGCATTCTTGGCGAGACTGGAGAAATCCACATGGGCATACCAGCCGTCAACGTCCCCAGCGGCCAATCGGGCACCTTGGAACGGATCTTGCTGAAAAGTGTCGCCCGCCAGAAAGGCAAAGACGATGCTCTGCTCGTCTCCGCGGCGCAGGTCAAACGGTCCGGTCGAGAGCAGGCAACTACCAAGCCCCACCTGTGACCAGTAGCGCCCCCAATCAGATGGGTATTCCCACGCCGAGTCGTTCGGCCCAATTTCCTGAACGCGCGGCACATCTGGATCAATTTCTCCGTTACTCATGATGTAATACTTATCATCATCCCCAGGGGGAGATCCGGTCCCGCCGGTGCCAAAATCCCAAGGGCGCTGGCTCATCGGAGGCCGATGTCTCGGTCCGAAATCCATTGCCGGACTCGTGGTCCACCAAGACTGCCACCAATTGAAGCTGGGGTTATTGCTTCCCTTGGGAGACTGTAGAGTCCGAAGTCCAAAGATGCTTCGATCAGACTTGTTGACTCCATTTTCGACCCACTGATTGGCGTCGTTCGGAGAGCCATCGACGCTGGCAGCCCAGGCGATATTGAGCGTGTCAATGAATCCACAGCCCCGAGACGAAGGATAGGTTTTGAGATATCCTCCAGTCGTGTTTCCAAACACTAGATTGTCATTAGGCACCAGATGCCCCACAGTGGGATGAAAGAATATACCTGCATAGACATTATGAAGATCTTGGCGGCCGACGTTGGCGATTCGATACTCAACTAGAACGAAGTTGCTGACCAAAGCATTCGACCACTGGGATGAAGTCTGTGTGACACGAATTCCTAGCGGTTGATGCTCCTTATGGGTTCGCCAATCAGTGAGAAGCCCGGGCAGACCCTGGACGAAGGTATCAGTATAAACCGCACGAAAATCTTGGTCGGACCGGGCTACCGCTGCCGTTCCTGGATTAAGTAGTGATGCACAGAAGAAACCTCCGAAGGGAGCGGCATCAGGATAGAACTCGTAATTGACTCCATCTGGCCGGCGGCCATCCAGTCCGACAGACACCATGGTGTCACCGTTTTGGCCAATACCTGCCACCCACAGTGCACCGTCAAGTAGACACTTGTCGCCGGACCCTAGTGGATACTCTCCGGCATAGTATTGAGAACCCGGGACAACAGAGCCCAAGTGACATCCCGAGCTGTCCGCTGAGTAGGGCGTCGGAAAGAGTGTAGACGGCGGTGGCAGGACATTCCAGGCAGGAGAGATTTGATCGACCCCGATCATCCCCCCATTAGTCATCAAAAGCGATAACTTGCCAACATCATGTGTGGCCGTGCAATATCCCAGACCACTGGCGGCGAGAGTAGTCATTCCTGGCTTACCGCACTCGGCACCGCGCACTGCTGCATTGAGGCTATCGGCGGTCCAGTGCCTCGGGGTGTCGTCAGTTCGAGCGGAATTTGCAGCAATCAACCCTATGGTCACTGCCAGACGTATTTTGCTCAGCGCGTCCAATGTTGCACTCACATCTCCAAAACTCTTAATACTAACAATCCTGATCCCTCGACCAGATCTGCGTCGCCCACAAAGTGCTTGCCAAGACTATACTGTGCTACCTGAACTGCCCCAGCGGAGTTTGCCAAATTTCAAGTGTTAGATCTCAGTTGGATGTCACGGCCGCTTGACATCCAACTGACTTGAACCAACCTTCGCATCGCAATCCTAAGATCGCGCACGTAGGCTATCACCAGATCATGGCGCAGGAGAATGGATTCAGCCAGCATCCGTATTGATCGTGGTGTATAGGGTCATACTGGCAACGATGCAGGTTTTCATTCCACAGTCCAATGTCACCGCCCGGGCCGACAGCCGGATAGGTGCAGTCAATATGGCAACACGTGACATTTGCCCGTGGCTGCTCAGCCGTCCCCAGCACTAACGCAAATGCGAGGGCAAAGCAGAAGCATGCCGTAGCGAGCATGGCCTTCTTCTTCGTCATGTTAATTGCTCCTACGAAATTGACGTTTAAGAGTTGAGAATTGATCAATCGGCTGCAGCCGTTTCTTTCAGAAATCTATCGACATCGTCCGGCAGCAGCGCCGCCGGAATCACCCGCCGGACGGTGAGATCGTCGTCCACCACCAGATTGAATGGGAATGTGTTTACTTTGTACCGGGATAGCCAGACGGACCTGCGATCACAAAGAAATAGGTTCGACAGTCCGGAAATCCGACGCAGATTATCGAGTCTCTGAACATCTCCGCCCGACAGGAAAACGATACGATTTCGCACTGAGCTATCCGGGATAAGAGTTGTCAATCCGGTGACTTCCTCATCACAGACCATACAATCCGGGCTGATGACCCCGATGATCGCGCCGCCCGAGCTGTGTACGAGCGAACTCAAGCGGTAAGTGCGGCCATCCAAATCATCAAATTCACTGTCTACCAGGGTATCACCAATATTGAGCGTATTCATTCCAGCCAGAATCTCATCGCGAAGCTCTACTCGATGCTGTTGCAGCGCCGCTTCTGTCTTCTTGTTGAGCGCGTCCGATATGAGCTTGCCGCCAAACCAACCCAGGGCCAGCGCTCCGACTACGATGAAAATCCAAGGAAGAATTTTGAAGTGAAAGAGTCGATTCATATTCTCCGCCCGAGCTATTCGTTCCGGACCACAAACGATTTGTCTGTGCCCACCCCGACGCTAAGTCTACATTACATCGGATCCCCCCCCCCTTGTCAAGTGAAATCTGGACTATTTTGTCTTGATACGGCCACTCTTACCCTGGCCTCGCGTCCACTTTACCCCTCCAATCAACTGTCTTGCCCACGGCAACAGGGACGGGTATCATCCACAAAACCGGGAAAAGAGGTGATGTATGAGAAGACTAATTGAAAAATACGCGCTCGTGGTGGTTATAGCAGCGATCCTGATCCTGATTGTCGATGGTGACCTGTTTACGCTGAAACCGTATGTCATCGCCGTGCAAGTGCTCGGATTGGCTCTGGCCGTGAGTGCGCGGGCGACTTTTCGGAATCAGCAATTCCGGGTGGTGGCCGATCCGGGAAGCGGCCCGCTGATTCAACGCGGACCATACCGTGTCCTTCGGCATCCGGCGTACACAGGAGTGTTGCTGATTATCTGGGCCTCGGTGTTCGGCCATCCGGATGTCTTCAATCTCGTGCTCGGAGTGATTGTGACGTCTGTGGCGTTAACGCGGATACTGTTCGAAGAACAACTGCTGCGAGAGAAATATCCCGAATTCGAAGAGTACTCGCGCCATACCAAGCGAATCATCCCGTTTGTTTGGTGACGCGGCCTCTATTCGATTATGAGCAGCCGATACCCGACGCCCGCTTCGGTCTGGAGCAATTTGGGTTGTGAAGGATCCTTCTCGATCTTCTTGCGAAGCTGCCCCATGAAGACGCGAAGATACTGGCTTTCATTCACCGCGTGCGGCCCCCAAACTTCTTTGAGCAGTTGATGCTGTGTGACCACTTTGCCGGCATGTTGGATGAGGATTCTCAGAAGTTCGTATTCGGTCGCCGTAAGCCGTACGATATTTTTCGCAACTTTGACCGTCCGCTCCGCCAGATCAACTTCGAGATCACCGCTGCGGAAGATCGGTTCGGAGGCTGCCGGCTGCGAGTGACGCCAGGCCACCCGAATGCGCGCCAGCAATTCCGGGACACTGAATGGCTTGGTCAGATAATCATCAGCCCCGGCATCAAGCAACGCGACCTTGTCCGGCTCGCTGTCCCGGACTGTGAGCACGATAACCGGAATAGCGGACCACTCGCGCAGCCGCTTGAGCACTGTGAGCCCATCCATATCGGGCAAACCGAGATCGAGGACGACAAGCTCGGGGCGATTGGTCGCGGCTGATACAAGGCCGTCATGGCCGTTGGGCGCTTCAAGATAGGTGTGCCCCTCAGCTTCCAAACTGATCTTGAGCAGGCGGCGGATCGCTGCCTCGTCATCGATCACCAGAATCCTGATGCCGCTCATGAACTCTCTTTCTCTCTCGGCGGTGTCTGGGGCTGGCGTTCGATCGGGAGCCGAATCATGAAGCAAGCGCCGCCGGTAGCCCGGTTACGAACCTCGATCGTCCCGCTGTGGGATTCGACAATGCTTCGGGCAATCGCCAGTCCAATACCGGTCCCGCCGGTCGGCGATCCAGGGACGCGGTAGAATTTGTCGAAGAGGCGCGCCTGAGAGTCTTCCGGAATCCCCGGCCCGGAGTCGGCGACAGCGAGTTCAACCAACTCGCCGGATTTTCGGCCGCTGATCTCTATAGTTGTTCCATCCGGCGAATAGGTCGCGGCATTGAGGATGAGATTGGACAGCGCCTGTTCAAACAGCCGGAAATCGACGCGAACCAGCGGGAGATTCTCCGCCAATGCCGTGATGATCCGGTGGTGCGAAAGCACTAGCTTGTGCGTTTCGAGAACTACTCCGACCAGATCGTTCAGCTCATGCCAGTCTTTCTTCAGCTGAAGCGCGCCGGACTCAAGGCGGGACATATCTAGAAAGGTTGGAGACTACCCGGTTGAGGCGGTCCGCATTGGCCACGATCTCGCGGGCCAGTTGTTCGCGGTTCGACTTGTCGGCGGCAATCTGATCGTTGAGCAGGGCGGAGGCATTGCCAACAATCGCGGTCAGCGGAGTACGCAGTTCATGGCTCACCGAGTTGAGAATCGTTTGGTAAAGTCGTTCGGACTCAGCTAACTGTTCGGTGTGGCGGGAACGAGTTTGAAACAGTTCTCGTTCCGCCGCCACCGCCAACTGTCGGGCCACCGCCTGGAGCAGATTCTCTTCGCCATGCGAGAGCCGGCTGTCAGGATTTGGTTTGTAGGCCAAAACGCCGACGCTCTCGGTCGGTCCTATTAGCGGAATATACCAGGCCGCGGCCGACGCCAGCGTGTCGGTGGACCATCCGGCGGCCTGCCGGTGTTCGAAAGCCCAGGTGGCGACCGCCCATTCCTTTTCGGAGGTCATCCAGTAGTCAGCCATGCCGGAGCCAAGATGTTCAAGCTGGCCGCCACTCGTCTTCAACGCGACCCCGATCTCCCCTTTCAGGAGCGATGAGAGATTTCCGGTGACGGCGGCGGCGAGAGAATTTCGATCTGATGATGCGGAGAGGGCTCGGGCTATCTGGTATAGCACACCAGTTCGTTCTTCGCGCGAGCGAAGGAGCCGTTCGCGCCGGCGAATTCGGCTGGTCAGGCCGCCGGTCACGAGGGCGGTGACGAACAACGCCACACACATGGCAACATCTTCGGGCTGCGAAATGGAAAAAGTCCGCTCCGGTGGAATAAAGAAGTAGTCCCAGGTCACAGCAGCCAGCAGGGCTGCGAAAATAGTCGGACCGATCGAGACAAAGAGACTCGCGACCAGGACGCCGAGAAGAAAGACGAATCCGACTGCCCGGTATCCGATTAGCGGAACCAACAGTGCGCTGATCAGCGAGACCGCCAATATGACCCAGAGCATGAACCAATAGCGGCTCGGCGAGGAGGAAAACTGGAAATTCCACCATTGTTGCGACGAGCGCTTTTCGGCGCGCACCGGTTTGAGAACATGAATATCGAAAGTCGAGGCGCCCCGGGCGAGGCGGTCGAGCAGCGTCCCGCCGCTCAAGAGATCGCCCAAATTTCGTTTGACCGGGTGGCCGATCACCAACTGGGTGATATTCCGCTGCCGGGCAGTTCGGATGAGCGCTTCGACAATGTCGACATCGGTCGTGCTGATAACTTCGCCGCCCAATTCGCGGACAAGCGCGAGATTTCGAGAGAGCCGTTGGCGGTCGGGATCACTGAGCTTGGTTCCGGTCTCGACATTGACGCCGTACCAGGGAGCATCCATACTGAACGCCAGTCTTCGGGTAGCCCGGACCAGGTCCTCGGAATGGGGGCTGTGACTGACCGCAACCATGAGACGCTCGGAAGTTTTCCACGGTCGGGCCAGATCGCGACTACCGGCCAGCTCCTGTAATTCATTATCAACCGTTTCGGCGGTAAGGCGGAGGGCGATTTCGCGAAGGGCGGTAAGCCGGTCTTCCTTGAAGAAATTCTGGAGCGCGGTATCGGCCCGGTCTCCGAGGTAGACTTTCCCTTCCTTGAGACGCTGGAGCAGCTCGCCTGGAGTGATGTCGACCAGGATAATCTGAGAGGCGCGCTGGAGCATCGTGTCCGGGACGGTCTCTCTAATTGTGATGCCGGTAATCTGTTCGATATACTCTTTGCGGCTTTCAATGTGCTGGACATTCAGCGTGGAAAAGACGTCGATACCGGCATCGAGCAGCTCGATAACATCCTGCCATCGCTTGGGGTGGCGCGAGCCGGGAACGTTCGTGTGGGCTAGTTCATCGACCAGGACGAGCTGTGGCTTGCGCGCCAGAATGGCATCGAGATCCATTTCCTCCAGCGTCGTGCCCTTGTAGGAGAGGCGCTGTTTGGGAATGGTCGGAAGACCTTCGAGCAAACGATTGGTCTCCTGGCGGCCGTGGGTTTCGACCACCCCGATAGTTAATATCGACACCTTCGGCAAGCCGCATCCGGGCGGCTTCGAGCATCGCGAAGGTTTTGCCGACCCCGGCCGCCATGCCGAAAAATATCTGGAGTTTTCCGGAGTGTGCTTTGGCTTCCTCCTGGGTAATTGCGGCCAGGAGAGCATCTGGATCCGGACGGTCGGGCTGACTCATTTTTGTGTCATTACTCCCAGCGAGTCAAGTGCCAGGTTCAGTTTGAGGACGTTGATTCTCGGCTGACCGAGAAGACCGAACGTCGGCGGCTCAGAATACCTGGCGATCAGGGAAAGTAGAGCGTTTCTTAGAGCCGGGTCAAGTTGTCTTGCCGCGACAATTCGGTCGACCTGATAGACAGCGGACTCAGGAGCAATGTGCGGATCGAGCCCGCTGCCGGAGGCGCAAACGAGTTCGTCGGGCACCGGGAGAGTGTTTTTTGATGACGCTTGCCAAGCCGCGCGGCGGGCGGCGATGCTGTCGCGAAGGTCTTTGCTGGTCGGACCCAGGTTGCTGGCTCCCGACGGCATCGGATTGAAATCGGCGGCCGAAGGCCGGGGCCAGAAATACCGGTCAGTCGTAAATTTTTGGGCAATAAGCGATGATCCGACGGTCCTGCCGTTGGCCACGATGAGACTTCCGTCGGCCTCACTCTTGAATATGACCTGGGCGAGGCCGGTGACGACCAAAGGGTAAGCAAGGCCGGTGATGATTGTCATGACCAGCATCATGCGAAGGGCGATTTTCCAGTTATTCATAATCCATGTTCCTCAGTGCACTAGCTTGACCGCAACCAAAAGGAGGTCGAGCAGTTTGATCCCGATGAACGGGGCGATCAACCCGCCCACGCCGTACCATAGCAGATTGCGGCGAAGTACCTTGGACGCCCCCTCCGCACGATACTTGACGCCTCGGAGCGCCAACGGAATCAACGCGATAATAATCAGGGCGTTGAACACAACGGCGCTGAGAATAGCGCTCTGCGGCGAATGAAGGCGCATAACGTTAAGAGCTGAGAGTGGGCCGTTGGCTGCGGCCGTGACGGCGTACAGTCCGCCAAACATGGCCGGTATAATGGCGAAGTACTTGGCAACATCGTTGGCGATACTGAAAGTTGTGAGAGCGCCGCGCGTGATGAGCATTTTCTTGCCGGTCTCAACGACCGCGATCAGTTTGGTCGGATTGCTGTCAAGATCGACCATATTGCCGGCCTCGCGCGCAGCCTGGGTCCCGGTGTTCATGGCGACACCAACATCAGCTTGCGCCAGAGCCGGGGCATCATTGGTGCCGTCGCCGGTCATCGCGACCAGGTGACCGTTGCGCTGTTCCTCGCGAATTCGCTCCAGCTTGGTCTCAGGAGTGGCCTGGGCGATGAAATCATCAACCCCGGCTTCAGCCGCAATCGCCGCGGCAGTGCGCTGATTGTCGCCGGTGATCATCACGGTGCGAATCCCCATGCGGCGAAGTTCGGCGAAGCGTTCTTTGATGCCGCCCTTGACGACATCCTTCAGATGAACTAGACCAAGCGCCTCCGGGCCGATTGAGACGGCGAGCGGAGTGCCGCCGGTGGAAGAAATACGGTCGGCCGCCTCATTTAATTCAGGTGGAAAGACGCCTCCCAGTTCTTCCACATAGCGGCTGATAGCGTCAACGGCCCCTTTGCGAATCAGCAGCGGTTGGGTCTCACCATCCTCCTGAAGATCGACTCCGCTCATGCGGGTTTGGGCGGTGAACGGCACGAACCTTGCCTGATGCGGCGTGAGGGTTTGGGCGCGGAGGTTGAACTTCTCTTTAGCCAGGACGACAATGGAGCGCCCTTCGGGAGTCTCATCCGGGAGCGAGGCCAACTGAGCTACCTCGGCCAGTTGTTGGGTAGTGACCACCGGTGCCGGGATAAATTCGGTGGCCATCCGGTTTCCGAGCGTGATCGTGCCGGTCTTGTCCAGCATCAGGACATCGATATCACCAGCCGCTTCGACCGATCGACCGCTCTTGGCGATGACGTTTTGCCTGACCAACCGGTCGATCCCGGCAATTCCCACCGCGCTCAACAAGCCGCCGATAGTGGTTGGGATGAGACAGACTAGCAGGGCGGTCAGGACTGGGACCGTGACAATTCCGGAAAGATCCTGACCGGCGGCCTGGCCGCTGTAGTCGGCGAAGAACTTGAGCGTACTGACAGTTAATAGGAAGACGATGGTAAGTCCGGCCAGCACGATTCCGAGGGCGATCTCGTTGGGAGTCTTCTGCCGTTTGGCTCCTTCGATCAGCGAGATCATGCGGTCGATAAAAGTACTGCCCGGCTCAGAGGTCACGCGAATGACAATCCGGTCGCTGATTACTCTGGTTCCGCCGGTTACGGCACTCCGGTCTCCGCCGCTTTCCCTGATGACCGGAGCCGATTCTCCGGTGATGGCGGATTCATCAACGCTGGCGATTCCTTCGATTACATCGCCATCGGAAGGAATGATGTCATTGGCCTCGCACACGACCAAGTCCCCCTTGACTAGACTAGTCGCCGGGACTTTTTCCTCTGCTTTGTTGCGAATCCGCCGAGCCACTGCCTGGACACGGTTCCGTCGCAGACTCTCCGCCTGGGCTTTGCCACGACCTTCGGCCATAGCTTCGGCGAAATTGGCAAACAGCACCGTAAACCAGAGCCACAGCGCAATCTGAAATTCGAAAAGGACTGAGGCATGCAGGTTGGCCGCATCCAAAATCGTATAGACGGTGGTGATGACCGCGCCGACCAAGGTCACAAACATGACCGGATTCTTGAGTTGATTGGCCGGATGCAATTTCTTGAACGAGTCCCGGATGGCGGGACCGATCAAGCCGCGATTTGAAGTATGGGTCGAATCTTGTGCCATATCAACTCCTTAAAAGGTGACTCCGGCGCCCATAAGCAGATGCTCGATGATCGGACCGAGACTCAGGGCCGGGAAGAAGGTCAGCGCACCGACGATCAAGATGACGCCGAGAAGCAGAATGCCGAAAATAGGAGTGTCGGTGGCGAACGTTCCGCCGGAAGGCGGGCTGATTTTCTTGCCAGCCAGACTTCCGGCAATCGCCAGGGTAGGGATGAGGACGGCGAATCTTCCGATTAGCATGGCTATCCCGATTGTGACGTTGTACCACGGCGTGTTGGCGTTGAGGCCGGCAAACGCCGAGCCGTTATTACCAACCCCGGAAGCGTACGCATAGAGAATTTCGCTGAGGCCGTGCGGCCCTTTATTGCCTAGACTGGACAAACCGGCGGGAATTACTGCGGAGATGCCCGACAAAATAAGCATGGCGATGCTGGGAGCCAGCACGCCGACAATCACCATCTTCATTTCCCGGGCCTCGATCTTCTTGCCGAAATATTCGGGGGTTCGACCAACCATGAGTCCGGCAAGAAATACAGTCATCAGAATGAAGAGCACCATGCCGTACATGCCGCAGCCGACACCGCCGAAGATGATCTCGCCCAGCATCAGGTTGAAAAGGGCAATTCCGCCCGAGATCGGGCTCAGGGAGGAATGCATGGCGTTGACTGAACCGTTGGAGGCATCGGTAGTCGAAACTGACCAGAGAATGCTATTCACGACCCCAAAGCGGGTTTCTTTTCCTTCGAGGAGGGCAGTGTGCCCCAGCGCCGGGTCGCCGTGATACTCTGCCCACAAGGAGAATCCGACTCCCGCGGCAAACATGAGAAACATGACGACAAAGATCACGCGTGCATGTTTCTTCGACTGCATCATGCGGCCGAAAGCGAAAACAAAGGCGGCCGGGAGGAGCAGGATCGCCAGCATCTCAAAGAAGTTCGAGAGGGGGGTAGGATTTTCGAGCGGGTGGGCGGAATTCGTGCTGTAGAAGCCCCCGCCATTGGTGCCGAGTTGCTTGATGGCGATCTGTGACGCCGCCGGGCCAAGGGGAATTACCTGCGTCTGACCTTCGACGGTAGTTGCCGAGACGGCCGGTTTAAATGTCTGAACCACTCCCTGACCGGCGAGGAATAGAGCAAAGACGATCGACAGTGGGATTAGAATGTAAACTGTGCTTTTGGTGAGATCGACCCAGAAATTGCCGATGACGTCTGTGCTCTTGCGCTTTATCCCCCGAATCAATGCCAGCAGCACGCCGATAGCGGTGGCGGCGCTGACGAAGTTCTGGACCGCCAGCCCGAGCATCTGAGTCAAATAACTCATCATATTCTCCCCGGAATACGACTGCCAGTTGGTATTGGTCACAAAACTTACGGCCGTGTTGAAAGCCAGGTGCCACGAAGTATTGGGGACATGTTGGGGATTAAGCGGCAGCCATTCCTGCGTCATCTGGAGCAGGAAGACAATCGCGAATCCAAAGAAATTGAACCAGAGAAGAGCTGCCGCGTATTGTGTCCAGCGCATCTCCTCCTGGGCATTTACGTGACACAGCTTGTAGGTGAGGCGCTCCAGCCAGCCGAACGGGAGATGAAGGAAGGTCTTCTTTCCTTCGAAGACGTCGGCCAGAAATTTCCCCGCCAGCGGGGCCAGAATGACAAGCGCACCTGCGTACAGGAGAACTTGAATCAGATCCAGTTTAGTCATAACTAGTCCTAACCGAATTTTTCCGGATTAAAGAGCACGTACACCAGATAGCCCAGCAAGGCCATCACGATCAGTCCGGCTATTATAAACTCCACGTCTGCATTTCCTTTCTGTCGGTGCCGCCAGAGATTTCTGGCGGGAGCACGACCATCCGCTCTAGATCCTGAAAAGCACGGCGAGAATGATTCTGCTTTCGGACTTGACCAGATCGGGGCGCCAGTTGGGATCAAGAGCGGTGGTGGTATATCCGCTTTGTGAAGTCACTCCGCCGTGGCCGGCAAAGTACGGGACACTGGCGTGGCGATAGACGAATTCCAGCCTGAACGTGAAACTTTGATCCGGCATAAAGTCAAGATTGGTCGAGGCATCCCCGCCGCTGAATTGGTCTCCGGGATTGGCGCTGAAGGGGAAGGCGCCCTCGGTTTGGGTCGGATTATTGGCATTTGGCAGCGGGCTCGCCTGACCGGTGGGATAGAGCACGAGATACCGGCCCGGATTCTTCATCACACCGCCGCCAAAGGTCCAGGCGAATTTGTCGTGCCCAAACCAGATGCGATTGTAAAGCATCGCACTGAGAAAGTACTGCGCCGGACCTTGAGTGGAATCCCCATTGGAGAAGCCGTTCACGCCCCCTCCCTTTTCGAAGCCAATATCGCCGGTAAGGGAAAAAGCCATGCGTGTGATGCCGTCAGATTTCGGATTGTTGTAGTACCGAAGCAGAAAGCTGTTGTCCGAGTGAAAGCGCTTTCTTCCGGGAATGCCGGCGGCGTCAGTACCGAAATAGTCGTTGGTCAAGAGCTTGAGAGCGCTGTTCGGCATCCAGGTAATATTGGCGCCGAGACCGGGCATGCTGTTGAACTTGCCGTAGCTCTGCCAGCCGTTAATGATCCAGGGTTCAATTTTCAAGTGCTCGGAAGGGAAGATCTGGATGCGCACGCCGTTGAAGAACCAGGGGGTATTGTCTGAAGTGAACGAAGCCTGATATTCCCAGTTTTCCGGCTGATAGTACGAGTTCAGGCCGATGTAGGAGAGGAACAGCCCCATGTCAATATTGATGCCGTACCATTTGTTGATATGGTATCCGGCGTACGCCTCGCTCAAATAGCGATAGACATCGAACAGATCATACTGCCCGTGATACGGACTGTAGTCGTTGCGCGGGACAACCGTTGAGCGCATGCCGAACTGGGTCATAACCCGGCCGCGGGCATTTTCATAATTGAAATCGCCGCCAAAGTGCAAGGCTGCGAGCTGAACTTCATTTTCCCGGGCCAGCGCAGTCGAACCGACGACGGTATTGTCGATCGGGTTATGAGACGAGTAGTTATAATTCAAATCCATCAGAACGCTCGGTGTGAAGTATTTCATGTTCTTAAAGACGGACGAATCTCTTCGGTCGCTGCCGTTTTGCCAGGTTTGATCGATATCTGCGAAAGGATCCCCCTTCTGCTGAGCATACAGCGCAGTGGTTGTTGCAAGCAGCAAGAAGGCACAACACAATGTCGCGACGGTCCGGTTCATTTTCTCTCTCCGTATTAAAAGGCAACAAGTGACCGCCCAGGCCCTCTTCTGTCAAAGGATTTTCGGCCGGGGCGCGCCTATCATAACAGCTTGAGGTCTGCGGGGAGCGTTAAGGAAGGAATTGTGAGCGTAAAGTTTTCGTAAAGGTCCGGCCGAAGGCGGAGTGATCTACTCACCGGCATTCCTCCGGAGTAAACGAGACGGGTCTTGTCCGAATTGCGTGGGGGCGAAGATGAGTTGGTATCTAATAGCGGTCAGGAATTCTTCAGATAGAATTTGACCGGCTGATCGAGTAGCTTCTTGCGGGACTTGAGGTAAGTTTCAAATTTTGAGAAACTCTCCGGGGAGACAGTCGCCGGCCACAGTTCTGTCACTTCACAGACCAGACGGTCCCCCTCTGATACGCAGCGGTAACGCAAGTACCCTTCGGGATAGCTGATGCTGTCGGAGGCAGGGAGCTTGATCGAATCGGCACTCGCGATCCATGGAGATTGGAGGATGATCGTGTCGACCACGAGCATCGGGTAGCTGAAAGTTAGGGGCATCGTGCGCTTTTTCAGGTCGACATCATCGAGCAAGCCACGGGTGTTGAGTAAGCAGGGGACGAAGTATCGGACATGATTGAGTTGGTCGATCGGGCGTTTGCCGCTGAGATGGGCGGACAGGATGACCGGAAGTTCAATCGAGTCCAGGTTGGCGGATCGGCAACTGTCGACTTCAAATTGGATGGCGCGATCGGCGAAGTAGTCATGGATATACTTGGTCATCTCCTCCCGGGTCTTGCCGTCAAGATAGTACCGAGTGGCTTCCCCGCCGTGACCGGACGAAAACACGCTGATGTCGCCGGAGACAGCTCCGGAGGGGTCGATCGAAACGTGAGTCACTCGATCCACCCGATTTTTCTCAGCCGGGGCCATGCGGAGTGCGGACAATCACGCCGCCGGTGTCGGTAATGGCCAGGGCCAGCGTGTTTTCATCGTCCTCGCGAATACTTCCGGCGGGGCAGTAGTGACTAGTGGGATCAAACCAAAGCGTGTCGGAGCCGACGAAGGCCATCGTGATGAAGTGATTGAAATAGTTGTACACGAAGCTGCTGTCGACCGCCCCCTCATCATTGGTCAAAACCAGGACGGGGCAGGCTTTGATTCCCGCGTTCCTCAAACGTGAAATCAGGAGTGTGCTCAACCCTTTGCAGTCGCCGTAGCTGGTGCGTTCAGTCTTGGTTGCAAATTCCGGCTGCCATCCGCTGAGCCCCATGGACACGGCCACATACCGGGTCTTCTGCGTTAGTTCATTGTAGAGCCGGTTAGCCGTGAGCACAGCTTCCTCAGGGGAACCGGGAGAAGGAACGCTTGATGGCGATGGCAGGTAGCGGGAGTCACAAAGTGATTTGTCGAATAATCCAAAGCTCTTCCAGGTACGGGAGTTGAGTGAGTAGTCACCCAGTTGAAAGCGCTCCGACCCAAATCGAATTCTGGGCCCTTCCCAGTATTCCGAGGAGGCGTAATGGAGGTCTTCGAGGGCTCCAAGATCCCTGACGGTCCAGGTTATGATCCGACGGGCTTTCTCCGTTCGTTCTGTAGTATCAAATTTCACCCGGTACGCCTTATACCTGACCGGGTTGGCAGTATCGTAGGAAAGTTCGACTTGTCCAAAAGTGGTGGGAATGTCGGTGAAGAAGTCAATCCCGGTGAGAAAAAAGAGCGACTTCAGTTCAATTTCACAATCAAGGGTAACCGTGTACGGATAGGCTGCGCTCGCCGGTTCGTAGGCATAGGAGCAGTTGTCATCGTAAAGATCATAGGCGCCGCCGTATCCGCAGAATTTGGTCATCTCTTTCTTGCCGATCTTTTTGATCAGGTGGCCATCAGCGCCGCAAATCCGGGCTTCGACGGAATTAATTTTGTGGTAGGAATCTTCCCGGACATAAATTTGGCCGAAGTCTTTCCCAGCCGCGTTCAAGACGGTCACCCGGCGGTGCAGATTGATGGTGGCGCTATTGCCATCAACTGTGCAGCGCCAAGTCAGCGTATCGACTCGGGCGGTGCCCGACAAGTCGGAGCCCGACGATTTCGGACACGCGAGCACCGCGACCAGGACCGTGAGGGAAAGTAACCGAAACACTATGAGAAGTCTGCTCATATGCCGGTCGTCAGGACAAATTCGTCCTTTTGCGCCTGTTCAATGGCTTCGAACAGTTTCTTGACTTCGGCATACTCGCCTGGCGGATAAGCATCCTTGGTCATAGTGAGCTTGGATTCCACCCGCACGACGCCGTCGGTGAGCTGCGAGACTCGAACGAAATGGGCGCCGTCGATCTTGAGATCGATATCGGGGGGCAGGGTGGCCGTCTTGATGTTTCGATCGCTCCGCACCACCATGATATTGTGATAAGTCTGGGCGAACTTGAAATCGATCGGATAGAAGCGCTTTTCGGCGGTAAACGGGTTGTCCCGGAACCGATAGCTGATCGGTTTGAGCACCAGGTTGCTGTCCAACTGGCGAACCAGGTTTTTAAGGGTGTAGACGGCGGTCAGTTTGCACCGGCTGAGCGAATCAATTTCAAATTGGTTGCTCGTGATCGCGGCAGCCGGTTCAATTTGATCCAGGAAGTTCTGCTTAAGAAAGTCTTCGGGCGTGCTGGCTTCGTGAAGCTCGCCGATATTGGGCGCGAAATAACCGCTGAAACTGCAGAAAGTCGAGCAGGCGGCGAGCCCGGCAGAATCGATATTTACATTGGTCAGGTCAAGCCGGTAACTGGTCGGTTCATTTCTGAGAATTTTGACTAGCTGCGAGTTCTTGCCGTCGATCAGGCAGCCGCCATCGACCAGTTTATTGGGCGGAAGGAGGCCGAAGGGACAGTATTTGGAGACGGCATCCATATAGATAATGGAGGAATCGAACTGGGCAAAGGCGATAAGATAATTGAACTGCTGCATCTGGTACACTTCGGGATTGAACCGGTGATGATCGCGGGTACTGATCATGACCGGCCAGGCTTTGATCCCGGCCTTCTGAAGCAGCGCGCAGAGAAGCAGGTTCTTTTCCTCGCCTGTACCGGAGCGGGTCTGAAGGAGTTTGCCGAGGTTGTCGTTGGTGAAATAGTGATTGTTGGGGTCGGCGGCATATTGCACGTTTGCTGCCACCCAATCGTAAATCTTCCGGGTCTTGTCAATTTGGGTCGTGGCACCCGGCAGGACATCGGCCAGAATTTTGTCAAGGTCTCCGCCGGAACTTTGATTGTCGATGATACTCTGGAATTTCTGGCCGAGGTCGGGCCAGCCTCTGATATAGTCTACCGTCGTGTTCTCGCCTTCGTAGGAGACCAACTGGTAATGCAGGGATGACATGTAGTCAGCCTTGGCGCCGATCCACGGTTCTTCCTTGAGCGGCGGCAAGTTTGTCCTGGTCCAGGTGAACGCCTTGTTCTTCTTGTTGAACTGGCCGGGGACCATGATATCCTCGTGGGTACCGATCCGGTCGGCCGCCGGAACGTTGGCGAAGGCCGTGACGTAGGTGAAGCCGGGCCCAAGGATGAGCGTGAAAGCGGATTTGAGCGTGAGGATGTCGGTCTGGAAATTCCACGGATCCATGAAGGCGTAGCGCTCGTTGACGTTGCGATACGAGTATTCGACTATGCAGCCGCTGTCCATGGCGGGAAAAGTAAACGTCTTAGTGCGCCAGTCCCCATCGCTCTTGACGTGAATGTCCTTGCCGTCAACCTTGGTCGTCGTTCCATTGGGGGAAATGGTCTCGGCCTTAAAGTCTCTCACGGCATCATCTTTGTCGTAGTCGACTTCGATGGTGCCGACGTCTTCGGCCCCCTTCTTGTTGAACAGCTTTATCCGGACAAACCTCTGGATCTCGATATTGTCCGATCGTCACGGTCAGCGTACAGCAATCAATCAGGACGGCGGCATTGGCGTCCGGAAAGGAAATGGAGGCGCCTGTTGCCATTCCTGTGGACTGACTTTTCCCCACAAATGAACCGGCAAGACTGGTCTGCGGTAGAGTGAAACTAAACAGGGCAAGGCAAGAGATTGTGACGAGCAGATGACGAGAATTCATAGATTCCTCCCAGGGAACACTGGCGTGATAGTTTCTCTCGTGCGTTGAAGGAAAAAGTAGCAAGAAAGGACTTGTAAGTCAATGAAAAGAGTGGGGCGCTGAGCCGACAGATAGCTCAGGCACGTGCTATTCCAAATGAGGACAGATTGGTAGGGAATTTCGAAATTGTATCAGGCGGGCTGATTTGTCACGACAAGTTTGTCGGCGTCTCGGAGCGGGCGCTGGTCGCCGCCGAAGGCGATCCCCATCTTGCGGAGCATTTCGAATGGAGGAATGCCGCCGATCTGAACGATCACGAAATCGTTGGGAATTTCGATCTGACCATTATTGGTGGCAAGAACCACCGACTGTGGCCGTACTTCGACCACCTGGGAATCGAACAACGGGATGATCTTCTTCTCGGAGATCATCTTGTTGACGGCATCCTCGTTCTTCTTTTTCACCCGGAAGAATGTATTCTTGCGGTAAGAGATCGTGACTCTATTACCGGGCTGCCGGGCCAGTCCGACGGCCGCCTCGACCGCACTGTCTCCTCCACCGACCACCAGCATATGTCTCTTCTTGTAGGACTGGGCATCGATGAGCTGATAGAGGACTTTGGGGAGTTCCTCGCCCGGAACTTCCATTTTGCGGGGCGAGCCGCGCCGCCCCAGAGCCAGGACGACGTGGTGTGAAAAATAGGTCCGGCCGGTGGTCTGAATCTCAAAAGTACGATCGGTTTTCTGAACCGATTCGAGGCGTTCGCCGGTCCGGAGGTTGACGTGGAACTTGTCGATAATCTGATGCCAGGTCTCGATCAAATCCTCTTTGGAGTACTCGGTCTGTTTGAGCCAGCCGAACAGGGGGATCTCAACCGGCTGGGTCATGACCATCTTCTGCCGGGGATAATGCAGGATTGTCCCGCCGCTTTCCTTTTCGTCGATCACCAGGTATTTGAGATTGTGGGAGATCGCCGTGAGGGCGGCGCTGAGTCCGGCGGGGCCGGCCCCGACAATCACGACGTCAAGGGTGTCGCCGTTATTGGAGCGATGGTTGCGGCCGGCGATTTCCTCCACGACCGTCCGTCCCTGCATGATCGCGTGGCGGATGAGGGAGAGCCCGCCGAGTTCTCCGGCGATAAAGAGACCGGGAACAGTCGTTTCGTTCTTGGGCGTGAGGACAGGAATATCGGGCCGGGTGGTGATGTCCCCAAGTCCGACCTTCAGCGCCCCAACCGGGCAGGCCGTTTCACAGTAGCCGTGACCGACACAGCGGCCGCCGTTAATGACTTCGGCGACTCCCCAGACAATGCCGATCACGTCCCCTTCGGGACAGGCCGCGACACAACTTCCGCAGCCAATACAGAGGGAGCGATCGATCATGGGGAATTGGGCGCGCGGTTTGTCGATCCCGAGAGCCTGCGCTTCCTTCTTGCGTTCGGCCACCACCTTCTGTTCGTGCCGAAAACGGAGGAAGTACGGGATAAACGTCACGAGCACGAGAATCCCGACGCCGACCCAAATCAACAACTGCTGCATATCTTATTTAACCCGTCCGAAGCTCGGACGATTCAAAATCAAAATCTCAGACCGATGTCAGTCTGGAGCCGTACCCCTTTGATGTCATCGCCAGAATCGAACTCGACTGATCCCATCATGAAATATCGGCGGGAGAGATCGGCAAAGACACTGGTCTCAAACCAGTTGTTCTTGCGCGCCGTGGCCAGGGAACTGACGGAGTAGTTGTAGACGCCGTACGCCAGGCCGAATTGAGCGCGGGGGATCAGGTTGTCGGTGATCCGGATGGAGTAGTTGTCGCCGTGCTCGAACGGTCCCCGGAAGCCGGCATACTGGAGGGAGGCTACCGAAGTGCTGTGGAGCATCCCGCTCCGGGCGACATAAAATGAATAGGCTTTGGTGGCGGAGGGATCTCCTGCCCGCTTATTCAGACCATAACTGGTAGAAGTTTGGATATGAAAGGGCAGGGAGATGTCGACTTGCGTCCTGATTCCCTGGCGAAGGTGGTCATCAAAGAGGCTGTCCACCAGCGATTTGGTGTCGATCGTCCAGTAATTCACGCGGTTATCGTAACTCAAGTTGAGTCTTATCCCGGAACTCAGACGGTAATATGTGCCGAGGTAGAGACTCGACAGGCTGAAAGACTTGCCGGTCTTTTCTTTGCGCCAGCTCCGGTTGATATCGATTTCCGCGGTGTGATAGTAACCCCAGCGGTTGCCCGAGGAGTACCTTCCCTGCGAGGCAATCAGCTCGCGGCTGACATCCATGCCATGATACTGTCCGATAGCGGCGAGGCTCTGTTCGAAATAGGATTTGCCGGGGTCCCCGTGGAGATAGGTCACGTACCCACCTCCCTTGGAGAGAGAGAGTTGACCGTCGGCATACGCGTATTGCGGTTCCTCACCTCCAAAAAGGCCGACTCGGAAGTCGTCGGAGACTTTCTGTTCGAGCAACAGACCATCGATATATCCGGCGCTGCTGATTCTGCGTGAGAGCAGTCGGCCGACATACATGCTAGTGGGGGAGTGGGGATTCTCGTAGCTGAGCGAGAATTCCCAGACGCGGTTCTCCCAGGCATTTTGAGGCACTAGCGAACTGTACGAGCGCTGGCGCTGGTCGTATCGCCCGCGCGTCCGCAAGGTGAAAGTAATATCCTGCCCAAACAGCCGTCTGGCCTTGAAATCAAAGCGGGTCGTGACCTGCGAGAAATCCAGATTCGAGGCGCTCTTGTCGTGCCAGTTATAGTACAGGAGCGAGAAATTGCCCGAAATATTCGGCGGTGGTTTCGGGGCATAGCTTTTTGGCGCCGGTGGCGGCACGACTTTCACAGTAGTCGTATCTTTCGGTTTGGCCGCTGTGGTATCTACCGGCGTCCGGGTCGAATCCGGGTGGGCTGATGGGATCAGCAGAGCCTTGTCGCCGGCCGCGACCGGGCAGGTGCCAGTCACAATCTTGCAGGAGGCCGAGTGCTCAGCCACATAGACGACTTCGAGTTCCGTCTGGCAATTCCCTTTACTCGTGACCGTGACATGGTCCCCGACCGACAGACCATCGGCCTGGCCGCCGCTCAGGTAGATATTCTCCGCGGAGACATACTTGACCAGCAGCGCGGTATCGGTCGCCCTGAGACTAGTGGCGCCGAGTAGACTCGAGAGAAGCATGAATAGGACCGTACGCTTCATGATCAGCCCCCACTTCCTCTCGGATGGCAGCTATAGCAGGCTGTGCTCAAGTATTGATACCCGTTCACCTGGGTATGCTGCTGGTTGGTCGTGGTGGCGCTATGGGTGTGACAATCGATACACTCAAAAGTAGCATAGTTGGCAGTATTCACGTGGCAGTCGGCGCAGACGGTCCATTTCCCGGCATGCGTGCCCGAGTAGATGGGGAAATACTGCGTATCGTGATTCCAGGTGCGACGAGGTCCAGTTGGTGGTCGTGTGGCAGGTGACACAGGTGGTCGGGAAATTGGCCGCGGCATGGTTCGGATTATTCGTGCCCGTGTAGTCAGCCGAGTGACAGGCATAGCAATCGGTCGGCGTGCCCCCGCTATAGCCGTTAGTGTGACAGGCCACGCACGAGACCGAGGTATGGGCGCCGGTCAGCGGGAAGCTGGTCGTGGCATGATTGAACGAGGGTGGTGTCCAGGCGGTGGTGGTATGACAGGTCGTGCAGGTGTGGCTGATATTATTCGACACGTGGTTCAGCGGACTGGCGCTGGCGAAATCGGCCGTGTGGCAAGTATAGCAATCAGTTGGCGTCCCACCGCTATAGCCGTTAGTATGACATGACACGCAGTTGACCGTGGAATGGAAACCAGTCAGCGGGAACGATGTGGTCGCATGATTGAAGCTGGGCGGTGTCCAGGCCGTGGTCGTATGACAGGTCGTGCAGGTGTGGCTGATATTGTTCGACACGTGGTTCAGCGGACTGGCGCTGGCAAAATCAGCCGTATGGCAGGTATAGCAATCAGTCGGGGTCCCACCGCTATAGCCGTTGGCATGGCATGACACGCAGTTGACCGTGGTATGGAAACCAGTTAGCGGGAAGGATGTGGTCGCATGGTTGAAGCTCGGTGGTGTCCAGGCTGTCGTGGTATGACAGGTCGTGCAGGTGTGGCTGATATTGTTCGACACGTGGTTCAGCGGACTGGCGCTGGTAAAGTCAGTCGTATGGCAGGTATAGCAGTCAGTTGGCGTCCCACCGCTATAGCCGTTGGTATGGCATGAGCCGCAAGACACGGTGGTGTGGAAGCCGGTCAGCGGGAACGCGGTGGTAGCATGATTGAAAGTCGGCGGCGTCCAGCCGGCGGTCGTGTGGCACGTTATGCACGTATGACTGATATTATTGGAGACGTGGTTCAGCGGGCTGGCCCCGGTAAAATCGGCCGTGTGGCAGGCGTAACAGTCGGTCGGCGTGCCGCCGCTGAAGCCGGTGGTAGAATGACAGGCGATACAGGTAGCCGAAGTATGCAGCCCGGTAAGCGGGAAGCTGGTAGTCGTGTGGTCGAAAATCGAGGGTTGCCAGACGCTGGTGGAGTGGCAGGTGGTGCAGGTATGGCTGACAGAAGACGCCACATGGTCCGGGCTCTTGGCCGCAGAGAAATCCATGGTGTGACAGGAATAGCAGTCGGTCGGCGTGCCGCCGTTATATCCGGTGGTATGGCATGAAGCACAGGCCACGGTAGTATGGGCTCCGGTCAACGGGAATACGGTGGCGGCATGATTGAAATTCCCGGACCCCCAGCTCGACGTGTTGTGGCACTGGGTGCAGTCGTGGCTGAAACTTTGCGCACTGTGGTTCGGGTCGGTGGTGCCGTTGTAGGCGGTTTGGTGGCAAGACCAACAATCGGTCGGGGTGCCGCCGCTGTAACCGGTGGTATGGCATAGTCCGCAGGCAACTGAAGTATGCGCGCCCGTTAACGGGAACGAGGTGGTCGCGTGGTTGAAGCTGGGGGGGGTCCAGGCTGTCGTGGTATGACAAGTCGTGCACGTATGGCTGATATTATTCGAGACATGGTTGAGCGGAGTGGCTCCGACAAAGGCGGTCTGGTGACACGAATAACAGTCGGTCGGGGTGCCGCCGGAATAGCCGTTGGTATGACACGCCACACAGTTAGCGGTCTGGTGAGCACCGGTCAACGGGAAGCTGGTGGTGGCATGATTGAAGGTCGAGGGAGTCCAGCCGGCGGTCGAATGGCAGGTCACACAGGTATGGCTGATGCTGTTGGAAACATGGTTCGGGCTCGCCGCCGTGGTGAAGGCTGACTGGTGGCAGGCGTAGCAATCCGTCGGCGTATTCTTAAAGCCGCTGGTATGGCACGAGGCGCAGGCGACATTGGTATGAGCCCCGGTCAAGGGGAAGGCCGAGGTACTGTGATCAAAAGTAGCCGGGCTCCAGGCGACGGTCGAGTGGCAGAGGGCGCAGTTGTGATCGTAGCCGCCGGCGACGTGATCCGGATCCTTGGCCGAAATGAAATCGGGCTGGTGGCAGCCATAGCAATTGGTGCCGACTTTGCTGTGGTCAAAGGTCGAAGGAGCCCAGGCGTTGCTGGAATGGCACTCACGGCAATCGTTGGAAAATCCCCGGTCGAGATGGCTTGGGGCAGTGGTCTTGGCAAAGTCTTCCTGGTGACAGCCGATGCAGTCAACCGGCGTATTGGAGTAAACCTGGTTCGCGGCGCCGGTGTGACAGGCCTCGCAATCCGCGACCGCGTGAGCGCCGATCAGCGGGAATCCCTTCTGGACATGGAGCTGCAGCTGGTCAGTCTGGTTCTTCCAGTCATTCGTGTTATGACAGTTTTGACAAGCGAGTCCGACCCGCCCCTGGTGGTGATCGGAGTGACAATCAACGCACGATGTCCCAACATGGCTGAACACCAGGTCCTTGTGACAACCGACACAGTCGGCCGTGCCGTGTCCGCCGATGAGCTTGAAGCCGGTTTCGTCGTGGTTGAAATTCATCGGCTGCTTTAATTCGCTCCAAGACGCAGAGGTATGGCAGTCCTGGCAATCCCATTTTAGTTTGCCATGTGGGTTCTGCGTGGAGGTCTGGCTGAGGAGCACTCCTGAGACAGTCAAAATGAGGAGTGCCGCAGCGATTCCGGCTCTTCTCATGACTTCTTCTCCTTTTCCATGACCTTGGTCGCGCCGTGACAGGCCGCACAGGCGGTGTCGAGCGGCTTATAGGCGACAAAGGATTCATTGTCGATCACGGTCGGATGGTGGCACTTCTCGCACGGAACATTGATATGGGCGCCATCCAGTTTGAAACGGGACGATACATTGTGATTAAATTTCTCCGCCTTCCAGCTTTGTGACGAATGGCAGCGGCTGCAGTCGGTCGAACTTGAATCAGCAGAGGCAAACTGCCCGCGATGAATGTCTTTGTGGCAGTCCTGACAAAGTTTGGAGGCCCCGACAAAAGTCAAGACTAGAGTGTTCTGGCCGGCCATCTGGCCCGAATGACACTTGCCGCAGGCTACGGCGGCGTGCTTCCCTTCGAGATGGAAATCGCTCAGGTTGTGATCAAAACTGACCTGCTTCCAAGAGTCCTCCATATGACAGAACTCACAACCCTTCTGGCTGACATATTTATTGACTTCGCCGCGATGCGGATCTTTGTGGCAGGCGAGGCAGGCCACCGATGTAAATTTGAATTCATAGCTGACCGCCTGGTCGGCCGATACCGTCCGGGTATGGCAAGCGACACAGGGGATCGCCCGATGCGCTCCCTTGAGCGGGTAGCGCGTCTGATCGTGCTGGCTCATGAGGAATCGGGCGGGAGTATAGCCGGCCACGGTATGGCATTCCTCACAGGCTCCCTGTTGGGGCCGCTGGGCGAAGGCTCCTTTATGGAAATCGCTATGGCAGTCGCGGCAGGCCGCGAATTTCAACTGCATTTTCACGTTACCCGGAGAATGGCACTTGTCGCAGGCTACCGCGACATGTTTTCCTTCGAGGGGATAGCGGGTCTTGCTGTGGTCGAACTGGGCCGTATTGGTAACGTGCCAGCCGGCGGTACTATGGCAGTTTTGACAGTTGGTCCCCAGTTTTCCTTTGTGGACGTCGGAATGACAATCGGTGCAGGCATCGTGATTGATCGAAACCAGTTTGAGATAGGCCTTGGTCGAGTCGGGCCGATTGTCCGTCAGCGTCGGATGGCACTTGGCGCAGAGGACATCGACATGCTTGCCGGTCAACGCGTATTTGGTCTTGTTGTGATCGAACCCGGCGGCCGGTTTCCAAGCGGTGCTATTGTGGCAATCGCTGCAGGTTTGGGAAACTTGTCCCCGGTGCTCGTCGAAATGACACGAGACACAGGCCCGATCTCAGACCGAGAAATGTCTTGCTCAGCGTGGTTTTGTCGGCCTGGAGGGGAGCCTTGACTTTGATGAATTTCTCGAGATGGCAGGAACGACAGTCGAGCGAGGCGTGTTTGCCGTCGAGGGTATAGCCGGTCAAGGCGTGATCGAACTTGTTCTGACCATCCTTCCAATAGATCAAATCGTACGTCCGTCCCTGGTGTTCGACATGGCAAGTCTGGCAGGCCGTGTAGGCCTGGGTGCCGTGGAGCCCCTTGTGAGTATCGATCCGTTCCTTAATCATAGTATGGCACGCGAGACATTTTTCCGGAACCAGTTGCCGCCCCGATCCATGGCATTTGGTGCAGTTCTGCACGCCTTCGAGAAAGGCGTGAGACTGGTGGAGTTCTCCGGGTGACAGCTGGGCTGAGACCGGCGAAACTCGCAAAAGAGCCATACCTATAGCCATAATACAGAGCAGAGTTCGGGTCATTTTCGTACGGTATCTATCTGATCCAGGCATACCCGGTCCACAACGCCACGCCGATGTGGATTCCCATGATGATATACATGACGATGGCAAACGGTTTGTGAATGACGTGCCAGTAGTGGAACAGGATCTGCACCTGGCCCAGCAATTCGATCTTGCGGCGCAAAAGCGCCCGCCGAAACGATATGTCAAACAGTTCCCGGAATTGGTTCTTTGGAAGCAGGACGATCCGGGCCAACTGACGGCGGAGTCTTCGCCGGGTCAGCGGACGAATCAGGTCATCGATCATAAGGGTGGCCACCGAGAGAAACACGCCCCGGCTCCGAGGAATGAGATTCTTTTCGAAGAGGACTTCGACGCGCCGAAAGGTCTCGTCGTCGAGATTGAACCGGGTTCTTAGCCCCTTGGCCATTTCACTGGTGGTCTGCTGCATTTCCTGCAGCGTAAGTTCGTTTCCAACAATATTCCGGGGAATCTGGACATAGAGGTATCGGCCGAAATAGCCGCTGACCGCGACTGCCACCATCGACCAGAAGCTGACCGCCACCAGACCGTGGACCCGGAACGACGTATGCAACACGATCAGGAGCGGTCCCATCACGCCGAGGTAAATGTGAATATCAAGAAGGCGGCTGAGTTGCATGGTCCGCCCCATGAGGCTGGTCCGCTTTCGAATAGAATAGACCAGCATAAGGATCATCATGGCTGATCCGGCGATGCCGTACGCTAATCCGCGCGAGCCGGCGGGACGGAACAGCGGATACTCGGGGTGGTGCGGCCGCTGGAGATAGGGAGTCATGTAGTAGGAGTAGCCGTCGGCGAACAGCCAGGCGATCAAGGCGAACGACACCACATAGATCAACCAGACCAGGGTCCGACGGGTCCGGGTCGAGCTATTTTCTTCGATGGCGGTATTGTCTGCCAAGGTAATCGAAGGAGAGGCCACGTTTCGCACCGTTCTCGAGCGTTAAAGGTGAAACCGTGGCGCCGCGACCAATCAATTCGGCAAGAAGGGGATTCCCAGCCGATACTGGGCTAAATCACTCAACCTTGCCCTGAATCCGGCGCCGTCAACTCATTAGCAGTATTAATCGGTATCTCACCCTCAAAAATCAAAGCAAAACATGACAGAAAAGTGACGAAACTGAGCGGTGTGTTAATCAATACTTTATATGTCCAAATTTTGCACTTCGTTCCGCCCAATGGGCAATAATCGGCCCCAGGCGCAGCTTCTACGCCTTCGCCGACTAAAATTTCCATTTTAAGCGCCCCTTGTTCAGATTTTCACAGACCACAGAAAGCCCCGGAGCCCGTTTCGTACGGGAGCAAAGCAAATTCTTCTGATTACCATGGGGGAATGTGATCATCGACTGGAAAGGCCAGGTTAACCCTTGCATGACCAATCTTTCCCCCTAAATTGGAATTGTCTGAGAAAACGCATCGGGACACGAACAGGATGGTCGTCCCGCCAACTTCCCAAGTTGGGAGTTCCGTTTCGCAAGCCGTTTCAGATTGAGGAGGTAATCATGATAAAGTCTGCTCTCGTCATTGCCGCGACGCTGGTCATGGCGGCGCTGGTGATTTGTCCGGGTGCCCGTGCCGGGCAAGGGGTGGTGTCGATCGCCGATGTCAAATGTCGATTTGGAGGAGACACTTTGCTCACCGGGACGAACATACAGTTCGTGCTCAGGTATGCCAACAACACCGGGGAAAGAGTTGACCTTTCCAACGGCTTCGTGGTCCAGTCCCCCGACGGCGCCCAATTTGACAGCGTCCGAATCGACACGACTGTGATCGACGCTATGGGCCGGTCTGTGTTCAGCCAATACTTCAATGTGGCGTTTTCGTTTCCGACACTCACTGGATTTGCTGGGGATCCAGACACTGTTGGTCTATTGGCTGCCGGCATCCTTGAAAATGTTGCCATGTTGCTTCCTGACGGGTTTAGCGATACGGTGCTGACTATCACCGTTTTCGCCGGGGCGTCAACGCTCGTCTCAAACAGCTTCAAGCACATCTGCGTTGACACAGCCTTTTTCAATCCGGGAGGGACCTGGACTTGGATGGGACCCACCATGAACTGGTACTATCCGGAATGGGTAGGGCTGCCAGGACAGAGCCATACGCCGTCCATGGGCTACTGCTACACGTTGTATATGGGTTGTGGGCCGAACCCGGTCGCATCGGAGGGGGAGGAGAAAGCGACTTCGGGTTGTACCAACTGCTATCGGTGTTGTATCGGGACAACCGGCAACGTAAATCGTACGGGAGTCGTCGATCTCGGGGATCTGTCGGCCCTATCAAGTTACCTGACAGGTGGCGGGTGGGTCCCCAGATGTCCTGAGGAGGCCAATGTCGACGGAACTGGTGCGATAGACTTATCTGATTTGAGTGCCTTGGTGAGTTATCTGACTGGAGGCGGGTTCCACCTGCCCAATTGTCCACTCTGATCTTGAAGAGGCGAAAAGTCAGGCTCAGAGCAATTTGACGACGACCATTGTGATATCGTCGGACTGAGGCTTGGACTTGCGGTATGTGGCGATGTCGGCGATCACGTGATCAGTTATCTTCGCTGCGGTCTGAGTTCCGTGTTCCTTCAGAAGATCGATTAAGCGCTGGTCGCCATATTGCTCGTCCTCTTCATTCATTGCCTCATTGATGCCGTCTGTGTAGATAACCAGCAGGCGGCACTTCGCCAGGTCGAGAGCGTGAACACGGAACGCAAAATCAGGCAACACACCAATAACGAGGTTCGCCTCGCGCGGAGCGAGCGTGGTACCGTCGGCCATTATCAGGAGCGGGGGTACATGGCCGGCGTTGACGTAGCTGAAGGTGTGCGCGGACGTATCCAGGACGCCAAACAAGGCGGTGATGAATTGTCCGGGGCTTGAAAACTGACAGATAAGCTGATTCAGGCGGGAGGCGATATCCGCCAGATCAATCTGGGTTATCCGGGAAAGCTGTGAGCGCATGACCGCCTGAGCGTTGGCCATGAGCAGGGCGGCCGGCACCCCTTTGCCGGAAACATCGCCGAGCGAAATGAACGTGCGGTGTTCATCAAGCTTCACGATATCGTAGTAGTCGCCGCCGACCTCTTTGGCCGAAATATTGCGTCCGACAATTTCAACCTCGCCTGCAAATGAATCCTGCTTGGGAAGGAACCCCTGCTGAATCGACTGGGCGACATGCATCTCCTTCTCGATCACCTGGAGCTGCTTCTCTTTCTCAAACAGCCGGGCGTTTTCGACTACCTGGGCGGTCTGCGTGCCAATAATGCCCAGCAGCCGCTTGTCGTTCTCGGTAAAGCCGCCACCGTCTTTCTTGTTAAACAGAACGAGCAGTCCGATGAGCCCCTTGCGCGACATCAGAGGGGCGGCCAGGACCGACGTAATGCCGATCGACACGAAATTCATCCCCTTGAAACGCTCGTCGTTGTCGGGATCGTTACTGACCAGGACCGTCCGGTTTTTCACCATCCAGCCGGTCAAACTCATGTTGAGGCGAAACGGGATCTGAGCCGCTTTGGAGTCATATTCGCGGACAAAGGTCTTAAAATTGTCTTCCTGATTTTGAAGTTCATCCAGAAGGAAGACCGCACCCTGGGCGGCTGCCATCCGTCTGATGCAGTGGTCGAGGATCGACTGGGTAATGGCATCGACTTTCATCGTGACATTGATGGCGTTGGCGATCTGGTTGAGGGTGGTGAGTTCCTCAACCGCCTGTTTCAGGCGATCGAATTCCCGGTCAGAAATGTTTGGCATCGTCTCCCGTGCCTTTTATAATTGGACAAAAACGCTGCATTAAGACTAATATATAGTCAATGGGCGTTGTTCCGCCAGAGACTAGATGAAACCGAGATTCCAGGGAATCGATCACACAAATGCCTAAACCGGGTGACATTTTCGGCCACTACGCTATTGACCGGATACTGGGGGAGGGAGCCATGGGGGTGGTTTATCTGGCCAGCGACAGCCGCTCGGGGGAGCAGGTGGCGCTTAAGCTGATCCGGGACGAAGTAGCCAAGTCCGCAGAGTACCGGAGCAATCTTGCCCACGAAGCGGCTCAGACCAAGGCAATCGACTCTCCCTATGTAGTGAAAGTTTGGGAGCAGTCGGAGATCGATGGAATTCCCTACCTGGCGCTGGAGTACGTAGCGGGTCAGGAGTTGCGAGCGGTACTCTCAGAGTTGAGTCTCCAGCAAAAAATTGATGTCATGCGGCAAGCGGCCGAGGGGTTGAAGGCTGCCCACAAGGAGAACCTGGTGCACCGGGACCTGAAACCGGAGAATATCCGGCTGACCCCTGACGGCACGATCAAAATTCTCGATTTCGGGCTGGCCAAGACGATCAACCCGGATACCGTAGATGAGCAGGGGAATATCGAAGGGACCCTTTATTACCTGTCACCGGAGCAAGTGTCCGGGGACCCGATCAGTACTTCCTCAGACCTATTCAGCCTTGGGACGATTCTGTACGAAATGTTCACCGGATCGAGGCCGTTCGAAGGATCTTACCCGGCGGCCATAATCTACTCCATCCTTCACGAGGATCCGGTTCCACCGCGGGAGATAGACCCCAAACTGCCTGATTGGATCGAGCAGATAATCATGCGGCTGCTGGCCAAGAAGGGGTCCGCTCGCTACAAGGATATCGGGGAAATGCTCGAGGCGCTCCAGCAGAGTCTCGCGACCGGACAGGCCCGGCCCAAGGACCGGTATGTCAAGCCGAAACAGACCGCGACGGTAGTTGATCTCAAGAACCTGTCGGGGGATCCGAGCTGGGACTATTTCTGTGTCGGGTTTACCGAGGATGTGATCCGGGAACTGTCGCGGCGAACCGACCTGATCGTGTCGGCGGAGCCTTCGACCACCGCTCCGCGCAATGTCAGGGAGGTGTTTGAGCGCTGCCACTCGGATTTCGTGGTCATGGGGGCGCTGCTAAAGTGGCAGGACAGCATCAAGCTGCAACTGAGCATCTACGGTGAAAATGGCGACAAGCTGATTTCAGGGGAGAGCTATCAGGGGAAGGCCGAGGCGTTGTTTGACATACTTTCGAAAGCAGCCCTGGATTCCTCGGATATTCTCGCCCGGGCAGCCGGGTCGAGTCCGGTCGATGTGGAAGAGTATCTCAAGACCGACATCTCAGCGTACGACTTGTATCTCAAGGGGAAGAACTACTATCAGACGAACACCCCGGAATATTTGAATCTGGCGGCCATCATGTACCAGCGGGCGCTGGAGATTGATCCGAAGATGGCGCTGGCGCATGCCGGGCTCTCTGATGTCTACACCTACCAGTACATGGCCTATTACGAGCGAACCCCGGCGAAAATTCAGGCGGCGCTTGAAGAGGCCGAGAAGGCGATCAAGCTGGCTCCCAAACTTCCCGAGGCGCACCGCTCCCTGGGGCGATACTACATGTTCACCGGGAAAATCAGTGAGGCAGAACTCGCATTCAGCATGGCGATTGAGTTCAATCCCAAATATGCGGTGGCGTATCGAACGATGGCCTGGCTGAAAGAACAGCAGGGGGATCGGGACGGGGCAATGGAATGGGCGAAGCGGGCCCTGGAACTGGCCCCAACGGACCTGGAAACGCTTCTGCTGCTGAGCATGCTCAACATGGATCAGCGCAAATTCACGGTCGCCATGGCCACCCTGCAGCGGGCGATCGAGCTTGGGCCGGACTACGGACGGGCGTACTACCTGCTTGGGACAGTTTACAGCAAGCTGGGAGTTATGGATCTGGCGCTGGAAAATATGCTCTTGGCGATCAAATATAAGGGGGACCCGAACTGCTTTGTGGAGGCCGGTTATCTCTATCTGGTCCAGAAGCAGTTCCAAAAGGCGCGCGAGCTCCTGATGCAGTCGGTGGAGGCCGGCTATCTGACTTTTGTTGCCGAGTACTATCTCGGCTATATTGAGTTGTTGCAGGGGGACGAGGCGGCGGCCGGGCAGCATTTTGAAAAATCACTCTTGCAGGGTGCAGCGGCCGAGGCTGGGACCGGCCAGAATCCGCATATCACCGCGTACAAGGCAATGGCGACCGCCGGGCGCGGTCAGATCGACGCGGCCCTGGCCGTTTTGGGGCAATTGGCTACAACCCCCGATCTAAACGGCGAAGTCCTGTACTCTATGGCCCGGGCGTATGCCCTGGCGGGGGACTTCGGACCGGCCAAAACCTATATCCAACTCGCCCTGGCCGGACACGCCGGCCCGACCGAAAAGGAGCTTCGATCCGATCCCCATTTCGCCCTTATTCAGGACTAATTCTAAGGCGACCGGCGGCGGCGTCATCAGGCCCAGGCCGATGTCTCCCGATTAATCCATACTTGACTTAAGCGACCCATTTTAGTATCATTACCTTCGGCGGTTTGAATGGCGCTTCGTCTCAACATACTTGCATCGGCCGGTCCCGCGTCGGTTAGGCCCCGCCAATCGTGCAAAAAGGTTCCTGAAGTGATGTCGGCATTGATTAGATAGGCTGGTGATCCGGTCGGCCGATTAGTTGGCCGGCAGCCCTGGCGCCTCCAGATAGGAAGTCTAAGATTGAAATTAGTTGTTAAGTTATCGCCCTTCATAAAATCCGGGCTTTGAGGATGGGTAATAAGATGAATCGCGCAAGAGTTCTGCTATCAGGCGCAATCGCCGCGCTTGTTTATTTCACGCTGGCCTTACCGGCTCGGGCTCAGTACCCGACAACCTTGACTGACTCCCTGCATCGGCAAACGGCTTCGGAGGGGGAGCCCAGCCTTCAGCAAATCCTGGATTCGCTGGGGTACCACATCAATGTCACGACCGACACGATAAGTCTTCAGACTTTCCCCGGAAACTCGAAAGTGAATTTTATCAAGATTTCTAGGGGAGTTCTCCCAGGCCGAGGATACCAAAACCGCCGGAATCTACAAGGCGGGGGATCCGACCTCCTTTACCCAGCTTATTGGTGAGGACAGTCCGCCAGGGGATTCAATTCCGTTTGCCGATCTGACCTTCGGTTCGATTGGATTCTATTACCAGCCCAACGTCGCCCACACTGACTTCATCTGGTACACCGAGACCAACCTCAACGAAGACCGGTTCAAGCATGCCCTGATCTACGCGGCGGGGAAACCGGGCGAGTATATTATCGCCTTCGAAGATATTCTGCAGGGAGGAGACCGGGACTACAATGACCTGGTTCTGCTGTTGGATCTGGATGATCCGGATGGGGACGGCATCCCCAGCAGCCGCGACAACTGTCCCACGGTGTTTAATCCGGATCAGTTGGATACCGATGGCGACGGCGTAGGGGATGTGTGTGACAACTGCCCGTACACGTTCAACCCGGATCAGACCGATTCCCAGCATGACGGAATCGGCGATGCCTGCCGCGCACCGCTGGCCGCTACCAGCACCGGAGACAGCGCGGACATTTTCTATATCAAGGCCGCCGATATCGACGGGGACAACTATACCGATGTGATCTATTCCGGGAAGAACAAACCGGGACTTTTCGTTGCGTATGGCAAACCGGGGGGACAGTTTGAGACGCCCCGGGACTACCTGGATATCACGAACGCTGCGCTCGACGTAAACTTCGTCAATCACGATACCTTGCTCGATATCATCGCGCACACGCTGACGGAAACGTACATCCTGATCAACACGGGGAATCGGAACTTCAGTATCGATTCGATCCCGAACGCCGGCCCGAAATTGCTCACCAAAGTTCAAGTGAACCCGACCAGTCCATCGGTGTCGATCGGCTTTGTCAACGGTGATGCCTTCCCGGACGTCATCGCCAGTCCCAATCAGGAGATGTTTGGCAACGGGACCGGGGGCTTCTCGCAAGTCAACACGCTTCCGTTCCAGTTCGGCACAGCCGCATTGGCCAAGCTTAACTCCGACCGGTATGATGACCTCATTGCCAATATTGGCGATTCGGTCGTGCTGTTTCTAAATGACGGCAATGGCGGGTTTACCCGAAGCGGAGCCCTCTATATCGGGGATCACTCGTTCACCGACGTAGCTATCAAGGCCGGAGTGGACTTTAACGGGGACAACAGTTCGGACTTCGCCGTGGTGACCTCGACTCCCAGCGACGTCACTCACGACAGTTACTTGTATGTCGGGATGGGAGACGGTTCGGGGCGTCTTCTGAGCAGCACCGAGATTAGTCTGTCCGGCATGGCGACCAACCTGACCCTCAGCGACGTGGATCGGAATAACAGCCTGGATATTTCTGTGGCCCTGGCAGCCTCGCATCGGCTGGAAGTCCTCCTTAACGACGGGACCGGGCATTTTGGAACGATCAAATACATGGCGCTGGGAGACACGTCGAATCTATTCAGCGCTCTGGTGGCCGGGGATTTCAACCGCGACGGAAATCCGGATTTTGTCTCTGGAGGGCAGAACGGTACGATCGTGGTAGCCAACAATCAACTTCCCGGGGCGCCGACTCTGCAGGATGAGATGATCACGACCGGATACAACGGGGTGACCATAACGGTCATCAACCCGCAGGGATTCGTCATCTCAACGCAGAAGACGACCGTCGCCGGGGCCGCGGACTGGACCTTGGATATCGATGGGGACGGCAAATTGGATAGCCGGGCATATGACTACAATCTCCAGTACGGCGAATATACGATCATCATCAAGCCGGACACTACTGGAGGGGGAAGCACAGCCTTCACGCAGGATATCAGAATCGATGGTGCGCAGCAGGCGTTCCCGTTTGTCGGGTACGGTTCCTCCGGGGCTTCGCCGACCAGTTTTGCACCCGCCTCGCTGCCGGAGAGTCTGGTGTTTTATTACACCGTGGAGCCGGTATCGTCAATCCAGCCCCCCAACGGTGTGCCGGTAAGTATGAGCCGACCGCTTTTTGACTGGAGCAAGCTGGTGTCGACTCTCCCGAGCGGGACCACCTATGAATTTCAATGTGATCGGTTTTACGATTTCCGTTCCCCGATCTATGACCTTACTGGCCTCACGGCTCCACAGTTTCAACCTGTCAAGCAGTTTGGTACGGATTCAGTTTTTTATTGGAGGTTCCGCAGCTTTGACGGGACCAAATACTCTCCGTATTCGAGGACATTTGCGGCTTATCTCCTGGGGTCCTGTTGCGTCATCAATGCCGCCAATGTGAATATGGACAATAACATTGATATCATGGACATCACTATGCTGGTGGCCTATTTGACGGGCACCGGTGTTACGCTTCCCTGCCCCAACGGCCCGACCTTCGGCCGGCCGGCTTCGCCGTTGTCCTTGATAGACCTCTCCCGATTGGTTACCTATCTGACCAAAGGGCCGGCCGCGGCAAATATTCCACCGTGCCCGTGATCTCACCGTCCAGAATTCGCTTTGAGGCAGAGAGCAGTCTCTGCCTCTTCTTTTTCAGTTGCCACCCTTCCGGTTCTCGCTTAGTCTTGTCCGACTCAGGAATTCGAACTGAAAGTGCTAATGAAACCAGCGGCCCTAATTTTGACTTTCGTCTTAGGTCTTGTCATCGAAAGCGGGCTAGCGGCTCAAAAATCCGATTCAAGAAGCCTGAAAGATTGGGCTGACAGCATCAAGATCACCGGAGCGATTCAAGGCGAATTCCGGTGGTTGCGGGACGACCCCGGTCGACTGGCCCCGGCCCGGAGTTCATCCGATTTGTACGTGAGGAGGGTGGAGCTGGGAATAGAAACTTCGATCGCTACCTGGGTACGAACTTCGATAGTGCTCAATTCCGAATGGCTCGGAGACTACCGTCAGCCGGGAGAGGCGCCAGTCAAGGCGGGAGAACTGCATCTCGATCTGCAGAAACCGGGAGGGCATGGCTACCTGAGTTTCGGCCTCGGAACGCTGCCGTTCGGCTTGTTTGAAAATCATCTGATCAGTGATCCGTGGTCACAAAACGCCTATGCGGTAAACAAAGTCGCCGCGACCCTGGGGCTCCGCGGACCGAGAGAACTCGATGTTTCCATCTCAGTTTACAAAGGGCCGGAGCAGATGACGCACTTGTTCCAATCGGGGCTGTTTGACACCAATTTGGTGGTTCCGTTTACCGGTGTGCCTTCGGGAGTCAGCTCGTGGATCGGAGCGCTCTCGGCCGCGCCGATCGATTCCACGTTGGCGATCTTTGGCGCCGTCTGCAGCGAGCCGGGAACCACACGGCGCGATGTAACTGTGAACGGCGGTTTCAGTTTCCAGGCTCCGTTTAAAAGGGGCCTGTCGCTGGACTTTGAAATGAATCAGGCCTTGCAACGTGATCTGTACAAGAGAGCGTCAATAGAGCATGACGAAAGTGTGGTGGCGATCACGGTCGGTTACTCGTTCCGACACCAATGGACAGCGTTTCAAAATCAGGCATTGTACCAAGCGCGGCGGACATTTCTGCGCGCTCATCCGACCGAACTGTCGGTTCGGTACGAACATTTTAATGACGATGGTCTCACGGCTGATCTGCATGCCTGGAGCCTGGGTAATCGTCTCTCCGCCGGAGGGCGATACACTCTGGCTGAAAGCAACTCGGCGATGGCGTATTTTGCGGTCGAGCTCAATGTAACCTCGCCTCCGTCTTTTCAACCCGCCACCCCCGACGATTGTGAGCGACCACAGCTATGGCGCCTTGGTTCGGCTCGGGATACAATTCTAAATCGCTTTCCATCATCCGGTTCAATCCAGACAATTCTCAGTAACTACCCACGAATAGTGCGGCTTGAAAACCGCACAAGATTGATATTTATAGTGGTCTATTATTTCCACTTTTCTTCCGATACTGTCAGTATTACGTTGTCTTCGGGGGCGTTATAGGATAGACTTGATTAGCGACGTTCACGCTAAGAGAACGTCAGCGCGCTCAAAATCAGAGGAGCAGCTCTATGAGTTATCGTCATCATTGGCGCTTCAGCCTTCCCACAGTAATATTACTTATTACCTCGTCAATCTTGTATGGCCAGTCGATTCCCGACCAGAACTCCCGCCTGATCATAACGGAGATCCCGGCTCCGGCCCTCTCGGGCAACTTGCTCGGGGAACGGGATGTTCGGCCAATCGCGGTCTATTTGCCGCCATCGTACTATGCCACCCGGACCTGTTACCCAGTGGTCTATTTTCTGACCGGGTTCGGCGAGGAGGTTAAGGTTATGACCGACGGCACCCGCGGCCTGGTCCTTCCGCCGTCCGTAGATAGCGTCATCTCCGAGGACTCCTTGCGCGAAATGATTTTGGTGATAGTCAGCGGGACAACTTCCCTGGGGGGCAGTTTCTATGTCAATTCACCCGCCAGCGGCAACTGGGAAGATTTTATCACGCGCGATCTCGTGCCATATGTTGACCGGCACTATCGCACCATCGCCGACGCGGCCTCCCGAGGGTTGAGCGGTCACTCGATGGGGGGGATCGGCGCCTTGACTGTTGCGATGAGACACCCGGAAGTTTTCGGCGCGCTGTATCTGATGAGCCCGCCGATTGCCGATACGAGCGGATTGGGGAAGACCCCTATGTTCAGTTCTCCGGGTCTGGCTGATACGGTCGCCCAGATTCTGGAACAGCTCAAACCGTTGAAGCGAGAGGCGGCCCGACAGGAGTTGGCTTCCGTGCTCGCCCGCTCCGGCTGGGCTACCTCGCTGAGTTTCTCATACGGCGTCGCGTTTGCTTCGGATACAACTACCGGATTTCCCTACATGGCCTACCCGTATCATCGTGAGAACGGCCAACTGGTTGCCGACAGCCTGATTCTTCATCGCTGGGAATGCGGCTTCGGGGCGATTCCGATGAAGCTCTGGAGGTACCGCGAAAATCTCGTGAAACTTCGTCGGTTCGGTCTGGAGTGCGGCCTGAACGATGAGTTTCCGTGGATTCGCGAGGGGTGCGGCTATCTTTCGATTCAGCTCGATGTGGAGGAGATTCCGCATACGACCTCATTTTTCCGAGGGGGACACAGCGACAAGCTGGCCCAGCGGATCAAGGAAGTGATGCTTCCGTTCTTTTCCGAGGCGCTCTCTTTTCAGTCGTAAGTTGTTGCCGCTCTGATTGCCGGGCGCACACGTCTTCGGAATGACCGTCTGCCGGGGCAACTTTGTGATTGCCGACCGAGTTGAATTCACCGTTATCTTCAGCTACATTGCCTCCGGGCTCATTGAGGAGAAATACGCATGCTGGTATCGGTCGTTCTGGTTGTAGTCGGAATCATTGTCGCTTTCGGTCTCGGTCTGGCGCTCGGGCTATACCTGAAGGGGAGGCAGACCAGTTCGCTCACCGAGCTGGCTTCTCAGATTCTCAAAAAGAGCGAAGTTGAACTGCAGACCCAGGTTGAAGCGGTAAAGAGCGAGATGAGGGCCAGTTTTGGATCGATTTCGCTCGATGTGCTGAACACCTCGACCGAACAGTTTCTCAAAGTCGCCGATTCCAAATTCCAGACCGAGCGGCAGGATCACGCCAAGGAACTTGACTCCAAGAAACAACTGATCGACGAGAAGCTTGGTGCGCTGAGCACGGAACTCGAGAATATGCGAAAACTGACCGGCGAGCTGGAGAAAGACCGGTACCAGAAATTCGGCGAGCTGGCCAAACAGCTGACGCTGGTCAACGATCAGACCAACGATCTGAGGAAAACAACCGGGGCGCTCCGGGAAGCCTTGGCGAGCAGCAAAGTGCGCGGGCAGTGGGGAGAGCGAATGGCGGAGGATGTTCTTCGGGCGGCCGGCTTTCTCGAGGGAGTCAATTATACCAAGCAGAAGGCGATCGAACAGTCCGGCACCAAGCCCGATTTTACCTTTCTCCTGCCGAGCAAGCGTTGTCTGAATATGGATGTGAAATTTCCATTCGATAATTTCCTGCGTTATGTCGAGGCCGAGAACGAGACGGACAAGGAGCGCTTCCGGAAGGATTTCCTTAAGCGATGTCAAGGCGAGGGCCAAGGAGATCACCACCCGCGACTATATCAGCCCGGATCAAAATACAGTCGACTATGTTCTGCTGTTCATCCCCAGCGAGCAGATGTATGCGTTCATCCACCAGCAGGATCACACTGTACTGGACGAAGGTCTGAGAAACCATGTGGTCTATTGCTCGCCGCTCACTCTGTTTGCGATCCTGGCGGTCATGCGGCAGGCGGTCGAGAATTTTGCGCTCGAGCAGACCTCGAATGAGATCCTGAGTCTGCTGGGATCATTTAGGAAGCAGTGGGACCAGTTCGTTCTCAAGATGGGGAAGATGGGGGAGAAGATCGCGGATGCCCAGCGCGAATATGAGGCTATGACTACCACCCGGCGCCGTCAATTGGACAAACCGCTGGGGCGCCTCGATGAGATTCGGCGTCAAAAGGGGCTGCCGCTCGCCGATGACGAGTCAGCTCGGGCTCGACAATCCGGTCGACGGGGAAGAGTCTCCGCCAGCCTGACGCCGTATGGCCCTGGGGGCTCAACTGGATTATTACGGTACATATTATCCTTGACGCCCTTGGACGCGCCTAGTAACTTTCTTCTCGTTCCGAGAGGAATTCTTAAGGCAGCCGGAGCCGCTGCCGCTTTGCGCACATAGACAAGATTGACCTGCGGGAGTGCTGGACTGGCCTTTGGTCGGGTCGCTCTCCGGGCTTGGAATGCGACGAAATTCACTGAGTGATATCGGGATAGCCAATGCTCGAAAGGAGGTGAATGCCAATGCGTAAGATCCTTTGGATCGCGGTCATGATCGTGTTTGTCGGATCATTTCTGGTGGGGGTCCTGACCCCGCCGGCCCATGCCAGTATCGCGTGCACAGCTGCCTGTATTAACGGACAGCTGCGGGTTTGTTGTTACAATGCCCAGCATGTGTATACGTGCAACAACGTCGGTCCGTGCAACGGAGACCTGATCGAGTCTCGCCACTGGAGGAGCGCCGGCTAACTGAGCCGGTGAGTTTCTCACCAAACCACATCACACAGGCAGAAGCCGATCCGGTTCCTGCCTGTGTCTTTTTTGCACAAAATAGGTGGGAATGACCATCTTAGCCGTAGCATAACTTCTCCTTCGGGCTATATTACTCTTAGCAGGCCAAAGCCTCTCCCCCGTTTCTCCCGTCCTGACCTGCGGTGAATTTGCCGGGTCACGTTGAACATAGAGCAACGACCAAAGACATAACCGCAAACCTTCCGTCCTTTCAGGAGGCAGGTCATGAAAACATTCATCCTCATGAGTCGAATCAATCCGCAGTGCGCGAGCCTGGTCGAGGTAGCCGCGGGGCTGAAGAACGGCGCCAAATCCGGCCGCGTCTGGATTGACAAAGTCAAAGAAGTCTGTCCGGAGGCCAAATTCATTGCCCACTACGCCATTCTGGGTGGGTACGATTTCATGGACATCTACGAGGCACCATCCGAAGAGACGGCCGCCAAGATTGCCATGATCGGCAATGCCTGTGGGGCGTTCAATGTCGAGAGCTGGATCGCCATCCCGGACAGCCGCCTGGCGGAACTGGCGACCGAACTGCATGCGGAGTTTCATCCGAAGACGGAGCACTAGGAGGGCGGGGAGCCGGGGAGTTGCGCTCACGACGAAGACGACAACGCCTCCCGCTCAGCGGCCAGTTGTTCGAGGGTGAACCCTTGCCGCCGGACGCGCAGATGGGAAAAGACGAGGAAGCCTCCCAGGTCCATAAGAGTCACGAGCAGCATGCTGCCGAGGAGAGCCACTACCGCCTGCATGGCTCGGGGGAGAAAAAAAGCCACCAGGCTTGGGATGAAGATCAAGAGGTAGCTTCCTACTCCGATGATCGTCAGTATCCAAAATACCCGCCACCAGGATCCTTTCACGAGGGCAGCGCTGGCCGAAAGGGAGCGGGCCGGGCCTGTTCTGGAAAGGACTGCCGACGGGAGGTAAAGGGACCAGGCTAAGGTGAGAAATATGGCCACCGGGAACCCAACCAGAGTGACCGTGAGAAGGATTGCACAGAGTCCTATCAGCAGGGTTGAGACCACGACCGTCGGCACGCGCAAGACCGAATCGGAAATCGATCTCCGGACGCTGACAGGCCGCTTAAGGAAATAATCAGTGACGGCCAGGCACATCGCGCTTCCGGTAAACGAATGGAGAATGATGGATAACGCCGTCATGCCCATCAGAGCCGGGAATATGTTGCGGAAGGCCTGGCCCGGCTCCGCTACCGGCCCCAACGCGAGGAGTTTGCTCCTCATGATCTCGGCAAATATTTGCATCGGCACGGCCGAGATCAGCGAGATGAGAAACAGCTTCCTCAGCGAAGTGAAGGGAAGCCGAAACGTGTCCCCAAGAATAGTACTGAAGTCCTCGCTTGTCAGCGCCTGCAGACCCGCCGGTGCGCCGGTTTCGGTCTCGGCGCTGCCTGGAATGAGGTTGGTGGCTCCGCAAGCAGGGCAAACCACCTGATCTCCGATTCGTTTGAACTCGACAACAACGACCCGCCCGCACTGGTAGCAATTGAAGCGAAGTGACATATTGACTCCCCGGCAAAAATCGAGATTTCGGGACCTGAGGGCATTGGGGCCGCAAGATGTTATCGGCTTGTCCGCCCCCGCAGGTCAAACCGGTTTTCCCGGCTAAGTGCGCAACCGCGGTGTCTTGCTACTCTTCCGATTCGTCCGTGTCGGCGCGATCCATCTCGGACAGAAGCTCGCGGGCCTCGTCTTCGTCATCGGGGCGGACCTGAAGCTCAATCGGGCCGGTGACCGGATTGTATCCGATCTGGCCGCCGCCGAACAGACCGGAAATTCCAGCACCTTTGGCGAAATATTCGATTCCGGCCCCCTCAAGCAGGGACTGTGCGATCACCAACTCGGCGTTGGTAGTCGTGGTGTAGACGGTCACCAAATCGGTGTATTCCGCCCCTTCTTCGTCGGGCAGTTCTTTCACCAGGCGGGTGTTGCAGTCCGGACAAACGGTCGTCCCCGGACCATACTCAAAACGACAATTGGGACAAAACATGGCAAGCTCTCCGTTTTGGCTGAGTATACAAAGGCGTCACGCCGGAAACAAGGTGCAAGTAGGATAATCGGAAATGTAATGGCAAAAGTGACCGGGCCCTCCCGTGGGCCGGGATTCTGTGCGAGTTAGGGATTGCGCTAAGGACAAAAATAGATATTTTGATCTTGTATCGACGCCCGCAGATTTGGTGGGCCGCGAGACAAACAGCCCGAGACCGCTGGCCTTCAGTGGGGAAAGAAGAGACTGATGAAAAAGAGCGTACTTTTGGTGACGGTGGTAGTGGTTCTGGCAGCGACCCAGGTGTTTGCCTTCGACGGCCACCGACAGGGATTTGTGATTGGGGGCGGGCTGGGTTTCTCCCCGGTGGCCCGATGGGCCTTTGCCGATAAAGCAGCGGCCGACGGCAGGACCTCCGGTGAATCCAGACCAGGCGTGGGTGCCAGTATCATAATCGGTTATGCCTTCGATGAGCAAGATATGCTGGTATATGATGGCAATGCGGTGAGCTATTCCTCAAAACTCACTGATAAAGCAGCGAGCCAGGGGGACAATACCTTTGCCTGGTATCACTATTATGGACCGACCGGAAAGTGCGCCTTCACCGCCGTCGGGATCGGTCTCTACAATTTTGAGATTGATGGTGCTCCAGATTTCAGTTCCGGTTTGGGGTTCCTTCTTGGAGGTGGATACGAATTTGCGCGTCATTGGCAGGCAGGAGCATATTTCGGGATTGGCCGAACCAGCCAGGCGAATGTCGATTTCAACCACCTCCATTTGAGTTTCATCATCTCGACTATCGCGTTTTAGCATTTTGGGCGTAACTCCCTACTGCCTTACCGTTTTGGCCGGTGAACCGTGGGTTTCACCGGCCGTTCTTTTGACCCCAATTAGATTCTTGTAATTGAGACCATCTGGAGCTATAATCTCCCGGCTTCGGCCGTGCCTATTCAGCATATAAGAGCTTAAATAACCTGGAGGAAAAGTTGAGATACATCAAGTTTGTGGCGGTCCCGCTCCTGTCGCTGGGGCTGTGGGCCTGCCAGGGAACCAAGCAGACCGGAGATGCCGCCAAAGGCGGAGATTTACAGGTCAGCAGCTCCGTGAAACTGGACGGCAAAGCGGTTGTCGTCTCGGGAATCACCTTTACGCCCCCATCGACCTGGAAAGATCTGGGCGCGAGCGGCATGCGGAGCGGCAATTACACCTATGGCCCGTTCGAAGGAGAGTCTGATTCAGCCACCCTCGGCATATTCTATTTCGGCAAAGGGCAGGGAGGAGACGTCAAGTCCAATATCGAACGATGGATCGGGCAGATGCAGCAGCCGGGCGGGGGAGACCCCCACGCCCAAGCCAAGACTTCCGACTTCACGGTCGCCGATCTGCCGGTACACTGGGTTCAATTGGGCGGTACCTATGAGTCCGGCGGTATGATGGGAACGCCGATCGTGCCCAAGGAAAAATATGTTCTAGCCGGTGCGGTGGTCGAGGCCCCACAGGGAAATCTCTTCTTCAAATTGACCGGGCCGGAGAAGACGGCGGCGAAGATGATCGAAGAATTCAAGGCAGCCGTGATGGGGATTAAGAAGGCCAGTTAGCGTTTTGGACTAGATATTTGTGACGCAGGTGTCGACCGGTCGGGAACGGCCGGTCTTTTATTTTCGGCGGATCAGAACGAAGGGGCGCGACAATTCCGGGCTTTCGGTTATCGGCTTGTCCAAATCCCAGTCCTGCCACCATCCGACAAATTCAAAGTCGGTCCGATTCTTCAAAAACAGCAGAAATTCCTGGGGAAAGACGGCCCGGTTCCGCTCGGTGATTTCGAATTTGCGGCGTTTGCCGGCATCGTCAACCAGAACCGTCCAGGTCTCTTCGTAGATCTGGGAGGCCGGGTCGACCAGGCGGGTGTCGAAATGGGAATGAATCGCCACGCCGTCGACGTTGGCTTCGAAGGAATTCCGAATTCGCGGAATCAAGGGATCGCTGAACTGAACGCACCAATCGAGAAAGTAAAGACCGCCGGGGCGGAGAGCTTGGGCCACGGAATCAAAGTGGCTGGTCATGTCAGCCAGACTGTTGAGATAGAGCGAACCGAGCATGACAAAGGCGAAATCAACCGGCTTTGGAAGAGTGAAAGAAACCATGTCCGCTTCGATCAGTTCCACCGGGGGCGTCAGATGGCTCCACTTCCGGGAAGCGTACTGGAGCATGGCGGGATTGATATCAAGGCCTGTGTAGCAATAACCGCGATCGATCAATTCTCCGGCATGGGGGGCCGGCCCGCAGGCGATTTCGAGAATCTGCCGGACATTAATCTTGGAGAAGCGCTGCATGCATTCCTGCAGGAAGGCAGACTCGGACTCTATCTTCCGGAAAGAAAAAGCAATCTCGTAGTACTTCGGATAATCGTACAGTAGTTCCTGAGGCACTTCCGGTTCTCCTTCTTCATATTTACGGCAGTCTCGTCCGTAAATGGAGAGATTCGGTCGGCCATTCTGCCCGGGCAGTCTAAACTGTTTAAGTTTTGAGCCCTCTCGAATCGGACTGTTTCGATTGGTTCATACGGCTTGGATTTCGACCACTAAAGGAGACAAAGATGCCCGCGAAAGCATTTGTGAACGACTGGACCCGGTTCACGGTGAAAAATTAAGCAGTGCTTGAACTCTGGGGAGGAGGACCGAATCAGTCTCGCATTGCCGGGCCGTATCTACTCCGACGAAAGGATTTTGGCTATCCGCTAAGGCGGTTATTTTCGCTAAGGCAGATTCTTGGCGGAGTTCGTCACGATTGGAACCCGGTGGAAACTCGCTCTATCCGGCAAAAAGAGCCTTTGCCTAAGATACTGTCAGAACCTATCTTATGGGCCGACTTGGAGTGCTGTTTCGGGCTCCGAGCCCTGCAAAAGGATTACTGTGCACGAAGATGACAATGTTGTAATAGCGGAAGCGCTGGGTGGCAGCCAGAAGGCGTACACCATGCTGATGGACCGCCACCGCCAGGCTATCTTCCACATTATCAACAAGATCGTCCGGGACGACGAGATCGCCAACGATCTGGTGCAGGAGACGTTCATGAAAGCGTTTGCCGCCCTGGCGTCGTATCGCTCCGAATATCGCTTTTCCACTTGGCTGTATAAAATTGCCGCCAACGCCTCCATAGACTTTTTGCGCAAAAAAAGGATCCAGGCGCTCTCGCTGGACCGGCCCATGGAGACCCGCGACGGAACGCTGGAGCTGGAAGTGCCGGATTATTCCTATCATCCGGAGCGGGAATTGGAACGAAAGGAACAGAGTTTCAGTATCGAGGAAGCGATTAACTCCCTGCCGAAGAATTACCGGGATGTCATCATCTATCGCCACAAGGAAGATAAATCGTACGAAGAAATCGCCGATTTACTAGGTATACCGGTAGGAACGGTCAAAGCGCGGATCTTTCGAGCCCGCGAGCTATTGAAGAAAAAGCTCAAGCACCTGTAAGGAAAGGCCTGGCGACAAGGCAGATGAAACGGAGCTTCCTGACATTACTGATTCTGTCGGTGATCGCAGCGGGGAGCCTCGATGCCGAGAAGTATTTTTTCCAGTACGAGCGGGAGCTTCAGACCAGCGGCAAGGCCACCCTGACGCTGACCAATCAAATCGGCCAGGTGAGCATTCAAACTCACGACTCGCCATCGGTGATCGTCAAGGCCACCAAAAAGATCAGTGTGGCCAAAGAGAAAGAAGCCAACGAGATTCTGGACAATATCGATGTCAAGGTGGAGCAGAGCGGAGACAAGATCACGGTGACGACCAATATCGGCGAAGTCCCCGATTCGCGAAAATCGCTTTGGCGCAAACTGCTGGGCGGAACCGATGAAAACCCGGTCCTGGCGGTCGATTACGATATTGTCGTACCGAGAAAATGCGAATTGAAAATCGAAAATATGTCTGGTTCGGTTACGATCGACAGCATCACCGGCGCGGTGACAATTCAGACCTCCAGCGCGGCCACTTTGATGACCGATATTTCCGGCGCGGTCGTGGTCAACGGGTCGAGCGGCAAGATGACGCTCCAGCAGATTACCGGAGATGTGACGATCGCCACCTCTAACGGGCCGGTCACGGTTGACAATGTCACCGGAAATGTGAGCATCACCGGATCGGGCAAGATTTCCGTGCAGCAAGTGAACGGCGGGACGACCATCAAGAGCACCGGCTCGGATATTTCCCTGGCCAGCATCGAGGGCCCTGTGGAAATCGGCAACGCGATTGGGCTGACCGACGGCCAGCTTTTATTCGGCCCGGTGACGGTCAAGCAGGAGTCGGGTAAGATCAATCTTCAGTTTGTCGAAGGCGACATTCGAATCAAATCCAGCGCCGCCGGAATCACTATTAAGCAGGAAAAAGGGTCTTTGGATATAGCCACGTATACAGGAAGTATCGATATTCAGACCGCCCTTCAAAGCGATAAAGACTATTTCATCGCCACCGCCAGCGGAGACATTAAACTGATGATTCCACAGGAGTCATCGGGGCGCCTGCAGATTACGTCGCAGGCCGGAGACATCAAATCGGATGTCCCGGTGATGGTCGATGCCATGTCCAAGCGCGAGTTAGTCGGAAGTTTCGGGTCGGGAGGGGTCAAGATAACCCTCTCTTCGACCACCGGCGATGTAACGGTCGCCGAGTTTTGACCGTATAGTACATACATGGGATGTAAGATGAGATGGTTGTGCCCGTCGCACCGGGCGCTGCTCTTGAGCCTGCTTTTTCTCCTGCCGGCATTGACCGCCCTAGCGGCGCCGACAGCCACCAAAGCCGCGCCTCCGGCGCAGCGGGATACGCTCTTCACCCAAATCAAGCTGGCCCGCGAGGGGGTCACCGCAATCGACACCGGCGGCAAGCGCTGGATGTACGATTTCGAAACCAACTCCTTCGTGCACGACACCGAATCCCCCATCGCCGATGAAACACTCGACGGCCGCTCAGGGAATGAGACTCCGGCAGTCGGCCCGGTCACCGAGCGATGTGTCAATCAGAAGATCGTCAAACCGTTCCAGAAGAATGTCGTGGTCCACCCCGATGAGTATGTCGACGGGGATCTGATTGCCTACGGGAATGTGCTGATCCGAGGATGGGTGAAAGGGGACGTGCAGTCGCTCAATGGTCCGGTCACGGTGGCTTCGCAGGGGCAAGTCGATGGAAATATTGAGGCTCCCAGCATCGTGGTCGCCAGAGGGGGCAAGGTCAAGGGAAAACAAACCATCACGAACGCCTTCAATCTCTCGGCCGAATTGCTCTCCCAAAGATTTTCGGCGAACGGGCTTTACGTCGTATTGGGATTCGTGGCTTTTCTCCTCGTGGGGGCGTTCCTGATTGTGGCGCTGTTTCCACGACAGCTGGGGAATTTCGAATCCTGTTTGTTCGCGCACCCGGCGAAGACTACTCTTCTCGGGATATTTCTGCTCTTTGCCTTGCCGGTCATTCTGGGTCTGATTGCAATTACCATTGTCGGAATTGTCGCTCTGCCGGTGGTCCCGCTGGCGTACGTTGTCGCGATAGCCTTGGGAGTAACCGCCGCCGGTGAGCGGCTCGGCCGAAAGCTTCCGGGGCTGGCGCGTCTGACCGGCCGGAGCACGATGGGGGCCGCGTTGCTGGGAGTGTTGGCGTTCATGATTCTCTGGGTGCTGGTAGCGCTGCTGATGGGCTCGGCCAATTCGACCGCCTTCGGTTTCGGCGTTTTCGCACTCGTGATAGCCATTCTGCTTTCGATTTTTCCCATTTGCGGAGGAATCGGGGCAGGCTTGATGACGATGCTGGGGTACCGGGAATATCGCGGCTCGATCTTCCGCCGTCGCATTCCTGAACCGGAGGCCCCGGCGCCGGCTCCGCCCCCCATTCCGGAAGTGAGTTCGATCCCAATCCCGCCGCCGGTGACACCGTTTCGTCCACTCACGCCGCCGAGCGAAGTCGGCGAGCCGATCATGCCGCCGCGTCCGTATAATCCGGACGTTAAGCCGCCCCTTCCTTCGGGCGGCGCCTGATCAGCTCCAGGCAACAAACCTCCTCTAACCCTCGTATTGAATCCTGACAATTCCATTTTCCAATCGCGGAGGAATCATGAAAGCGTTGTGGTGGATCTTCTGGATGTTCGTTGCCGTAGTCTTCTTTTCGGCGCCGGCGGTTACAGTGGCGGCGACCGATGTTACTCATAAATCGGAAAGTATCGAGAGCAAGGGGGCCAAGACGATTGTCGCCAACATCAGCTACGGCGCCGGCAAACTGTCCATAGATCCGTCAGGCATGACCCAGCCGGCCAAACTCGACGTTGTGTACACCTCGGACCGGAGGGATTACGATCTGGATTACGAGGTGACAGATAAGGTCGGGTATCTGACCTTCAAGAATCGCGACCAGGAGATTCACGAGATCGATTCCAAGAACAACCGGCTTGGGGTAATCCTCTCGACTCAGTATCCTACCGAGCTGAAGCTTGAAGTCGGAGCGTGCGACGCCGCGGTCGATCTGGGCGGGGTCCGTCTGACCCAGTTGTCACTGGAGATCGGGGCGGCTTCCGGAGATATCGATTTCTCCGAGCCGAACCCGGAGCGGATGAGCGATTTCAAAATAGAAGCAGGCGCAGCTTCGGTCGGCTTGACCAATCTGGGAAATGCGAATTTCGAACGGCTGAAATTTGAAGGCGGAGCCGGGAAGTTCGATATTGACCTGAGAGGCAAATATACCGGCGAATCGTATGTCGATCTGGAAATCGGACTCGGGGCGGCCAATATCATTTTGCCCGAAGACATTCCGGTCCGGATTAAGACGAACGATAACTGGTTCTCCTCGGTTGATCTGCATTCGCGCAAGCTTGAGAAGATCGACGATGGCTTGTACCAGTCGGTCGGGTTCGATGACGCCAAAGTCAGGCTGATCCTCAAGCTCGAAGTCGGGATGGGCTCAGTGGACGTCCGCTGGCGCTAGAGTTCGACGGAAATATGGAGTTGGGCCGCCCCCGAGGCGGCCTTTTTTTGGCTGGGCCGGGCGAGCCGGTGGGGATAATGTTGTTGCTGCCGATAGTCTGGAGAGTATATACTCACCGAACTTTCGTGCGCCTCGCACCGGTCGAACCAATTGAGGGTCGGCGTGTTATAAGCGAGGAGAAAACGAATTGAGGTCTTGATGAAATTCAGTGTTTGTGCCCTATTAGTTGCTTTGGCCGGGTCAGTTGCAGCCACCCCCATAGCCCTGACCCAGCAGCAACAGCTGTTTCGGGCGAGAGACCGGGTCATGCCGGCTTTGGTGCATATCCAGCCGGTCGTAAAGGACTACAATACCGGTGAGCTTAAGAAGCAGGCCGTGATCGGCTCCGGAGTGATCTTCGACCCCCAGGGGTATGTCGTCACCAACTATCATGTTGCCGGTAAGGCGGAACGGATAATCTGCACCCTGAGCGATAAAGAGCAAGTCAGCGCCAAGTATGTGGGCGGAGACCCGCCGACGGATGTCGCTGTCCTGAAACTTGATCTTTCGGATTATAAAGGGAGCATTCATGCCGCCGAGTTGGGGAATTCCGACTCGGTCCAGGTCGGTGAGTATGTTCTGGCTATGGGATCCCCGTTGGCCCTGTCCCGAACCGTATCCTCGGGTGTCATTTCCACCAAGGATCGCTATTTCTCCGACGATGTGAGGCTTCCCACTGGGGAACAGACGGGCAACTACAATCTTTGGATACAAACCGATGCTGCCATCAACCCGGGGAATTCCGGGGGACCGTTGGTTGACCTCAACGGCCGGGTGATCGGCATAAACTCTCGCGCCACTCTGTTTGCCAACAATCTTGGGTTCGCCATCCCGATCAATATAGTCAAGGAGTCGATCAAGTCGATCCTGGCGTATGGCAAAGTCACTCGCAGCTACATTGGGATACATGCCCAGGCGCTGCAGGAACTCGAGGACTACTTTGGCGTGGGTGGGAAGACCACCGGGGTGCTGGTGGCTTCGGTCGACGGCGGATCCCCCGCCGAAGCGGCCTCACTCAGGGCAGGAGATTTGATCCAGACCTTTAACGGAGAGCCCGTTTCAGCCCGGTTCCTGGAAGAACTGCCGGCCTTCTACAAGCGGATCGCCAGCCTTCCGCCCGGCACAACCATCAATATGGGAATCCGCCGGGGTGACTCGACGGTCGCTCTATCGGTGGTGACACGGCCGCTAGGGGATCTGATGGGGGAAGATTTTGAAAGTTCCGACTGGGGCTTTACGATCAAGGCGATCACCCATTCGATGCAAGTGGAGAACCAGTTGAAGGACACCCTGGGGGTGTTTGTCGAAGGGGTCAAGCGGGTGGGAGCAGCCGACGACGGCGGGCTTCGCCCCGGCGACGTGATCGTTTCATTGAATAAGGAAGATATCAATACCCTCGCTGATTTCGTGAGACTGTACAATGACCTGACCGCCGGGAAGACCGACAAAGTTCTGCTCGGCGTAAAACGAGGCGGCTCGAGCCGCCTGGTGGTCATTAAGCCGGTCGACAAGGGGGAAGAAGGAGACCATGACTAAATCCGCGACAGTGCGCGTTACCGCCGCGATCATGATAGCTCTGGCCGTGGTTTTGTCTCTCGTGCCGGGCACGGTTCGGTCGCAGAGTTTCGATTTTGTCCGGTTGTCCGAACTGGTGAAACCGTACACCGTGATCATGAAAATCAAGGTCGAGCTCTCTTTCGGGATGCAGACCAACCAGCAGGAGCAGCGGTTGCTCGGGACGATCGTGACGGAAGACGGCCTGGTGCTGTTCGATGGTGCATTGCTGGCCACCGAGCACCAGTTTTCGTCCATGGCCGGAATGTCAGTGAAAGCCACCCCGACCAGCATCGAGGTCACGACCATGGACGGCAAGAAATACAATGCCGACTATGTCGGCGTTGACCGGTTTACGAAGCTGGGGTTTGCCCGCATCAACGATTCTACGGGAGTTCATTTCACCCCCGTGAAATTCGCTCAGAACCAGCAGTTCAAAGTCGGCAGTTGGGTATCGCTTTTCATGTTGCTGCCGGAATTCGTCAATCCGCCGATTTCATCCGATATCGGGATGATCTCGGCTACGGTGGATGCGCCGGAGCGATTTCCGCTGACGGTCGGCTTCAACAACCTGCAAATGGCTTCGGTCATTTTCGATGAAAAACTGGCTCCGGTCGGCGTTCTGGGAGCGCTCCTGGATCCGAGTTCCGCCAATACCGACGCCAACGGGATGATCGAATCGCTCAATCAGTTTGATGTTCCCCTCCTGGGAATCGTGACCGCCGAGCGGCTCCAGAAATTGATTCTGACCCCGCCCAAAAAAGGGGAAGTGGACCGTTCCTGGCTCGGCATCACGCTTCAGGCGCTGACCAAAGACATCGCCGGATTCCTCGATGTGAAGTCGGGGGGCGGGATTATTGTCAACGAGGTCCAGAAAAATTCGCCGGCTGACAAAGCCGGAATGAAAGTCGGCGATGTTATCTATAAGATGAATGGCCAGCAGATCGATGTCGATATGGACGAGAAGCTCCCGATGTTCCAGCGGCACATTGCCGAACTTCCGGCCGGAACTTCGGTGGAATTTAACGTGCTTCGGCCTCATGACAAGACGGTCGACAGCCTCAAGGTCATCACCAAGCTTGAAGCGGCACCGATGAGCGCCGGCAACGCCCCCTCGTTTGAAAGCAAGGAACTTGAGTTCAAGGTGAGAAATATTGTCTTCAGCGACTATATCTCGAATAACCTCGATGTCGGCTCGCTCAAGGGTGTTGTGGTGTCGGAGTTGAAGCAGGGTGGACTGGCTGATGTCGGCGGGCTGGATCTCGGGGATATCGTCCAGCGGGTCGGGAACACGGATGTCACCAATGTCGACGAAATTAAGGCGGCGATGGCCCAGATCATCACTGACAAACCACGCGAAGTCATTTTCTTCATCTGGCGAAACAACAAGACGATGTTCGTGAATGTAAAGACTGACTGGACCAAATAGCCCAGCCGTCGATTCTATTCCGGGCCGATAAGCCGCTGCTTGTCGGCCCGTTTCTGTTTTCAGCATATTGAACTCCCCGCCTACTTCCGGATAATGAGTCAGTTTGAAGCTGATACGCCGATGAAGTGGGCGGCAGACGTCCCCGTCTGCCCCTCCCTGGGCCCGGCACAGGACGACGTGCGCCGCGCACAGATCTCCAACTGACCCACTACCTACTTCTGCATTTCCTTGACACTCTGGAAAATTGCTGCATATTGGCATCTGCAACGGATACTCCAGTAAGTTCCTTTCTCTGCACACTTTGGGCAACTGACCCTGGACTCAACCTGTTGGAGCTATGACGGTTACCGGCGTGGCCCGGCATTATCTGCGTTGGCCACGAACGCCTCGAAATGTCGCCCCATGACGGCATACCGTTTGCGCAATAGGGTTCGTGAAGCCGAGATCGACTGACGATCTTGGTGGCGCCTTATGAGGAAAGAGAACGAAGAAGTTGATATCGAAAGGATGGATTTAATGAGCTCCAGAGTTATGGTGATGGCATTCGGGTTGGTGATGGTGCTCAGTCTAGCCAGTTTTGCCGGTGGCGTTCCGTACACTGGTGTAGTGAGCATTGATACCGTGGACGGACATCCGGGCCAGAGCGGTTGTAGTCCCCATCAGGCTGACCAATAACAACATTGGTTTTGCAGGAATACAGATACCGGTGAACTACAACAACCCGGTTCTGACATTGGACTCGGTCTCTTTTGTGGGTTCTCTGGTGCAGAGCAAAATGACCGGCAGCGCTTACATCGACGTGGTTAACAAGAACACTCTTATCAGCTACTTTCCAATTATATCGGACAGCCTGACCGCCCCCAAAGCGGTAGTGTCACAGGCAAGCGGCATTCTCGCCAAAATGTACTTTCATCTCGATCCGGCCGCCTCAGCCGGTTATATCTCAATCGATACGATTTACCGGAAAGTGGACGTAGGTGGAGGGGTAACCTTAACAACGCAAGTGTCGGCCTCCGATACCCTCGGCGAATACAACCTGTACCCCGGGTCTGTCCCCGGCGCCATCAATGTCCTCACTCCGACCGGCGTGAACGATCACAATGCCTCCGGATTGCCCAAAGATTTCGTTTTGGCACAGAATTATCCGAATCCGTTCAATCCAAGCACGGTGATCCCGTTTTCGCTCCCGGTGGCCAGTCATGTCAAAATGGAGGTCTTTAACATCCTCGGACAGAATTTGGCGACCTTGCTGGACGAGAATCTGGCAGCCGGAAATCACAACGTGAGATTCGACGCTTCCCTATATCCCAGTGGCATTTACTTCTACCGCTGGACCCACGGCGGGGCCTCTGAGACCAGAAAAATGGTCCTGGTCAAATAAACCATTCTCCCATTCGTGCCGAAATAGAGAGGGATAGCCCGGAATCGGGCTATCCCTTAACTTTTGTATGGGCGGAATTCATGCCGGAAGCAACAGCAGTTACGTCGGGCGATAAGCAGGTCAAAATCGGTGACTACACTATTACCGGCAAGATCGGTCAGGGTGGCATTGCCGAAATCTATCGCGGGCGGCAGGAATCTCTGGGGCGGGATGTCGCGATAAAAATTCTGGCCGCCAATCTGGTGACCGATGCCGATATCGTCCGCCGGTTCGAGCGGGAATCGATGGTGATCGCCCGGCTCAATCATCCCAACATAGTGCATGTCATCGACAAGGGGAAAGCGGGCGGCCGGTACTATTTCGTGATGGAATTTGTCGACGGCACTTCGCTGCGCGAAGTGATCGATTCCCCTCGCATACCGCTCTCCGCCAAATTAGACATGGTGGTTCAAGTCTGCAAGGGGCTGGACTACGCGCATAAAAATGGCGTCATCCACCGGGATATCAAACCGACCAATATTCTGATCGACCGGAACGGCAACGCCCGCGTGGCCGACTTCGGAATTGCCCAGATGGTCGGGGCGGCCGACTGCGATATGACCTCATCGGATATCATCATGGGGACATTGTCGTATATGTCGCCGGAGCAAAAGACGTCATCCACCAATGTCGACCAGACTACCGATATCTATGCCACGGGCGTTATTCTCTATGAAATTCTGACCGGCCGGAAACCGCAGGGGCATTTTAAGCTGCCGTCGGAATCCAATCCGGAGATTCCCCGTGGCTTTGATACGATCGTGCTCAAGTGTCTCGCCCAGGAGCCGAAAGACCGGTTCCAGACCGCGGTGGAACTCAAGGATGCCATTCTCAACGAGACGAACGGGCCCGGCACGGAGCGAAGCACGGAGGATTTCTCGCTCTCGGGGACGGAATCCTTTGCGGGGAAATGCCGCTTTCTTGATACGGTTAAAGAGACCAAATTCGGATCGACTATCCTCGTCGAAAACCGGGCCAACAAGCGGCTGTACATCATCAAGAAGCATGGCCGGGGAGAGGCCGGGCGCAAAGAAGCCAAACTTCTGACTACGCTAAAACATGCGAATATTGTTTCTGTGATCGGATCGGGCGGAGACTCCCGCTCTACTGTCGTAATCACCGAATATGCCCAGGGAGGATCACTGGCGGATCGGATGGTGCGCAAATACGACTGGTATGACGCCATGAAGATAGTCGTGCAGATCGCCCGGGGACTCGATTTCGCCCACAAGAACAACATGGTTCACGGCAATGTCCGGCCTTCAAATATGCTGTTTGACTCGACCGACACGATCAAGATTACGGATTTTGGGATGCCGGTACATTACGAAGCGAGCGGCACCAAGAAGAATTGGTATCTTCCTCCCGAGCATAAGCCTTCGAGGCTGGGAGATATTTACGCGCTCGGGGTGATCATGCACCAACTGCTGACCAGCCGCATTCCGGAATACGAGCCGGTCACCGACAAGCTGAAACTCGATGATTTGTATATGCAGGTGCCGCAGAAGCTCGAGCAGATGCTTCGCAAACTCCTGGCTGTCAGAGTGACCAACCGGTACAAATCTTGCGAAGAGATGCTGGCGGATTGGCAGGAAATTGAGCGCGAGTATCACGAGTCCCAGGCGTTCCGTCCCTCGACCGAAGAGGCTCCGGCCCCCGATACAACCGGCCGCTCGATCTGGCTCTACGCCGCAATCGGCGGCGGTTTCCTAATCGTCATTCTCCTGACGCTTATTCTATACGGCGTGCTGCGCCACTAAACTCCCGAACGTTCCTCAAAACAAATTAACGAGAAAGCCGAGGCCGAGCGTTTCCTTGATTCGCCCGCGATAGCTGATCGGTTTATCGTAGAGGAGTTGAACGTACAGCTTGGTCGTGACTATTTTGGTGATCTGGGCGGTCACACTGTTCTCCCAATTCACATGAACCGCTTTCCAGTCGTCGGCTTGCGGTGTCCCGGCGAACTTCGACTTATCCGAGAAGAAGAACGCCTTGTACAGCGTCAGCTTGCCCGTGTAAATCAGTTTCTCACTAAATGAAACATAAGCATCCGTGACCGACTCAAGGCCGCCGTCGGTAGTGTTATAATTTGTGTCTAGAGTTGATGTCGAGTCACTATGTAGCGAGTCTACGACAAGCTGCTTGGCCATCAGTTCCCGGACGGCAAAACCGAGGCGGCTGATCAAAATATCATTCTTGCCGCGAGACCAGAATTTGCGGGCGATACCGAAGGACTCGGTCAAGGTTATCGGCGAGAGGTAAACCGTATGGACCGGGTTGAGTTCAGTGGTAAATTGAGATTGCAGCCGGAAAGCAACATAGGGATCAACGAAGGCCTGCAGGGTAAGACGCCCGAGGTTGTCCCAGTCGATCAGGTCGGTCGCTTTTCGTGGTTTGGACCATTTCTTGGTGGATTGATCCTGGCTGACAGTCTGGCCAAAGGACAGTTTCAGAATGGAGCGGAGATTGAAGGCGGGGCTGAACTGCCGCTCGGCGGTGCCGTTGAGGTCTGAGACCCAGTTGAGCGAACCGGCTTCACCGCCGACCCACGAATCCGAATAGGCGGTCTGAGAGGTGGTGACATCGAGCGCGAGCGTCTTCTTCCAGCCGACAAACGTGCTGTCCGCGGCCAAAACGGAGGAACTTAGAACAGCCAGTGCCAGGGCTAGAACCACGAGAATTGTACGTGTACGCATTGTTATCTCCCATTGCTAAGTGATATCAATACCAATGATAATCTGTTGAAGGATCAATAGGAATGTTCGGGTCCGGGATATTTTCCGGTACGAACATCTTCGATGTAGGCGGCCGCCGCTTCAGCGATAATCGGAGTGAGATCGGCATATTGCTTGAGAAACTTGGGCTTGAAGTCGGCCTCCCTGAGTCCCAGAATATCGTTAATCACCAGGACCTGACCATCGCACCCGACCCCGGCCCCGATCCCGATCGTGGCGGCAGTCTTGAGAGTAGCCGTAATTTCGGCCGCGATCGTGGCTTCCATCAGCTCGAGCACCATGGCAAAGCAGCCGGCCGCTTCGAGCGCCAGCGCCGATTCCAGCAGATACTGGCGTGACTTTTCCTCGCGACCCTGCACTTTGGGACCGCCAAAGCGATGAATTGATTGCGGTGTCAGGCCAATATGCCCCATCACCGGAATACCGCATTCCACCAGCCGCTTAATGGTCCGCGCCATTTCAATCCCCCCCTCGAGTTTGACCGCCTCCGCTCCTCCTTCTTTGAGGAAGCGCCCGGCGTTTAGGATGGCAGTCTCGGTCGAAGGTTGAAACGACAGAAACGGCATGTCGGCCACGATCAAAGCCCGGCTGGTGCCGCGCGAAACTGCGGCGGTGTGGGCGACCATGACATCCATGCGTCATCGGGATAGTCGTATCGTAGCCGTGAAGAACATTGGCGGCGGAATCGCCGACCAGGACGATGTCAATACCGGCCTGATCCAGAAGCTTGGCTATGAAATAGTCATAGGCGGTCAGCACGGCGATCTTTTCGCCGTGAGCCTTCTTGGTGATGATCGTCTGGACGGTGACTTTTTTGCGGGCTTTTACTACTGACATACGGGTCTCTCAGCGCCGGATAAGGTCGCCGGCCGGGGAATAGTACTTCTTCCCCGGTACCGGCTTGCTGATTTGGCGGATCAGGTCGTCAAAATGCTCCGGGGTGTTGACGAAATCGATATCGTCGGTCTTCACCACCAGCAGCGGCGTGTCGTTATAGTGAAAAAAGAAGTAGTCATACGCCTTGTTGAGCATCTCGATATACTCGACATCAATGGTCTTTTCGAATGAGAAGTTCCGGTGCCGGATGCGGTCCATCAGGACCTGGGTCTTCCCCTGAAGATAAATGACCAGATCCGGCTTGGGGGTCTCTTTGGACAGTTCCGGCGCGATCCGATTGTAAAGCGCGAGCTCCCGCTCGGATAGGGTGACCGAGGCAAAGATCGAATCCTTGGCAAACAGATAATCGGCGACAATCCGCTGCGAAAAAAGGTCCCGGACCATTAGTTGTTGCTGTTGTTGAAAGCGCGAGATCAAAAAGAACAACTGACAGGGAAGAGCGTACCGCTTGCGATTTTTGTAGTAATCGACGAGGAACGGGTTTTCGAATACTTCCTCGTTGATCACCTGGGCGGAGATTCGCTCGGCCAGCATGCGGGCGAAAGTGGTCTTGCCGACCCCGATCACGCCCTCGACGGCGATATAATTCGGCTCAAAGGTTTCGAGCAACATGGTCCTTGTAGAGTATGACGCCGGCGCGGTCTTTGGCACTGAGATATTCAGCCAGCCGCCGGCGGGTAACCGGATGAATCACCTGCGGATCGATTTCCAGGAGCGGCACCAGGGCGAACGGCCGCTGAGTCAGCCGCGGATGCGGAATCTTGAGAGTCGGCGTATCTATGATTTTGTCGCCGATCAGGAGGATGTCGCAATCAATCGTTCGGGGTTTCATCTCCCCTTTGGCGGTCCGGCCGAGGCGGAGTTCGATCTGTTCCAGGACATGGAGCAGTTCATGGCCGGAATACAGATAGTCCCCTTTGATTACCTGGTTCATAAAGGAGGGATTCTCGCCCACCATCTCCCGGGCTTCGGAGACGTAAATCGCCGAGGTCGCCGTGAACTCGAGTCCCTCGACTTTCGATAACTGGTCTCTGGCGGCCTCGAGATTCTTCTCCCGATCCCCCAAATTCGAACCGAGGAGCAGATAGACGGTATCCGGCATGCCTGTTTCCTTACGCGTTTGGTTTGGTGCGCCCCATGAGAGCCGAAGGGTTGCCCTGATAGCGGGTGACCTGGACTTCGATATACTTGACCAGCCCCGCCAGCGGCGGATGCATTTTGCGCACGTGCAAAGTTACCCGATAGGCCGGAAATTTGTCAAGGATTATCCCGGCCAGCTCCGTGGCCAGACCTTCAAGGAGGGAAAAGGCCGTGCCCTCGACGGTGTGTTTGATGAGCGCGTACACTTCGCCATAGTCGATCGTGTCGGTCAGGCGGTCACTCTGACCCGCCTCGGCGAGATCGACCTCCAGTTCGCAATCAACCTCGAATACCCGGCCCGTCTCTTTCTCGGCCGTGGTCACACCGTGATAGCCGTAAAAGGTCAGTCCGACCAGCCGAATCAAATCCTTCATTCAGATTTCTCCCCTCTGTGGAAGGGAGAGCGATGGCGGATTCGGCCTAGTGCCTCGGTAAATGCTTTTGGGCCGGCCGTCAACGACAGGCGGACAAACCCCTGGCCGTTCTCCCCGAAACTATTTCCAGGCACCACCAGAACCCGGTTTCTCCGGTAGAGCATGCGCACCAGCGTTGCCGATCTGGGGCGATGTTCGATTCTGGCCCAGAGATACGGCACGCTCGGGGAGCCGGCACTCTCCAGGTTCAAGAGGCGGAGAAACTCAAGCGCCTCTGAGGATGTCTCGTTGAATCCCAGCCGGGCGGACTTCAGCTGAGCGTTGGGAAACTGCCGGATGGCCCGAAGCGCCAGTTCGACCAGATATTCCGGGATTGTCCGCCCCATCAGCGAATACGCGGCCGTCAAACCGCTCACGACATCGCGATTTCCGACTGCGAATCCAAACGGAAGCGGGGGAAGTCCGAAATTGTACGAAAAGGAATAGAGTTCGACGGCTACTTTGCGGGCTCCTTCGACGCTCAGGAGTGAAACCGACGGCCGTCCCGACATGGACTGATAGGCGGCATCGTTTACCACGATGATATTCTCTCGGCTGGCGAGGAGCACCAGGGCCGCCAGATCCTTTTCGCTCAATTCGTACCCCGTAGGATTGTGGGGGGTATTCAAAAACAGAACTCGTGACACTCGACCGATGCGACTCTTAATTTTTTCGAAATCAGGACGCCAGTCGTGGCGCGATGAAACCGGATAACCGACCGGATCGCCGCCGCAGGCGATCACTACTTTGCGATAGAGCGGCAAGCCCAGATCAGGGACAAAGGCGGCATCGCCGCTGTCGATAGTGGCCAGTCCAAGGGCGAAAGCGGTCTGGGCAATACCGCCTCCGACAAAAATTTCTTTGACCGGATTCAGGCGAATTTGATGATGCGTGGTCATCCAGGTGGCGATCGCGTCTTTTAACTCGTCCATACGCTCGCGCCCGGCCGGGGCCAGATCGGCCGCGGACATCTGTTCTCCCGAAGGGAATTTCACCGGCCATCTGAACGAGGCCAGGTCGATGAGTTCAGGCTTTTTTCGGAGCAACCGCTCGGACGGCACGAAGGACAGGATGTCCAGCGGCATCTGGTACAGGCGGTCAGCTTTATCGATTATGACTTTCTTGACGAGCATGGGGCGTCCGCTATCTCTGCAAAGATTGCCTCAGCTTTTCCAGGCGCTCGAAATCGGCCGGCGGTATTTTCTCCACGCGGCCCAATTGTGTCGCCAGGTAAAGTATATGCGCAAGATGTTCAACCGTTTCCATCCGCTCGTAGGCTTCTTCGAGCGTCCGTCCCAGTGTAAGAAGCCCGTGGTTGCGCAGCAGGAAGGCGTTGTGTGTGGCGATAAATGGGGACAGGGCGCACGGAACAGCTTCGGTCCCCGGAGGAGCGTAGTCGGTGAGCGGAATTTCGCCGACAAAGAGCACTACCTCGGGTAAAACATCCGGCTGCAAAGCCTTGCCCGCCACCGCAAAGGCGGTGGCAAAAGGGGGATGGGCGTGAACGCAGGCCTGGATATCGGGTCGACTGCGGAAGGCGAAGAGGTGCATGAGCATCTCACTTGACGGGTTGCGCCGCCCGTCAAGTTTTTGCCCGGAGTCATTGACCGAAACCAGGTCATCTTTGGTCAAACGCCCTTTGGGGATCCCAGCGCCGGTGATGGCAATATTTCCGCCGTCCAACCGGACCGAGATGTTGCCATCGCTTCCGGCGAGCAGACCACGGGCGTAGAGCTGGCGGCCGACCTGGATGATTTTATCAGCTAACTGGTCTGGAATATTCATGGGTAGGGCCAAGGTAGCCTGAGCTTGGCGCCAAGTCAACAAGCGGCGCGGCCGCCTGAGGCTGTGTCAAATAGCTAGTGATTTAGGCCACAATCAGTTAACGAACGGTTCCCCCTTGCGTATAACTTTGTAATCGGACCGGAAATTGTTGAATCAATACGGGGCTATCTTCGTTATAAGGTAAGAGTTAGCTGTATTTTGGCACTTTTGACTTGACACGAGGGGCAGCTTTCATTACGATGTGAGGCTTGCCCGTTGGAGGAATCATTGGAGGATCGAGTCTTTCCCCCTGTGAAGCACGCAGGATCCGTTTTTAGGCACGCTGCGGTCGCTGTTTTCGGATTGATCTGTGTCATTGTCGGCATAATTATCGCCGCCAATCTCCAGCTGTCAACTCCGAGCGCCGCCCAGCAGCCCCCCATCATATCCGCCGCCGCTTCCAGCGCCTACCCGATAGTCGTTAATAACGATGGCGATATGGAATCGCCTTTTGTTGCGGTGGTCGACAAAGTCAAGGATGCCGTGGTGAATGTATCGGCACGAACCGAGAATAACGATGTTCCCTGGTGGTTTCACGGCGGCTCCGGAATCTCTTCCGGCTCCGGCTTCTTCTTCCGCGACGACGGTTACATTCTGACAAATAATCACGTGGTTAAAGACGCCAAAGAACTCACCGTTCGGACAGCGTCCGGTTACGAATATTCAGCTCGTTTAGTCGGGCAGGACAGCGCCACTGACCTGGCCGTTCTCAAAGTTGAACCCCAGGAGAAGGTTACCGCCATTGCTTTCGGAGACTCTGAGAAACTGAAAGTCGGCGACTGGGCGATCGCGATCGGCAATCCATTCCCGCAGCAGGGACTTGACCGCACGGTCACGGTGGGCGTGATCTCGGCCAAAGGGCGTACCAACCTTCGGTTTGGCGAAGGGACTCCGGTTTATCAAAATTATATCCAGACCGATGCCGCCATCAATCCGGGGAATTCCGGCGGGCCGCTCTTGAATCTTCGCGGCGAAGCTATCGGCGTGAATGCAGCCATCTCCAGTCCCACCGGTTCATCGGTCGGGATCGGCTTTGCCATCCCGATTAACCTGGCTCGGTCGGTGGTCCCCGATCTGATCGCCACCGGCATTGTCCGCCGGGGCTGGCTGGGGGGTAATTTCTCGAATATCACGGAACGAGACGCTCAGCAGCAGGGGCTGGCCGCCGTCAAAGGAGTGCGCGTGGATACCATCTACGGCAATTCTCCGGCGGAGAAGAGCGGGATTCATCCGGGTGATATTATTGTCGCGTTCAACAACGAGGAAGTTCAAAGCGCCAGCCAATTCTCGGTGCTGGTTTCGACCGTTCATGAAGGCCAGTCGATCCCGATAGACATTATTCGCAACGGTCACAAGACCACCGTCTATGCCACCATCGCCGACAAAGATAAATCGATCGCTCAACTGGAAAGCAGCCGGTCGCTCTTGCCGGAAGTGCGGACGCAGGACTGGCTCGGCATGGAGCTGGCCACGTTCACATCGGACATGGCGCGCGACCTTGGGATCAAGCATCTCGACGGCGTGTATGTTACTCATGTCTATCCCGGCACCCCGGCCGATCGAGCCTCGGTGGCCGAGGGGACGATTATTACGCAGGTCAATAACCAACCGGTCGGAGACCTGAATGCCCTGATCGGAGTGGCCCGGGTGATCGGCTCGCAGGCGGCGCGTATACCGTTAATCGTGATCGAACCGGATGGCTCGATTGCGCGCAAAGTTCTCAGACCCTGAAAACAAAACGAAATGTCGGGCTGTCGCTCAAGTCGGCAGTTCGTAAGCGATAAACAGTACAACTAATTCGTACGAAGGAGAAAGTAACCAGACGTGGCAAAACAGTCCCTTAAATATCGCGATGAAGACCGGTCGTTAGACCTCTATCTTCGCGAGATCGGGGAAACACCACTCATTACGGCCGACGAGGAAGTGCGGTTAGCACGAAGGATAAAGCAAGGGGACAAAAAAGCCCTTGAGAAATTAACCAAAGCCAACCTGCGTTTCGTCGTTTCGGTCGCCAAACAGTACCAGAATCAGGGGCTGTCGCTGGCCGACCTGATCAATGAGGGGAATATCGGGTTGATTAAAGCCGCCAAGCGGTTTGATGAGACCCGGGGTTTCAAATTTATCAGCTATGCGGTGTGGTGGATACGCCAGGCTATTCTGCAGGCACTCGCCGAGCAGAGCCGAATCGTCCGCCTTCCGCTCAATCGTGTCGGCACGCTTCACAAGATCGGCAAAATTTCCAGCCGCCTGGAACAGGGCCTGGGGCGCGAACCCTCGCCTGAAGAAATCGCCAAGGAGTTGGAGCTGTCGGAAGGTGAAGTAGCGGATACGCTGAAGATTTCCAATTCGCATTTGTCGCTCGATGCGCCTTTTTCGGTCTCGGAGGACAACTCGCTTATCGACATACTCGAAGACGAGTTTCAGCCGTCGCCCGATGAAGCGCTCTTGAGCCAGTCCTTGCGGGTTGAGATCGAAAAAGCGCTCGATACGTTAACCGCGCGGGAAGCCGAAGTCATCAACCTGTATTTCGGCCTGAACCACGAGAAGGCGCTGACGCTCGAAGAAATCGGGGCGAGATTTTCGCTCACGCGCGAGCGGGTGCGCCAGATCAAGGAAAAGGCCATCCGGCGGCTTCGCCATGCCTCCCGCAGTCGTTCGCTGCGCGCCTACCTGAATTAGACCAATCAAGAATTACCCCTACGAAGGCCGCCTCATCCCGAGGCGGCCTTTGCTTTAGCTTCGGTCCCTCCGCGTGCGCCGTTCAGAGCTTCTTGCGGAATTCAACTCTGCCTTCGCCGGGAATCAGGAACCACTGATCGCCGGCCCCGCTGGCCTGGATGAGGTACGATCTCAATTCCTCGGGCTTCACCTGAGCGGCGTCCAGAAGTGCGAGCGCATATCTGTGAAACACGGGGGTGAAGAGTGACGATACGTGGACGACATACCAATTCGGTGGCCGGGTACAAAAGAGGGGGTAACTGAAGCGTATCTGCGGGGGAGAGTCGGACGTGAAGAAAAAGGCATCAGCGGCCGGATAGAATTCCACGGTGGAAGAGTCCCGCTCTTCGGCAATCAAATCGATGGCGGTTTGAATTTTCGTGAGGTCCGCCGCCGTGATGTACGGGCCGGCATCGGCCGGCATATGGTACCACGGATTGGGGTCGGGGAAAATCAGTGGCTCGCCGAACGAAGAGGTCATGGCGTTCCAGCCTATGGCTCCGCCGGCTATGGCCGAGACCAGTACAGAGCCCGCGATGGTCTTCCATCTCGTAGCGCCGGACCGCCAGAGGTGAGCCACAACCACCAGGAACATGATGGTGATCAGAAGATAGGACAACGCGAAGAAGACGCGATACCACATCTCGATTCCGGCGGCCGCCACCCACCAGGCCGGCGCCGCAATGGCCAAGAGAAGGATGACCGGGAGTTTCTTGTACAGGCAATACGCCGCTCCGCCGAGCACCGTGGCAAACAAGAACACCGAGCCTGGTGTAAGTATGGCATCTTTGATATTTCTGGCCTCTTTGCGTTCGAACTGGAATGTCATGTCGTGCACGAAATCCGTCCAGTGCATCCAGGCATGGAGACCATAGCCGATCCAGCACAGCGCAACGGCGCCAAGACACACTGATTCGGCCGCGGTCGGGCGGCGCCAGGTCCATGGCCGAGGAATCATCAGTATCCCGGCCATCATCCCGGAAACCAGAAAATACAAACCGTTGGGGTGAACCAGAGGAGTTAACGCCAGGAGGCCGAGGCCGAGAAGAATCTTCCCGCGCTGCAATAACAGGAAGGCCATCAGGACCATGAAGATCAGGAGCGCCTCCATCCGGGCGACATTCCCCGCCGCCACAAAGGGTGCGCCAAGTACGAACGGCACGGCCAGCGCCAGTGACGGCACAGGGAGACGATAGCGTCGCACGAGAAGAGCAAGCGTTACGATGGCGCCGAGCATAAGGGCCAGCGAGAAGCCGCGCGCTACGTCGATTGACAGCCCGCACAGTCTTATCACGATCCCGAGAACGACGAAGTATCCGGGGGGCATCCAGAGAATGGTTCGGTCAGGGTTAAGTTCCTCGGCGAAGAGAGAAAAATGCTCGGCAAATCCATTGGCCTGCCATATAAAATGGGCTTCGTCGGGCCAGGGGAGCGGCAAGCTGTAGGAGGCCACTTCGTGCCGGGCAACATAGGCTACCATGATGGCTCCCAGGAGAGCGGTGAACAGGGCATGCCTGGGCTGTTTAAGCCATGACCACCAGCGGAGGGTGAGAGACTTGATGCGATTCGGAGTGGCGTCTGTATTCTGCGTGCGCCCATGTGCAGAGCCGTCCGTCATCGGAGCCGACGCGATTTGAAAGACACGGAGCTGATTTTTCATGGCAGATCAATGTGAATATAGGTCTGCTGCTCCAGGCCGTCAATTGGGGGAGGGGGGAGGGAGCTCGGGAGCTTGACCTGGCTTCCGCCGTCTCCGATTCTTCCAACCGTCGAAAACGAACAAGCCCGCCACGAGGAGCAGCCCAGCCAGCGACAGGTCGCGGGAGGCGTTGTAAACGGGTGAGTCATACTTAAACAGCACCCTAGTGCTGCCGGCGGGGACCTCGACCGCACGAAAGGCTCCATACGCCCGGTAAATCTTGGTCGGTTTACCGTCAACGTAGGCGTGCCAGGCTGAGTAGTAATTGTCGGTAAGAATCAGCAAGGCATTCGTCGCCAGATGGACTTCGATCGCGACTGAATCATTATCGTATCCGACGATGTCGGCCGCTCCGACGGTGCCTCCGGACGGGTGGATGGCAAGAGTTGGCGGCTCCTCCAGGAGCACCGTCCGACGCAAGTCTGTCGTCCCGTTCAACACGGCGTCGAGGATGGCCCGTCGATCAGAATTCACTTCAAGTGAATCGGCGAGAAACGCCCGCGGAAGACAGTTCTGATCTTCGAGTAGAATTTGACTACCCTCTGCCAAAACGGTGTCGAGTGGCTTGACCCCGAAGGCAGTTGGAGGAATATGGGATTCCCGCGACACAACGAGATACCGTGTACCGGTCAGGTTTACAAATCTCGGATTGTGCACATTGAAGCGACTGTAATCACCGACAAGTTCAAAGTACTCCAGCGGAATGCGGTCCTGGCGGCCCGTTGGACTTGAGATGCCGGCGTATGCGAATTGCAGGTTCCCTTCACCGACGTCGTACTCAAGAGTGCGCCAATTCCCGCCGTGATCTGAAATCGCTCTGGTGACCGGCGATGAACCGAACAGCTTCCCCTGGTCACAGACGGTAATAAACCGCTCGTCGAATCTCACACTGGCAGCCGCAACCAGAACGGGAACAAGCCAGAGCAGGGCGCACCATTTTCTCCGGGAGTAAGCGAACCAGATCAAGAGGCCGCTTACAACCAGAGTTAACGCGGCGATGAAGAACCCGGTCGTCAGACTCGGAAGATTAACGACTGCGTGCGGCCAGGCCCCGGAAGGGCCGCTCGGTCCGGGTAGAAGATCTCGATAGAACAGACCGGCGTATTCCTGAAGAAACTGCTCTCCCTGAAGCCACACCGCCGCTGCCGCTGCAACCATGAGAATCGGCGGGACGAGGATGCCCGCGAGGACAAGCTTGCGTCGAAGATCCGTGGTTGCCGTCACCGTACGAATGCCATCCAGCGCCAGCCCGGCCAGGACCGAAATCGCATAGATGGCGATAAAACTGGCCCCCGAAGGAGCCTCCATGGAACTCAAAGCCGGGACAACCCACAGCATCCACCGAAACACCGGGGTAGCATTTCCAACGGCATAGAGCAAGACCACACCTGCTACTCAGACCCCAGAAGTATTTGATTCGCCTGCCCGGCAGGATGAAAGCCAGCATTGCGAGAAACACGGCGACTGCCGACGCCGATTCCGAATTGTCCTTGAATCGATTTTTTCCCCAATAGAGCCACGGTCCGGACCTAATATTGGCTCCGCAGAATTCAGGGATCGCCACCGAGATTACTTCCTCGGCGTGAAGAGCGAACTGCCCCGCGAAGGCCGGCCCGCGGGAAGCCTTCGCGCGCGAGGTGTCGTTCAAAATATAGGTCGCGCTAGGGATAATTTGGACAGCCGAGATCAGTAAGCCGATGAGAACCGCGAGGGCGATGAACAGGGATCTTTGCCCTTGAGATTTCAGATGGGACCCGGCGGGCGCCCCTCGGGCCATCACGAACCGGAAGATAGCGAACGCCACAAGAAACCAGAGTACGTAATAGGCCAGTTGCACGTGACCCGTCAGTACGGTGATGCCGACGGTCAGACCTAACCAGGCGACGTCGGCAGCCCGGGCGTTCCGACACACCCGGTCAGCTAAACCCACGACCAGGGGGAACCACGTAGCTACATAGATTTTCCCGTCGTGGCCGGGAGCGACCCAACTGATAAGACACGGCGAAAGCCCATAAGAAATGCCGACCAGCGAGGCGGCCAGACGGCTCAGCCCCATTTGGCGGCCGGACCAGTACGCAAACGTACCGGCCAGTAAGTAGTGAAACATGAATGAATACCCGAAGCCTCGAAATACCCCGATAGCAATTTCCAGATAGGTTAGCGGGTAGAGCGCGCCCCCGTGGATAGCGTCGACAAACGGCAGCCCACAGCATTGCAGAGGATTCCACTGCGGCACCCCGCTCGATGAGGCCACGGCATGTTGTAGAAACGACCGAAAGAACACACCGCCTAGAATGACGTCACCGGAGTTCAGCATGCTCGAAGAAAAGACAAAAGAGCGGAAGAGATAAAGCAGAGCCAGCAGCAGGAAGAGAACATATCCGATGACGAATAGTCTCTCCCGTCGGTTTTCATTTCCGCTGACTGAATCAAATAGGCTTCGCACTGACTCTCTCCCGAAAAGTCTCGCACGAACTTATCGTCGCGGCTGACAATTGTCAACAGATTGGTTGAAGTCCTCGTGTGATCGTTCTCACGGTGGAGGCGACGATGGATGACTGCCAGCGGTATCCCGCCTCGAAGTGCATGCAACAGGTGCGATCCTGGTAAGAGCGGTTGAATTGCAGATGGCGCTTGGAAACAAGCAAGGTTGGCCTGGCTCATCCCTCTTTTGCGTTGACGCTGTCGACTGATTTATATATGATGCCAAAAAGAAAGGCCACATGCAAGCACAGTGGGGGAAGATATTCCTCCGGTTTCGCGGCTGGATCATTCTCTTAGCCTTCGTTGCCACCGGCGTCTTGATCTATCGGGCGGCCAGCGCGCAGCAGTTCAATCCGCCCAACGCGAGTATTTACGATCTCATCTGGCTTGACGCCTGGAGCCTCCTGTTTGTAGGCGTGTTGTTTCTGCTCTGGCATTACTCCACCGGACGGGGTCAGAGACACATTGTTCTTCTCTGGTCCGTGGCCTTTTTTGGCTTTCTCGGTCTAAGCCTCATCTTTATTGGGACACAGTTTCCGGATAACGGTTATTGGGGCGACCAGAAATTCCGGATTGCCGTTGTCCAGCGATTCATGCAGTCAATAGTTCCCGCCGACTATTACTACAAGAATCTTCCCGCATTTTATCCTCCGATCTATTTCTATCTGTTGGCACTGTTGGGAAAGATCGGCAGTCATCCTGCGTACGCGACCTTGCAGATTGGGGATTCGTCTGCTCTCGTTGGCGATGCCGTTTGCGCTCTATCGCCTGTGGCGGACGGTGGTCAGCCCGACTCGAGCGCTGTTCATATCCTGTGCCGTTATGCTGGTGGATATCGGGGGAAACTTCATGTTGGTCAATGTTCCCTACGCCTTTCTGGCCAATTCGCTTTTTGTGCCGTGGTGGCTGCACTACCTTGAAGGGATCGGAGAACGGAATTCGTCTACCAGGGATTGGGCGATCGGCAGCGTTCTGGGCGCATTTCTATTCGCCACGTATTTCTATCCCTTCTTCATTTTGGCGCTCTGGATTGTGGCCAGGATCACCGCGACAGCAGCGCGGATCAAGCTGCTGGCGTATGACGCTCGAACATTTGTCCGCTCGTGCGCGATACTCCTCGGCGCTGCGGCGATCAGTTCTCCATATTGGTTTCCAGTTATGCGTTCCGTATACCATTTCGGGTCTGATCGAAGTCGCGGCGACTGGCATCATGCCGGTTCCCCCGGAGTGACCTTTCCTTTTCTCGATCTTACTCCGATCGGGATCATTCTGATGCTGGCTGTCGGCTTTGCCCTTTGGCGCAATCGCTCCAGGTGGGCAAGGATGCTCATCTTTATGGTCGGAACGTGCTTACTGTACTTCTTGGTCGGTTCCGTTCTGGGGGCCCTGGACCGGCCTGTCAACCTGATCAAATGCCGGGAATTCAGTTGGGCAGTCCTGGCGCCGCTGGTGGGTTTGGGCGGATACACGCTCTATGCCCAGGCGAGAGCAGGGAGGAGCGCGATCTTTCTGGCTTACGGGGTCGCTATCGTGGCTTCAATATTCGCGGTCCGCGGCCTGTCTTCGCTGGCCCGGAGTTCGGCCATCGATACCGCCATCAAGACCCAGGTACCGGATTTTCGAATATCCCCCGAAGACACCAGAGCGCTGTCGGGATCCGTCTTGCTATCCTCGAACGAAGAGATCTTCGCTTTCGTCCCGGCTTATGCGTTCATTTGCGTTAATGAGCACTATTCCCATCCGGCGTCACGGTTCGCCTTGAGATACGATTTCCTGAACATCCTGCAACGTGCTAAGAACCCCTGGTTACTGCACCTGGCCCTTCGCCACAACGTGTTCGACCCGATCGACTATGTCATGCCGGAAAAGCGCGGGGACTCCTATTACTTTACAACTGCCCTCAGCACATATCCGGACAGGCTCAAACAAGTCGAAACCCGATTTGATGCCGTCCTCCTGCAGGACACTGCCCTGTTCACACGGATCACCGGGCCGAATCTTCATCGTGTTCGGACCAGCGAGCTGGTCCGATCGGTGAATCTAAATGATCTGTCAGGAGGAGACTCCGTGCCCCCAACACATTGGATTGCCATGATTTTTGACCGGGTGGATTCGGCAGGCCGAAACGAGTTAAAACAGGCCTTAGGCAAGGAGCTGGATGGTCTCAATGATTGCATGAAGTCAGAACTGGAGTATCCGATCACGCCACGGCTGGTCTTGGTAGGATGTACCGCTGCCTCCGGGGCCGGTGGTATTCATATCACCACAACTGTGCGGGTGAACCGACCCGGGCTTGAAGTGCTTCGGATGTACCTCCATGTCTATCCCGACCTCGAACCGAGAGAGATGCTGAACATCGATTTTCCACCAAACTTCGACACGCACGCCTGGCAAGTTGGTGACCTCATCTCCATTGACCGAACCGTTCCGGGACCAGTCAGGCCATTCGGTTTCACTCTCGGGTTCTTTAGTCCGGAGACCCCCGTGGGACGACCATTCGACGGTCATTACTATGTTGGCGGAAGGCTTGGGCAGTCAAGCGGGCCCGGCGGGAACTCCCGGTGAAAGAGACTCGGCGTCTAGGATAAACTATTGCGCGACGGACCTGAGACCGTATATTTGCCCTGCGCCGCCGACCGAAACTGGGCAGCGCGGACCATGCCGAAGTGGTGAAACTGGTAGACGCGCTGCGTTCAGGGCGCAGTTCCTGCAAGGGAGTGGGGGTTCGAGTCCCCCCTTCGGCATTTAGACT